>NZ_CP083439.1:0-2400000 GCF_021919125.1 Clavibacter sp. A6099 | reverse complement strand
GCGACCGACGACCGCGTGGCCGTGCGCGTGGGCGACGCCGTGGACATCCCCGTGCTCGCCAACGACCAGCAGCCCGACGGCGACCGGCTGCGCCTCGACCCCGTGCTCGTGGATCCGCTGCCCGAGGGCGCCGGCCTCCTCTTCGCGAGCGAGGACCGCCTGCGCTACCTCGCGCCCGAGCGCACGGGCGACTACACCGCCGTCTACCGCGCGGTCGCGCCCGACGGGCAGTGGGCGACCGCGACGCTCACCGTCTCCGTGCGCGAGGCCGACGTGGCGACCAACGCCGAGCCCGTGCCGCGACCGCTGACGGCGCGAGTGCTCGCGGGGGAGACCGTGCGGATCCCCGTGCCGCTCACCGGCATCGACCCCGACGGCGACTCGGTGCGGCTCCTCGGGCAGGACACCGGGCCCGAGAAGGGCCAGGTCGTCGAGGTGGGCCCGGACTGGATCGACTACCAGGCGGGCGACTACTCCACGGGAACGGACGCGTTCGCGTACGCCGTCGTCGACGGGCTGGGCGCGCGGGCGACCGGGACGATCCGCGTGGGAATCAGCCCGCGCGTCGAGGGCGCAAGGAACCCCGTCGCCACCGCCGACACCGTGACCGTGCGGCCCGGCCGCGTGCTCCGCGTGCAGGTGCTCGCGAACGACACGGATCCCGACGGCGGCGCGCTCTCGCTCGTCTCGGTGCAGCCGCAGGCCGAGGGCCTCGTCGCGGGGCTCGACGGCGACACCGTGCGCGTCGTCGCGCCCGACGCGGCCGGGCGCTACGGCTTCGTGTACGGCGTGCGCAACGCGCGCGGCGGCAGCGACGAGGCGTTCCTCACCGTGATCGTGGATCCCGCCGCGCCGCCCACCCGCCCGATCGCGCGCGACACGGTGCTCCAGCTCTCCGACGTGCTCGACCGGTCGAGCGTCGACGTCGACGTCATGCGGAACGTCTTCTCCGCGGAGGGCGACGCGTCGTCGCTCGTGCTCGCCGTCGGTGCCGGCTACGAGGACGTGGCGCTGGTGACGGGCGACGGCCGGATCCGCGTCGAGGTCGGCGACGAGCGCCGCATCGTCCCGTTCACGGTGGCGCAGCCCGACGACCCGTCCGTCTCCGCGACGGCCTTCGTCTGGGTGCCGGGCTTCGAGGACACGCTGCCGCAGCTGCGCGTGGGCGAGCCGCGGCCGACCGTGCCGAGCGGCGAGCGGCTCGTGGTCGAGCTCGACCGGCAGGTGGTCGCGGCGGGCGGCCGGGCCGTGCGCATCGCGGATCCGAACTCGCTGTCGGCGACGCACGCCGACGGGCCCGTGGAGCTCGTGGACGAGGACACCATCGCGTACCGCAGCGAGCCGGGGTACTTCGGGCCGGCGGCGATCTCCTTCACCGTGACCGACGGGTCGGGCGCGGGCGGGCGCACGGCAGCGCTCGTGCTGCCGATCACCGTGACGCCCACCGAGAACCAGCCGCCCGTCTTCACGGGCGCGGTCATCGACCTCGAGCCGGGTCAGTCCAAGGACGTCGACCTCGGCCGCCTCACCACCTACCCGTACCAGGACGACCGCGGGCAGCTCGCCTTCGCGCTGGAGGGATCCGTCGCCGCCGGGTTCCGCGCGTCCGTCGACGGCGGCACGCTCCGCATATCCGCCGACGAGGGCGTCGCGACGGGGCAGGCCGCGTCGTTCCCGGTGAGCGTGCGCGACGCCACGCAGACCGGGCGCGCGGGCCGAGTGGACCTCCGCGTCGTGCCGTCGACGCGCCCGCTCGCGCAGCCCGCGACGGACGAGGGCACCGTTACGCGCGGATCCTCCACCTCCGTCGACGTGCTCGCCAACGACCAGGCCGGCAACCCCTTCCCGGGCACGCCGCTCACGGTCGCGTCCATCCGCGGTGCCGACGGCGCGAGCCTCCCCGCGGGCGTCACCGTCACGCCGTCGGCCGACCGCGCGACGCTCGCCGTGAGCGCGTCCGCCGACGCCGAGCCCGGCGACGTGCGCGTGCAGTACGAGGTGCGCGACGCCACGGGCGACGCGGGGCGGGCCGCGTTCGGCACCGTCGTGATCCACGTGCAGGACCGCCCGGGACCGGTCTCGGCCCTCCGCGCCTCCGGCTTCGCGGACCGGTCGCTGACGGTGGCGTTCGAGCCGGGCGCCTTCAACGGATCCGCCATCACGGGCTACCAGCTGCGCGTCCTCCGCGGCGGCACCGCGACCGCGACCGTCACCTGCCCGTCGACGACCTGCACCGTGCCGACCCCCGGCAACGGGCCCGCGAACCCGGTGCAGGTCGAGGTCTCCGCGGTGAACGGCGTGGGCACCTCGGACCCCGTCTCGATCTCGGGCCTGTGGTCGGACGTGCTCCCGGCCGCGCCCGCGGGCCTCGCGGTCGAGCCGCTCGTCGACGGGCTGCGCCTCTCGTGGCAGCCGTCGGCCGTGCCGTCGTCGTCGAGCCCGGTCACGCAGTACGTCGTGGGGGTGGGCGGCCTCACGCGGCAGGTCGCCTCCGACGCCACGAGCGTCGAGGTGCGCGATCCGTCGCTCGTCGCCGAGGTGCCCGTCGCGGTCTCGGTGGCCGCGCGCAACAGCGCCCAGGTGCAGGACGGGACCGCGTGGCTCGCCGCCACCGCGACCGGCACGCCGCGCGGCGCCCCGACCGCCACCGGCGCGCCCGCCGCGGTCGCCGACGCGGCCGACGAGACGCGCGTCACCGTCTCGTGGCCGGCGTTCCAGGGCCAGGGCGTCGACGGGATCCGCTACCTCGTCGCCGCGTACGCCCCGGGATCCGCGCCCGGCTGCACGGTGCCCACCGAGGGCGTGTCGCCGTGGTCGGCCGAGCACGGTCCCGCGGTCGAGGTGGGCGGCGCGACCAGCCACGTCTTCACCGGCCTCGCCACCGACCAGCCCGTCGCGTTCGCCGTGCTCGCCGCCAACAGCCAGGGCTGCACGGTCGTCGAGGCCGGCCAGCTGACCCCGCGCACCGCGCCGTCCACGCCCGTCGTCCGCGTCGACCTGCCGAGCCCCGACCGGCCGGGCGACGGCGTCTTCCGCGCGGTGCTCGCCGACGCGCGCTACCGGCCGGGCAGCGCGTCCGCGTCCGCGCAGCTGCTGTACCGGGTCGACGGCCAGGGCGACGGCGTTCCCATCGGCGTCGGCCAGGCCCTCACGCTGCCGCGCACCGGGGTCGGCGCGACGATCCAGGTCCGCGTCGTCGAGGACTCGGGCGACGGGCGCCCGCGCTCGAGCGGCTGGTCGGATCCGGTCTCCGCCGGCACCGCGGTGGACGCGCGCGCGGGCGACGTGCGGTCCGCCACCGACGACGCGGGCGTCACGACCTTCTCGTGGACCTCGATGCCGCCGGCCGCCGGACGCGGCGCGCGCGTCGCCGACGGCGGCGGGTACGCGCGCAGCGAGTGGCGCTGCGGCGGCCAGGGCGCGTGGACCGACGCGTCCTCGGGCGCTGCCGGGTCCTGCACGGTCCCGGCCGGCGGCGAGCGGATCCTCGAGGTGCGCGTCACCGCGAACTCGGGCACGCTGTACACGTACGCCCACCGTGGATGACGGCCGTTCCCGCGGCTCCGACGCCGGACCCGAGGCCGCACCCGAGAGGCACGAACCCATGACGATGACCGCCGACGAGGCCCGCGCCTTCCAGGACGAGTTCGCGCGGCTCGTGCGCAACGTGGAGCAGGTGCTGCTGGGCAAGTCCCACGTCGTGCGCCTCGCGTTCACGGCCATGGTCACGGGCGGCCACCTGCTGCTCGAGGACGTGCCCGGCACCGGCAAGACCTCGCTCGCCCGCGCCATGGCGCAGACCGTCGACGGCACGCACAGCCGCGTGCAGTTCACCCCCGACGTGCTGCCCGGCGACATCACGGGCGTCAGCGTCTACGACCAGCGCACGGGCGAGTTCGAGTTCCACCGCGGGCCGGTCTTCGCGAGCATCGTGCTGGCCGACGAGATCAACCGCGCGAGCCCGAAGACGCAGTCCGCGCTCCTCGAGGTGATGGAGGAGGGCCGCGTCACGGTCGACGGCACGCCGTACGAGGTGGGCCACCCGTTCATGGTCATCGCCACCCAGAACCCCATCGAGCAGGCCGGCACCTACGCGCTGCCCGAGGCGCAGCTCGACCGGTTCCTGCTGCGCACCTCCATCGGGTACCCGGACCACGAGTCGATGCTGCGGATCCTGCAGGGTGCCTCCGTCAGCGCGCACGACGTGACGCTCGCGCCCGTCGCGTCGGCCGCCGCCGTGCGGGCGCTGCAGGAGCGCGCGGGGACCGTGCACGTGGATCCCGCGGTGGCCGACTACGTGGTGCGCCTCGTCGACGCGACCCGCACCGCGCCCGAGGTGCGGCTGGGGGCGAGCGTGCGCGGCGCCCTCGCGCTCGTGCGCGCGTCCCGCACCTGGGCCGCCGCCGACGGCCGGCACTACGTGGTGCCCGACGACGTGAAGGCGCTCGCCGAGCCCGTGCTCGCGCACCGCCTGCTGCTGGATCCCGAGGCCGAGTTCGACGGCGTGACGCCCACGAGCGTGCTGTCGCAGATCCTCATCGAGACCGCGCCGCCGCGCGACGGGCACGCGGGGGCGTCGGGCGCCCGGGCCGCCGCGGGGTCGCACGTCGCCGAGCCCTCCGCCGCCGGGCCCTCCGCCGCCGGGCCCTCCGCCGCCGGCGCGCGGTCGGGCGGATGAGCGCGGTCGGGACGCGCGGCGCGGCCGCCGCCCCGGATCCCGCCGCCGTCGCGTCCCCGCTCGAACCCGAAACCGCCCCGCCGCGCCACGCGATCGCGCGCCTCGTCGGTGTCGTCACGCCGCTCGGCCGCGTGGTCGCGCTGGCAGCCGTCGTCGCGGGCGCCCTGGGCTACGCGCTCGGCTGGCGCGAGCTGGTCGCGGTCGCCTGGACCGCCGCCGCCCTCTGGGTCATCGCGCTGCTGCACCTCGTCGGATCCTCCGGGGTCGAGGTGTCGCTGCGCCTGCCTCGCGACCGCGTGGTCGCGGGGGAGCGCGCGCCCGCGACGGTCGCCGTGCGGAACCCGCTGCGCCGCCGGGCCGTGGGGCTCACGGTGGAGGTGCCCGTCGGATCCGGTCTCGCCGAGGTGCACGTGCCCTCCCTCGCGCACGGCCACTCGCACGAGGACGTGTTCGTCGTGCCCACCTCGCGCCGCGGCGTGATCGCGCTCGGCCCCGCGCGCATCGTCCGCGGCGACCCGATCGGGCTGGTGCGCCGCGAGTCCGCCGAGGCCGCCGCTACCCGCCTGCTCGTGCACCCGCGCACGCTCGCGATGCCCAGCACGAGCACGGGCTTCGTCCGCGACCTCGAGGGACGCGCCACGCGCGACCTCACCGACAGCGACGTGTCGTTCCAGTCGCTCCGCGAGTACGTGCCCGGCGACCCGGTGCGGCACATCCACTGGCGCTCGACCGCGAAGACCGGCGTGCACATGGTGCGGCGGTTCGAGGAGACCAGGCGGAGCCACATCATGGTCGCGCTGTCGCTGCACGCGGGCGACTACGGCGGCGGCGCACCCGGCCCGGTCGAGGACGCGGCGGCGATCCCGGCGGGCGGCACCACGGTCGCGGCCGGATCCGCGGCCGGCGCGCTCGCCGGATCCACCGCCGACGCCGAGTTCGAGCTGGCCGTGAGCGTCGTCGGATCCCTGGGCGCCCGCGCCATCGTCGACGCGCGCACCCTCCAGGTCGTCGCGAGCGCCGACCGGGCGGGCCGCCGCACGCGCCGCCTCCCGACCGCGCCCACGCTGCCCGGGCTCGCCCGCACCGTCGCGCGCCAGGGCCCGCCCGGATCCCGGTCCGCCCGCCTCCGCCGCCTCGCCACCGTCACGCGCGACCGCCTCCTCGACGACCTCGCCGAGATCGGCGCCTCCGACCGGGCGGCGTCGCTCGGTGAGCTGGCCCGCGCGGCCGCGGACGAGGTCGCGGGCGTGTCCGTCGTCTTCCTCGTGTGCGGCACCGGGGCGACACCCGCCGCGATCCGCGCCGCCGCCGTCGGCTTCCCGCCCGGCGTGCAGGTGGTCGCGGTCGTCTGCGACCCCGAGGTCGAGCCGGGCCTCCGCCGCCTCGGCGACCTGTCGGTCCTCACGATCGGCTACCTCGACGACCTGCGCGGCGCCCTGCAGCGGAGCGCGACGTGAGCGCGCGGGGTTCCGCCGGCGCCCGCGTCGCCCGCCGCGCGGCTCCCGGTCGCGCCGCCGCCCGCCCCCGGATCCCGGCCGGATCCCGCGACCCCGGCCGCACCCTCGTCCCCGTCCTCGCGATCGCCCTCCTCACCGGCCTCGCCGCGGCCGCGTTCTGGCCCGTCTACCGCGACGCGTCGTTCGTGCGGATGGCGGGGATCACGCTGGTCGTCGGCGCGCTCGTCGCGGTCGCGGGCGCCCGGTTCCGCTGGGGGAGCGCGGTGGTGGCGTCCGCGATCCTCGTGGCGTTCCTCGCGCTCGGCGTGCCGCTCGCGGTGCCCTCCGGCGCGGTCGACGGCTGGCGCCCGACGCTCGCGGGCCTCGGCGAGCTCGTCGAGGGCGCGTCGCTCGGCATCGTGCGGCTCGTGACCATCGCTCTCCCGGTCGGCGACTACCAGGCGCTCCTCGTGCCCGCGTTCGCGCTCGTGCTGCTGGGATCGGTGATCGGCGTCTCCGTGGCCCTGCGCTCCCGGCGGCCCGAGCTCGCGGTGATCCCCTCCCTCGTGATCCTCGTCGCCGCGGCCGCCCTCGGCCCCGACCGCAGCCAGGGCCCCGACGCGCCCGACGCCGCGGGCCTCCTCGTCCCGGTCGCGCTGGCCTGGCTCGCGACGGCCCTGCTCTGGATCGCGCGCTGCCGCTGGCGCCGACGCCACCGCGCGGTCCGCCGCCTCGGCCGGCAGGCGGGGATCCCCGTGGAGTCCGCGTCGGACCGGCGACGCTCGGGCACGCGCGCCGGGGTCTCCGCGGTCGTCGTGCTCGCGGCCGCCCTGGCCGCCGGCGTCGCCGCCACGGGCACCGCCCCGCCCGAGGCGTCCCGCGCCGGCCTCCGCTCCACGGTCGAGCAGCCGTTCGACCCGCGCGAGCAGGTCAGCCCGCTCTCGTCCTTCCGCACCTACTGGAAGACGCCGACGGCCGACGAGACGCTGCTCACGGTCGCGGGCCTGCCCGTCGGCGGCCGGGTACGCCTCGCCGCGCTCGACACCTACGACGGCGTCGTGTACGGCACGGGCGGCGCGCGCGGCAGCGTCGACGCGTCGCGCACGGGCCAGGCCTCCGGCACGTTCGCACGCGTGCCGTACCGGCTCGACCAGACGGGCGTCCCCGGCGACGACGTCACCCTCGACGTCGTCGTCGACGCCTACCGCGGCGTGTGGCTGCCGGGCGCGGGCCGCCTCGAGCGCATCGCGTTCGCGGGCGACGACGGCGGACGCCTCGCCGACTCCTTCTACTACGACGACGCGACCGCCACCGGCGCCGTGATCGGCGGGCTGACCGCGGGCGACGCGTACGAGATCGAGGCCGTCGTCGCGTCGACGCCGCCGCTGGAGGCGCTCGCCGACGAGCGCCCGGGCGACGCCGTGGCCCCGCGGCCCACGGGCGTGCCCGACGAGGTCGCCGCGCGCGTGGAGGCGTCCACCGCCGCACCCGACGGCGCGACCGCGGGCGGCACGGACGCGGGCGCCGGCACCTCGGCGTCGCCCGGCGCGCAGCTCGTCGCCGCGATCTCCGCCCTCCGCGCCGACGGGTACGTCAGCCACGGCGTCGGCGACGCGCCCTTCAGCAGGTCGGGCCACTCGGCCGAGCGCATCGCCGACCTCCTCACCACCCGCCCCATGCTCGGCGACGCGGAGCAGTACGCGGTCGCGGCCGCCCTCATGGCCGACGACCTCGGCTTCCCCGTCCGCGTCGTGATGGGCTTCGCGCCCGGAGAGGCGGCCGTGCGGGAGGCGCTCGGCGGGCCAGTGCCCATCCGGGGATCCGACGTCACCGCCTGGATCGAGGTCGACACGGCGTCCTCCGGCTGGGTCGCGGTGGATCCGAACCCGCCCGTCCGCGACGTGCCGGACGCGCTGCCCGACGAGCCCACCGAGGTCGCCCGCCCGCAGACGGTGCTGCCGCCGCCCGTCGAGGAGCAGGCCGAGCCCGAGGACCGCACGCCCCCGGACGCGAGCCGGGACGACCGGCCGGAGGCGGATCCCGCGCTCCAGGCCGTGCTCGCCGCCGTGCGCGTGGCCGGCTGGTCGCTGCTCGGGCTCGGGCTCGCGGCGTCGCCGTTCCTCGCCGTGGTGGGCGCGAAGGCCACGCGGCGGCGTCGACGTCGCGGGGCGGCCGCCGCGCGCGACCGGGTCGGCGGCGCGTGGGATGAGTTCCGCGACGGCGCGCTCGACCGCGGCCTCGTGCCGCCCGTGGCGGCCACGCGGCGCGAGGTGGCGCGGCGCGTGGGCGTGGGCGGTGCGCGCGGGCTCGCAGACGTCGCCGACGAGTCGGCGTTCGCGCCGGGCGACGTGCCGGATGCGCTCGCCGACGCCTCCTGGCGCCGCGTCGACGAGCTGGCGGCGCGCATGGACGCGGGGCGGACCCGGCGGCAGCGGCTCCGCGCGATGGTGTCGCTGGCGTCGCTGCGTCACGGGCGCGGGCGCGGGCGCGCCGCGGGCGGCGATGGCGACGGCCGCGCGCGCTCCTCGGGAGCGCGTGCCCGGCCTCGCCGCCCGCGCCCCTGACGGCTCCTCCCCAGGATCCCGTCGCGCGCGGCGTCCACGAGGTGCGGGCGCTGCCCCGTGGGGGCACGACGTCCGTGGTGTCCTCGCCCGGTGGACATCTCCCCGCCCCCGTCACCCGTTCCCGCGCCGCCGCCCCCGTTCCCCGTGCTCGGAGTCGCGGCGCCCCTCGTCGTCAGCGTCGCCGTCTGGGCCGTCACGCGCTCGCCGTACGCGCTGCTGTTCGCGGCGCTCGGGCCCGTGGTCGCGGTCGCGGGCGTCGCGGACCAGCGCATCTCCGGCCGGCGCTCCGCCCGCCGCGCGGAGCGCGAGTCCCGCGCCGCGGTCGCGCACCTGCACGCCGAGGTGCGGGCGAGGATCGCTGCCGTCCGCGTCGCCCTCCGGTCGCGGGCGCCGTCCGCGCGCGAGATCCTCGACGGCAGCGCCAACCCCGCGCTCCTCTGGCGGGCGGATCCGGGCGGTGCCGGCCCGCTCCCGATGGCGCTCGGCACGGGCGAGGTGCCGAGCGGCATGGTCTGGCGGGGCGACCCGGACGCGCGGGTGCCGGACTCCGACGCCCGCGACGGGCGCGGCACGCTGCTGCGCCGTCCGCTCCTGCGCATCCTGCGGCGGAGTGCCCGTCGCGTCTCCGCCGGCGCGCGCTCGGCTTCCGTCACCTCCCCGCACGACCCCGCGCGGTGGGCGGATCTCGTCCGCTGGGTCCCCGACGGGCCCGTCCTCGTCTCCGTCACCGGCGGCCTCGGGGTGCGGGGCGCCTCCGCCCTGGTCGCGCCCGTGCTCCGGGGCGTCGTCGTCCAGCTCGTGCACGCCCTCCCGCCCGACGACCTGCGCATCGCGTCCCGCCCGGCCGGGCCCGAGTGGGACTGGCTCGAGCGGCTCCCGCATGCGACCGACGGGCTCCGCGAGGAGCGGGCCGGCGCCGACCGATCGGCCGCGGAGGTCACCGCGACGGGCGAGCCGGGCGCCTGGGCGATCCGGCTCGCGCTCGGCGGTCGGGAGGTCGTGCTCGCTGCGGCGCCGCGGGTCGAGTCGCTCCCGGCCGCGTGCCGCACGGTGCTCGACGTCCGGAGCCCCGGCACGGCGCGGATCCTCGCGGCCGACCCGGCGCCCGACGCCCCGGCCGCCCTCGGCCCCGGCGCCTCCGCGGATCCCGCGGCGCCCGTCCTCTCACCCGACGGCGACGGCATCCCGGCTCCGCGCCTCACCCGCACCGGCCTGGTGCATCCCGACCTCGTGTCCCTCACGGAGGTGGAGCGCCTCGCGGACGAGCTGGCCGACCTCGCGCGGCGGCGCGGGCTCGCGGCGGCGCGGGCGCCCCTCCCGTCGCGCGTGCCGTTCGCGGATCTGCACTTCGCGGAGCCGCCGGACGTCGACGAGCCGGCCGCGGGCGACCCGGCCCCGTCGGCTCACGGGGTCGCGGCGGGCGACGGATCCGTCACGGAGCGGGACCGCCTGCCGCACCCCCGCCGTCCGCGCACGCTCGCGGCGGTCATCGGCGTCGGGCACGACGGTCCCGTGTCGGTCGACCTCGTCGCCGACGGCCCGCACGCGGTCGTCGCCGGCACCACGGGCAGCGGCAAGAGCGAGCTCCTCGTCACGTGGATGGCGGCGCTCGCGGCGGCGCACCCGCCCGACGAGGTCACCGTGCTGCTCGTCGACTTCAAGGGCGGCGCGGCGTTCGACCCGCTGCTCGTCCTGCCGCACGCCGTCGGCCTGGTCACCGACCTCGACGGCCAGGGCGCGCGCCGCGCGCTCGAGAGCCTCCGCGCGGAGATCCGCCATCGTGAGCGCGTCCTCCGCGAGGCCGGCGCCCGCGACGTCGACGACCCCGCCGCGGCGGGCGTGCTGCCGCGCCTCGTCATCGTCGTCGACGAGCTGGCCGCCCTCCTCGCCGACCAGTACGGGCTGCACGAGGTCGTCGCCGACATCGCCGCCCGGGGCCGCTCGCTCGGCATGCACCTCGTGCTCTGCACCCAGCGCCCGGCCGGCGTCGTGCGCGACGCGGTGCTCGCCAACTGCGACCTCCGCCTCTCGCTCCGCGTCAACAACGAGGCCGACAGCCGGGCGCTCCTCGGCACCGGCGAGGCGGCGCGCCTCGCCGACGCGCCCGCGGGCCGGTGCCTCGTGGGGGCGCACGGCGCGCCCACGCGACCGTTCCAGGTGGCCGTCACGACGGCTGACGACCTCGCCCGCGTCGCCGCCGTGCGCGCGACGCCGGTCCTCGTGCGGCGGCCGTGGCTGGATCCGCTGCCCGCGTCCATCCCGTTCGCCGACCTCGACGCGGTGCCGCCCCTTTCCCGGCGCGGATCCGCGATCCCCGCACCCGGCGCGTCCGCCATCCCGTTCGCCCTCGTCGACCTGCCCGCGGAGCAGCGGCGGGCGACCGCCGTGTGGTGCCCGGCGACGGACGGCCACCTGCTCGTCGTCGGCGGCCCGGGATCCGGCCGCAGCACGTGCCTGCGCACCATCGCCGCGTCCGCCGCCGTGGCCGGCGTCGAGGTGATCCACATGCCCGCGGACGCGGAGGGCTGCTGGGACGCGGTCGCCGGCGTCGTCGCCCGCATCCGCGACCCGCACGGCCCGTGGGATCCGCTCGTCGTGCTGGCCGACGACCTCGACGTCGCCGTCTCCCGCCTGGGACCCGAGCACCAGGCCGCCCTGCTCGAGGGGCTGGGCGCCATCGTCCGCGAGGGGCCGCACGCCGGGGTGGCGCTCGCCGTCGCCGGCCGGCGGGCGGGCGGGCCGCTCCAGTGCGTCGCGACCGCCTCGGGACCGCCCGTGCTACTCCCGCTCCCCAGCAGGCAGGAGCACGTCCTGGCGGGCGGCGAGAGCGGCCTCTTCGATGCCCGCGCGATGCCCGGAGCGGGGGAGTGGCGCGGCGAGCGGATCCAGGTGGCCACGCCGCCCGAGGTCGAGAGCGCGTCCACCCGGCACGCGGAGGGCTCCCGTGCGCCGGGGCAGGCGGACCCCGCGCCCATCGTGGTCCTCTCGGGTGACGCCGTCCACGCGCTCGTCACGCCGTCGCCCGTCGCCGCGGTCGCGCGACTCCGCGAGCGGGGCGTCGACGCGATCGAGGCCGCCCGGATCCCGCCGGGCTGGTCCGCGGACCAGCCGTTCCCCGGTGCGGCAGCGGAGGGGAGCGGGATCTCGGGGCGGGCCGCCGTCGGCCGCGGCGTTCACGGAGGCGGAGGCCGCGCGGCGTGTCCCCGGGTCGTGGTGGGGGATCCCGACGCCTGGCTGATGCGCGGTCCGCTCCTCGCGGACATCCGCCGCGCCGGCGACGTCGTGCTGGAGGGTTGCACCCCGCGGGACGCCCGCACGCTGCTCCGCGTCCGCGCGGTGCCGCCGCCGCTCGCCCCGATCGCCGGGCGCGCCTGGCTCGTCGCCCCCGACGGCGACGTGCGCCGCTGCTCGTGGCCGCCGGCGACGGCGGGGCAGCCCGACGCGCCGGCGCAGGGGGCGGCGCCCGCGGTGCCCGTGCTGCCCGCGGAAGCTGCGCTGCCCGCAGCGCGCCCCGCCGCCCCGCCGCGACGCGCGCAGCCCGCCGGGATCAGCCGATGAGCGTCGGCGACACCCGGATCTCGCCCACCGGCACCCCGCCGCCGAGCACCTGGAGGTCGAGCTCGGGGCGCACGCGCTCCACGTCGTCCCGCGTGATCGCGCCCGCCTCGGCCAGGAGCTCGAGCGCCACGATGGTGGACGCCCGGAGGCTGCCGTCGAGCGTCTTCGAGGCCACCGTCGTGCCGTCGGGGGCCGTCATGATCATGATCCCCTCGGCCCCGCCCTTGGCGAAGAGGCCCAGCCGCTCGATCACGACGGTGTTCGCGCGGCCAGGGCCGTCGATCGCCCAGCCGTGGGCGCGCACCGCAGCGGTCAGCGCTGCCGCGTGCCGGTACAGCGCGAACGGCGAGCCGGGCGCGGATGTCGCAATGCGGTGGATCCCGCGCGCGAGCGCCGTCAGCGACATCGCGTGCACGGGTGCGCCGCACCCGTCGACGCCCGTCGTGGCGATCCGCTCTCCCGTGAAGCGCTCGACCACGTCGCGGATCCGCACCTGCAGGGGGTGGTCCGGGTGCAGGTAGTCCTCGGTCGACCACCCGTTCGTCACGCAGGCGAGCAGCATCGCGGCGTGCTTGCCGGAGCAGTTCATGTGGACGGGGGAGGCGGGGATCCCGGCGCGCACGAGCTCGTCGCGCGCGGCCCGGTCGAGCGGCCAGTCGGCGGGGCAGCGCAGCGCGGACTCGTCGAGCCCGGCCTTGGCGAGGATCCCCCGCACGACCTCCACGTGACGCGCGGTCGCGGCGTGGCTGGCCGTGGCGAGCACGTGCTCCTCCTCGGTGAGCTCCGCCCCGCTCGCCAGCACGGCGAGGGCCTGGAACGGCTTCATGCTGGAGCGCGGGAACACGGGCGTCGTCGCGTCGCCGACCTCTCGCAGCACCTCGCCCTCGGGCGACAGCACGACGGCCGCGCCGATGTGACGCGACTCCACGAAGCCGCTCCGCTCGAGCACCGCGAGCTCCACGGCGCCCTGGACGGGGATCGTCTGGACGGCCGCCGCCATCAGAGCGCCCGGAACGCGTCGGCGATCACGCCGAGCGCGTCGTCGAGCAGCTCCTCGGAAATCGCGAGGCTCGGCAGGAACCGGAGGACGTTGCCGTACGTGCCGGCGGTGAGGATGATCACGCCGTGCGCGTGGCAGTACGCCGCGATGGCGGCGACCGCGTCCGCGTTCGGCTCCTTCGTGGTGGATCCGGTGCCCGGCTGCACGAGCTCGATGGCGACCATCGCGCCGATGCCGCGCACGTCGCCGATGATGTCGTGCTCCTCCTGCAGGTCCGCGAGCGCGTGGTGCAGGTGGTCGCCGATGCGCGTGGCCTCGTCGAGCAGCCCGTGCGTCTCGATGGCCTCGAACACGGCCACCGCGGCGGCCGCGGCGACGGGATTGCCGCCGAACGTGCCGCCGAGCCCGCCGGGGAGCGCGGAGTCCATGATCTCGGCGCGGCCGGTCACGCCCGCGAGCGGCAGGCCGCCCGCGATGCCCTTGGCCGTGAGCACGAGGTCGGGCACGAGGCCGAGGTGCTCGCTCGCGAAGAAGCGGCCGGTGCGCGCGAGGCCCGACTGGATCTCGTCCGCGATGAAGACCACGCCGTTCGCCGTGCACCACTCCTGGAGCGCGGGCAGGAAGCCGTCGGCCGGCACCATGAAGCCGCCCTCGCCCTGGATGGGCTCGGCCACGACGCAGGCGAGGTCGGTCGCTCCGATGCGCTTCTCGAGGTACGAGATGGTGCGGGCCGCGGCCTCGGCGCCCGAGAGGCCGTCGTGATAGGGGTACGAGCTCGGCGCGTGGTAGACGTCGCCGGCGAAGGGCCCGAAGCCGGTGCCGTAGGGCGACGCCTTGTAGTTCATCGCCATCGTGAGGTTGGTGCGGCCGTGGTAGCCGTGGTCGAGCACCGCCACCGCGCGCCGGCCCGTGTGCTTGCGCGCGATCTTCACGCCGTTCTCCACGGCCTCGGCGCCCGAGTTCACGAGCACCGTGCGCTTCTCGTGGGTGCCGGGAGTGTGCTCCGCGAGCAGCTCCGCCACGCGCACGTACTCCTCGTACGGCGTCACGGTGAAGAGGGTGTGGATCACGTCGCCGAGCTGGGCGGTCGCCGCGTCCACGACCTCCTGGCGCGTGTGGCCGACCGTGGTCACGCCGATGCCGGCGCCGAGGTCGATGAAGCGGTTGCCGTCCACGTCCTCCACGATCGCGCCGTGCGCGCGGGAGATGTAGACGGGGAGCAGGGAGGAGACGCCGGGCGGCACCACGCGCTTCCGGCGCTCGTGCAGCTCACGCGAGAGCGGGCCGGGGATCTCCGTCACGATGCGTCGCTCCTGCGGCACCTGCGGGCGCGCGTCGCGGGCGGACGCGGCGGGGGAGTCGGAGGCGGAGCCGGCAGGGATGCCGACGCGGGCGGAGTCCAGGGTGTCTGTCATGATCCGGCGAGTTTACCCGCGCGGGCAGCGGGATCCGGAAGGGCCGCGGCGCCGTTCGCTAGCGTGATCCCATGCAGATCGAGCACCGGTACGCCCTGTCCCTCGAGTGGACGGGCGACCGCGGATCCGGCACGTCCGACTACCGCTCCTACGGCCGCGACCACGTCGTCCGCGCGGCCGGCAAGCCCGACCTCCTGGGATCCGCCGACCGCCCGTTCCGCGGCGACGTCGACCGCTGGAACCCGGAGGAGACCCTCATCTCCGCGCTCGCGCAGTGCCACCTGCTCAGCTACCTGCACGCCGCCGCCATGGCGGGCGTCGTGGTCGTGGGCTACAGCGACGAGCCCACCGGCACGATGCGGCAGACGGACGACGGGGGCGGGCACTTCGTCGAGGTCACGCTGCGACCCGTCGTCACCGTGCGGGATCCCGCGCACGTGGACCTCGCGACGTCGCTGCACCGGGGCGCCTCGGAGCGCTGCTTCATCGCGAGCTCCGTCAACTTCCCCGTGCACCACGAGCCGCGCACGGTGCTCGCGGCCCCCGCGGACCCCGCGGCTGCCGCGAGCGCCTGACCCCGGGCTCGGCTCGCGCCCTGTCAGGCGGTCCCCGGCCGGTTCGGGCAGACTGTGCGAGTCCCTCCCACATACCTGGTGCGTCCGCCGCGCCGATGAAAGCGACTCACGTGAAGCGACGCATCCCCCTCACCCTGGCCGCGGCCGCCGTCCTGGCGCTGTCCGCCTGCTCCGGCAGCGGCACGCCGAACGCGGATCCGTCCGCGAGCCCGACGGCCGGCGCACGCACCGCGGGGGCGTCCTGCATCGACACCCCGTCGGGTGACGCGTCGAAGTCCGTCAAGGTCTCCGGCGACTTCGGCAAGGCACCCGACGTCACGGTCGACGGTCCGCTCACGGTCGACACGACCGAGCGCACCATCGTCACGGAGGGCGACGGCGCGGAGATCGCGGCAGGAGCCACCGCGAACATCGCGCTCGCCGCCTACAACGGGAAGACCGGCGAGGCCATCGCGCAGCTGGCCTACAACGCCGACTCGCCGCTGCCCGCCACCATGAACGACGGCGCGCTGGTCCCCGGCGTCGTCCGCGCGGTCGAGTGCACCACGGTCGGATCGCGCATCGTCGCGGTCGTCCCCGCGGCCGACGGCTTCGCCGCCGAGCAGGCGACGACCCTCGGCCTCGGCGCCGACGACCCCATCGTCATCGTGGTCGACGTGCTGAGCCAGGCCGCCACCCGCGCCGACGGCGTCGACCAGCCCGCGCCGGAGGGCTTCCCGGCCGTCACGCTCGCGGACAACGGCGCGCCCACCATCACCATCCCGGACGCCGCCCCGCCGACGGAGACGAAGATCGCGAACCTGAAGGTCGGCGACGGCGCCGAGGTCGCCGACGGCGCGAGCGTCACCGTGCAGTACACGGGCATCAACTGGAACACCAAGAAGGTCTTCGACTCCAGCTGGGACCGCGGCCAGTCCGCGACCTTCGTCACGTCGCAGGTCATCCCCGGGTTCACGAAGGCGCTCGTCGGCCAGAAGGTCGGCTCGCAGGTCATCGCGATCATCCCGCCCGCCGACGGCTACGGCGACAAGGGCCAGGGCGCCGACATCGGCGGCACCGACACCATCGTGTTCGTCGTCGACATCCTCGGCACCCAGCCCGCCGCCGCGGGCCAGTAGGGCGAGCCGTGCGCCGGGTCATCATCCTCGGATCCACGGGTTCCATCGGTGTGCAGGCCCTCGAGGTCATCGCCCGGCACCCGGAGCTGTTCGAGGTCGTGGGGCTCGGCGCCGGCAGCAAGCGCGAGGCGCTCGCCGAGCAGGCGCGCGTCGCGGGCGTCGAGCACACGGCCCTCGGCGCGGACGAGGCGGAGCAGCTCATCCGCTCGGTCGACGCCGACGTCGTGCTCAACGGCATCACCGGATCCGTGGGGCTCGGCCCCACGCTCGCCGCGCTGGAGGAGGGCCGGACCCTCGCCCTCGCCAACAAGGAGTCCCTCATCGTCGGCGGCGAGCTGGTGCGCTCCCTCGCCGCGCCTGGCCAGCTCGTCCCCGTCGACTCGGAGCACTCCGCCATCGCGCAGGCGCTCCGCGGCGGCACGGCCGAGGAGGTCAGGCGGCTCGTCGTCACGGCCTCCGGCGGCCCGTTCCGCGGGCGCACGCGCGCCGAGCTGGAGCACGTGACGCCGCGCGAGGCGCTCGCGCACCCCACCTGGGACATGGGCCTCGTCATCACCACGAACTCGTCGACCCTCGTGAACAAGGGCCTCGAGGTCATCGAGGCGCACCTGCTGTTCGACGTGCCCTACGAGCGCATCGACGTCGTCGTGCATCCGCAGTCGATGGTCCACTCCATGGTCGAGTTCATCGACGGGTCGACGCTCGCCCAGGCGTCCCCGCCGGACATGCGCCTCCCCATCGCGCTCGGGCTGAACTGGCCGCACCGCATGCACGACGTCGGCGTGCCCATCGACTGGACCCGCGCGGCGACGTGGACCTTCGAGCCGCTCGACGACGAGGCGTTCCCGGCCGTGCTGCTGGCCAAGCAGGTCGGCGTCGCCGGATCCACGTACCCGGCCGTCTACAACGCGGCGAACGAGCAGGCGGTGCAGGCGTTCCACGCGGGGCGCGCGGGGTTCCTCGACATCGTGGACACCATCCGCCGCGTCGTCGACGCCCACGAGCCGGCGTCGGGGCCGCTCACGCGCGAGTCGCTGGCCGAGGCCGAGCGCTGGGCGCGCGCCGAGGCCGACCGGGTGCTCGGGGTCTGACCCTCCCGGCCTGACCGTCGCCGAGGGCTGCGACCGCCTCGACCGTCGGGACCAGGTCGACCGCGGCGATCCCGCACATCCTGCCGAGGCGGCCGGACGTCGATCCGCCCCTCGGGTCAGCCGTTCCCGTTCCCGTTCCCGGGGTCGCCGGCTCCGCCGTCGCCGTTCCCACCGCCGTTGCCGTTGCCGTTGCCGGCTCCGCCGTTCCCGTTCCCGTTCCCGCCGCCCGGAGCCGGACTCGGGCTGGCCGGGGGAGCGGGCGTCGCCGTGCGGCTCGGGCTCGGGCTGGGCGAGGGCGACGGCGTCGCCGTCCGCGAGGGCGACGGCGACGGCGAGGGGCTCGCGGACGGCGACGGCGACGGCGTCGGCGTCGTCTCCGCCGCGTCGCGGGCGGCCTCGAGCTGCGCGCGCACCGCGTCGATGCGCGCGATGACCTCGTCGCGTCGCGCCTGGTCGATGGACCCGTCGGCGAGGTCGGCCTCGACCGCCGTGCGCAGCTCCTCGAGCTGCGCGAGCGCCTTGGCGTAGTCGCCGTCCGCGGACGACTGGGTCACCGAGAGCGTGCGTTGCTGCAGGTCGTCGAGCGCGCGGTCCTCCGGAGTGGACGATCCCGCGCAGCCGGCGAGGAGGAGCACGGCCGTGGTCGTGGCCGCGAGGCCCACGGCGGCGCGACCGCGGAGGGAGCGCTGCCGGGGACCGTCGGTCGGGCGGGTCGATGTGCGGATCACGGGGCGTCCTCCACGCTCTTCTGCAGCTCCTCGAGGCTCGCGCCGAGGGGTCCGGGGACGGACGGGTACGAGGTGTCACGGGTCTGCAGCGCCTGGACGCCCACTACTCCGACGACGGCGGCCGCGGCGATGAGCACGGACACGACGCCGACGCTGAGCGCCCGGTTGCCGCGGCGCTTCGCGGGGGCGCGATCCGCGGCGGCGACCGTGGAGGTCCGGGAGGTGGGGTCCGCGCCGCGCGCGGGAGGCGTCGTCGGCGAGGCCGCGAACCGCTCGGTCCGGGCATCGGGATCCGCGGACGGCGCGGCAGCAGCAGCCCCGGCCCCGGCCGCGCCGAACCCGGCAGCGGCCGCAGCGGGCATCACCCGCGTCGAGGTGGCGGTCGGGGCATCCACCGCGGACTCGGGTGCGCGTCCGGTGCGCAGCTCGGCGGCGACCTCGCGCGCGGTCGGCCGGGTCGCGGGATCGCGGCGGGTCATGCGGGAGAGGAGGTCCACCCACGAGGCGCCGAGCCGGGCGGGGATCTCCGGGTCGCGCACCACGCGCGCCATGGTCGACTCCGCGGCCGTGCCCGGGAAGGTGCGGCGGCCGGTGAGGCACTCGAGGAGCACGAGGCCGAGCGCGTAGACGTCGGTGGGCGCGCCCACCTCCTCGCCGAGCGCCTGCTCGGGGCTCAAGTAGCTGACGGTGCCGATGATGGATCCGGTCGACGTGAGGCGCGTGCCGTCCACGAGCCGGGCGATGCCGAAGTCGGTGAGCTTGGCGACCGCCGGCTCGTCGTCCTCCTCGGGGCGCGCGAGCAGCACGTTGGCGGGCTTCACGTCGCGGTGCACGACTCCGCGGCGGTGGATGTAGCCGAGCGCGTCGCTGAGGATCCCGCCGATGCGCGCCACCTCGGGACCGGGCAGCGGCCCCTCCTTCATGCGGTCGGCGAGCGTCGATCCGTCGACGATCTCCATCACGATGAAGGCGAGCGCGCGGTCGGCGACGACGTCGTCGCCCACGTCGAAGAGCGTCACGAGGCCGGGGTGGCTGAGCCCCGCGAGCATGCGCACCTCGCCCTCCTGGCGCTCGACCTCGCCGGGGTCGGCGGAGTCGGTCGCGAAGACCTTGACGGCCACCTCACGGCCGAGCGTCTCGTCGGATGCGCGGTACACGGTGGCCATGCCGCCGCGTCCGAGCAGCCCGCTGATGCGGTAGCGACCGGCCAGCAGCGTGCCGGCGAGTGGGTCGGGCCGTTCTCCGGGCATGGGCGCACCTCTCGTCACGGGCTCCCAGACTAGCCCGGGGCTCCTGGGCGACACCCGCCCGGCCGGGTCGGCGGCCAGCCTGCGGATCCGCGCCACGGCGGCGTCCGCCCAGGGTGCGGGAGGTAGCCTCTCCCACCATGGACGGCGTCTTCCTCTACATCCTCGGGGTGCTCATCATCGTGGTCGGCGTCGCCGTGTCCATCGGCCTCCACGAGGTCGGTCACCTCGTGCCCGCCAAGCTCTTCGGCGTGCGCGTCACGCAGTACATGATCGGCTTCGGGCCGACCGTCTTCAGCCGCCGCAAGGGCGAGACCGAGTACGGCGTGAAGGCCATCCCGCTCGGCGGCTACATCTCGATGATCGGCATGTTCCCGCCGCAGAGCTCCCGCGCCGGCACGAGCAGCACGGGGATCGCGCAGCTCGTCGGGCCCGACACCCGACGCGCCGACGCCGGGTCCCCTGCAGCCTCCGAGGCCGACGACCGTGCCGGCCGCGGGTTCTTCGACCTCCTCGTGCAGGACGCCCGCCAGGCCAGCGCCGAGAGCGTCGGCGACGAGGAGGACCGCGCCTTCTACAAGCTGTCCGTCCCCAAGCGCATGGTGATCATGCTCGGCGGCCCGGCGATGAACTTCATCCTGGCGATCGTGCTGTTCGCGGTCGTGCTCTGCGGCTTCGGCGTCACGACGCCCACCACCACGGTCGGCCAGGTGAACGCGTGCATCGTGCCCGCCGGATCCACCGCGTCGGCCGACGCCGCCACCTGCCCCGCCGGCGCTCCCGAGGCCCCGGGTGCCGCGGCCGGCCTCCAGCCCGGCGACACGATCGTCAGCATCGACGGCTCGCCGGTCACCGCCTGGGACCAGGTCACGAGCACGGTCCAGGCATCCGCCGGCAAGGAGCTCGACGTCGTCGTGGAGCGCGGCGGCGCCAGGCAGACGCTCGCCATCACGCCCGTCCTCTCGGAGCAGGCCGTCCCCGGATCCCGCGGCGCCCCCGAGGTCGACGAGCAGGGGAACCCGGTCACGCGCGAGGTCGGCCTCATCGGCTTCAGCCCGACGCAGGCCGTGCAGCAGCAGCCGCTCTCCGCCGCGTTCGCCACCACGGGCGAGAACATGGCCGCGGTCGGCAACCTGATCCTCAACCTCCCGCAGCGCCTGGTCGACGTCGGCCGTGCCGCGTTCGGCGGCGGCGAGCGGGATCCGAACGGCCCGATGAGCGTCGTCGGAGTCGGTCGCGTCGCCGGCGAGATCGCGAGCCTCGACGAGACGCCGGTCGCCTCGCGCGCCTCGGCGATGATCGGCCTGGTCGCCTCCCTCAACGTGGCGCTCGGCATGATCAACCTGCTGCCGCTCCTGCCGCTCGACGGCGGGCACGTGCTCGGCGCGATCGTGGAGGGCGTCCGCCGCTTCCTCGCGAAGGCGTTCGGCCGGCGCGATCCGGGACCCGTCGACGTCGCGAAGCTCATGCCGCTGACGTTCGTGGTCGTGATCGTCTTCGGCGCCATGAGCGCGCTGCTGATCTTCGCCGACCTGGTGAACCCCGTCCGGCTGACCTGACGTCGCCCAGCGCCTGACGTCGCCCAGCGCCTGACCCCGGGCCGGGCCGGGCCGCGACGGCGGGGCCCCGCGCCCCCGTCGCACCGGGCGCGCAGGAATCGGACGTAGGCTCTTCCCGTGCCAGCAGTCAATCTCGGAATGCCGAAGGTCCCTGAGGTCCTCGCGCCCCGCCGCAAGACCCGTCAGATCAGCGTCGGCAAGGTGAAGGTGGGCGGCAACGCCCAGGTCAGCGTCCAGTCGATGACGACCACGCAGACGACCAACATCAACGCGACGCTCCAGCAGATCGCCGAGCTCACGGCCACGGGCTGCGACATCGTGCGCGTCGCGGTGCCCCACCAGGACGACGCGGACGTGCTGCACATCCTGGCGAAGAAGAGCCAGATCCCGATCATCGCGGACATCCACTTCCAGCCCCGCTACGTCTTCACCGCCATCGACGCCGGCGTCGGCGCGGTGCGCGTGAACCCCGGCAACATCCGCAAGTTCGACGACCAGGTCGGCGCGATCGCGAAGGCCGCCAAGGACGCGGGCGTCTCCATCCGCATCGGCGTCAACGCCGGATCCCTGCACCCGAGCCTCCTGCAGAAGTACGGCAAGGCCACGCCCGAGGCGCTCGTCGAGTCCGCCGTGTGGGAGGCCAGCCTCTTCGAGGAGCACGACTTCCACGACTTCAAGATCTCGGTCAAGCACAACGACCCGGTCATCATGGTGAAGGCCTACCGCCTGCTCGCCGAGCGCGGCGACTGGCCCCTGCACCTCGGCGTCACCGAGGCCGGCCCCGCGTTCCAGGGCACCATCAAAAGCGCCACGGCGTTCGGCATCCTGCTCTCCGAGGGCATCGGCGACACCATCCGCGTCTCCCTCTCCGCGCCGCCGGCCGAGGAGGTGAAGGTGGGCCTGCAGATCCTCCAGTCGCTCAACCTCCGCGAGCGCAAGCTCGAGATCGTCTCCTGCCCGAGCTGCGGCCGCGCCCAGGTCGACGTCTACTCGCTCGCCGAGCAGGTCACCGAGGGCCTCAAGCACGTCAACGTCCCGCTGCGCGTCGCCGTCATGGGCTGCGTCGTGAACGGGCCCGGCGAGGCCCGCGAGGCCGAGCTCGGCGTCGCGTCCGGCAACGGCCGCGGGCAGATCTTCGTCAAGGGCGAGGTCATCAAGACCGTGCCCGAGGCCGAGATCGTCCAGACGCTCATCGAGGAGGCCAACCGCCTCGCCGCGGAGATGCCCGCCGGATCCATCGGCAGCCCCGAGATCCTGGTCTAGTCCCCTTCTCTCCCCACCCGCCCGCGCGGGCGGCGTGCGTCCGCGCGCGCCGGCTGCGCGTAGGCTCTGCTAGTCGTCCGCCCGGCGGACCGCCCCACGAACTGAGGATGCTGTTGAACGGTAACGCCACTTTCCGGCATCGGAACACCTCCCTGCTGGGGCTCGCCAGCGTCCTCGCCCCGCACACCGTGACCTCCGTCGAGATCGACGACCGCCTGAAGCCCGTGCTGTCCCGGCTCCGCCTCCCCACCGGTCTGCTGCAGCGCGTCGCGGGCGTGCTCGAGCGGCGCAACTGGGACACGTCCATGTCGTTCGACGCGGCCGCCACGGAGGCCGGACGCAAGGCGCTCGCCCAGGCCGGCGTCGAGGCGTCGCAGATCGGGCTGCTCATCAACACGTCCGTCACGCGCGCGCACCTCGAGCCGAGCGTCGCGGTCAGCATCCACAACGGGCTCGGGCTGCCGTCGTCGGCCCTCAACTTCGACATCGCCAACGCGTGCCTCGGCTTCGTCAACGCGATGACGCTCGCCGGCCACCTCATCGACTCGGGCCAGATCGACTACGCGATGATCGTCGACGGCGAGGACGCCGGCGAGATCCGCCACAACACGGTCGCGCGCCTGCTCCGCCCGGAGACCACGCGCGCCGACTTCCTCAGCGAGTTCCCCAGCCTCACCCTCGGCGCGGGTGCAGCGGCGGCCGTCCTCGGCCGCACGAGCGACCACCCGGAGGGGCACCGGATCCTCGGCGGCGTCACGCGCGCGGCCACCCAGCACCACGAGCTCTGCATCGGCGACGTGGACGGCATGTTCACCGACACGAAGGAGCTGCTCCGCGGCGGCATGGAGCTCGTCGTCGACGCGTGGAAGGAAGCCGCGCAGGACGACTGGGACTGGTCGGACATGGACCGCTACATCCTCCACCAGGTCTCGGACGTGCACACGAACGCCATCGTCAAGGCCGCGAAGCTCGACAAGTCGCGCGTGCCGCTGACCTACCCGCGCTACGGCAACGTCGGGCCCGCGAGCATCCCCATCACGCTCGCCGACCAGGCCGACAGCCTCAGCCGCGGCGACCGCGTGCTCTGCATGGGCGTGGGCTCCGGCCTCAACACGGCCATGACCGAGATCCTCTGGTAGCCGGGGCGTGAGCGCATCGGCCGCGGTCGCCCCGGCGACCGTCCCCGTGACGGGCCCCGACGGGCATCCGCTGCCTGGTCTCGATCCCGCATGGTCGCGCGTCACGCGCGCGGGCGGCCACGGCTGGCACCTGCTCGACACCGGGGAGCGGCTGGCGGCCACGGGCGCGCCCCTCGCGGGCACGATCCTCTGCGTGCACGGCAACCCGACCTGGTCGTACCTGTGGCGGCGCATGGCGGCGGAGTCGCTCGCGCGCGCCGAGCGGGATCCGTCGCGGCCGGCCTGGCGCGTGGTCGCCGTCGACCAGCTCGACATGGGCTTCTCCGAGCGCACGGGCGTGACGCGCACGCTCCCGACGCGGCTCGACGACCTGCAGGCGCTGACCGACGAGCTCGGGCTGTCGGGACCGGGCGCCACGGCGCCCGTGGTCACGCTCGGCCACGACTGGGGCGGTGTGGTCAGCCTCGGCTGGGCGCTCCGCAACCGCGATGTGCTCGCCGGGGTCATGGCGCTCAACACGGCCGTGCACCAGGAGGAGGGCGTGCCCATCCCGTGGCCCCTGCGCCTGGCGCTCGCCACCGGGATCCACGACGCCGCCACGCGCGGCACGCCCGGCTTCCTCGCCACCACGCTCGCGCTCGCGCACCCCCCGCTCGATCCGGCCGTGCGCCGTGCGTTCGCCGCGCCCTACCGCGGTGCCGACCGCCGCGCCGGGATCCGCGGCTTCGTCGCCGACATCCCGGTCGGCCCCGCGCACCCCAGCCACGCGACCCTCACGTCCATCGCCGAGGGCCTCCGCGACCTCGACCTGCCGGCCCTGTTCGTCTGGGGCCCGCGCGACCCGATCTTCAGCGACGTCTACCTGTCCGACCTCCTCGAGCGCCTGCCGCACGCCGACGTGCACCGGGTCGAGGGCGCCGGGCACCTCGTCGCGGAGGACCACGACTACGCGACGGCCGCGCTCGACTGGCTCGCGGACCGGGTCGCACCGGGATCCGCGTCCGCTCCCTCGGCCGCCGTCGCCTCCCCGCCCGCGCGCCTGCTCGGCGCCCTCCTCGAGGAGCTGCGCGACAGCGACGACCCCGTCCTCGTGGAGATGGCGCCGCGCGGCGGCGGCGGCGGTTCGCGCACCGTCTCCTGGCGGCTGCTCTCGCGCCGTGTCCGCGAGATCGCCGCCGGCCTGCATGCGCGCGGCCTCCGCGCCGGCGACCGCGTCTCGCTGCTCGTCCCGCCCGGCGCCGACCTCACCGCCCTCCTCTACGCGTGCCTGCGCATCGGCGCGATCGTCGTGGTCGCCGACGCGGGCCTCGGCGTGAAGGGCCTCGGTCGCGCGGTCGCGGGATCCCGCCCCGACATGGTCGTCGGCATCCCCGCCGGCCTCGCCCTCGCGCGCGCCCTCGGCTGGCCGGGGGAGCGGGTCTCCGTCACCACCCTCGCGCCGCCCGTCGCCCGCGCGCTCGGCGTCGCCGCGAGCCTGCCGCAGATCGCCCGCGACGGACGGGCCCAGGTCCTCCCGCCCGAGCCCGCTGCGGACGACGACGCCGCGATCCTCTTCACCTCGGGATCCACCGGCCCCGCCAAGGGCGTCGTGTACACGAACCGGCAGCTGGCCGCGCTCCGCGACACCCTCGGGTCCCGCTTCGACGTGGGCATCGGCACCGGCCTCGTCGCCGGGTTCGCGCCGTTCGCGCTGCTCGGTCCGGCGCTCGGAGCCACGAGCGTCACGCCCGACATGGACGTGACCCGCCCGCGCGACCTGACCGCGTCCGCCCTCGCCGCCGCGGCCCGCGCCGCGGACGCCACGGTCGTCTTCGCGTCGCCCGCCGCGCTCGCCAACGTGGTCGCCACCGCGGACGCGCTCACCGACGACGACCGCGCCGCGCTCGGCCGGGTCCGGTCGCTGCTCTCCGCCGGCGCCCCGCTGTCGGAGGCGCTGCTCACGCGCGCCGCCGCGCTCGTGCCGGCCGCCGAGGTCCACACGCCGTACGGCATGACCGAGGGGCTGCTGCTCACCGACATCACGCTCGAGGGGATCCGCGCCGCCGCCCGCCGCGGCGACGCCGGCGTGTGCGTCGGCACGCCCGTCGACCCCGTCGCGATCCGCATCAGCCCGCTCGACGCCGACGGCGCCGCGACGGGCGCGCTCACCGACGCGCCCGGCATCACGGGCGAGATCGTCGCGTCCGCGCCGCACGTGCACGACCGGTACGACCGCCTGCACGTCACCGACCGCGCGGCCCGCCGCGACTCGGCCGACGGCATCCGCCGCCACCGCACGGGCGACGTCGGCCACCTCGACGCCACGGGCGCCCTCTGGATCGAGGGCCGCCTGCCGCACGCGATCACGACTGCCGACGGCGTGCTCACGCCCGTCGGCCCCGAGCAGCGCGCCGAGTCCGCGCCGGGCGTCGGCCGCGCGGCCGCCGTGGGCGTCGGGCCGGCCGGCGTGCAGCAGCTCGTCCTCGTCGTCGAGAGCGAGCCGGCCGCGCGCCGGGTCGGCCTCGCGGATCCTGACCTCGCCGCCGCCGTGCGCGCCGCGGTCGGCATCCCCGTCGCGGCCGTGATCGTCGTCCCCGTCCTGCCGACCGACGTGCGCCACAACTCCAAGGTCGACCGGGCGCGCCTCGGCCGCTGGGCCGCCGGGATCCTCTCGGGCGGACGCGTGAGCGCCCCGTGATGGTCCTCGTCACGGGCGCCAGCGGCATGCTCGGCCGCGCCGTCGCCGAGCGCCTCGCCGCGGCGGGGCACGCCGTCCGCACCTTCCAGCGCCAGCCGTCCGGCCTCGCGGCGAGCGGCACCTCGCCCGTGCCGGGATCCGTCGTCGACCTCCGCGGCAGCGTCACGGACCAGGCCTCCGTCGTCCGCGCGGTCGAGGGCGTCGATGCCGTGATCCACCTGGCCGCCAAGGTCTCGCTCGCGGGGGATCCGGCCGACTTCCGCACCGTCAACGTCGAGGGAACGCGCGGGCTCCTCCGGGCGGCGCGCGCGGCGGGCGTGACGCGGTTCGTCCACGTCTCCTCGCCGTCGGTCGCGCACACGGGCCTCTCGATCACAGGCGACGGAGCCGGCCCCGCGGATCCCGTCCGCGCCCGCGGCGACTACGCCCGCACCAAGGCCGAGGGCGAGCTCATCGCGCTGGACGCCGACGACCCGGCGATGCGCGTCCTCGCCGTCCGCCCCCACCTCGTCTGGGGCCCCGGCGACGCGCAGCTCGTCGCCCGCATCGTCGACCGGGCCGCCCGCGGGCGCCTCCCGCTCCTCGGCCACGGCGCCGCGCTCATCGACACCGTCTACCGCGACAACGCCGCCGACGCCATCGTCGCCGCGCTCGCCGCCGCCGACACCGCGCACGGCCGCGCCTACGTCGTCACGAACGGCGAGCCGCGACCCGTCGCCGAGCTGCTCGCGGGCATGTGCCGCGCGGCCGGGGTGCCCGCCCCGCGGATGCGCGTGCCCGCCGCCCTCGCCCGCGCCGCCGGGGGAGCGGTGGAGCGCGTGTGGGCCGTGCGTCCGGGATCCGACGAGCCGCCCATGACCCGCTTCCTCGCGGAGCAGCTCTCCACCGCGCACTGGTTCGACCAGCGCGAGACGCGTCGCGCGCTCGGCTGGACCCCGGCCGTCTCCCTCGACGAGGGCTTCGAGCGCCTCCGCCTCTCGTACGCCGCCGCGCGCTGAGCGGGCCCGGGCGGATCGCTAGGCTGATCCGGTGTCCACACGCCTCTCCAAGCTCTTCGTCCGCACCCTCCGGGAAGACCCCGTCGACGCCGAGGTCGCCAGCCACCGCCTCCTCGTGCGCGCCGGCTACATCCGCCGCCAGGCCCCCGGCATCTTCGCCTGGCTGCCGCTCGGCCTCCGCGTCAAGAACAAGGTGGAGGCCATCGTCCGCGAGGAGATGGAGCGCATCGGCGCCCAGGAGGTGCACTTCCCCGCGCTGCTGCCCGCCGAGCCGTACCAGGCCACCGGGCGATACGACGAGTACGGCCCCGGGATGTTCCGCCTCGAGGACCGCAAGCGCGCGCCCATGGTGCTCGCGCCCACGCACGAGGAGTTCTTCGCGCTGCTCGTGAAGGACCTCTACTCGTCGTACAAGGACCTGCCCCTGTCGATCTACCAGATCCAGGACAAGTACCGCGACGAGGCCCGCCCCCGCGCCGGCATCCTCCGCGGCCGCGAGTTCACCATGAAGGACGCCTACTCCTTCGACCACACCGACGCCGGCCTCGCCGTCAGCTACCAGGCCCAGCGCGACGCCTACGAGCGGATCTTCCAGCGCCTCGGCCTCGAGTACGTCATCGTCGCGGCCGACGCGGGCGCCATGGGCGGGTCCAAGAGCGAGGAGTTCCTGCACCCCACGCCCATCGGCGAGGACACGTTCGTGCGCAGCCCCGGCGGCTACGCGGCCAACGTCGAGGCGTTCACCACGCTCGTGCCCGAGTCGATCCCCATCGAGGGCCAGCCCGCCGCGCGCGTCTTCGACTCGCCCGACACCCCCACCATCGCCACCCTCGTCGACCTCGCCAACGCGCGGGAGCCCCGCGAGGACGGCCGGGCGTGGACCGCCGCGGACACCCTGAAGAACATCGTGCTCGCGCTCACCCACCTCGACGGCACGCGCGAGCTCGTCGTCGTCGGGATCCCCGGCGACCGCGACATCGACCTCAAGCGCGCCGAGGTGGCGTTCTTCCCCGCCGAGGTCGAGCCCGCCACCGAGGGCGACCTCGCGAAGCAGCCCGGCCTCGTGAAGGGCTACATCGGCCCGTGGTCCGCCGAGGGCCCCGTGCTCGGATCCACTTCCGCCACGAAGGTGCGCTACGTGGTCGACCCCCGCGTGGTCGACGGCAGCTCGTGGATCACAGGCGCCAACGTCGCCGGGAAGCACGTGCTCTCGCTCGTCGCCGGCCGCGACTTCACGCCAGACGGCGTCGTCGAGGCGGCCGACGTGCGCGACGGCGACCCCGCTCCCGACGGATCCGGACCCATCAGCACGGCGCGCGGCACCGAGATCGGCCACGTCTTCGAGCTCGGCCGCATGTACGCGGAGGCCCTCGGCCTCAAGGTGCTCGACGAGAACGGCAAGCTCGTCACCGTCACGATGGGCTCCTACGGCATCGGCATCACGCGCAACCTGGCCCTCGTCGCCGAGGCCACGCAGGACGGCCGCGGCCTCCTCTGGCCCGCGTCCATCAGCCCGTTCGACGTGCACGTCGTCATGACCGGCAAGGGCGACGAGATCGCCTCCGCATCCGAGGAGCTCGTCGACGCTCTCGACGCCGCCGGCCTCGACGTGCTCTTCGACGACCGCCCCAAGGTGTCGCCCGGCGTGAAGTTCGGCGACGCCGAGCTCATCGGGGTGCCCACCATCGTCATCGTCGGCCGCGGCGCGGTCGACGGCATGGCCGAGCTCTGGGACCGCCGCACGAACGAGCGCACGCCCGTCGCGCTCGCCGACGTCGTGGGCGCGCTCACCGCCGACAGCTGATCCGCAGCGCGCCCCCGCTCGAGGCTGCCCGACCCCTCCCGGTCGGGTAGCCTCGAGTGTTTCCAACCGAATAGAGGAGTCGCACCGTGGACATCGACCTGAGCGTCTTGCGCCTGATGGAGCGCGAGCGCGAGATCCCGTTCGAGGAGCTCGTCTCGATCATCGAGCAGGCCATCCTCACCGCCTACCTCAAGCACACCGACCAGGCGGACGCCAAGCCCGTCGCCGACGGCGTGCCCCCCGCGCGCGTGCACCTGGACCGCAAGACCGGCCACGTGTCCGTGCACGTCCCCGAGCTCGACGAGGACGGCCTCGTCATCGGCGAGTCCGAGGACAGCCCGAGCGACTTCGGCCGCATCGCCGCCTTCGCCGCCAAGCAGGTCATCAACCAGCGCCTCCGCGACATCGGGGACGACCGCATCCTCGGCGAGTTCAAGGGCCGCGAGGGCGACATCGTCGCGGGCGTCGTCCAGCAGGGCCCGAACCCGCGCATGATCCACGTCGACCTCGGCACCATCGAGGCGATCCTGCCGCCCGAGGAGCAGGTCCCCGGCGAGAAGTACGTGCACGGCTCGCGCCTGCGCGTCTACGTCACGAGCGTCTCCCGCGGGGCCAAGGGACCGCAGATCACGGTCTCGCGCACGCACCCGTCGCTCGTCCGCAAGCTGTTCGCGCTCGAGGTGCCGGAGATCGCGCAGGGTCTGGTCGAGATCGTGTCGCTGGCCCGCGAGGCCGGCCACCGCACCAAGATCGCGGTGCGCGCGACCGAGCCCGGCATCAACGCCAAGGGCGCCTGCATCGGCGAGCTGGGGCAGCGCGTCCGCGCGGTCACGGCGGAGCTCAACGACGAGAAGATCGACATCGTCGACTACTCCGAGTCGCTCCCCGTGTTCGTCGGCAACGCGCTCTCGCCCGCCCGCGTCACGAGCTCGTTCGTCATCGACCAGGCGACCAAGGCCGTCCGCGCGCTCGTGCCCGACTACCAGCTGTCGCTCGCCATCGGCAAGGAGGGCCAGAACGCCCGCCTCGCCGCCAAGCTCACGGGCGCGAAGATCGACATCCAGCCCGACTCGATCCTCGAGGGCGACGACTGAGCGCCGCCCGCCACGACCCGGCCCCACCGCCGCCGGACGGAGGGGGTAGTATGGATCCGGAAAGAACGTGCGTCGGCTGTCGTCGGCGTGCCCCGAGGTCCGCGCTACTGCGGATCGTCGCCGATCCCCCCACCAGCTCCCTCGTCATCGACGAGCGCGCGGTGATGGCCGGCAGGGGCGCGTGGATCCATCCGACCATCGAGTGCATCGACAGAGCGATCGCGCGGCGTGCCTTCGGGCGGGCCCTGCGGAGCGATGCGGCGCTCGACCCCGCAGCTCTTGGGGGACTACGAGAGCGGCTCGCGGCCCAGCCGAGCGCGCGAGCATCCGAGAGAACAGGCTGAACGGCACATGGACAACTAATGAGCGGCTCGAAATGAGATCCGTCCAGCACTAGCGGTCCCCTCCTGCCTGGGAGAGGACCCCCAGACAGGAGAACAGTGGCTAAACCACGCGTACACGAGATCGCCGCCGAGATCGGCGTCGACAGCAAGACCGCACTCGCCAAGCTCAAGGAGATGGGCGAGTTCGTCAAGGGACCGTCGTCGAGCATCGAGCCCCCCGTGGCCCGCAAGCTCAAGGCGGCCCTCGAGGCCGCCGGCCTCACCGGACAGGCGGCGGCACCCGCCGCGGCCCCCTCGTCCGCCCCGCGCCCCGGAGCCCGTTCGTCGGCCCCGAAGCCCGGCGGCCGCCCCACCCCCGGCCCGCAGCCCACCGCTGCTCCCGAGGTCGAGGCGCCCGAGGCGTCCGACGTCCCGGTCCCGGCGAAGCCGCTGACCGTCGCGGAGCGCCAGGCGCAGGCCGAGGCGAGCCGCAAGGCCGCCGCGGAGGAGAAGGCGCAGGCCGAGAAGTCGGCCGCGTCCGCCACCCCCGACGCCCCGGCCGCCGAGACCCCGAGCGCCCCGCGCCCGGACGCCGGCAGCACGCCCGCCCCCTCGAACGGCATCCCGCGTCCCGGGATCCCGCGTCCGGCGGCCCCGCGCCCCGGCAACAACCCCTTCGCGAGCAACCAGGGCATGGGCACCAAGCCCCGCCCGGGCAACAACCCGTTCGCGAGCAACCAGGGCATGGGCCAGCGCCCCGCCGCGGGAGCCGCAGGCCCCCGCCCGGCCGCTCCCCGTCCCGGATCCCCCCGCCCCGGCGCCCCGCGTCCCGGCGGCGTCGGCCAGGGCGCTCGCCCGGCCGGCTTCGGCCAGCGTCCCGCGGGTGCGGGCCGCCCCGGCGGCGCACCCGGCGGAGCGGGACGCCCCGGCGCCCCCGCTGCCGGCGGCTTCCAGCGTCCGGCCGGCGGCTTCGCCGGTCGTCCCGGTGGCGGCGGCCGTGGTCGCGGCCCCGGCGGCGGCACCGCGGGTGCCTTCGGGCGCGGCGGCGGCAAGAGCAAGTCGCGCAAGTCGAAGCGGACGAAGAGGGCCGAGTTCGAGCTGCGCGAGGCCCCGTCGCTGGGTGGCGTCAGCGTCCCCCGCGGCGACGGCAACACCATCGTCCGCCTGCGTCGCGGCGCGTCCATCTCGGACTTCGCCGACAAGATCGACGCCAGCCCCGGCAACCTGGTGACTGTGCTGTTCCACCTCGGTGAGATGGCCACGGCGACCGAGTCGCTCGACGAGGCCACCTTCGAGGTGCTCGGCACCGAGCTCGGCTACAAGATCCAGGTCGTCTCCCCGGAGGACGAGGACCGCGAGCTGCTCGAGGGCTTCGACATCGACCTCGACCAGGAGCTCGAGGACGAGGACGACGACGTGCTGGAGATCCGGCCGCCCGTCGTCACCGTCATGGGCCACGTCGACCACGGCAAGACGCGGCTGCTCGACGCCATCCGCAACGCCAACGTCATCGAGGGCGAAGCGGGCGGCATCACGCAGCACATCGGCGCGTACCAGGTCTGGGCGCCGCACGAGGGCTACGAGCGCGCCATCACCTTCATCGACACCCCGGGCCACGAGGCGTTCACCGCCATGCGCGCCCGTGGTGCGCAGGTCACCGACATCGCGATCCTCGTGGTCGCGGCCGACGACGGCATCATGCCGCAGACGGTGGAGGCCCTGAACCACGCCCAGGCGGCGAACGTGCCGATCGTGGTCGCGGTCAACAAGGTCGACAAGGAGGGGGCCAACCCCGCCAAGGTGCGCCAGCAGCTCACCGAGTACGGCCTGGTCGCCGAGGAGTACGGCGGAGACGTCATGTTCGTCGACGTGTCGGCGCTCACCGGCAAGGGCGTGGAGGACCTCCTCGAGGCCGTCCTGCTCACCGCCGACGCCGGGCTCGACCTGCGCAGCAACCCGAACAAGGACGCGCGCGGCGTGGCCATCGAGGCGCGCCTCGACAAGGGCCGCGGTGCGGTCGCGACCGTCCTCATCCAGTCGGGCACGCTCCGCGTGGGCGACGCCATCGTGGCGGGCACGGCCTACGGCCGCGTCCGGGCGATGATGGACGAGAACGGCGACGCGGTCCACGAGGCCTACCCCTCGCGGCCCGTCCAGGTCCAGGGCCTCTCGTCGGTCCCCGGCGCGGGCGACACCTTCCTCGTCACCGAGGAGGACCGCACCGCCCGTCAGATCGCCGAGAAGCGCGAGGCCGTCGAGCGCAACGCGCAGCTGGCCAAGGCCCGCAAGCGCATCAGCCTCGAGGACTTCACGCGTGCGCTGGAGGAGGGCAAGGTCGAGTCGCTCAACCTCATCATCAAGGGCGACGTGTCCGGTGCCGTCGAGGCGCTGGAGGAGTCGCTCATGAAGATCGAGGTGGACGACTCCGTGCAGCTGCGGATCATCCACCGCGGCGTCGGAGCGGTCACCGAGAGCGACGTCAACCTGGCGACGATCGACAACGCGATCATCATCGGGTTCAACGTCCGCCCCGACCCGAAGGCCCGTGCACGTGCGGCTCGCGAGGGCGTCGACATCCGCTTCTACAGCGTCATCTACTCGGCGCTCGAGGAGATCGAGTCGAGCCTCACGGGCATGCTCAAGCCCGAGTTCGAGGAGGTCCAGTCCGGCGTCGCCGAGATCCGCGAGGTGTTCCGCTCCTCCAAGTTCGGCAACATCGCGGGTGTCATCGTCCGCTCGGGCACCATCACCAGGAACGCCAAGGCGCGGGTCATCCGCGACGGCGTGGTGGTGGGCGACAGCCTGGCCATCGAGTCGCTCCGCCGGTTCAAGGACGACGTGTCCGAGGTCCGCACGGACTTCGAGGCGGGCATCGGCCTCGGCAAGTTCAACGACATCCAGATCGGCGACGAGATCGAGACGATCGAGATGAAGGAGAAGCCGCGGGTCTGACCCCGGCCGATCCGGGCCCCGCTCCCCACCAGGGGAGCGGGGCCCTCCCCGTCCCGCAACCCGCGGGGCACACCAGCACGACCCGGGCGCTCGCGTCCGGCAGTACCCGCCACCAGCGGGGCACCAGCACGGCCCGGGCGCTCGCGTCCGGCAGTACCCGCCACCAGCGGGGCACGAGCACGACGCCGGACGAGCACGCCCGGCGAGCAGCGTCACGGAAGGACGTCGACCATGGTCGATCACGCGAGGGCCAGGAAGATGGCCGACCGCATCAAGGAGATCGTCGCGCGCAAGCTCGACCGGGGCATCAAGGACCCGCGGCTCGGCTTCGTGACCGTCACCGACGTGCGCGTCACGGGCGACCTGCAGCACGCCAGCATCTTCTACACGGTCTACGGCACCGACGAGGAGCGCGCCGACACGGCAGCCGCCCTCAAGTCCGCCACCGGCATGCTCCGCAGCGAGGTGGGCAAGAACATCACCGCGCGCCTCACGCCGTCGCTCGAGTTCATCCTCGACGGCGTGCCCGAGAACGCGGCCGCGATCGACGCCCTCCTGGAGGAGGCGCGGCGACGCGACGCGGACGTGCAGGCGCAGGCGAAGGCCGGCGTCTACGCGGGCGACGAGGACCCGTACGTCAAGCCCCGCGTGATCGGGGAGGACGAGGACGAGGACGACGAGTCGGACGACGAGGACGGCGACGACGTCGATCGCCCGGCGCCCGGGTCCGAGCCCGCCCACTGATCCTCCGCGCCGGCCGGCATCCGCATCGGCCGGTGGCGCGCGTCAGCTCGGCAGGGCGTACGTCCCGTCGGGCTGGCGGACCGCGAGCCCGTCGGCGATGAGCCCGTCGAGCGCGCGCCCGCGCTGCACGGGCTCCGGCCACGCGGTCGCCAGGTCGGCCGCGCTCACGGGGGAGTGGCTCGACCGCAGCTCCGCGAGCAGGAGGCCGCGCACCTGGCGGTCGGATCCCTCGAACCGCTTCTGCACGACGCGCGCCGGCCCGTCGTAGACCGGGTACCCCGCGGCGCGCCAGGCGCACAGGTCGCGGACCGGGCAGTCGTCGCAGCGCGGCGCGCGGGCCGTGCAGATCACCGCGCCCAGCTCCATCGCGCCCGCGTTGAACACCCGCGCCTCCGCCACGTCGTCGGGCAGCTGCGCCTCCATCGCCTGGAGGTCGACGCTCGTGCGCGCCGGTCCGGGGTCGCCCTGGCCGGCGATCGCGCGTGCGAGCACCCGCCGCACGTTGACGTCGACCACGGGATGCCGGTGGCCGAACGCGAACGCCGCGACCGCGCGCGCGGTGTACGGGCCGACGCCCGGGAGGTCGAGCAGGGCGTCCACGTCCTCGGGCACCTCGCCGCCGTGCCGCTCGACGATCGCGACCGCGCACGCGTGCAGGTTCAGCGCGCGCCGCGGGTAGCCGAGGCGGCCCCACGCGCGGACGGCCTCGCTGGCGGGCGTCGACGCGAGGGCCGCGGGCACGGGCCAGCGCGCGAGCCACTCCTCGAGCCGCGGGATGACGCGCACCACGGGCGTCTGCTGGAGCATGAACTCGCTGACGAGGATGCCCCAGGATCCGAATCCCTCGCGCCGCCACGGCAGGTCCCGCGCGTTCTCCCGGAACCACGCGTTCACGTCTCGGGCGAGGGCGGTCTCCGGCATCCGGCCAGCGTACGAGACGATGAGCCTAGGCTCGGCGCATGCCCCTGTACCGCGCCTCCCGCGCCGAGGTCCTCTCCTCGCTCGCCGACGAGTTCCTGCACAACTACGGCCACGGCCGCGCGTTCCTCGCGGTCGACGGCGGACCGCTCGCGGACCCGAGCGCGTTCGCGCACGACCTCGCGGACGTGCTGCGCGCGGACGGCCGCGGGGCGTACGTCGCCGCCGCCGCGGACTTCGCGTCCGACGGCGGCCCCGCCGACGCCGGCGCCCTCCGCGACGGGGTCGTGCGGCCGTTCCGGAAGCCCGGCACGCCGTTCGCGCTCCGGCCGGATGGCGATCCCGTCGACGACGCCCCTGACGACGCGGTGCTGATCGTGGCCGGCGACGCCCTGCAGACCCCGGAGCTCCGGGGCCTCTGGAACGCGGTCGTCTACCTGCTGCTGCCCGACGAGCCGCTCGCGACCTCGGGTGGCGGCGCCGGATCCGCCGCGCAGGAGGCCCACGCTCGCTACATCCGGCAGGTCAACCCGCGACGCGCGGCGACCATGATCGTGGACGTCACCGACCCCGAGCTCCCGCGCCGCGTCTTCGCCGACAGCTGCTGAGGCCTCCCGGCGTCCGGCCGCTCATCCGGCATCAGACCGGACGCGGGGATCAGCGCGGCACGAGCCGGGCGAGCTCCGCGGGGGAGATGTGGCGGCCGCTGGCCTCCACGCCGTGCACGAGCTGCACCAGCGCGGCGTTGACGCGCGCGTCCTGCCCGGCGCCGGGCGCGAGGGCCGAGACCGCCCCGTTGAGATGGTCCACCTCGGTCAGCCGGTTGCGGCGGATGCTCTGCAGCGTCGACCCGGGGTTCGGCACCTGCCCCATGTTCCGGGCGAGCGACACCGGCAGGCGCTCGGCCAGGGGGAGCGGCAGCGACGCGAACAGCCGCAGGCGGCGGTGGGTGAGCCCGCCGAGCCGTCCGAACGTCACGCCGCGCGCGAGGCCCGTGCGTACGGTCTCCTGCATGGCGCGCGTGACGATGCGCCGCAGCACGGGCTCGGCGATGACCGCCTGCACGCTGAGGCCGGTGACGGCCGGCACCGCGTTGATCCCGTTGATGACGAGCTTGGTCCACTGGGCGCCGCGGAAGTCGCCGGCCACCGTGATCGGCATGACGGGATCCAGCATGTCGCGCACGAGGGCGACGCCGTCGCCTCCCGGGCCGTCCGCGGAGCCGATCTGCATGCCTGCGGGCGACGTGACCGTGACGAGCCCGGGCTCGGTGAGCGACGTCGCCGCGAGCGCGAGCCCACCCACGACCTGCGAGCGCGGCAGGCACTCGACGCCCATCGTGATCGCGGAGAGGCCGTTCTGCACGACGAGCACGGGGATGCCGCGGAGCCATCCCGCGTTCTCCGCCATGGCGTCGCGGGCGTCGGCGATCTTGGTGGCGACGATCGCGAGCTCGGGCGGGCGGCCCAGCCGCTCGGCCGCCGCGACGCGCGCCACGTGGTCGCCGTAGCCGCCGGCTAGGCGCAGGCCGCGGTCCTGGATCGCCCGGAGATGCGGGCCGCGCGCGGTGACGTCGACCTCGTGGCCGGCCCGTTCGAGGAGCGCCGCGAGCGTGCCGCCGACCGCGCCAGCACCCAAGACACCGATCCGCACGCGTCCTCCTCCGCCTCCTCCGATCCTAAGCCGGGCGGATCCGAGGGAGCCGGGGGCACCGCCGGGCACGGCATGATGGTGGGGCCATGGAAACCCCGACCCCCCGCGCCGCGCCCTCGACCGCGAGCGGCCTGCTCCTCATCGACAAGCGCGGCGAGTGGACCAGCCACGACCTCGTCGCCCGCACGCGCCGCCTCGCCGGCACCCGCAAGGTCGGGCACGCGGGCACGCTCGACCCGATGGCGACCGGCCTCATGATCCTCGGCGTCAACAGCTCCACGCGCCTGCTCACCCACCTCGTCGGCCTCGACAAGGAGTACCTGGCGACCATCCGCCTCGGCCGCGCCACCACGACCGACGACCGCGAGGGCGAGGTCGTCTCGCGTGCCGAGCCCGGGCGGATCCGCGACCTCGCCGTCGCCGACGTGGAGCGCGCCGTCGCCGACCTCCGCGGCACGATCTCGCAGGTGCCGAGCGCCGTGAGCGCCATCAAGGTCGACGGCAAGCGCGCCTACGCCCGCGTCCGCGCCGGCGAGGACGTCGAGCTCGCCGCGCGCGAGGTCACCGTCTCCGCGTTCGACGTGCTGCGCTTCGACGCGGTGGAGCCCGAGGAGGGCGAGGAGGACGGCGCGCAGCTCGACCTCGACGTGCGCATCACCTGCTCGTCCGGCACCTACGTGCGGGCGCTCGCGCGCGACCTCGGGCGCGCGCTCGGCGTCGGCGGGCACCTCACCGCGCTCCGCCGCACGCGCGTCGGCCCCTTCCACGTCGACGACGCGGTGCCGATCGACGAGATGGTCGTCGCCGACCGCCTCATCCCGCCGGCCGACGCCGCCGCGCGCCTCTTCGACGTGCTGCACCTCACCGAGCAGGAGGCCGTCGACCTCGGGCACGGCAAGAAGCTCACGACGCCCGACGAGGCGCCGACGGAGGATCCGCTCGCCGCGGTCGCGCCCGACGGCCGGCTCGTGGGGCTGGTCGGCTTCCGCGGTCGCACCGGCACGTCCATCGTCAACTTCCCGGCCGACGACCGGGGCGCGTCGTGATCGGCTGGTTCACGGTCGCGCAGATCGCCGTCGCGGTCGTCGCGGGCGTGCTGTGCCTCGTCGTCGGCGCGATCGGGCGGAAGCCGAGCGACCTCACGGTGCTCCCGACCGCGCTCGTCGAGGTGCTGCTCGTGGTCCAGCTCGTCATCGCGATCGTCGCGCCCGCGGTCGGCGACCCGCCGTCGGGCAGCCTCATCGAGTTCTACGCCTACCTGCTGAGCGGCTTGCTGATCCCGCCGCTCGCCGTCTTCTGGGCGCTGGTCGAGCGCACCCGCTGGAGCACGATCATCCTGGGGGCCTCGTGCCTCGCCATCGCGATCATGGTCTACCGGATGGACGTCATCTGGAACGTGCAGTCCGCGTGACCGCCCTCTCCCTCGGGTAGGGGATAATCGCAGGTGCCATGACTGACTCCCGTACCTCGCGCATGACCGGTCTCGGACGGGTCCTGGTCTTCTTCTACGGGCTGCTCGCCCTCGCCGCGACGGGCCGATCGGTCACGCAGATCCTCACCAAGTTCGACGAGGCGCCCGTCGCCTACGCGCTCTCCGCGCTCGCCGCCGTGGTCTACATCGTCGCGACCGTCGCCCTGGTCGCGCCGGCGCGCACCTCGGAGGCCGCCCGGCGCTGGTACCGGATCGCGTTCGCCACCATCGCGTTCGAGCTCGTCGGTGTGCTCGTCGTCGGCACGCTGAGCCTCGTCGACTCGCAGCTCTTCCCGCACGACAGCGTGTGGTCGGTCTACGGATACGGCTACGTCTTCATCCCGCTCGTGCTGCCGGTGCTCGGCCTGTGGTGGCTCCGCAGCGGGGGCCGCTCCCGCGTGAGCGCCGTGGACGAGCGCCCCGTGCGCGGGGACCGCTGACCGTGCTCGTCGTCCACGACCCGGCCGACGTGCCGGGCGGCTTCGGGCCGAGCGCCGTCACCATCGGCAAGTTCGACGGCGTCCACGCGGGTCACCGCGCGGTGATCCGTCGCCTCCTCGGCATCGCGTCCGACGAGGGCCTGTCGTCCGCCGTCGTCACGTTCGACCGCCACCCCGCCGCGCTCCTCGCGCCCGCGGCGCGGCCGCAGAGCCTCGTGAGCAACCGGCAGAAGATCGAGCTGCTCGCGGAGCTCGGCGTCGACGCGACCCTCATGCTCCCGTTCGACGAGCGCCTCCAGCGGCTGAGCCCGGAGGAGTTCGTGCGCACGGTGCTGGTCGACGCCCTCGGTGCGCGCGTCGTGCTCGTGGGCGAGGACTTCCGCTTCGGCGCGCAGGGCGCGGGCGACGCGGCCACGCTCACGCGCCTCGGCGAGGGGCACGGCTTCCGCACGGTCGTCGTCGGCGACGTCATGCCCGACGGCAGCCGCAAGGTGTCGTCCACGTGGATCCGCGACCTCATGGACCGCGGCGACGTCGAGGCCGCCGCCGAGCTTCTCGGCCGAGCGCCCGCCGTCCGGGGCGTCGTCGTGCACGGCGAGAAGCGCGGACGCGAGCTCGGCTTCCCCACCGCGAACCTGTCGCCGGAGGCCGAGGGTCTGATCCCCGCGGACGGCGTCTACGCGGGCTGGCTGCGCGACGGCGACCGCACGTACCCCTCCGCCATCTCGGTCGGCACCAACCCGACGTTCGCGGGCGTCCGGCCGCGCGTCGTCGAGGCGTTCGTGCTCGATGAGACGCTCGACCTCTACGACCACGAGGTCGAGGTCGTGTTCGTCGCCCGGATCCGCGGCATGGTCGCCTACGAGGGGCGCGAGCCGCTCATCGCGCAGATGACGGACGACGTGGTGCGCACGCGCGGGGTGCTCGGGATCTAGGCGTCGCCCGCGGGCCGCGCCGCGTCGCCCTCGGGGCGGGGCGTGCGGCCGAAGAGGTACATGACGAGCGTCGACGCGGTCGCCTCGATCACGGGACCGTGGCCCACGCTCCAGCCGGCGTCCGACGCGCGCAGCGTGCGCGCCCGCAGCACCCCGCGGATCTGCGCGGGCGCGATCGCGGCGCGCGCCACGGCGACGGCGCCGGTCGCGCGGTGGTCGAGCTCGAGGTCCGCCTTCAGCGCGTGCGCGATGTCGAAGGCGTGCACGACCACCTCGAGCAGCTCCGGCAGGCGCTTCCGGCCCTTCCCGGCGCGCTTGTCGGCGGCGATGGCGCGGATCCGGGCGACGAGGTCCTCGGGGGAGCGGGCGGCCTCGTCGGCGCTGAGTTCGTCCATCACGTGCATGGGGTTGAGGTGCGGGCGGCGGCGCATCGACCCCACGGCCGTGCGCACCATGGCGGCGTTGCTCGCGCCGACCCGCCAGACGATGTGGCCGGCGACGTCGCGGACGGTCCAGCCGTCGCACATGCTCGCGGCCTCCCAGCCGTCGGCGTCGAGGGACGCGAGGAGGTCGGCGGTGCGGTCGAGGACGTCCGCGATCTCCGCGCTCCAGATCCCGGTCACCTTCGCCTCGGGCTCGGACGCGCGCTGGCTGAGGGGCAGGTGCCGGGAGATCTCGCTCATGGCCGAGAGCCTATTCCGGCCGCCGTAGAATCTGGTGGTGACGACGACTCCCGCAGCTCCCCGCGCGGGCGCGCTCCTCGCCCTGGTCGGCATCGTGCTGGTCGCCCTGAACCTCCGCACGGCCGTGGCCGTCTTCTCGCCGATCGTCGACGAGATCGGCCGCGACGTGCCGCTCGACAGCGTCTCGATCGGCGTGCTCGGCGCCCTGCCACCCGTCTGCTTCGCGCTCTTCGGCCTGCTCGCGCCCGCGATCTCGCGCCGCCTCGGCCTCGAGCTCACCGTGGTGGTGGGCCTCGTGGCCATGGTGCTCGGGCACCTGCTGCGCGCCGGATCCGGCACCGTGGTCGTCTTCGGCGTCGGCACGATCCTGTCGCTCGCGGGCATGGGCCTCGGCAACGTGCTCCTGCCGCCGCTCGTGAAGAAGTACTTCCCCGGCCGGATCGGGCCGCTCACCTCCCTCACCACCGTGATGCTGTCGATCAGCACGGGCGTCCCGTCGCTCGTCGCGGCGCCCCTGGCCGACAGCGCGGGCTGGCGCGTGGCGATCGGCGCCTGGGCCGCGATCGCGGTCGTCGCGCTGGTGCCGTGGATCGCGCTGCTGGTGAACCACCGCCGCGACACCCGGCGCGAGCGCGCCGCCGCGGCCGCGCGCGACCAGGTGGAGGAGGCGCCCGCCGCCGTCACCGGCCGCGTGTTCCGCTCGCCGGTCGCGTGGGCGCTCGTCGGGATCCAGGCCGCGTCGTCGTTCAACGCGTACGCCATGTTCGCGTGGCTGCCCGCCCTCCTGCAGGACACCGCGGGGCAGACGCCCGTCGCGTCGGGCGCTCTGCTCGCCGTGTTCGGGTTCATGGGGCTGCCTGCGGCCATCGTCATGCCGATCCTCGCGGCGCGCATGAGGAACGTCGGCATCCTGATCCAGGTCGGCGTGCTCTTCTTCGTCGTCGGCTACGTCGGCCTCCTGGTCGCACCCGCCGCCGCGCCGCTCCTGTGGGTGGCGGCCGCCGGATCCGGCCCGCTGCTGTTCCCGCTGGTCTTCGTGCTCATCAACCTCCGCACCCGCACGCACGGGGGAGTGGTGGCCCTGAGCGGCTTCGTCCAGGGCATCGGCTACTCGATCGGCGCGATCGGACCCCTGCTGTTCGGCGTGCTGCACGAGCTGTCCGGCGGCTGGACCGTCCCGCTGCTCATGCTGTTCGCGATGGTCGCCGTCGCGTCCGCGTCGGGCTTCTACCTCGCCCGGCCGCGCATGCTCGAGGACACCTGGGACCGCGCGCCCCGCGAGTCCGCGCGCGAGGGCTGACGCCCCACGGATCGCGTCGGGTCGCCCGGCATCGCGCGCCCCGACGCGCGCTCCGTTCACCTCCCGACAGCCCGCCGTCCATCCCGGGTCCACCGCCCGTCGCATTGATTCGGCACCGTGGGAAATCCACGCGCACGGCGACACGGAGGACACGGATGACGAACGACGCACGCACGACGGTGAGCCGCAGGGGCTTGCTCCAGACCGGTGCGGTGGTCGGAGCCGGCGCCGCCATCGCCGCTCTCGGACCCGCACCCGCCGCCCGCGCCGCCGGTGCGCCCGCGAAGGTCGGCGGCTACCTCTGGCTCGAGGGCGACCACCACGTCCACACGCTCTTCAGCAACGACGGCAAGTACCGCGTCCGCGACCACATCCGCCAGGCCGTCGCCAACGGCGTGCAGTGGATCGTGCTCACCGACCACGGCAACACGGCCCACTCCACGAAGGGCAGCGTCGATGCGATCGTGCCGTTCATCGAGGAGGCGCGGAAGGAGTTCGGCTCCGACATCGTGATCTTCCACGGCCTCGAGTGGAACATCCCGGGCGCCGAGCACGCGACCGTGTTCGTGCACCCGCAGGGCGACGCGGTCGGCGTCCTCAGGGAGATCGAGGACCGCTGGGACGCCCGTGTGAAGGGCACGCGCGACGGCACCCCGGCGAACGAGGCGCTCGCGCTCGAGGGGATCCGCTTCCTCGACCAGGCCGTCGCCTCGCGCCGCGTGAAGGACGCCGTGATGCTCCCCAACCACCCGTCGCGCCAGGGCATCGACTCGCCGCACGAGCTGCGGGCGTGGCAGGACGCGGGCCCGCGCGTGGTCCTCGGCATGGAGGGCGCGCCCGGCCACCAGGCGGGCGGTCTGCCGTCCCCGCACAGCACGACCGGCGGGCGCGGCCTCTACGGCAACTCCCGCGGCACGTACTCGTTCCCCGGCTACCCGGCCGAGTCATACCGCACCTGGGGCGGCTTCGACTGGGTCACCGCGACGGTCGGCGGCGTCTGGGACTCGATGCTCGCCGAGGGGCGGCACTTCGTCGTCACGGCCACGAGCGACAGCCACAACGTCTACCTCGACACCACCGAGGTCGGCCCGGGCAGCGACTACGACCGCGACGGCCGCATGGTGGATCCCGTCTACCGCGGCGGCGTGGACACCGACGAGAACGACTTCTGGCCTGGCCACTACAGCCGCACGCACGTGGGCGCGGTCCGCCAGGACCACACCTCCGTGCTCGACGCGATCCGCGCCGGCCGCGTGTGGGTGGACCACGGCGGCCTCGTCGACTCGATCGACGCGCGCCTCGTCCTCGAGCGCGGCCGCACCGTCCCGCTCGGCGGGACGCTCATCGGCAAGCGCGACCGCAGGGTCACGGTGACGGCCGACATCATGACGGCGTCGCGCCCGAACCGCGCCGGCTTCGTGCCGGAGCTCGCGCGCGTGGACGTGATCGTCGGCCGGATCGACGGCCCCGCCGCCGACCGCGACTCCATGACCGCGCCCGCGACGCGCGTGGTCGCGCAGCTCCCGGTGGCGCGCCTCACGGCGATCCCGGGCGGCTACCACCTGTCGCAGGAGATCACCGTGCCCGGCGACCGCTTCTACGTGCGACTCCGCGGCACCGACGGCAAGCGCCAGCAGCCGGGCTTCCTCGGCCAGGCGATCGACCCCGCCGGCCCCGCGATCGACGTGCTGGGCGACGCGGACCCGTGGAAGGACCTCTGGTTCTACACGAGCCCGCTCTACGCCGAGCTGTCCTAGCGGCGGGCGGCGGTCGGCGGCCGGGCGGCGGTCGTCGGGAGGGGTCGGGGGATCCGCCCGACGGCCGCCGTCAGAAGCTGGGGACCATCTCCCTGCGGTGCACGAGCGCGCCCGCGCCGATGATCGGGCCGTCGGACGAGAGGCCGGAGGGGACGACGCGCGTCTTCGTGACGAAGCCGAACTGCTCGCGGAGCGCGATCGGCTCGCGGATCATGTCGAAGAGGTCGGGCGTGACGCGGCTGAACCCGCCGCCGATCGCGACGACGTCGAGGTCCACGAGGGAGCTCGCGGACGCGATGGCCCGGCCGATCGCGAGGCCCGCGCGCCGGACGGCCGCGACGGCCGTCGCGTCGCCGTCCCGGTAGGAGGCGGCCAGATGCTCGCCGGTGGATCCCGTCCAGCCCTGCGCGCGCGCCCAGGCGACGCTCTTCGGCCCCGACGCGATGGCCTCGACGCACCCCTGCCCGCCGCAGGTGCACGGGTCGTCGAACCCGGCGACCTCGACGTGGCCGATGTGGCCGGCGTTGCCCGTCGATCCCGCGGCGGTGCGGCCGCCGAGCACGAGCCCGCCGCCGATCCCGGTGGAGACGATCATGCCCATCACGTGGTCGTGGCCGCGGCCGGCGCCGACCCAGTGCTCGGCGAGCGTGATGGCGAGGCCGTCCATCTGCAGCGTGGTGGGCACGCCGGGGGTGAGCTCGGCGAGGCGGTCGCGCAGCGGGTAGTCCCGCCAGGCGGGCACGTTGAGCGGCGAGACGAGGCCGTGCGGCACGTCGACCGGACCGGCGGCGGCGAGGCCCGTGCCCACGAGCTCGGCGTCGTCGGGCAGGGCGGCGAGCGCCTGCCGGGCGACCCCGAGGACGGCGTCGAGCAGCTCGTCGGCGGAGCGCTCGGGACCTGTGGGACCGCGGAACCGGCTGCCCTCGAGCACGCGGCCCGCGTCGTCCACGAGCGCGGACTCGACCTTGGTGCCGCCGAAGTCGACGGCGAGCGCGAGCGTGCGAGGCATCTTCGTCCTGTCCCGGTCCCGGATCCGCCCGTCGACCGGCGTCCAGGATACGGGCGGTGGGCGGGCCGCCCGCGGGGCGCGCGGCCCGCCGTCCGCATCCCCGTGCGCACCATGCCCTGACACCTGTGAGGAATTCAGGGACCGGACCGGCGGTCCGCGCCTAGGCTCGGCACGTGGATCCCGATCACACCCCCGGACAGGCCCCGCGCGAGGCGTCCGACCCGCGCGCCGAGAACCCGATGCCCTCGCGCCGCGGTGGCGCCCCCGCCCTCGAGCACACCGACGCCGCCGAGGCGCGCCTGGCCTCCCGCGAGCTCGACGAGGGCATGCCCGCCTCCGCCGGCCTCGACGGCGACCAGGCTTACGACCAGGAGCCCTATCGCACCCGGTTCCCCTCCCTTCCCGGCGCCTTCCTCTCGGAGGCCCGCGAGAACACCGTCTTCCTGCCGTACGAGTTCGTCTTCCGCCGGCTCATCGACCTGCCCGCGCTCATCGTGTGGGACGCGGTCTCCGACGCCGACATGGTCTCCGGCTGGCTCGCCGAGGCGTCCATCGAGCAGATGGACGGCGGCGACTTCTGGTTCGAGTGGATGACGCAGCCCGACCGCAGCCTCGCCTCCGCGTCCGGCGGCGTCATCACGCGCTTCGAGGAGGGGCGGGCGATCGACTACACGTTCGTCCACGAGGGAGAGGTCTCGGCGCGCTTCCTCCTCCGCCTCCAGGAGGTGGCCGGCGGTCCGCGGGACCGCCAGACGGAGCTCGGCGTCACGGTCTCCGGGTACCTCCCCGCCGGCATCGCGAACGTGCTGAAGGCGAGCTGGCGCCTGCACCTCGACCTCCTCGAGGACCTCGTGCACGGCCGCCCGGTCGACTGGACGACGTGCGAGGCCGAGCACGGCCCCACCTGGCGCCGGTACCTCGCCGAGCTCGAGTCCGCCGAGGGTTGATCCTCGGATCCCGCCCACCTTCCGTCCCGGCTCCTGGGAGCGGCTTGCCAGGCTGATTGCCTAGCGTGAGGGAATGACATCGCCGAGCGCCGCCTCCCGTCTCGCCCTCGTGACCGGAGCGACGGGCTACATCGGCGGTCGGCTCGTGCCCCGTCTCCTCGACGCCGGCTTCCGGGTGCGCGTGCTCGTGCGGGACCCCCGCCGTCTCACCGACGTGCCCTGGCGCGACGACGTGGAGGTCGTGCGCGGCGACCTCGCCGACGCGGCGACCCTCGGCCCCGCGGTCGACGGGGTCGACGTCCTCTACTACCTCGTGCACGGCATGGGATCCAAGGGCGACTTCGCGTCGTCGGAGCGCGCCTCCGCCGAGCACGTCGCGACCGCCGCGAAGGCCGCGGGCGTGGGTCGCATCGTCTACCTCGGCGGGCTGCACCCCGACACCCCGGAGCTCTCGAAGCACCTCGCGAGCCGCAAGGCCGTCGGCGACGTGCTCCTCGCGAGCGGCGTGCCGACCATCGCGCTGCAGGCGGGCGTGGTCATCGGATCCGGCTCCACGTCGTTCGAGATGATCCGCCACCTCACCGAGGTCCTGCCCTTCATGCCCGCACCCGGCTGGGTGCGCAACTTCATCCAGCCCATCGCGATCCGCGACGTCCTCTACTACCTCGTCGCCGCGGCCGACCTGCCCGCCGACCTCAACCGCACCTTCGACATCGGCGGGCCGGACGTGCTCCGCTACGGCCAGATGATGAACGGCTACGCGGTCGAGGCCGGCCTGCCCCAGCGGCCCATCGCGTCCATCCCGGTCTTCGCCCCGCGCCTCGCCGCGCACTGGGTCAACGTCGTCACGCCCATCCCGCGGACGCTCGCGGTGCCCATCATCGAGTCGCTGCAGTACGACTGCGTGATGGGCGAGCACGACATCTCGACCTACATCCCCGACCCCGAGGGCGGCCTCACCGGCTACCGCCGCTCCGTGCGCCTCGCACTCGGCCGCATGCGCGACGGCGTCGTCGAGACCAGCTGGAAGGACTCCGCCGTCGTCGGCGCGCCCAGCGACCTGCTGCCGAGCGACCCCGACTGGTCCGGCCACACCGTCTACCTCGACCTCAAGGAGCGCTCGACCGACGCGGCGCCCGAGGACCTCTGGGCCGTGATCGAGTCGATCGGCGGCGACAACGGCTGGTACTCGCTGCCCGTCGCCTGGGCCGCACGCGGCTGGATGGACAAGCTCGTCGGCGGCGTGGGCCTCCGCCGCGGACGCCGCAGCGCGACCACCCTGCAGACCGGCGACGCGCTCGACTTCTGGCGCGTCGAGCACATCGAGCGCGGATCCTCGCTGCGGCTGCGCGCCGAGATGAAGCTGCCCGGCGAGGCCTGGCTCGAGCTGAGCTCCACGCCCCGCGAGGGCGGGGGCAGCGACTACCGGCAGCGCGCGATCTTCTTCCCCTCCGGCCTCGCCGGCCGGCTGTACTGGTTCTCGATCCTGCCCTTCCACGGCGTGATCTTCACGTCGATGGCCACCCGCATCACCGCGAAGGCGCTCGCCGCGACGTCGTCCCGTGAGGCCGGGCGTCCCCGCGAGGGGGCCGCGCGGTGAGCCGGCGGATCGGGGCCCCGCGCATCGGCCTGATCCTCCTGACCCTCGTGGGCATCGCCCTCGCGTCGGCCGGCCTCGCGACCGCGGTGACGATGAGCGTGTCCGCCCCCGTGCAGGCGCGGGCCGACCTCGCGATCATCTCGGGTGAGGGACCGGCCGCGGCGCGCACGCCGTCAGCCGGGAGCACGCCCGACCCGGCGGCGTCCGAGTCGTGGAAGCCCGTCCCGGTGGACGCGGCAGGCGACCGCAACATCACCGACCTCACCGACGGCGCCGCGTCGCGCGTCACCATCGACGTGCTCGGCATCCCCCTGAACCCCGGGCAGGCGGGCGCGCTGGTCGCCGCGATCCTGTCCCTCCCGCTCCTCATCGCCGTCGCGGTCCTCGTGCTGTCGCCGCGCCGACGTCGCTGGTGGCGCCGGGTCGCGCGCCGGCAGCACGGCTGAGGCCGGCGCGGATCCGGTGACTTCCCCGGGCGCGGGGACCATGATGGGCACGACGAGAGGCGGATCCATGGCACCGCGCACGCGCACGACAGTCCTCCTGGGCGACAGCCTGACGGGGGACGGCGGCTGGGGCGGCATCGTCCCCGACGGCGACGACGCGGAGGCGCGGATCGTGGACCTCGGCCGGGCCGGCCAGACCACCGACGACGTGCTCGCCCTCCTGCCGGACGCGGTGGCCGCCGAGCCGTCGACCGTCGTGGTGTCCTGCGGCACGCACGACCTGGGCGCGGCGCGCCGCGGTCCGGAGGCGACCGTCCGTGCGCTGGAGACGATCCTCGCGCACCTCCGCCGCGATCTCCCCGCGGCCGGGATCGTCGTGCTCTCGGTGCCGCCGCGCGGGCGCGAGCACGCCGAGCGGATCCGCGTCGTCAACGTGCACATCCGCCAGTACGCGCCGGCGGTCCGCGCCGAGCACGTCGACCTCTGGCCCGCCCTCGGCTTCGGCGACGGCGAGCTCGCCCCCACCCTCACGGACGACCGGCTGCACCTGAACGACGACGGCGCCGCCGCGGTGCGCGCGGTGCTCGCGCCCGTGCTCGCGGAGCAGGACGACGAGGACGAGTCGGCGGACGACGCGACGGCCGACGCGGGGGACCCGGCCGGCTCCTAGCGGTCCGTCGCGCTCGGCCCGGGGGAGCGCAGCCCACCCACGCCCGCGAGGACCACGCCGAGCTTGCGCAGCCACCAGTCCCGCGGCGTCGCGGCGGATCCCGTCGACACCTCGCCGGAGAACCTGGCGGTGACGCGGTCCATGGTGCCGAGCGCGTCGCGCTGGGCCGCCTCCTCGCGAGCGTGCAGCGCGTCCGGGGCGCCAGCCGAGTGCGAGGGTCCGCCGCGCCGGGACGCGTGGGGCGTCTCCGCGGCGTCGGCGTCGGCGGCGTGCTCGGCCGCGATACCGTCGGCGGCCAGGGCGAGCAGCCCGCGTCCCATGGCGGCCGGCAGCGTGGCGTCCACGATCGGCGACGACGACGCGGGCCGGTCGGCCGCGCCGCCGCTCGCCGCCAGCACGCGCTCCCACCCGACGTAGGACTCCACCCCGATGTCGAGCACGGTGTCGAGGACCAGCACGGCCTCCGCCTCCGCGAAGCCCATGCGGGTCAGGTCGCGGATCGCCCCGGTGAAGCGCAGGACGACCTGGTCGGGGGCGGTGTCGAGGTGATGGATCGCGCTCGCGAGCCCCGGATGCCGGTCGTACATGTCCCAGATGCGCGCGACGGCCTGCTCGAGGTAGGTGCGCCACGAGGTGTCGTCGGGCGCCACGAGCTGCGCTGCGGGGAGGTCGGGGACCGTCGGCCAGTCCATCCGCGCGATGGCCGTGTCGCACGCGAGGAGGACGATGTCGTCCCGGCTGGCGACGTGCCGGTACAGCGTCGAGTGGTCGACGCCGAGGCGGTGCGCGAGCGAGGTGAGGGTGAGGGTGCTGAGGCCGACCTCGAGGGCCGCCTCCGCGATGAGCCTCCGCGAGACGCGCGCGGGCCTCCCGACCCGACCGGCTCGCCGCTCCATGCGCTCGATCCTACCGTGACGGTCCCAGTGATTTGGGCCCAAAGGATCCCGCGGACGGGCGGCAAGCGACGGGGCGGGAGGCGGGTCGGGGCGGCCCGGTCGGACGACGCCGGTCGCGCGCCGCGGCTAGCGTGGGAGCATGCCCGACACCCGCACCCCCTTCACCGACCTCGACGAGTTCATCGCCATCCCGCGCCTCGGCGGCCTCGTGCTCTCGCCCGACGGACGCCGCGCGGTGCTCACCGTCACGACCCTCGACACCGCGAGGACCGGCTACCGCCACGCCCTCTGGGTCGTGCCCGCGGCGGGCGGCGGCGTGCCGCGGCGCCTCACCCGCTCGGCGAAGAGCGAGGGCGGCGCGGCCTTCACCGCATCCGGCGACCTCCTCTTCGTCTCCTCCCGGCCCGACGCCGACGACGCCGACGGGAACGAGGCGGCCCAGCTCTGGATCCTCCCGGCCGCCGGCGGCGAGGCCCGCGCGCTGACCCGCTTCGCCGGCGGGGTGGACCGCATCGCGGCCGTCGCGCGCGACGCGGACACGGTGATCCTGCAGGCGCCGCTGCTGCCCGGATCCGGCTCGCTCGAGGCCGACTCCGTGGCGCGGAAGACGCGCGCCGACCTGAAGGTCAACGCGATCCTGCACGAGAGCTACCCCGTGCGCTACTGGGACCACGACCTCGGCCCCGACGAGCCGCACCTGTTCGCGCTCGACCTCGCCGACGCGCTCGTCGAGCAGCCCGCGCGGCCCACGACGGCGGACGCGGCCGCCGCGCTCGCCGCCGAGGCCGCGACCGAGGACGGCGGATCCGCGGCCGCGGCACCGGCCGTCGGCGCGCTCCCGTACCCGACCTCGCTGCCGCGCCCGCGCGACCTCACGCCGGCGCCCGGCCGCACGCTCGAGCACGCCACCGCTGCGATCAGCCCGGACGGCCGCACGCTCGTCGTCGCCCTCGGCGTGAAGGAGCGCCGTGGCTACCGGCAGGCGCTCATGTCGATCGACGTGGCGACCGGGGAGCGCAGCACTCTGCTCGACCTGCCGGGCGTCGACCTGGAGATGCCGGCCATCAGCCCCGACGGCGCGCTGCTCGCCCACGTGCGCACCGACCGCGCGACCCCGGCCGCGCCCACGCAGCAGGAGCTCTGGGTGTCGGCGCTCGACGGATCCGACGCCCGCCGCGTCGCCGCCGACTGGGATCGCTGGCCCTCGTCGCTGCGGTTCGACGCGGACTCGCAGGCGCTCGTCGTCACCGCCGACCAGGACGGGCGCGGCCCCGTGTTCCGGATCGGCCTCGACGACTCGGTGACGCAGCTCACGACCGACGACCACACCTACACGGACGTGCAGGTCGATCGCGAGACCGGCGACGTGCTCGCCCTCCGCTCCTCGTGGATGGCACCGGCGCACCCCGTGCGCGTGTCGGCGGCCGACGGATCCGTGACCGGGCTCGCGACGCCCGCTCCCGTCCCCGCGACGACCGGCACCATGACCGAGGTCGAGACGACGGCCGCCGACGGCGCCCGCGTGCGCGGCTGGCTGATGCTGCCGGAGGGCGCGTCGGCCGAGGTGCCCGCGCCGCTGCTGCTGTGGATCCACGGCGGCCCGCTCAACAGCTGGAACGCGTGGAGCTGGCGGTGGACGCCGCAGGTGATGGTGGCGCGCGGGTACGCGGTGCTGCTCCCGGATCCCGCGCTCAGCACCGGCTACGGCCTCGACTTCATCGCGCGCGGCTGGGACGCGTGGGGCGAGGCGCCGTACACCGACCTCATGTCGATCACGGACGCGGTCGAGGCGCGCGACGACATCGACCAGACGCGCACCGCTGCGATGGGCGGCTCGTTCGGCGGCTACATGGCCAACTGGGTCGCGGGCCACACCGACCGCTTCCGCGCGATCGTCAGCCACGCGAGCCTGTGGTCGCTCGACCAGTTCGGGCCGACCACCGACTCGTCGCAGTACTGGCAGAGCATCTTCTCGGCCGAGGGGCTCGACCGGAACTCCCCGCACCACTCCGTGCGCGACATCGTGACGCCCATGCTCGTGATCCACGGCGACCGCGACTACCGCGTGCCCATCGGCGAGAGCCTGCGCCTCTGGTCGGAGCTCGCGGAGCACCACGCGGCCGACGACGGCACCACGCCGCACCGGTTCCTGGTCTTCCCGGACGAGAACCACTGGGTCCTCAAGCCCCAGCAGTCGGTGGTCTGGTACCGGACGGTGCTCGCGTTCCTCGACCAGCACGTGCACGGTGCGGAGTGGAAGCGGCCCGAGGTGCTCGGCTAGCGGGTGGGCTCGGAGCGGGTGCGGCGCCATGCGCGATGACGGCATGCCCGCGCGCGACGAGACCGTGACCACGCTGCTCCGCGCGGCGCGGGCGGTGGACGCGCGGGGCTCGACCGCCGACGCGTGGATCCTCCTGGACGGCGTCGTGATCGCGGCGGTCGGGAGCGGGCGCGGGGCCCCGTCCGCGAGTCGGACGGTCGACCTCGGCGACGCGACCCTCGTGCCCGGCTCCGTCGACCTGCACGTGCACGGCGGCGCGGGCGGGTCCCACGACGACGGGGCAGAGGGGAGCCGCGCCGCCGTCGCCCTGCACCGGCGGCACGGCACGACGCGCTCCGTGCTGAGCCTCGTCGCGAACCCGGTGCCCGACCTCGTGCGCTCGCTCGGGCGGATCCGCGACGCGATGGCCGAGGACGCGACCGTCCTCGGCGCGCACCTCGAGGGCCCCTTCCTGTCGCCGCACGCGGCGGGGGCCCACGCCCACGGGCACCTGGTGGATCCGACGCCCGCGCGCATCGACGCCCTGCTGGAGGCGGGGGAGGGCGTGCTGCGGCAGGTCACGATCGCGCCCGAGCTCGACGGAGCGCTCGACGCGATCCGCCGGCTCGTGGGCGCGGGCGTCGTCGCGGCCGTCGGGCACACGACGTGCTCGGGCGACGTGGCGCGGGCCGCGTTCGACGCGGGCGCGACCGTGCTGACGCATGCGTTCAACGCGATGCCGGGGATCCACCACCGCGAGCCGGGGCCGATCATGGCGGCGCTCGCCGACGAGTGGGTGACCCTGGAGCTGATCCTCGACGGCGTGCACGTCGCGCCGTCCGTCGCGGCGCTCCTGCTGCGTGCCGCACCCGGCCGCGTCGCGCTCGTCACGGACGCGATGGCGGCAGCCGGATCGGCGGACGGCCGCTACCGGCTGGGGGCGCTCGACGTCGACGTGCGGGACGGGGTGGCGCGGCTGGCGGGCGCCGACACCATCGCGGGCTCGACGCTCACGCAGGATGCGGCGCTGCGGATCGCGGTGCGCGAGGTCGGCCTGGCGCTGCCCGACGCGATCGCCGCCCTCACCCTCGTTCCGGCGCGGGCGCTCGGCCTCGACGACCGCCTCGGCCTGCTGCACGCGGGACACGCGGCGGACGTCGTGGCGCTGTCACCCGACCTCGCGGTCACCCGCGTCTGGGCGGCGGGCGTCGAGGTGCCGGGCCCGGCTCAGGCCTCGTCGCGGTAGACCACCCGGCGCTCGCCGGCGCGGACGGCCGCGGTCAGGCGGTTGCCGGCGGGCGGGAGCGGGCAGTTCATCCAGTCGGAGAAGCCGCAGGGCGGGACGACGGCGCGCGTGAAGTCGAGGGTCACGGGTCCGTCGCCGTCGGGGCGGGGGATGAAGAGGAAGCGGCTGGGCGCGTAGCTCTCGCGGCCGGTGGTCGCGTCGGCGAACACGAGCTGGAGGCGGTCGCCGTCGGCGAAGGCGCTGAGGCGGACCTCGCGCCCCTCGATGGTGACGACGATGTCGCCGGGCACGGGCAGCTCGCGCGTGCGGCCGGCGTCGGCGATGTGCTCGAACGGGATCACGCGGTCGTCGTCGACGCGCTCGAAGCGGCCCTCGAGGATCCACTCGGGCGCGTACGGATAGACCTCGATGTCCTCGAACGCCTGGTTCCTCGGGGACGCCGAGTCCCACAGCCGGTATCCGTGCTCGGGCTCGCCCGTGTCGAGCGAGGTGCGTTCGATGCGCGTCAGCTGGACGGTGTCGGGCTGGCCCTCGAGCGCCTCCAGGTCGCTGACCTCCCGGCCGGGCTCGAGCCAGGTCGTCTGGATGAGCGCGAGGCTGCCGAACGGGCTCGTCACGGCGGCGAGGCGGGCGCGGTGCCAGGCCTCGTACGCGGCCAGGGCGGCGGGGTCGGCGGCGGGGCGGGCGGGATCGGTCGTCGTGTCGGTCACGTGAGGGTCAACGCGCCTGGCGCGGTCGCATTCCCGGAGCGGGCGGCGCGCGGAGGTCGCGCGGAGGCACCGGGTATTGACTGGACGCACCGACGGAAGGACGCAACATGGCTCGCACGGTCGCCGACCAGCTCATCGCCCAGCTCATCGAGGCGGGGGTGAGCCGCATCTACGGGGTCGTCGGCGACAGCCTCAACCCGGTCGTCGACGCGGTGCGGCGCACGGGCGGGAGCCGCAAGGGCGGCATCGACTGGATCCACGTGCGGCACGAGGAGGCCGGGGCGTTCGCCGCATCCGCCGAGGCGCAGCTCACCGGGAAGCTCGCCGTGTGCGCCGGATCCTGCGGCCCCGGCCACCTCCATCTCATCAACGGCCTCTACGACGCGCACCGCTCGGGCGCGCCCGTCCTCGCCATCGCGAGCCACATCACCACGAACCAGATCGGGTCCGGCTACTTCCAGGAGACCCACCCCGACCGTCTCTTCGTCGAGTGCTCGCACTACACGGAGATGATCTCGACCGCCGTCCAGGCGCCGCGCGTCGTCGACCAGGCGATGCGGCACTCCCTCGCGCTCGGCGGCGTCAGCGTGATCACGCTGCCGGGCGACGTGGCCGAGTTCGAGGCGGAGGGCGAGGCGCCCGCGTTCTCGCTGCCCCGCCGCCCCGCGATCGTGCCGGCCGAGGAGGACGTGCGCGCGCTCGCCGCCGCCATCGACGACGCCAGGAGCGTGGCGATCTTCGCGGGCCGGGGCGCGGGAGGAGCGCACGCCGAGCTCATGGAGCTCGCCGACAAGATCGCGGCGCCCGTCGGTCACTCGCTGCGCGGCAAGGACGTGATCCAGCAGGACAACCCGTTCGACGTCGGCATGACGGGCCTCATCGGCTACGGCGCCGCGGCCGCCGGGATCTCGGGCGCCGACCTGCTGATCCTCATCGGCACCGACTTCCCCTACGACCAGTTCCTGCCCGGCAAGGAGGTGCGGACCGCGCAGATCGACATCGCGCCCGAGCGCCTCGGCCGCCGCACCGACGTCGACATCGCGATCCACGGCGACGCGCTCTCGACCATCCGCGCGGTGCTGCCGCTCGTCGAGCGGAAGACCGATCGGCGCTTCCTCGAGAAGCTGCTCAAGGAGCAGGACAAGAAGGTGGAGCAGGTCGTCGGCGCGTACACGTCGAAGGCGGAGAAGCTGCGGCCCATCCACCCGGAGTACGCGGCCAGCATCCTCGACGAGGTCGCGGCCGACGACGCCGTCTTCCTCAGCGACACGGGCATGTGCAACGTGTGGACCGCGCGGTACATCACCCCGAACGGGCGGCGGCGGATGCTCGGGTCGCTCGTGCACGGGTCCATGGCGAACGCGCTGCCGATGGCGATCGGCGCGCAGGTCGCGCACCCGGAGCGCCAGGTCGTCTCCGTCTCCGGCGACGGCGGGCTGTTGATGCTGATGGGCGAGCTCGTCACGGTCGCCGCCTACCAGCTGCCGGTGAAGGTCGTCGTGTTCAACAACTCGACTCTCGGGCTCGTGAAGGTGGAGATGCTCGTCGACGGGATCCCGGACTTCGGGGTCGACGTGCCCATGGTCGACTACGCCGCGGTGGCCGCCGCCCTCGGGATCCACTCCCAGCGCGTCGAGGACCCCGCCGACATCCGCGGCGCGCTCGAGGCCGCGTTCGCGCACGACGGTCCCGCGCTCGTCGACCTCGTGACCGACCCGATGGCGCTCTCCATCCCGCCGGAGATCACGGCCGCGCAGGTGAAGGGCTTCGCGCTCTCGATGTCGAAGATCGTGATGAACGGCGGCGTCGGCGAGGCCGTGAAGCTCGCCCGCTCGAACCTGCGGAACATCCCGCGGCCGTGAGCGGTTCCGCTGACGTCCCACCACCCATCCCACCTCGAGGAGAACCCATGTCCCAGCCCGTCGTCGTCACCGCCGTCTTCACGCCCGTCGAGGGCAAGCACGACGAGGCGGTCGCCGCCCTGTCCCGCGGCATCGCCGAGGTGCACGAGGAGGAGGGCTGCGAGGTCTACGCGATCCACGACGCCCCCGACGGCACCATCGTGATGCTCGAGAAGTGGTCGTCCGTCGAGGACCTCGAGGCGCACGGCGCGGGCGAGGCCGTCGCCCGCATGGGCGCGTCGCTCGCCGGCCTCATCACGGGGCCCGCCGTCGTCACGCGGCTCGCGCCGATCCCGGCCGGCTCGGAGCTGCAGGGCGCGCTCTAGCCGCCGGGGGAGCGGCCGCGCGGCAGGATCGCGCATCCGGCAGGGTGAGTGCATGCCCTCGATCGGAACCCGCCGCCGCGTCCTGCACCTGCTGCCGGTCGCGTTCGCGGTCGCCGTGGTCGTGCTCATCGGCGGGACGATCGCCGCGACGCCGAGCCTCGAGCGCGCCGGCCTGCTCGACGTCCCTCCTTCGCCGCAGCGCTACGCCGACATGGCCGTCGACCTCATGGTCGACGGGCTCCAGGCGGATCCCGCCCGCGTCGCGGAGGTCCGGGCGCAGGTGGACGCGCAGGCGGCGAAGGCCCGCGACTACGCCGGCACGCACCCGGCGTTGTCCGCCGCCGCGAAGGAGCTGGGCGGCGAGCACAGCTCACTCCTCGGACCTGCGGAGGCGGCGGCCGACTTCGGCGACAGTCCTCCCGTCTCGGCCGCGGCCGAGCCCCGGCCCACGGTCACGACGGCCGACGGGATCACGACCATCGTCGTCCCCGCGATCGTGGGCGGAGATGACGCGTCCCGCCAGCGCTACGTCGACACGGGCGCCCGGGGGCTCGTGGCCGCAGTTCCCGCGACCACCCGCGGCTGGGTCGTGGACCTCCGCGGCAACACCGGCGGGGACATGTGGCCCATGCTCGCCGCGCTGTCACCGCTCCTCGACGAGGGGCAGGTCATGTCGTTCGAGCACGCGGACCGCTCGGAGCCCGTCACCGTCGCCGGCGGTGCCGTCGCCCAGGACGGAGACGTCATGGCGACGAGCGACGCGGGCCGGGTGCCCGCGGGGCTGCCGATCGCCGTCCTCACCGACGGCATGACCGTGAGCTCCGGCGAGGCGGTCGCGATCGCGTTCATCGGGCAGCACGGCGTCCGCTCGTTCGGGCAGCCCACCTACGGCTTCAGCTCGGCGACCGCGGACGCTCGTCGACGGCGCGATCGTGAACCTCACGGTCGCGGTCGACGCGGATCGCACCGGGAAGCGCTGCGGCGGTCCCGTGGTGCCGGACGCCGTGGTCGACGACGCCGGGATCACCGCCGCCGTCGACGCCTGGTTCGACGCGCCGCGGTGACCGCGCGAGCGGCTGTCAGCCGACCTCGACCAGCGTGATCCCCGCCGACCGATCGCCCGACGCGAGCGCCTCGAGCGCGGCCGGCGCCTCGTCGAGGGTGATGCGGTGCTCGATGAGCAGCTCCGGGCGGAGCGCCCCCGACGCGACCATGGCCATCAGCTCGGCGTAGTCGTGCGCGGGCATGCCGTGGCTGCCGTGCAGGCTCAGCTCCTGGCTGATGACGAACGGCACGGGCACGGTCGGCTCGCTCGCGAACAGGCCGATCTGGACCTGGCGGCCCGTCGGCGCGAGCGCGAGCAGGCTGATCCGGAGGGTCGACTCGCGGCCGAGCGCCTCCACCGACACCTGCACGCCGTCGGGCGAGACCGCGCGGATCGCGTCCAGCACGTCGAGCTCGGACAGGTCCGAGGAGTCGATCGTGTACTCGGCGCCGAGCTCCGAGGCGCGCGCGAGGGCTGCGGGATCCACGTCGACCGCGATGACCTCCGCGCCGACCGCGACGCCGATCATCACGGCGCTGAGGCCCACGCCGCCGCAGCCGATGACCAGGAGGCGCTCGCCGCGTTGGATCCGTGCGCGGTGCACGAGCCCGCGGAAGGCCGTCGCGAAGCGGCAGCCGAGGAGCGCCGCGGCGCCGGCGTCGAGGTCGTCGGGCACGGGGATGAGGTTCACGTCGGCGTCGTGCAGCGCGACCAGCTCGGCGAACGAGCCCCAATGCGTGAAGCCGGGCTGCGTCTGGTCGCGGCACACCTGGCCGTTCCCGGCGCGGCACTCGGCGCAGCGGCCGCACGCGCAGACGAACGGCACGGTGACGCGGTCGCCCACCTGGAAGCGCGTGACCTCGGGGCCGACCTGGTGGATCCGCCCGACCAGCTCGTGGCCCGGCACCTGCGGGAGCTCGATGCCGTCGTCGTGGCCGAGCCAGCCGTGCGCGTCGCTGCGGCAGACGCCCGTGGCCTCGACGCGCACGACGACGCCGGCGGCGGACGGGACGGGATCCGGCAGCTCGCGGACGACGGGGGTCTCGCCGAACCTCTCGTAGACGACGGCGCGCATGGGGGCTCCTCGGGCTCGGGGCGGGACGGGTCCGTCCACGCTATCCGAGCGGCGGAGTCATCCCGGCGCGGGCGGGTCGTCGTGCGTCCACGTGTTCACGACCCAGCCGACGCGGGACGGATCCTCCACGAGCCCGTCCGCCCAGTCGACGTCGAGCGGCGTCATCGGCCCGTCGGGCTCGATGACCTCGTTCGGGTAGACGTCGTCCGCGAGGCTCTGGGCATCATGCGGCGCGAACCGCGCAGCCAGGCGATCGAGCACCCAGCGGCGTCCGCGCAGGCGGCCCCGGCCGTCGGAGTAGAGGATCACGGCGGTGCCGTCGGCGCTCGCCCGGCCCGCGATCCACGCCTTCTCGGGGGCGAGGGAGGGTGTCGCCTCGAACCTGCGGCGGATCGCGGCGACGAACAGGTCGCCGTCCACGGGGTCCGGCCTCCCGGGGACCGGTGCGCGCGCCGTCACGCGGGCTCCGCGGGGACGTCGAGCGAGTCGAGGTACGCGGCGTTGCCGCGGATCGCCGGGAGGTAGCGCTGCAGCTCGTCGTGGGGCACGTGATCCGCCACGATCCGCAGCGCGCTCGCGAGCGCCGCGTCGGGGCGTCCGGCCGCGTGCAGGGTCAGGGCCTCGAACACGGCGAGGGACGACGATCCCGGGAACTCGGCCCGCGCCCGCGCGAACAGCGCGAGCGACTCCTCGACGCGGCCGAGGTTCCGCAGCGTGCTGCCGTGCTGCAGGTGGCAGCGGCGGAGGAGGTCGCCCGCGAGCCCCGCCGCCTCCGCGCGCTCGTAGAGGTCGAGCGCCGACGCCTCCTCTCCCGCGGTGTCGTACGCGCCGCCGACCTCGTAGAGCACGCGGGCGTCGTCGGGATGCTGCTCCAGGAGCGGGAGGAGGGCGGCGATGGTGGGACCCATGTCGTCGCGGTCGCGGGCGGCGACGATGCGGTCGAGCTGGGCGTCGAGGGTCTCGGGCACGGGGATCCTCTCGGGACGGGACGGGACGGGACGGAGCCGCCAGCCTGCCACGGCCCGCTCCCGGCGCGCGCTGGCACACTGGTCGGGTGACCCGCACCCCCGCCGCCCCCGCGTTCACCCGTCCGTCGCTCGCGCCGGGGCTCCTCGGCGCCATCGTGCTGCTGGCCGGGTTCGCGGTGATCGACGGAGACCTCTTCACGGTCGTGCGGTTCGCGGTCGCGATCCTCGCGCTCATCATGATCGTGTTCTCGGCGCGCGCCCGCAGCTGGTGGAGCGCCGCGCTGCTCGCGGCCGTCGCGGTCATGTGGAACCCCGTCGCCGTGATCCCCGTCGAGGCCGTCACGTGGCAGTCCCTGCAGTACGTCGCCGCGATCGTGTTCATCGCGGCCGGCATCCTCGTGAAGGTGCCCGTGGAGGAGAGCCCTACGCCGGGCCGACCCCGAACGCGCGCTCCTCGCTGAGTCCGCGCCGCAGGTAGGCGACGATCTCGTCGAGCGAGCGGCGGGCGAGCGCCGGGTCGGCCGCCGGGTAGGCGAGCCAGCCCTGGTCTGCGCGGGGGATCCGGATGAGCCGGGTCTTGGCGCCGGCCGCCTTCAGCGCCGTCACGCCCTCCGCGACGCGGTCGATGCGCGGATCCGCTGCGCCCACGTGCACGAGCATGTCGGGCAGCCGGTCGCGGCCGTGGCCCTGGCGGTCGGCGGATCCGGCGCTCGGCACGTCGCCGGACGGGCTCACGAGCACGAGCCGCAGCACGGCGGGACCGTCGGCGTCGCGGGCGAGCGCGGTGATGCGGAGGGCGCGGTCGGCGCCGGGGCCGTCGCCGAGGATGCCGAGCCGCTCCGGCGTGCCGTTCCAGCCCGCCGCATGCGATGCGATCCAGGACAGGCCCGCGAGCGCCTGCGCGTCGTCGTCGGGCGCCATGGTCACGACCACCGCGCGGAGGTCCTTCGCGAGCGTGGACGGCAGCCAGTCGCCGTCGTGCCGGGCGAGGACGACGAGCACGGGGGATCCGGTCGCCGAGCGGTCGTGCCCGGGCGGCGTCCACACGGCGACGTCGAGCGGGACGCCCTGCTGGCCGGCGGGGAAGCGCACGACGCGCGTGCCCGCGGCGGGCGTGCCCCGCATGGAGCGCGCGATCGCCGGGACGTGCCGGATCGCGAGGCCGAGGAGCCGGCGACGCCGGGTGAGCGTGCCGGGAGAGGTGCGTCCGGCCATCAGGCGGCGCCCGCGGATCCGGCGCCTGCCGATCCGGGCACGGGCGACCCGGAGACGGAGGCGCGCGCCTCGGACGGGCGCGTCCCGCGTCCGCCGCGCGGCACCGCGCCGTGGCCCTCGGGCACGCGCTCGCCCTCGCGGACCGGGCCGGGAGGGGTGCCGTCGCCGAACGGCCGGCCGCCCAGCTCCTCGCGCCCGTGCGGCTCGAGCCAGCCCCAGGTCTCGGGGCCGACCGGCACCACGCGGGTCGGGTTGATGTCGGTGTGCGTCAGGTAGTAGTGCTGCTTGATCTGCACGAAGTCGATGGTGTCGCCGAAGCCGGGCGTCTGGAAGAGGTCGCGCGCGTAGGCCCACAGCACCGGCATCTCGTCGAGCTTCTGCCGGTTGCACTTGAAGTGGCCGTGGTAGACGGCGTCGAAGCGCGCGAGCGTCGTGAAGAGCCGCACGTCCGCCTCGGTGATCGTGTCGCCCACGAGGTAGCGCTGCGTCGACAGGCGGTCGCTCAGCCAGTCGAGCCGGCCGAAGAGGCGGTCGTAGGCCTTCTCGTACGCCTCCTGGGATCCCGCGAACCCGCAGCGGTAGACGCCGTTGTTCACGTCCCGGAAGACGAGGTCGGCGACCTCGTCGATCTCGGCCCGGAGCGCGACGGGATAGAGGTCCGGCGCGCCCTCGCGGTGGTGCTCGGTCCACTCGGTGGAGAGGTCGAGCGTGATCTGGGGGTAGTCGTTGGTGACGACCTGGCCGGAGGGGATGTCGACGAGCGCCGGCACCGTGATCCCGCGCGGGTAGTCGGGGAAGCGCGCGAAGAACGACTCCTGCAGGCGCTCGGTGCCGAGCACCGGGTCGCGCCCGTCGGGGTCGAGGTCGAAGGTCCAGCTGCGGGCGTCGTGCGTGGGGCCGGGGAGGCCGAGCGAGATGGCGTCCTCGAGGCCGAGCAGCCGGCGGACGATCACCGAGCGGTTCGCCCACGGGCACGCGCGCGCCGCGACGAGGCGGTAGCGGCCGGCCTCGACGGGCCAGCCCTGCGAGCCGTCGCGGAGGATCCGGTCCTCGATGTAGTTCGTGTCGCGGGTGAACTCGCCCTCCTCGACGTAGCGGCCGGGAGCGCCCGCCTCGTTGCTGCCTGCGGGTGTCGCCTGATCCGTCATGCATCCACCCTAGGCCGGGCCGCCCACGGCGACCGGGCCGCGCAGAGCCGCACCGCGCGCACCGGCGCGCGGCGGCTCCCGCGTACCGTAAACTCCTCCGTGTGCCCGTCCTCCCCGAGGCGGCCGGGCGCAGGCGGCGGACCCTCATCCCACCCCCGACCCGGAACCCCGGTTGCTCGAGGCAGGTCCCCTCGCCACCGTCCGACCGCACGCGTCACCGTGCGCGACGGGCTTACGTCCTTCCGATCCGGGAGCGCAGGCAGCGCCTGGCCCCGGCAGTGAACAAGGAGTTGCATGGCTCGCACCGGCCAGCGGCGGTCCTCCGCCCGCACGCGCACGATCGACAACGAGGGGCTCATCCCCGTGCTGGCGCGCGCCGTGCGCGAGATCGAGCAGGCCGCCCAGCGCGGCAAGCTCAAGCCCGTCAACCGCACGAAGTTCCAGGTCATCGCCGTGCTGATGCGCGAGGAGCGCACGCACGCGAAGGACCCGGCCACCCCCCTCAGCGACCCCGAGCGCGTCGAGACGCTGAAGCGCCTCGACGGCATCGCGAGCATCCTGGCCCGCACTGCCGCGCGCGACACCTCGGTGCTGCCGCTGCTGGATCCCGACGCCAAGCTCTCCGAGACCGCCCGCGCCATGCGCAAGCACATGCTGTTCGACGGCGGCGTGGAGATGGTCGTCGAGGAGGAGCCGGAGCCCGAGCCCGAGGATCCCGCCCTCGCCAAGCTGCACGAGCGCCAGGTCGTGCCGCCGTCCGTCAAGGCCCGCGTGCTCGCCAACCCGTTCCTCGAGCCGGACCTCGACCGGCCCGCGCCGGCCGCGCCGCCCACCCGCCTGCTGGCGAACTGGGAGCTGCTCGGACCGCTGTTCAAGTCGTTCGAGTACGGCGCCGGCGGCGGCATCGCGAGCATGGACCTGCCCGAGAGCCCCCGCATCGACCGCCTCTCCCCGCAGAACCTCGAGCTCATGCGCCACCAGGCGCGCTTCCTCGAGAGCGTGCGCCTCGGCCACCGCGAGTTCCTGCTCGCCGACGAGCCCGGCCTCGGCAAGACCGCGCAGGCGCTGCTCGCCGCGTCGGTCGCCGACGCGTATCCGCTCCTCGTCGTCGTGCCGAACGTCGTGAAGATGAACTGGAAGCGCGAGGTCGAGCGGTGGACGCCGCACCGCCGCGCCACCGTCATCCACGGCGACGGGGCGGGGCTCGACGCCTTCGCGGACGTCGTCATCGTCAACTACGAGGTGCTGGATCGGCACATCGGCTGGCTGCGCACGCTCGGCTTCCGCGGCATGGTCGTCGACGAGGCCCACTTCATCAAGAACCTGCAGTCGCAGCGGTCGAAGTTCGTGCTCGCGCTCGCCGAGAGCATCCGCCAGCGCCAGTCGAACCCGCTGCTCATGGCGCTCACGGGCACGCCGCTCATCAACGACATCGACGACTTCCGCGCCATCTGGCAGTTCCTCGGCTGGATCGACGGCGACAAGCCGACCTCGCGTCTCATGGGCGAGCTGGAGGAGGCGGGCCTCACGCCCGCCGACCCCGGCTTCTTCGCCGAGGCGCGGCGCGCGGTCATCGACCTCGGCATCGTGCGGCGCCGCAAGATCGACGTGGCGACCGACCTGCCGTCGAAGCGCATCGCGGACCTCCCGGTCGAGCTCGACGACGACCTGGGCCGCTCCATCCGCCAGGCCGAGCGCGAGCTCGCCGCCCGTCTCGTCAAGCGCTTCACGGCGCTCGTCGGCGCGCGCGGCACCACCGTGCCCGAGGTCATGGCGGGATCCGCGTCCGAGCGCGCGAGCCTCGTGCGGCTCGTGGCGCAGTCCGAGCTCGACGAGGCCAAGGCGCAGAAGACCGGCGAGAACGTGTTCACCATGGTCCGCCGCATCGGCCAGGCCAAGGCCGTGCTCGCGGCCGACTACGCCGCGCAGCTCGCGCGATCCGTGGGCAAGGTGGTGTTCTTCGCGAAGCACGTCGACGTGATGGACCAGGCCGAGGCCACGTTCGCGAAGCGCGAGCTGAAGAGCGTCTCGATCCGCGGCGACCAGACGCCGGCGGCCCGCCAGAACGCGATCGACTCCTTCCAGAACGACCCCGAGGTGAAGGTCGTGGTCTGCTCGCTCACCGCGGCGGGCGTCGGCCTCAACCTGCAGGCGGCGTCGAACGTGGTGCTCGCCGAGCTCAGCTGGACCAGCGCGGAGCAGACGCAGGCCATCGACCGCGTGCACCGCATCGGCCAGGAGGAGCCCGTCACCGCGTGGCGGATCATCGCGGCGCAGACGATCGACGCGAAGATCGCGGAGCTCATCGACAGCAAGGCGGGCCTCGCGGCGCGCGCGCTCGACGGCGAGGACTTCGACGAGGCCGGATCCACGTCCGTGCAGCTCGACGCGCTCTCGCACCTCCTCGAGGAGGCGCTGGCGGCGTAGCTGTCGCGACACGCCGCACGTGACGACGCCCCCGCGACCAGCTGGTCGCGGGGGCGTCGTGCGTGCGGTGGGGGTCTAGTCGCGGTCCCGGCTGCGTCGGTGCCGGGCCATCGTGATCGAGTAGGCGAACGCGAACAGGAGGACCGTCCAGACGGCGGCCGGGCCCGCCTGCTCGGAAGCGGGTCGCCCGGAGACCAGGGGTACGACCACCAGCTGCGACACGAGGTAGAAGGCGGAGAGGATGGCGGCGTCACGCGCGGCTCGGATGCGGCGGTGCCGCAGATCGTCCGGGGTCATCCGCCCAGGATGCGCGTCGGACGCGCGCGGGATGCGGATCCTCCCCAGCGCCGGTCAGCCGCGCTGGGCCTTGCGCCGCGCCCGCTCGGCCTTCCGGGCCGCGCGGCGCTCGCGGGCGACGGCGTCCTGCGCGTCCTGCGTCGGGTTCGAGCGCCTGGTCCCGATGACCGCGAAGACGAGGAGGATCACCACGACCACCATCACGGCGGGCGTCACGACAGACAGGATCACGGCGTCTCCTCGGCTCGGTCCTCCCGAGCGTACCGACCGGATCCCCGCGCTCAGTCCTCGAGGGCCGCGCCGCGGAGGTCCGGGAGGGTCAGCGCGGCGACGGCGGCCAGCGCGAACACCGCCGCGAAGACGCCGAACGGGAGCGCGACGCCGCCGAGCGCGAGGAGCGGCGGCACGCACAGCGGCGCGGCGATCGAGGCGAGGCGCCCGAAGCCCGCGGCGCTGCCCGCGCCCGTCGCGCGCACCCGGGTCGGGTACAGCTCCGGCGTCACGGCGTAGAGCGCGCCCCACGCGCCGAGGTTAGAGAACGACATGAGGGCGCCGAACACGAGGATGGCCGTGACGGAGTCGGCGGTGCCGAAGAGGCCGGCCGACACCGCGGATCCCGCGAGGAAGACCGCGAGCGTCACCCGCCGACCCCAGCGCTCCACGAGCCAGGCCGAGACCGCGTACCCCGGCAGCTGCGCGAGCGTGATGAGCAGCGTGTACTCGAAGGAGCGCACGAGCGAGAAGCCCTGCGCGACCAGCAGTGTCGGCAGCCAGATGAAGGCGCCGTAGTAGGCGAAGTTGACGCAGAACCACACGATCCAGAGGGACAGCGTGCGGCGGCGGAGGCGGGCGCCGAAGAGGCGCTCGCGGGGCGCGGCGTGCGGGGCGGCCACGGCGGTCTCGCTGCCGGCAGCGGCATCCGCGACCCGGGCCTCGGCCGTCGGACCCACGGCGCCGTCCGTCGAGGGATCCGCCCCCGCCGCGACCTCCAGGTCGCGCACCACGCGCTCCGCCTCCCGGTGCCGCCCCTTCGCCTCGAGGAACCGCACCGACTCCGGCAGCCGCAGCCGCACGACGATGGCCCACACCGCGGGCACCGCGCCGAGCGCGAGCGCCCACCGCCAGCCGTCGTCGCTCGCGGGGATCACGAGGTAGCCGATGAGCGCCGCCGCCGTCCAGCCGACGGCCCAGGACGACTCGAGGATCACGATGACGCGTCCCCGGATCCGGGCGGGCGAGAACTCGCTCACGAGGGTCGAGGCGACGGGCAGCTCCGCGCCCAGCCCCAGGCCGACCACGAAGCGGAGCGCGATGAGCGCGCCCACCGACATCGCGAGCGCCGAGACGCCCGTGGCCACCCCGTAGACGAGCAGCGTCAGCGCGAACACCTGGCGGCGGCCGATGCGGTCGGCGACCAGGCCGCCGACGCTCGCGCCGATCGCCATGCCGAGGAACCCCGCCGAGGCGACGAGCCCGAGCTGGCCCGCATCCGCCTCCCACACCACGGCCAGCTGCGCGATCACGAACGAGATGAGCCCGACGTCCATCGCGTCGAGGGCCCAGCCGACGCCGCTGCCGCCGAGGATGCGGGAGTGGGCGCGGGTCCAGGGGAGGGCATCGAGGCGCTGGGCGCGCGTGCGCGGCGGGGTGGTGGTCGTCATGGTCCTGGCTTCCGGGAGGGCGCTCGGGCGGATCGCGCGCCTCGCGGGGGAGGTGGAGGCGCTCGCGGTGGATCGAGCGTAGCGCCGGGGCGGGCCGCGGCCCGCCCCGCGCGGTCAGAGCTGCCTGACCCGCTCCGCCAGGCGCTCGAAGGCGGCCGCGTGCGTGACCCGCAGCGCGTCCCACGACGCCGTCATGTCGACGCGCTCGGGATCCGCGACCACCTCGGCGAAGCCGTGCTGCGCGCGCGGCACCGCGTCGCCGGGCAGCACGAGCGACTGGATGAACGCTCCCGTGTCCTCCGAGAACGTGAGCGTGTGGCTGGCGACGTTGCGGTGCCAGTCGTCCGACGGCCACGACAGGAACGCGACGTGGCGCGGCGCGACGCCCGTCCCCGACGCCGACACGTAGCTGCCGTAGTGCTCCTCGCCGGGCGAGAGGATCTTGTAGGAGCCGTTGTCGAGGTACACGAGCAGCGCCTCGTCGAACGGCTTCTCGCCGTACATCGCCGTGTAGCGGAGCGCGTGCACGAGCACGGGCGCGCCGAGCGGCACCGGGAGCGCGGCCGCAGGGGTGGCGGTGGGCGCCGCGACGGACGCGGGGGCGGCCGGCCGCAGGAACTCCTCGTCGGTCACGTGCGCGCCCCAGGTGGTGGCGTCGACGGGATCGTCGCCGTCCTCCAGCACCGCGATGTGCTCCATCGGCGCGTGGGCCGTGGCGCCGTGCCAGTGCTCCTCGCCAGCCGCGATGTACACGGATCCGCCGGGCCCGACCTCGACCACCTCGCCGCCGCGCGTGCCCACCCGGGCGATGCCGGAGGTCACGTGCAGCGTCTGGCCGAGGACGTGGGAGTGCCACACGGTGCGGGCGCCGGCCGCGAACGTGACGGCCGCGACGACGGCGCGCTGCTCGGGGGTCTGCGGGGTGGAGAGCCAGCGGAGGCGGACCTCGCCCGTGAACTGGTGGTCGGGCATCGTGACGGCGGGGGTCTCGGCCTGGACGCGCATGCGGTGTCCTCTCTGTCGGGCACGCGGGTGCCCGGGTCGTGGAACGGGGAGCCCCGGCGCGGTGGTCGCGTCGGGGCACGGGCATCCTCCCGCGGGTGCCGCTGGGAGGGGGCCGGGGCGTCCCCAGGCGCGGGTGGATCCGCGTGCGGATCCGCCTCCCGGATCCGCCGGCTCGCGTCAGCCGAGCGCCTCCGGGGCGCGGAAGAAGTCGCGCTCGTACGCGGACGACAGGCGCGACGCCTCGAGCATCGCGGCCCGCCGGGACGGACCCGCGAGCACGGCGGCCTCGTCCACCAGCTCGCACGCGCGCCGGGTGGCCGCGGCGAACGCCGGATCCGCGTACGTCGCCAGCCACGCCGCGTACGGGTGCGCGTCGCCGGCCGCGGCCGCCGCGGATCCCGCCGCCCGGAGCCTGGTGCCCACGTCCGCGTAGATCGTGAAGCAGGGCAGCAGCGCCGCGACGAGCACCGCGTAGTCGCTCGTCGCGGCGTGCGCGAGCAGGTGGTCGACGTAGGCGCGCGTCACCGGCGCGGCGACGGCGGGGGCCGGATGCCGCGACAGCCACTCCTCGTGCAGCGCCGACTCGGCGGCGATCGCGTCGGCGGCGCCGCGGGCCCACACGACCTGCGCGTCCGGCGTCGGCGCGAGCTGGCTCGCCCGCGCGAGCACCCGCGAGTAGGCCCGCAGGTAGATCGCGTCCTGCGCGAGGTAGTGCGAGAACCACGCCTCGGGGAGCGTGCCGTCGCCGAGCCGGCGGACGAAGGGGAGGTCGTCGATCTCGGCGCGGAGGTCGGCGGATCCCGCCCACATCTCGGTGGAGATCGGACCCGCGTGGGTGCCGGCCGCGTCCCACAGCGCGCGCAGGTGGTCGAGCGGGCCGGCGCCGGATCCGACCTCGAGGCCATCGGCGTGCGCGAGCGATCCCGTGAGCCAGGCCTTCGCCTCCGCGAGCGCGGCCAGCCAGTCGCCGCGGCGCGGATGCAGCGTCGCGAGCGCGCTGGAGAGGGAGCAGCCGGTGCCGTGCGTGCTGGTCGTCGCGATGCGCGGGCCCGGGACGACGTCGACCGACGGCACGGCGTCGCCGTCGCGCGGCGTGACGAGCGCGTCCGGGCAGTCGTCGACGCGCAGGTGGCCGCCCTTGACGACCACGCGGACGCCGTGCCGCGCGGCGAGGGTCCGCCCCTGCGCGAGCGCCTCGTCCCAGCCGACGGCCTCGCGCTCACCGAGGAGCGCGGCCAGCTCCGGCAGGTTCGGCGTGACGACGTCGGCGAGCGGCAGCAGGCGGCGGAGCGCGTCCGTCGCGTCGGCGTCGAGGAGGGCGTCGCCGGACTGGGCGACCATCACGGGATCCAGCACCACGACCGGCCGGCGCACCGCGCGCAGCCAGTCGGCGACCTCGTCGACCACGGCGGCGGATCCGAGCATGCCGATCTTCACGGCGTCGATCACGACGTCGTCGGACACCGCGTCGAGCTGCGCGCGCAGGAACGCGACGGGCGGCACGTGGATCTCCCGCACGCCCGTCGTGTTCTGCGCGACGAGCGCCGTGACGACGGCCATGCCGTAGCCGCCGTTCGCCGCGATGGACTTGAGGTCGGCCTGGATGCCGGCGCCGCCCGTGGGATCCGTGCCGGCGATGCTGAGGACGCGGGGGACGCGGGTGGGGTCGGCTGCTGCGGGTGGCGCGGCGCTCGCCGTGTCGGCCGGATCCGCGTCGGGCTCGACGCGTCCCGTCGCCTCCGCCAGCCCGGCCGCCTCCGCGGGCCCGGCCGCGGTCACGCCGGCGCGCACCCGCGCCCACGCCTCCACCAGCCCGCGCGCCGCGGCGCCCGGATCCTCCGCCGCGCAGATCGCCGACACGACGGCCGTCCCCGCACCGCCCGCCGCCGCGATCGCCGCGACGTCGCGCACGTCGACCCCGCCGATCGCCACGCACGGCACGGGCGAGAGCCCGGCGATGATCCCGAAGCCGTCGTGCCCGAGCGGCGCCGGGTGGTCGGGCTTGGTGGTCGTGGGGCGGATCACGCCGACGCCGAGGTAGTCGACCGTCCCGGCCGGCAGCGCGCGGACCGCCTCCACGTGGGCCGGCGTGTTCGCGGTGAGGCCCACGACGAGACGTCGGTCGGGGCTCGCGGCGTCGAGCATCCGGCGCACGAGGTCGGCCGGCACGTCCGACTGGCCGACGTGCACGCCGTCCACGCGCGCGCCGCGGGCGAGCGCGGCCAGCACGACGTCGACGCGGTCGTCGACGAGCAGCAGCGGACGCCGCGCCGATGGATGCGCGGCCGCATGGGCGTCGATGGCCTCCGCGGCCGCGACCACCGTCGCCAGCAGCTCGGCCGCGCTCGCGTGCTTGTCGCGGATCTGCACGGCCGTCGCCCCGCCCGCCACCGCGGCGGCGACGACCGCGGGCACGCCGAGGGCGCCGCACAGGGCGGGATCGGTGACGAGGTAGACGGAGAGGTCGAGCGCGCTCACGAGAGGCGCTCGCGCTGGGCGACCAGCTCGGGCGTGACGGCGTCGAGCGCGTCGAGCAGCCCGACCGCGAAGGATCCTGGCCCGCGCGCGCCCTCGGCGGCGATCTCCGCCGCGACCGTGTAGACGCTCGTCGCGGCGACGGCGGCCCGCAGCGGATCCGGATCCGTCGACGCGAACGCCGCCATCACGGCGCCGAGCGCGCAGCCGCCGCCCGTGACCCTGGTGAGGAGCGCGTCGCCCGTGTGCACGCGCACGACCCGGTGGCCGTCCGTGATGTGGTCGACCGGCCCGGAGACCGCGACCACCGTGCCGAAGGTGCGCGCGAGCAGCGTCGCGGCGTCGAGCGCGGCCTCGACCTCGTCGGTGGCGTCGACCCCGCGGCCGCCCGCGCCGCCGGTCGCGAGCGCGATGATCTCGGACGCGTTGCCGCGCACGATCGTCGGCGACAGCGCCACGAGCTCGTGCGCCAGCCGCGTCCGCACGGGCAGGGCGCCGACCGCGACGGGATCCAGGACCCACGGCGTCCCCGCCTCGCGCGCCGCGTGCGCGGCCTCGACGGCGGCCTCCCGCTGCTCCGCGTGCGGCGTGCCGAGGTTGACGAGCAGCCCCGACGCGATGCGCGCGAACGGCCCCGCCTCGGTCGGCACGTCCGTCATCGCGGGCGAGGCGCCCAGCGCGAGGAGGACGTTCGCGGTGAATCCGGTGACGACCTGGTTCGTGATGCACTGCACGAGCGGCTGGCGCTCCCGCAGCAGGAGGAGGAGACCCGCCGAGGCGGTCCCCGTCCCCGTGATCTCGTGGGCCGATGGGCGCGCAGCGCTCATGATGACATCCCTCCGCCGGTGCGAACCGGATCAGGTGCGACGGGTCTCATCTCAGCCCTGGTGGGCACCCCGTGTCAGTGATCCACCCTACGGGGAGACGCGTTGCAACTGCCGGGTCGACCGGCGGCGGCGTGGCGGGACCGTTACGCGAGCCCCGCCACGTCGAGCACCCACGCGTAGTCGGATGCGCGCTCGCGCCACGCGTCGTAGCGGCCCGACTTGCCGCCGTGGCCGGCCTGCATCTCGGTGCGCAGCACCACGGGCGCGCCGACCTCGCGGAGGCGGGCGGTCCACTTGGCGGGCTCGACGTAGAGCACGCGCGTGTCGTTGAGGCTCGTGACCGCGAGGATCCGCGGGTACTGCACGCCCTCGCGCACGTTCTCGTACGGCGTGTACGACTTCATGTACGCGTACACCTCGGGGTCGTGCAGCGGGTCGCCCCACTCGTCCCACTCGATCACGGTGAGCGGCAGCGACGGGTCGAGGATGCTCGTGAGCGCGTCGACGAACGGCACGCCCGCGAGGATCCCGGCGAACCGGTCCGGCGCGATGTTCGCGACCGCGCCCATCAGCAGCCCTCCGGCGCTGCGGCCCTCGGCCACGAGCTTCTCCGGGCTCGTCCACCCGCGGGCGATGAGGTGGTCGGCTGCGGCGACGAAGTCCGTGAACGTGTTCCTCTTGGTGAGCGTCTTGCCCTCGTCGTACCAGCGCCGGCCCATCTCGCCGCCGCCGCGCACGTGCGCGATGACGAAGGCCATGCCCCGGTCGAGCAGCGACAGCCTGGCGATGGAGAACGACGGGTCGATGCTCGCCTCGTACGAGCCGTAGCCGTAGAGCAGGAGCGGCGCGGGCGTGCCGGGGTGCACGAGGCCGCGCTTGTAGACGACGGACAGCGGGATCTCCGTGCCGTCCTCCGCGGTCGCCCACTCGCGGGTCTGCACGTAGTCGTCGGGGTCGTATCCGCCGCGCACGGGCTGCTGCTTGAGCAGGCGCAGCTCGCGGGTCGCGAGCACGTAGTCGTAGGTCGTGGCCGGCGTCGCGAGGCTCGTGTAGCCGAGGCGGACGGTGGGCTGCGCGAACTCGGGGTTGCCCGCCGTGCCGACCGTGTAGATCGGCTCGTCGAACGCGATCTCGTGCAGCTGCTCGCCGTCGAGCACGCGGTCGAAGGGGATCACGCCGACGCGGGTGAGGCCCTCGCGGCGGTACGAGATCACGAGGTGGTCGGCGAACGCGCTGGCGTCCTCGAGGCGCACCTCGTCGTCGTGGGGGATGACCACCTGGCGGTCGGTCGTGGACGTCGGGTCGTCGGCCGGCACGTCGATCAGCTCGAAGTTCGTGGCGCCGTCGTTGTGCAGGATGAGGAGCCGGTCGGATCCGTCGATGACCGCGTGGTCCACGTCGTACTCGACTCCGTGCCGACGCGGCCACACCGAGCGGAACGTGCCCGTGGGATCCCCGGCGTCGAGCAGCAGCACCTCGGTGGTGATCTTCGAGCCGACGTAGATGGTGAGGTACTGGCGGCTGCGGGTCATGCCGAAGCCGACGAAGTAGCTCTCGTCGGGCTCGGTGAAGACCTTGACGTCCTGCGACGCGGGCGTGCCGACGCGGTGGCGCCACACGGTGTCGGGGCGCCAGGCGTCGTCGACCGTCACGTAGAACAGGTGGTCGCCGTGCGCCGAGAAGGTGGCGCCGTGGCTGGTGCCGGGGATCTCGTCGGCGAGGTCGGTCCCCGTCGCGAGATCGCGGATCTTGAGCGTGAACCGCTCGTCGCCCTCCGTGTCGGTGGAGTAGGCGAGGAGGGATCCGTCGGGGCTCAGCTCGAAGGCGCCGAGCGAGAAGAACTCGTGGCCGTCGGCCTCGACGTTGGAGTCGAGCAGGACCTGCTCGCCGGGGACCGCGCCGCCGTCGGCCGCGGGCTCGACGACGGGCGGCGTCCAGTCGTCAGGACCCGCGACGGGCCGGCGGCAGCGGATCGCGTACTGCGACCCCTCGACCGTGCGGGCGTAGTACCACCAGTCGCCCTCGCGGACGGGGACGGAGAGGTCGGTCTCCTGCGTGCGGTCCTTGATCTCCGTGAAGATCGCCTCGCGCAGGGGCTCCAGGTGCGCCGTCTGCGCTTCCGCGTACGCGTTCTCCGCCTCGAGGTGCGCGATCACATCGGCGTCGTCCTTGGCGCGCAGCCACTCGTAGCGGTCGACGAACGTGTCGCCGTGGAAGGTGCGCTCGATCGGGCGCTGGTCCGCGACGGGAGGGCTGGAGGGGGAGGCGGATGCGGGGGAGGAGACGGCCGGGACGGCGGGGTCGGTCATCCCGCCAGCCTACCGACGGCACCCGGCGAGGCCCGGAGCGCGGCCGCACGGTGCGCGTTCGTGCCCTCTCGTGCAGGGGACGAGTCCATCGAGCCGGACATCCGGATATCGGGGGACCGGATATCCGGATATCCGGATATCCGGATTCCCCGGTCGTCTCCTCATCCGCGGGAGCGGTCTCCGCGACGCTCTCGTGCCCCGGCGCGGACCGCACCCACGATCATCAATGCGCTCCCGGCGATTCCCACCGATCCCGAGATGACGTCCTCCGTCAGATACGAGTACGACAGGATCCCGAGGAGGACGCCCGATACGGCGAGTGCCCTGTTCATGTGCGTGTGCGGACGTCAGCCGCGGAATCGGGACGTCGAGTCCCAGAACTCCTTGCACGGTCCCTGGAGCGCCGCCCCGCCGTTGAACGCGGCGCCCAGGATGGCGAAGACGTTCCGGGACATCACGCCTCCCGCGCCCGCGAAGGCGGTGCCGGCGAGCCGGAGGTTGCACTGCAGCTGGAGGTCCTTCTCCCGCTGCGTGAGGTCCGGGCCCACCGTGGTCTGCACGGGTCGCCCGTTTTCCATGTAGCAGCCCGTGGACGACGAGCAGTAACCCGGATTCGGCTGCTGGCCCCATTGGGCGTGCGCCGGCGCTGCCGTACCGAGGAGGATGGCCCCCGCGATGGCGGCCGTTGACAGGGCCTTGACGTTTCTCATCTGCGTCTCCTCGCATTCGTGGCGGTGAAGCCATGACGTATTCGGATTCGTTCGATGGGTCGACGATACTAGCGCGATACGGGCCTTCGCAAGGGTCCACGGAAATGGCCCGGAGCGTCGTCCCGCTCGTGATGCGCCATTTCCCTCATCCCGCTCAGGAGGTGATCGGCCCCGCCTCGCGCGGACCGGTCGCGCCCGGCGTCGTCGCCGCGCCGAGCGTGCTCGAGCGGGTGGCGAGGCGCGCGACGGCCTGCAGGGGGATCGACAGCCAGCCGGGCCGGTTGCGGACCTCGTAGATCGCCTCGTAGACGGCCTTGTCGATCTCGAACGCGTCGAGCAGGGCCCGGTTCGCGCGGAGGTCGGTGCCGGAGCGGGCGATGTACCCGTCGACGAACGCGCGGCGGGCGGCGGACGCCCACGCGGCGGCCGACTTGCCGGGGTGCGCGAGGGCGTAGGAGCCCGCGACGTAGTCGAACGAGCGGAGCATGCCGGCCACGTCGCGCAGCGTGACGTCGGGCAGCGAGCGCTCGTGCATCGGCCGGAGCGGCTCGCCCTCGAAGTCGAGGAGCACCCAGCCGCGGTTCGGCACCGAGAGCACCTGGCCGAGGTGGTAGTCGCCGTGGATGCGCTGAAGCTTCGGCCACTCGCCCTTCTCGGCGGCGTCGTACACGCTCGAGATGGCGTCGTGGAAGGCGGCGATCTCGGGGACCTCGCGCTCGGCCGTCGCGTGGCGGCGGCGGAAGCTGACCATGATCCCCTCGATCACGTCGGGCGTTGCCTCGACGGTGGGAAGCGCGGCGGCGAGCGTGGCGTGCACGTCGGCCGTCGCCTCCCCGAGCGCGCGGGCCTCGGCCTGGAAGTCGGCGTCGGCCTCGGCGGCACGGAGCGCGACGCGCCAGGCGTCGGTCACGCCCGGCAGGAACTCCTGCGCGAAGGCGACGTGCCCGATGGCGCGCCCCTCCTCGCGGCCGGAGTCGCTCCATTCGGCGAGCACGCTGCCCATGGTCTGCGGCACGAGCCGGGATCCGGCTCCCGCGATGGCGGACTGGAGCACGACGTCCGGGTTCTCGCCGTGGTGCAGCGCGCGGAACACCTTGACGATCATCGGGTTCACGGCGTGGCCGTCGGCCGAGACCATGTCGTAGATGATCGACGTGTTCGACTGCTCGCCCGATAGCACGTGGGATCCGACGACGGTCGCGATCTCCACGCCCGGCTGGCGCTGCCCGCGCGCGGTCGCGCCGAGCGACGTCTCGTCGACGTCGGCGTCGCGGTCGTCGAGGATCGTGCGGATGAGCGCCCACGCGTACGCGGGGTCGTGGGGGCCGTCGTAGACGTGCAGCTCGACGCCGTCGTCCTCGACGGTGGTGCCGATGTGGAAGGGCTTCAGCTCCTCCAGCGGCGCCTGCCGGTAGGTGAGCGGCACCTGGTACAGCACGGGCTTGGCGCTGCCGTGGTCGATGATCAGGTGCGTCTCGATGCGGGCGAACCAGCCCTCGTCGCTGAAGCTCCAGCCGCCGATGCGCTCGAGGCGCGGCTCCGTGCCCTTCGAGGCGAACCAGCGCTGCTCGCGCATCCATGCGGCGAGGAAGTCGGGGATCACGCTGAGGTCGTGGTGCTGCATGGCTCAGGCCACCTTCGCGGTCACGTCGGCGAGCGACGGGTTGGTGGCGGACGAGCCGTCGGGGAACAGCACGGTCGGCACGGTCTGGTTGCCGCCGTTGATGGCCTCGACGAGCTCAGCGGTGCCGGGCACCTGCTCGATGTCCACCTCGTCGTAGCCGATGCCGGCCCTGTCGAGCTGGGACTTCAGTCGGCGGCAGTAGCCGCACCAGGTGGTGGAGAACATCGTGATCCGCCCGGGGGCAGGTACGTAGGAGGAGGTCTCGGGCGCCATGGTCCTCACCCTACGCGCCGTTCTCGACGCCGACCCGGGATCGCGGCGCGCCGACGGAATGAGCCGGCGCGTCGCGGATCCCCGGGTGCGGTCCCGGTCAGGGGCGGATGCCGCTCAGCCGAGGAGCGAGCGCTGGAACCACGCGTTGCGGAACTTCCCCGTCGGGTCCAGGCGCTCGGCGAGGGCGAGGAAGTCGCCCGATCGCGGGTAGAGCGGGGCGATGTCGGCCGCTGTCGCGGTGAAGACCTTGCCCCAGTGCGGGCGCGCGCCGAACGGCCGGATCGCCGCCTCGAGCTCGGCGAGCACGGCCTCGACGGCCGCCTGGTCGCGCTTCCACGTGAAGTGCAGGCCGATGGTCGTCTGCCCGAACTGGGGGCTCAGCCAGAGGCGGTCCTCGGCGACGGCGCGCAGCTCGCACACGAGGAGGATCGGGCGGATCCGGTCGCCCATGTCGCGGAGCGCCCGCACGGCCTCGACGGCGCGGTCGAGCGGCACGTGGAACTCCGACTGGATCTCCTCGCCGTCGCTCGGCGTGAAGCCCATCTTGAAGTGCGAGAGGCGGTCGGACCAGAGGCCCACGACGCCGAGCTGCGACGTGCTGTTCACCGGGTCGATGCCGAGGATCGGGTGGCGCTCCTCGGTGGCGGCGGGCGCCCCGAAGTAGTCGGCCACGACGACCTCGTCCTCGGGCTGGCCGTCGACGTCGAGCTGCACGCGGCTCTTCAGCCACACCTGGTCGGTGGCCTCGCCGAAGCGCGTGAAGACGCTGACGCTGTACGCGCCGCCGAAGACGTCCTCGAGGTTCTCGTCGAACGCGTCCCACGACAGGCCCTCGAACACGCGCTGGCGCACGAGGTAGGCGGGCTCGACGTCGAGGGTCACGCGCGTGACGACGCCGAGCGCGCCGAGGCCCACCACGACGCCGTCGAAGTCGTCGTCCCCGCGGCGGTACGTGACCGTCTCGCCGTCGGCGGTGATCATCTCCAGCGCCGCGACGGCGGTGCCGAGGTTGCCGTTGCCGATGCCGGATCCGTGGGTCGCGGTCGCGATGGCGCCGCCGACGGAGATGTGCGGCAGCGACGCGAGGTTGTGGATCGCGAGGCCCTCCTCGCCGAGGAGCTCCGCGAGCTTGCCGTAGGGGAGGCCCGCGGAGAACGTGGCGGTGCTGGCGTCGCGGTCGATCACGAGGTCGGCCGGCAGCTCGGCGAGCGAGACCAGCACCTCCGAGTCGGCGATGTCGTTGAACGAGTGGCGGGATCCCAGCACGCGGATCGTCGGCGCGTCGCGGACGATGGCCCGCAGCTCCTCGACGCTCGTCGGCGTGCGGACCTCGCGGGCCCGGTACGCGTAGTTGCCGGCCCAGTTGGTGCCCGCGGTGCCCTGCTCGATGGTGTCGGTCATGCGTCCTCCTCGCGCCCGCCATCGGACGCCGTCGTCTCCAGCTTGCTCGCCCTCCCGGGGGAAGGGCGCGCGCCGGGCCGCCCGGATGGGCGGCCCGGACCCGTTCCGCGTCAGCGGCTGCGGATGGTGAGCTCCAGCGTGCGGGCCGAGGGCCACAGCTGGTGCTCGGGCAGCACGTCGAGCCCGCACGCGCGCGAGCCGAGCCCGTGCTGCGCGGCGTCGATGTAGAGGTGCACCGCCTCGCTCGCGGGCAGCTCGTGCGGGTGCGCCGCGCGGTCCAGCTCCTGCGGTGTGTGCCGCGAGGCCGTGAAGCCGGGGCGGCGGCCCGCGGTGTCGGGCCGGGCCTGGACCACGATGCCGCCCTCGCCGTCGAACGTGCCGAGCTCGAGCTCCCGCAGGTCGCTGCGGTGGCCGGTCTCCTGGGGCATCGAGTACACGGCGCCCAGGTCGTCGACGAGCGACGAGAACCGGCCGACGAGCGCCGCGCGCCGCGAGTCGGGGTACGACTCGAAGGGCCCGGTGCCGAACCACTCCGCGTTGGTGACGCTCGCGGGCAGGTCGAACAGGATCCCGACGCGCGGCCAGGTGATGGCCCATCCGGCGCTCGGCACGATGTCGACGCGGAGGCCCAGGTCGCCGTCGGCGCCCTCGGTCCAGCAGTACGTCGTGTCGACCGAGTCGAAGGACTGCGCCGCGCTCGTGCGCACGACGACCGTGAGCGAGCCGGATCCGACCTTCACCGAGCGGACCCGGTGGGTGAGCCGGTCGAGGCCCGCTCCGCGCCAGCGCGCGTCGCTCGACGGGCCGGGGACGCCCTTGCCGAAGGTGAGGCGCGGATCCGCCAGCTCGTACGAGCCGCTGCTGTCGCTGCGGTCGTTGTCGGTGGGCGCGCGCCACAGCTCGAGGCGCGGGCCGTCGACCTCGAGCGAGCCGAGGCGCACGAGGCGCCCGGTGGCGAGGTCGAACTCGCCGTCGCCGAGGGTGAGGCGCGTCGCGCCGGACGCGGGGTACGTCTCCTCGTCGGCGTCGACCCAGCGCGCGGGCACGGCGGGTCGCGGAGCGGGCGTGAGGTCGAACTGCTGGACGGCGACCACGTGGCCGGCCTCGGCCCACGGCTCGTCGTCGCGGAGGATCGCCTGCACGGTCAGCCACACCTCGGGCGCAGAGCCCTCGGCGCCGTCGCCCGCGAGCTCGCCCGCGTCGAGCGCGTCGGCGGGCAGCGGGATCCGCGCGGTCTCGCCGGCCGCGACGGCCTCGGCGTCGAGGACCCCGGTCGCCACGTCGTCGCCGTCGACCGCGAGCACCCAGACGAGGCTCGCGAGCGCGGTGGACACGGAGTGGTAGCGGTTCTCGACCACGAGGGACGCGGATCCGCCGTCGCGCTCGAGCCCGAACGCGATGGGCTGCACGACGGCCTTGTACTCGGCGAGGCCGGGCGTGGGGGTGTCGTCGGGCAGGACCATGCCGTCCATCACGAAGTTGCCGTCGTGCACGACCTCGCCGAAGTCGCCGCCGTAGGCGTAGAACGCCTCGCCGTCGGCGGTCTCGGTGAGGATGCCGTGGTCGCGCCACTCCCACACGAAGCCGCCGTGCAGGCGCGGGTAGCGGAGCACGAGGTCCTCGTACTCGCCGATCTGGCCGGGGCCGTTGCCCATGGCGTGCACGTACTCGCAGAGGATGAAGGGCTTGGTGCGCTGGCGCATGCCCTCGCCGGGCGTGCAGCCGAGCAGGTCGCCCGGGATCACGTCGCTGCCGATGGACTCGGTCTCCTGCAGGTTCGAGTACATGCGCGAGTAGACGTCGGTGTACTCGCCCGTGTAGTCGCCCTCGTAGTGCACGGGGCGGCCCGGGTCGCGGCGGTGCACCCACGCCGACATGGCAGCGAGGTTGCGCCCGGTGCCGGCCTCGTTGCCGAGCGACCACATGACGATCGAGGGGTGGTTCTTGTCGCGCTCGATCGTGCGCTCGATCCGGTCGAGGTAGTGGTCGGCGAAGCGCGGGTCGTCGCTGGGGTTGCCGACCCAGCCGCCGAACTCGAAGCCGTGGGTCTCGAGGTCGCACTCGTCGATGACCCAGAAGCCGAGCTCGTCGGCGAGGTCGAGGACGCGGGGGTGCGGCGGGTAGTGGCTGGTGCGGATCGCGTTGACGTTGTGCTGCTTCATCAGCAGCATGTCGGCGCGCGCGTGCTCCTCGTCGAAGACGCGGCCGCGCTCGGGGTGGGCCTCGTGCCGGTTGACGCCGTGGAAGACCACGCGACGGCCGTTGACGAGGAACCGGTCGCCCTCGATGCGCACGGTGCGGAACCCGAGGCGGATGGAGAGCGCCTCGACGTTGGTGCGGAGGAAGCCCTGGTACTGCGTGGGGTTCTCGGCGCTCCACGGCTCGACGCTGTCGACGTGCACGGGCGCGACGTCGGCGGGGGTGTCCCACGTGACGTGGATCCCCAGGTCCTCGACCTCGAACGTGACGGGGAACGCGGTCGGCTCCGCGTCGACCTCGACGTGCACCGTGCCGGCACCCGTCTCGTGGTCGTACTCGGCGCGGGTCCACGCGTCGTCGATGCCGCCCTGGGGACGGCCGAGGAGGGTGACGTCGCGGAAGATGCCGGGCATCCACCACTGGTCCTGGTCCTCGAGGTAGCTGGCGATCGACCACTGGTGCACGCGCACGGCGAGCACGTTGGGTCCCGGGCGGAGCGACGCCGTCACGTCGAACTCGTGCGAGAGGCGGGATCCCATCGCGGTGCCGACCTCCTCGCCGTTCAGCCACACCTTGAACGCCGACTCGACGCCCTCGAAGCGGAGCACGACGCGCTCGAGCGACTGCCAGTCGGTGGGCACGTCGATCTCGACGCGGTAGTCGCCCGTGGGGTTCTCGTCCGGGACGAAGGGCGGCTCGACGGGGAACGGGTACTGCACGTTCGTGTAGGCGGGGAGGCCGAAGCGGCCGTCCTGGCCGAGCACCCAGTGGCTCGGCACGGGGATCTCGTCCCAGCCGGAGTCGTCGAACGCGGGGTCGGCCATCTCGTCGGAGAGGCCGCGCGGGGTGGGGGAGAGGCGGAACCGCCAGTCGCCGTTCAGCACGATGCGCGGGGCATCCGAGTGCAGGCAGGACCGGGGACGGCGGGCCGCGCCCGTCGTGGGGGCGAAGTCCTCGAAGTAGGGGAGGGCGTGCGTCATGGGCTTCCTTGCGCGTGGGCGGGTGCGGCGACGTGCCGCGCATCCATCATCGTGGGTCGGGGGGTGACGCGCCGAATGCGCCGACAGCCGGGCAGGTCGCCCTGCCCGGCCGTCCGGGATCCGTGCGCGGGCAGGTCAGCCCTCCACGGCCGTCCGCCGTGTCGGGTGCTGTCCGTCCTGCATCAGCCCTTCACGGCCGTCCGCCGTGTCGGGTGCTGTCCGTCCCGCATCAGCCCTTCACGGCGCCGTCCGTCAGACCGCCCCGCCAGAACCGCTGCAGCACGATCATCGCCGCGATGAGCGGGATGATCGAGACGAGCACGCCGCCCGTCGTCAGCTGGTAGAACTCCGGCAGCCGGTCGACCTGGCTCCGCCAGTTGTTGAGGCCGAGCGTGATCGGGTACAGCTTCGTGTCGGCCAGCATGATCAGCGGCAGGAAGTAGTTGTTCCAGATGCCGACGAGCTGGAACAGGAACACCGTCACGAGCGCGGGCGTCATGGAGCGGAGCGCGAGCGTGTGGAAGATCCGCAGCTCGCTCGCCCCGTCGATCCGGCCCGACTCGATCACCGCGTCCTCCACCGACGCCTGCGCGTAGATCCGGCAGAGGAACAGGCCGAACGGCGACACGAGAGACGGGATGAGCACCGACCAGTACGTGTTCGCGATCCCCATGCTGCTGAACAGCAGGAACAGCGGAAGCGCGGTCGCCGTGCCCGGCACGAGCACCCCGCCGAGGATGGTGCCGAACACGATGTTCGACCCCTTGAACTTGTACTTGGCGAGCGCGTACCCGCCGGCGGCGGCGAAGTACGTCGCGACGAGCGCGCCCACCCCGGCGTACAGCACCGAGTTCATGAACCAGCGCACGAAGATGCCGCCGTCGTACGTGAACACCATCGTGAGGTTCTGCCAGAGGTTCATGTTCGCGAACAGGAACCCGTTGGTGCTGAACAGGTCGGCCGTCGTCTTCGTGGCGGCGACCACGATGTAGTAGACGGGGACGAGGAAGTACAGCGCGACGAGCGTGAGGATCGCCGTGACGATGATCCGCGTCGCCGGCTTCGTGCCCGCGCCCGGGGCGCTGCCGTCCTTCGACGGTCGGCTCACCTTCGACTCGGCGGCCTGCGCGAGGCGCTTCTGCTCCGCCTTCTCCGCGGCGCTCTCCGTGGTGGTCGGTCGTGCCTCCGTGGCGGTCATGCGCGTGCCCCCTTCTTCCTCGCTGCGGCGGCTTCCCGCTCCTCCTTGGGCTTCCTGTTCGTGAACGCCAGGAACACGAACGACAGCACGAACGCGGCGAGGGCGATGATGACCGCCTGGGCCGCGGCGACGCCGTAGTCGTTGTACGCGAACGCCGTGGTGTACGCCGACAGGTTCGGCGTGTACTGCGAGTCGATCGCGGGGGCCGAGGTGGCGAGCACCTGCGGCTCCGCGAACAGCTGCAGCGTCCCGATGATCGAGAAGACGGTCGCGAGCACGAGCGCCGGCCGGATGAGCGGCAGCTGGATCGACATCGCCGTGCGCCACGCGCCCGCCCCGTCGATGCGCGCGGCCTCGTACACGTCCCCGGGGATCGACTTCAGCTGGGCGATGATGATGAGCATGTTGTAGCCCGTGTAGGTCCAGGTCACGATGTTCGCGATGGACCAGAGCACGGTGCCCGCGCCGAGGAAGTCGAGCTGGATCCCGAACATCTGGCCGATGTCGATGATGGGAGATAGTCCCGGGATGTAGAGGAAGCCCCAGAGGATCGTGGCGATGACGCCCGGCACGCCGTACGGCATGAAGTACGCCGCCCGGAAGAACTGGGGCCACTTCGCCGACGCCGACTCGAGCAGGAGCGCGAGGATCGTGCAGAGGATGATCATCACCGGCACCTGCACGACGCCGAAGAGCAGCACCCGGCCGATGGATGCGGTGAACGCGTCGTTCGCGAGCGCGAGCGCGTAGTTCTCGAACCCGGCGAAGACGGTGGTGACGCCCTGCTCGCCGAACAGGCCCTCCCGCCGCACGGTCGTGAACGACTGGAACACCGCGTAGATGATCGGGAGCACGAAGGTCAGCAGGAAGACCGCGAGGAACGGCGCGAGCAGCACCCACGGCGCGATGGTCTGCGACTTCTTCAGCTGGCCCTTCGTGACGCCCGAGCGCTCGGCGCGGACGGGACGGGTGGCGGCGCGCTCGCCGCGGGCCGGTCGCGTGTCGACGCTCATGCGGAGGCCGCCTCGACCGAGAGGCCCTTGTTGCGGAAGGCCTCGATCACGGCCTCCTGCGCCAGGGGGAGGGACTCGACGAGGGTCTGGCCGCTCGTGAGCTTGCGGCGGAACTCGTCCTGCAGCGTGTTCAGCGTGTACTGCGTGAGCGGGCACCAGGTCCAGTCGAGGTTCTGCTCCTTCGCCGCGGGCGCGAACACCTCCTCGTTGTAGCTCTGGCCGCTGAACCACTCGCTCGGCTCCTGCCGGGAGGCGCCGATGTAGTCGGGCGACGGCGACCAGCCGATGCCCGAGTTCTTGATCATCGCGTCGATGCCCTCCGGGGAGGTCGTCATCCACGTCATGAACTTGAGCGCCTCCGCCGGGTGCTTGCTGTTCGCGAGCACGGCCGCGGTGGATCCGCCGAGGTAGCTGGATCCGTACGCCCCGTCGAAGCCCCACGTCTGCATGGGCGCGACCTTCCACTTGCCCTCGCCGCCGGAGACCGACTGGATGAGGGCGTCGCCCCAGCTGGCGCTCGTGACGCCGAAGACCTTGCCGTCCGCGGCGGCCGCGGTCCACGGCGGGGAGAAGGCCGAGTACGAGGTGTTGACCACGTCGTCGTCGATGGCCTTGTCGAAGAACGCGGCGACCTCCATCGTGCGGTCGTCGAGCATGTCGACCACCCAGCGCTCGCCGTCGACCTTGAACCAGCTCGCGCCGGCCTGCGTCGCGTATGAGGTGAAGACGGAGGCGTCGGCCACGGGGAAGCAGTCGAGGTAGTTGCCGGCGCCGGTCTTCCGCACCTCGGCGCCGAGCGTCGCCCAGTCGTCCCAGGTCGCCGGCGGCTGGCCGCCCACCTGGTCGAGGAGCTCTCGCTGGTAGTAGAAGGCCATGGGGCCGGAGTCCTGCGGGATCCCGAAGACGCCGTCCTGGAAGCTCACCTGCTTCCACAGCGCCTCGTCGTAGCTGTCCCTGTACTCCTCGACGCCGTATCGGGTGAGGTCGACGAGGCCGTTGGCGAGGAGGAACTCGGGCAGCTGCCGGAGCTCGACCTGGCCGATGTCGGGGCCGCCGCCCGCCGTGATGGCGGAGTACATCTTCTGGTAGCCGCCGGCGTTGCCGCCGGGGATCCAGACCGCCTCGACCTGGATGTCGGGGTTCTGCGCGTTCCAGACGTCCGCGACCTTCTGCAGGTCCTTGAGCCATGCCCAGTACGTGAGCGTGACCTTCTCGCCGGCCGCGACGGCCGGGATGACCGGATCGGAGTTGACCAGCCTCCCGCCCGGCGCGGAGCACGACGCGAGGGCGAGCGTCCCTGCGGCGGCGGCCCCCACCCCCAGTGCCTGTCTCCTGCTGATCGAATGCGTCATCGCATCCCTCCCGTCGTCGTTGATGGCAGATGGGCCGGAGCCCACGATCACTCTAAGCGCGCGACGAAACTTATTCCTAACCCCTGGTAGGGATTCCTGGGAGAGCGGCGCGAGCCGGCTCAGCGCCGCGCGCCCCGGTTCCGCACGGCCCACTCGAGGGCGTGCATCGCCTGGTCCTTCGAGAGCCGGGTCTCGAGCCCGCAGCTCGGGCACTCGACGCGGTAGGTCGAGCGCAGCGGGATCAGCGGCACGAAGAAGACCGTGAAGCGGAGCGTCCGGTGGAGCACGCGCTGGGCGCTCGTCACGCCGCAGCGCAGGCACGCGAAGGTCACGATGACGATGAGGGCGTCGCGGGCGCGCGTGCCGAACAGGAGGATCACCTCCCGAGGCTACGCGCGGCGCGCGGAGCATAGGCGGTGGGGCGGCCCCCGGACGAGGAGGCGACGCTGGGCGGATCAGCCGGTACGTTCGGAGGACACGCACACGGCAGATCGGCCCCGCATGACCACGCACCACGACGGCGCGCACGTCTCTGCCGCGGCGGCCTGCCCGGGAGCCGCGGCGTGATCGTCTTCGTGGTCGTCGGGGCCGTCGGCCTCCTGCTCCTCCTCTCCAGCATCGTGCTCGGCGACCTGCTCGACGCGATCGGCGGCGGCGACGGCCTCGTCTCCGGCGTCGCGCTCGGCGCGGCCCTCGCCATCTACGGCGTCGGCGGCGTGCTCGCCGACCAGGCCGGCATCGGATCCGGCGGCGCCATCGCGATCGCCGTCGCCCTCGCGCTCGTCGCCCTCGTCGTGGTGCAGCTCACCGTCCGCTTCGTCGCGAAGCAGGAGAGCGGCGGCTCGTACTCGCCCGTCGGCATGGTCGGCGTCGTGACCTCGCCCACCTCGCCCGCCGGCGGCGAGGTGCGGCTCGAGCACATCCGCGAGCTGGAGCGCCGGCTCGCCATGAGCGACGCGCACCTCGCCGTCGGCACCCGCATCCGCGTCGTCTCGGAGGACGGGTTCCGCGTGCGCGTCGAACCCGACGCCGACGCCGACCCCACCACCTAGCAGCACCCGTCCCAACGAGAGGAACCATCCCGTGGACCTGATCTCCGGCGGCACCACAGCCATCGCCGTCATCGTCGTCATCGTCATACTCGTGGCGCTGGTGGCGTTCATCGCCTCCCGCGTCCGCCGCGTCCCGCCGAACCAGGCGCTCGTCATCGTCGGCCGCAACGCCGAGAAGAGCGAGGGCGGCGCGGGCTTCTCCAGCCCGCAGAAGGTCATCATCGGCGGCCGGACCTTCATCTGGCCGATCTTCCAGGAGGGATTCACGCTCTCCCTGGAGCAGTACCAGACGAGCGTCACGGCCGAGGCGCGTGACGCGAACTTCATCAACACCGCGGTCGTCGCGACCGTCAACTTCAAGGTCACGGGCACCGAGGACGGCGTGCGCCGCGCCGTGCAGCGCTACCTCCTCCAGCAGGACGCCCTGCCGGAGATCGTGCGGCAGTCGCTCGAGGGCGCGATCCGCGGTCTCATCGGCGACCGTCCCGTCGATGAGCTCGTGAAGAGCTTCTCGGTCGTGGCGCAGGAGGCCGTGAACCAGACGAAGAACGACCTCGCGGAGCTGGGCCTCCAGATCGAGACGCTCAACGTCCGCGAGATCACGACCCCCGGCAGCTCCTACCTCGACGACCGGGCCCGCTCGAACGCCGCGCGCGCCCGCCAGGTCGCCGAGGTCGCGGAGGCCGAGAACAAGCGGATCTCCGCGCTCGCCGCGATCGAGAACGATCAGCAGACCGCCGAGCGCCAGCTCGAGCTCGACCTGCGTCGCGCGGCCATCAAGGCCGACACCGACCGCGCCAACGCCACCGCGTACGCGGCCGGCGAGCTGGCGAAGGCCGAGCAGGACCGCCTCGTCGCCGACCAGGAGCGCACCGCCGTGGCCGCGCAGGCCGAGGTCTCCAAGGAGCGCCTGCGCATCGACGTCGAGCTCCCCGCCGAGGCGCGCAAGTACGCGACCGTCCAGGACGCGCAGGCGGCCCGCGACGCCGAGAAGGCGAAGGTCGACGTGGAGGTCTACCAGCGCACGCAGAACGCCGAGGCGGCGAAGACCGCTGCCGTGAACGAGGCCGCGTCCATCACCGCGCTCGGGAAGGCGAACGCCGACGCGATCCAGGCCCGCGGACAGGCGGAGGCCGAGGCGGCCGCCGCGCTCGCCGAGGCGCAGAACAAGCTGTCGCGCGAGGCGCTGCAGGCGCGCATCATCGCGTCGATGCCGGAGATCGCCCGCGAGATGGCGGCGCCGCTGGCGAACGTCGACAACATGACGATCATCTCGGCGGACGGCGCGAACGCGCTCAACCGCTCGGTGGCCGAGAACATGGCGACGCTGCCGAAGCTGCTCAAGGACACCACGGGCATCGACGTCGCGACGGCGCTGAGCTCGTTCCTCGGGTCGACCGCCGCGGGCACGTCCGCCGGCGCCGGTTCCACCTCCACGGATGTCGGCCCGAAGACGGCCGCGTCCGAGGGCGCCGGGATCTGATCCCGATGCCGCGGCTCCTCGGGGCGCACGCCGCCCCGAGGAGCACGGCGTGAGATCCACGAGCCCGTTCCGGGCGCTGTGGGGCGCGAACGCGCTCTCCAACCTCGCGGACGGGCTCGTCTTCGTCACGATGCCGCTCGTCGCGGCGGGCCTCACCGACGACCCGCGCGGCGTCGCCGGGCTCGCGACCACGTACGCGCTCGTGCGGCTGCTGGTCGCGCTGCCCGTGGGCGTGTACGTCGACCGGCTCGACCGGCGCACGCTGATCGTCGTCGCGAACCTGTTGCGGGGTGTCGCGGTGCTGGGGCTCGCGGTGTCCATCCAGTCGGGCGTCGCGTCGCTGGCGGTGCTCTACGCGGTGATGGCCGTGGTGGGCGTGCTCGAGAGCGCCGCCGACGGGGCCGCGGTCGCCGTGCTGCCGTCGATCGTGCCGGGTGACCGGCTCGACCGGGCGAACGCGCGCATCACCGGCACGCAGCTCGTGGCGGACGAGTTCGTGGGGCCGCCGCTCGGCGGGATCCTGTTCGCGCTCGCCGCCGCGGTTCCCGTGTACGCCACGGGCGGGCTGTGGGTGGCGGCGGGTGCGGTGGCGCTCGCGCTGCCGCGGCGGGTGGATCCGGCGTCTTCCGCTTCGAGCCCGCGCCCCTCCGTCTTCCGCGAGGCCGCGGAGGGCGTGCGCTGGCTCGCCCGGCACCGCGTGGTCGGATCCCTCGCCCTCATCGGCGGCCTCGCGAGCGTCGGCTACATGCTGCCGTTCTCGGTCCTCGTGCTCTTCGCGGGCGAGCGGCTCGGACTCGACGCCGCCGGCTACGGCGTGCTCCTCGCGGCCAGCGCGCTCGGCGGCCTGGCCGGATCCGCGATCGCCGCCCCGCTCCGGGCCCGCCTCGGCTCCCGGTGGACCATCACGGCGGCGCTCGCGCTCGGTGCCGCGAGCCTCGCGGGCCTCGCCGTGACGCGCGACCCGATCGTCGCCGGGATCCTGCTCGCGCTCTACATCCTGCACGCGGTGGTCTGGAGCATCTGCGCGACCACGCTCCGGCAGCGGCTCGTGCCGGCGGACCTCCTCGGGCGCGTGGGCGCTGCGGGCCGGGTGGTCAGCCTGCTCGGCCTCGCCGCCGGATCCGCGCTGGGCGGCCTGCTCGCGACCTCCGGCATCGCGCTGCCGACCGTCGCGGGTGCGATCGTCTTCGCGGGATGCGCGCTGCTCGCGGTCGTGGCGCTGCGCGGGGCAGCGGACGCCACCGCCTGACGCCTGCCCCGGCTGTGGAGGACGCGCGCGCCGCGGATGCCGCATCGCGACCATCGAAAGATGTCTTTCGATGCACGGTCCGAACCACGGCGCGTCACTGGCGCCGCCGAGCTGCGCGCGCTCGCGCATCCGCTGCGGCTCGCGATCCTCGAGGAGCTGACGCTCGACGGCCCGTTCACCGCGTCGCAGCTCGCGCCCCGCGTGGGAGCGTCGCCCAGCCTCTGCTCCTTCCACCTGCGGCACCTGGCGGCGCACGGCTTCGTCCGCGAGGCACCGCGTCCCGGCGGGCGCGCGCGGCCGTGGGAGGTGGCGAGCGACGGTCTCCACCTCGAGCCGGAGGGGAGCCAGGACGAGCGGCGGGCGGGCGAGGTCCTCCACCGCGTCCTCGTCGAGCGGTGGCTGACGCGGTACGGGACCTGGCGGGAGACCGAGTCCGACTACGCGGAGGAGTGGCGCACGGCCGCCGTGCACGACCAGTACGGGTACTGGCTGACGCCGTCGGAGCTGGGGGAGCTGCGGCAACGCATCGAGGACCTGATCCGGCCGCTCCACCGCGAGCGCCGCGCGGATCCCGCGTCCCGACCCGCGGGTGCGCTGCCCGTCGAGCTGCTCCTGCTCGGATACCCGATGCGGCCGGCCCCGTGACGGAGATCGCCGCCCGGCCCCTGATGCGACTCGTACGGGATCGCCGTTCGCGGATCTACCTGGGCGGGCAGATCGTCTCGATCTTCGGCGACACGGCTCTGTTCCTCTCCGCGGCGGTGTGGGTGCGGGAGCTGACCGGATCCGACGGCGCCGCCGCCTCCACCTTCCTGTTCCTCGCGGTGCCCGCGCTGGCGTCGCCGTTCGTCGGGGTGCTCGTCGACCGCGTGCGCCGGAGGCCCCTGCTCATGGTCGTGAACGCGCTGACGGGCGCTGCCGTCCTGCTCCTGCTGCTGGTCCGCGACTCCGGCGACGTCTGGCTCGTCTACGCCGTCATGACGCTGTACGGAGCCGCGTCGACGATCATCGCCTCGGCGCAGTCGGCGCTCCTGCCCGCGATCGTGCCGGAGGACCTCCTCGGCGACGCCAACGGCCTGCTCCAGACGTTCCAGCAGGGCGCGCGCGTGCTCAGCCCGATCGTGGGAGTCGGCCTGTTCACGGCGTTCGGGGGAGGGGTGGTCGCCGTCGTCGACGCGGTCTCGTTCGCCCTGGCGGTCGTCGCGCTGCTGCTCGTCCGGGTCGACGAGCCGGCCCCGTCCGCGCGCGACCGCGGGGTCTCCGCGCGGGCGGACATCGGCGCGGGCTTCGCGCGCATCCGTCTCGACCCCGCGCTGCGCGTCGTCGTGGTCGCCTGCGCGTGGGTGTGGGTGGCGCTCGGCCTCGCGGAGAGCGTGATATTCGCCGTCGTGAGTCGGGGTCTGGGCCTCGAGCCGTCGTTCCTCGCCGCGACGTCCAGCCTGCAGGGCGCCGGCGCCCTCGTCGGCGGGGTCCTCTCCGCGCGGCTGATCCGGCGGCGCGGCGAGCTGCGTGTCGCCGGCGGCGCGTCCGCGATGCTCGCGGCGGGCTTCCTGGTCTGGATGCTGCCGGACGTGACGGCGGTCCTCATCGGGTCCTTCGTCCTCGGTGCGGCGCTGCCTCCGCTCGTCGTCGGCTGCACGACCCTCATCCAGCGGCGATCGCCCGATCGGCTGCGCGGCCGCGTGTACTCGGCCTTCGACATGGCGTTGACGGTTCCGCAGACGGCGGCCATCGCGGTGGGGGCGTCCCTCGTCGCCCACGTGCCGTACCGGGCGCTCATCGTCGTGATGTGCGTCGTGCTCGCGGGTGCGGCGGCGGCCCTGCTGCGAGCCGGGCCGCGGGTGGACGCGGGACCGCTCGGCCCGGAGCCGACCGGCTGACGCGCCGCGGGTCAGCCCGCGTTCGGCAGCCGCACCTCCACGAGCCCGCCGGTGACGCGCGTCTCGAAGCGGGGCTGCGGCGCGGTCGCGGGGCCGTGGATCACCGCTCCGGTCTTCAGGCTGAACACGCTGTCGTGCCACGGGCAGGTGACGCACGCCTCGCCGGTCTTCGGGTCCGTGCCGAGCTCGCCCTCGTGGAGCGGCGCGGAGAGGTGGCTGCACACGTCGCTCAGCGCATCCACGGTCATGCCGTTCCGGCGCACCAGGAGCGGCAGGCCCGCGACGTCGCGCGTCGCGAGGCGGCCGTCGGGCAGCTCGTCGAGGTGGCCGAGCTCCTGCCAGCCCGCGGGGAAGCGGTGCGGCACGTCCTCGGCGTGGTTCGCGCCCGCCGCCTGGCGGTAGGCGAGGTGCCCGCCGAGGAAGCCGCCGGCCGAGACGAGTCCGAGGCCCGCGAGCCCGAGGACCTTGCCGCTCGTGTGCTTGCCGCGGGCCCGCTGGATCCACGACAGCCCGTAGATGCCCGTCGCGAGCGCGTTCGCGGCGGAGTGCACGATGCCGACGCGCATCTGCTGCTCGTGCAGCTGCGACCAGTCGGCGTAGCCGGACACGATGGAGGGCGCCGCGCTCAGCACGCCGACGCCCACGAGCGCGCGGCTGGCCTTCTCGTTGCCGGGCAGGAGGTCGAGCACCGCGGAGGAGAGCCAGGCGCCGGTGGGGATCAGCACGGCCACGGGGTGCAGCGGGTGCCCGAACGGCACGCCGTGCAGGAGGTCGGCCAGCGCGCGCGGCTTGAGCAGCGCGGTGACGACGCCCTTCACCCGGTCGACGATCGGATCCAGCGCCTCCGCGTCCTCGATCCTCGCGATGGCCGCGACGAGCCTCAGCTCCCTCATGGGGTCTCCTGCCGGTTCCGGCGCCGCCGTCGACGCTCTGACTCCAGGCAACGCCTGACCGCGAGCAGTGACAAGGGCGCACGACCCGCGTCGAGGGCGCTGATGTCACGTCGGCGGCACGCAGGTCAGGCGTCCGGATCGTGGGACGCGTGCCGGGACGCGACCGGTCGGCCCGCGCGCGCGACGCGGTAGCCGGGGGAGCGGAGCCGGCGCGTCCAGGGGTACGTCGTGTCGCCGGGCGGTGCCGCGAGCACGGGATCCGCGCGCGCCGCCGTGTCGAGCGGTCCCGCGGCGTCGTGCGTCAGCTCGATGCGCGCGGCGACGTGCCAGAGTCCGCGTGGTGTCGCGTGCACCAGCCGCATGCGCGCGGGTCGCGTCGCGAGCGCGCGACCGAGGTCGTCCGCGCCCGCGGGGAGCGGCGGATCCGCGTCCACCAGCACGCCGAGCAGCACGGGCCCGGCTGATCCGCGGTACGGCATCAGCGTCGTCAACCGCGCCCCCGAGAGGGCGCGCCGCGGCGCCAGCAGGAACCGGCCGGTGGGCGAGATCCCGGTGGTGGCGAGCAGCACGTCGACCGTGGTGCCGCCCTCACCCGGTATCCGCAGCGCGAGCCCGAGCACGTCGGGGAGCGCCGCGGGGAGGCCGCCGCCCCGCGAGAACCGGGCGTCGACGGCGAGCGTCTCGTCAAGCCCATCGAGCCAGGCGAGCCCCGATGCCGCGCGACCGGCGACGGGCGTCAGAGTCCCGGAGAGCGCGACGCCGTGCGGATGCAGCGGTCGCGGCCGGCGGACGAGGCGGACGGCGGAGACCAGCCCCGCGAGGACGTTCCCGCCGACGCGGGCCGGGGTGCCGGACATCTCCCGACCCTATTCCGGTGCGCTCCCGGCGTCCGGCTCCAGATCGTCGAGCGGCACGCGGCGACGCCCGGGCCGACCATCTGGTCGGTCCGGGCGTCGGGCGGTTCTGTCGAGCGGTCCGTCGGAACGGGGTCCGCTACGGCGTCGGCATGCCGCCGTTGACGTTCAGCGTCTCGCCGACCACGTAGCTCGACTCGTTGGAGGCGAGGAACACGTAGGCGGGCGCGAGCTCGGCGGGCTGGCCGGCTCGGCCGAGGGGGGTGTCCTCGCCGAACTCGGGCAGCGCGTCCTCGGGCTGGCCGCCCGCGGTCTGCAGCGGGGTCCAGATCGGGCCGGGCGCGACGACGTTCACGCGGATGCCCTTGGGCGCGAGCTGCTGCGCGAGGCCCTTCGAGAACGCGTTGATCGACGCCTTGGTCGTGGCGTAGTGCACGAGGTTCGGCGAGGGCGCGTAGGCCTGGATCGACGACGTGTTGATGATCGACGAGCCGGGCTTGAGGTGGGGGAGCGCGGCCTTCGTGATCCAGAACATCGCGTAGACGTTGGTCTTGAAGGTGACGTCGAACTCCTCGTCCGAGATGTCCTCGAGGGAGTCGAAGTTCTGCTGCTTGCCCGCGTTGTTCACGACGATGTCGAGGCCGCCGAGGCCATCGACCGCCTTCGCGACGAGCTCGCGGCTGAACTCCGCCGTGGCGATGTCGCCGGGGATGGCGACGGCCGTGCGTCCCGCCTCCTCGATGAGGGCGACGACCTTCTTCGCGTCCTCCTCCTCCTCGGGGAGGTAGGAGAGCGCGACGTCCGCGCCCTCGCGGGCGTAGGCGATGGCGACGGCCGCGCCGATGCCGGAGTCGGCGCCGGTCACGAGGGCCTTGCGTCCCACGAGGCGGTTCGATCCGCGGTACGTCTTCTCGCCGCGGTCCGCGGTGTCGTCGAGCGCGGCGTCGAGGCCGGGCCCGTCCTGCTGCTGCGCGCTGGGCTGGATCTCCGCGTACATCTTGGTCGGGTCCTGGAACGCGTACTGGTCGGTGCTCATGTGTCTCCTGGTGCTGTGATCTGCGTGCGGGAAGGTGGGGAGTGGATCAGCTGGGCGGGGTGTCGTCGAGGTCGATGTCCTGGCCCGCGAGGTCGTTCTCCGCGAGGACGGGCTCCGCCTCCCCGTCGACGCCGAGGACGTCGGAGGTGGGCTCCGCGTCGGCGCCCATGACGGCGTCGTCGTCGGGCTCCTCGACGGGCTCGTCGGTGTCCGGGAGGACGGTCTCACCCGCGACGGCGTCGTTCACGACGGTCTCGTTCGCGAGGGCCTCGGTGTCGAGCGCCGTGTCATCGCCGGTGGCGTCGTCAGCGGGGGTGGCGGTGGCGTCGGTCACGGTCATGCACCGGCCTCGGGCTTGGGGTGGCCGGGGATCGAGTCTCCGCTCAGGTTGAGCTCGTCGGGATCCACGTCGATCTCGCCGACGTCGTCGGGTCCGCCCGATCCGGGGAGCACCTGCACGTCGTCCGCGGCGGCGGGCACGTCGTCGGAGACGCCCTCGCTCTCGGTGATCTGCTGCTCCTGCTTGACGCGCGTGTCGTCCTCGCTGGGCGAGATGAAGTCCTTGTCCTGGTTGGTGTCTGAGGTGTCCGCGGGCTGGAGGCGCGGGTCGTCGGTGTCCATGCGTCCGACGCTACGCTCGGCCTCCGGAAGCGTGTGGTGGCGTTCAGGCAACGCGCATGTGCGGCGTCGGGGACCCGTCGTGGCGGCGCGTCCCGGGGTGGATCACTGGTCGTCGGGGCCTTCGCCGAACGGGTCGGCGGCGTCGTCCCGGGCATCCTCCTCCGCGGCCTCGGCGAGCTCCGCCACCGAGTCGGCGTCGACGGGCGCGGGCTCGGCCAGCGGCTTGCGCGGGGCGTCGGCGGCGGCCGGATCCGTCACGTCAGCGGCCCTCGGGGTCGACGTGCCCGGCGGCGTCGTCGGCGGGCGCGCTCATGTGCGAGTCGGCCGCGGTGACGGAGCGGTTGTCGGGGACCGCGGGGTACGCGGCGCTCGCCGGATCCGCGTCCTCGACCTCGAGGGTGTCCACCTCGGGCGTGCCGTAGGTCGTCCCGTCGGGATCGCGGACCGCGTCGCCGACGCCCGCCGGAGCGTCGTCGTCGGAGACCACGTCGTCGACGGTCACCAGCCCGTCGGGATCCCCGGGGCCGCGCCCGGTGCGGATGCCGTCTGCCTTCTCGTCTCGGTCGCTCATGCTCCCACCCTACGAGCGGCGGCCCGTCGCGACCGTGGTGCCGCGGATGTGCACGCGCCCGGCGGCGCACCGCCGCCCCTTGGTTCACTGGCCGCTCACGTTCACCGGCCTCCCGCGCCTCCGGCGCATCGGCCTCCGAGCGACACCACGGGCGCGGGAGGCGACGGCGACATGGACATGCGATACGGGATCAACCCGCACCGGGCGCCGGCGCGGATGACGGCAGCGGGGCCGGGTGGTCTGCCGTTCGGGATCGTCAACGGCGATCCGTCCTACGTCAACGTGCTGGACGCGGTGAACGCGTGGCAGCTCGTGCGCGAGGCGAGCGTCGCGCTCGGGGCGGTCGTCGCGGCGTCCTTCAAGCACGTGTCCCCGGCTGGCGTCGCGCGTGCCGGTTCGTTGGACGCGGTGGTCCGCGCCGAATCGGGGCTCGCTGCTGCCGAGGAGGTCGACGACGTGACGAGCGCGTACCTCCGGGCGCGGGACGCCGACCCCAAGTCGTCCTACGGGGACTTCGTCGCGATCGGCCATGCCGTGTCCCGTGGTCTGGCCATGCGCCTCGCGGGGATGGTCTCCGACGGGATCATGGCTCCGGGCTTCGAGGACGGCGCCGTCGAGATCCTGCGCCGGAAGAAGAAGGGCGCGTTCGTCGTCCTGGAGGCGGACGAGGGCTTCGTGCCGCCGCCCGAGGAGTCGAGGGACGTCTTCGGGGTGCGTCTCACGCAGCCGACGGACCGGGTGGTGATCGACCGCGGGCTGCTCGCGCACGCGGATGGCGAGGCGCTGCCGGACCACGCCGTGGACGACCTGCTGCTCGGCATGGTCGCCCTCCGATACACGCAGTCCAACTCCGTCGCCTACGTGCGCGACGGCGTGACGCTGGGGATCGGCGCCGGGCAGCAGTCGCGGGTGGACTGCACCCGGCTCGCCGGGGCGAAGGCCGACACCTGGTGGCTGCGGCGTCTCCCGGCCGTGCGCGACATGGCGTTCCGGGACGGGGTCAGCCGCCAGGAGCGGATCAACTGGCGGATCCGGTGCCTCGAGGGCGACATGACGGCCGACGAGGGCGCGCGGTTGGCGGCGGCGCTCGTCGGTCGCGCTCCGGACCTCGTCGCCGACGACCGCCGGCGGTGGATGGCGGGTCTCGACGGGGTCGGCTTCGTGTCGGACGGCTTCCTCCCGTTCCGCGACAACGTCGACCACGCGCGTCGGCACGGCGTCCGGTACATCGCGGAGCCCGGCGGCTCGGTGCGCGCCGACGAGGTCGCGGCGGCCTGCGCCGAGCACGGCATCACCCGCGTCCGGACCGGTCTGCGGCTGTTCCACCACTGATCCGGGCGACGGATCCCGTCCCCGCATCGGCGGGATCCGCGCACGGGATCCCCCCGCGGACGCCCCCGAAACGGGGTCGCGCGATGGCCCCGCGGAGGGTCCCCGCGAGTCGTCGTCTGCCGGGTTGCGTTCCCGCCCGAGCGCCTTCATATTAGGTGAGCCTTGCCTAACCATGCAGGGTGCTCGTGACCCGGACACGGCTCCCCATCGAATCGACGAAGGACCCATGACCCTCTCCCCGCACGCCTCCCGTCCCTCCGATCCGACGCTCGACGACCCCCGGTCGGCCGTCGTCACGGCCGCCGCGGATCCCGCCGACGAGCTGTTCTCCGACCGGACGCTCCCCGGCTGGGACGCCGCCCTCCGCGCCGCCGCCGACCACGTCCGCGGGGCCGCCCGACGCGCCGACGGCCCGTTCACCGGGATCACGCCCGACCGGCTCCGCGGCTCGTTCGCCGGGCTCGACCTCGACCGCCCGCTCGGCGGCCTGGACGACGCCCTCGACGAGCTCGACGACCTGTACCTCCGCGACGCGGTCTGGTTCCACGACCCGTCGTACGTCGCGCACCTCAACTGCCCGATCCTCATCCCGGCCATCGCGGGCGAGCTCATCCTCTCGAGCGTCAACACCTCGATGGACACGTGGGACCAGAGCGCGGGTGCCACCCTCATCGAGCGCGCGCTCATCGACTGGACCGCGGGCCGCGCCGGGCTCGGCGAGGACGCGGACGGCGTCTTCACGAGCGGCGGCAGCCAGTCCAACCTGCAGGCGCTGCTGCTCGCCCGCGACGAGGCCGCGGCCGTGCACGGGCTCACGGCAGCCGACCGGCAGCGGATGCGGATCCTCGTCAGCGACGTCGGCCACTTCAGCGTCGAGAAGAGCGCGCGGATCCTCGGCCTCGCCCCCGACGCGGTCGTGCGCGTGCCGAGCGACGACGCCAAGCGGATGCGCGTCGACGCCCTCGAGCAGGAGCTCGCGCGCTGCTACGCGGCCGGGCTCCTGCCGGTCGCCGTCGTCGCGACCGCGGGCACCACCGACTTCGGCAGCGTCGACCCGCTGCCCGCGATCGGGAACGTGTGCCGGCGCGAGGGGATCTGGCTGCACGTCGACGCCGCGTACGGCGGCGGGCTCCTGACGTCGCTCCGGCACCGGCACCTCCTCGACGGCATCGCGCGCGCCGACTCCGTGACCGTCGACTACCACAAGACGTTCTTCCAGCCCGTGAGCTCCAGCGCGCTCCTCGTGCGCGACGGCCGCACGCTCCGGCACGCGACGCTGCACGCCGACTACCTGAACCCGGCCGACCGCGCGCACGAGGAGATCCCGAACCAGGTCGACAAGTCGCTGCAGACCACACGGCGCTTCGACGCGCTGAAGCTGTGGCTGACGCTGCGGACCGTGGGCGCCGACGGGGTGGGGCGGATGCTCGACGACGTCATCGCGCTCGCCGACCGCACGTGGTCCGCGCTGCGGCGGGATCCGGCGCTCGAGGTCGTGGTGCGGCCGGAGATCAGCGCGCTCGTGTTCCGGTACGTGCCGGCGGGGGAGCGGGACGGATCCGCGGGACCCGACGCGGGGACGCGCTCGGACGCCGTCAACCGCGGCATCCGGCAGGCGATCCAGGACTCCGGCCGCGCGATGGTCGCCGCCACACGCGTCGGCGGCCGCGCGCACCTCAAGCTCACGCTGCTCAACCCGGCGACGACGGACGCGCACATCGCGGAGATCCTGGGGATGGTGATGGCGGCGGGCGACGCGCTCGATGCCGGGCTGGACGCACCCGCGTCCGCCGCTGAGCCTGCCGCCGCGGCGGAGGTCGCCCGATGAGCGCCGCCGTGACCGCCCCCGACCGCATCCACGATGTCGTCGCGATCGGCCTCGGCCCCGCGAACCTCGGCCTCGCCTGCCTCGCGGATCCGCTCGACCTCGACCTCGTGGTGCTCGAGCGGAAGCCCCGCTTCGACTGGCACCCCGGCATGATGCTGCCCACCGCGCACCTGCAGACGCCGTTCCTCGCCGACCTGGTGACGCTCGCGGATCCGACCTCGCGGTTCTCGTTCCTCGCGTACCTCAAGGACACCGGGCGGCTCTACTCCTTCTACATCCGCGAGGACTTCTTCGTGCTGCGCAGCGAGTACGTCGCGTACTGCCGGTGGGCGGCGGAGCGGGCGCGCGGGATCGAGCTCGACCGCGACGTGCGGGCGATCCGCTACGACGAGGCCGAGGGCGCGTACGTCGTCGAGTCGGTCGACGCCGCGGGCGCCGCGCACGTGCACCGCGGCCGGAACCTCGTGGTCGGCGTCGGCACGCCGCCGTGGCTACCCGAGGCCGTCCGCGACCTGCCGGGCGTGATCCACAGCTCGGGCTACCTCGGCGCCAAGGACGCGCTGCAGGAGCGGGACGCGATCACGGTGGTCGGCAGCGGGCAGAGCGCGGCCGAGATCTACCGCGACCTCCTCGAGGACGTGGACTCCCGCGGCTACCGGCTCGACTGGATCACGCGCTCGCCGCGGTTCTTCCCGCTCGAGTACACGCGCCTCACGCTCGAGATGACGAGCCCCGAGTACAGCGACCACTTCTTCGGCCTGCCCGCGGATGCGCGCGAGGTGCTGCTGCGCGAGCAGCGGAACCTCTACAAGGGCATCGACTCGGAGCTCATCGACGAGGTCTTCCACACGCTCTACCGGAAGCGGCTCGCGTTCGACGCGCTGCGGGCGGAGGGGCAGCTCGCGGCAGGCGGCGACGCCGGATCCGGGGTGCCGACACGGCTGCTGACCAACGCGGAGGTCGTGTCGTCGCGCGCGACGCCCGACGGCGGCGCGGTCCTCGGGCTGCGGCACGCGGAGACGGGCGCCGAGCGCGACTGGCCCACGGGCGCGGTGATCATGGCGAGCGGGTACGACGCACAGGCCCCGCGGATCCTCGACGGGCTCGGCGCCCACGTGCACCGCGACGCGCGCGGCCGCCTCGACGTGGCGCGCGAGCACACGGTCGACGACGCCGGCACTCTCTTCGTGCAGAACGCGGAGGTGCACACGCACGGCTTCGTCGCGCCCGACCTCGGCATGACCGCGCACCGCAACTCGCGGATCCTGCGCGCCATCAGGGGCCGCGAGGACTACGCGGTGGAGGAGCGGATCGCGTTCCAGGAGTTCGGGCTGCCGGACGACGCGCCCGCGGCCGGCTCGGGGGTGCTCGCGTGAGCGCGCCCGCCTCCGCGCCCGCGCCCGCCGTGGCACGCTCCACGGCCGAGCGCGGCTACCCGCTCGCGATGCGCCCGCTCGAGCCGGACGCCGACGCCGCCCTCGTGCACGCCTGGGTCACCGCGCCGCGCGCCCGCTTCTGGCAGATGGAGCACGCGACCCTCGGCGACGTGCGGGCCGAGTACGCGGCGATCGCGGCGGATCCCCGGCGCGAGGCCTGGATCGGCCTGCACGACGGCGTCCCCGCGTTCCTCGTGGAGGCGTACGACCCGGCCGACGACCCCGTCGGCGCGCACCTCGATCCGCTCCCCGGCGACCGCGGCATGCACCTGCTCGTCGGCCCGCCGACGGGCGATCCGCTGCCGGGATTCACGACCGCCGTGATGCGGCACGTCGTCGCGCACCTGCTCCGGGACCCGGCCGTGGAGCGCCTCGTCGTGGAGCCGGACGTCCGCAACACCCGGATCCAGCGCCTCAACGAGCTCGTCGGCTTCCGGCCGCTCCGCGTCGTCGACCTCGGCACGAAGCACGCGCTCCTCAGCGTCGCCACCCGCGACGACGCCCTCCTGCACGCCACCCCCACGGACGGACCCGCCATGACCCTCACCCACGACCGCCCCCTCGACACCCACCCGGAGGCCCGGCCGGCCGCCGCGTCGAGGACCGCCGAGCCGGATCCCCGCGTCCACCCCGCCGCGCACCTCCGCCCCGACGTGTGGGCCGCCGCCACCCGCCACCTCGTGCGCAAGGCGCTCGCCGAGTTCGCCCACGAGCTGCTCATCGCGCCCGAGCGCGTGGATCCCGAGCCCCCCGCCGGCGCCCCCCGCCGTCCGCATGACCCGAGGCGCTGGGCCGACTACCGCGTCGCGAGCGCCGACGGCCGGAGCGCGTACGCGTACCGGGCCCGGGTCCTCGAGCTCGACCACTGGGACGTCGACGAGGCGAGCATCCGCCGCACGGTCGACGGCCAGCCCGCCGACCTCGACGCGACCGACCTCGTGCTCGACCTCCGCGACCGCCTCGAGATCACCGACGAGGTGCTGCCCGTCTACCTCGACGAGATCCAGAGCACGCTGTCGGCCGCCGCCTTCTCGCGCCTCCGCGACGTGCCGGATGCGCGAGGCCTCCTCACGGCCTCGTACGCGGAGGTCGAGTCGACGATGGACGAGGGGCACCCCTGCTTCGTCGCCACCAACGGCCGCATCGGCTTCGACCTCGACGACCACGACCGGTACGCGCCCGAGGCCGGGGAGGACGTGCGGATCCTCTGGCTCGCCGTCCACGAGCGCCTCGCCCGGTTCACGGCGATCGACGGCCTCGACCGGGAGGCGTTCCTCGACGCGGAGCTCGGCGGATCCGTCCGCGCTCGCTTCCGCGCCCGCATGGAGCAGCTCGGCATCGACCCCGCCGAGCGCGTGCTCGTGCCGGTGCACCCGTGGCAGTGGGAGAACGTCGTCACGGTGACCTTCGCGGGCCTCGTCGCGCGGCGCGACATCGTGCTCCTGGGCACGGGCGACGACGAGTACGGCGCGCAGCAGTCCATCCGCACGTGGGCCAACCGCACGACCCCCGAGCGCTGCTACGTGAAGACCTCGCTGTCGATCCTCAACATGGGCTTCACGCGCGGCCTCTCGCCGGCCTACATGGCCGTCACCCCGGCGATCAACGACTGGGTTCACGCGCTCGTGACGGGCGACGCGGAGTTCGCGCGGCTCGGCTTCGGGATCCTCCGCGAGGTCGCCGCGGTCGGCGTGCGCGACGAGCGCGTCGAGTCCGCGCTGCCGCCCGGCCACTCCCACGGCAAGATGCTGTCCGCGCTCTGGCGCGAGTCGCCCGTGCCGGGGCTCGGGGAGGGCGAGCGGCTGATGAGCATGACGAGCCTGCTGCACGTCGACGCCCACGGCGACGCGGTGCTGGGCGCGCTCATCGACGCGTCCGGGATCGGCGCTGCCGGGTGGCTCCGCCGCTGGCTCGACGCCTACCTCGTGCCGCTCGCCCACGCGCTGATCGCGCATGACCTCGCGTTCATGCCGCACGGCGAGAACGTGATCCTCGTGCTCCGCGACCACGTCGTCGTGCGCGTGCTGATGAAGGACATCGCCGAGGAGGTCGCCCTCTTCGACACGGAGCGCGAGCTGCCGGAGGACGTCCGACGGATCCGCATGGAGATCCCCGAGGAGGAGCGCACCCTCACGGTCTTCACCGACGTCATGGACGGCTTCCTGCGCTTCGCCGCCGCGCTCCTCGAGGACCGCGACGACCTCGGCCCCGAGGGCCTGTGGCGCGTGGCCGCGGAGGCGCTCGCCGACCACGAGCGCGCGCACCCGGAGCTCGCGGAGCGCTTCTCCCGGTTCGACCTGTTCACGCCGTCGTTCGACCGCTCGTGCCTCAACCGGCTGCAGCTGCGCGACAACCGGCGGATGGTCGACCTGCAGGCGCCGGTGATGCAGATCCACGGCTCGCTGCGGAACCCGCTCGCGATCCATCGAGGGCTGCGGCCGCGCATCGGCTGACGCCGCTCGCCCGGACACGCGGAGGAGCCGCCGCCCGCTCATGCGGACGACGGCTCCTCGTCGTGCGCGGCGCCGGGGCGCCGCCGGGTGGATCAGCTCGCGGCGGGCGCGCCCTGCTCCACCGTCAGCGTCTGGCCGCCCTGGCCCTGCTGCTCGTCGGACGTGACCGCGATCTTGCGCGGCTTCGCCCGCTCGCTCACGGGGATGGTGACGCTCAGCACGCCGTTGGCGTAGTGCGCCGAGATGCGCTCCGTGTCGATGCCCTGGCCGAGGGTGAGCTGGCGGAGGAACGTGCCGGCGACGCGCTCGCGCGTGAGCCACCGGACGTTCTGGTCGCCGGCGAGCGTGCGCTCGGCGCGGATGGTGAGCAGCTGGCCGTCCACGTCGATGTCGACCGAGCCCGGGTCGATGCCGGGCAGGTCGGCGGCCAGCACGTAGGTGTCGCCCTCGCGGTGCAGGTCGATGGGCATCGGACGGTTCGCCTGGCGGGTCTCGGCCAGCGCGCCCATGGCGCGGTCCAGCTCGCGGAACGGATCGAAGGTCATGTTCATGCTCGACTCCTCTGATGATCTGCGGTGATGATCTCCGGGGTTGAGCCCCCTCGGCTCAACCACGATGAGATTAGCACTCGGCGCAGGGGAGTGCCAAGCCGTTCGCCGACGGCGAATGCAGCTCTCATCACCTCTTCAGGAGCGGCGGCGGAGGTCGCGCTCCATGCGCCCGATGAGCGTCCAGACCGCGCGCGAGAGGTCCGGGTGCTCCAGCGCGATGCCGCGCAGCAGCCGGTACTCGAAGCGCGCGACGACCCCCGGCTCGGTCGACGGGTGGCGCACGCGGGCCAGCTCCTCGGTCATCCCGTCGGCCTCCAGCGCGTCCTGCCGGAGGGTCGCGACCACGTGCTCGTCCACGGTGGGCAGCTGCGGGATCACCTCCCATGGGTCGTCGCCGTTCCGGCAGCGGTGCTCGATCACGGCGTCCAGCTCGTCGCGGGCCTCCTGGCGCAGCACCTCGAGGCTGGCGGGGAAGCGGGCGTGCACGGGCGGATCCTCTCGGGCGGCGGGCCGACGCGCCTCACGGCCGCCGGTCCCTCCACGCTACGTCACGCTCCGGACCGCTCCCGCCCGGGTGGCCGGATGCCGTCGGTAGCCTGGAGGACCGCGACCCAGGAGGATCCATGACCGACCACGCCCGCCCCGTCGCCCTCGTCACGGGAGCCACCCGCGGCATCGGCCGCGCCGTCGCCGAGGACCTCGGCCGCACCCACCGCGTGATCGTGCACGGCCGCGACCGCGACGCCGTCGACGCGCTCGCCGCCTCCCTGCCGGACGCCGTCGGCTGGCCGGCCGACCTCGCCGCGGGCGGCCTCGCCGACCTCGTCCCGTCCCTCGACCGCCTCGACGTGCTCGTGCACTCCGCCGGCGTCATCGGCGGCGACGCCGTCGCGGAGACGCCCGTCGACGAGTGGCGGCGGGTCTTCGAGATCAACGTCTTCGCGGTCGCCGAGGTGACGCGCGCGCTCCTGCCCGCGCTCCGGGCGGCTAAGGGGCAGGTCGTGCTCGTGAACTCCGGATCCGGCTTCACGGCCAACCCCACGGGCGGCGTCTACGCGGGATCCAAGTTCGCCCTCCGCGCGCTCGGCGACGCCCTCCGCGAGGAGGAGCGCCCGCACGGCGTGCGCGTCTCCAGCGTGCACCCGGGCCGCGTCGCCACGGACATGCAGCGCGAGCTCCGGGCGAAGGAGGGCGGCGAGTACGACGAGACGCGCTACCTCGAGCCCGCGTCCGTCGCTCGCGCCGTGCGCCTCGTCGTCGACCAGACCCGTGACGGCACGCTCGAGTCGGTGTCGCTGCGGCCGTTCGGGGGCTGATCCGGGCCCGCCCGCCGGCGTAGCGTGCGGGCATGACGACCCCGGGATCCGACGACGCCTCCGGGCTCGCGGCCGCGGCCACCCTGCTGGGCGCGACCGCTCCGACGCGCGTCGTGGGCCGCGGCGCCCTCCGCTCCGCGCTGCCCGTCACGGATCTCGTCGTGTCCGCGATCGGGCTGCTCGGCGGCGCCGTGGCGGCTCTCGCCGAGGCCGCCGACCTGGCCGGTCCCCGCGGGGTCGTCGTCCACCGCGGACGCGCCGAGGCGTGGTGCGGGCAGCACGTGGAGCCGGTGGGGTGGGCGCTGCCCTCGCCGTGGGATCCGCTCTCCGGCTCGTTCCCGACCCGCGACGGCTCGTGGATCCGCACGCATGCCAACGCGCCCCGGCACCGTGCCGCGCTGCTGTCGGTGACGGGCTGCGCGCCCGACGCCGACGTCGCGGCGCTGACCCGGGCGATCGCCGGGTGGGATGCCCTGGCCCTCGAGGACGCGGTCGTCGCGGCGGGCGGGGTGGCCGCTGCCCTGCGGAGCGCGGGGGAGTGGGCCGCGACGGACACCGGCCGGGCTGTCGCCGCCGAGCCGCTCATCGCGCGCCAGGACGGCGGCGCGGTCGCCCGGTCCTCCGGCTGGCGGCCGAGCGCGGAGGCGCCGCTCGCGGGGATCCGCGTGCTCGACCTCACGCGCGTCATCGCGGGCCCGGCCTGCACGCAGGCGCTCGCGGCGCTCGGCGCGGACGTGCTGCGCGTGGATCCGCCCGCCTGGGACGAGCCCGCCGTGCTGCCGCTCGTGATGGCGGGCAAGCGGACCGCGCGCCTCGACGCCCGCACGCCGGAGGGTCACGCGCGCCTCACGGAGCTCATGGCGGGCGCCGACGTGCTCGTGCACGGCTACCGTCCCGGTGCCCTCGACGCGCTCGGGTTCCCGCGTGAGGAGAGGGAGCGGATCCGCCCGAGCCTCGTGGACGTGGCCGTCGACGCGTACGGCTGGACGGGTCCGTGGGCGGGACGCCGCGGCTTCGACTCGATCGTGCAGAGCGCATCCGGGATCGCGCACGCGGGCATGGTCGCGGCGGGCGGCGACCGGCCCGTGCCGCTACCCGTGCAGGCGCTCGACTGGAGCACGGGGTACCTCGCGGCGGCGTCCGCTGTCGCCGGGCTCGCGCGGCGGGCCGGCACCGGGCGCGGATCCTCGTGGCGGCTCTCGCTCGCGCGCACGGCGCACGCGCTGCTGGCCCTGCCGCGCTCCGCGGGGCAGGGCGACGTGGACGAGGCCGGGGACGCGGAGGACGAGCCCCCGCGGCTCGTGACCACCCCGCGCGGCGGCGCGCGCATGACGGCGTCGCCCCTGCGCGTCGGCCCCGCGTCGCTCTCCCCGACCTGGATCCCCACGGCGCTGGGCGGGGATGCGCCGAGCTGGCGCTGAACCGGCGGTCGCCATCACTCGGTCGGACAGATGGTCTTGACGAAAGACGATCTTTTGGGCATATGATCTCCGCATGAGCTCATCCACCTCGACCCGCGACCTGGGTCACGCCGACGTGGACGCATCCGGCATCGACTGGGGCTCCGGTGGCATCGAGACGCAGTTCGGCTGGTCGATCCAGTCCGTCTACCAGGGCTTCGTGCGCACCGCGCAGGCCGCCGTCGCGGACGTGCCCGGCGGGCCCCGCGGCTACCAGGTGCTCGTCGCGGTCACCACGGAGGAGCCGTCGTCGCAGCTGGCCCTCGCGCAGCGGCTCGGAATCGACAAGACGCAGATGACCTACGTGATCGACGCGCTCGCCGAGGGAGGGCACGTCGAGCGGCAGCCGCACCCGCGCGACAGGCGGATCCGCCAGGTCGTGCCGACCGATGCCGGGCGCACCCTGCTGGCGACGGCCCGCGTCGCGCTCGGCGAGGTGGAGGACGCCCTGATGGGCGCCCTCGCCCCCGACGAGCGCATCGTGCTCCGCCGCCTCCTCGCCCGCGTCGCCCTCGGCATCGGCGAGGCCGCCGGCCCCGCCGCCGAGCCGTCGGAGACGGAGCGCCTCGAGCAGCCCGTCGCCGCCCCCCATCGTTCGCGCCGACCGGCGCGCCGCACCATCCGAGACGGAGAACCCTCGTGACCACCTCTTCCCCCACATCCGCATCCGGCCCCGTCGTCGTCGCCGGCGCCACCGGCGACATCGGCCGCCGCATCGTCCGCGAGCTGCTCGCCGCTGGCGCGCGCGTCCGCGTCCTCACCCGGCCTGGCAGCACGGCCGCCGCCGAGGCGTGGGGCGACGACCCCCGCGTCGAGGTCGTGGAGGCGGCGTACACCGACCGGGCCGCGCTGATCCGCGCGGTCGCCGGCGCGCGCGTCGTCGTCTCCGCCGTGAGCGGGGCGCGGGCCGTGATCGTGGGGGCGCAGCGCGCGCTCCTGACAGCGGCGGTCGCCGCCGGCGTGCCGCGCTTCATCCCCTCGGACTACTCCTCCGACTACCGCCGGGTCACGCCCGGCAGCAACCGCAACTTCGAGCTCCGGCGCGAGTTCGCGGCCGACCTCGACGCGGCGCCGATCCGGGCGACCTCGGTGCTCAACGGCGCCTTCGCCGACATGCTCACCGGGCAGGCGCCCATCGTCCTGTTCGACCGGCGCCGCGTCCTGTACTGGTCGTCCGCCGACCAGGTGCTCGACTTCACGACCAAGGACGACACCGCCCGCGTGACGGCGCTCGTCGCGCTCGACGACGACGCGCCGCGCGTGGTCGAGGTGGCGGGGGACCGCGTGACCGCGCGCGATCTCGCGCGCACCATGACGGAGATCACGGGCACGCCGTTCGCGCTGCAGTGGGCGGGCAGCACGGGGGTCCTCTCCACGGCGGCCAAGGCGATGCGCCGGGTCGGCCGCGACGAGCAGGAGACCTTCCCGGCATGGCAGGGGATGCAGTACCTCGTGAGCATGTACAGCGGCGAGGCGGAGCTCCTGCACGTCGACCGCGAGCGGTTGGGCGCGCACACCTGGACGAGCGTGCGGGACGTGCTGGCCGCGCACGTCGCCGAGCGCGGGGCATCGACCGCCGCGTAGCCGCACGCGGGATCGGGGCGGCCGGGCGACGCGCCCGGCCGTCCCGTCACGAGGCCACGGCTCGCTGGGTGCGGCGTCCAGCGGGCGGTGGAAGGGTGGGGCCGCGCCACGAGCGCCGCGGGCCGGCCGTCCGACCGCCCGCACCCGAGAACGAAGGAGACCCATGTCTGCACGCAGCATCCAGTGGCAGCTGGCGAAGCGCCCCACCGGCGAGCCCACCCCCGACGACGTGCGCCGCGTCGAGGTCGACCTGCCCGACCTGCAGGACGGCGAGGTCCGCGTCGAGAACGAGTTCATCTCCGTCGACCCCTACATGCGCGGCCGCATGAACGACGTGCCGTCCTACGTGCCGCCGTTCCAGCTCGACGAGGCCATGACCGGATCCGCCGTCGGCCGCGTCGTCGAGTCCCGCTCCGACGACCTCGCGGTCGGCACGCTCGTCAGCCACATGCTCGGCTGGCGCGACGTCGCCCAGGGTCAGGCCGGCGGCTTCCGCCCCGTGCCCGAGGTCCCGGGCGTCGCGTCCTCCGCGCACCTCGGCGTGCTGGGCCTCACGGGCCTCACCGCGTACGTCGGCCTCACCCGCATCGCCTCCATCAAGGAGGGCGACGTCGTCTTCGTGTCCGGCGCGGCCGGCGCGGTCGGCTCCATGGTCGGCCAGATAGCCCGCCTGCTCGGCGCCTCGCGCGTCGTCGGCAGCGCCGGATCCGCGGAGAAGGTCGAGCGCCTCACCTCGCACCTCGGCTTCGACGCCGCGTTCGACTACCACGGCGGCGACCTCGAGCAGAAGCTCGCGGAGGCGGCGCCCGACGGCATCGACCTCTACTTCGACAACGTCGGCGGCGACCACCTCTCGGCCGCGCTCGGCGCGCTCAAGAACGGCGGCCGCGTCGCCAACTGCGGGTCGATCTCGACCTACAACTCCACCGGCGAGGAGATCGCGATCCGCAACACGGGCCGCATCGTCACGCGCGGCCTCACGCTCCGCGGCTTCACCCTCGGCAACCACCAGGACCTCGCGCCCGAGTTCGCCCAGAAGATGGGCCCGTGGCTCGCCGAGGGCCGCATCACCGCCGACGAGACCGTGATCGACGGGATCGACCGCGCGTTCGAGGCCTTCACCGGCCTCATGCGCGGCGAGAACGTCGGGAAGATGGTCGTGCGGACCAGCGCTTCCGCCTGACCCGCACCTCCCTCGTGTCGTCCTCGGGGAGCGTCTGCGGTGCATCCGCCCGGCGCTCCCCGGGGTCCGACCCGTGTCCTCCCGAGCGCGCCTCGCGCAGGCGCCGCCCCTCGTCTTCGAGGAGGGCGCGGCGCCGGGCGAGCCGGTCGGCGCGGGTCGTGTCGCGCACCGGCAGTCGCAGCGCGTGCTCGGCCGGGATCCCCGCCTGCAGCTGGCGGGCGCGGATGATCTCCACGTCGAGCTCCCCGCCGAGCACGAGCGACAGGTTCCCGATGTAGAGCCACAGCAGCAGCACGATCACCGCGCCGAGCACCCCGTAGGTCGACTCGTAGGTCGCGATGGTCGTCACGTACCAGACGAAGCCGGCGGTGCCGAGGCCCCAGGCCACGATCGCCACGAGGCTGCCCCAGGTGAGCAGGTCCACCCGGCGCCGACGCAGGTTCGGCGTCGCGGCGTACAGCACGCCGATGATCCCCGTCAGCAGTGCCGCGAGCAGCGGCCACTTGACGATCGACCACACCACGAGCGTCGTGTCCCCGAGGCCGAGCTGCTGCCCGAGCGCGCGGGCGCCGTCGTCGGTGAGCAGCAGCATGCCGACCATCACGACGCTGACGACGAGCAGCGCGACGGTGACCCCGAGCATCAGCGCCCGGTACTTCACGAGCGGCCGGCCCTCCTCGGTCTCCTGCACGCGGTTCATCGCCCGGCCGAAGGCGGTGACGTAGGCGGCCGAGGTCCAGAGCGCCCCGAGGAAGCTGACGGTGAAGGCGATGCCCGAGCGCGGCCCGTCGGCGAGCTGCTCGACGGGGTCGCGGATCACGTCGACGGCCGAGTCGCCCAGCACGGCCGTGAGCACGCCGAGCACGCCCTCGACGCCGGCGCGCGTGTCGCCGACGACGCCGATGAGGCTGAGCACCGCGACCGCCGCGGGGACGAGCGAGAGCGTGGAGTAGAAGGTGAGGCTCGCGGCCATGTCGATGCCGCGGTGCTTCATGAAGCCGTAGACCGCGCGGCGGCACGCGTACCAGCCGAGCTCGCGGCCGATGCGCTGGCGTCGGTGCAGCGCCTGCTCGTCGAGCTCGGCCTGCGGCGCGGCGTCGTCGGGCGCGACGCGTCGCGGGCGGATGGGCATGCCAGCCAGTCTGACCCACGCCCGGCGCCGCGACGCTCCCGGCGACCGTCGGCGGCTGGCCGCGCCAGGCCGGGTGCGCTACACAGGGGGGATGGTCCACACATCGTCCGTCGAGATCGAGCGCAAGTACGACGTCCCGGACGGGGTGCCCGTCCCGGCCTTCACCGGCATCGAGGGGATCGCCGAGGCGCGACCCGCGGAGCCCGTGACGCTCGTGGCGGTCTACCTCGACACCGCGGACCACGCGCTCGCCGACCGCCGCATGATCCTCCGCCGCCGCGAGGGCGGGCACGATGCGGGCTGGCACGTGAAGCTCCCGGCCGACGGCGGCGAGGGACGCACGGAGCTCGGCTGGCCGCTGGCCGACGGCGACGACGGCGATGGCGCGATCCCGCCGGCCGTGCTCGACCAGGTGGCCGTGCACGTGCGCGGCCGCGAGCTCACGCCCCTCGCGCGCCTCGAGACCGTCCGCACCACCGTCACGCTGCACGACGCCGACGGGCGCGCGGTCGCCGAGTTCGCCGACGACCGCGTCACCGGATCCGACATCCGCGGCGGCACCGTGCGCGCCTGGCACGAGTGGGAGGTCGAGCTGCTGCCGGACGCGCCCGCGAAGCGGAAGCAGCGCGCGGCGCTCCTCGACCGGATCGAGCGGCACATGGTCGACGCGGGCGCCCGCCCCTCCGACAGCGCCTCGAAGCTCGCCCGCGCGCTCGGCGCCGATGCGCTCGGACGCGAGGCGCCCGCGGGTCCCGCCCTGCCGGATCCCACGACCCTCACGAAGGAGAGCCCCGCATCCGAGGTGGCCCGCGCGATCCTCGCCCGCGGCGTCCGCGACCTCGTGGCCGCCGACCCGCACGTGCGCGCCGACGAGCACGACGCCGTGCACCGGATGCGCGTCGCCGTCCGCCGGCTCCGCAGCGCGCTCCGCACCCACCAGGACGTGATCGACCCGGCGGCCACGGCGCCCGTCCGCGCCGAGCTCACCGCGCTCGGGACCGTCCTCGGCGGCGCGCGCGACATGGAGGTGCTGCGCGACCGCGTCGTCTGGTCGGTGGTGGAGCACGACACGGAGACCGTGCCCGACCACGTCGGCGACGCCCTGCACGACGTCCTCGACGAGCGCTACCGCCGCGCCCGCGAGCGCGTGGTCCGCGCGCTCTCGTCCGCTCGCTACCTCGCGCTGCTCGACGACCTCGACCGGCTGGTCGCGGATCCGCCCCTCACGCACGACGCGAGCGCCCCGGCGGGTCCCGCCCTGCACGCGGCCCTCCGTCGCGACGCCGAGCGGGTCGGCCGCCGGGCAGCGGTCGCGCAGGAGGCGGTCGGCGAGGCCGCGCGCACCGAGGCGCTGCACGAGGTCCGCAAGGCCGCCAAGCGCCTCCGCTACGCCGCGGAGGAGTTCAGCGGCCGCACGGTCCAGGTCCTCGGCCGGAAGACGATGCGGCTCGCGACCGCCGCCGAGGAGGTGCACGACGAGCTCGGCGAGCACCGCGATGGCATCGCGATGCAGCGGGTCCTCCGCGACGAGGCGAAGCGCCTCGCGGCCCGCGGCGAGGACGCCTTCGCGCTCGGCGTGCTGCACGAGGCCGAGCGGCTGCGCACCGAGTCCGCGCTGTGGCGGGCCGAGCGCGCGCTGGAGCGCCTGCTCGCGACCGCCGTCCCGGGAGCGTGAGGGCGGACCGTAAACTCGATCGGGTGACCCCCGACGCCGATCCGCCCACCCCGGCGTACGACCCGTCGGAGCTCGACGTGCGGGTCACCGGCGGCACCGTCCGCGGCGTGCGCGAGCGCGGGATCGAAGCATGGCGCGGCATCCCCTTCGCGGCACCGCCCCGCGGCGACCTCCGCTTCCGGGCGCCGCAGCCCGTCGTCGCCTGGCAGGGCGCGCGCTTCGCCCAGCACTTCGGCAAGGTCGCGCCGCAGGTCAGCGCGGGCGCGTTCATGGGCGCGCCGCAGGGCACGCCGATGGGGGAGGACTGCCTCACCGTCAACGTCATCGCGCCCTCAGGCCTCAGCCCCGACGCCGCCCGCGTGAACCGCGAGTCGCAGCTGCGGCCGGTCATGGTCTTCATCCACGGCGGCGCCTACGTCGTCGGATCCTCGCGGGAGAACCCCGTGCAGGGCGAGGGCCTCGTCCGCCAGGGCGGCATCGTCTACGTGAGCTTCAACTACCGGCTCGGCGCGCTCGGCTACCTCGACTTCAGCCGGTACTCGACGCCCGAGCGGCCCATCGAGTCGAACCTCGGCTTGCGCGACCAGGTGCAGGCGCTGCAGTGGGTGCGCGACAACATCCGCGAGTTCGGCGGGGATCCCGACAACGTCACGGTCTTCGGCGAGTCCGCGGGCGGCAACGCCGTCACGACCCTCATGGCGGTGCCGTCGGCGCACGGGCTGTTCGCGCGCGCCATCGCGCAGAGCTCGCCGACGAACGCCGTCTACCCGGCAGAGCAGACCGCGCGGTGGGCCGGGGAGTTCGTGGACCTCCTCGCGGGTCGGGCGGGCCGCGCGCCCGACGATGCAGAGGCCGTCCGGCTGCTCACGGCCGCGAGCGCATCCACCCTCGCCGCGACGGCCAACGAGCTGATGGTGCGGACGCCCGACGAGGAGCCGGGGACCATCACGTTCAGCCCCGTCATCGACGGCGACGTGCTGCCGGAGCGCCCGCTCGACGCGTTCAAGCACGGCCGCGCGGCCCGGGTGCCGCTCATCATCGGCACCAACGAGCGCGAGGGATCCCTGTTCACGGGCCGGCTCGACATCCTCGCGACCACGCCGCCCCGCATCGAGGCGGTGTTCGCGAAGACCGACGAGGCCCACCGCGAGGAGCTCGCCGCGCTCTACCCCGGCCTGCCCAAGCGCCGGGCCGCGCTCGACTTCGGCGGCGACTACGCCTTCTGGTTCCCGTCGATCAAGGTCGCCGAGCGCCATGCCCGCTACGCGCCCGTGCACTTCTACCGCTTCGACATCGCCCCGCGCCTCGTGCACCTCATGGGCCTCGACGCCACGCACGGCCTCGAGCTGTTCGCCCTGTTCGACCGCATGGACTCGATGCTCGGCCGCGGCATGACGCTGCTCGGCGGCCGGCGCGCGTTCGTCGCGGCGGGCGAGCGGATGCGCATCGCGTGGCTCCGCTTCGCGCAGGACGGCACCGTCGACGAGTCCTGGCCGCCCTACGTGGGCGGCGCCGACGAGGCTCCGGGCACCGGTGCGTCGGACGCGGGGGCATCGGGGGAGCGGGCGACCCTCGTCTTCGACGTGGTCGACCGCATCGAGCACGACCCGCACGCCGACCGCCGCGTCGCCTGGCGCGACTTCGTACCGCACATCTGAGCCGACCGCCTCGGCCGGCCGGCGCGAGATCTTCACCTGACCGCCATCCGCCGGTCGCCCGTTCGGGCCCGGCGTATGCAAGCCGTTAGGATCGACGACTGTGACATCCGCTCGAGGGATCCGGTAGTGGATCTCACCCTCATCGTCGTCCTGGTCATAGCCCTGGCCCTGTTCTTCGACTTCACCAACGGCTTCCACGACACGGCGAACGCGATGGCCACCCCCATCGCGACGGGTGCGCTGAAGCCGCGGGTGGCCGTCGCGATCGCCGCGGTCCTCAACCTCGTCGGCGCGTTCCTCAGCACCGAGGTCGCCAAGACCGTCTCCGGCGGCATCATCCGCGAGGGCGACGGCGGCGTGCAGATCACGCCGACCATGATCTTCGCGGGCCTCATGGGCGCCATCGTCTGGAACCTCGTCACCTGGCTCCGCGGCCTCCCGTCGAGCTCCAGCCACGCGCTGTTCGGCGGCCTCATCGGCGCGGCCGTCGTGGGCGCAGGGCTCGGCTCGGTCGACTTCGGCGTCGTGCTGTCGAAGGTCATCCTCCCGGCGCTCCTCGCCCCGGCCATCGCGGGCCTCATCGCGTACGCGACCACGAAGCTCGCCTACTCGATCACGCGCCGCTCGAGCGGCCCGAACGAGCGCGGCGGCTTCCGCTACGGCCAGATCTTCACGTCGTCGCTCGTGGCCCTCGCGCACGGCACCAACGACGCGCAGAAGACCATGGGCATCATCACCCTCACGCTCATCGCGGGCGGCTTCCAGGCGGCGGGCTCCGGCCCCGAGTTCTGGGTCATCGCGGTCTGCGCCGTCGCCATCGCGCTCGGCACCTACATGGGCGGCTGGCGCATCATCCGCACGATGGGATCCGGCCTCACCGAGGTCAAGCCCGCGCAGGGCTTCAGCGCCGAGGCGTCGACCGCGGCCACCATCCTCGCGTCCAGCCACCTCGGCTTCGCGCTCTCGACCACGCAGGTCGCGTCCGGATCCGTCATCGGCTCGGGCCTCGGCCGCCGCGGCGCGTCCGTCCGCTGGAACACGGTGGGCAAGATCGCGCTCGGCTGGCTGCTCACGCTGCCGTCGGCCGCCGTCGTGGGCGCCGTCGCCGCGTTCATCGCGAGCACCGGCACGGTCGGCTTCGTCATCGACGCGGTCGTCGGAGTCGCGGTCATCGTCTGGATCTTCCGGCGCTCGCGCCGGAACGCGGTCGATGCCCGCAACGCCATCGTCGAGGTCGACGCCGCCGGATTCGCGGTGCGCGGACGCAAGGCCACCAAGGCCGCCCGGAAGGCCAGGGAGGCCGCATGATCGACTGGAGCGCGTTCGTCGTCGTCGCCGTGGCGGCCCTCGTGGGCGCCGTCGCGGTGGTGTGCCTGTTCTCGCTCGGCGTCCGGCTGCTGGCGGTCGGCACCGAGTACGACGACGAGGGCGACAAGGTCTCGGTGACGGGCATCCGCCCGCAGGCCGCGACCGTGGGCGGCTACGTCTGCTTCGCCCTCAGCGGCCTCGCCGTGCTCTACGGCGTGTACCTGATCATCCCGGCCCTGCACTCCTGAGCGGCGGGCGTCGCGGCCAGGGCTGGTCCCGGCCGCGCGCCCGGCCCTAGGCTCGAACCCGTCCCGACAAGGTCGTCGGCTCCTCCCCTCCCCGTCGCCCGACCCGACCCATCGCGGAAGAAGCCCATGACCGAAGCGCGCACGTCGTCCCCTGACCCCGAGACCCGAGGAGGGCGCGGCGCGCTCGACCGGTTCTTCGAGATCACGAAGCGCGGATCCACGTACGCGCGCGAGGTCCGCGGCGGCGTCCTCACCTTCGTGACCATGGCGTACATCGTCGTGCTCAACCCGCTGATCCTCGGCGGCTTCAGCGCGGACGCGGCCACGCTCGACGTCGAGGGCAACTGGCTGCGCGCCTCGCAGGTGGGCGCCGCGACGGCCCTCACCGCGGGCGTGATGACGATCCTGTTCGGCCTCGTCGCGCGCCTCCCGTTCGCGTTCGCCGCGGGCCTCGGCATCAACTCCTTCCTCGCGGTCAGCGTGGTCGGGGAGGTCACCTGGCCGGAGGCGATGGGCCTCGTGGTCATCAACGGCCTCGTCATCGTGCTGCTCGCCACCACGGGCCTCCGCACCCTGATCTTCCGGGCCGTCCCGCGCGAGCTGAAGACCGCCATCACGGTGGGCATCGGCCTGTTCATCGCGTTCATCGGCTTCGTCGACTCCGGCTTCGTGCGCGGCACGGGCGTCCCGGCCTCGCCTCTCGCGCTCGGCATCGACGGCTCCATCGCGTCGCTGCCGACCGTCGTCTTCATCCTCGGCCTCGTGATCATGGGCGTGCTCATGGCCCGCCGCGTGCCGGGCGCGCTCCTCATCGGCATCGTCGCGACCACGCTCATCGCCATCGTCGTGGAGCAGGTCTTCCACATCGGCCCGTCGAACACCTCGGGCGCCACCGGCTGGAACCTCAACGCGCCCGTGCTGCCCGGCACCCCGGTCGCGCTGCCGGACCTCGGCCTCGTCGGCGCGTTCGACTTCGGCGCGTTCGGCCGCATAGGGATCATCTCCAGCCTGATGCTCGTCTTCACGCTGGTCTTCACGAACTTCTTCGACGCCATGGGCACCATGACGGGCCTCGCCAAGGCGGCCGACCTCTCCGACGAGCGCGGCGACTTCCCCCGCCTCAAGGGCGCGCTCGTCGTCGAGGGCTTCGGCGCGGTCGCGGGCGGCGCCACCTCGAGCTCGTCGAACACGGTGTTCATCGAGTCGGCGTCCGGCATCGGCGAGGGCGCCCGCACGGGCCTCGCCTCGATGGTCACGGGCGTGCTGTTCCTCCTCGCGATGTTCTTCACGCCGCTCACGCAGGTCGTGCCGCTCGAGGTCGCGGCCGCCGCGCTGGTCATCGTCGGCACGCTCATGGCGTCCCAGATCCGCGACATCGTGTGGACCGACTTCTCGGTCGCGCTGCCCGTGTTCCTCACCGTCCTCGTCATGCCGCTCACCTACTCGATCGCCAACGGCATCGGCGTCGGCTTCCTCTCCTGGGTGCTCGTGCGCTCCTTCTCGGGCCGCGTGCGCGAGGTCTCGCCGCTGCTCTGGGTCGTCTCCGCGGGGTTCCTGATCTTCTTCGCCCGCGGGCCGATCGAGCAGCTGCTCGGCGTCTGATCCCCGTGCGTAAGGTGGGACGGGACCCCCATTCGATGACGCACGGGAGCCCGACATGACCGACCTCGACACGCGCGGCGACGTCCGCGGACCCCAGGAGTCGGCCAAGCGCTGGCGCATCGTCGGCCCCGGCCTCGTGGTGGCCGCCACGGGCATCGGGGCGGGCGATCTCGTGGCGACCCTGGTGGCCGGATCCCGCTTCGGCTACGCGCTGCTGTGGGCGGCCGTCCTCGGCGTGATCATCAAGATCTTCCTGGTGGAGGGCGCCGGCCGGTACTCGCTCGCGACGGGGAGGACCATCTTCGAGGGCTGGCGCACCGTCGGCCGCTGGACCACGTGGTACTTCGGCCCGTACATCCTCATCTGGGGCCTCGTCTACGGCGCGGCCGCGATGAGCTCCTCGGCGCTCCCGCTGGCGGCGCTCTTCCCGGGCGTGGACCTCAAGGTGTTCGCCATCGCGTGCGGCATCGTGGGCGCCGTCGTGGTCTGGTTCGGCCGGTACTCCGCGTTCGAGAAGATCATCGCGGTGTTCGTCGGCCTCATGTTCGTGACCGTCGTGGGCGCCGCGATCGTCACCGTGCCGAACGTGCCCGCGCTCCTCACGGGCCTCGTCCCCACGATCCCCGAGGGCGGCCTCGTCGTCGCGCTGAGCATCGCGGGCGGCGTCGGCGGCACCATCACGCTCGCCGCCTACGGCTACTGGCTGCGGGAGAAGGGCTGGGTCGCGCCCCGCTGGATGAAGGTCATGCGCATCGACAACTCCGTCGCCTACGTGATGAGCGGGATCTTCGTGCTCTCGATGCTCGTGGTCGGCGCGGAGCTGCTGTACTCCGCCGACATCGCCCTGGCCGACGGCGAGGGCGGCCTCGTGCAGCTCGCCGACGTGCTGGGGGAGCGCTACGGCGCCTTCATGACGTGGTTCTTCCTGCTCGGCTTCTTCGCCACGTCGTTCTCGTCGATCCTCGGCGTCTGGAACGGCGTCTCGCTCATGTTCGCCGACTTCCTCGGCACCGTCCGCGGCCTCGACGTCGAGGACCCGCGCCGTCGCCTCGGCGGCAGCTACTACCGGGCGTTCATCCTCTGGCTGACGATCCCGCCCATCGGCCTGCTGTTCCTCGACCAGCCGATCGGCCTGATCATCGCGTACGGCGTGCTCGGCGCCCTGTTCATGCCGTTCCTCGCGATCACGCTGCTGGTGCTGCTCAACACCGACCGCACGCCGCGGGCGTGGCGGAACCGGCCCCTCAGCAACACCGTGATGGGCCTCTCAGCGCTGCTCTTCGTGGTGCTCGGCGTGCAGCAGCTCGTGACGGAGGTCGGGAAGCTGCTCTAGTCGGCGGCCCGGGCGGGCTCAGTCGGCGGACGCGGCCTGGCGGACGGCGGGGGAGGCGTCGGTCGCCGCGTCGACGCCGGCCTCGGCGACCGGCGTCGGCGTCCGGAACACCACGAGCCGGTACAGCGTGAAGTTCCACACGAGGCCGATGAGCACCGCGGTCGCCTTCGCGATGTTGATCTCGAGGAACTCCTGCTCCGCGCTCGTGCCGAACATCAGGAGCGAGCGGCCGAAGGTCGTGTCGAACCCGCGCTCGAAGAGCCAGATGACGCCGCTCTGCAGCAGCAGCGAGCTGAAGCCGGTGACCGCGAAGAACTTGAGGAACCGGCCGATCGTCACCGCCTCGCCGTGGCGGAAGACGAAGAAGTGGTTGAGGAAGTACGAGATCGTGATGCCGACCGTGACCGAGATCAGGTTCGCGGCGATCACGGGCATGTGCGCCGCGAGGATCAGGGCGTTGAGCAGGACGAAGTCGAGGGCCGTGTTGAGGAGCCCGGCGATGAGGAAGCGGACGCGGCGGTCGGCGAGGAGTCTGGTCACGCTGATCCTCCCGGGCGGTCGCCGGACGGTTCGGCGGGTGCGGACGGCGTCAGGACGCCGGGCCACCCGAAGTGTAACAAGGAGATAACGGGCGACGGCCCTCCCGCGCTGTCCGACCGGCGGTCGCTGGCTAGACTCGACGAGGCCCGGATCCGGGTCATCCCCCGATTCGGAGACGGAACCACCAGCTTGAGCAGTCTCACGATCGTGATCCCCACCTACGAGGAGGCGCGCAACGTCGGGGAGCTGCTGCCCCGCCTCGCGGCCATGGCGGCGGAGGACACCGACTTCCGGATCACGGCCATGATCGTCGACGACTCCTCGCCGGACGGCACCGCGGACCTCGTCCGATCGATCGCGCCGAGCGTCGAGACCGACACCTTCCGGGTGCGCGTCGAGACCCGCGCGGAGAAGGCCGGCCTCGGCGCCGCGTACATCTGGGCATTCGAGAAGCTGCTCGGGTCCGACGAGCCGCCCACCCACATCCTGCAGATGGACGCCGACCTCTCGCACGACCCCGCCTACATCACGGAGATGCTGCGCCGGGTGCGCGGCGGTGCCGACCTCGTGGTCGCCTCGCGCTACATCCGGGGCGGGGCGACGCCCGACTGGAACCTCAAGCGCCGGTTCCTGAGCGTCGGCGGCAACCTCTACACGCGCCTGTTCCTCGGCTCGCGGATCACCGACTACACCGGCGGCTTCAACCTCTACGAGACGGAGCTGCTGCGGCGGATCACGCCGTCCACCATCACGACGACGGGCTACGGCTTCCAGATCGAGATGAAGCAGCGCGCGCTGAAGCTCGCGAAGCGTCCCACCGAGGTGGCGATCGTGTTCATGGACCGCACCGAGGGCGAGTCCAAGATCCCGAGCGACACGCTCGTGAAGAACCTGCTGCTCGTGCTGCAGCTGCGCTTCGGGCTCCGCCGGGGCTGACCCGCCGTCGCGCCTCCGTGGTCACGCCTCCGTGGTCACGCCTCGGGCGCGTGCAGCGGATCGCCGGGGGCGCGCTGGTGCGGCCGGGCCGGCGCGATGATCGTGCCGCGCCGCCCGAGCGCGTCGACCACGGGGTCCGTCGCCCCGAGCACCTGCGACCGCGCGCGCCCGTGGCGCGCCCAGTACGCGGCGGTCCACGCGCAGATGAGGCCGTCGAGCAGGTCCTCGAGGTGCTTGTGCCGCCGCTCCACGATCGCCGGGCCGTCGGCGACGAGCGCGGCCGCGCGCGGATGCGTCGACACGTCGAGCGGCGGATCCGCGTGCGCGAGCCCCGCGACCGCGTCGAGCACCACGCGGAACTCGGCCGCGCGATGGGGTCGGCGCTCGGCCGTCGCGAGCAGCGGGGCGAGGCGCTTGTACCGGGGCTTGAGACCCGCAAACCCGAGCTCGGGCGCGCCGACCAGCGTCGTGTACGGGTAGCACTCGATCATCGTGCGCGCGTCGGCGTCGCGCGCGGCACCGGATCCGTCGTCGTACGCCCAGCCCGCGTCCTCCAGCCGCCGCCGCAGCGCGACGGCGCCCTGCGCGGGGAGGCCCTGGTTCGAAGGGTAGGCCGAGATCCCGAGGCGGCCGTAGCGGGACGCGACCTCCTTCTCCGCGAGCCGGCTGCCCGTGGCGTTGGCGACGACGAGCGGCCCGTCGACCGCGGCGACCGCGCCGGGGCCCTGCCAGCGGGCGACCCAGGCGACCACCTCGTCGATCCCGCGGGCCGTCGTGAGGTCGAGCACGCGGCCCGCCGCGTCGACGCACGCGAGCCCGGTCTCGCGCGCCGGGCGGGTCGCGGTGCCCTCCGCCCAGGCGAGGTCGATCCCGAGGAAGCGGCGCATCAGACGAGCCTATCCGCGGGCCCGGGCGGCCTCGGCGGGGCGCGGGGCCGCTAGTAGGGTCGAGGGATCCTCATGCCACGAGCGACGAGACGATGGAGCCTGCACCGTGACCCCTGTCAGCCCGAACGACGACCGCATCCCGACCCCGGACGGCCACCCCGTCCGGACCGAGACCGACAGCCTGGGGAGCATGGACGTCCCCGCCGACGCCTACTGGGGGATCCACACGGCGCGCGCGCTCGAGAACTTCCCCATCAGCCTGCGGCCGTTGAGCGTCTACCCGGAGTTCGTCGTCGCGCTCGCGCAGGTGAAGCAGGCCGCAGCCCGTGCCAACGTGCAGATCGGCGTGCTCGACGCGCGGAAGGCGAAGCAGATCGACGAGGTGTGCACCGAGATCATCGCGGGGCACCTGCACGACCAGTTCGTGGTCGGCGTGATCCAGGGCGGCGCCGGCACGAGCACCAACATGAACACCAACGAGGTCATCGCGAACCGCGCCCTCGAGAAGGCCGGCCACGCGCTCGGCGACTACCGGCACATGCACCCGCTCGACGATGTGAACCGCAGCCAGTCGACGAACGACACGTACCCGACCGCGCTCAAGGTCGCCCTCATCCACTCGCTCCTGCAGACGCTCGACGAGCTCGACCTGCTGCGCCGGTCGTTCCTCGCGAAGGGCGCGCAGTTCTCGCAGGTGCTCAAGGTCGGGCGCACGCAGCTGCAGGACGCGGTGCCCATGACGCTCGGCCAGGAGTTCCACGGCTTCGCGACCACGCTCGGCGAGGACCACGCGCGGCTCGGCGAGCTCGTGCCGCTGCTGTCGGAGATCAACCTCGGTGCCACGGCGATCGGCACGGGCATCACGGCGGACCCGAACTACGCCGCCGCCGTGCGCGGGCACCTCAGCGCCATCACGGGCTACACGCTCGTGACCGCGAGCGACCTCATCGAGGCGACGAGCGACGCGGGCGTCTTCATGACGCTCTCGTCCACGCTCAAGCGGAGCGCCATCAAGCTGTCGAAGATCTGCAACGACCTGCGGCTGCTGTCGTCGGGGCCGCAGGCGGGGCTCGGCGAGATCAACCTGCCGCCGCGCCAGGCGGGGTCCAGCATCATGCCGGGCAAGGTCAACCCGGTGATCCCCGAGGTCGTCAACCAGGTCGCGTTCTCCATCGCGGGCGCCGACGTGACCGTGACCATGGCGGCCGAGGGCGGGCAGCTGCAGCTCAACGCGTTCGAGCCGGTCATCGCGCACTCGCTGCTGCAGTCGCTGAGCTGGCTGCGGAACGCGGCGAAGACGCTGCGCGTGAACTGCATCGACGGGATCACGGCCAACACCGAGCGGCTCGCGGCGCAGGTGGAGTCGTCGGTGGGCGTCGTCACGGCCCTCACGCCGTACATCGGCTACGCCGCGTCCTCCAGCCTCGCGAAGACGGCGCTGATGACGAGCGCGTCGATACCGGACCTCGTGGTCGAGGCGGGGCTCATGACGCGGACGCAGGTGGAGAAGATCCTCGCGCCCGACCGGCTCTCGGGGCTCGAGCCGGTGACGGCGGCCATGTCGGTGATCACGCCCGAGATGCTCGCGGCGCACGCGGCGGAGGAGGGCGGCCAGGCCGACTGACCTGCCCCCCTGACGACGACAGCGCGCCGCGGCCCGAGGGCTGCGGCGCGCTGTCGCGTGCGGGGTGGCGTGCTCGGCGTCAGGCGTCGTCGCTCGACGTGCGGGCCGGGGTGGTGCCGGTGGCGTCGTCGGCGGGCGCGGCGTGCGCCGGCTCCTCGCGGTGCACGGATCCGGCGATGTCACCCGGCGTCGGCACGTGCGGGGCGTCGGACGCCGCCGGGGTCGCCTTCGGCTTCGGGGTCGCCTTCTTCGCGGCGGCCTTGGGCTTCGCGGGAGCGGGGGTGGCGGCGGGCTCCGTGGGGGCGGGGGCCTCCTCGGCGTCGCCGTCCCGGGGGATCGTCACGGGGCCGGTCTCGTCCTCGTCGTCGAACGACGCCAGGGCCTCGTCGCGCGCCTCGGCCGCGGTGAAGACGGCGCGGCGGCCGGCCTCCTCGCCGCGCTCGCGCAGATCCTCGGCCGTGGCCTGGACGCGGGTGCGGGCGTCCTCCGCGGTCTCGACCACGCGGCCGCGCACGTCCTCGGCGGTCTCGGCGACGCGGTGCCCGACCTCGGTGGCCTGCTGGCCGACGCGGTCGACGACGTGCTTGGTCTGGTCAGCGGTGCGGGTGCCGAGGTCCTTGGCGGTGTCGCCGACCCGGCCCGCGATGTCCTGCGTGGTGCTGCCGACGCGACCGGCGACGTCCTGCGTGGTGGTGCCGATGCGCTCGCCCACCGTGTGCGCGGTGCGGCCGACGGCGACGGCGGCGCCCTGCACGGCGTGGCCGACGAAGTCCGCGACCTCGCGGGCGGTCTCCACCGTGCGCTCGACGACGACGGGGCCCTTCTCGTCGAGCACGGTCTGCGCCTGGCGGACGCCGCGCTGGACGGGCTCGCTCGACCAGACGGAGCGCGAGGTGCGCGCGATCCCCTCGTAGCGCTTGCGCCCGGCGCGCGCGCCCAGGACGTATCCGGTGCCGATGCCGGCGAGGAAGAGGAGACGGTTGATCATGCGTCGAGCCTAGACGCGGCGCACGTGCATCGGCCGGGAGCGGCTACGCGTCCTGCTCGCCTCGACGGCCGGTGGCGTCGTGCAGCTCGTCCGTCTCGGGATCCACGGCGTCGGGCGCCGAGACGTCGGCGTCCTCCGGGATCGAGTGGTCGTGGATCGGGTCCTGCTGCTGGTCGGTCATGCGATCGACCCTACGCGCGGGCCGCGCCTCAGAGGATGCGCGTGTGCGTCGTGAGCGAGCCGATGCCCTCGACCGAGACCGTGACGGTGCTGCCGTCCTTGAGGAAGATCTGGGGGTCGCGAGAGTACCCGGCGCCGCTCGTCGTGCCCGTGGAGATGAGCGTGCCGGGCAGGAGCGTGGAGGAGGTGGAGAGGTACGAGACGAGGCGCGCGACCGTGCGGACCATGCCGCTCGTGCGGCCGTCCTGAACCGTCTCGCCGTCGAGGACCGTCGTGATGCGCAGGTCCTGCGGATCCGGCACCTCGTCGCGCGTGACGACGACGGGACCCGTGGGGGAGAAGCCGTCGAAGCTCTTGCAGCGGCTCCACTGCTGCTCCGAGAACTGCAGGTTGCGGGCCGTGATGTCGTTGACGACCGTGTAGCCGAAGACGTGGTCGAGGGCGTCCGCCTCCGACACGTCGCGGGCGGCCTTCCCGATGATCACGCCGAGCTCGACCTCGTAGTCGACCTCCTCGCTGAGCGAGCGCGGCCAGCTCGTGGTGCCCTCGTGGCCCGACAGCGAGTTGGGCCAGAGCGCGAAGACCGTGGGGGCGGAGGCGCTCGTGATGTTGAGCTCCTCGGCGTGCGCGGAGTAGTTGAGGCCCACGGCGTAGACGGCAGGCGGGCGGAGGATCGCGGAGGCGTGCGTGAGGCCGTCCACCGGCGTGGTGCTGGTGCGGCTCGCGACGGCGCGCTCGACGGTCGCGCGGACGCGGGCCATCTCGTCGTCGCCGCGCTCGATCAGGTCCTGGAGGTCGCGCGGGGAGTCGTCGAGCACCTCGTCGAGGAAGAGCGCCTCGCCCTCGGAGACGATCGCGGCCAGTCGGGGGGTCACGCCGTCGTCGGCGAGCAGGTGGGCGAACTTCATGTCCCCGAGCGTATCGGGCGCGCGTGGACGGGCGCGGTTGCGGTCATAACGTGCATGGGAAGGTCCGCCTCACCTGCGGGCGCGCCGGTCAGCCCTCGCGCACGACCTCGTCGGGCGACTTGTCGTGCCGCCAGCCGCGCCACGACGCCTGGCGGAGGCGGCCGGTCGAGGTCCACTCGGCGAACTCGACCTCGCCGACGAGGCGCGGCGTGATCCAGTGCGCGTCGCGGGCGTCGGCGGCGGGCACGTCGGCGAAGGGGCTCGTCTTCCGCGCGAGCGGGCGGAACCGGCGGAGGGCGTCGGCGAGGTCGCGCTCGGTGAAGCCCGTGCCGACGCGGCCCGCGTACATCAGGCCGTCGGGGCCGGGGACGCCGACCAGCAGCGAGCCGATGCCGGAGGACCGGCTGCCGGATCCGGGGCGCCACCCGCCGACCACGACCTCCTGCGCGCGGTGGTGCTTGATCTTGATCCAGGCGGTCGACCGGCGGCCCGACTCGTAGGGCGCGTCGACGCGCTTCGCGACGACGCCCTCGAGGCCGAGCTCGCGGCTGGTGGCGAGCGCCCCGTCGAGGTCGCCGTCGAACGCGGGCGGGACCTGGATCCGGCCCCGACCAGGCGACCGGACGGCATCGAGGAGCGCGGCACGGCGCACCCGGTACGGCTCCTCGACGAGCATGCGGTCGCCGATCGCGAGCGCGTCGAAGAGCATGAGGTGCACGGGAGCGGCCTTCCGGGCGCGCGCGATCTCCTTCTCGCCCGTGAGGCCGAGCCGCGTCTGCAGGAGGCCGAAGTCGGGGCGGCCGCCGGATCCGAGCACGACGATCTCGCCGTCGAGCACGGCGGCGTCGACGTCGAGGGAGTCGGGCAGCTCGGCGAGCTCCGGGAAAGCGGGCGTGAGGTCGACGCCGTTGCGGCTCGTGATGGTCGCGCGGCCGTCCGCGACGACGGCGATGGCGCGGTAGCCGTCCCACTTCATCTCGACCGCCCATTCCTCGTCGGGGTCGAGGCCGGCGCCGGTCGCGGCGGTCGCGAGCATGGGCGCGGGGGCGGACGCGGCGCCGCCCTTCCGTCGCGCGCCGACGCGTGTGCGCCCGCCCGCCTTCTCGAGCGCGGCGGGGCGGGCCGGCTTCGCGTGCGCCTTCGCGGGCGCGTCGGCCGGCTCCATCAGGTGGATCAGCCAGTTCGCGTCGGCCTTCCCGTGCCCGCCCGTGTGGATGAGCGCGTACCGCCGCGGCCCGTCGATGCCCGTGCCGTCGCCCCGCCCGTGCAGCGTCGCGATGACCTCCTTGCCGTCGCGCCACTTCTCCAGCTCGAAGGTGCCCGCGTCCCAGATGGTGACCTCGCCACCGCCGTACTCGCCCGCGGGGATCGTGCCCTCGAAGGATCCGTACTCGAGCGGGTGGTCCTCGGTCTGCACCGCGAGGTGGTTCGTGCCGTGCTCGGTCGGGACGCCCTTGGGGAGGGCCCAGCTCACGAGCACGCCGTCGTGCTCCAGCCGGAAGTCCCAGTGCAGCGCGCGGGCGTGGTGCTCCTGGATCACGAAGGAGCGGCCCTCCGAGGGCGCGGGGGCCTCCGCGGGCACGGGCTCGCTGGTCTTGGCGGCATCGCGCTTGGACCGGTAGGTCGCGAGGCGGTCGTCGGCGGGCGCGTCGTCGGCGGGGTCCTTCCGCGCGAAGCCCGCGAGCCGCTCGCGCGTCGGCTCCAGGCTCTCGCGGTGGCCCTCCTCGACGGGGGCGAGCGGATCCTGGCGCTTCCGCATCCGCGCGACCACCTCGTCCAGCTCCAGGTGCCGCAGGGTCGGCGACGCGAGCTCGCGCCAGGTGCGCGGCACGGCGACCGTCGGCCGGGAGCGCCCGCGCAGCGAGTACGGCGCGACCGTGGTCTTGTTGGGGTTGTTCTGGCTCCAGTCGACGAGCACCTTGCCCTCGCGGAGGGCCTTCCTCATGTCGCTCACGACGAGGTCCGGGTGGTCGGCCTCGAGCGCGCGGGCGAGCTCGTGGGCGACCTCGGAGATCGCGTACGCGTCGTGGCTGCCGTCTAGCGCGGCGTAGAGGTGGATGCCCTTGGATCCGCTCGTCACCGGGTAGGGGTCGAGGCCCATGTCGCGGAGGATCGACCGCGCCGCCTTCGCGACCTCCACGCACTCGGGGAGGCCGGCGCCCGGACCCGGGTCGAGGTCGAGCACGAGCCGGTCGGGGCGGCGCACGTCGCCGGTGCGGCCGAAGCGCCACTGCGGGACGTGCAGCTCGAGCGCCGCGATCTGGCCGAGCCAGGTGAGCGTCGCGACGTCGCCGACGAGCGGGTAGTCGTTCGCGTGGTCCCTGTGCTGGATCGCCCGCCGCTGCACCCACTCCGGCGTGTGCGCGTCGAGGTCCTTCTGGAAGAACATCTTCCCCGGCTGCTCGTCGGTGCCGACGCCGTCGACCCAGCGCTTGCGGGTCACGGGCCGGTCGCGGAGGTGCGGCAGCATGTGCGGCGCGATGGCGGCGTAGTACGCGATGACATCGCCCTTGGTCGTGCCGGTCGCCGGGTACAGCACCTTGTCGAGGTTCGTGAGCGCGATCCGGTGCCCGTCGACCTCCACCTGCTGCTTCGCTCCCGCCATCGCTCCAGCATGGCCCTGCCGGTGTTCACTGGATCCATGAGAGCCATCTGGAAGGGCGCCGTCACCTTCGGCCTCGTCAACGTGCCCGTGAAGGTCTACAGCGCGACGCAGGACCACGACGTGCCGCTGCACCAGGTGCACGACGCGGACGGCGGGCGCATCCGCTACCAGCGGCGCTGTGAGGCGTGCGGCAAGGTCGTCGACTACGCCCACATCGACAAGGCGTTCGACGACGGCGACCGCACCGTGGTGATCACCGAGGAGGACCTCTCGAGCCTCCCGGAGGAGAGGAGCCGCGAGATCGACGTCGTCGAGTTCGTGCCGAGCGACCAGATCGATCCCGTGATGCTCGACCGCAGCTACTTCCTCGAGCCCGACTCCTCGAGCCCCAAGTCGTACGCGCTCCTCCGCCGGACGCTACAGGAGACCGACCGCACGGCGATCGTGCACGTGACCCTCCGCCAGCGCACCCGGCTCGCGGCGCTCCGCGTGCGCGGCGACGTGCTCATGCTGCAGACGCTGCTCTGGGACGACGAGGTGCGCGAGGCCGACTTCCCGTCGCTCGACGCGGCGCCCAAGGTCTCGCCGCGGGAGCTGAAGATGTCGGCGCAGCTCGTGGAGGGGTTCGCGGAGGACTTCGACCCGTCGAAGTTCGGCGACGAGTACCAGGAGCAGCTGAAGACGCTGATCGACGCGAAGCTCGCGCAGGGCGACTCGCTCGACACCGACGCGACGTTCGGCGAGGGCGACGCGGACGACGACGAGGGCGAGGGCGGCGAGGTGCTCGACCTCATGGACGCGCTGAAGCGGAGCATCGAGCGGAGCCGGGGTGGGGGATCCGGGGCGAAGAAGAAGGCGCCGGCGGCGAGGAAGGCGGGCGCGGCGAAGGCGGCGAAGAAGCCGGCGAAGGCGAAGCCGGCGGCGAAGCCCAAGCCCAAGACCGAGGCGAAGCCCAAGACCGAGGCGGAGGCGAAGCCGAAGACCGCCGCGAAGCGGAAGACGGCGACGAAGCCGAAGGCCGCGCCCGCCGGGAGGAAGGCCCCGGCTAAGGGATCCGCCGCCGAGCGGAAGAGCGCGTAGCGGCATCACGCCCCGGGGTCCGCCCGATCCGGCGGGTGACGGGACCTGGCCCGCCTACGCTCGAGGGGACCGCGGCATCCCGCGGCGACCGATCATGAGGAGTGCTGTGCCCGACGCGAAGAACGCCACCCGCTCGCCCCTCGTCCCGGTCCTCGCGTCGCTCGCCGCGATCCTCGCCGCGGTCTCCGCCGTCCTCGCGACGCAGGGCGCCTCGCCCGTGGCCCTCGGGGTGATCCTCGGGGTCGCCCTCGCGCTGCTCGTGGTCGTCGGGGCGCTCATCGGCCGGCGGCCCGCGGGTCGTCGGCGCTGACCGGGCGGATCAGCTCGCGGCCGGCATCCCGTCGGTCATCACGCGCCAGAGGTGCAGCGTCGCGTAGGAGCGCCACGGCGACCACGCGGCGGCGCGCGCGTCGAGGGCGCGCGCCTCGTCGGGGAGGCCGAGGGCTGCGGCGCCGCGGCGGACGATGAGGTCGCCGGAGAGCAGGATGTCCGGCTCGCCCAGCGCGCGCATCGCGACGTAGTCGGCGGTCCACGGGCCCACGCCGTGGAACGCGACGAGCGCCGCCCGGAGCTCCGCGCGCGGCATGCCGGGCTCGATCACCAGCTCGCCGGTCTCGAGCGCCTCGGCGATGCGGATCAGCGTCGCCGTGCGCCGGGCGGGTCCCCGCAGCAGCTCGGCGCCGTCGCGGGCGATGCGGGCGGCGGTCGGCGGCAGCCGGGTCACGGATCCGTGCGCCACCGACGCGGGCAGGTCCTCGCCCAGGTCGGCGGTCATGCGGCCATGGGTGGCGCGGGCGGAGGCGACGGAGATCTGCTGGCCGACGATGGTGCGGAAGAGCGTGCTCCGCGGATCCAGCGTGCCGGGGATCCGCAGGCCGGGCGTCGCGCGCACGACAGCGGCCAGCGCGGGGTCGCGGGCGAGGTCGGCGTCGATGCGGGCGGCGTCCACGTCGAGGCCGAGCAGGCGGCGCGTGCCGGCGAGGAGCTCGGCGGCGTCGGCGGCGTCCTCGACGCGGGTGGTGACCTCGACGCGCGATGCCGCGTCATCGCCCGGCTCGGCCTCGAGGAGCCGCACGGTCACCGTCCCCGCGCCGTGCGCGAGTCGCGCGGACTGCGTGAACAACGTCGCGTCGCCCTCCTCGGCGCCCGTGACGGCGTGCCAGGAGAGGAAGCGGATCACGCCGCCGCCGTCGAAGGGCGCGGGCACCTCGAGCGCCGTCCGGGCGACGTGCGCGACGGCGCCGGGGGAGTCCATGCGCCCAGCCTGCCCGACGCCCCCGACGGCGGCGGGCGCGCGACCTAGGGTGGATCGCATGATCGACGACGTGGTCCACGCCCGTTCCGCCGACGCGGACGCCGCCGCCGACGCCGACGCCGTCCGCGCCGAGCTCGTCCGGGCCCTCGGCGACATCGTCGCGACCGACCCCGCCTCCCTCGACGACGCGCGCGGCGACCGGTCCGGCTACCGCAGCCCGGCCGCGCCGATCGCCGTCGTGCGCGCCACCGAGGCGGCGCACGTCGTCCAGACGCTGCGCATCGCGCACGCGACCCGCACCCCCGTCGTCACGCGCGGCGCCGGCACGGGCCTCGCGGGCGGCGCCACGGCGACCGCGGGCGAGATCGTGCTGTCGGTGCGTGGCATGGACCGGATCCTCGAGGTGAGCGAGGCCGACGAGCTCGCGGTCGTGGAGCCCGGCGTCCTCAACGACGACCTCAACGCGCGGCTCGAGCCGCTCGGCCTCTGGTACTCGCCGGATCCCGCGAGCAAGGCCATCTCCACCATCGGCGGCAACATCGCGACCAACGCGGGCGGCCTGCTCTGCGCCAAGTACGGCGTGACGCGCGAGGCCGTGCTCGCGCTCACGGTCGTGCTCGCCGACGGCCGCGTGATCGACACCGGCCACCGCACCGTCAAGGGCGTCACGGGCTACGACCTCACGGCGCTGATGATCGGCTCGGAGGGCACGCTCGGCGTCATCGTGCGCGCGACCGTGCGGCTCCGCCCGCTGCCGACCGCGACGCCGTCGACCGTCGCCGCCTTCTTCCCGGACTCCACCGCCGCGGCGGCCGCGTCCTCCGCGATCACGGCCGCGCGGATCCGGCCGGCCGCCATGGAGCTGCTCGACGCCGGCGCGCTCGAGGCCATCGACGCGTTCCTCGGCACCGACCACTCCACCCGCGGATCCGCCCACCTCCTCGTGCGCTGCGACGGCCCCGACGCCGCCGAGGAGGCCGCGCGAGTGGTCGAGGTCGTCGTCGCGGGCGGCGGCACGGCCGATGTCACCGACGACGCCGACGAGGGCGAGCGCCTCCTGGCGATCCGCCGCGCCTTCCACCCGGCGCTCGCCGCCCGCGGCCGCGTGCTCATCGAGGACGTCGCCGTGCCGCGCTCGCGCCTCGCCGACATGCTCACGCGGATCCGCGAGATCGAGCGCGCGACCGGCCTCCAGATCCCGACCGTGGCGCACGCGGGCGACGGCAACCTGCACCCGAACTTCTGCATCCCGGAGGACCCGACGACGCCCGACGGCGACGCGACCGGCATCCCCGACGACGTCTGGCGCGCGGCGGACCTCCTCTTCCGCGCGGCCGTGGACCTCGGCGGCACGCTCACGGGCGAGCACGGCGTGGGGCTCCTGAAGCGGCGCTGGCTGGCCGACGAGCTGGGCGACGACGTCATGGGGCTGGCCGCCGGGATCCGCCGCGTCTTCGATCCGCGGGGGATCCTCAACCCGGGCAAGGCGGCCTGAACCCCGGCAAGGCGGCCTGATCAGACGCCCATCCGGTCGCGTGTCCGCGCGCCGATCCGACCCGCACGGCGGCCGGTCCCGTCGCTAGGCTGGCGGAGCCGATCCGCCGAAGAGAGGGCCGTCGTGACCGACCCGTCCATCCCCGTGACCGTCCACCGACCCTCGCCGGCCTCGCCCCCGCCGTCCATGGAGCTGCCCGCGCCGCACGCGTCGTCGCGCATCACCGCGTCCGCCGTGCTCGGCGTCGTGGGCGTCGCGGTGCTGCTGCTCGTCGGCCTGGTCGTCGCGGCCTACCTCGTGCTCAGCCTCGGGATCCAGGCCGTCGCGATCTGCGCGCTCCTCGCCCTGATCCCGCTCGCCGGCGTCCTCCTCGCCATCCGCTGGGTCGACCGCTGGGAGCCCGAGCCGCGGCTCGCCCTGCTGTTCGCGCTGCTGTGGGGCGCGGCCGCGTCGGTGGCGATCGCGCTCCTCTTCGACCTCGTCGCGCAGTACGCGCGCCTCGCGATCGGCGTGCCCACGCGCTACACGGAGTTCCTGCAGCTGGCCGTCCAGGCACCCGTCGTCGAGGAGTCCGCCAAGGCGATCGGGCTGCTCCTCGTCTTCTGGGTCGCGCGCCGCCACTTCGACGGCCCGGTGGACGGCGTCGTCTACGGCGCCACCATCGCGGCCGGCTTCGCCTTCACGGAGAACATCGTCTACTTCGGCGGCCCGCTCGTCTCCGGCACGACGGGCACGCTCGTCGGCACCTTCGTGCTGCGGGGCCTGTTCTCGCCGTTCGCGCACGTGACCTTCACGATGATCACCGGCATCGCGATCGGCTACGGGGCCCGCCGCGGTCCGGGTGCGGCGCTCGGGTTCGGCGCGATCGGGCTGGTCGGCGCGATCGTGCTGCACGCCCTCTGGAACACGGGCGTCACCATCACGGGCGACTTCCTCTCCTTCTACGTGCTGCTGCAGGTGCCGATCTTCGCCTTCCTCGTGACCGTCGTGATCCTCCTGCGCCGCTACGAGATCCACCTCACGCGCCGCCGCCTCCGGGAGTACGCGGCCGTCGGCTGGTTCACGCCCGCCGAGGTCGAGATGCTGAGCACCTGGCAGGGGCGTCGTCGGGCCCGGCTCTGGGCGCGCACGCGCGGCGGCGAGGCGGGCCGGGCGATGGGCCTGTTCACGCGCGACGCCACGCGGCTCGCGTTCGCCCGCCAGCGGATGCTCTCGGAGCGACCCGCCGCGTCCGGGCGCTCGGAGGCCGGCCACCTCGACGACGAGCGGCGCCTGCTGCGCGCCGTCACCGAGCACCGCGAGGCGCTCCTGCGCGGCGGCCGGCGCTAGCGATCCGGCGCCGGCGATCCTGCGCCGGCGACCCGGCGCTGGCCGCCCGGCGTCGCGGTCGACCCGGCACCCGTCCGGTGTCGCCGGTCGCGAGTAGCGTCGAAGGCGACACGAGGAGGCACCACCATGAGCGATGCGAACCAGGACACCACAGGCGGCGACGAGAAGGAGATGCTCGGCTCCTCCACCCCCACGCCGCCGCAGAGCGCCGAGAAGGACCCGAGCACGTGGGTCACGGGCGACGAGCCGATGACGGGCGCGCAGCGCAGCTACCTCGACTCGCTCGCCACGCAGGCCGGCGAGGAGATCCCCGCCGACCTCAACAAGGCGGAGGCGAGCGAGCAGATCGAGCGCCTGCAGGAGAAGAAGGACACGGCGTCGCCGCAGTCCGACGACGCGAGCTGATCGCAGCATGACCGGGACGGGCGGGCGCCAAATGGGCGCCCGTCCGTCGTCGCGTGACGCGGGGGCGCACGCAGGGAGGGAGCACGGATGACCACGCTCGTCGGATACGTCCGCGTCGCGCGCTCCGAGGAGCCGTACCAGGACCAGGTCGACGCCCTCGACGCGGCCGGCTGCGAGCGGATCTTCGTCGACGTCGCGGGAGGACGCAGGGCCCCGCGCCCCGGCCTCCAGGACGCGCTCGACTACCTCCGCGAGAACGACGAGCTCCTCGTCGTGAGCCTCGACCGGCTGGGGCCGGGCGCCGCCGACGTGGTGCGGATCCTCAACGGGCTCGAGGCACGAGGCATCGCCTTCCGCGCCATCCGCGACGGGCTGGAGGCCGGAACCGCGGCCGGCCGCGGGCTGTTCGCGGCCACGCTCGCGCTCGCGACCGTGGAGGCGACGACGGAGGCCGAGCGGCATCGCAGGCGATCCGCCGACCGGCCGTCGCGATCCGCATCCGAGGGCCCCCCCGAGGTCGACAGCTCGCCGCCCGCCGCGCCGGCCCTCCCGTCGCTGCCCAAGGGCATCACCCGGCGGAAGCTGCAGATCGCGGTCGAGGAGCGCTCGAAGGGGCGCGACACCGCGGAGATCGCGAGCGTGCTCGACGTCAGCGAGCGCGTCGTCACGCGCGCACTGGCGTGGGCCGAGTCGGGTCGCCAGGGCGGCATCCAGCGCTGATGCCAGGGCCGGCTGCGCCAGCTCGGGCCGCTCGCGCTCGGGCCGCTCGCGCTCGGGCCGCTCGCGCTCGTCGCGCTCGTCCGGCTCGTCCCCGCGACGGAGCGCGTCGGCACCCGCGGCCGAGGTGCCAGGCCCGGCCGTTTCCTACCCTGGGGACATGACCGGATCCCGCCCCGCGCCCGCCCGACGACCGCCGGGTAGATCCCGGTCCGTCCGCCGTCGCCGCGACGCGGTGCTCGCGACCGTCGTCGCGACCGCGGTGGTCGGCGTCGGGCTCGCCACCGGGATCCTCCCGTCACCCGCGGGCGGCGCGTCGGCGGATCCCGCGTCCTGCACGGTCGACGCGCTCACGGCCGGCTGGTCCACCGGCACGCTCCACCTCTCCGCCGCGGCGGTCGACGGCGACGCGGGGCGCGACCTCCTCGACGTGCGCGCCGACGTGCCGGCCGCGACCGCCAGCACCATGAAGGTCCTCACCGCCGCGGCGGCCGTCGAGGCGCTCGGCCCCGACCGCCGCATCGCGACCCGGGTCGTCCAGGGCGCGCGCGCCGACACGGTCGTCCTCGTCGGCGGCGGCGACCCCACGCTCAGCCGCCTCCCGTCCGGCACCGACGGCGTCTACCCGGAGGCCCCGCACCTCGATGACCTCGCGCGCCAGGTGCTCGACGCCCGCCGCGCCGATCCCGACCTCGCCGGCGTCCCAATCCGCCGCCTCCAGGTCGACAGCGGGCTGTTCACCGGGCCGGCCTGGCTGCCGGAGTGGCCGCTCGAGGCGCGGCGCGGCGGGTCCATGTCGAACATCACGGCGCTCATGGTCGACGGCGACCGCGACGACACGGCGGAGCCCTACTCGCGCCGCGGCGAGAAGGCCGTCGCGCGTGCCGCGGACGCCTTCGCGGCTCTCCTCGGCGACGACGTCGCGGCCGACGGCCCGCTCGTGACCGCGACGTCCGGATCCGCCGTGCTCGGCACCGTGGAGTCCGCGCCGGTGCGCGACCTCGTCGGCTACATGCTCACCCACTCCGACGACACGCTCGCCGAGACCCTCGCGCGGCTGGTCGCGATCGAGACGGGCGCGGGCAGCGCCGCCGCGGACATCCAGCGCGGCACGCCCGCCGCCCTCACCGACCTCGACCTGCCGACCGACGGGGTGGTCCTGGTCGACGGCTCCGGCCTGTCGGACGCGAACCGCGTCCCGGCCGCGCTCCTCACCCGGCTCATGGTGCGGATCGCCGAGCACCGCGGGGACCTCGCCATCGTCGACGCCGGGCTCGCCGTCGCCGGTCGCACCGGCACGCTCACCGAGGGCGGCCGCTTCACGGGCGAGGCGGACGCGGCGGCCGGCCGGATCCGCGGCAAGACGGGCACGCTCGAGCGGATGCACGGCCTCACCGGCATCGCCGACGCGGAGGACGGCACCGAGGTGGCCTTCACCATCTGGGCGGAGGACGTGGATCCGTCCGTCCCCGCGGAGTCCGCCCGCGCCGAGATCGACGCCCTCGCGACCGACCTGCACCGCTGCGGAGGCGCGCTCGGGGGCTGATCCGCCACAGGCGCACGCGGAGGACGGACGCCGGCTAGGACCCGGCGCGCTCCACGAGCCGGTGGTCGTGCGCGTACACGACGAGCTGCACGCGATCCCGGAGCGCGAGCTTGGCGAGGATGCTGCTCACGTGCGTCTTCACGGTCGACTCGCTGACGAACTCGAGCGCCGCGACCTCCGCGTTCGACAGCCCGCGCGCGACGTGCCCGAAGACGTCCTTCTCGCGCGCGCTCAGGGACCGGAACGCGGGCGGCGCCGGGGGAGCGGGGGCGGCCGTCGCATCCGAGGTGAACAGCTGCGTGAGCTCGTCCGGCGCGAGGACGGCGCTGCCCGCGTGCACGGCGCGGATCGCGGCGGCGAGGAAGGCGGGCGTCGCGTCCTTGAGCAGGAAGCCGCTCGCGCCGCCGCGGATCGCCGTGGCCGACGCGCGGTCGAGCGCGAAGGTCGTCAGCACGATCACGCGCGGCGGAGCGTCGCGGGTGCCGTCGAAGAGCGCGCGCACGGTCTCGAGGCCGTCCATCACGGGCATGCGCATGTCGAGGAGCACGACGTCGGGCCGCACCTCGTCGATCACGGCGAGCCCCTGCCGCCCGTCGCCGGCCTCGCCGACGACCTCGAGGTCGGGCTGGGCGTCGAGGGCGACGCGCACGCCGCCGCGGAACAGCTCCTGGTCGTCGACGAGCACGATGCGGATCACGGGCGGCCTCCTGGCACGGCGATGGGGTGGGCGGCAGGCAGGGGGATGCGGGCGCGGGCGGTGAACAGGTCGTCGACGGGCTCGGCCTCGAGGTCGCCGCCGACGGCGGCGAGCCGGGCGCGCATGCCCTCGACCCCCGTGCCGACGCGCAACGCGCCCAGCCCGAGCGGGTCGGCGCGGTCGGGCGCGGGCCCGCGGAGGGCCACCGGGTTCTCGACCTCGAGCACGACGTCGGCGGTCCGCCAGGTCTCGCGCAGGCGGATCCGTCCGCCCGGCTCGCCGTGGCGCATCGCGTTGGTCGTCATCTCCTGCGCGACGCGGCGGATGACCACCTGGCGCGCGGGATCCACGGGCCGGCGCACGCCGCGCACCTCGTGCGCGAGGTCGACGCCCGCGGCCCGCACCTGCGCGACGACCGCGTCGAGGTCCTCGGGCCCGTCGTCGGCGTCGGCCGTGCTGGTGCCGCTCAGCACCTCGCGCACCTCGGCGAGCGAGCGGCGGGCGGTGTCGGCGATGGTGGCGGACACCCCGCGGATCCGCTCCTCGTCGTCGAGGAACTGCACGGAGTCGGCCTGCGCGATGATCACCGCGAGCGAGTGCCCGACGATGTCGTGCACGTCGCGCGCCATGCTCGCCCGCAGCGTCTCGGCCTGCGCGAGGTCGACGGCCTTCACCGCGGTGTCCTCCGCCTGGACCCGCAGGCGCGACTCGGCGGTGCGGGAGCGGATCACGCGCACCACGAGGCCGGTCAGCCACGCGAGGAGCAGCATCAGGACCGGTGCCAGCACGAAGATCACGGCGCCGATGCCGCCGGGACTGATGAGGAGCGAGTAGCGCGCACCCGTGTGCAGCAGGTACACCGTGGCCATGGCGCCGCCGACGAGCGCGGAGGCGAGGCCGAGCACGGCCGTCGCCCGGGATCCCCGCCGGGCGGTGGAGTACAGGACCAGCAGCAGCGCGAGGTCCGCGAAGCCGGGCCGCTCGCCCAGCTGCCACTGCGCCAGCGCCATCACCCAGGCCAGCGCGAGCGCCGCCCCCGGGAACACCGAGCGGACGGCGACGGCCAGGAGCACGAGCCCGGCGACGGGGAATCCCGCCTCCTGGACATCCACCGGCGGCTTGAGGGCGAGGCCCGCGAGCACGAGGCCGACGACCGCGTCCACGAAGAGCTCGATGCCGTCGCGGTGCCGGGGCGCCCGCGTCGACGTCGAGCGCGTCGTGGCGGCGGTCCCGGTGTCCATCGGCCACAGCCTAGGCGCGGCCCCGCGGGCGGGTCGCCCCCCGCGGGTACCGGTCGCCGGTACCCGCGGGGGAGCGCGTGCCTACTTCTTCTTCGTCAGCGCGGATCCCTTGTGGGCTGCGGTCTTGCCGGACTTGTCGCTCTCCACGATGTACGCGGGCTCGTCGCTCGACGCGGTGAAGTGCTGCCCGTCGTGCTGGAAGTCCTTCGTCTTCTCCTCGACGACCTCGCCGTGGGTCTCGCCCTGGGGCGTGTTCCAGGTGACGTGGTCGCCCTTCGAGAGGCCGGCCATCAGATCGTCGCCACCGATCCGGAGTCGACGCGGTAGTTGGACCCGTTCACGAACGACGCGAGGTCGGAGCAGAGGAACGCGACCACGTTGGCGACCTCGGCGGGCTCGCCGCGGCGCTTGAGCTCCATGTATGGGCGCTCCTCGTCGAGGAACGACTCGATCGCGTCGTCCTTCGAGGTGCCCAGCTGGTCGGCGCGCTTCTCCATCATCGCGTCCGTCATGGGCGTGTGGATGAAGGCGGGCGAGACCGCGTTCACGAGCAGGCCCTCCTTCGCGTAGCTGCGGGACAGGCCCTTCGACAGCGCCAGGATCCCGGCCTTGGCGGCGCAGTAGGGGAGCTCGTCGTCGTACGGCTGCACGGCGTCCTCGGAGGCCAGGAACACGATCCGGCCCCAGCCGCCCTTCCGGAGCGACGGGAGGAACTGCTTCACCAGGCGCACGGGACCGAGCAGGTCGACCTCGATCGTGTTCGTCCAGCCCTCGTCGTCGATCTCGTGGAAGAGGCCCTGCGCGCCGGTGATGCCCGCGGACTGCACGAGGATGTCGATGTCGCCGACCGCCTCCTGCACCTTGTCGTGCAGCGCGGCGAGCGACTCGACGCTCGTCACGTCGGCCGCGAACGCGTGGACGCGGTCGCCGCCGTCGAGCTGCGCGGCGGCCTCGTCGAGCGATCCCTGGTCCTGGTCGCTGAGGACGACGGTCGCGCCCTCGGCGAGGAGGATGCGGGCGGTCTCCCACCCGATCCCCGAGTCGGCGCCCGTGATGAGCGCGGTCTTGCCTGTGATCCCGAGGTCCATCTCGGTCTCCTCACTGCCCCGTGGGGCGGTCGATGCTGATCGTCCGATGCGTCCGCGGACGCGACGAGGGCCGCACCTGGTGGTGCGGCCCTCGGTGGTGGAGCGGTGCTACTTCGCGACCGAGCCGACGCGGCGGTTCTCCGCGGAGACCATCCACGCGTACTGCTCGAGCGCGGTGATGAAGCCGTGCAGCAGGTCCGCGGTGGTCGGGTCCTCCTCGTCGACGTCGTCGTGCACCTCGCGCATGGTGTGCACGGCGGCCTCGAGGCGCTGGGTGACGAGGTCCACGGTCTCGGCCGTGTCGACCTCGCCCTGCGGGTACTCGGGGAGCGTCGTGGTCTCGGCGACCGTGTCGCTGCGGCCGTCCGGCGTGGCGTGCAGGGCGCGCATGCGCTCGGCCAGGTCGTCGCTGAACTCGCGCGCCGAGTCGATGATCTCGTCGAGCTGGAGGTGCAGGTCGCGGAAGTTCTTGCCGACGACGTTCCAGTGCGCCTGCTTGCCCTGGATGTGCAGCTCGATCAGGTCGACGAGCACCTTCTGCATGTTCTCGTGCAGCTGCTCGGAGGCCTTGAAGCCCCGCTCGGCGTTCTGGCGCTTGGTGGGCTTGGAGCCCTCGGGCTGGGTGGCCTTCTCGGATGCGCTGGTGGGGCGTTCGACGGTCGTGGTCATGTGCGACTCCTCGTTCTGTTCGTTCGTGGGGTCGGGGGTTCCCGATCCGTGCGGGGCGGCGTCCGGTGGGATCCTGCCCCTGCTGGCCGGGCGCGCTCTCGCGCGTCGTCCGACCTCGTCTTCGACGGTACGCCCGCAGCTTGCTCGTCGCACGAACGATGAGTGGGCTCACAGTCCGCGCCCAGCGACGCGGGTCCTCGCTTCGCTCCTCGGACGACCCGCGCTCCCGGTGCTTGGCTGGATCCATGACCGCCATCACCTCCGACCTCCGCGTCCTGCGCGACGCCCGCGCGATCCTCGTCGAGAGCCTCTGGTGGGATCCGGCCGGCGACGTGATGTGGAACGACATCACCGCGGGCACGCTGCACCGCAGCCCGTGGGAGGGCGCGGCCGACGGATCCGACGACACCGTGCTCGAGCTGCCCCCGCCGCTCGCGTCCTTCCAGCCGGCCGACGACGGCGGCTTCGTCGCGGGGCTCGGCGACCGCATCGTGCTGGTCGACCGCGCCGGCCGCATCACGCGGGAGCTCGCCCGGGTCGAGCACGCCCACGACGGCATGCGCCTCAACGAGGGGAAGGTCGATCCCGCGGGCCGCTTCGTCGTCGGATCCATGGACGTCACCGAGGGCGAACCGGACGGGGCCGTCTACTCCGTCGACGGATCCGGCGCCCTGCGCACGCTCCTCGGCGGCTTCGCGGTCACCAACGGCTTCGAGTGGATCGACGGCGGCCGGACCATGATCCTCACCGACACCGGCGCGCAGACCGTCTACCGCGCCCCCTACTCGGCCGACGGCGAGCTCGGCGAGCTCGAGCGCTGGATCCACGGCGAGATGAGCGACGGCCTCACCCTCGACGTCGACGGCTACGCGTGGAACGGGATCTACGGCGGCGGCAAGGTCGTCCGCTGGGCGCCCGACGGCACGAAGGACCTGGAGATCGCGATCCCGGCGCCGAACGTCACCTCGGTGGCCTTCGCCGGACCCGACCTCCGCACCCTCGTCATCGGCACCGCGCGCGAGAACCTCACGGAGGAGCAGCTGGAGGAGCACCCGCTCTCGGGCGGCGTCTTCGCGATCGACACCGGCGTCTCCGGGCGGCCCGTGAACGTCTTCCGCACCGTGGTCGACGACGCCCGGCGGGCGTAGCGTCGAGGAGGCCGTCCGACCGGGCGGCGACACTCTCACGAGGAGGAACGCACATGACCGGAGAGAGCATCCAGGGCCGCACGGTGGCCTTCCTGCTGACGGACGGCTTCGAGCAGGTCGAGCTCACGGAGCCGTGGAAGGCCGTGCAGGAGGCCGGCGGGAAGCCCGTCCTCGTGTCCCCGAAGTCGGACACGGTGCAGGGTCTCAACCACATCGACAAGGCCGACACGTTCGACGTGGACGTGCAGGTGAAGGACGCCGACGCGGCCGACTACGACGGCCTCGTGCTGCCCGGCGGCGTCGTGAACGCGGACGACCTCCGCGTTGACGCCGACTCGGTCGCCTTCGCCAAGGCCTTCTTCACGGCGGGCAAGCCCGTCGCGTCCATCTGCCACGCGCCGTGGATCCTCATCGAGGCCGGCGTGGTCGACGGCCGCCGCATGACCTCGTACCCGACCCTCGCCACCGACCTCCGCAACGCGGGCGCCGAGTGGGTCGACGAGGAGGTCGTCGTCGACAGCGGCTTCGTCACCAGCCGCAACCCCGACGACCTGCCCGCGTTCAACGCGAAGCTGATCGAGGAGATCGCCGAGGGCGAGCACGACGAGCAGCACGCCTGACCCGTCGCGGCACCGCGGACCGGACGGCCCGCGCGCCTAGGGTGAGGGCGTGACCACGCCCTCACCCGACGCGCGCTTCCGCCAGACCACGCCGGCGCCGCGCGCCGTCCGCATCGTGGGGCTCGCGGTCGCGGTGGTCGGCCTCGTCGCCCTCATCGCCACCGGGGGCTCCGCGCTCGGCGTGGTCGTCGCCGTCCTGCTGGTGGCGGCTGGCGCCGTCGTCGGCTCGCTCCGGATCCGCATCACGCTCGACGCGGATGAGGTCGAGGTGGCGCTCGTGCCGCTGAAGCGCATCCGGATCCCGTACTCCGCCGTCGCGGACTGCACGGTCGTCGACCACCTCCGCCCGCGGACCGTCGGCGGCATCGGCGTCCGATCGCTCCCGGGCGGCGGCGCGGCGATCCTGCTCGACGCGGGCCCCGCGGTCGCGATCGAGTCGGCCGACGGCACCCGCCACCTCGTCCGCAGCACGTTCCCGCGGGAGGCGGCCACGCGGATCCGCGACCGGGCGGCCGCCGCGCCCATCGCGCCGTCCGATGCCGGCGACCCGGAGGATCCGGCCGCGACCACCGCCTAGGCTCGTCGCGTGACCACCGCACCCGCCGCCGCACGCCGTCCCCGCACCTCCCGCCCCGTCGTCGTGGCGCTCGCGGTCGTCGTGGTGGTCGTCGGGTTCGTCCTCGACCAGCTCAGCAAGCGCTGGGCCGTCGACGCCCTCGGCGGCGGCGAGACCATCCCGCTGTTCCCGACAGCGCGCTTCGCTCTCGTCTACAACCCGGGCGTCTCCTTCGGCATGGGCGCCGAGGTGGGGCCGCTGCTCACCGTCGGGATCATGGCGCTCGCGCTCGGCCTCGCGGTGTGGGTCGGGTGGCAGATCCGGCACCGCGCGTCGCTCCTGCAGGTGCTGCTGCTCTCGGCCGTGCTCGCGGGCGCGCTCGGCAACCTCTTCGACCGGATCACGCGCGCGGAGGACGGCCCGCTGTCCGGCCACGTGGTCGACTTCATCGCCGTCGAGTGGTTCGCCGTGTTCAACGTGGCCGACATCCTCACCGTCTGCGGCATGATCGCGTGGGCCCTCACGACCGTGTTCGGGCGCGACCACGTGGCCGACGCGCGCGAGGCGGCTGCCGAGGCGGAGGCGGACGACGCGGCCGTCGCCTCGGCCCCCGACACCGGATCCGCGCCCACCGACCGCGCCTGACGCCCCGGCGTAGCGTGAGGGGATGACCACGATCCCCACACTGGAACTGTCCGACGGGAACCGCATCCCGGCCATCGGCCTCGGCACGTACGGGTTGGACGACGACGCGGGCGCCGAGCTCGTCTCCGGCGCGATCGGTGCCGGCTACCGCCTGCTCGACACGGCCCTCAACTACGGCAACGAGGCCGCGGTGGGCGAGGGGATGCGCCGCTCCGGCGTCCCCCGCGAGGAGCTCTTCCTCACCACCAAGCTGCCCGGCCGCCACCACGGCTACGACGAGACGCTCGCGTCCTTCGAGGAGTCGCGCGCGTCGCTCGGCGTCGACTACGTGGACCTGTACCTCATCCACTGGCCGAACCCGAGCGTCGACAGGTACGTCGACAGCTGGCGCGCGTTCGTCGAGCTGAAGGAGCGCGGCCTCGTCCGGTCCATCGGCGTCTCGAACTTCACGCCCGCGCACCTCACGCGCCTGCATGACGAGACGGGCGTGCTGCCCGTCGTCAACCAGGTGGAGCTGCACCCGACGTTCGCGCAGGCGGATCTCCGCGCCTTCCACGCCGAGCACGGCATCGTGACGGAGAGCTGGTCCCCGCTCGGCACGCGCGAGCAGCTCATGCAGGACCCGGCCGTCGTCGCCGCCGCCGAGGCGCACGGCGTCACCCCGACGCAGGCCGTGCTCCGCTGGCACGTCCAGTCGGGCGCGCTGCCGATCCCGCGGTCGACGGATCCCGAGCGCCAGCGCCAGAACCTCGACGTCTTCGGGTTCGAGCTCACCGAGGAGGAGGTGCGCGCGATCGGCTCCGGTCCGCAGTCGCGCCTCTGGGACGGCGACCCGGACACGCACGAGGAGATGTAGCGCTCTCGTCATGGCTCGCTCGGCCGTCGCGTCCCTCCGGGGCGCGGCGGCCGCGGCCTATGCGGGGCGGGTCAGCGCCCGAGCAACGCCGGGATCCCGAGCAGCACGACGCCCGCGACGAGGCACGCGGCCGCGACGACGACGAGCACGCCGACCCACAGGATCCCCGGCAGGTGCGTCAGCCGCCCGAGCTGGTCCGCGTCGGACGCGCCGCCGCCCCGTCGGGACCGCGACCGCTGCAGCTCGAGCGTCGCCCGCAGCGCGCCGAGCAGCAAGAACAGCGCGAGGGCGTGCGCCGCGACGCCCTGCACGACGATCGGGGCCGCGCCCGCCACCACGCCGACCACGACGCCGGCGACGAGGCACGACCACAGTCCGAACCAGTTGCGCACCTGGATCACGACGAGGGCGAGCAGCAGCAGCCAGAGCCACAGGACGGCCGCCGAGCGACCGGATCCTGCGAGCCAGGCGGCACCCAGCCCCGCGAGCGCCGGCGCGGGGTAGCCCGCCAGCAGCGTGATCACCATGCCGGGCCCGCGCGGTCGGCCGACGCTCACGGTGAGGCCCGAGGTGTCCGAGTGCAGCCGGATCCCCGCGAGCCGCCGTCCGCTCAGCGTCGCCGCGAGGCCGTGGCCGCCCTCGTGCACGATCGTCACCGCGTGCCGGGTGAGCCGCCACGCGGCGGGCAGGAGTACGAGCACCGCGGCGAGCGCGACGGCGACGAGCGCGGGTCCCGCATCGAGCGGCGCCTCGACGGCGGTCGCGCGCGCGACGACGTCGCGGACGATCTCGACGGGGTCCAATGGCTGCTCCTCCGTGGCGGTCGCGGCGCCGGGGTGCCACCGCGGCCGCCAGCCTAGGAGCGCGTCGCTGGGGAGCGCCCGTCCGGCGCCGCGGTCGTGTCAGGGTCCGACAGGATCCCCGTGCACCGTGAGCGACCACGCGGTGTCCCGGTCGGCGCGGTACCCGATCGCGCCGACGCGGGCGACCGCGGTCCGGCCGACCGAGGTCGGGTCGAGCTCGTGCGGCCCGTCCGCGCAGTCGAGCGGGCCGACCGTCGTCGTGGTGCTCCGCGATCCGTCCACCGTGGCGCCGTCGACCTGCAGGCTGACGGTCCCCTCGCCGAAGCACTCGAACGTCAGGGAGGTCGGGATCACGGGCGCGGCGAGGTCGGCGCCGACACGGTCTCCCGTCGCGCCCGCGGGAGCGGTCGAGGTGAGCACGGTCACGCTCCCGTCGTCGGCCCCGCGAGCGGCGCGCTCCGCGTGCCACCGCTCGAGCGCCCCCTGGTCGACGGCAGGCGGAGCGCAGGCGGACAGGGCGCCGACCGCGACGGCGACGACGGACACGGCGGCGAGGCGGGAGGGGCGCATCGCTCCACGATAGGGCGCGCTCCCGGCCGCCTGACGGATCGCCGCCGCCCGGCCACCGACTACCGTTGTCGGGTGCCCGAGACCCCCGCATCCGACCTCGTCCGCTCCCTCCTGCTCACCGTCCCCGACTTCCCGCAGCCGGGGATCCTGTTCCGCGACCTCACGCCCGTGCTCGCCGACGGCGCCGGCCTCCGCGCCGTGGTCGACGACCTCGTGGCCGCAGGCGGACCGGTCGACGCCGTCGCGGGCGTCGAGGCGCGCGGCTTCCTGCTCGCGGCGGCCGCCGCCTACGCGTCCGGCGTCGGCACGCTCGCGGTGCGCAAGGCAGGCAAGCTGCCCGGCGAGGTGCTCCGCGAGACCTACGCGCTCGAGTACGGCGAGGCGGCCATCGAGCTCCACCCGGGCCAGCTGGCGCCCGGATCCCGCGTGCTGCTCCTCGACGACGTCCTCGCCACCGGCGGCACCCTCGAGGCGGCCGCGCGCCTGCTGGAGCGCGCCGGCTACGAGGTCGCCGGGATCGGCGTGGTGCTGGAGCTCGCGGACCTCGGCGGCCGCGCGCGCCTGGCCGGCCACGACGTGCACGCGATCCTCTCGCTCTGACCCGCCCGCGCGATCAGCTCCAGAGCCGCCGGGTCGCGATCTCCGCGCCCTGCGCCAGGCTCTCGAGCTTCGCCCACGCGATCTGCGGGTGGATCCGCCCGCCGAGCCCGCAGTCGGTCGACGCGATCACGCGCTCCCGGCCCACGAGCCGCGCGTAGCGCTCGATCCGGTCGGCCACGAGCTCCGGGTGCTCGACCACGTTGGTCGCGTGCCCGACCACGCCCGGCACGATGAGCTTCCCGTCGGGCAGCTCCACGTCCTCCCACACGCGCCACTCGTGCTCGTGCCGCGCGTTCGCGCCCTCGAACGAGTACGCGCCCGCGTCGATCTCGAGCATCGTCCGCACCAGGTGCCGGAACTCGATGTCGGTCGTGTGCGGCCCGTGCCACGAGCCCCAACAGAGGTGGAAGCGGATCCGCTCCTGTGGCAGCCCGCGCAGCGCGTGGTTGAGCGCCTCCACGCGGATCCGCGTGAACGCCAGGTAGTCCTCCACGCTCGGCTCCGGGTTGATCTGGTCCCAGTTCTCCGCGATGGACGGGTCGTCGATCTGCAGCACTAGCCCCGCGTCGATGATCGCGACGTACTCCTCGCGCATCGCGTCCGCGCAGGCCCAGATGAACTCCTCCTCGGTCGCGTAGTGCAGGTTGCCGATGCGCGAGGCGCTGCCGGGGGAGAGGGAGGTGATGAAGCCCTCCTCGTACCCGTTCGCGTCGAGGGCGTGCTTCAGGTGCGCGATGTCGGCCTGGATCGCGGCGTGCCCCGTGTAGGAGACGGGCCCGGTGGCGCTCGGGAACTCGATGGGCGCGTCGCCCACGGTGATGCCGCTCGACGGATCCCGGTAGGCGTCGGCGAAGATCGTCCAGTCGCGGCGGTCGGGGAAGGTCGTCAGCCGCACGTCCCCGGGCGAGCTGCGCACGGGCTCCGAGGAGAACGGGCCGCCCGGCACGAGCTCGAGCCCGCTCAGGCGCTGGAACGAGTACGACCACCAGGCGCCGTAGTCGATCGCGCTCGACATGGCCTTGCCGTACTCGCCGTCGCCCGGCACGGTGATCCCGACCTCGCGCTGGCGGGCGACGAGGCCGTCGACCGCGTCGGCGAGCACGGCGTCGAGGCCGTCGTCGGCCGGGGCGGGGGCCGGCGCGGCCGATGCGTCGCCGCCGACGAGCACGGCCTTCCTGCTGTCGGCGCGCGCCGCGTTGGCGGCGATGAGCGCGTCCGTCCGCGGCAGGCTGCCGGCGTGGGACGTCTGGATCCGGTCGGTGCTGTCGAGCATGGGGACCTCCGCGGGTCTCTCGTGCCGTCGGGCGGCCTCGGACGACCGCCCGCGGCGAGCGGGAACTGATCGCAGGCGGTGTCCGGCCGCGGATGCGGGTGGGACGCGAGGCTTCGCGGGATGCGCTGCACGCACATGGTCCCACCGGGTCATCCGCGAGGACGGGTCGGCCGCAACAGGGAGTCACGGAACCGGCACCTCCGGCGGATCCGGCGCACAGGGGCGAGCCCGGATGATGGACGGATGCTCCTCCGCCACCCCGTCCTCGGAACCGCGACGGCCCTGTACCTCGGCCTGGTCGCGTGGATCACGCTGTCGCCGGAGCCCTACGACCGCCGCATCGACGGCTACCTCTTCCGCGCCCTCCGCGCGCTCCACCGGCACGACGGCACCTCGTGGATCACGTACTCCGCCGTCGAGGGCGCCGCCAACGTCGCGATGTTCGTGCCCGTCGGCATGTTCCTCGTGCTGCTCCTCGGCCGGTCGCGCTGGTGGCTCGCGATCGCGCTCGGCGTCGGCCTCTCGGCGCTGATCGAGACCGCGCAGGCGTTCCTGCCCACCCGCGTCTCCGACGTCCGCGACATCGTGCACAACGGCCTCGGCGCCCTCGTCGGCGTCGTGGTGGTCCTGATCCTCACGGCCCGCTCCGAGAACGCCCGCCGCCGCGCGCTCCGCCGGCGCCCGCAGCCAGTTACCACGGGCCCGCAGCGCCTCGTCGGCACGCGCCGCTGACCCGACGTCGGCCGTCGCGCGCCGCCGTCGTCGGGGGCACCCACGGTCAGGGGAGGCCCCCTCGGCTCGATAGGATTGACGCCGGATTCCAAGGGGTGTGCAGGTGGCCGGTACGGAGCTGGAGCGCGAGCGGGCGTACGTCACCCGCCTCTACGGACGACTCGACGCGGTGCGGGCCGAGACCCGTGATCAGCTGACGGCGGTGCGGGACAGCCCCACCGGCGGAACGCACCAGAACCGCTCCGAGCGCGACGCGTTCGCCCGCATCTACGAGGACCGCCTGCAGGCGCTCCGCGAGGTCGACGAGCGCCTCGTCTTCGGCCGCCTCGAGTTCGAGGACGGCCACCTGCCGGAGGACGAGCCGCACGACGGTGCTCCCGCGCGGGCCGTCGGCGACGGGGATCCCGTCTACCGGTACATCGGCCGCATCGGCCTTCGTGACGACGACCTCCAGCCGCTGCTGCTCGACTGGCGCGTGCCCCAGGCGAGCGCCTTCTACCAGGCCACCGCCGCGACCCCGCTCGGCGCCCGCGCCCGCCGCCACCTCACGACGCACGGCCGCGAGGTCGTGCACGTCGAGGACGAGGTGTTCGACCCCACGCTCCTCGACGAGGGCCGCACCAGCCTCCAGGGCGAGGGCGCGCTGCTCGCCGCGCTCGCCGCGGGGCGCACCGGCCGGATGAACGACATCGTCGCCACCATCCAGGCCGAGCAGGACCGCATCATCCGCTCCGACCTCCGCGGCGTGCTCGTCGTGCAGGGCGGGCCGGGCACCGGCAAGACCGCGGTCGCGCTGCACCGCGCGGCGTACCTCCTCTACTCGCACCGCGACCGGCTCGCGTCCTCGGGCGTGCTCGTCGTCGGGCCGAGCCACTCCTTCCTCCAGTACATCGAGGCCGTGCTGCCGTCGCTCGGCGAGACGGGCGTCGTGCTCGCCAGCGTCGGGCAGCTCTACCCGGGCATCGACGCCGCGGGGGAGGACGCGCCCGAGGTCGCGGCCGTGAAGGGATCCGCCGAGATGGCCGGGCTCCTGCAGCGCGCCGTGCGCTCGCGGCAGGTCGTCCCGACCGAGGCCGTCACGCTCGACGTCAACGGCGAGCGCATCGTGCTCGAGCCGTCGCTCGTCGCGAACGCGCTCCGCCGCGCGCAGGACAGCAGGAAGCCGCACAACGAGGCGCGCGTGGTCTTCAACAAGGCCGCCCTCGGATCCCTCGCCCAGGTCCTCGCGTCGCAGATGCGCCGCAACGGCAGCGCCCTCGACGACAGCGACCTCGCCATGCTCCGCGAGGACCTCCGCACCTCGTACGACGTGAAGGTCGCGCTCAACACCGCGTGGCTGCCGCTCACCCCCGAGAAGCTGATCCAGGACCTCTTCGCGCGCCCGAACTGGCTCGCCTCGCTCACACCGCGCTGGAGCCCGGAGCGGCGCGCGCTCCTCCGCCGCGACCGCGACGCGCCCTTCACGATCGCCGACGTGCCGCTGCTCGACGAGGCGGCCGAGCTCCTCGGCGAGTTCAGCGCGCAGGCCGACGCGAGCGCCCGCGAGCGCGAGCAGCAGCGCCTCCGCGACATCGAGAACGCCGAGCAGGCCATCGAGAACATGGGCGTCGGCGGCATGGTCACGGCCGAGCGCCTCGCCGAGGGCTTCGCCGAGCAGGCCGCGCGGCGCACGACCGCGGAGCGCGCCGCATCCGACCGCACCTGGACCTACGGCCACATCGTGGTCGACGAGGCGCAGGAGCTCAGCCCCATGCAGTGGCGCGTGCTCCTCCGCCGCTGCCCGCTCCGCTCCTTCACGATCGTGGGCGACGTCGCGCAGGCGAGCTCCGCGGTCGGCGTCACGAGCTGGCAGGACGCGCTCGGGCCGGTGCTCGGCCGCGAGTGGCGCCTCGAGGAGCTCACCGTCAACTACCGCACGCCCGCCCGGATCGCCGAGGCGGCCGAGCGCATGGCCATCGCGCACGGCCTCCCGGTCACGCGCTCGCGCGCCGTCCGCGAGGGCGACCACCCCATCGACACGGTCGAGGTCGCGGCCGACGAGGTCGTCTCCGCCGTCGTCGACGTCGTGGACGAGGAGCGCGAGGGCGGCGACCAGGGCACGCTCGCGGTCATCGCGCGCGACGACCGCGTCGAGGAGCTGCACCGCGCGCTCGCCGAGCGGTTCGGATCCGCGGTCGGCATCGGCGTGGGCGGCCTCGGCCGGCCCATCGCCGTGCTCGGCTCGCAGGAGGCCAAGGGCCTGGAGTTCGACGTCGTCGTCATCGCGGAGCCCGACGAGATCCTCGCGCACACCTCGCGCGGCGCCGCCGGCCTCTACGTCGCGATGACGCGGCCGACGCAGCGCCTGCACATCGTCACGTCCACGAGCTTCGCCGCCTGATCCGCGGCACCGCGCGACGCCTCTCGGACCAGGGCGCGGCGCTCGCGTGAACACTATGAAGACAAGTGGCATCGGGGCCCGCACGCGCGGAGGATGGGCCGGTCATGACCCCTCCTCCCGCATCCCCCGGCCCCTCGTCCGCATCCGGCACCGGGACGGATCCCGGCCCCGGGGGTGCGCCACGGGACGAGGCGGATCCGACGCCTGACGGGGTCGCGACCGTCGCCGCCCCCGATGCGGATGCCGCCCCCGCCGACGCCGCGGCCGCCGCGTCCGCCGCCCGCCGCGTCCGCCGCTCGCGTGCCGTCCAGGTCGTCGTCATCGTGGCCGTCGCGGTCGGCATCGCGCTCGTCCCGCCGCCCGCCGGGGTAGACCCCCGCGGCATGCACATGGCCGGGATCTTCGTGGGCACGGTCCTCGCGCTGATCCTCCAGCCGCTGCCGACCGCGCCCGTCGCGCTCACCGGCCTCGCGGTCGCGATGCTCACGGGCACCATGACCACCGACGGCGAGGCGCTCGTCGGCTTCGCCAACCCCACCATCTGGCTCATCGTCGCGTCGTTCTTCATCGCCGACGGCTTCCTCGTCACGGGCCTCGGTCGCCGCATCGCGCTCGCGTTCGTGTCGCGGCTCGGCGGATCCAGCCTCGGCCTCGCGTACGGCATGGCGCTCACCGACCTCGTTCTCGCGCCCGCGACGCCGTCGAACACCGCGCGGGCGGGCGGCGTCGTCTACCCGATCGTGGCGTCGCTCAGCCGGGTGCAGGGATCCACCCCCGAGTCGGACGCGTCGCGCCGCCGCCTCGGCTCCTACCTCGCGCTCACGAGCGTGCAGGTCAACACGGTCACGTCCGCCATGTTCGTCACGGCCATGGCCGGCAACCCCGTCGCGCAGAAGGCCGCGGCCGACATCGGCATCGAGGTCACCTGGGGCGGCTGGGCGCTGGCCGCGCTCGTGCCCGGGCTCCTCAGCCTGGTCGTCGTGCCGTGGGCTATGTCGCGCGTCTACCCGCCGAGCCTCACCCGCACGCCCGAGGCACCGGCCCACGCGCGCGAGGAGCTGCGGGGGCTCGGGGCCCTGTCCGTCCACGAGCGGATCATGGCCGCGACCTTCGTGCTGCTCCTCGTGCTCTGGTGCGGCGGATCCCTGCTCGGCATCCCCGCGACGGCCGCGGCCTTCGGCGGCATCGCGGTGCTGCTCGTCACGGGCGTCCTCAAGTGGTCGCACCTGGCCGCGAACGCATCGGCCTGGTCGACGCTCATCTTCTTCGCGGTGCTCGTGGGCATGGCCGACCAGCTCGACGCGCTCGGCGTCATCGACCTCGTGGGCGGCGCCGTCTCCGGATCCGTCGGCGGCCTGCCCTGGCCGTGGGCCTTCGCGGTCCTCGCGCTCGTGTACTTCTTCTCGCACTACCTGTTCGCGTCGAACACGGCCCACATCGTCGCCATGTACGCGGTGTTCCTCGGCGCGGCGGTCGCGACCGGCACGCCGCCGCTGTTCGCCGCGCTCGTGCTCGGCTTCATCGGCAACCTCTTCGGCGGCATCTCGCACTACGCGTCGGGGCCGTCCGGCGTGGTCTTCGGATCCGGCTACGTCACGACGAAGGAGTGGTTCCGCGTCGGCTTCGTGATGGCCGTGGTGCTCATCGTGATCTGGGGCGTCGTCGGCACGGCGTGGATGGGCGCGCTCGGCCTCCTGGCCTGACGCCGCGGCAACCCCGATCGCCCGAGGGCAGGGAGATGGGCCGACCCGATGACGGGCCGGCCCTGCGGTCGTGGTCCCGGCGCCGAGACCCCTCTCCATGCGCCGTCCGTGCGACCGCTCTCCCCATGACATCCGGACCCGTTGTGCATCGCGTCTCTGGTGGTCCGGCGCATTGCAGTGTCTTCGGACCGGGCGCGCGATCGGTTCGCCCGCGAAGGTGACGGCTGCCTGGGCGGCGACGAGCGCCGGTCAGCGCACCGGCGCCGGCCAGCCCACGTCGTCGGAGCTGAGGAGCGGCACGTCGCCGCACCCGTCGAGCACGCGCGCCATCGCGTCGTGCTCGGCGCGCGTCACGCTGAGCTCGGTGCGCACCTTGATCGACACCTGCCGCACCACGAGCGCGCACGCGTCGGCCGGATCCTCGGGCAGCCACTCGTCGGACGTCGCGTCGGACTTGGCGTTGTTCTCCGCGGCGGACGCGGCGACCAGCTCCAGCGGATCGTTCGCGAACGCCGCGCGGTACTCGGCGTCCCAGCGCCATGCGCCCGACGACCACGCGTCCGACAGCGACACGACGTGGTCGATCTGCACCGCCTCCGGGTCGCGCGACCGGTCGAACGACACCCGTGCCCCCGAGTACGGATCCTCCAGCACGCCCGCCTGCACGACGCATCCGCGCGTGCCGCCGCGGATCTCCGCGTCGGCGAGGTCGCGCCGCAGCACGTCGTTGCGGGTGTCGCAGCCGTTGCGGTCGACGTCGGTGCGCCAGGCGAACGACTCGCGGTCGTAGCCGTCGACGCGACCATCGGCCCGCACCTCGAGCCCGTCGAGGGCGAGACGCGCGGATCCGGTCGAGCCCGGCTCCGCCCCGAGCCCGGTCGCGGATCCGCCGCCGGCGCCCGCGGTCCCGGCCCCCTGGTCCCCGCGCCACTGCACGAGACCCGCGACGATCACGAGCACGAGCGCCGCCAGCGTCACCAGCACGGGCGTCTTCCGCCGCCGCGTCACGGCGTCGGGTTCCGGGAGTCGTAGCGCTCGAAGGACGGCAGCGCGCGGATCAGGATCCACACCACCACCGCGATCAGCAGCCCGCCCACGAGCGACGGCACCCACAGGTACGCGAACAGCGTGACGATGCCGATGTACGCGTCGCCGAGCCGCGGCCCGCCCGTCACCACCACGATGAAGATGCCCTGCAGCCGCCCGCGCATGTTGTCGGGCACCGCGGTCTGCAGCATGGTGTTGCGGAAGATCGAGGAGATGTTGTCGGCCGCGCCCGTGAGCGCGAGCAGCACGGAGGCCGCGACGATGCCCGGGATGCTCGCGTCCTCGATGCGCGACCCGATCCCGTGCAGCATGCCCGGCTTCGACGCGAGGAGCAGCACGACCCCGAAGCCCGCGGTGGAGAGCCCGTACGCGACGATGGCCCAGCGGATGGCCCTGCCGTGGCGCGTGACCCGGCCGACGGATCCGCTCAGCACGCTGCTCACGAGGCTGCCGACCGCGCCGGCCGCCGTGAGGATCCCGACGGTCACGGGTCCGCCGCCGAGCACGACCGCGCCGACGGCCGGGAACAGCACGCGCGGCTGCCCGAACGTCATGGCGATGATGTCGACGATGAACGACATGCGGATGTTCGGCGCGGTCCTCAGGAACCTGAGCCCGTACCTGATGGACGCCAGCCCCGGCCGCTGCACCTCGCCCTCGGGCGCGATCCGCGGCAGCGCGAGCACGCCGGTGAACGCCGCGAGGAAGAGCACGGCGTCGACCGTGTAGGTCCACTGGAACCCGACCGACGCGACGAGCACGCCCGCGAGCGCCGGCCCGACCGTGACCATGACGCCGAGGCTGATCCCGCCGAGCGCGCTGGCCGCGGGCAGCAGGCGCGGCGGCAGGATGCGGGGGAGGATCGCCTGCCGGCTCGTCCCGATCACCGTCGCCGCGACCGCGTTGAGGATGCTCAGCGCGTACAGCGACCACACCGTCTCCGCGTGCGTCCAGGCGAGCGCCGCCAGCACGATGGTCGACCCCCACGCCACGCACGACGCGATGAGCGCGACCTTCCGCCGGTCGAACGCGTCCGCGAGCATGCCGCCGTAGAGGCCCGCGATGATCATCGGCAGGAGCGAGAGCACGCCCACGAGCGCGACCGAGCCGGTGGATCCCGTCAGCTCGTACACGTGCAGCCCGATCGCCACCACGGTCATCTGGCTGCCGATGCCCGCGATGGCGTTGCCCGCCCAGAGCCGCGCGAACGCCGGGCTCTCCTTGAGCGGCGACAGGTCGACGAAGTGGCTGCCGCGCACCTGCCGCTCGTCGGGGATCGGGATGGGGGAGGTCTCGGGCGGGGTGCTCACGTGTCGCTGCGTCGTCTCTCTAGAGTGGATTTCCACGCTAGCCGAGACGGGCGACTCCGCCCGGTCCCCGGGGTGTCGACCCCCTGGTATGCTCGTGCGGTTGCCGTCTGAACGGCCGCGGATCAAGAGAGCTCGCACATCCTGTGACGGGCGCCGCGCAACGAACACGAGAGGGGATCATCACATGGCTCTGGAAGCAGACGTCAAGAAGGCGATCATCGACGAGTACGCGACCCACCCCGGTGACACCGGATCCCCCGAGGTGCAGATCGCGCTCCTCACCAAGCGGATCACGGGCCTCACCGAGCACCTCAAGGAGCACAAGCACGACCACCACACGCGTCGTGGCCTGCTCCTCCTGGTCGGCCAGCGTCGTCGTCTCCTCGGCTACCTGTCCAACGTCGACATCGAGCGCTACCGCGCCCTGATCGCGCGCCTGGGCATCCGTCGCTGACACGCATCACGCGTCGCTGATCGCATCGCTTGCGAAGCAGACGGGTCGTCACCCTCCGGGGTGGCGGCCCGTCCGTCGTTAAGGCGAGCGTCGTCCGCCCGACACCCGGCGATCCCCGTCATCCCGGGCCCGCGAGGGGCCGGGTGCTACCATGGCCGAAGTGATCCAGCGGACGCCCAGCGTCACGATGCGATCACGACAGATGGAGCTGGCCGGCAGGAGCTGGTCGTTGGTGGTGGTCTTCCGAGTCGCTCGGAGCATTCCCACTGATGGCCAGACATGCGCCCGCCGCCGTCGGCCACCGGCCGGTGAGCGGAACCAGCGGCGCACGTGCACCCGGATCCCGCAATCAGGCGGGCGCCGACGTGTCGCCTCGCCCGCTCCTCCTCTGTCGTAGGAGGTCCGCATCCACACGGGATGCAGGACGAGCGCCCGACGGGCGTCGCCGAGAGGCGCAACACGAAGGAGAGAGACCTCAATGGAAGGTCCAGAGATCAAGTTCGCCGAGGCAGTCCTCGACAACGGCAAGCACGGAACCCGCACGGTCCGATTCGAGGCCGGCCGCCTCGCGCAGCAGGCGCAGGGCGCGGTCGCCGCGTACCTCGACGAGGACACGATGCTGCTGTCCGCCACCTCGGTGGGCAAGCACCCGAAGGACAACTTCGACTTCTTCCCCCTGACCATCGACGTCGAGGAGCGCAGCTACGCCGCGGGCAAGATCCCCGGCTCGTTCTTCCGCCGCGAGGGCCGCCCCTCCACCGAGGCGATCCTCGTCTGCCGCCTCATCGACCGGCCGCTGCGCCCGTCGTTCATCACGGGCCTCCGCAACGAGGTCCAGGTCGTCATCACCGTCCTCAGCATCGCGCCGGACGAGTTCTACGACAGCCTCGCCATCAACGCGGCGAGCGCCTCCTCCATGCTCTCGGGCATCCCGTTCTCCGGCCCCATCGCGGGTGTGCGCCTCGCGCTCATCGGCGACCAGTGGGTCGCCTTCCCGAAGCACTCGCAGCTCAAGGAGGCCGTCTTCGACATCACCGTCGCCGGCCGCGTCGTCACCGACTCCGCGGGCAACGAGGACGTCGCGATCATGATGGTCGAGGCCGAGGCCACCGAGGGTGCCTGGGACCTGATCCAGGCCGGCGCCACGAAGCCCGACGAGGCCGTCGTCGCGCAGGGCCTCGAGGCCGCGAAGCCGTTCATCCGCCAGCTCGTCGCCGCGCAGGCCTCGCTCGCGCAGCAGGCCGCGAAGCCGACGGTCGACTACCCGGTCTTCCTGCCCTACGCGCAGGAGACCTACGACGCCGTCAGCGCGCTCGCCCTCGACGAGCTGGGCACCGTGTACCAGACCGCCGACAAGATCGAGCGCCAGGACGCGGACGACGCCCTCAAGACCCGCACCAAGGAGGCCGTGGCCGCCAAGGTCGAGGCCGGCGAGCTGCCGCAGTCGGCGCTCACCGAGTTCTCCGCGGCGTACAAGTCGGTCACGAAGACGGTCGTCCGCGGCCGGATCCTCCGCGACGGCATCCGCATGGACGGCCGCGGCCTCGCCGACATCCGCCCGCTCGACGCCGAGGTGCAGGTCATCCCGCGCGTCCACGGGTCGGCCATCTTCCAGCGCGGCGAGACCCAGATCCTGGGCGTCACCACGCTGAACATGCTCAAGATGGAGCAGCAGATCGACTCGCTGAGCCCCGTCACGAAGAAGAAGTACCTGCACCACTACAACTTCCCGCCCTACTCCACCGGTGAGACCGGTCGCGTCGGGTCGCCGAAGCGTCGCGAGATCGGGCACGGCTTCCTCGCCGAGCGCGCCCTCGTGCCGGTGCTGCCCAGCCGCGAGGAGTTCCCCTACGCGATCCGCCAGGTGTCCGAGGCCCTCGGGTCCAACGGCTCCACGTCGATGGGCTCCGTCTGCGCCTCGACCCTGTCGCTGCTGAACGCGGGTGTGCCCCTGCGCGCGCCCGTCGCCGGCATCGCCATGGGCCTCGTGTCCGACACCGTCGACGGCCAGGTCCGCTACGCGGCCCTCACCGACATCCTCGGTGCGGAGGACGCGCTCGGCGACATGGACTTCAAGGTCGCCGGCACGTCGGAGTTCGTCACGGCCATCCAGCTGGACACGAAGCTCGACGGCATCCCCACGTCGGTCCTCGACGGCGCGCTCAAGCAGGCGAAGGAGGCCCGCACGGCCATCCTCGGCGTGCTGAACCAGGCCATCGACGGCCCCGACGAGATGGCCCCGACCGCGCCCCGCGTGATCTCGGTCAACATCCCGGTCGACAAGATCGGCGAGCTGATCGGCCCCAAGGGCAAGACGATCAACGCCATCCAGGACGAGACCGGCGCCGACATCTCCATCGAGGAGGACGGCACCGTCTACATCGGCGCCGTCGACGGCCCGTCGGCGGAGGCCGCGCGTGCGCAGGTCAACGCCATCGCGAACCCGACGAACCCCGAGGTCGGCGAGTCCTTCCTCGGCACCGTCGTCAAGATCGCGACGTTCGGCGCCTTCGTCTCGCTGCTCCCCGGCAAGGACGGCCTGCTGCACATCAGCGAGGTCCGCAAGCTCGCCGGCGGCAAGCGCGTCGAGAACGTCGAGGACGTCCTCGGCGTCGGCCAGAAGATCCTGGTGGAGATCACCAAGATCGACGACCGCGGCAAGCTCTCGCTCGCTCCCGTGATGGAGGAGGCCGCCGATCAGGAGGGTTCCGCCGCCGCGAGCGACGGCCCCGAGGGCCCCGCGGAGGGCTAGACCCCGCCGCACCCGCACGAACCGGATGCCCGTCCCACCTCGGTGGGGCGGGCATCCGTCGTGCGCGGGCTACTTCCCGTGGTTCGGATCGGTCGGGTACGGCACGTCCTGCGCGGGCGGCGCGGAGAGGGACGGTGACGGGGTCGGATCCGCGGTCGGGCTCGGGGCGGGTGCCGGTGCCGGCTCACCAGGATCCGGCGTCGGCGTCGGCGACGGGCCGGGAGCCGGCGACGACGGCGTGACGTCGGGCGTGGTGCCTGGCTCGCCGGTGGTCGGCGTGGACGGCACCTGCTCGAGGTCGTCCCGCGACAGCGTGATCGCCGCGATGACCCCGGCGATCACCAGGACGGCGGCGATCACCGCGAGGACGAGCACGAGGCGCCGGCGACGGGCGCGGGCGCGGGCGTCGTCGCCCTCGTTCGCCGTCGTCCGGCCGCCCTCGTGGGTCACGTCGTCGCCTCGATCCGGGCGCTCAGTCCCCGACGTTGATCGCGGTTCCCATGAGCTGGGCGCGCCCGATCACGTGGGGGAGCATCAGGAAGCCGAGCATCGCGGGGGTCGCGCCCTCCGGGATGTCCAGCGACTCCACGTCGAGCGCGGTGACGGTGAAGAAGTAGCGGTGCGTGCCGTGACCCGCGGGCGGCGTCGCCCCGAAGAAGCCCGTCGCGCGCGCGTCGTTGTGCAGGGTCACGGCGCCGTCGGGCAGGAGACCCGACTCAGGATCGCCGGCGCCGGCGGGCAGCGCCGTGATGGACGCGGGGATCCCGCGCACCGCCCAGTGCCAGAACCCGCTCCCGGTCGGGGCGTCGGGGTCGTACGCGGTGAGCACGTAGCTGCGGGTCGCGGCGGGCGCGCCCGTCCACGTGAGGGTGGGGGACCGGTCCTCGCCGCCCTGCCCGGCACCGCGCGCGGACTGGGGCAGCGCTGCCCCGTCGGCGAAGTCGGGGCTGGTGAGGTGGAAGGGGGCGGCGTCCGGCAGGCGGTGAAGCGGGTCGTTGGGCACGTGGGTTCCTCTCGGTGGTGCTGACCTCCCCAGCCTCGCACGGCCGGACGTGGAGCGGCCGGGATCGTCCCGCGCCGACCGCGGAGGGGCCTGCCCGGACCACACGTGCGCGTGCGCGCGGCGGCACGGCCCCCGAAGAGGGGTCTGGGACCCGACGAGGGCGCCTGGCTACCGTGGTCGATGCGGGCAGGTCCACGTGATCGCCCGCCTCCGGGGGACGCATCGGGGGATGCAGACCGCCGAGGGGTGCCGGGGTCGGGGGATCGCGGCACCCCTTCCGGCGGCGTCGCCATCGCGATCACCCGCATGCGGACGGTCGCTGCGCGGGCCATGTCCCGCAGGCGAACGGCGGCGCGCGTCATTCCCTTGGTACGCAAACCTTTCGCCTGCTGGGCGGTATTCTCGTGCATGTGACGACGTCCCCTCCCTCCGCCTCCGACGTCGTGCCCGCATCCCAGCCGCGGCGCCGTCGCGGGGGATCGCTCGTCCCGCGCCTCTCGCGCCCCACCGGCGCGACGACCCGGCCCGGCGGCATCGTCGAGACCACCGTCCAGGCCGCCGGCGCCATCGTCCTCGAGGCCGCCGCCGCGGGGCCCGGCCTGCGCACCGGCGGGAGCATCCCGCAGCCGGCCCGCCGCCGCGCCATCGGCGACACCGACCTCCGCGTCTTCCCGCTCGCGCTCGGCGGCAACGTCTTCGGCTGGACCGCCGGCGCGGAGGACGCATCCGCCATCCTCGACAGGTACCAGGAGGCGGGCGGCAACTTCATCGACACCGCCGACTCCTACGCGAGCGGCCGCAGCGAGCACATGATCGGCGCGTGGATGCGCGAGCGCCGCAACCGCGACTCCATGGTCGTCGCCACGAAGATCGGCAAGAGCGAGGACTTCCCCGGGCTCGGCGCCTCCCGCATCGAGCGCGCCGTCGACGCCAGCCTGTCGCGGCTCGGCACGGACTTCATCGACCTCCTCTACTTCCACTGGGACGACATCGACGTGCCGCTCGAGGAGAGCCTCGCCGCCGCCGGTCGCCTGATCGCGTCGGGCAAGGTCCGGCACCTCGCGGCGTCGAACTACGCGGCCGAGCGCCTGCTGCACGCGCGGATCATGGGCGGCCTGTACGACGCGCCGCGGTTCGTCGCCCTGCAGACGCACTACAACCTCGTCAACCGCGCGCCCTACGAGTCGGCGTTCCTCGACGTCGTCCGCGGTCAGCAGCTCGCGGTGATGCCGTACTTCGCGCTCGCCAACGGGTTCCTGACGGGCAAGTACCGCACGCGCGCCTCCGTGCGCGAGGGCGCCCGCGGGGCGCGGGCCGCCAAGTACCTCACCCGTCGCGGCCTCCGCGTGCTCACCGCCCTCGACGAGATCGCGGAGCACCACTCGACGAGCGTCGCGACGATCGCGCTGGCGTGGCTCCTCGCGAAGCCGGGCATCGTCGCGCCTGTCGCGAGCGCGAGCCGACCGGAGCAGGTGCACGACCTGGTGCAGGCGGCGCACGTGCAGCTCTCGCGCCACGACGTGGCCCGTCTCGACCGCGCGTCCGAGTAGTCGTCCCCAGGGCGTCGCGCCCGCCGTCCTTCCCCGCGATGTGGAAGGCCGCGGTCGTGCTCGCGTCCCGGCGGCTACCTTTCCTGGACCCGCGATGCCCGGCGCTCCTGCGCCCGCTTTCTCGCGCGGGATCCGCACGGCCCGGGGGAGACCAGCATGCACGACCGACTGCGCATTCCGCTGCGACGACGAGGGGGAGTGGTGGCTCTATCGCTGGCCGTCGTCGTGTCGACCCAGTTGCTCGCCGGCTGCACAGCGTCATCGTCACCGGCTCCCGCGCCGGCTCCAGCCCCGTCGCTGACGCAGGAGCAGCAGGACGACGAGGCGTTCCACGACGTTGTGATGCGATACGCGGAACTCGACCCGAATATCCTTACGGAGGACGACCTCGCGGCTCTGCTGACCGGCAACGTCCTGGAAAGCGAGAAGTCCGGGCTGCACGACGCGCGCGAGAAGGGGCAACGTACGGATGGAGAAGAAACTGTCTCAGGGTTTCAGGTCACGGATCGCGGTCTGGATCCGCAAGGGGCGCAGTACATGACAGCTCAGGTCTGCCTGGACGTGAGCGGCACACGGATAATCGACTCGACCGGTAAGGACGTCACCCCGGAGCGCGTCCCGCGCCTTTCGCTGCAGGCCAAGGCCATCAAGTCCGAGGATGATCGCTGGCGCATCAGCGACATCGTTCGCAATGACAGCGTGCACGCATGCGGTTAGGTCTCGTCGCTTCGACGGTGGGTCTCGCACTCATCCTGACGGCTGCTCCTTTCGTTAATGCCGAAGCCAGCGAGAGTCCTTGCGGGTTCAAGATCGGGAGCGACGGCATCTGCACGTCCGGTGGCATCGGCGGTGGAGGCGTGGCGGTTCACGCAGACACCACCCTTGACGAGCCGACGGTTTCGTCGAGTGTCGATGCGCACTCATCAGGTAGCCCGTCGCAGCAGGAGACGCCGCAGGCGCCGCCTCCGGTTCCGCGGGGTCGGATGGCGGCGGATGTGGACGTGCCGTGCACTCCGAGTGCGCGTCTGTCGGGTGGTTCTCTCTGTTCGGATGGGCAGCATGCCTTTTTGCCGCCGGCGAAGGCGCCGTCGAAGCCGGCGGATCCGGTGCCGGTCGTCGCTGCGGTTCCGGCGGTGTCACTTGCGGATGTGGCGCAGTTCGTGCCACGGGATGCGTCGATCCGGTCGCAGCCGAACGGGTGGGCGATCGTGGGGGCCCCGGTGAACCTGTTCACGGACGCGTCCGCGCAGGTGGTCGACGGCCAGTTGCTGGGGCGTCCGGCGCAGGTGCGGTTCGTGCCGGTGTCCTTCACGTGGGACCACGGCGATGGCACGAGCACCACGGTCGAGGGGCCTGGTGCGTCGTGGAGGGCGTTGGGTCAGCAGGACTTCACGCAGACGGATACGAGTCACGTGTACGCCTCCATCGGGGATCGGCAGGTCAGCCTGACGATCTCGTACTCGCCGAACTACCGGTTCGACGGAAATGCGTGGCAGCAGATCGCGGGCACGCTCCCGGTGCAGGTCGGGCCGGTCGCCATCCATGTCCTGCAGGGGTCGACGGTGCTGGTCGGGGGTGCGTGCGGGGAGCGGAACGCCGGACCCGGATGCCCGTGAGCCGCCTGTCGCGTGCCGGTCAGCGCCCGGGTCGCCGCAGGGCCCGTGGCGTAGGGTGACGCTGATGTCCCGCGCCGTAGAACTCCCCCTCGACCTCCCCGAGCTCACCGTGCAGTCGACGGGCGGCGCCCGTGTCCGGCGGTCCGTCCTGCCGTCCGGCGTCCGCATCCTCAGCGAGGACGTGCCCGGCAGCCGCAGCGCCACGATCGGCATGTGGGTCGCGGTCGGCTCGCGGGATGAGCAGCCGGGCGACCTGGGCTCCACGCACTTCCTCGAGCACCTCCTCTTCAAGGGCACCCCGTCGCGCACGGCACTCGACATCGCCGTGTCGTTCGACGCGGTCGGCGGCGAGCACAACGCCGTCACCGCCAAGGAGTACACCTGCTACTACGCCAAGGTGCAGGATCGCGACCTCGGGATGGCCGTCGACGTGCTGGCCGACATGGTCACCTCCAGCCTCATCGACGCCGAGGAGTTCGAGACCGAGCGCGGGGTCATCCTCGAGGAGCTCGCCATGGCGGACGACGACCCGGGCGACGTCGTCAGCGAGCGATTCTTCGAGGCCGTGCTGGGGGATCACCCGCTCGGCCGTCCCATCGGCGGCAGCCCCGAGGACATCGAGGCCGCCGAGCGCGACGCCGTCGTCGCGCACTACCGCCGCAACTACCGCCCGCAGGACCTCGTCATCACGGCGGCGGGCTCCGTGGACCACGACGCCCTCGTCGCACGCGTCACCACCGGCCTCGAGCGCGCCGGCTGGGATCTCTCGGTCGCGGCGGCCCCCGTCGCGCGCCGCACCGGTGCCACGCCGGTCATCACGCGCGGCAGCGACCTCGTCGTCGTCGACCGGCCCATCGAGCAGACGAACATCCTGCTCGGCGTGCCCGGCCTCGCGGCGTCCGACGATCGTCGTCCCGCCCTCGCGATGCTCAACTCCGTGCTCGGCGGCGGCATGTCCTCGCGCCTGTTCCAGGAGGTGCGCGAGAAGCGCGGTCTCGCGTACTCCGTCTACTCGTTCGGCGCCTCCTACTCGGACGCGGGCGTGTTCGGCCTCTACGCCGGATGCACGGCCGCGAAGACCGAGCAGGTGTCGCGCCTCATGGTCGAGGAGTTCCGGAAGCTCGCCGAGGAGCACGTCACCGAGGAGGAGCTGTCGCGTGCCTTCGGCCAGCTCTCGGGGCAGTCCGCCCTCGCGCTCGAGGACTCGGACACGCGCATGTCGCGGCTCGGCCGGTCGGAGATCACCACCGGCGAGTACGTCGACCTCGACGAGACGCTCGTCCGCCTGTCCCGCGTCACCGCCGAGGACGTCCGCGCCCTGGCGTCCGACCTCATCTCCCGACCGCTCTCGATCGCCGCCGTGGGAACCGTCGGCGCCGACGCGTTCGCCCCGCTGCTCGAGACCCCCGCGCTCCTGTAGGAGGAACCGTGTCCCACTACATCTACCTCGTGCGCCACGGCGAGCAGCAGGACGCCGAGCACGGGCTGCCGGACGGGCCGCTGTCGGGCCGCGGCAAGCGCCAGGCCCACTGCATCGCCGACCGGCTGAGCGGCGTGCCGTTCACGTCGGTGCGCCACTCTCCGCTCGCACGGGCGGAGGAGACGGCCGCCATCATGGCCGAGCGGATGCCGGCCATCGAGCCGGAGCCGTCGTCGCTGCTGTTCGACTGCATCCCCTCGGGCCCGGTGCCGGACATGCCGCACGCGTTCGAGTCGTTCTTCGGCGGCATCACCGAGGAGGAGATCGACGCGGGGAGCGCCCAGATGGCGGATGCGGTGAGCGAGTTCCTGGCTCCTGCCCGCGGAGAACGGCACGATCTCCTCATCACCCACAACTTCGTCATCGCCTGGTTCGTGCGGCACGTGTTCGACGCTCCGGAATGGCGGTGGATGGGCATCAACCAGGCCAACTGCGGCCTCACCATCATCCGCGTCCGCTCCGCGAAGCCGCCCGTGCTCGTCGTGCACAACGACCTCGGCCACCTGCCGGTCGAGCTGCGCACGGGCCTGCCGGAGCAGCAGCCCTACTAGCCGCGGTGGCGCGTCGGCCGCCCAGCGTCGGCGGGGGAGCGCGCCGGTACGCTGGGCGGATGACAACCACGGTCGCCGTCGTCGGCGCAACGGGACGCATGGGCCAGCTCATCTCGCAGATCGTCGAGGCGAGCACCGAGTTCGAGCTCGTCGCCAGCCTCGACTCCAAGGACGAGCTGTCGGACATGCTCGGCGCCGACATCGCGGTCGACGTGACGCTCCCGGCGGTCAGCCAGGGCGTCGTCGAGTACGCGGTCGCGCATGGGATGAACGTCCTCGTGGGGACGAGCGGCTGGACCGGCGAGCGCATCACCGAGCTCGAGCGGCGGATCACCGGCAACCTCGCCGTGGGCGTCGTCATCATCCCCAACTTCTCCGTCGGCAGCGTGCTCGCGACCTCGTTCGCGCAGATGGCGGCCCGCTTCTACGACTCCATCGAGATCGTCGAGGCGCACGGCGCGTCCAAGATCGACTCCCCGTCGGGCACGGCCGTCCGCACGGCCGAGCTCATGTCGCAGGCACGCGGCGCACGTGGGCCCGTGCAGGCGCCGCACACGGATCAGCGGGCGCGCGGCCAGCAGGTCGCGAGCATCCCGGTCCACAGCCTGCGGATGCAGGGCGTCGTCGCCAAGCAGGACGTCGTGTTCGGCGGCAACGGCGAGGTGCTCACCATCAGCCACGACACGCTCGCGCCGAGCGCCTACGAGGCCGGCATCCTTCTCGCCCTCCGCGCGACCCGCACCGCGCGCGGCGTGGTGGTCGGGCTCGACCGCCTCATCGACCTCGACGGCTCGCGTGAGCGCGCGGCGCAGGCGGGCGCCGCCGGCGCAGCGGCGGGACCCGTGGACGACGGCGGGCCGAGCGGCCAGGCCGCCACCGTCACGAGCGCCTGATGGGCACGCGCATCGGCGTCGGCCTCATGGCCGTGCTCATGGCGCTGTACCTCGTGGTGCTCGCCCAGCGCGCCGTGCTGTTCGTGATCTCCGGTGAGCCGGCGGGCATCGCGATCAGCGTCGGACTCCTGATCCTGTCGCTCGTCGGCGCGTGGGCGCTCGTGCGGGAGCTGTGGTTCGGCGTGCGGAGCGGGCGCCTGGCCCGGATCCTCGAGGAGGAGGGCGGCCTGCCCGTCGACGATCTGCCGACACGCGCCAGCGGTCGACCGATCCGCGACGCCGCGGACGCGTCCTTCCCCGCGTACCAGGCCGAGGTCGAGCAGGATCCGGTCAGCTGGCGGGCGTGGTTCCGGCTCGGCCTCGCCTACGACGCGAGCGGGGACCGGCGCCGGGCGCGCGGGGCCATCCGCCGCGCGATCGCGCTGCACGGATCCGACCGCGCGGTCTGAGCCCACCCGGGCCTCGGCCGCGCGCTCGCGCTCGCGCCTCAGCTCTTCGCGAGCAGCCGGTCGATGGCGAGCTCGACCGTGGGGTCGCGGAAGGCGAAGCCGTCGGCGAGCAGCTTCTCGGGCCGTGCGGGCTGGCTGGAGAGCAGCAGCTCCTGCCCGGCATCCTGCAGCGCGAGCCGGATGAGGAACTCGGGCGCCGGCACCAGGTAGGGCCGGTGCATGCGCTTCGCGAGGTGGCGCATCAGCCGGTCGGCCATCACGGGCTCGGGGCCGGTGAGGTTCACGGGTCCGGAGATCGAGGACGTCAGCAGGTGCACGATCGCGGCGGCCTCGTCGCGGAGGGAGATCCACGGCCAGACCTGGCCGCCGGTCCCCAGCCTGCCGGCGAGCCCGAGGTTGGTGAGGAGGCGGAGAGGTGCGAGCGCACCCGCCTGCGCCAGCACCAGGCCGGTGCGCAAGGTGGCCACGCGGACGTCGGCGGGCGCCTGGGACGCCTCGGCCTCCCACGCCTCCACGACCTCGGCGAGGAAGCCCGCGCCACGCGGCGAGTCCTCGGTGAGGCGCTCGGCGGGACGGTCGCCGTAGAAGCCCACGGCGGATCCGTTCAGCAGCACCCGGGGCGGGTTCGCCGCCGACGCGATCGCGCCGACGATCGTCCGCGTCGCGGAGACACGCGACGCGCGGATCTCCTCCTGGTACGGCTTCGTCCACGGCAGGCGGCTGATGGAGGCGCCCGAGAGGTTGACGACGGCGTCGACGCCGTCGAGGGCCGCGGGATCCAGCCGCCCCTCGGCCGGCTGCCACTCGCGCTCGTCGGGCGACGACGGCGCGTGGCGGACGAGAGTCCGCACGCGATGCCCGGCGGCATGCAGCTGGGACTGCAGCTCGGTGCCGATCGTGCCCCCGGCGCCGGAGATGAGGACGGTGAGCGGGGCGGGGGATGCGGTGCTGTCGGACATGGTCGAGCCCTTCGTCGGTGCCCATCAGCCTAGGACGCGGCCCCGCGCGGCAGCCGGGAGGAGCTGCGAGCGGGCCGGGCGCGAGAGGGCGCGAGCGGGCGCGGGCCGTCGCGTACAGTGACGGTCGTGCCCCACGACGACATCGCCTTCCGCTCCGACATGACCGTGGAGCTGGTCCGCTCCAGCGCCCACGACTCCGACGTGATCTTCGCCGCCCGCGTCTCCACCGCAGGCGAGAAGACTCTCGAGCGCGCGCTCGACGAGCCCTACGGCCAGGACCGCGCCCTCGAGGGCGACGTCGACACGGAGGCCGAGGAGAAGCGCGTCAAGCGCGACCGTGGCCTCATCAACTACCTCATGCGCGACCGCCATGGATCGCCCTTCGAGCACAACTCGATGACCTTCTACGTGCAGGCGCCGATCTTCGTTTTCCGCGAGTTCATGCGCCACCGCATGGCCTCCTACAACGAGGAGTCGGGCCGCTACAAGGAGCTCGACGCGGTGTTCTACGTGCCCGGCCCCGAGCGCAACCTCGTGCAGGTCGGCAAGCCCGGAGCCTACGAGTTCCACGCGGGCACCCCCGAGCAGACCGCGCTCGTGCAGGAGGAGACCCGTCGCACGTCCGCCGAGGCGTACGCCTCTTACCAGCGGATGCTCGAGCAGGGCGTCGCGCGCGAGGTCGCCCGCATCGTGCTCCCGCTCAACATCTACTCGTCCATGTACGTCACGCTCAACGCCCGCGCCCTGATGAACTTCCTGTCGCTGCGCACCAAGCACGAGGACTCGACGTTCCCGAGCTTCCCGCAGCGCGAGATCGAGATGTGCGCCGAGAAGATGGAGACCGAGTTCGAGCGGCTCATGCCCCTGACGCACGCCGCGTTCCAGAAGAACGGCCGCGTCGCCCCGTAGTCCGCGAGGCGACGCGGCCGCGCGTCGCGTCACCCCACGCGCACGGCGACGCTGGTCCGCGAGACGGTGGGGTAGGGGTACCGCTCTCCCGTCACCCTCACCTCGAGGAGCCGCCCGCGGTCGGCGGCGACCGGCGTGTACGCGGCCTGCTCGGCGCCCGGGATGACCACCCCGTCGCGCAACCACTGGTAGGTCAGCCAGATGGGCGCCGGACGCCAGAACCCGGTCCTGACGGTGAGCTGCCGTCCGACGAGCGGGAGCCCGCCGATCGCCGGCACGCCCGGGGAGATGACGGGCATCGCCACACGCGGGGTCGGGGCCGAGACGCGCTCGACCGATGCGCGGCCCGGTGCGCTGCCCCGGACGCCGACGGTGATCCGCTTGCCGCCGTCGAAGCGCGCGTCGACCTCGTAGGTCGGCCCCGACGCGTCGGAGATCCGCTGGCCGTCTCGGTACCACTGATAGGCGAGCGTGACGGGGCCGGGCCGCCAGGTCCCCGTCCGGACGGACAGGGTGCTCCCCGGGACCGCGCGGCCGACCATGGTCGGGGTCGGCGCGGAGGTGAGCGACGGTGTGCCGGGAGGACTGCCCGTGGCGAGCTCGAGGTACACGTACCGGGCCACGTCGACGTTGGGCCCGTGCCAGAACACGAGGCGGACGGTGCGGTCGTAGCCGACGTCGAGGGTGGTCGATCCCACGGCGTCAGCGGAGGTGTACGGGTCGTCTCCGAACGCGTAGACGACCGACCGCGCCTCCGGCCAGCCCGCGAGGTACCCGCGGACGTCCCAGGCGAGGGTGATCCGGGGCCCGTCGATCGTGATGACCGGGTCGTACCGCGTGGGGTAGCCGAGCGAGAGCGCGGCGACGGGCGCCGAGGCGGCGCCGATGACGGGGACGCCGTCGAGCGCGCCCGCTGCCCGGAAGGCGATGGTGTGCGGTCCGGCGGGGGCCGGGATCCGGATGTAGGCGTGGTCGAGCGGCCCGCTGTATGCCGTCCGCCAGGATCCCGCGCCGTCGAGCAGGTACTCGAAGCGGGGCGATCGCACGTCGAGCGATCCGACGTCGAGGGACAGGATGACCTCGATCTCGGGGACGTCCGTCACCTCGCCGCCCACGAAGACGTCGGGGGCCGGCAGGGAGGGCGCGGCGACCGAGGTGAGGGGGAGCGACGCGCCGGACGGCGCCGCCTGGGCCGGCGCGGCGCCGGCGAGGGAGCCCCCGACGACGAGCGCCAGGGTGAGGGCCAGGAGCGGCGAGGGCCGTCTCCGTGCCGGGATGTTCATGGTGGCACCAGCGTCTCCGGGACATCGTCGTCCCGAGCGAAGGGTGCTCGCGATCCGGTCCGCGCGCATCCCCCCATCCGGGGGCGCCGGGGCGGAGGCTCGCCCCGCCCGGCGACGGCCCGCCCGTTACGATGGTGACCGTGTCCACAGAGAACCCGTTCGGCCAGGTCCTGGTGGCGCTCGTCACCCCGTTCACCGCCGATGGCGAGGTCGACTGGGCGGGCGTCGAGAAGCACATGGACGACGTCATCGTCGCCGGAGCGGACGGCATCGTCGTCACGGGCACCACGGGCGAGACCAGCACGCTGACCGACCCCGAGAAGATCAGGCTCGTCGAGGTCGGCCGCTCCGTGAGCGCGGGCCGGGCGAAGATCATCACGGGCGGCGGATCCAACGAGACCGCGCACGCCATGCAGCTCGCCCGCCAGAGCGAGAAGGCCGGCGCGGACGGCAACATGATCGTCACGCCGTACTACAACAAGCCCACGCAGGCCGGCGTCCTCACGCACTTCCGCATGATCGCGGACGCGACAGACCTCCCGGTCATCCTCTACGACATCCCCGGCCGCACGGGCATCCCGATCCAGTACGAGACGATCCTCCGCGCCGCGAAGCACCCGAACATCCTCGCCATCAAGGACGCCAAGGGCGACCTCGCGCAGGCCAGCCGCGTGCTCAACCAGACCGGCCTCATGTACTTCGCGGGCGACGACGCGAACGCGCTGCCGACCCTCGCGATCGGCGGGACCGGCCTCATCGGCGTCACCGCGAACATCACCGCGACGCCGTACCGCACCATGGTCGACGCCGTGAACGCGGGCGACCTCGGTGCCGCGACGCACGCGCACCAGCAGCTCGAGCCGCTCGTCCGCGCGGTCATGACCCACGTGCCCGGCACGGTCGCCGCGAAGTACATCCTCCACGGCCTCGGCCGCATCGGCAGCCCCCGCGTCCGCCTGCCCCTCGTCGGGCCGGAGGAGTGGGAGGCCGCCCAGATCGAGGACGAGATCGACCTCGTCCGCGACGTCCCCGGCGTCGACTTCCGCAACTTCCGCCCCGACCGCAACGCCGCCGCCGGCGGAGCGCTGCCGCAGGTCGCCGGCACCACGCGCTGACGCGCGCCCCGAGCATCCACCGGCGGTCCCCTTGGGCCGCACCGTCACCAGAGGAGTCCCATGCCCCACGGCGTCTACGACCCGCCCGAGCTCAAGCCCGGCATCCTGCGCATCACGCCGATCGGCGGCCTCGGCGAGATCGGGCGCAACATGACCACGTTCGAGATCGACGGCAAGATCCTCGTGGTCGACTGCGGCGTGCTCTTCCCCGAGGAGCACCAGCCGGGCGTCGACCTGATCCTCCCCGACTTCTCGTCCATCGCGGACCGCCTCGACGACGTCGTCGGCATCGTCCTCACGCACGGGCACGAGGACCACATCGGCGCCGTGCCGTACCTCCTCAAGCTCAAGCAGGACATCCCGCTGATCGGCTCCGGCCTCACGCTCGCCCTCATCGAGGCGAAGCTCAAGGAGCACCGGATCAAGCCCTACACGTTCCAGGTGAAGGAGGGCGACCGCGAGCGCCTCGGGCCGTTCGAGCTCGAGTTCGTGGCGGTCAACCACTCCATCCCGGACGCGCTGGCCGTCGCCATCACGACCGAGGCGGGCAGCGTGCTGCACACCGGCGACTTCAAGATGGACCAGCTGCCGCTCGACGACCGGATCACGGACCTGCGCGCCTTCGCGCGCCTCGGCGAAGCGGGCATCGACCTCTTCATGTCGGACTCCACCAACGCGGACGTCCCCGGCTTCACGCCCACCGAGCGCTCCATCGGCCCCGTGCTCGAGGCCGTCATCTCGAAGGCGCCCCGCCGCGTGATCGTCGCGAGCTTCTCCAGCCACGTGCACCGCGTCCAGCAGGTGCTCGACGCCGCGCACGCGAACGGCCGCCGCGTCGCCTTCATCGGCCGCTCGATGATCCGCAACATGACCATCGCGGCCGAGCTGGGCTACCTCAAGGTGCCGGACGGGGTCCTCATCGACTCCAAGAAGGCCGTCGACCTGCCGGACGACCGGATCGTCTACATGAGCACCGGATCGCAGGGCGAGCCGATGGCCGTGCTCAGCCGCATGGTCAACCAGGAGCACCAGATCGAGATCGGCCAGGACGACACCGTCATCCTCGCGTCGAGCCTGATCCCGGGCAACGAGAACGCCGTGTACCGGATCATCAACGGCCTGACGAAGCTCGGCGCGAACGTCGTGCACAAGGCCAACGCGAAGGTCCACGTCTCGGGCCACGCGGCCGCGGGCGAGCTGCTGTACTGCTACAACATCCTGAAGCCGCGCAACGTGCTCCCGGTGCACGGCGAGTACCGGCACCTCGTCGCGAACCAGCAGCTCGCGATCCAGACCGGCGTGCCGGAGCGCAACACGTTCCTCGCCGAGGACGGCACCGTCCTCGACATGAAGGACGGGCACGTGCGCGTCACGGGCCAGCTCGACGTCGGCTACGTCTACGTGGACGGCTCGACCGTGGGCGAGATCACCGACGCCGACCTCAAGGACCGCCGCATCCTGTCCGAGGAGGGCTTCGTCACGATCTTCGTGGTGGTCGAGCCGCAGACCGGCAAGGCCATGGTCGGCCCGGAGATCGAGGCGCGGGGCTTCGCCGAGGACTCGAAGGTCTTCGACAGCGTCAAGCCGCTCGTCGTGAAGGCCCTCGCGGAGGCGGCGGCCAACGGCACCAGGGACACGCACGCGTACGCGCAGGTCGTGCGCCGCACCGTCGGGCGCTGGGTCAACTCGTCGCACCGCCGGCGTCCGATGATCATCCCGGTGGTCATCGAGGCGTAGGCGAGCTGTCGGCGGGAGCCGGCGCGCAGCACGTCCGGAGGGGGCAGGGGAGACCTCGCCCCCTCCGTCGCGCGTGCCGACGGCGCTCGTCCGGGCGGCCCCCTGACGGGGGGAGCATGTCATCCGCGTGGACGAAGCGACGCGCACGGTGCCGCCCCTAGCGTCGGAGGCGACCGGACGGGCCGCTGGGGACCGCCGGGGAAGGAGCGGCCGTGGGCATCTGGCGGAGATGGATCCTCCCGATCACGAGGCTGGTGGTGCTCGCGGCGATCGCGGTGGCGCTCGTGCGCATGGCGTTCTTCGGGACCACGACGGAGGAGACGGCCCAGGTGCCGACGGGCTCGGTGGTGGAGTCGCAGGTGCCGGCGTCCATCGCGACCGTGGTCAACGACGTGACGGTGAAGGGCAGCATCCAGCCGGATCCGGACGTGGCCGTGAAGGCGACGCTGCAGGGGAAGGTCTCGAAGCTCGTCGCCGGTCAGGGCGCGACGGTCAAGGCGGGCGACCCGATCCTCGTCATCCGCCAGGAGACGCCGGTCGATCCGGTGGTCGCCGCTGACGGCACGGTCACGCAGTCGAAGCCGAAGGTCGTCACCGAGACCGTCACCGCGTCCGCCGCGGGATCGCTCGCGGAGCTCGGCGTGCTGGTCGGCCAGGAGGTCGCCGTGGGCGATGCGGTCGGCCGGATCGCGCCACCCACCTTCCGGGCGACCGCGCCGCTGACCGCGGAGGAGCAGTACCGGCTCGTGACGCAGCCGACGGCGGCGAAGGTCGCGATCACGTCCGGCCCCGCGCCGTTCGAGTGCGCGGACCTGCGCATCGGGCAGCAGGCGGCGGCGTCCACCGAGGGCACGGGGGCGGCCGGCGGGGCGGGCTCCGGATCCACCGGCGGCGCCGAGTCCGCCTCCACCGGCGCGACCGTGTCCTGCGCCGTCCCGGCCGGCACCCGCGTGTTCCCGGGGCTCGCCGCCGACATCACGATCCCCGCGGGTGAGGCGCCCGACGTGCTGACGCTCCCGACCACGGCGGTCGAGGGCCTCGCCGACACGGGCAACGTCTGGCTCGCGTCGGACGGCGGCGAGCCCGAGGAGCGCGCGGTCGGCCTCGGCATCAGCGACGGGAAGGTGGTGCAGATCACCTCGGGCCTCGCGGAGGGCGACATGGTGCTCGAGTTCGTGCCCGGCGCGCCCGTCCCCGAGGACGAGGCGATGATGATGCAGGGCGGGTACGGCGGATGAGCCTGATCCGTCTCGAGCAGGTGACCCGGACGGTGGAGCGGCCGGACGACGAGCCGCTCACGATCCTGCACGGCGTCGATCTCGACGTCTCCGTGGGCGACCACGTCTCGATCGTGGGCCGCTCGGGATCCGGCAAGTCGACCCTGCTGAACATCCTGGGTCTGCTCGACACCCCGACGACCGGTGAGGTGTACCTCGACGACGTCCCGATGGCGCGTGTGTCCGGTTCCCGGCGCGACCGGGCCCGCGGGGGCGACATCGGGTTCATCTTCCAGCAGTTCAACCTGCTGCAGGGCCGCACTGCCCGGGAGAACGTGATGACGCCTCTGCTGTACTCGACGGGCCGCTCGTTCTGGCGGCGGGCGTCGATCGCGGCGGACATGCTCGAGCGGGTCGGCCTCGGCCACCGCATCGATTCCATGCCGGAGACGATGTCCGGCGGCGAGCAGCAGCGCGTCGCGATCGCGCGGGCCCTGGTCCGGTCGCCGCGGTTGATCCTCGCGGACGAGCCGACCGGTGCGCTCGACATCGAGACGGGCGCGACGGTGATGACGCTGCTGGCGGAGGTCGCGCACGCGTCCGGCGCGGCGCTGGTGACGATCACGCACGACCCGACCGTCGCGGCCCGCGCGGACCGGCACCACCGCCTCGAGATGGGCGTCCTCGCGCCGTCCGAGGCCCTCACACGCGGGGTGCTCGCGTGACCGGCTGGCTGGCGCGCACGGCGACCGGTCTCGTGGGCGCGGTCGTCGAGGCGTGGGCCGAGCTCCGGATCCACCGCACGCGCGTGATGCTGTCGCTCATCGGCGTCGCGGTCGCGGTGGCGGCGATCACGTCGGTCGTCGGCCTCGGGGCGGTGGTCCAGCAGTCGCAGACCGAGCAGATGGAGCGCCAGTCGGGCCGACCCGCCGCGCTGTCGGTGTCCGCGTACTCCGCGACCGGGGACGGCCTGTCCTACGCCGAGCAGCGCACGCTCCTCGCGGACGTCGCCGACAGGTACGGCATCACCTGGTCGACGATCATCGGCTCCACGACGGTGCCGGTCGACTTCGCGCGCGGCCGGGTGCAGGTCCAGACGGTCGTGGTCGACCGGGACTACGGCGAGATGCGCCGCGTCGACGTGACGGACGGCCGCTGGTTCGTCGAGCGGGACGCCGGCCGCCTCGCGCCCGCGCTCGTCGTCAACCCCGCGTTCCTCGCGGAGCTCGGGTCGCCCGACATCGCCGCGCACCCCTCCGCCGTGCTGCACGGCGAGCGCTCTGACCTCGTGGGCGTCGTCGTCGGCACGGTGCCCGCGCTGTACGCGGATGAGCCGCCGACCGCCTACCTGCAGACGTCCGACGCCGAGCGCCTCATGTCGGACGACGCGCTCGACGCGATGGCGCCGCAGTCCGAGTTCTGGGTGCCCGAGGCGGAGGCCGATACGCTCACCGCGGCCATCACCTCGCAGGTGGCGGCGACCGCGCCCGAGGGCCTGGAGGTGAGCGTCGGCCGCAGCGACTGGGGGACGTACGACTACGACCCGCTGCTGTCGGTCAAGATCCTCGTCGGGGGAGTGGCGGGCCTCGTGCTCCTCCTCGGCGCCCTCGGCCTCGTGAACATCTCGCTCGTGACCGTGAAGCAGCGGATCCGCGAGATCGGCGTCCGCCGCAGCTTCGGCGCGAGCGCGGGCCGCGTGTTCTTCGCCGTGATGATGGAGAGCATCGTCGCGACGGTCGCCGCGGGCGTGGTCGGGGTGATGGCCGCGGTCGCGATCGTGAAGAACCCGTGGATCCTCTCGTTCGTCGCGTCGGGGGTCACCGAGTTCCCGCCGTTCCCGCTCTCGGCGGCGCTCCTCGGGCTCGGCGCGTCGCTCGCGGTGGGCGCGATCGCGGGCCTGCTCCCGGCGCTCGTCGCCGTGCGCGTGTCCGTCATCGACGCGATCCGGTACTGATGCCGGGGCCGGTCGGGCAGCGTCCCGTCCGGCCCGGCGTCCTGCCCGTGACGGCGGCGCGGGATAACGTGGGGCGCATGGCTACGAGCACCAGGTCGACCAGCCGCGCCGGGAAGACCTCCTCGGGCGCGCCGCGCGCCACGCCCCCGCGCAAGGGGCGCACCGCGGACACCAAGCAGCAGACCGTCGCCTACCCCGTCCAGTCGGAGCGGCGCGGCCCGCTCGTCGCCGCGTGGATGGGCCTCGCGCACGCCACGGGCGCCCTCTTCCGGGCGCTCGGTCCCGAGAAGCTCGCGAAGGAGGAGCGCCGCGACGGCATCCCCTTCCTCCTCGTGGTGCTCGCGATCGCCGGCGTCGTCGTCGAGTGGTTCAACCCGCTCAACGACGTGGCCATGGCCTTCGACGCCTACACGTTCGGCGGGCTCTTCGGCCGCGTGGCGTTCGCGCTGCCCATCGTGATGGTGCTCCTCGCCCTCTGGCTCTTCCGCCACCCGTCCTCGGTGAGCGACAACGGGCGGATCGGCGTGGGCGTCTCGCTCCTCCTCGTCTCCATAGCCGCGCTCTGCCACGTCTTCAACGGGGCGCCGGATCCGCGCGACGGCATGCTCGCGCTCGCCCGCGCCGGCGGCGTCCTCGGCTGGGTGCTCGCGGCCCCGCTGTCGCTGCTCATCACGCCGATCGGCGCGGGGATCGTGGCCGGGATCCTCCTGGTGCTCTCCCTCTTCATCATCACGCGCACGCCGCCGAACCGCGTCGGCATGCGGCTGCGCGAGCTCTACTCGTATCTCTTCGGCGCCCCGCCGGTGGACGAGGAGCAGCGCGCCGCCGACCGCGCGGCCCGCAAGGCGCAGGCGACCGAGCAGGTCGAGCTCGAGGGGCTCGACGACGACGGCCCGGTCGACACCGACAGCCTCCCGTGGTGGCGGCGCAACCGCAGCCAGCGCGAGGACGCGCCCGCGTTCGACAGCCCGGTCCTCGCGCCGCACGCGGGATCCGACGACCGCGACGACACGACCGGCCGCGCCGCCGCCGAGGCGCCCACGACCGTCATCGACCGCACGGTGGATCCCGACGCCTCCCGCCCCGAGCCCGGCGCCTTCTCGGGCGACGACGCCGCGACCCGCCGCATCGACCTCGACGCGCCCGTCGATGCGACGGCAACCGCGATCCTGCCCTCCGTCCCCGTGCACCCGACGGGGATCCGCGACGACGACGAGCCCGCGGTCCTGCCCGGCTTCGAGGACGACGGCTCCGACGCCCCGATCGTGTCGGGGGAGTCCGACACCCCCCAGGCCCCGTACCGCCTCCCCGCCGCGAGCACCCTCGCGCCCGGCACGCCCGCGAAGTCGCGCTCGTCGGTCAACGACGAGGTGGTCCGCGCGCTCACCGAGGTGCTCACCAACTTCCAGGTCGACGCGACGGTCACCGGCTTCTCCCGCGGACCGACGGTCACCCGCTACGAGCTCGAGCTCGCGCCCGGCGTCAAGGTGGAGCGCGTCACGGCGCTCGCGAAGAACATCAGCTACGCGGTCGCGTCGAACGAGGTCCGCATCCTCTCGCCCATCCCGGGCCGCAGCGCCATCGGCGTCGAGATCCCGAACACCGACCGCGAGATCGTCTCGCTCGGCGACGTGCTCCGCTCCTCGGCGGCCACGAACAGCGCGCACCCGATGACCATCGGCGTCGGCAAGGACGTCGAGGGCGGCTACGTCATCGCCAACCTCGCGAAGATGCCCCACCTCCTGGTCGCGGGATCCACGGGCTCCGGCAAGTCGAGCTTCGTCAACTCCATGATCACGTCGCTCCTCATGCGGGCGAAGCCGAGCGACGTGCGCATGGTCCTCATCGACCCGAAGCGCGTCGAGCTCACCATCTACGCGGGCGTCCCGCACCTCATCACGCCGATCATCACCAACCCGAAGAAGGCGGCCGAGGCGCTGCAGTGGGTGGTGAAGGAGATGGACATGAGGTACGACGACCTCGCCAGCTTCGGCTTCCGCCACATCGACGACTTCAACAAGGCCGTCACGAGCGGGTCCATCGTGCTCCCCGAGGGCAGCGAGCGGACGCTGCGCCCGTACCCCTACCTCCTGGTCGTGGTCGACGAGCTGGCCGACCTCATGATGGTCGCGCCGCGCGACGTCGAGGACTCGATCGTCCGCATCACGCAGCTGGCGCGCGCCGCCGGCATCCACCTCGTGCTCGCCACGCAGCGGCCGTCGGTCGACGTCGTCACGGGCCTCATCAAGGCCAACGTGCCATCGCGTCTCGCGTTCGCGGTGTCGAGCATGACCGACTCCCGCGTGATCCTCGACCAGCCGGGCGCCGACAAGCTCATCGGCCAGGGTGACGGCCTCTTCCTGCCCATGGGCGCCAACAAGGCGGTCCGCGTGCAGGGCGCGTGGGTGCAGGAGGCCGAGATCGCCAAGGTCGTCGAGCACGTGACCCGCCAGGCGCGGCCCGAGTACCGGCAGGACGTCGCGGTCGCGGCCGAGCGCAAGGAGATCGACGCGGACATCGGCGACGACCTCGAGGTGCTGCTCGCGGCCGCCGAGCTCGTCGTCAGCACGCAGTTCGGATCCACGTCGATGCTGCAGCGGAAGCTCCGCGTCGGCTTCGCGAAGGCGGGCCGCCTGATGGACCTGCTCGAGGCGCGCGAGATCGTGGGCCCGTCCGAGGGATCCAAGGCACGCGACGTCCTCGTCTCGGCAGAGCAGCTCCCCGGCGTGCTCGCGACCCTGCGCGGCGAGACCCCCGCGGCGCCGCCGGCTCCCGCCGCGCCCGCGCCGACGGCCGCTGCCCCGACCGCGCCGCCCGCCGCCGACGCGGAAGACGGGAACCGCTACCCGTCGGATCCGCTCCACAAGGACCTGGACGCGTACGAGCAGGTGGAGGCCGAGGGCGACGACGACGCCTGGGGCCTCACAGGAAGGGACTGACCCATGTCCGAGCGGAGCGCATCCGGCACCGCAGGCACCGGGGCGCCGCGCATCTGGCGCGCGGGCGACTCCCCGGCGAGCCCCTGGAACGTCGCCAACGTCCTCACGATCGTGCGGATCCTGCTCGCCCCCGTCTTCGTCGTCCTCCTCGTGGCGGACGACGGCGCCGACGGCCCGCTGCGGTACGCCGCCGCGGCCCTCTTCATCGTGGCCATCGCGACCGACGGCGTCGACGGGCACATCGCCCGCAGCCGCAACCTCGTCACCGACCTCGGCAAGCTCCTCGACCCCATCGCCGACAAGGTGCTCACGGGCGCGGCGCTCGTGATGCTCTCCGTGCTCGGCGAGCTGCCGTGGTGGGTCACCATCGTGATCCTCGTGCGCGAGCTCGGCATCACGGCGTACCGCTTCGCCGTGCTCCGCGACCGGGTGGTCGCGGCGTCCCGCGGCGGCAAGCTCAAGACGATCGCGCAGGCCGTGGCGATCAGCGTCGCGCTGCTCCCGTCGTGGGACGTGGTCGGCGACGGCATGCACGTCGTCAACACGGTGCTCATGTCGATCGCCTTCGTCCTCACGGTCCTCTCGGGCCTCGACTACATGCGCCAGGCGCTGCGGGCGGAGCGCGCGTCGTGAGCGCGGCGGACGACGTCCCCGTCGAGCAGCTCGCCGAGCGCGTCATCGCCGCCCTCGTGGCGAGCGGCCGGCGCATGGCGGTCGCGGAGTCGCTGACGGGCGGCCTGCTCACCGCCGCCCTCGTGGGAGTCCCCGGCGCCTCCCGGGCGCTCCTGGGCGGCATCGTGTCCTACGACACCGCCCTCAAGCGCACGATCCTCGGGGTCGAGTCCTCGATCCTCGCGGTCCACGGCGCGGTCCACCCTGACGTGGCGAGGCAGATGGCCCGCGGCGTGCGCCAGGCATGCGCGATCGACGGGCGCCCCGCCGACATCGGCGTGTCGACGACGGGCGCCGCCGGTCCGGACCCCCAGGACGGGCAGCCGCCGGGCACGGCCTTCGTCGGCCTGTCCATCGACGGCGACTCGCGCGCCATCGCGCTGCACCTCGACGGAGACCGCCAGGCGGTCCGCGCGGGTGTCGTCCGGGCGGCCCTCGAAGCCCTCGTCCACGCGCTCGAATCGGGCGGGAACATCTGATGCGGCTCCCGCGTTGTCGTAATCACGTTCACAAGCAACGCCCAGTGCCCCTGCTTAGCCTGAGTCCTCGGCCAGATGGTCACCCATCAGCCCCGGACCTCCGGTTCGATCAGGCACCAGGCGCAACGAGGAGGCTCCCGTGGTTCTAGTCCGTCAGGAGATCGGCGACGTCCTTCGCGACTTCCGCCTGCAGAAGGGGCGCACGCTCCGGCAGGTCGCCAGCAAGGCGAGCGTCGCCCTCGGGTACCTCAGCGAGGTCGAGCGGGGCCAGAAGGAGGCGTCGAGCGAGATCCTCGCGTCCGTCGCCGACGCGTTGGACACCCCCATCTCCGTCATCATGCGCGAGGTCGGCGACCGCCTCGCCGTCATCGAGGGTCTCAACCCCATCCCCGACACCATCCCCGACGACCTGGTCGCCGGCTTCGACAGCGACCTCGTCGCGCGCTGACCTCTCCTCCACGGCCTCCCGCCCCGCTCGTCCTCGTGACGGGCGGGGCGTCGTCGTGCAGACGGCAGCAGGTAGCGTGGTCTGCATGCGACTGAGCGAGTTCCAACGGGCCGTCTCCGACGAGTTCGGCGCCGGCTACGGACCGGTGCTCGTCGCGGACCTCGTGCTCGGCGACCTCGGCGGGCGCACGTGCGCGCAGGCGCTGAAGGACGGTACGCCCGCCCGCGAGGTCTGGCTCGCCCTCTGCCGCGCGCAGGAGGTGCCGCGCGCGCGCTGGAACGGCGCCGGGGTGCCCGAGCCGCGCGCCTGACGCTCCCGTCCGCCGCAGCTCCTCGTCCTCGACGCGCTGCGGATCCGTCGTCGACACGCGGCGCGTCGTTCGAATATCCCTTCGAACGCGCGTAGTCTCCCCACAGGAGCGATTCGAAGCGCGGACTGCACAGGTCCGGCCACTCCGGCAGCGATGTCGGCGGCGCCGCATAACGTGCACCTCGCGGAGATCACCCGTCGCCTTGTCGGCACCGGACCCCGCGGCCAGCGGGAGCGGAGCGACAGCCTGCAGGCAACCCACCTTCGACACGAGGAGCACCCCATGGCATCATCGGCAGACCGCGAGAAGTCACTCGAGACCGCGCTCGCACAGATCGACCGGCAGTTCGGCAAGGGCTCGGTCATGCGGCTGGGCAGCGACGAGCGCGCCCCCGTCGCCGTCATCCCCACCGGTTCCGTCGCGCTGGACGTCGCGCTCGGCATCGGCGGGCTCCCGCGCGGCCGCATCGTCGAGATCTACGGCCCGGAGTCCTCGGGAAAGACCACGCTCACGCTGCACGCCATCGCCAACGCGCAGCGCGCCGGCGGCATCGCGGCGTTCATCGACGCGGAGCACGCGCTCGACCCGGAGTACGCGAAGAAGCTCGGCGTCGACATCGACGCGCTCCTCGTCTCCCAGCCCGACACGGGTGAGCAGGCGCTCGAGATCGCCGACATGCTCGTGCGCTCGGGCTCCATCGACCTCGTCGTCATCGACTCCGTCGCGGCGCTCGTGCCGCGCGCCGAGATCGAGGGCGAGATGGGCGACTCGCACGTCGGCCTCCAGGCGCGGCTCATGTCGCAGGCGCTCCGCAAGCTCACCGGTGGGCTCAACCAGACGCAGACCACCATGATCTTCATCAACCAGCTGCGCGAGAAGATCGGCGTGTTCTTCGGCAGCCCCGAGACCACGGCGGGCGGCAAGGCGCTGAAGTTCTACGCGTCCGTGCGCCTCGACATCCGCCGCATCGAGACCCTGAAGGACGGCACCGACGCGGTCGGCAACCGCACCCGCGTCAAGGTCGTCAAGAACAAGATGGCACCGCCCTTCAAGCAGGCGGAGTTCGACATCCTCTACGGCACCGGCATCTCCCGCGAGGGCAGCCTCATCGACTTCGGCGTCGAGCACGAGATCGTCCGCAAGTCGGGCGCCTGGTACACCTACGACGGCGACCAGCTCGGCCAGGGCAAGGAGAACTCGCGCAAGCACCTCCTGAACAACCCGGAGATCGCCGCCGAGATCGAGCAGAAGATCAAGGTCAAGCTCGGCCTCGTGAAGGACCCGAACGCCGTCGCCGACGCCGCCGCGGATTCGGCTCCCGCGCCGGTCGCGGCCGTCGCGCCGAAGGCCTCCGCCCGCAAGAGCGCCTGACCCGGCGCACCCCGGCGGGGCGCATCGCACCGATGCGCCCCGCCACCTGCACCATTCCGGCTCTTCCCCGATGGCGCCCGGCGCCAGCAGGGGACGACCCATCCGAGGACGGAAGCACCATGGTCAGATTCCCCTCCGAGGGCGAGCAGGGCACGGGCCCCGGGCCCGACGAGATCGCGCCCGTCGCCTCACTCGCCGCGCGGCGTTCGCGGCGAGAGGCAGCCCGGCCGACCGTCGAGCCCGCGTCGCCCGCCGCGGAGCCGCCCGCGGCTCAGGTCGCGCCGACGCATCCCGCACGCGGCCGGACGGTCACCGAGGTGGACGGCATCGTCACGATCGGTGCCGCCGTCGACGCGTCGGAAGCCGGTCGTGCGCTCGCGGCGCAGGAGCGCATCGCGGAGGCGCGGCGAGTCCTCGCCGAGGCCGAGGCCCAGGCCACGCGAGGGTCGGGGGATGCGGCTCCCGCATTCCCCGACGGGCCCCGGTCCGAGCCGGCGTCCGAGGACGACTCGACCCCCGCCGCATGGCGCGCCGAGCAGGAGCGCACCGAGCGAGCGCGCGCCAAGGCGGAGCAGGACGAGGCGTACCGGAAGGACATGCTCCGGCTCGAGGAGGACCGCGTCGAGGACGAGCGTCGCGAGGCGGAGGCGGAGGAGGAGCGCGCTGCTGAGCGGACGCCCGAGCGGCAGCGGCGTCGGGCGGACAACGTCCTCGCCAACCGCCTACGCGGTCGAGGGCTCTCGCTCGCCGAGGCGCGCGAGGTGCTCGACGGTGCGGAGATCGACGCGGACATCGCGGAGGAGACGCTCGCCAGGTACGTCTCCCTGCAGTACATCGACGAGGCCGCGCTGGCGGAGCAGATCCTGCACACGCACCTCGACCGCAAGGGCCTCGGTCGGCGGTCGGTCGAGATGGAGATGCGCCGCCGCAAGCTCGATCCCCTCGTCATCGAGGAAGCCATGGCCGAGCAGCCCGACGACGAGCTCGCGCGCGCCACCGAGGTCGCGATGAAGCGCGTGGGTCAGCTCTCGTCGTACGACGACGAGACGGCCGAGCGGCGCCTGACTTCGTTCCTGATGCGCCGCGGCTACGGGGGTGGCGTCGTGCGCGATGCGGCGAAGGCCGCGCTCGCCACCCGCCGCGGCTCCTCCCGCGTGCGCTTCCGCTGACCTGCTCGTCGGGAGGCGCGACGCGTCCGCGCACGTAGGATCGAGCCATCATGAGCACCCTCGCCGAGCACGTCCGCGACGCCCCGCCCGCAGCTGAGCGGCCCCGGACGTACGAGGTCCGCACCTACGGGTGCCAGATGAACGTGCACGACTCGGAGCGGCTCACGGGATCGCTCGAGGCCGCCGGTTACGTGTCGGCCGAGGGCGCCGAGGCCGACATCGTCGTCATCAACACGTGCGCCGTCCGCGAGAACGCGGACAACAAGCTCTACGGCAACCTCGGCCATCTCGCCGGTGTGAAGCGCCGGCACGAGGGCATGCAGATCGCCGTCGGCGGATGCCTCGCGCAGAAGGACCGGGCGACCGTCCTCGAGAAGGCGCCCTGGGTCGACGTCGTCTTCGGCACCCACAACATGGGCGCCCTGCCGACGCTGCTCGAACGTGCGCGGCACAACGGCGAAGCGCAGCTCGAGATCCTGGAGAGCCTCGAGACGTTCCCGTCCACGCTGCCCACGAAGCGCGACGAGATCGCGAGCGGGTGGGTGTCGATCTCGGTGGGGTGCAACAACACCTGCACGTTCTGCATCGTGCCCGCCCTGCGCGGCAAGGAGAAGGACCGACGGCCGGGCGACATCCTCGCCGAGATCCAGGCGCTCGTGGACGACGGCGCCGTCGAGGTCACCCTGCTCGGCCAGAACGTCAACTCCTACGGCGTCGAGTTCGGCGACCGGCAGGCGTTCGGCAAGCTGCTCCGCGCCGCGGGCGCCATCGAGGGCCTCGAGCGCATCCGCTTCACGAGCCCGCACCCGGCCGCCTTCACCGACGACGTGATCGACGCGATGGCCGAGACGCGGGCCGTGATGCCGCAGCTGCACATGCCGCTGCAGTCCGGATCCGATCGTGTCCTCAAGGCGATGCGCCGGTCGTACCGGTCCGAGCGCTTCCTCGGGATCCTCGACCGCGTGCGCACGCGCATCCCGGACGCGGCGATCACGACCGACATCATCGTCGGCTTCCCCGGCGAGACGGAGGAGGACTTCCAGGAGACCCTCCGCGTCGTCGAGGCGGCCCGCTTCTCGTCCGCGTTCACGTTCCAGTACTCGATCCGCCCGGGGACTCCGGCCGCGACGATGGAGGAGCAGGTGCCCGCCGATGTCGTGAAGGAGCGCTACGGACGCCTCACCGCGCTCCAGGAGCGCATCAGCCACGAGGAGAACGAGCGTGTCGTCGGCCGCACGGTCGAGGTGCTGGTCAGCGCGCACGAGGGTCGCAAGGACGGCGACACCCGCCGGGTCACGGGGCGCGCGCAGGACGGCCGCCTCGTCCACCTCGACGTGCCCGCGGGCAGCGGCGAGCCGCGGCCAGGAGACGCCGTCGAGGTCGAGATCACGCGGGCGGCGCCGTTCCACCTCATCGCGGACTCGGTCGACCAGGCCCCGCTGCGCATCCGCCGCACCCGGGCGGGCGACGCGTGGGAGCGCGCGCAGGCCGACTCCTGCGGCGTGCCCGCGCCCGCGGCAGGCGCCAGCTCGAACGGTGCACCGCGCGTCTCGCTCGGGCTGCCCTCGCTCCGCGTGCCGACCATCGCATCCGCGGGCGCGGTCGACGGGTCCGCGCACCCGCGCCACCGCGCGTGATCCCGATCGTCGCGGTCGTCGGCGCCACCGGCACCGGCAAGTCCGGGCTGTCCCTCCACATCGCGGAACGGCTGCGGTCGCAGGGTCGCGCTGCGGAGATCGTCAACGCGGACGCCATGCAGCTGTACCGCGGCATGGACATCGGCACGGCCAAGCTGCCGGAGGCCGAACGTGGTGATGTGCCGCACCACATGCTCGACGTCCTCGACGTGACCGCCGAGGCGACCGTGGCCGCGTACCAGGAGGAGGCGCGCGGGGTGATCACCGGCATCCTCGAACGCGGTGCGGTCCCGATCCTCGTCGGCGGATCCGGACTCTACGTCTCGTCGGTCCTGTTCGACTACGAGTTCCCCGGCACGGACCCCGAGATCCGACGGCGCCTGGAGCGGGAGCTCGCGGAGACCGGGCCGGGCATGCTCCATCGACGCCTCCGGGAGCTCGACCCGGCCGCAGCCCAGCGGATCGGCGCGCACAACGGGCGGCGCCTCGTGCGCGCGCTGGAGGTCGTCGAGATCACGGGTCCGCAGCCGGAGCGTGCGTCCGCCGAGCCGCGCCCGTGGCACCCCGCGCGGATCCTGGCGCTCACGCTGCCGCGCGAGGAGCTCGTGCCGCGGCTCGACGCCCGCGTTTCCGGCATGTGGGCAGACGGCCTCGTCGACGAGGTCGCCGGGCTGCTGCCCGCGGGGCTCGCGGACGGTGTCACCGCGTCCCGCGCCATCGGCTACGCGCAGGCGGCGCGACAGCTCGCGGGGGAGCTCACCGAGGAGGAGGCGATGGAGGAGACGCGTGCGCTCACCCGTCGCTACGCGCGGCGGCAGGTGTCGTGGTTCGGTCGCTACGCCGACGCGGTGCGGCTCGACGCGCGCGACGAGCGGCTCCTCGAGAACTCGCTCGACGCCCTCCCGGCGGCGCGCCCGTAGGCTGGAGGGATGGCAGACCTGCAGTTCACCAAGGGCCAGGGCACGGGCAACGACTTCGTGCTGTTCGCGGATCCCGCGGGCGAGATCGACCTGACCGACACGCAGGTGCAGGCCCTCTGCGACCGCCACTTCGGCATCGGCGCCGACGGGACGATACGCGCGGTGCTCTCGAGTCGCATCCCCGAGGGCCGCGCCGCCCTCGAGGAGGATCCGGACGCCGAGTGGTTCATGGACTACCGCAACGTCGACGGCAGCCCCGCCGAGATGTGCGGCAACGGGATCCGCGTCTTCACGCTCTTCCTCATCGAGAACGGCCTCATCGAGCTGCCCCCGGGACGCACGATCCCCATCGGCACCCGGGCTGGTGTCCGCGACGTCCAGCGCAGCGGATCCGGCTTCCAGGTCGACCTCGGCCGCTGGGAGCTGGCGGGGGGCGAGCCCCTCGTGCGCGCCAAGGACCTCCAGGTCGCGCGTCCGGGCCTCGGCATCGACGTCGGCAACCCGCACGTGGTGGTCGCGCTGTCGAGCGAGGACGAGCTCGCGGAGGCCGACCTCGCGTTCGTGCCGCAGCTGGATCCCGAGCCCGCCGCCGGCGCGAACGTCGAGCTGGTGGTGCCGGCGGATCCGCTCGTCGTCGACGGGGTGGGCCACATCACCATGCGCGTCCACGAGCGCGGGAGCGGCGAGACGCTGAGCTGCGGGACCGGCGCCGCGGCGGCGGCCCTCGCGACGCGGCACTGGGCGGGCGCCGCAGCACCGCACCAGTGGCGCGTGCAGCTGCCGGGCGGTGCGCTCGGCGTCCGCATGTTCCCGACGGAGGACGGCGAGCACGTGGGCCTGTCGGGACCGGCCGAGCTGGTCTTCGACGGGGTCGTGGCGCTGGCCTGATCCGGTGAGGCGTCGGGCGACCGACGCGGGTGCCCGGTCCTAGGAGTCGGAGCCGCTGTCGGCGCGGTGCACGCGCAGCACCCGGAACCCCTTGTCGGACGCGGCACGCGTCGTCTCGAGGCCCGCGGGCAGCGCATCGACCAGCCAGCGCTGCAGCGAGTCGGATCCGAGGTTCCGCTGCACCACGAGCCAGGCGTCCGCGCCCGGGGCGAGCCGCGGCATCCAGTCGAGCAGGATGCCGTGCAGCGCCTCCTTGCCGACGCGGATCGGCGGGTTCGACCAGACGGCGGCGAACTCGAGATGCGCGGGGACGTCCTCGGGCAGCACGGCGTTGACGTTCTCGAGGCCGAGGGTCTGGGCGTTCGCCCGCGTCAGCGCAAGCGCCCGCTCGTTCACGTCGACGGCCCAGACGGTGGCCGCCGGCGACCGCATCGCCAGATCCAACGCGACGGGGCCCCAGCCGCAGCCCACGTCCAGCAGATGCCCCTCGGCAGGGGGCTCCGGGACGCTGCGCAGCAGCACCAGGGAGCCCTGGTCGACGTGCTCGGGGCTGAAGACGCCGCCGGCGGTCTCGACGTCCACCGTGCGTCCGCCGAGCTCGACCGTGATCGTGCGCGTGCGCAGGGGGCCGGCCGGCGACGGGGAGAAGTAATGCGCGTCGGCCATACCGGGACGATACCGGACGCCCGCGCTACGATGGGAGCACATGACAACGCACGACGAGCACGACCACGAGCCCGCGGACACGACGACGACGTCCACCGAGAACACCGACCGGGACGACGTCGTCGCGCGCGTCCTGGGCCGAGCGGAGAACCGGTCGGCCGGCTACGCGCTCTTCCGCGGGTCCGGTGCGCAGGCCCTGTCCGCGAACCCCGACACCGAGCAGGGATCGGACGGCGACCAGAGCGAGCGCGCCGACCGCCAGGCGCTGCGCCGGGTCCCCGGCCTCTCCACCGAGCTCGAGGACGTCACCGAGGTCGAGTACCGGCAGCTGCGCCTCGAGAACGTCGTGCTCATCGGCGTGTATTCGCAGGGGTCCGTCGACGACGCCGAGAACAGCATGCGCGAGCTCGCGGCCCTCGCGGAGACCGCGGGCGCGGTCGTGCTCGACGGCCTCCTGCAGCGCCGTCCCACGCCGGATCCCAGCACCTACTTCGGCCGAGGCAAGGCCGAGGAGCTGCGCGCGCTCGTGGCGGCGGTCGGCGCGGACACGGTCATCGCGGACACCGAGCTCGCCCCGAGCCAGCGGCGTGCGCTCGAGGACGTGGTGAAGGTCAAGGTCATCGACCGCACCGCGGTGATCCTCGACATCTTCAGCCAGCACGCCAAGAGCCGAGAGGGCAAGGCGCAGGTCGAGCTCGCGCAGCTGCAGTACCTCCTCCCGCGCCTCCGCGGGTGGGGCGACTCGATGTCGCGTCAGGCAGGTGGACAGGTCGGAGGCGCGGGCGCGGGCATGGGATCGCGCGGTCCGGGTGAGACCAAGATCGAGCTCGACCGTCGGCGCATCAACACGCGCATGGCGCGACTCCGCAAGCAGATCGCCGCCATGAAGCCCGCGCGCGACACCAAGCGCGCCAACCGCGACCGGCACTCGGTGCCCTCGGTCGCGATCGTCGGGTACACCAACGCCGGGAAGTCGTCGCTGCTCAACCGCGTCACGAAGGCGGGCGTGCTCGTCGAGAACGCGCTGTTCGCGACCCTCGACGCGACGGTGCGGAAGACCGAGACCGACCAGGGTCAGCTCTACACGCTGGCCGACACCGTCGGCTTCGTGCGCAACCTGCCGCACCAGCTGGTCGAGGCCTTCCGCTCGACGCTGGAGGAGCTCGCCGACTCCGACGTGCTCGTGCACGTCGTCGACGCGTCGCACCCGGATCCCGCTGCCCAGCTCGCGACCGTGCACGAGGTCATCGCGGAGGTCGACGCCTCGTCCATCCCCGAGATCGTCGTGTTCAACAAGAGCGACCTCGCCTCCGACGGCGACCGCGTCGTGCTGCGCGGCCTGGCACCGAAGGGCGTCTTCGTCTCGGCCCGCACGGGCGAGGGCGTCGAGGAGCTGCGTCGCCGGATCGCGGAGCTCCTGCCGCAGCCGACCATCGAGGTCGACCTCCTGGTGCCGTTCGAGCACGGCGAGGTCGTCGCCATGCTCCACGACGGGGCGAAGGTGCTCGAGACCTCCTACGTCGAGGAGGGCACGCGCGTGCGCGCGCTCGTGACGGCCGAGCAGCAGGCCCAGGTCCAGGCCTACTCGGTCGTGCCCGCGGTCTGACCCGCGCTGCACGACGTCCCGCGCATGCGAGAGCGGCCGGCCCCCTCGGGGACCGGCCGCTCTCGTGCGTCGTGCGCGGGGATCAGACGGAGCGCATGACCGCCACGACCTTGCCGACGACCTCGGCGAAGTCGCCGAGGATGGGCTCGAACGCGCTGTTGCGGGGGAGCAGCCAGGTGTGGCCGTCGCGCTGGCGGAAGACCTTCACCGTGGCCTCGTCGTCGAGCATGGCCGCGACGATGTCGCCGTTCTCCGCGGTCTTCTGCTGGCGGACGACGACCCAGTCGCCGTCGCAGATGGCCGCGTCGATCATCGAGTCGCCGACGACCCGCAGCATGAAGAGGTCGCCCTTGCCGACGAGCTGCCGGGGGAGGGGGAAGACCTCCTCCACCATCTGCTCGGCGGTGATGGGGATGCCGGCGGCGATGCGGCCGACCATGGGCACCATGGCGGCGTCGCCCACCGGCGTCGACGGCTCACCGCCCTCCGCGGCGCCCGAGCCGGGGAGGTCGATGAGGACCTCGAGGGCGCGCGGCCTGTTCGGGTCCCGTCGGAGGTAGCCGGAGAGCTCGAGCTGGTTGAGCTGGTGCGTGACGCTCGAGAGCGAGGCGAGGCCGACGGCGTCGCCGATCTCGCGCATGCTCGGCGGGTAGCCCTGGCCGGCGATGGTGCGCTGGATGAACTCCAGGATCGAGATCTGCTTGTCGCTGAGGCTCTTGCGGCGCCTCGTCGCGCCGCCTCCCGCCGCTCGCTCGTCCGTCATGCCACGGCCCGCCTCTCGTCGCCGACGCCTCCGCGGCACGTCGACCCGGCGGGCCGACGCCCTCGCGGGGCGATGTCGGTGGTGCCCGATGGAATGGACACCAGGCACTCGAAACTGTATCCAGCCGAGGCACCCCGGGCAAACACCTGTTCGAGCGTGTCGCGCGCCCGGCGACCGTATCGAGGCGATGAGGGCTTGCGGAGGGCTCGTTTCGAATGTATGTTCGGAACACAGCTTCGCACCCGGCTCTCCCGGCCGAGAGCCGGGTGCGAGCTGCCGGACCCGCATCGCATGCCACACCGCACTGCACCGCCGGGCGCGTCGCATCGACGCCCCACCGTCTCGCACGAGAGGTCACCATGAACACCGCAGCCACCACCCCCGCAGCGTCCACCCCCGTCGGCCCGTCCACCTCGCCCGTCGCGGAGGCCGCCGTCGCGCCCCGCACGCGCCTGCGCATCACGCGTCGCGGACGCCTCGTACTCACGGCCCTGGTCGCCACCCCGCTCGCGCTCGGCGCCGGCCTCGTCGCGCTCAACGGCGGCGCGGCCGTCGCGTCGAAGGACGCGTCGGGCACCACGTTCGAGTACGTCACCGTCTCCAGCGGCCAGTCCCTGTGGGACCTCGCGGAGGAGATCGCGCCGTCGGCCGACCCGCGCGACGTCATCGCGTCGGTCGTCGACCTCAACCGCCTGCCCTCGTCGGACGTCGCGGCGGGCCAGCAGCTCGCCGTCCCCACCGAGTACGCGCACTGATCCTCGGGCGACGCCCGCACGGTGCGTCGTGCGCACGGCGGTCCGCCGCCGCGCTCCCGGTGGCGGCCGGGAGCGCGGCGGGTGGAGGGGAACCGATCGGTAGCATGGAACCCATGAGCACCCTCGCGCGCACCGCGCACGTCACGCGGCAGACCAGCGAGTCCACCATCGACCTCCAGCTCGACCTCGACGGCACCGGTGCCTCCGAGATCAGCACGTCGGTGCCGTTCTACGACCACATGCTCACCGCCTTCGCGAAGCACTCCCTCACCGATCTCAAGGTCACCGCCACGGGCGACACGCACATCGACGTGCACCACACCGTGGAGGATGTCGGCATCGTTCTCGGCCAGGCCATCCGCGAGGCGCTCGGCGACAAGTCGGGCATCGCGCGCTTCGGCGATGCGCTCGTGCCCCTCGACGAGGCCCTGGTGCAGTCGGTCGTCGACATCTCCGGTCGTCCGTTCCTCGTCCACTCGGGTGAGCCCGCGGGGTTCGAGATGCACCTCATCGGCGGCCACTTCACCGGATCCATGGTCCGCCACGTCTTCGAGGCCATCACCTTCCACGCCGGCCTCACCGTGCACGTCACCGTGCTCGGCGGGCGCGATCCGCACCACATCGCCGAGGCGGAGTTCAAGTCCTTCGCGCGCGCCTTCCGTCAGGCCAAGGAGCTCGACCCGCGGGTGTCCGGCATCCCGTCCACCAAGGGCGCGCTGTGACGCGGCCCTCGGTCGTCGTCCTCGACTACGGGAGCGGCAACGTCCACTCCGCGGTCAAGGCGCTCGAGCTGGCCGGCGCGGATGTCGAGCTGACGGGCGACCCGAAGCGGGCGCACGAGGCCGACGGCCTCCTCGTCCCCGGCGTCGGCGCGTTCTCCGCCGTGATGACCGCGCTGCGTGCGGCCGGCGGTGACCGCGTCGTCGACCGCCGTCTCGCGGGCGGACGTCCGGTGCTGGGCATCTGCGTCGGAATGCAGGTCTTGTTCGACCGCGGCGTCGAGCGCGACGTCGACGTGGCCGGCCTGGGGGAGTGGCCCGGCACGGTCGATCGGATCGAGTCGGACGTGCTCCCGCACATGGGCTGGAACACCGTCGAGGCCCCCGAGGGATCCGCGCTGTTCGCCGGGCTCGAGGACGAGCGCTTCTACTTCGTGCACTCGTACGCCGCGCGCACGTGGGGGATCGACCCGCTCCCGCCGCTGCCCGCGCCCCGCGTCACCTGGGCCACGCACGGAGAGCGGTTCGTCGCCGCCGTCGAGAACGGCCCCCTCTCCGCCACGCAGTTCCACCCCGAGAAGTCGGGCGCGGCCGGGATCCGGTTGCTCGCGAACTGGCTCGGCACGCTCCGCGCCGCCTGACGCATCCGACCCGCCGCCCTGCGCGGCATCCCGCACGCCCGCGCCCCATCGATGGAAGGCCCCATGAGCGAGTTCACCAGCACCCCCCGCCTGACCCTGCTGCCCGCCGTCGACGTGGCGGGCGGCCAGGCCGTCCGCCTCACGCAGGGCGCGGCCGGCACCGAGACCGGCTACGGCGACCCCGTGGACGCCGCCCGCGACTGGGCGGAGCAGGGCGCCGAGTGGCTGCACCTCGTCGACCTCGACGCCGCGTTCGGCCGCGGGGACAACCTGTCGGTGATCTCCCGTGTGATCCGCGCCATCGACGGCGTGCAGATCGAGCTGTCCGGCGGGATCCGGGACGACCGCTCGCTCGACGTGGCGCTCGAGAGCGGCGCGACGCGGATCAACCTCGGCACCGCCGCGCTGGAGAACCCCGAGTGGGCGGCCAGCGTCATCGCGCAGCACGGCGAGGCCGTGGCGGTGGGGCTCGACGTCCGCGGCCGCACGCTCTCCGCGCGCGGTTGGACGCAGGACGGGGGCGACATCTGGGAGGTCCTCGAGCGCCTCGAGGACGCCGGGTGCGCGCGCTACGTCGTCACCGACGTCACCAAGGACGGCACGCTCCAGGGCCCGAACCTGCAGCTGCTCCGGGACGTGCTCGAGCGCACCGAGCGCCCGGTCGTCGCCTCGGGCGGCGTCTCGAGCCTCGACGACATCCAGGCTCTCCGCGAGCTCGTGCCGCTCGGCCTGGAGGGCGCCATCGTCGGCAAGGCCCTGTACGCGGGCGCGTTCACGCTCGGCGAGGCGCTCGACATCGCCGGGGAGCGATGACGGGATCCTCCTCGCACGCCGACTCGGCCGGGACCCCCTGGGCGGGCCGGTCGTTCGAGCCCACCCCGTTCCCGGACGACGACGGATCGGCGCCGCCCGCCGTCGCGGCCGCGCTCGCGCGGCACGGTCGCGGCGAGGTCGGGCAGGCCGCGGTCGTGGACGCGCTCCGCGACGCGCGCCTGCTGATCCCGCTTGTCGCCCGCCTCGGCGAGGAGGGTGAGGGCGCGCACGGCCTGAAGGCGGACAAGAGCGCCGAGCTGTCGATCATCACGGTGGCCGGGCCCGACGGGCGCACCGTCATGCCGGTCTTCACATCCGTCGCCGCGATGGGCAGGTGGAACCCCGCCGCGCGTCCCGTCCCGGCCGACGCCGTCCGTGTGGCGCTGGCCGCGGCGAGCGAGGAGACCGACCTCGTGGTCGTCGACCCGATGTCCGACACGGAGTTCGTCCTGCGGCGGCCGGCGGTGTGGGCGGTCGCCCGGTCGCTGCCGTGGACCCCGAGCCCTGAGGACCCGGAGGTGGTCGCGGCGCTGGAGGCGAGCGTCGCCGAGGAGCCCGCGGTCGTGTCCGTGAGCACGGCACCGGGCGATCCGCGCGCACGCCTCGAGGGCCCGGAGCTGATGATCGCGCTGGAGCTCGTCGACGGCCTCGACCGCCCGGCGCTCGACGCGCTGCTGGCGCGGCTGCAGGGGGAGTGGTCACGGAGCGCGGTCCTCGCCGACCGGGTCGACAGCATGGGGCTCCGGATCACGTCCGCGCGCTGACCCGCGGGCGCGGCTCGCGAGCCCCGGCGGGCGGCTGGCCTAGGAGACGGGGCCGGTGTACTTCTCGCCGGGTCCCTTGCCGACGGCGTCGGGGTACGGCGACGCCTCGCGGAAGGCGAGCTGCAGGGAGCGGAGGCCGTCGCGGAGGCTGCGCGCGTGCTGGTCGCCGAGCTCCGGGGACGCGGCGGTCACGAGGCCCGCGAGCGAGATGATGAGCTTCCGCGCCTCGGCGAGGTCGGTCTGCGTGGCGGGGTCGTCGGCGAGCCCGCACTTGACGGCGGCGGCGCTCATCAGGTGGACGGCCGTGGTCGTGATGACCTCCACGGCGGAGACCTCCGCGATGTCGCGCGCGTACTGGTCGGCGACGAAGTCGGCGGTGTCGTCGTCCGCGACGCCCGCGACCGAGGTGCCGTCGCCGGTCGCGGCGGGCTCCTCGAAGCGGTGCACGTGGGCGTCGGCCGGACCGGCGGACGCGGGGTCGGCGGGTGCGGTGGTCGCGGGGTCGGGCTGGGCCTGGTCGGTCATGTGAGTCCTCGGGCTGGGTGGCGGTGCCGGATGGCGGAGGCGGCGGGAGCTCGTCGTGGCCGCCCTTCCGGGGCGGGGTCGGCGTCTGCTATGCTGATCGACGGCTCCGGGGCTGTCACAGTCCCGGTTCGAAAGAGGATTGATCTCCCACCCGCGCTTGACCGCCTCCATAGGTTACCGGGTCGATTTCGCTCCCCCGTCCGAACGGCTCCCCAACGGGAACCGCGCAGGACGGGAGCCCCGCATCATGCGGGCATGGGCGTGTTGCCGAGTGCGACGGATCCGTCGCACCCTGGTGAAGAACCCTCCTCGTCTCGAATCCGAGCGGCTCCCCGAGAGCCGCCGGGCCACCCGAAGACACGAATAGGAGCAGTCCATCAGCGATCCCCGTACCAACGATCGAATCCGAGTTCCCGAGGTTCGCCTCGTTGGCCCAGCAGGCGAGCAGGTCGGCGTCGTATCCATCGACGTCGCACTCCGGCTCGCGCAGGAAGCCGACCTCGACCTCGTCGAGGTCGCGCCCAATTCCAAGCCCCCCGTGGCGAAGATCATGGACTACGGCAAGTTCAAGTACGAGGCCGCGCAGAAGGCCAAGGAAGCGCGTCGCAACCAGGCGAACACCATCCTCAAGGAGGTGCGCTTCCGCCTGAAGATCGACAAGCACGACTACGAGACCAAGCGCAAGCGCGCCGAGGGCTTCCTGCAGGACGGCGACAAGGTCAAGGCCATGATCCTGTTCCGCGGGCGCGAGCAGTCGCGTCCGGACCAGGGCGTGCGACTGCTCAAGATGTTCGCGGAGGACGTCGCCGAGTTCGGCAGCGTCGAGTCCACCCCCACGATCGACGGCCGGAACATGGTCATGGTCATCGGACCGCACAAGAACAAGTCCGAGGCCAAGGCCGAGGCCAACGCGAAGCGCGACGCCACCAAGGCGAGCGCACGAGAAGCGAGAGAAGAGAACAATGCCTAAGCAGAAGACCCACTCGGGTGCCAAGAAGCGTTTCAAGGTCACCGGCAGCGGCAAGATCATGAAGCAGCAGGCGGGCATGCGGCACAACCTCGAGGTCAAGTCCTCCGGGCGCAAGGCGCGACTCAACCAGGACCAGCCCCTGGCCAAGGCCGACATGAAGGTCGCCAAGAAGCTCCTCGGCCGCTAGGCCCCTCGTCGTCCGCGACATCTGAACTCGAATAGGAATCACTGAAATGGCAAGAGTCAAGAGGGCCGTCAACGCCCACAAGAAGCGTCGGGTCATCCTCGAGCGCGCCGCCGGTTACCGCGGCCAGCGCTCGCGTCTGTACCGCAAGGCCAAGGAGCAGGTCACCCACTCCCTCGTCTACGCGTACCGCGACCGCCGTGCGAAGAAGGGCGAGTTCCGCCGCCTCTGGATCCAGCGCATCAACGCCGCCGCCCGCGCGAACGGCCTCACGTACAACCGCCTCATCCAGGGCCTCTCGCTCGCCGGCGTCCAGGTCGACCGCCGCATCCTCGCGGAGCTCGCGGTCCACGAGCCCGCGACCTTCGCCTCGCTCGTGCAGACGGCCAAGGCCGCCCTGCCCGCGAACACCTCGGCCCCCAAGGTCGCGGCGAACGCCTAGCACCTCCCGCACCACCGCCGACGGCGCGTCCCCAACCGGGGGCGCGCCGTTAGTGTTGCAGGCATGCTCGACAATCCCCGCTCCCCGCGTGTCCGTGGCGTCGCCAAGCTCGCGAAGCGGGATGCACGCGCCGACACGGGCCTCTTCCTCCTCGAGGGGCCGCAGGCCGTCTCGGAGGCGCTCGCGTTCCGGCCCGACCTCGTCCAGGAGCTGTTCGCGACCCCCACGGCCCTCGATCGCTACCCGGACCTCGCGCGCGCCGTCCGCGAGGCCGGCGTCGAGGTCGAGTTCGTCACCGAGGACGTGATCGCGTCGATGGCCGACACCGTCACTCCGCAGGGCGTGGTGGGCGTGTGCCGGCAGTTCCCGACGTCGCTCAAGCAGATCCTCGGCGACGACCCGCGCCTCATCGCGATCCTCGAGGAGGTGCGCGACCCCGGCAACGCCGGCACCATCATCCGGGCGGCCGATGCCGCGGGCGCCGACGCGGTGATCCTCACGGGCCGCTCCGTCGACCTCTACAACCCCAAGGTCGTGCGCGCCACGACGGGCTCGCTCTTCCACCTGCCGGTCGCGATCATGCCCGAGCTCGACGCTGTGCTCGAGCGCGTGAAGGCGGCGGGGCTCCAGGTCCTCGCCGCGGACGTCAAGGGCGACGACCTCCTCGCGGAGCGCACGTCGGGCGGGCTCGCCGGCCCCACGGCGTGGCTCTTCGGCAACGAGGCCCGCGGCATCCAGGACGAGCACCTCGCCCTCGCCGACCGCGCCGTCGTCGTGCCGATCTACGGCCAGGCCGAGTCGATGAACCTCGCGACGGCCGCCTCCGTCTGCCTCTACGAGTCGGCGTTCGCGCAGCGCGCCTAAGCGTCACGCGCCGGACACCCGGCGGATGCGCGTCGTTCGGGTGCGCGCCGGCACCGCCCCTGATCGGCGGAAACGCGGCCGACGCGTCACGATGGGGTGACGATGCCCCGCGGAAACGCGGACGAAACACCGGCATGGATATGGTGTTCGCATGGAGCAGAGCCCGACGGCGGACCCCGCCTCGCCCGCCGCAGCAGCGGTCGGCGAGCCCCTGGTCGTCGTATCCCACGTCAACAAGCACTTCGGGGACCTGCACGTCCTCAAGGACATCTCGACCACGGTGAACCGCGGCGAGGTCGTCGTCGTCATCGGCCCCAGCGGGTCGGGCAAGTCGACGCTGTGCCGTGCGATCAACCGGCTCGAGACCATCGACGACGGCACCATCACGATCGACGGCCAGGACCTCCCGTCCGAGGGCGCCGAGCTCGCGCGCCTCCGCGCCGACGTCGGCATGGTCTTCCAGTCCTTCAACCTCTTCGCGCACAAGACCGTGCTCGAGAACGTGACCCTCGGCCCCATCAAGGTGCGCAAGCAGGGCAAGGCCGAGGCGGAGAAGCGGGCGATGGAGCTCCTCGACCGCGTCGGCGTCGCCAACCAGGCGCAGAAGATGCCGGCCCAGCTCTCCGGCGGCCAGCAGCAGCGCGTCGCGATCGCCCGCGCGCTGGCGATGGACCCGAAGCTGATCCTCCTCGACGAGCCCACCTCGGCGCTCGACCCCGAGATGATCACCGAGGTCCTCGACGTGATGGTCGGCCTCGCCAAGGACGGCATGACGATGATGGTCGTCACCCACGAGATGGGCTTCGCCCGCAAGGCCGCGGACCGCGTGATCTTCATGGCCGATGGCGCCATCGAGGAGGACACCACCCCGCAGGCCTTCTTCGACGATCCGCAGAGCCCGCGCGCGAAGGACTTCCTCTCCAAGATCCTCGCCCACTGACGCGCGCGGAGGGCACGCGCCCTCCCGCCCTCCCGCATCCGGACGCCGCCGAGGCAGGCGCGTCCGGGCGCCGCACCATGGCACGACCCGCACCACGCACCACGAGCGATCCCCATCGCGTCCGTCATCCACCTCACCAGCAGAGAAACGGGAACCATGAAGAACAGGAAACTGACCATCGCCGCGGCCGCCGCGATCGTCGTCGTCGCCCTCACGGGCTGCGGCGCCGCCGGCAGCGCGTCGAACAGCGGCATCGACGCCGGCACGAACGCCCCCGAGAACGGCGACGGCCCCTACAAGCTCGCGCTCGCGGAGAACCCGACGTTCGACGAGGGCACCACGATGGCGCGCCTGGCAGCGGCGGGGGAGATGAAGGTCGGCACGAAGTTCGACCAGCCGCTCTTCGGCCTCGCCGGGCTCGACGGCAAGCCCGCGGGCTTCGACGTCGCGATCGCCGCGCTCGTCGCCAGCAAGATGGGCATCCCCTTCGACGGCATCAAGTTCACGGAGACGGTGTCCGCGAACCGCGAGCCCTTCATCCAGAACGGCTCGGTCGACGCGGTCGTCGCGACCTACACGATCAACGACAAGCGCAAGGAGGTCGTGGACTTCGCCGGACCGTACTACGTCGCCGGCCAGGCGCTCATGGTCCTCGCGGACGACACCACGATCAACACGCCCGAGGACGTCCGCGGAAAGCAGGTCTGCTCCGTCGCCGGATCCACCCCCGCCGCGAACATCGAGGCCACGTTCGGCGCGGTCGTCGTGCCGACCGACGTCTACAGCAAGTGCCTCGACCCGCTGCGCAACGGCCAGGTGTCCGCGGTCACGACCGACAACGTGATCCTCTCCGGCTTCATCGACCAGAACGAGGGCGAGTTCAAGCTCGTCGGCGACGGCGAGACCTTCACCCAGGAGCCCTACGGCATCGGCATCGCCAAGGACGACGAGGCGTTCCGCACGTTCATCAACGACACGCTGCAGGAGGCCTACGACGACGGCACCTGGGCGCGCCTGTTCAAGGCGACGGCCGGCACGGTCATCGACACGCCGGAGCCCCCGGCGATCGACCGCTACTAGTCCCACCGGGTCCCGCGTGCGCTGATGCGCGCGCGGGACCCGTCCCCTGTCCGGGCGAGACGAGCCCGGATCCGACCATCGCCCGGCCCGCCGGGTGCAGACCATAGGAGGTGCGCCGTGGATGTGATCCTCGACAATCTCGACGTGTTCCTGCGGGGTTTCGGCGGCACGCTGCGCCTCCTCTGCCTCACCGTGCTGTTCGCCCTCCCGCTGGGGATCGTGATCGCCGCGATGAGGATCTCGCCCGTGGCGAGCCTCCGCGCCACCTCCACCGTCTACGTCGAGCTGCTGCGGAACACGCCGCTGCTGCTCGTCTTCACCTTCTTCAGCGTCGTGATCACGTCGATCTCGGGCGCGCTGCCGTTCATGACCGCCGCGGTGCTCGCGCTCACGCTCTACACGGCGCCGTTCTTCGCCGAGGCGATCCGCTCGGGCATCAACAGCGTGCCCGTCGGCCAGGCCGAGGCCGCCCGCAGCATCGGCCTGACGTTCTCGCAGACGCTCGGGTCGGTGATCCTGCCGCAGGCCGTGCGCACCGTCATCCCGCCGCTGATCAACGTGGTCATCGCGCTCACGAAGAACACGTCGATCGCGGGCGCGTACTTCATCTACGAGCTCTTCAACGTGGGTCGCGACGTCGCGAACGCCAACGGCGACGCGGTCGTCTGGGTGTTCGTGGGCGTCGCGTTCTTCTACCTCATCATCACGGTCCCGCTCGGCCAGCTGGCGGACCACCTCGAGAAGCGAGTGGCGGTCTCCCGATGAGCCAGGTCCTCTACGACGTCCCCGGCCCCAAGGCCCGCCGTCGCTCCCGCATCCTCTCCGTCGTCACGGGCGTCATCGTGGTGGCCGTGCTCGCCTTCGCCGCCGTGAAGCTCCAGCAGGCGGGTCAGTTCAGCCCCGACATCTGGCTCGTGCTCAACGACCCGCTCGTCTGGGGGCTGCTCCTCCGGGGCCTCGTCGTGGTGCTGCAGTCGGCCGCGGTCGCCGCGGTCCTCGCGATCCTCCTGGGCATGGTGCTCGCGCTCCTCCGCATGAGCGAGCACCGCGCGATCCGCTACGCCGTGACCGTGGTGCTCGAGTTCTTCCGCGGCATGCCCGTGCTGCTGATGATGCTGTTCATCTACCTGATCTTCCCCATCGGCCCGTACTGGTCGGTCGTCACGGCGCTCGCGCTCTACAACGGCGCGATCATCGGCGAGGCCCTGCGCTCCGGGATCCTCGGCCTGCCGCGCGGCCAGCGCGAGGCGGGACTGGCGATCGGGCTCCGGCCGCTGCAGAACCGGCTGCTCGTGGAGTTCCCGCAGGCGTTCCGGACGATGCTGCCGATCATCGTCGCCCAGCTCGTCGTGCTCATCAAGGACACCGCGCTCGGCACCATCGTCAGCCTCGTCGGCCTCACCAAGCAGGGCGAGCTGATCCTCGAGGCCACGAGCCGCGCCAACTCGCTGCCGATCTTCGTGGTCATGGTGGGCATGTACCTCGTGCTCAACCTCACGGTGTCGACCATCGCGCGACGTCTCGCCCGCAAGCGCGGACCGCGCGTGGCGAAGACCGTCGCGGCGGGGACGTCGCAGGGGGCGTAGGCGCGCCGCGGGGCGCTCCCCGTCACCCGTCGCGGGCCCGTCGCGTGCGAGCGTCGGGCCCGTCGTGCGTCCTCGCCGGGGCCGGTCGCGGCCCCGGCGATCGGTAGACTCGGGCCTCATGTCCGAACCCCAGATCTCCGAGGAGAGCGTCGCCTCCGCCGTGGACGAGGCGATGGCCGCGCTCGCCGCGACCACCGACTCCGCGTCGCTCGCGCAGGCGCGCTCCGCCCACATCGGCGAGGCCTCGCCGCTCGCCCGGCTGAACGGATCGCTCCGCTCGCTGCCGCCCGCCGAGCGCAAGGACGCAGGCAAGCTCGTCGGCCAGTCGCGCGCCCGCGTCACGCAGGCGTTCCAGGCGCGCGAGGCGGAGATCCAGGAGCAGGAGGCCGCCGAGCGGCTCGTGGCCGAGGCCGTCGACGTCACCGCGCTGCCGAGCCGCTGGCGCGCGGGCGCCCGCCACCCGCTCACCATGCTCGAGGAGCGCATCGCCGACATCTTCGTCGGCATGGGCTGGCAGGTGAACGAGGGCCCCGAGCTCGAGAGCGAGTGGTTCAACTTCGACGCGCTGAACTTCCCGCCCGACCACCCGGCGCGCGCCATGCAGGACTCCTTCTACGTGGATCCGACCGACGCGCACCTGGTGCTCCGCACGCACACCTCGCCCGTGCAGATCCGCACCCTGCTCGCCGACGAGCTGCCCGTGTACACGATCGCGCAGGGCCGCACCTTCCGCAGCGACGAGCTCGACGCGACGCACACGCCCGCGTTCCGCCAGATCGAGGGGATCGCCATCGACCGCGGCCTCACCATGGCGCACCTCCGCGGCACGCTCGAGCACTTCGCGCGCTCGATGTTCGGCGAGGACGCGCGCATCCGCCTGCGTCCCAACTACTTCCCCTTCACCGAGCCGAGCGCCGAGATGGACGTCTGGCACCCGGCCGCCGCGGGCGGACCCCGCTGGATCGAGTGGGGCGGCTGCGGCATGGTGAACCCGAACGTGCTGCGCTCCGCGGGCATCGACCCCGACGAGTACCAGGGCTTCGCGTTCGGCATGGGCACCGAGCGCACCCTCATGTTCCGCAACGACCTCTCCGACATGCGCGACATCGTCGAGGGCGACATCCGGTTCGGCGCGCAGTTCGGGATGGTGGTGTAGTCGTGAGGATCCCGATCAGCTGGCTCGGCGAGCACGTCGAGCTCCCCGCGCGGGTCACCCCCGAGGACGTCCACGCGTCCCTCGTGAAGGTGGGCCTCGAGGAGGAGGACGTGCACGCGTTCTCGATCTCCGGCCCCGTCGTCGTCGGGCAGGTGCTCGAGGCGAGCCCCGAGCCGCAGACCAACGGCAAGACCATCAACTGGTGCCAGGTGCGCGTCGCGCCCGAGGGCGCCTCGGCGGCCGACGGCGGCGAGGACGTCCGCGGCATCGTCTGCGGGGCCCACAACTTCGTGGTCGGCGACAAGGTCGTGGTGAGCCTGCCCGGCGCGGTGCTCCCCGGCCCGTTCCCCATCAGCGCGCGGAAGACGTACGGGCACGTGTCCGACGGCATGATCGCGTCGTCGCGCGAGCTCGGCCTGGGGGAGGAGCACGACGGGATCCTCGTCCTCTCCTCGCTCGGCCTCGACCCCGAGGTCGGCACGGACGCCCTCGCGCTCCTGCACCTCGACGACCGCGCGGTGGAGGTGAACGTCACGCCCGACCGCGGCTACGCGTTCTCGATCCGCGGCATCGCCCGCGAGTACGCGCACGCCACGGGCGCGGCCTTCACGGATCCCGCCGACGCGCTCGCGCTGCTCGCGGCCGACGCGCCCGTCCAGGGGATCGAGGTGCTCGTCGACGACGCGGCCCCGATCCGCGGCCGCATCGGCGCCGACGTGTTCGTCACGCGCGTGGTCTCCGGCATCGACCTCTCCCGGCCCACGCCGCCGTGGATGGTGTCGCGGCTGACCCTCGCGGGCGTCCGGTCGATCTCGCTGGCCGTCGACGTCACCAACTACGTGATGCTGGAGCTCGGCCAGCCGCTGCACGCGTACGACCTCGACCGGCTGCAGGGCGGCATCGTCGTCCGTCGCGCCGCCGAGGGCGAGACGCTCGTCACGCTCGACGGGCGCGAGCGCGCGCTCCACGTCGAGGACCTCGTCATCGCCGACGGCTCCGGCCCGGTCGGGCTCGCGGGCGTCATGGGCGGCGCGGCCACCGAGATCGGCGCGGGCACCAGCCGCGTGCTGATCGAGGCGGCGGGCTTCGATCCGGTGTCCATCGCGCGCACCGCTCGCCGGCACAAGCTGCCGAGCGAGGCGTCCAAGCGCTTCGAGCGGGGAGTGGATCCGCGCATCGCCCCCGCCGCGGCGGCGCGCGCCGTCCAGCTCCTCGAGGAGCTCGCGGGCGGCCACGCCGACGGCCTCGGCTCGATCCTCGACACGACCGCGCCGCGTGAGGCGATCGAGCTGCCGCTCGGCTACCCCGCGTCGCTCGTCGGCGTCGACTACACCGAGGACGAGGTGCGCCACGCGCTCGTCGACGTGGGCTGCGCCCTCGACGAGCGCGACGGCGTGCTCGCCGTCACCCCGCCGACCTGGCGACCCGACCTCCGCCACCGCGCCGACCTCGTCGAGGAGGTCGCGCGCATCGTCGGCTACGACCGGATCCCCGCCGTGCTGCCCGTCGCGCCCCCCGGCCGCGGCCTCACCGCCGCGCAGCGCCTCCGCCGCCAGGCCTCGATCGCGCTCGCGGCGGGCGGGCTCACCGAGGTGATGGGGTCTCCGTTCGCGTCCGAGGCGCAGAACGCGCGATTCGGCGCGGCCGACCGCGACGACGCGCCCGCGGTGCGCCTGGCCAACCCGCTCGACGTCGCGTTCCCGTACCTCCGCCGCTCCCTGCTGCCGGGGCTCGTCGACATCGCGCGGCGCAACCTCTCGCGCGGATCCACCGACCTGGCCGTCTTCGAGACCGGCACCGTGTTCCTGCCCCGTGCCGGCGTCGCGTACGGCTCTCCCGAGATGCCGCCCGGGGCCGCGCGCCCCGACGCGGACACGCTGCGGGCGCTGGATGCGGGCATCCCGCCGCAGCCGCGCCACGTCGGCGTGCTGATCCTCGGGGACGCCGTCCCGAAGCAGCCGGGCACCCCGGCGCAGCGCGCGGGCCTCGTCGACGCGCTCGACGCTGTGCGGCAGCTGGCGCACGCGGTGGGCGTGGAGATCCGCTTCGAGCAGGGCAGCCACATCGCCCTGCATCCCGGACGCACGGCCGCGGTCGAGGCCGTGACGGCCGACGGCCCCGTCATCGTGGGCTTCGCCGGCGAGCTCCTGCCCGCGCTCGCCGCCGCGCTCGACCTGCCCGAGCGCGTCGCGCTCGCCGAGGTCGACCTCGACCGGCTCGTCGAGCTGGCGGGCGGCGCGGTCGAGGTGCGCACGCTCACCTCGATGCCCGTCGCCACGCAGGACCTCAGCCTCGTGGTGCCGCTCGAGGTCCCGGCGGGGGAGCTGCTCCGCACGGTGGTCGAGGGCGCGGGCGAGCTGCTCGAGTCCGCCCGGCTCGTGGACGACTACCGCGGTCCCGGCGTCGAGGACGGCACGCGCTCGCTCACGTTCGCGCTCCGCTTCCGCGCTCCCGACCGCACGCTGACGGCGGCCGAGGCGAGCGAGGCCCGTGACGGATCAGTGCGGCTGGCCGCCGATCGGTTCGGCGCGGCGCTCAGGGAGTAGGCGCAGCCGCCGCGGCGGTCGCGGCACGGCCGTCCACGCGGGCGGACTCCTCCCCAGGGAGGGTCCGCCCACGCGTGCGTCTGCGGGTGCCCGCCCGGCGGGACCCCTCCGGCACCGGCACTAGATTTGAGGCATGTCATTCTCAGTCGCCGTCGCGGGCGCCAGCGGCTACGCGGGCGGGGAGCTCCTCCGCCTGCTCGCCGACCACCCGCGCCTCGAGGTCCAGACGCTCACCGCATTCCAGAACGCGGGCGAGCGTCTGCGTCAGGTGCACCCGCACCTCACCTCGTACGCCGACCGCACCTTCGTCGAGACGACGGCCGAGCAGCTGGCCGGCCATGACGTGGTCTTCCTCGCTCTGCCGCACGGCAAGTCGGGCGCCATCACGGCCGAGCTCGACGACCAGACCCTCGTGGTCGACTGCGGCGCCGACCACCGGCTCGTCGACGAGGCCGCGTGGGACGCGTTCTACGGCGGCGACTTCGCGGGCGCCTGGCCGTACGGCCTGCCCGAGCTGCTGCACGCGGAGGAGGGCGGCACCCAGCGCACGCGCCTGTCGGGCGTGAAGCGCATCGCCGTCCCGGGCTGCAACGTCACCGCCATCACGCTCGGCCTCCAGCCGGGCATCCGCGCGGGCGTCATCGAGCCGGAGGACATCGTCGCGGTGCTGGCCGTCGGCCCGTCCGGCGCGGGGCGGTCGCTCCGCACGAACCTGCTGGCCAGCGAGATCCTCGGATCCGCGAGCGCCTATGCGGTCGGCGGCACCCACCGCCACACCCCGGAGATCCGACAGAACCTCGAGACGGCGGGCGGCGGGCACGTGAGCGTCTCGTTCACGCCCGTGCTCGTGCCGATGGCCCGCGGGATCCTCGCCACGGCCACCGCGCGCCTCGCCCCCGGCTTCTCCGCGCACGACGTGCGCGCGGCATGGGAGCTCGCCTACGCCGACGAGCCGTTCGTCCACCTGCTGCCGGAGGGGTCCTTCCCGAACGTGTCCGACGTCACGGGATCCAACACGGCGCTCGTGGGCATCGCGATCGACGAGGCCGCGGGCCGCGTGATCACGGTCACGGCCATCGACAACCTGGTCAAGGGCACGGCGGGCGCGGCGATCCAGTCGGCCAACATCGCGCTCGGGCTGCCCGAGGCCATGGGCCTCCCGGTGAACGGGGTCGCCCCGTGAGCGTCACCGCCGCACGCGGCTTCGTCGCCGGAGGGGTCGCCGCGGGCCTCAAGTCCACGGGCGCGCTCGACGTCGCCCTCGTCCGCAACACGGGCCCGTCGCAGGCGGCCGCCGCGGTCTTCACCAGCAACCGCTGCCAGGCGAACCCGATCCTCTGGTCGCGCCAGGTCATCGGCGACGGCCGGGTGAGCGCCGTCGTGCTCAACTCCGGCGGCGCGAACTGCTACACCGGATCCCGCGGCTTCCAGGTCACGCACGCCACCGCCGAGGCGGTCGGCCGCGCGCTCGACGTCTCCAGCGGCGACGTGCTCGTCTGCAGCACGGGCCTCATCGGCGAGCAGCTCCCGCTCGAGAAGCTCGAGGACGGGGTCGCCCGCGTCGCCGTCGTGCTCGCCGACGGCGGGGGTGACGACGCGGCCCGCGCCATCATGACCACCGACACGAAGCCCAAGCAGTCGGCCAGCACCTCCGACGCGGGCTGGACCGTGGGCGGGATGGCCAAGGGCGCGGGCATGCTCGCGCCGGGGCTCGCCACCATGCTCGTGGTGATCACCACCGACGCCGACCTCGACTCCGCTGCGCTCGACGCCGCGCTCCGCGAGTCCACGCGCGTCACGTTCGACCGGCTCGACTCGGACGGCTGCATGTCGACCAACGACCAGGTCACGCTCCTCGCCTCCGCAGCATCCGGCGTCGTGCCCGACGCCGAGGAGTTCCAGGCGGCGCTCACCGCGGTGTGCGCGGACCTCGCCGAGCAGCTGCAGGCCGACGCCGAGGGCGCCTCCCACGACATCGCCATCGAGGTCGTGCACGCGGCGTCCGACGACGACGCCGTCGAGGTCGGCCGCGCGGTCGCGCGCAGCAACCTCTTCAAGGCCGCGGTCTTCGGCAACGACCCCAACTGGGGCCGCGTGCTGGCCGCCGTGGGCACGACCGGCGCGGAGTTCGACCCCTACGGCATCGACGTCGCCATCAACGGCGTCGAGGTGTGCCGCGCGGGCGAGCCGCACGAGAGCCGCGACCTGGTCGACCTGCACCCGCGCGCCGTGCACGTGCTCATCGACCTGCACGCGGGCGACGCGACGGCGACCATCCTCACCAACGACCTCACGCACGACTACGTGCACGAGAACAGCGCGTACGCCAGCTGATGGGCGACGCAGACGGGACGGACGTGACCGCCATCACGCAGGACGCCGCCGACCTCGACCAGGCGCAGGCCGAGTCGAAGGCCGCGACGCTCATCGAGTCGCTGTCGTGGCTGCAGCGCTTCCACGACCGCATAGTGGTCGTGAAGTTCGGCGGCAACGCCATGGTCGACGAGGAGCTCACGCGCACCTTCGCCGAGGACGTCGTGTACCTGCGATACGCGGGGCTCCGACCGGTCGTCGTCCACGGCGGCGGTCCGCAGATCAGCGCGATGCTCACCCGCCTCGGCATCGAGAGCGAGTTCCGCGGGGGATACCGCGTCACCACGCCCGAGGTGCTCGAGGTCGTGCGCATGGTGCTCACCGGGCAGGTCAGCCGCGACGTCGTGCGGGGTATCAACGCGCACGGCCCGCTCGCGGCCGCCGTCTCCGGCGAGGACGCCGGGCTCTTCACGGGCCGCCGTCGTGGCGCCGTGGTCGACGGCGTCGACGTCGACCTCGGCCTCGTCGGGGACGTCGTGGCGGTGGATCCCACGGCCGTCCTCGCGCAGCTCGACGCCGGCCGCATCCCCGTCGTCTCCTCCATCGCGCCCGACGAGCACGACCCCGCCGTCTCCCTCAACGTCAACGCGGACGCCGCGGCCGCCGCGCTCGCCGTGGCCCTCGGCGCCGAGAAGCTCGTGATCCTCACCGACGTCGCGGGCCTCTACCGCGACTGGCCCGACCGCGGGTCGCTCGTCTCGGACATCCGCGCCGACGAGCTCCGCGCGCTCCTGCCGTCGCTCGAGTCGGGCATGATCCCGAAGATGGCGGCATGCCTCGAAGCCGTCGACGGGGGAGTGCCCAAGGCCGCGATCATCGACGGCCGCATCCCGCACTCGATGCTCCTCGAGATCTTCACCACGAACGGAATCGGAACGGAGGTCGTGCCCGCATGACCACGACCCAGCCAGAGCGCCGCACCACCCAGACCGAGAGCGAGTGGTCCGACCGCTTCCAGGCCGCGATGATGCGCTCCTCCCCGCCGCCGCTCGCCATGCTGGTGCGCGGCGAGGGCTGCCGCGTGTGGGACTCGACGGGCCGCGAGTACCTCGACTTCCTCGCGGGCATCGCCGTCAACTCGCTCGGGCACGCGCACCCTGCGCTGATCCGCGCGGTCACCGAGCAGGTCTCGACGCTCGCCCACGTGTCCAACTACTTCGCGACGCCGCCGCAGATCGCGCTCGCCGAGCGCCTCCGCCGCATCACCGGCGCGGGCGACACGGGCCGGGTCTACTTCGGCAACTCGGGCGCCGAGGCGAACGAGGCCGCGTTCAAGCTCGCCCGGCGCAACGGATCCGCGCATCGCACGCGCGTCATCACGCTGCAGGGCTCCTTCCACGGCCGCACTATGGGCGCGCTCGCGCTCACCGGCCAGCCCGCGCTGCAGGCGCCGTTCCTCCCGCTGCCGGGCGGCGTCGAGCACATCGCGCCGACCCTCGAGGCGCTCGAGGCGGCCATCGACGACACCGTCCAGGCGCTCATCCTCGAGCCGATCCAGGGCGAGGCCGGCGTGGTCGACCTGCCCGCCGGCTTCCTCCGCCGCGCCCGCGAGCTCACGCGTGAGCACGGGGCGCTGCTCATCCTCGACGAGATCCAGACCGGCGTCGGGCGCACGGGCCGCTGGTTCGCGTACGAGCACGAGGGCGTCCGGCCGGACGCGGTCACGATCGCCAAGGGCATCGCGGGCGGAGTGCCCATCGGGGCGCTCGTGGCGTTCGACGAGGCCGCCGACCTGCTGCAGAAGGGCCAGCACGGATCCACCTTCGGCGGCAACCCGCTCGCGACCGCCGCGGGGAACGCCGTGCTGGCCGAGATCGAGGACGCCGGGCTCGTGGAGAACGCCGCCCGCCGCGGCGAGGAGATCCGCGCGGCCATCACCGGGCTGGCCTCCCCGCTCATCGCCGAGGTGCGCGGCCGCGGGCTGCTCATCGGCGTGGGCCTGCACCACGAGGACGGCGGGCGCATCGCGGCCGCCGCGCTCGGCGAGGGGCTCATCATCAACGCGCCGAACGCGCGCAGCCTCCGCATCGCGCCGCCGCTCATCGTGGGCGACGACGAGGTGCGCGACTTCCGCGAGCGGTTCGGCCGCGCCCTGGCGCACCTGCGCTGACCCGGGCGGGGGCCGGCCGACACGACGGTCCTGGCCCCACGCCGCATCCGTCCGCGGGCACCCCCGCGCGGGGGTGCCCGTCGACGGATCCGCCCCCGCACGTCCCCTAGGCTTGAGCGATCCGCAAGTCCCCCGAGAGCGAGCGATGCGATGACCCGCCACTTCCTGCGCGACGACGACCTGAGCCCGGCCGAGCAGTCCGAGGTGCTCGACCTGGCGGTGCAGCTCAAGCGCGAGCGCTGGTCCGAGCGCCCCCTCGCCGGCCCGCAGACGGTCGCGGTGATCTTCGACAAGTCCTCCACCCGCACCCGCGTCTCCTTCGCGGTCGGCATCGCGGACCTCGGCGGTGTCCCCCTCATCATCAGCACCGCCAGCAGCCAGCTCGGCGGCAAGGAGACCGCGAGCGACACCGCGCGCGTGCTCGAGCGCCAGGTCGCCGCCATCGTCTGGCGCACCTACGGCCAGGCGGGCCTCGAGGAGATGGCCGCGGGCACGACGGTCCCTGTCGTCAACGCGCTGTCCGACGACTTCCACCCGTGCCAGATCCTCGCCGACCTGCTCACCATCCGCGAGCACCGCGGCGACCTCGCCGGCCAGACCCTCGTCTTCCTCGGCGACGGCGCGAGCAACATGGCGCACTCCTACCTGCTCGGCGGCGTCACCGCCGGAATGCACGTGCGCATCGCCGCTCCCGCGGGCTACGTGCCCGCCGAGGACGTCGTGGCCGACGCCGAGCGCATCGCCGCGACCACGGGCGGCTCCGTCCGGATCCTCGCCGATCCCGTCGAGGCCGTCACCGGCGCCGACGTCGTCATCACCGACACCTGGGTGTCCATGGGCCGCGAGGAGGAGAAGGCCGTGCGCCTCGCCGAGCTGGGCGCGTACCAGGTCACCACCGAGCTCATGGATCACGCGGTCGACGACGCGATCTTCCTGCACTGCCTTCCCGCCGACCGCGAGTACGAGGTGGCCTCCGAGGTCATCGACGGCCCGCGATCGGTGGTCTGGGACGAGGCGGAGAACCGCCTGCACGCCCAGAAGGCGCTGCTCGTCTGGCTCCTGCGCCAGTCCTGACGCAGCCCCACACCCCGAGACACCTCAGCAACGAAACGGAGAACGGCATGGCCGAACGCGTGGTACTGGCATATTCCGGCGGACTCGACACCTCGGTCGGCATCGGCTGGCTCAAGGACGCGACCGGCAAGGAGGTCGTGGCCCTCGCGGTCGACGTCGGCCAGGGCGGCGAGGACATGGAGGTCATCCGGCAGCGCGCGCTCGACTGCGGCGCGGTCGAGGCCGTGGTGGTGGATGCGAAGGACGAGTTCGCGGACGACTACATCGTCCCCGCGCTCAAGGCCAACGCCCTCTACCAGAAGCGCTACCCGCTGGTCTCGGGCCTCAGCCGCCCGCTGATCGCCAAGCACCTCGCGCGCGTCGCCCACGAGCTCGGCGCGAACAGCGTCGCGCACGGCTGCACCGGCAAGGGCAACGACCAGGTGCGCTTCGAGGCCGCCGTCGCCGCGCTCGCGCCCGACCTCACCTCGATCGCGCCGGTCCGCGACCTCGCGCTCACGCGCGACAAGGCCATCGTCTACGCGAACGAGCACGACCTGCCCATCGAGCAGAGCAAGAAGAGCCCCTACTCGATCGACAAGAACGTCTGGGGCCGCGCGGTCGAGACCGGCTTCCTCGAGGACCCGTGGAACGGCCCCATCGAGGACCTCTACGAGTACACGCAGGACCCCGACGTGCTGCGCGAGGCGACCGAGGTCACCATCACGTTCGAGGCGGGCGTCCCCGTCGCGATCGACGGCGTGCGCTACTCGCCGCTCCGCATCGTCCAGGAGCTCAACGCCGCCGCGGGCGCGCACGGCATCGGCCGCATCGACGTCGTCGAGGACCGCCTGGTCGGCATCAAGAGCCGCGAGGTCTACGAGGCTCCCGCCGCCATGACGCTCATCGAGGCCCACGAGGAGCTCGAGAGCCTCACGATCGAGCGCGACCTCGGCCGCTACAAGCGCGGCGTCGAGAAGGACTGGGCGAACCTCGTCTACGACGGGCTCTGGTTCTCCGGCCTCAAGCGCTCGCTCGACGCCTTCATCGAGGACTCGCAGCGCCACGTCTCCGGCGACATCCGCATGACGCTCCGCGGCGGACGCGCGGTCGTCACCGGCCGCCGCAGCGAGTCGAGCCTGTACGACTTCGACCTGGCCACCTACGACACGGGCGACACGTTCGACCAGTCGCTGTCCAAGGGCTTCATCGAGCTGTGGTCGCTGCCGAGCAAGATCTCGGCGCGTCGCGACCTCGCGGTCGAGCAGGCCGCGCTGGCGGTCGACCCCGCGCCCGCCGCGGAGTAGCCGCATGACCGAGAGCACGGATCCGTCCTCCCGCGCGGGCGAGGCGGGCGCCCTCTGGGGCGGCCGCTTCGCCGGCGGCCCGTCGCCGGAGCTCGTGGCGCTCAGCCGCTCGACGCACTTCGACTGGCAGCTGGCGCCGTACGACATCGCCGGATCCCGGGCGCACGCCCGTGCTCTCGCGTCCGCGGGCTACCTGTCGGACGCCGAGCGGCAGGCCATGCTGCAGGCGCTCGACACCCTCGAGGACCGCGTCCGCTCGGGCGCGCTCGTCGCGTCCGAGGCCGACGAGGACGTGCACGGCGCGCTCGAGCGCGGGCTCATGGACATCGCGGGCACCGAGCTCGGCGGCAAGCTCCGCGCGGGCCGCAGCCGCAACGACCAGATCGCGACGCTCGTCCGCATGTACCTCCGCGACCACGCCGCGGTGATCCACGCGATGCTCGTGCAGCTGGTCGACGCGCTGGCCGCGCAGGCCGAGGCGGCGGGCGGCGCGATCATGCCGGGCCGCACGCACCTGCAGCACGCGCAGCCCGTGCTCCTCGCACACCACCTGCTCGCGCACTGCTGGCCTCTGGTCCGCGACCTCGAGCGCCTCGCCGACTGGGATGCGCGCGCCGACGTCTCGCCCTACGGATCCGGTGCCCTCGCGGGCTCGACGCTCGGCCTCGACGCCGGCGCGGTCGCCCGCGACCTCGGCTTCGCGCGCAGCTCCGAGAACTCGATCGACGGCACCGCAGCGCGCGACGTCGTGGCCGAGTTCGCGTTCGTGCTCGCGCAGGTCGGCATCGACCTCTCGCGGCTGAGCGAGGAGATCATCCTCTGGAACACGCGCGAGTTCGGGTTCGTCACTCTGAGCGACTCGTTCTCGACCGGGTCGTCGATCATGCCGCAGAAGAAGAACCCCGACATCGCGGAGCTCGCGCGCGGCAAGTCGGGCCGCCTCATCGGCAACCTGTCCGGCCTGCTCGCGACCCTCAAGGGCCTGCCGCTCGCGTACAACCGCGACCTGCAGGAGGACAAGGAGCCGGTCTTCGACTCGGTGCAGACCCTCGAGGTGCTGCTGCCGGCGTTCACCGGCATGATCGCGACCCTCCGCTTCGACACCGAGCGCATGGCCGAGCTCGCGCCGCAGGGGTTCTCCCTCGCGACCGACGTCGCCGAGTGGCTCGTGAAGCACCGTGTGGCGTTCCGCGACGCGCACGAGATCACAGGTGAGCTCGTGAAGGCCGCGGAGTCCCGGGGCGTCGGCCTCGAGGATCTGTCCGACGACGACCTGCGCGCCGTGTCCCCGCACCTGGTGCCGGAGGTCCGCGAGGTCCTGAGCATCGAGGGGTCGGTGGCGAGCCGCGACGGGGTGGGCGGCACCGCCCGGGTGCGCGTCGACGAGCAGCGCGGCGAGCTCGTGCGGCGCGTGGCCGAGCTGCGCGCGCGGGCCGATGCCGCCGCCGAGCGCCGGGCGGCGGCGTCCGGCGAGGCGTCGGCGTGACGCTCTCGAACGGCCGCCGTCCCGAGCGGCCCGAGCCGCGGCACCGCTGGCTCCTGCCGCTCGTCATCGGCGTGGCCGTCGCCGTGCTGGTCTTCGTGGTGGTCGTCGCGAGCCTCAACGGCGAGCTGATCTGATCCGCGCGTGATCGACGCGGCCTTCTTCGCGCGCGACGCGGTCGAGGTGGCGCCCGCGCTCCTCGGCGCGATCCTCTCGCGCGACTCGGAGGAGGGCCGCGTCTCCGTGCGCCTCACCGAGGTGGAGGCCTACCGCGGCGTCGGCGAGGATCCCGGCTCGCACGCCTTCCGCGGGAAGCGGGCGCGCAACGCGACCATGTTCGGCCCGCCCGCGCACCTCTACGCGTACTTCACGTACGGCATGCACACGTGCGCGAACATCGTCTGCGGCCCCGAGGGCACGAGCGCCGGCGTGCTGCTGCGCGCCGGCGAGGTCGTGGAGGGCGTCGAGCTCGCGCGGCGCCGGCGCGGCGCCGCGGTCCGCGATCGCGACCTGGCGCGGGGGCCGGCGCGGCTCGCGGTCGCCTTGGCGATCCCGCTGTCCGACGACGGCGTGGCGCTGGACGCGCCGCCGTACCGGCTGGACCTCCCCGACGAGCCGCTCGCCCTCCCGGCCGCGGGCCCGCGCGTCGGCGTGTCCGGACCCGGTGGGTCCGGTGAGCTCTTCCCGTGGCGCTTCTGGGTGCCGGGCGACGCGACCGTCTCGGCGTACCGGGCGCACGTGCCGCGCGTCCGCCGCTGACCGGTCCGCGCGACGCGGACGGGTGGGCGACTAGCGGACGACCAGCACGACCGCCGCGCAGGTGGCGGCCCACAGCCAGCTGACCAGCGTGCCGATGATGAACCGCTCTCGCGCCTCCGCAGCCTCGCCGAGCTCCGAGAACCGGCCGACGCCCTTGATCGCGATGATGACCGCGAGCGCTTCGGGGTAGCCGGCGAGGATGACGGCCACCACGGCCAGCCGCTCGAGCATCCCGATCGTCGCGCCGCCGCGCAGCACCTCGCGGGTGGGTCGACGCAGCGCCGACGGATCGTCCTCGTGCCCGCGCGGCGCCACCAGGATCCCGCCGAACGCTCCCGGCGGCACCGAGCCGCGAGTGGCGAGGGCGAGCACCGCGGTGGACGCGGAGCCGCCGCCCAGCACCGCGAGCACGACCGCGATCAGGCCCAGGAAGCCGACGACCAGGGGCGACGCGGGGCCGGTGAGGGCCAGCCCGAGCGCGAGGGCGCAGGCGAGCGTGCCCGCGGCCGCGGCCACGCGGCCCGTCCGGGGCGTCCGCATCGCCAGGAGCGCGAGGACCAGCGCCGCGCTCACCAGCACGCAGAGGGCGATCCACGCCGTGATCTCCCCGGGAGTCCCCACCGGGATCACGAGCGCGCCCCCGCGCGGGCGGATCGCGGTGCGGGTGCCGCGGTGCCCTCGCCCCGGGTCGCCTGCGCGTCGAGGTGGGCGAGCAGCGCGACGAGCCCCGGGATCGCGGCCCGCTCGGCGCGCCATGCGCTGGTCCGCAGCCGCGTGCTCACGGCCTGGGGAGTGATGCCGAGGGCGGCGGCGACCTCACGCTGCGTGCTCCCGTCCGCCATCCGGTCGACGACGTCCCAGCCCTGGGCGGTGCGGCGGTCCCGCGCCAGGAGCAGCAGCGTGACGAGCGCCTCGACCTCGTCGGGGCCGGGGAGCCCGGAGCCCGGGCCGTCGGATCCCGGACCGTCGGCTGTCGGGGGAGCAGGCGGATCCACCGCGAGCGCGAACCTCGTCGCGCTCCGCTTGGCCGCGCCGACCGCGTCACGCGCGGCGATGAAGGCCGGGCCGGTGGCCTCGCGCGTCGCCCGGGGGAGCGGGGTGCGCACGGCTCCGATCCCGAGGCCGACGCTCCAGTGCCCGGCGCGGGTGAGGACGAGCGCCATGTCGAGGGCGGTGTCCGCGTCGGCGACGAGCGCCTGCAGCTCGTCGCCGGACGTGCGGTCGACCGGGAGCACGAGCCGGCCCTCGAAGCGCGACGCCAGATCGTCCCGTCCCGTCCCGGCGCGGTCGACGTCGGTCCTGCTGCCCTTCTGGTCGGCGGTGATGACGAACATGCGGAACCCCCTCAAGGCCGTGTCATTGATGCGTGAACATCAAGGCTATGCACTTGATCTCCGTAGATCAAGCCCATGGGCCTGATCACATCGCCCCGATGCGCTCACGAGCATGTCCGGGACCACCGACAGCGGTCCGAGCCCGACCGCCCCGCCCGGGAGCGGACGACACCGCCGCGTCCCGCCGTCCCCGCGATGCCGCGCTGATACCGTGATCGCGTGACGAACGCCGATCCCGACCGACTCTGCTCCCAGCGCAACGACCCGTCCTTCGAGGACGTGTGGGAGGAGATCGTCTGGCGCGGGTACGTGCATGTCTCCACGGACCAGGGTGCGCTGAAGGAGCTGCTCTCCGGTCCGCCCATCACGTACTACTGCGGCTTCGACCCCACCGCGCCGAGCCTGCACCTGGGCAACCTCGTGCAGCTGCTGCTCATGCGCCGCTTCCAGCTGGCCGGGCACCGTCCGCTCGGCCTCGTGGGCGGGTCCACCGGCCTGATCGGCGACCCGCGGCCGACCGCCGAGCGCACCCTCAACGACCCGGAGGTGGTCGCGGACTGGGTGGGCCGTGTGCAGGCGCAGGTCTCGGCGTTCCTCAGCCCCGAGGGCGACAACGCCGTGCGGATCGTGAACAACCTGGACTGGACGGCGCCGATGAGCGCCATCGACTTCCTCCGGGAGGTCGGCAAGCACTTCCGGGTGGGCACCATGCTCAAGAAGGACGCGGTGAGCGCGCGCCTCAACTCCGACGAGGGCATCAGCTACACGGAGTTCAGCTACCAGATCCTGCAGGGTCTCGACTTCCGCGAGCTGCACCGCACGTACGGGTGCGTGCTGCAGACCGGCGGCAGCGACCAGTGGGGCAACCTGACCAGTGGCACCGACCTGATCCGGCGCAGCGAGCGGACCACCGCGCACGCCATCGGCACGCCCCTCATCACCAACTCCGACGGCACCAAGTTCGGCAAGAGCGAGGGCAATGCGATCTGGCTCGACCCGGACCTGACGAGCCCGTACGCGTTCTACCAGTTCTGGCTCAACACGGAGGATGCGGACGTGATCCAGCGCCTCCGCCTCTTCACGTTCCTCGACCGGGCCCGCATCGAGGAGCTGGCACGGGCCGTGGAGTCCGAGCCCTTCCGACGCGAGGCCCAGCGGACGCTGGCCTGGGAGGTGACGTCGCTGGTCCACGGTGTCGAGGCGACGGAGTCCGCCATCGCCGCGGCGCAGGCGCTGTTCGGGCAGGGCGAGCTGACCGCGCTCGACGAGCCGACGCTCCGCGCCGCGCTGGGCGAGCTCCCGTCCGCGGAGGTCGCCGCCGGCACGACGGTGATCCAGGCGCTGATCGACACCGGTCTGGTCTCGAGCGCGGGTGAGGCTCGGCGCGCGATCACGCAGGGCGGGGTCTACGTGAACAACGTCGCGGTGGACGACGCGGCCGCTGTCGTCGACGCCCTCCTGCACGGCCGTTTCGCCGTGATCCGGCGGGGCAAGAAGACCCTCGCGGGCGTCACCGTCGCCTGAATCCACCCTTGATCAGCTCTTCTTTCCGAGGGTTGTGGCGACACGCCCGGGATGTGGGTGGTTTTGCGGGGGTGGGGTGGTCCGCGTAATGTCTCCTCTTGTCGCCGGAACGGGCGGGGAGCTGAGAAGCTTCCGGAGCTGTTCTGGTGGTGGTGATCCTGGTGAAACAGAAGTTGCCGTGGCCCTGAAGGGTTGCGTGTTTACCATCAACTGAGCTAGGGTCTGATTCTGCTTCCGACGTGAGTGCTGGGCTGTTTGGTCTGGATCACTCCCACGGGGAGCGGTGGAGTGTGAGCTCCGATGGCTGGCTGTGATGGTCGGTGTCGGGAGCGTCCGTTCCTTGAGAACTCAACAGCGTGCACAATGTCAAATGCCAAATACCCGTTGCGGGTGTCCTTCGGATGCTCGTTTCGGATTCCTTTGGAATACATTTAAACAAACAAGCAAGTCAGTAATGATTTGTTCTGTCGGTTTCAAACTTGCTGGTTCGTGTTCGATTCCCGTTCACGTCTGGCTTTAGATGTGCCGATCGCTTTCGGGTGGTCGTGCGTTTAAGCATTTATGGAGAGTTTGATCCTGGCTCAGGACGAACGCTGGCGGCGTGCTTAACACATGCAAGTCGAACGGTGATGTCAGAGCTTGCTCTGGCGGATCAGTGGCGAACGGGTGAGTAACACGTGAGTAACCTGCCCCCGACTCTGGGATAACTGCTAGAAATGGTAGCTAATACCGGATATGACGATTGGCCGCATGGCCTGGTCGTGGAAAGAATTTCGGTTGGGGATGGACTCGCGGCCTATCAGGTTGTTGGTGAGGTAATGGCTCACCAAGCCTACGACGGGTAGCCGGCCTGAGAGGGTGACCGGCCACACTGGGACTGAGACACGGCCCAGACTCCTACGGGAGGCAGCAGTGGGGAATATTGCACAATGGGCGAAAGCCTGATGCAGCAACGCCGCGTGAGGGATGACGGCCTTCGGGTTGTAAACCTCTTTTAGTAGGGAAGAAGCGAAAGTGACGGTACCTGCAGAAAAAGCACCGGCTAACTACGTGCCAGCAGCCGCGGTAATACGTAGGGTGCAAGCGTTGTCCGGAATTATTGGGCGTAAAGAGCTCGTAGGCGGTTTGTCGCGTCTGCTGTGAAATCCCGAGGCTCAACCTCGGGTCTGCAGTGGGTACGGGCAGACTAGAGTGCGGTAGGGGAGATTGGAATTCCTGGTGTAGCGGTGGAATGCGCAGATATCAGGAGGAACACCGATGGCGAAGGCAGATCTCTGGGCCGTAACTGACGCTGAGGAGCGAAAGCATGGGGAGCGAACAGGATTAGATACCCTGGTAGTCCATGCCGTAAACGTTGGGAACTAGATGTGGGGACCATTCCACGGTCTCCGTGTCGCAGCTAACGCATTAAGTTCCCCGCCTGGGGAGTACGGCCGCAAGGCTAAAACTCAAAGGAATTGACGGGGGCCCGCACAAGCGGCGGAGCATGCGGATTAATTCGATGCAACGCGAAGAACCTTACCAAGGCTTGACATATACCGGAAACATGCAGAAATGTGTGCCCCGCAAGGTCGGTATACAGGTGGTGCATGGTTGTCGTCAGCTCGTGTCGTGAGATGTTGGGTTAAGTCCCGCAACGAGCGCAACCCTCGTTCTATGTTGCCAGCACGTAATGGTGGGAACTCATAGGAGACTGCCGGGGTCAACTCGGAGGAAGGTGGGGATGACGTCAAATCATCATGCCCCTTATGTCTTGGGCTTCACGCATGCTACAATGGCCGGTACAAAGGGCTGCGATACCGTAAGGTGGAGCGAATCCCAAAAAGCCGGTCTCAGTTCGGATTGAGGTCTGCAACTCGACCTCATGAAGTCGGAGTCGCTAGTAATCGCAGATCAGCAACGCTGCGGTGAATACGTTCCCGGGCCTTGTACACACCGCCCGTCAAGTCATGAAAGTCGGTAACACCCGAAGCCAGTGGCCTAACCGCAAGGGAGGAGCTGTCGAAGGTGGGATCGGTGATTAGGACTAAGTCGTAACAAGGTAGCCGTACCGGAAGGTGCGGCTGGATCACCTCCTTTCTAAGGAGCATGTGCACCTCTCCTCTGTATACAGGGAGATCATAGGTGCCAAGTCACGCGTCAGGCGTATGTCCTGGCGGTGGCGCTCATGGGTGGAACATTGACATTGATGCCGGCTGATGTGTCGGGCTGCTAGTACGCCTCCTTGTGGGGTGGGAACGTGGTCTGGTGTGTCGAGGGCATGTTGCACGCTGTTGGGTCCTGAGGGACCGGGCCGCACCTTTAGGGGTGTGTCTGGTTTCTTGTCGGACCCTTTCCGTCGTCCTGTTGTGGATGGTGGTGGGGTACCGCCCGTATATTGAGAACTACACAGTGGACGCGAGCATCTTAGATTCACCGGTTTTCCGGTGGATCACAAAGATCTATTTATAGATCATTGGTCAATTCTGTCTCCTCTAGGGGAGGCGAAACGATTCAATCTCATGTGATTTCAAGATTCTAAGAGCAAACGGTGGATGCCTTGGCATCTGGAGCCGAAGAAGGACGTATAAATCTGCGATAAGCCTCGGGGAGCTGATAATAGAGCTTTGATCCGAGGATCTCCGAATGGGGAAACCCCGCCAGGCCCTTTGGGTGACCTGGTGACTCCCGCCTGAATATATAGGGCGGGTAGAGGGAACGTGGGGAAGTGAAACATCTCAGTACCCACAGGAAGAGAAAGCAAAAGCGATTCCGTTAGTAGTGGCGAGCGAAACCGGAAGAGGCCAAACCAATCATGTGTGATATCCGGTAGGAGTTGCATGGTCGGGGTTGCGGGACTTTCCGTACAGTTCTACCGAGCTGTGAGGGCAATGAGCGCGATATAGACGAATGGTCTTGAAAGGCCAGTCATAGAGGGTGCGAACCCCGTAGTCGAAATGTCGTCGCCTGTCCGGAGAGTATCCCAAGTAGCACGGGGCCCGAGAAATCCCGTGTGAATCTGTCAGGACCACCTGATAAGCCTAAATACTCCCAGATGACCGATAGCGGACAAGTACCGTGAGGGAAAGGTGAAAAGTACCCCGGGAGGGGAGTGAAATAGTACCTGAAACCGTTTGCTTACAAACCGTTGGAGCACCCTTGTTGGTGTGACAGCGTGCCTTTTGAAGAATGAGCCTGCGAGTTAGTGATATGTGGCGAGGTTAACCCGTGAGGGGCAGCCGTAGCGAAAGCGAGTCTTAATAGGGCGTATGAGTCGCATGTTCTAGACCCGAAGCGAAGTGATCTATCCATGGCCAGGTTGAAGCGACGGTAAGACGTCGTGGAGGACCGAACCCACTTCAGTTGAAAATGGAGGGGATGAGCTGTGGATAGGGGTGAAAGGCCAATCAAACTTCGTGATAGCTGGTTCTCTCCGAAATGCATTTAGGTGCAGCGTTGCGTGTTTCTTGCCGGAGGTAGAGCTACTGGATGGACGATGGGCCCCAAAAGGTTACTGACTTCAGCCAAACTCCGAATGCCGGTAAGTGAGAGCGCAGCAGTGAGACGGTGGGGGATAAGCTTCATCGTCGAGAGGGAAACAACCCAGACCACCATCTAAGGTCCCTAAGCGCGTGCTAAGTGGGAAAGGATGTGGAGTTGCATAGACAACCAGGAGGTTGGCTTAGAAGCAGCCACCCTTGAAAGAGTGCGTAATAGCTCACTGGTCAAGTGATTCCGCGCCGACAATGTAACGGGGCTCAAGCACGCCACCGAAGTTGTGGCATTTATATTATAGGCAGGCCTTCGTGGTCCAGCCGTATGGATGGGTAGGAGAGCGTCGTGTGGCCAGCGAAGCGGCGGTGTGAACCAGCCGTGGAGGCCACACGAGTGAGAATGCAGGCATGAGTAGCGAAAGACGGGTGAGAAACCCGTCCTCCGAAAGACCAAGGGTTCCAGGGCCAGGCTAATCCGCCCTGGGTAAGTCGGGACCTAAGGCGAGGCCGACAGGCGTAGTCGATGGACAACGGGTTGATATTCCCGTACCGATGAAGAACCGCCCAAGACAATCCAGTAATGCTAAGTGTCTGAATCCTTGATTCGATCCCTTCGGGGTGACGGTCTTGGCCTAGCACACGACCCTACGCTGGGGCGTTTAGCGTATTAACAGGTGTGACGCAGGAAGGTAGCTGAGCCGGGCGATGGTTGTCCCGGTCTAAGGATGTAGGGCAGAAGATAGGCAAATCCGTCTTCTATGAAGCCTGAGACCCGATGGGTAGTCCTCACGGACGAAATCAGTGATCCTATGCTGCCAAGAAAAGCATCGACGCGAGGTTCCAATCGCCCGTACCCCAAACCGACTCAGGTGGTCAGGTAGAGAATACTAAGGAGATCGAGAGAATCGTGGTTAAGGAACTCGGCAAAATGCCCCCGTAACTTCGGGAGAAGGGGGGCCTGAGGCGTGTAGGGATTTACTCCTGAAGCGTTTGAAGGCCGCAGAGACCAGTGGGAAGCGACTGTTTACTAAAAACACAGGTCCGTGCTAAGTCGCAAGACGATGTATACGGACTGACGCCTGCCCGGTGCTGGAAGGTTAAGAGGAACGGTTAGCACGCAAGTGCGAAGCTGAGAATTTAAGCCCCAGTAAACGGCGGTGGTAACTATAACCATCCTAAGGTAGCGAAATTCCTTGTCGGGTAAGTTCCGACCTGCACGAATGGCGTAACGACTTCCCAGCTGTCTCAACCGCGAACTCGGCGAAATTGCACTACGAGTAAAGATGCTCGTTACGCGCAGCAGGACGGAAAGACCCCGTGACCTTTACTACAGCTTGGTATTGGTGTTCGGTGTGGCTTGTGTAGGATAGGTGGGAGACTGTGAAGCTCGGACGCTAGTTCGGGTGGAGTCATTGTTGAAATACCACTCTGGTCACTCTGGATATCTAACTTCGAACCGTAATCCGGTTCAGGGACAGTGCCTGGTGGGTAGTTTAACTGGGGCGGTTGCCTCCTAAAGAGTAACGGAGGCGCCCAAAGGTTCCCTCAACCTGGTTGGTAATCAGGTGTCGAGTGTAAGTGCACAAGGGAGCTTGACTGTGAGACTGACAAGTCGAGCAGGGACGAAAGTCGGGACTAGTGATCCGGCAGTGGCTTGTGGAAGCGCTGTCGCTCAACGGATAAAAGGTACCTCGGGGATAACAGGCTGATCTTGCCCAAGAGTCCATATCGACGGCATGGTTTGGCACCTCGATGTCGGCTCGTCGCATCCTGGGGCTGGAGTAGGTCCCAAGGGTTGGGCTGTTCGCCCATTAAAGCGGTACGCGAGCTGGGTTTAGAACGTCGTGAGACAGTTCGGTCCCTATCCGCTGCGCGCGTAGGAAATTTGAGAAGATCTATCCCTAGTACGAGAGGACCGGGATGGACGAACCTCTGGTGTGTCAGTTGTTCCGCCAGGAGCACCGCTGATTAGCTACGTTCGGAACGGATAACCGCTGAAAGCATCTAAGCGGGAAGCCGGCTTCGAGATGAGATTTCCATCCCTTTCAGGGTGAAGGCTCCCGGCTAGACTACCGGGTTGATAGGCAGGATGTGGAAGCGAGGACTAAAGACTCGTGGAGCTGACCTGTACTAATAAGCCGATATCTTGAAAACACTTTGCTTGCGTCCACTATGTGGTTCCCGATATACGGTCGGGTGCTAATTGAACAACCAGCTTGACTGGTCGATTCATCACAGATTTCATGCCCTGTCGGGGTGTGTATGAGGTGTTTCGGCGGCCATAGCGAGAGGGAAACGCCCGGTCACATTCCGAACCCGGAAGCTAAGACTCTCAGCGCCGATGGTACTGCAGGGGGGACCCTGTGGGAGAGTAGGACACCGCCGGACTTAACTTGAGAATGATCGGGGAGGCCCGTCGCACATCGTGCGGCGGGCCTTTCTGCGTTAACACCCGAGGCGTCCCGGGCGATCCTCCGCGGCATGGCCTTCGGACTGGGTCCGTGATCGGCCTTCGCGGCGGGGACGGGCGGGTGAGCCTCTCGCGGGTGGAGTCCGGCCACGTGGTCGGCCTGACCTGGCGGTGGCCATGCGGCCCGCCGGGGGTCCGTGCGCGACCAGGATGATCGCCGAAGCCGGTCCGCTGCACACGGACGACGGCAGCGGTTAGCCTGGGACCTGACTTCGGCGACACCCACAACACCACAGACATCATCTGGCCCACGCGGCCGACAGGAGCACAGTGAGCGACTCATCCGATCGAGACAGCCGGCCAGAGGGCCAGGACCGCGGATCGTCGCACTCGGCGCGTGGCCGTGATGGCGGCAAGCCGCCGTACGACCGCGGTTCCGCGGGTGCGCCTCGCGGGCCCCGTGAAGGCGGGCGTTCCTCCGGTCCGCGTGCCGCCGGGGGAGACCGCCCGGCTCGTGACGGAGAGCGCAAGCCCTGGTCCAAGGACGGCGGTGGAGCCGCCGGTCGGCCGCAGCGTGATGGTGAGCGCAAGCCCTGGTCCCGTGATGGCGGCGGTCCGGCTCGTCCCGCTCGTGACGGGGAGCGCAAGCCGTGGTCGAAGGACGGCGGTGGGACGTCCCGGCCGCAGCGCGATGGGGAGCGCAAGCCCTGGTCCAAGGACGGCGGCGGGGCCGGCGGTCCGGCTCGTCCCGCTCGTGACGGGGAGCGCAAGCCGTGGTCGAAGGACGGCGGTGGGGCTTCCCGGCCGCAGCGTGACGGGGAGCGCAAGCCCTGGTCGCGTGATGGCGGGTCGAGTTCGCCGCGTCCGGCGAGGGACGGCGAGCGGAAGCCGTGGTCGAAGGACGGCGGTCGGGATGCCGGTGGCCGTGACGCCGGACGTGGAGGCGCTCGACCGCCGCGCGACGGCGACAAGCTCTGGACGCGCGACGGACGACCAGCGCGGAACGACCGCGACGCCCCTCGCTACGAGGAGGCCCTGACGGAGGAGCAGCTGCGCGCGCGCGAGCTGCGGTCCGTGCGTCCGCGCCACGAGGATCCCGAGATCCCCGAGGACGTGAAGCCGGGCGATCTCGACCGCATCGCCCGCAACGAGCTGAAGACGCTGAGCAAGGACAACGCCGAGGGCGTCGCGCAGCACCTGGTGATGGCGGCTCGTCTCATCGAGGAGGATCCGGAGCTCGCGCACCGGCACGCCACCTCGGCTGCTCGCCGTGCAGGTCGCATCGCGGTGGTCCGGGAATCGCTGGCCATCACGGCGTACGCCGTCGGGGACTACGCGCTCGCGCTGCGCGAGCTGCGGACCTACCGGCGCATCTCCGGCAAGGACGACCAGCTCGCCCTCATGGTCGACAGCGAGCGCGGGCAGGGACGCCCGGACAAGGCCCTGGAGCTCGGGCGTTCGGTCCCGAAGGAGACGCTGCCGGCGGCGGAGCAGGTCGCGCTCGCGATCGCGATGTCCGGGGCGCGTCTCGACCTCGGCCAGACGGAGGCGGCTCTCGACGAGCTCTCGATCGCGCAGCTGAACCGGGACGTCGCCTACTCGTACAGCGCGGACCTCTTCCACGCCTACGCGGAGGTGCTCGCGGAGCTGGGTCGCTCGGCGGAGGCGGATGCCTGGCGTCAGCGAGCCGATGCGGCCGAGGCGGCGTTCGCGGATCCGGACGAGGGTTGGGACGACATGGTCGAGGTCGTCGAGGAGGAGCTCGAGGTCGAGGACGGTGGGCACGAGTCGTCCGAGGACGACGGAGCCGGCGACGCGCTCCATGCGGGCGCGAGCGCCGTCGAGTCCGACGAGGCGTCGGATGCCACCGTCGACGCCTCGGACGACCCCGTCCACGCGGCTGAGCCGAGCCCGCCGAGCGAGGAGGGCGACAGCGAGGACATCGCGGTCGACGTCGACGACGAGCTGGAGGTCGATGGCGATGCGGCCGACGAGTCGCCCGCCGCGGACGCCCAGGACGAGGCCCCGCGGGCCGACGACGCCGGGGAGGCTGACCGCGATGTTCGCTAGGGCGTCCAAGGGCAGTGCGCCGCTCGACGGCGTGGACGTGATCCTCGCGGACCTCGACGGCGTCGTGTACGCCGGGCCCGACAGCATCCCGCACGCGGTCGACGCGCTGAACCGCGCCGCCGGCGACGGGATCCGGCTCGGCTACATCACCAACAACGCCTCGCGCACGGACGCGTCGGTCGCCGAGCACCTGAGCTCGCTCGGGCTCACGGTGGCGCCCGCGGACGTCGTCACGTCGCCGCAGGCCGCGCTGCGCCTGCTCGCGGACCGGGTGCCCGCCGGATCCACCGTGCTCGTCGTCGGCGGGGATGGCCTCGTGCACGAGCTCGAGAAGGCCGGGTACGTGGTCACGCGCTCCACGGAGGACAGCCCGGCGGCGGTCGTGCAGGGCTTCTCGCCGGAGGTGGGCTGGGCCCAGCTGGCCGAGGCCGCGTTCGCGCTGGCCGACCCTGACGTGGTGTGGGTCGCGACCAACACCGACTGGACCATCCCCGTCGCGCGGGGCATCGCACCCGGCAACGGCACGCTCGTCTCGGCCGTGCACACGGCGGTCGGTCGGCTCCCCGTGGTCGCGGGCAAGCCGGAGACGCCGATCTTCGACGTGGCGCGCGAGCGCTTCGGCGCCCAGCGGCCCGTGTTCCTCGGCGACCGGCTCGACACCGACATCCTCGGGGCGACGCGCGCCGGGATGACGTCGGTCCACGTGCTCACCGGGATCGACCGGGCGAAGCAGCTCCTCGCCGCCGAGGAGGACCAGCGGCCGACGTTCATCCTCGAGCACCTCGGGCAGCTGCACGAGCCGTACCCCGAGACGCGGTTCTCGCAGGAGGGCCGCGTGGCGACGGTCGGGAAGTCGTCCGTGCGCATCGCGGGCGACCGTGTGGAGGTCGTCAAGGACGGCGGATCCACCATCGACACGTTGCGCGCCGCCTGCGCCGTGATCTGGAACTCGGGCCGGCCGATCTACGGGCTCGACGTGCAGGAGTCGCTGTACGTCGCGGCCGGCGCAGGCCGGGCATAGCGTGACGGCGTGAGCGACGACCCGGACGACAGTGCTCGAGCGGCATCCGCACCGGAGTCGGAGCCCGACGACGGCCGCGACGTGGAGGAGGAGCTGGTCTCCCGGCTGCAGCTCATCGAGGAGCAGCCGCTCGGCGACCGCGCGGCCGCTTTCGCGCTGCTGCACGACGAGCTGCGCGCCCGGCTCGAGGGCGGCGACGGGGCCGCGACGCGTGGCTGACCCCGGCGACACGACCGCGTCCACGCCGGCTGCCGACCCGGTTCCCGTCGAGCCGCTCGGCGGCGCCCTGCGGCTCGACGCCGCCCTGCCCGCGCTCGGCCTGGCGCGTTCGCGCACCCACGCCGCCCGGCTCATCGCCGACGGGCTCGTCACGGTCGACGGGCGCGGTGTCGTCAAGGCGTCGTTCCGGGTGATGCCCGGCTCCGTCGTCGAGGTCGCAGGCACGGACGCGTACGTGAGCCGCGGTGCCCACAAGCTGATCGGCGCGCTCGACGCGTTCCCCGGGGTCGCGGTCGACGGGCGCCTGGCGCTCGACGTCGGCGCGTCCACGGGTGGGTTCACGCAGGTGCTGCTCGAGCGGGGCGCGCGACGGGTGGTCGCGCTCGACGTGGGGCACGGGCAGCTGGATCCGCTCATCCGCGAGGATCCGCGCGTCGACGTCGTCGAGGGGTTCAACGTGCGCGACCTGACGCCCGAGTCGCTCGCGGGCGTGACGCCCGCGGACATGGCGGGGGAGCGACCGGAGCTCGTCGTCGGCGACCTCTCCTTCATCTCGCTCGGGCTCGTGCTGCCGGCCATCGCGCGCACCGCCGCGGACGGCGCCGACATCGTGCTGCTGATCAAGCCGCAGTTCGAGGTGGGCCGCTCGGGGATCCGCGAGGGCATCGTGCACGACCCGGGGCTCCGCGACGACGCCGTCATGCGCGTGCTCTGGGCCGCGTGGGACCTCGGCCTCGGGACCGCCGGCCTCGTCTCCTCCCCGATCGTCGGCGGGGCCGGGAACCACGAGTACCTCGCCTGGTTCAGCGGTCGCGCGGGGAGCAATCCGACACAATGGAGATCGACGTCGAACGAGATCACAGGAGCGTGAGCGAAGTGGCTGGACCCGCGAGGCACATCCTGGTCGTGTCCCACACGGGACGGCGCGACTCCATCGACGCGGCGCTCAGCGTGTGCGCGCAGCTGGCCGAGGCCGACGTGCACCTCGTGCTCACGGCCGACGAGAAGGCCGACATCCTGCCGTTCGCGCCCGAGATGGACGGCGTCGCCGTGCTGGGGGAGGACGTGCAGACGGCCGACCTCGAGATCGTCATCGTCCTCGGCGGCGACGGCACGATCCTGCGCTCGGCCGAGATCGTGCGCGGCACCTCCGTGCCGCTCCTCGGGGTGAACCTCGGGCACGTGGGCTTCCTCGCCGAGAGCGAGCGCGAGGACCTCACGGCCACCGTGCGCCGCGTGCTCGACCGCGACTACACGGTCGAGGAGCGCATGACGCTCGACGTGACGCTCAAGGTCGGCGCCGACATCGTCTACCGCACGTGGGCGCTCAACGAGGCGACCGTGGAGAAGGCCAGCCGCGAGCGCATGCTCGAGGTGGTGGTCGAGATCGACGGGCGGCCGCTCGCGTCCTACGGCTGCGACGGCATGGTCGTGTCGACGCCCACGGGATCCACGGCGTACGCGTTCTCCGCGGGTGGCCCCATCGTGTGGCCGAGCCTGGAGGCGATGCTCGTGGTGCCGCTCAGCCCGCACACGCTCTTCGCCCGCTCGCTCGTCGTGGGCCCGGAGTCGACGGTCGCCGTCGAGGTGCTGAGCCGCACCTCCGGATCCGGCGTCCTCTGGTGCGACGGGCGACGCACCCGCGACATGCCCCCCGGCGCGCGGGTCGAGGCCCGCCGCTCCGCCATCCCCGTGCGCCTCGCGCGCCTCAAGCAGTCGCCGTTCACCGACCGCCTCGTCAACAAGTTCGAGCTGCCGGTCACCGGCTGGAGGGGGCCGATCGACCGTGATTGAGGAGATCACCATCCGCGACCTCGGGGTGATCGGCCAGGCCACGCTGCCGCTCGGGCCCGGCTTCACGGCCGTCACGGGCGAGACCGGCGCGGGCAAGACCATGGTCGTCACCGCCCTGGGCCTGCTGCTCGGCGCGCGCGCCGACTCGGGCGCCGTGCGGCAGGGGAGCGAGCGCGCGGTCGTCGAGGGGCGCTGGATCATCGCGGCCGACGGGCCCGTGCCCGAGCGCGTGCGCGACGCCGGGGGAGACGTCGACCCGTTCGGTGACGGCACGCGCGGCGAGCTCATCGTCACGCGCCAGCTCTCGTCCGAGGGACGCAGCCGCGCCTCCGTCGGGGGCCGCGGGGCTCCGGCGGCGCTGCTGACGGAGATCGGCGAGCAGCTCGTGGTGGTGCACGGCCAGTCCGACCAGATGCGCCTGCGGTCGTCCACCGCCCAGCGGCAGGCGCTCGACCGGTTCGCCGGATCCGCGCTCGCGCCCGTGCTCGGCGAGTACCAGGAGGTGTTCCGCCGCTGGCAGGCGTCGCGCGCCGAGCTCGACCGCCTCGTCACGGAGCAGGACGCCCGCACCCGCGAGGCCGAGGAGCTGCGCATCGCGATCGACGCGATCGAGGCCGTGGCGCCGCAGCCGGGCGAGGACGAGGAGCTGCGTGAGCGCATCGACCGGCTCACCAACCTCGAGGACCTGCGGGCCGCCGCGTCCGCGGCCCACGAGCTCATGTCCGCCGAGGACGCGTCCGGCGAGATGGCCGACGCCGCGTCCGTCCTCGACACCGCGCACCGCCGCCTCGACCGGGTCGCGGCGCACGACCCGGGCCTCGCTGAGATCATCGAGTCGCTGGACAGCGCGAGGATCCTCGTGTCGGAGATCGCCGTGCAGCTCTCGGGCTACCTCGCGGGGCTCGACGCCGACGGCGCGCGCGAGCTCGAGACCCTGCAGGACCGCCGCGCCGAGCTGGCGGCCCTCACGCGCGCGCACGGCCCCACGGTGGAGGACGCTCTCGCGTTCCTCGACACCGGCAGTGCGCGCCTGCTCGAGCTCGACGGCGACACCGACCGGATCGACCTGCTGCGGGTCGAGGTCGAGCGCGACGAGCAGCTCGTCGGCGAGCTGGCCGCGCGCGTCACCGCCGTCCGCGAGGAGGCCGGCGCGCGGCTCGCCGCGGCCGTGACGACCGAGCTCGGCGCGCTCGCCATGGCCGACGCGTCGCTCGAGGTGCGGGTGTCGCCGCGGGAGGAGCCCGCGCTGTCGGGCGCCGACCGGGTCGAGATCCTGCTGCGGCCCCACGCGGGAGCCGAGGCGCGTCCGCTCGGCCGCGGCGCGTCCGGCGGTGAGCTGTCGCGCGTGATGCTCGCCATCGAGGTCGTGGTGGCCGGCGACGACCCCGTGCCCACCTTCGTGTTCGACGAGGTCGACGCGGGCGTCGGCGGTGCGGCGGCGATCGAGATCGGGCGGCGACTGGCACGGCTGGCGGAGCGCGCGCAGGTCATCGTGGTCACGCACCTCGCGCAGGTCGCGGCGTTCTCCACCAACCACCTGCGCGTCGTCAAGGGCGGCGACGGGCAGGTCACCGCGTCGAGCGTCACGCAGCTCGAGGGCGACGCGCGGATCCAGGAGATGGCGCGCCTGCTCTCCGGCCTGCCGGACAGCGAGAGCGGCCTGGCGCACGCGCGCGAGCTCGTGGAGACGGCGGCGTCCCTGCGCTGAGCGGATGGCCGGCGGCAGCCCCAGCACGGCGTGGCTGTCGCGCTGCCCCGGAACACACGTAGGATGGAAGCCCGTGGCGGACATCAATTCAGCGGACACGGACCCGAGCTCGACGGACAGCATCACCAGCACGACAGGCGCGGCGAAGACGACTAGGCACATCTTCGTGACCGGCGGCGTCGTCTCCTCGCTCGGCAAGGGCCTCACGGCGGCCAGCCTGGGCAACCTCCTCACGGCGCGCGGCGTGCGCGTCGTCATGCAGAAGCTCGATCCCTACCTCAACGTGGATCCGGGCACCATGAACCCCTTCCAGCACGGCGAGGTCTTCGTGACCGACGACGGCGCGGAGACCGACCTCGACATCGGGCACTACGAGCGCTTCCTCGACATCGAGCTGGACCAGGCGGCCAACGTGACCACCGGCCAGATCTACTCCGAGGTCATCGCCAAGGAGCGCCGCGGCGAGTACCTCGGCGACACGGTGCAGGTCATCCCGCACATCACCGACGAGATCAAGCGCCGCATGCGCTTGCAGTCCTCGGACGAGCCGCAGCCCGACGTGATCATCACCGAGATCGGCGGCACGGTCGGCGACATCGAGAGCCAGCCGTTCATCGAGGCGGCGCGCCAGGTGCGCCACGAGCTCGGCCGCAACAACGTCTTCTTCGTGCACGTCTCGCTCGTGCCGTACATGGGCGCGTCGGGCGAGCAGAAGACCAAGCCCACGCAGCACTCCGTCGCTGCGCTGCGCTCCATCGGGATCCAGCCGGACGCGCTCGTGCTCCGCAGCGACCGGCCCGTCTCCGACTCGAACAAGAAGAAGATCGCGCTCATGTGCGACGTCGACGAGCAGGCCGTCGTGAACGCGGTGGACGTGCCGAGCATCTACGACATCCCCGAGATGCTGCACGGGCAGGGCCTCGACAGCTACATCATCGACCACCTCGGGCTGCCGGCAGCGGACGCCGTCGACTGGTCCGGCTGGAGCGACCTGCTCGACGCCGTGCACGACCCGAAGCACGAGGTCACCGTCGGCCTCGTCGGCAAGTACATCGACCTGCCGGACGCCTACCTCTCGGTCACCGAGGCGCTGCGGGCCGGCGGGTTCGCCCACTCGGCGCGCGTGAAGCTGCGCTGGGTCGCGTCCGACGAGTGCGAGACGCCCGAGGGCGCCGCGAAGAGGCTGGGCGACCTGGACGCGCTGTGCGTGCCGGGCGGCTTCGGCATCCGCGGCATCGAGGGCAAGCTCGGCGCGCTCAAGTTCGCGCGCGACAACATGATCCCCGTGCTCGGCCTGTGCCTCGGTCTGCAGTGCATGGTCATCGAGTACGCGCGCAACGAGGCCGGCCTCGAGGGCGCCTCCTCCAGCGAGTTCGACCCCGAGAGCGAGTTCCCGGTCGTCGCGACGATGGCGGAGCAGGTCGACATCATCGCGGGCGGCGACCTCGGCGGCACCATGCGCCTCGGCCTCTACGAGGCGGCGCTCGCGCCCGGATCCCTCGCCGCCGAGCTGTACGGCGCGCCCGTCTCGCACGAGCGCCACCGCCACCGCTACGAGGTCAACAACCAGTACCGCGAGCGGATCCAGGACGCCGGCCTCGTGTTCTCGGGCACGTCGCCCGACGGCACGCTCGTCGAGTACGTGGAGCTGCCGCGCGAGGTGCACCCGTTCTACATCGGCACGCAGGCGCACCCGGAGCTCCGGTCGCGCCCGAACCGCGCGCACCCGCTGTTCGCGGGCCTGATCCGCGCCGCGCTCGACCGCCAGGCCGCCAGCACGCTGTTCGTCGAGGACGACGCCGAGGCGGTCGCGTGACAGACGCCGTCGCGGGCTCGCCGACCGACGGCCTGCACGACGACGCGGTCTCGTACGACGTCACGTCGAGCGAGCGCGTGTTCGAGGGGAAGATCTGGGACATCCGCCGTGAGACCTTCGCGTACGGCGACGGCGAGATCACGCGGGAGTTCGTCGACCACACGGGCGCCGTCGCGGTGCTCGCGATCGACGACGAGGACCGGGTGCTCCTCATCAAGCAGTACCGGCACCCCGTGCGCATGCGCGAGTGGGAGATCCCGGCGGGGCTGCTCGACATCACGGGCGAGCCGCCGCTCACGGCCGTGCAGCGCGAGCTCGCGGAGGAGGCCGACCTGGTCGCCGCCGAGTGGAGCGTGCTGGCGGAGTACTGCACGACGCCAGGCGGCAGCGACGAGGCGATCCGCGTCTACCTCGCGCGCGGGCTGACCCCCACGGCGGAGGCGTTCGCGCGCACCGACGAGGAGGCCGACATCGAGGTGCGCTGGGTGGATCTCGACGAGGTCGTCACGGCGGTGCTCGAGCGGCGGATCCAGAACCCGTCGACCGTGATCGCGGTGCTGCAGGCGCACGTCGCCCGCTCGCGCGGCTGGTCGACGCTGGGACCGGCCGACGCGCCGTGGCCGCGTCACCCGAAGCTCCGCGACGGCGACGGCGACGGACACGGCGACGGCGGGGGCGCGTCCGGCTCGTGACCGACGCGGCCGAGGGATCCGGGGGAGCGACGCCCGACGCCGCGCCCGAGATCCCGGTGGCGCTGCGGCGCGCCGTCGACCGCTGGCTCCGGCACGTCGAGGTGGAGCGCGGCCTGTCCCGCAACACGCTCCAGGCGTACCGCCGTGACCTCGCGCGCTACACGGCGCACCTCGCGGCGGAAGGGGTATCGGATCCGGCCGGTGCCAGCGCCGCGCACGTCGCCGCCTTCGCGCAGCGCGTCCGCGACCCCGAGCACGGCGGCCTCACGGCGTCGTCGCTCGCGCGCATGCTGTCGAGCGTCCGGGGCTTCCACCGCTTCCTCGTGGAGGAGGGCATCGTCGAGGTCGACGTGTCCGCCGACCAGAGGCCGCCCAAGCTGCCGAGCCGTCTGCCGAAGGCCGTCTCCATCGAGACGATGGGCCGGATCCTCGACGCCACCGACGGCGACGAGCCGCTCCGCGTGCGCGACAAGGCCCTGCTCGAGCTGCTGTACGCGACGGGCGCGCGCGTCAGCGAGATCACGGCGCTCACGGTCGACGACGTGCTCGGCCCCGACGGCGCCGCGGCCGAGCTGGTGCGCGTGCTCGGCAAGGGCGGCAAGCAGCGGATCGTGCCGGTCGGGTCCTTCGCGCGCCGCGCCGTCGACGCGTACCTCGTGCGCGTCCGCCCGATCCTCGCCGCGCGCGGCACCGCGACCCCCGCGCTCTTCCTCGGCCTCCGCGGCCACGCGCTGTCGCGGCAGAACGCGTGGCTCGTGATCAAGGCGGCCGCCGAGCGCGCCGGCGTCGCGGAGGAGATCTCCCCGCACACGTTCCGGCACTCGTTCGCGACGCACCTCATCGCGGGCGGCGCCGACGTGCGCGTGGTGCAGGAGCTGCTCGGCCACTCGTCGGTGGCGACCACGCAGATCTACACGCGCGTGACCGTCGACACCCTGCGCGACGTCTACACGACCGCGCACCCGCGTGCCCGCCGGGCGTGAGCGACCCTCCCCGGTAGACTTCCAGGATCCGACGGGACCGCGTCGGAGGAGCGGCAGAGAGAGATCCACGTGACGCGCAAGCCAGATGTGACCGAGCTCCCGGGAATGGACGTCCCCGTGCTCGGACCCACCGGTCGCGAGCTGCGCGAGTTCGCCGAACCCGAGCCGCTCCAGGGCCACGGACCGGCCAAGATCATCTCCCTCTGCAACCAGAAGGGCGGCGTCGGCAAGACGACCACCGCCATCAACCTCGGCGCATCGCTCGCGAGCTACGGCCGCCGCGTGCTGGCCGTCGACTTCGACCCGCAGGGCGCGCTGTCCGCGGGCCTCGGCGTGCAGACGCACGACGCCGTCACCATCTACGACCTGCTGCTCGGCACCGTGAAGGACCCGCGCGAGGCGATTCAGACCACGGGCTTCGAGGGCCTCGACGTCATCCCCGCGAACATCGACCTGTCGGCCGCGGAGGTGCACCTCGTCAACGAGGTGGCGCGCGAGCAGATCCTCGCCAGCGTGCTGCGCAAGGTGAGCGCCGACTACGACGTGATCCTCATCGACTGCCAGCCGTCGCTCGGCCTCCTCACCGTCAACGCGCTCACCGCGAGCCACGGCGTGCTGATCCCGCTGGAGTGCGAGTTCTTCGCCCTCCGCGGCGTCGCGCTGCTGGTCGAGACGATCGAGAAGGTCAAGGACCGGCTCAACCCGGGGCTCGCGCTCGACGGGATCCTCGCGACCATGTACGACTCCCGCACGCTGCACTCCCGCGAGGTGCTGCAGCGCGTGGTCGAGGCGTTCGACGACAGCGTGCTCGAGACCGTGATCGGCCGGACGGTCAAGTTCCCCGACGCGTCGGTGGCGGGCAAGCCCATCATCCAGTTCGCGCCCGAGCACCCGGCCGCGCTCGCGTACCGCAAGGTGGCGCGGGAGCTCATCGCGCGTGGCGCCGTCGCGTAGGGGCGCACCCCTGGCCGAGCGCGAGCTCGCCGTCGACGCGGACGCCGCCGCTGCCGTCCGGGCGGATCCGGAGCGCGCCTTCCGGGTCAGCATCGGCAACTTCGAGGGGCCGTTCGACCTCCTGCTGTCGCTCATCGGCAGCCACGAGATGGACATCACCGAGGTCAGCCTCAGCCTCGTGACCAACGAGTTCATCGCGCACATCCGCGGGCTCGACGGGCCGGAGGACCTCGACGAGGCGAGCTCGTTCCTCGTGGTCGCCGCGACGCTGCTCGACCTCAAGCTCGTCGGGCTCCTGCCGCAGGGCGAGCTCGTCGACGCCGAGGACGTGGCGCTGCTCGAGGCGCGCGACCTGCTCTTCGCGCGGCTGCTGCAGTACCGCGCGTTCAAGCAGGCGGCGTCGTGGTTCCAGGAGCGGCTGGCCGCCGAGTCCGGCCGCGCGTTCCGCGACGTGCCGCTCGAGGAGCGGTTCCGGGCGCAGGTGCCGGAGCTCGTGTGGACGACGTCGCCCGCCGACCTCGCGGCCATCGCGCTGCTCGCGCTCGCGCCGCGTGAGATCCCGACCGTGGGGCTCGACCACCTGCACGCGCCGCTCGTGAGCATCCGCGAGCAGGCGGCCGTCGTCGTCGCGCGGCTGCGGAGCGGGGCGCCGGTCACGTTCCGGGAGCTCGTGGCCGACGCCGGGGTCACGGGCGTCGTGATCGCGCGGTTCCTCGCGGTGCTCGAGCTGTACCGTGTCGCGGCGATCGAGTTCGACCAGCCGGAGGCGCTCGGCGAGCTCACGCTCACGTGGACCGCCGAGAGCTGGACCGACGACGCGCTCGCGAGCCTGGGGGCCGGCTATGACAGCTGAGCCCGTTGATCCCGCTGTCGGCACCGCCGCGGAGCCCGCCGATGCTCCCCTCGACCTCGACCGCGCGCTCGAGGCGCTGCTCATGGTCGCCGACGAGCCGCAGAGCGTGACGACCCTCGCGACCGCGACCTCGACGCCCGTGAAGGAGGTGCGCCGTGCGATCCAGCGGCTCGTCGACGACTTCGACGGGAGGACAGGGGGAGTGCGCCGCGGCTTCGAGCTGCGCGAGGTCGGCGGCGGCTGGCGCGTGTACGTGCGGCCCGAGTACGACACCGTGATCCGCGACCACGTGCTCACGCAGAACCCCACGCGCCTCTCGCAGGCGGCCCTCGAGACGCTCGCGGTGATCGCCTACAAGCAGCCGATCAGCCGCAGCCAGGTCGCCGCGATCCGCGCCGTGAACGTCGACTCGGTGGTGCGGACGCTGCTCGCGCGGGGGCTCGTGACCGAGGCCTTCACCGACGGCGAGACCGGCGCGATCCATTACGGTACGACAGACCACCTGCTCACGCAGCTCGGCATCAACTCGCTCGACGAGCTCCCCCCGATCTCCCCGTTGCTCCCCGACGGGGCGGAAGGCTTCCATGACCCCCTCCTCTGAGCCCGACGACCGCGCGCCCGCGCACTCCTGGAACCCGGACGAGCCCGTCGCGGGCATCCGCCTGCAGAAGGTGATGGCCGCCGCCGGCGTCGCCAGCCGCCGCGTCTGCGAGGACATGATCGCCGCGGGCCGCGTCACCGTGAACGGCGAGGTCGTCACCGAGCCGGGCCGCCGGATCGACCCGGACGTCGACGAGGTCGCGGTCGACGACCAGGCCGTGCAGCTCGACACCTCCAAGCGCTACCTCATGCTCAACAAGCCCGTGGGCATCTACTCCTCGCTGCGCGACGAGCGCGGCCGCCCCGACCTCCGCGAGTTCACGGAGGATTTCGAGGAGCGCCTGTTCAACGTCGGCCGCCTCGACGCGGAGACGAGCGGCCTGCTGATCCTCACCAACGACGGCGACCTCGCGCACGTGCTCGCGCACCCGTCGTTCGGCGTGCTGAAGACGTACATCGCGAAGGTCACCGGGCGCGTCACACCGCAGACCATCCAGCGCCTCACGCAGGGCGTGGACCTCGAGGACGGGCCCATCCAGGCCGATCGCGCGCGCATCCTCTCGGGCGGAGGCGACCAGACGCTCGTGGAGATCACGCTGCACTCGGGCCGCAACCGCATCGTGCGCCGCATGCTCGACGAGGTCGGCCACCCGGTGGAGGAGCTCGTGCGCCGCCAGTTCGGGCCGCTGCACCTCGGATCCCTCGGCGTCGGCCGCGTGCGCGACCTCACCTCCGACGAGCTCGGCCAGCTCCTCACCATCTCGCGCGAGGCCCGCGCGCAGGCCGGACCCGCGACGCCGCAGGGTGCGGGAGCCGCCGCCGAGGCGCAGGGGGACGTGGACCGCGAGGACGGCGAGTGAGCGAGGCCGCGGGCGCGGCCGCCGCGACCGACACGCGCGTGCAGGGGACCGTCCGCATCGTCGGCACCGGGCTCCTCGGCACGAGCATCGGCCTCGGGCTCTCCGCGCGCGGCGTCGACGTGGTGCTCGCCGACGCGTCGCCCACCACGCTCCGCCTCGCCGCGGACATGGGCGCGGGCCGCGTCGCCGACATCGCCGTCGTCCCCGATCGGCCGTCTCTCGTCGTGGTCTGCGTGCCGCCGGACGTGACCGCTCGCGTCGTCGCGGCCGAGCTCGCCGCGCACCCCGACGCCCTCGTCACCGACGTCGCGAGCGTGAAGGCCGCGCCGCTCGCGGAGCTCGCCGCGATGGGCGCCGACCTCTCCCGCTACCTCGGCTCCCACCCGCTCGCCGGGCGCGAGCGCGGCGGTCCCGTCTCCGCGACGGGCGACCTCTTCCTCGGCCGGCCCTGGGTCATCGCGGGCCACGACGGCATCACCTACGCTGCGGGCGCGCCGGTCGAGCAGCTGATCCTCGACCTGGGCGCCGTGCCCATCGAGATGACGGCCGAGGAGCACGACGCCTCGGTGGCGCTCGTCTCGCACGTGCCGCAGGTCGTCGCGAGCCTCCTGGCGTCGCGGCTGGCCGACGGCGACGCGAGCGCGCTCGGCCTGTCCGGGCAGGGGCTCCGCGACACCACGCGCATCGCGTCGAGCGACGCGGCGCTGTGGGTGCAGATCCTCGGCGCGAACGCCGCCCGCATCGTGCCGATCCTTAAGGCCCTCCGCACCGACCTCGACGAGGTCATCGACGCGCTCGACGACGTCGACGCACGAGGGTCCCGGCTGCGGGTGGCCGAGCGGATCCACGCGGGCAATGCGGGCGTCGCGCGCATCCCCGGCAAGCACGGCCAGGACCGCCGCTTCGCCGCCGTCACCGTGATGATCGACGACCGCCCCGGCCAGCTGGCCGCGCTGATCGACGACGTGGGCGCCGCCGACGTCAACATCGAGGACCTGCGCCTCGAGCACTCGCAGGGCGCGCAGGTGGGTCTCGTCGAGATCGCCGTGCTGCCCGAGGCCCGCGACCGCCTGGTCGCGCGGCTCGAAGAACGGAACTGGAGGATCGCCGGATGACCGGAAATGCCGTGGACGCACCCGACCCGACCGCACCCGACCCGCTGGAGAGGGATCCCCTCGAGGACGCCCTGCTCGTCGACGCCACGCTCAACCGCACGGTCGTCGCCGTCGACGGCCCCGCAGGCAGCGGCAAGTCGAGCGTGAGCCGCGCCGCCGCGCGCGCCCTCGGCTTCGACTACCAGGACACGGGCGCCGCGTACCGCGCGCTCAGCTGGTTCGCGCTGGAGAGCGGCGTGGACACCGAGGATCCCGCGACGGTCACGAGCCTCATCGAGGGCTTCGACTACGACATCGCGATCGATCCGTCCGAGACCCGCGTGAGCGTCCGCGGCACGGACGTCACGGAGGCGATCCGGGAGCCCCGCGTCTCCGCCGTCGTGAGCCGCGTGGCCCGCGTGCCCGAGGTGCGGCACTACATGGTGGAGCTGTTCCGCTCGCTCATGGCGTCGAGCGACAAGCCCGGCATCGTGGTCGAGGGCCGCGACATCACGACGGTCGTGGCGCCCGACGCCCAGGTGCGCATTCTGCTGACGGCCTCCCCGGAAGCTAGGATGAGCAGGCGTTCCGCGGAGACGTCGACCCAGTCGGCAGCCGCGGTCGGCGAATCACTCGCCTCCCGGGATCGGGCCGACTCGCAGGTCGTCGATTTCATGAACGCCGCAGATGGTGTGACCACCATCGACTCCACGGACATCGACTTCGACCAGACCGTCCAGGCGGTGGTCGATCTCGTTCACGCACGAACAGATTGAGGCGCGGCCCGGTGACGGGCCGACACGCCAGAGGACAACATGGCTGATCACGACGACGACTTCCCCGAGCTCGACAGCGGGCTCCACGAGCGCCTGTCGAGCATCGACGAGGAGCTCGCTTCCCAGCGCGCGCAGACGCTCCGCGCCGGGCTCGAGGACTACGAGCTGGACGACGAGGACCTCGAGGTCCTCGAATCCGCCACGGACGACCCCGACCAGGTCACGTACCTGCCGGCGCTGCCCGTGCTCGCGGTCGTCGGCCGACCGAACGTCGGCAAGTCGGCGCTCATCAACCGCATCCTCGGCCGCCGCGAGGCCGTCGTCGAGGACACCCCCGGCGTCACGCGCGACCGCGTCTCCTACAAGGCCGAGTACGCGGGCCGCTGGTTCACGCTCGTCGACACCGGCGGATGGGAGCCCGACGCGAAGGGCATCAACGCGTCCGTCGCCATGCAGGCCGAGATCGCGATGGACCTCGCCGACGCCGTGCTCTTCGTGGTGGATGCGAACGTCGGCGCCACGAGCACGGACGAGCACGTCGTCCGCCTGCTCCGCAAGACCAAGAAGACGGTGATCCTCGCGGCCAACAAGGTCGACGACGCGCGCCAGGAGCCGAACGCCGCCTCGCTGTGGTCGCTCGGCCTCGGCGAGCCGCACCCCGTCTCCGCGCTGCACGGCCGCGGCGTCGCGGATCTGCTCGACCTCGTGCTGAAGACCCTGCCGCTCGTCTCCAAGGTCGCCAAGGAGGAGGTCGGCGGACCCCGCCGCGTCGCCATCCTCGGCCGCCCGAACGTCGGCAAGTCCAGCCTGCTCAACAAGGCAGCGGGCGAGGAGCGCGTGGTCGTCAACGAGCTCGCCGGCACCACGCGCGACCCGGTCGACGAGCAGGTCGAGATCGCCGGCAAGGTGTGGCGCTTCGTCGACACCGCCGGCATCCGCCGCCGCATGCACCTCGCCCAGGGCGCCGACTTCTACGCGTCGCTCCGCACGAGCGCGGCGCTGGAGAAGGCGGAGGTCGCGGTCGTCATGATCGACGTCTCCGAGGTCATCAGCGAGCAGGACATCCGCATCATCGAGCTGGTGCTCGAGTCGGGCCGCGCGCTCGTGCTGGCGTTCAACAAGTGGGACCTCCTCGACGACGAGCGCCGCCGCTACCTCGAGCGCGAGATAGAGACCGACCTCGCGCACGTGTCGTGGGCGCCGCGCGTCAACATCTCGGCGCGCACCGGCCGCCACATGGAGAAGCTCGTGCCGGCGCTCGAGACGGCGCTGGAGTCGTGGGACACCCGCATCGCGACGGGCAAGTTCAACGCGTTCCTCGCCGAGCTCACCGCGGCGCACCCGCACCCCGTGCGCGGCGGCAAGCAGCCGCGCATCCTGTTCGGCACCCAGGCCTCGAGCCGTCCGCCGACATTCGTGCTCTTCACGACCGGGTACCTCGACCCGCAGTACCGCCGCTACATCCAGCGTCGCCTGCGCGAGATCTACGGCTTCGAGGGCAGCCCGATCATCGTCAACATGCGCGTGCGGGAGAAGCGGAAGCGCTAGCGCCCGCGCATTCCGCGGGCTCCGGCTCGCAGCACGACGGACGGCGTCGATCCCTCTCAGGGGTCGGCGCCGTCCGTCGTCGGGGCGGGGATCACGTGTACCAGGTCGGCTCCGGGATCTCGCCGAGGAGCACGTGCCGGCCCACCTCGCGGCGCTTGTAGGGGATCGGGTCGTGCAGCGTGTGCGTGCGCAGGTTGCGCCAGAAGATGTCGAGCCCGGCCTTCGAGGAGGAGGCGCGGGCGCCCGTGAGCTCGAGGATCCGCGTGCCGACCTCCAGCCCGTCCTCCGCGATGCGCGCCTTGGCCGCCGCGACCCGCACGGCGATCTCGCCCCGCTTCCGCTCGGTCAGCCTCTCGCGCGGCGCGTGCAGCACGGCGCTGATCTCGGCGCCCACCCGATCCAGCAGCGCCTCCGACGCCCACACCTTCGACTGCAGCTGCCCGTAGCCCTCGAGCACGTACCACTCGTCGGTCGCGCGCTCCTTGTCGTCGCCGCCGTAGGGCCAGGCCCGCGTGGTGCTGCGCGTGTAGGCGGCCGCCGTCTCGAGCGCGCCCTCCGCTATCCCCAAGTAGAAGTTCGCGAACACCAGCTGGATCGCCGGCACGTTCAGCGTGCCGTAGACGAGCGGCTGGAAGACCTTGTCGACGAAGCCGGCGGCGTCGGTCCACGGCACCCGCACGTCGCGGATCTCGACCGAGCCCGACTCCGTGAGCCGCTGCCCGAGGCTGTCCCAGTCGTGGCCGAAGACGATGCCCGGCTGGTCCGTCGGCACGATCGCGAACACGTGCGTCTCGGTGCCCTCGATCACGCCCTCCAGCACCGTGAGGTCGGAGACGACGCCGCCCGTGGAGAAGGACTTCCGGCCGGAGAAGATCAGGTCGTCGCCGTCCTCGCGGATGACGAGGTCGGAGTCGCGCGGGTTCACGGCGCCGCCGAAGAGGAGGTTCCCGGTGGTCGCGAGCTCCTCGATCGCCTCGATCTGCGCGTCGGTCGCCACGAGCCGCGCGGCCCACGCCCAGAGGTAGTGGTAGCCGAGGAGCTGGCCGATGGATCCGTCGCCGCGGGCGACCGCGCGGATCACTTTGTACGCGGTCTCCCACGTCTGCCCGCCGCCGCCGTGCTCCGCGGGCCCGAGCAGCGTGACGAGGCCGGCGTGCTTGAGCAGCGCGACCTCCTGGTGCGGGCTGGCGCCGGCGCGGTCGCGCTCGACCTGGTCGACGGCGAGGATGTCGGCGACCTCGCGGGCGCGGGCGATCCACGCGGCCGGGGTCGTGGGGCGGGGCGCGCCCTTCCATCGGTCCACGGGCGCGTCGCCGAGGGGGGCGGGGCGCGGGCGGTCGGCCTGCGCGTTCGCGTTCGCGGTACCGGGGGCGGGCGTGGGGGAGCCGGATGCGGGTCGGTGCTCGCGGTCGATCAGGGTCATGTCCTGTACCTCTCGTGAAGGGGCGCGACCGGTGCCGCGCCTCGCGGTGGGGCCACGGTAGGGGCGGGTCGCGGCGGTCGCGAGGGGTGTGACGCGGGGTTGCGGGGTGTGACGACGCGGGGCGTCACGGGGTGTCATGCGGTGAGCCTGAAGAGGCGAGCATCGAGGCCCCGGCCCGAGCCGGTCATCGAGAACTGTGCGTAGGTTCGAGACATGGAAACCAAGAAGGTCGCCCGCGAGCAACACATAGCGGTATTCGGAGAATCGGGCAGCGGTAAGACGGTGCTGGTGTCCTCGTTCTACGGTTCAGCGCTCGAGCCGGCCTTCGCGGATTCGAGCCTCTTCAACATCGTTGCCGACGACGTGGGGGACGGGCGCCGTCTGCACCAGAACTACCTCGGGATGAAGAACTCGTCGACCCTGCCCCAATCGACGCGGCAGACCACCTCATACGCGTTCTCCGTCAAGCGACGGCCGGGTGCGGAAGCCGCCGCCAAGAAGCCCGCGGAGGATCTGCGACTGGTGTGGCACGACTACCCGGGGGAGTGGTTCGAGTCCGAGCCGCAGGGCGCGACCGAGCGTCAGCGTCGACTAGAGGCGTTCCGAGCGCTGCTCGGCTCGGATGTCGCTCTCGTCCTGGTCGATGCGCAGCGGTTGATCGACAACGCGGGCGAGGAGGAGCGCTACCTGAAGGCCTTGCTCTCCGGCTTCAGCACGCACCTGATCCGGCTCCGTGACGAGCTCCTGCCGGATGGGAAGCCGCTGGTGCAGTTCCCGCGGATCTGGTTGATCGCGCTGTCGAAGTCCGACCTCCTCCCCGCGATGGACATCGACGGCTTCCGCGACCTGATGACCGAGAAGGCCGCTGCGGAGATGACCGCGCTCGGCAAGGAGATAGCCACCTTCGTCCAGGGATCGGACGCGCTGTCGGTCGGAGAAGACTTCGTCCTGCTGTCGTCGGCGAAGTTCGAGCCCGGGAAGATCGAGGTGAGCAAGCGGACCGGCCTCGATCTCATCCTTCCCATGGCAGCGATGCTGCCCTTCGCGCGCTTCGTCGTCTGGGCGCAGCGGCAGAAGGCAGGTGGACGGGTGGCGAAACAGCTGCTCGACGGCGCGGGGCCGTTGCTGATCCTGCTGGGCAAGAAGATCAAGCTCCCCGCCCCGATCGGTGCCATTGCCGCGCTCGTGCTCCCAAAGCCCGTTGAGGTGCTGGCCAAGCTGGCCGGCACTCCGCTCCAGGCGTTCCACGACCGGGCGGTGGCCAAGCATGACTTCCTGACCACTGTCCTCACTCAGTTCCAGCTCGACCTGGACCGCGGCGTGAAGAAGAAGGTCCTCATCCGGAGCAACCGGTGACCTTCATCTGGGTCACCCGTGGCAGGACCTGGGGGTTCCGAGTGCTGCGCACGGCCAGGCTGTCGGACGCCTTCGAGTCGTACGAGACAGCCTTCGCGGGTGTGGCAGAGGGGCCGGAGGCGTTTACGCGAGTCGGCGATCGCCTCGCCATCAGATTCCCTGATCCCGAGGGCCGCCGGGACAGGGCGGGTCGCGTCATCTCGCATGAGTTCGTGCTGCTGCCGCCGCTCGAGGGCGCTATCGATTCCGTCGAGGCAGCTCGGGACCTCGTCTGGCCACAGGTCGAGGCCGTCTTCCGGGGTGCCTGGGACGCGCCTCAAGCACCCGCGCCCGCTCCCTGAGCCAACGACTGCCAGCACAGCGAGCCGGTCCGCAGCCCCACGAGGTACCGTGTTCCGGGCGCATCCGACGCCCGCTCACGAGACACGGAGGATCGCACCGGTGGACCAGCTGCTCAGCCGTCTCGATCGGATCGCCGCCGGGCGCCAGGCGGGCCACGTCATCGCCGAGGACATGCGCGACCACCCGTGGACGGCGCGGGCCTTCCGCTGGATCCGGTGGATCCTCATCGCTGAGACCATCGTGGGCGCGACCGCCGTGGCCATCGCCCTGACCCTCGCCGAGGACGGCATCGCGATCGCCCCCGCCGTCTGGTTCCGCTCCTTCGTGGTGCTCGCGATGACCCTCACGCTCTACTACTTCGCCTGGCGCGCCTCGGCCGGCTACTGGTGGGCGTACTCGCGCCTGCGCCTGTTCAGCCAGATCTTCCCCATCGTGACCCTGGTGGTCGCCGCGATCCCGGGCCTCTACCCGCTCTGGATGGTCATCGAGCAGATCGTCTTCTCGCTTCTGCTCATCGGGGTGGCGGACATCCTGCGGAGCGACCACATGCGGGACGCGTTCCCGAAGCCGGGGCGGGTGGCTGCTGCCGGAGCGCCGGACCCCTCAGCTCCGGGTCGCCCGGGCGGTGCGCCGGCCTGATCCGGGGCCCCGCGCGTGCCGGAGCAGTGCCGCCGATGCGGTAGGCTCTACGAGTTGCCCAGCGATGGGTAGCGGGCTGTGGCGCAGCTTGGTAGCGCACTTGACTGGGGGTCAAGGGGTCGCAGGTTCAAATCCTGTCAGCCCGACGGACATGCCTCGGTGTGACTTAAAGGTCACACCGAGGCATCTTGCAATTGCCGCGTCTTCAGAATTACGTTACAGACGGTAATACGATCCCGTCGGCGTCGGCTTACGATGTCTATGACGATGCGATGTAGCAGAAGTGTAGCGGGCTGTTCCTGCCTATGCAGAAACTCGCACTTCGATGGTCAAATGAGCTACGGCACCCGAAGCAACGCGATCGACCGGGACCCCAGCGTCGGCAGGGGAAAAGCGCCACACAGTAGCTGCAGCGTCTAAAGAAGCTGTCGCAAGCAATGCGCAAAGCGCAAACATTTTTGGCCCAAGAGGGACAACCGCCAGCCGCTGCTCCTGAGCAAGGCTGTACATTAGCGACTCAAGTTTTACATATAGGTCATATGGTTTTAGCAGGTCGTACTCGGCGCGCCGCACAACGTCGTTTGCAAGAAAAAATTCATGATTCGCGGCAGCGTTCATCACATCGAACTCTGCATCGCCGCCGTACGGAACAAACGCCAACACGGACGAGGCATCAAGAAACTCTGCAACGCCTAGCGCAAAGTTAGTCTCCACACCGACGCCAATAACGGCCGTGAGCGGTAGCGATGGATCATCTGCCCATGATGTGAATGCAGGATGCACTGGGCGGGCTACCTTGATCGGTCCCTCCTGATCTTCCCATCCGGCGCTGGAGGCCGGAGCATATAAAAACTCGACCCGCAAGCGGGAGGTGGGTGTAGCTGATAGAACACCCTCAATAATCTGTGCGAGCTGCAGGCGGGTGAAGCTAGACACATCAATGCCGATGCAAGCATTAGTCGTGGAGCAATTGTTTAAAGATAAGGTCACCACGTTAGCTAAGTCACTTGACGGAGCCTCTATGGTGAAACCAAATGCTGTTAGTAAAGTACGATTCGTGCTGTAGCCAAAAATGCGGTCCCCATCCAGGTCTAAAGCCAATTTTGCTATTGAGTGCCCATGGAGCTCAGCCGCAATATAACTCGAGCGGGTTTCATATCCCAGCGCCACAATAAGTAAATCATAGGACGTAGCTCTAGTTGCGTGCCGGACAACGAAAGACGTATTAAAGGTCATCAAACAACTCCAGTTGATTCGGCGTCTGAATGCGACCCAATACGCTGCGCATTGATGCGCCACGCTGCAGGCCGAGAGGTAGTTGATAGCCAGTCGCGAGTAAGTAACTTAGGCGGAGCCGCTTGCCTCGCATAGAGGTCAAAAGTCCGGAGCTGTCACTGTCTGGAACGTAAACAAGGGCACCAGTATTGACCGCACTTCCGAGCGCCTCGAGGAGGGCGTCGGACGCACCTCTGTCGACTATAAATGTACCGACCGGATCTGGTGTGAAATCATCTGCGATTACGTTTTTACGAAAAGCAGCACCAAGCTGATCAATGAGCCATAGTAGGCCTTTGCGTGTATCCTTCGAATCCAAGGGCACTGGGATGGTCGACAGTAGAGCGCGGAAGCGATTTCGTGTACGAGTGACCTCCGCAGCCTGGACGTGAGTCTCAATGCGGCCAGGACCGGAGTCCAACAGAGTGTTCATGACGCCAATGATCCACCGCGGGTTACCCTCGAGAATGGCAGCGAGAGCGTTGGCGCCGGCATAAATATCCGGATTTTTGCGGGAGCGATATCGACGAGTGCCTGATGACTCAGAGTCATCGGGAGTACGAAAAGCAAGGCGAGTAATGACTAGCGGCATGACTTTTCGATAATGCTGAGCACGCTTTTGGCCTTCGCTTGACAGCAGACTCGGCAGGTCGCCCACTGCTTCGTTTACATAATCACGAAAACTGGCGTCGCTATCGTATAGATCACTCACATACTCATCGGTTGAAGCACGTGAGGCTCCGTCGTCCAGATTTTCATTCTCTAGTTCCGCCGTAAAAACTGCTTCGCCAAGCATGGACTCGACGCTTGCGTTTTGGCCAAGACGCTCCCGGATAACCTCGCTCATTAGATCAAAGGTGAATCGCAGGGCGTCTTGTTTATGTCCGTAACTTAACCATATTTCTTCGTGATCGTGCCCGGCCATGGCGCCAAGAGATGACACGAGGTCACTAAGATCGGCGCTATAGGGACTGATGGCTAACTTGAAAATGAGTCGGTCATCGACTGACCGCATTGACGCGATTAGTGATCGCCGCACCTCAAGAGGGGCAAGTTCAAGCTCGTCAAATAGCATGCACCACTTCTCGCCCACGAGTGCTGGGACATGCGCTTCAAGAGTGTCCAAAGCTGTAGTAATTGCGGGAATAAGGCCGCTTCCTGTTGACAGCGAGTCAAGTCCGGTAAAGTCGTGCGAGCGGTGCATTGTCGCCGCAAGCGCACCCACGGCTACTATTCGCTCAGACGCGGCTGCTCGTAAGCCGAGAAAGCTTGGAACGTGTAGTTCGAGATGCCAGACGCGCGCCAAATCACGCACGAGCGACTCCTCAACGTCCTGTGACATAGTTAATGTGGGGAGATTTAACCAGACCTGTGGTACAGATCGAGTAAAGCGCTCATGCAATGATGTAGCGAAACTACGCAGCACGGACGCTGTGAAAGATGCCTCAAAAAGACCCTCCGCTACCTCGGTTGGTATGTCGGATTCTTCGAGGACCGCAACCTGTCGGTTCCATGCGATATCCGATGGAATAAAGATGCCCGTGAAGGTTATGCCCCGAGATAATTTGAATCTCTTCGCCTTCGAGGCAGCCTCGAGAGCCTCGGGCGTAAGCATCTTTAGAAGTGTTGTCTTGCCGCTGCCTCGGGGCCCGACCATAATAGTATGTGAAGGGCGGGTTAGCGTTTTAAATTGTTCAGGCGGAACGAATGTCTCAGCAACCATGCTGGCAGATCGAAAACGAGCGTTAGCGGCTGCGAAGACGTCTGACTGTACTGTTTTCAATTTAAGCCCTCCCGACTTGAAGCGGCACTGCGCCGTCTTGCAGAACAGTCAGCCCATATTGATTCTTGAGCACTCGTTTGAACTGTTCGAAGTCTGATGGCATCGTAAAACGTGCATCCGGGACGGCGGCAGTGACGTCTTCCCACGTTTGGTATCCGCTCCCCGCAACTTCGTAGAAGTCTTTGACGGCCGCAGCTAGCTCGGCTCCGTTCATGGCTCCACCGAAACCTCCGACGTGTGTCAACCCGGATCTCTCTTGCGCGGGCAGAAAACCGCGATCTACAATCCAGTCCCAGGCCTTATATGTGCCTCGAATAGGAAAGCCTGGTTGCGTGTCTTCAAGTTCTAGTATGTAAAACTGGTTTCGCGCGCGGCTCTGGATTTCTGCGTACAGCACCGCAGAGAAGCTTCCGGCCGAAAAAACTATGGGTGCCCCTCGACCGCCGCCGGCATTTGTGACTGCGGGCCAGTGACGATGCCCATGGATGAGTAGCCATGAGCCGTGTTCGCCAGAATTTAAGTCTTCTAGCAGCGCGGAGGCATCGTGCATCTCGCTGAGGTCTGTAAGGTCCACCGCGCCGTATTTGTACACCTGATGATGAGTGACAAGTATGTTTATGCCTGGATCGGGAAGGTCCGTGAGTTTGCGTTTGATGTAACTACGCGTCCGACTCGAAATTCGTCCGTGAGTATGTTCATTGGAGTAGCCGTGATAGGCGCTGCTGTTTAGAAGCACGGAACGAAAACTGCCATGTGCTTGAACTACCGCGTTATTGGCCCAGTACTCGTTGTTTAGCGCTTCGGAAGAAAATGGATAATTAGTTAGCTCTTGAAGAGTAGCCTTCGCGTCATATCCATTTATACTACGTGAATCCATGTCATGGTTGCCGGTAGCAGCGAGTATCAGAGGTGCAGACAGTGTAGCCTGGAGGGCCTGTATTTGGTTCCAGGAGTAGCGGACAGCTTCAGGATTGGCCTTATCGCCCATGTCGCCTGCACAAACGATTACATCAGTTGTAATGCCCTCCCTTAGGATTAGGTCGCGGACACCACTGAAGGGATTCAACTGCGGATCGTCGGGCAACGTGACCTCTGCATAAGAAGGCGCGTCTTCCCCGTCTTTCAACTGAGTCTTAGAGTGGGCATGTATGTCGCTCAGGACTGCAATTTTAAGCATTGACGGAGACCTCGTAATTGTACGCGAGTATCTCGCCCTGAAGCGCTGTTCTGGACGAGGCGTTCGCAGCCACCGATCTGCGTCTTTGAACGTGGACGATCGTCCAGCCGTCAAGGGCACTCATGAGATGGTCATCCATATTGAATGAAAGAAGTACCTTGGCCCCGATTTCATTAAGTCTGTCGAGTTCGACGGCAAGCATGCTAACGTCTTCATCGGTACCGAATGCGTTATACCCATATTCTCCGTACGTCTTTCGGTCGGCGTTACGGTAGGGCGGGTCTAGGTAGACAAAGTCTTCTACCGTTGCCTGCGCCGTAGATTGGAGATAGTCGCAATGCCTAATGACTGTATTTGTTAATGATCGAGAGGCGCTAATTAGTTCGTCGCGGGTAGGGGCGGCACCGGTTCGAGTCCCTTTTGGCACGTTAAATTGCCCTTGTCGATTTGTTCGATAGACCGCGTTAAATGAGTGCCGATTAAGATATAAAAACCTCGCAGCCCGGTCCGGCGGTGTGAGCTCCGAGATGCGCATCGCCCGCTGGGAGTAGTAGTCGAGACCAGTCTCGTCCAAATTCTGAAACCGGCTAGCAAGTTCGTCAACATTATCCCTCAGCTGAGTAAAGAAGATAACGAGGTCGCCGTTGAAATCTGAGAGAGTTGCCTTTTTCGGCTTCATGTTAAAGAAAACGCATGCGGAACCCATAAATGGTTCGACGTATTGCCCATTAAAATCTGGAGTGAGGCCGCTTATCAGTGGGAGTAGGCTTCTCTTGCTACCGGCCCACCTTAGGGGTGATCGTGTCACTAGTTTCCTTAATTTGTGGCCACACTTCATCGTGAGAGCGGTGCTGTGTTGCGACGCAATGCAGGGCGTGGCCGCGGCGAACCAGATACCGTGATGTTCAAGATACACGAACCGACCCGCGGCGAGGAGTAGGTGGCATGCTCAAACGGCGCGTGTCTCGGCTTGACTAGTCCTTATAGTTGCATTCGACCGCCGTAGAGTCTGCTGTCCCTGCTGGATCCGAGCCCGGGAGTGCGATCCTAAAATCTCAAGGTTCACTGACACCGTACAGGGGCGCGTCGGTCGCTGACCGCTTCAAGCCCGATGCAGAGGCCGCGGTGCTTTGTGGCAAGCCCGCGTCATCTGAGCGGTCAGCGGGAATGGTTACGGTGCTGGTAGCCGCTGGTTTTAGCGGCAGCGACTTCGAACAGGGGCCGATGTTGAGTGGTCTAGAGCCCCCATCCGGGGGGGGGGGGGGCTCAAGGGATGGTGTCGCGTCGGAGGAGTTGACGGCAGTCGAGGGGGTCGCAGTGCCAGCCTCGGGTCGTGCTGGTGTCTCGAGCGCACGGCCGTTCGTGCTCTTGATGGGCTTCTTCGCAAATCGCGGCCGTGCCATTCGGTCAAGGTAAGGAGCGACGTGCACCGTTCAAGCCTCAGCGGGCCCACATCCGTTGCCTCGGCCGAGTCCACCCGCAGCACAACGCACGGCGACACCTGACCCGAGCTCCGCGCGCGCGGCGTGCACGGCCTGCGTGACCGCGTCGACTACTGCGTAGTGTGCGATGCCGGCGGTGGAGCGGACGTCGCAATCACCCCTTCCAGCGCATCGCCGTCTAAATCTATGCGTGCTTCTGGTAGGGCTACCCGGAGCAACTGCAGTGTGCCGAAGGCGAACGCCGGCTACTGGACCCGAAGCTTGCGCGGGGGTGGGGGGGGCTCGATGCCGAGGTGACAGCGAACCTGCGAGACCTCGGTTGGACCGTGCTGCGGTTCTGGGCGCACGAGCCGGCGGGGGAGGCGGCGGAACGGATCATCGTTGCGGTCCAGAGAGCGCGATCACAGGCGCCGAGGACGAAGGATCTACACGACGCTGGTGGTGCTGGCGGATCCCAGTAGTCCCGCACCCCTTCCACCCCCATGCGAGGGCTTACGCCCGGGGGAGCGCGCCCATAGCCTCAGGCGTCGTCACTCGACGGCGCCACCTGCCGCCTACCCCTTCGCCGCGGCATGCACCCGAGGAGCACCATGCCCGACGTCCCCTGTGCCGCTCCTGCCGGCTGGTTCCCCGACGGATCCGGGCAGCTCCGCTACTGGGACGGATCCGCGTGGACGCAGCACGTCGCGCCGATGGTCCAGCCCGCCGCAGCGCCGGCGCCCGCTCCGAGCGCAGCGGCGACGGCGGCCGTGGCGGCCTCGCAGCAGGCCGACGCAGTCCGGAACGCGCAGGCCGCCGAGGCCGCGCACGACAAGGCGATGCGGGCCGCCGAGGCCGCGCAGGTGAAGGCCGTGCGCGCCGCGGAGGCCGAGCAGCAGCGTGCCGCGAAGCTCGCGCAGCGCGAGGCGGCCATGCAGGCGAAGGCCACGGAGCGCGAGGCGGCGTCTCGGGAGCAGAGCGCCCGCGCGGCAGCGGCGACCGTCGCGACACAGGTTCCGCCGCGACAGGCGGCCATCGCGGGGCTGGTCGCCCCTGCGGCTCCTGCCTCCGTGATCACCGACACCCGGCCCAGCCGCCACCCGGCGACCACGTGGGTCATCACCTCCGTCGTCGCGCTGGCGGTGCTGATCATCAGCGCCCTCGGCGGCTTCGGCGGCATGTTCGTCTCACTCGGCCTCGTCGGGATCGCCACGGCTCTCTACCCCTACGCCACGGGCCGCCGCAGCTGGATCCCCATCCTGACGACCCGATCGCGCAATGGCGTCGCCGCCCTGGGCGCGGCCGTGCTCATCGTCATCGGGGCGACGGTCCCGGTCGCGGCGTCCGCTCCCGCTCCGCGCCAGGCGGAGGCGATCTCCGCCAGCGCGAGCCCGACGCCGACGGCCACCCCGACGCCCACCGCGACGCCGACCCCCGTGGTCCACGTCGTCGAGGATGTCAACGCCAAGAGCGCCTCCGACGCCCGCACGCTCCTCCGCGAGGCCGGTTACGTCGTGCAGTACGTGCTCGAGTCGGGCGGGGTCCCGAGCGTCACCGACGGCATGACTGTGAAGTCGCAGAGCCCGGTCGCGGGATCGCGCGTCGACGCAGGATCCACCGTGACGCTCGTGCTGCTGGCGCCCGCGCCGACTCCGACGCCCGAGCCCACAGTCGCGCCGACGGTCGCTCCGGCGCCCGTCCAGCAGCCGGCGGCTCCCGCTCCGGCGCCCATCGCGCCTGCACCCGCCCCGGCTCCGGCCGCCCCGGCCCCCGCGCCCGCGCAGCAGACCGGCGGCATCAACCCCGGCGGCTTCTGTTCTTCGGTGGGCGCAGTGGCGCAGGCGGACAACGGACGCAGCTATAAGTGCGGCGGCAAGGGCCCCGACGCCAGCGGCCGGTACCACTGGAACACGATGTGATGCGAGCGGTGATGCGCTCGTGAACTGGTCCTCGTTCGTCCCGGATCTCATCGTCGGCCTGGTCGGCGCAGTCTTGACCGGAGGCATAGCCGTAGGCACCTATTTCTTGCAGCTCCGGCGACGCAATCGACAGCTCATCCGCAACCTGGCGGACGACTTGGCGGCGCGGCGGGCCTTCGAGCTGATCGTCCCGAGCGTGGGCGGTGGAGCGAGCGACGAAGCCGACCGCTGCTTCCGCAGCGTGCACTCGGCCCAGCAACGAATCAGCGTGATCCGCGATGAGATCGCACCGAACGACCGGCTTCGGACGAAGCTCCAGGCAATGGTCTTCTGGTGCGTCGACTACAAGGAGTTCGTCGAGAAGGAGCCGGAGCAGTGGCAGCTCGGCCTGATGAACCTGCGACGGGAGCTGGTCGCCTGTCTCCGTGAGGTCGAACGGGTGGCCGGGCTCTCAAACGGATCGCTGCCGGAACCCGGCTCCCTGCGGGTCTCCCACGTGCCGTCCTAGCGTCACCGCACCATCCGCACCGTGACCATCTCCGCCCCCTGGTACATCTGCCGCTCCACGCCGCCGTCGCGCGCGAACCCGTTCCGGCGGTAGAACGCCGCCGCGCGCGGGTTGTCGTCGGCGGCCCAGAGGTAGGCGGGGGAGTCGCCGACGGCCGCGTCGAACAGGGCCTGGCCGGCGCCCGAGCCGTGGGCGGAGGCGACCATGTTGATCGCGTAGAGCTGGAAGTCGCGCGGCGGATCCTCGTCGCGCGCCGGTCCCGCGAGGGCGAAGCCGACGATCCGGTCGCCGTCGAGGGCGACGAAGACCGGAGCCCCGGCGGAGTCGCTGAGCGAGCCGCGCCACTGCTCGGCCCGCGCCGTGACGTCGAGCCCCTCGAGGTACGCGGCTGGCAGCAGGTGCGCGTACGTCTCCTGCCAGGTGCGGATGTGGACCTCCGCGATCCCGTCGGCGTCGTCGGGCACGGCGGGGCGGACGGTCACGGGCGCGGTCATGCGGCCACGATACGGGGCGGTCGGAGCGGCCCGATCCCGTGCCACGCGCCCGCGCGCGCGGACCCTACCGCAGGCCCGAACCGCCTTGCGGCCGGGGGAGGGCTCCTCGCTAGGGTGGTCGCGCAACCCGGTGTGGTCCGTGAGACCCCGGGTGTCGACCGAAGCCTCATTCCCCTCCCAGCGAAGGACGCGATGAGTACTCGCACACCCATGCCCGCTTCCGCCCCCGACAGCTCGGCAGCCGTCGACTCGGCCCCCGTCGTCGACGGCGCGCCGCCCGGCCGCCCCCGGCTCAACAAGCCCGTCTTCCTCGGCTCCTCGATCGGCATCATCGCCATCGTCGCCTGGGCCTCCCTCGCCCCGACCGCCGCCGCCGACGCGATCGGCACCGCCGTCGCGTGGGTCTCCGAGAGCTTCGGCTGGTACTACATCGCCGTCGTCACGCTCGTGGTCGGCTTCGTGGTCGTCGTCGCGGCCTCCCGCGCCGGCCGCACCCGCCTCGGGCCCGACGACTCCCGCCCCGCCTTCAACTACTTCACCTGGTCGGCCATGCTGTTCGCGGCCGGCATCGGCATCGACCTGATGTTCTTCTCCGTCTCGGAGCCCATCACCCAGTACCTCGCCCCGCCGACCGGCGACGGGTCCACCGTCGAGGCCGCGCGGCAGGCCATGGTCTACACGCTCTTCCACTACGGCCTCACCGGCTGGGCGCTCTACGCGCTCATGGGCATGGCGTTCGGCTACTTCGCCTACCGCCACAACCTGCCGCTCAGCATCCGCTCGGCGCTGCACCCGATCTTCGGGAAGCGCATCCACGGCCCCATCGGCCACGCGGTCGACATCGCCGCGGTGCTCGGCACGATCTTCGGCATCGCGACCACGCTCGGCATCGGCGTCGCCCAGCTGAACTACGGCATCGACTTCATGTTCGGGATCCCGGAGAGCCTCACCGTGCAGGCCGGCCTCATCGCGCTGTCGGTGATCATGGCGGCGGTCTCGGTGCTCACCGGGGTGGAGAAGGGCATCCGGCGCCTGTCCGAGCTCAACGTGCTCTGCTCCATCGCGCTCATGCTCTTCGTGCTCTTCGCGGGTCGCACGAGCTTCCTGATGGACGCCATCGTGCAGAACGTCGGCGACGTCATCAGCCGCTTCCCCGCCATGACGCTCGAGACCTTCGCCTACGACCGCCCCGACGCGTGGCTCAGCAGCTGGACCCTCTTCTTCTGGGCCTGGTGGATCGCGTGGGCGCCCTTCGTGGGGCTGTTCCTCGCCCGCATCTCCCGCGGCCGCACCATCCGCGAGTTCGTCATCGGCACGATGGTGGTGCCGTTCGCGTTCATCCTGCTGTGGATCTCGATCTTCGGGAACAGCGCCCTCGACATCGTCATGGGCGGCGACAGCGGCTTCGGCGACGTCGCGATGAACACGCCGGAGCGCGCGTTCTACTCGCTGCTCGCCGAGTACCCGGGTGTTCCGCTCACGGCCGCCGTCGCGACCTTCACGGGGCTCCTCTTCTACGTGACCTCCGCCGACTCCGGCGCGCTCGTCATGGCGAACCTCACCTCCCACCTGCCCGACGCCGACACCGACGGACCCAAGTGGCTGCGCCTGTTCTGGGCCGTCGCCACCGGCGCGCTCACGCTCGTGATGCTCGCGGTCGGCGGCGTGCCGACCCTGCAGAGCGCGACCGTGGTGATGGGCCTGCCGTTCTCGGTGGTGCTGCTGCTCATCATGCTGGGGCTGTACAAGGCCCTGAAGGTGGAGAACTCCCTCGCCGCCAGCTACCGGTCGAGCCTGCCGGGCCTCCTCTCCGGGCGCTCCGGCGACACCGGACACGGACGCAGCTGGCGCCAGCGGCTCGCCCGGTCGATGACGTACCCCGACCGCGAGCGCGCCCAGCGCTTCACCGAGGAGGTGGCGCTGCCCGCGCTCACCGAGGTGCACGACGAGCTCATCGTGCAGGGCGCGACCGTGCGCCTCGTCGAGGGCGAGCACTCCGAGCACGGGATCCGCGAGCTCGACCTCGAGGTCTCGATGGGCGAGGAGCGCGACTTCCGGTACGCGATCCGCCCGGTGCGGTACGACACCCCGACCTACGCGCCGCACGCGGCCGCCGGATCCGAGGAGCACTACTACCGCCTCGAGGTCTTCTCCCTGGAGGGCAGCCGCGGCTACGACGTCCTCGACTACACGCCCGAGCAGGTGATCGCCGACGTCCTCGACCACTACGAGACCCACCTCGAGTTCCTCCACCTCAACCGCGACGAGCCGGGCAACACCGTCGTCGTCGTCACCGACCAGCCCGAGAGGACCGCATGACCACGCAGCACACGACCGAGGCGCCCGCCTCCCTCTTCATCGACGGCAGCTGGCAGCCCGCCGCCGACGGCGCGACCCGCGAGATCCGCTGCCCGGCCGACGGATCCCTCGTCGGGCACGTCTCCGAAGCAGGCACCGCCGACGTCGAGCGCGCCATCGCGAGCGCCCGCGCCGCGTTCGACGGCGGCGCCTGGTCGCGCACGCCCGCACCCGAGCGCGGCGACCTCCTCCTCCGCGTGGCCGACGGCCTCGTGGAGCGGAAGGCCGAGTTCGCCCGCGCCGAGACGCTCGACACCGGCAAGCGCCTGGTGGAGAGCGAGATCGACATGGACGACATCGCCGCCTGCTTCCGGTACTTCGGCAAGCTCGCCGGCCAGGACGCCGGCCGCGTCGTCGACGCCGGCGACCCGGACGTGGTGAGCCGCATCGTCCACGAGCCCGTCGGCGTGTGCGGCCTCATCGCGCCGTGGAACTACCCGCTGCTGCAGGCCGCGTGGAAGATCGCGCCGGCGCTCGCCGCGGGGAACGCGTTCGTCCTGAAGCCCAGCGAGCTGACGCCGCACACCTCGATCCTCATGATGCAGCTGCTCGCCGACGTCGGCCTCCCCGCGGGCGTCGCCAACCTGGTGCTCGGCGCGGGCGCCGTCGCGGGCGCGCCCCTCTCGAGCCACCCCGACGTCGACATGGTCTCGTTCACGGGCGGCCTCGCCACGGGACGCACCATCGCGGCGGCCGCCGCGGCGACCGTGAAGAAGGTCGCGCTCGAGCTCGGCGGCAAGAACCCCAACGTGGTGTTCGCCGACGCCGACTTCGACGCGGCCGTCGACAACGCCCTCAACGCGGCCTTCGTGCACTCCGGCCAGGTGTGCTCGGCGGGCGCGCGGCTCGTGGTGGAGGAGTCCGTCGCCGAGCGCTTCGTCGACGAGCTCGTGCGCCGGGCCGAGGGGATCCGCCTGGGCGGGCCGTTCGACCCCGACGCCGAGACCGGCCCGCTCATCTCGGCCGCGCACCGCGACAAGGTGCACGCGTACGTCGAGAAGGGCATCGCCGAGGGCGCGCGCCTCCGCACCGGCGGCGCGTTCGGCACGGGCGACCTCGAGGCCGGGTTCTACTACCTGCCGACCGTGCTCGACCGCGTGCAGCGGGGCATGTCCGTGGTGGTCGACGAGGCCTTCGGACCCGTCGTCACGGTCGAGACGTTCCGCACGGAGGAGGAGGCGGTCGCCATCGCGAACGACACCGACTACGGGCTCGCGGGCGCCGTCTGGTCCCAGGACGCCGGCCGGGCGCAGCGGGTCGCGCAGGCGCTCCGCCACGGCACCATCTGGATCAACGACTTCCACCCCTACCTGCCGCAGGCGGAGTGGGGCGGCTTCGGGCAGTCCGGCGTCGGCCGCGAGCTCGGCCCGACCGGCCTCGCCGAGTACCAGGAGGCCAAGCACATCTACCAGAACACGCGCCCGCAGGTGACCGGATGGTTCCCGGCGCGATGAGCGACAGCAGGGGAGACGACATGACCGGCACCGAGTACGACTACGTGGTCGTCGGCGGGGGATCCGCCGGCGCGGCCGTCGCCGCCCGCCTCAGTGAGGATCCCGACATGCAGGTGGCCCTCATCGAGGCCGGCCCGCACGACAGGGACCTCGACGTGGTCCTCCGCCTCGACCGGTGGATGGAGCTGCTCGAGTCCGGCTACGACTGGGACTACCCCATCGAGCCGCAGGAGAACGGCAACTCGTCGATGCGCCACGCGCGCGCCAAGGTGCTCGGCGGCTGCTCGAGCCACAACTCGTGCATCGCGTTCTGGGCCCCGCGCGAGGACCTCGACGGCTGGGCGCACGAGCACGGCGCCACCGGCTGGGACGCCGACAGCACCTACCCGCTCTACCGGCGGCTCGAGACGAACGAGGATCCGGAGCCGCACCACGGCCACGACGGCCCGGTGCACCTCATGAACGTGCCGCCGCGCGACCCGTCCGGCGTCGCGCTCCTCGACGCGTGCGAGCAGGCGGGCATCCCGCGCACGCGCTTCAACACCGGCGAGACCGTGCGGAACGGGGCCGGCTTCTTCCAGATCAACCGGCAGGCGGACGGCACGCGCGCGTCGTCGTCGGTCTCGTACCTGCACCCGATCGCCGACCGGCCGAACCTCACCGTGCTCACCGACCTCAAGGCGCGCGCGCTCGCGTTCGACGACGAGCGCCGGTGCACGGGCGTGGAGGTCGTCGACAACGCGTTCGCGAGGACGCGCACCATCGGTGCGCGCCGGGAGGTCATCCTCTCCGCCGGGGCCATCGACTCGCCGAAGCTGCTCATGCTCTCGGGCATCGGGCCGGCCGCGCACCTGGCGGAGCTCGGCATCCCCGTGCGCGTCGACGCACCCGGCGTGGGCGAGAACCTGCAGGATCACCCCGAGGGCGTGATCCAGTGGGAGGCGAAGCAGCCCATGCCGACGGAGAGCACGCAGTGGTGGGAGATCGGGATCTTCGCGACCACCGAGGAGGGGCTCGACCGGCCGGACCTCATGTTCCACTACGGCTCGGTGCCGTTCGACATGCACACGGTGCGCCAGGGCTACCCGACGACGGAGAACGGCTTCTGCCTCACGCCGAACGTCACGCACGCGCGCTCGCGCGGCACGGTGCGCCTCCGCAGCCGCGACCACCGCGACAAGCCGCTCGTGGATCCGCGCTACCTCACCGACCCGCATGACATGCGCGTGCTCATCGCCGGGATCCGGCTCGCGCGCGAGATCGTGGCGCAGCCCGCGATGGCGGAGTGGGCCGGCCGCGAGCTGTACCCGGGCGTCGAGGCGCAGACCGACGAGGAGCTCGCGGACTACATCTCCCGCACGCACAACACCGTCTACCACCCGGCGGGCACGGTGCGGATGGGCGCGGTCGACGACGAGATGTCGCCGCTGGATCCGGAGCTGCGCGTCAAGGGCGTCACGGGTCTGCGGGTCGCCGACGCGTCGGTGATGCCCGAGCTCACGACCGTGAACCCGAACATCACGACGATGATGATCGGCGAGCGCTGCGCGGACCTCGTGAAGGCCGCGCGGGCGCTCGAGGCGGCGCGGCGCTGATCGCGGCCCGGCGCGCGGCGGCTCGGTGCGCGCCGGGCGCGGATCAGCCTGCTGCGGTCACGGCCGGGACGGCCGCCGCCTGGTCGTAGGCCGCGTGCTCGGCCGCCATCCAGAGCGTGCCGACGACGTGGGAGGAGTCCTCGAAGCGGGCGGCGGCGTTCCCGAACTCGGCGCCGTCGGATCCGTCGCCCGCGAAGATCGGCCCGCCGGAGACGCCCTCGTTCATGTCGCACGCCACGTCGATCCGCTCCGGGTCGAAGGTCTCGAAGACGCCGCGGCAGCGCTGGAGCGTGCGCGCGTCGAAGCGGCCGGCCCCCGGGTAGCCGTAGACCGTGCCGAGCTCGGCGGGATCCTGGTCGAACAGCACGGGGGACGCGCCGACGACGTTCGTGATGTCGGCCCCGTCCGCGTTCGGCGCGGCCACGGCGAAGGCCGTGTCATCGCCCTGGTCGCTCTCGTCCTGCGCGTAGCCCGCAGCGACGACCGCGCCGCTCAGAGCCCACGTCCCGTACGGATCCTGGCCGTTCGCGTACGCGGGGGCGAAGATCAGGCGCGAGGCGTACTGGCCGCCGCGGAGGACGCAGTGCCCGGCGGTGGCGACCACGGACTTGTTGCCGGAGACGACGACGTTCGCGCTGCAGGTCTCGATGGAGCTGCCGAAGATCCCGAAGAGCTTGCCGATGTGGGGGACGACGGGCACCTGCTCGGCGGTGGAGATCGGTGCGGGGGAGGCCGCGTCGGATGCGGCGATCGCGGCGTCCGGGCGCGCTGCCGGCGCGGCGGCGTCGAGGGCGTCGACGGTGGTGGCCGGATCGTCGCTCCGGGTGGCCGCGGCCATCCGGGCGGGCGTCCAGAAGGCGAGCGCGTCGGCGGCCTCCGTGGCCGAGGCGTGCAGCTCGAGCGGGCGGGCGGAGGTCGCGGGATCCGCGGCGGTCCGGTCGCCCGCCCACGCGGCGGGCGCGCCGCAGAGCAGGACGCCGATGGCCACGGCGGACGCGGCGGAGAGCCCCGCCGTCCGCGTCCGTCGAGTGGGGAGGTACGGGGACAGGGGCATGGCGGGTCCTCTCGGAGCGGAGCGGGACGGAGGGGGATCACGGCGAGCGCCGCGCGCACACGGTAGCGAGCGGCCGCGCCGACCTGACCGCGGACCGCACAGCCGCCGCCCACCGTGCCCGTAGTTCCCCCCCCGACCGGGGAAGGGCCGCGTTCACGGCGCGTAACGCACCGTGACCGCGGCCCTCCCTCCGATCGGCAGCCGCCGGCTGCCGCGGCTCAGCCCGTGTACGCTGCCGCGGTGTCGTAGGCCGCGTGCTCGTTGGCCAGCCAGATCGGGCCCAGCACCTTCGGCTCTGCGGTGACCCGCGCGTTCTCGTCCGCGTACTGCGGACCGCTCGCGTCGTCGCCCTCGAAGATCGGACCGCCGGAGACGCCCTCGCGCATGTCGCAGTCGAGCACGATCTGCTGCGTGCTGAAGGCGTGGAAGGTACCCCGGCACCGCTGCAGGGTGAGGCCGTCGAAGCGGCCCTGCGCGGGGTAGCCGTATACGGTCCCCGGCTGCACGAGGGGCTGGTCGAAGAGCACGGGTGAGCCGCCCACCACGCTCTGGATGTCCCGTCCCGCGGCGTCGTGCGCGACCACCAGGAACGCGGAGTCATCCGCTATGTCGCTGTTGTCGGCGAAGTAGCCGCCCGCGATCACGCCGGTCACCATGGGCCAGTCGCCGTACGGCGAGGTCCCGTTGTCGTAGTCGGGGGTGAACACGGCGTTCGTCGAGAAGGCGCCGCCGCCGGTCAGGCAGTGCGCCGCCGTCGCGACGGTGGAGCGGTTCCCCGATTGGACGACGTTCGCGCTGCAGGCGTAGCTGTGCCCGTCGCGGTCGTAGAAGAAGCGGCCGATGTGCGGGACGGGGGCCACGTGCTCGGCGACCGAGATGGGCGCGGCGGCGGCCGACGCGGCCTCCGGTGCGGGACCGGGGACGGTGCCGTCCGATGCGGCGATCGCGGCGGCCTTGCGCGCCGGCGTCCAGTACGCCAGCGCAGCGGCCGCCTGCGCGGACGGCACGGAGACGACGGTCGGCACGCTGACGCTCGACGCGTCCGCGGACGGGTGCGCCGGTGACGCCTCAGCCGGCGCGGCGGCCAGCGACACGAGGACGCCACCGGTGAGGAGTGCCCCCGCGACGGCGATCCGGAGCGGATGGCGGGACGGGTGCGGTGATCTGGTCATGGTCGATTCCTTCAGGAGGATGGAACGGGCGGGTCCGCGGATGCGGCCCGGGGGAGGCTGCGTGGATCAGGTCGTGATGGCCGCCGTGAGGTCGTACGCGGAGTGCGCGGATGCCTGCCAGAGCGGGCCGAGGTTGTGGGTGCCCGTGTCGTCGCGTTCGGCCACGTTCGCGATCTGCGCGCCGTCGCTGCCGTCGCCGGCGAGGATCGGGCCGCCCGAGACGCCGCCCGTCATGTCGCACGCGATGAGGATCTGAGCGCTCCCGGCCGCCGTGCCCGGGCCGGTGCAGCGGTCGAGGTGCTCGCCGTCGAAGCGCCCGACCGCGGGGTAGCCGAAGGCGGAGAAGACCTGCGTCGCCGACTGGTCGAAGAGCACGGGGGAGGCGCCGACGACGCTCTGGACGGTCGCCCCGTCGCCGTCGCGGGCGACGGCCATGAACGCGCTGTCCTCCGCCTGGTCGGCGTTGTTGCCCGCGTACCAGCCGGACGTGACGTTGCCGCCCACGACGGGCCACCCGCCGTAGGGTGAGCCGCCCGACTCGTAGGCGGGGTAGAAGACCATCTGGGTCGAGAAGGTCTGGTCCATGGTCACGCAGTGCCCCGCCGTGGCGATGGTCGATCCGTTCGCGGAGGCGACGACGTTCGCCGAGCACCAGTGGCCGTAGCCCTCCTGCACGTAGTAGATGCGGCCGATGTGCGACACGGGCGCGATCTGCTCGGCGTGGTTCACGGTGCGGGTCGCGTCGGAGGTCGCGGCCTCGGATCCGGCTTCGGATCCGGACGCGGCGGTCGCGTCGCCCGGGCCGTCGTCCTCCGTCGCCGCGGCGCGACGCTCGGGCGTCCAGTAGGAGACCTCGTCGGAGGCGGGAGCGGCGGGCGCGGCGACGGGGACGAACGAGGCGGGAGCGGACGCGGACGCGGGCGCGTCCGCGTCGGCGGCGGACGCGGGGGCCGCCGAGCCGAGCAGGGCGGCGCCGAGGCAGACGGCGGCAGCGGCGGCGACGGTGGAACGGTGCGTGATCGTGAGGCGACAGGGCATGCGGGACCTTCCGGAGAGGGGCGGCGCGGACGTGCGTCGGCGCCGGGGAGAGGGAGGAGTGGATCGCGGACCGGCACCTGATCGAGGTCCGCGTCCGTGTGCGCCGACGGTAGCGGCTGGCCGGGCGCTCCTGCGTGCCCGCTGCACAGCGCGCGTGTGACGGCCGGCTACGCCCGCCCGACCCGCATTTCCCCACCCGTGCGACGCTGGAGGTCCGACGAGAGGATCCCCATGCCCGACGCCCGGCCCCCGCTCCGCTTCGCCGCCTTCGTGATGAACACGGCCAGCCACATCCAGCACGGACTGTGGCGGCACCCGTCCGCCCGGCAGCACGAGTTCAAGGACGTCGAGCTGTGGGTGGACCTCGCGAAGACGCTCGAGCGCGGCCGCTTCGACGCCATGTTCTTCGCCGACGTCATCGGGCTCTACGGTCCGGGCGGCGGCGCCTACGACGTCAACGCGCGCGAGGGCCTGCAGTTCCCGAGCAACGACCCGTCCGTGCTGATCTCGGCGCTCGCCGTGAGCACCGAGCACCTCGGCTTCGCGTTCACGAGCTCGGTGCTCCAGGCGCACCCCTTCGACTTCGCGCGGAAGGTGTCGACGCTCGACCACATCACGAAGGGGCGCATCGCCTGGAACGTGGTGACGAGCGCGCTCGACGGCGCCGCCCGCAACTTCGGGCACGACGGCCTCGAGGACCACGACGCCCGCTACGCCTGGGCCGACGAGTACCTCGACGTCGTCTACAAGCTGTGGGAGGGCTCGTGGGACGACGACGCGCTCCAGCGCGACAAGGCGCGCGGCGTGTTCTCGGACGCGTCGAGGATCCACCGCATCGACCACGAGGGCCCTCGCTACAAGGTGGCCGGCCCGCACCTGTCGTCGCCGTCGCCGCAGCGCACGCCCGTGCTCTTCCAGGCCGGATCCTCGCCCGTCGGCCGCCGCTTCGCCGCCCGGAACGCGGAGGCGCAGTTCATCCTGTCGTCGACGCCGGAGAAGACCCGTGCCTTGATCGAGGACACCCGGGCGCTCGCCGTGGACGCGGGCCGGCGGGCGGACGACCTGTCCTTCTGGCTCGGGCTGTCGTTCATCACCGGGAGCACCGAGGAGGAGGCGAAGCGCAACGAGGCGGAGATCGACGAGTACCTGAGCGCCGACGGGTTCCTCCTGCACTCCAACCTCGGCTTCGACCCGAAGACGGGCGAGCAGCTGGATCCGGCCACCCCGCTCAGCCAGGTCGAGACGCAGGCCGGGCAGAGCCACCTCAACTGGCTGCGGGAGGCATCGCCCGACCGCGAGCCGACCATCGCCGACCTCGCCCGGCTCTCCGCGAAGCTGCGCGGCCGCGTTGTGGGCACGCCCGAGCAGATCGCCGACGTGCTCGCGGGATGGCAGGAGGCGGGCGTCGACGGGATCAACGTCATCAACTGGACCCTCCCCGGCAGTTACGAGGACTTCGTCGATCACGTCACGCCCGTGCTCCAGGAGCGCGGCCTGCAGCAGCGCGAGTACGAGCCGGGCACGCTCCGGCACAAGCTGACCGGGCGCGACCGGCTGCCCGAGTCGCACCCGGCGGCGGCGTACAGGGGCGCGTTCTCCTGAGCCTCGCGGAGGCGTCGACGGAGGCGTCGGCGCCGAGGCGGGCGTGGCCGTCGGGGCATGCGCGCTCCCCGGGACCGACGGATTCCCGCGACCCGTCTCGCCGTCAGTGCACGGAGAAGCCGCCGTCGACCGCGATGGTCTGACCGGTCACGTACGCGGATCCCGCGCCCGCGAGGAAGACGGCGGGTGCGGCGAAGTCGGAGGGGACGCCGTTGCGGCCGACCAGGGTGCGGGCCGCGAGCGCGGCGACCGTCGCCGGATCGGAGCCCAGCCGCGCGTTCAGGGCCGTGAGCACGAAGCCGGGGACCAGCACGTTGGCCGTCACCCCCTGGGCCGACCACGCCTCCGCCTGGGAGCGGGCGAGCGCCTCGAGCCCGGCCTTCGACACCCCGTAGGCGCCGCTCGCGGCGAACGCCCGCTGCGCCTGCTGGCTGCTGACGTGGATGACGCGGCCGTGACCGCGCTCCGCCATCAGGGGCAGGAGACGCTGGCCGAGGACGAACGGCGCGTCGAGGTTGACGGCCATGGTGGCATCCCAGACGTCCTCGCCGAGCTCGGCCAGGGGCGGGCGGAGGTTGATGCCCGCGCAGCACACCAGCACGTCCACGGCGCCGGCCGCGAGCGCCCGGTCCGCGAGCAGGTGCGCGCCCGCGCGGGTCGACAGATCGGCGACGATGCCGTCCGCCGACCCGCCCTGCGCGCGGATCCCGGCCACCGTCTGGTCGATCGTGGCCGCGGTGCGCGCGGCGATGAGCACGTGCGCGCCCGCGGACGCGAGCGCCTCGGCGATGGCGCGCCCGATGCCGGAGCTGCCGCCGGTGACCAGCGCCGTGCGTCCGTCGAGGCCGAAGAGCTGCTGCAGGTCCATCGGGTCAGGGTACGGGCGCAGGAGCCGCGAACGCGCGAACGGCAGGAGCGATCCCGCTCCCGCGCTCGTGCCGCCCGACCTGGGGGCGTCCGCGCGCCGGGCGGCGCCGCGCCGCCTCGGTACGGTGGACGGGCGGCCGCGACGCCGCGAGGACGAGGGGATCCATGACGACGCACGCGCCCAGCCGGCCGCAGCTGGACACGACGCCGCTGACCGACCGCATCGCCCGCGACGACCTCCGCCGGTTCCGGCGCGAGTTCACGGCGCGGTTCCCGATCCTGGTCTCGCCGCTGTTCGTGCTCGGCCGCATCGCCCTGGGCATCCTCGCCGTGCTCGCGATCCCGCTCGGCGGCGTCCTCCTGCTCACCGGCGGCCTGGGGGCGATCGTCACCGACGACCCCGAGACCCGCGGCGACGCCCTGGGCATGACCGTCTTCGCGATCCCGCTCTTCGGGGTCGGCGTCTTCTTCGCGTGGCGCCTCATCCGCACCCGCCGCCGCCGCAGCACGATCCGCTCCCACTACCGCCTCACGCGCTTCGGGCGGATCAACGGCCTGAGCTACGCACCGGGGCCGGTCTCCGACGGGCACATGGGATCCGCCGCGCGCGGCATGTTCGTGACCCGCGTCATGCGGCCGCGCACCGCGCGCCCCGTCGAGTTCGGCAACCACGAGCTCAACCAGGGGTCGCGGTTCGACGGCATCACGCAGTACGGCGGCTACGCGATGATCGGCCTCCGCCGCGAGCTGCCGCACATCCAGGTGATCTCGAACCGCACGCGCCTCCGCCGGGAGATGACGCCGACCATCGACGTCGCCCGCGACCAGCGCCTCGAGCTCGAGGGCGACTTCGACCGGCACGCGGCGCTCTACTGCCCCGACGGCTACGAGCGCGACGCCCTCTACCTCTTCACGCCGGACGTCATGGCCGTGCTCGTGGACCGGGTGGACGGATTCGACGTGGAGATCCGCGGCGACCGCCTGCTGCTGCGCTCGCCCGCCGACATGGTGACGCTGGATCCCCGCCGCTGGCACGACGTGATCGACGCGACCGCCGCCCTGATGGCGAAGGTCGACCGCTGGGAGCGCTGGCGCGACGACCGGCTGCGGTCGCTCGAGGGCGAGGAGCGTTCCGTGCTCACCGCGTCCGACGAGGCGCTCGCCGTGCCGGAGCCGGGGCGCACGCGCCGGCGCGCGCGTCGCTCGCGCGGCGTCGCGGCGGCCGGGCGTCGGCTCCGGATGCGGCCGACGCTCGGGCTCTTCCTGCTCATCGCCCTCGGCGTGGTCTTCTTCGGGCTCGCCTTCGTGATCACGACGCTGCCGTGAGCCGTGTCCGGGCCGATGGGATCACTCGCCGGTGACGCCGTCGACCAGCTCCCGCACGACGTCGACGTGGCCCGCGTGGCGCGCGGTCTCCTCGATGAGGTGCACGACGATCCAGCGCAGCGAGGGCATCTCGTCGGGCGGTCCGGCGGCGGCGATGTCGTCGAGGTCGTGCCGGGCGATCACGGCGTCGCTCTCCGCGCAGGCGCGCGCGTAGTCCGCGACGATCTCGGCGAGCGAGTCGGTCGGGCTCACCCGCCACTCGCCGTCCGGGTCGTCGTCCCCGCCGAAGCGCCGGTCGTAGTCGCCGGCCTCCATGAGCTCGACGGTCCACGACCGCTCGACGTCGGCGAGGTGCCGGAGCGCGCCCGCGACCGAGGTGAGGCTGGGGAGGACGCGGCGCGCGGCGTCGGCGTCGGTGAGGCCGCGGGCCTTGCGGATCACGGTGGCGCGGTTCATCGCGAGGAAGCCGGTGAGGCAGGCGCGCTCGTCGGCGCGCGGCGGGCGGGGGCGGTCGTCGGGGCCGAGGACGTCGGTGTCCGCGCCGGTCGCGATGTCGGGGAGGTCGGTCATGGCGGGATCCCAGGACCGGTTCCGGCACCCGGGGAAGAGGCGCTGCCACGGGGATCCGCGTGGAGGGGCCGCGCATCCGGCCCGCGTCAGACTGGGCGCATGACCACGAGCCCCGCGACCCGCCCCACCGCCGACGAGCGCATCGCCCCGGATGGCGGACGCCGCTCGATCCCGCGCACGATCGGGCGGATCCTGCTCGGCCTCGTGCTGATCATGGCCGGCACCGGCCACCTCACGGTCGCGCGGGAGTCGTTCCAGGCGCAGGTGCCCACCTGGCTGCCGATGGACCCCGACTTCGTGGTGCTCGCGTCGGGCGTCGTGGAGATCACGCTCGGCCTGTCGCTCGTGCTCCTCGGCCGCTGGCGCGTGTGGGTGGGCCTCGTGGTCGCGCTGTTCTTCATCGCGATCTTCCCGGGCAACATCTCGCAGCTCGTCACCCGCACGCCCGCGTTCGGCCTCGAGACCGACGCCGCGCGGGCGATCCGGCTGGTCTTCCAGCCGCTCCTCGTGCTCTGGGCGCTGTGGGCGACCGGCGCGTGGTCCGCGTGGCGGAACAGGCGCGCCCGCCGCTGACCGGGGTCGAGCGGCGGGCGCGGGGATCCGATGGGAGCCCCGATCCGTGACTACAGGCTGAGCCGCAGGCTGTCGACGGCGCGCTGCGCCTCGGGCGTGCGGTGGCCGATGCCGAACCAGGCGATCGCGCCGATCATCGGGAACAGCACGATCCCGATGATCCAGAGGTCCCGCGCGAGCCCGGTCAGCGCGCGGTCGCGGACGACCTGCACGAGCGCCGTCACGACGAGCGCGACGTAGGCGATGGCGAGCGGGGCGACGACGGCCCCGGCGACGAGTGCGTCGGACATGGTGGTGCCTCCTGTCGTGTGCGTGTCCCTCGAACCTACGCGCGGCCCACCCCGACGCGCGAGAGCAGGGCGGCCGTCGCGGCCTTGACGCCCGTCTCGATCGTGCCCTCCATCGTGGGCGCGAACTGCGGCGTGTGGTTGCCGGGCGGCGGGGTCTCGCCGCCGAACGCCGACGCCTCGACGCCGCCGAACGCCCAGTAGACGGTGGGCACGCCGATCGCCTCGCCGAGGATCCCGAAGTCCTCGCTGCCCATGATCGGCGGCGACTCCTCGACCATGTCCTCGCCGAGCTGCGCGGTGAGCGCCGCAACGATCCCGCGCGTCGCCTCGGGGTCGTTGCGGTTGAGCGGGAACGACACGATCTCCTCGATCTCGGGCTCCGGCGCCCCGCTCGCGGCGGCCTCGGCGAGGATGATCCGCCGGACCGACGCCAGGACGCGCTCGCGCACGGCCGGGTCGAACGTGCGGATGCTGAGGCCGAGCACGGCGTGCTCGGGGATGATGTTCTCCTTCGTGCCCGCCTGGAACGTGCCGACGGTCACGACGGCCGCCGCCTGCGGATCCAGCTCGCGCGCGACCACCGTCTGCAGGCGGAGCACGATGGCGCTGGCCGCGACGATCGGGTCGATGGAGTTCTGCGGCTGCGACCCGTGGGCGCCGCGGCCCTTCACGGTGACCTTCCACGAGTCGCTCATGCTCATGAACGCGCCCTCGCGCGTGGCGACCATGCCGACGGGGAGCGGGAAGACGTGCTGGCCGAGGATCACCTCGGGGCGGGGCGCCCGGTCCCAGAGGCCGTCGGCGAGCATGGCGCGGGCGCCCTCCCCGGTCTCCTCGCCGGGCTGGAACACGAAGACGATCGTGCCGGCCCACGCGTCGCGGTTCGCGGCGAGCGCCTGCGCGGTGGTGAGCGCGGCGGCGACGTGGAAGTCGTGGCCGCAGCCGTGCATCGTCGGCACCTCCTGTCCCGACGGGTCGATGCCCGTGTCGCGGCTGGCGTGCGCGAGGCCCGTCTCCTCGAGGATGGGGAGGCCGTCGGTGTCGGCGCGGAACGCGACCACCGGGCCGTCGCCGTTGCGGAGGATCCCCACCACGCCGGTGCCGCCGCAGCGGCTCGTCTCGGCGCCGATCGCCTCCAGGTACGCCTCGATCGCGGCCGCGGTCGCGTGCTCCTGCATCGAGAGCTCGGGGTGCGCGTGAAGCGAGCGGAACAGCTCGTGCGCGTCCCGCACGTCGTCGTCCAGCAGGCTGACTCCGGGGTGCACGTCCATGGGGATCCTCCTCGCGAGTGGGTGGCGTCCCTCGGGGGGACAGGTCCTCCCAGGCTAGGCCCGGCCCCGGCGGCGGATCCCCGCCGGCGCCGGGGACGGCGCTCCGGCCTCAGTCGTCGACGCTCTGGTCGACCACCTCGCCCGAGCCCGCGTCGACCCGCACGCCGTGCGTGATGCCCGACGCATCGACGACGTCGCCCTCCCAGAGGATCCGACCGCCGTCCTCGTCGAGGCCGAGCTCGGTGACCGTGCCGGCGACGGCGCCCGTCATGGCCGATGCGGCGTCGGCGTACGCGGTGCGGGCGCCCTGGAGCAGCGCCTGGTTCTCGGCGACGTCGTCCGCGTCGGCGGTTTCGGCGACGGGACCGGCGGTGACCGCGGATCCGTCGACGGCCGTGTGCACCTCGTGCTCGCGGCCGTCCTGCTCGGCGACGACGACCTCCCACGACGTACCGCCCGCCTCCTGGTCGACGGAGAGGAGCGCGCTGCCGGGGACGGCCGCGATCGCGGTCGCGACGGCGGCGGCGAGCGCACCGTCGGCGGCGAGCGGCGTGGCACCGTCGGCGCCTGCGGCCGGGGCGGAAGCGGCGGATGGGACGGTGCCCGGGGCGGACACGGGCGCGGCTCCCGCGGAGCAGCCCGCCAGGGCGAGGCCGCCGATCAGCGGGAGGGCGAGCGCCAGGGCGGCGCGGCGGGCGGTGGTCGATGTCGTGTGCGTGGTCATGCGGCCACCCTGACCCGGGGCACCTTAATCGGACCCTAAGCCGCTGCGGCCGGCAGTCGCAGCACCACGCGCGCGCCGCCGCCGCCCGGCGCCTCCTCCACCCGGGCGGATCCGCCGTGCGCCTCCGCGACCGCGCGCACGATGGCGAGGCCGAGCCCGGATCCGCCGGAGTCGCGGTCGCGCCCCTCGTCGAGGCGCACGAACCGGTCGAGCACGCGCTCGCGTTCGGCGGCGGGGATCCCGAGTCCGTCGTCGTCGACCGCGAGCTCGACGCCCTCGACCGTGGCCGCGGTGGTGACGGTCACGGTGGACGCCGCGTGCCGGGCCGCGTTCTCCGCGAGGTTGCGCACCGCGAGCGCGAGGAGGCGCGCGTCGCCATCGACCCGGGCAGCCCGGATGCCGGATCCGTCGACGCGCACGCCGCATCGCCCGCGCAGGCGCGCGACCTCCTCCAGCGCGATGTCGTCGAGGTCCACGGGGCGCGCGTCGAGCGCCGCGCCCTCGTCGAGCCGGCTGAGCACGAGGAGCGCGTCGACGAGGTCCTGCTGCCGCGCGCCCTCGTCGAGCACCACGTCGGCGAGCTCGGCGAGGCTCGTGCGATCCGGGTGGATGCGCGCGAGCTCGGCGTGCTGCCGCACGGTCGCGAGCGGGGAGCGCAGCTCGTGCGACGCGTCGGAGACGAAGCGCCGCTGCGCCGTGCGGGCCGCCTCGAGGCGGGCGAGCATGCCGTTGAGGGTGCGCGCGAGGCGGTCGACCTCGTCGCCGGTGCCGGGCTCGTCGATGCGGGCGTCGCCGGGGGACGAGCCGACGGCCTCGGCATCGCGGCGGATCCGCTCCACGGGTCGGAGCGCGCGCCCCACGACCACCCACGCCAGCAGCGCCACGAGCGCCACGACCAGCGGCACGGCGACGGCGAGCAGGCGCACGACCGCGGCGACGGCGTCGTCGGCGTCCTCGAGGGACGCGGCGACGACCACGGTCACGTCGCCCGCGTCCTCCACGTCGCCCGCGACCACCAGCCGGCGCTCGCCGTCGACGACCACGTCGTCGGCACGTCGGCCGTCGTACAGCGCGGGACCGTCGGCGTCCTCGCCGTGCGCGATGACGCGGCCGTCGCCGTCGAGCACCTGCACGAGGTCGTCGTCGCCCAGGTCGGCCACGGCCTGCGGGCCGCCCGCGGCGACCGCGTCGGACACCGTCTCGAGCCTCTGGCTCGCGGCCTCGCGCACGCCGTCCTCCAGGGATCCGCGGAGCAGCAGCGCGAAGGCGCCCGCGCCGACGGCCCCGAGCAGGAGCGCGAGGAGGGCGACCGCCGTGGTGGCGCGCACGCGCAGGGACCGGCGCCGACGGCCCCGCTCACGCATCGGACCCGCCGATCCGGTAGCCCGCGCCTCGCACCGTCTCGATGGTCGCGGTGCCGTACGGCCGGTCGAGCTTCCGCCGGAGGTGCGCCACGTACACCTCCACGATGGACGGGTCGCCGTCGAAGTCGTCGTCCCACACGTTCGCCACCACCTCTCGCTTGGACACGACGCTGCCGGCGTTCCGCGCGAGGAACTCCAGCACCGCGAACTCGCGGCTCGTCAGCTCGATCTCCTCGCCGCCGCGGGAAGCCCGTCGTGGACCCGGATCCACGACGAGGTCGCCGATGCGGTGCGCGACCGGCCGCGCCGGGGCGCCGCGGCGCACGAGCGCGCGGATCCGCGCCACCAGCACGGGGAACGCGAACGGCTTGGTGACGAAGTCGTCGGCGCCCGCCTCGAGCGCCTCGACCTCGTCCCAGTCGCCGTCCTTGGCGGTGAGGATGAGGACGGGCGTCCAGACGCCCTCCTCGCGGAGCGTGCGGCACACGGCCCAGCCGCTCAGGCCGGGCATCATCAGGTCGAGGAGGATCGCGTCGTAGCGGTTCTCGCGGGCCCACCACAGGCCGTCGACGCCGTCGTGCGCCACGTCGACCGCGAACCCCTCGGCCTGCAGCCCGCGCCGGATCCCGTCGGCCAGCCGCCGCTCGTCGTCCACCACGAGGATCCTCATCCGACCACCGTGCCAGACGCCCGCTGCGTGCGCCTCCCGGCGGGCGGCGCGCGCCTCCCGGCCTCAGCCCGCGAGGTGCGCGGTCTCGCCGAGCGTCACGACCGTGCGGTTGTGGAACACGTCGTCCTCCACCAGGTGCGTGATGCTCCCGGCCGGCAGGCGGAAGCCCACCACGTCGAGCGCAGTGAGGGGCATGCCGATCCACCGGGCGATGACGAACGTGCCGGACCCGCCGTGCGTGACGATGACGCGGTGCGGCGCCGGGTCGGCCATGACAGCGTCCATCCCGCGGTACACGCGGGCGACCCACTCGGCCTTCGTCTCGGCGCCCGCGAGACCCTCGTCGTGATGCATCCGCTCGCCGTGCGCAGGCGGCGGGACGAAGCGCTCGCGGAACCACGCGTCCGGCTGGCCCTCGCCCTCGCCGTAGGACTTCTCCCGCAGCTCGGGCACCGCCGTGGGGCTCCCGCCGACGAGGGCGGCGATCGCGTCGGCGGTCTGCCGCGTGCGCCGCAGATCCGACGTGAGGATCGGCGTCCCCGGGGGCACGCGCGTCGCGACCGCGGATGCGATGCGGGACGCGTGCGCGAGCCCGCGCGGGGTCAGCTCGGAGTCGTGCCAGCCGCCGACCCCGCCCTCGACGTGATGCGTCGCCTCGGGATGCGAGACGAGGAGGAGCTCCCTCACGCAGATCCTCCCGAGCCCGCCGGCGGATCGAGCATTGACGGGTCGCGGATGATGCCGATCGGCGTCGTGTCGAGCCGCACCGACTGCACGACCACGCGCTTCGCCCGGCGGCGGAGGTGACGGCGCGCCTGCGGCGTCGCGAGCAGGCTGCCGAGAACGAGGCCCGCGCCGATCGCGAGGGTCGTCGCCATCGCGCCGACGAACGCGCCCGTGGCTCCCGACGTGCCGGCCATCGAGTTGAGCAGCGCCGAGGCGACCGCGAGCGAGGGCAGGAGGGACCCGCAGAAGGCGGGCACCGCGATCGCCGTGGCCGACACCCGCAGGCGCGCCGCGACCACCGTCCCGAGCGCGCCGAGCAGCGTCGCGACGAGGAACGTGCCCGCGAGCAGCGGGACGCCCGCCGCCTTGAGGAGGTAGAGCGCCGTCGTGCCCACGATCGCGACGGCGATGGCGACGGGCATCACGCGCGCGTTCGCGCCCTGCGTGATCCCGGTGGCACCTGCCGCGAAGAACGTCGTGATGAGCAGCATCCAGAAGGGCAGGGAGCGGAGGGTGATGTCGGTCGGATCCACCTCGATGTCGACGCCCGCCGTGAGCGCGAGGCCGCCCGGGATGCCGACGGCGATGCCCGCGACGATGAGCACGATGATCATGGCCCGCGACAGCGCCATGGCCCGGAATCCGGAGATGGCGTCCTGGGCCCACGTGACGATGGTGACGTGGGGGAGGATCAGCACCACGACGGCGGCGACCATCGCGGCGGCGCTCCCCGCGGGCATGACGCCGGACCAGATCGCGAGCGTGCCGACGGCGGCGACGATCGCGGACTGCACGGCCACCACGAAGAACGGCGGGATGCCGCGACGGAAGAGCTGCCGGCCGAGGACCATCGCGCCGATCATCAGCAGGAACGCCCCGACGGCGCCCGGAAGCGATCCGCCCGCCTGCAGCGACACGGAGACGCCGAACAGCCCCATGGCGGCGTCGGTGATCCACGACGGCCAGCGCGGCGGCGACTTCAGCACCTCGACGAGGCCGTCGACGGCGCTCGTCATGTCGAGGTCGTCGTGGAGCAGCTCGTCGACGATCTGGTACACGAGCGAGAGCCGGTGCAGGTCGCTGCCCTCGGCCGTGACCACGCGCAGCTTGACGAGCGGCGGGCCCTCGTGCGGCGCGTACTGGATGGTGATGGCCGTGCCCGTGATGTCGAGCTCCAGCGGCGCGAGGTTCCACTTCGTGCTCACGGCGACGATGGCGATCTCGACCGCGCGGACGTCGGCACCGGAGGCGAGCATCACCTCCCCGAGGTCGAGGCAGAAGTCGACGATCTGGCGCGGGGAGTACAGGTCGCCGAGGCGGCCGTGCGCGGGCTCGGTGCCCTCGTAGATGGTGCCGCGGAGGCGCGCGCGGACGTCGCGCATCTCCTGCGGGTTGACGCGGCGGCGGCGCTGGCGCGGCGGACGCGCGGCTCCGGGATCCCGGCGGGGGCGCCGCGGGTCGCCGGGCGGCGGGGTGGTGCTCAGCGCGATCAGCGCTCCGTTCGGTGGCCGGCCCGCGTCGAGCGGGGGCGGATGGTGGTTCGTCCCCCACCCTAGGCGGCGGCCCGGGGGACACGCCCGCGCGGCGCCCGACCGGATGGTCGGACGCCGCGCGGGATGGAGCGGAGGGGATCAGCCCTTCGGGCAGTAGCTGACCGACGCGCTGATGGGACCGCCCACCTTCGGCGCCGGGCAGATGAACTTCGCGTAGGCGCTGTTGCCGTCGAGGTAGCGCTTGAGGAACGCGGTGACGGCGGTGCGGATCGTGGCGACCGGCACGTGCTCGCCCGCCGCGTGACCGAGGCCCTTCAGCTCCAGGTACTGCTTGGGCGTGCCCGCCGGGATGGAGTCGTACGCGGGCTTGCCGAACTCCGCGGGGACGGCGACCTCGTCCTTCTGGCCCGTGATGACCAGCGTGGGCACCGTCAGCTTCGGGTACGCCGGGTACTGCGCGTCCGGCTGGTCCGCGGGCGGGAAGTCGTACGGCATGAGCGTGACCGCTGCCTTGATGGACGGGCGCGACTGCGCCGCCTGCATCGTGCCGCCGCCGCCGAACGAGTAGCCCAGGAGGGCGACGTCGTTCGCGGACACCTCGGACTTCACCGCGCTCGTCCCGGTGAGGTAGTCCGCCGCGGCGAGCATCTCGGTGGCGCGCTGGTCGGGCAGGTCGTACACGTCGAGGGTGTCGATGGCGAACGCGACGAAGCCCTGCGAGGCGACGAGCTCGGCCGTCGCCTTCTCGTCGGCGTTCGTGTCGGTGAAGCCCGGGGTGATGACGACGGCACCGAGGACGGCCTTGCCGGTGTCCTGCGGCGTGTAGATGACGCCGCCGCCGAAGGCCTTCACGGCCGTCTTCGGGACCACCGTGGCGCGCACCGCGAAGGGCGCGTGGTGGTGGGCCGCGGCGTGGGCGGCTGCCGCGTGGTGGGCGGGGGCGGCCTGGGCCGCGGTGGGGATGGCGAGGGTGGCGACGAGGGCGAGCGCAGCGACGGCCGCGGGACGCGAGCGGAGCGCGGAGGGCATGACGGGCATGGGCGTCTCTCTGTTCGATGGATGGGGCTCCGCGGCGATCGCCGCGGACAGGGTGCGGCATGACGCTAGGGGCGCGCGATCGGAAGGCCGTCCCGCCATCCCCAGCCGTGCGGCCTGGGGGCGATCCGCTCGCGGGACGCGCGGGGGATCAGCCCGCGGGACAGGAGCTGATCGACGCGCTGATGGGACCGCCGACCTTCGGGGCCGGGCAGATCTGCTTCGCATAGGCGGTGTCGCCGTCGAGGTAGCGCTCGAGGAACGCGGTGACGGCGGCCCGGATCGCGACGGTCGGCTTCCCCATGCCGGCCGCGTGGCCGAGTCCCGTCAGCTGGAGGTACTGCTTCGGGGTGCCCGCGGGGATGGAGTCGTAGGCGGGCTTGCCGAACTTCGCCGGGATCGCGGTCGCGTCCTTCTGCCCGGTGATGATGAGCGTCGGCACCGTCAGCTCCGGGTACGCGGGGTGGACCGCCTTCGGGTCGCCGGCGGGCGGGTAGTCGTACGGCATGAGGGTCAGCGCGGCCTTGATCGACGGGCGCTCCTGCGCGGCCTGGAGCGTCCCGCCGCCTCCCATGGAGTAGCCGAGGAGGGCGACGCGGTCCGGGGAGACCTCGCCCTTCACGGCGCTCCGGCCGGTGAGGTAGTCCGCGGCCGCGAGCATCTCGGTCGCGCGCTGGTCGGGGAGGTCGGCGCGGTCGCGCGTGTCGATGGTGAAGACGACGAAGCCCTCCGCGGCGAGCTCGGTGCCGTAGACGGCCATGTCCGACTTCCTGCCGTGGAACCCGGGGGTGACGACGACCGATCCGAGGACCTTCTGCCCGGCGCCCCGCGGGGCGAAGATCGTGCCGCCGCCGAAGCGCGCATCCGCTGCGGCCGGGACGACGATCTGGTCCACGGCGGCTGCGGCCGGCTGGTGGTGGGCGGGGGCCGGGCGGGTCACCGGGTGGTGCACGGGCGCCGCGGCCTGGGCGGCCGTGGGGACGGCGAGGGTGGCGATGAGGGTCAGGGCGGCGACGGCCGCGGAGCGGGAGCGGGACCAGGGGGGTGTTGCGGGCATCGGGCGTCTCTCGGATCGGGGACGTCCGCGGCGAGGGCCGCAGGACGGGGAGGACGCTACGGCGGTCGATGCGCCCGCGGACCCCGGTCGTCCCCAGCCCCCGCGCGGGGGCGTGCCCCATCCCGACCCGCGCCTCGCGCCTCACGCCGCGGCGTCAGAGGATCCGCGTGCCGGGACCGAGCACGACCTCCCGCCCGAGGCCCGCGTCGACGACCACCGGGACGTCGGCCGCCTCCTGCGTGCCCTCGGGGACCCACGGCCGGCCGCGGGCCACGAGGATCACGAGCCCGTCGACGTCGCCGACCGCGGCGAACCCGTCCGTCGCGAAGCCGCCGTAGGGGTGCAGGCCGGCCTCCTCCAGCAGCCCGACCGCGGCGGGTACGTCGTCGACGACGACGCCGACCTCGCTCACCGAGACGACGTCGGATGCCCGGAACGGCTCGCGCGCACCGGGGTCGGGGGCGAGGGCGCGGCGCTCGATCAGCTCCAGCACCTGCGCGTCGGGTCCGCGGAAGTAGACCGAGCGCGAGTCCCACGTGCCCGGCCCCTCGAACTCGTCCCGTCCTTCGGGCGCGATGACCTCCGCGCGCTCGCCGATCCACGCTCGTGCGGCGGCGAAGGATCCCGTCGGGATCGTGAACGCCAGGTGGTGCGCGCCGCGGTACCCGGGGTCCCGGTCGAAGCGGAGGCGGGTCGTCCCGACCTCCACCTCGACGGCGTCCTCGGTCGTGCGCACCGGGAAGCCGAGCGCCCGGTAGGCGTCGGCCACCTCGGCGTTGTCGCGGGCAGGCAGGGTCACGGCGTGGATGATCATGCGCCGATCCCAGCAGTTGAAGGTCACTTGAGGTCAAGCGCTCGTCAGGTCACGCCCCCGCCCGACCCGCTGTCGGGGAGACGCGCCGCAGCGGTGCGCGGCGGCCCCACGTGCCCCAGCGCCACAGCCACTCGAGCGGACCCTGCGTGAAGACCCGCAGCCAGAGCGCGCTGACGATCCCCTGCCCGACGAGCACGGCGACCGCGGTGCCGAGCACGGGCGCCCAGCTCGTCGCGTGCGGGAGGTCGAGCAGCCCACCCGCGGCGAGCATGAGAGGCGCGGCGGCGACGTAGTTCGTGAGGGCCATGCGCCCGAGCGGCGCGAACGCGGCCCGGAGGGGGCGTGCGGCCCAGGTGGTCATGAGGTACGAGACGAGGGCCGCCCACGCGGCCGCCATGGCGAGGCCGGCCGCGGCGGACTCGACGCTGAACCCGGACTGCTCGACGGCGGTCGCCTGCCACAGCACGAGCGGCACGGCGGACGCGGTCGCCACCGCCATCACGACGAGGGACCCGCGTCGGGCCCGGCCGATCCGCTCGACGGCGCCGTAGCGGGTCAGCGCGGATCCCAGCAGGAACACGCCCGGGATGAGCGCCAGGCCGCCGCCGGCGCCGACCACGCCCGCGACCGTGACGACCACGGCCGCGACCGCGACCACCGGCCGGGGAAGCCAGGTGCTCGGCAGGAGGATCACGAGCCCGACGACCGCGAACGGGAGGAGCGCGGATCCCGGTTGCAGGAACTGGAACGGGATGCCGATCGCGAGGAGCAGCAGCAGACGCCGGAGGAGCACCAGCCGCGGGCGGGCGGCGGTCCGCGTCGCAGACGCAAGCAGGATCGAGAACCCGATGCCGAACAGCAGCGCGAACACGGGGAAGAAGCGCTGCTGCACGACCAGCTGCAGCCAGCCGCTCACGGTGTCGAGCGCGGGCGTCTCGTAGAAGCCGGCCGCGGTGCCGAAGCGCGTCAGCGGCGCGATGTTGACGAAGACGATGCCGCAGAGCGCGACGCCGCGGATCACGTCGAGCGCGAGGATGCGCTCGCCGGACGCGCGGGGCCCGCGGGCCGTCGGGGTGGTGCGCGGATCGAGCCGGATGCCGGTCACTGTCTGCCTCTCGCGGCGGGGCGCGGATCTCGTGCCGGCCGCCGTCCCCCACTCTCCGGGCGGGCGCGGTGCACGGGCATCGGCCGTTCGGCCGGTCTCCGCGGTACCGGATCGGGGCACGGTGCTGGCTCAGGGCCGCAGCAGCCCCGAGCTCCAGGCCCAGGCGGCGATCTCGACGCGGTTGCGGGCGTCGAGCTTCGTCTGCAGGGATCCGAGGTGCGACTTCACGGTGCCCAGCGAGATCACGAGTGCCTCACCGACCTCCGCGTTCGTGAGCCCGCGGCCGACCAGCGCGGCGACCTCCGTCTCGCGCGGCGTCAGCTCGGGGTGGTGCGGGCCCGAGGTCCGCGGCGCGAGGTGCTGCAGCAGGCGCACGGTGACGGACGGGCTGATGAGCTGGTCGCCGGTGTGCGCGGCCCGAACGGCCGCGACGACGAGGCCGGCGCCCGCGTCCTTGAGCAGGAACCCGGACGCGCCCGCGCGCAGGGCACCGTAGACGTACTCGTCGAGGTCGAAGGTCGTGGCGATCATGACCTTCACGGGGACGCGCGCCCGGGGTCCCGCGAGCAGGCGCGTGAGCTCGAGGCCGTCCATGCGCGGCATGCGGATGTCGACGATCGCCACGTCGGGGACGAGCCGCTGCGCCGCCTCCAGGGCGGCGAGCCCGTCGGCGCACTCGGCGATCACCTCGATGTCGGGCTCGGCCTCGAGGATCCGCGTCATGCTGCGGAGCACGGACGGGTGGTCGTCGGCGACCAGGACGCGGATGGTCACGACGGGCCGCCGAGGGGGAGCCGGGCGAGGACGCGCCAGACGCATCCGGCATCCCCGGATCCGCCATCCGCGGCGAACCGGCCCGCCGCCACCGTGCCGCCGACGAGGGCGGCGCGCTCGCGCATGCCGAGGAGCCCGAGGCCCGAGGAACCGGGGACGGGATCCGCGCCGCCGTCGGTGCCCGCGCTCAGCGGGCTCGTCACCTCCACGACGAGGTGCCCGGCGTCGTGGCGCTGGGCGACGCGGATCCACGGGGCGTCGGCCGCGTGCCGGGTCGCGTTGGTCACGGCCTCCTGCACGATGCGGAAGGCGGCCGTGCGGACCTCGTCCGGCAGGTCGGCGGGGGATCCGTCGTCGAGCGCGGCGCGGCCGCCCGGGGACGCCGCCTCCCACCGGTCGAGCAGCGAACGGATCCCGTCGGCAGGCGCGGCGGACAGCTCCGGGTCGCGCTCCACGTCGGTGGCCCGCAGGGTCGCGACCCACGCCCGCATGGACGCGAGAGCCTCGCCGCCCGCGGCCTCCACCCGCGCCAGCTCGGCGTCGAGCGGGGCGGTGGCGGGTTCGAGCGTCCGACGGATGGCCTGCACCGAGAGGATCATGCCGGTCACCCGGTTGGTGAAGTCGTCGTGGAGGTCGCGGGCGAGGCCGTCGCGCTCCTGGCGGGTGGCGATCTCGAGGGCGAGGCGGCGCTCGGCGTCGAGGTCGCGCAGCACGGCGCCGGCGGCCAGCGCGCAGGCCGCCGCGGCCATCAGCAGGATCGCGTAGACCAGCGCGTCGGAGGAGGCGAGCCGCAGCGGCACGCCGACGACCGCGACGACGACGATCCCGGCCAGGGCCCAGGCGCGTGCCCCGACCGCCGTGCGGGAGGACGCGACCACGGCGATCAGCAGCACGAAGCACTCGCCGAGCCCGAGCGGCGCGCCGGATCCGAGGGCGGGGCCGATGAGGAGCGATGCGGCGGTGACGGCGAGCGACACGGCGCCGAGGATCCACGGGCGGATCCGGCCGCGCACCACCAGCACGCCGAGCCCCGGCATGGCGACCGCGATCACGGCCTGCAGGGGTGAGGCGGCGAGGAGCGCGTCGAGAAGGGTGAGCCCGCCGACGCCGAGCACGAAGACGGACCGGGCGAGCCGCGGCCGCCGCGCCGCCATGACGGTCGGCGGCGGATCGGTCGGCGGTGTCACATCGCCAGCATCGCAGGCCCGTCGGCCCGCGCTCACCGGAGGAGGTCCCGCACGTGCGCCAGGGACAGGCGGGCGGCGACCGCGATGCGGTGCTCGTCGAGCCCGGCCGTGTGGGCCGCGCGCACCGCCGCGGCGAGCGCGTCGAGGGATGCCTGCGCGCCGGCGGACGCCTCCGCGAGCAGCGCCGCGTGCCGGTCGTGCGCGGGATCGGGAGCACGTGGCGGCGCGCCGACGTCGATCACCCAGTCCGCGTCCGGGTGCCGCGCCTCGAGCACCAGGCGACGCACCGCCGGCAGGTCGGGCGCCGACCAGTCGAGGTCGCCGAGGTCGGCGAGCGGCACCCAGCGCAGCTCGTCGTGGTCGGTGCTCGTCGTCGGCAGCGGCCCGACCGGATCCGCCCGGTAGCAGGCGAGGTCGATCACGCGCTCGCCGACGGGCACCTCGGAGCGGTCGATGAGCGCGCCGACTGTCACCTCGACGCCCAGCTCCTCGCGGATCTCCCGCGCGAGCGCCGCCTCGGGCCGCTCGCCGGGCTCGACCTTGCCGCCCGGGAACTCCCACGTGCCCGCGCCGTCCTTGTGCGCCGCGCGACGGCAGGCGAGCGCGCGCCCGTCGCGGATCAGCACCGCCGCCACGACCTCGAGTCCCGCCATCCCGTGCCTCCCCGTCGGCGACGTCCGCCGCCTCGACGCTACCGGCCCGTCCGGCCGCGCCAGGGCGGCACCGACCCGGCCTGTACCGTGGGACATCCGGCATCCGCCGCGACGAGAGGCTCCACCCGTGAAGATCAGCCACCAGCGTCACTTCGTGGTCGCGGCCGAGGTGCTGCACCATCCGAAGGCGGCGGATCAGCTCGGCATCTCGCGCGCGAAGCTCGCCTCGTCCATCCGCGCGATCGAGGAGCACTACGGCCGTGCCGTCTTCGACCCGCAGAGCACCGAGACGCGCCTGACGAAGACCGGCCGCCTGGCCTACGAGGAGGCCGTCGAGGAGCTGGCGAAGCCGTCCACCCCGCCCGAGGCGCCGAAGCCGCCGGCCGGCGGGAAGGCGAAGGCCTCCAAGGGCCAGGGCCGCGCGCCCGTGGTCAAGGGCCAGCCGAAGCCCTACAAGCGCACGCAGGGGCGCTGACGCGCTTTAGAGGACTTTCCATCGTGGTCCTGCTGCGGCTTGCAGATCCCTACGGCGGAGGTCCCGTACGCGTTCATTTTGTCGCAGAATGCGGCGTTTGATGAAGTACCACCTGAAGCGCGAAATGTATTTGTTAGTCCTGATGTCTCGGACCCATTCTCTACCTGCTGTATCCATTATTTCAACGTACACGGGGATACCGAGGGGCGAGTCATCTCGCTGTGTGACCGTTCGAAATCTACCACCCGGTAGTAAGCCGAAGAAGTCGGGATCGTCAGGATCGATCACACCAAATTCGAGCGTGCCACCTTTTGGTCCGGCATAGAAAAACATAGATAACATCGGCACGTCGCCAAAATTGCCGATTTCAATGGTTGATGTCCACCCCTGACTCTCGGTGCCAGCGTGACTCATCCATGTGATGACCGGGTCGGTATTCGACCGTGCCCTGCGGCGAGAGTCCGACGCGAAGAGAAATACGCCGAGCCCGAGCGTTGCAACTGTTCCAACAGCAGCGAACCAATCCGGCACGCTTCCCCAATTTTGCCCGCCTAGGATCTCGATCAAAACACTCCCATCGCTTAGTGGCGCCGCTGAGCAATAGTGCTCACGAACTCTACTTCGTATACAGTAGGCGGCAGGAGAGGATCCGCGCACCCCCAATTCGGGCGTTTTCTCCTCAGGTCGCCTCTGCGTGGCTGACGCAAGCTAGCTGTGGAATCTGATAATGATGCGCATCGTTGTCGCGACAATAAGAATTACCCGGGACTTGGCGTACCGCAGTCCCGGGGCCTCTCTTGGCGTGAAGCTGCTACTTGTTCAGGAACTCCAGCACGGCCTGGTTCCACTCCTCGGGGTGGCTGACCGTGACGCCGTGCGGGGCGTCCTTCACGACGTGCAGCTCCGAGCCGGCGATGGCGCGGTGGGTGCGCTCGCCGGATCCCTCGAACGGCACGGTCGCGTCGCTGTCGCCGTGGATGACGAGCGTCGGCACGGTGACCTTCGTCAGGTCGTCGCGGAAGTCCGTGGTCGCGAACGCGGCCATCGACGCGAGCGCCGCGTGCTTCTTCGACTGGTGCGCGAGCGCGATGGCCTCCTGGCGCTCGGCCTCGGTGACCTTGAGCACGCCGTTCGCGGAGTAGAAGCCGGTCGTGAACTCGTCGTAGAAGGAGTCCTCGTCCTTGGTGAGGCCGGCCGTCATCTCGGCGGCGGCGTCCTTCGTGAGCGGGCCGTCCGGGTTGTCGTCGGTCTTCTCCAGGTACGGCGGCACGGCCGAGGCGAAGACCACGCTGTGCAGGCGCGCCTCGCCGCGCGTGCCGATGTAGCGGGCGATCTCGCCGCCGCCCATCGAGAAGCCGACGAGCGTCACGTCGACGAGGTCGAGCGCGGTGAGCACGGCGTCGAGGTCGGAGGCGAAGGTGTCGTAGTCGTAGCCGGTGAGCGGCTTGTCGCTGCGCCCGAAGCCGCGGCGGTCGTAGGTGATGACGCGGAAGCCGGCGGCCTCGAACGCGGGGACCTGCTTGCTCCAGGACTCGCCGGACAGCGGCCAGCCGTGGATCAGGACGACGGGGCGGCCCGTGCCGCCGGTGTCGTCGACGTGGAGGTTCGTGTCCTTGAGGAGCCCGTGGTGGGCGGTGATCTCGGTCATGCTGCGGTCCTTCCGTCTTGCATGGATTCGTGCACTACTGGAATGCTTCGGAGCCGTGGGCGATCCGGAGCGGTGATGCGGATCCCCGGCCGCCGGCACCCGGGCGCGGACGGCAGGATGGACCCATGACCCGAGCCAACTCCTCCTACCGCGCCGCCCGCGACCTCCTGCAGGAGATGCGCACCGACCGGACAGCCGCCGTCGCGCGGTTCGAGTGGCCGGACGTCGGGGACACGTTCAACTGGGCGGTCGACTGGTTCGATGGGATCGCGCGCGGGAACGACCGGGTGGCGCTGCGCGTGGTCGCGGGCGACGGATCCGAGCGCCAGGTCACCTTCGACGAGATGGCCACGCGCTCCGACCGCGTCGCGACCTGGCTCGTGGGGCTCGGCGTGCGGAAGGGCGACCACGTCATGCTCATGCTCGGCAACCGGGTGGAGCTGTGGGAGACGATGCTCGCGATCATGAAGGCGGGCGCCGTGATCCTGCCCACCTCCACGGTGCTCGGATCCGCCGACCTCGCCGACCGCGTCGAGCGCGCGGGCGTGCGCCACGTCATCGCCGACCTCGCGCACACGGCCGTGTTCGAGGACGTGCCGGGGGAGTACGCGCGCATCGCCATCGGCGCCGCGGGCGCGACGTCCGTGCCCGGCGGCTGGGCCGACTACCGCGACGCCGACGACGCGCCCGCCGACCGGGTGGGCGTCGAGGTCGCGTCCACGGATCCCGTGCTCGTCTACTTCACGTCCGGCACCACGAGCAAGCCGAAGATGGTCGTGCACACGCACGTCTCGTACCCGGTCGGGCACCTGACGACCGCGTACTGGCTCGGGCTGCAGCCGGGCGACGTGCACCTCGCCATCAGCTCGCCGGGCTGGGGCAAGCACGCGTGGAGCTGCTTCTTCGCGCCGTGGATCGCGGAGGCCACCGTCTTCGTGCACGACTACGCGCGCTTCGACGCGCACGCGCTCGTGGAGCAGCTGGACCGGGCCGAGGTCACCACGTTCTGCGCGCCGCCGACCGTGTGGCGCATGCTCATCCAGGCCGGGATCCGGGAGCGGCCGGGCAGGCTGCGGGAGATCATGTCCGCGGGCGAGCCGCTCAACCCCGAGGTCATCGCGCGCATCGAGGAGTGGTGGGGGCTCGTGATCCGCGACGGCTACGGCCAGACCGAGACCACCGCCATCGTCGCGAACGCGCCCGGCGACGCCGTGGTCCCCGGCTCCATGGGCACGGCGCTCCCCGGCGTCGACCTCGTGCTGGTGGATCCCGTCACGGGCGAGCCCGCCGACGAGGGCGAGATCTGCCTCGACCTCACCACGCGGCCCGTGAACCTCATGGCCGGCTACCTCGGCGACGACGCCCGCACGGCCGAGTCGATGCGCGACGGGTTCTTCCACACGGGCGACGTCGCCCGCCGCGACGCCGACGGCACCATCACCTTCATCGGCCGCACCGACGACATCTTCAAGTCCTCCGACTACAAGATCTCGCCGTTCGAGGTCGAGAGCGTGCTCATCGAGCACCCGGCCGTCGCGGAGGCCGCCGTCGTGGGCGCGCCGGACGCCGTGCGGCTCAACGTCGCGAAGGCGTACGTGCACCTCGCGGCCGGGTGGGAGCCCGACGAGGAGACGGCGCTCGCCGTGCTGAAGCACGCGCGCGAGCGCTGCCCGGCCTTCATGCGCGTGCGCCGCGTCGAGTTCGGCGAGCTGCCGAAGACCGCGTCGGGGAAGATCCGCCGGGTCGAGCTGCGGCAGCGCGAGGTGGCCGCGTCCGACGCCGGCGAGCGGCTCGACGGGGAGTGGCGCGACGACCAGTTCCCGGGGCTCCGGGGACGCTGACGCGCGGTCGGCGCGGGTCGTCCGCGCCGTGACGGGAGCGGCGTCCGGCGGCCGGTAGCATCCCGTCATGCCCCTCGTCTCCCCGCCCGCCCTCGAGCCGCGGCGGGCCGTCCGGTGAGGGAGAACCCGTCGTACGCGCTCGAGGACGTCGCCGAGATCCGCCGCCTCGTGGACGAGAACCCGTGGGCCACGATCGTCAGCGGCACGGGCGCCGGGCTCGTCGCCTCGCACTACCCGGTGCTGCTGGATCCGGCGCGCGACGACCTCACCCTCCTCACCCACGTCGGCCGCCCCGACGAGCGGATCCACGAGCTCGGCCAGCGCGACGGAGCCGATGCCGAGGTGCTCGTCGTCGTCCAGGGCCCGCACGGCTACGTGTCGCCCGGCTGGTACGACGCCGACCCGGCCGTGCCCACCTGGAACCACGTGTCCGCGCACCTGACCTGCCGCGTCGAGATCCTGAGCCCCGAGGAGAACCTGCGGGTGCTCGGCCAGCTGGTCGACCGCTTCGAGGACCGCATGCCGGAGCCGCGCCGCATGGAGGGCACGCTCGAGGACGCGGCCTACGCCGCCCGCATCAGCGCCGGCACCGTGGGCCTCCGCCTCGTCGCCACGCGGTTCGTCGCCAAGGCCAAGCTGAGCCAGGACAAGCCGGCGCACGTGGTCGAGCGCGTGCTGCACGAGCTCGAGCACGGGGCGGAGTACCCGAACCCGGCGCTCGCCGCGGAGATGCGGCGCGCGGCCGGGCGGATCGAGGGCGGATCCGCCGGGGTCGACGCGTGAGCGCGCTGCTCCTCGCGGGCGGTCGCCTGCCCGGATCCGACGCGCCCGTCGACGTGCTCGTGCGCGACGGCGTCATCGCGTCCGTCGGGCCGGCCGGATCCGCGGACGCGACGGGCATCGAGACCCGCGCGCTCGACGGCCGGTTCGTCATCCCCGGCCTCTGGGACAACCACGTGCACTTCACGCAGTGGACCAAGGTGTCGCGCCGCCTCGACCTGTCGCGGGCGTCGTCCGCCGCGGAGGCCGTCGAGCTCGTGCGCACCGCGCTCGCCGCCCGCCGGGCCTCCGCCGGATCCGGCGCGGTCACGCGCGCGGGCACCCCCGAGGCGCTCGTCGGCTACGGCTTCCGCGACGGCCTCTGGCCTGACCTCCCCACGAAGGACCTGCTCGACGCCGTCGCGGGCGACACCCCCGTGCTGCTCGTCAGCGGCGACCTGCACTGCTGCTGGGCGAGCTCGTCCGCGCTCGCGCCCCACGGCTACGGCGATCACCCCACCGGCCTCCTGCGCGAGGACGACTGCTTCGACTTCATGTACCGCGTGGAGGAGGGCGACGCGTCGTCGCTCGACGCGCAGGCCGTGCAGGTCGCCCGGGAGGCCGCGCGCCGCGGCGTGGTCGGCGTGGTCGACCTCGAGATCGACTGGAACGCCGACCGCTGGCGGCGCCTCGCCGCCCTCGGCCACGACGCGCTCCGCGTGGAGGCCGGCGTCTGGCCGCAGGACCTCGACCGGGCGCGCGACGAGGGGCTCCGCACGGGCGACGTGCTCGCGGGCACCGGAGGGCTCGTGCGCGTGGGACCCGCGAAGGTCGTCACCGACGGATCCCTCAACACCCGAACCGCGTACTGCTTCGAACCGTACCCCGACCTCGACGGCCAGGGCGGCGACGCGCACGGCGGCGCGTGCGGCCAGCTCTCCGTCCCGCCCGACGACCTCAGGGAGCTCATGGTGCGGGCCGCGCGGCAGGGTCTCCGGCCCGCGATCCACGCGATCGGCGACCACGCGAACCGGCTCGCGCTCGACGCGTTCGCGCACCTCGACCGGGTGCTCGGGGGCGCGCACCGCGACGCGGACGGGCTCGCCGGATCCATCGAGCACGCCCAGCTGCTGACGCACGAGGACGTCGCCCGCTTCGCCGCGCTCGGCGTGGTCGCGAGCGTGCAGCCCGAGCACGCGATGGACGACCGCGACATCGCCGACGTCTACTGGGCCGGGCGCACGGCCCGCGCCTTCGCGCTCGCCGACCTCCGCGCCGCGGGCACGCGCCTCGCGCTCGGCTCCGACGCGCCGGTCGCGCCGCTGGATCCGTGGGCCACCATGAGCGCCGCCGTCGGCCGGTCGCGCGACGGCCGGGATCCCTGGCACCCCGAGCAGGCCATCGACCGGGCGGCCGCGCTCGACGCCTCCGTCCGCACGCGCGTGGCCGCGGGAGAGCGGGCCGACCTCGCGGTCGTGGACGCGGATCCGCTCGCCGCCTCCACCTCCGCCGACGACCTCCGCGCGATGCGCGTGTCCGCGACCCTCCTCGGCGGACGCCTCACGCACGACACGCTCGGCGGCTGACCGGCAGGAACACCACGCGGCCGCCGGGCGTTGGGCCCGTCATGAGAGCGATCACCTACACCCGCACGGGTGCCCCCGACGTCCTGCAGCCCGTCGACCGCGACGAGGCCGCCCCCGGCCCCGGCGAGGTGCGCGTGCGCATCGTCGTCTCGGGCGTGAACCCCACCGACTGGAAATCCCGCGACGGCGGATCGCCCGGCCAGGAGCTGCCGTTCCCCGAGGTCGTCCCCAACCAGGACGGCGCGGGCGTCATCGACGCCGTCGGCCCCGGCGTGACCGACCTCGACGTCGGCGACCGGGTCTGGATCATGCTGGCCGCCCACGGCCGCCCCACCGGCACCGCGCAGGAGAAGACGGTCCTGCCCGTCGACCGCGTGGCACCCCTGCCCGACGGCCTGTCCTTCGACCTCGGCGCGAGCCTCGGCGTCCCCGCGGTCACCGCGCACCGCGCCTTGACCGTCTCCGAGGACGGCCCGTCGCGCCTCGCGCCCGGCGCCCTCGCGGGGAAGCACGTGCTCGTCGCCGGCGGCGCGGGAGCGGTCGGCCACGCGGCGATCCAGCTCGCGCGCTGGGCAGGCGCGACCGTGATCACCACGGTCAGCTCGCCCGAGAAGGCCGCCCTCGCGACGGCCGCCGGCGCGCACCACGTCGTGGACTACAAGGCGGGCGACGCGGCTGCGGAGATCCAGTCCATCGCGCCCGACGGCGTGGACCTGATCGTCGAGGTCGCCCCCGCGCAGAACGCCGAGCTCAACCAGGCGGTCGCGAAGAACCGCGCCTCGGTCGCCGTGTACGCGAACAACGGCGGCGACACCGTCACGCTGCCCGTGGTCGACAGCTTCGTGAAGAACCTGCGCTACCAGTTCCTGCTGCTCTACACGGTGGGCCGCGAGGCGCTCGACACCGCGCGCGCGGACATCCACCTGGCCCTCATCGACGGCGCGCTGCCGGTCGGCGAGGACGCGGGCCTGCCGATCACCCGCTTCCCGCTCGAGCGCCCGGCCGACGCGCACCAGGCGGTCGAGGACGGCGTGACCGGCAAGGTGCTGATCGACGTGACGCCCGCCTGATCCGACGGGTCCCGGACGACGGATGGCCGCACCGCCCTCGGGCGATGCGGCCATCCGTCTGCCCGCCGCAGGGCGGCCGCGGCGGTCGTGGGCTACTCCGTGCGCGCCACCCGGCGCCTCGAGCGCGGCGGCCGGGTGAGCAGGCGCTGCATCACCAGCGGCGCGAGGGCGCTCGCGTTCAGGCAGGTGGAGATCAGGAACGCGATGGCGAGCAGGTGCGTCGGGAGGTCCCACGCGTCGCCGAGGAGGTGCAGCGCGAGCACCGTGAGCGAGACCGCGAGCAGCGCCCACGACGAACCGCGGAGCCACCGCGGGGTGCGCGCCCCCGCGAGGGCGACGGCCGCCATGACGGCGGCGTTGGCGATGGCGAGGGCGAGCGGGCCGGTCATGCGGCCCCTCCACCCGTGGTGCGGTGCTTCCTGGCGTGACCGTGCATGTTGTCGTCCCCCTTCGACGGGCCGGATGGCCTGCCTCGACTCTTCCGCAGGGGGAGCGTCGGGTGAAGTCGGCGCTATCGGGGACAAACGCCGGCCCGGGCGCGTCGTCAGCGTGCGGCGCGCACCAGCGGGGTCGCGTCCGAGAGGTCGAGCCCGACGTCGACCAGCTCCACGCGGCCCGCGAGCGCGCGGCCGGGGCCCCGCAACAGGCCGGGCTTGCCCGCGCCGAACGTGACCGTGACGTCCGCGGGCAGCACGGTGGGGTCCGGCACCTGGCCGTCGTCGCAGCCGACGCCGCTCGGGATGTCGCAGGCGATCACGGCGGGATCGCCCTCGGCGGTCACGACGGGCAGCAGCGCGGCGACGACCCGGCGGCCCTCGCCGCGGAGAGCAGGGCTGTCGGTGGTGCCGATGCCGAGGATCCCGTCCACGACGAGCGCCGACGAGCGTGCGATGTCCGCGAGGGTCGCGTCGTCCAGCTCGTCCGCGGAGGTGATGGGCACGCCGGCCGCGACCGCCTGTGCGGCGCCGGCCTCGTGGATGCGCCCGGCCGTCCGGATGACGCCTACCTCGCGGCCCTCGCGCGCCAGCTCGGCCGCGGCCAGCAGCGCGTCGCCGCCGTTGTTCCCCGCGCCGACCAGCACGAGCACCGCGCCCGCGGGCACCTCGGCGCGGCACACGCGGGCGAGACCGGCGGCCGCGACGCGCATGAGCTGCGCCCCGGCCGCCAGCAGCGGCGCCTCGGCGGCGCGGATGTCGGCGGCCGCGTAGCCGTCGGCGAGCGAGACGGGATCGGTCACGACGGCGCGATCCGCTCCACCAGCAGCTCCGCCCACGCCCGGTAGACGCGGCCGTACAGGGTGTCCTCCGGGTTCGGCGCCGTGAACTCGGGGATCCGCCAGGCCGGGAAGGGCACGCTCTCGGCCCGCTCGTGCCGCGCGACGACCCGGCGGGTGCTGCGGTTGAGCGCGTCGGCGTGGCGTCCGACGGGACCGGCGATCAGCGGGGGCGTGACGGGCGAGATCTCGAGCGGCGGGACCTCCGTCACGAGCACGAGCGCGCCCTCGGGCATGCGCGCCTGCATGCCCGCGATGCACGCGTCGAGCAGCGACTCCCAGAGCGGCGTCGGGGTGTAGCGGATGGCGTCGCCGATGCCCAGGGCGAGGACGGCCACGTCGGTGCTCGCCCAGGCGGGGAACGCGTCGAGGCCGGCGCGCCAGGAGCGCACGGTGAAGTCGGGGAACGCCTGCACGGACCAGAAGACGCCGCGGCCGGTGCGGGCGGCGAGCTTGTGCGCGACCTGCCCGGCGACGCCGAGGTCGTGCGACACGGTCTGGTAGCCGACCGCGGTGCCCTCGCCCACGACGGCGAGGCCGAAGGGATCCGGGCCGGGCAGCGAGCCGGTGGGGGAGTCGCGGGGGAAGGTGGCGCTGCGCATCTCGCGGTAGAGGACGCGGTACTGGAGCCGTCCGATCGTGGCCGACCGGAGCGACGCGAGCGGCCCGGCGGAGAGCACCCGGGAGCCCTGCACGGGCTGGGCCGCCCAGGCGTCGGACGGGTCCGCGGCGTCATCGCGACCCGGTTCGGCATCGGAGGGCGGTGCGCCGGTCATCGCAGCCCGTCCTGTTCATCGCGACGCCCCGGAATGGGGACGATCGCAGGATATCCCGCGCACGGGCACCCCTTCCACCGCGACGGCGGATGAGGGGTGCCGGGAGGGCGGATCAGGCCAGGATGTCGCGGACCATGGGCGCCACGATCGTGCCGTAGCGCTCGATCCCGCCCATCATCCGCTCGTGCGAGAACGGGCCAGCGCTGTACTTGAGGTCGAAGCGCGTGGCGCCCACGGCCTTCAGGGTCGCGGCGATCTTGCGGGCGACGGTCTCGGGGGATCCGACGTACAGCGAGCCGTGCTCGATCTCCTGCTCGTAGGAGGCGCGGGCGAGGGGCGGCCAGCCGCGGTCCTTGCCGATGCGCGCGTGCATCACCTGGTAGTCGGGGAAGAAGGCCTCGCGCGCCTCTGCGTCGGTCTCGCCGACGTAGCCGGGCGAGTGGATCCCGACGGGCAGCCGCGGCTGCTCGAGCTGGTCGAGGGCGCGCGCGAACAGGTCGGCGTAGGGCGCGAAGCGGTGCGGCTCGCCGCCGATGATCGCGAGCATGAGCGGGAAGCCGTGGCGGGCGGCGCGCACGACCGACTCGGGGCTGCCGCCGACGCCGACCCAGGTCGTGATGCCGTTCGCCGTCTTCGGGAACACGTCGTGCTCGGTGAGGCCGGCGCGCGTCGAGCCGCTCCAGGTGACGGGCGTCTCCTTCACGAGCTCGGCGAAGAGGCCGAGCTTCTCCTCGAAGAGGCGCTCGTAGTCGCTCAGCTCGTAGCCGAAGAGCGGGAACGACTCGGTGAAGGATCCGCGGCCGAGGATGACCTCGGCACGCCCGTCCGAGACGGCGTCGAGCGTGGCGAAGCGCTGGAAGACGCGCACCGGGTCGTCCGAGCTGAGCACGGTGACCGCGGAGCCGAGGCGGATGCGCGAGGTCTTCGCGGCGATGGCGGCGAGCGCGACCTCGGGGGAGGAGATCGCGTAGTCGTCGCGGTGGTGCTCACCGAGGCCGATGAAGTCGATGCCGACCTGGTCGGCCAGCACGCCCTCGGCGACGACGTTGCGGATCACCTCGGCGTAGGGCAGCTCGCGGCCGTCCGGTCCGACCGTGACGTCCCCGAACGTGTCCAGTCCGAGCTCGATCTCCTGCGCCATGCTGCCCTGCTTCCCTGATCCATGCGAACGTATGCATTCGAGTCAACTGTAGGGGCGGGGTCGGCATTCCCGCGAATCGCGCGCGCGGCGCGGCGGGTCAGTCGACGACGGGCTCGGCGCGCGCGAGCTCGGTGTCCTCGACGCGCGACTCCGGCATCAGCAGGCCCGCGACGACCGTCGCCAGCGCGCACACGCCGACAGCGAGGAAGACGGCGCCGGACGCGGCGATCACGGCGTCCGGATCCCGCTGCCCGCCGGCCGACGCGGCGAAGATCGCGTTGGCGATCGCGCCGAAGACGGCGACGCCCACGGCGCTGCCGATCGACCGCGCGAAGAGGTTCGCGCCCGTGACGACCCCGCGCTCGCCCCAGCCGACGCTCGACTGCGCGCCGATCAGGCTGGGCGTCGCGACGAGGCCGAGCCCGAGGCCGACCACGAAGCAGCCGGCGGCGATCCCGACGAGCGTGGGCGTGCCGGCGAGCAGCGCGATGGATCCGGTGCCCACGATGGTGAGCGCCATGCCGATGAGCACGGTGCGGCGGAACCCGATGCGGAGGTAGAGCCGGCCCGACAGCGACGCCGAGATGGGCCAGCCGATCGTGAGCGCCGCGAGCGCGAGGCCGGAGACGAGCGGCGTGACGCGGAGCGAGCCCTCGAGGTAGGTGGGCACGTAGGAGGTGAGGCCGATGAGGATCGCGCCGACGCCGAGCGAGACGAGCGTCGTCGTGAGCAGCAGGCGCCGGGAGAACACCCAGAGCGGCAGCACGGGCTCGGCCGCGCGGCGCTCCACCAGCAGGAACGCGACGATCAGCACGGCGCCGACCGCGAACGCGCCGACGCTGGGCACGGAGTCCCACGCCCAGGCCTGGCCGCCCTCGAGGACCGCCAGGATCAGGAGGCTGAGGCCCACCGTGAGGAGCGCGGCGCCGGCGTAGTCGACGCGGTGCTTCGTGCGCTCGATGGACTCGTGGAAGCGGCGGATGATCATCCACCCGGCGAGGAGGCACAGCGGGACGTTGACGAAGAAGATCCAGCGCCAGGTCGTGAACTCGGAGAAGACGCCGCCGAGGGTGGGGCCGACGACGCTGGAGACGGCCCAGACGCTCGCCAGGTAGCCCTGCGTCTTCGCGCGCTCGGCGACCGTGTAGATGTCGCCCGCGATCGTGATCGCCATGGGCGCCACCGCACCGGCGCCGAGGCCCTGGATCGCGCGGGCCGCGATGAGCGCGGGCATGCTCCACGCGAACCCGCACAGCACGGATCCCACGAGGAACAGGCCGATGCCGACGAGGATGATCGGCTTGCGCCCCACGGTGTCGCTGAGCTTCGCGTACAGCGGCACCGACACCGCCTGCGCGAGCAGGTAGATGGAGAACAGCCACGGGAACGAGGCGAAGCCGCCGAGGTCGTCCACGATGGACGGCACCGCGGTGGCGAGGATGGTCGAGTCGATGGCCACGAGGCCCGTCGTCATCATCAGGGCGATGAGGATCGGGCCGCGCTCGGATCGGAATCCGACGCCAGTGGTGTCAGTCATGAGCCTCCCGGGTCGAACGGTGAACGGCCGGGAGGCCGACGGCATTCCCGCGACACGCGATCGATGTGGTCGACTGGGATCCCCACCGGAAGGACCCTCTGTGACGTTCCGCGCGCCCGACGCATTCACCACCCGACCCACGCTCCGCGGCACGTTCGGCATGAGCGCCTCGACCCACTGGCTCGCGTCCGGCACCGGGCAGGCCGTGCTGGAGCGCGGCGGGAACGCGTTCGACGCCGCGGTGGCCGCCGCGTTCGTGCTGCACGTGGTCGAGCCGCACCTCAACGGGCCGGGCGGCGACATGACGGCCGTCGTGCACGTCGCGGGTGACGCGGCGCCGAAGCTGCTCATGGGGCAGGGATCCGCGCCCGCCGCCGCGACCCCCGAGCGCTTCCGCGCCGAGGGCCTCGACCGCGTGCCCGGCGCGGGCGCCCTCGCCGCGGCCGTCCCCGCCGCCGTCGACGCCTGGCTGCTGCTGCTGCGCGACCACGGCACGTGGGAGCTCGCCGACGCGTGGGCCTTCGCGATCGAGTACGCGCGCGACGGGCACCCCGTGCTCGAGAGCGTCCGCCGCACCATCGCGGGCGTCGGCGACCTGTTCCGCGACCACTGGTCCACGTCGGCCGCGTTCTGGATGCCGGACGGGGAGGCGCCCGTCGCCGGGTCGCTCGTGCGCAACCCGGCGTGGGCGGCGGCGATGGAGCGGATCCTCGCCGAGGCGTCGACCGCGGTCGGCCCGCACGCGACGCGCGAGGCGCGCATCGAGGCCGCCCGCACCGTCTGGGCGGAGGGCTTCGTCGCGGAGGAGATGGTCGCGAGCGCGCGGGATCCGCACCGGCACTCGACGGGCGCCGACCACGCCGGCCTGATCGCCGCCGAGGACCTCGCCGGGTCGCGCGCATCGTGGGAGGACGCGGTGTCAATCGGGTTCCGCGGCCTCCGCATCTGGAAGACGGACGCGTGGGGCCAGGGCCCGGCGCTGCTGCAGGCGCTCATGATCCTCGACGGGTTCACGGACGACGAGATCGACCCGGCGACGGCCGCGGGGATCCACCGCATCATCGAGGCGCAGAAGCTCGCGCTGGCCGACCGCGAGGCCTACTACGGCGACGCCGTGCCGGGCGGCGCGCCCCTCGACGTGCTGCTCAGCGCGGAGTACGCGGCCGAGCGGCGCGCGCTCATCACCGACGAGGCGTCGCACGAGCTGCGCCCCGGACGCGTCGACGGAGTGGAGCCCTTCCTGCCGCCGTTCGTCGTGGAGGGCGACGCGCCCGCATCCGCCGGCGGCACGGGCGAGCCCACCGTCTCGCGCACGGGCGAGACCCGCGGCGACACCTGCCACCTCGACATCGCCGACCGGTGGGGCAACATGATCTCCGCCACACCCTCCGGCGGCTGGCTCCAGTCGTCCCCGTTCATCCCGTCGCTCGGCTTCTGCCTCGGCACGCGCCTGCAGATGACGTGGCTCGAGCCCGGCGGCCCGTCGTCGCTCGTGCCGGGTCGCCGGCCGCGCACGACGCTGACGCCCACGCTGATCACGCGCGACGGCGAACCCGTCGAGGCGCTCGGCTCGCCCGGCGGCGACCAGCAGGACCAGTGGCAGCTGCCGTACCTGCTGCGCACGATCGTCGGCGGCTTCGCTCCGCAGCAGGCCGTGGACGCGCCCACGTTCCACACGACGAGCGTCCCCGGATCCTTCTGGCCGCGCACCTGGACGCCCGGCGGCCTCGTGGTCGAGGGGCGCGTGGGCGACGACGTCATCGCCGACCTCCGCGCCCGCGGGCATGAGGTGGAGGTGGTCGGCGACTGGACGCTGGGGCGGCTCTCTGCCGTGACGCGGGATCCCGCCACCGGCCTCCTGGGCGCGGCGGCCAACCCGCGCGGGGCGCAGGGGTACGCGGTCGGGCGATGACGCTGGATCGGCAGATCGCGTCGGCGCTCATCGCGGACCACGCCCGGCGCCGCGTCGGGAGCGACGCGGCGCTGCGGGCGGCCTCGGCGCCCGGCCGGTTCGTCGCGGAACCGGACGCCGCGACGCCGTCGGCGGGCGTCGTGCTCGGCTCCTCGGAGCAGCGGAACGCGACCTGCGGCGACGTCGTGGACCTCCGGGTGCTCGCGGTGGATCCCGCGCACCCGCCCGTCGACGCGGCCGCGGCCGTGGATCCCGCCGCGCGCATCGCCGTCCGCTGGCACGGCCGCGGCTGCACGGTCTCGCAGGCGTCCGCGTCGATGCTCGCCGAGCTCGTCGAGGGACGCACGGCCACGGAGGCCTCGGCGCTCGTCGTCGAGCTCCGTGCCCTGATCCGCTCCCACGAGCTCCTGCCCGGCGCGGAGGACCGGCTCGGCGACGCGTTCGCCCTCGCCGACTCCGGCCGCTACCCGCTCCGCGGCACGTGCGCGCTGCTCGCCTGGCACGCGCTGGAGGAGGCGCTGGCGCGCTGAGGCGGGATGCGGTGCGCCGTCAGATCCGCCGGTCGACGTCCGCGCCCGTGCTGAGGTCGGCGGCTTCGACGAGCCGCGCGTCGTGGGCGGCCAGGTAGCGGCGCGCCCCCTCGTCGCCGCGCACGGATGAGGCCAGCGGCGCCCAGTGGTCGCGGCCGATCAGCGCTGGGTGCCCGGGCCGGCCGCGGAAGACGGCCTGCCGGAGGGTCGCCGGATGCGTGGGTCCGGCTTCGAGCACGCGCCGGACGGTCGCCGCGTCGAGGTCGGGCACGTCGACCGGGACGACGGCCAGCGCGACGGGCGGCGGATCCAGGGCATCCGCGGCACGGAGCGCCGCGCGCAGGGAGGCGGACATGCCGTCGGCCCAGTCGTCGGCGCGCACGACGACCGCGCTGGCGGTCTCGGGGAGCGTGCCGATCACCGCCGCCGCCTCGTCGGCCCGCGCGCCGATCACGACCAGCACGGGGGAGCAGCCGGCATCGGCGAGCGCGCGGATCGCGGTCGCGAGCCACGGCGTGCCGTCGGGATGCGTCGCGAGCGCCTTGGGGCCGCCGAACCGGGTGCCCGCGCCGGCGGCGAGCACGACGCCCGCGATGCGCTGGCCCGCTCGCCCGTCGTCGTCCGCGCCATGTGCTCCCGCCATCCGCCCATGCTAGGAGCGCCCTCGCCGTCGCACACCGCCCGGCCTACGCTCGATCCATGGATCCCGACACCGCGTTCGCGCTCGCCCTCACCCTGACGCTCGGCGTGCCGGTGCTCGTGATCGTCGCCGCCGTCGTGCTCGTCGTCGCGAAGGCGCGCGGCGCCGGCTGGGGCTGGTACCTCGTCGGGACCACGATCGTCGCGCTCGTCCTCGCCCTGGGTCTGGCCGTGCTCGCCGCGTGGGCGACGCGGGACGTCGCCGGGCAGCCGGACGCGTCCGCGGGCGCGTTCGGGATCGTGCTCATGGGCGTCATCGGCGGCGTCGCCACCTTCGTCATCGGTCTGATCGCGGGCACGGCGGGTCTCATCGCCGCGGCTGTCCGCCGTCGCGACCACGAGCCGTCGTCGGCGCTCGTCCGCGGCTGATCCCCGTGCGTCCCCGTGCCGACCCCGGGTGAGCGGCCGGGGCCTCGTCCCTTCGGATGAAGACGGTCGCCCGGCCTCGGATCCGCGGCACCCCCACCCCTAGCGTGAGGGCATGCGCCCCCGCCACCTCTCCCGCCTCCGGCCGCTGCTCGAGCCCGTCGCCGGATCCGTGTTCCTCGTGCTCTGGGTCATCGCGGAGATCGGCCGGAACACGGGCCTCGGGAACCTCGGCTTCTACGTCATGCTCGGCCTCTACTCGCTCGCGATGGCCGTCGCGCGGGTGGCTCCGCGCTGGGCGCTCGGGATCATCGTGGTCGTGCCGTTCCTGCAGATGCTCGGCGCCGCGGGCGTGACACCGCTCCAGCGGCTCGTCGCCCCGCTCGAGTCGACGTCCTGGCCCATCGCGGGCGCGGCGGTGTTCGTGGCCTTCGCCGTGGGCCTGTCGGCCGGGGCTGCGATCCGCATCGCGGCCGCAGCCGTCGGGATCCTGCAGGCGGCCTGCGTGGGCTTCGCGCTCGCGTCGGGCGGTCGCTGGCCGTCGTGGACCCGATACGGCGAGACGGTCATCGGCCGGGGCGGCATCGCGCTCCAGTGGGCCCTGATCCTCTCGGGCGTCGCTGCGTTCCTCTACCTCACCGCGCTCGCCCTGGGCAGCGTCCTGCAGCTCGGCAGCCGTGGCCTGCGGGTCCGCGAGCGGCTCGAGGTCGCCGAGGCGGACCTCGAGGTCGCGGGCGTCGAGCTCCGGCTCGCGCAGGAGCGCAGCGGCATCGCGCAGGAGGTGCACGACGTGCTGGCGCACTCGCTCGCCGTGGTGGTCGCCGTCGCCGACGGGTCCCGGTTCCTGCGCGAGACCCGGCCGGAGACGACGGAGGAGGCGCTGCGCGAGATCGCCGGGACGGCCCGGTCGGCGCTGCTCGACCTCCGCGGCCTCATCGAGGAGCTCACCGATGACAGCCACCGCCCGCAGCCGAACCTCGCCGACCTGCCCGCGCTGATCCGGGGCATGGCGGCGACCGGGATGCGCGTGGACCTGCGCACGACCGGCAGGCCGGGTGGGCTCACGCCGTCGCAGCAGCTCAGCGTCTACCGGATCGTGCAGGAGAGCCTGACGAACGCGCTCAAGCACACGCGCGGGACCGCGACCGTGGACGTCTCGTTCGTGTGGGAGGGGCCGGGTCTCGCCCTGACCATCCGCAGCCGCGGATCCGAGCCGGAGCCCGAGCCGGCCACGAAGCTGCCGCCGGCCCGCGCGCGCGGCGGCTTCGGCGTCGGCAGCATGCAGGAGCGGGCGCGGCTCGCGGGAGGCTGGCTCACGGCGGAGCGCACGGATCCCGAGGAGGGCGACGCCACGGACGGCCACCTGGTGACGGCGTTCCTGCCGACGTACGGCGAGCACCCGATGGACGGGCTGCGTCCGGCGGAGCCGCGGGACGCGGAGGCGCGGGACGCGGCTGAGGCGGCTGGTGCTCCTGTGGGGGGCTCGGCGGACGGCGGTCCGGATTCCTCGGCCGGCGACGGTCCCCGCGACGACCGGGCGGAGGACGCGGCGTGAGCGACCAGGCCCCGCGCCGCATCCGCATCGTCATCGTCGACGACCAGCGGCTCTTCATCTACGGGATCCGCATGCTCATCGAGTCGCAGCCCGACCTGGAGCTCGTCGGCTCGGCGACCGACGGGCGGCAGGCCGTCGACCTCGTGACGTCGACGCGGCCCGACATCGTGCTCATGGACATCCGCATGCCCGTGATGAGCGGGATCGAGGCGACGCATCGGATCACCCGCGACGATCCCGACGCCGTCGAGGGGGCGCCGGACTCGCGGCCGCGGGTCGTGATCCTCACCACGTTCCAGCAGCAGGAGGCCCTGTTCCAGTCGATGCGGCACGGGGCGAGCGCGTTCATCACGAAGGACGCGACACCGGAGACGCTGCTCGAGACGATCCGCGCGGTGCACTCGGGGGACGCCGCTCCGATGCCGCTGACCCACCTCGTGGCGGAGCACGCGCGCCCCTCCGCGACGACGCAGCCCCAGCGCGCCCTCCAGGTGCTGTCCCCGCGGGAGCGCGAGGTCTTCCTGCTCGCCGCGAAGGGGCTGCGCAACGCCGAGATCGCGGCGGCCGCCTCCATCAGCGAGACGACCGTGAAGACCCACGTCAGCAGCATCCTCGCGAAGCTCGACCTCCGGAGCCGCGCGCAGATCGTCGTCCACGCCTACGAGAACCGGCTGCTGACCTCCTGACGACGGTCGCGGGCGACGTCAGCCCGCCGACACCCGCCGCCCCTGCACGTGCACGCCCGCGATGGCCGGCTCGCGCAGCCCCATCAGGAGGGTGAACAGGATCTGGTCGGTGGCGCGCTCGTCGTCGTCCGCGCGGATGCCGTGGGCGAGCGTGAGGGCGAGCGGCTCCCAGCGGTCGGGCGTGATCGTCAGGAAGTCGGCGTCCTTGCCCACGTCGAGGTTGCCGTAGCGCTCCTCCATGTCGAGCGCGCGGGCGCCCGCGAGCGTGCCGGTGAAGAGGAGCTCGGCGGCGTCGATCTCCACGCCCGCGTCGCCCGGCTCCGACAGGTGCACCTTGAACGCGTCGTTGAGCACGCGGGAGACGAGCCACTCGTCGCCGGCACCGACGTCGGATCCGATCGCCACGTTCACGCCCGACGCCACCGTCCGCCGCCACGGCATCGTGCCCGAGCCCAGGAACTGCTGCGACGTCGGGCAGTGCGCGATGCTGCTGCCCGTCTCGGCGAGCCGCGCGAGCTCGGAGTCCTGGCAGTGCACCGCGTGCGCGAAGACGCTGCGGCGGCCGAGGAGGCTGGATCCGCCGCGCTCGGACCCGGGCAGGAAGAGCCCGTCGTAGGTGTCGAGGTAGGTGTCGGTGCCGAAGACCTCGCGGACGGCGGCGATCTCGCCCGTGCCCGGTCGGTCGTTCTCGTTGAGGTGCGAGTGGAAGTGCACGCCCTCGCCTCGGGCCACGTCGTACAGCTCGCCGAGCCCGCGGAGCGTCGTGGGCGTGACCGAGAGGCTGAAGCGCGGGACGATCGCGACCTGCAGCGTCGCCGTCGTCGCGTCGCCCGTGTCGACGGCGTGCCAGCGGTCGATCTCCGCGCACGACAGCGCGATCGCGTCCTCCTCCGAGGTGAGGAGCGGGGTCGCGGGGCCGGAGCCGACCGTCTGGATCCCGCGGCCGCTGACGAGCCGCAGCCCCGCGTCGCGGGAGGCCTCGAACAGGGCGTCCTGCGCGTGCGGGAACGCGGATCCGAACACGAGCGCGCTCGTCGTGCCCGCCATGATGCGGCGGCGCGTGAAGTCGGCGGCGATCATGCGCGCGAAGCCCTCGTCCTCGAGGCGCGCCTCGGACGGGAACACGCACGTGTCGAGCCACTCGAGGAGCTGGCCGCCGCCGTGCGCGCTCGTCGTGTAGGTCTGCGGGAAGTGCACGTGCGCGTCGACGAAGCCGGGGATCAGGAAGTCGGAGGCGTCGCCGTGCACGGGCGCGTCGGCGAAGGCGGCGGGCAGGTCGCGGAACGGGCCGACCCACGCGATGCGGCCGGCGTCGTCGACCGCGAGCGCGCCGTCGGGCACGGAGACGAGGTGGCGGCGGGCGTCCTGCACCAGCGGGGATCCCGTGATGTGGAGGACGTGGCCGCGGTGGACGGCCCGGCGGGAGTCTGTGATGGGCGATGCGGGGTGGTCGGTGGTCCGGGGTTCGCTCATGCGGGGGATCCGTTCGCTCGGCTGGTGCGCGGCGGTGCTGGACGGCGGGAGCCCGAGGGCGTCACGCGGGGGCCGGATCCTGCGGTGGCGCGGCGTCGAGTCGCACGGGATCGGGAACCCGGTCGATCGTCGACCTCGGGACGGGGCGCGCGCTCCGACACGCCGCGCCCGACGGCGGCGCTCAGGAAGCGGTGACCCTTCTCGGCCAGGTCAGGTCGGCGGGCGTCGTCCGGGGCCGGTGGCCGAGGCCGAGCCCGAGTCGGCGTCGCTCGCGCCCGCAGCGGCCGGTGCCTCGGGGGCGCGGTCCTGGTCGAGCAGCGGCTGGAGGAGCGCGTCGATCTCCGCGACCCGGTGTCGGCGGACCACGGCCATGCCCGCGACCATCGCGGCGACGACCGCCGGCAGCGTCCAGGCGTACGGCGGACCGCCCAGCGCGCCGAGCGCGATCGTGCCGCCGAGGACCACGGTCGTGACGAGCACCGCCCACGGCCCGCCGAGCTGGTCGTGCACCTCGCGGCGGCGGAGCAGGAGGAACCGCCAGGAGTCCGCGTCCTCTTCGGCGTCGGCGGGCAGGCGTCCGTCGTCGATCGCCTCGGAGACGTCGATCCAGCGGAGGAGAGGAGGGCCTCCGCGTCGCCGTCGGCGGAGGACGAGCGTCAGGACGATGCCCCCGAGCGCGCCCGTGGTGAGCGTCGCGAGGATGCGCTCGACGCTCACCTCGTGCCCGAACGCGGCGCGCGAGTAGATCATGATGCCCGCGTAGGCCGCGGCGACGCCCAGGGCGGGCACGCCGGGGTGTCGATCGGCGAACCGGCGGGCGCGCCACACGCGCCCACGCGGGGAGGGCGTCGGGGTCGTCATGCGCGGAGGCGGATCAGGCGCCCGCTGCCGGGCTCGAGGGAGCGTGCCGGGTCGCATCGGCGTGCCCGCCCGGACGGGCGTCGGCCCCGTCGCGCTCGCGCAGCTGGCGGAGCAGGTCGTCGATGCGGGGGATCGTGCGGCGCGCCTGGATCACGCTCACGGCGCCGAGGGCGAGGAAGACGACCACGATGATCCAGCCGGCGGGGGAGCCCGGGATCAGGACGGCCGCCGCGACGCCCATCGCGACCAGCACCGCGACGAGCACGGGCATGAGCCACAGCGACCGGCGGAACTGCCGGCGCCGCCACTCGAGGGCGGGGATCCACGTGGCGGGGTCGGCGTCGCGCGGCAGCTGCCGGCTCTTCAGCGAGGTGGTCACCTCGGCCATCGTGTCGGCGCCGCCGCTGCGACGGCGCTGGCGGGCGACGACGAACGTCAGCACGCCGCTCATGATCAGGGAGCCGATGACGGTCGCGATCGTGCGACCGAGCGACAGGCCGTCCTCGAGCATGACGGCCTCGAGCAGGAGGCGGACGACGATGACGACGACGGCGAGGACGAGGAAGACGATCCCCAGGGGAGCCCGCTGGAACCTGTCGGACAGGGCCTTCATGCGGTGGGGCCGGACGTGCGGCGGGTCGTCGGGGTCATGCTCGCTCCTCGGATTCGCGGGGCGCCGGGTCGTCGCGCGCGCTGCACATTATCCAGCAGCCGGGGGAATACGGTCGTCGGGGGCGGGCGGCGCCCAGCCGGCGCGCCGCTCCTCGTCCACCCGTGCCGACTCCTGCAGCGAGATGAGGAGGGCGTCGACCCCGTCACGGCGGCGACCGCGGGAGACGATGTTCGACATCCCCCAGGTCACGAAGACCGCCAGGAACACCAGTCCGGCGATGGCTCGGTCACCGCTTGCCCCGTTCAGGAACGTCAGGGCCACGACGGCGACCAGCGCGATCGGCACGAGCCACGCCTCCTGCCGGATCTCCGCGCGGCGTCGTTCCAGCGCCGCGAGCCAGGCGCCGAGGTCCGCGCCCGCCGGGAGCTCGCCGTCCTCGGCGGCCTCCGACACCTCGACCCAGCTGGGGGTGCGGGCCCAGCGCCGGCCCTGGATGCGTCGCGAGCCGATCATCAGCGCGCCGAACACGAGCGCGAGGCCGGCGCGGAGGAGCAGCGCGAAGCCGACCTCGTTCCACCCGGCGAAGTCGATGAGTGTCAGGAAGCCGAAGTACAGGACGGCGACGGCGAGCACCTGCACGACCGCGGGCGCGTCCGCCCACGCGCGGCGGATCCGCCGGAACAGCGGCTGCGGGCGGTCGGGTGCGGTCGGGGTCATGCGGCCTCCTCGGGTGCGGCGGATGCGCGCACGTCGCCGGAGGAGGATCCCCCCGGCATCCGCGTCCCACCCTACGCAGGGGCCGTGCGAGGCTTGACGCGGGCGGTACCATCCCGATCCGTCGGGCCGCCGCCCTCCCCGTCCCGCTCCGCGCCCGCCCGTCGGCGCTCCCGTCCCGGAGGTGCCGTGCTCGAGATCGCCGTGGAGGTGCTCGACGCCCTCGCGGATGGCCGTCGCCTCGCCGTCGCGTGCGTCACCGACGTGCTCGGCAGCGCCCCGCGGACGGCGGGCACGGCGATGGCGGTCGACGACCGGGGCCGCGTGATCGGATCCATCTCCGGCGGCTGCGTCGAGGGAGCCGTCGTCGAGGTGGCCCACGGCGTGCTCGACGACGGGGTGCCCGCGCCCACGTCCTTCGGCGTCAGCGACGACGACGCCTTCCAGGTCGGGCTCACCTGCGGCGGCCGGATCGGGGTGGTCGTCGTCGAGGTCGCCCCCGCGGGCGACGCGCGGTCGCCGATCCCCGCCGCGGTGCACGCCGCCCTCGAGGACGCGCGCGCCGGCCGCGCCGCGTCGCTCGCGCTCGTGCTGGAGGGGCCGGCCGTCGGCGCGTGGATCACGAGCGTCCCCGACGCCGCGGTGGACGCGGCCGTGGGCGCCGACCCCGCCCGCCGGATCCGCGCCGAGCTCGCCGCCCGCCTCGCCGCCGGCCGCTCGGGCACCACGGAGGTCGACTGCGCCGACGGGCCCCTGCGCGTCCTGCACCTCGTGGCCGCGCCGCCGCCCCGCCTGCTCGTCTTCGGCGCCGTCGACTTCTCCGCCGCCCTCGCCGACGCGGCCGCGCTCCTCGGCTACCGGGTCACGGTGTGCGACGCCCGTCCGGCCTTCGCGACCCGCGCGCGATTCCCGTCGGCGCACGAGGTCGTCGCCGAGTGGCCCGACGAGTACCTCGCGCGCACCGAGGTCGACGCCCGCACCGTGATCTGCGTGCTCACCCACGACGACCGCTTCGACGTGCCGCTGCTCGTCGCAGCGCTCCGCCTGCCGGTCGAGTTCGTCGGCGCGATGGGATCCCGCGCCACCGACGTGCGCCGCAGGGCGCTGCTCGTCGAGGAGGGCCTGACGGAGGCCGAGCTCGCGCGCCTGCGCTCGCCCATCGGCCTCGACATCGGCGCGTCGACGCCCGAGGAGACGGCGGTGTCGATCCTCGCGGAGGTGCTCGCCGCGCGCGCCGGTGCCGCCGGCGCGCCGCTGACGACGACCACCGGACCGATCCACAAGGAGAGAGCATGACCGCCGCCGCGTCCGCCGCCCCCGCCCAGCCCGGCCTCGCTCGCCGCCTGGGCCTCCTCGACGCCACCGTGCTCGGCCTGGGCGCGATGATCGGCGCCGGGATCTTCGCGGTCATGCCCGCCGCCGCCCGCGCAGCCGGCGGCGGCCTCCTCGTCGGCCTCGCGATCGCAGCGGTCGTCGCGTTCTGCAACGCCACGGCGTCCGCGCAGCTCGCCGCCCGCTACCCGTCGTCCGGCGGCTCGTACCTCTACGGCCGCGAGCGGCTCGGGGAGTGGCCGGGCTTCCTCGCGGGCTGGTCGTTCGTCATCGGCAAGACCGCGAGCTGCGCGGCCATGGCCCTCACGTTCGCCGCGTACGCGGTGCCCGCGGCGTGGCAGCGGCCGGTCGCGGCCCTCGCCGTCATCGCGCTGTCGGTCGTCGGCTGCCTCGGCGTGACCCGCACGGCCCGGCTCGCGCGCGTGATCATCGCGGTGGTCCTCGCCGTCATCGCGCTCGTGCTGGTCGCCGGCCTCGTCGCGGGCGGGCGGACCGCGGGCGTGGGCCCGATCGCGGGAGTCGTCGAAACGACGCCCTACGGCGTCCTCCAGTCGGCCGGGCTGCTGTTCTTCGCGTTCGCGGGCTACGCGCGCATCGCGACCATGGGGGAGGAGGTGCGGGATCCGGCGCGCACCATCCCGCGCGCGATCCTGCTGGCGCTCGGCGGCGCGCTCGTCGTCTACGCGCTCGTGGCCGCGACGCTCCTCGGGGTGCTGGGGGAGGCGCGGCTCGGGGGATCGACCGCGCCGCTCGCCGACGTCGTGCGTTACGCGGGCTGGGGGTGGGCGGTGCCGGTCGTCGGCGTCGGGGCCGCGGCCGCGTGCCTCGGCGCGCTGCTCGCGCTCCTCGCGGGGATCGGGCGCACCTCGCTCGCGATGGCGCGCGAGGGCGACCTGCCGCGCGCGCTCGCCGTCGTGCACCCGCGGTACCGGGTGCCGCAGCGGGCCGAGATCGCGGTGGCCGTGATCGTCGTCACCCTGGTCCTGACGGTGGACCTCCGCGGCGTCGTCGGCTTCTCGTCCTTCGGCGTGCTGCTGTACTACGTGGTCGCGAACGCAGCCGCCTTCACGCAGGAACACGCCGATCGCCGGTACCCGCGGGCGCTGCAGGTGCTCGGCGTCGTGGGCTGCCTGGTGCTCGTGGCGACGCTGCCGGGGGCGTCCATCGCCGTGGGAGTCGGCGTGCTGCTGGTCGGGGTCGTCGGGCGCGCGGTCGTGCTCGTTCGTCGGCGCCGGGCCGCCGCGATGCGCTGATCGCCGCGACCGACGTCGCCCGCTACTCCCGCGTCCCGCGCTCCCCGAGCGTCGTCGGGCTGTCGAACCGCGGCTGCGGGCCGCCGCCGTGGAGGAGCCGCCACACGCGGTCGCGCGACATCGGCAGGTCGTGCGGGCGGATCCCGATCGCGTCCCGCACCGCGTTGGCGAGCGCGGGCGCGACCGGGTTGTAGGGCGCCTCGCTCATCGACTTCGCGCCGTGCGGCCCGTTGTCGTCGTGCGTGGCGGCGAAGAGCACCTCGGTGACGGGCAGGTCGGCGAGCTGGGGGATGTGGTAGTTCCGCAGCACGTCCGTGAGGATCCGCCCCTCGCCGTCGTGCACGACCTCCTCGAACATGGCCGTGCCGATCGCCTGCGCGGTGCCGCCCTCCACCTGGCCGCGCAGCTGCGCGGGGTTGAGCACGGTGCCGGCGTCGACGGCCTGCACGGAGCGGAGGATGCGGACCTCGCCCGTCGCGGGATCCACCGCCACCCGGAACGCGTGCACGTTGAACGCGAGGGAGCGCAGCGCGCCGTCCTCGTGCGCCTGGGCGGAGAGGCCCTCGGGCCCGACCAGCTCGGCGATCGGCACCGCGACGCCGTCCGCGACGAGCGCGTCCGGCGTGAGCGCGAACGCGTCGGCGGCGAGCCCCGTGCGCGCGGCGGCCGCCTCCCGCAGCAGGTCGGCGAGCGCGGTCGCGGCCCCGTGCACGGCCTTGCCCGCGACGACCGTGCCCGCGGATCCGAACGCGCCCGTGTCGTAGCGGGTGACGTCGGTGTCGGACTGGCGGATGCGGATCCGGTCGGGCGTCGTCCCCAGCGCGGTCGCGGCGAGCTGCGCGTGCACGGTGGTGGTGCCGTTGCCGAACTCGGCCGTGCCCACGGACACCGTCACGATCCCGTCCGTAGCCAGCGCCACGGTCACGTCGGCGAAGTGCCCGCGCGGCGGCATGGTCGCGATCATCGCGGCGGCCATGCCCTCGCCCACGAGCCAGCGGTCGCCGGCAGGCACCGGATCCCCGCCGCCGTCGCCCAGCGCCTGCTCGGCGAGGTCGAGGCACTGGTCCAGCCCGTAGCTGCCGCCGAAGCCGAGGTCCGGGCCCTCGGCGTGCGTGATGATCAGCGGGTCGCCCGGCACGACCGCGTTCCGCCGCCGGATCTCGAAGCCCGAGATGCCGAGCCGCCGCGCCAGCTCGTCGAGCGCGGACTCGATCGCGAAGATCACCTGCCCGAGGCCGTAGCCGCGGAACGCGCCCGACGGCAGGTTGTTCGTGTAGACGCTCTGCGCGTCCACCCGCTTGGCCGGCGAGCGGTACAGCGCGATCGACTCGTTGCAGCCGTGGAACATGACGCCAGGCCCGTGGTTGCCGTACGCGCCCGTGTCGCTCAGCACGTCGACCGCGAGCGCCGTGAGCACGCCGTCGGCCGTCGCGCCGACCGTGACGCCCACCCGCATCGGGTGCCGGGCGGGGGAGAGCGTGAACTCGTCCGACCGGGTGAACTCCAGCTGCACCGGGCGCCCGGTCGCGAGCACGGCGAGGGTGACGACGTCCTCGGTGAGGATCTCCTGCTTGCCGCCGAACCCGCCGCCGACGCGCGCCGTGAAGACGCGCACCTGATCCGGCGTGAGCTCGAACAGCCGGCAGATCTCGCGCTGCACGAGGAACGGGACCTGCGAGCTGGTGCGGAGGACCAGGCGGCCCTCCTCCATCCAGCCGATGGTCGCGTGCGTCTCGAGATGCGTGTGCGCGACGCGGTGCGTCGACCACGTGCCGGTCACGACCTCGTCGGCGCGGGCGAGCCCGGCCGCCACGTCGCCGTGCTCGCCGTGCATCTCCGCGACGACGTTGCGCTGCGGGTCGGCGAGGCGCGAGACGGCGGGATCCTTGTCGCCGTGCACGAGCGGAGCGCCCGGCCGCCTCGCCTCCTCGGGGTCGAAGACGGCGGGCAGCACCTCGTAGTCGACGCGCACCAGGCGCACGGCGGCCTCCGCGATTCCGATGTCGTCGGCGATCACCGCCGCGACGCGCTGCCCGCGGAAGCGCACGACGTCGTCGAACACGCGGCTGTCGTCGGGGTCGTCGAAGCGGTCCTCGTGCCGGGCGGACGAGTAGAGCGTGGCGGGGGAGTCGTGGTGGGTGAGCACCGCGTGCACGCCCGGCAGCGCGAGCGCCTCCGAGGTGTCGATGGAGCGGATGCGCGCGTGCGGGTGCGGGCTCCGCACCAGGCTCGCGTGCAGCAGGCCGGGGATCGCGACGTCGAGCGTGTACGGCTCGAGGCCGCTGACGACGCGCTCGCTCGCGGGGGCGTGCAGCGACGTGCCGACGCGGCCGGTCTGGGCGCGCTCGGCGGCGCGGGCGTCGTCGGCCGTCGCGGCGGACCCGGCTGCGGTGGGGGCGGATCCCGTCGCCCGCACCGGCCCCAGCCCCTCGGGCCGCGCCCCGCCGCAGCCCTCGGCGTGCGCGTGGTCCGCGCCGCCGTGCTCCCCGCGGATCGCCTCGTCGATCGCCCGGTACCCGGTGCACCGGCAGAGGCTGCTCTTCATCAGCCGCGGCAGGTCGTCGAGGTCGTCGTCTCCGAGCGACGCCGCCGTGACGACCATCCCGGGCGTGCAGAACCCGCACTGGAACCCGGCCGCCTCCACGAACCGCTCCTGCACCGGATGCAGGTCGCCCGGGGTCCCGAGCCCCGCCGCGGTCGTGACCTCGCGGCCCGCCGCCCGGAACGCCGGCAGGATGCACGAGTGCACGGCCTCGCCGTCGAGGAGCACGGAGCACGCCCCGCAGTCGCCCGAGTCGCAGCCCTTCTTCACGCTGAACACCTCGTGCGCGCGCAGCCAGGTGCGCAGGCTCTGGCCGGGCGCCGGCTCTCCCGGGATCTCGCGGCCGTCCACGGTCATGCTCACGGGCGTGCTCCTGCCGTCGTCGTGATGGCGGCGCCGGGCGGGGTGCCGCGCTCGCCGGATGCCGGCCCGTCGCCGGAGCCGGCCGCATCGCCCGCCAGCTCCGCGCGGATCTCCTCCGCCAGCAGCGCGCTCACCGCGCGGCGCCAGTCGGCGGCACCGTGCGCATCGGTGAACCAGGATCCGATCGCCCGCACGTCGTCGGCGAGCGCCGCGGCGGCCGGCAGCGCGGGGTAGCGCAGCAGCTCGGGCCGGAGCGTCGCGCCCGTGACGGTGAGCGTGAACGCGCCGTCCTCGTCGAGCCGGCCGATCACCACGGACCCGGACCGGCCGATGGGCGACAGCGCGATCTTGCGGAAGGCCGTCCGGGCACGCAGCGACGCCGCCGGCACGTGGATCGACCGCAGCACGTCGCCCGGGCGGAGCGCGGTGGTCCGGTCCCCGGTCACGAGCTCGGCCACGGGCATCCGCTCGTCGTGCGCCGGTCCGTCGGCGGTGGCGGCCCGCCAGATGAGCGCGTCGGCGTCGAGCGCGGAGGCGAGCGCCGTCATCGGCCCCGCGGGCAGCGCCGAGCAGATGTTCCCGCCCACGGTCGCGACCCGCCAGATCTTCGTCGACCCGAACAGCGCCGTGCACGCCCGCAGGAACAGCGGGTGCGCCGCCCAGCCGTCGCGCGGCGCGATCCCGGCGACCTCCGCGATGGTGCACGTCGCGGCGATCTCGAGCCCGTCGTCCGTGACCACGAGCGGCTCCCAGCCGAGCGCCTGCAGGTCGACCAGCCCGGTGAGGTGCGGGTGCGGCTCGGCGAAGATCCCGGATCCGCCCGCGAGCGCGGCCACGCTCGGCCCCAGGGCGGCGAGGTCGTCGCGCGTCCGGGCGGGCACGACGGAGCGGACGGTGGGCTGGTCCATGGGTCTCCTCTGAGGGCGTCCCGGTCGACGGCCGCGGGTCCTCCGGGGGAGCACGGGCGTGCGCGGGGGTGTGACAGCGATCCTCGCATCCGCCGGGCGCCGCCCCCGCCCGCGCGCCCCCGAGTTGCCGCCGCCGGGACGCGCTGCCACGCTCGGGTCGAGACCCGGGGAGACCATGAGCATCCGCACCACCGCCAGCGCACCCCGTGCCCTCCGCCGATCCCGCGGTCGCGCCGCTCTCGCCGCGACCGGATCCGCGCTCGCCGCGTCCCTGCTCCTCGCCGGATGCGCGTCCGCCCCCGACGGCCCGCCCGCCCCGCCGTTCGACGCCGTCGCCCTGCCACCCGAGGCGCCGACCGCGGTCCCGGACCAGCGCGTCGCCGCGGGCGAGGTCGTCGCCCTCGCGAGCGCGGACGCCGACGGCGCCGCGGGGCCGGTAGTCGCCACCTCCGTGCTGGGCGTCGCCGAGGGCCGGCCCTCCTACTGGTCCGGCTTCGAGGACGGCGCGCGCTTCGCCGACCGGATCCCGTACTTCGCGTTCGTCCAGACGCGCTGGCTCGAGGGCGAGCGCGGCCCCGCCAACGGTCCGGTGCTCCGCCCCTTCCTCGCCGACGGCACCGAGGTCGACATCATCCAGCGCCAGGTCGGCGGCGTCAGCGCGTCCGCGGAGTGCCCGTACGAGATGCCCGTCCTCCGCTCGGACGACGGCCACGCCGCCGAGGAGCACCTCGAGTGCGTCGTCTACGCCGTGCCCGTCGGCCAGGAGCTCGCCGAGCTGCGCTGGCACGACGTCCCGCGCACCGTCCTCGAGACGCCGGATCCCGCGACGCACCCGTTCCTCGCGGCGCCCGTCGTCTGGGAGGTCGACGCCCTGCCGGCCGCAGAGGCCACCGCCGAGGCCGAGGGATGACGGCACCGCGCCGCGCGCGCCGCGAGCTCCGGGCCGCCGCCGTGCTGCTGCTCGTCCAGGGCGTGCTCATGGAGGGCCTGGTCGCCGTGGGGCTCGTCGTCCTGCTCGCGCTCGGGATCCCGCAGGCCGCCATCACGGACCACGCCGAGGTCTTCGCGCTGCCGTACCTCCGCGAGAACCTCTACCCGATGATGGCGATGAGCGGGATCTTCGCCGCCCTCCGCATCACCGCGGCCGTCGGCCTCTGGCGCGACCGGCTCTGGGGCCTCGCCCTCGCCTGCGCCATGTGCGTCGTCACGCTCGTCCTGATGGTGTTCCTGCTGCCCGCGGGGCTCCTCGACGGCGTGCTCTCGGGGACGGCCCTCGTGCTCCTCCTGCACGCGCGGCTCGGGCGCGACGCGACGGGCGCGGTGCGCTCAGCGCTGAGCCCGCCCGATCGCGCCTGATCCGCCGAGAGCCCCCGACCGGGGGCGCGCACCCGCGCTCGGTAGAATGATCCGTCGCCACCCGTCGGGTCAGGCGGCCGCACCAGGCACACGAGAAGCACCAAGGGGATGATCCATGGCGGGCAGCGCACGGCAGTTCAACGTAGCGCTCGAGCCGACGGTCGATCCCGCCACCAGCGAGGAGGAGTTCTCCCGCCAGGACGACGCGGTCGCCCCCGCCCCCGCCACGTGGCCCACCACGCACCACCGCCCCGACGTCGTCGTCCGCAAGGGCCTCGCCACGCTCGTCAACCGCACGCTCACGCCGCACCAGGCGCTCGTGACCGACCTGCTCTTCATCCGGGACGCGCTGCTCGCGACCGGCATCGACTTCTGGCTCATCCGCGGCAACGACGAGCGCCCCGTCATCGCGATCGACGTGCAGAACCGCGACACCGTGGTCCGCGCCCTCGTCGCCGCGTGCGCCGACGAGCCGCTGTACGCCAAGACGGTCGACGGGCGCCGCCGCCCGCCGCTGCTCGTCGCCGACGGCCGCCTCACCGACAACCCCGATGCCGGGATCTTCCGCCTCTACCGCCCGCGCATCGAGCCGGTGGGCCTCCTGGCCTACGGCGCGTCCACCGCGGTCGAGCTGCAGTTCTTCCGCTTCGAGGGCGAGACCATCGTCTGGCCGGTCGAGAACTCGCTCACGCGCGAGATCCTGCCCGCCGCCGAGGTCGTGCCCACCACGGTGGAGATGTACGGCCACGAGTGGAAGACGCTCCGCGGCATGTTCGACGCGCAGGCGTCCGACATCACCTTCGACATCGACATGGTCTTCTCCTGGGTCGACGGCAACGACCCGGAGTTCCAGAAGCGCCGCGCCGAGCGCATGAAGGACGTCGTGGTCGGCGAGGGCGACGACTCCGAGGCCCGCTTCCGCCAGATCGACGAGCTCAAGTACGCGCTGCGCTCCGTCTACCTGTTCGCGCCGTGGGTGCGCCGGATCTTCATCGTCACCGACTCCCCGAAGCCGTCGTGGCTGGCCGACCACCCCGGCGTCACGTTCGTGCGCAGCGAGGAGTTCTTCACGGATCCCGCCGGGCTGCCCACGCACAACTCGCAGGCCGTCGAGTCGCAGCTCCAGCACATCCCGGGCCTCAGCGAGCACTTCCTCTACTCGAACGACGACATGTTCTTCGGCCGTCCCGTGCAGCCGGGCATGTTCTTCTCGCCCGGCGGGATCACCAAGTTCATCGAGGCGTCGACCCGCATCGGCCTCGGCGACAACGACTCCGACCGCAGCGGCTTCGAGAACTCGGCGCGCGTCAACCGGCGCCTGCTCATGGACCGCTTCGGCCGCCTCATCACGCGCCACCTCGAGCACGCGGCCACGCCGCTGCGCAAGAGCGTGCTGCTGGAGCTCGAGCAGGAGTTCGCGGAGGACTTCCACCGCACGCAGCTCAGCCGCTTCCGCTCCAGCACCGACATCTCGGTCACCAACTCGCTGTACCACTACTACGCGCAGATGACCGCGCGCGCGGTGCAGCAGGAGAACGCCAAGGTCGCCTACGTCGACACGACGTCGCGCGCGGGCCTCGACATGCTGCCCGGCCTCCTGAAGCGCCGCTCGCAGGACTTCTTCTGCCTCAACGACGGGTCCTTCCCCGAGGTCCCGGCCGACGAGCGCCAGGAGCGCGTGCAGGACTTCCTCGAGCGCTACTACGGCATCCCGGCGCCGTGGGAGGCCGAGGTCGCGGAGGCCGGGGCCGACCCGGCCGCACCCGCCGGCTAGTGGTCGCGGGCAGCCCCGCCGACCGCACCCCCTACGAGGTCCTCGGCGTGGATCCCGCGGCCGGCACCGCGACCCTCCGCGCCGCGTACCGTCGCCTGCTCCGGGTGACGCACCCCGACACGGGCGGCGAGGCGCACCTCTTCCACGCCGTGCAGGACGCGTGGGCGCTCGTCGGGGATCCGGCCGACCGCGCCTCGTACGACCGCGGCCGGGGCGGCGTCGGCGCCACCGACGAGCCGCTCGGCCCGGACGACGGCTACGCGCCCGCACCCGGATCCGGCACGCGCCTGGGCGCCACCGTCCTGGGGGTCGCCGGAGCCCTCGCGCGCGAGCACTACGTGGCGCGCGTCCGCGGGTGGATCGGTGTCGCGCCCGACGAGGAGCTGGCCGTGGATCCGTGGTCGGCCGAGCTCGTCCGCCGCGCCCCGCGCGACGTCCGCTGGCTGCTCGCGAAGGCCATCGCCGAGGAGGCGACCGCGCGGGCCGCCGCCTCGCTCGGCATGGGCGCGACGATCTTCCACGACGTCCGCCCGCTCACCGGCGCGGGCAAGATCGACCACGTCGTGCTCGCGCCCGCGGGCCTGTTCGCGCTGAGCTCCGAGGACTGGGGCGCCGAGGTGCAGCTGGTGCGCGGCGAGCTGCAGCCGCGCCGACCGGATCCCGACGGCGCGTTCGCGGCGGGCGACGAGCCGGTCGCGTGGCTGGCGCGCGCGGCCCGCGCCCTCGCGGAGTCGGTGGGCGTCAGGTTCGCCGCCGCGGTCGTCGTGGTGCCCGACGCGGCGCTCGCGCAGCCGGTCGATGCGGTCGAGCGCGGCCCGCATCGCGGTGCCCTCGTCGTCCGCCGCTCGGTCCTGCCGATCCTGCTGCGCGACGGCATCTCGGACGAGGCGCGCCTCAGCGTCGCCGACCCCTACGCCGTGCGCGCCCTCCTCCGCGAGCGGCTGACGCTGCTGGGGCCCGCCGCGGACTGACGGCACGAGGGCCCGCCGCGACGATCGCGGCGGGCCCTCGGGCGGTGCGGGTGGATCAGACGGGCAGGTCGGTGGGGGCGTCGCCCGCTCCCGCTCCGGTGTCGGCCGCGTCCTCGTCGGATCCGAGGGAGTCGCCGCCGCTGGACAGGCCGCCGTCGCCGGGCGCCTCGTCGTCGTCGACGTGCTGGATGCTCTCGCCGTCCGGCACCGTGCCGCCGACGCTCGCGTCGGAGTCGGCCTCGCCGGGCATGGACTGCGAGACGCCGGGGGCGCCCTGGACGGTGGACAGGGGATCGATGTCGGAGTCGCTCATCACTCGACCGTACGCCGGAGCCCCGCGCGCGTCAGGCGTGCGGGGCTCCGGTCATGCGGCGGGCGACGGTCAGTCGATGCGCTTCAGACTCTCGAGGCGGCCGAGCAGGTCGCGGTCCTGCGCGTCGAGGTCGCCCTCGGCGGCGACGACGCGGATGGCGGCCTCGAAGTCGAGGTCCTGGTCGTCGGCGACGCCCGCGACGTCGGCCACGACCCAGAGGAAGCTCACGAGCTCGGGGAGGATCTCGGACAGCACGGCGTCCGGGAAGATCGCCGCGGCCTGGCGGAACATGCGGTCGGTGGCCGGGCCGCCGAACGCGTGGTCGAGGTCGGCGACGATGCCGTCGTCCTCGTCGAGGTCGGTGGAGATCCAGTTGGCGACGTGCTCGCCGTCGAGGTGGATCGCGGAGATGAAGAGGGGCTCGCCGCCCGACTCGCTCTCGACGATCTCGGTGATCGTGTAGCCGGCGACGCCGGGAGGCGTGAGAAGGGAGTCGTCATCCATGCGCTCATGCTAGCCGTGGCGGGGCGTCCGGCGAGGCCGGAGTCCCGCGTCCGCGGGCGGATCGGGCCAGGTCGCGCGGGTAGCCTCGTCGGATGACCTCCGCCGCCGATCCCGCGACCTCCGCGGCGACGACGGATGCGGCGACCGACCCGGCCGCGCGCGACCTGTCCGCGGTCCTGGGACCCGCCGCCTGGCGCGACCGGGCCGCCCGCCACGCCGACCGCGCCGACGCCTTCTCCGCGGGCTTCCGCGCGCGCCGCCTGGCCGGCCGCACCCACGAGGTCGACGACTTCCTCTTCACCTACTACCCGCACAAGCCGTCGCTCCTCCGACGCTGGCACCCGGGCGCGGGCGTCGTGCTCGCGGACGCGGCGGGCGACGAGCGCGCGGCCTGGCGCTGGTACGTCGCCGACGACGAGCGCGCACCCGGCGGCGTGCGGGTCGACGCGGCCGGGTACCTCGAGGCGCGCGGATCCACCGCGTCCTTCATCGAGCGGATCCTCGGCCGCACCGCCGCGCGCCCCGGCCGCTTCTCCTGCTTCGGCCTGCACGAGTGGGCGATGGTCTACGGGGTCGGGCCGGGCGAGCAGCGCCACGAGCGGCTGCCGCTGCGCCTCGGATCCGCGGCCACCGACGAGGTCGTCGAGACGCACAAGCTGGCGTGCACGCACATCGACGCCTTCCGCTTCTTCACGCCCGAGGCCGTGCCGCGCAACGCTCTCGCGCCCACGCGCGAGACCCAGCCGGACCTCGAGCAGCCCGGCTGCCTGCACGCCGGCATGGACGTCTACAAGTGGGCCACGAAGCTCGGCCCGCTCGTGCCCGGCGAGCTGCTGCTCGACGCGTTCGAGCTGGCCCGCGACATCCGCTCGCTCGACATGCGCGCGAGCCCGTACGACGTGTCCGGCCTCGGTCTCGAGGCGGTGCGCATCGAGGAGCCCGCGGGCAAGGCGCGCTACGCGGCCGAGCAGCGCGGGTTCGCGGAGAGGTCCAACTCGCTGCGGGCGCGGATCCTCGACGAGCTCGCGCACGCGCGTCGCGCGGCGGCCGCCGGGCTCTAGCGCCCGCGCATCCCCTCGGGGTCGCGCAGCCGCTCGATCTCGCGTCGGTCGCGCTTCGTCGGGCGTCCGGCGCCGCGGTCGCGCACGACCGTCGCGGGCGCGGCGTCGCGCGGGGGAGGCGGGGGAGTGAGGTCGGTCATCGCCTCCGCGGCGATGGCGGGTCCCACGCGCTTCACGAGCGTGCGGCGCACCACGAGGATCCGCTCGGCACCCGCGACGCGGACGCGCACCTCGTCGCCTGGCCGGACCGACTGCGACGCCTTCGCCCGCTCGTCGGCCACCTTCACGTGCCCGGCCCGGCAGGCCGCCGTCGCCTGCGAGCGGGTCTTGTAGATCCGCACGGCCCAGAGCCAGCTGTCCACCCGGACCGCGGCCTGCGCGGCGTCCGCGGCCCGAACGGGAGGCGGGGCGGCGTCGGCGGGCATGCTCCGACCCTAGGCGACGGCTCCCCGGTACGCTGGCCCGAGCATGTCGATCTCCCGCCGCACCCTCCTCACCGCGTCCGTGTCGGGGCTGTCGCTCCTCGGGCTCGCGGCGTGCACGCGGACGACGCCGACGCCCGCGACCGCCACGGCCACCCCCTCCGCGAGGCCGACCCCCACGCCCACCGCGGGCGCGGCCGGCCTCCCGGATCCCGTCGCCTTCGCGCGCTCCGACTGGGCGGGCGACCCGTTCGCGCGCGGATCCGGCAGCTTCCTCCGGCCCGGCGCCACGACCGCCGACCGCGAGGCGCTCGCCCGCCCCATCCAGGACCGGGTGTTCTTCGCCGGCGAGGCCACGAGCGCGGACCGCCCAGGGACGGTCGCCGGCGCGTACGCCTCGGGCCTCCGCGCGGCGGGCGAGGTGGATCGCGCGGGCGCCGGATCCGAGCGCGTCGCGGTCGTCGGCGCGGGCATCGCGGGAACGGCGGCCGCCCGTGCCCTCCGCGACGCCGGGCACGACGTCGTCCTCGTGGAGGCGCGGGCGGACCTCGGCGGACGGATCCGCGCGGCCGGCGGCACGGGCTGGCCGCACCCCGCGGAGCTCGGCGCGCTCTGGATCGCCGCCGACGACGACCACCTGCTCCGCGACGCGATCGAGGCCGCCGGCATCACCCGCTACGGCCTCGCGCTCGTCGCCGAGGACCGCGGTCCCGACGGCGCGGTGCTGGGAGCCTCGAGCGCGGGATCCGACGCCCTCGCCGCCGCGCGCGCCTGGGCCCTCGCGCAGCCGGGAGCCGTGAGCCTCGCCGCGGCCCTGCGCGAGACCGGCGCCGACGCCCTCTCCACCGAGGGTGGCGCCGCGTCGCCCGCCGCCCGCCTCGCCGCGCTCGTCGCCACCGACGTCGCGATCGCCCACGGCGCGGCACCCGACGAGCTCTCGGGCGCCCGCGGCCTCGACGAGCCGGCGCCCGTCGGCAACGTCGCCGTCACGGGCGGCTTCGCGGGCCTCGTGCAGCACCTCCTGCGCGACCAGGACATCGACGTGCTGCGCGAGTCCACCGTCTCGCGCATCGCCTACGGCAACGGCCGGGTGGGGCTGCGGCTCGGATCCGGTGAGTCGCTGTCGGTCGACCGCGTGGTCGTCACCGTGCCGCTCGGCGTGCTGCAGGAGGGCGCGATCGCCTTCGACCCCGCGCTCCCGTCGTCGCACGACATCGCCATCCGCGCGCTCGGCCCCGGCCGCGCGGACCGGATCTGGCTGCGCTTCGCCGAGCCGTTCTGGTCGACGACGGCGACGGTCTGGACGTCCTACGACGAGGACGGCCGCTTCACCCGCTGGTACAACCTCATGCCGGTATCGGGCGAGCCCGTGCTCATGGCCGAGGTGGGCGCGGATGCGGCGGAGCGGATCGCGGCGATGGACGACGAGGCGCTGCGGGCGGCGGCGCTGCGCTCGCTCGCGCCGTTCGCGGATCCCGCGCTCCTCGCGACGGGGACGGCGACCCCGGATCCCGGCCCGAGCGCCGAGCCGACCCCCTAGGCCACGGTGACCGCGGGGCCGTCGCCGAGCGCATCGCGTCGGCCCTCGCTGCGCGCCAGGCGACGCCGTGTCTCGGCCATCTCGTACGGCAGCAGCCAGTGGACGAAGCTGCTGAGCACCTGCTGGGCTCCGTCGCGGTCGACGCCGACGAGGTCGACGATGCGCGCCATCGCGTCCTCGTGGGACTCCGCCCGCGCGAGCGTCGCGCCCAGCGCCTCCAGGTCGGCGCCGGCGGCGAGCCGTGCCCGGTCGGCGGAGATCTGCGTCTCGACGGCGCTGCGTTCGGCGGCCGCTCCGAGAGCGGTGACAGCTCCCGGGACGTGTCGCGCGATCATCGCGGCCGTGACCCGCACCGGCAGCGGGTCGGCCGTGCGGATCCCCAGGGCGGGCATCGTCGCGCGTGCCTCGTGCTCGCCGGGCTCCAGGTCGCTCCACTGCGACGTGGCCACGTGGACGGGCACGCGCGTGCTGTCACCCGGATCCAGCGGCACGGCGCCGGGCGACCCGCCGACGAACGCGAAGTCGATGCCGCGGGCGACGCCGCCGCGCGGCGTCAGGCCGCCGACCGTGTGGAACGAGGCCACGGGCACCCACCGTGCGTCGCCGACGTTGACCACGTCGACCACGAGGGCCTCCGGATCGGGGTCGTCCCGCACCACCGACGGCCAGCGCAGCTCGAGCGCCGGCCCTCGTGCCGCGTCGTCGGGTCGGGCAGCGGAGCGTCCGTCGTCGGTGACCATCCGTCCATGCTGTCACGCGACAGCGGGGCGCCGGAGGGAGCGGCGGCTGCCGTCGTCCGCGGCTCAGCGGCGGACTGCCTCCCTGTCGCCCGCGGATCCCCGTGCCCGCCGGGGCGCTGGCGTCCCCGCGGTCTCCGCCACCGACTCGTCCTCGGCATCCGACGGCGCAGGCTGAGAGGGTGCCGTCCCGCCCGGCGCGTCGCCGTGGTGCGTCCGCCTCCGGGTCCCGGCATCCGCGGGCCGGACGCGGCTGAGCGCCACGACGAACGCGGACACCCCCGCCAGCACGCCCGCCACGAGCGCCAGCCACGCGGCGATCTCGAACGGGACCCCGACCTGCGCGGGATCCAGGAAGAAGTAGGGGTACCAGCCGACGCGCGGACCGCGGACCTCCGTGAACGCGCACCAGGCGACCGGGAACGGCATCGCCCAGCCGACGGCCTTCCACGTGACGCGCGGGCGTCCCGGCGCGAGGGTCCAGTCGAGGAGCGCGTAGGCGGGGATCACGAAGTGCAGCAGCCGGCTCGACCACGGTACCTCGACGTAGTAGGCCTGCGAGCTCGACTCCAGCACGATGAGGCCGAAGACCACGCCGGACACCACGACGTAGCTGAGCACCACGGCGCGCACCGCGGCCATGAGCGGCGGCTCGGCGCGGCCGCGGAGGGCCTGGAGGCCGGAGGCGGCGAGCACGACGACGCCGGCCATCCCGCTCTGCGTCGTGAAGTAGCTGAACCAGTTCTCGGCCGCGAAGGTCGTGAAGCCCTGCACGTAGTCGAAGTCGCCGACGAGCGCGACGACCACGACGATCGCGGCGACCAGGCGCACGCCACCGAGGATCCTCTGCACGTGTCTCCGATCGCGGCCGGCTCCTGGCATGCCCGCCGCGTCCAGTCTACGAACGAGGTCTCACGATCGGCTCCGTGCCCTCGCGCGTCGCGGGCGGGAGCGGCAGGATGACGCCCATGAGCCCTTCATCGCGATCCACCAGCCAGCAGGTGCAGTTCGGATCCTTCGGCGGCGTCGACGTCCTCGAGGTCGTCGACATACCGCGTCCCTCGCCCGGCCCCGGCGAGGTGCTCGTCGAGGTCTTCGCGGCGGGCATCAACCACATCGAGGCGTACATCCGCCAGGGCCGCTTCCCCGACGAGGTGCCGACCGCCTTCCCCAACGGGCAGGGCAGCGACTTCGCCGGGTGCATCGCGGCGGTCGGCGAGGGCGTCACGCGCTTCAAGAAGGGCCAGGACGTCCTCGGCCACACCGTCATGGCCGCTCACGCGACGCACGTGGTCGTGCCCGCGGGCAACGTCGTCCCGAAGCCCGCGCAGCTCCCGTGGGAGGTGGCGGGCGGGCTGTTCCTCGCCGGGCTCGTCGCGCATGACGTGCTGCACGCCGTCACGGTCGGCGAGGGCGACACGCTCGTCGTCACCGCGGCGGCCGGTGGCGTGGGCAGCATCGAGGCGCAGCTCGCCATGCGGCGCGGCGCCCGCGTGATCGGCACGTGCGGCGAGCGCAACTTCGACTACCTGCGCCAGATCGGGGTCACCCCGGTGGTCTACGGCGACGGCCTGGCCGACCGGATCCGCGCGGCCGCCCCGAACGGCGTGCAGGGCTTCGTCGACAACTTCGGCGGCGGCGAGCACGTGGCCGAGGAGCTGGGTGTGGCGGGCAAGCGCTTCAGCTCGAGCGACGACCGTCGGGAGCTCGAGCTCGAGGCCGTCCTGCCTCCCGTGGAGGAGGACGACGTGCACCGCTCCCGCACGCTCGCGACCGTCGCGGACCTCGCGGCAAAGCGCGAGGTCGACGTCCTCGTGTCGGGCTTCTACCCGCTCGCGGAGGTGCAGGACGCGTTCGACGACCTGGAGCGTCGGCACGCGCGCGGCAAGATCGTGCTCGGCATGCGGCCCGTGCACTACCCGGGCGACCGGCGCAGCACGGCGAAGGCGCGCGACGTGGCGGACGGGCGGGCCTGACGCCGACAGTGTCCCCGGCCGGGTGACGCCCTTCGGGTGACGCCCGCCGGGGTCAACGCGCGACGACCTCGGCCGGCTCCGGCTCGGCCGGCGTCTCGATGTGCGCCTCGCGCCAGCGCAGCAGGTCGCGCACCGCGGGCGACTCGTCGCACTCGAGCATCGCGACGGCGGCCTGCGGCGTCGCGTCGTTGACGGCGAGCCAGGAGCGCACGCGCTCGGAGGTGTCGCCCACCAGCATCGTGAGCACGGCCGCCGGCGCCTGCGGGTTGCGGGCGAGGCACGCGCGGACGCCCTCGTCGGCGTCGCGCGCGAGCGCCTGCTGCACGTCGAGCGGGGCGTGCAGGCTGCTCGCCACGCTCTCGCGCACCTTGGGGTCGCGGTGCTCGGCGAGCAGGCGGAGCCGGCGGATCTTGCTGGGCGTGACCTCGGGCGCGGGATGCAGCGCGGCGGCCTGCTCGGCGGTGAGGACGGCGGGCGCGGTCCGGTGCAGGGCCTCGAGCTGCGCGGCGGTGGTGAACCTGATGCACGACATGCCCCGACGCTATCGAAGGTGCCCGTGAGATGGTGGATCCATGACCGCCGACCGCCCGCCCGAGCTCCCGCGCGGGGCGCATCGCGACAGCGGCGACGCGTGGGTCGAGAGCCCCGAGGGCCAGCGGTTCTGGGGCGCGTTCGGCGCCGCGGCGCTGCTCGTGCACGACCCGGATCGCGGCGTCCTGCTCCAGCACCGGGTCGCGTGGAGCCACCACGGCGGCACGTGGGGCCTGCCCGGGGGTGCACGTCACGCGGGCGAGTCCTCCGTCGACGGCGCCGCGCGCGAGGCCGCCGAGGAGGCGGGGGTGCCGCCCGCGGGGATCCGCCCCGTGCTGGCGACCGTGCTCGACCTCGGCTTCTGGAGCTACACGACCGTCACGGCCCGCACCATCCGCCCGTTCGAGCCGCGCGTCGCGGACGCCGAGAGCATCGAGCTGCGCTGGGTGCCCGTCGACGGGGTCGACGGGCTCGAGCTGCACCCGGGGTTCGGCCGGGCCTGGCCGATGCTGCGCGACGAGCTCACGCGGGAGGTCACGCTGGTCGTCGACACCGCCAACCTGCTCGGCTCCCGGCCGGACGGCTGGTGGCGCGACCGCGCCGGATCCACCACCCGCCTCCTCGCCGGGCTCGACGCGCTCGCGCGCGACGGCCTGCCCGCCGCCGAGCTCGACCTGCCGGGTTCCGTGCGCTGGCCCGACGTCGTGGCGGTCGTGGAGGGGGACGCGCGCGACGCGTCGCTCCCGGCGGAGCCCGTCGCGGCTCCCGCGTCGCCCACGCTCCGCGCGCCCGGCGTCGCCGTGGTCGCCGCGTCGGCGGACGGCGACGGCGAGATCGTGCGCGTCGTCGGCGCGGCGCGCGACGCCGGGCGCGAGGTCGTGGTGGTCACGGCCGACCGCGGTCTCGTCGCCCGGGTCGCGGCGCTCGGCGCACGCGTCGTCGGGCCCGGCCGGGTCCGCGCGCTGCTCGACGCGCGCGCGGACCCCGACGCGGGCTAGGCCGCCGGCGCGCGCGTCGGCAGCGCCGCGGAGGTCGCCTCGACGATCCCCGCGCGCCAGAGCGCGTGCAAGGCCCGCGCGGTCGCGCGGTCGCGGGCCGCGAGGACGCCGCCGGACGCCGGGAACAGCGTGTCCTCGCCGTCCGCGTCGAGCACGACGCCGCCGGCCTCGCGCACGATGAGCGTCGCCGCGAGGTGGTCGACCGGCCCGAACGCGCCGATCACCGCGCCCGCGCCGTGGCCGAGCGCGATGCCGGCGACCGTGAGCGTGCCCGACCCCATGATCCGCATGGTGCAGTAGCGCGCGGCGAGCGCGTCGAGCAGCGGCAGCATCCCCGGCCACGGCGCGTGCCCCGCGAGCTCGGTGCTCACCATGCGGCCGCGGAGGGGATCCGCGTCGCGTGCGTGCACGCCGCCGGGCGCGGCCGTCAGGTCGAGGCGGGCGCCTGCGGACCAGGCGCCCTCGCCCGCGGCGGCCTCGACGACCGTGCCGCGCCAGGGATCCGCCACGACGCCCACGACGGGCTCGCCGGCGACCACGAGGGCGAGCGAGAAGCTCGTCCACGGCACGCCGTTCGCGAGGTTCGCGGTGCCGTCGACCGGGTCGAGGTACCAGCACGGACGGCCGGGCACGGCCTCGCCGCCGTACTCCTCGCCGACGAGCACGTGGTGCGGGAACTGCGCGCCGACGACCGCGCGCACGTCGCGCTCGACGGCCCGGTCGATCTCCGTCACGTGGTCCGCGGGGTTCGCCTTCGTCGTCACGGCCCCGACCTCGTGCGAGCGGACGTGGTGGACGGCGCGCGCCGCGAGGTCGCGCGCCGCGGCACGGGCGCGGGTCCGCTCCGCGGCGGGCGCGGTCGCGCGGGCGTCCGCGGCGGCGGGGTCGGCGTCCCGGCGCGCGAGCACCTCGAGGAGCGTCGCCAGCTCGTTCGTGGTGATCGCGTCCACGCCGATCGACGCCAGCCACTCCATCTGGGCGGGCTCGTCCACGGTCCACGCAGCCACTCGCGCGCCGAGCGCGTGCACGGCGTCCACGAGCGCGCGGCCGACGACGAGGTGCGGCATGTTGACGACGGCGGGCCGGAGCTCGGCGAGGTCGTCCGCGGTGGGCGGCTGGGGGTCGGCCCACGGCAGCCAGATGGCGGCCGCCGGGTCGAGCTCGCGGATCACGCGCATGCCGTCGAGGTGCCCGCACCAGGCGACGCGCGGCGTGCGCGGGGCGGCCCGGACGACCGCGTGGGCGGCGGCGGCGGGATCCCCGGACGCCATGTCGATCACGAGCTCGACGTCCGTGCCCGCCAGGAGCTCGAGCGCCTCGGCGAGGAGCGGGATGCGGAGATCCCCGCCGCCGAGCGCGCGCACGTCGGCGAGGTCGAGGTCAGCGATCCGCGCGTCGACGCCCCACAGCCGCTCGAGGGTGTCGTCGTGGACGAGGACGACCTGGCCGTCGCGCGTGACGTGCACGTCGACCTCGACCGTGCGCGCGCCGGCCTCGGCCGCCGAGCGGATGGCCGCGAGCGTGTTCTCGCGGTGCCGGGAGGAGTCGCCGCGGTGGGCGGTCGCGGCCGTCATCGCGCGTCGCCCGCCGTGGCGCCGTCCGGCACCAGGATCCCGTCGCGGTAGTGCCGCACCTCGCGGAGCGTCACGGTGCCGGCCTCGCCGACCGCGGGCGCGGATCCGGTCACGAGGGCACGCACCTCCACGCCGCCCGCGTCGAGCACGAGCTCCTGGAAGTGGCCGTGCGGCAGCACCCGGCGGACGACGACGGACGTCGCGTCGGCCTCGGGCCTGGTCCCGCGCGGCGCGTAGGACACGTCCTCGGGGCGGACGGCCCAGACGTCGGCGTCGGCCGAGGTCGGCACGAACGCCGTCGGCGGGCCGGCCGTGAGGGTCTCGGGCGTCGTGCCCTGCAGGCGCGGCGCGGGCAGCAGGTTCATGCTGCCGATGAACGACGCGACGACGAGGGTACGCGGCCGGGCGTAGAGCTCGGTCGGGGCCGACACCTGCTCGATGCGGCCCTGGTGCATCACGGCGACGCGGTCGGAGATGGCGAGCGCCTCGTCCTGGTCGTGCGTGACCATGACGGTGGTGATCCCCAGCCGCTGCTGGATGTCGCGGATCTCCTCCCGAACCTTCACGCGCAGCTTCGCGTCGAGGTTCGACAGCGGCTCGTCGAGGAGCAGCAGGTCGGGCTCCTGCACGATCGCCCGGGCGAGCGCCGCGCGCTGCTGCTCGCCGCCCGAGATCTGCGTGGGGCGCGAGTGGGCGTGGTGCCCGAGGTTCACGGTCTCGAGCGCGGCCATGACCCGACGGGTGACCTCGTCCTTGGACAGCTTCCGGAGCGTGAGCGGGAAGGCGACGTTCTTGAACACGGTGAGGTGCGGCCAGAGCGCGTAGTTCTGGAACACCATCGCGCTCGGCCGCTTGTCCGGGCCGGCTGCGGTGACGTCGCGGCCGCCGATTACGACGGATCCGCGGTCGGGCTCGAGGAACCCGGCGATCATGCGGAGCGTGGTGGTCTTGCCGCAGCCCGACGGGCCGAGGAGCGCGACGAGCTCGCCGCGCGCGACGTCGAGGTGGAGGTCGTCGACGATGGTGCGGCCGCCGAGGTCCTTGGAGAGCCCGGCGACGACGAGGCCGGACGGCGGGGCCGTCGCGGTGCCGTCGTCGTCGGCGCGCGGGGGAGCGACGGTCGTGGTGGATGGAGCGGATGCGGTCATGACCGGCCTAACGGATCTGGAAGCCCTCGGCCAGACGCCCGCCCATGATGTGGCGGCGGGCGAGCAGGAGGAGGGCGACGGAGGGGACGGAGAGGAGGATCGCGAACACGGCGGCGACCTGCTTCGGGTGGTTGAGGACGAGCGAGTACATCTCGGTCGGCATCGTCATGTAGACGGGCGCGCCCACGAGGTAGGTGCCCTGCGCCTCGTCGAACGCGGCGAGGAACGACATGAGCACGGCCACGAGGATCCCGGGCAGCGCGAGCGGCAGGGTCACGTGCAGGAAGGTCCGCACGCGTCCGGCGCCCGCGTCGCGCGCGGCCTCCTCGAGGGAGCGCGGCACGGCGCTGAACGCGGCGGCCGGGATCCAGGTCATGAACACGACCGTGCCGATCAGCTGCACGATGACGATGCCCGTGACCGTGTTCATCAGGTGCAGCCCGTAGAATAGCGACGCCATCGACACGAAGAGGCCCATCTTGGGGAACGCGTTGGTGGCGAACAGGCCCACCAGCAGGATCCGCCGGCCCGGGAACTGGAACCGGGAGAACGCGTACGCGGCCGGCAGGCAGACGAGCGCCGAGACGAGCACCGTGATGGGCGCGAAGTACAGCGAGTTGCGGACGGCGGCGGCGAGCTCGGCGTCCTCGAAGACCACGCGCCACCAGTCGAGCGTGAGGCCGGCGGGCACGAGGCTCGGGTAGTCCCAGCTCGTCGCGAACGCGTGCGCCGCGAGCCAGAGCAGCGGGCCGAGGATGAACACCGCGACGACCGCGAACAGGGCGGCCTGGATCCAGCCGCGGGCGGAGAGGAGCGCGCGCATCAGACCCGGCCCTCCTTCTTCGCGGAGCGGAAGTTGGCCCGCACGTAGAGGAAGGCGATGCCGGACGCGAGCACGAACACCACGACGGCCATCACGATCGACTGCTGCGGGTGGTTGAAGCCCGTGAAGTACTTCGAGATGTCGACGCCGAGCATGCTGGGCGCGTTGGGGCCGGTGAAGTACGGCACCGTGAAGGAGCCGAGCACGCCGATCGCCGTGAAGGTCGTCGCGATGACGAGCGGGATCGCGGCGAGCGGCACGAGCACGCGCGTGACGATGGCCCAGGTCGAGGCGCCCGCGTCGCGCGCGGCCTCGATCATGGCGTCGGGGATGCCCTGCACGCCGGAGGTCGCCATGAGCGTGGCGAACGGGAGGCTCGTCCACACGGATCCGATGACCACCGCCACCGTCGTGTAGCCCCAGGTCGGCCCCTCGAGGCCGACGAGCGCGAAGACCGTGCGGACGAAGCCGTCGCCCGAGTAGAAGGTGAGGATCGCCCACGACGCGATGACGACGGGGATGAACAGCGGGACGATCGCGAGCCCCGCGAACACCGACGCCAGGCGGCCGCCGCGGAGGCGCAGGTTGAGCGCGATCGCGAGCGACAGGGCGATCACGATGGCGGTGGAGATCACCGTCACGAGCACCGTGACGCCGAGGTCGCGGAGGAACCGCGGGTCGGTGAACACGTCGACGTAGGCGTCGAGCGTGCCCCACCAGCTCGTGGCGGTGCGCGTGCCGAGGCCGATCGTGGCGATGGTGCTGTTGAGCCCGCCCGTGTGGCCGAGGCTGAAGCCGATCGCGAGGACGACGGGTATCCCGACGAAGAACGCGAGCAGGAGCGCGGGCGGGAGGGCGAGAGCCAGGCCGACGCCGGCGCGGCGGGTCTCCGGGGAGACCCGCCGCGCGCTGGCGGCCCGGGCGGCGGGATCCGCCGTCCGGACGGCCGTCACTGGCCGGGGACCTTCTGGTCCCACAGGTTCGACATGTCCGACGCCATCTGGCTGTAGTAGCCGGGGCGGAGCGTCGACGGGTCAGCCGAGGCGAACTGGTCCTCGAGGTCGGCGGGCACCTGGTCGAGCGAGATCACGGGGTAGCCCGCGATGGTGCTCGCGATGATGGCCTGGCCCTCGGCGGAGAGCACGTAGTCGGCGAGCTTCTGCGCGACGTCCGCGTGCTCGGCCGTCTTCGGGATGCCGAGGTAGGAGGCGTGGCCGGTGAAGGCCGGGTCGGAGATCTGCGCGTACTTCACGGTCGCCGGCAGCGTGCCGGACTTCTGCGCCGTGATGACCTGGTCGCTCCAGACGGGGGCCATCTCGATGGCGCCCGTGCCGAGCAGGTCGAGCACCTGGTTGTTGCCGTTGGGGTAGACGCCGCCCTGGTACATGGCCGAGTTGAGCCCCTTGAGCTCGTCGAAGCCCGCGTCCCACGCGCTCTCGAGCGACTGGTCGTAGCCGGTCGTCATCTTCTCGCGCGTGGCGTCGTCGACGTGGGTGTCGAGGACGGTCGTGACGAAGGCCTGGCCGGATCCGCCGGTGGAGGGGGAGTTGTAGGCGAACTGGCCGGGGTTGGCGCGGATCCAGGAGAGCAGGTCGGCGAGCGTCTTCGGCGGGGCGGTCACCTTCGTGGAGTCGTAGGCGAGCAGCACGGACGAGGCGCGGTAGGGGATCCCGAAGCCGCCGCCGGACTGCACGGTCGCGTCGGGGACGGTCGCGAGGTTCGGGATGGTGTCGGCCGAGACGGGCGCGAGGAGCCCGCCGGTACCGGCCGCCGCGGTGAAGCCCGCGTCGATGAGGTCGTATCCGGGGTCGGATCCGCCCTGGACCGAGCTCGTGAGCGTGGCCATGGTCTGCGCGTCGTGCTCGCCGTGGAGGTCGAGCGTGGTGGTGACGGAGGCGCCGGGGTTCGCCTTCTCGAACGCGGGGATGATCCCGTCGTCCCAGAGGGCCTGGACGTTGGTGTCGCCGGAGATGAAGACGCGGGCGGTGCCCGATGCGTCGGTGACGGCGTGGTTCTGGGCCTGGGCCTGCGTGCTCGTGGTGGGAGCGCAGCCCGCGAGCGCGACCGCGGCGGACGCGGCGGCGGCGAGGGCGAGGAGGGAACGGCGGGGGATCACGGGTCGGGTGTCCTTCTGCTGGGGGAGCGATGCGGATCGCATCGTTTCGATGGTGCGGTCCTCCGGTGGCCCGGACGTGAACGGGACGTTGCGATCCAGGTCCCCGAGGGCGAACGGGCGTGCCGGGGAGCCGGCCGTGAATAGGGTGGGCGGCATGAGGAGGAACTCGCCCCGCGCCTCCGTGACCCTCGCCGACGTGGCCGCTCTCGCGGGCGTCTCCACCTCCACGGCGTCGCTCGCGTACCGCAGCACCGGCTCGATCACGCCCGCCACGCGCGCCCGGATCCTGCGCGCCGCCGCCAGCATCGGCTACGCGGGGCCGGATCCCACGGCCAGGTCCCTCAAGAGCGGCCGCTCCGGCATCGTCGGCGTCGTCGTCGCGGGCAGCATCCGCCGCGCCTTCCAGAACCCGGTCGCGCTCGCGACCATGGCCGGACTCAGCGAGGCGCTCGACGAGCTCGACGTGGGCCAGCTGCTGCTGCCGGGACGGCGCCAGCCGCGCGAGGGATCCGCGCCGCTGCTCGAGGGCATGCCCGTCGACGCCGTGGTCTTCCTCACCCGCGGCGAGGAGGTGGACGCGCTCCTGCCCGGGCTGCGCGCGCGCCGGATCCCCATGGTCGGCGTCGAGGGCCCGCACGGGGAGGGCGTGGCCGTGGTCGACATCGACGACGCCCGCGGCATGGGCGAGCTCGCGCGCCACGTGCGCGCCCTCGGCCACCGCCATGTCGCCGTGCTGATGCGCACCACGCGGATCGAGGAGGACGGCCCGCCCGGCCCCGTGATCCCCGTGGGACGCGACCTCGAGGAGATCGTCAACCGCACGATCCGCGAGCGGCTCCGCGCGGCGTGGAGCGTCTTCCCCGACGCCGTCCGCGTCGAGGCGGGCGGGCGCGACCTGGAGGCGGGGGAGCGGGCCGCGGGCGTGCTGCTCGACCTGCCGTCGCGGCCGACGGCGATCCTCGCCCAGAACGACATGCTCGCCGCGAGCGCGATCCGCGCCGCCGCAGCCCGCGGCCTGCGCGTGCCGGAGGACCTCACCGTCACGGGCTTCGACGGCGCGCACCTGCCGTGGCTGGAGCGCCAGCTCACGACCGTGGAGCAGCCGCTGCACGATCGCGGGGTGCGCGCCGGGCGCATGGTCGGCGAGCTGCTCGCGGGCCGGGCACCGGCGAGCGTCGTGCTGCCGGTGCGCGTGCGGATGGGCGACACGGCGGCCGCGCCCGCGTGATCCAGGGCATCCGCCCGGGCGCTAGCGTCCCGCGGGATCCGTCACGAAGTCGATGAGCTGCTCCACCCGGCCGAGGAGCGCGGGCTCGAGGTCCTGGTACGAGCGCACCTGGCCGAGGATCCGCTGCCACGCCCGCGCGATGTCCGCCTGCTCGTCGTGCGGCCAGCCGAGCGCGGCGCAGATGCCGTGCTTCCACTCCACGTTCCGCGGGATGACCGGCCACTCGCGGAGGCCCAGACGCGCGGGCTTCACCGACTGCCAGACGTCGACGTAGGGGTGCCCGACCACGAGCGCGTGCGCGCGGTGCGGCCCGCGGGCGACGGCCTCGGCGATGCGGCTCTCCTTGGATCCGGGCACGAGGTGGTCGACGAGCACGCCGACGCGGCGGCCCGTGCCCGGCCGGAAGCGGTCGAGCTCCTCGTCGAGGTGGTCGACGCCCTCGAGGTACTCGACGACGACGCCCTCGATCCGGAGGTCCTCGCCCCACACCTTCTCCACGAGCTCGGCGTCGTGCCGGCCCTCCACGAAGATCCGGCTGGGCAGGGCCACACGGGCCTTGGCGTCGGCGACCGCGAGCGATCCGGATGCGGTGCGCGCGGGGCCGGCGGGCGCGGCACGCGGGACGCGCAGCGCGACGGGCTCGCCCTCGAGCAGGAAGGATCCGCCGAGCGGGAACGTGCGCTGCTTCCGGCGGAAGTCCTCGAGCACGACCATCCCGGACTCGACGCGCACGATCGCGCCGCAGAACCCGGTCGACAGCTCCTCGACCACGAGGTCGCGCGTCGCGTCCTGCGGCCGCGGGGCCTTCTTCGCGGGGCCGCGCCAGCCGGGGGCGAGCACGTCCTGTCCGTAGCGGTCGTCGGCGGAGGGGAGCGGGGTCATCCTCCGAGGCTCTCACGGGACGCGTCGCGCACCCGGTCGACGAGCCGACGCCACGCACCGTCGACCGCGGCCTCGCCGAGGCGCGCCTCGCGGTCGCCCGCGCGCACGACGTAGACGAAGCGGTCGGCGCCGGGAGTGGGCACCGCGGGCTCGTCCCACGGGCAGGCGTCGACGAGCGCGCTCCAGTCGGCGGCGCCGTCCTGGCCGTCGTCCACGCGCACCGACCAGGTGCGGGTCATGCCCGCCACCCCGCCCGTGCGCGACACGGCGATCTCCACCTAGACCTCGATCCCGACGCCCTCCCACGCCGCCTGGACCGCGGCGACCTCGGACGCGCCCTCACCGTACCGCGCCGCTGCCGCGTCGATCGTGGCGCGGGCGAACGCCGCGAAGTCGGCATCGGCGCGCACGGCACCGGACTCGATCACGTCGTACCAGATGCGGCCCGCGCCCTCCCAGGCCGCACCGCCGATGGCCGTGGCCGCGAGGTGGAAGGCGCGGTTGGGGATCCCGGAGTTGATGTGGACGCCGCCGTTGTCCTCCTGGGTCTCCACGTAGTCGTCCATGTGCCCGGGCTGCGGGTCCTTCCCGAGCACGTCGTCGTCGTACGCGGTGCCGGGCGCGCTCATCGAGCGGAGCGCCAGGCCGGTCGACCGGTCGAGGAACAGCTCCGCGCCGACGAGCCAGGTGGCCTCGTCGGCCGTCTGCCCGAGCGAGTGCTGCTCCACGAGCACGCCGAACACGTCCGAGATCGACTCGTTGAGCGCGCCCGACTGGCCCTGGTAGACGAGGCCGAGCGTGAGCTCCGTGACCCCGTGGGTCAGCTCGTGGCCGATGACCGTGAGCGAGCGGGTGAAGGGCGCGAAGACCTCGCCGTCCCCGTCCCCGAACACCATGCGCGTGCCGTCCCAGAACGCGTTGTCGTACTCGTCGCCGTAGTGCACGGTCGCGAGCAGCGGCAGGCCGCGGTCGTCGAGCGACTCCCTGCCGTACACCTCGGAGAAGAGGGAGTAGGTGGCGCCGAGCCCCGCGTAGGCCTCGTCGACCTGGGCGTCGCCCGTGTCGGGCGCGCCCTCGACGCGCACCGTGCTGCCGGGCAGCTCCTCGCGGTTGCCGGCGTCGGAGATGGTGCGGTGGATCCCCGACGGATCCCGCTCCGCGAGCGCCGACGCGTCCGGCGCGGCGCCCGGACCGCGGCGGTCGTGGATGAGCGGTCCCTGGTCGCGGAGGGCGCGGCGGGCGGCCTGGCGGGCGGCGGCCATGCGCTCGGGGTCGGCCTCGGCGAGGCGGGTCAGCAGGTACGGCGGGAGGATGGTGCGTCTCATGACCCGAGACTCGCATGGGGCGGCGACATCGTCACGGGTAGCGGCGGATCCGGCGCGGGGGTCGCGCGACCGCGTCCCGTCGCGTACGGTGCGTCAGCTCGTCCAGCGGTACCCGAGCTCCGGCCGGCCCGGCGTCCCGTAGCGCGGCACGCGCTCCACCTGCCCGACGTCGGCGAGGTACTCGAGGTAGCGGCGTGCCGTCACGCGCGACACGTCGAGCGCGCCCGAGACCTCGGCCGCCGAGACGCCGTCGGCGGCGCCGGTCGCCACGCCGTCGCCCCGCGCGATCCCGCGCACGAGGTCGAGGGTCTCCGCCGACATGCCCTTGGGCAGCCGGGCGTCGGATGCGGGGGAGCGCAGGGCCGCGAGCGCCCGGTCCACCTGCAGCTGGGTGGTGCTCCCGCTGCCCGCCCCGAGCCCCTCGCGGTAGCCGACGTAGGCCGCCATCTTCTCCGCGAACGCCGCGAACGTGAACGGCTTGATGAGGTACTGCACGATGCCCGCGGTCACCGAGCTGCGCACGACGGCCTGGTCCCGCACCGCGGTCACGGCCACGACGTCGGTCGCGCGCCCGGCCGCCCGCAACCGGCGGCAGACCTCGAGCCCGTGCATGTCGGGCAGCGTCATGTCGAGCAGCACGAGGTCGATCCCGTCGTGCCCGGCCTCCGCGACGAGCCGCAGCGCCTCGCCGCCCGTGTGCGCCACGCCGGTCACCTCGAACCCCTCGAGCCGGCCGACGTAGAGGGCGTGGGCCTCGGCGGTCAGCGCGTCGTCGTCGACGACCAGGACGCGGATCACGCGCGTACCCCGCCGTCGCGCGCGTCGGCCGCGTCGGCGCCCGCGGCGTCCTGATCCGCGGGCAGCACGACCCGCACGCGCGCCCCGCCCAGCCGCACGTCCGCGTCGCCCACCTCGACCCGTCCGCCGAGCCGGGCGGCCGAGCGGGCCACGAGCGCGAGGCCCACGCCGCGCGGCCCGGCGTCTCCCGCCTTGGTCGTGACCCCGAACTCCAGCACGCGCGGCCGCACCGCGGGATCCACGCCCGGTCCGTCGTCCGCCACCTCGACGACGAGCCCGCCCGCCTCGGTCCGCGACAGCGAGAGCTCGACGCGGCCGCGGTCGTCCCCGCGCGCCGTCGCGACCGACGGATCCGCCGCCGCGTCGATCGCGTTGTCGACGAGGTTCCCGACGATCGTGACCAGCTCCGTCGCGGGCACGCCCGGGTCGCCCGTGCCGTCGGCCACCCGCACGGAGAGCTCCACGCCGCGCTCGGCCGCCTGCGCGGTCTTGCCGCGCACGAGCGCCCGGACGACGGGATCCGCGTCCGCCGCCAGCCCGCCCTCCGATGCTCGCCTGTCCGTCTCGAGCTCCGCGGCCGCGAGCGCGAGCGCCTCGCGCGGCCGCTCCAGCTCGATGAGCGACACGATGGTGTGCAGCCGGTTCGCGAACTCGTGGGTCTGCGCCCGCATGGCGTCCGAGAGGGTCCGCAGCGTCGCGAGCTCGCCCGACAGGCGCTGGATCTCCGTCCGGTCCCGCAGCGTCGTCACCGTCCCGAGCCGCGCGGCGCTTCCGGTGCGGCCGGTGGGCAGCGCCGGCCGCTGCGTCACCACGAGGACGCGCCCGCCGGGCAGGTGCACGACCTCGTCGGCCGTCGTGCCCGCGACGAGCAGCCGCTCGATCGCGGGCGGCAGCCCCAGCTCGCGGATCTCGACGGGACCGGTGGCGGGATCCAGCTCGAGGTCGAGCAGCTCGGCGGCCTGGTCGTTGTGGAGCACGAGCCGCCGGTCGCGGTCGACGAGCACGATGCCCTCGCCGACCGAGTGCAGCACCGACTCGTAGTACGCGAGCATGCGCGCCATCTCCTCGGGCCCGAGCCCCCACGTCGTCCGCTCGAGCGACCGGCTGAGGAGCACGGCCCCCGCCGCGAGGAGCAGCGCGAGCGCCCCGACGGTGCCGACGAGCCCGGGGAGGCGCGCGCCGAGCACCTCGGTGACGCGGTCGACGGTGACGCCGGCCGCGACCAGCCCGACGATGCCGCCGGCCGCGTCGCGCACGGGGACGACCGCGCGCACGCTGGGGCCCAGCGTCCCCGTGAAGGTCTCGGTCATCGACCGCCCGGCGAGCGCGGGGCCCGTGGTGCCGAGGTACCTGCGGCCGATCTCGTCCGGGTCGGGGTGGGTCACGCGCACGGTGTCGCGGTCCATGATCGTGACGAAGTCGACCCCGGTGTCGCGCGTCACGTCGAGCGAGTAGTCGAGGAGGGCCGCCGTGGGATCCGCGGACGCGAGCCCCTCCGCCACCCGCGGCGAGTCGGCCACGGTCGTCGCGACCGCCAGGCTCCGGTCGGCGGCGGCCTGCTGGGCGCGCTGCCGGGAGTCCGTCCAGAGCGCCGCGGTGGCGACGACCGCGACGAGGAGCAGGACCGCGAGCTGGACGACCAGCAGCCGGGCCGCGATCCCGCGGGGGAGGCCGATCGGAGCGCGGCGGAGCCGGTCGGCGAACGCGCGTCCGGCCATGCTGCCCCCTCGCGTCCGCGGCCGGCACCCGGCAGGAACATTATGAACACAACGCCGGAGCGCCCCCGCGCGTGGGCCATCCTGTCGAGGACCGCCTTGCGCACCCGTGCGCGGGCGCCGCTCACGAGACAAGGACGTCCCATGACCAACCCCATCGCCGCGCTCCGTCGCCTGGACCGCCAGCACTACCTCTACATCGCCGTCATCGTCGCGGTGCTGCTCGGCATCACGGTCGGGCTCGTCGCCCCCGAGACGGGCGTCGCCCTGAAGCCCGTCGGGGACGCGTTCGTCGCCCTCATCAAGATGATGATCGCGCCCATCATCTTCTGCACCATCGTGCTCGGCGTCGGCTCGGTCGCGAAGGCCGCCACGGTCGGTCGGGTCGGCGGGCTCGCGCTCCTCTACTTCATCGTGATGTCGACGTTCGCGCTGGCGATCGGCCTCGTGGTCGGCAACCTCATCCACCCGGGCGAGGGGCTCGACCTCAGCGGCCTGCGCGCGCCGGAGGGCTCGACGGAGGCGGCGGGCGAGACGGACTTCCTCCTCTCGATCATCCCCACGTCGCTGCTGTCGTCGCTCACCTCGGGCAGCATCCTGCAGACGCTCTTCGTGGCGCTCCTCGTCGGCTTCGCCCTGCAGCAGCTCGGGAAGCGCGGCGAGCCCGTGCTCGAGGGGATCCGCAACATCCAGATCCTCGTGTTCCGCATCCTCAGCATGGTGATGTGGGTGGCCCCGCTCGGCGCGTTCGGCGCGATCGCGGCGGTCGTCGGCGCCACCGGGTTCCAGGCGGTCATCAGCCTCGCGACCCTCATGATCGGCTTCTACATCACGTGCGCGCTGTTCATCGTCGTGATCCTCGGCTCGCTCCTCTGGTTCGTCACCCGCGTCAGCATCTTCAAGCTGATGAAGTACCTCGGCCGCGAGTACCTCCTCATCGTGTCCACGTCCTCGTCCGAGGTCGCGCTGCCGCGCCTCATCGCGAAGATGGAGCACGTCGGCGTCTCCAAGCCCGTCGTCGGCATCACGGTCCCCACGGGCTACTCGTTCAACCTCGACGGCACGGCCATCTACCTCACGATGGCGTCGCTCTTCATCGCGAGCGCGCTCGGCAGCCCGTTGGCCCTCGGCGAGCAGGTGTCGCTCCTCGTCTTCATGATCATCGCGTCGAAGGGCGCGGCGGGCGTGACGGGCGCCGGCCTCGCGACCCTCGCGGGCGGCCTGCAGTCGCACCGCCCCGACCTCGTGGACGGCGTCGGCCTCATCGTCGGCATCGACCGGTTCATGTCCGAGGCGCGCGCGCTCACGAACTTCACCGGCAACGCTGTCGCCACGCTCCTCATCGGCACCTGGACCCGCGGCATCGACGCCGACCGCGTCGCCCTCGTCCTCGGCGGTGGCGACCCGTTCGACGAGAAGACCATGGGCACCGATCACGGGGACGAGCTGAAGGCCCCGGCCGAGGCGCTCGAGGCCGACGTCACGCGCGCAGGCGAGCTCGGCGAGGAGCCGCGCGGCACCGCCCGCTGACCCGGAGCGGGGCCACGCCCGGGTGCCGCCCACCGTGGTCCCGGCCGTGTCCGATCCGTTACGCTGTCAGGTCACAGGAGGTACGACCATGGATGGACGCGAAGAGGGTCACGGCGCCACGCGCGTGCCCGAGCAGTACACGAGCACGGACACCACGGCCACCTTCCGCGATGAGCTCGGAGCGGCCCTCGCGGGTCTCGACGGCGCCGTCTCGGCCGAGGAGAAGGACGCTGTCACGGCGCTCCCCTCGGGATCCGCCCTCCTCGTGGTCCGCCGCGGCCCCAACCAGGGCGCGCGCTTCCTCCTCGACGCCGACGTGACCGTGGCCGGCCGCCATCCCGACGCCGACATCTTCCTCGACGACGTCACCGTGTCCCGCCGCCATGCGGAGTTCGTCCGGCAGGGCACGTCGTTTCAGGTGAAGGACCTCGGCTCGCTCAACGGCACCTACTTCGACGGCGTGCGGATCGACACCGCGCTCCTCCAGGACGGCGCGGAGGTCCAGGTCGGCAAGTTCCGCCTCACGTTCTACGCATCGCGCACCGACCTCGTCGGCCGGACGAACGAGTAGTGCCGGCGTCCGCCGCCCGGTCGACGCCAGCCCGCACCCCCGGTCTCCTCAGCATCGGGCAGGTGCTGGCGCGCCTCACGCCGGAGTTCCCCGACCTCACCAACAGCAAGCTCCGCTTCCTCGAGGAGCAGGGGCTCGTGCAGCCGTCCCGCACGGAGTCCGGCTACCGCAAGTTCAGCCCCGCCGACGTCGAGCGCCTGCGCACCGTCCTCGGGATGCAGCGCGACCACTATCTCCCGCTCAAGGTCATCCGCTCCTACCTGCACGACCTCGACGCCGGGCTCTCGCCCGCTCTTCCCGGCGGCACGCCGGTCCCGACCGTCTCCATGCTCGACCAGGAGCGCCGCTACAGCCGGGCGGAGCTCGTGCGCGAGTCCGGCGCCACCGCCCCGCTCCTCGGCGACGCCATCACGGCCGGCGTGCTCATGCCTGCCGAGGTGTACGGCGAGGAGGCGGTGCAGGTGATGCGCGCGCTCGTCGAGCTGCAGCGCACCGGCATCGAGCCGCGTCACCTCCGCGGCTTCCGCCAGGCGGCCGAGCGCGAGCTGAGCCTCATCGAGTCGGCCCTGGTGCCCGTGTCCCGCCGACGTGACGCGTCGAGCCGGGCGCATGCCGCGGAGCTCGCGCGCGAGATCGCCACGCAGCTCGAGGTCGTGCGGGGGAGCCTCATCCGGTCCGCCCTCGGCCGTCTCTCGTCCTGATCGGGCTCGCGCGAACGGACGCGGCCGGTAGGCTGACGTGTCCGCACGGGGCCGTCCGCACGCCGGAGGGGCCCGTCGGGACCGGTCCATGCGCACCCCCGACGGGGGCGCGGCGGAGGGCCGGGACGACACGCCGGGAGCTTCCGCCGGATGTCGTTGATCGGGCCCGCGGGCCCCGCTACCGTGAGAACACGATCCCGACGAACCGACCCGAGCAGCGCGAGAACCCCACCGGGGCGAGCGCTGAGGGGTGGAAGGCAGAACGATGAGCGACTCCACCCCGGACTCCGGGCGCTACGACCTCGGTCTGCTCTTCACCGACGGCCTCCCCGAGATGGACGCGAGCGCCGGATACCGCGGTGCCGTCGCCGCCCGGGCAGCCGGGATCACGTACCGCCAGCTCGACTACTGGGCCCGCACGGGCCTCGTCGAGCCCACCGTCCGCGGGGCCTCCGGCTCCGGCACGCAGCGCCTCTACGGCTTCCGCGACATCCTCGTCCTCAAGCTCGTCAAGCGCCTCCTCGACACCGGCATCTCCCTGCAGCAGATCCGCACCGCCGTGAACCAGCTCCGCGAGTCCGGCGTCGTCGACCTCGCGCAGACCACGCTCATGAGCGACGGCGCCAGCGTCTACCTCTGCACCAGCAACGACGAGGTCATCGACCTCGTGAGCCGCGGCCAGGGCGTGTTCGGCATCGCCGTCGGCAAGGTCCTCCGTGAGGTCGAGCACTCCCTCGTCGAGATCGACACGCAGACCGTGGATCCCACCGACGAGCTCGCGGCCCGCCGCGCCGTCAAGGCGTCCTAGACCGGAGCACCCGCTCCACCCGCCGGCGCCCCTCCACGGTCAGCGGACGCGCTCGGCTGCCGCGCGCCTCGCGCACCGCAGTCGACACCGCTCACCGGCGCGCTCATGTCGTCGGCCGGCGGGGATCCGCCCGCATGCGCCTCGGACGACGACGCCGCCCCTCGAGGAGGAGCGGCGTCCGGGGGAGCGAGCGGATCAGCGCGCGGCGTTCTCCGCGTAGTCGCCGATCTTCGCCGTGCGCATGATGCGCTCCAGCAGCTGGTCGAAGTTGCGCGCCATCTCCTGCGCGCTCTCGCCCGGCCAAACGTGGAGCGGCTTGGCGGCGCCCTGCGCCTGCTGGAGCGACGTGCGCTCGGGCAGCTGCGGGCTCAGCACGAGCGGGCCGAACATGTCGCGGAGCTCCTTGATGCGGAACTGGTGCTCGAGCGACTGCACGCGAGCGCGGTTGACGATGATGCCGAGGGGCTGCAGACGCGGGGAGAGGCCGCGACGGATCTCCTCGATGGCGCGGAGCGCGCGATCGGCGGCCGCGACGGAGAAGAGGCCGGGCTCGGTGACGACGGTGACGCGGTCGCTCGCCGCCCAGGCCGTGCGCGTGAGGGCGTTGAGGGAGGGCGCGCAGTCGATGAGCACGAGGTCGTAGTCGGCCTCGACGTTGGCGAGCGCCTCCTCGAGCTTCCAGATGTCGCGGATGCTGGGGTGCGGTCCGTCGAAGTTGATGGCCGACGGGCTGCCGATCATGACGTCGATGGTGCCGGGGCGGCCCTTGGTCCAGCCGCTGGGCGCGATGGCTGCGCGGACGATCTTCTCCTTGGGGGAGGCCAGCACGTCGGCGACGTTGAGGTGGCCAGCGACCTGGATGTCCATGCCCGTGGACACGTCGGCCTGCGGGTCGAGGTCGACCACGAGGGTCCTCAAGCCGCGGGAGAAGGCGGCGGACGCCAGTCCCAGGGTCACTGTGGTCTTTCCCACGCCCCCCTTGAGGGAGCTGACGCTCAGTACATGCACGTGGGAGAGGCTACCGTCGATACTCTGGGAAGACCTAAACGCGGGGGTCCCGAAGCCCCTCTCGACGGAAGGCCCCGCCATGTTCGAGAAGATCCTCGTCGCCAACCGCGGGGAGATCGCGATCCGCGCGTTCCGTGCCGCAGTCGAGCTGGGCGCCCGCACGGTCGCCGTCTACCCGCACGAGGACCGGCACTCGCTGCACCGCCTCAAGGCGGACGAGGCGTACCTCATCGGCGAGGAGGGGCACCCCGTCCGGGCGTACCTCGACGTCGACGAGATCATCCGCGTGGCGAAGGAGTCGGGCGCCGACGCGATCTACCCGGGGTACGGCTTCCTGTCGGAGAACCCGGACCTGGCGCGCGCCGCGGCGGCGAACGGCATCGTCTTCATCGGCCCCGACGCCCGCGTGCTCGAGATGGCCGGCAACAAGGTCACGGCCAAGGAGCACGCGACCGCCGCCGGCGTGCCGGTCCTCGCGTCGACGCCGCCGTCGACCGACGTGGAGCTGCTGCTCGAGCAGGCGGCGGCCATCGGCTTCCCGATCTTCGCCAAGGCCGTCGCGGGCGGCGGCGGCCGCGGCATGCGGCGCGTCGAGCGCGCCGAGGACCTCGAGGACGCGCTCCGGGCCGCGATGCGCGAGGCCGACAGCGCCTTCGGCGACCCCACGATGTTCCTCGAGCAGGCCGTGCTGCGGCCCCGGCACATCGAGGTGCAGATCCTCGCCGACGCCACGGGGGAGACCGTGCACCTCTTCGAGCGGGACTGCTCGGTGCAGCGCCGGCACCAGAAGGTCGTGGAGATCGCGCCCGCGCCGAACCTGGATCCCGCGATCCGCGACGCCATGCACGCGCACGCGATCGCGTTCGCCCGGAGCATCGGCTACGTCAACGCCGGCACGGTCGAGTTCCTGCTCGACACGGACGGGCCGCGGGCGGGGCAGCACGTCTTCATCGAGATGAACCCGCGCATCCAGGTGGAGCACACGGTGACCGAGGAGGTCACCGACGTCGATCTCGTGCAGTCGCAGATGCGCATCGCGGCGGGGGAGACGCTCGAGGGTCTCGGCCTCCGCCAGGACGCGATCGTGCTGCGCGGCGCGGCGCTCCAGTGCCGCATCACGACCGAGGACCCGGCGCAGGGCTTCCGGCCGGACACCGGCAAGATCACGACGTACCGCTCGCCGGGCGGCGGCGGGATCCGCATCGACGGCGGCACGGTCGCGACCGGCGCGCAGATCAGCCCGCACTTCGACTCGATGCTCGCGAAGCTGACGTGCCGCGGGCGCGACTTCCCGGCCGCCGTGACGCGGGCCAAGCGCGCCCTGGCCGAGTTCCGGATCCGCGGCGTCTCCACGAACATCCCGTTCCTGCAGGGCGTGCTCGACGACCCCGACTTCCAGGCGGGCGACATCAGCACGTCCTTCATCGACGAGCGGCCGGGCCTCGTGCGCAGCAACGTGTCGAAGGACCGCGGCACGAAGATCCTCAACTGGCTCGCCGACGTCACCGTCAACCAGCCGAACGGGCCGCGCACCGCGGTGGTCCGGCCCGCCGACAAGCTGCCCGACGTCGACCTCCGGCAGCCCGCGCCCGCGGGATCCCGCCAGCGGCTCCTCGAGCTCGGACCGCGCGGCTTCGCCGAGGCCCTCCGCGCGCAGACCGCCCTCGCGGTCACGGAGACGACGTTCCGCGACGCCCACCAGTCGCTGCTCGCGACGCGCGTGCGCACCCGCGACCTCGTGGCCGTCGCCCCGTACGTCGCGCGCACTACGCCCGAGCTGCTCTCCGTCGAGGCCTGGGGCGGCGCCACGTACGACGTCGCGCTGCGGTTCCTCGGCGAGGACCCGTGGGAGCGGCTCGCGTCGCTCCGCGAGGCGCTGCCGAACGTCGCGATCCAGATGCTGCTGCGCGGCGCCAACACCGTGGGCTACACGCCGTACCCGACGGAGGTCACCGACGCGTTCGTGCAGGAGGCCGCCGCGACCGGCGTCGACGTGTTCCGGATCTTCGACGCGCTCAACGACGTCGAGCGGATGCGACCGGCCATCGACTCCGTCCTCGCCACCGGCACCACGGTGGCCGAGGTGGCCCTCTGCTACACGGGCAACCTGCTGGATCCCGCCGAGGACCTCTACACGCTCGACTACTACCTCGGTCTCGCCGAGCGGAGCGTGGCCGCCGGCGCGCACATCCTCGCGATCAAGGACATGGCCGGGCTCCTGCGTCCCGCCGCGGCAGAGCGGCTCGTCACCGCGCTCCGCCGCGAGTTCGACCTGCCCGTGCACGTGCACACGCACGACACCGCGGGCGGCCAGCTCGCGACCCTGCTCGCGGCCAGCCGTGCCGGGGCCGACGCGGTCGATGTCGCGAGCGCACCGATGTCCGGCACCACGAGCCAGCCGTCCCTGTCCGCGCTCGTCGCGGCCCTCGCCGACACGGAGCGCGACACGGGCCTCTCGCTCGACGCGGTGAGCGACCTCGAGCCGTACTGGGAGGCGGTGCGCCGCCTCTACCGGCCGTTCGAGTCCGGGCTCGCCGGGCCGACCGGGCGCGTCTACCGGCACGAGATCCCGGGCGGTCAGCTCTCGAACCTGCGGCAGCAGGCGATCGCGCTCGGGCTCGCCGACGACTTCGAGCTCATCGAGGACATGTACGCCGCGGCCGACCGGATCCTCGGCCGCATCCCGAAGGTCACGCCGTCGTCCAAGGTGGTCGGCGACCTCGCCCTCCAGCTGGCCGCCGCGAAGGCCGACCCGGCCGACTTCGAGCGCAACCCGCAGGACTACGACATCCCCGACTCGGTGGTCGGCTTCATGGCGGGCGAGCTGGGCGACCTGCCCGGCGGCTGGCCGGAGCCCTTCCGCACCCGGGTCCTCCAGGGACGCGACGTGCGCATCGGCGTCACACCCGTGTCCGCCGAGGACCGCGCCGCCCTCGAGGCACCGGGAGCCGCCCGGCGCCGCACGCTCAACCACCTCCTCTTCCCGCAGCCGACGGAGCAGTTCGAGACCATCCGCGAGCTGTTCGGCGACCTCTCCGTGCTCGACACGGACGACTACCTGCACGGCCTGCGCCCGGGGCAGGAGCACGCGGTGCGGATCAGCCGGGGCGTCGAGGTCCTCATCGCCCTGGAGGCCGTGGGCGACGCCGACGAGTCGGGCATGCGGACCGTCATGGTCGTCATGAACGGCCAGCTCCGCCCCGTGTTCGTGCGCGACCGCGGCATCGCCGTCACCACGACCGCCGCCGAGCGCGGCGACCCGGCGAAGCCCGGCCACGTCTCGGCGCCGTTCTCCGGCGTCGTCACGCTGAAGGTGGAGGAGGGCCAGGTCGTCGCCGCCGGCCAGCCCGTCGCGTCCATCGAGGCGATGAAGATGGAGGCGGCCATCACGTCGCCCGTCGCGGGACGCGTCGCGCGCCTCGCGGTGCCGACCACGCAGCAGGTCGACGCGGGCGACCTGCTCGTCGTCGTCGAGCCCTAGGAGATGAGCCACGAGATGACCGACAGCCCGCAGGACCAGCAGCAGGACGACCGCTACGACCTCGTGATCGTGGGGGCCGGATCCGGCAACTCCATCGCCGACGAGCGCTTCGCCGACCAGCGCGTGCTGCTCGTCGACGACGGCGAGCACTTCGGCGGGACGTGCCTCAACGCGGGCTGCATCCCCACGAAGATGCTCGTGCACGTGGCGGACGTCGCCGCGGAGACCCGCGACGGCGCGGCCCTCGGCATCCGCGCGTCGGTCGACGCCGTGGACTGGCCCGCCATCAGCGCCCGCGTCTTCGGCCGCATCGACGCGATCAGCGAGGGCGGCCGCGAGTGGCGCGAGAGCGGGATGGAGAACGTCACGCTGCTGCGCGAGAGCGTCGGCTTCGAGGCGCCGGGCGTGCTGGTGTCGGCGAGCGGGCAGCGGATCACCGCCGACCGGATCGTCCTCGCCGCCGGCTCCCGGCCCCGGCCGCTGCAGGCGGTCTACTCGCCCGACCCGGACATCCACGACTCCGACTCGATCATGCGCATCGCCGAGCTCCCCGCGTCGCTCCTCATCGTGGGCGGCGGCTACGTCGCGGCCGAGTTCGCGCACGTCTTCAGCCACCTCGGCGTGCACGTGACGCAGGTCGCCCGCTCCGCGCACCTCCTGGGCAACCTCGACGCCGACGTCTCCACGCGCTTCACGACGCTCGCCCGCACGCAGTGGGACGTCATCACCGACTGCGAGGTGGAGGAGATCGAGCGCGACGGCGACGTGCTCCGCTCGCGGCTCGCCTCCGGCCACCTGGTCGAGACGGAGGCCGTGCTCGTCGCCCTCGGCCGCGTCCCCAACACGGACACGCTCGCGGTCGTCAACGCGGGCTACGACCTGCACGAGGACGGCAGGGTCGTCGTCGACGACCGGCAGCGCGTGCTCGCCGGCGGCGAGCCGGTGCCCGGCGTCTTCGCGTTGGGCGACATCAGCGCCGACCACCAGCTCAAGCACGTCGCCAACCACCAGGCGCGCGTCGTGCAGCACAACCTGCTGCACCCGGACGACCTGATCGGCGGGGCGCCCGGGCCCGTGCCGCAGGCGGTCTTCTCGCGCCCGCAGATCGGCTCGTTCGGCCTCACGGAGGCGGAGGCCCGCGAGGCCGGACCCGTCGTCACGATCGAGCAGCCGTACTCGTCGACCGCGTGGGGCTGGGCGCTCGAGGACACGACGTCGTTCTGCAAGCTCGTGGTGGATCCGCGCGACGGCGGCACCATCCTCGGCGCGCACATCATCGGCTCGGACTCGGCGGCGCTGATCCAGCCGCTCCTCATGGCCGCGAGCCTCGGCCACCGGGTCACGGGGCTCGCCCGGGCGCAGTACTGGCCGCACCCGGCCGTGACGGAGATCGTCGAGAACGCCCTGCTGTCCGCGGAGTCCGCGGTGGCCGACTGGGCACGGGAGAATGGACCGGGCCTCGCGCCCGCGGGCGCCGATCGACCCTGACCGCCGGCCCGCAGGACCCACGGAAGCAGAGAATGACTGAACGACAGATCCGCCTGTTCGGCGATCCGGTGCTGAAGACCGTCTCCTCGGAGATCCACGAGATCGACGAGGGCGTGCGCGCCCTGGTCGAGGACCTCCTCGACAGCGTCCGGCCCGACGGCCGCGCCGGGGTGGCCGCCGCGCAGATCGGCGTGAACCTCCGCGCCTTCAGCTACAACGTGGGGCCGGCCTTCGGGTACGTCCTCAACCCCGTGATCGAGGAGCTGCGCGGCGAGGCCGTCCTCGTCGACGAGGGCTGCCTCTCGGTGCCGGGCCTCTGGTTCCCCACCATGCGCCACCCCGAGGCCGTGATCTCCGGTCTCGACCTCGACGGGAAGCCCGTCCGCATCGAGGGCACGGGCGTGCTCGCGCAGGCGTTCCAGCACGAGGTCGACCACCTCGACGGCCTCGTCTACCTCGACCGCCTCGACAAGCAGCGCCGCCGCGAGGCCATGAAGCAGGTCCGCGAGTCCGACTGGTTCTGAGTCGACGGCCCGCGCGTGCGCGGGCCGTCGATCCGGTCAGTGGACCAGCGAGTGGCCCTCGGTCGTCGGCGCCGCCTCGTAGATCCGCGTGATCACGTCGGCGAAGGCGTCCAGCACGACCTGGCGCTTGATGCTGAGCTTCGGCGTCAGGTGCCCGGCCGCCTCGGTGAGCTCCACCGGCAGCACGACGAACTTCCGGATGGACTCCGCGCGCGACACGGTCGCGTTCGCGGCGTCGACGGCGCGCTGCACCTCGGCGAGCACCGCCGGGTTCTGCGACGCCTGCTCGAGCGTCATCGCGGCATCCTGGCCGTTGTTCGCCAGCCAGACCTTGAGCATCTCGGGATCCAGCGTGATGAGCGCCGAGATGAACGGCCTCCGGTCGCCCGCCACCACGACCTGCCCGACGAGCGGGTTCGCGCGGATGGGGTCCTCGAGCGCGGCCGGGGCGACGTTCTTGCCGCCGGCCGTGACGATGATCTCCTTCTTGCGGCCCGTGATCGTGAGGTAGCCGTCCGCGTCGTAGCTCCCGAGGTCGCCCGTGCGGAACCAGCCGTCGTCGAAGACGGCCGCGGTCGCCTCCTCGTCCTGCCAGTACCCGTCGAAGACGTTGACGCCCTTCACCTCGATCTCGCCCTCGTCGGTGATCCGCGTGGAGACGCCCGGGAGCGCGGGGCCGACGGTGCCGATCCGGAAGCCCTTCACGAGGTTCACGCTCACGGGCGCCGTCGTCTCCGTGAGCCCGTAGCCCTCGAGGATCGTGAGGCCGAGCGACCGGTAGAAGTGCCCGAGCCGGAGGCCGAGGGGCGCGGATCCGCTGACGGCGAAGCGCACGCGCCCGCCCATCGCCTGCCGGATCTTGGAGTACACGAGCGCGTCGAAGAGCTTGTACTGGAGCTTCAGCGCGAGCGGCACGGAGCCGGCGTCGACGGCGACCGAGTGCGCGTACGCGACCTCGGCGGCCTTGCGGAAGACCTTCCCGCGGCCGGCACCCTCGGCCTTCTGCTCCGAGGAGTTGTAGACCTTCTCGAACACGCGCGGCACCGCGAGGAGGAACGTCGGCTTGAAGGACGCGAGCGCGGGCAGCAGCTGCGCGGTGTCGGCCTGGTGCCCGGTCTTCACGCCCGCCTGCACGTTGAGGATCGAGATGAAGCGCGCGAACACGTGCGCCGTCGTGATGAACAGCAGCGTGGACGCGCCGACCTGCACGACCTCCTCCATCGCGACCTCGGCGTTGCGCGAGAGCTCGACGAAGTTGGCGTGCGTGAGGATGCAGCCCTTGGGTCGGCCAGTGGTGCCCGACGTGTAGATGAGCGTCGCCATGTCCGAGCCGACCGCGATGTTGCGGCGACGCTCGATCTCGGCATCCGGCACGTCGACGCCCTGCTCGGCGAGCTTGTCCAGGTCGCCGAGGTCGATCTGCCAGACGCGACGCACCGCCGGCAGCTCCGGGTGCACCTCGTCGAAGCGCGCGAAGTGGTCGGCCGACTCGAGGATCATCGCGACCGCGCCGGAGTCCTGCATGTTCCAGTGCACCTGGCCGGGGGAGGAGGTCTCGTAGACGGGCACGAGGACGGCGCCCGCGAAGAAGACCGCGAAGTCGACGAGCGTCCACTCGTAGCGGGTCCGGCACATCATGCCGATGCGCTCGCCCGGCTCGATCCCGGCGACCACGAGGCCCTTGGCGAGGGCGACGACCTGGCGGTGGAACTCGGCAGCCGACACGTCGCTCCATCCCCCGGTCCCGTCCGGCAGCGCGAAGAGCGGAGCGTCGGGGCTCGTCCTCACGCGGTGCACCAGGACGTCGGTGATGTTGTCGTCGGGTCTCGCCTCGACGACGGCGGGCATGGTGTGCTGTTCCACGGCAACTCCCTCGGTACCGGAAATGGATGTGGTCAGCCTATCGGCGGGGGGCTCCCGGGCGCTCGTCCCCGGTCGGGGGCGTCCGGCGCGTCAGTAGGATCGACGGGCGAGACGATGAGGAAGGGCCCGCGGAGTGCATGCAATAGGGATCGACATCGGCGGGACCAAGATCGCGGGAGCCGTGGTCGACGAGCTCGGCGTCATCGCGGCGGAGGAGCGCACGCCCACGGAGGCGAGCAGCCCGGACGCGATCGTCGAGGCCGTCGTCGGCATGGTCGAGCGGCTCCGCGCCCTGCACCCCGACGTCGTCGCGGTCGGCGTCGCGGCGGCCGGCTTCATCGACGCCGCGCAGTCCACCGTCTACTACGCCCCGAACATCAACTGGCGCAACGAGCCGGTGCGCGAGAAGCTGCGCGGCCGGATCGACCTCCCCATCGTCATCGAGAACGACGCGAACGCCGCCGGCTGGGCCGAGTTCCGCTACGGCGCTGGCCGCCTCGTCAGCGACATGGTGACCCTCACCATCGGCACGGGCGTCGGCGGCGCGATCGTCGCGGACGACCGCCTGTTCCGCGGCGGCTTCGGCGCGGGCGCGGAGCTCGGCCACATGCGCGTGGTGCCCGACGGCCTGCCCTGCGGCTGCGGCGCCCGCGGCTGCATCGAGCAGTACGGATCCGGCCGCGCGCTCCTGCGCACCGCCGACGAGCTGGCCGACCTCGGCGGAACGCACGGCGAGGGACTCGCCGCCCGCCGCCGCGAGGTGGGCACGCTCACCGGCCACGACGTCAGCGACCTCATCCAGGCCGGCGACCCCGGCGCCCTCCTCGCCCTCCGCCGCCTGGGCGGCTGGCTCGGCGAGGCGGCCGCGAGCATCGGCGCGATCCTCGATCCCCAGATGTTCGTGATCGGCGGCGGCGTCGCGCAGGCGGGCGACCTGCTGCTCGACCCGATCCGCGAGGCCTACCTCGCGCACCTCCCGGCCCGCGGCTACCACCCGGAGCCGGAGTTCCGCATCGCCGAGCTCGTCAACGACGCCGGCGTCGTCGGCGCGGCGGACCTCGCCCGTCGCCACGCCGCCGCGTTGCACCACGGGGCCTGAGCCCGGTCGCCGGGCTGCGGCGTCGCGCCTGCCCGGCCGCCTATGCTTGAGGCGACCCCACCCGGAAGGTGACCGACGATGTTCTACTGGTTCATGAAGAACCTGGTCGCCGGACCCCTCCTCCGGAGCACGTTCCGGCCCTGGGTCACGGGGATCGAGAACATCCCCGCCAAGGGCGGCGTCATCCTCGCGAGCAACCACCTGTCCTTCATCGACTCGGTGTTCCTCCCGCTGCTGGTGGACCGCAACCTCGTCTTCCTCGCCAAGAGCGACTACTTCACGGGAACCGGCCTCAAGGGCTGGGCCACCAAGATGTTCTTCACGGCCACGGGCATGCTCCCCATCGACCGCTCCGGCGGCAAGGCATCCGAGGCGTCCCTCAACACCGGCCTCCGCGTGCTCGCCGAGGGCCGCATGCTCGGCATCTACCCCGAGGGCACCCGCAGCCCCGACGGCCGCATGTACCGCGGCCGCACCGGCGTCGCCCGCATGATCCTCGAGGGCGACGTCCCGGTCGTCCCGATCGCGATGATCGACACCGAGAAGGTCATGCCCATCGGCACCCGCATCCCGAAGGTCCGCCGGATTGGTGTGGTCATCGGCGAGCCGCTAGATTTCAGTAGGTTCGCCGGCCTCGAGGGAGACCGCTTCATCCTCCGCTCCATCACCGACGAGATCATGTACGAGCTCTCGAGGCTGAGCGGCCAGGAGTACGTCGACGTCTATGCGACCTCGGTCAAGGAGAAGCGCGCGAGCGCGGCCCGCTGACCGTCTCCCGCACAGCCTCCACCGCGCACCACGCGCACGACACGAACCGGGATCCCACCGTGGCCTCTGAGCACCTCGTCCCCGCCCATCCCGACGTCCTCGCGGGCCTCGACCACTGGCGCACCCTCGAGGTCAAGCAGCAGCCGCAGTGGCCGGATGCCGCGGCCGTCCATGCCGCGTCCGCCGAGATCGCCCTGCTGCCGCCCCTGGTCTTCGCCGGCGAGGTCGACCTCCTGCGCTCGCGCCTCGCCGCCGCCGCCGACGGACGCGCGTTCCTCCTCCAGGGCGGCGACTGCGCCGAGACCTTCGCGGGCGCCACGGCCGACGCCATCCGCAACCGCGTGAAGACCGTGCTCCAGATGGCCGTGGTCCTCACCTACGGCGCGGCCATGCCCGTGGTGAAGATGGGCCGCATGGCGGGCCAGTTCGCCAAGCCCCGCTCGAGCGACTCCGAGACGCGCGGCGACCTGACGCTGCCGGCGTACCGCGGCGACATCGTCAACGGCTACGACTTCACGCCCGAGTCGCGCGCCGCGGATCCCGCGCGCCTCGTGAAGGGGTACCACACGGCCGCATCGACCCTGAACCTCATCCGCGCCTTCACGCAGGGCGGCTTCGCCGACCTCCGCGAGGTGCACAGCTGGAACAAGGGCTTCGCCGCGAATCCGGCGAACCAGCGCTACGAGCAGCTCGCGCGCGACATCGATCGCGCCATCAAGTTCATGGAGGCCGCGGGCGCGGACTTCGACGACCTCAAGCGCGTCGAGTTCTACACCGGCCACGAGGGCCTCCTCATGGACTACGAGCGGCCCATGACGCGCATCGACTCGCGCACCGGCACGCCGTACAACACCTCGGCGCACTTCATCTGGATCGGGGAGCGCACGCGCGACCTCGACGGGGCGCACGTCGACTTCCTGTCGCGCGTGCGCAACCCGCTGGGCGTCAAGCTCGGGCCGTCGACGACGCCGGATACGGTGCACGAGCTCATCGAGAAGCTCGACCCGGACCGCGAGCCCGGCCGCCTCACCTTCATCACGCGCATGGGCGCCGGCAGGATCCGCGACGCCCTGCCGCCCCTGCTCGAGGCGGTGAAGGCGTCGGACGCGAACCCCCTCTGGGTCACCGACCCCATGCACGGCAACGGCCTCACCACGCCCACCGGCTACAAGACGCGGCGCTTCGACGACGTCGTCGACGAGGTGCAGGGCTTCTTCCAGGCGCACCGGGCGGCGGGCACGCATCCCGGCGGCATCCACATCGAGCTCACCGGCGACGACGTCACCGAGTGCCTGGGCGGATCCGAGCACATCGACGAGGCGACGCTGGCCACCCGCTACGAGTCGCTGTGCGACCCGCGGCTCAACCACATGCAGAGCCTCGAGCTCGCGTTCCTCGTGGCCGAGGAGCTGGCCGCCGCGCGCAGCTGATCCCGCCCGCACGACGATGCCCCGCGGCCCTCTGGGTGGCGGGGCATCGTCGTACCAGGACCGCGGTGGCGCGCGCCGGATCAGCCGGAGGCGGTGATGCCGAGGTTCACGGTGGACCCGCGGCGGACCATGGCCCCCGCATCCGGGCTCGCCGACGCGACCTTGGTGATGCTGTCGGGGAGGGCGTCCCAGAACGCGGAGTACGCGTACTTGAAGCCCGCCTTGTCGAGCTCGGCTTTCGCTCCATCGCGCGTGAGGCCGACGACCTTCGGCACCGCCACGAGGTCCGGACCCTTGGAGATCTCGAGCCCCACCTTGCTGCCGGGGGCGTCGCCGAGTCCCGAGCGCACCGGGTTCTGGTCGAGGGCGTAGACCGAGATGACCTCGCCCGTGTCCACGTCGTCGCTGAAGCTCTGCTTCCCCGGCTCGCCGACGAGGCCCGCCTGGGCGAGGGTCGCGTTGGCCTGGTCGACGGATCGACCGTTCACCTGCGGGATCTTGCCCGCGGCGACCACCAGGGTCACGGGCTGCTGCTCGGGGTACTGGGCGCCGAGGGGCGCTCCCGCCGAGTCCAGCACCTGCACGACCGTGCCCTCGGCGGCGTCGCCGTACTGTCGGATGGTCGCCTCCTGCACGACGAACGGCACGCCCTCGAGGCGCGTGCGGGCGTCCGCCTCGGCGGCCCCGACCGCGTCGGGCACGTCGAGCAGCCGTGGACCGGTCGACGCGTACAGCGTGACGGTGGATCCCTGGTCCACGGGCGTCCCCGAGGCCGGGACGCTGCGGGTCACGTGCCCCACCTCGACGTCCACGCTCGGCTCCTCGGCACGCGCCACGACGAAGCCCTGACCCTGCAGCGTGCCGGCCGCGTCGTCGACGGCCATGGCGGCGACGGACGGCACCGGCACGCGCGCGCCCGGGCCCTGGCCGTAGTACCAGCCCGTGCCGCCGGCGAGGGCGGCGAGCATCACGACGAGGAGCGCGAGCATCCAGCCGCGCGAACGTCGGCGCGAACCGGCCGCGGCCAGGGCGACGACGGACTCTGGCTCGGTGCGCTCGGTCTCCTGGCGCGTCATGACGGGAGGCCCGCCCACGACCTTCGTCTCGCCGGTCGTGACGGAGGGGAGCGCCGGGGCGCTCGGGAAGACCACGGTGCGCTGGAGCGGGGCCGGATCTCCCGACCGCGCGTCGAGCCGGTTCTGGACCGCGTAGAGCTCGTCGAGGAGCGCCCGTGCGTCGCGGGGTCGTTGCTCGGGATCCCGGGCGGTCGCCCAGAGCACCAGCTCGTCGAGCTCGACCGGCACGGACGCGTTGGCGGTGCTGGGCGTCGGCACCTGGTCGTTCGCGTGCTGGTACGCGATCTGCATGGGCTGCTCGCCCTTGAACGGCTGCTCGCCCGCGAGCATCTCGTACATCATGATGCCGACCGCGTAGATGTCGCTGCGGGTGTCGGCGATGCCCCGGGTGACGAGCTCGGGGGAGAGGTACGCGATGGTGCCGAGGAGCGCCTGCCCCGTGGCGGTGTTCGCGCTGACGGCGCGAGCGAGCCCGAAGTCGCCGATCTTGATGCGCCCGTCGTCCGCGAGCAGCACGTTCTCGGGCTTGAGGTCGCGGTGGACGATGCCGGCCTTGTGCGCGGCGGCGAGCCCCGAGAGCACGGCCTCGAGGATGTCGAGCGTCTGCTCGGGCGTCAGCCGCTCGTACTCCTGCAGCAGCTCGCGCAGCGTCATGCCGGGGAGGTACTCCATGACGAGGTACGCCATGTCCGAGTCCTGGCCCTGGTCGAAGACGTTCACGACGTTGGGGTGCGCCAACCGCGCGGCCGACCGCGCCTCCTGGATGAAGCGGTCGCGGAACGCGCTGTCGTCGGCGAGGTGCCCGTGCATCACCTTCACGGCGACGCGGCGCTCGAGCCGGAGGTCGGTGGCGACGTAGACCGTCGCCATGCCGCCGCGCGCGATGCGGGACCTGACCTGGTACCGACCGTCGAGGAGACGGCCGATCATGGGGTCGGTCGGGCTGGAGGTCACTGGATGATTCTAGGGATCGCGGGTGCCGGGGCCTCCCCGGCACACCGGTGCGCCGCCTGGCGGGTGCGCCTGCGGATCGGCGTCAGCCGATCTCGTCGAGCCAGGCCCAGGCCGACGCCTCCCACTTCGCGTACGCGTCGGGGTAGGCGGAGTACTGCACGGCCTGTGCGGCCTGCGTGACGGTCATGGACTTCCACCCGGCGATGTCGAGGAGTCCGCGCGTCAAGCCGGGGTTCGGATTGACGCTGCCGCCGAAGAACGCCTTCGAGGCGAACACGGGGTCGTGGAGCTGCTCGGGCTTGCCCCAGCCCTGGCTCGGGCGCTGCTGGAACACCCCGATGGAATCGCGGTCGCCCCAGTCGAGGTTGCGCAGCGTCGACTCCTGCGCCGCGGTCGCGAGCGCGATGACGAGCCCGTAGTCGCTCACGCCGGCGGAGCGGCCGACCTCGACGATGACCCGCGCGTTGCGGCGCATCTCATCGGTCATGATCGTGGTCCCGTCGAGCGACGCGACCTGCACCACGGCCGTCGACGCGTGCGGGATGGTGAGCTTGCTGCCCGCGTAGATGATGCTCGACCAGTTGAGCCCGTTGGCGTTGAGGAGATCCTGCACGGTGACGCCGGACTTCGTCGCGATCCTGTGCAGGGTGTCGCCGGTCGCGATCGTGTACGTGCCGGAGAGGCCCTGCTTCGCGGCGGGCGATGCGCTCGCGGGAGCCGAGGGCGCAGCCGCCGCGGTGGACGCCGCCCCCGGGATGGTGAGGCGGTTGCCGGGGAAGATGGTGCTCGTCGCCTGCAGGCCGTTCGCCTGCAGGACCGACGACGTCGAGACGCCGTGCTTCCCGGCGATGCCGGTCACGGTGTCGCCCGCGACGACCGTGTAGCTCGCACCGGCTCCGGTCGGAGCCGAGGCGGGCGCGGCCGTCGAGGCGCCGGAGCCGCCGAGCGTCAGCGTCTGCCCGGGGAAGATGGTCGTCTTCCAGCCGAGGCCGTTCTGCGCGAGCACGGATGCGGTGGAGAGGCCGAAGCGCCCGGCGATGGTGGAGACGGTGTCGCCCTGTTCGACCACGTAGGTGGCGGGCGCCGCGACCATGGGCGCCGCTGACGGGGCCGCCGTCGGAGCCGCGACGCGGGGGAGCTTGGTCTGCGTCGCACCGGACTTGGCCTTCGGCACGCGCTTGACGGGGGCGGCCTCGGCGGGCGTCGCCATGCCGAGGCTCACCGCGAGGGAGCCGACGAGGACGATGGGCATGGTCGCGAGGAGCGCCTTGGAGCGGCGGTTCGCCGAGCGTCCCGCGGAGGTGTCCGAGGACCGGCTGGGGTCGCGAGGAGAGGTGGGTTCGGTCATGGGCATGCTGGTCTACTCCGGCCGTCGTGCTCGATTCCCTGATGCAGGAGTTCCACGTTAACACGCAGGGAGAGAAAAGCACACATAAGGGACGGATGTGACTGGAGTGAACAGCGACACGCGTCTTCGGCGGATAGGCAGTCGTTCGACGGCCACGATCGCCGCGTCGTCCGGGCCCCGGGTCCCGGGGCCACGTCCGGACGTGCCAGCATGTGAGGCGTGAACGAGCCCTATGCCGACCGTGAGTGGTTGACCGTCCCCGATCTCGTCGACCTCCTGGGTCTCACCGTCAGCCGCGTGCGTCGGCTCATCGAGGACAGGCGCCTGCTGGCCGTCCGTCTCGACGGCGTGCTCAAGGTGCCGGCTGTGTTCCTGCGTGACGGCGAGCCGCTGTCCGAGCTGCGGGGCACGATCATCGTGCTCGGCGACAACGGCTTCACCGACGAGGAGGCCATGCAGTGGCTCCTCACGGAGGAGCCGAGCCTCGGCGCGGCCCCCGTGGACGCGCTGCTCGCCGGGCGCAAGGCCGAGGTGCGGCGAGTGGCCCAGGCCAGCGCCTGATCCCCTCCCTCGTGGTCGTCGACCGCCCGGCGCGAGCCGCTCGGGTCGCGATCAGGTGACGCGGCGCGTGACGCTGTCGACGAGCAGCTCGAGCTGGTTCTTCGCGCGGGAGCCGATGGGTGCGTCACGCAGCGCCGCCAGTGACTCCCGCACGTGGCGCGCGATCATCCCCTCGACCTCGTCGAGGGCCCCGCTCTCGCGCAGGATCGACTGGAGCACGCGGATCTGCTCGTCGTCGAGGTCCGGATCCCCGAGGAGCGCGTCCACCGTGCGGCGCACGCCGTCCGGGAGCCGGCGGCGTGCCAGCGCGATCAGGACCGTCCGCTTGCCCTCGCGGAGGTCGTCACCGCTCGGCTTCCCGGTCACGGCGCTGTCGCCGAAGACGCCGAGCACGTCGTCGCGCAGCTGGAACGCGATGCCGAGCGGCAGCCCGATGGCACGTAGGGCCACGACCTGCTCGGGCGTCGCCCCCGCGAGGCTCGCGCCGACGACGAGCGGGGCCTCGATGCTGTACTTCGCGGACTTGTAGACGATCACGTTGTGCGCGCGGGCGAGAGTGTCCTCCTCGGGCACCGTCGGCCACGCCACCTCCTCGAGCACGTCGAGGTACTGGCCGAGCGTGACCTGGGTCCGCATCGTGGCGAGCTCGGCGCGGGTGGCGCGTGCCGCCGATCCGTCCGCCAGCGCCAGGAGCGAGTCGATGAGCAGCTCGTCGCTCCAGCCCAGGAGGAGGTCACCGAGGAGGGTCGCGCCCGCCTCGCCGAAGCGCGGCGAGGATCCGACCCAGCCGCCGGCTGCGTGGAGCGCCTCGAAGCGCCGGTGGGCAGCGGGTCGGCCGCGACGCGTGTCGGAGCGGTCGATGATGTCGTCGTGCACGAGCGCAGCGGCGTGGAAGATCTCGAGGCCGGCGGCGACGCCGACGACGGCGCGATAGCCCGGTCGCTCCTCGCCCTGCGGGCGTCCGGCGGGGGAGGGCTCGAGGTCGATGACCGAGCGCCAGCCCCAGTAGCAGAACTGCGCGCGGAACCGCTTGCCGCCTCTCAGCAGATCCGAGGAGAACTCCTGGATGGGCACAAGATCCGGGCTGATCTCCCGGAGTCCCGCCGCCTGCGCCGTCAGGAAGTCGTCGAGGCGGGTCTGGACGTGGCTGACGAGGCGGTCGCTTTCGGGCACCCGCCTAGCCTAGCCAGGGGCAGGGAGCTAGAATTCACGGGTGAACACCAACGCGTCGTCCCGAGCCTGAGGGGAACATGATGCCGCTTTCCGAGCAAGAGCAGCGCCTGCTGGAGGAGATGGAGCGCAGTCTCTATCACAACGATGCAGACTTCGTGGCGACCGTCAGCGGTCGCCGCAGCAGACCCAACTACACGATGGTCGTGGTCGGGGTGCTGGTCATCGTCCTCGGCATCGCCGCCTTGGCCGCCGGCGTCATCACCAAGCTGGCCATCATCGGCATCCTCGGCTTCGCGGTCATGATCGTCGGAGCGCTCCTCATCTTCAGCCCGCGCGACGCGGCTGGCGGTGCGTCGTCGCCCACGTCTGCTCCGGCTCCCGGCCGAGGTGGAGCCAAGCGTCCGGCCTCGTCGTCCTCCTTCATGGACAGGATCAACGAGCGCTGGGAGAAGCGCCAGGGCGGTCAGGACTGACCTACGACTGAGGCGGTCCTCCACCGCCCTCCACTCGACCCGAAGGGGCCGATCCCGAACAGGGATCGGCCCCTTCTCCTGTCTCCCTCCGTCGCCCACATCCCTCCCCAGCGCCCCGCCGGCCGTCCTCGGACCGCCCGTGGGGCGCTTCTGCGTGCCCACGGCGCGCCGGTCGCCACATTCCCCTCCACATCCCTCCCCAGGAGAAGGGCCAGGCGATCACTGGGATCGGGGGACACTCCCCGCGAATTCACCCTGCGTCCCTGGCGGTGTGTGGAGGGCTGTGGAGTAAAGTGGAGCAAGTCCTGAACCATGGCCGGAGAGACAGGGGGTGTCGGTGTGTTCCTTGGCACCCATTCGCCTCGTCTCGACGACAAGGGGCGGCTCATCCTCCCCGCGAAGTTCCGCGACGAGCTCGAGGGCGGCGTCGTCATGACGCGCGGCCAGGACCGTTGCATCTACGTGTTCACGACGCGCGAGTTCGAGGAGCTGCACGACCGCATGCGCCAGGCGCCCCTCGCGAGCAAGCAGGCGCGGGACTACATGCGCGTCTTCCTGTCCGGGGCGAACGCCGAGACGCCGGACAAGCAGCACCGCATCACGATCCCGCAGGCGCTCCGCACCTACGCGGGCCTCGACCGCGAGCTCGCGGTCATCGGCGCGGGCAGCCGCGTCGAGATCTGGGACGCCGGCACGTGGGACGAGTACCTCACCGCCAACGAGAGCGCGTTCGCCGACACCGCGGAGGAGGTGATCCCCGGCCTGTTCTGACCCCGGCCCCTGACTCCCAGCCGTCCGACGCCCTGCCGCACTTCCCCGGTGGCAGGTCGGGACGGATGGGGATCAGGAGCCGCGGACAGGACGGAGGGATGCCATGGCACTCGACGACATCCACACCCCCGTCCTCCTCGAGCGGTGCCTCGAGCTGCTCGCCCCCGCACTCCAGGGCGAGGGCGCCGTGCTGGTCGACGCCACCCTCGGGATGGCCGGCCACTCCGAGGCGTTCCTCGACGCGTTGCCGGGCCTCCGGCTCGTGGGGCTCGACCGCGACCCCGACGCCCTCGCCATCGCGGGGGAGCGGCTCGCGCGCTTCGGCGACCGCGTCCACCTCGTGCACACGGTCTACGACGGCATCGGTCGCGCGCTCGACGGGCTCGGGATCGGCGAGGTGCAGGGCGTCTTCTTCGACCTCGGCGTCTCGTCGCTCCAGCTCGACCGCGTCGAGCGCGGCTTCTCGTACTCGCAGGACGCGCCCCTCGACATGCGCATGGACGGGACCGCCGGTCTCACGGCCGCGCAGGTCGTCGCCGAGTACGACGAGCTCGAGCTGCGCCGGATCTTCTACGACTACGGCGAGGAGAAGCTCGCCCCTCGATACGCCAGCCGCATCGTCCAGGCGCGCGAGGTGGAGCCGATCACGACCTCGGCGCGGCTCGTGGAGATCATCCAGCAGGCGACGCCCGCCGCGGTGCAGCGGGCCGGGCACCCGGCCAAGCGCGTGTTCCAGGCGCTGCGCATCGAGGTCAACCAGGAGCTGAGCGTGCTGGCCCGGGCGATGCCGGCCGCCATCGACCGGCTGGCCGTCGGCGGACGCGTGGTCGTCGAGTCGTACCAGTCGCTGGAGGACCGCATCGTGAAGCGCGAGCTGCGCGCCCGGTCCACGAGCACCGCGCCCGTCGGGCTCCCCGTCGAGCTCCCCGAGCACCGTCCGGAGCTGAAGCTCCTCGTCCGCGGCGCCGAGCTCGCGGACCAGCACGAGATCGCCCAGAACCCCCGCGCCGCTTCCGTCCGGTTGCGCGCCGCCGAACGAGCCAGGAGGCGACACGCATGACCGATGCAGCACGCGCGACCGCGCGTCCCCGGATCCGGCCGTCCGCCGAGCCGCCCACCCGCCACATCGAGGTCGTCGCCACCCGCGGCCAGCGTCGCGCCCGCCCGCGCACCGTCTACGCCGTGATCGTGGTGGGCGGGCTCTTCGTCGTCCTCCTCGCACAGCTCCTGCTCTCGATCGGCCTGTCCGACGGGGCGTACGCGATCCAGTCGCTGCAGCAGCAGCAGAAGGAGCTGGACCGCACCCACCAGGCGCTCACCGAGGACGTCGACCGGCTGTCGTCCCCGCAGAACCTGGCGCGGAACGCCCAGGCGCTCGGCATGGTCGCGAGCGCGTCGCCCTCCTTCCTCTCGCTCGACGGCACCATCCAGGGCACGCCGCAGGCGAAGGACGGCGCCACCACGGCGCTCACGGCCGACACACTCATCGGCAACTCGCTGCTCTCCGGAGTCCCGCTCACCATCGAGAGCGACCCGGAGAAGCGCGCGGCCGCGCTCCAGGCCGCGACCGCGCAGGAAGGTGCCGCCGCGGTCGACCCCGGCTCGGCCATCCCCGGCTCCGCCGAGGCCTCAGGCGGAGTGACCGCCGGGACCCCGAGCGCGCCTCCCGCGTCCGGTGCGGCCTCCGGGCTAGCGTCGGCCACGTCGATCCCGACCCCGCAGACCCGCTGATCACGTCCTGCGCCGAGAGGCGCAGGACACCGCACGACACCGCTCCCACGGAGCACCGCACCGCACCGCAGGCATCGAGAGGAACATCCGAGTGAGCACGATCTCGAACCGACGGCGCATCGCCTTCTCCCTCATCGCGATCCTCGCCGTCATCGGGGTCTTCGTCGTCAAGCTCATCGACATCCAGGTCGTGCAGGCCACGGAGCTCAACGAGGAGGCGCTCGGCAAGCGGGCCATCTCGCAGACGCTGCCCGGCGTCCGGGGCAGCATCTACGACGCCGACGGCAAGGTGCTCGCGGACAGCGTGCTCCGCTACGACGTGACGATGGATCCGTCCAAGGCCGGCGACTTCACCCGGACGGTGGCCGGCGACGACGGCAAGCCCGTGAAGCAGGACGTGTCGCTCGCGGACGCCGAGGCGCAGCTGGGCGCGATCACCGGGCAGAAGCCCGAGGAGATCCACGGGCTCATCACGGGAGCGCTCGCCAAGGACCCCAAGTCGCTGTTCGGCTACGTGACCAAAGGCGTCGACGTCGATGCGTACCTCGCCATCCGGGACCTCAAGATCCCGTGGATCTACTTCCAGGCCGTCTCGAGCCGCACGTACCCCAACGGGCAGATCGCGGGCAGCATCCTCGGCTACATCGCGGGCGACGGGACGATCAAGGCCGGGCTCGAGCAGGAGTACGACTCCTGCCTCGCGGCCCAGGACGGCGCGCAGACCTACGAGCGCGGCGCGGACGGCGTGCCCATCGCCGGCAGCACCGTCACGCAGAAGCCGGCCAAGGACGGCAGCGACGTGATGACCAACATCGACACGGACCTCGAGTACTTCGCGCAGACCGCCGTCGCCGAGCAGGCCGTGAAGGTCGGCGCCGACTACGGGCACGCGACCATCGTCGAGGTGAAGACGGGCAAGGTCCTGGCGGTCGCCGAGTACCCGTCCGTGGACCCCAACGACGTGTCCGCCACGAAGCCCGAGGACCGGGGGAGCCGCGCGTTCAGCTCGCCGTTCGAGCCCGGATCCACGCTCAAGGCCGTGACCGCCGCCGCGCTCCTCGACTCGGGCAAGGCCGACGCGGGCACGCACGTGGTGGCGCCGTACACGTTCACGCGCCCGAACGTGAAGCTCAGCGACAGCTACGTCCACCCCGACCTCCACTTCACGCTGGCCGGCGTGCTCATGGACTCCTCCAACACGGGCATCTCGGCGCTCGGCGAGCGCCTCTCCGCCCAGGAGCGCTACGACTACCTGAAGGCGTTCGGGGTGGGCGGCGACACCGGCCTCCACTTCCCCGGCGAGAGCAGCGGCCTGATCCGGCCGTGGCAGGAGTGGGACCCGCAGACCAACTACGCGACCATGTTCGGCCAGGGCCTCACGACCACGGCGCTGCAGGTCGCGAGCATCTACCAGACCATCGGCAACCACGGCGTGAAGCTGCCGCTGTCGCTCGTCTCCGGTTGCAAGGCCGCCGACGGCACCGTCACGGACCAGCCCTCGACCCAGGGCACGCAGGTCGTCTCGCCCCAGGCGGCCGACTCGACCGTGAACATGCTCGAGACGGTCGTCACCGACGGGCACCTCTCCAAGGACCTCACGATCCCCGGCTACCGGGTGGCCGCGAAGTCCGGCACGGCGCAGGTCGCGGAGGCCGACGGCAAGTACGGCAAGAACTACCTGGTGTCGATCGCGGGCCTCGCGCCGGCCGAGGACCCCCAGTACGTCGTGTCGATCAGCCTGGCCAATCCGGATACCATGAAGTCCTCGGCGGCCGCGGCGCCCGTCTTCCAGAAGATCATGTCCCAGGTCCTGAAGACGTACCGGGTGCCCCCCTCCACCGTGCCGTCCCCGAACCTCGCCACGACCTACTGAGAGATGAGGGCGATGACCTCCCCTGCCACTCCCGCCCTCCGCCCCGAGCATCCCGTCGCACGGTCGCTGTCCGGCCTGGTGAGCGACTTCGCGCTCGACGTCGTCGGCGACGTGGACGACGTGGAGGTCACGGGCGTCACCCTGTCCTCCGGCGACGTGCAGCCCGGCGACCTGTACGTCGGGCTCCGGGGGGTCCGCGTGCACGGCGCCCGCTTCGCCGCCGACGCGGCGGAGAGCGGCGCGGTCGCGGTGCTGACCGACCCCGACGGGCTCGCCGACGCCCAGGGCTCCGGCCTCCCGGTGATCCTCACCCCCGACCCGCGCGCCGCCCTCGGCGACATCTCCGCATGGGTCCACCGCTCGGCCGAGAACCCGGCGACGCTCTACGGCGTGACGGGCACGAACGGCAAGACGAGCGTGGTGTACCTGCTCGACGGCCTGCTCCGCCAGCTCGGCGTGGTGACCGGGCTCACGTCGACGGCCGAGCGCCGCATCGGCGAGGAGAGCATCACCAGCCGGCTCACGACGCCCGAGGCGAGCGAGCTGCACGCGCTCCTGGCGCGCATGCGCGAGGCCGAGGTCCGCGCGGTGACGATCGAGGTGTCGGCGCAGGCCCTCACCCGGCACCGCGTCGACGGCCTGGTGTTCGACGTGGCCGCCTTCATCAACCTGAGCCACGACCACCTCGACGACTACGCGGACTTCGAGGAGTACTTCGACGCCAAGGCCGCGTTCTTCGACCCCGACCGCGCTCGCCGCGGCGTCGTCTCGCTCGACACCGAGTGGGGCCAGCGCATCGTGGACGGATCCCGCATCCCGATGACCACGATCGCCTCGAAGCCCGGCGTCGACGCCGACTGGACCGTCACGGTGCTCGAGCAGACGCCCGACTCGACCGGTTTCCGCCTCGAGGGGCCCGACAACCGGGTGCTCGTCTCGCGCGTGCCCGTGCCCGGCTGGTTCATGGCCGCCAACGCGGGGCTCGCCATCGTGATGCTCGTCGAGTCCGGCTACGACCTCGACGCCGTCGCCCACGTGCTCGACCGCGACGGCGGCATCCAGGCGTACATCCCGGGTCGCGCCGAGCGCGTCTCCGGCGACACCGGCCCCCTCTTCTTCGTCGACTACGGGCACACCCCCGACGCCTTCGAGCAGACGCTGCAGGCGCTGCGTCCGTTCACCCCCGGGAAGCTCGTGATGGTGTTCGGCGCCGACGGCGACCGCGACACCACGAAGCGCGCCGAGATGGGCGCGATCGCGGCCCGCCTCGCCGACGTCGTGGTCATCACCGACTACCACCCGCGCTACGAGGACCCGGCGTCCATCCGGGCCAGCCTCATCGCGGGGGCCACGGCCGCGGTGCCCGACCGCGAGATCCACGAGGTGCCCGACCCCGCCACGGCGATCCGCACCGCGGTGTCGCTGGTCGGCGAGGGGGACACCATCCTCGTCGCCGGACCCGGGCACGAGGACTACCACGAGGTGGCCGGGCGCAAGATCCCGTTCTCCGCCCGTGACGACGCGCGCGCGGCCCTCCGCGACGCAGGCTGGAGCTGACATGATCGCCCTCACCCTCGCCGAGATCGCCGAGGCGGTCGACGGCCGCCTCCTGCTGCGCGGCGACGCGACCGCGCAGACCGTCGTCGACGGCGCGGTCGACACCGACAGCCGGCTCATCGGCCCCGGCGGGATCTTCGTGGCCAAGCCCGGCGAGGAGACCGACGGGCACCTCTTCGCGCCGAAGGCCGTCGAGGCGGGCGCCGCGCTGCTCCTCGTCGAGCGCGAGCTCGACCTGCCCGTGCCCCAGGTGCTCGTGCCCGACGTCGTCGACGCGCTCGGCCGGCTGGCGCACGAGGTCGTGGCGCGGGTGCGCGCGCTCGGAGGCCTGCGGATGGTGGCGGTCACCGGATCCAACGGCAAGACCACGACCAAGAACCTGCTGCACGCGATCCTCTCCACGCAGGGCGAGACCGTGTCGCCCGTCGCGTCCTTCAACAACGAGGTCGGCGCGCCCCTCACCATGCTCAAGGTCACGCGCACCACGCGGTTCCTCGTGGCGGAGATGGGCGCGAGCGGGCTGGGCGAGATCACGCGCCTGATCCGCATGGCCAAGCCCGACGTCGGAATCGTCCTCACCGTGGGCCTCGCGCACGCGGGCGGCTTCGGCGGCATCGAGCGGACGCTCATGACGAAGACCGAGATGGTCAAGGACCTGCTGCCCGAGGACACGGCCGTCCTCAACGCGGACGACCCGCGCGTCTCCTCCATGAGCGACAAGACGGAGGCACCCGTGCTCTGGTTCGGCCGCGACTCGCGCGCCGCGGTCCGCGCCACCGACATCGTCGCCTCCGCGGCGGGCACGACCTTCACGCTCCACCTGCCGGACGGATCCACCCGACCCGTGTCCTTCCGCGTGCTCGGCGAGCACCACGTCACCAACGCGCTGGCCGCGGCGGCGGGCGCCTGGGCGCTCGGCGTCGACGGCGACTCCATCGTCTCCGCTCTCCAGACCGTGCAGCGCGCCGAGCGCTGGCGCATGGAGGTGCTCGGCGGCAACGGCGTCACGATCATCAACGACGCCTACAACGCGAGCCCCGACTCGATGGCGGCCGCCCTCCGCACGCTCGCGCAGATCCGTGGACCGGAGCAGCGCACGGTCGCCGTGCTCGGCGAGATGAGCGAGCTCGGCGAGTTCTCCGAGGAGGAGCACGACCGCGTGGGCCTCCTCGCGGTGCGCCTCAACATCGGTCAGCTCGTGGTGGTCGGCCGCCCCGCGCGCCGCCTGCACCTCGAGGCCATCGCGCAGGGCTCGTGGGACGGCGAGTCGATCTTCGCGGAGGACGCGGCCGAGGCCCGCGAGATCCTCGACCGGATCCTCGGCGACGGCGACCTCGTGCTCGTGAAGTCGTCCAACTCCGCCGGGCTGCGCTTCCTCGGCGACGAGCTGGGGGAGAAGTACGCGTGGTAGCCCTCCTCTTCGCGGGCGCGTTCTCGCTCGCCTTCACGCTCTTCCTCACGCCGCTGTTCATCAAGCTGTTCCACCGTCTGCAATGGGGCCAGTTCATCCGCGACGACGGACCGCAGACCCACCACACCAAGCGCGGCACCGCCACGATGGGCGGCATCGTCATCATCCTGGCGAGCGTGCTCGGCTACTTCGTGGGGCACCTGCTCACATGGGACGGGATCCGCTTCGACCCCGTGACGCCGTCTGGCCTGCTGGTCGTGTTCATGATGGTCGGCCTCGGCTTCGTCGGCTTCCTCGACGACTACCTGAAGACCCGCAAGCAGCAGTCGCTCGGGCTCGGCGGCTGGCAGAAGATCGCCGGCCAGGTCGTCGTCGCGACCGTGTTCGCGGTGCTCGCCATCACGCTGCGCGACCCGGTGTCCGGCCTCACGCCCGCATCCACCGCCATCAGCCTGTTCCGCGACCTGCCGCTCGACTTCATGGCGCTCGGCGCGGTCATCGGCACGGGCCTGTTCATCGTCTGGATCTGCCTCATCGTCGCGAGCGCCTCGAACGGCGTGAACGTGGCCGACGGGCTCGACGGCCTCGCCGCGGGCGCGTCGATCTTCTCGATCGGCTCCTACGTCATCATCGGGTTCTGGCAGTTCAACCAGTCGTGCGACAGCGTCTCCAGCTACCAGAACGAGTACCGCTGCTACGAGGTGGCGAGCCCCCTCGACCTGGCGATCATCGCGGCCTCCATCGTGGGCGCGCTCATCGGCTTCCTCTGGTGGAACACGTCGCCCGCGCAGATCTTCATGGGCGACACCGGCTCGCTGGGCCTCGGCGGCGCGCTGGCCGCCCTCGCGATCCTCAGCCGCACCGAGCTGCTGCTCGTCTTCATCGGCGGCCTGTTCGTGATCGTCGCGGGCTCCGTGGTGCTCCAGCGCATCTACTTCAAGCTCACGCACGGCAAGCGGATCTTCCTCATGAGCCCGCTCCACCACCACTTCGAGCTGAAGGGCTGGGCGGAGGTCACGGTCGTCGTGCGCTTCTGGATCATCGCCGGGCTGCTCGTGGCGGCGGGCGTCGGCACCTTCTACCTGGAATGGATCACGCAGTAGAGATGACAGACGGCACCCCCGACGACGGCACAGCGCTCGCGCGACCCGACTCCCTGCACAGCTGGCACGACGACTGGACCGGCCTCCGCGTCGCCGTCCTCGGCCTCGGGCGCACCGGCTTCTCGGTGGCCGACACGCTGGTCGAGCTCGGCGCCGACGTGCTCGTGGTCGCGTCCGACGCGTCGCCCGAGCGGCTGGCGCTGCTCGAGGTGATCGGCGGGCGGCTCGTGCGGCCGACCGACGAGGAGCCCGTCCCCGCGGAGCTCGTGGCCTTCGCGCCCGAGCTCGTCGTCGTGTCACCCGGCTACGCGCCGACGCACCCGCTGCCCGCGTGGGCGACGGAGGCGGGGATCCCGCTGTGGGGCGACATCGAGCTCGCCTGGCGGGTGCGCGACAAGACGGGGACGCCTGCCGAGTGGATCACCATCACCGGCACCAACGGCAAGACCACGACCACGCAGCTCACGGCCGCGCTCCTCCAGGAGGGCGGCGTGCGCGCCGTGCCGTGCGGCAACATCGGCCTGCCCGTGCTCGACGTCGTCCGCCACCCGGACGGCTTCGACGTGCTCGTCGTCGAGCTGTCGAGCCACCAGCTGCACTACATGCGCGAGGTGCGGCCCTACTCGAGCGCGTTCCTCAACCTCGCCGACGACCACCTCGAGTGGCACGGCTCGCGTGCGGCGTACGCGGCCGCGAAGGGGCGGGTCTATGCGGACACGCGCGTCGCCTGCGTGTACAACCGGGCCGACCGCGCCACCGAGGACGCGCTCCGCGAGGCCGACGTCCAGGACGGCGCGCGTGCCATCGGCTTCGGCCTGGACGCGCCCGGCCCGAGCGACCTCGGCATCGTCGACGGGATCCTCTGCGACCGCGCCTTCCTGGAGGAGCGGTTCACCTCCGCGCTCGAGCTGACGACGCTCGACGAGCTGCGCGCAGTGGGCCTCGCGGCACCGCACATCGTGCAGAACATCCTGGCCGCGGCGGCCCTCGCCCGGTCGTACGGCGTCGAGCCCGGCGTCGTGCGGCAGGCGCTCCTGCGCTTCGAGCTCGACAGCCACCGCATCGAGCGGATCGGGGAGCGCGACGGCGTCGCATTCGTCGACGACTCGAAGGCCACCAACCCGCACGCGGCATCGGCGTCGCTCGCGGCGTTCCCCTCCGTGGTGTGGGTCGTCGGCGGCCTCCTCAAGGGCGTCGAGCTCGACGACCTGATCCGCGCCCACGGTGCACGCCTGCGCGCGGCGGTCGTGATCGGCGTCGAGCGCGCCGAGGTCCTCGCGGCATTCGCGCGACACGCGCCCGACGTCACCGTCCTCGAGGTGGCCGAGAGCGACACTGAACAGGTCATGCGGTCCGCCGTGCGGCTCGCGGCGGGCGTGGCCCGGGAGGGCGACACCGTCCTCCTGGCCCCGGCGGCGGCATCCATGGACCAATTCACCGACTACGCCGACCGCGGACGCCGATTCCGGACCGCGGTCGACCACCACCTGGGAGGTGCGGCGGATGACACTGCCCCCGAGAACGACGCGGACCCCTCGCGCGGCTGACGCGCCGGGACCCCGCGGTCCGCGCACCCCGCAGCCGCCCGTCGACGACGCGCAGGAGGGGACGCAGCGCCGCGGCCTCGCCGCCCGCATCCAGCTCGGCCGCGCCTTCCACGCGGAGAGCGGCTCCTACTTCCTGCTGCTCGGCACGACGCTCTTCCTGGTCGTCTTCGGCCTGGTGATGGTGCTGTCGTCGTCGAGCATCGACTCGTTCGTCGCCGGCGGCGGCTTCTTCGGCATCTTCCTCAAGCAGGGCATGTTCGCGCTCATCGGCGTGCCGCTCATGCTCCTCGTCTCGCTCGTGCCGCCCATGTTCTGGAAGCGGTGGGCGTGGGTCCTGCTGATCGCGGCCAGCGCCGTGCAGCTGCTGGTGTTCGGCCCGATGGGCGTGAAGGTCGGCGAGAACATCGGCTGGATCCGCATCGCCGGCACGACGTTCCAGCCCGCCGAGCTCATCAAGGTGGGCCTCGTGATCTGGCTGGCCTTCATCCTCGCGAGGAAGCGCCACCTGCTGCGCACGTGGCCGCACATCCTCATCCCGGTGCTGCCCGTCGCGGGCGGCGCCGTCGGCCTCGTCGCGCTCGGCGGGGACCTCGGCACCGTGATCATCATGGCCAGCATCATCCTCGGCGCCCTCTTCTTCGCGGGCATCCCGATCGGCAAGCTCACGCTCATGCTCACGATCGGCTCCGTGCTGGCCGTGCTCATGACCGTGATCAGCGACAGCCGCATGCGCCGCGTCACCGAGTTCATCACCGGCCAGTGCGACTACGCGGGCGGCTGCTGGCAGTCCACGCACGGTCTGTACGCGCTGGCCGCCGGTGGCATCTTCGGCGTGGGCCTCGGCAACTCGAAGGCCAAGTGGATGTGGCTACCCGAGGCGGACAACGACTACATCTTCGCGATCATCGGCGAGGAGCTCGGCCTCATCGGCGCGATCGTCGTCATCCTCCTGTTCGTGGTGCTGGCCATCGGCTTCATCCGCGTGATCCGGGCCAACACCGACACCTTCGCGCGCGTCGCGACGGGTGCCGTCATGACCTGGATCATCGTGCAGGCCTTCGTGAACATCGCCGTGGTGCTCAACCTGCTCCCGGTGCTCGGGGTGCCGTTGCCCTTCGTGTCGTCCGGAGGGTCCTCCCTCGTGACGACGCTCGTCGCGATGGGCATCGTGCTGGGATTCGCCCGCAGGCCCACGAACGAGGAGTCGCCGGACGTCGTGCCCGCCGTCGTCGGGATGCGCTCGTGACCGTGTACCTGCTCGCCGGCGGCGGCACCGCGGGGCACGTCAACCCCCTGCTCGCCGTGGCCGACGAGCTCCGTGCGCGCGAGCCGGATTCGACGATCCTCGTCCTCGGCACGCGCGAGGGCCTCGAGTCCCGACTCGTCCCGGCCCGCGGCTACGAGCTGCTGACCATCGCGCGCCTGCCGTTCCCGCGCCGCCCGGACCGGGCCGCCGTGCGCTTCGCGCCGGCGTTCGCGCGGGCCGTGGGCCAGATCCGCCGCATGATCGCCGAGCGCGGCGTCGACGTGGTCGTGGGCTTCGGCGGATACGCGGCCGCGCCCGCCTACGTCGCCGCCCGACGCTCGGGCGTCCCCGTCGTCGTGCACGAGGCCAACGCCTCGCCGGGACTCGCCAACCGGCTCGGCGCGCGCGTCGCCGCGGCGGTCGGGATCACGTTCCCCGGCACCGCGCTCGGCCCGCGCGCCCGGGTGGTCGGCATGCCGCTCCGCCGCGAGATCGCGACCCTCGACCGCGAGGCAGCCCGCGACGCCGCGCGCGCCGAGCTCGGACTCGACGCCGACCGGCCGACGCTCCTCGTCACGGGCGGATCCACGGGCGCGCGCAGCCTCAACCGCACGGTGGTGCAGGTGGCCGAGCGCATCACGGCGACGGGCGCGCAGATCCTGCACATCGTCGGCGGCGCGCAGGAGTTCACCGACCCGGGCGTCGAGCGCTACCACGTGGTCGGCTACTCCGACCGGATGGAGCTCGCGATCGCCGCGGCCGACCTCGTGGTCTCCCGCGCCGGTGCCGGTGCCCTCTCCGAGCTCACCTGCGTGGGCGTGCCGGCGGTCTACGTGCCCTACCCGGTGGGCAACGGCGAGCAGGCCGTCAACGTCCGCGGCGTCGTCGCGGCCGGCGGCGGGATCGTCGTCGCCGACGCCGACTTCACGCCCGACTGGGTGCTCGCGCACGTCCTCCCGCTCCTGTCCGACCCGGCGGCGCTCGCGCGCATGTCCCGGGCCGCGACCTCCGTCGGCACGCGCGACGGCGCGGCCCGCATGGCCGATCTCGTCCTCGACGCCGTCGCCGCCCGCCCGTCACGGCCCGCCGCGCGGCGCTGACCGCCGCCCACCCCGCTTCCCACCCTCCCGAGGAGACCGCACGTGATCGCACCCGACCTGACCATGGACATCCCGACCGACCTCGGGCGCGTCCACTTCGTGGGCATCGGCGGGTCCGGCATGAGCGGCATCGCGCGCCTGTTCCTCGCGGCAGGGCACCGGGTCACCGGATCAGACTCCCGCGACTCCGACGCCGTCCAGGCGCTCCGGGAGCTCGGCGCCGAGATCCACGTCGGCCACGACGCCGCGCACGTGGGCGACGCCGACGCGCTCGTCGTCACGGGCGCGCTCTGGCAGGACAACCCCGAGTACGTGCTCGCGAAGGAGCGGGGCCTGCCGATCCTGCACCGCTCGCAGGCGCTCGCCTGGCTCATCAGCGGCCAGCGCCTCGTCGCGGTCGCCGGCGCCCACGGCAAGACCACGTCGACGGGCATGATCGTCACCGCGCTCCTCGAGGCCGGCCGCGACCCGTCGTTCGTCAACGGCGGCGTGATCGGCGGGCTCGGCGTCTCGAGCGCCCCCGGATCCGAGGAGCTGTTCGTCGTCGAGGCCGACGAGTCCGACGGCTCGTTCCTCCTCTACGACACGTCCGTCGCGCTCATCACCAACGTCGACGCCGACCACCTCGACCACTACGGCTCGCACGAGGCCTTCGACGACGCCTTCGTGCGCTTCGCGAGCGCGGCGTCGGAGCTCGTCGTGATCTCGAGCGACGACCCGGGCGCCCGGCGCGTCACCGCCCGCATCGAGGGACGCGTCGTCACCTTCGGCGAGGACCCCTCGGCCGACGTCCGGATCACCGACATCGTCACCGACGGCTCCGTCGCCTTCACGCTCACCCACGACGGCGTCGCGCGCCGCGCCGCGCTCCGCGTCCCCGGCCGCCACAACGCGATCAACGCGGCCGGCGCCTACGCCGTGCTCGTCGGCCTCGGCGTGGATCCCGACGACGCGATCGCGGGCCTCGCCGGCTTCTCCGGCACCGGCCGCCGCTTCGAGCTGCACGCGGAGGTCCGCGGCGTGAGCGTCTACGACGACTACGCGCACCACCCCACCGAGGTCCGCGCCGCGCTCGAGGCCGCGCGCACGGTCGTGGGGGAGGGCCGGATCATCGCCGTCCACCAGCCGCACCTCTACAGCCGCACGCAGATGATGGCCGGCGACTTCGCGCGCGTCTACGAGGAGCTGGCCGACCACACCATCGTGCTCGACGTGTTCGGCGCCCGCGAGGACCCGATCCCCGGGGTCACCGGCGCCCTCGTCTCCCAGCGCTTCCAGGACGCGGGCCACGTCGACTACCTGCCCGACTGGCAGGAGGCGGCCGACCGCGCGGCGGAGATCGCCCGCGACGGCGACTTCATCGTGACCCTGAGCTGCGGCGACGTGTACCGGATCATCCCGCAGGTGATCGATGCGCTCGAGCGTCCCGACGGATCCTCCCAGCCCGCCGCGTCGTCCCGGCCGCGCGAGTGAAGCGGCCCGAGGGCTTCGACCGGCCCCGGGTCCCGAGGCCGCCCGCGCCCGCCGCGCCCGCCGAGGGCGCGGACGCGCCCAGCCGTCGCGGCCGCGGATCCCGTCCCGCCGCGCCCGTGACGCCGACGCCGGCCGCGCCAGCACCGGCTGCGCCGACGCCGCCCGTGACCCCGCGCCCCCGCGCGGCGTGGCGCGACGACGACGAGCCCGACACCGAGCCCATCGTCCTCCCGCACCTCGCGCAGGCGCCGGTCGAGGCGCCGCCCGCGCCGCGCACGGGCCGCGAGCCGACGACGCCGCGCACGGGCGGCCTCGCCGGCAGGCTGGGCGCTCGGGCACGCGGAGCGGCGGAGACCGCGGCTTCCGCGCGTCCGCTCCGTCGGCGCACCCACTCGGACGCGGACGGGGAGCCCACCCCACGGGCCCACCGCCCGGCCCGCCCCGCGAGCGCGGCCACCGGAGACGCCGAGGCGCGCCGCCAGCTGCGCCGCGCCCGACGCGAGCGGCAGCGCTACGAACGCCAGGAGGTGCGCCGCTTCACCCAGCGCGCCCGCCGCCGGCGCGCCGGACTCCTCGGCGCGCTCGGCGCCGTCCTCACCCTCGCGATCGTCGTCGGCATCGCCGTGTACTCGCCGCTCCTCGCCCTCCGCACCGTCGAGGTGGAGGGCGCGGACCGCGTGTCCCCGTCGAGCATCCAGGCGGCCCTCTCCGACCAGGTCGGCACGCCGCTCCCGCTCGTCGACCTCGACCGCGTCGGGGACGAGCTCCGCGCCTTCCCGCTCATCCGCAGCTACAGCACCGAGAGCCGTCCGCCGTCGACGCTCGTGATCCGCATCGTCGAGCGCACGCCCGTGGCCGTGATCCAGTCGGGCGCCGGCTTCGACCTGGTGGATCCCGCGGGCATCACGATCGAGCGCGCGACGGCACGCCCCGACGGCTACCCCCTCATCGACCTGCCGAGCGCCGACTTCTCGTCGCCGCGCTTCCAGGCCGCCGCCGCGGTCCTCGTCGCGCTGCCCGCCGACTTCCTGCCGCAGGTCGACAGCATCCAGGCCAACACGACCGACGACGTGATGCTCACCCTCCGCAGCGGCAAGAAGGTGCTGTGGGGGAGCGGCGAGCGCTCGGTCGACAAGGCGCAGGTGCTGCAGGCGCTGGTCAAGGCACGCGGGGACGTCGGGTCCTACGACGTGTCGGCACCCGACGCGCCGGTCGCCGGCCCCTGATCCCGCCCCGCCTTCGCGACACGCGGCACGGGAGTCGTCGCGCCGACCCCGAGCCCCCTAACGTCGGGATCAGGAAATGCATACTGAGTAAACTCTAAGCCTCCACCGGAGGTCGAAGGTTCTAGCGGAGGCCCGTCGTGTCGAACAACCAGAACTACCTCGCCGTCATCAAGGTCGTCGGCATCGGCGGTGGCGGCGTCAACGCCGTGAACCGCATGATCGAGCTCGGTCTGCGGGGCGTGGAGTTCATCGCGATCAACACCGACGCGCAGGCGCTGCTCATGAGCGACGCGGACGTCAAGCTCGACGTCGGCCGCGAGATCACGCGGGGCCTCGGCGCCGGCGCGGACCCCGAGGTCGGCCGTCGCGCCGCCGAGGACCACGCTGAGGAGATCGAGGAGGCCCTCGCGGGCGCCGACATGGTCTTCGTCACCGCGGGCGAGGGCGGCGGCACCGGCACCGGCGGCGCACCCGTCGTTGCGCGCATCGCCAAGTCGATCGGCGCGCTCACCATCGGCGTCGTCACGAAGCCCTTCGGCTTCGAGGGCAAGCGCCGCTCGGCCCAGGCCGAGCTCGGCGTCGCGACGCTGAAGAACGAGGTCGACACGCTCATCGTCGTCCCGAACGACCGCCTCCTGGAGATCAGCGACCGCGGCATCAGCATGCTCGAGGCGTTCGCGACCGCCGACCAGGTGCTCCTCGCGGGCGTCCAGGGCATCACCGACCTCATCACGACCCCCGGCCTCATCAACCTCGACTTCGCCGACGTCAAGTCGGTCATGCAGGGTGCCGGATCCGCGCTCATGGGCATCGGCTCGTCCCGCGGCGCCGACCGGTCCATCAAGGCCGCCGAGCTCGCGGTCGCGTCGCCCCTGCTCGAGGCGAGCATCGAGGGCGCCCACGGCGTGCTCCTCTCGATCCAGGGCGGATCCAACCTCGGCATCTTCGAGATCAACGACGCGGCCAAGCTCGTGCAGGAGGCCGTGCACCCCGAGGCGAACATCATCTTCGGCGCGGTCATCGACGACACGCTCGGCGACGAGGTGCGCGTCACCGTCATCGCCGCGGGCTTCGACGGCGGCGAGCCGGCGTCCAAGGTCGAGAACCGCCGCAGCGGCTTCGTCGCCGCGGGCGGGGGAGCGGTCGCGGCTCCCGAGGCCGTCGAGTCCGCGCCGGCTCGCCCGCAGGCCGAGGCGCCCGTCGCGTCCGTCCCCGCGAGCGACCCGACGTTCGAGGACGACGGCGACGACCTGGACATCCCCGACTTCCTGAAGTGACCGACGCTCAACAGACAGGCGGCGCGCACGCGTCGGACGCCCACCCCGGCGAGGCCCACCCCGGCCTCGCCGAGCGGTGGGCGTCCGTGCAGGCGGACGTCGCCGACGGGATCCGCGCGGCCGGCCGCCGTCCCGACGAGGTGACGACGATCGTCGTCACCAAGTTCCAGCCCGTGTCGCTCCTGCGCGGCCTCGTCGGCCTCGGCGTCCGCGACCTCGGCGAGAGCAGGCACCAGGAGGCGCAGGGCAAGGCCGCCGAGCTCGATGGCACGGGCGTCGCGTGGCACTTCGTCGGCCAGCTGCAGGGCAAGAAGGCCAGGCAGGTGAGGCGCTACGCCTCCGTGATCCACTCGGTCGACCGCCCGTCCCTCGTCGACGCGCTCGCGTCCGACGAGCAGGAGACGCGCGTCTTCCTGCAGGTCAACCTCACCGATGACGACGGACGCGGCGGCGTCCGGCCCGCCGAGGCCGAGGCGCTCGCGGAGCACGCGGCGGCCGCCCCCGGCATCCGCGTCCTCGGCGTCATGGCGGTCGCGCCCGACGACGGGGAGCCCCGCCGCGCGTTCGCCCGCCTCCGCGGGATCTCGGACGACGTGCGCCGCATCCTGCCCGAGGCGGACGCGATCTCCGCGGGCATGTCCGGCGACCTGCGCGAGGCGCTCCTCGAGGGCGCGACACACCTTCGGATCGGGTCGGCAATCACGGGAAAGCGACCCGACGGCCCTTAATGTCGGGAGTGCGGTCCGGTTCGTCAGGCCGAAACGGAAAGAGGAATGATGGCCAACCCACTTCGCAAGACCATGGTGTACCTGGGACTCGCCGACGAGGAGCTCGACTACCAGCAGGGCCAGCAGCCCGCGCAGCAGCAGCAGTCGCCCGTGCAGGCCGTCCCGACGCCCGCCCCCGCTCCCCAGCAGCAGGCGAAGCGCGCACCCGTGACCCCCCTGCACAAGCCCTCGACCACCACAAGGAATGCGGCGCCGGCTGAAATGAACGAGATCCTCACCGTCCACCCCAAGGCCTACAAGGACGCCCAGGTCATCGCCGAGAACTTCCGCGAGGGCGTGCCGGTCATCATCAACCTCTCGCAGATGACGGACGACGACGCCCGCCGCCTCATCGACTTCGCCAGCGGCCTGTCCATCGGCCTCTACGGCAAGATCGAGCGCGTCACGGCCAAGGTGTTCCTCCTGTCGCCGTCGCACGTCGCCGTGTCCGGCGAGCAGTCGGCCACCGAGGCCGAGGTCGAGGCCTCCTTTTTCGGACGCTGATCCACCCAGCACCGCCATGGCGGGCGCCGACGGGACCTCCCATCGGCGCCCGCCATACTTGTGTCCGTGATCATCGTCAACATCGTCGCCACCGTCCTGTGGTTCGCCCTCCTGGCGTTCATCATCTGCATGTGGGGCCGGTTCGTCCTCGACCTGGTCCAGTCGCTCTCGCGGCAGTGGCGTCCGCGCGGCGCGATGCTCATCGTCGCGGAGGCCTCGTACACGGTCACGGATCCGCCCATCGGCTTCGTCCGGCGCCTGATCCCGCCGCTGCGCCTCGGCCCGGTCGCGCTCGACTTCGGCTGGATGATCACGATGCTCGTGGCGATCATCCTGCTCAACGTCGTCCGCGGCTTCACGGGCTGACGCCCGGCGCTCCGTCCGCCGTTCCGCGCTCCCGTCCCCGGAGCGACGCGTTCCGCTGATAGCGTTGGGTCGCACGTTGTCCCGAATCCCCGTCCGCAGCTGCGGACCCCGCTCTACGCACAAAAGAGGTGGCAGGCCATGGCTCTCACTCCTGAAGACGTCGTCAACAAGCGTTTCCAGCCGACCAAGTTCCGCGAGGGATACGACCAGGACGAGGTCGACGACTTCCTCGACGAGGTGGTCGTCGAGCTGCGACGCCTCCACCAGGAGAACGAGGAGCTGCGCCAGCGCCTCGGCTCGGGCGACGCCGCCCCGGCCGCGACCTCCGTCATCGAGACCCCGGCTCCCGCCGCCGTCGAGCAGGCCCCCGTGGTCGTCGAGCCCGAGCCCACCCCGGAGCCCGAGCCGGCCCCGGTCGTCGCGCAGGCGCCCGCCGCCCCCGCCGCGGACGTGGACGACGAGACCTCCAGCACGAGCAGCCTCCTCAAGCTCGCCCGCAAGCTCCACGAGGAGCACGTCCGCGAGGGCATCGAGAAGCGCGACGCGCTCGTCGCCGAGGCGCACGCCACGGCCGCCCGCATCGCCGCCGAGGCCGAGGCCGAGCAGCGCTCGAAGACCGCCGTCCTGGAGAAGGAGCGCCAGGTCCTCGAGGGCCGCATCGACGAGCTCCGCACGTTCGAGCGCGAGTACCGCACGAAGCTCAAGGGCTACATCGAGGGCCAGCTCCGCGAGCTCGACTCCGCCGGTTCCAGCGAGGCGCCCGCCACCGCCTCGTTCGGCAACTAGCACCGCAGCACCCGCACGCCCGACGGCGGCGCGGGACCCGGCTCCGACGAGCCACGGGGTCCCGCGTCGCCGTCGTCGTTCGCGCAGCCCGCGTCACCGCCGCACCGCCAGCACCGCACCGGAAGAGGTCACCCGATGGAGCACCGCACCATTCCCGTCCCCGACGGGCTCGACGGGCAGCGCGTCGACGCGGGACTCGCCCGCCTCCTCGGCTTCTCCCGCAGCTTCGCCGCCGAGGTCGCCGAGGCCGGCGGCGTGACGCAGGACGGCCGGGAGGCGGGCAAGTCCGACCGGCTCGTCGGCGGATCCATGCTCGCCGTCAGCTGGCAGCCGAAGCAGGAGCCCACCGTCGTGCCGCTCGCGGTGCCCGACCTCGGCATCGTGCACGACGACGACGACATCGTGGTGGTCGACAAGCCCGTCGGCGTCGCGGCGCATCCGAGCGTCGGCTGGACGGGGCCGACCGTGCTGGGAGCGCTGGCCGCCGCCGGGTTCCGCCTGAGCACCTCGGGCGCGGAGGAACGGCAGGGCATCGTGCACCGGCTCGACGCGGGCACCAGCGGCCTCATGGTGGTGGCCAAGACAGAGCGCGCGTACACGGAGCTCAAGCGGCAGTTCCACGACCGCGAGGTCGAGAAGGTGTACCACGCGGTCGTGCAGGGGCATCCGGATCCGCTCGCGGGCACGATCGACGCGCCCATCGGGCGCCACCCCCGCAGCGACTGGAAGTTCGCGGTCACCGCGGACGGCAAGCCGTCCGTCACGCACTACGAGACGCTCGAGGCGTTCCGCCGCGCGGCGCTGCTCGAGGTGCACCTGGAGACCGGCCGGACCCACCAGATCCGCGTCCACATGGCCGCGCAGCGCCACCCCTGCGTGGGCGACGCGATGTACGGCGCCGATCCCACGATCTCGGCGCAGCTCGACCTCCACCGGCAGTGGCTGCACGCCATGCGGCTCGAGATCACGCACCCCGCCACGGGCGACCGGGCGTCGTTCTCGAGCACCTACCCGGCCGACCTGCAGCACGCGCTGGACGTCCTCGAGGACTGACGCGCGACACGCCCGGAGCGCCTCCGGGAGCCTGCCTATGATTGCTGCACCGCCGACCGATCAGTAGAAGAGACCCGTGCCCCGCAACGACTCGTTCGTCCACCTCCACGTCCACAGCGAGTACTCGATGCTCGACGGGGCGGCCCGCGTCGGCCCGCTCGTGCAGGCCGCGGCCGAGCAGAGGATGCCGGCCGTGGCGATCACCGACCACGGCAACGTGTTCGGCGCGTTCGACTTCTGGAAGCAGGCGAAGGCCGCGGGCGTCAAGCCCATTATCGGCACGGAGGCGTACATCACGCCGGGCACGCACCGCGGCGACCGCACCCGCATCAGGTGGGGCAACGGCGGCCAGGACGACGTCTCCGGATCCGGTGCCTACACGCACCTCACGATGCTCGCCGAGACGACGGAGGGCATGCACAACCTCTTCCGCCTCTCGTCGCGCGCCTCGCTCGAGGGCTACTACTTCAAGCCCCGCATGGACCGCGAGCTGCTCAGCACCTACGCGAAGGGCCTCATCGCCACCACCGGCTGCCCGTCCGGCGAGGTGCAGACGCGCCTCCGCCTCGGGCAGTACGACGAGGCCGTGAAGGCCGCGGCGGACTTCCGCGACATCTTCGGGGCGGAGAACTACTTCTGCGAGGTCATGGACCACGGGCTCGGCATCGAGCGCCGGATCATGACCGATCTGCACCGGCTCGCGAAGGACCTCGGCCTCCCGCTCGTCGCCACGAACGACCTGCACTACACGCACGAGCACGACGCGACGAGCCACGCGGCGCTCCTGTGCGTCCAATCCGGCACCACGCTCGACGACCCCAACCGCTTCAAGTTCGACGCCGACGAGTTCTACCTCAAGACCGCGCAGCAGATGCGCCACCTCTTCCGCGACCACGAGGAGGCGTGCGACAACACGCTGCTCATCGCCGAGCGGTGCGACGTGCAGTTCAACGAGTCCGCGAACTACATGCCGCGCTATCCGGTGCCCGAGGGCGAGAGCGAGCAGACCTGGTTCGTCAAGGAGGTCGAGCGCGGCCTCGTGCGCCGGTACCCGCGTGGGTTCTCGGACGACGTGCGCAAGCGCGCCGACTACGAGGTCGGGGTCATCGCGCAGATGGGCTTCCCGGGCTACTTCCTCGTCGTCGCCGACTTCATCAACTGGTCGAAGGAGAACGGGATCCGCGTGGGCCCCGGCCGCGGCTCGGGCGCCGGGTCGATGGTCGCGTACGCCATGGGCATCACCGATCTCGACCCGCTGGAGCACGGCCTGCTCTTCGAGCGGTTCCTCAACCCCGACCGCGTCTCCATGCCCGACTTCGACGTCGACTTCGACGACCGTCGCCGCGGCGAGGTCATCCGCTACGTGACCGACAAGTACGGCGACGAGCGGGTGGCGCAGATCGTCACGTACGGCACCATCAAGGCCAAGCAGGCGCTCAAGGACTCCAGCCGTGTGCTCGGCTACCCGTTCTCCATGGGCGACAAGCTCACCAAGGCCATGCCGCCCGCGATCATGGGCAAGGACATCCCGCTGTCCGGCATCCTCGACACCGACCACCCGCGGTACCGCGAGGCCGGTGACTTCCGCGAGGTGCTCGCGATGGATCCCGAGGCGCAGAAGGTCTTCGAGACCGCGCAGGGGATCGAGAACCTCAAGCGCCAGTGGGGCGTGCACGCTGCCGGCGTCATCATGTCGAGCGAGCCGCTCATCGACATCATCCCGATCATGAAGCGGGAGCAGGACGGCCAGATCGTCACGCAGTTCGACTACCCCGCGTGCGAGTCGCTCGGCCTCATCAAGATGGACTTCCTGGGGCTTCGCAACCTCACGATCATCGACGACGCGCTCAACAACATCGAGTCCAACCGCGGCGAGAAGCTCGTGCTCGAGGACCTGGGCCTCGATGACCAGGGCGCGTACGACCTGCTGGCCCGTGGGGACACGCTGGGCGTCTTCCAGCTCGACGGCGGGCCCATGCGCTCGCTCCTGCGCATGATGAAGCCAGACAACTTCGAGGACATCTCCGCCGTCATCGCGCTCTACCGGCCGGGCCCCATGGGCGCGAACTCGCACACCAACTACGCGCTGCGGAAGAACGGGCTGCAGGAGATCACCCCGATCCATCCGGAGCTCGAGGAGCCGCTTCGCGAGGTCCTCGGCACCACGCACGGCCTCATCGTCTACCAGGAGCAGGTGATGTCGGTGGCGCAGAAGCTCGCGGGCTTCACGCTCGCGCAGGCCGACCTCCTCCGACGCGCGATGGGCAAGAAGAAGAAGTCGGAGCTGGACAAGCAGTTCGAGGGCTTCTCGCAGGGCATGAAGGACAACGGCTACTCGATGGCCGCGGTCAAGGCCCTCTGGGACATCCTGCTGCCGTTCTCCGACTACGCCTTCAACAAGGCGCACTCCGCGGCCTACGGCGTCGTCTCCTACTGGACCGCGTACCTCAAGGCGCACTACCCGGCCGAGTACATGGCCGCGCTCCTCACGAGCGTCGGCGACTCCAAGGACAAGATGGCGCTCTACCTCAACGAGTGCCGCCGCATGGGGATCAAGGTGCTCCCGCCGGACGTCAACGAGTCGATCGGCTTCTTCGCGGCAGCCGGCGCCGACATCCGCTTCGGCCTGGGCGCCGTCCGGAACGTCGGCGCGAACGTCGTCGAGGCGCTCCGAGGCGCCCGCACCGAGCAGGGCGCGTTCGAGTCGTTCGACGACTTCCTCAAGAAGGTGCCGCTGCCGGTCGCGAACAAGCGCACGGTCGAGTCGCTCATCAAGGCCGGCGCGTTCGACTCGCTGGGCGACACCCGCCGAGCGCTGCTCGAGGTGCACGAGGGCATGATCGACGCGTCGGTCAGCGACAAGCGCGCGGCGATGAACGGCCAGGTCGGCTTCGACTTCGACAGCCTGTGGGACGAGCCGCAGCACGCGCGGAAGGTGCCCGAGCGGCCGGAGTGGGCGAAGCGCGACAAGCTCGCCTTCGAGCGGGAGATGCTCGGCCTCTACGTCTCCGACCACCCGCTGGCCGGGCTCGAGATCCCGCTGGCGAAGCTCGCCTCCACGGGCATCGCCGAGCTGCTCGCGACCGACGCATCGATGGACGGCGAGACGGTCACCCTGGCGGGCCTCCTCACGAGCGTGCAGCACCGCACCGCCCGCAACTCCGGCAACCAGTACGGCATGGTGCAGCTCGAGGACTTCGGCGGCGAGATCACCTGCATGTTCATGGGCAAGGCGTACCAGGAGTTCGCGCCGGCCCTGCAGAGCGACACCGTCGTGGTGATCCGCGGCCGGGTCTCCACGCGCGACGACGGCATGAACATCCACGCCTTCTCGATGTTCCAGCCCGACCTCGGGCAGAGCCTCGGGTCCGGCCCGCTGCTCATCAGCCTCGCGGAGAACCGGGCGACGACGGAGACCGTCATGGGCCTCAACGACGTGCTCATCCGCCACTCGGGCGACACCGAGGTGCGGCTGCAGCTCGTCAAGGGCGACAGCGGGCGCGTGTTCGAGATCCCGTACCCGGTCACGGTGAGCGCCGACCTCTACGGCGAGCTGAAGTCGCTGCTCGGGCCGAACTGCCTGGGGTGACCCGCGCGTCTCGGCTCACGCGCGTCAGCGCTCAGGCCTCGGCGCCCGGTCGGAGGTAGCGGCGCGCGTGGTAGACGAGCGGGTCGTCCTCCACGCCCGTGCCGCCGTCCTCGATCCGGACGATCACGACGATCGCGTCGTGCACGTGCACCCGCTCGACGATCCGGGCGACCAAGAGCGCCGTCCCGCCCGCCAGCACGGGCAGGCCGTGCGGGCCGGCGGACCAGTGGTCCCCGGCGAAGCGCTCGGACGCCGGCCCGCTGAGCCGTTCGGCGAGTTGCCGGTCGCGCGCGCCGAGCACGTGGATCGCGACGTGGTCGGCGGCGGCGATCGCGGCGGCGCTCGACGCCGTGCGGGCCAGGCTGAAGCTGGCGAGCGGGGGATCCGCCGATACGGAGGCGAGCGACGTCGCCGTGAAGCCGACGGGGGAGCCGTGGGGATCGCGGGTCGTGACGACCGCGACGCCCGCGGCATGGCGCCGGAACGCGGCGCGGAAGGCGGCCTGGCCCGGGGCCTCGGCGAGCGTGGTGGCGGGGTGCGCGTCCATGCCTGGTGACGCTAGCCGCCGGATCCGCCCGGCGCCCGCTCGGTAGACTTCCGGAGTCATGATGCGCATCCAGGACCTCCGCGGCACCACGCCCAGCACCGCCGACCTGCTCGACCTCCTCCCGCGTCCGGTCACCGACGTCGCCGTCGCGCTCGACGTGGCGCGCGAGCTCGTCGAGGACGTGCGCACGCGGGGGAGCGCCGCGCTGCTCGACCAGGCGGAACGGCTCGACCGGGTCCGGCCGGAGACGCTGCGCGTGCCCGCCGAGGCCATCGCCGCCGCCGTCGACGGCCTCGACCCCGCCGTCCGCGCCGCGCTCGAGGAGGCCATCCGCCGCGTCCGGCTGGGCTCCGCCGCGCAGGTCCCGCCAGAGACCACCACCACGGTCGTGCCCGGCGGCACCATCGTCCAGCGCTGGCAGCCGGTGCGCCGGGTGGGCCTCTACGTCCCGGGCGGCAAGGCCGTCTACCCGTCGAGCGTCGTGATGAACGTCGTCGCCGCGCAGGTCGCCGGCGTCGCGAGCATCGCCCTCGCCTCGCCCGCGCAGGCCGCGCACGGCGGATCCGTGCACCCGGTCATCCTCGGTGCCGCCGGTCTCCTCGGCGTCGACGAGGTCTACGCGATGGGCGGCGCCGGGGCCATCGGCGCCTTCGCGCACGGCGTCCCGGACCTCGGCCTCGAGCCCGTCGACGTCGTCACGGGCCCCGGCAACATCTACGTCGCCGCCGCCAAGCGCGTCGTCCGCGGCGTCACCGGCATCGACTCCGAGGCCGGCACGACCGAGATCCTCGTCATCGCCGACGCGCACGCCGATCCCCGTCTCGTGGCCGCCGACCTCGTCAGCCAGGCCGAGCACGACGAGATGGCGGCGTCGGTCCTCGTGACCGACTCGCCCGAGCTCGCACGTGCGGTCGACGCCGAGGTCGAGGCCCTGGCGGCGACCACGGGTCACTCGGCCCGCGTCGGCCAGGCGCTCACCGGACCGCAGTCGGCGATCCTCGTGGTCGACGACCTCGTCACGGCCGCGCGCTACAGCGACGCGTACGGCCCCGAGCACCTCTCCGTCCAGACCGCCGACCCGGACGCCCTGCTCCCGCACCTGCACAGCGCCGGCGCGATCTTCCTGGGCCCGCACTCCCCGGTGAGCCTCGGCGACTACCTCGCCGGATCCAACCACGTTCTCCCCACGGGCGGCCAGGCGCGCTTCGGCTCGGGCCTCGGCGCGTACACGTTCCTCCGCCCGCAGCAGGTCGTGCGCTACGACGCCGACGCGCTGCGCGAGGCCGAGCCGATGATCGTCGCGCTCAGCCGGGCCGAGGACCTGCCCGCGCACGGCGACGCGGTGACGGCGCGCCTCACGCCCTGACGTATCCTGGCCACACCATGTTCTGCCCCTTCTGCCGCCACCCCGACTCCCGCGTCGTCGACTCCCGCACGAGCGACGACGGCCTGTCGATCCGCCGGCGCCGGCAGTGCCCCGAGTGCGGCCGCCGCTTCAGCACCACGGAGACCGCGAGCCTCAGCGTGATCAAGCGCAACGGCGTGGTCGAGCCGTTCAGCCGGGAGAAGATCGTCACCGGCGTCCGCAAGGCGTGCCAGGGACGTCCCGTGACCGACACCGACCTCGCGGTCCTCGCGCAGCGCGTGGAGGAGGCGATCCGGGCCACCGGCGCGTCGCAGATCGAGGCGAACGACATCGGCCTGTCGATCCTGCCGCCGCTGCGCGAGCTCGACGAGGTCGCGTACCTCCGCTTCGCCAGCGTCTACCAGGGCTTCGACTCGCTCGACGACTTCGAGTCGGCCATCGCGCAGCTCCGCGTGGCGCACGCCGCCAGCCCCGACGCCGACGCGCTCTGACCCGCGGCGGGTCCTGCGTCCGTCCCGCAGGAGGCCGCCCGCGCAGGCGCTAGCCTGGTGCCGATGTATCCCCTCCTCTTCCGCACGGTCCTGTCGCGCATGGATCCGGAGGACGCCCACCACCTCGCGTCCACGGCCATCGCCCTCCTCCCGTCGTCCGGCTTCGGCTGGATCGCCCGGCGGCTGACGGCGCCGGACCCGTCGCTCGCGGTCGATGCGCTCGGCCTGCGCTTCCCGTCCCCGTTCGGCGTGGCCGCCGGCTTCGACAAGGACGCGCAGGCCGTGCTCGGCCTCGGTCAGCTGGGCTTCGGCCACGTCGAGGTCGGCACCGTCACGGCCGAGGCGCAGCCGGGCAACCCGCGGCCGCGGCTGTTCCGCCTGATCGAGGACCGCGCCGTCATCAACCGCATGGGCTTCAACAACGGGGGAGCGGCCGCTCTCGCCGAGCGGCTCCGTCGCCTGCGGTCCCGGCGCGATCGGCCCGTGATCGGCGTCAACATCGGCAAGACCCGCGCCGTGGCCGTCGACGACGCCGTCGCCGACTACGTCCGGTCGACGCGCCTCGTCGCTCCCGTCGCCGACTACCTCGCGGTCAACGTCAGCTCGCCGAACACCCAGGGGCTCCGCGGGCTGCAGGAGATCGAGCTGCTCCGCCCCCTCCTCACGAGCATCCGCGACGCGGCCGACGGCGTGCCGGTGCTCGTGAAGATCGCGCCCGACCTGCAGGACGCGGAGGTCGAGCGGATCGCCGAGCTCGCGACCGAGCTGGGCCTCGCGGGCGTCATCGCCACGAACACGACCCTGTCGCGCGCGGATCTGCGCACGGACGCCGCGGTCGTGGAGGCGGCAGGCGCGGGCGGGCTCTCAGGGGCGCCGCTGGCCCCGCGCGCGCTCGAGGTGCTCCGGACGCTGCGCCGCGCGCTGCCCGCCGAGGCATGCGTCATCTCCGTCGGCGGGGTGGACACCGCGGAGGACGTGCAGGCGCGACTCGACGCCGGCGCCACGCTGGTGCAGGGCTACACGGCGTTCCTCTACCGGGGTCCGCTCTGGGCGAGGTCCATCAACGCCGGCCTCGCGCGGATCCGCCGCGCGCGGTGACGCGCACGCGCTGACGGCGCGTGCGCGCGATCAGCTGAAGGTGACGTCCTCGCGCCGCTTCACCTGCGGCTTCGGCAGGCGCATCGGCCGCATCTGGATTGTGCGCATGCCCGTGTACCACCGGATCCCGCGCTCGACGCGGTCGGCGCCGACGCGGGCGGCGATGGCGGCCCGCACACGGCGCCCGGTGAAGTACGCGTCGATGATCGCGGCGATGACGAACACGTAGATCGACAGCAGCGGGATGGCCGACAGGTTCGGCAGCACGAACGTGAGCACCACGACGACGCCCATCACGGGGAGCAGCAGCTCCCCGACGCTCCAGCGTGCGTCCACCACGTCGCGGGCGTACCGCTTCTGCGGGCCCTTGTCGCGGACGGGCAGGTAGCGCTCGTCGCCGGCGGCCATGCCCGCGTTGGCGCGCGCGCGCGCCTCGCGGGCCTTCTCCTTCGCCTGCTGGGCCGCGAGCTTGCGGTCCTGGGGCACGAGCGGGCGGAGGTTCGCGGCCTCCCGCTCCCGACGGGTCGGGGTGGGGCCCTTCTTCCCGTCGGCCGTGCGCCCGTCGACGGGCGCCGGGGCGTTCGTCTCGGAGGGGGTCTCTGCGGGGGTGTGCTGCTTCGCCACGTCTCTCGTCCTTGCCTGGAGTGAATCTAAGATTACCTGCATGACGCCTCCCGACACCTCCGCAGACGCCGTGACCGCACCGGACCAGGAGGTCGTCGACCGGCTCGCCGCCGCCGTCGCGGGAGGTCTGCCCACCACGATCGCCGACCTCTCGGCGCTCGTGCGCATCCCCTCCGTCTCCTGGCAGGCCTTCGACCCGACGCACGTCGCCGCCAGCGCGGACGCCGTCGCGGGGCTCCTCGCCGGGCTCGGCGTCTTCGACGACGTCTCCGTCCACCGCGCCACGACCCCCTCGGGCGAGGACGGGCAGCCCGCCGTCCTCGCCACGCGCGCAGCGCGGAACGGGAAGCCCACGGTCCTCCTCTACGCCCACCACGACGTGCAGCCCCCCGGAGCGGACGAGCACTGGGAGACCCCGCCCTTCGAGCCGACCCTCCGCGGCGACCGCCTGCACGGGCGCGGCGCCTCCGACGACAAGGCCGGCATCATGACGCACGTGGCGGCCATCCGCGCGCTCGTCGAGGCGGAGGGCGACGACCTCGACCTGGGCCTCGCCGTCTTCATCGAGGGGGAGGAGGAGGCCGGATCCCGCTCCTTCGCCGACTTCCTCGCCACGCACCACGACGCCCTCGCCGCCGACGTCATCGTCGTCGCCGACAGCGACAACTGGGACGTCGACACCCCGTCGATCACGATCGCCCTCCGCGGCAACGTCACGTTCCGCCTCACGGTGCGCACGCTCGACCACGCCTCGCACTCGGGCATGTTCGGCGGCGCCGTCCCCGACGCGATGATGGCTGCCGTCCGCCTCCTCGACTCCCTGTGGGATGAGCGCGGATCCGTCGCCGTCGCGGGCCTCACCTCGACCGACATGGAGACGCCGGCCTACGACGACGCGCGCCTCGCCGAGGAGGCGGCGCTGCTGCCCGGTGTCTCCGCGGTGGGCACCGGCCCGATCCTCACGCGCCTGTGGGCGCAGCCCGCCATCACGGTCACGGGCATCGACGCGCCCTCCGTCGCCAACGCGAGCAACACGCTCCTCCCGGAGGTCTCCGTCCGCATCAGCGCGCGCATCGCCCCCGGCCAGACGGCGGCGGACGCGTACCGCGCCCTCGAGGCGCACGTCGAGCGGAACCGTCCCTTCGGCGCGCACGTGGAGATCAGCGACGTCGACCAGGGCGATCCCTTCCTCGTCGACACGACGGGCTGGGCCATGGCCGAGGCCACCGCCGCCATGACCGCCGGCTGGGGCCGCGCGCCCGTGCAGGCCGGCATCGGCGGATCCATCCCGTTCATCGCCGACCTCGTCGAGGCGTTCCCCGCTGCCCAGATCCTGGTCACCGGCGTCGAGGACCCGGACACGCGGGCCCACAGCCCGAACGAGTCGCAGCACCTGGGCGTGCTGCGGCGCGCGATCCTCAGCGAGGCCGTCCTGCTGTCGCGCATCGCCCGCCGCAGCTGACGGGCCCCTCCCGATCGCCGAACGGATCGGCCCGGCGGTCGGGAACACCCGGGTGACTCCCGCGGTTGCACGACGTAGACTCCACCGGAGTCGCCCGACCGCAGATCCCACCACCCGAGGAGTGCTCATGACCGACACCACGCTGACCGAGACCGCCCAGGCGGCCCACCGCGTCGGACTCACGGACACCGCGGCGAGCAAGGTCAAGAGCCTGCTCCAGCAGGAGGGCCGCGAGGACCTCCGCCTCCGCGTCGCCGTCCAGCCCGGCGGCTGCTCGGGGCTCATCTACCAGCTCTACTTCGACGAGCGCGAGCTCGACGGCGACGCCACGGTCGACTTCGACGGCGTCGAGGTCATCGTCGACAAGATGAGCGTCCCGTACCTCGACGGCGCCACCATCGACTTCGAGGACACCATCCAGAAGCAGGGCTTCACCATCGACAACCCGAACGCCGGCGGGTCGTGCGCGTGCGGGGACTCTTTCCACTGACACACGGAACGGTAAGCGGATCTGGGCCCGGAAACACGGGGCCCGAGCAGGGGGTCGTCCTTCGGGCGGCTCCCTGTCGCGTAGTGTGGGACCCCTCACATCCGGTTCTTCGAAGGGTCTGCACGTGCGCTTCACTCGCCGTCAACGTTGGCTGACGATCCCCGTCGCCCTGGGCATCTCGGTACTCCTCGCGGGGTGCACGCAGCAGCAGCTCCAGGGCTTCCTGCCGACGGAACCGGGCACGACCAACCACGTCGACTCGGTCATCGGCCTGTGGGTCACCGCCTGGATCGTCCTCCTCGCGGTGGGCGTCCTCACCTGGGGCCTCACCATCTGGGCCGCGGTCGTGTACCGCCGCCGCAAGGGCCAGACCGGCCTGCCCGTGCAGATGCGCTACAACATGCCGATCGAGATCTTCTACACGATCGTGCCTCTGATCCTCGTGCTCGGGTTCTTCGCGTTCACCGCCAAGGACCAGGCCGCCATCGAGGCCCGATTCGACAAGCCCGAGGTCAAGGTCCAGGTCTTCGGCAAGCAGTGGGCCTGGGACTTCAACTACAAGGGCGGCGAGACCGAGGCCGGCCAGCCCCTCGAGGGCGGTGCCTACGAGCAGGGCGTCCAGGCGGTCGACGACCCGAATGGACCCCAGGGCTCCATCGACAAGGACAAGCTCCCGACGCTGTACCTGCCGGTCAACACGAAGGTCGAGCTCGAGCTCAACACCCGCGACACCCTGCACTCCTTCTGGGTGGTGGACTTCCTCTACAAGAAGGACCTCATCTCCGGCAAGACGAACTACATGACGTTCATCCCGGAGAAGGAGGGGACGTACATGGGCAAGTGCGCCGAGCTCTGCGGCGAATACCACTCCCTCATGCTCTTCCAGGTGAAGGTCGTCTCCATCGATGAGTACAACGCCTACATCGAGAAGCAGAAGGCCGCCGGCTTCGAGGGTGACCTCGGCACGGACTACGACCGCCTGCAGAACCTCCCCGGCACCGACGTGCCGGCCACCACCGAGTCGTCCGAGAAGTAGGGCACACACCGTGACATCGACACTCAACCGTCCCACCGCGATCCCCGCGGGACAGGCGAAGGTCCTCGAGAACTCCGGCAAGGCGGAACGGCGTGGGAACGTCGTCGTCAACTGGATCACCTCGACGGATCACAAGACCATCGGGTACCTGTACCTCATCACCTCGTTCCTCTACTTCTGCCTCGGCGGCGTGATGGCCCTCGTCATCCGCGCGCAGCTCTTCGAGCCGGGCCTGCACGTCGTGGAGACGAAGGAGCAGTACAACCAGCTCTTCACCATGCACGGCACGATCATGCTGCTCATGTTCGCGACGCCGCTCTTCGCCGGCTTCGCCAACGTGCTCATGCCACTGCAGATCGGCGCTCCCGACGTCGCGTTCCCGCGTCTCAACGCCTTCGCCTACTGGCTGTTCAACTTCGGCTCGCTCATCGCCGTCGCGGGATTCCTCACCCCGGCCGGAGCGGCCTCGTTCGGCTGGTTCGCCTACGCGCCGCTGTCGAGCACGACGTTCTCGCCAGGATTGGGAGGCAATCTCTGGGTGATGGGCCTCGCGCTCAGCGGCTTCGGCACCATCCTCGGCGCTGTCAACTTCGTGACGACGATCATCACCATGCGCGCGCCCGGCATGACCATGTTCCGCATGCCGATCTTCACCTGGAACATCCTCGTGACGTCGATCCTCGTGCTCATGGCGTTCCCGGTCCTCGCGGCCGCGCTCTTCGGCCTCGGCGCCGACCGCATATTCGACGCGCACATCTACGACCCGGCGAACGGCGGCGCCATCCTCTGGCAGCACCTCTTCTGGTTCTTCGGTCACCCCGAGGTGTACATCATCGCGCTGCCGTTCTTCGGCATCGTCTCCGAGGTCTTCCCGGTCTTCAGCCGCAAGCCGATCTTCGGGTACAAGACGCTCGTGTACGCGACCATCTCCATCGCGGCCCTCTCGGTCACGGTGTGGGCGCACCACATGTACGTCACCGGGTCCGTCCTGCTGCCGTTCTTCTCTCTCATGACCATGCTGATCGCGGTCCCCACCGGCGTGAAGATCTTCAACTGGATCGGCACGATGTGGCGCGGCTCGGTGACGTTCGAGACGCCCATGCTGTGGGCCATCGGCTTCCTCATCACGTTCACGTTCGGCGGTCTGACCGGCGTCATCCTGGCGTCGCCCCCGCTGGACTTCCACGTGTCCGACACGTACTTCGTCGTGGCGCACTTCCACTACGTGGTGTTCGGCACCGTCGTGTTCGCCATGTTCTCCGGCTTCTACTTCTGGTGGCCCAAGTGGACGGGCACGATGCTCAACGAGCGTCTCGGCAAGGTCCACTTCTGGCTGCTGTTCATCGGCTTCCACACGACGTTCCTGATCCAGCACTGGCTGGGCGTCATGGGCATGCCGCGTCGCTACGCGACGTACCAGCCCGAGGACGACTTCACGTGGATGAACCAGCTGTCCACCATCGGCGCGGGCATCCTCGCGCTCTCGATGATCCCGTTCTTCCTGAACGTCTGGATCACCGCGCGCACGGCACCCAAGGTCACGGTGAACGACCCGTGGGGCTACGGCCGCTCGCTCGAGTGGGCGACCTCATGCCCGCCGCCGCGGCACAACTTCACGTCCATCCCGCGCATCCGCTCGGAGGCCCCGGCCTTCGACCTCAACCACCCCGAGGCGGGCATCCCCGTGGGAATCGGTCCGGCCAAGGACGCTCCCGATGCCGCGACCTACGACATCTCCAGCGACAAGGTGAAGTGACGTGCGCGCCAATAGGAACCTCTTCTACGTGCTCGCGGCGTTCTTCGTCGTCGCGGCGGCTGCGTACACGATCTGGCACCTGATCGACCAGAACACGGTCGAGTGGGTCGGCACGCTGGCCATCGCCCTCTCGGGCGTGCTGGCCGCGTTCATCGGCTTCTTCGTCGCGCGTCTCTACGCGGCGCAGAACGGGGAGCTCCCGGAGGACCGCAGCGACGCCAACGTCGACGACGGCGACCCGGAGCTCGGGTTCTTCAGCCCGTGGAGCTGGTGGCCCGTGATCCTCGCGGCCGGTGCCGCGTCCGTCTTCCTCGGCCTCGCCGTGGGCATCTGGATCGCGATCATCGGCGGTGGGCTCGCCATCATCGCGCTCGTGGGCTGGACCTACGAGTACTACCGCGGCTACTTCGCGCGCTGATCCCATGGTCGACATCCGGCACGCGCAGGCATCCGACGCGGACGCGGTCTTCGCCCTCTGCCAGCAGCTCGACATGATCAACGCCCCGGCTACCCGGGACGACTTCGACGTCACGTTCTTCCACATCCTCCGGGCGAACAAGGACGAGGGGCGCGATGTCCTGCTCGTCGCGGAAGAGGCGGGAACCGTCGTCGGATACGCCTACCTCGTCGTGAGCCGCCTGCTCTACGCCGGCGGTTTGAGCGCCCACCTCGAGGAGCTCGTCGTCGACGCCGGGGCGAGGAGCGGCGGCACGGGCTCCGCTCTCGTTCGTGCCGTGGAGCGACTCTGCGGCGATCGCGGCGTCGGGCAGATCACCATGAGCACTCGGCGTGCCGGCGAGTTCTACAAGCGCCTGGGATACGAGCGCACGGCCGAGTTCTACAAGAAGCTCCTGCGGTAGCTCCGCTCCGTTCGTCGCGATGCCCGGTCTCCGCGAGAGGCCGGGCATCTCCGCGTCCGGGCGTGCGCGGTCGTACGGGGCGCCGGGCACGCTCGGCCGTCGCCGGGTCTTCCGCATGGAGCGAGCGTTGCGAAGGTGCGGCGTCGTGCCGCTGTCGGTGGACCCCGTGTGCGGGAGGCGCCCGGCCGAGGCGCCGTCGGTTCGTGGCGCTCGTGCCGCGCGGCTGTCAGCCGGCGGTCGTAGGGGGCAGCCGCCGGATCGCCACGACCGTGACGTCGTCCGGAGGCGTGGTCTCCGTTGCGAGGCCGGTGAGGCTCGCCACGGCCGCGGCGGCCGTGCCGTCGGCGTCCATCGCTGTGCGGGCGACCAGATCCATGGACGCGATGGTCCCGTCGAAGAGGTCGAGCACGCCGTCGCTGCACACGAGGAGCATGTCGCCGGGGTCCAGCCGCATTGTCGAGGGGGACCACCGCTGGGTGCCCAGGGCACCGAGCGGGAGGTTCCGCGACGGGATGGGCTGGCGGGAGCCGTCGGCACGGCAGACGATGGCGAGGCCGTGGCCGGCGTCGACGAGCGCGATCTGACCGCTCTGCGCGTCGAGCCGGAGATGCAGGAGGGTGACGAAAGCGTCGTTCGCGTCGAGGTCGGACTCGACGGCGCGGTCGACCACGGCGAGCGTCCGCCCCGGATCGAGGGACGTCGACGCGACGCGGAGCGCGGCACGCACGGTGGCCGCGATCATCGCCGCGCCCACGCCCTTCCCCATGACGTCGGCGAGCGTCACCACGAGGCCCTCCGGGGTGCGCTGCCAGTCGAAGAAGTCGCCGCTCACGGCGCCGCTGGGGACGCATGCGCCGGCGACCTCGTAGCCGGGCAGGTCGGGGACGCGCTGGGGGAGGAGCCGACGTTGCACGCTGCCGCCGTCCACGAGCTCCTGCCGGGATGTCGCCGCACGTGCGGCGAACATCCTCGCTGCCTGCTCGCCGCTGAGCGAGGCCATGCTGAACGACACGACGACGAGGAGCACCAGCGTGATCAGCGTCGTGCTCGGCGTCCCGAACCAGATCGTGAAGATGCCGCTCCGAGGACCTGTGGCGAGGAACACCACCAGACGGATCGCGTAGTAGGCGGCCAGCGCGCCCGAGGCGAGGATGAGCGGCCAGCGCGTGCGCGAGAGGCCCGCGTCCAGCATCACGATCTCCCGCGTCGAGAGCCCGATGAGGCCCGCCATGAGCGCCAGGAACAGCGCACCGCCTGACCAGTCGTTCGTCGAGGGGGAGTCGGTCGCCGACACGGCCACCATGACGGCGGCCGGGGGCACGACCAGCCACTACGGCGTCGCGCGGTCGCGCAGGGACCTGCTCCCCATCCACACGCAGGCGGCTCCGGCGACGATCAGCCCGTTGCCGAGCGGGTTGCCCCAGACCTGGGATGCGGTGCCGTCCTGCAGGTAGGCGAGGGATCCGCCCATGAAGAGCACCAGGGCGGCGCACCACCAGAAGCTGAACGGCGATCGCGTGCCGCGGAACGTCACGAGCGCGAAGAGGAGGAACAGGGTGAGGGTCGTCACGCCGAAGGCGACGCGGAGGGTGATCGAGTCGAGCAAGATGCGGTCCGTGATCCATGGGTCGGGCCGGACGCGATGCCCCGTCGAGGATCAGCCGGTGGATGGAGAGGCGCTGCCACCGGGAGGCACGACACGATGGCGACCGCTTCCCCCCGGACAGCAGCTGTGTGACGTCCGTCACGCTACTCCGTCTCGCCGGGCCCGGTCCGGGACGAGATGCCGTTGCCGGCGACGGGTGTCGTCGAGGGGCGGCCGGCGAACGGTCGGGGTCAGCCGGGGTCGACGTCGTCGCGCCGACGCAGGACGTGGGTCATGACATCGATGGTGACATCGTGACGATCGCCGCTCCCCGCGGCCGCGTGGACGGTGGTTCCACGGTCCGCCACGGCTGCGTGATGCGCGGACGGGCCCATCCCCAGCAGAAGGCGGACGTCGTCCTCCGAGAGGCGCAGCATCCGGTGGACGCGGGTCTCCGACTCGGTCTCGAAGTACGGGTCGGCCGCCTCGAGGATCCGCTCGCGCTTGTCCTCCTGGACGCCGACGGCGCGCCCTGACGCCCGCAGCTCCTCGAGGTGCTGCGGTCCCGCCGCGACGATCGCCACGCGGCCGCGCGGGGCGAGCACGCGGTGGAACTCGGGCAGGTTGCGCGGCGCGAACACGTCGAGGATCAGGTCGGCGACGCCGTCGCGCATCGGGAGGGCGGCCCACGTGTCGGCGACGACGCCATCGATGTCGGGCCGGCCGCGGACGGCGATGGCGACCGCGGCGGGGGAGAGGTCGGCGGCGAGCCCGGTCGATCCGGGCACGGTGTCCAGGAGGCCCCGGAGGTAGTGCCCGGTGCCGCATCCGGCGTCGACGATGCGCAGCCCTGGATCGCGATGACCACCTCGGGCGACTGCGAGCGGTGACGGATCATCCGCTGCCGGCTCGTTGGGGGCGACCGTCGCGTGGACCAGGGCGTCGACGATCGGGGCGTAGTGCCCCCGGTCGAGGAAGGCTCCGCGCGCGGCGAGCATCTCCGCGGTGTCGCCGGTGACACGGGTACCCGGTGCGAGGAGGTTGGCGTAGCCCCGCTTGTTCCCGTCGACGGTGTGCCCGTGCTCGCACCGGAGGACGAGGGGCGGCACGGGTTGCAGGTCCGAACCGCAGGAGGGGCAGCGGAGCCAGCTGGCGAGCCGATCGAGATCCACGGGTCCTCCTGGAGACGATGTGGGGCGGTCGAGCCGGACGCACGAGAGCCGGCCCGGCGTGACGCCGGACCGGCTCTCGTGCGTGTCCGAGTGGGACGCGGACGGGGTCGTGCCTAGTGGTGGTCGCTGTGGCTGCGCTCGACGTCCTTGGTGGTCACCGGGGAGATCCGATCCTCGAAGAACCACTTGGAGAGCGCCGCGCGCGCCCGCTGGTTGACCGTGATGCGTCCACGGCTGTCCGGGCGGATCATGAGCGGCTTGTAGTCGTCGTAGCTGACCAGGCGCCAGCGCTCGTACTCGTCGAGCTGCTCGTGCACCTCGATGAACTCACCGCCGGGCAGCTTCACGATGCGGCCCGACTCGACGCCGTGGAGGGCGATCTCGCGGTCCTTCTTCATGAGCGCCAGGCAGATGCGCTTGGCGACCTGGTAGGCGATGACCGGTCCGAGGATCAGAAGCGCCTGCAGCGTGTGGATGACGCCCTCCATCGACACCTTGAAGTGCGTGGCGATGAGGTCGGAGCTCGCAGCGGACCAGAGGACCGCGTAGAACGTGACGCCGGCGGCTCCGATGGCGGTGCGCGTCGGGGCGTTGCGCGGGCGGTCGAGGATGTGGTGCTCGCGCTTGTCGCCGGTGATCCACGCCTCGATGAAGGGGTAGAGCGCGACGAGCACGATGAACAGACCCAGGACCGTGATCGGCAGGATGATGTTGAACGAGAACGTGTGGTCGAACAGCACGAACTCGAGTCCCGGCGGGACGAGGCGCAGCGCGCCGTCCGCGAAGCCGATGTACCAGTCGGGCTGCGTACCCGCCGACACCGGCGACGGGTCGTAGGGGCCGTAGTTCCAGATCGGGTTGATCGTGAAGAACGACGCCATGACGACGATCACGCCGAAGACCACGAAGAAGAACCCGCCGGCCTTCGCGGCGAACGTGGGGAGCACAGGGACGCCGACCACGTTCTCGTTCGTGCGGCCCGGGCCGGCGAACTGGGTGTGCTTGTGCACGACCACGAAGAGCAGGTGGAGCGCGAGGAACGCGACGAGGATCGCCGGCAGCAGCAGGATGTGCAGCGTGTAGAGCCTCGGGATGATGTGCGTGCCCGGGAACTCGCCTCCGAAAAGGAGGAACGAGATCCACGTGCCGATGACCGGGATCCCCTTCACCATGCCGTCGATGATGCGCAGGCCGTTGCCGGAGAGCAGGTCGTCGGGGAGCGAGTACCCGGTGAAGCCCTCGGCCATCGCGAGGATGAAGAGCACGAAGCCGATGAACCAGTTGAGCTCGCGCGGCTTGCGGAACGCACCCGTGAAGTAGATGCGGAGCATGTGCAGGCCGATGGACGCGACGAACAGCAGCGCAGCCCAGTGGTGGATCTGCCGCATGAGCAGGCCGCCGCGGATGTCGAACGAGATGTCGAGCGACGAGGACATGGCCACGGACATCTCGACGCCCTTGAGGGGCGCGTAGGAGCCGGCGTAGTGCGTCTCCGCCATCGACGGGTTGAAGAAGAAGGTCAGCCACGTGCCCGTGAGCAGGATGACGACGAAGCTGTAGAGCGCCACCTCGCCGAGCATGAAGGACCAGTGGTCCGGGAAGATCTTCCGCCCGAACTCCTTGACAGCGACGCTGACGCTGGTGCGCTCGTCGAGGTAGGTCGCGGCCGCGGCGGTGAGGCCGCCCCCGCTCTTGGCGGCGGGTGCGGCGGCACCCGTCGTGGTCGGATCAGCTGTTGTAGTCACCACGACGCTCCCAGAAACTCGCCCCTACGGGCTCGGTGAAATCACTCTGTGCAATGAGGTAGCCCTCGTCGTTGACGGCGATGGGCAGCTGCGGCAGGGGCCGCTTGGCCGGTCCGAAGATGACCTCGCAGTGGTTGGTCACGTCGAACTGGGACTGGTGGCAGGGGCAGAGCAGGTGGTGGGTCTGCTGCTCGTAGAGCGCCACCGGGCATCCCACGTGCGTGCAGACCTTGGAGTAGGCGACGATCCCGTCGTAGGACCAGCCCTTGCGCTCCGGGGTCTCGACGAGGTCCTCGGGACGGAGGCGCATGAGCAGCACCGCGGCCTTGGCCTTCTCCTCGAGCTTGCCCTCCTCCATCTCCATGAGGGAGGCGGGGATGACGTGGAACGCGGATCCGATGGTGACGTCCGACGCCTTGATGGGCGTGCCGGAGGGATCGCGCGTGAGGACCTCGCCCTTCTTCCACAGCGTGTGGCTGAGGGCGGAGGCGGGCTCCTCGGCGCTGCCCGGGTACAGGTCGCGGAACAGGATCACGGCCGGCAGCGGGAAGGCGACGAGTGCGCCGATGAGGCTGTTGCGGATGAGCGAGCGACGACCGAAGCCGGACTCCTCGTTCGCCTGGGCGAAGATCTCGACGGCGCGGGCCTGCGTGGCGGGCGAGCCGCCCTGCGGGTGGCGCTCGTCGATCAACTCGTGGTCGCTCATGAGCGCCTTGGACCAGTGGATGGCACCGATCCCGAGGCTCAGCAGCGCGAGCGCGATGCCGACGCCGAGGAACAGGTTGTTGAGGCGGACGCTGCCCGGGTCGTCCGCGTAGATCGGGAAGCCGAAGTAGGCGCCGATCGCGAAGACGCTGCCCACGATGGACAGGTAGAACCAGGTGTAGACGACGCGCTCGGCGGTCTTGGCCTTCTTCGGGTCCTTGTCGGTGACGCGGAGGCGGTGCTCCGGGAAGCCGGGGTTCTGGAAGCCGTCGCGCGTGGCGACGGCGGTGCCTCCGGGGAGCACGACGTCACGGCCCGCCGGCTCGAGCTCGCCGGCGTCGTAGCCCGCGGGGACGACGCCCGACTCGTCCTTATCGTCGTGTGCCATGTGCGTGCCTCTCCTGTGTGCTGATGCGGGTCATCGATGCGGGCGTCAGTTGGACCGTGCCGTGAGCCACACGGTCAGGGCGACGATGCCGCCGAGACCGAAGATCCACATGAAGAGCCCCTCGGACACCGGGCCGAGCCCGCCGAGGTTCGCGCCGCCGACCGTGCTGTTCTCCTCGATGTACTGCAGCGACGTGATGATGTCGCGCTTGTCCTCGGGGGAGATGTTGGTGTCGTTGAAGACCGGCATGTTCTGCGGGCCGGTGACCATGGCCTCGTAGATGTGCACCGGGGCCACGCCCTCGAGGCTCGGCGCGAACTTGCCCTCGGTGAGCGCGCCTCCCGCAGCGGCCACGTTGTGGCACATGGCGCAGTTGATGCGGAAGAGCTCGGCGCCGTTGGCGGGGTCGCCCTTCCCGTCGAGGTACTGGCCGTCGGGGATGGCCGGGCCGGGAGCGAGCGAGGCGACATAGGCCGCGAGCTCCTTCACCTGCGTGTCGGTGAACTGCGTGGGCTTCTCGGGCGCCTGGACCGTGGTGCCCTGCAGCGGCATGCGGCCGGTGCCGACCTGGAAGTCGACGGAGGCCGCGCCGACGCCGATGAGGCTCGGGGCCACGCCCGTCCCGGTCGCGTCCATGCCGTGGCAGGTGGCGCAGTTGGAGCCGAAGAGCTTCTGGCCCTCATCGATGGTCTGCGCGGACTTGAGGTCGACCTCGGCCGACGCGGTGCCCGACTGGATCATCGCGTAGGCGCCGCCCGTGGTGAGCAGGCCGATGGCGAGGAGGGCGATCGTGGTCAGGGGGCTGCGGCGACCGGTTCGACGGGCGCGTGCTGTCTTGGTGCTCATGCTGTGGTTGATGCTCCCGCTCGGTGCTATTTGAGGACGTAGATGACCAGGAAGAGCCCGATCCAGACGACGTCGACGAAGTGCCAGTAGTAGGACACGACGATGGCGCTCGTCGCCTCCCTGTGCCCCATCGACCGGACCGCGAAGATGCGCCCGATGACGAGGAGGAAGGCGATGAGGCCGCCCGTGACGTGCAGGCCGTGGAAGCCCGTGGTCATGTAGAACGCCGAGCCGTAGGCATTGCTGCTGAGCGTGATGCCCTCGGTGACGAGGGTGGCGTACTCGAAGATCTGGCCGACGACGAAGATGGCGCCGAGGGCGTAGGTGAGGAAGAACCACTCGACCGTGCCCCACTGGCTGGGCTTCCATCCCGTGGCCCGCGCCTGCAGGCGCTCCGCTGCGAAGACGCCGAACTGGCAGGTGAACGAGCTGGACACGAGGATGAGCGTGTTCACGAGGGAGAAGGGCACGTTGAGGCGTCCTGCCTCGAACTCCCAGAGGGCACCGGACGTGGAGCGCAGGGTGAAGTAGATCGCGAAGAGACCCGCGAAGAACATCACCTCGCTGCCGAGCCACACGATGGTGCCGACGGCGACCGTGTTCGGCCGGTTCACCACCGGCGCGGTCGATACTGGGGAGATTGAGGTGGTCGTCACAGGTTCCATTATGACCCAGGCCGACGACACCCGATGCCCACCCGGCCGCCCGTGAGATCCGATCCAGCCGCTCGTTAGGCTGATCCGCATGCCCTCCGCCCCGACCTGGCCCGCGCTCATCACCACGCTGATCGAGGGACGCCACCTGTCGGTGTCCGAGTCCACCTGGGCCATGCGCCAGGTGATGCGCGGGGAGGCCACTCCCGCGCAGTTGGGCGGGCTCCTGGTGGCGCTGCGGGCCTCGGGCGAGACCGTCGACGAGATCGTGGGCTTCCGCGACGCCGTCCTCGAGGAGGCGCTGCCGCTCGACGCGGATCCTCGCGCCCTCGACATCGTGGGGACGGGAGGCGACCCTTACGGCGCGGTGCTCAACATCTCCTCGGTGGCGTCCGTCATCGCGGCCGCGGCGGGTGTGCCCGTGATCAAGCACGGCAACCGCGGCGCGAGCTCCGCCTCGGGCGCGTCCGACGTGCTGACGGCCCTCGGCATCGACCTGACGATCGCGCCGGAGCGCGTGGCCGCGGTGCTCCGCGAGACGGGCATCACGTACGCCCACGCCGCCCTCTTCCACCCGGGCTTCCGGCACGCAGCGGCCACCAGGCGCGAGCTCGGCATCTCGACGCTGTTCAACGTGCTCGGGCCGCTCTGCAACCCGGCGCGCCCGGAGGCGTCGGCCGTGGGGGTCGCCGACCTCTCGCGCGTGCCGCTCATGGTGGGCGTGTTCCGGACCCGCGGCGCCACCGCGCTCGTGTACCGGGGCGACGACGGGATCGACAAGCTCACGACCACAGGGCACAGCCACATCTGGGAGGTCAGCCGGGGCGCGGTCACCGAGCACGATCTCGACCCGCTGGAGCTGGGGATCCCGCGCGCTCCGATCGAGGCGCTCCTCGGCGAGGGCGTGGAGCAGAACGCGGAGGTGATCCGCCGCGTCCTCGCCGGCGAGCCCGGCCCGCAGCGCGACGTCGTGCTGCTGAACGCGGCGGCCGGCCTCGAGGCCTTCGACCTGATGGGGGATCCGACGCGCGTGCAGCAGCCCATGGCGCGCCGGCTGCGCGAGAAGCTCGCCGTCGCGGCCGACGCCGTGGACTCCGGCCGCGCGGCCGCCAAGCTCGAGGAGTGGGCGGCGGCGACCCGCGCCTGATCGTCGTCGCGCGGTCGATGTCGCGCGTGCGGCGGATGATGGTCGCATGTGCGGGAGATTCGTGGTGGCGCGGGCGACGGGCGACCTCGTCGGGGAGTGGGCGGTCGACGACGTGGACGGCGACGATCCGCCCCCCTCGTGGAACGTCGCCCCGACGACCACGGTCCGCATGGTCGCCGACCGGCAGCCGCACGGCGACGCGGACGGCGCGGTCCGCCGGGTGCTGACGGCGGCCCGCTGGGGGATCGTCCCGCCGTGGGCGAAGGCGGTGCAGGGCGCACCGCTCATCAACGCGCGCGTCGAGACGGTCACGGAGAAGCCGACGTTCCGCAAGGCCGTGCTCACGCGGCGGGCCGTCGTGCCGGCCGACGGGTACTACGAGTGGCAGGTCACCGCCGCGGGGAAGCAGCCCGTGTACCTCCACGGCGAGGACGAGCGTCCGCTCGCGTTCGCGGCCGTATACGAGCACTGGAGGGATCCCGCCGTGCCCGACGGGGAGCCCGGCGCGTGGCTGCGCAGCCTCGCCATCATCACGTCCGCCGCGAGCGACGCGCTCGGTCGCATCCACGACCGCACGCCCGTCATCGTGCCGCGCGACCGCCTGGACGACTGGCTGGACGCCGGGACGACGGCGGTCGACGACGTGCGTCATCTGCTCGGTTCGCTGCCGGAGCCCCACCTCGTGCCGCGACTCGTCTCGACCCGCGTCAACAGCGTGCGGAACGACGGACCGGATCTCGTGGCGCCCGTCGACGACACGACCGACGGTGGCGGGCAGCCCACCCTGATCTGACGTCGCGGCGCGCCGTCGGATGACCGCCCGGACACGCCGCACGCCCCGTCACCTGGGGCGACGGGGCGTGCGGGTCGTGCGGGTGCGGTCTACTGCACGTCGTCGTCGACCCAGTCGAAGGTCTTCGTGACGGCCTTCTTCCAGAGGCGCAGCTGGCGCTCGCGCTCGGCGTCGTCCATGTCCGGCGTCCAGCGGCTGTCCTCCTGCCAGTTCTGGCGGAGGTCGTCGAGGTCCTTCCAGAAGCCGACGGCGAGGCCCGCGGCGTACGCGGCGCCGAGCGCGGTGGTCTCCGCGACGACGGGGCGGACGACGGGCACGCCGAGGATGTCGGCCTGGAACTGCATCAGCAGGTTGTTGGCGATCATGCCGCCGTCGACCTTGAGCTCGGTGAGGTCGACGCCGGAGTCGGCGTTGACCGCGTCGAGCACCTCGCGCGTCTGGAAGGCCGTGGCCTCCAGCGCGGCGCGGGCGATGTGGCCCTTGTTGACGTAGCGCGTGAGGCCCACGAGCGCGCCGCGCGCGTCCGAGCGCCAGTACGGCGCGAACAGGCCCGAGAACGCGGGGACGAAGTACACGCCGCCGTTGTCCTCGACCGTGGCGGCGAGCGTCTCGATCTCCGCGGCGCTCGACACGAGGCCGAGGTTGTCGCGCATCCACTGCACGAGCGAGCCCGTGACGGCGATGGATCCCTCGAGCGCGTAGTGCGGCTCCTGGTCGCCGAGCTTGTAGCCGAGCGTGGTGAGGAGGCCGTTCTGCGAGTGGATGATGTCGGTGCCGGTGTTGAAGATCAGGAAGTTGCCGGTGCCGTAGGTGTTCTTCGACTCGCCCTGGTCGAACGCGGCCTGGCCGAACGTGGCGGCCTGCTGGTCGCCCAGGATGCCGGCGATCGGCACCTCGCGCAGGAGGCTCGAGGACTCGACCTGGCCATAGACCTCCGAGGAGCTCTTGATCTCGGGGAGCATCGAGCGCGGGACGTCGAAGGCCTTGAGGATCTCGTCGTCCCACTGGAGCGTCTCGAGGTCCATGAAGAGCGTGCGGGACGCGTTCGTGACGTCGGTGACGTGCACGCCGCCGTCGGTGCCGCCGGTGAGGTTCCAGAGGACCCACGTGTCGGTCGTGCCGAACATGAGCTCGCCGGCCTCGGCCTTCTCGCGCGCGCCGTCGACGTTCTCGAGGATCCAGACGATCTTCGTGCCCGAGAAGTAGGTGGCGAGCGGGAGCCCGACGGTGGGCTTGAAGCGCTCGACGCCGCCGTCGGCCGCGAGGCGGTCGACGATCTTCTGGGTGCGGGTGTCCTGCCAGACGATGGCGTTGTAGACGGGCTTGCCCGTGGTGCGGTCCCACACGACGGCGGTCTCGCGCTGGTTGGTGATGCCTACGGCCTCGACGTCATGGCGTGTGATGTCGGCCTTGGACAGCGCCTGGCCGATGACCTCGCGCGTGTTGCGCCAGATCTCCATCGGGTCGTGCTCGACCCAGCCGGCGCGGGGGAAGATCTGCTCGTGCTCGAGCTGGCCGGTGGACACGATGGATCCGCTGTGGTCGAACACGATGGCACGCGTGCTGGTGGTGCCCTGGTCGATGGCGACGATGTACTTCTCGCTCATGTGGTCTCTCCTGTGAGTGGTCGGGGGGAATTAGAGGATGGGGAGCAGCGCGTAGGACGCGAGGCCGGCGAGGACGCCGCCGATGGCGGGGCCGACGACCGGGACCCAGGCGTAGGACCAGTCGCTCGAGCCCTTGCCCTTGATGGGCAGGAACGCGTGCGCGATGCGGGGTCCGAGGTCACGGGCGGGGTTGATGGCGTAGCCGGTCGGCCCGCCGAGGGACGCTCCGATGCCGACCACGAGGAGGGCGACGGGGATCGCGCCGAGGGCGGAGAGTCCGGCGGGGGTGGCCGCGTCCGAGTCGGGGTTGTTCGCGAGGCTGAAGCCGAGGATCACGATGACCAGCACGAAGGTGCCGATGATCTCCGTGACGAGGTTCCAGGCGTAGTTGCGGATGGACGGGCCCGTCGAGAAGACGCCGAGCTTGGTGGCCGCGTCGGGCTCCTCGTCGAAGTGCTGCTTGTAGGCGAGCCAGCAGAACACGGCGCCGATGATCGCGCCGACCATCTGGGCGAGGATGTACACGGGGACGCTCGCCGGGTCCTGGATCTTGCCGGCGGCGAGGAGGCCGAGCGTGACGGCCGGGTTCAGGTGCGCGCCGGACGCGTACGAGACGGTGACACCGGCGAAGACCGCGAGGCCCCAGCCGAAGTTGACCATCAGGGTGCCGCCGGCGAGCCCCTTCGACTTGATGAGCGCGACGTTCGCCACTACTCCGCATCCGAGGAGGACGAGGAGGGCGGTGCCCACCGTCTCCGACAGGAAAATGACTCCAAGATCCACTGCGTGGTGCTCCGATCGTTCGTCGAGGCGCGGGGGCGACCTCTTCCGCATCATCGCGGTGGCTCCAATCTAGTGCCGGTGGGGACGCCCTTCCTGTCGCGGCTGGCCGCTCGGCGACGCGGATCCCTGCCCCTGTGGGAGGGTCGGCGGGGCTGTCGGAGCCCGTCCTCCCGGGCGTATGTTGGCGACACACCCGAGTCGCCGCCGACCGAGTCCCGTCCTCGATCCGGCTCGGATGCGCGGCTGCCGTCAGGCCGCTCGAGACCCGCGAGGAGCCGGCCGTGAAGAAGCTGATCAACGACCCGAGGGCGGTGGCCGACGAGGCCGTCGCGGGCTTCGCCGCCGCGCACCCCGACCTGGTCACCCTGAGCGCGGATCCGCTCTTCGTCCGGCGCGCGGAGCCCACCCGTCCCGGGCGCGTGGCGCTCGTCAGCGGCGGCGGCAGCGGGCACGAGCCGCTGCATGCGGGCTTCGTGGGCCACGGCATGCTCGACGCGGCCGTGCCCGGACCGGTGTTCACGAGCCCCACCCCGGATCCGGTCGTCGCCGCGACCCTGGCCGTGGACGGCGGGGCGGGAGTGCTGCACATCGTGAAGAACTACACGGGCGACGTCCTCAACTTCGAGACGGCCGCCGAGCTCGCGGAGGCGGAGGGCGTGCGCGTGAGGACGGTCGTGGTCGACGACGACGTCGCGGTCACCGACTCCCTCTACACGGCAGGCCGCCGCGGGGTCGCCGGCACGGTGCTCGTCGAGCGCATCGCGGGCGCCGCCGCGGAGCGCGGGGACGACCTCGACGCCGTGGCCGCGATCGCCGAGCGGGTGATCGGGCAGGTGAGGAGCATGGGCGTCGCCATCCGCGCGTGCACCGTCCCGCACGCCGGCGAGCCGAGCTTCGCGCTCGAGGACGACGAGATGGAGATCGGCATCGGGATCCACGGGGAGCCCGGCCGCGTCAAGCTGCCGCTCGAGCCGGTGGACGCCATCGTGGAGCGGCTCCTCGACCCGGTGCTCGAGGACCTCGCCGCGCCGGCCGGCAGCCGTGTGCTGCTGATGGTGAACGGGATGGGCGCCACGCCGCTGTCCGAGCTCTACATCGCCTACCGCCGGGCGGCCGCCGTGCTCGAGGAGGCCGGCCTGACCGTCGCCAGGAGCCTCGTGGGAGACTACGTCACGGCCCTCGACATGGAGGGACTGTCCCTCACGGTGCTGCTGCTCGACGACGAGCTGGTCGACCTGTGGGACTCGCCCGTGCAGACCGCCGCGCTGCGGTGGGGGAGGTAGCTCATGGCACTCGGGACCGAGTGGGTCGTCGCCTGGATCGCGGAGGCGGCGCGCGTCATCGCCGACCAGCGCGGTGAGCTCATCACCCTCGACCGCGAGATCGGCGACGGCGACCACGGCGAGAACCTCGACCGCGGCTTCGGGGCCGTCACGGGGAAGCTGGCGGGCCTCGCGCCCGACGCGTCGCCGGCTGACGCGCTGAAGACGGTCGCCACCACGCTGATCTCCACCGTCGGCGGCGCCTCCGGCCCGCTGCTCGGGACGGCGTACCTCAAGGCCTCCGCGGCCGTCGCCGGCCGGCCGGACCTCGACGCCCCCGCGATCGCCGACCTCCTCGAGGCGGCGGTGGGCGGCATCGTCCTCCGCGGCAAGGCCGAGCGGGGTGACAAGACGATGGTGGACGCGTGGGGTCCCGCTGCCGAGGCCGCGCGCGCCGCCGCCGACGTCGAGGGATCCTCCCCGGTCGATGCCCTCGAGGCCGCCGCCGACGCCGCCGCGCGCGGTGCGGAGGCGACGGAACCTCTCGTGGCGCGCAAGGGGCGCGCGTCCTACCTGGGCGACCGCGCCATCGGCCACCGCGATCCGGGGGCGCAGTCGTCCGCGCTCATCCTGCGCGCGGCGGCCGTCACCGCACGCGCTGCGCAGGGGGCGGCATCATGAGCGTCGGCATCGTCCTCGTCTCCCACAGCGCCCTCATCGCGCACGGGCTCGTCGACCTCGCGCGCCAGATGGCGCCGACCGTCGCGCTCGTCCCCGCCGGCGGATCCGGCGACGGCACGCGGGACGACGCGGGCATCGGCACGAGCTTCGACGTGGTCTCCGCGGCGCTCGCGGCGGCGGAGGGCGGCGACGGGGTCGTCGTCCTCGCGGACCTCGGATCCGCGTACCTCACGGCCGAGACGGCCGTCGACCTGCTCGACGAGGACGCCGCCTCCCGCGTCCTCGTGGTGCGGGCCCCGCTCGTGGAGGGCGCGGTCGCGGCCGCGGTCGCAGCCGAGACGGGCGGCACCCTGGAGGAGGTGGCCGCGGCCGCTTCCTCGGCCGCCGGGGCCGACGCCATGGATGACGCCGATGCCGGCCTCGCGCCGGATCCGCGCGCCGACGGCACCGAGCCCGCGCCGGCCGGCGCATCGGGGACCGTACGCGGGGAGGCGACCCTGATCAACCGCGACGGCCTGCACGCTCGGCCGGCCGCCGACTTCGTCACGCGGGCGTCCGCCTACTCCGCAGCCGTCACCGTCAACGGCCAGAACGCCGCGTCGCTGCTCGGCGTCATGGCCCTCGGCCTGACCCGCGGCGCGCACGTCGTGATCGAGGCGACGGGCGAGGACGCGGAGGAGGCCGTGACCGCGTTGGTCGAGCTGATCGAGTCGGGGTTCGGGGAGGCCTGACGGCCGGTCTCGGTCGGCTAGGCCGCGCGGGCGTCAGAGGGCGTCGAGGTAGACCCAGGATCCCGCGTCCCGGACGAAGCGGCTCGCCTCGCGTTGGCTGCCGCGCTCCCCGTCGTGCCGGAACGCCGCCTCGAAGTCGACGACGCCCGTCGCGTCCCCGGGGCCGCCCTGCGACGTGCGGTGGATGGTGAGCCGGAACCAGCGGACGGACGGGTCGAGGTCGATCTCATCGGGGCGCGAGGACGGGTGCCAGCTGCGGGCGAGGTACGCCGCATCTCCGCGGGCGTAGGCGGCGAAGCGGGAGCGCATCAGCCGCTCGGCGGTCGGCGCCGCCGTGTCGCCCCGGTGCAGCGGGCCGCAGCACGCGCCGTAGGCATCGCCGCTCGTGCACGGGCACCAGGCGTCGTCGTCCGGCGTCGACCACGGGGCGTCGGGGGAGAGGCGCGTCATCCTCCGAGCCTGCCACGCCGGCGACCCGGAGCAGGATGGGGGAGCGGCCGCCCCCGCGTACCCGCTCGATCGACGACGAGAGGAGCGCACCATGACCCCCGCCACAGACCTGCTCGTGGACGCCTACGGGCGCATCGCGGAGATCGTGCGCGACGCCGTCGACGGCCTCGACGCCGACGACCTCGCCTTCCGCCCTGATCCCGAGGCCAACTCCATCGGCTGGCTCGTCTGGCACCTCGCCCGCGTGCAGGACGCCCAGGTCGCCGACGTCGCCGGCCGCGATCAGACGTGGTCGACCGGGGGATGGGCGGAGCGCTTCGCCCTCCCGTTCGAGGAGTCGGCGACCGGATACGGCCAGTCGCCCGAGGACGTCGCGGCGCTCGCCGGCGTCACCCCCGAGCTGCTGCTCGGCTACCTCGACGCCGTGCAGTCCGTCACCCTCGCCTACCTCGCGGGACTCGATGACACCGAGCTCGCCCGCGTGGTGGACGAGGACTGGATCCCGCCCGTGACGCTTGGCGCCCGCCTCGTCAGCGTGCTCTCCGACGACCTGCAGCACGCCGGGCAGGCGTCCTACCTCGCGGGCCTCCTCGCCCGTCGCCGCTGACGGCGAGGGACACCGGGACGAGCACGGATCCGAGGGAATCGGGCTCAGGCGGGCAGCTCGGCCTCGATCAGCGACACGATCTCGGGTGCGTCCGGCTCGACCGTGGGGCGGAAGCGGTGCACGGCGCCCGACGGCGTGACGACGAACTTCTCGAAGTTCCACTTCACGCGGCCGGCCTTCCCGTCCGCGTCGGGCGTCTTCGTCAGCTCCGCGTAGACGGGGTGGGCGGACCGGCCGTTGACCTTGACCTTCTCCATCATCGGGAAGGTGACGCCCCAGGTGGTGGAGCAGTACTCGTCGATGGCCTCCGCGGATCCGAGCTCCTGGAGGAACTGGTTGCTCGGGAAGCCGATGACGGTGAAGCCCCGCTCGCCGTAGGTGCGCTGCAGCTGCTCGAGCTTCTCGTACTGCGGCGCGAGGCCGCAGCGCGAGGCGACGTTGACGACGAGCACGACCTTGTCGGCGTACGCGCCGAACGTGGTGGCCTCGCCCTGGAGGGTGGTGAGCGGGATCGGGTCGAGCCGGGGATTCGTCATGGCCCGAACGTAGCCCCGTCCCCTGACAGCGCCTCCCGATACGGCGAGAGGCCGGTCGCCTCACGGCTACCGGCCTCTCGCATGCGGGCATTCCCGCTGCACGCGCTGCTAGTTCGCGAACTCCGTGACGGTCGCGTCGGCGGCGACCTTCGTCGCGCCCACGTCGACGCCGTGGTACGTGAGCAGGGTGTCTACGGTGTCCTGGATCTCCGCGTCGCGCTCGTCGTCGCTCCAGCCGATGGCCTCCTGCAGGACGTCCGCGATCTCCGCGAGCATCTCGTGCGTCACGCCGCCGACGAACGCGAGGTTCGTGCGACGCAGGACGACGTCGGCGAGGTGCACCGAGTCCTCGTGCGTGGCGAAGTACGCGATCTCGGCGCGCGTCAGCTGCGGGTCGGTCGCCAGCGGCGTCGACGGCTGTCCGGAGAGGACGTCGATGACGCTCGTGGCGCGCGTGCCGTAGCGGTTGAGCAGGCGGTCGACCTGCTCCGTGCCGATGCCCTCGGCGCGAGCGGCCTGCGTGGCGATCCAGCGTGCGCGGGCGGTGCTGGAGGACGGGAAGTCCTTGCCGCCGCCGATGGGCATGCCCGTCGTGTCGACCGAGCGCTCCACGCCGAGCCGCGTGGTGGCCTCGGTCGACAGGTGCGCGGACAGCGCGCGGAACGTCGTCCACTTGCCGCCGACGAGGCTCAGCACCTTGCTGTCGGCGAGGCCCGCGATCTCGGTCTCGACGATGCGGTAGTCGCGCGACACGAAGCCGGGCGCCGTGTCCTCGTGGCGCGGCAGCGGGCGGATGCCCGAGTAGCGGTACACGATGTGGTCGCGGTTCAGCTCGATCTGGGGGAAGACGTGCTTGACGAGGTCGAAGAAGTAGTCGACCTCCTCCTCGGTGCAGACGGCCGGCTCGCTCGGGTCGGCGTCGATGTCCGTCGTGCCGATGAGGACGCGGCCCTTCAGCGGGTAGATGAGGACGATGCGGCCGTCGTTGTTCTCGAAGAAGATCTCGCGGCCCTTGGTCGCCTCGAGCAGCTCGGCGTTGTCGACGACGATGTGCGAGCCCTTGGTGCCGCCCATGAACTTCGTGTCGCCGCCCATGGCCTCGTTGGTGAGGTCGGTCCAGGGGCCGGACGCGTTGACCACGACGTCGGCCGTGACGACGAACTCGGTGCCCGAGATCACGTCGCGCAGCTTCACGCCGCCGTCGGCGACGCCGACGGCCTCTAGGTAGTTGGCGCTGCGGGCGTGGTCGCCGGCGGCGAGGCCGTCCTTCAGCACGTCGAGCGCGAGGCGCTCGGGCTCGTGGACGGAGGCGTCGTAGTAGGTGCCGGTGAACTTGACGTCCTTGTTCAGCGCGGGCATGTCCTCGCGGGCCGCCTTGCCGATGCGGAAGCGGTGGCGCGGGACCGAGCCGCCGTCCCGGGAGAAGGAGTCGTAGAGCGTCATGCCGACGCTGATGAGGAGGGCGCCGCGCTCCTTGGTGGAGCGCTGCTTGTGGGTCAGCATGCGCAGCGGCGCGTTGAGGATCCCGGAGAAGGTGGAGAAGATCGGCATCGTCGTCTGCAGCGGCTTCACGTAGTGCGGCGCGATGCGGATGAGGCCGTTGCGCTCCTCGACGGACTCGCGGACGAGGCGGAACTCGCCGTTCTCGAGGTAGCGGATGCCGCCGTGGATCATGTGCGAGCTCGCCGCCGATGCGCCCGAGCCGTAGTCGGCGCGCTCGACGAGCACGACGTCGACGCCCTGCAGCGCGAGGTCGCGGAACGTCGCGATGCCGTTGATGCCGCCGCCGATGACGAGCACCTTGGCGCTCGGGCGGTCGTGGATGCGGGCGACGTTGTCCCGCAGGTCGGTCTTCTTCGACGTGGTCACGAGGAGGCTTCTCTCTGTTGAGACGTGCATGGTGCGCGTGCTGTCCCTCCATCCTCCGCCCGCGAACGGATTCGACCTAGCCCGTGCACGGATGTGCAAGGCTCGCGTCATGGTCGACGGCATCGCGCACGAGCGCACCCAGGACGCCCTGCGCGCGGCGCACCTCTACTACATGCAGGACCTGACGATGGAGGCCATCGCGCGCGAGCTCGGGACGAGCCGCTCGTCGGTGTCGCGGCTCCTCTCCTTCGCCCGGGAGACGGGGCTCGTGGACATCCAGATCCGGTCGCCGCTCGACCTCGCCACGGTGCTGGGGGAGCAGCTGCACGAGCGCTACGGCGTGGTCGCGCACGTGGTGCCGGTGCCCGACCAGACGAGCGACGTCGACCGCGTCGACCGGGTGGCGCTCTCGGCTGCACGGATGCTCACCCAGTACGTCGACTCGAACATGGTCGTCGGCGTCGCGTGGGGCTCGACCGTGAGCGCGGTGAGCCGCTACCTCGTGCCGAAGCCGACGCACAACACCCTCGTGGTGCAGCTCAACGGGGCCGGCAACGTGCGCACCACGGGGATCATGTACGCGAGCGAGATCCTCCGCCGGTTCGGGCAGGCGTACGGCGCCACGGTGCAGCAGTTCCCGGTGCCGGCGTTCTTCGACGACCCGGCCACCAAGCAGGCGCTGTGGCGCGAGCGGAGCACGAAGCGCGTTCTCGAGCTGCAGGAGCGGATGGACATGGTGCTGTTCGGCGTCGGATCGCCGGTCGCGCTCGTGCCCAGCCACGTCTACTCGGGCGGCTACCTCGAGCGGTCCGACCAGCGCGCGCTCGACGCGGACGGCGTGGTGGGCGACGTCTCCACGGTCTTCTTCCGGGAGGACGGGTCGTCGGCCGACATCGCGATCAACGCGCGGGCGAGCGGCCCGGACCTCGCGACCATCCGCAAGGCGCCTCGGCGCGTGTGCGTCGTCGCCGGCGCATCCAAGGCGCGGAGCGTGCGCGGTGCGCTGGCGGCGGGGCTCGTCACGGACATCGTCCTGGACGAGGGGACGGCACGCGCGCTGCTGACCTGATGCGGTGGGATCCGCCGGATGGACTGCTTCGGTGGGCGATACCGGACTCGAACCGATGACCTCTTCCGTGTGAAGGAAGCGCGCTACCAACTGCGCCAATCGCCCGTGCTCGCACCGCGGACGGTGCGGGTCAATGATGCCATACCGCGGGGGCGGTCGCGGTCACGCGGTGGCCGCGGCGCCCTCCCGGCGGTCCGCCGTCGCGACACGCCCGGGTCGTCTCCGGGTCCGCGTCCACCGGATCCGCGTGAACACGCGGAGAACGGTGGATGAGCGCCGCGACTGCAGCGCTCGGGCGGCCGTCGTTTTGCACCCGCGCCAGGAGATCGGCTAGAGTCATCGAGCACGCAGGGTTGCCGGGAAGCCGGGAGCAGCGAGCGAAATGCGGATGTGGCGCAGTGGTAGCGCATCACCTTGCCAAGGTGAGGGTCGCGAGTTCGAATCTCGTCATCCGCTCGAACAGGGGCCCCGAAGGGGGTCCCTTTCACAAGGTGGGATCCACCTGTGGTGGAAGCACCCAGGGTGGGGTGGCCGAGAGGCGAGGCAGCGGCCTGCAAAGCCGTCCACGCGGGTTCAAATCCCGTCCCCACCTCCAGCAAGTGCATGAGCGATTGGCGCAGCGGTAGCGCGCTTCCCTGACACGGAAGAGGTCGCTGGTTCGATCCCAGTATCGCTCACCACCAGAAGGCCCCGGGAGACCGGGGCCTTCTGCTTTCCCCCGACGGCCACGCCCGTGCGGCCCCGCCGCCGACGCGAGCGGCGCCCCGCCGTCGATGGGGCCTCGTCGCGCGCCGGTAGTCTGGATCGGTTCCCTCCCCGTCCCGCAAGGAGCCCTCAGTGGTAGACGCCGCCCAGCCCGACATCCACGACGAGGCCGCGCCCGCGGAGACGACCGGGCAGCCGGTCGAGGTGACGGAGGCGGGCACCGGGTTCACCCTCTTCAGCGACCGCGCCGTCGTCGCCATGCGCATCGACGGGGAGCTCAAGGACCTCGCGGCGGAGGTCGCCCCGGGCGACGTCGTCGAGCCCGTGCGGATCGACTCGCCCGACGGCCTCGCGATCCTCCGCCACTCGGCGGCGCACGTCATGGCGCAGGCCGTGCAGCAGATCAACCCGGAGGCGAAGCTCGGCATCGGCCCGCCCGTCACCGACGGCTTCTACTTCGACTTCGACGTCGCCGAGCCCTTCACGCCCGAGGACCTCAAGGCCATCTCCAAGAACATGGAGCGCATCATCCGGCAGGGCCAGCGCTTCACGCGCCGCGTCGTCTCCGAGGAGGAGGCCCGCGAGCTCATGGCCGCGGAGCCCTACAAGCTCGAGCTGATCGGCCTCAAGGGCGGATCCAGCGAGGAGCTGGGCGAGGACGGCGAGTCGGTCGAGGTCGGCGGCGCGGAGCTCACGGTGTACGAGAACGTCGACGGGAAGACCGGCGAGGTCTTCTGGCGCGACCTGTGCCGCGGCCCCCACCTGCCGAGCACGCGCATGGTCGGCAACGGCTGGGCGCTCTCGCGCGTCGCCGCCGCCTACTGGCGCGGATCCGAGAAGAACCCGCAGCTGCAGCGCATCTACGGCACGGCGTGGCCCACCAAGGACGAGCTGCGCGCGTACCAGGGCCGCATCGAGGAGGCGCTGAAGCGCGACCACCGCCGCCTCGGCGCGGAGCTCGACCTCTTCTCCTTCCCCGACGAGATCGGCTCGGGCCTCGCGGTCTTCCACCCGAAGGGCGGCATCATCCGCCGCGAGATGGAGGACTACTCGCGTCGTCGGCACGAGGACGGCGGCTACGAGTTCGTGTACTCGCCGCACATCACGAAGTCGAACCTGTTCGAGACGAGCGGCCACCTCGACTTCTACAAGGACGGCATGTTCCCCGCCATGCACCTCGACGAGGCGCGGAACGCGGAGGGCGAGATCACCCGCCAGGGCGCGGACTACTACCTCAAGCCCATGAACTGCCCGATGCACGTGCTGATCTACCGCTCGCGCCAGCGCTCGTACCGCGAGCTGCCGCTGCGCCTGTTCGAGTTCGGCACGGTGTACCGCAACGAGAAGTCCGGGGTCATCCACGGCCTCACCCGCGTGCGCGGCATGACGCAGGACGACGCCCACATCTTCACGACCCGCGAGCGCATGGCGGACGAGCTGAAGGGCACGCTGGAGTTCGTGCTGTCGCTCCTGCGCGACTACGGCCTCGACGACTTCTACCTCGAGCTGTCCACGAAGGACCCGGAGAAGTTCGTCGGATCCGACGAGGTCTGGGAGGAGGCCACCGAGACGCTCCGCCAGGTCGCGGTCGACACGGGCCTCGAGCTCGTGCCGGATCCCGCGGGCGCCGCGTTCTACGGCCCCAAGATCTCCGTCCAGGCGCGCGACGCCATCGGGCGCACGTGGCAGATGTCCACGATCCAGCTCGACTTCAACCTGCCCGAGCGCTTCGGCCTCGAGTACACGGCGAACGACGGCACGCGGAAGCAGCCGGTGATGATCCACCGTGCGCTGTTCGGATCCATCGAGCGCTTCTTCGGCGTGCTCACCGAGCACTACGCGGGCGCGTTCCCGGTGTGGCTGTCGCCCGTGCAGGTCGTCGGCATCCCGGTGGCCGAGGACTACGAGGAGTACCTCGGCGGCGTCCTCGACCGGCTCCGCGCCGAGGGCGTGCGCACGCAGCTCGACACCTCGGATGACCGCATGCCCAAGAAGATCCGCACCCACACCAAGGCGCGCGTGCCGTACCAGCTCATCGCGGGCGAGGACGACCGGGCGGCCGGATCCGTGAGCTTCCGCTTCCGCGACGGCACGCAGGTCAACGGCGTGCCCGTGGCGGAGGCCGTCGAGCGGATCACGGGCGCGATCGCCCGACGCGAGCAGGTGGTGACCGCGTGGCCCGTCTGACGATGTCGGACCACGAGCCCGCGGGAGACGACGAGCGTGGAGAGGTGCGCGTCGACGACCCCGGCCACCTCGCGGGCGTCCCGGACGAGTTCCAGCGCCTGTGGACCCCGCACCGCATGGTCTACATCCAGAAGGGCCAGCAGCCGGATCGCGACGAGTGCCCGTTCTGCATCGCGCCGTCGATGTCGGACGAGGATGCGCTCATCGTCGCGCGGGGCGAGCACGCTTACGTGCTGCTCAATCTCTTCCCGTACAACAGCGGCCACCTGCTCGTCTGCCCGTATCGTCACATCGCGACCTACGACCTCGCGAGCCCCGATGAGGTCTCCGAGATCGGATCCCTCACGCAGACCGCCATGCGGGTCGTGCGCGAGGTGTCGCGGAACGACGGCTACAACATCGGCATGAACCAGGGGCAGGTGGCGGGCGCCGGCATCGCCGAGCACCTGCACCAGCACATCGTGCCGAGGTGGGGGCAGGACGCGAACTTCCTGCCGATCATCGCGAAGACCAAGGCGCTGCCGCAGCTGCTGGGCGACGTGCGCGCATCCATCGCCGCAGCCTGGCCCGCCCCCGCGGGCGAATAGGATAGGGACCACAATGACTGACACCAACACCACCGGACAGGTCGGCTCGAGCCGCGTCAAGCGCGGACTCGCGGAGATGCTCAAGGGCGGCGTCATCATGGACGTCGTCAACGCCGAGCAGGCGCGCATCGCGGAGGACGCGGGAGCGGTCGCCGTCATGGCGCTCGAGCGCGTGCCGGCCGACATCCGCTCGCAGGGCGGCGTCGCCCGCATGAGCGACCCCGACCTCATCGACCAGATCAAGGCCGAGGTGTCCATCCCCGTGATGGCGAAGGCGCGCATCGGCCACTTCGTCGAGGCGCAGGTCCTGCAGTCCCTCGAGGTCGACTACATCGACGAGTCCGAGGTGCTGAGCCCGGCCGACTACGTGAACCACATCGACAAGTGGGGCTTCACCGTCCCCTTCGTCTGCGGTGCCACGACGCTCGGCGAGGCGCTCCGCCGCATCACCGAGGGCGCGGCAATGATCCGCTCCAAGGGCGAGGCGGGCACGGGCGACGTCTCCGAGGCCACCAAGCACATCCGCACCATCAAGTCCGAGATCCGCGCGCTCAGCGCCCTCACGCACGACGAGATCTACGTCGCCGCCAAGGAGCTGCAGGCGCCGTACGACCTCGTGCTCGAGGTGGCGAGGACGGGCCAGCTGCCCGTCGTCCTCTTCACCGCGGGCGGCGTCGCCACCCCGGCCGACGCCGCGATGATGATGCAGCTCGGCGCCGACGGCGTGTTCGTCGGATCCGGCATCTTCAAGTCGGGCAACCCGGTGGCTCGGGCCAAGGCCGTCGTCACCGCGACCGCGCTGTTCAACGACCCCGACGCCATCGCCGAGGCGTCGCGCGGCCTGGGCGAGGCGATGGTCGGGATCAACGTCGCCGACGTCCCCGCCCCGCACCGCCTCGCCGAGCGTGGCTGGTAGCACCGCGGCTCCGCACGTCGACGGCCCTCTCGTGGGCGTCCTCTCGCTGCAGGGTGACGTCCGCGAGCACGTGCGCGTCCTCGAGGGCTTCGGCGCCCGGACGCGGCTCGTGCGCCAGCCGAAGGACCTCCCGGGCCTCTCCGGGCTCGTGATCCCCGGCGGCGAGTCGACGGTGATGGACAAGCTGTCGCGCCAGTTCGGGATCGCGCGGCCGCTGCGTGAAGCCATCGAAGACGGCCTGCCCGTCTACGGGACGTGCGCCGGGCTCATCATGCTGGCCGACGAGATCGTCGACGCGATCCACGACCAGCGCAGCATCGGCGGCCTCGACGTCTCGGTGCGGCGGAACGCGTTCGGATCCCAGACGGCGTCCTTCGAGGTCGACCTCGACGTGCCCGCGCTGGGTGGCCCGCCTGTGCACGCCGTCTTCATCCGCGCACCCGTGGTCGCGTCGGTCGGGCCGGCAGCGTCGACGCTCGCCTCGCTCGACGACGGCCGGGTCGTGGCCGTGCGGCAGGGCGCGCTCCTCGGCACCTCGTTCCACCCGGAGGTCACGGGCGACCTCCGGTTCCACCGCCTCTTCCTCGACATGGTCGAGGACGCGGGCCGCACTCTCTGACCCCTCGGGTCGCAGTCGGCGTGCCCCGATGGTCCATCATTGACAGCGAGCAGACGCCGCGTAAGGAGAACCACCCGTGTCCGGACATTCCAAGTGGGCGACCACGAAGCACAAGAAGGCGATCATCGACTCGCGGCGCGCCAAGTCGTTCGCGAAGCTGATCAAGAACATCGAGGTCGCGGCGAAGATCGGCGGCGCCGACATGTCCGGCAACCCGACCCTCGTGGACGCGGTGCAGAAGGCCAAGAAGACCAGCGTCCCGAACGACAACATCGACCGGGCGGTGAAGCGCGGAGCGGGGCTGCTCGGCGAGGTCGTCGACTACCAGACGATCATGTACGAGGGCTACGCAGCCAACGGCGTCGCGATGCTCGTCGAGTGCCTCACCGACAACAAGAACCGCGCGGCCGCCGAGGTCCGCACGGCCATGAGCCGCAACGGCGGCACGATGGCCGACCCGGGCAGCGTCGCCTACAACTTCCACCGCAAGGGCGTCATCGCGGTGCCGCACGCCGATGCCCCGACCGAGGACGACGTGCTCGCGGCGGTCCTCGACGCGGGCGCCGAGGACGTGACCGACCACGGCGAGGTGTTCGAGATCCGCTGCGAGCCGTCCGACATGGTCGCCGTGCGCCAGGCGCTGCAGGACGCGGGCATCGACTACGACTCCGCCGACGTGGAGTTCGTGCCGCAGGTCAAGGTCGAGGTCGACCTCGAGACCGCCCGCAAGGTCAACAAGCTCGTCGACGCCATGGAGGACCTGGACGACGTGCAGAACATCTACGTCAACAGCGACGTGCCCGCCGACGTGCAGGCCGCGCTGGACGACGACGACGAGGAGTAGGACCCCATCGCCGGCGCGCGGGGGAGCGGCGCGGCCGGCTCCGGGCCGTCCGTGCGGATCCTCGGGATCGACCCCGGACTGACGCGCTGCGGCGTCGGCGTGGTCGACGTCTACGCCGACCGCTCGGCCCGGCTCGTGGACGTGCAGGTCGTCCGCACGAGCCCGACGGCCGAGCTGCACCACCGGCTGCTCGCGGTCGGCGACGGCATCGAGGAGCTCGTGGACCGGCACCGACCGTCCGTCGTCGCCATCGAGCGCGTCTTCGCGCAGGACAACCTGTCGACCGTGATGGGTGTCGCGCAGATCACGGGCGTCGCCCTCGTGGGCGCGGCGCGGCGCGGGCTCGACGTCGCGCTGCACACGCCGAGCGAGGTCAAGGCCGCCGTCACCGGGTACGGGCAGGCGGACAAGAAGCAGGTGGCGACGATGGTCGCGCGCATCCTCGGCCTCGACGAGCTGCCGACCCCCGCCGACGCGTCCGACGCCCTCGCCCTCGCGATCTGCGCCGGCTGGCGCGCGGGGATGTCGCGCGCCGGCATCGCGGGGACCCCGTCGCCGGCGCCGCGCGCGAGCGGCGCCGACGCCGCTGCGGGTGCCGGGCCGACGACGGCCCAGGCCGCGTGGCTCGCGGCCGAGCGTGCGCAGCGGGGTCGGCGCTAGCTCGTAGGGTTGGGGCGTGATCTCCTCCCTCCGCGGCACCGTGCTGTCCGTCTCCGGTCAGACCCTCCTGCTGGAGGTGCACGGGGTGGGCTACGGCGTCTCGGTGACGCCGCGCCACGCGATCGAGCTGCGGCACGGATCCGAGGCCACCGTGCTCACCTCGCTGGTCGTCCGCGAGGACTCACTCACGCTCTTCGGCTTCCCGGGGCCCGACGAGCTGCGCGCCTTCGAGCTGCTCTGCGGCGTCACGGGCGTCGGCCCGAAGTCGGCCCTCGCCGTGCTCGAGCACCTGGATCCGGAGGCCATGGCCCAGGCCGTCGCCGCGGAGGACGACGCCGCCTTCCGCCGCGTGTCGGGCATCGGACCGAAGACCGCCAAGCTCATCGTCCTGCACCTGGCGGGGAAGCTGTTCGTCACGCAGCCGCGCAGCCGCTCGACGGGATCCGCCGCCTCGACGGTCACGGCCGATGTCGTCACGGCCCTCATCGGCCTCGGCTGGTCGGAGCGCGTGGCCCGCACCGCGGTCGACGACGCCGCCGCCGCGGCGGCGGATCAGGGGCTGCCCGCCGACATGCCCCGCCTGCTGCGCGTCGCGCTCGGCATGCTCGGGCCGCAGCAGCCCGCGGGCGCGGCCCCGACCGGTCAGGCGGCCGACCGGTGAGCGGGCTCGCGCACGGTGACGCGTCCAGCCCCGTCCCGGAGTCCGACGCCGAGCTCGCCTTCGAGGGCGCGCTCCGCCCCCGGTCGCTCTCCGAGTTCGTCGGGCAGGTCAAGGTGCGCGGTCAGCTGGAGCTGCTGCTCACCGCCGCGGCCATGCAGAACCGCTCGCCCGACCACATCCTGCTCGCGGGACCGCCCGGGCTCGGCAAGACGACGCTCGCCATGATCGTGGCCGAGGAGAGCCGTCGACCCCTGCGGCTCACCAGCGGCCCCGCCATCCAGCACGCGGGCGACCTCGCGGCCGTGCTGTCCGCGCTGGTGCCGGGCGAGATCCTGTTCGTCGACGAGATCCACCGCATGGCGCGCTCCGCCGAGGAGATGCTGTACCTCGCCATGGAGGACTACCGCATCGACATCATGGTGGGCAAGGGCGCGGGCGCGACCTCCATCCCGCTGGAGCTGTCGCCCTTCACGCTGGTGGGCGCGACGACGCGCTCGGGCATGCTGCCGAGTCCGCTCCGCGACCGCTTCGGCTTCACCGCCCACCTCGAGTTCTACGAGACGCACGAGCTCGAGCAGGTGATCGAGCGCGCCGCCCGCATGCTGCACCTGGAGATCGAGCACGAGGCGGTCGCGGAGATCGCCGGCCGGTGCCGAGGGACCCCTCGCATCGCGAACCGCCTGCTCCGCCGGGTGCGCGACTACGCCCTCGTGCACGGGACCGAGGCCGGCCTCGAATCCGTGCGCGCGGCGCTCGACCTCTACGACGTGGATCCGCTCGGCCTCGACCGGCTCGACCGCGCCGTCATGCGCGGCATCCTCACGCGCTTCGGCGGCGGGCCCGTCGGGCTCAACACCCTCGCCGTGTCGGTGGGGGAGGAGGCGGAGACGATCGAGTCGGTCGTCGAGCCGTTCCTCGTCCGCATCGGCCTGGTGACGCGGACGCCGCGCGGGCGCGTCGCCACGCCGGCCGCATGGGAGCACTTCGGGCTCGAGGCCCCCGCGGCGCCGGGCGCTCCCGCCCGCGCATCGGGTGCGCCAGGTGCCGCCGGGGCCCTCTTCGGCGATGAACTATGATTCAAGCTGGCCTCCCGCGGAACGTCGCCGGTTCGTCGTGTCCGTCACCTCCCAGCATCTGAAAGGCCCGTCCCGCATGGACCCGTTCACCTTGATCATGTTCGCCGTCCTGGCGCTGCTCATCTTCTTCATGTTCCGCAACAGCCGGAAGCGCCAGAAGGACCTCGCGGCGCTGCAGACGCAGATGGTCCCCGGTGCCGAGGTCATGACCGCGTCCGGCATCTACGGCACGCTCGTCTCCTTCGACGAGGAGAACAACCTCGCCTACCTCGAGGTCTCGCCCGGCACGGTGCTGAAGCTGCACCGCCAGACCATCGCCCGCGTGGTCGAGCCGACCGTCGCCGACGACGCCTCCGTCCTCGTGGACGACGCTCCCGCCGCGGACTCGGTCGACGAGACCGGCACGACGGACGCGACGCGCCGCCTCGACGACGGCGACGCCCCCACCGCGCGCTCCTGATCCTCCGGCGGGCGGCCACCGGTCGCCCGCCCCTCCGGGCGGCTCCTCGCCCGGACCCGCTCACCCCTCCATCCGGAGCGCCGCGCGGATCCCGCCGGCCCACCGCGAAGAAAGTCGAGTGTCCAGGTGGCCAAGTCGCCCACACCGGTACGCAAGGCCAGGCGCAAGCTCATCTGGCTGCTGGTCATCATCGGCCTCCTGGCCGGCGGCAACGCCGCGAGCGTCGCGTTCAGCAACGGGTCATGGAGCCCGAAGCTCGCGCTCGACCTCGAGGGCGGCACGCAGATCATCCTCGCGCCGCAGCTGGACGGGGCCTCCTCCGGGCCCACGAGCGAGCAGCTCGCCCAGGCGGTCTCGATCATCCGCCAGCGCGTCGACGCGAGCGGCGTCTCCGAGGCGGAGATCACCACGCAGGGCGGCAGCAACATCGTCGTCAGCCTTCCCGGTGAGCCCGACGCGGCGACCATGCAGCGCCTGCAGTCCTCGGCCAAGCTCGAGCTGCGCCCCGTGCTCATCGGCGCGGCCGGCACGGCGTCGGTCGCGCCGACGCCGACGCCCGCGCCCACCGACGGCTCGGCGCCTGCGGACGGCACGACGCCGACCGACGGCTCCACCCCCGCGGCCGAGGCGCCCGCCGCCGCGGCCACCCCGGATCCCTCCACCCTCTCCGACGAGCCGACCGCCGAGCCCACCGGCCCGAGCGACGTCTCCTGGGTCACGCCGCGCCTCCAGGCGGAGTTCGCCGCCTACGACTGCGCGACGGCCCCCGAGGACGACGGGCAGGCGGCACCCGCCGACCGCGCGATCATCGCCTGCTCCGACGACGGCGCCGCGAAGTACGTCCTCGGCCCGGTCGAGGTCGACGGCAGCACCATCTCCGACGCCACGAGCGGCCTCCAGCAGTCGAGCCAGGGCGTCAGCACCGGCACGTGGTCGGTCAACCTGGTCTTCGACGGCGACGGCACGAAGCAGTTCGGCGACATGTCGACCCGCCTGATCACGCTCGAGTCGCCGCGCAACCAGTTCGCGTTCGTGCTCGACAACGAGGTCATCTCCGCCCCGGTCACGCAGGGCGTCGTGACCAACGGCAAGCCCTCCATCACGGGCAACTTCACGCAGGAGAGCGCCAAGGCGCTGGCCGACCAGCTCAAGTTCGGCGCCCTGCCGCTCAGCTTCACGCTGCAGAGCTCGGATGTCATCTCGGCGACGCTCGGATCCTCGCAGCTCACCAGCGGTCTGATCGCGGGGCTCATCGGCCTCGTGCTCGTGGTGCTGTACTCGCTCGTGCAGTACCGGGCCCTCGGCATGGTCACCATCGCGTCGCTGGTGATCGCCGCGGTGATCACCTACCTCCTGATCACGCTGCTCAGCTGGCGGGAGGGGTATCGGCTGTCGCTCGCCGGGGTGGCAGGGCTCATCGTGGCCATCGGAATCACAGCGGACTCGTTCATCGTCTACTTCGAGCGCATCAAGGACGAGCTGCGCGACGGCCGCGGACTCGTCTCGTCGGTCGAGCAGGGATGGAAGCGCGCGCTGCGCACGATCATCGCGTCCGACACGGTCAACTTCCTCGCGGCGGCGGTGTTGTTCATCCTCGCCGTGGGCAACGTCAAGGGCTTCGCGCTCACGCTGGGGCTCACGACGATCATCGACCTCATCGTCGTCTCGCTCTTCACGCACCCGATCCTGCAGCTGCTCGCGAACCGGCGCTTCTTCGCCGAGGGCCACCGCATGAGCGGGCTCGACCCGCGGGCGCTCGGCGCGGTGTACCGGGGCCGCGCCACGTTCCGCACCCCCACCGCCACCACCGGACGCGGTGCCGCAGCGGCCAAGGAGGCGGCGCGCCGGCAGACCATCGCCGAGCGCAAGGCCGCCCAGGGCCAGGCGACCGGATCCACGAAGACCGCGACGATCGACGCGCCGCGGGCCGACGACACGAGCAGGGACGACTGATGGCTGGCTTCTCCGAGTTCGGCAACGACCTCTACACGGGCAAGCGCTCGTTCGACATCGTCGGTCGCCGCCGTCTCTGGTACTCCATCGCGGCGATCTGCATCCTCATCTCCGTCCTGGGGCCGCTCGTGCGCGGCGGCTTCACGTTCGGCATCGAGTTCACGGGCGGATCCGAGTACACGGTGAGCGGGGTGCAGTCGCAGTCGCAGGACATCGCCAGCGACGCCGTCGCCACCGTGACCCCGGTGCCGGCTCGCGTGTCGTCGGTCGGGTCCGACGGGGTCCGCGTCCAGACCGACCAGCTGCAGCCCGCGGACAGCTCCGCCGTGCGGCAGGCGCTCGCGACGGCGTACGGCGTCGAGACGTCCAGCGTCACCGAGTCCTTCATCGGGCCGTCCTGGGGACAGGACATCACCCGCCAGGCGCTCTGGGGCCTCGTGGTCTTCCTCGCGCTGGCCGCGGTCGTCATGTCGGTCTACTTCCGCACCTGGAAGATGTCCGTCGCGGCGATCATCGCCCTCCTGCACGACCTCGTCCTCACCGCCGGCATCTACGGCATCACGGGCTTCGAGGTCACGCCCGCTGCCGTCATCGGCTTCCTCACGATCCTCGGGTACTCCCTCTACGACACCGTCGTGGTGTTCGACAAGATCCGGGAGAACACGGCGGAGGACGGGCAGGAGTCGCGGCGGACGTTCGCGCAGTCCGTGAACCTCGCGGTCAACCAGACCCTGGTGCGGTCCATCAACACGTCGATCGTCGCCATCCTCCCGGTCGGGTCGATCCTCTTCATCGGCGCCGTCGTGCTCGGCGCCGGCACCCTGCGCGACATCGCGCTGTCGCTGTTCATCGGCATCATCGTCGGCACCTACTCGACGATCTTCATCGCGGCTCCGCTCTACGCGCACCTCCGTGAGGGCGAGCCGAAGGTGAAGCGCGGCGACGCCCTCGCGGCATCGGCCGCGAGCCGCGCCCAGGCCGAGCGCGCCGCCGTGACGGTGGAGTCGTGACGAGCGCGCAGGGCGCTGGCGTCCCCGAGGACCTCGACGCCGCCACCGCCAAGGCCCGCACCACCACGGGTGAGTCCTGGCTCCTCGACGTGCGCGAGCCCGATGAGTGGGAGGCCGGCCACTCCGCCGTCGCCCACCACATCCCGATGGGCGAGCTCGAGGCGCGCGTCGGCGAGATCCCGACCGACCAGCACATCGCGGTCGTCTGCCGCTCCGGCCACCGGTCGGCCATCGCCACGCAGGCTCTGCTGCGCGGCGGGTTCGCGGCCTCCAACATCACGGGCGGCATGCACGCGTGGTCCGAGATGGGCGGCGACGTCGTCACCGACGACGGGCAGCCCGGCCGCGTCGCCTGATCGGGGACGCCCGCATCGCCCGAGCCTGACGGCCGCCCCGCGCGTCCTCAGGTGACGCGCTCGGGCATGCCCAGGGTGCGTCGCCGGCAGCCCGCCTGTGGTCGGGAGCTCTCGGGCGCGGTGATAATTTGGTCTCCAGCACACGCCTGGGAGGCTGAACGATGACGGAGACGACCTCGAGCACGGCTTCCCTCCGGCGCCTGGTGCCCCGCCTCTTCTCCCGGGCGCAGCCGGCCGGTGCCGTGGAGCAGCTCATCCGCACCGCGCGCCTGCACCACCCCAAGGCCGACATGAGCCTGATCGAGCGGGCCTACGCCGTCGCCGAGCGGGCGCACGAGGGCCAGAAGCGCAAGAGCGGCGAGCCGTACATCACCCACCCGGTCGCGGTCGCGCAGATCCTCGCGGACCTCGGCATCGGACCCAAGACGCTCGCGGCCGCCCTCCTCCACGACACGGTCGAGGACACCGAGTACACGCTCGACATGCTCCGCCACGACTTCGGCGATGAGATCGCCATGCTCGTCGACGGCGTGACCAAGCTCGACAAGCTGAAGTACGGCGACAGCGCCCAGGCGGAGACGGTGCGCAAGATGGTCGTCGCGATGTCGAAGGACATCCGGGTCCTCGTGGTCAAGTTGGCCGACCGCCTGCACAACGCGCGCACGTGGGGGTTCGTCGAATCCGCGTCCGCCGAGCGGAAGGCCAAGGAGACCCTCGAGATCTACGCGCCGCTCGCGCATCGCCTCGGCATCTCGACCATCAAGTGGGAGCTCGAGGACCTCTCGTTCGCGGTGCTCTACCCGAAGATCTACGTCGAGATCGAGAACCTCGTCAAGCAGCGCACCCCGCAGCGCGAGGAGTTCGTGCAGCAGGTGATCGACAGCGTCAACGACGACCTCCGCGCCGCCAAGATCCGCGGGAAGGTGGCCGGCCGGCCGAAGCAGTACTACTCGATCTACCAGAAGATGGTCGTGCGCGGCCGCGAGTTCGACGAGATCTACGACCTCGTCGGGATCCGCGTCCTGGTCGACTCGCTGCGCGACTGCTACGCCGTGCTCGGCGCGATCCACGCCCGCTGGACCCCTGTGCCCGGGCGCTTCAAGGACTACATCGCCACGCCCAAGTTCAACCTCTACCAGTCGCTGCACACGACGGTGATCGGGCCCAAGGGCCGCCCGGTCGAGATCCAGATCCGCACGCACGAGATGCACCAGCGCGCAGAGTTCGGCGTCGCGGCGCACTGGAAGTACAAGGAGCGCATGAACGGCGGGCGCACCCCCGAGGTCTCGCCGCAGGGGGACACCGACCTCGCCTGGCTCGCGCACATCTCCGACTGGCAGTCGGAGACCGCGGATCCCGGGGAGTTCCTCGACTCGCTGCGCTTCGAGATCGGCGCGAAGGAGGTCTACGTCTTCACCCCGCACGGCAAGGTCATCGGCCTGCCCGCCGGCGGGACGCCCGTGGACTTCGCCTACGCCGTGCACACGGACGTCGGCCACCGCACGATGGGCGCCAAGGTGAACGGGCGGCTCGTGCCGCTCGAGAACCCGCTCACCACGGGCGACGTGGTGGAGGTGTTCACGTCCAAGAACCCCGACAGCGGACCGAGCAAGGACTGGCTCGCGTTCGTGAAGAGCGCTCGGGCGCGCAACAAGATCAAGCAGTGGTTCACCAAGGAGCGCCGCGAGGAGGCGATCGAGCAGGGCAAGGACGCCATCGCCCGCGCCATGCGCAAGCAGAACCTCCCGCTGCAGAAGCTCATGAACCAGGATGCGTTCTCGGACGTGGCGCAGAGCATGAAGTACGACGACGTCGCGGCGCTCTACGCCGCCGTCGGCGAGGGTCACGTCTCGACCCAGTCGGTGATCGAGAAGGTGCTGTCATCGATCCAGGGCGACAGCGGTGGCGAGGCCGAGGAGGTCTTCGCGGTCACGCAGCGTTCGCGGGTATCGCGCAACAGCGACTCCGGGGTCCTCGTGCGCGGGGCGCCGGACATCCTCGTGAAGCTCGCCAAGTGCTGCACGCCCGTGCCCGGGGACGAGATCATCGGGTTCGTGACGCGCGGTGCGGGGGTCTCCGTGCACCAGGCCAACTGCCACAACGTCGACTCCCTCCGCGCGGAGCCCGATCGCATGATCGAGGTGGAGTGGGCGCCGTCGTCCAAGAGCCTGTTCCTGGTGCACATCCAGGTCGAGGCGCTGGATCGCTCGGGCCTCCTCAGCGACGTGACGCGCGTGCTGTCGGAGCACCACGTCAACATCCTCTCCGCGTCCGTCTCGACGTCGTCCAACCGGCTCGCGATCAGCCGCTTCGTGTTCGAGATGGGCGACGTCACGCACCTCGACCGCGTTCTCAACGCGGTGCGCCGCATCGATGCCGTGTACGACGTGTACCGGGTCAACGGCGGCTGACGGGGTCTGTCTCCTGCCCGCTCCCCGCGTGGGCAGAGGCGGCTGCCGCGTGGCTGCCCAGCGCATCGAGACGGGCCAGCGCACGGCGCTTGTCGGGGAGGGCGCCCGACGCGGCCAGGTGCTCCCGGGCTGCCGCGTCCGTCACCCCGGGCAGCGCGAGCAGCCCGAGGCACGCGGCCTCGTGGGTCGGGGAGAAGTCGGCGACCGTGCGCGCGATGTCGCACAGCGTCCGCAGGGGCGTGGTCACGCGGAGGCCGGCCAGCACGACGGTGTCACGCTCGTCGAGCACGACCTCGCGGATGCGCACGTTGCGGAGCGCCGGCGGATGGCAGCGCGCGACGCTGTCGACGCAGTACTCGTGCGTGCGCGGCGGGGTGCGGACGGCGCCGTGCACCCAGGCCGCCGTCGACCGCTCGGCGATCAGCCGCGAGGGGACCTGCGCGGCGAGCGCCGCGGCGCGGAGCCAGGGCGAGGCCAGCTCGTCGACGGGGGAGTAGCAGGCGTCGACCTCGTACACCTCGCCGTCGAGGCGGGCGGAGCAGAGCTCGGCGAGCGGGAGGTCGAGGACGGACAGGACGGGGGCGAGTCGGGGTGACATGGGCGCACCATGCCATCGGGCACGGGGCGACGGGCGACGGCCCGGGATCCTGTGGAGGATCCCGGGCCGTCGCCGCGCTGCGGAGGGGGCGGGCTAGGAGCCGAGAGCGTCCAGCCACACTCGGCGGGCGGCGAGGGCCTCCTCGGCGTCCTTGATGCGTCGCGCGTCGCCGTCGGCCTTGGCCGCGTCGAGCTCGCGCTGCAGCTTGTCGATGGCGGCGCCGAGCTGCGAGGCGAGCCCCTCGGAGCGCGCCTTCGTCTCCGGGTTGTTCTTGCGCCAGAACTCCTCGTCCAGGGTGCGCACGTGCGTCTCCACCTTGCGCAGGCGATCCTCGACGGTCTTGACGCTGTCCCGCGGCACGCGACCGATCGCGTCCCAGCGCAGCTGGACGGCGGTGAGCTTGTCACGTGCGGCCGTGCGCTCCGTGATCTGGAGGATGGGCTCGGCCTCGTCGAGGAGTGCGAGCTTGGCCTGGAGGTTGGCCTGCTGCTCCTCGTCGTCCGCCGCGTCGACCTCGGCCTTGGCGCCGTAGAGCACGTCGCCCGCCGCCTTGAACTGCGCCCACAGGGCGTCGTCGTAGCGCTTGCCCGCGCGTCCGGCGAGCTTCCACTCGTCGAGGAGGCGACGGTAGGCGGGGATGCCGCCGACGCCCTGCGGCTCGAGGGCGCGTGCCTGCTCGACGATGGCCTGCTTCTTCGAGCGGGCGTCCTTGTGGGCGTTGTCGAGCTCGGCGAAGAAGGCCTTGCGCTCGGTGTCGATGGTGGAGCGAGCGGTGCGGAAGCGCTTCCAGAGCTCGTTGGCGTCGTTCTTCGGGAGCCGGGGCCCCGTCTGCTGGTGCTGCTGCCACCGGCCGAACAGCGCGTCGACCTCGGCCGTCAGCTGCTTCCACTGGACCTTCGAGAAGTCCTGGCTCGCGAGGCGCTCGGTCTCCTCCACGATGGCGGTGCGCTCGGCGATGGCGCCCTGCACCACCTGGCGCTGCTCCTCGCCCTGCTTCTCGGTGAGCTCGCCGACGGTGGCGGCGAGGACGTCGAGACGCGTGCGGAGCGCGGCGAGGTCGCCGACGGCGTTCGCGCCGTCCACGGCCTCGATGAGGTGCGCGACCGCCTTGGAGACGTCGGTGGCGGGGGCACCGCGCTTGGCGCGCTGCTCCAGCAGCGTGACCTGCCCGGCGAGGTCCGTGAACTTGCGCTGGAAGTAGGCCAGCGCCTCCTCGGGGGTCCCGTCGGGGTACTGGCCGACGGCGCGTTCGCCGTCGCCCTCGCGCAGGAAGACGGTGCCCGTCTCGTCGACGCGGCCCCAGGGGGTCTGATCGTTGTCAGCCACGGATTTCACCTTGTTCGTAGGACCGGCCGGACCGGTGCGGAGACGTGCACGTCAGCCTAGAGCACGCCCTCCGCGGGGGATCCTCCCGGGGCGGGCGCTGGCCGACCTGTCGATCATGCCCCAGGGCGGGGCGGGCCTGCGCGGGCTCGGCGCCGATCGGCCTCGGCTCGCAGACGCTCGTGAGGACCCGTCGGCCGGATCGGCGGCTCAGGGCGTCGGGGTCGCCTCGGGCGCGGGGGTGGTGTCAGCGGGCGGCGTGACGTCCGGCGTCGTGCGCGCGGGGGCGTCGGGGGACGCGGGGGTGGAGGAGGTCGGGACGGGCGCCGGAGCGCCGGGGCCCGCCTCGTACGCGAGCTGCGCGCCGATCGCGAGCGCGGCGACGAGGACCACGGCGACGACCGCGGCCAGGTCGTCGCGACGGCGGCGTCGGACGGCGCGGGCGTGGAGCTCCTGGCGGGCCGCGTAGCGGCGGAGCCGGGCCTGCGCCTCGCGGGCTGCGCGGTCGTTCCTGGGGGCCACGGCGTCCTCCGGTCGGTCCCGCCCGAGGCGGCGGTACGGGAACCATAGCCGGTCGCGCCTACCATCGAGACCATGACCGACACGCGACCGGGCCTCCGTTCGGGGGCGACGCCCCTGGCCGTCCGGATGCGTCCCCGCAGCCTCGACGAGGTCACCGGCCAGCGTCACCTCCTGGCCCCGGGCTCGCCCCTCGTGAGCCTGGCGTCGGACGTGGCCGGGGAGCAGGGCTCGGTCTCGATCATCCTGTGGGGCCCGCCCGGTACGGGCAAGACGACGCTCGCGCAGGCCATCGCGCACGGATCCAGCCGCCGCTTCGTCGAGCTCTCGGCCGTGACCGCCGGCGTCCGCGACGTGCGGCAGGTGATGGAGAAGGCGCTCAGCGACCGCGACCTCTTCGGCGTCTCGACCGTGCTCTTCCTCGACGAGATCCACCGCTTCACCAAGGCCCAGCAGGACGCGCTGCTGCCGGGCGTGGAGAACGGGTGGGTGATCCTCATCGCGGCCACCACCGAGAACCCGTCCTTCTCCGTCATCTCGCCGCTCCTCTCCCGGAGCCTCCTGCTGACGCTGGAGCAGCTCGACGACGACGACCTCGGCGTGCTCGTGGACCGCGCCGTCGCCGACGACCGGGGCCTCGGCGGACGGTTCGCGCTCGACGACGACGCGCGGGCCATGATCATCCGGCTCGCGTCCGGCGACGCCCGGCGCGCGCTGACGGCGCTCGAGGCGGCAGCCGTCTCGGCGCAGGCGGACGCGTCGGGCAAGGCGCGCGCGGCGGCCGACGGGCAGGAGGACGACGACGAGGACGACGACCCAGACGGCGTCGACCACGGGCCCGCCGAGGATCCCGCGCCCGTGACGATCTCCACGGAGCAGGTGGCGCTCGCGGTCGACCGGGCCCTGCTCCGCTACGACCGCAACGGCGACGAGCACTACGACGTCATCAGCGCCTTCATCAAGTCGATCCGCGGGTCCGACGTCGACGCCGCGCTGCACTACCTGGCGCGGATGATCGAGGCGGGGGAGGACCCGCGCTTCATCGCCCGGCGGATCATCGTCTCCGCCTCGGAGGACATCGGGCTCGCCGACCCGCAGGCGCTCGTGGTCGCGGTCGCGGCCGCCGACGCGGTGCAGCTCATCGGCATGCCGGAGGGGCGGATCCCGCTGGCGCAGGCGGTCGTGCACCTCGCGACCGCGCCCAAGTCGAACGCCTCCTACCTCGGCATCGACCAGGCCATCGCGGACGTGCGCGCGGGCGCCTTCGGCCGCGTGCCCCTCCACCTCCGCGACGCGCACTACCCGGGCGCGAAGCGACTCGGCCACGGCAAGGGCTACCGCTATCCCCATGACGCGGACATCGGCGTCGTGACGCAGCAGTACCTCCCGGACGAGCTCGTCGGCCGCACCTACTACTCGCCCACGCAGCACGGGTACGAGCGCGACCTCTCGGCCCGGCTCGAGAAGCTGCGCCGCATCGTCCGCGGGGGCTGATCCCGCCGCGGCCCATCCCCGGGATCGCACCGATCGCGTGCTACGCTTGCTGACGCCTAGATGGGGTGTCGCGTGCGGCTGCGTCGACATCCAGATCCAAGGGACACGTCCTGTAGCCGGACGACCCGTGGCGAATCCCTCTACTTCCGCAGGACCCGCATCAGCGGGATCGATCGTCGCGCGCCCATGCGTGTGCGCGGACGCCCTGCATCATCCGTAGTCAGAGACTTTCTCCCTGGAAGGAAAACGTGTCCACCAAGTCACGCACCCGCAGCAAGACCCGCCTCTCCCGCGCGCTGGGCATCCCGCTCACGCCGAAGGCGGCCAAGTACCTCGAGAAGCGCCCCTACGCGCCGGGCGAGCACGGCCGGTCCAAGCGCAAGCAGGACAGCGACTACGCCGTCCGCCTCCGCGAGAAGCAGCGTCTGCGCGCCCAGTACGGCATCCGCGAGGCCCAGCTCAAGATCGCCTTCCAGGAGGCGCGTCGCACGCAGGGCCTGACCGGTGAGAACCTCGTCGAGATCCTCGAGCAGCGCCTCGACGCGCTCGTCGTCCGCTCCGGCCTCGCGCGCACCACGGCGCAGGCCCGCCAGCTCGTCGTGCACCGCCACATCATGGTCGACGGCAAGATCGTCGACCGTCCCTCCTTCCGCGTGAAGGCCGGCCAGATGATCCACGTCAAGCCGCGCTCCGAGGGCACCGAGCCCTTCCAGGTCGCCGCCGCCGGCGGTCACGCCGACGTGCTGCCGAAGCTCCCCTCGTACCTCGAGGTCGAGCTCGACAAGCTCCAGGCCCGCCTCGTGCGCCTGCCGAAGCGCGCCGAGGTCCCCGTGACCTGCGAGGTCCAGCTGGTCGTCGAGTACTACGCGGCCCGCTAGCCCCACCGCACCACCGTCCGCGAGGCGGGTCGCCCATCCGGGCGGCCCGCCTCGCGTCGTATCCGGGCGGCCCTGCGGCCGCGACGACCCGACCCGGCCCGGGCGGCGCGGGGCCCGGCCGGTAGGATCGCCCTCGGCCCCGAAGGCCGCCAGCCCGTCGCGTCACCTCCCGGAAGGGGAGCAGCATGAAGAACCTCGTCCTCATCGTCGTGGGGGTCGTCATCGGCTTCGCGGTCGCCCACGTGGTCGACCGCACCCCCGCCGGGCACCGCCTGTTCCAGGACGTCGACGCCCGGGCCCGCCGGTTCGGCGAGTCCGTCGAGCACGGCTACCGCCGCCGCGAGGCCGAGCTGCGCTCCGCCGTGGGCGAGGCCGAGGACACCATCACCGAGCTGGGAAAGCAGTAGACCGCATGCAGACCGCAGACATCCGCAACGCCTGGCTGACGTACTTCGGCGACCGGGGGCACACCGTCGTGCCGTCCGCGTCGCTCGTGAGCGACGACCCGACCCTGCTGTTCACGGTGGCCGGCATGGTGCCGTTCGTGCCGTACCTCACGGGCGTCGTGCCCGCGCCCTTCCCGCGCGCGACGAGCGTCCAGAAGTGCATCCGCACGCTCGACATCGAGGAGGTCGGCCGCACGCCGCGCCACGGCACCTTCTTCCAGATGAACGGCAACTTCTCCTTCGGCGACTACTTCAAGGAGCAGGCCATCGCGTACGCGTGGGAGCTGCTCACGACGAGCGAGGCCGACGGCGGCCTCGGGTTCTCGCCCGACGACCTCTGGGTCACCGTCTACCACGAGGACGACGAGGCCAGGCAGGCGTGGAAGCGCATCGCGGGCCTGCCGGACGAGCGGATCCAGGGCCTCGGACGCGACACCAACTACTGGCACACCGGCCAGCCCGGACCGGCCGGACCCTGCTCGGAGATCTTCTTCGACCGCGGACCCGCGTACGGCGCCGACGGGGGCCCGGCCACCGACGACGACCGCTACGTGGAGATCTGGAACCTCGTCTTCATGCAGTACCTGCGCGGGGAGGGCACGGGCAAGAGCGACTTCGAGATCCTCGGCGACCTGCCCAAGAGGAACATCGACACCGGCATGGGCCTCGAGCGCGTCGCGTTCCTCAAGCAGGGCGTCGAGAACATGTACGAGATCGACCAGGTGCGCCCCGTGCTCGACCGCGCGGCCGAGCTGTCCGGCCGTCGCTACGGCGCCGACCACGAGGACGACGTGCGCATGCGGATCGTCGCCGACCACGTTCGCTCCTCGCTCATGCTGATGTCGGACGGCGTGCGGCCGTCGAACGAGGGACGCGGCTACATCCTCCGCCGCCTCATGCGGCGCACGGTGCGCGCGATGCGCCTGATGGGCGTGGACACCGCGACCTTCGGCGAGCTGTTCCCCGCGTCGCGCGACGCGATGAAGGCCGCCTACCCCGAGGTCTCCGACGACTTCGACCGCATCACCCGCCTGGCATACGCGGAGGAGGAGACCTTCCTCCGCACGCTCGCCGGGGGCACGACGATCCTCGACGTGGCCGTCGGCGACACGAAGGCGAAGGGCGGCGAGCGGATCGCGGGCGACACCGCGTTCCTCCTGCACGACACCTTCGGCTTCCCCATCGACCTCACGCTCGAGATGGCCGAGGAGAACGGCCTCACGGTCGACCGGGAGGCGTTCGACCGGCTGATGCTGGAGCAGCGCACGCGGGCCAAGGCCGACGCCAAGAGCAAGAAGACGGCCCTCGCCGACCTCACCGTCTACAGCGAGTTCCGGGCCGCGGGCGAGACCCGCTTCACGGGCTACGACGAGCTCGAGACCGGCACGACGATCCTCGGGCTCATCGTCGGCGGCCACAGCGTCGACCACGCGGTCGTCGGCGACATCGCGGAGGTCATCCTCCCCGAGACGAGCCTCTACGCCGAGTCCGGCGGCCAGGAGGCCGACGCCGGCAGCATCGTGGGCCAGGGCTTCGACCTCGAGGTGCTCGACGTGCAGAAGCCCGTGAAGGGCCTCATCAGCCACCGCGTGCAGGTGCGCTCGGGCGAGGTGGGCGTCGGCGACGCGGCCACGACCGTCGTCGACGCCGACTGGCGCCGCGGCGCGACCCAGGCGCACTCGGGCACGCACCTCGTCCACGCAGCGCTCCGTCAGGTGCTCGGCCAGGACGCGCACCAGTCCGGGTCCTACAACCGGGCCGGCTACATGCGCCTCGACTTCGCGTGGAACCAGGCGCTGAGCCCCGAGACGCGCAGCGAGATCGAGGACATCGCGAACGGCGCCGTGCGCGACGACCTGCAGGTCGTGACGCGCGTGATGCCCATCGACGAGGCCAAGCAGCTCGGCGCCATGGCGCTGTTCGGCGAGAAGTACGGCGACACCGTGCGCGTGGTCGACATCGGCGGCCCGTGGTCGCGCGAGCTGTGCGCCGGCACGCACGTGTCGTCCAGCGCGCAGATCGGGCTCATCAACGTGGTGGGGGAGTCGTCCGTCGGATCCACCAACCGCCGCATCGAGTCGCTCGTCGGCCGCGAGGCGTTCCAGGACCTGGCGGTGGAGCGCGCCATCGTGTCGCAGCTCACCTCGAGCCTCAAGACGCCGCGCGAGCAGCTGCCCGACCGCATCGCCGACCTCATGCAGAACCTCAAGACCGCGGAGCGGCGCATCGCCGACTTCGAGGCGCAGGCGCTGCAGCAGCGCGTGCCCGCGCTCCTGCAGGAGGGCGCGCGCGTCGGCGCCGTGACGCTGATTCAGGAGTCGCTCGGCAGCGTCCGCTCCGCCGACGAGGTGCGCCAGCTCGTGACCCTCGTGCGCGAGCGCGCGGGATCGGAGCCCGTCGTGGTCGCCCTCGCCGGCGACGCGGGCGGCAAGCCGACCGTCATCGTGGCCACCAACCAGGCCGCGCGCGACGCGGGCGCCAAGGCCGGGCAGCTCGCCCGGGCGGCGGCGGCGGTGCTCGGCGGCGGCGGAGGCGGCAAGGACGACCTCGCGCAGGGCGGAGGATCCGACGTCTCGGCCATCGGCGACGCGCTGACCGCGGTGCGCCAGGCGCTCGACTCCTGATGCGGATCGGATCCCGGCTCGCGGTCGACGTGGGGAAGGCCCGCGTCGGGCTCGCCCGCTCGGATCCGCACGGCCTGATCGCGACGCCCGTCGAGACCGTGCCGCGCGATGCCGGCGGCTCCGCGGACGTGCGGCGGATCCTCGAGGTCGCCGCCGAGATCGACTGCACCGAGCTCATCGTGGGACTGCCGCTCGCGCTCTCGGGCCGGGCGACCGCATCCACGGATGACGCGGAGGGGTTCGCCCGGCGGCTCGCGGATGCCACGGACATCCCCGTGCGGCTGGTCGACGAGCGCCTCTCGACGGTCTCCGCCCAGGGCGCCCTGCGCGCCTCGGGCAGAGGCTCCCGTAAGCAGAAGCCGGTGATCGACCAGGTGGCGGCCGTTATAATCCTTCAACATGCGCTCGAGACCGAGCGCGCCGCCGGCTCCCCACCCGGTGCTCTCGTCCCGAGGAACCGAGTCGATCCTGACCGACACGCCTGAGAACGATCCCACCCGACGCGCCACGGCGGCCGCGGGCGGAGGTGGCGACCCCTTCGAGAGCCTGTTCGGCGAGCAGGCGGCGGCACCCGGACGTCCATCGTCTCCCGCTCCTGCGCCGCGTGGCGACGGACCGGGCATCGGCACCGGCGCGCCCATGACGCGCCGCGAGCTCCGTGCCCTGCGCGAGGCGGCCGAGGCGCAGGCAGCGGCTCCCGCTCCCGCTCCCGCTTCCGCCCCCGCTTCCGCGACGGATGACGGGCCGCGACGCCCGGCGCCCGAGGCGCGTCCCGTCGGACGGGATGCCGCGCCCCGGCCGTCCGCCGACGCTCCGCGACCCGCGACCGAGGAGCGGGAGCGCGTCGCCGTGCCCGCCACCACGGCGACGCGCGAGACGCCGGCCGCCCCTCGTGGCGCACCGCCGCGCGCGGCCGCCCCCGTCGCCCCGAAGCCCAAGCGCCGCCACCCGAAGTGGCCGTACGTCGTGCTGCTGCTCGTCGTGCTGTTCGGCGGTGCGGCCGTCATCGCGACGTCGCTGTTCGGCCCGGTCGTCTCCGCCCTGCTCACGCCCGCCGAGCCGACCGACTACGACGGCGACGGATCCGGCGAGGTCCAGGTGGTCGTCAAGACGGGTGACACCGGCAGCACCATCGGCGACACGCTCGCCTCCCAGGACGTGGTGAAGACGTCGAAGGCGTTCTACCAGGCCGTCGTCGCGTCGGGCGGCGAGGTCGTCTTCCAGCCGGGCACGTACACGCTGCGGAAGCAGATGAGCGCGGCGTCCGCGCTCGCGATGCTCCAGGATCCCGCCAGCCAGATCCAGGCCAAGGTCACCATCCCCGAGGGCCAGACCGCCGCGCAGGCGTTCGAGCTCATCGCGGAGGGCACGGGCACGCCCGTCGCCGACCTCGAGGCCGCCGCGTCGGATCGCGCCGCGCTCGGCATCCCGGCCGAGGCGCCGAACATCGAGGGCTACCTCTTCCCGGCCACCTACGACTTCCCGCCGGGCACCTCCGCGACGGACATGGTGAAGGCGATGGTGAGCCGCACCTTCCAGGCGCTCGACCAGGCCGGCGTCGCGCCCGCCGACCGGCACCGCGTCCTCACGCTCGCCGCGCTGATCCAGAAGGAGGCCCGCTTCGAGGGGGACTTCTACAAGGTGTCGCGCGTCTTCCAGAACCGCATCGCGATCGGCATGCCGCTGCAGTCGGACGCGACGGTCGCCTACGGCGCGAACTCGGTCGGCCGCGTGACGACCACCGACGCCGAGCGCGCCGACGACAACCCGTGGAACACCTACGTGCACCCGGGCCTGCCGATCGGCCCCATCTCGAACCCGGGCGACCTCGCGATCAAGGCGGCGATCGCCCCAGCCGACGGCCCGTGGCTGTACTTCGTCACCGTGAACACCATCACGGGCGACACCGTCTTCTCCCAGACGTACGAGGAGCACCAGAAGGCCGTCGCGCAGTGGCAGCAGTTCATGAAGGACAACCCGGGCAATGGCTGACCCGCGGACGCCGGCCGTGCGGCTGGCGGTCCTCGGCAGCCCCATCGCGCACTCGCTGTCGCCGCGGCTGCACGCAGCGGCATACGCGGTGCTGGGGCTCGACTGGACCTACGAGGCTGTGGAGTGCACGGGGGCGGACCTCGGCGGTGTCATCGCGGGGCTCGGGTCCGATTGGCGAGGCCTCTCGCTCACCATGCCGCTCAAGCGCGACGTGCTGCCGCTCCTCGACGTGATCGACGAGACTGCCCGGCTCGCGGGCGCGGCCAACACGCTGCTGCTCGAGCGCGACGCGGCGGGGGCCGTCGTCCGGCGGGGCGCGAACACGGACGTCGCGGGCATCGTGCGCGCGCTCGGGGCGGCCGGAGTCGAACGCTCGCAGCGGGCCGTCGTGCTCGGCGCCGGATCCACGGCGCACTCGGCTGTCGTCGCGCTGGCCCGCATGGGGGCGCACGAGGTCGTCGTCGCGGCCCGTCGGCCGGAGCAGGGGCGGGAGCTCGCGCCGCTGGCCGCGGAGCTGGGCGTCGCGCTCCGCACCGCCCACCTCGACGACGCGGCGGGCGCGCTCCGCGAGGCCGACACCGTGGTCAGCACCCTGCCGGGCGACGCCGCCGCGGCCGTGCCGCTGCCGACCGCCCTGCCCGAGGCGACCGTGCTCCTCGACGTGACGTACGCGCCGTGGCCCACCGGGATCGCGTCGGCGTGGGAGCGCGCGGGCGGCCGGGTCGTGCCGGGGATCGACATGCTCGTGCACCAGGCGCTCGGCCAGGTGCGGCTGTTCGTCGCGGGCGACGCGGAACGGCCGCTGCCTGACGCGGAGCGCGTGCTGGCGGCGATGCTCGCGAGCGTCGGCCGCGATCCGCGGAGGCCCTGGACCGGCGCCTGATCCGCGGGCCGGTCCCTGCCGCTGTGGGAGGCCCTGGATCGGCGCCTGATCCGCGGGTCGGTCCCTGCCGCTGTGGGAGGCCCTGGATCGGCGCCTGGCCCGCGGGTCGGTCCCTGCCGCTGTGGGAGGATGGGGCCATGCTGCGTTGGCTCACCGCCGGGGAATCCCACGGCCCCGAACTCATCGCCGTCCTGGAGGGCCTGCCCGCGGGCGTGCCCGTCAGCCTCGACGGCATCCGCGCCGACCTCGCCCGTCGCAAGCTCGGCTACGGCCGCGGCGCGCGCATGGCGTTCGAGCAGGACGAGCTGAGCCTGTCCACCGGCGTGGTCCACGGGCGCACGCTCGGCAGCCCCATCGCGGTGCGCATCGGCAACACGGAGTGGCCCAAGTGGGTCGACATCATGAGCCCCGAGCCGGTGGATCCGGAGAAGCTGCAAGGCGCGCGCGCCGCGGCCCTCACGCGTCCCCGCCCCGGTCACGCCGACCTCGTGGGCATGCAGAAGTACGACTTCGACGAGGCGCGTCCCGTCCTCGAGCGCGCGAGCGCCCGCGAGACCGCGGCCCGCGTCGCGCTCGGCGCCGTCGCGCGCGCGTTCCTCGCCGAGCTCGGCATCACGCTCGTCAGCCACACGCTCGCCATCGGCCCCGTCCGCGTCCCTGAGGGCGCCCCTCTGCCGACGCCCGCCGACGTGGACGCGCTCGACGCGGATCCGCTGCGCTGCTTCCACCCCGAGACCAGCGCCCGCATGGTCGCGGAGGTCGACGACACGAAGTCCGGCGGCGACACGGTCGGCGGCGTCGTCGAGGTCCTCGCCTACGACCTGCCGCCCGGCCTCGGCTCGCACGTGCACTGGGACCGCCGCCTCGACTCCAAGCTCGCGGCCGCGCTCATGGGCATCCAGGCGATCAAGGGCGTGGAGGTCGGGGACGGCTTCCTCACCACCACGCGCCGCGGATCCGAGGCGCACGACGAGCTCTTCTCCACGGCGGCCGGCATCGGCCGGTCCACGGACCGCGCCGGCGGCACCGAGGGCGGCATGTCGACGGGCACGGTCCTCCGCGTCCGCGCCGGCATGAAGCCCATCGCGACCGTGCCGCGCGCCCTCCGCACCATCGACACCGCCACGGGCGGCGCGGCCCCCGCGAACCACCAGCGCTCCGACGTGTGCGCGGTCCCGGCCGCGGGCGTCGTCGCCGAGGCCATGGTCGCGCTCACGCTCGCCGACGCCGTGCTGGAGAAGTTCGGCGGCGACTCCGTGGGCGAGACACTGCGCAACCTCCGCGGCTACCTCGACGCGATCCCCGAGGGCCGCCGCACCGGCGCCGACCTCGTGGACGAGGCGGACGCCGCGCCGCCGGCGGCACCCGAGGCCTGAGCGTGCCGGTCGTCCTGATCGGCCCGCCCGGCGCGGGCAAGACCACGGTCGGCCGCCGCGTGGCGAAGGCCCTGGGGCTGCCGTTCACCGACACGGACCGGGCGATCGTCCAGGCGCACGGATCCATCGCCGACATCTTCCGCGAGCACGGCGAGCCGCGATTCCGCGAGCTCGAGCGCGCCCAGGTCGCTGCCGCGCTCGCGGACGACGGCGTCGTCTCGCTCGGCGGGGGAGCCGTCCTCGATCCCGCGACGCGCGCCGATCTGGAGGCCTGCCGGGTCGTGCTCCTCACCGTGAGCGAGCACGCCGTGCGCTCGCGGATCCGCGGCCACGACCGCCCGCTCGTCGACGGCCTCGACAGCTGGCGGCGCATCGTCGCCGACCGCGAGGAGCTCTACCGCTCGCTCGCCGACCTGACCATCGACACCTCCGACCGCCCGCTCCCGCGCATCGCGCGCGAGATCGAGCGCTTCGCCCGGGAGAGGCAGCCATGACCGAACCGACCCCCACCGCGACCCCCACCGCGAGCCCCGCCGCCGGGAGCGACGCCGTCGAGCCCGACGCGCCCACCGTGATCCGCGTCTCCGGCACCCCCGGCTACGACGTCACCGTGGGCCGCGGCCTCGTCCAGGGCGTTGGCGCGCTGCTCGGCCCGCGCGTCCGCAAGGTGCTCATCGTGCACGCGCCCGCCCTCGCCGAGGAGGCGTCCCGGCTGCGCGAGCGCCTGCAGGGCGACGTGGAGGTGTACCTCGCGGAGGTGCCCGACGCGGAGGGCGCCAAGCGCGTCGAGGTCGCGGCGTTCTGCTGGAAGATCATGGGCACCACCGACTTCACGCGCTCGGACGCCGTCATCACGCTCGGCGGCGGCGCCACGACCGACCTCGGCGGGTTCGTCGCGGCCACGTGGCTGCGCGGCGTGATGCTCATCCAGATCCCCACGACCGTGCTCGCCATGGTCGACGCGGCCGTCGGCGGCAAGACGGGCATCAACACGTCCGAGGGCAAGAACCTCGTGGGCGCCTTCTACGCGCCGACAGCCGTGATCGTCGACCTCGACCTGCTGGCGACCCTGCCGCGCAACGAGATCGTCACGGGCTTCGCGGAGATCGTGAAGGCCGGGTTCATCGCCGTGCCCGAGATCCTCGACATCATCGAGCGGGACGTTGCGCGCGTCACGGACCCCACGAGCCCGGAGTTCCGCCGCGTCGTCGAGCTGTCGATCGCGATGAAGGCCGAGGTCGTGGGGGAGGACTTCACCGAGAAGGGCCGCCGCGAGATCCTCAACTACGGCCACACGCTCGGCCACGCCATCGAGCACGCCGAGCGCTACCGCTGGCGGCACGGCGCGGCCGTCGCGGTCGGCATGGTCTTCGCGGCCGAGCTCTCGCGCCTCACGCGCTCGCTGTCCGACGAGGCGGTGGACCGGCACCGGCGGATCCTCGACTCGCTCGACCTCCCCACCAGCTACCCGGTCGGCCGCTGGCCCACGCTCGTCGCGAGCATGAAGCGCGACAAGAAGGCGCGCGGCGACATGATGCGGTTCATCGTGCTCGACGGCGTCGGCCGGGCGAGCGTGCTCAACGGGCCCGAGGAGGCGCTGCTGTTCGCGGCGTACCAGGAGATCGGCTCGTGACGGATCCCGCGCATCCCGACCGGCCCCGGCCCGTCGCGCTCGTCACGGGCGTCGGCCGCGTCTCCGGCATCGGCGCCGCCGTCGCGGAGGGCCTGGCCCTCGACGGCTGGGACGTCGCCTTCACCTACTGGTCCGACTACGACGCCCGGATGCCCTGGGGCCGGCAACCCGAGGACCCTGCGCGCGTCGCCGAGTCCGTCGAGCGCGCGGGCGGCCGGGCGCACGGCGTCGAGGCCGACCTCGTGGACACGGCCGCGGCCGAGCGGATCCTCGACGCGGTCGAGGCGGGGCTCGGCCCGATCACGGCGCTCGTCCTCTCGCACGCCGAGTCGGTCGACAGCGCGCTCCTCGACACCAGCGTCGAGAGCCTCGAGCGGCACCTCGCCGTCAACGTGCGGGCGTCGCTCCAGCTCATCCAGGGGTTCGCGCGCCGGTACCGCGCGGTGCCCGGCGCCGGCCGCATCGTCGCGCTCACGAGCGACCACGTCGTCGGCAACGTTCCCTACGGCGCGAGCAAGGCCGCGCTCGACCGCGTCGTCATCGCCGCCGCGCGCGAGCTGGAGGACGTGCGCATCACCGCGAACCTCGTGGACCCCGGGCCCACGGACACGGGCTGGTTCACCGACGAGATCCGCGAGACCCTGCGGGAGACCACGCCGCGCGGCCGCCTCGCCGAGCCCCGCGACGCGGCGGCGCTCGTGTGCTTCCTCGTCTCGGCCGAGGGCGGCTGGATCAACGGCCAGCGCATCCGCTCGGACGGCGGCCAGAGCGTCGGCTGAGCGGGCCCGGGCCGCGCCCTAGGCTGGTGCGCATGTCACGCGTGCTCGTCCTCAACGGCCCCAACCTCGGACGGCTCGGCAGCCGCGAGCCCGACGTGTACGGCACCGGGTCGCTCGACGACCTCCGCCGCGAGCTCGTCGCGTTCGCGCCCGACGACGTCGAGATCGACCTCAGGCAGACCGACGACGAGGCGACCCTCATCGGCTGGCTGCACGAGGCCGTCGACACGCGCACGCCCGTCATCATGAACCCGGCCGCCTTCACGCACTACTCGTACGCGCTCCGCGACGCCGCGGCGCTCGTCACGAAGGCCGGCATCACGCTCCTCGAGGTGCACATCTCCAACCCGCACGCGCGCGAGGAGTTCCGGCACACCAGCGTCATCTCGCCCGTCGCGACGGGCGTCATCGCGGGGCTCGGGCAGGGCTCGTACCTCCTGGCCCTCGCGCACGTCGTGACCGGCACCCGTTAGGCTGATCCCTCGGATCGCCACGCCGCCCGCACCGGGTCGGCCCCGGCATCCCCGTGCGGCCGCATCGACGCCGCACCTCCCGCTCGTCGAACAGGCAAGGACCCTCCCGCATGGCCTCTACCGCTGACATCAAGAACGGCGTCGTCCTCAACATGGACGGCCAGCTGTGGACCGTCATCGAGTTCCAGCACGTCAAGCCGGGCAAGGGCGGCGCGTTCGTGCGCACCAAGGTCAAGAACGTGATGAGCGGCAAGGTCGTCGACCGCACGTTCAACGCGGGCGCGAAGATCGAGACCGAGACGGTCGACCGCCGCGACTTCCAGTACCTCTACGCCGACGGCGAGAACTTCGTGTTCATGGACACGAGCGACTACGACCAGATCACGCTGTCCGCCGCGCAGGTCGGCGACGCGAAGAACTTCATGCTCGAGAACCAGGACGTCACCGTGGCGCTGCACAACGGCGAGGGGCTCTACGTCGAGCTGCCCGCGTCCGTCGTGCTCACCATCACGTACACGGAGCCGGGCCTGCAGGGCGACCGCTCGACGGGCGGCACCAAGCCCGCGACCGTCGAGACCGGGCACCAGATCCAGGTCCCGCTCTTCCTCGAGCAGGGCACGCGCGTCAAGGTGGACACCCGCACGGGCGACTACCTCGGCCGCGTCACCGACTGACCCGTGAGCGCACGCACCAAGGCGCGCAAGCGCGCCCTCGACGTCCTCTACGTCGCGGACATCCGCGGCGAGTCCATCCCCGCGACCCTCGCGGTCGAGCAGCAGCGCGCCGCGGCCGAGCCCGACCGCCAGGCCTCGTGGCAGTACGCGCGCGAGATCGCCGAGGGCTTCGTCGAGCACCAGGACGAGATCGACGAGCTCATCGAGACGTACTCGGTGAACTGGACGCTCGCCCGCATGCCCGCCGTCGACCGCGCGATCCTGCGCATCGGCATCTGGGAGATCCTCTTCAACGCCGACGTGCCCGACGGCGTCGCGATCTCGGAGAGCGTGGACCTCGCGTCGTCGCTCTCGACGGACGAGTCGGCCTCGTTCGTGAACGGCATGCTCGCGCGGATCGCGGCGACGCAGGCCTAGGCGTCGCGGGGTGCGTCGCGCCACCCCGTTACCTCGCGTGACGCCCCGCGACCGCGTGTGACGCGGGACGTTCCGCCGGTGCCCGGGCCGTCCTACCGTCGGGTCATGCCCGTCACCGCATCCGCATCGCGACCCGACCGGACGACCGCCGCGTCGCCCGCTCCCGCCCCGGATGCGACCGCGGGCTCCGCCGGCGCGGTCGAGCTCCGCGGGGTCGGACGGTCGTTCGCCGTCGACGGATCCAGGGCCCGGCGCACCGTGCTGCGGGACGTGGACCTCGACCTCGCCGCGGGCGACGTCGTCGCCGTCCTCGGGCCGTCCGGCTGCGGCAAGTCGACCCTCCTCCGCCAGGTGAGCGGCCTCGACAGGCCCGACGCCGGATCCATCCGCATCGACGGCACGCCCGTGCGTGACGTCGACCAGCGCTCCGCGGTCGCGTTCCAGGAGCCGCGCCTGCTGCCGTGGCGCACCATCCGCGCCAACGTCCGCCTCGGACTGCCCCGCGACGTGCCGCGCGCCGAGGGCGACGCGCGCGTGCGCGACCTGCTCGAGCTGACCGGCCTCGCCGAGGCCGCCGACCTCCGTCCCCGGCAGGTCTCCGGCGGCATGGCCCAGCGCGCCTCGCTCGCCCGCGCGCTCGCCCGGCGGCCCCGCGTCCTCGTGCTCGACGAGCCGTTCGGCGCGCTCGACGCCCTCACGCGCCTGCGCATGCAGGACCTGCTGCTCGACGTGCACGCCGCGATCCCGACCACGGTCCTCCTCGTCACGCACGACGTGGACGAGGCCCTGCACCTCGCCGACCGCGTGGTGCTGCTCGGCCCGGATCCCGCGGACGGCGCCGCACCCGGCGCGATCGTCCGCCGCGTCCTCGAGGTGCCGGGCGCCCGCCCGCGCGACCGCGGCGACGCGACCCTCGCCGCCCTCCGCGCCGAGCTGCTCGAGGGGCTCGGCGTGCCGGGCCACCGGGCGCGCTGAGCCGGCCGACCGCCACCCACCCGCACCACACGCCGCCCACCCGCACCACCCGACACCGCACCGAGGACCCACCGTGACCCGTCTCCTGCCCCGCAGATCCCTCCCCGCCCTCGCGCTCGCGGGCGTCGCCGCGATGCTCCTCGCCGGGTGCGCCGCGGGGGAGGGCTCGTCCGTCGCCCCCGCCGCCGAGGCATCCGCGGATCCCGCCGGGTGGAGCGCCGACACGCTCACCCTCGACTGGGCGACCTACAACCCGCTGAGCCTCATCGTGAAGGACCAGGGCCTCGTGGAGGAGCGGCTGGGGACGGACGTGACGGTCGACTGGGTGCAGAGCGCCGGATCCAACAAGGCCAACGAGCTGCTGCGCGCCGGGGCCGTGGACGTGGGATCCACCGCCGGGTCCGCCGCGCTCCTCAACCGGGCCAACGGCTCGCCCATCCGCACCATCGACGTGTACTCGCAGCCCGAGTGGACCGCGATCGTCGTGCCGAAGGGGTCACCCATCACGAGCGTCGACCAGCTCCGCGGGGCCGACATCGCCGCCACGAAGGGCACCGACCCGTATTTCTTCCTGCTGCAGACGCTCGACCAGGCGGGCATCCCCGCCTCCGACGTCACGATCCAGAACCTCCAGCACGCCGACGGCCGCGCCGCGCTCGAGAACGGCTCGGTCGACGCGTGGGCCGGGCTGGACCCGCTCATGGCGGCGAGCGAGGCCGAGGCGGGATCCACGCTGCTGTACCGGAACGTCGACTTCGCGACCTACGGGTTCCTCAACGCCACGCAGTCGTTCCTCGACGCGTCGCCCGACCTCGCGCAGGCCGTCGTCGACTCCTACGAGGAAGCTCGCGCGTGGGCCGTCGACCACCCCGACGAGACCGCGGCGATCCTCGCGCAGGCCGCCGCGATCGACCCCGCCGTCGCCTCCACCGTGATCGACCGCACGAACCTCGGCGTGGATCCCGTCCCCGGCGACGCCCAGCGCGCCGTGCTGGAGCGCGTCGGCCCGATCCTCGTGGAGTCCGGCGACGTGCCGGACCAGGGGAAGGTCGACACCGCGCTCGACGAGCTGTTCGAGCCGCGGTTCGCCGAGGCCGCGGACGCCGCCTCCGGGTCGGCCGGATGACCGCGCTCCGGCCCGCGCGGGAGGACGTCCGCACGGGCGGCCGCGCGGGCGCCGAGGTCCCGGACGACGTCGGCGATCGCGTCGCGCGGCCGGCGCCCGGCCGGGCGACCCGTGGCGTCCTCCTCCGGGCCGCCGTGGGCCTCGTCGTCCCCGTCCTTGTGGTCGGCCTCTGGGCGGTCGTCACGGCGACGGGCGCCGTGCCCGCCCACCTCCTGCCCGCGCCGCTCGACGTCGTGCGCGCCGGCGTGCAGCTCGCCGAGCAGGGGATCCTCGGGCGGTACGTCGCCATCTCGCTGCAGCGCGTGCTCCTCGGCTTCGCGCTGGGGGCCACGGTGGGACTCGTGCTCGGGGCCGTCGTCGGGCTGTCTCGGATCGGCCGGCTCCTCCTCGCGCCGACCGCGGGCGCGTTCCGCACGGTGCCGTCGCTCGCGTGGGTGCCGCTGCTGCTGCTCTGGATGGGGATCAACGAGGACTCCAAGGTGACCCTGGTCGCCATCGGCGCGATGTTCCCCGTCTACACGACCGTCGCCGGGGCGCTGCGGCACGTGGATCCGCACCTCGTGGAGGTGGGACGCGCGTTCGGGCTCACGCGGATCCCGCTGCTCCTCACGGTGCAGCTGCCGGCCGTGCTGCCCGCCGTCGTCTCCGGCCTCCGCCTCGCGCTCGCGCAGTCGTGGCTGTTCCTCGTGGCGGCCGAGCTCCTCGCCGCGTCGATGGGGCTCGGCTTCCTGCTCACGGAGTCGTCCGCGAACGGACGCGTCGATCGGGTGCTGCTCGCCATCGTGCTGCTCGCCGTGCTGGGCGCCGTCACCGACGCGGTCGTGGGCCTGGTCGAGCGGGTGCTCGTGCGGCGCTGGGGCTGACCCCGCCCGCTCCGTGTCGCCCCGTGACGTCCCGGTTCCGGATCCGCGGTGCGCCGCACGTACCGTCGTCGCATGACCTCGCAGCGCACCGAGCAGGCCGAGACCGCACCCGATGCCGTGGAGGGCACCGCGACCGAGCAGGCGCTCTTCCCGCCGCCCGCCGCGCTCGCCGCCGCCGCGAACGTCACCGCGGAGGCGTACGACCGGGCGGAGGCGGATCCTGTCGCCTTCTGGGAGGAGGCCGCCCGCCGTCTCGACTGGGAGACGCCGTGGGAGACGGCGCACACGTGGATCCCGCCGGTCGCCGCCGACGGCAGCCCGCAGGTCCCCGCCGCCACGTGGTTCGCGGGCGGACGCCTCAACGTCGCCGTCAACTGCGTCGACCGGCACGTGACGGCGGGACGCGGGGAGAAGGTCTCGCTGCGCTTCGAGGGCGAGCCGGGCGACCGCCGCACGGTCACCTACCGCGACCTCCAGGAGGAGGTGTCCCGCGCCGCCAACGCCCTCACGGCCCTCGGCGTCGGCCCCGGCGACCGCGTCGTGATCTACCTGCCCGTGCTCGTCGAGACGATCGTCGCGACGCTCGCCGTCGCCCGCATCGGCGCCGTGCACTCGCTCGTGTTCGGCGGCTTCTCCGCGGAGGCCCTGCGCTTCCGCGTCGAGGACACGGGCGCGAAGCTCCTCATCACGAGCGACGGGCAGAACCGGCGCGGCACGGCCGTCGCCACCAAGCCGCAGGCCGACGAGGCCGTCGCGGGCGTCGCGTCGATCGAGCACGTGCTCGTCGTCCGCCGCACCGGCCAGGACGTGCCGTGGACCGCGGGACGCGACGTCTGGTGGCACGACGCGGTGGGATCCGCCTCTCCGCTGCACGAGCCCCGCGCCTTCGACGCCGAGCACCCGCTCTTCATCATCTACACCTCGGGCACGACCGGCCGCCCCAAGGGCCTGGTGCACACGAGCGGCGGCTACCTCACGCACGCGTCATGGGCGCACTGGGCCCACTTCGACGCCAAGCCCGACGACGTGCACTGGTGCACGGCCGACCTCGCCTGGGTCACCGCGCACACCTACGAGATCTACGGGCCGCTCTCCAACGGGCTCACGCAGGTGATCTACGAGGGCACGCCCGACACGCCCCACCGCGGGCGGCACCTCGAGATCATCGAGCGGTACGGGGTGACGACGTACTACACGGCGCCCACGCTCATCCGCTCTCTCATGGGCTGGTACCCGGAGGGCGTCGACGGGCACGACCTGTCGAGCATCCGGCTGCTGGGGTCCGTGGGGGAGGCGATCAACCCCGCCGCGTGGCGCTGGTTCCACCGGGAGATCGGCGGCGGTCGCGCGCCCGTGGTCGACACGTGGTGGCAGTCCGAGACCGGGGCCGCCGTCATCGCGCCGCTGCCGGGCGTCTCGACCCTGAAGCCCGGCGCCGCCGGCCGCGCGCTGCCCGGGTTCCGCGTGGACGTGGTCGACGACGACGGGGAGCCCGCCGCAGATGGGGAGGGCGGCCTCCTCGTGATCCAGCGTCCCTGGCCCGGCATGGCCCGCACCGTGTGGGGCGATCCCGACCGCTACCGCCGCGCGTACTGGGAGCGGTTCGCCGACCGCGGCTGGTTCCTCGCGGGCGACGGCGCCCGGCGCGACGCCGACGGCGACGTGGCGCTGCAGGGCCGGATCGACGAGGTCGTCAACGTGTCCGGCCACCGCCTCTCCACCATCGAGATCGAGTCGGCGCTCGTGGCGCACCCGCGCGTGGGGGAGGCGGGCGTCACGGGAGTCGCGGACGACCTCACCGGCCAGCGCGTGGTCGCGTTCGTCGTGCCGCGCGGCGACGACCGGCCCGCGGACGACGACGCGGAGGGCTGGGCGGCGCTCGCCGCGGAGCTGGGGCCGATCCTCACGGCGCACGTCGCGCGCGCGATCGGGCCGGTCGCGAAGCCGCGCCGGATCGTCGCGGTGCCGGACGTGCCCAAGACGCGCTCGGGCAAGATCATGCGGCGCCTCCTCGCCGACCTCGTCGAGGGCCGCACCCTCGGCGACGCCACGAGCCTGCAGGACGCCGCCGTGCTCGGCCGGATCCGCGCGGTGCTCGACGCGTCCGAGCGCTGAGGACACGCGCGGGCTGCGCGACGCACCCCGCGCACGGGGGACACCCGCTAGAGTGACCGGCGGAACAGACCACCTTTAACATCCGTCCCGAGAGGCGGGGAAGGAGGTCGGATTGCCTCAGCGCATCGTGCTGCAGCCCTCTGACATCACCCGTGCGCTCACGCGCATCGCCCACGAGATCCTCGAGTCGAACCGCGGCCCGCACGGCCTGCTGCTCCTCGGGATCCCCACCCGCGGCACCGTCCTCGCCGAGCGCATCGGCCGGATCATCGCCCGCCTCGAGCCCGAGGCCCCCGCCGACCTGGTCGGCTCGCTCGACGTCACCATGTACCGCGACGACCTGCAGCGGAACCCCACCCGCGCGCCCGCGCCCACGCGGCTGCCCGCCGGCGGCGTCGACGGCCGGACGGTCGTGCTCGTCGACGACGTGCTCTTCTCCGGCCGCACCGTGCGCGCCGCCCTCGACGCCATCGGCGACCTCGGCCGTCCCACGGCCGTGCGGCTCGCCGCGCTGGTCGACCGCGGCCACCGCGAGCTCCCCATCCGCGCCGACTTCGTGGGCAAGAACCTGCCGTCGAGCCTCGCCGAGCGGATCTTCGTCCGGCTCGAGGAGACCGACGGCGAGGAGTCGGTGAGCATCGCCGGCCCGGACGACGATGCCGCGAGCGACTCCGCGGGCGAGGGGGCGACCCGATGAGGCACCTGCTCTCCACCCGCGACCTGTCCCGCGACGAGGCGATCCACATCCTCGACGTGGCCGAGGACATGGCCGACGTCGGCACGCGCGAGATCAAGAAGACGCCCGCCCTCCGCGGCCGCACGGTCGTCAACCTCTTCTTCGAGGACTCCACCCGCACGCGCATCTCGTTCGAGGCCGCCGCCAAGCGCCTGTCGGCCGACGTCATCAACTTCAGTGCCAAGGGGTCGAGCGTCTCCAAGGGCGAGAGCCTCAAGGACACCGCGCAGACGCTGCAGGCGATGGGCGCCGACGGCGTGGTCGTCCGGCACCCGTCGTCGGGCGCGCCGCACACGCTCGCCGGCAGCGGCTGGATCGACGCCGGGATCGTCAACGCGGGCGACGGCACGCACGAGCACCCCACGCAGGCGCTGCTCGACGCGTTCACCATCCGCCGCCGGCTTCACGGATCCGCCGCACGCGGCACGGGCCTCGACGGCACGCGCGTCGTCATCGTCGGCGACGTGCTGCACAGCCGCGTCGCCCGCTCGAACGCCTGGCTCCTCACGACGCTCGGCGCCGAGGTCACGCTCGTCGCGCCGCCCACGCTCGTGCCGGTGGGCGTCGGATCCTGGCCCGTCACCGTCCGCTACGACCTCGACGCGGCGCTCGTCGAGGGCACGCCCGACGCCGTGATGATGCTCCGGATCCAGGCCGAGCGCATGCGCGCCGCCTTCTTCCCGAACCCGCGCGAGTACGCGCGCATCTGGGGCCTCGACGACGCGCGGCTCGCGCTCCTCGGGCCCGATACGATCGTCATGCACCCGGGGCCCATGAACCGCGGGCTCGAGATATCCGCCGCCGCCGCCGACTCGGAGAGGTCCACGGTGCGCGAGCAGGTCGCCAACGGCGTCTCGGTGCGCATGGCCGTCCTCTACCTCCTGCTGTCCGGCGACGGGAAGGCCGACCGATGACCCAGAACGACACGAACCCCGACGACACCCACCTGATCCGCGGCGCGACCCTGCCGTCGGGCGGGCGCGCCGACATCCTCGTCGCCGACGGGCTCATCCGCGAGATCGGGCCCGACCTCGCGGCGCCCACGGGCGCGCGCGTCATCGAGGCCGACGGGCTCATCGCGCTGCCCGGACTCGTCGACCTCCACGTGCACCTCCGCGAGCCCGGCTACGAGCAGAGCGAGACCGTGCTCACGGGATCCCGCGCGGCGGCCCTCGGCGGCTTCACCGCGGTCTTCGCGATGGCCAACACCATGCCCGTGCAGGACACCGCGGGCGTCGTCGAGCAGGTCAAGGCGCTCGGCGACGCGGCGGGCTACGCGACCGTGCGCCCCATCGGCGCGGTGTCGGTGGGCCTGGCCGGCGAGTCGATGGCCGAGATCGGCGCGATGGCCTCGAGCCGCGCGGCCGTCCGCGTCTTCTCCGACGACGGCAAGTGCGTCTCGGACCCGCTGCTGATGCGCCGCGCGCTCGAGTACGTGAAGGCGTTCGACGGCGTCATCGCGCAGCACGCGCAGGACCCGCGCCTCACCGAGGGCGCCACCATGAACGAGGGCGCGCTGTCCGGCGAGCTCGGCATCACGGGCTGGCCCGCGGTCGCCGAGGAGTCGATCATCGCGCGCGACGTGCTGCTCGCCGAGCACGTCGGGTCCCGCCTCCACGTCTGCCACGTCTCCACCGCCGGCTCCGTCGACGTGATCCGCTGGGCCAAGGCCCGCGGCGTCGACGTGACGGCCGAGGTCACGCCGCACCACCTCCTCCTCACCGAGGATCTCGTCGCCGGCTACGACGCGCGCTACAAGGTCAACCCGCCGCTGCGCCGCCGCGAGGACGTCCAGGCCCTCCGCGCCGCCCTCGCCGACGGCACGATCGACGTGGTCGCGACCGACCACGCGCCGCACCCCACCGAGGCAAAGGACTGCGAGTGGGACGCGGCCGCGTTCGGCATGGTCGGCCTCGAGTCGGCGCTCTCCGTGGTGCAGCTCGCCATGGTCGACACGGGGCTCCTCGACTGGCAGGGCGTCGCGCGCGTCATGTCGCACGCGCCCGCGCGCATCGGCCGCCTCGCCGAGCACGGGCACGCCCTGGCCGGCGGATCCCCGGCCGACATCACGCTCTACGACCCGTCGGCGTCGCGCGTCTTCGGGCGCGACGACCTCGGCGGCCTCAGCGGCAACTCGCCCTACCTCGAGATGACGCTGCCCGGCCGCGTCGTCGCGACCCTCCACCGCGGCTACCCGACCGTGCTCGACGGCGCGCTCGTCGACCGCGAGACCGTCGCCCGCGCCGCCGTCCTCCGCGACCGCGCGGACGCCGACGCGCGCGGCGCGACGACCTCGGCCGGCGTCCCGGAGGCACGCGCATGAGCGGCCGCCTCGGACCCGCGATCACGGTGATCGCGCTCCTCGTCCTGCTGCTCGCGCTCATGGTGCTCGGCTGGCGCGCGCGCCGCCGCCGCCAGCGCGCGCTGCCCGAGCCGCCGCGCCCGCCCGCCGGGCTCGGCGCGCCCGCGCTCGAGGTCGACGTGCTCTACGTCGCCACGACCACGGCGGGGGAGCCGCTCGACCGGCTGACCGTGGCGCCCCTCGGCTTCCGCGGCCGCGCCGCGGCCCGGGTGCACGACGCAGGCCTGGTGCTCGCGATCGACGGCGAGCGCGAGGTGCTCGTGCCCGCCGACCGCATCACGGGATCCGGGCTCGCGACCTACGCGATCGACCGCGTCGTGGAGGAGGGCGGCCTCGTGGCCGTCACCTGGATCCTCGACGAGGCGGCCGGGACCTCGGTCGACACGTACCTCCGGGTGATCGACCCGCGCGAGAAGACCGCGCTCGTCGACGCCCTCCACCACATCACGCGTCCTGCGCACGACGACGACAACGAAGGGAAGTGACCGACATGGCCCGACACGAACCAGCTGTCCTGGTGCTCGAGGACGGACGGAGGTACGTCGGACGCGCGTACGGCGCCCGCGGCGTGACCCTCGGCGAGGCCGTCTTCGCGACCGGCATGACCGGCTACCAGGAGACGATCACGGACCCGTCCTACGCGGGCCAGATCGTGCTCCAGACGGCGCCGCACATCGGCAACACCGGCATGAACGACGACGACATGGAGTCCCGGCGCATCTGGGTCGCCGGCTACGTCGTCCGCGACCCCTCCCGCGTGGTCTCCAACTTCCGCGGGCAGCGCACGCTCGAGGACGACCTGGTCGCGCAGGGCGTGGTCGGCATCTCCGGCATCGACACGCGCGCGGTCACGCGCCGGATCCGCGACGAGGGCGCCATGCGCGCCGGCGTCTTCTCCGGCGAGGCGTTCGCGCTCGGCGACGAGGAGCAGCTCGCGCAGGTGCGGCAGGCGCCCGACATGACGGGCCGCAACCTGTCCGCCGAGGTGTCCACGCAGGAGACGTACACGATCCCGGCGGTCGGCGAGCGCATCGGATCCGTCGCGGTCCTCGACCTCGGCATCAAGACCGCGACCGTGAAGCACCTCGCCGCCCGCGGCCTCGACGTGCACGTCGTGCCGCAGTCGATCACCACGGCCGAGCTCGAGGACCTCGCGCCCACCGCGGTCTTCTACTCCAACGGCCCCGGCGACCCCGAGGCCTCGCAGTACCACGTGGAGCTCCTGCAGGACGTGCTCCGCAAGGGCATCCCGTTCTTCGGGATCTGCTTCGGCAACCAGCTCCTCGGCCGCGCCCTCGGCTTCGACACCTACAAGCTGCCCTTCGGCCACCGCGGGATCAACCAGCCCGTGCTCGACCGCCGCACCGGCCGCGTCGAGATCACGAGCCAGAACCACGGCTTCGCGGTCTCCGCGCCGCTCGACGGCCCCGTCGAGAGCCCCGCCGGCTTCGGCCGCGCGGAGGTCAGCCACGTCTCGCTCAACGACCAGGTGGTCGAGGGGCTGAACTGCCTCGACATCCCCGCCTTCAGCGTGCAGTACCACCCGGAGGCGGCCGCCGGTCCCCACGACTCGTCCTACCTCTTCGACCGGTTCATCGAGCTGATCCACGATGCCGCGGGCACCGCCCCCGCGTCCGCCGCGACCCCCCAGGAGACCGTGTAATGCCCAAGCGCGACGACATCAACAGCGTCCTCGTCATCGGCTCCGGGCCGATCGTCATCGGCCAGGCCGCCGAGTTCGACTACTCCGGCACGCAGGCCTGCCGCGTGCTCCGCGAGGAGGGCGTGCGCGTCATCCTCGTGAACTCGAACCCCGCCACGATCATGACCGACCCGGGCTTCGCCGACGCGACCTACATCGAGCCGATCACGAGCGAGGTGCTCGAGAAGATCATCATCAAGGAGCGTCCCGACGCGGTGCTCCCGACCCTCGGCGGCCAGACCGCGCTCAACGCGGCCATCCGCCTCGACGAGCTCGGGATCCTCGCCAAGCACGGCGTCGAGCTCATCGGCGCGAAGGTCGAGGCCATCCAGAAGGGCGAGGACCGCCAGCTCTTCAAGGACCTCGTCATCGAGTCCGGCGCCGACGTCGCCCGCTCGCACGTCGCCAAGACGCTCGAGCAGGCCGTGGAGTTCGCCGAGGACCTCGGCTACCCGCTCGTGATCCGCCCCTCGTTCACCATGGGCGGCCTCGGCTCCGGCTTCGCGCACACGCGCCAGGAGCTGGAGCGCATGGTCGCCGACGGCCTCCAGTCGAGCCCCACCACCGAGGTGCTCCTCGAGGAGTCGATCCTCGGCTGGAAGGAGTACGAGCTCGAGCTCATGCGCGACACGGCCGACAACACGGTCGTCGTCTGCTCCATCGAGAACGTCGACCCGGTCGGCGTCCACACGGGCGACTCGATCACGGTCGCGCCGGCGCTCACGCTGACCGACCGCGAGTACCAGCACATGCGCGACATCGGCATCGACATCATCCGCCGGGTGGGCGTCGACACGGGCGGCTGCAACATCCAGTTCGCGGTGGACCCCGCGGACGGCCGCCTCATCGTCATCGAGATGAACCCGCGAGTCTCCCGCTCCAGCGCCCTCGCCTCGAAGGCGACGGGCTTCCCGATCGCGAAGATCGCGGCCAAGCTCGCCATCGGCTACCGCCTCGACGAGATCCCCAACGACATCACCAAGGTCACGCCCGCCAGCTTCGAGCCCACGCTCGACTACGTCGTCGTGAAGGTGCCGCGCTTCGCGTTCGAGAAGTTCCCGGCCGCGGACGCCGAGCTCACCACCACCATGAAGTCGGTCGGCGAGGCCATGGCCATCGGCCGCAACTACTCCACCGCGCTGCAGAAGGCGCTGCGCTCGCTCGAGAAGCGCGGATCCTCCTTCCACTGGGGCGCGGAGACCCGCTCGGTCGACGAGCTGCTCGAGGTGAGCCGCACGCCCACCGACGGCCGCATCGTCACGGTGCAGCAGGCGCTCCGCGCGGGCGCCACGGCGGAGCAGGTCTTCGACGCCACGAAGATCGACCCCTGGTTCATCGACCAGATCGTGCTCATCAACGAGGTCGCCGACGCCGTGCGCGACGCAGGCTCCCTCGACGCGGACACGCTCCGCGAGGCGAAGGACCACGGGTTCTCGGACGCGCAGATCGCCGAGATCCGCGGGCTGACCGAGCAGGAGGTGCGCGACGCGCGCCACGCGGCCGACATCCGCCCCGTCTACAAGACGGTCGACACGTGCGCGGGCGAGTTCCCGGCGCTCACGCCGTACCACTACTCCAGCTACGACTCCGAGACGGAGATCGTGCCGTCCGAGCGCCGCAAGGTGATCATCCTGGGCTCGGGCCCGAACCGCATCGGCCAGGGCATCGAGTTCGACTACTCGTGCGTGCACGCGTCCTTCGCGCTGGCGGACGCCGGGTACGAGACCATCATGATCAACTGCAACCCGGAGACGGTCTCGACCGACTACGACACGAGCGACCGCCTCTACTTCGAGCCGCTCACGCTCGAGGACGTGCTGGAGATCGTGCACGTCGAGCAGCAGGCGGGCGAGCTCGTCGGCGTCGTCGTGCAGCTCGGCGGCCAGACCGCGCTCGGCCTCGCCAAGGGCCTCGAGGCGGCGGGCGTCCCGATCCTCGGCACGAGCCCGTCGGCCATCGACCTCGCGGAGGAGCGGGGCCTGTTCTCCGGGATCCTCGACGCCGCGGGCCTCGTCGCGCCGCGCAACGGCACGGCCGTCGCGATCGACGAGGCCGTGGTCGTCGCGGAGGAGATCGGCTACCCCGTCCTCGTCCGCCCGAGCTACGTGCTCGGCGGCCGCGGCATGGAGATCGTCTTCGACACCGCGACGCTGCACGACTACTTCCTGCGCATGGCCGACCAGGGGATCATCGGCGAGGGCAAGCCCCTCCTCATCGACCGGTTCCTCGACGACGCCATCGAGATCGACATCGACGCCATCTACGACGGCCATGAGCTGTACGTCGGCGGCGTCATGGAGCACATCGAGGAGGCCGGGATCCACTCGGGCGACTCGAGCTGCACGCTCCCGCCCGTCACCCTCGGCCGCGGCCAGATCCAGCAGGTCGTCGACGCCACGCGCGCCATCGCCGAGGGCGTGGGCGTGCGCGGCCTCCTCAACGTGCAGTTCGCGATCGGCGCGGGCGTGCTCTACGTCCTCGAGGCGAACCCGCGCGCGAGCCGCACGGTGCCCTTCGTCTCCAAGGCGCTCGGCATCCCGCTCGCGAAGGCCGCGTCGCTCGTCATGGTCGGCACGTCCATCGCCGAGCTGAAGTCGTCCGGGCTCCTGCCCGAGCGCGACGGATCCGACGTCCCGATGGACTCGCCCGTCGCCGTGAAGGAGGCCGTGCTGCCCTTCAAGCGGTTCCGCACGAAGGACGGCCTCATCGTCGACTCCGTGCTCGGCCCGGAGATGCGCTCGACCGGCGAGGTCATGGGCATCGACCGCGACTTCCCGCGGGCGTTCGCGAAGAGCCAGGAGGCGGCGTTCGGCGGCCTCCCGCTCTCGGGCACGGTGTTCGTCTCGGTCGCCGACCGCGACAAGCGCTCGATCGTGCTGCCGGTGCTCCGCCTCCAGCAGCTCGGCTTCGAGGTGCTCGCGACCGCGGGCACGGCGGAGATCCTCAGCCGCAACGGGATCCAGGCGCGCGTCGTGCGCAAGTACAGCGAGGAGCCCGCCGAGGGCGACTCGCCGTCGATCGTCGACCTGATCAACCGCGACGAGGTGGACGTCGTCATCAACACCCCGTCGGGCCGCACGGCGCGCGCGGACGGCTACGAGATCCGCGCGGCGGCCGTCGCGGCGGACAAGGCGCTGTTCACCACCATCGCGCAGCTCACGGCGGCGGTCGCGTCCTTCGACGCCATCCGCGCGGGCTTCGACGTGACGAGCCTGCAGGACTACGCGATCGCCCGCGAGGCCCGCAGGTGACGACCGCGGACGGCGGGGCGGTTCCCGACGCCCCGTCGTTCGGCGCGCGGCTCGCCCGCACCTTCCGCGCGCACGGGCACCTCTGCGTCGGCATCGACCCGCACCGATCGCTGCTCGACGCCTGGGGCCTCGGCGACGACGCGCGCGGCCTCGAGGAGTTCGGCCTCCGCGTGGTCGAGGCGACCGCGGGGCGGGCAGGCATCGTCAAGCCGCAGGTCGCGTTCTTCGAGCGCCACGGATCCGCCGGGTACGCCGCCCTCGAGCGCGTGCTCGCCGCCGCGCGCGACGCCGGCCTCCTCGTGATCGCCGACGCCAAGCGCGGCGACATCGGCTCGACGGTCGACGCGTACGGCGCCGCCTGGCTCGCGCCCGACAGCCCGCTGCGCGCCGACGCCGTCACCCTCACGGCGTACACGGGCGTCGGATCCCTCGACGGCGTCCGCGCGGCGGCCGACGCCTGGGGCGCGGGCGTCTTCGTGCTCGCCGCGACCTCGAACCCCGAGGCCCGGGACCTGCAGCGCGCCGTGCTCCCCGGCGACGGATCCGCGGTCGGCCGCACGGTCGCGCGCGGGATCCAGGACGCGGCCGTCGCCGCGAACGGCCCGCTCGACGACCCGTCGGCCGACCCCGGGTCCTTCGGGCTCGTCGTCGGAGCGACGGTCGACGCGGCCGACGCCGGGCTCGACCTCGCGCGGCTCGTCCGCACCCCGATCCTCGCGCCCGGCTTCGGCCACCAGGGCGCGCTGCTCGGCGATGTCCGGAAGCTGTTCGGCCCGGCCGCGGGCGTTGTGATCGCGGCCGCGTCGCGGAGTATCCTCGCGGCAGGGCCACGGCGTGTCGCGGAGGCCGTCACCGACCACGCCGGACGACTCGAAGAGGTGCTGCCATGAGGCCCGAACCACCCGAGGTCGACCGGGTCGCCGCTTCGCAGGCCGCCGTCGCCGCCCGCCGCGCACGCGCGCAGGTGAAGCACGACATCGTCACGGGGGAGCGCACCCCGCTCGGCGTCCTCGACGCGTCCGCGGATCCCGCCCACCGCGCCGAGGCCACGCTGCGCGTCACGGAGTTCCTCACGAGCATCCCGAACATCGGCCCCACCAAGCTCGAGCGGATCCTCGGCGACCTCGGCATCTCCACCGCCAAGCGCCTCGGCGGCCTCGGCGTGCACCAGCGCGTGCGCCTCACGCGCTTCCTCGAGGAGTGGCAGGCCGCGAAGCAGATCGTCGAGCCCAGCCGGCTCGTGGTGCTGGCAGGTCCCACCGCGGTGGGCAAGGGCACCGTCTCCACCTTCATCCGCGAGAACGAGCCCGACGTGCTGCTCTCCGTCTCCGCGACCACGCGCGCGCCGCGTCCCGGCGAGGTCGAGGGCGTCAACTACTTCTTCGTCTCCGACGCCGAGTTCGACCGCATGGTCGAGCAGCACGAGCTCCTCGAGTGGGCCACGGTGCACAACGCGCACCGCTACGGCACGCCGCGGGCGCCCATCGACGCCGCGCTGGCCGAGGGCCGGAGCGTGCTGCTCGAGATCGACATCCAGGGCGCGCGCCAGGTGAAGGCCGCGATGCCGGAGGCGCGGCTCGTGTTCCTGCTGCCGCCCACCTGGGAGGAGCTCGTGCGCCGCCTGGTCGGTCGCGGCACGGAAGGACCCGAGGAGCAGCAGCGCAGGCTGGACACCGCGAAGGTCGAGCTGGCCGCACAGGACGAGTTCGACCACCTCGTCGTCAACCGAGATGTCGCGGAGGCGGCGCGCGAGGTCGTAGACTTGATGAAATCCAGGAAGGCCGTCGGTCCATGACACGGACCCGTGCGGCCTTCTTCCATGCAATGAGGAAGCGGCACATCCATGGTTGACAAGACCCAGGGCATCATCGACCCGCCCATCGACGAGCTCCTCTCGAAGGTCGACTCGAAGTACGCGCTCGTGATCTTCGCCTCCAAGCGGGCCCGCCAGATCAACGACTACTACGCCGACCTGCACGAGGGCAGCCTGTTCGACAACGTCGGACCGCTCGTCGACAGCACCATCGACGACAAGCCCCTCTCGGTCGCCATGCACGAGATCAACGAGGACAAGCTCGTCGCCACGCCCATCGTGGAGCCCGCGGCCTCCTAGCCGCCCGCCGTCCCGGATGCCCCGCGCCGACCGCACCCCGCACGCCGCTCCCGCCCACGGGTCCCGGAGCGCCGCCGCGTGATGGTCGTCGTGGGGATCACGGGCGGCATCGCGGCCTACAAGGCCGTCGGCGTGGTCCGGGGCCTCGTGCTCCTCGGCCACGACGTGCACGTCGTGCCCACGGAGGCGGCGCTCCGCTTCGTCGGGAAGCCGACGCTCGAGGCCGTCAGCCGGAACCCGGTGACGAGCGACCTCTACGACGGCGTCTCCGAGGTCCGCCACGTGGCGCTCGGCCAGAAGGCCGACCTCATCGTCGTCGCCCCCGCCACCGCGCACACCCTCGCCACGATGGCGCTCGGCCTGTCGGACGACCTGCTCGGCACCACGATCCTCGCCAGCCGTGCGCCCCTCGTCGTCGCCCCCGCGATGCACACCGAGATGTGGCAGCACCCGGCGACCCAGGCCAACGCGGCCCTCCTGCGCTCCCGCGGTGCCACCCTCGTCGGCCCCACCTCGGGCCGCCTCACCGGGACGGACTCCGGGCCCGGCCGCATGGCCGAGGTGGAGGACGTCATCGCCGCGGCCCTCGCCGCCGTCCGACCGGGCGGTCGCGACCTCGAGGGCCGCCGCGTCGTCGTGTCCGCGGGCGGCACGCGCGAGCCGCTGGATCCCGTGCGCTTCCTCGGCAACCGCTCCTCCGGTCGGCAGGGCGTCGCGCTGGCCGTCGCCGCGCGCGACCGCGGCGCCGACGTCGTGCTCGTGGCCGCGCACCTCGAGGTGCCCGCGCCGACGGGCGTCCGCGTGGTGCCCGTCTCGACCGCGCTCGAGCTGTCGGACGCGATGCTCCGCGAGGCGGATCACGCCGACGTGGTGATCATGGCCGCGGCCGTCGCCGACTACCGGCCGGTCGCCGTGTCCGCGGGCAAGATCAAGAAGGAGGAGGCGGGCGACGCGCTCTCCGTCGAGCTCGTGCGCAACCCCGACATCCTGCAGCGGCTCGCGTCCGACGCGGCCGTGCCGCGCGCCGACGGCACCCGCCGCCTGGTCGTGGGCTTCGCGGCCGAGACCGAGGAGGACCCGGCCGAGCTGCTCAGGATCGGCCGCGCGAAGCTCGCGCGGAAGGGCTGCGACCTGCTCGTCCTCAACAGGGTCGGGTGGTCCGAGGGGTTCGCCACGGAGGGCAACACGATCACGGTGCTCGGGAGGACCGGCGATACACTTGCCGAGGCCTCCGGCTCCAAGGAGCAGGTCGCCCATCGAATTCTCGACGTAGTGGGCGCGCCGACGCAGTAGCGAACGGCGCGCGACCACGCGATCCCCTGGAGGCACCCGTGACCGACCTGCGCCTGTTCACCTCCGAGTCCGTCACCGAGGGTCACCCCGACAAGATCTGCGACCAGATCTCGGACAGCATCCTCGACGCGCTCCTCACGCAGGACCCGACGAGCCGCGCGGCCGTCGAGACGCTCGTCACCACGGGGCTCGTGCACGTCGCCGGCGAGGTCACCACGAGCGGCTACGTCGACATCCCGCAGATCGTGCGCGACCGCATCCGGGACATCGGCTACGACTCCTCCGAGGTCGGCTTCGACGGCAGCAACTGCGGCGTCACGGTGTCCATCGGCGCGCAGTCGCCCGACATCGCGCAGGGCGTCGACCGCTCGTACGAGTCGCGCTCGGGATCCGCGTCCACCGACGCGCACGACCTGCAGGGCGCAGGCGACCAGGGCCTCATGTTCGGCTACGCGTCGCGCGACACCCCCGTCTTCATGCCCCTGCCCATCTACCTCGCGCACCGCCTCGCCGAGCGCCTCGCGGCAGTCCGCCACTCGGGCGAGCTCGCGTACCTGCGGCCCGACGGCAAGACGCAGGTCACCATCGGCTACGAGGGGCTCGTGCCGCGCACGGTCGACACGGTCGTGCTCTCGACGCAGCACGGCCCGCAGGTCTCCCAGGAGGACCTCCGCCGCGAGGTCGAGGAGCACGTGATCCGCCCGGTGCTCGCCGCAGCGGCCGAGATCGGCATCGAGCTCGACTCGCGCGACGCGACGCTGCTCATCAACCCCACCGGCAAGTTCGAGATCGGCGGGCCCAAGGGCGACGCGGGGCTCACCGGACGCAAGATCATCGTCGACACCTACGGGGGATTCAGCCGGCACGGCGGCGGCGCGTTCAGCGGCAAGGACCCGTCGAAGGTCGACCGCAGCGCCGCGTACGCCATGCGCTGGGTGGCCAAGAACGCGGTCGCCGCGGGCCTCGCCGACCGCCTCGAGGTGCAGGTCGCCTACGCCATCGGCAAGGCCGCGCCCGTGGGCCTCTACGTCGAGACCTTCGGCACGGCGCACGTGCCCGAGGAGCGCATCGTGCGCGCCATCCGCGAGACCTTCGACCTGCGTCCCGCCGCCATCGTCGAGCGGCTCGACCTGCTCCGTCCCATCTACGCGCAGACCGCCGCCTACGGGCACTTCGGTCGCGAGCTGCCGGACTTCACCTGGGAGGCGCTCGACCGTGTCGCCGACCTGCAGAGCGCCGCGGGCCTCTGACGCGCCCCGCCGCCCGGGTCCCGGCATGACCGGGAGGGTCGGGTGACCGCGGGGGAGGCCGTTCGCGGATCCGCGACGCCCGCGGCCGAGGCGGGCACGCGCCCGCCCGTCGTGCGGGTGATGGTCGACTCGCCGCTGCCGCAGCTCGACCGGCTCTTCGACTACGCCGTGCCCGAGGAGCTCCGCGCGACGTGCGTGCCCGGCGTCCGCGTGCGCGTGCCGCTGCGCTCGGCGGGCCGGGTGGCCGACGGCTACGTCATCGAGGTCGGCGACGGCGGGGGCTACGACGGCGCGCTCAGCGAGGTGGAGCAGGTCGTGTCGCCGCTGCCCGTGCTGCGCCCGGAGATCTGGACGCTCGCGCGGGAGGTCGCCGACCGGCAGGCCGGGACCGCGTCCGACGTGATCCGCCTGGCCGTGCCGCCGCGGCAGGTGCGCGTGGAGAAGGGGCACATCCTGGCGGCGACGACGACCGACGCGGATGCCGACGGCGCCGCGGGATCGACCGCGGAGGCGGACGCCGCCGCCGCGGACGCCCCGCCCGCGGACCTCCCGCCCATCGACGGCTACGCGCCCGACGGCCTCGCCGCCGCCGTCGACGGATCCGGTCGCGTGGCCGTCGACGCCATCCCCGAGGTCGTCGAGCTGCCCGGCGGCATCTGGGCCGGCCGCTGGGCCGTCACGCTCGCGCAGGCCGCGGCGCGCGTGCTCGCGTCGGGACGCAGCAGCGTCCTCGTGGTGCCCGACTACCGCGACCAGGACCAGCTGGAGGCCGCCCTCGCCGCGCACGCGCCCGTCGGCTCCGTGCTGCGCACCGACGCGCGCCAGTCCGGTCCCGACCGCTACCGCTCCTTCCTCGCGGGCCTCGGCGACACGCCCCGCATCGTCGTCGGCAACCGCTCGGCCGTCTACGCGCCCGCGCCGCGCCTCGGCCTCGTCGCGATGTGGGACGAGGGCGACCCGCTGCACGCCGAGCCGCTCAGCCCCTACGCGCACGCGCGCGACGTCGCCCTCCTCCGCAGCCGTCAGCAGGGGACGGCGCTCGTGCTGCTCGCGCACTCGCGGAGCACGGAGGTCGAGCGCCTCGTCGCGATCGGCTACCTCGCGAGCGTCTCGCCCGCGGCCACCCGGACCCCGCGGGTGATCCCGACCACGTCGCAGACGGGCGACGAGGGCTTCGCCCGGCAGGCGCGGATCCCCTCGGGCGCGTGGCGAGCGGCCAAGGACGCCGTCGAGCACGGGCCGGTCCTCATCCAGGTCGCCCGCCCCGGGTACGCGCCGCTCGTCGCCTGCCGCGCCTGCCGCCAAGCCGCCCGCTGCACCGTCTGCACGGGCCCGCTCGGCATGTCCACCGCCACGAGCACGCCCACGTGCGGCTGGTGCGGGCACCTCGCGGGCGACTGGCGCTGCGCCAACTGCGGATCCGACGAGCTGCGCCTCGTCACCATCGGCGCGGGCCGCACGGCGGAGGAGCTCGGACGCGCCTTCCCGGGCGTGCAGGTGGTGCTGGCCGACGGCGAGCGCCACGTGCAGGAGGTCGACGCCGAGTCGCGGCTCGTCGTCGCCACGCGCGGGGCCGAGCCCGTCGCAGCGGGCGGCTACCGCGCGATCCTGCTGCTCGACGGGGAGCGCATGCTCGCGCGCGAGAGCCTCCGGGTGGGGGAGGACGTGCTCCGCCAGTGGTCGAACGCCGCGGCCCTCGCGGCTCCGCGCGCGCCCGTGATGCTCGTGGGCGTCGGCGGCCAGGTCGCGCGCGCCCTCGCGACCTGGCAGCAGGCGAGGTACGCCCGCGAGGAGCTGCTCGAGCGCCGTGCCCTGCGCTTCCCGCCCGCCGTGCGCGCGGCGAGCGTCGAGGGCCTGCCGGACGCGGTCGGCCAGGCGGTCGAGCGGCTCGCGGGGATCGAGGGGGTCGACGTGCTCGGCCCGGTGCCCACCGAGCAGGGCCGGGTCCGCGCCATCGTCCGGCTCGACTACGCGAGCGGCCCGGATGCGGCGCGCGAGCTCCGCGCCGCCGTCGTGCGCAACGCCTCGAGCCGTCGCAAGCCCGTCGCGGGCCGCGCCGGGTTCCGGCCCACGGTCCCGCTCCGTGTACGGTTCGACGACACGGGGCTGTTCTGATGCGCGTCCGTCGAGCCGACCGCGCATCCGGCCCGACAGCTCGTCCCGCATCCACCGCTCGCCCCGCACGCCGTCCCCGGGAGGGAACCGCATGAGACTCGTCTTCGCCGGCACGCCCCGAGCGGCCGTGCCGTCGCTCGTCCGCCTGCACGCCTCGGGCCACGAGGTGGCGCTCGTCGTCACGCGGGCCGACGCGCCCACCGGCCGCAAGCGCCTGCTGACGCCGTCGCCCGTCGCCCGGGAGGCCGAGGGGCTCGGCATCCCCACGCTCCGCACCAACCGGCTGGACGAGGAGGCGACCGCCCGCATCGCCGCGGTCGGGGCCGACCTCGGGGTGATCGTCGCCTACGGCGGCCTCGTGCGGGAGCCGCTGCTGTCCACGCCCGCCCACGGCTGGATCAACCTGCACTTCTCCCTCCTGCCCCGGTGGCGGGGAGCGGCGCCCGTGCAGCGCTCGATCATGGCGGGCGAGACAGTCACGGGCGCCAGCGTCTTCCGACTGGAGCGGGGCATGGACACCGGTCCCGTGTTCGCCGTGGAGGAGCGGCCCACGGGCGCGCACGAGACCGCGGGGGACGTGCTGCACGCGCTCGCGATGCAGGGTGCCGACCTGCTCGTCCGCACGGTCGACGGGATCGCCGCGGGCAGCGCCGTCGCGCGTCCCCAGGAGGGCGAGCCCACGCTCGCGCCCAAGACCTCCATCGACGACGGCCGGATCGACTGGGCGCGCCCGGCGGATGCCGTGCTCGCGCAGATCCGGGGCGTGACGCCGGAGCCCGGCGCGTTCACCTCGGTGGACGACGTGCGCGTCAAGGTCCACCGCGCCGCCGAGCTGCGCGACGCCGCCCCGCTGGACCCCGGGCGCATCGAGTCCGTCGGCGGCGCCGTGATGGTCGGCACCACCAGCCATCCCGTCGAGCTCATCCAGGTGCAGCCCGCGGGGAAGAAGCCCATGCCCGCCGCCGACTGGTGGCGCGGCGTCACGACGAGGGACATCACCGCACGATGAGCGACAGCACCGGATCCCCCGCCCGTCGACCGGACGGCCGCCGTCCCGCGGGAGGCGGCCGTCGTCCATCCGGCGACCGCGCCGAGGTCGGCGGCCCCTCGTCCGTCAGCCCGGCCCGCCGCGTCGCCTACGAGGTCGTGAGCGCCGTCCGCGAGTCCGACGCGTACGCGAACCTGCTGCTGCCCGTCAAGATCCGCCGCGCCGCCCTCAGCGCGCAGGACGCGGCGCTCGCCACGGAGCTGACCTACGGCACCCTGCGCATGTCCGGCTACTACGACCGCGTGATCGAGCTGGCCGCCGGCCGTCCCGTCGCCGCGATCGACGCGCCGATCCTCGACGTCCTGCGCCTCTCGGTGCACCAGCTCCTCAGCATGCGCGTCGCCACCCACGCCGCCGTCAACGAGGGCGTCGACATGGCGCGTGCGGTCGGATCCCGCTCCGCCACGGGGTTCGTCAACGGCGTCCTCCGCACCATCACCCGCTCGGAGCCCGCCGAGTGGCGGCAGCGCGTGCTCGACAGCGCCGCGAGCGACGACGAGCGGCTCGCCCTCGAGCACTCCCACCCGCTCTGGGTGCTCCGCGCCCTCCGCCAGGCGCTCGCCCGCGAGGGCCGCGCCGACGAGCTCGAGGATCTCCTCCGCGCCGACAACGCCGCCCCCGCCGTGAGCCTGGTCGCGCTGCCCGGCCTGGCGACCGTCGCGGAGACGCAGGAGCAGCCGGCCGCCTTCTCGCCCGTCGGCGCCTACCTCGAGGGCGGCGACCCGATGGACGCTCCCGGCGTCGCCGACGGCCGCGTCCGCGTGCAGGACGAGGGATCCCAGCTCGCCGCGCTCGCCCTCAGCCGCGCCCGTCCGGTCACCCCCGGCGAGCGCTGGCTCGACCTCTGCGCGGGACCCGGCGGCAAGGCCGCGCTCCTCGCCGCCGAGGCCGGCCGCTCCGGCGCCCTGCTCACCGCCAACGAGCTCGTCCCCGCCCGCGCCGGCCTCGTCCGCGACGCCCTCCGCGCCGTCCCGGGCGACACCGAGGTGTGGGAGGCCGACGGCACGACGGTGGGGGAGACCCACCCGGGGGAGTTCGACCGGATCCTGCTCGACGCCCCCTGCAGCGGCCTCGGCGCCCTCCGCCGCCGACCCGAGGCGCGCTGGCGCAAGACCCCGCGCGACGTCGCGGGCCTCGGCGCCCTGCAGGCCGGCCTCATCGACTCCGCGATCGGTGCGCTCGCGCCCGGCGGGATCCTCGCCTACGTCACGTGCTCGCCGCACCTCGCCGAGACCCGCGCCATCGTGCAGGCCGCGCTCCAGCGCCACGCCGACGTGACCGCGCTCGACACGCGCGCCGTGCTCCAGGAGGTGGCCGACGGCGACCTCGAGCTGCCGGAGGCCGACCCCGACGCCGGCGCCCGCGGATCCAGCGTGCAGCTCTGGCCGCACCGCCACGGCACCGACGCCATGTTCATCGCCCTGCTGACCCGCCGGTAGGGTCGGGAGCATGCCCGTCCGCATCGAACCGAGCATCCTGTCCGCCGACTTCGCGAACCTCGAGCGCGAGATCCAGCGCCTCGCCACCGCCGACCTCGTGCACGTCGACATCATGGACAACCACTTCGTGCCGAACCTCACCTTCGGCCTGCCGATGGTCGAGCGCCTCCAGCAGGTGACCCCGGTCCCGCTCGACATCCACCTGATGATCGACGACGTCGACCGCTGGGCGCCCGGCTACGCGGAGGCGGGCGCCGCGAGCGTCACGTTCCACGCCGAGGCCACGCGCGAGCCCGTCGCGCTCGCCCGCCGGCTGCGCGAGATCGGCGCCCGGGCAGGTATAGCGCTGAAGCCCGGCACGCCCGTCGACGACTACCTCGATCTCCTCCACGAGTTCGACCAGGTGCTCGTCATGACGGTGGAGCCCGGCTTCGGCGGCCAGTCCTTCATGCCCGAGACCATGCCGAAGCTCCGCGCCCTGCGCTCGCGCCTCCGCGAGTCCGGCCACGACGTGTGGCTCCAGGTCGACGGCGGCATCGACGTCGAGACCATCGGCCGCGCGGCCGAGGCCGGCGCGGACACGTTCGTCTCCGGATCCGGCGTCTTCCGCGGCGGCGACCCCGGGTCGGCGATCGCCGAGCTGCGCCGCGCCGCCGAGGCGCACACCCACGCGCACTGACGGAGGGCCCGCGCGGATCTGCTTGACTGGATCCATGACCGACACCACCAAGCCCGAGGTCGAGCCCGTCGACGGCCCGGCCCCCGCAGAGCTGACCATCTCCGACATCACCGTGGGCGACGGCCCCGAGGCCCAGCCCGGCGACACGGTCGACGTGCACTACCTCGGCGTCGACTTCGAGTCCGGCGAGGAGTTCGACTCCTCGTGGAGCCGCGGCCAGTCAGTGCGCTTCCCCCTCCGCAGCCTCATCGCCGGCTGGCAGCAGGGCATCCCCGGCATGAAGGTCGGCGGACGCCGCCAGCTCGTCGTCCCGCCGGAGCTCGCCTACGGCCCCGCGGGCGGCGGCCACCGCCTGTCCGGCCGCACGCTGATCTTCGTGATCGACCTGCAGGGCGTCGGTTAGCACGCGTCCTCCGCACGACCAGCACCACCACCGGGAGGCCGGGAGCATCGCGCTCCCGGCCTCCCGTCGTCGTGCCGGGCGCCCGTCGTGCGGCTGTACCCTGGAGCACGTGAAGACCTTCGATGACCTGTTCGGCGAGCTGACCCGCATCGCCGCCGAGCGGCCCGAGGGGTCCGGCACCGTCCGCGAGCTCGACGGCGGCGTGCACGCGATCGGCAAGAAGGTCGTCGAGGAGGCCGCCGAGGTCTGGATGGCGTCCGAGTACGAGTCCGACGACCGCACGGCCGAGGAGATCTCGCAGCTGCTGTACCACGTGCAGGTCATGATGATCGCGCGCGGCCTCACCCTGGAGGACGTCGGCCGACATCTGTGACGCCCACCGTCACCCGCGTCGTCCCCTCCATCGGAAGAAGTGATCCCCATGCTCCGTGTCGCCGTGCCCAACAAGGGCTCGCTCGCCGAGACCGCCGCCCAGATGCTCGCCGAGGCCGGGTACGCCGGCCGTCGTGACCCCAAGGAGCTCTACGTCCTCGACGCGCGCAACGACGTCGAGTTCTTCTACCTCCGCCCGCGCGACATCGCGACCTACGTCGGATCCGGCGCGCTCGACGTCGGCATCACCGGCCGCGACCTCCTCATCGACTCCGCCTCCGACGCCTCCGAGACCGCGGAGCTCGGCTTCGCGGGATCCACGTTCCGCTTCGCCGGCCCGGTCGGCCGCTTCGCCGACCTGGCGGACCTCGCCGGGGTCCGCATCGCCACCAGCTACCCCGTGCTCGTCGGCGGATTCCTCCGCGAGCACGGCGTCGAGGCGCAGCTCATCCGCCTCGACGGCGCGGTCGAGTCCGCCATCCAGCTGGGCGTCGCCGACGCCATCGCCGACGTGGTCGAGACGGGCACCACGCTGCGGAAGGCCGGGCTCGAGATCTTCGGCCCCGTGATCCTCCGCTCCACCGCCGTCCTCATCTCGGGCGCCGAGGAGAAGCCGGGCGCGTCCACGCTGCTCCGCCGCCTCGAGGGCGTCCTCGTCGCGCGCCGCTACGTGCTCATGGACTACGACGTGCCGCTGTCGCTGCTGGACGCCGCGACGGCCATCACGCCGGGCATCGAGTCGCCCACCATCTCGCCGCTGCAGGATCCCGCCTGGGTCGCCGTGCGCTCGATGGTGCCGCGCGACGACACGAACCAGATCATGGACCGCCTGCACGAGGTCGGCGCCCGCGCCATCCTGGTCAGCCCCATCCACGCCGCCCGGATCTGACCGTGGATGCATCATCTGGATCCGCCGCCCCCGGCCCGGCCGCGCGGCTCGCCGTCCGCGTGATCCCGTGCCTCGACGTGGCGGCGGGCCGCGTCGTCAAGGGCGTCAACTTCCTCGACCTGCAGGACGCGGGCGACCCCGTCGAGCTCGCGCGCCTCTACTACGAGCAGGGCGCCGACGAGCTCACGTTCCTCGACGTCACGGCCACGGTCGAGGACCGGTCGACGATGTACGACGTGGTGAGCGCCACCGCCGAGCAGGTCTTCATCCCCCTCACCGTCGGCGGAGGAGTGCGCAGCGCCGACGACGTGGCGCGGCTGCTCGCGAGCGGCGCCGACAAGATCGGCGTCAACAGCGCGGCCATCGCGCGCCCCGACCTCGTCGGCGAGATCGCCGACCGCTTCGGCGCCCAGGTGTGCGTGCTCTCGCTCGACGTCACGCGCGGCGACACGGAGTCCGGCTTCGTCGTCACCACGCACGGCGGCCGGACGCGCACGACCATCGACGCGGTCGCGTGGGCCCGCGAGGCCGTCGAGCGCGGCGCGGGCGAGCTGCTCGTCAACTCCATCGACGCCGACGGCACGCGCGACGGCTTCGACCTCGAGCTCGTGGCCGCGATGCGCGCCGCCAGCCGTGTCCCCGTCATCGCCTCGGGCGGCGCGGGCGAGCTCGACCACTTCGCGCCCGCGATCGAGGCCGGTGCCGACGCCGTGCTCGCCGCGAGCGTCTTCCACTCCCGCCGGTTCACGATCGGCGACGTCAAGGGCGCCCTCGCGGACGCCGGTCAGGTGGTCCGACGATGAGCGCACCCGCGCCGACCCCCGACGTCGACGGCGTCCTCGCACGCGCGTCGTTCGCCGACGACGGGCTGCTGCCCGCGGTGATCCAGCAGCACGACACGCGCGAGGTGCTCATGCTCGGCTACATGGACCGCGAGGCCCTCCGCCGCACGCTCACCACCGGCCGCGTCACCTTCTGGTCCCGCTCCCGGAGCGAGTACTGGCGGAAGGGCGACACGTCCGGCCACGGCCAGTACGTGCGCGACGCGGCCCTCGACTGCGACGGCGACACGGTCCTCATCCAGGTCGACCAGGTAGGAGTGGCCTGCCACACCGGCACGCGCACCTGCTTCGACGCCGACCACCTCCACCCCGTCACGGGCGCGCGCCCCGCCGCCGACGAAGGGCCCACCCCATGAGCGAGTCCCCGCGCCCCGCCGCGCCGTCCGTCCCCGCACCCGGCACCACCACGCGGGATGCGTTCCACGCCCTCGCGGCCGACCACCGCGTGATCCCGGTGCTCCGGGAGGTCTTCGCCGACGGCGAGACGCCCGTGGGCGTGCACCGCAAGCTCACGGCGGGCCGCCCCGGCAGCTTCCTGCTCGAGTCCGCCGGCCAGGGCGGCATCTGGACCCGCTTCTCGTTCGTCGGCGTCTCGTCCTTCGGCGTCCTCACCCAGGAGGGCGACTCCGCGCGCTGGCTCGACTACGGCATGGACGCGCGCCGCGCCCTGGGCGACGACGCGCCCGACGGCCCGCTCGCCGCCCTGGCCGCGCTCTACACGCGCTGGGAGACGCCGCGGATCCCGGGCCTGCCGCCCCTCACCGGCGGCCTCGTCGGCTTCATCGGATGGGAGGCCGTGCGCCAGATCGAGCGCCTGCCCGACCGCCCGCCGGCCGAGGTGCCCGTGCCCGGCCAGGCGCTCAGCTTCGTCTCCGAGCTCGCCGTCCTCGACCACCGCCGCGGCACGGTCACGCTCGTCGCCACGGCGCTCAACGACGGCGTCGACGACGAGGACGCCATGTGGGCCGACGCGCAGGCGCGCCTCGACCGCATGCAGGCCGACCTCGCGCGCCCGTCGGAGACGTTCCTCGCCGAGGTAGACCTCCAGGCCCAGCCGTCGGCGACGCTCCGGACCGAGCCCGCCGAATTCCACGAGGCGATCGCGCGCAGCAAGCACCACATCCACGAGGGCGACGTCTTCCAGGTCGTCGTCTCGCAGCGCTTCGACCAGCCGACCACGGCCGACCCGATCGACGTGTACCGCATCCTCCGCGTGCTCAACCCGAGCCCGTACATGTACCTGCTCACGCTCGAGGACGCCGACGGGAAGCCGTACTCGATCGTCGGCTCGTCGCCCGAGGCGCTCGTCACCGTCACCGACGACCACGTCTACATGCACCCCATCGCGGGATCCCGACCCCGCGGCGCGACGGTGGAGGAGGACGTCGCCCACGAGGAGTCGCTGCTCGCCGACCCGAAGGAGCGCGCCGAGCACCTGATGCTGGTGGACCTCGCGCGCAACGACATGCTGAAGGCCTGCGCCCCGGGATCCGTCGAGGTCACCGAGTTCATGCGCGTCGAGCGGTTCAGCCACATCATGCACCTCGTGAGCTCGGTCGAGGGCACGCTGCGGCCCGGCGTCTCGAGCATCGACGTCTTCCGCGCCACCTTCCCGGCAGGCACGCTCTCGGGCGCGCCCAAGCCGCGCGCGCTGCAGATCATCGACGAGCTCGAGCCCGCCCAGCGCGGCGTCTACGGGGGAGTGGTGGGCTACTTCGACTTCGCGGGCGACGCCGACCTCGCCATCGCGATCCGCACGGCCACCATCGTCGACGGCATCGCGCACGTGCAGGCCGGCGGCGGCATGGTCGCCGACTCCGACCCGGACGCCGAGTACCTCGAGTCGCAGAACAAGGCCGCCGCCCCGCTGCGCGCCGTGGCCGTCGCCGAGGCCATGCGGCGCGTGCGCTGATGCGCGTCACCCGCCGCACGAAGTCCCTCGCCCTCCTGCTCGTCCTCGCGACGAGCGCGGCCACGTTCCTCGGATGGTCGCAGGACTGGTCCACGCTCCGCATCGGCGGCCAGGCGCCGACGCTCGTGCCGGTCGCCGGCAGCGTCGCCGCCCCCGCGCTCAGCGCCCTCGCGCTCTCGAGCCTCGCCCTCGCCGGCGCGCTCGCCATCGCGGGCCGCGTGCTCCGCGTGGTGCTCGGGATCCTGCAGGCGCTCATCGGCGCGACCGTGGCGCTCACGGCCTTCGCCGCGACCGCGGGTCCCGTCCAGGCGGGCGAGGCCGCGGTCACGACCGTCACGGGCGTCGCGGGCTCATCGGCCGTGGCGGAGCTCGTCGACGGGTGGACGACCACCCCCTGGGGTCCGGTCACGCTGGTCGCGGGCATCGCGTCCGCGCTGACGGGCATCTTCGTCGCGGTCACCGGACCGCGCTGGCCCACCCGGCGGTCCCGGTACGACGCGCCCGACCAGTCGCCCGCCCGCCGCATCGTCCCGCGCGAGGACCCCGTGGCCGCATGGGACAGCCTGAGCGGCGGCGCGGATCCCACCCGCCGCGAGGCCGGCGACGCGGACGACACCCCGCCCGGCACAGCCGCGTGAGGGTCGACTGACGTCCCCGTCCGCCCTCCCCAAGCCGACGGCCGCCCGGACGCCGCCGGGTAGACTCGACCCGTCCCCATCGCACGATCCCCGAGGAGCACGCATGTCCACAGAGTCCGCAGAACCCGGCCACGGCAACTCGCCGGCGGCCTGGACGGCTGTCGTCATCATGCTCGTCGCGTTCACCGTCGGCACCATCGCCTTCTGGTTCGCCATCGAGCCCGTCGTGTGGGCGTCGGCCGTCCTCGCGATCCTCGGCTGGATCACCGGCGGCGTCATGAAGAAGATGGGCTTCGGCGTCGACGGGCACCGCACGGTCTCCACCCACTCGAAGGCGCGCTCGTAGTGCTGGGCGACCTCCTCGCCGGCGCCCTCGAGGACGCGGCCGCACGCCGCGAGACCCGTCCGCTCGCCCAGGTCGAGGCCGAGGCGCTCGCGCGTCCCGCGGCCCTCGACGCGCTCAGCGCCCTCGCGCCCGCCGACCGCGTGAAGATCATCGCCGAGGTCAAGCGCTCGAGCCCCTCGCGCGGCGCCCTGGCCGAGATCCCGGATCCCGCGCTCCTCGCGTCCCGCTACGAGACCGGGGGCGCCAGCGCCATCAGCGTCCTCACCGAGGGCCGCAAGTTCCGCGGATCCCTCCAGGACCTCGAGCAGGTGCGGGACACCGTCTCCATCCCCGTGCTCCGCAAGGACTTCATCGGCGAGCCGTACCAGGTGCTCGAGGCCCGCGCGTCCGGCGCCGACCTCGTCCTCCTCATCGTCGCCGCGCTCGACCAGAAGACGCTCGTCGAGCTGCACGCGCTCGTGGGCGAGCTCGGCATGACAGCGCTCGTCGAGACCCACTCCGCGGAGGAGGTGTCCCGCGCGCTCGACCTCGGCGCGCAGGTCGTCGGCGTCAACGCCCGCAACCTCACCACGTTCGAGCTCGACCGCGACCTCTTCGGCCGCCTGGCCGACTCCATCCCCGCGGGCGTCGTCCGCATCGCCGAGTCCGCGGTGAAGACCGCGGACGACGTGGCGCACTACCGCCGCTCGGGCGCCGACGTCGTCCTGGTGGGCGAGGCGCTCGTCACGGGCGATCCCGTCCGCACGCTGGGCGAGTTCCTGGACATCCGCGCATGACGGACCTGCGCAGCGCCACGGGCCCGTACTTCGGCGACTTCGGCGGGCGATACGTCCCCGAGTCCCTCGTCGCCGCCCTCGACGAGCTGGCGGAGGCGTGGGAGGAGCTCAAGGTCGATCCCGCGTTCATCGCGGAGCTGAAGGAGCTGCACCGCAGCTACACCGGACGCCCGTCGCTCATCACGGAGGTGCCGCGGTTCGCCGAGCACGCCGGCGGCGCCCGCATCATCCTCAAGCGCGAGGACCTGAACCACACCGGCTCGCACAAGATCAACAACGTGCTGGGCCAGGCGCTGCTCACCAAGAAGATCGGCAAGAAGCGCATCATCGCGGAGACGGGCGCGGGCCAGCACGGCGTCGCCACCGCCACCGCGGCCGCGCTCTTCGGCCTCGACTGCGTCATCTACATGGGCGAGGTCGACACCGAGCGCCAGGCGCTCAACGTGGCGCGGATGCGCCTGCTCGGCGCCGAGGTCATCCCGGTGCGCTCGGGCTCGCGCACGCTCAAGGACGCCATCAACGACGCCATGCGCGACTGGGTCACCAACGTCGAGACCACGAACTACGTCTTCGGCACGGTCGCGGGCCCGCACCCCTTCCCGGCGATGGTCCGCGACCTGCAGAAGGTCATCGGCGAGGAGGCCCGCGAGCAGGTCCTCGCGCTGACCGGGCGCCTGCCCGACGCCGTGGCCGCGTGCGTCGGCGGCGGGTCCAACGCCATCGGCATCTTCCACGCCTTCCTCGACGACGCCGACGTCGCGCTCTACGGCTTCGAGGCCGGCGGCGACGGAGCGGACACCCCGCGCACCGCCGCCACCATCACCAAGGGCCGCCCGGGCATGCTGCACGGCGCGCGCAGCTACCTCCTGCAGGACGAGGACGGCCAGACCATCGACTCGCACTCGATCTCCGCGGGCCTCGACTACCCGGGCGTCGGCCCGGAGCACTCCTGGCTGTCGGACCTCGGCCGCGCGTCGTACCGTCCCGTCACGGACGACCAGGCCATGAGCGCGCTGCGCCTGCTCAGCCGCACCGAGGGCATCATCCCCGCCATCGAGTCCGCGCACGCCCTCGCCGGAGCGCTCGAGCTCGGCAAGGAGCTCGGCCCGGACTCGATCATCCTGATCAACCTCAGCGGCCGCGGCGACAAGGACATGGAGACCGCGGGCAAGTACTTCGACCTCATCGACGCCGGGGCGGAGCAGTCGTGACCGCTCACGCCGCGCCGCCCGCCGTCAGCCCCGTCGAGCGCGCCATCGCGGTCCGCCGCGAGCAGGGATCGGGCGCCCTCGTCGGGTACCTCCCCGTCGGCTTCCCCGACCTCGCCACGAGCATCGAGGCCGCCGTCGCGCTCGTCGAGAACGGCGTCGACGTCATCGAGCTCGGCCTCCCGTACAGCGACCCCGTCATGGACGGCCCGGTCATCCAGCGCGCCACGCAGACCGCGCTCGCGCAGGGCTTCCGCCTCCGCGACGGATTCGACGCGCTGCACGCGATCACCCAGCGCGTCGACGCGCCCGTGCTGCTCATGACCTACTGGAACCCCGTCGTCCAGTACGGCGTCGAGCGCTTCGCGGACGACATCGTGGCCGCGGGCGGGGCCGGGCTCATCACGCCCGACCTCATCCCGGACGAGGGCGCCGACTGGCTGGCCGCCTCCGAGCGCACGGGCCTCGACCGCGTGTTCCTTGCCGCGCCGTCGTCCAGCGAGGCGCGCCTGCACCAGGCGGTCGAGCGCAGCCGCGGGTTCGTCTACGCGGTCTCGACCATGGGCATCACGGGCGCGCGCCAGGACGTCGACCAGGCCGCGCGCGGACTCGTCTCGCGCCTGCGCGACGCGGGATCCACGAGCGCGTGCGTCGGCATCGGCATCTCCACCGGCGACCAGGTGCGCGAGGTGCTCGACTACGCCGACGGCGCCATCGTCGGATCCGCCCTCGTGGCGGCACTCGCCGACGGCGGCGTGCCCGGCGTCGCCCGCGCCGCGGCCGATCTCGCGCGGGGAACCGCGCTACAGTAGCCCCCGGCCCGCGGTCCCGCCGCGCCCGCCGACCCCCCTGCGAAAGTGAGCGCCATCCGTTGTTCGACCCGATGAGCATCCCCAGCCCGGATCCGTCCGACACCCGGTTCGACGTCACGGCGTGGCTCCAGGGCCTCGGCATCGACCTGCCGCTCACCTTCGTCATCCACGCGTACGCCGTGTGCATCCTGATCGGCATCCTCATCGCCGCGTACCTCACCAACCGCCGCCTGGTGGCGCGGGGCGTGGAGTCGGGCACGGTCATCGACTTCACGCTGTGCGCGCTCGTCCTCGGCATCGTCGGCGCCCGCGCGTTCCACGTGCTCACCCACCCCGGCGACTACTTCTACGACGGGGCCAACCTCTGGCGCGTGCTCTACGTGTGGGAGGGCGGCATCGCCATCTTCGGCGCCCTCCTCGGCGGCGCGGTGGGCGTGTGGCTCGGCTCCAAGTGGACGGGCGTCCGCTTCTGGACCTTCGCCGACGCGCTCGCCCCCGGCCTCCTCCTCGCGCAGGCCGCGGGCCGCATGGGCAACTACTTCAACCAGGAGCTGTTCGGCACGCCGACCACCCTGCCCTGGGGCCTCGAGGTCGACCCGACCAACGCCGCGTTCCCGGCCGGGCTGCCCGCGGGCACGCTCTTCCACCCCACGTTCCTCTACGAGATCGTGTGGAACGTCGCGGGCGCGCTCGTCATCATGGCGCTGGGCCGCGCCGTCCGCCTGCAGTGGGGCCGCGGGCTCGCCGTCTACCTCATGTGGTACGGCCTCGGGCGCATGGTCTTCGAGTCGATCCGCATCGACCCGAGCGAGATCTTCTTCGGCATCCGCACCAACGTCTGGGCCGCCTTCTTCGCGGTCGCTCTCGGCCTCGTCCTCTTCATCGTGCAGACCCGGCGCCACGTCGGCAGCGAGCCGAGCCCGTACCTGCCGGGCCGCACCCCGGAGGACGTAAGCGCCCGCGCGAAGGCGAGCCGCGACGGCGAGGTAGCATCGGTGTACACGGATTCGGATTTCACCGACGGCGACGACGATCGGGCATCCACCGGGTCGGACTCCCACGCTCTCCCCGCCACAAGCGGACGCGGCGCCTAGTCCCCAGCGCGGGCACCCCCGCGGTCACCGCCTCCTCCCTCTTCCCGCGAGGCGGTCCCCACCACAGGGCCAGCGACGTCCCTCCGCAGTGCATCTAGGACGGTTCCCATGGCGTTCTCCTCCACCTCCCCTCCCGGCGGCTCGTTCCCCGCGAAGCAGGGTCTCTACGACCCGGCGTTCGAGAAGGACGCGTGCGGCCTGGCCATGGTGGCCACCCTGCGCGGCACGCCGGGTCACGACATCATCGTGAACGCGCTGGACGCGCTCCGGAACCTGGAGCACCGCGGCGCGATCGGATCCGACGCGGGCACCGGCGACGGCGCCGGCATCATGACGCAGATCCCGGACGCGTTCCTCCGGGGCGTCGTCGGCTTCGACCTTCCTCTCATGGGGGAGTACGCGGTCGGCATGGCCTTCCTGCCCACCGACGACGCCGAGCGCGAGGAGCTGCAGGCCGGCATCGAGCGCATCGCGGGCGACGAGCGCCTGCGCGTCCTCGGCTGGCGCGAGGTCCCGGTCGACGCGACGCACCTCGGCAACCTGGCGCGCAAGGCCATGCCCGCGTTCCGCCAGCTGTTCCTGACATCCGACTCCGCGCGGCCGGAGGACCGGCCGTCGGGGCTCGCCCTCGACCGCCTCGCCTTCCGCCTGCGCAAGCGCGCGGAGCGGGAGCTCGGCGCGTACTTCATCTCGCTGTCCTCGCGGACCCTCGTCTACAAGGGCATGGTCACGACGCTCCAGCTGGAGCCGTTCTACCCCGACCTCTCCGACGAGCGCTTCGCGTCCAAGCTCGCCATCGTGCACTCGCGCTACTCCACCAACACGTTCCCGTCGTGGCCCCTCGCGCAGCCGCTGCGGATGATGGCGCACAACGGCGAGATCAACACGGTCGCGGGCAACCGCAACTGGATGCGCGCCCGCCAGTCCCAGCTCGAGTCGGAGCTGCTCGGCGACCTGTCGCCGCTCATGCCCATCGTCACGCCCGGCGCGAGCGACTCCGCGTCGTTCGACGAGGTGCTCGAGCTCCTCAGCCTCAGCGGCCGCAGCCTGCCGCACGCGATGATGATGATGGTCCCCGAGGCGTGGGAGAAGCAGACCGACATCGACCCCGTCCGCCGCGACTTCTACGAGTACCACTCCATGGTCATGGAGCCGTGGGACGGCCCGGCGGCGCTCACCTTCACCGACGGCACGCTCGTCGGCGCGACCCTCGACCGCAACGGATTGCGCCCGGGCCGCTACCTCGTGACGCACGACGGGCTCGTGGTGCTGGGCAGCGAGATCGGCGTGCTCGAGATCGACCCCGCGCGCATCATGCGGAAGGGCCGCCTGCGCCCCGGCAAGATGTTCCTCGTCGACACCGAGGCCGGCCGCATCATCGAGGACGACGAGATCAAGTCCGAGCTCGCTGCCAGCGCGCCGTGGGGCGAGTGGCTCCGCAACCGCATCCACCTCGCGGACCTGCCGGAGCGCGAGCACGTCGTGCACACGCCCGCGTCCGTCGTCCGTCGTCAGCGCACCTTCGGCTACACGGAGGAGGAGGTGCGGATGCTCCTCATGCCCATGGCGAAGGTCGGCGCGGAGCCCCTCGGCGCCATGGGCTCGGACACGCCCATCGCAGTCCTGTCGCAGCGCCCGCGCCTGCTGTTCGACTACTTCACGCAGCAGTTCGCGCAGGTCACGAACCCGCCGCTGGACTCCATCCGCGAGGAGGTCGTCACCAGCCTCCGCCTCGGCCTCGGGCCGCAGCGCAACCTCCTCGACGCCGGTCCCGAGCACACGAAGCAGGTCGTGCTCGACTTCCCCGTCATCGACAACGACGAGCTGGCGAAGGTCATCCACATCGACCACCGTCCGGGCAGCCGCACCACCACCATCGTGAGCGGCCTCTACCGCGTCGACGACGGTCCCCTCGCCATGCAGAAGCGCATCGACGCCATGTGCGACGAGGTCGACCGCGCCATCGCGCACGGCGCGCGGTTCGTCGTCCTGTCGGACCGCGACAGCAACCGCGACCTCGCGCCCATCCCGTCCCTGCTCATGATCGCGGCCGTGCACCACCACCTCATCCGCAAGCAGACCCGCATGAAGGTCGGCATCGTGGTCGAGGCCGGCGACGTGCGCGAGGTGCACCACATCGCGCTGCTCATCGGCTACGGCGCCTCGGCGGTCAACCCGTACCTGGCGATGGAGTCCTGCGAGGACCTCGTCCGCAGCGGCATGCTCACGGGCGTGACGCCGGAGAAGGCCACGCGGAACCTGATCAAGGGGCTCGGCAAGGGCGTCCTGAAGATCATGTCCAAGATGGGCATCTCGACGGTGTCCTCGTACGCGGGCGCGCAGTGCTTCGAGGCCGTCGGCCTCTCGCAGGGGCTGGTGGACCAGTACTTCTCGGGCACCACGACGCGCCTCGGCGGCGTCGGGATCGACGTCATCGCGGCCGAGAACGCCGCGCGCCACCGCAGCGCGTACCCGACGGACGGCGCCGTGCTGTCGCACGAGCGCCTGCAGACGGGCGGCGAGTACCAGTGGCGTCGCGACGGGTCCCCGCACCTGTTCAACCCGGACACGATCTTCCGGCTGCAGCACGCCACCCGCATGCGCCGGTACGACATCTTCCGCGAGTACACGTCCATGGTCGACGCGCAGTCGAAGGACCTCATGACCCTCCGCGGCATGTTCCAGCTGCGCACGGGCACGCGCCCGCCGGTGCCGCTCGACGAGGTCGAGCCCATCAGCGACATCGTGAAGCGCTTCTCCACGGGCGCGATGAGCTACGGATCGATCTCCGAGGAGGCGCACGAGACGCTCGCCATCGCGATGAACCGGCTCGGAGCCAAGTCGAACACCGGCGAGGGCGGCGAGAACGTCGAGCGCCTGCTCGACCCCGAGCGCCGCAGCTCCATCAAGCAGGTCGCGTCCGGGCGCTTCGGCGTCACGAGCATGTACCTCACGCACGCCGACGACATCCAGATCAAGCTCGCGCAGGGCGCCAAGCCCGGCGAGGGCGGTCAGCTGCCGCCCGGCAAGGTCTACCCGTGGGTGGCGCGCACGCGGCACGCGACCGCGGGCGTCGGCCTCATCTCGCCGCCGCCGCACCACGACATCTACTCGATCGAGGACCTCAAGCAGCTGATCTTCGACCTCAAGCGCGCGAACCCGAGCGCCCGGATCCACACGAAGCTCGTGAGCCAGTCGGGCATCGGCGCGGTGGCCGCGGGCGTCGCGAAGGCGCTGAGCGACGTGATCCTCGTCTCGGGCCACGACGGCGGCACGGGTGCGAGCCCGGTCAACTCGCTCAAGCACGCGGGCACTCCGTGGGAGCTGGGTCTCGCGGAGACGCAGCAGACCCTCCGCCTCAACGGCATGCGCGACCGCGTGGTCGTGCAGGTCGACGGGCAGATGAAGTCCGGCCGCGACGTCATCGTCGGCGCGCTGCTCGGCGCCGAGGAGTTCGGCTTCGCCACCGCGCCGCTCGTCGTGTCCGGCTGCATCATGATGCGCGTCTGCCACCTCGACACCTGCCCCGTGGGCGTCGCCACGCAGAACCCGGAGCTGCGCAAGCGCTTCCCCGGCAAGGCCGACCACGTCGTCAACTTCTTCGAGTTCATCGCGCAGGAGGTGCGCGAGCACCTGGCCGCCCTCGGCTACCGCTCGCTCGACGAGATCGTGGGGCGCAACGACCTGCTCGGCGTCGAGGACGCGGTCGACCACTGGAAGGCGTCCGGCCTCGACCTCACGCCGATCCTGGTCGGCCCGACCTTCGCCGAGGACGAGCCGATGAAGCACGGCCGGTCGCAGGACCACGAGCTCGAGGACCACTTCGACAACGAGCTCATCCGCCTCAGCCGCGACGTGCTCGACCACGGCGGCCGGATCGAGATCGACCTGCCCGTGCGGAACACGGCGCGCGCGGTCGGCACGATGCTCGGCCACCTCGTCACGAAGGCGCACGGAGAGGACGGGCTGCCGTCGGGGTCCATCGACGTCACCCTCCGCGGGTCCGCCGGACAGTCGTTCGGCGCGTTCATGCCGTCGGGGATCACGCTGCGCCTCATCGGCGACAGCAACGACTACCTCGGCAAGGGCCTCTCGGGCGGCGACATCGTCGTGCGGCCCGACGCGAGGGCCGGCTTCCCCGCGGAGGAGAACGTCATCGCGGGCAACGTCATCGGCTACGGCGCGACGCAGGGCACCATGTTCATCCGCGGCATGGTGGGGGAGCGGTTCCTCGTCCGCAACTCCGGCGCCACCGCGGTCGTCGAGGCGGTGGGCGACCACGCGCTCGAGTACATGACCGGCGGGCTCGCGCTCGTCCTCGGCGGCACCGGTCGGAACATCGGCGCCGGCATGTCCGGCGGCACCGCGTACGTGATCGACCTCGACCGCGACCGCATCAACACCGACGCCCTCGCGTCGGGCGAGCTCGAGCTGCACCCGCTCGGGAGCGCCGACGTCGAGATCGTGCTCGACCTCCTCCGCCGGCACCTCGCCGAGACCGGATCCACCGTGGCCGAGCGCCTGCTCGCCGAGCCGGAGACCTCCATGGAACGCTTCACCAAGATCCTGCCGCGGGACTACGCGGCCGTCCTCGCCACCCGCCAGACCGCGGTGGACGAGGGCCTCGACCCCGACGGCGACGTCGCCTGGAAGCGCATCCTGGAGGTGACCGGTGGCTGACCCCAAGGGCTTCCTCAAGGTGACGGAGCGCGAGCTCCCCAAGCGCCGACCCGTCTCGGTCCGGCTCATGGACTGGAAGGAGGTGTACGAGCAGCAGGAGCGCGGCGAGCTCGTGCGCCAGGCCGGCCGGTGCATGGACTGCGGCATCCCGTTCTGCCACCAGGGCTGCCCGCTCGGCAACCTCATCCCGGAGTGGAACGACCTCACGTGGCGCGGCGAGGGTCGCCAGGCCATCGAGCGCCTGCACGCCACGAACAACTTCCCCGAGTTCACGGGCCGGCTGTGCCCCGCGCCCTGCGAGAGCTCGTGCGTCCTCGGCATCAACCAGCCTCCGGTGACGATCAAGCAGGTCGAGGTGTCGATCATCGACGACGCCTTCCAGAAGGGCTGGGTCGAGCCGCACCCGCCCGAGCGCCTCACGGGCAAGACCGTCGCGGTCGTCGGATCCGGCCCCGCCGGCCTCGCCGCCGCCCAGCAGCTCACGCGCGCCGGCCACACGGTCGCGGTCTTCGAGCGCGACGACCGCATCGGCGGACTGCTCCGCTACGGGATCCCCGACTTCAAGATGGAGAAGCGCCACCTCGAGGCGCGCCTCGCGCAGATGACCGCCGAGGGCACCCGCTTCCGCGCGGGCGTCGACATCGGGAAGGACATCACCTGGTCCGACCTGCGCCTCCGCTACGACGCGGTCGTGGTCTGCACGGGCGCTCTCGTGCCCCGCGACCTCGACATCCCGGGTCGCGACGTCGACGGCGTGCACTTCGCCATGGACTACCTGCGCCAGTCCAACCACGCGACGGCCGGCGACCAGGTGCCCGAGCAGATCCACGCGGAGGGCAAGCACGTCGTAGTCCTCGGCGGCGGCGACACAGGTGCGGACTGCATCGGCACCGCGCACCGGCAGAAGGCGGCCTCGGTCACCAACCTCGCCATCGGCCAGCAGCCGCCGACGGAGCGTCGCCCCGACCAGCCGTGGCCGACGTACCCGACCCTCTTCGAGGTGTCGAGCGCGCACGAGGAGGGCGGGGAGCGCCACTACCTCGCCACCACGGTGGAGTTCCTGAAGGACGACGACGGTCACGTCCGCGCCGTCCGCGTGGCCGAGACCGAGTTCCGCGACGGGCGCCGCGTGCCGAAGTCGGGCACCGAGCGCGAGATCCCCGCCGACCTCGTGCTCCTCGCGCTCGGCTTCACCGGCCCCGAGAAGGCCGCCCTCGAGAGCCAGCTGGAGGTCCCCTTCGACGAGCGCGGCAACGTCGCGCGCGGCGAGGACTACCAGACCGACCAGGCCGGCGTCTTCGTCGCGGGCGACGCGGGCCGCGGCCAGTCGCTCATCGTGTGGGCCATCGCGGAGGGACGTTCAGCGGCCTCCGCCGTCGACCGGTACCTTGAGGGGGACACGGAGCTCCCGTTCCCGGTCCGTCCCACGGACCGCGCTCTCTCCATCTGACCCGGCCGCCGCGCCATGTGCGCGGGCCGCGACCACTCACCCGAACCGCGTCCGTGTGCGACGCAGAAACGCGAGACAGACAGAGCATGACCAGACGAGCGAAGATCGTCGCGACCCTCGGGCCCGCGACCAGCTCCTATGAGAGCATCCGCGCCATCATCGACGCCGGCGTGGACGTGGCCCGCATGAACCTGAGCCACGGCACCTACGACGTCCACGAGGGCATCTACTCCACCATCCGGAAGGCCGCCGACGACGCGGGCCGCGCGGTCGCGGTCCTCGTCGACCTGCAGGGCCCGAAGATCCGGCTCGGCAAGTTCTCGGACGGGCCCCACGACCTGGCGTTCGGCGACACCTTCGTCATCACCGTCGAGGACATCCTGGGCACGAAGGACATCTGCTCCACCACGTACAAGGGCCTCCCCGGCGACGTGAAGCCGGGCGATCCGCTGCTCATCGACGACGGCAAGGTCACGCTCCGTGTGGTCTCCACCGACGGCACCCGCGTCACGACCACGGTCGAGGTGGGCGGCGCCGTCAGCAACAACAAGGGCATCAACCTCCCGGGCGTCGCGGTCAACGTCCCCGCGCTCTCCGGCAAGGACGAGGCCGACCTCCGCTGGGGCCTCCGCCTCGGCGCCGACCTCATCGCGCTGAGCTTCGTGCGCGACGCCTCGGACATCGTCCGCGTGCACGAGATCATGGACGAGGAGGGCCGTCGCGTCCCCGTCGTCGCCAAGGTCGAGAAGCCGCAGGCCGTCGACGCGCTCGAGGAGATCGTCGACGCGTTCGACGCGATCATGGTCGCCCGCGGCGACCTGGGCGTCGAGCTCCCGCTGGAGGCCGTGCCCATCGTGCAGAAGCGCGCGGTCGAGCTCGCCCGCCGCAAGGCGAAGCCCGTCATCGTGGCCACGCAGATGCTCGAGTCCATGATCACGAGCCCGCGGCCCACGCGCGCCGAGGCCTCCGACTGCGCCAACGCGGTGCTCGACGGCGCCGACGCGCTCATGCTGAGCGGCGAGACGAGCGTGGGGGAGTTCCCCGTCGTCACGGTCAAGACCATGGCCCGCATCATCGAGTCGACCGAGGAGCACGGGCTGGAGCGCATCCCCAAGCTCGGCACGCGCCCGTTCACCCAGGGCGGCGCCATCACGCTCGCGGCCGCCGAGGTCGCCGAGTTCGTCGAGGCGAAGGCGCTCTGCGTCTTCACCGAGTCCGGCGACTCCGTGCGCCGCATGACGCGCCTGCGCAACGGCATCCCGATCCTCGCCTTCACGCCGAACGAGGGCATCCGCCGTCGCCTGGCGCTGTCGTGGGGCGTGCAGACCTACCTCGTGGATCCGGTCACGCACACCGACCAGATGTTCCACCAGGTCGACGAGGTGCTCCTCGCGGAGGGCCTCGCGGAGGTCGGCCAGAAGGTCGTCGTCATCGCCGGATCCCCTCCCGGGATCGCGGGCTCGACCAACGAGCTGCGCGTCCACGTCGTCGGCGACGCCGTGAACGAGGCCGCTCCCGCGTACGAGAAGTAGCGCGCGGACGCGGGGGCCCCGGCCCCCGCGGAGACGCCGGAGGGCGGGCGACCTGACTGGTCGCCCGCCCTCTCGCGTCTCCCCTGCGGGATGCGGTGCCGGATGTGGGACTCGAACCCACACGCCCTCACGGACAGAGCATTTTGAGTGCTCCGCGTCTGCCATTCCGCCAATCCGGCGCACCCCGGTCGACCCGGGATCCTGCGGGCACCCGCCGTCCCGGCGCGCACCGGCCCGCCCGACGATACCGTAGGCTCCTATCCGTGAGTGACCAGGAAGCAACCCCCGCAGCCCCCCGCCGTGTCGTCGTCGCCGAGGACGAGTCGCTCATCCGCCTCGACATCGTGGAGACCCTCCGCGACAACGGATTCGAGGTCGTGGGCGAGGCGGGTGACGGCGAGACCGCCGTCGCGCTCGCCACGGAGCTGCGTCCCGACCTCGTCATCATGGACGTCAAGATGCCCCAGCTCGACGGCATCTCCGCGGCCGAGCGGCTGAACCGCAACCACATCGCGCCCGTCGTCCTCCTCACGGCGTTCAGCCAGAAGGAGCTCGTCGAGCGCGCGGGCGAGGCCGGCGCGCTGGCCTACGTCGTCAAGCCGTTCACGCCGAACGACCTGCTGCCTGCCATCGAGATCGCGCTGGCGCGCTACGCGCAGATCATCACCCTCGAGGCCGAGGTGTCCGACCTCGTCGAGCGCTTCGAGACCCGCAAGCTCGTCGACCGGGCCAAGGGACTGCTCAACGAGAAGATGGGCCTCACGGAGCCCGAGGCGTTCCGCTGGATCCAGAAGGCGTCCATGGACCGCCGCCTCACCATGCACGACGTGGCGCAGGCCATCATCGAGCAGCTGAGCGCCAAGAAGGCCTAGCCGCCGCCGCGCGTGACGCGCGGTCAGGGGTCGCCCCGTTCAGCGTCGCGAGCGCTCGCGGATGATGTTCGTGATGCGCACGGTCGACAGCCGCCGTCCCTCGTCGTCCGTCATGACGACCTCGTGCGTGGTGAGCGTGCCGCCGAGGTGGATGGCCGTGCAGGTGCCGGTGATGGTCCCGGTCGACGCCGAGCGCGTGTGGCTCGCGTTGAGCTCGATGCCGAAGGCGACCCGGTCGGGGCCGGCGTGGACGTTGGCCGACATGGATCCGAGCGACTCGGCGAGCACCACGTACGCGCCGCCGTGCACGACGCCGTACGGCTGCGTGTTGCCCTCGGCGGGCATGGTGGCGACGGATCGCTCCGGGCTCAGCTCCTGGAAGACGATGCCCATCTTCTCGGCGAGCGCGCCCACGTCCTGGGGCTGGCGGAGGAGCCGCGCGGTGGCGGACGACTCGGGTGCGGGCTGGGTCATGGGGGATCCTCCAGGGCCGGTCGTACGTCGGGAGCCCTCTATAGGCTGGACCCGTGCCGAACACGGAAAAGCCTACCCTCCTCGTCATCGACGGCCATTCCCTGGCGTTCCGGGCCTTCTACGCCCTGCCGGCGGAGAGCTTCCAGAACCGCGAGGGGCAGCACACGAACGCCGTGCACGGCTTCATCGCGATGCTCATCAACCTCCTGCAGAAGGAGAAGCCCACGCACGTGGGCGTCGCGTTCGACATCTCGCGCTTCTCGTTCCGCACGCGCGAGTACCCGGAGTACAAGGGCACGCGCGGCGAGACGCCCGTGGAGTTCACCGGGCAGGTGCCGCTGCTCGAGCGGGCGCTCAAGACCATGAACATCCCCACCCTCACCAAGGAGGACCACGAGGCGGACGACATCCTCGCGACCCTCGCCACGCAGGGTCGCGAGCAGGGCTTCCGCGTGCTCGTCGTCTCGGGCGACCGCGACGCCATCCAGCTCGTCAACGACGACGTCACGCTGCTCTACCCGTCCACCCAGGGCGTCTCCCAGCTCACGCGCTACGACGCCGAGAAGGTGTTCGAGAAGTACGGCGTGCAGCCCGAGATGTACCCGGACATCGCGGCGCTCGTGGGGGAGACGAGCGACAACCTCATCGGGGTCGACAAGGTCGGCCCGAAGACGGCCGTCAAGTGGCTCAACCAGTACGGGTCGCTCGACGCCGTCCTCGAGCACCGGGGCGAGATCTCGGGCAAGGTCGGCGACAACCTCCGTGCCCAGTACGAGAACGTCATCCGCAACCGCCGCCTCAACCGGCTGCTCACCGACGTCGAGCTGCCGCTCGGGCCGAAGGACCTCGAGCGGAAGCCCATCGACGAGCCCGCCCTCCGCGAGGTGTTCGCGGTGCTGGAGTTCAAGCAGCTGCTCGAGCGCGTGCTGAAGCTCGAGGGATCCGGCGCCTCCGCGTCGAGCGAGGGCACGCCCGTCGGCGTGGTCGAGCAGGAGCCGTCCACGGCCCCCGCCGCCCCGCGGCCGCAGCAGCTGCTCGACGAGGAGCTCGCGAAGTGGATCGAGAGGCAGAGCGCCGCGTCGCCGCACGGCCTGGGCCTCACGGTCGAGACGCAGGACGGGAGGCCCGTCGGCTTCGGGCTCGCGAGCGCGACCGAGGCGGTGACCCTGCCGTGGCAGGAGGGCCGCGCCGACTACGCGCCGTTCGAGCGGTGGCTGGCGAGCGACGCGCCGAAGATCATGTCCGACGCCAAGCTGCAGGTGAAGGCCATGCGTCGCGCCGGCCTCGAGGTCCAGGGGCTCGCGTTCGACGTGCTCGTCGCGGGCTGGCTGCTGCGTCCCGGGTTCACCGACAAGACGCTCGCCGCCCTCGTCAGCCGCTACCTCCTGGAGGACCTGCCCGAGCCCGACGCCAACCAGCTCGTGCCCGAGACCGAGGCGCTCACGGCGCCGGTCGAGGCCTGGTACACGCTCCGGGTCGAGCACGCGCTGCGCGAGGTGCTCGACGAGCGCACGCTCGGCGTCATGGTCGACATCGAGATGCCGACGCTGCTCGTGCTCGTGGAGATGGAGCTGCGCGGCGTCGCGACCGACCGCGCCGGCCTCGCGGAGCTGTCGGCGCAGCTGCAGGAGCGCATCACCGACCTCGCCCAGCGCGCGTTCGCCGAGATCGGCAAGGAGATCAACCTCGGCTCGCCGAAGCAGCTGCAGGAGGTGCTCTTCGACCAGCTCGGCATGCCGAAGACCCGGGCCAACAAGACCGGCTTCTCGACCGACGCCGGTGCGCTGGCCGACCTCCAGGCGTCGAACCCGCACCCGTTCCTCGACCTGCTGCTCGAGCACCGCGACGCGAGCAAGCTGCGCCAGATCATCCAGACGCTCGAGCGCGGCATCGGCGACGACGAGCGGATCCACACCACCTACGTGCAGACCGGCACGACCACCGGCCGCATCTCCTCGAACGACCCGAACCTGCAGAACATCCCCGTCCGCACCGAGGAGGGCCGCCGCATCCGCAGCGCCATCCGCGTCGGCGAGGGCTACGAGACGCTGCTCACCGCCGACTACTCGCAGATCGAGATGCGGATCATGGCGCACCTCTCCGGCGACGCGGGCCTCATCGAGGCCTTCGCGGCGGGGGAGGACCTGCACCGCTTCGTCGGATCCCGCATCTTCGGGGTGGAGCCGGCTGACGTCAGCGCCGAGATGCGCACCAAGGTCAAGGCCATGAGCTACGGCCTGGCCTACGGGCTCAGCGCCTTCGGGCTGTCCAAGCAGCTGCGCATCCCGTCGTCCGAGGCCAAGCAGCTCATGACCGACTACTTCGCGCGCTTCGGTGCCGTGCGCGACTACCTCCGCCAGGTCGTGGAGGAGGCGCGCGCCGCCGGCTACACGGAGACGATCTTCGGCCGTCGTCGTCCCTTCCCCGACCTCAACAGCCCGAACCGCGTCCTCCGCGACAACGCCGAGCGGGCCGCGCTCAACGCGCCGATCCAGGGATCGGCGGCCGACATCATGAAGATCGCGATGATCCGCATCGAGGCCGACATGCGCGAGCGGGACATGGCGTCGCGCATGCTGCTCCAGGTGCACGACGAGCTCATCCTCGAGGTCGCCGCGGGGGAGTGGGACGCGCTCGAGGCCATCGTCACGGACCGCATGGCGCACGCGGCGGACCTCCGGGTGCCGCTCGAGGTGCAGGTGGGCCGCGGCGACTCGTGGGCCGCCGCCGCGCACTGACCGGCGGATCCCCTCCATCCACCCAGCACGAGGAGCACAGCGCATGACGACAGCACGACTCTCCGACCTCCTCGCGGACGGCTCCATCCGCCTCGACGCGCGCGCCGACGACCGCGAGTCCGCCATCCGCCAGGCGGGCGAGGCGCTGGTCGCGGCCGGTGCCGTCGAGCCCGGCTACGTCGACGCCATGGTCGAGCGCGAGCGATCCGTGTCGACCTTCGTGGGCGAGGGCGTCGCGGTGCCGCACGGCACGCTCGCCGCCGGCCGCGACCTCGTCCTGGCCGACGCGATCAGCCTGCTGCGCCTGCCCGACGGCGTCGACTGGGACGGCCACGACGTCCGCATCGTCATCGGCATCGCGGCCACCGGAGGCGGGCACATCGCGCTGCTGTCGCGCCTCGCGGAGATCCTGCTCGACCCCGTGCGCGCGGAGCAGCTGCGCGGCGCGACGGATCCGGCGACCGTCCGGTCCCTCCTGGGAGCCGCTACGGTCGAGGGATGACGACGACGCCGAAGGCCCCCCGACCGCAGACGGACATCGACAGGATCGCCGAGGGGTGGATCGACGCCTCGCTCGACCTGCACCCCGAGGAGCGCGTCTACCTCGGCCGCCCCGGACGCGAGGGCGAGTACGGCGACATGTCGCCCGCGGGGCATGCGGCGCACGCCGACGCCGCCCGCGCGGTCGTCCGGCAGCTCGCCCAGGCCACGCCCGTCGACGCGATCGACGAGGTCACCCGCATGGACCTCACCCGGGAGCTGGAGCTCGACGTCGAGATGCACGACGCCGGCGTGCACCTCTCCGACCTCAACGTGATCGCGTCGCCCGCGCAGGGCATCCGCGAGGTGTTCGACATCTCGCCCACCGCGACCGCGGACGACTGGGAGGGCATCGCGACGCGGCTCGGCAACGTGGCCGGCGCGGTCGACGGCTACATCGAGACCCTGCGGGAGGGCGTCCGCCGCGGCCAGGTGCCCGCGAAGCGCCAGATCCGCGAGGTGCTCGGCCAGGTCCAGCGCCAGGCCGCGCCCGACGGCTTCTTCCGGTCCTTCGCGGACGAGGCGCGACCGGACGCCGGCGAGCTGCCCGCGTCCCTCCGCCAGGACCTCGGGGCGCGCGCCGAGGAGGCCCGGTCCGCGTACGAGCGCCTGGCGTCGTTCCTCGGCTCAGAGCTCGAGCCCGCGGGCCGCGACGCCGATGCCGTGGGCCGCGAGCAGTACGCCCTGCGGTCGCGCTCCTTCCTCGGTGCCGAGGTCGACCTCGACGAGACGTACGAGTGGGGCGTGGGCGAGCTCGCCCGCATGGTGGAGGAGCAGGAGGCCATCGCCCGCGAGATCCTCCCGGGCGCGAGCGTGCTCGAGGCCATCGCGCACCTCGACGCGGACGCGTCGCGCAAGCTCCACGGCACGGAGGCCCTCCGCGCGTGGATGCAGGAGACGAGCGACCGCGCGGTGGAGGAGCTCGGCCGCACGCACTTCGACATCCCCCAGGAGATCCGCGCGCTCGAGTGCATGATCGCTCCGACGCAGGAGGGCGGCATCTACTACTCGGGTCCCGCGGACGACTTCAGCCGCCCCGGGCGCATGTGGTGGTCGGTCCCCGAGGGCGTCACGGAGTTCGACACCTGGCGCGAGCTGACGACCGTCTACCACGAGGGCGTCCCGGGGCATCACCTGCAGATCGCGCAGGCCACCTACAACAAGGCGGAGCTCAACACGTGGCGCCGCTTCGCCGGCACGTCGGGCCACGCGGAGGGCTGGGCCCTCTACGCCGAGCGCCTCATGCAGGAGCTCGGCTACCTCGACGACCCGGCCGACCGCCTCGGGATGCTCGACGGGCAGCGCATGCGCGCCGCCCGCGTGGTGCTCGACATCGGCGTCCACCTCGGCAAGACGCGCCCCGACGGCGAGGGCGTCTGGGACGCCGAGTACGCCTTCGACTTCATGGGCCGGAACGTCAACATGGATCCGTCCTTCGTGCGCTTCGAGGTCAACCGCTACCTCGGCTGGCCCGGACAGGCCCCCTCCTACAAGGTCGGCCAGCGCATCTGGGAGGACCTCCGCGACGAGTCCCGCCGCCGCGAGGGCGACGCGTTCGACATCCGCGCGTTCCACCGCCGCGCGCTCGACGTGGGCGGCGTCGGCCTCGACACGCTGCGGGCGGCGGTCCTCCGCTGACCGCGGGCGGGGCGGTCGACCGGCCGAGGGCCGGCGTCCCGCGCGGCGCGGTTGTCCCGCCTCCGCGGCCGGGTCTAAGATCGACTGTCGCACTTCTGCGACGACCCATCCGTCCGCCGCTCGACCGGTACCCGCGCGGGTCCGCGCCAGCGGCCTTATTCATGCCCATCCTGGAGCACTAACTACATGACAATCGCAACGACCGACAAGGCGCCCAAGCAGGTCGCGATCAACGACATCGGATCTGCTGAGGACTTCCTCGCCGCGGTCGAGAAGACACTGAAGTTCTTCAACGACGGAGACCTCATCGAGGGCACCGTCGTGAAGATCGATCGGGACGAGGTCCTGATCGACGTCGGCTACAAGACCGAGGGCGTCATCCCCTCGCGTGAGCTGTCGATCAAGCACGACGTCGACCCCACGGAGGTCGTCAAGGTCGGCGACACCGTCGAGGCCCTCGTCCTCCAGAAGGAGGACAAGGAAGGCCGTCTGATCCTGTCCAAGAAGCGCGCGCAGTACGAGCGTGCGTGGGGCGACGTGGAGAAGATCAAGGAGTCCGACGGCGTCGTCACCGGCACCGTCATCGAGGTCGTCAAGGGCGGCCTCATCGTGGACATCGGCCTCCGCGGCTTCCTCCCGGCCTCGCTCATCGAGCTGCGCCGCGTCCGCGACCTCACGCCGTACCTCGGCCAGGAGATCGAGGCGAAGATCCTCGAGCTCGACAAGAACCGCAACAACGTGGTCCTGTCGCGCCGTGCCCTCCTCGAGCAGACGCAGTCCGAGAGCCGCAGCACGTTCCTCAACAACCTCCAGAAGGGCCAGGTCCGCAAGGGCGTGGTCTCCTCGATCGTCAACTTCGGCGCGTTCGTGGACCTGGGCGGCGTCGACGGCCTCGTGCACGTCTCCGAGCTCAGCTGGAAGCACATCGAGCACGCCAGCGAGGTCGTCGAGGTGGGCCAGGAGGTGACCGTCGAGATCCTCGAGGTCGACCTGGACCGCGAGCGCGTCTCGCTGTCGCTCAAGGCGACGCAGGAGGACCCGTGGCAGGTCTTCGCCCGCACGCACGCCATCGGCCAGGTCGCGCCCGGGAAGGTCACCAAGCTGGTGCCGTTCGGTGCGTTCGTCCGCGTGGCCGAGGGCATCGAGGGCCTCGTGCACATCTCGGAGCTCTCCGGCAAGCACGTCGAGCTCGCCGAGCAGGTCGTGTCCGTCGGCGACGAGGTGTTCGTCAAGGTCATCGACATCGACCTCGAGCGTCGTCGCATCTCGCTGAGCCTCAAGCAGGCCAACGACGGCGTCGACCCCGAGGGCACCGAGTTCGACCCCGCCCTCTACGGCATGCTCACCGAGTACGACGACCAGGGGAACTACAAGTACCCCGAGGGCTTCGACCCGGAGACCAACGAGTGGAAGGAAGGCTTCGAGTCGCAGCGCGAGACCTGGGAGCAGCAGTACGCCGCAGCCCAGGCCCGCTGGGAGGCCCACAAGAAGCAGGTCGCGGCAGCAGCCGAGGCCGAGGCGGCCGACACGGGCATCACGTCCGCCGGCCCCGGCTTCACGAGCGACTCGACGGGCGCCGGCACGCTGGCGGACGACGAGAGCCTCGCCGCCCTGCGCGAGAAGCTGTCCAGCTCGAAGTAGCACCACCGCACGATCACGAGGCCGCTCTCCCTCCGGGGAGGGCGGCCTCCGTCGTCCCCGGTCGATCGGCCCGCCTAGGCTGGATCCATGCAGGTGATCGGACTGACGGGCGGCATCGCCGCGGGCAAGACGGTGGTGGCCGACCGCCTGGCGGAGCTCGGGGCCGTGCGCATCGACGCCGACCGGCTGGCCCGCGAGGTCGTGGAGCCGGGCACCCCGGCCCTCGCGGAGATCGCCCGGCGCTTCGGCCCCGGCGTGATCGCCGCGGACGGGTCCCTCGACCGGCCCGCGCTCGGCGCGATCGTGTTCCAGGACCCGGACGCGCGACGCGACCTCGAGGCGATCACGCACCCCGCCGTGCGCGCGCTGTCCGCCGCGCGCATGTCCGCGGCGGGGGAGGCGGACGCCGACGCGGTCATCGTCTACGACATCCCGCTCCTCGTGGAGTCCGGCCGCGTCGACGAGTTCGACCGCATCATCGTGATCCACGCGCCGCGCGAGGAGCGGATCCGCCGCCTCGTCGAGCTCCGCGGGATGTCGCCCGAGGAGGCCGAGCGCCGCATCGCATCGCAGGCCACCGACGAGCAGCGCCTGGCCGTCGCCGACGAGGTCGTCGACTCCGGCAACTCGCTGGCGTCGACGCTCGCGCAGACGGATCGGCTCTGGGCGAACCTGTCCGGCGCTGTCGGTGGCCGCTCGTAGGCTGATCACATGCAGCCCACCCGTTCCGTGCGCCCGTTCAAGGTCGTCAGCGACTACTCCCCGAGCGGCGACCAGCCCACGGCCATCGCCGAGCTGGCGGGTCGTGTCAACGCCGGAGAGCCCGACGTCGTGCTCCTCGGCGCCACCGGGACGGGAAAGTCGGCCACGGCCGCCTGGCTCATCGAGCAGGTCCAGCGACCCACGCTGATCCTCGCCCACAACAAGACGCTGGCCGCCCAGCTCGCCACCGAGTTCCGCGAGCTCATGCCGGACAACGCGGTCGAGTACTTCGTCTCCTACTACGACTACTACCAGCCCGAAGCCTACGTCCCGCAGACGGACACCTTCATCGAGAAGGACTCGTCGGTCAACGCCGAGGTCGAGCGCCTCCGCCACTCCACGACCAACTCGCTGCTCAGCCGCCGCGACGTCGTCGTGGTCAGCACGGTGTCGTGCATCTACGGCCTCGGCCAGCCCGAGCAGTACATGAACGCCATGGTGGCGCTCCAGGTGGGGATGCAGATCAACCGGGACACCCTCATCCGCAAGTTCGTGTCCATGCAGTACCAGCGCAACGACGTCGACTTCTCGCGCGGCAACTTCCGCGTGCGCGGCGACACCATCGAGATCATCCCGATGTACGAGGAGCTGGCCATCCGCATCGAGATGTTCGGCGACGAGATCGAGGCGCTATACCAGCTGCACCCGCTCACGGGCGACGTGGTCCGCAAGATGGACTCCGTGTCCGTCTTCCCGGGCTCGCACTACGTGGCGGAGACCGAGGTCATGCGGCGCGCCATCGGCACGATCCAGCAGGAGCTCGAGGAGCGGCTCACGGTGCTGGAGCGCGAGGGCAAGCTGCTCGAGGCGCAGCGCCTCCGCATGCGCACCAACTTCGACATCGAGATGATGCAGCAGATCGGCTTCTGCTCGGGCATCGAGAACTACTCGCGGCACATCGACGGACGGGACGCGGGGGAGGCCCCGCACTGCCTCCTCGATTACTTCCCGGACGACTTCCTCGTCGTCATCGACGAGTCGCACGTCACCGTGCCGCAGATCGGCGCCATGTTCGAGGGCGACTCCTCGCGCAAGCGCACGCTCGTCGAGCACGGCTTCCGCCTGCCGAGCGCGCTCGACAACCGGCCGCTCAAGTGGAACGAGTTCACGGAACGCGTGCCGCAGACCGTGTACATGTCGGCGACGCCCGGCAAGTACGAGCTCGGCATGGGCGACGGCGTGGTGGAGCAGATCATCCGACCCACCGGCCTCATCGACCCGGCCATCGTCGTCAAGCCCACCAAGGGCCAGATCGACGACCTGCTGGAGCAGATCCGCATCCGCGTGGAGAAGGACGAGCGCATCCTCGTCACCACGCTCACGAAGAAGATGGCGGAGGAGCTCACCGACTACTTCGCCGAGGCGGGCGTGCGCGTGCGCTACCTCCACTCCGACGTGGACACCCTGCGCCGCGTCGAGCTCCTCAGCGAGCTGCGGGCCGGCGTGTACGACGTGCTCGTGGGCATCAACCTGCTGCGCGAGGGCCTCGACCTCCCGGAGGTCTCGCTCGTCGCGATCCTCGACGCCGACAAGGAGGGCTTCCTCCGCTCTTCCACGTCGCTCATCCAGACCATCGGGCGCGCAGCGCGCAACGTGTCCGGCGAGGTGCACATGTACGCGGACGTGCTCACGGACAGCATGAAGCGCGCCATCGAGGAGACCGACCGCCGGCGCGAGAAGCAGGTCGCCTACAACACGGAGCACGGGATCGACCCGACCCCGCTGCGGAAGCGCATCGCCGACATCACCGAGATCCTGGCGCGCGAGGGCGAGGACACGAAGAAGATGCTCGAGGGGCGCGGCGGCGGCAAGCGCTCGCCCACCCCGAACCTCCGGCGCGAGGGCAAGGCGGCCGCGGGCGCGAACGAGCTGGAGACGATCATCTCCGACCTCAACGACCAGATGCTCCAGGCCGCGGGCGAGCTCAAGTTCGAGCTGGCCGCGCGGCTCCGCGACGAGCTGGGCGACCTGAAGCGCGAGCTCCGGCAGATGGAGAAGGCCGGTCACCTTTCCTGATGCCGAGGGGCGCGCGGCGGACGGCCGTCGCTCGCGCGCCCGGGCCGCGGCCGCTGTCGGTGGCGACGCATACGATGGACAGGTGTCAATCTCCCCCGTCGAGTCCTCCTCCCTCCTCAGCGTGCGCGGCGCCCGCGTCCACAACCTCCGGGACGTCGACCTCGACATCCCGCGCGATTCGCTCGTCGTCTTCACGGGTCTGTCGGGTTCGGGCAAGTCGTCCCTCGCGTTCGACACGATCTTCGCCGAGGGCCAGCGCCGCTACGTGGAGTCGCTGTCCGCGTACGCGCGCCAGTTCCTCGGGCAGGTGGACCGGCCCGACGTCGACTTCATCGAGGGCCTGAGCCCCGCGGTCTCCATCGACCAGAAGTCCACGAACCGCAACCCGCGCTCCACGGTGGGCACCATCACCGAGATCTTCGACTACATGCGCCTGCTGTGGGCGCGCATCGGCGTCGCGCACTGCCCCGTCTGCGGCGAGCGCATCTCGCGCCAGACCGTGCAGCAGATCGCCGACCAGCTCATGGAGCTCGAGACCGGCACCAGGTACCAGGTCGTCAGCCCCATCGTGTCGCAGAAGAAGGGCGAATTCGTCGACCTCTTCGCGGAGCTCGCGTCGGGCGGCTACTCGCGGGCCATCGTCGACGGCGAGCTCATCCAGCTCAGCTCGCCGCCCAAGCTCAAGAAGCAGTACAAGCACGACATCTCGGTTGTCGTCGACCGCCTGGTCGCGAGCGACGACATCCTCGGACGCCTGACGGACTCGCTCGAGACCGCGCTCCGGCTCACCGACGGCATCGTGATGATCGACTTCGTCGACGTCGACGGCCCCGGAGGCCTGCGGACGTACTCCGAGAAGCTGTCCTGCCCGAACAACCACCCGATCCAGCTCACCGAGATCGAGCCGCGCACCTTCTCGTTCAACGCGCCCTTCGGCGCCTGCCCGGAGTGCTCGGGTCTCGGGACGCGCATGTCGGTGGACCAGGAGCTGCTCATCGGCGACGAGTCGCTGAGCATCGCCGACGGCGTCATCCTGCCGTGGACCACGCAGGGCAAGGGCCTCTTCCAGTACTACGAGAAGCTGCTGGCTGGCCTCGCGCGCGACCTCAAGTTCTCCCTCACGACGCCCTGGCGGAAGCTGTCGGAGGAGGTACGCGAGGCGGTCCTCCGGGGGAACGACTTCGAGGTCCAGGTCAAGTGGAAGAACCGCTACGGACGCGAGATGACCTACTCGTCGGGCTTCGAGGGCGTCATGCCCTACATCGAGCGCCAGTTCGCGCAGGCGGAGACCGACAACCAGCGTGCGCGCTGGGGCGAGTACCTCCGCGAGATCCCCTGCCCGGTCTGCGACGGCAAGCGCCTGAAGCCCGAGGTCCTCGCGGTCCTCGTGCACGGCGCGAACATCGCCGACGTCGCGGAGATGAGCCTCTCGGACGCGCAGGAGTTCATGGCCCAGCTCGAGCTCACCGACCGCGAGGCGCACATCGCCGCGCAGGTGCTGCGGGAGATCCGCGTGCGCCTCGAGTTCCTCATCGAGGTCGGCCTGAACTACCTCAACCTCGCGCGTGCGGCGGCCTCCCTCTCCGGCGGCGAGGCGCAGCGCATCCGCCTGGCCACGCAGATCGGCTCGGGGCTCACGGGCGTCCTCTACGTGCTGGACGAGCCGTCCATCGGCCTGCACCAGCGCGACAACCGGCGCCTCATCGAGACGCTCGTCAAGCTGCGCGACCTCGGCAACACGCTCATCGTCGTCGAGCACGACGAGGACACCATCCGCACCGCCGACTGGATCGTCGACATCGGGCCAGGCGCCGGCGTCAACGGCGGCAAGGTCGTCCACTCGGGCTCCTACGAGGGCCTCATCGAGAACCGCGAGTCGCTCACGGGCGACTACCTCGCCGGTCGCCGCGCCATCGCGACGCCCGCGAAGCGCCGCAAGATCGACAGGAAGCGGCAGATCCAGGTCGTCGGCGCGCGCGCCAACAACCTGCAGAACGTGACCGCGACGTTCCCGCTCGGCACGCTCACGGCCGTCACGGGCGTCAGCGGATCCGGCAAGTCGTCGCTCGTGAACGACATCCTCTACCGCGTGCTGGCCAACGAGCTCAACGGCGCCCGCAAGGTCCCGGGCAAGCACTCCCGCGTCACCGGGCTGGAGAACCTCGACAAGGTCGTGCACGTCGACCAGAACCCCATCGGCCGCACCCCGCGCTCGAACCCGGCCACCTACACGGGCGTGTTCGACCGCATCCGCAACCTCTTCGCCGAGACGACCGAGGCCAAGGCCCGCGGGTACCTCCCCGGCCGCTTCAGCTTCAACGTCAAGGGCGGCCGCTGCGAGGCGTGCTCGGGCGACGGCACCATCAAGATCGAGATGAACTTCCTGCCCGACGTGTACGTGGCGTGCGAGGTCTGCGGGGGAGCGCGGTACAACCGCGACACCCTCAGCGTCCACTACAAGGGCAAGAGCATCGCCGAGGTGCTCGACATGTCCATCAGCGAGGCCGCGGAGTTCTTCGAGCCCATCCAGGCCATCCACCGCTTCATGAAGACGCTGGTCGACGTCGGCCTCGGCTACGTGCGGCTCGGCCAGAGCGCCACGACGCTCTCCGGCGGCGAGGCGCAGCGCGTCAAGCTGTCCACCGAGCTGCAGCGCCGGTCGAACGGCCGGAGCATCTACGTGCTCGACGAGCCGACCACGGGCCTCCACTTCGAGGACGTGCGGAAGCTCCTCCTCGTGCTGAACGGGCTGGTCGACAAGGGCAACACCGTCATCGTCATCGAGCACAACCTCGACGTCATCAAGTCCGCCGACTGGCTCATCGACATGGGTCCAGAGGGTGGCGCGGGCGGCGGCACGGTGCTCGCCACGGGCACGCCGGAGCACCTGGCCACCGTGCCGGAGAGCTACACGGGCGGCTTCCTCAAGGAGGTCCTCGACGCCGAGGCCGCGGCCTCCGCGGTCGCCTCCCAGCGCGCGCGCGAGGAGCGCGCGGCCGGCTGATGGCCCGCACCGACACCGTCGGCTACCGCCCGGCGGCGGGGGAGATCCCCACGTCGCCGGGCGTGTACCGCTTCCGCGACGCCGCGGACCGCGTGCTCTACGTGGGCAAGGCCAACAACCTCCGCGCGCGGCTCGCGAACTACTTCGCGCCGCTGGAGAGCCTGCACGAGCGCACGCGCCGGATGGTCACGTCGGCGGCAGGCGTCGAGTGGACCGTGGTCGGCAGCGAGTTCGAGGCGCTCCAGCTCGAGTTCACGTGGATCAAGGAGTTCGACCCGCCCTTCAACGTCAAGTTCCGGGACGACAAGTCGTACCCCTACCTCGCCGTCACGCTCGGCGAGGACTACCCGCGGGTCATGGTCACGCGCAACCGGAAGATCCGCGGCGCCAAGTACTTCGGCCCGTACACCAAGGTCTGGGCCATCCGCGAGACGGTCGACCACCTGCTGAAGGTGTTCCCGATGCGGTCCTGCTCCGAGAGCACGTTCAAGCGCGCCCGCCAGACGAACCGGCCGTGCCTGCTCGGCGACATCGGCCGCTGCGCCGCGCCGTGCGTCGGGCGCGTCTCAGACGAGGAGCACCGCGAGATCGCGGACGACTTCGTGAGCTTCATGGCCGGCAACGACTCGAAGTACGTGGGCCAGCTCACGCAGCGCATGAAGGACGCCGCCGCGGAGATGGACTACGAGGCCGCCGCCCGCCACCGCGACGACATCGGCGCGCTCGAGGCCGCCCTCTCCAAGACCGCCGTCGTATTCGACGACCGGGTCGACGCGGACGTCTTCGGCATCGCGGCCGACGAGCTGGCCGCAGCGGTGCAGCAGTTCATGGTCCGCGGCGGGCGCATCCGCGGCACGCGCACCTGGGTGGTGGACAAGGAGCTCGACATCGGCATCGGCGACCTCGTCGAGACCGTGCTCCACAACGCCTACGAGGACGAGGCGCACCCTCCGCGGGAGGTCCTCGTCCCCGAGCTGCCCGCGGACGCCGCGGAGCTCGAGCTCTGGCTCAGCCAGCGCCGGGCGGCGGGGGAGGACGACGGCACCGTGCGCCGCGGCCGCCCGAGCTCCTGGCAGGTCGACCTCCGGGTCGCGCAGCGGGGCGACAAGGCGGCGCTCGCTCACACCGCCGCCACCAACGCGCAGAACGCGCTCATGCTCTACAAGACGCGCCGCAGCTCCGACTTCACCACCCGGTCGAAGGCGCTGGCCGACATCCAGGAGGCGCTCGGCATGCCGGACGCCCCGCTGCGCATGGAGTGCTACGACGTCTCGCACCTGAGCGGCACCAACATCGTCGCGTCCATGGTCGTCTTCGAGGACGGCCTGCCGCGCAAGGACCAGTACCGCCGCTTCAACATCGCCGACTCCACGGACGACACCGAGTCGATCCACCAGGTCATCACGCGCCGGCTCGCCTACCTCGGCAAGGAGGCGGAGGTCCCCGCCGACGCCGCGCCGCCCGAGCTCGGCGAGGCGCCGCCCGTGAACAGGTTCTCGTACAGCCCCAACCTGCTCATCGTCGACGGTGGTCAGCCGCAGGTCGCCGCCGCGCAGCGCGCGCTCCAGGAGTCGGGCGTGACGGGGATCCAGCTGGCCGGCATCGCCAAGCGGCTCGAGGAGATCTGGCTGCCGGACTCCGACTACCCCGTCATCCTGCCGCGCAACAGCGACGCGCTCTTCCTCATCCAGCGCATCCGCGACGAGGCCCACCGGTTCGCCATCACGCACCAGCGGGCCCGCCGGAAGCGCGACATCACGTCGGTGCTCAACGAGATCCCGGGGCTCGGGCCGTCGCGCGTGCAGCGGCTGCTGCAGCAGTTCGGGTCCGTGGCCAAGCTCAAGCAGGCGGAGGTCGAGGAGATCGCGGCCGTCCGCACCATCGGGCCGACGCTCGCGCAGGCCGTCTACGAGCGGCTCCGCTCGTGACCACCGCCCGATCGCATGTCGCGGGTCGCACCTAGACTGGATCCACCGACAGCGCGACGAGAGGTGCATGCCCGCATGAGCGTGGAGATCCCCCAGCAGGACGTCATGATCGTGACGGGGATGTCCGGCGCGGGCCGCTCCACCGTCGGCAACGCGCTCGAGGACCTGGGCTGGTACGTGGTCGACAACCTCCCGCCGCAGATGCTCAAGCCGCTCGTGGAGCTGGCCGGCCGCGCGGGCACGTCGCTGCCGAAGATCGCGGCCGTGGTCGACGTCCGCGGCGGCGACTTCTTCTCCGAGCTGCGCGACATCCTCCAGACCTTCGGCACCGGGCCGCGCCTGCGCGTCCTGTTCCTCGAGGCCACCGACGCCGCGCTCGTCCGTCGCTTCGAGCAGGTGCGCCGCCCGCATCCGCTCCAGGGCAACGGCACGCTGCTCGACGGCATCGCGGCCGAACGGGCGCGGATGATCGAGATCCGCGAGGCGAGCGACCTCGTCATCGACACCTCCGAGCTGAACATCCACCAGCTCGCCACCACCATCACCGAGCAGTTCAGCGGCGCGGACGACGCCGGCGTGCGCGTCACCGTGATGAGCTTCGGGTTCAAGTACGGGACCCCGGCGGACGCCGACATGGTGGCCGACATGCGCTTCCTGCCCAACCCGTTCTGGACCCCGGAGCTCCGCCCGCTCACGGGTCGTGACAAGGCGGTCAGCGACTACGTGCTGGGCCAGGAGGGCGCGGAGGAGTTCGTCCACGCGTACGCCCGGGCCCTCGCGCCGGTGCTCGCGGGGTACCAGCGGGAGAACAAGAGACACGCTACGATCGCTATCGGCTGTACCGGCGGCAAGCACCGCTCGGTCGCCGTCTCCGAGGAGCTCTCCAGCCTCCTCCGCGCCCTTCCCGGCGTCGCTGTCAGCACCAAGCACCGCGACCTCGGCCGGGAGTAGGGCACCCATCTCATCAAGGGAGTAAGCATTTGCCTCTGACCTCGGACGTCAAGGAAGAACTGTCACGCGTCGAGGTCAGCAAGACCACGGTGAGGGCCGCCGAGCTGGCGACCATCCTGCGGTTCTCGGGCGGGCTGCACCTCATCTCGAACCGCATCGCCGTCGAGTCCGAGCTCGACACCCCGCTCCTCGCCCGTCGCGTCCGCAAGGACCTGGCCGAGCTCTACGGGGTGCGCAGCGACATCTCCGTCATCCCCGCGTCCGGCATGCGCCGCGCCACCCACTATCTGGTCCGGGTGATGGAGGGCGGCGAGACGCTCGCCCGCCAGACCGGCCTGCTCGACGCCCGCCGCCGCCCCATCCGCGGCCTGCCGAACCGCCTCACGACGGGTTCGCGCGAGGAGATCGCCGCCGTCTGGCGCGGGGCGTTCCTCGCCGCGGGCACGCTGACGGATCCCGGCCGCTCGGCCGCCCTCGAGGTCACCTGCCCCGGAAACGAGGCCGCGATGGCGCTCGTCGGCGCCGCCGGCCGCCTCGACGTCAGCGCCAAGGCGCGCGAGGTGCGCGGCGTCCACCGCGTCGTCATCCGCGACGGCGATGCCATCGGGCAGATGCTCCGCGTCATGGGCGCGCAGGGCACGGTCGTCAACTGGGAGGAGATGCGCCAGCGCCGCGAGGTGCGGGCCACCGCCAACCGCCTCGTCAACTTCGACGACGCCAACCTCCGCCGCTCCGCCCAGGCCGCCGTCGCGGCGTGCGCGCGCGTCGAGCGCGCCATGGAGATCCTCGGCCCGGACATCCCCGAGCACCTCAAGTACGCGGGCGACCTCCGCCTGCGCTTCCGCGACTCCAGCCTCGACGAGCTGGGCCACCACGCCGATCCGCCGATGACGAAGGACGCCGTCGCGGGACGCATCCGCCGTCTCCTGGCCATGGCCGACAAGAAGGCCGTCGACGAGGGCCTCCCCGGCACCGACGCCAACCTCCCCGCCGACCTCGACGACGTCTGATCCGCGTCGCGTCCACGGGCGTCGCGCGCGCCGCCACGGCCGGTGATCCGCCCGACGCCGGGCGTCATCCGGCCAGGTGGCGCGGAGGGCCGCCGGACTAGACTCGATCCGTCACCCACCCCCGGCCTCTGGCCGGGAGCCCCCGGGCAATGAAGAGGAGATACACCTATGGCTGACTACACTCTCGTCGACCTCCCGTACGACTACTCGGCGCTCGAGCCGAGCATCAGCGGCCGCATCATGGAGCTGCACCACGACAAGCACCACAAGACCTACGTCGACGGCGCGAACACCGCCCTCGTCAAGCTGCAGGAGGCGCGCGACGCCGGCGACCTGACCTTCGTCAACAAGCTGCAGAAGGACCTCGCGTTCAACCTCGCGGGCCACGTCAACCACACGGTGTTCTGGAACAACCTCAGCCCCGACGGCGGCGACAAGCCCACCGGCGAGCTCGCCGCGGCCATCGACGAGTTCTTCGGCTCGTACGACAAGTTCCAGGCCCACTTCACGGCCTCCGCCCTCGGCATCCAGGGCTCGGGCTGGAGCATCCTCGCGTGGGACTCGCTCGGCCAGAAGCTCATCATCGAGCAGCTGTACGACCACCAGGGCAACCTCGCCGCGGCGACCGTCCCGATCCTGCTGCTCGACATGTGGGAGCACGCCTTCTACCTCGACTACGTCAACGTCAAGGCCGACTACGTGAAGGCGTTCTGGAACATCGTCAACTGGGCCGACGTGCAGGCGCGCTTCGACGCCGCCCGCACGAAGACGCAGGGCCTCTTCCTCCTCTCGTAGCCGCATCCGCGGGCGGCCGGCGGGGAGACCCCGGCCGCCCGCGGATCCCGCACGCCAGGACTCCCGCGCACCCAGAACCTCCATCACCCACCGCCGCCCCCGAGCGCGCAGAACATCAGGAGAACACGTGACCGTCAAGATCGGCATCAACGGCTTCGGCCGCATCGGCCGCAACTACTTCCGCGCCGCGCTCGCCAAGGGCAGCGACATCGAGATCGTCGCGGTGAACGACCTCACCGACAACAAGGCGCTCGCGCACCTGCTCAAGTACGACTCCATCACGGGCCGCCTCGACGCCACCGTCGAGCTCGACGGCGACAACATCGTCGTCAACGGCAAGGCCATCCGAGTGCTCGAGGAGCGCGACCCCGCGAACCTCCCCTGGGGCGAGCTGGGCGTCGAGATCGTCATCGAGTCCACCGGCCGCTTCACGAAGGCGGAGGACGCGCGCAAGCACATCACCGCCGGCGCCAAGAAGGTCCTCGTCTCCGCGCCCGCCACGGGCGACAACGTCGCGACCCTGGTCCTCGGCGTCAACGAGGGCACCTACGACCCCGCCACGCACGACGTCATCTCCAACGCGTCCTGCACCACGAACTGCCTCGCGCCCCTCGCCAAGGTCTTCCTCGACGAGTTCGGCATCGAGCGCGGCCTCATGACGACGGTCCACGCCTACACGGCGGACCAGAACCTGCAGGACGGCCCGCACAGCGACCTGCGTCGCGCGCGCGCCGCCGCGGTCAACATCATCCCCACGTCGACGGGTGCCGCGAAGGCGCTCGGCCTCGTGATCCCCGAGCTCGTCGGCAAGCTCGACGGCTACGCGCTCCGCGTGCCCGTGCCCACCGGCTCGATCACCGACCTCACCATCGAGACCTCGGCGAACGTCACGGTCGAGCAGGTCAACGCCGCGTACAAGGCAGCGGCCGACGGCCCCCTCAAGGGCATCCTCAAGTACACCGAGGACCCCATCGTCTCGAGCGACATCGTCAACGACCCGCACTCCTCGATCTTCGACGCCGGCCTCACGAAGGTCATCGGCAACCAGGTCAAGGTCGCGTCGTGGTACGACAACGAGTGGGGCTACTCCAACCGCCTCGTCGACCTCACCGAGTACGTCGCCGATCGCCTGTAACCGGCCGTGGCACTCCGCACCATCGACTCCCTCGGGGATCTCCGGGGCCGCCGCGTCATCGTGCGCTGCGACCTCAACGTCCCGCTGAAGGACGGCGTCATCGGTGACGACGGGCGCATCCGCGCCTCGCTGGGGACCCTCACGGGTCTCCGCGAGGCCGGTGCCCGCGTCGTCGTGATCTCGCACCTCGGCCGTCCCGACGGCACGCCGGATGAGAAGTACAGCCTGCGTCCCGTGGCGTCCCGCCTCGGCGAGCTGCTCGGCACGGACGTGGCCTTCGCCACCGACACCGTGGGCGACTCCGCACGCGAGGCCGTCGAGGCCCTCGGCGACGGCGACGTCGTCGTGCTCGAGAACCTCCGCTTCCACGCGGAGGAGACGAGCAAGGACGAGACGGTGCGCCGCGGGTTCGCGGAGTCGCTCGCCGAGCTCGGGGACGTGTTCGTGTCCGACGGCTTCGGCGTCGTGCACCGCAAGCAGGCCAGCGTGTTCGAGCTCGCGTCGGTGCTCCCCAGCGCCGCCGGCTCGCTCATCGCGAGCGAGCTCACGGTCCTCGACCGCCTGACGGAGAACCCGGAGCGGCCGTACACGGTCGTCCTCGGCGGATCCAAGGTGTCGGACAAGCTCGGCGTGATCGGACACCTGCTGCCGCACGTCGACTCGCTGCTCATCGGCGGCGGGATGCTCTTCACGTTCCTCAAGGCCCAGGGTCACGAGGTGGGCGCGAGCCTCCTCGAGGAGGACCAGGTCGAGACCGTCAGGGGCTACCTGGCCGAGGCCGAGGAGCGCGGCGTGAAGATCGTGCTCCCCACCGACGTGGTCGTCGCCGACGGGTTCTCCGCCGACGCCGCCCACGAGGTGACGCGCGCCGACGCCATCGAGGGCACGCCGGCGGGCGCCAAGGGGCTCGGGCTCGACATCGGCCCCGAGACCGCCGACGCGTTCGCGACGATCATCCGCGGATCGACCACGGTGTTCTGGAACGGGCCCATGGGCGTCTTCGAGCTGGAGCCGTTCGCGGCCGGCACGAAGACGGTCGCCGATGCGCTCACACGCGTCGAGGGGCTCTCCGTGGTCGGCGGCGGCGACAGCGCTGCGGCCGTCCGCGCGCTCGGATTCGATGATGACCGCTTCGGTCACATCTCGACCGGAGGCGGCGCGAGCCTCGAGTTCCTCGAGGGGAAGCGCCTGCCGGGACTGGAGGTCCTCGGATGGCAGTGACCGATCGCCCGCAGGGGCGCACGCCCCTCATCGCGGGCAACTGGAAGATGAACCTGGACCACCTCCAGGCCATCGCGTTCGTCCAGAAGCTCGCGTGGAGCCTCAAGGACGCCAAGCACGACTACGCGGAGGCGGAGGTCGCGGTGTTCCCGCCGGCCACCGACATCCGCAGCGTTCAGACGCTCGTCTCGGCCGACAAGCTCGAGCTGGCCTACGGCGCTCAGGACGTCTCCGAGCAGGAGTCGGGCGCGTACACGGGGGAGATCTCCGCGGCGTTCCTGGCGCAGCTCGCCTGCCGCTACGTGATCGTCGGGCACTCCGAGCGGCGCACGCTGCACGGCGAGACCGACGAGCAGGTGGCCGCGAAGTCGGCTGCCGCGGTGAAGCACGGCATCGTCCCGGTGATCTGCGTGGGCGAGACCGCGGCGGACCTCGAGGAGCACGGCGCCAGCGCCGTCCCCGTGGCCCAGCTGCGCGTCGCGCTCCAGGGCCTGCCGAAGGGCGCCGACGTGGTCGTCGCCTACGAGCCTGTCTGGGCGATCGGATCCGGCCAGGCCGCGACGCCGGAGCAGGCGCAGCAGGTCGCGGCCCCGCTCCGCGCGGTCGTCGCCGAGCTCCTGGGCGACGAGGCCGCGAAGGCCACGCGCATCCTCTACGGCGGCTCGGTCAAGTCCGGCAACATCGCGGGCTTCCTCCGCGAGCCGGACGTCGACGGAGCCCTCGTCGGCGGCGCGAGCCTCGACGTGCAGGAGTTCTCCGCGATCGCGCGATTCCGCTCGCACGTCGGCGTCTGATCCGCCAATACCCTCGAGCCGCTCGCGTCCATCCGGGCGCGGGCGGCTCGTCGCACTCAGCCGCCCGCTATAATCGACAACGGCCCATCGGCCGTTCACCGGTCGGTCTCGGCCACAGCACCACGCACCCGAAAGGCCGCACGTGGAAATCCTCCAGGTAGTCCTGCAGGTGGTTCTGGGAATCACCAGCCTCCTGCTGACCATGCTCATCCTCCTGCACAAGGGGCGGGGCGGCGGTCTGTCCGACATGTTCGGGGGCGGCACGACGTCGAGCCTCGGCTCGTCCGGCGTGGCCGAGCGGAACCTGAACCGCATCACCGTCATCCTCGGCCTCATCTGGGTCACGTGCATCGTGGTCCTGGGGCTCATCACCAAGTTCGACACCGGATTGTAGGGAGCAGCCACATGGCATCAGGAGGAAGCGCCATCCGCGGTTCGCGCGTCGGCGCGGGCCCCATGGGCGAGCAGGACCGCGGCTTCCACGCGGAGCGCATCTCGATCTCGTACTGGGACGCCCTCGGCAACGAGACCGTCCGGCACTTCGCGGCGAACCTGCCGGAGGAGGAGATCCCCGTCACGATCGACTCGCCCCAGTCGGGTCTGCCGGCCGGGCGCGACAAGGCGAACCCGCCGTCCGTCGCGAAGCTCGAGCCGTACAAGACGCACCTCGCGTACGTGAAGGAGCGTCGCAGCGAGGAGGAGGCGAGCCAGCTCCTCGAGGAGGCGCTGGAGCAGCTCCGCGCCCGCCGCGGCACGGTCAAGGCCACGAAGTAGCCCCGACCTCATCCGAACGTCGAACGCCCCCGTCCGAGGACGGGGGCGTTCTGCGTCTCCGGGAAGCCCGGCGGGTGCCGCCATCGACGCCTGCGCGTCCACAGCCGAGGCGCTTCCCCGCGGGGACGACGAAGGGCGGGCCCCGGAGGACCCGCCCGTCGTGTCGAGCGCCGGTTCGCGCCGGCTACCGCATCAGTACGACGACAGCCGGAGGTTCTCCGGGACGTCGGCGGCGGCCTCGCGATCGATGAAGAACACCGTGCGCTTGCGGCCCTTGATGCCCGCGACGGGCACCTCGGTCCGGTCGGCGCCCGCGAGAGCCAGACCGAGCGCGAACGCCTTGTCGGGACCCGCGAGGACCATCCAGATGCGCAGCGACGAGTTCAGCACGGGCAGGGTGAGCGAGATGCGCTCGGCCGGCGGCTTCGGCGAGTTGCGCACGGGGATCACGGCGGCGTCCATGGTGCGGATGCCGTCGCTGTCGGGGAAGAGCGACGCCACGTGCCCGTCCGGACCGACGCCGAGGAACGTGATGTCGAACCGGGGGAGCGCGGTGTCGCCGTTGGCGTGCGCGGCGAGCTCCGCCGTGTACGCGGCGACGGCCTCGTCGAGGCTCAGGCCCGCATCGCTCGCGCCCATGGCGTGGACGTTCTCCGCGGGCAGCTCGATGTGATCGAGCAGGGCCGCGCGCACCGTGGTGTCGTTGCGCTCGGGGTCGCCCTGGGGCAGCCACCGCTCGTCGCCGAACCAGAAGTGCACGCGGGTCCAGTCGACGCTGTCGCGCGCCGCGGACTCGTTGACGGCCGCGAGGATGCTCGGGCCGACCGTCCCCCCGGTGAGGACGACGTTTGCGGTCTCCTCCTCGTCCAGGATGTCGACGAGCTTCGTGAGGAAGCGCGCGGCGACCGAGCCGGTCATGGCCTTCTTGTCGGGGTGCACGAGCACCCTGCGGTCGTTCGTCATCGGTCTCCCGAGTCCTTCCGTGCGGTGGTGGACGCGGGGATGTACCCGTGGCCGGCGTTCGAGCGCTCGAGACCGTGGCGGATCACGTCGCCGTAGAGCGCGTCCGGGTCGAGGCGCCGCAGCTCCTCGGCCAGGCAGTCGCGGAGGCTGCGCCGGGGCAGGCTCACATCGTGCGTCGGCTGGTTCGGCTGCTTCAGCGTCGCCACGTTGGCGATCGGCCGGTCGAGGTCGATGACGCCCGACGCGCGGTGGAGCCGCACGCCGTGGATCCCGCTCGAGCCGGTGGCACGCGTCGTGACCTCGTGGAGCACGGGCACCTGCAGCTGCAGACCGAGCCACGCGGCGAGCAGCACGGTGCTGGGGGAGTCGGCGGCGCCGGACACCTCCACCTGCGTGACGGGCTCGTACGGCGGCTGGTCGAGCACCGCGGCGAGCAGCGCGCGCCAGAGCGTGAGGCGCGTCCAGGCGAAGTCCGTGTCGCCCGGGGCGTACGTCGCCGCGAGGTGCTGCAGGGCCAGGCGCGGGTTGCTGCTCGTGGACGAGTCCGTGATGCGGCGCTGCGCGATGCGGCCGAGCGGCGACTGGCTGACGACCGCGGGAGCATCGTGCGGCCACCAGGCCACGACGGGCGCGTCGGGGAGGAGGAGGCCCGTGACCAGGCTCTCCTCGTCCTCGGCGGCCGCGCCGTAGACGCGCAGCACGACGACCTCGCTCGCGCCGGCGTCGCCGCCCACGCGGATCTCGGCGTCGACGCGCGCCTTCTCGGTGGTCGTCTCGGCGGCGGCACCGCGCTCGGTGGAGATCACGATGACGCGCATCGGGTGCTCGCGCGAGGCGTCGTTCGCCGCCTCGATGGCCTCCTCCTCGCTGCCGAGCGAGGTGGAGATCACGAGCGTCAGGACGCGGCCGAGGGCGACGGCGCCGCCCTCCTCGCGGATCTTGACGAGCGCCTTCGAGATCTTGGCGGTGGTGGTGTTCGGCAGATCGACTCTCATGGCCGCCTCCAGGTCCGTCCGTCGCGGGCGAGGAGCTCGTCGGCCGAGGCCGGCCCCCAGGTGCCCGGACGGTACTGCTCGGGCTGGCCCTGCGTGCGCCAGAATTCTTCGATGGGGTCCAGGATCTTCCAGCTCAGCTCGACCTCCTGGTGGCGGGGGAAGAGCGGCGGGTCGCCGAGCAGCACATCGAGGATGAGCCGCTCGTACGCCTCCGGGCTCGCCTCGGTGAAGGCGTGGCCGTAGCCGAAGTCCATGGTGACGTCGCGCACCTGCATCCCCGCGCCCGGCACCTTGGAGCCGAAGCGGATGGTGACGCCCTCGTCGGGCTGCACCCGGATGACGAGAGCGTTCTGCCCGAGGGCCGACGTCTGGTCCTCCGCGAACAGGTTCTGCGGCGCGCGCTTGAACACGACGGCGATCTCCGTCACGCGGCGGCCGAGGCGCTTTCCCGCCCGCAGGTAGAACGGGACGCCCGACCAGCGACGCGTGTTGATGTCGAGCCGCATGGCCGCGTAGGTCTCGGTCAGGGACTCGGGGTCCATGCCGTCCTCGTCGAGGAAGCCCACGACCTCCTCGCCGCCCTGCCAGCCGCCGGCGTACTGCCCGCGTGCCGTGGCCGTGGAGAGGTCCTTCGGCAGGCGCACCGCGGACAGCACCTTCTCCTTCTCGTCCCGGAGGCTCGACGCGTCGAACGCGACGGGCTCCTCCATGGCCGTGAGGGCGAGGAGCTGCAGGAGGTGGTTCTGGATCACGTCGCGCGCCGCGCCGATGCCGTCGTAGTAGCCGGCCCGGCCGCCCACGCCGATGTCCTCGGCCATGGTGATCTGCACGTGGTCCACGTAGTTGGCGTTCCACAGGGGCTCGTAGAGCTGGTTCGCGAAGCGCAGCGCCAGGATGTTCTGGACCGTCTCCTTGCCCAGGTAGTGGTCGATGCGGAACACCGAGTCCGGCGGGAAGACCGACTCGACGACGGCGTTGAGCTCGCGCGCCGTCGTGAGGTCGCTCCCGAAGGGCTTCTCGATGACGACGCGGCGCCAGTGGCCCTCCTTCTGATCCGCCAGGCCCGAGCGGCGGAGCTGCTCGGTGACCAGCGGGAAGGACTTCGGCGGGATCGACAGGTAGAACGCGTGGTTGCCCATCGTGCCCCGCTCGCGGTCGAGCTCCTCCGTGATGTCCTTCAGCGTCTGGAACGCCTCGTCGTCGTCGAAGGTGCCCTGCACGAAGCGGATGCCCTGCGCCAGCTGGCGCCAGACGTCCTCGTCGAACTTGGTGCGCGAGTACTGCTTGACGGCCTCGTACACGACCTGCTCGAAGTCCTGGTCCTCCCAGTCCCTCCGGGCGAAGCCGATGAGCGCGAAGCCGGGGGGCAGGAGCCCCCGGTTGGCGAGGTCGTAGACGGCCGGCATCAGCTTCTTGCGCGACAGGTCACCCGTCACGCCGAAGATGATGAGGCTGCTCGGCCCCGCGATGCGGTTCAGCCGTCGGTCTGACGGGATCCGCAGTGGATTGAATTCCGGGGTGATATCCACCGGCGACATGTAACTCCTCGATCTGCCGGACGGATCCGGCGATGCGGTCATTCGAGCGTCGAGAGCAGGGCCCGGGCGTCCGTGGTGGGGTCGGTCAGGTTCAGTCGCAGGACGGGACGGCCGTGCTCGGCGAGCACGGTGGCGTCGCCGGCGGCCTGCGCCTGGATGAGCTGCCCGAAGGTGAAGGGGCGGTCGGGGATCTCGAGATCCTCGGCCGCGTCCGCGGTGATCTGCAGGAACACGCCGACGGGGGTGCCGCCCTTGTGGAACTGCCCCGTGGAGTGGAGGAAGCGCGGGCCCCAGCCGAACGTGACGGGGCGGCCGACCTTGCGGGCCACCGCGTCGCGCAGGCTCTCGAGCTCCGGCAGCGCGAGGCGGTCGACGAAGGCCTGCACGGCGACGTAGCCCGTGGGGCCGACCTGCGTGAGCAGGGCGTCGATGGCGGAGGAGACGTCGGTCGCGCCGTCGGTGACCTCGCTCGTGCCGCGCACCTCGATGCCGTCCGTCGTGACGACGGGGGCCTGGGGAGCGGGACGGTCGTCGAGCAGTCCGCGCGCGGCGACCTTGGCGGCCTCCACGTCGGGCTGGTCGAAGGGGTTGATCTCGAGCAGACGGCCCGCGACGGCGACGGCGTACTCCCACGTGAGGATCTGCGCGCCGAGCGTGCCGCTGATGACGATCTCGCCCTCGGCCGCGTCGTGCGCGTCGACGTCGGCGACGAGACGCGCGATCTGCAGGTCGGCGAGCCCGAGGCCCAGCTCGGGGGCGTCGATCGGCAGCACGACGGGCAGGAGGCCCGTGCCGAGCTTGCCGGTGGACTCCGCGATGAGCTGCTCGACCCAGTCGCCGAAGCCCACGATGTGCGTGCCGTCGGAGACGATGCCGAGCTTGTCCTTGAGCGGCGAGGTGCCGGCGATGGCGGCGCCGAGCACGAGGCCCGGGTTCGACACGTCGTCGACGGCGAGCTGCGCGGACGCGGCCTCCGCCTCGTCGAGCAGGCCGCCGATGTCGGCGCCGGCGAGACCGGACGGCACGAGGCCGAACGCGGTCAGCGCGCTGTAGCGGCCCCCGACGTCGGGGTCCGCGTTGAAGACGCGGTAGCCGTCGGCACGGGCCGACTGGTCGAGCGGAGAGCCCGGGTCGGTCACGATGACGATGCGCGTGGTCGGGTCGATGCCCGCCTCGCGGAACGACTTCTCGTAGACGCGCTTCTGGCTGTCCGTCTCGAGCGTGGATCCCGACTTCGAGGAGATGACGACCGCGGTGGTGGCGAGGCGGTCGCCGAGCGCGGCGAGCACCTGGCCCGGGTCGGTCGAGTCGAGGACCGTGAGCTCGACGCCCGCGGTGCGGGTGATGACCTCGGGTGCGAGCGAGGATCCGCCCATGCCGCCGAGGACGATGTGGTCGACGCCCTGGCCGCGGAGCTCCTCGCGGAGCGCCGTGATCTCGGCGACGAGCGGACGGGAGACGGAGACCGCCTGCGTCCAGCCGAGGCGCTTGGTGGCCTCTGACTCGGCGTCCGGTCCCCACAGCGTGCCGTCCAGCCCGGTGATGCCGGAGGCGACGTGCGCCTCGACGAGCGCGGGGACGTGGGTCTCGACGGCCGTGGCCGCCGCGCCGCTCAGCGCGATGCGCACGCTCACTTGGCGCCGTCCAGGGCGGTCGTGACGGTCTCGATGAGCTCGCTCCACGACACCTTGAACTTCTCGACGCCCTCCTGCTCGAGGAGCTCGGTGACCTCCTTGTAGGAGATGCCGAGCGCGTCCACCCGGTTGAGGACGTCGTTCGCGGCGTCATAGGAGCCGGTGATGGTGTCACCCTCGATGACGCCGTGGTCGAACGTGGCGTCGAGCGTCTTCTCGGGCATCGTGTTGACGACGTCCGCGGCGACGAGCTGCGTCACGTAGAGCGTGTCGGGCAGGTCGGGGCTCTTGACACCGGTCGAGGCCCAGAGGGGGCGCTGCTTGTTGGCGCCGGCGCCGAGGAGGCCCTGGGCCCGCTCGGACGCGAAGGACTGCTCGAAGGCCTGGTAGGCGAGCTGCGCGTTGGCGACGCCGGCCTTGCTCTTCAGCGCGGTGGCCTCGTCGGTGCCCAGAGCGTCGAGGCGCTTGTCGATCTCGGTGTCGACGCGCGACACGAAGAAGGAGGCGACCGAGTGGATTGTCGACAGGTCGATGCCCGCCGCCTTCGCCTTCTCGAGGCCGGTGAGGTACGCGTTGATGACCTCGCGGTAGCGCTCGAGGCTGAAGATCAGGGTCACGTTGACGCTGATGCCGGCGCCGATGACCTCGGTGATGGCCTCGAGGCCCTCGCGGGTCGCGGGGATCTTGATCATGACGTTGGGCTCGGCGATCTTGTCCCACAGCTTGTGGGCCTCGTCGATGGTCGCCTGCGTGTCGTTGGCGAAGTCGGGGGACACCTCGATGGAGACGCGGCCGTCGAAGCCGGCGGTGCGGTCGTAGACGGGGCGGAAGATGCGCGCGGCCTCGCCGACGTCGCGGGTGGTGATCTCGAAGACCGCGCGGTCGACGTCGGCGCCGTCGGCCGCGAGCTCGCGGACCTGGGCGTCGTACGCCTCGCCCTTGGCGAGGGCCGACGCGAAGATGGTGGGGTTCGTCGTGATGCCGACGACGTCGCGCTCGGCGATCACCTTCTCGATGCCCTTGGCATCGATGCGCTCGCGCGACAGGTCGTCGAGCCAGATGCTGACGCCCGCGGCGGAGAGCTGCGCGGTGGGGGAAGTGGTGTCGGTCATGTTGCCTTCTTCTCGCTGGTTGTGAGGTTCTGGGGGAGGGGCGCACGCGTGCGCCCCTCCCGTGTACCCGACCGATCCGCCTTCGCAGGCATGCCGGTCAGGGCGGGCCGGCGGGGAGCGGAGCAGCTCGGCCGCCCCGCTCCTCGTCAGCTTCTAGAGGGAGGCGATGGACTCCTTGGCCGCCTTCACGACGGCCTCCGTGGTGATGCCGAACTCGCGGTACAGGACCTCGTACTCGGCGCTCGCGCCGAAGTGCTCGATCGAGATGCTGCGGCCGTGGTGCCCGACGTACTGCTTCCAGGAGAGCGAGATGCCCGCCTCGACGGAGACGCGCGCGGCGACCGCCTCGGGGAGCACGTGCTCCTTGTACGCCGCGTCCTGCTCCTCGAACCACTCGAGGCTCGGGGCGCTGACGACGCGGGCCTGGACGCCGTCCGCGGCGAGGGCCTCGCGGGCCTCGACGGCGAACTGGACCTCGGAGCCCGTGGCGATGAGGATCACGTCGGGCGTGCCCTCGGTGTCGGCCAGGATGTACGCCCCCTTGGCCACGCCGGCCGCCGAGGCGAACTCGGTGGCCGTGGCGTCACCCGTGCCGCGCTCCAGGACCGGGAGGTTCTGGCGCGAGAGCGCGAGGCCCGCGGGGCCCATGCGACGCGTGAGGATCGTCTTCCACGCCTGCGCGGTCTCGTTGGCGTCCGCGGGGCGGATGACGTCGAGGCCCGGGATGGCGCGGAGGCTGGCGAGCTGCTCCACCGGCTGGTGCGTCGGGCCGTCGCCACCGAGGGCGACGGAGTCGTGCGTCCAGACGAAGATCGACGGCGCCTTCATGAGCGCGGCGAGACGGACCGCCGGGCGCATGTAGTCGCTGAAGATGAGGAACGTGCCGCCGAAGGGGCGCGTGTTGCCGTGCAGGACGATGCCGTTGAGGATCGCGCCCATGGCGTGCTCGCGGATGCCGAAGTGGAGGACGCGGCCGTAGGGGTCGCCCTTCCACATGTCGGTCGAGCGCTCGGCCGGCACGAACGACGGAGCCGACTCGATGGTCGTGTTGTTCGACTCGGCGAGGTCGGCGGAGCCGCCCCACAGCTCGGGCATGACCTCGGCGATGGCGTTGATGACCTTGCCGGACGCGGCGCGCGTCGAGACGTCCTTGCCCGCGGGGAACACGGGGAGCGCCTCATCGAGGCCCTCGGGGGCGTCGCCGGCGAGGACGCGGTCGAGCAGCGTCTTGCGCTCGGGGTTGGCCTCGGCCCACGCGGCGAGCTTCTCGTCCCACTCACGGTGCTGCTGCTGGCCGCGCTCGACGGCCTGGCGGGTGTGCTCGAGGACGCCGTCCGGCACCTCGAAGCTCTTCTCGGGGTCGAACCCGACGATCTGCTTCACGGCCGCGAGCTCCTCGGCACCGAGGGCGGAGCCGTGGATCTTGCCCGAGTTCTGCTTCTTCGGGGAGGGCCAGCCGATGATCGTCTTGAGGATGATGAGCGAGGGCTTGCGCGTCTCGGCCTTGGCGGCCTCGACGGCGTCGAACAGCTCCTGCACGTCCTCGACGTACTCGCCCGTCTTCTTCCAGTCGACGTGCTGGACGTGCCAGCCGTAGGCCTCGTAGCGCGCGGCCACGTCCTCCGTGAAGGCGATGTCGGTGTCGTCCTCGATGGAGATCTGGTTGCTGTCGTAGATCGCGATGAGGTTGCCGAGCTCCTGGTGCCCCGCGAGGGAGGAGGCCTCGGAGGTGATGCCCTCCTGCATGTCGCCGTCGCCGGCGATCACGTACACGAAGTGGTCGAACGGGCTCTCGCCCGCCGGGGTCTCGGGGTCGAAGAGGCCGCGCTCGTAGCGGGCGGCGTAGGCGAAGCCCACGGAGGAGGCGAGGCCCTGGCCGAGGGGGCCTGTGGTGATCTCGACGCCGTCGGTGTGGCCGTACTCCGGGTGGCCCGGGGTCTTGGAGTCCCACGTGCGGAGGGCCTGGAGGTCCTCGATCTCGAGGCCGTAGCCGCCGAGGAAGAACTGCGTGTACTGCGTGAGCGAGCTGTGGCCCACCGAGAGGATGAACCGGTCGCGACCGATCCAGGTGCTGTCGGAGGGGTCGCGGCGCATGACCTTCTGGAACAGGAGGTAGGCCGCCGGGGCCAGGCTCATGGCGGTGCCGGGGTGACCGTTTCCAACCTTCTCCACCGCGTCCGCGGCGAGGATCCGTGCGGTGTCGACCGCCTTGCTGTCGATGGGGTCCCATTGCAATGCTGCCACTTGGTTATAGCCCTTCTGAAGATGGGGGGAGGCCCAGCCGGACCGCCTATCAGTATATGGAACACCCACCTCGCCCCAGGTGTTCCGAGCCCGTCCCGGCGGGGCCCCGCGGCTCGGCTCGCAGGGGCCGTGGCCTACCATGGGGAGGGAATGTCCGGCGAGTTAGAGGTGCGATGAACGTTGCGGTGCAGAGTCGGGTCGATCGGGAGACGATCGGCGTGGCGAGGAAGACCAAGGCGTACGTCGCACTGACGAAGCCGCGCGTCATCGAGCTCCTGCTCGTGACCACCGCGCCCGTCATGATCCTCGCCCAGGGCGGATGGCCGAACCCCTGGCTGATCCTCGGCGTCCTCGTCGGCGGCACGCTCAGCGCGGGCAGCGCGAACGCGTTCAACTGCTACATCGACCGCGACATCGACCGCGTCATGAAGCGCACGCAGCGCCGGCCGCTGGTGACGGGGGAGCTGACGGATCGCGAGGCCCTCGTCTTCGCCTGGATCATCGGCGTCGCCAGCATCGTCTGGCTCGGCGTCATCTCCAACTGGCTGGCCGCCGCGCTCTCGCTCGCGGCGATCCTCTTCTACGTCTTCGTCTACACGCTGTGGCTCAAGCGCCGCACGCCGCAGAACATCGTCTGGGGCGGGGCCGCGGGCTGCATGCCGGTCCTCATCGGCTGGGCCGCCGTCACGGGGGACATCTCCTGGGCGCCCGTGATCCTGTTCATGATCGTGTTCCTCTGGACCCCGCCGCACTACTGGCCGCTGTCCATGAAGTACCGGGACGACTACGCCTCGGTCAACGTGCCCATGCTCGCCGTCGTGCGCGGTCGCGCGGCCGTCGGCCTGCAGACCATCCTGTACGCGTGGGCCACGCTCGCCTGCTCGCTGCTGCTCATCCCCGTCGCGGGCATGGGGCTCGTCTACACGCTGGCGGCGCTCGCGGGTGGCGGCTGGTTCGTCTACGAGACGCACCGCCTGTACGACCTCGCCGTGCGCCACGAGCCCATCAAGCCGATGCGCGTCTTCCACGCGTCCATCTCGTACCTCTCGCTGCTGTTCCTCGCGGTCGGCATCGACCCTCTCCTCCCCTTCTGATCCGCGCGGTCCCGTGTCGCGGGGCGTGCGTCGCGCGGCCGAGTCGATCCGCCCGTGCGCTGCCGTGCCCGAACCCATGCCACGCGAGCCGCGAGATGCGGATCCGGCCCACGCACGAGCCCGCTGCGCCCGGTCTGCGGAGGCGCCGCACGCGACGACGCCCGCCGCGAGCGGTGCTCGGGCGGGCGTCGGCGGGATGGGCGGGGATCAGCCCACGTGGGCGGAGCGCCGCACCTCGGCGGGGGTGAGCCGGAGCGTGTCCGCCCGTCGGGTGGTGCTCAGCAGCGTGGCCGTCATCGCGGACGCGAGCAGGCACGCGAGCACCATGTGCAGCCCCACGAGGAACTCGGGCAGGCCCGTCCGCGCCTGGATGAGGCCCACGGCGATCTGCACGAGCTCGACCGCGAGCAGCACCCGGGTCCAGCGCGAGACGGCCGTCCACCGGTTGCGGGCCGCGATGACGACGAGGGCGATCGTGAGGCCGAAGGTCGTGTAGGCCGGCCAGCTGTGCACGTGCTGCAGCAGCTCCGGGTCGAGCCCGTTGCGCGCGGCGCCCTGGTCGCCGGCGTGGGGGCCGGATCCGGTGACGACGATGCCGACGAGGATCGTGATGCCGACGACCACGGAGGTGATGCGCGCGAGCGTCAGGAAGGACGACGGGACCGACCGCTCGGCCTCGTCGAGCGGGTGGTAGGTGCGCCATACCAGGACGGTCGACAGCACGACGAGCACCACGGACACGACGAAGTGCAACCCGACGATGTACGGGTTCAGGCCGGTCAGCACCGTGATGCCGCCGATGACCCCCTGCGCGGGGATGCCGAGGCCGATCGCGAGCGCGAGGGAGAAGAGGCCGCGTCCGCGGTTCCGCAGCCGCAGCACGGCGAGGAACGTGGCGATGGCGACGATCACGAGCACGAAGGTGAGCAGGCGGTTGCCGAACTCGATGATCCCGTGCACGCCCATCTCCGGCGTCGAGACGAAGGAGTCGGCGGTGCACCTGGGCCACGTCGGGCACCCCAGCCCGGAGCCCGTGAGCCGGACGAGCCCGCCGGTGCCGACGACGAGCGTCTGCACGACGAGCGTGGTCCAGACGAGGATCCGCGTGGCGCGGGTGATCCCGTCCGGCAGCCGCTCCCGCAGCCGCCTGGTGACCATGAGGGTCTGACCTAGCACGCTCCCACTGGGAGACTGCCCCGCATCGGTGCCGTGAGTCACTGCCTGCCTTCCGTGCCCGCTGGATTGCCCGTAGAATCGGGTGGTTCATGGAACACGTCGGGCCTTGCGGCATCCGGCACGTCAGCGAGGACGGCGGGAACAAGTCCACCCGCGTTCGTGTTCATCCTAAGAGGGGTGCGAGGCGTCAAGCCGCCGCATCCCGGACACCCACAGTCTTCCTCTCGTCACCGAAGCGGCGTCGCCGTGCGGGGGGTGAATGCCGATACGGCGCTGATACGCCCAGATCGTCAGGAAAGCAGGTAGCCATGTCAGATGTGCTCATCGACCGACCCGAGCTCGAGAGCCTCGGGCAGTACGAGTTCGGCTGGTCCGACTCCGACGTCGCCGGCGCCTCGGCCAAGCGCGGCATCTCCCCGCAGGTCGTCGCCGACATCTCGCGGCGCAAGAGCGAGCCCGAGTGGATGCTCGCCAACCGCATGAAGGGCTACGAGCTCTTCGGCAAGAAGCCCATGCCGACCTGGGGCGCCGACCTCTCCGGCATCGACTTCGACAACATCAAGTACTTCGTGCGCTCCACGGAGAAGCAGGCCCAGACGTGGGAGGACCTGCCCGACGACATCAAGAACACGTACGAGCGGCTCGGCATCCCCGAGGCGGAGCGCCAGCGCCTCGTCTCCGGCGTCGCGGCCCAGTACGAGTCCGAGGTCGTCTTCCACTCCATCCAGAAGGAGCTCGAGGACCAGGGCGTCATCTTCATGGACACCGACACGGCGCTGCGCGAGCACCCGGAGCTGTTCAAGGAGTACTTCGGCACCGTCATCCCCGCGGGCGACAACAAGTTCGCCGCGCTCAACACGGCCGTCTGGTCCGGCGGCTCGTTCGTGTACGTCCCCAAGGGCGTGCACGTCGAGATCCCGCTCCAGGCGTACTTCCGCATCAACACCGAGAACATGGGCCAGTTCGAGCGGACGCTGATCATCGCGGACGAGGGCAGCTACGTCCACTACATCGAGGGCTGCACCGCCCCCATCTACAAGTCCGACTCGCTGCACTCCGCGGTCGTCGAGATCATCGTGAAGAAGGACGCCCGCGTCCGCTACACGACCATCCAGAACTGGTCGAACAACGTCTACAACCTCGTCACCAAGCGCGCGACGGCGGCCGAGGGCGCGACCATGGAGTGGATCGACGGCAACATCGGCTCCAAGGTCACGATGAAGTACCCCTCCATCTACCTCATGGGCGAGCGTGCCAAGGGCGAGACCCTGTCGGTCGCCTTCGCCGGCCCCGGCCAGCACCAGGACGCCGGCGCGAAGATGGTGCACATGGCGCCGTACACGCAGTCGTCGATCGTCTCGAAGTCGATCGCGCGCGGCGGCGGCCGGGCCGGCTACCGCGGCGAGATCCGCGTGGACGCGGCTGCGCACCACTCCGCCAACACCGTCCGCTGCGACGCGCTGCTGGTCGACACCATCTCCCGCTCCGACACGTACCCCGCGATCGACATCCGCGTGGACGACGTCCAGCTCGGGCACGAGGCCACGGTCTCGCGCGTGAGCGAGGAGCAGCTGTTCTACCTGATGAGCCGGGGCATGCCCGAGGACGAGGCCATGGCCATGATCGTCCGCGGCTTCATCGAGCCCATCGCCCGCGAGCTCCCCATGGAGTACGCGCTCGAACTCAACAAGCTCATCGAGATGGGCATGGAAGGATCCGTCGGCTAGATGACGACCCCACTCGCCACCACAGAAGCCCCCGTCCCCGCCGACCAGCACGGCAACCGGGCGCACACCGACGGAGGGTGGGCCACAGTCCCCATCCAGACGCGTTCCGAGCGCTTCACGTCCACGGACGTCGACGCGTTCGACGCCGTCACCGGCCGTGAGGCCGTCTGGAAGCTGACGCCCGTCCGCAGGATCGACGACCTCATCTCCGGCGAGCTCGACGGCTCCAGGTACCCCTTCACCAGCACCGAGGCGGCCGGCACGTCCGTCTCGTGGATCCCCCGGGACGACGCGCGCATCGGCACCGCAGGTGCTCCCGAGGACCGCGCCCAGGCCAACGCCTGGACGTCCTTCGGCGAGGCGCTCGCCATCGACGTCACGGGGGAGGAGCGCGTCACCGTCACGGTCGGCCGCTCCGAGCTCGGGTCCGCCCCGCGCGCCGCGCACACCGTCATCACGGCCGCCCCGTTCAGCCGCGGCGTCGTCATCCTCGACAACGCCGGATCCGCGTCGCTCGCCGAGAACGTCGAGATCGTCGTCGGCGACCAGGCCGAGCTCACGGTCGTCACCGTGCAGCAGTGGGACGACGAGGCGCGTCACCTCGCGGCGCACCAGGCCGTCGTCGGCCGCGACGCCAAGCTCAAGCACGTGGTGGTGACGCTCGGCGGATCCATCGTGCGCGTCAACCCCTCCGCCCACCTCTCGAACGAGGGCGCGGACGGCGAGCTCCTCGGCGTCTACTTCGCCGACGCGGGCCAGCACCTCGAGCAGCAGGTGTACGTCGACCACGACGCCCCCAACACCCGCAGCCGGGTCACCTACAAGGGTGCGCTGCAGGGCACGGGCGCGCGCACCGTGTGGATCGGCGACGTCCTCATCCGCCGCTCCGCGCCCGGCACGGACAGCTACGAGCAGAACCGCAACCTCGTCCTCACGGACGGCACGCGCGCCGACTCGGTCCCGAACCTCGAGATCGAGACCGGCGACATCGCCGGCGCCGGCCACGCGAGCGCCACGGGCCGATTCGACGACGAGCAGCTGTTCTACCTGCAGGCCCGCGGGATCACGGAGGAGGAGGCGCGTCGCCTCGTCGTCCGCGGCTTCCTCAGCGAGATCGTGCAGCAGATCGGCGTCCCCGACCTCGAGGAGCGGCTGCAGGCCGCCATCGAGGCCGAGCTCTCTGCCAGCCCGTCCGCCAGCCCGTCCGCGGCGGTCGCCCGATGACCGCCGTCCGGATCTGCGGCGTCGACGACCTCGACGTGAACGAGGCCCTCCGCGTCGAGGTCGAGGGCCTCGCCATCGCGATCGTCAAGGACTCCTCCGGCACGGTGCACGCCATCGGCGACACCTGCACGCACGGCGACATCTCGCTCGCCGAGGGCTTCGTCGAGGGCGACACCCTGGAGTGCTGGGCCCACGGGTCGAAGTTCTCCCTCGAGACGGGCAAGCCGCGCACGCTGCCGGCCTACGAGCCCGTCCCCGTCTACCCCGTGTCGATCGTGGACGGCGACATCCACATCGACACCACCCCGAAGAGCTAGAGGAACCGCACGCATGTCAACTCTCACCATCACCGACCTGCACGTCAGCGTCGACACCGAGCAGGGTCGCAAGCAGATCCTCAAGGGCGTCGACCTCACGATCAACGAGGGCGAGATCCACGCCATCATGGGGCCCAACGGCTCGGGCAAGTCCACGCTGGCGTACACGATCTCGGGTCACCCGAAGTACCACGTCGACTCCGGCTCGATCACGCTCGACGGCGTCGAGGTCCTCGACATGACGGTGGACGAGCGCGCCCGCGCGGGCCTGTTCCTCGCCATGCAGTACCCGGTCGAGATCCCCGGCGTCACCACCACCAACTTCCTGCGCACCGCCAAGACCGCGATCGACGGCGAGGCCCCGGCCATCCGCGGCTGGATCAAGGACGTCCGCTCCTCCATGGCGGCGCTCAAGATGGACCCCGCGTTCGCCGAGCGCAACGTCAACGAGGGCTTCTCGGGCGGCGAGAAGAAGCGCAACGAGGTCCTGCAGCTCGAGCTGCTCAAGCCCAAGTTCGCCGTGCTCGACGAGACCGACTCCGGCCTCGACGTGGACGCGCTCAAGATCGTCTCCGAGGGCGTCAACCGCGCCAAGGCGAACACGGGCCTCGGTCTCCTCCTCATCACGCACTACACGCGCATCCTCCGCTACATCCAGCCCGACTTCGTGCACGTGTTCGTCGCGGGCCGCGTCGCCGAGCAGGGTGGCCGCGAGCTGGCCGACCGCCTCGAGGAGGAGGGCTACGACCGCTTCCTGACGCCCTCCACCTCGGTGGACGCGTGAGCACGCAGAGCACGCTGACCCCGCAGAAGTTCGACGAGGTCGAGGAGGCGCTCAAGGACGTCATGGATCCCGAGCTCGGGATCAACGTGGTCGACCTGGGGCTCATCTACGACCTCGCGTGGGACGACGAGAACGACGCGCTCATCATCCACATGACGCTGACGTCCGCTGGCTGCCCGCTGACGGACGTGCTCGAGGAGCAGACCGCCGAGGCGCTCGATGGCGTGGTCGACGCGTTCCGCATCAACTGGGTGTGGATGCCGCCGTGGGGTCCCGACCGGATCACCGACGACGGCCGCGACATGATGCGGGCGCTCGGCTTCTCCATGTGATCCTCCGCCCGACCGCTCCTCGACGACGGCCCCACCCGCTCCGGGTGGGGCCGTCGTCGCGTCGCCCGGCGGTCGTCGGGAGGGGCCGCCGGCCCCGCGTCTCGTACACTGGACCGGTCGGGTCCGATGGACGCCCTCGACCGACCGGGCTCGACCCCCTCTGCTGCGGGTCGCCCCTCTCCCACGGACCGTGGGACATCCGCTCAACAGAAGGACCTCTCACCGTGCTCGCTGTACACGAACTGGAGCTGCGCGTCGGCGCCCGCGTCCTCATGGAGGACGTCTCGTTCCGGGTGAGCCCGGGGGACAAGATCGGCCTCGTCGGCCGCAACGGCGCGGGCAAGACCACGCTCACCAAGATCCTCGCGGGCGAGGGCCAGCCCACGGGCGGCCGGATCGACCGCTCCGGCGAGATCGGCTACCTCCCGCAGGACCCGCGCTCCGGCAACCCGGAGGACCTGGCGCGCACGCGCATCCTCGACGCCCGCGGGCTCGGCACGCTGTCGCTCGACATGCAGCGCGCGATGCTCGACATGGCGTCCACGGACGACAAGGTCTCCGCGAAGGCGATGAAGGACTACGGCCGGCTCGAGGAGCGCTTCGTCGCGCTCGGCGGGTACGCGGCCGAGGCGGAGGCCGCGTCCATCGCGAGCAACCTCAGCCTCCCCGACCGGATCCTCGACCAGCCGCTCAGCACCCTCTCCGGCGGCCAGCGCCGCCGCATCGAGCTCGCGCGCATCCTGTTCTCCGGCGCCGACACGATGCTGCTCGACGAGCCCACCAACCACCTCGACGCCGACTCCGTCACCTGGCTGCGCGAGTTCCTCAAGGGCTACCAGGGTGGCCTGATCGTGATCAGCCACGATGTCGAGCTCGTCGGCGACACCGTCAACCGCGTCTTCTACCTCGACGCGAACCGCATGGTCATCGACATCTACAACATGGGCTGGAAGCACTACCAGCGCCAGCGCGCCGCCGACGAGGAACGCCGCAAGAAGGAGCGCGCCAACGTCGAGAAGAAGGCGGGCGTCCTCCAGCTGCAGGCCGCGAAGTTCGGCGCGAAGGCGTCCAAGGCCGCCGCCGCGCACCAGATGGTGCGACGCGCGGAGAAGATGCTGTCCGGCCTCGAGGAGGTGCGCGCCGTCGACCGCGTGGCCAAGCTGCGCTTCCCCGAGCCCGTGGCCTGCGGCCGCACGCCGCTCATGGCGAGCGACCTCAGCAAGAACTACGGCTCGCTCGAGATCTTCACGGCGGTCGACCTCGCGATCGACCGCGGCAGCAAGGTCGTGATCCTCGGCCTCAACGGCGCCGGCAAGACGACGCTGCTGCGGATCCTCGCGGGCGTCGACCAGCCCGACACCGGCCGGCTCGAGCCCGGCCACGGCCTGCGCATCGGCTACTACGCGCAGGAGCACGAGACCATCGACGTGAAGCGCAGCGTGCTGGAGAACATGGTCTCCTCCTCGCCCGACATCTCGGAGATGGAGGCCCGCCGCGTCCTCGGCTCGTTCCTCTTCACGGGCGACGACTCGGCGAAGCCCGCCGGCGTCCTGTCCGGCGGCGAGAAGACCCGCCTGGCGCTGGCGATGATCGTCGTGTCGGGCGCCAACGTGCTGCTGCTCGACGAGCCCACCAACAACCTCGACCCCGCGAGCCGCGAGGAGATCCTCGGCGCGCTCAACACGTACTCCGGCGCAGTGGTGCTCGTCAGCCACGACTCGGGCGCGGTCGAGGCCCTCAACCCGGAGCGCGTCCTCATCATGCCGGAGGGCACCGAGGACCACTGGAGCCCCGACTACATGGACCTCATCGAGCTGGCCTGACCCGGGTCGGCCCGGCCCTGCCGGGTCACACCGAGGCGGTCCACGCGGCCGCCTCGGGACGCCGGCTCAGCGCGCGTCGTCGAGGATACGGTCCTCGACGTCCGCGTCCGACGGCTGCCTCCTGGCGCGCTTGGCCTGCCGGGCGCGCTCGCGGTCCTGCTCCTCGGGGTCGTCCTGGTTGATGATGCGGTACTCGTTGCGGACGGCGACGCCGAGGCCGACGAACGCGATGACGGCGAACACGAGCCACTGGAACGCGTAGGAGAGGTGCGGGCCCTCGTCCTCCTCCGGGCGCGGGGTCGCGAACGGCGCGGCGTCGGCGGGCGCGGGATCCTCCGAGATCAGCAGCCCGTACGCGCCCGTGAACGTGGGTGACCCCACGCGCTGGGCGATGTCCGGCAGGTTGACGGTGGCGATCTGCCCCTCGGGAGCGGAACGCCCCGGCAGCTCCGGCTCGCCGGCCTTCAGCCGCGCGGTCACCGTGACCTCGCCCGCAGGCGGGGCGGGGACGGAGTCGGGGGAGTCCTGCGAGTTGCCGATGGGCACCCAGCCGCGGTCGACGACGAACACCCGCCCGTCATCGAGGCGCAGGGGCGTGAGGACCTCGAAGCCGGGCTGGCCGTTGAAGGGCCGGTTGCGCGCGAGCAGCTGATCGTCGACGAGGTAGGTGCCGGTCATCGTGACCGGGGTCCACTTCTGGGTGTCGACGTACGCCGAGGTGTCGCCGAGCACCTGGTCGACGGGCTGCGGAGCACGATCCCAGTTGTCCTCGACCTTGGCGATCTCGGCGAGGGCCTCGTCGCGTCGCGCGAACTGCCAGTGGCTGAGGAGCACGCACGCGATGGCGAAGACGACGGCGACGGCGAGGTAGCCGGCCCACCTGCGGTTGAGGACGAAGCGCCAGCGGCTCACGCGATCGCTCCCGCGACGGGCGCGTCGATCGCGGCGACGCGCACGGGGAAGTCGCGACCGGCGAGGAAGTCGCGCAGGAAGCCGACGTGCTCGTCGCACGCGGTCCACGTCTTGACGCGGTCCGTCGTGTGGATGCGGGGGTTGCGCCACTCGACCCGCCAGGCGGCGTCGACGCGGCAGCCCGCGCGCGAGCACTCGACGGCGTCGGAGGACGGTCCGGCGGATCCGAGGCCCCAGGAGGCGAGCCCGCTCACGCGTCGGTCGGGGTGTCGGGCGCGGCCGTGCCGCCCGCGGTCGTCGGACGGACGTCGGAGGCGCGCGGGGGCTCGGGCGCGCGACCGGTCTCGTAGGTCGTGAACGGCTCCGGCGTGGTGGACGGCTCCGACGCGCGGAAGGGCTCAGAGGGCACGTACGGCTCGGCGGGCGGCGGGAAGCCGGAGTGGCGGGCGGACACGACCACCACGCCGCCGGGGCGCTCGACCGCGGTGCCCTGGTTGCCGCCGACGTTGGCCAGGATGACCGCGAAGTACGGCAGCACGATGGCGCCGATGGCGGCCACGGCCAACCACCACCCCTGCAGGAAGAGGCACGACAGGATGCAGACCATGCGGATGGTCATGGCGATGGTGTACTTCACCATGCGGGCATGGCGGTCCTCCTCCGGGGATCGGGGGAGGCTGGTGACCGACTGCTGCGGAGCTGGCATGCGTGGATGGCGTCCTTCGGGGGAGCGTCGCGCTCCCCATCGAGACCAGGGTACGCCGCGCCACCGATAGGCTCGTCCGCGTCCGCGAGCCCCCGCCGAGCCGTAATGGAAGGTCCCCCATGAGCACCGCACGCACCGTCGTCGTCACCGGAGGCAACAGGGGGATCGGGTACGCGATCGCCGAGGAGATGCTGCGCCGCGGCCACCGCGTCGCCGTCACCGCGCGCTCCGGCCAGGGTCCCGACGGCAGCCTGACGGTGCGCGCCGACGTGACCGACGCCGCGTCCGTCGACGCCGCGTTCACCGAGGTCGAGGCCGCGTACGGACCGGTCGAGGTCGTGGTCGCCAACGCGGGCATCACGCGCGACACCCTCATGATGCGGATGAGCGACGACGACTTCACCGAGGTGGTCGACACGAACCTGGGCGGCGCGTTCCGCGTCGTCAAGCGCGCGTCGAAGGGCATGCTCAAGGCGCGCTTCGGCCGCATCGTCCTCATCTCCAGCGTCGTCGGGCTGTACGGCTCGGGTGGCCAGGTCAACTACGCGGCGTCGAAGAGCGGGCTGGTGGGCCTCGCCCGCTCCGTCACGCGCGAGCTCGGCGGCCGCGGCATCACGGCGAACGTCGTCGCGCCGGGCTTCATCGAGACCGACATGACCGCGGAGCTGCCCGAGGCGACCGCCGCCGAGTACAAGAAGTCCATCCCGGCCGGCCGCTACGGCACCGCCGCCGAGGTCGCGGGCGTCGTGGCGTGGGTGTCCTCGGACGAGGCCGCGTACATCTCGGGCGCCGTGATCCCGGTCGACGGCGGCCTCGGCATGGGCCACTGACGCCGACCGTCGGGGAGAGCGCCGTGTCCGATCTCCTGGCGGCCTGGGACATCGGTCCCGCCGCGCTCACCGAGCTGGGGGCCACGCACAACCACGCGTACCGGGTCGACGTCGGCGACGGATCCCGCTACCTGCTGCGCCTGCACGTCGCGCGCCGGAAGCAGCGCGAGATCGACCTGGAGCTCGGCTGGCTCGACGTGCTCGCCGCGCGCGGCGGGCCGTCCGTGCCGGTGCCGCAGCGCACGCGCGACGGCTCCTGGACGGCGACCGTCGAGGTCGCCGTCCCGGACGACGACGAGATCGGCCTCCGCCGTGCGGTGGTCGGCGCCTCGGGCGGACGCGTGGAGCGGCGCCTCGCGAGCCTGCTCACCTGGCACGACGGCGAGATGCTGAGCAGCCTCCCCGCATCGGCAGACGCCGGCCCGTTCGCCGAGACGCTGGCCGCCCTGCATGCGGCCGGCGCGGATCCCATCGCCGTCGGGCTCGCGGGCCAGCGTCGCCGATACGACGCGGACTACGCGACCATCCGCCTGGAGCGCCTGGTCGAGGGCTATCCCGGCATCATGTCCGACGGCTCCACCGCGGACGCGCTGGCCGGCGCGATCGAGGAGCTCCGCGCGACGCTCGCGCAAGCCGGGCCGCCCATCATGGTGCACGGCGACTACCACCCCGGGAACCTGATCCAGGGGCCGACCGGCGTCTCCGTCATCGACTTCGACCGGTGCGGCCTGGGGCCCGCCGGCCTCGACGTGGCCGCCGCGATCATGTACCTCGCGCCCCGTCAGCGCGCGCAGTTCCACCGCGCGTACACGGCGGCGGGCGGCAGCACGGGCGTCCCCGACGAGCGCTTCGGAGCGTTCATCTTCCTGGCGTACCTCGACAACGTCACGCACCTCGCGAGCCTGCCCTCGGAGCGCGAGCGGATGCCCGCGAACATCGCGCAGCTCGCGGCGATCGCCCGGGCGGTCGTCACGGGCTGAGGCGCGGACCCGGGCGCCGCGTCAGCGCGGGAGGCCGAGGAGCGCGAGCACCTGCGCGAGGTCGCGGCGGTCGACGCACACGTCGGCGCTCCGGCGCACGGCGGGCTTCGCGTCGAAGGCCACCGACAGCCCGGCCACGGCCATCATCTCGAGGTCGTTGGCCCCGTCGCCCACCGCGACGACGCGGGCGAGCGGGATCCCGAGCTCGCGGCTCCACTCCTCCACGGCGGCGCGCTTCGCTGCGGCGTCGATGACCGGCCCCGTGACGAGTCCCGTGAGACGCCCCTCGGCGGTCTCCAGCCTGTTGGCGCGCCACATGTCGAGCCCGAGTCGCTCGGCGAGCGGATCCAGCAGCTCGTGGAACCCGCCCGACACGACGGCGACGACGTGGCCCGCGTCGTGCAGACCCTGGATCATGCGCTCGGCACCCGGCGTGACGCGGATCCGCGCCCCCACCGTCGCGTGCACGGAGCAGGGCAGCCCGGCCAGCGTGGCGACCCGTGAGCGGAGGCTCTCCGCGAAGTCGAGCTCGCCGCGCATCGCCCGGTCGGTGACGGCGGCGACCTCGTCGAGGGAGCCCGCCTCGGCGGCGAGCAGCTCGATGGCCTCGTCCTCGATGAGGGTCGAGTCGACGTCGAGCACCACGAGCATGCGCGGCAGGACAGGGTCGACGGGCGGCGCCGACGGGGCGGGCGGCGTCAGCGGGCTGGCGGCGCTCACGGGGTGACGCGCACGCCCTTGCCCACGACGGTGATGCCGCCGTCGGTGACGGTGAAGCCGCGTTTGCGGTCACGATCGTGGTCGACGCCGACCGTGGCCCCGGGCTCGACCTCCACGTCCTTGTCGAGGATGGCGCGCGTGACCACGGCGCCCGCCCCGATGTGCACCTTGTCGAACACGATGCTGTCGACGATCCGCGCACCCGACTCCGCGATGACCCACGGCCCGAGCACGCTGCGCTCGACGTGGGCGCCGCTGATGACGCCGCCGAGCGAGGTGATGGAGTCGATCATGGTGCCCGTGTTGCCCTGCGCGTCGCGGACGAACTTGGCCGGCGGGCTGTTGAGCTGCTGGCTGAAGATTGGCCAGTCCTTGTTGTACAGGTTGAACACCGGCAGCGCCGAGATGAGGTCCTGGTGCGCGTCGAAGAACGACTCGATGGTGCCGACGTCGCGCCAGTAGTAGCGGTCGCGGTCGTTGGCGCCGGGGACCTCGTTGCGGTTGAGGTCGTAGACGCCCGCGTTCCCCTGCTCGACGAACCACGGCACGATGTCGCCGCCCATGTCGTGCGCGGACTCCGCGTTCTCGCCGTCGCGGCGCACCGCGTCGATGAGCTGGTCGGTGTCGAAGACGTAGTTGCCCATGGACGCGAGCACCTCGCCGGGGGAGTCGTCGAGGCCCTGCGGGTCCTTCGGCTTCTCCAGGAACGCCCGGATCTGGTACGGGTTCGCGGGGTCCACGTCGATGACGCCGAACTGGTCCGCGAGCTCGATGGGCTGCCGGATCGCCGCGACCGTGGCTCCGTGGCCGGACGCGATGTGCGCCTCGATCATCTGGCTGAAGTCCATGCGGTACACGTGGTCGGCGCCGACCACGACGACGATGTCGGGCTTCTCGTCGTTGATGAGGTTGAGGCTCTGCAGGATGGCGTCGGCCGAGCCGCTGAACCAGCGCTTGCCGAGGCGCTGCTGCGCGGGCACCGACGCGATGTAGGAGTTGAGCATCTGGTTGAGGCGCCAGGTCTGCGACACGTGGCGGTCGAGCGAGTGCGACTTGTACTGCGTCAGCACGACGATCTGCGTGAGCCCCGAGTTGATGAGGTTGGAGAGCGCGAAGTCGATGAGCCGGTACTGCCCGCCGAACGGGACGGCGGGCTTCGCCCGGTCCGCGGTGAGCGGCATGAGGCGCTTGCCCTCGCCGCCGGCGAGCACGATTCCAAAGATCTTCTTCGATGCCATTGCCCCAGCGTAGATGCACGTCGGGGCATGTACTAGCGTTCGACCAATGCGAGCAGACGTGATCACCAAGGAGTATCCGCCCGAGGTCTACGGAGGTGCCGGGGTCCATGTCACGGAGCTCGTCAAGGCGATGCGGCAGCAGACGGAGGTCGTCGTCCGGGCCTTCGGTGCGCCCCGTGACGAGCCCGGGGTGTTCTCCTATCCCGTCCCGTCGGAGCTCGCGGGCGCGAACGCGACCCTGCAGACGATGGCCGTCGACCTGGCGATCGCGAGCGACGTCGCGGGCGCCGACGTCGTCCACTCGCACACCTGGTACGCGAACCACGCGGGCCACGTCGCGTCGATGCTGCACGGGATCCCGCACGTCGTCACCGCGCACAGCCTCGAGCCGCTGCGCCCGTGGAAGGCCGAGCAGCTGGGCGGCGGCTACCGCGTCTCCAGCTGGATCGAGCGCACCGCGTACGAGGCGGCCGACGCCGTCATCGCGGTCAGCGACGGCATGAAGCGCGACATCCTCCGCTCGTACCCCGCGCTCGACGAGGCGCGGGTGCACATCGTCTACAACGGGATCGACCTCGAGACCTGGGCGCCCGTGCACGACGACGAGCTGGTGCGCTCGCTCGGCATCGACCCGTCGCGTCCCTCGGTCGTGTTCGTCGGCCGGATCACGCGCCAGAAGGGCCTGCCCTACCTCCTCCGCGCCGCCGCGCTGCTGCCCGCCGACGTGCAGATGGTGCTGTGCGCGGGCGCGCCCGACACCCCGCAGATCATGGAGGAGGTCACGGCCCTCGTCCGCGGCCTGCAGGAGGAGCGCTCGGGCGTCGTGTGGATCGACCGCCTGCTGCCGCGTCGCGAGCTCTCGGCTGTCCTCACGGCCGGCACCGTCTTCGTCTGCCCGTCCGTCTACGAGCCGCTCGGCATCGTGAACCTCGAGGCCATGGCGTGCGGCGCGCCCGTCGTCGGCACCGCCACGGGCGGGATCCCCGAGGTCGTCGACGACGGCGTCACCGGCCGTCTCGTCCCCATCGACCAGGCCACGGACGGCACGGGCACGCCCACCGACCCCGAGCGCTTCGTCCGGGATCTCGCGGCCGCGCTGACGGAGGTCGTCGCGGATCCCGACGCCGCCCGCCGCATGGGCGAGGCCGGTCGCGTGCGCGCCGAGCGCGAGTTCGGCTGGGACCGCATCGCCCGCCAGACCGAGGCGATCTACGCGTCGATCCTGCGCTGAGCGACCAGGCGCCCGCCCCGGCGAGGTCGACCCGGCGCTCCCCACGGCCGGGCGGGGCGCGCGGCACGGGCCGATAGACTGGTTCCCATGAGCCACGTCCTCTCCCTGTCCGGAGTGTCCTTCGTCCGGAACGGGACGACCATCCTCGACCAGGTGGAGTGGACGGTGGACGGCGACGAGCGCTGGGTCGTCCTCGGCCCGAACGGCGCCGGGAAGACGAGCCTCCTGCAGATCGCCTCCGCCATGGCCCACCCGTCCTCCGGCACCGCTACGGTCCTCGACCACGAGCTCGGCCGGGTCGACGTGTTCGAGCTGCGCTCGCGCATCGGCTTCGCATCCACCGCGATGGCCCGCCGCATCCCGGCGGACGAGACCGTGCTCGACGTCGTGCTCACCGCCGCCTACTCGGTCACGGGCCGCTGGAACGAGGACTACGAGGACATCGACGTGCGCCGCGCCCAGCGCGTGCTCGCCGAGTGGCGCCTCGGCCACCTCGAGCAGCGGAGGTTCGGCACGCTGAGCGACGGCGAGCAGAAGCGCGTGCAGATCGCGCGCTCGATCATGACCGACCCCGAGCTGCTGCTCCTCGACGAGCCGGCCGCGAGCCTCGACCTCGGCGCTCGCGAGGAGCTGCTGCAGCTCCTCGGAGGCTACGCGTCGGCGCCCGAAGCCCCGGGCATCGTGATGGTCACGCACCACGTCGAGGAGATCCCGCGCGGCTTCACGCACGGCCTGCTGCTGCGCGAGGGAGCGGTCGTCGCGGCCGGTCCGCTCGCGGACGTCATCACCGCGGACAACCTCGGCCGGGCCTTCGGCCTCGCGCTCGAGGTCACCCACGACGACGGCCGCTTCACGGCGCGCGCCGTGCGCTCCTGACCCCATCGATCGGCCCCCGGCGCGCCTGCCCGTTCGCGGCACCCGTCTGGTAGGCTCGTCCACTGGTCCGGTGATCATCCCGGGCACACATGCTTCCCACGCAGAAACTCGAACCGACGAAGGACACCCCCGATGAAGACCGACATCCACCCCCAGTACGCCCCCGTCGTCTTCCGCGACCTCGCCTCGGGCGAGACGTTCCTCACGCGCTCCACCGTGGGCAGCGCGAAGACCATCGAGTGGGAGGACGGCAACACGTACCCCGTCATCGACGTCGAGATCTCGAGCGCCTCGCACCCGTTCTACACGGGCAAGCAGCGCATCATGGACTCCGCCGGCCGCGTCGAGAAGTTCAACTCGCGCTACGCGGGCTTCGGCACGAAGAAGTAGCAGCCTCCCGCTGCAGCACGAAGGGCGCCCGGCTCCGGCCGGGCGCCCTTCGTCGTCCCGGGCGGGGGAGCGGGGTCAGGCTCCGACGTGTCGCTCCGGCCAGGCTCCGGATGTGGTGAACGCCGGATCGCGCGTGCGCCGCATGTAGTCCTGGAAGCTCTCCGCCTGCACGCGCGACCAGTCGACCTGGCGGTCGTGCAGGTCCAGCACGGGGATGTCGAGCTGGTCGGCGTAGCGGCCGGCGATGGCCTGGGCGACTCGACCGGCGGCGATGGCGTCGGCGCCGGCGTCGTGTGCGTCGTCGAGTCGGACGCCGTAGTGCTCGGCCGCGACGGACAGCGTGCGCTTGCCGCGGCGGTAGGTGTCCACGGCCTTGTCGATGACGAGCGGGTCGATCACGGGGCCGGTGTCGCGCAGCGGCTCCACGCCGTGACGCACGGCCTCGCGGTTGAGCAGCGTGAGGTCGTAGGGCGCGTTGTAGACCACGAGCGCGAGGCCGCGGGCGAACATCTCGCGGATGGTGGTGACGATCTCGAGGACGACCACCGCGGCGTCGCGTCCCTCGGCCCTGGCGCGCTCCGTCGTGACGCCGTGGATGGCGGCCGCGCCCGCGGGGATCTCGACGCCGGGATCCGCGAGCCAGTCGTGTCGTTCGAGGACCTCGCCCTGCGCGTCGAGGACGACGATGCACGCCGTGACGATGCGCGCGGTCTCGACGTCCACCCCCGTCGTCTCGAGGTCGAACGAGGCCAGGGTGTCGTGCCAGCGGGAGGTCATCCTGTAGATGCTACGGGCGACCGCCGATGGCGGGCGCACCCATGTGCAGCCAGTAGAAGCTCTGCGTCGCGAGCGTCAGCGTGAGCCGGCCGTCGTCGCCGACCGTCGGGAAGACGCCGCCGCCGAAGAGGTCGTAGAGCTGGGATCCCGCGAAGTCGGACGCGTCGATCGTGACCGAGACGGGGTTGTGCGCGAACGAGAAGACGCAGAGCACGTCCTCCGCGCGGTCGCCGAAGTGCGTCCCGCTGCCCTCGTAGGAGCGGACGAACGCGAGGACGCTCTCGTGGTCGGTCGGGAGCACGCGGATGGTGCCCTGGCCGAACACCGGGTGGGCCTTCCGCACGTGGATCACGTTGCGCACCCAGTGCAGCAGCGACCGCGACTGCGCCAGCTGCGACTCGACGTTGATCTGCGCGTAGTTGTAGACGAGCGACTGCACGACGGGGAGGTAGAGCTTGCCCGGGTCTGCGGTCGAGAAGCCGGCGTTGCGGTCGGGGGTCCACTGCATGGGCGTGCGCGAGGCGTCGCGGTCCGGCAGCCAGATGTTGTCGCCCATGCCGATCTCGTCGCCGTAGTAGAGGAACGGGCTGCCGGGGAGGGAGAACAGCAACGCGTGCACGAGCTCGAGCTCGGCGCGCGAGTTGTCGAGGAGAGGCGCCAGGCGGCGGCGGATGCCGATGTTGACGCGCATGCGCGGGTCGTAGGCGTACCAGCCGTACATGGCCTGGCGGTACTCCTCGCTCACCATCTCCAGCGTGAGCTCGTCGTGGTTGCGGAGGAAGACGCCCCACGCGGCCGCCTCGGGGATCTCGAACGTCTCGCTCATGATCCGCTTCAGCTCGTCCGCGGTCTGCGAGCGGAGGGAGTAGAAGATGCGCGGCATGATCGGGAAGTCGAACGCCATGTGGCACTCGGGCTCCTCCTCGGTGCCGAGGAACGCGGAGACCTCGCGGGGCCACTGGTTCGCCTCGGCGATGAGGATCCGGCCCGGGTACTCCTCGTCGACCATGGCGCGCAGCCGCTTGAGGAACTCGTGCGTGGCCGGCTCGCCCTCGCCGTTGCCCTCCTCGGTCTCGTAGAGGTAGGGGATCGCGTCGAGGCGGAGGCCGTCGACGCCCATGTCGAGCCAGTGGCGGATGACGCCGTAGATGGCCTCGTGCACCTTCGGGTTGTCGAAGTTGAGGTCGGGCTGGTGCGAGAAGAAGCGGTGGAAGAAGAACTGGCGGCGCACCGGGTCGAAGGTCCAGTTGGACTCCTCGGTGTCCACGAAGATGACGCGGATGTCCTCGTACTTCTCGTCCGTGTCGCTCCAGACGTAGAAGTCGCCGTAGGGGCCGTCGGGGTCCGACCGGGACTGCTGGAACCACTCGTGCTGGTCGGAGGTGTGGTTCATCACGAGGTCGATGACGATGCGCATGTTGCGCTCGTGCGACTTGGTGACGAGCTCCTTGAAGTCGTCGAGCGTGCCGAACTCGGGCAGCACCGACATGTAGTCGCTGATGTCGTAGCCGCCGTCGCGGAGCGGGGACTGGAAGAACGGGGGGATCCACAGGCCGTCGATGCCGAGCCACTGCAGGTAGTCGAGCTTGGAGATGAGGCCCTGGATGTCGCCGGTGCCGTCGCCGTTCGAGTCGACGAACGAGCGGATCATCACCTCGTAGAAGACCGAGCGCTTGTACCACTGCTTGTCGAGGGTGAGTCCGGGCAGGGTGATGGGGGCGGTGAAGCTCACGGTTCTCCTCATGGGCGCGACGGGGGCGTCGACTCGGGGCGGGAAGGCTCGTCGCAACTCTAGGCGCGGAAGGCCGGGCGGGCGGAGCCCGGCGCGCCCGGGGGCCCGCGCCGCGCCCGCTCGTAGACTCGTCCCCGATGACCGTCCCCTCGCCCTACGCCGCCCAGCTCGACCGCATCCCCGTGGTCCGACGCACCGTCGACCTCCTCGGGAGCCGCACCGCCTGGTGGGAGTACGGGCCAGCCGACGCCCCGCAGACGCTCGTCGTCGTGCACGGGTTCCGCGGGGACCACCACGGGCTGGAGCCCGTCGTCGCGCAGCTGCCGGGCGTGCGGATCCTCTCGCCCGATCTGCCCGGCTTCGGGGACTCGACGCCGCTCGTCGACGCCCGGCACGACATCCCCGGCTACGCCGCGTGGCTGCGGGCGTTCGTCGACGCGACCGGCACGCGCGACGCCACCGCGCTGGGGCACTCGTTCGGGTCGATCGTCGTCGCGGCCGCGCTGGCTGACGGCCTGCCGAGCCCGCGCGCGATCCTCGTGAACCCGATCGCCGCGCCCGCGCTCGAGGGTCCGCGGGGGATCCTCACCCGACTCGCCGTGCTGTACTACCGCGCCGCAGCCCTGCTGCCGGAGCGCGCGGGATTCGGCCTGCTGCGCAACCGGGCCATCGTGCGCGTGATGAGCGAGGCCATGGCGAAGACGCGCGACCGCTCGCTCCGCCGGTGGATCAACGACCAGCACGACCGCTTCTTCAGCGCGTTCAGCGACCGCCGCGTCGTGCTCGAGGCGTTCCGCGCGTCGGTGTCGTCGGACGCCAGCACCTACGCGCCCCGCGTCGCCGTGCCCGTGCTGCTGGTGGCCGCCGAGCGCGACGACATCACGCCCGTGGCCGCGCAGCACCGGCTGCAGCGCCTGTTCGCGGACGCGCAGCTCGAGGTGATCCCGCGGGTCGGGCACCTCATCCACTACGAGACGCCCCGGGAGGCGGCCGCGTCGATCCGCCGGTTCCTGGACGAGGGGAGCGCGTCATGAGGCTCGTGTTCGACTGCAGGTACACGCGCATCGGCCGGCACGACGGGATCAGCCGCTACGGCGCCGAGCTCGTCGCGCGGCTGGGCGCGCGCTTCGACGTGACCATGCTCATCAGCGACCACCGCCAGCTCGCGCTCCTGCCCGACCTGCCGTGGCAGCTGGTCAGCTCGCCGACCGGGCCGCGCGAGCCGTGGGTCGCGCGGCGCGTGTCGCGGATGCGGCCCGACGTCGTCTACAGCCCCATGCAGACGATGGGGTCGCGCGGCCGCACGTACCCGCTCGTGCTCACGCTGCACGACCTCATCTACTACCGGCACCGGCGTCCGCCGCGTGACCTGCCCGCGCCCGTGCGCGCGCTCTGGCGGGCCTTCCACCTCGCGTGGTGGCCGCAGCGGCTGCTGCTCGACCGGGCCGACGCGATCGTGACCGTGAGCGAGACGACGCGCGGCCTCATCCGCGCGCACCGGCTGACCACGCGGCCCGTGGTCGTCGTGCCGAACGCGGCCGAGCTCGCGCCCGCCCCCGACGGCCGCCCGGACGGGCCGCGCGACGCACCCGCCGAGCGCACGCTCGTCTACATGGGCTCGCACATGCCCTACAAGAACGTCGAGACGCTCGTGCGCGCGGCCGACGACCTGCCCGACCACGAGCTGCACCTCATGAGCCGCGTCGGCCAGGCGGAGCGCGAGCGGCTCGAGGCGATCGCCGACGGGGCGCGGCTCGTCTTCCGCGACGGCGCGACCGACGCCGAGTACGCGTCCACGCTCCGGCGGGCGACGGCCCTCCTCACCGCGTCGCGGGACGAGGGGTTCGGCATCCCCGTCATCGAGGCGATGAGCGTCGGCCTGCCCGTGGTCGTCAGCGACATCCCGATCTTCCGCGAGATCGGCGGCGACGCGGCCGTGTACGTGGACCCGGACGACGCCGAGGGGTTCGCGGCCGCCGTGCGCGCGCTGGAGGACCCGGACGAGTGGCGACGGCGTTCCGCGGCGTGCATCGCCCGCGCCGCCGAGTACGACTGGGACCGGTCGGCCGAGGCGCTCGGCGACCTCCTCGAGCAGGTCGCGCGGACGGGGCGTCGCGGGGCCTGAAGCCGAGGCGGTCGCCGGACGGACGTCGTCCGCTCGGGTGCGGCGGACCCGGATCAGGCCCGGCGCGCCGGATCGAGGTCCGCGATCGCCCCGAGGTCGGCCACTCCGCCGAAGCGGAGCAGCGACAGCTCGCCGTCGACCACGCCGAACGTGTGCGCCGAGCCGTTCTCGATCATGGGCCCCGGGCGTCCCACGAGCGACGCGTCGAGGCTGCGGGCCAGCGCCGCGATGACGCCGCCGTGCGACACCGCGATGATGGACCCGCCTGGGTGCCGTTCCGCGAGGCGCAGGAGCGCCGCGCCCGCCCGCTCGGTGACGGACTCCACGGTCTCGCGGCCGGGCACGTCGCCGTCCGGGAAGCGCGCCTCGATCTCCGCGTGCGTGAGCCCCTCGGCGAGGCCGTATCGGCGCTCGGCGAGCGCCGGCTCCGGCAGCGGGCCCGTCGTGGGCGCGCCGCCGAGCGCGAGGTGCTCCGCGATGATCGAGGCGGTCTCGAAGGCGCGGCTGAGCGGGCTCGCGTGCACCGCGTCCCAGCCCGCGCCGCCCGCGACCGCGGCGGCGAGCAGAGCACCAGCTGTGGCGGCCTGCGCGCGGCCGGTGTCGTCGAGCGGGATGTCGCTGGACCCCTGCACGCGCCGCTCCACGTTCCACGCGGTGCGGCCGTGGCGCACGAGCACGATCCGCGTCACGACGCGAGCTCCGTCGCGATGGCGCGGAGGATCTCGCTGGTGCCGCCCTCGAGGCGCACCGTGGCGCGGGTGTCGCCCTTGGTGGTGCCGCGGTTGAGGATCACGATCGGCATGCGGCTCCTCCGGGCGATCTCGAGCAGGCGGATCCCGGAGTTGACCGCGAGGGACGAGCCGGCGATGAGCAGCACGTCCGCGTCGGAGACGATGGCGCCCGCCTCGCGGAAGCGCTCGGTGGGCACGAGCTCCCCGAAGAAGACCACGTCGGGCTTCAGCATGCCGCCGCAGACGCTGCAGACGGGGATCCGGAACCGGTCGACGTCGTGCACCTGGGCGTCGCCGTCGGGGTTCAGCTCCACCGCGTCGGGCAGGTCGAGCCAGGGGTTCTCGGAGCTGATGCGATCGGCGATCGCGGAGCGCGCGTACGCCTGTCCGCAGTCGAGGCAGAGGACGCGGTCGAGCGAGCCGTGCAGGTCCACGACGCGGCGGGATCCCGCGCGCTCGTGCAGGCCGTCGACGTTCTGCGTGACGAGGCCCCCGACGACCCCGGCCGCCTCGAGGTCGGCGAGCGCCGCGTGCCCGTCGTTGGGCCGTGCGGAGCTGAAGGCCTTCCAGCCGAGGTGCCCGCCCGCCCAGTAGCGGCGGCGGAAGTCGTCGCCCTCGCTGCGGAACTGCTGGAACGTCATGGGGTTGCGCTTCGGGGCGCCCTCGCCGCGGTAGTCGGGGATGCCCGAGTCGGTGCTGAGGCCGGCGCCCGTGAGGACGGCGGTGCGGCGGCCGCGCATCAGCTCGACCGCCTCGGCGATCGTGGACCCCGCGGGGGGTCGGGGATCGTCACGGAGAGCGGTGCTCATGGGGCCTCCCGGTGCCGAGCTGGCGCCCCGCCGTGTCGGCGGGCGGCGACGGGGCAGGGCATCATTGTCCTGTCGAGTCTAGACAGCGCATCCCCGCGACGGCTCCGCGCGAAGTGGCTCCGCATCCCTCCCGGCGGACCGAGAGAGGACCGGCGTGCACATCCACCGCATCGAGGACCTCTCATCCCCGGGCCTCGAGGACTACTCGCGCCTCACCGACGTGGCCCTCCGCCGGGTGAGCGAGCCCGCGGGCGGCCTCTACATCGCCGAGTCGACCAAGGTCATGGGCCGCGCGCTCGCCGCGGGTCACGTGCCGCGGTCGGTCCTCGTGCAGGAGCAGTGGCTCGACGACGTCGCCCCGCTCCTCGAGGGCTTCCCGGACGTCCCCGTGTTCGTGGGCGCGGCCGCCGTGCTCGAGCGGCTCACCGGGTACAACCTGCACCGCGGGGCGCTCGCCGCGATGCACCGTCCGCCGTTGCCCGCGGTCGCCGACGTGCTGCGCGACGCGCGCCGGGTCGTCGTGCTGGAGGACATCGTCGACCACACGAACGTCGGGGCCATCTTCCGCGCGGTGGCCGGGATCGGCGCCGACGCCGTGCTCATCACCCCGCGCTGCGCCGACCCGCTCTACCGCCGGAGCGTTCGCGTCAGCATGGGCACCGTGCTGCAGGTGCCGTGGACGCGGCTGCCCGAGTGGTCGGAGGCCGCGCCGCTGCTGCACGAGGCCGGCTTCCACCTCGCCGCGCTCGCCCTCGAGGACGACGCCGTCACGCTCGACGCCTTCGCGGCTGATCCGCCCGAGCGGATCGCGCTCGTGCTCGGCACCGAGGGCGACGGCCTCAGCCGCCACGCGCTGCGCCACGCGGACTCGACGGTCGTGATCCCGATGCTTCACGGCGTGGACTCGCTGAACGTGGCCGCGGCCAGCGCCGTCGCGCTCTACGCCCTGCGGGTCCCCGCGTGAGCCGCGCCCGCCGCCTCACGCTGGCCGGCGTCGCCGCGGCGCTCGTCGTCTCGGCGGGCGTGTACGTCCCCGTCACCCTCACGGCGGATCCGCCCGCCGCGGTCGCGCACGTCGACGCGCCGTCGCCCGTCGTCAACGTCCCCACGCCCGAGAGCTGGCCGGCCGAGGGCGTCTCCGCCGTCGGCGCCACCGGCTTCGACGGCGTCCTCGCGACGAACGAGGCCACGCCCGTGTCCCGGCCGATGGCGAGCATCACCAAGACCGTGACGGCCCTCGTCGTGCTGGAGGCGAAGCCGCTCGCGCCCGGGGAGGACGGGCCGCAGGTCACGTTCACGGCCGAGGACGAGGCGCTCCGCGGGGAGATCCTCAAGCAGGACGGCATCGTCGAGCCCGCGGTCCCCGGCACGAGCCTCTCGCAGCGGGACCTGCTCGAGGGCGCGCTGCTCGCGAGCGCCAACAACTACGCGGCGGCGCTCGGGGTCTGGGCCTACGGCTCGAACGACGCCTTCGTCGCGGCCGCGAACGCGTGGCTCGCCGAGCAGGGCCTCACGGGCACGCACGTCGCCGACGCGATGGGGTTGTCGCCCGAGACCGTGAGCACGACTGCCGACCTCGTCCGCATCGGCGAGATGGTGCTGGCCGACCCCGTGCTCTCGGGCATCGTCGACCAGCGGAGCGCCGACGTGGCGGGAGTGGGCGAGGTCGAGAACCGCAATCAGCTGGCGGGCGTCCCGGGATTCCGCGGCATCAAGACGGGCACGCTCGAGCAGGCGGGCAAGTGCCTGCTCTGGGCGGTGGACACGAAGGTGGGCGACCGCGACGTGACCCTCGTCGGCGTGACGCTCGGCGCGAAGGACCACGCGGAGCTCGCGCGGCAGGTGACCGCGCTGCTGCCCACGGTCTCGGCGAACCTGCACGTGGTGCAGGTGGCCTCCGCGGGGGAGCCGTTCGCCGACTACACCACTGCGTGGGGTGCGACAGCGCAGGCCGTCGCCACCGAGGACGAGTCGCTCTTGGTGTGGGGCGACACGCCTGTCACCACGACCGTCGAGGCCTCCGGATCCGGGGAGGCAGCCGCGGGGACCCAGGTCGGCACGGCGACGGTCACGGCCGGACAGGAGACGGTGCGGGTGCCGCTCGCCCTCGACCGCGCGATCCCGGGCCCCGACGGCTGGTGGCGCCTCGGCAACCCGGGCGAGCTGCTCGGCTGACGCGTTCGCCGGGTCCTCAGCTCCCTGCGTCGACGCGCGTCCACGGCGACGCGTCCGGCCGCTTGGCCGTGCGGCCGTCGCCCGAGGACTGGTGGCGCAGGCGCCGCAGCACCCACGGCACGAAGTACGAGCGCGCCCAGTCGATGTCGCCCGCGCGCGCCTGGCTCCAGGTGCGCGGCGGCAGCGGCTCGGGCTTCAGCGGCTCGAGGTCGTTCTCGACGGCGAGCGCCTGCAGCACCATGCGCGCGACGGTGTGGTGGCCGAGCGGCGCGAGGTGCAGCCGGTCGACGTCCCACATGCGCGGATCCTGGATCTCGGTGAGCGACCACTGGTCGGCCACGATGCAGTCGTGCCGGGCGGCGACCGCGCGGATGTCCTCGTTGTAGATCGCGACCTTGCCGCGGAGCCGCCCGAACACGGGGGAGAACTTGACGTCGGTGCCCGTGAAGAGCACCACGGTCGCGCCCTCGGAGGAGAGCCGGGCGACCATCTGGTCCAGGCGCTCGGCGAGGCGGTCGGGGTCGGCGCCGGGCCGGAGGATGTCGTTGCCGCCCGCCGAGAGCGAGACGAGGTCGGGGTGCAGCGCGAGCGCGGGCTCGACCTGCTCGTCGGCGATCTGCCCGAGCAGCCGGCCGCGGATGGCGAGGTTCGCGTAGGAGAAGCCGTCGACCTGGCCGGCCAGCACCTCGGCCACCCGGTCGGCCCAGCCGCGGTGCCCGCCGGGGCTGCCCGGCTCGGGATCGCCGATGCCCTCCGTGAAGGAGTCGCCGAGGGCGACGTAGCGGCGCCAGGGGTGGGGCTGGGTCATGCGGGTCCTTCCGGGTGGGTCGCTCCCATCATAGGAACGCCCTCGGGCAGCCCCGGGAATGCCAACTCGCCTCCGTTTGTTGAGCATTCAAGCAATAGGATGCACCACCCGAGGAACGAGGACCCATGCCCGAACTGCTCTCCGCCGACACGACCATGGGCCCCGTGACCCTCCTGGTCGGCGACCTCGACCGGATGACCGCCTACTACCGCGACGCCGTCGGCCTCGAGCAGCTGCGCGAGGGCACCGAGTCCACGACGCTCGGGCGCGGGGGAGTGCCCGCGGTGGTGCTCGAACCCGCGAGCGGCCTCGACCTCCCGAGCCCCGGGAACGCCGGCCTCTTCCACACGGCCGTGCTCTTCGACGAGCCGGCCGCGCTCGCCCGCTCCGTCGCCTCGCTCGCCCAGCGCGCGCCCGGCACCTTCACCGGCAGCGCGGATCACCTCGTGAGCCGCGCGTTCTACTTCACCGACCCGGAGGGCAACGGCGTCGAGCTGTACACCGACCGTCCGCGCGACGAGTGGACGTGGCACGACGGGCGGATCCTCATGGACTCGCTCCGGCTCGACCCGAACGCGTTCCTCCGGGACGAGCTCGCGCCCGTCTCCGACGCCGCGTCCGACGCGGCCGGCATCGGCCACGTGCACCTGCAGGTGGGCGACACCGAGCAGGCGTCCGCCTTCTACGTCGACACGCTGGGCTTCGAGCTCGTCGCCGGCTGGCACGGATCCGCGATCTTCGTCTCGGCGGGCGGGTACCACCACCACATGGCCATGAACACGTGGAACAGCAGGGGCGCCGGCCGGCGTCCCGCGACGCTCGGGCTCGGCACCGTGCGCATCGAGGTGCCCACGCGCGACGAGGTCGAGGCGGTGGACGCGCGCCTCCGCGCCGCCGGCGTCCCCACGCGCGACGACGGACGGGAGCTCGCCTTCGAGGACCCGTGGGGCAACGCCCTGGTGCTGTCCGCCGCCTGAGCGCCGGCACCTGGCGGGTCGCACGACGGGCGCGCGGGGGAGACTGGGCGCATGACGCCCGACGCCCCGGCCGACCTGCCCGACCCGCTCGACCCGCTCGGGCACCTCGACGAGGCGCTCCTGGACCGGATCCGCTCCCGCGCCCCCGGCTACGACGCCCGCAACGCGTTCTTCGCGGAGGACCTCGACGAGCTGCGCGCCGCCGGCTACCTCCGGCTCCTCGTGCCTCGTGGGCTCGGCGGGTCTGGGGCCTCCCTCGCCGACGCCGTGCGCGCGCAGCACCTCCTCGCGCAGGCGGCGCCCGCCACGGCGCTCGGCGTGGGCATGCACCTCGTCTGGACGGCTGTCGCCCGGATCCTCGCCGACCGCGGCGACGACTCGCTCCGCGGCGTCCTCGAGGACGCGGGCCGCGACGAGCTGCTGGCCTTCGCGATCAGCGAGCCCGGCAACGACCAGGCCCTCGCCGACGCGCTCACCCGGGCCGAGCCCGACGCGGACGGCGGGTACCGGTTCACGGGCACCAAGTCGACGTCGAGCATGGCGCCCGCGTGGACCCGGCTCGGGCTCTTCGGACGGGACGACCGGGATCCGGAGCACCCGCTCCTCGTGCACGCGTTCGTGCCGCGCGACGCGCCCGGCCTCGAGATCGTGCCCGACTGGGACACGCTGGGCATGCGGGCGACGCAGAGCCACACGGTGATCCTCCGCGACGTGCGCGCGGAGCCCGCCGACGTCGTCCGCCGGCGCGAGCACGGCCGCCGCGACGACCCGTTCGCGCTCGCCGTGCTGCAGGCGTTCGAGCTGCTCATCGCCGCCGTGTACGCCGGGCTCGGACAGCGCGCGCTCGACATCGCCGTCGAGTCGGCGCTCCGCCGCACCTCGCGCGCGGCCGGCGGCGCCGCGCTCGCGGCGGACCCCGGGATCCGGCACCTCGTCGCGGAGGCGGCCCTCGCGCAGGACGCGCTCCTCCCTCAGCTCACGGCGCTCGCGGACGACGTCGACCGCGGAGCGGGCCATGGCGACCGCTGGGCGTCGCTCCTCGTCGGGGCGAAGGTCCGGGCGACCCGCACCGCGGCCGACGTAGTGCAGCGCGCGATCGCGGTTGCGGGCGGCGGATCCCTCCGCACGGGCGACGAGCTCGGCCGCCTGTACCGCGACGTGCTGGCCGGAGGCTTCCACCCGTCGAGCGACCGGCAGGCCGCCGAGACCATCGCGACGACGCTGCTCGGCCCGGTCCCGCGCGCGTCCTGAGGGACCGCTCGACGGAAGGTGGCAGCCGATCCGGGCGCCTCGCGCCGCGACGCGCCCGGACCGTCTCGCACGCGCGGATCCGCCCGTCGCGCGCCGCGCCGACGGGAGGCCGTGGACGACGCGGATCCGCTCGCCGCGACGTGCCGGGACGGCTGCGCGGCCGACGGGAGCGTCGCCGGGTGCGGGTATCGTGAGGTCGAGTGAGCACCATCCCGACCCCTCCACCGCACGTCGGATCCGCCGCGGCCGAGCACCTCTCGCCGGCCTTCCCGGAGCGCGCCGCCTGGGGCACCGTCAGCAAGCTGCGGGCCTGGCAGGAGGAGGCCCTCACCGCGTACTTCGAGAAGGAGCCGCGCGACTTCCTCGCCAACGCGACGCCGGGCGCCGGCAAGACCACGTTCGCCCTCCGCCTCGCGTCCGAGCTCCTCCACCGGAAGACCATCGACCGGATCACCGTCGTCGCGCCCACCGAGCACCTCAAGAAGCAGTGGGCCGACGCCGGCGCGCGCGCGGGCGTCCGCCTCGACCCCATGTACAGCAACAGCTCCGGCGCCCTCGGCAGGCACTACCACGGGGCCGCCGTGACGTACGCGCAGGTCGCCGCGAACCCCTACCTGCACAAGACGATGACCGAGTCGAGCCGCACCCTCGTGATCCTCGACGAGGTCCACCACGGCGGCGACGCGCTCAGCTGGGGCGACGCCATCCGCGAGGCGTTCGAGCGCGCGACCCGCCGGCTGTCGCTCACGGGGACGCCGTTCCGCTCCGACACGGCGCCCATCCCGTTCGTCAGCTACCTCCGCGACCACCGCGGCGTCCGCCTCTCGCAGACCGACTACGACTACGGGTACTCGCGGGCCCTCGCGGACGGCGTCGTGCGGCCCGTCATCTTCCTCGCCTACGCCGGCAGCATGCGCTGGCGCAACAAGATGGGCGACGAGATGGAGGCCCAGCTCGCCGAGGGCAACACGAAGGACATCACGTCTCAGGCGTGGCGCACGGCCCTCGCCCCGGACGGCGAGTGGATCCCGCAGGTGCTCGCCGCCGCCGACCGGCGCCTCAGCGAGGTGCGGCAGTCGATCCCCGACGCCGGCGGCCTCGTCATCGCGACCGACCACACGACCGCGCGCGCCTACGCGGCGATCCTGCAGCGGATCAGCGGGCAGCCCGTCACGCTCGTGCTCTCCGACGACGTGGAGGCGAGCGCCAACATCGACCGCTTCTCCGCGAGCACGTCGCGCTGGATGGTCGCGGTGCGCATGGTCTCCGAGGGCGTCGACGTGCCCCGGCTCGCCGTCGGCGTCTACGCCACCAGCGCGTCCACCCCGCTGTTCTTCGCGCAGGCCATCGGCCGCTTCGTGCGCGCCCGCCGCCGCGGAGAGACGGCGTCGATCTTCCTGCCCAGCGTCCCCAACCTCCTCGTGCTCGCCAACGAGCTCGAGCGCCAGCGCGACCACGCCCTCGACCGCGACTCCTCGAAGGAGGGCGACCTCTACAACCCCGAGGACGCCATGATGGGCGAGGCGAACCGCAGCGAGAAGGGGTCCGACTCCCTGCTCAGCGAGTTCTCGTTCGAGGCGATGGGATCCGAGGCCACGTTCGACAAGGTGCTCTTCGACGGCGCCGAGTTCGGGCAGATGGCCGACGTCGGCAGCCTCGAGGAGGAGGAGTTCATCGGGCTCCCCGGCATCCTCGAGCCCGAGCAGGTGCGCGAGCTCCTCGCCCAGCGCCAGCACCGGCAGTCGAGGCACGCGAGCGAGCGCGAGCGCAAGCAGGCCGAGAGCGGCGCCCCCAAGGACCCCGACGACATCCCGCTGTACCGCACGCTCAAGGAGCAGCGGCAGCTCCTCAACAGCCTCGTCGGCATGCGCGCCAAGCTGCACGGCGAGCCCCACGGCCTCGTCCATGCCGAGCTCCGCCGTGTGTGCGGCGGGCCCGCGGTCGGCCAGTGCAGCGTCACGCAGCTGCAGCAGCGCATCGACCAACTCCGCAGGTGGATGCGCAGCTGACGCGCTCGGGTGGATCGGGGCAGCTCCGCAGGTGGATGCGCAGCTGACACGCTCGGTGGATCGGGGCAGCTCCGCAGGTGGATGCGCAGCTGACGCGCTCGGGTGGATCGGGGCAGCTCCGCAGGTGGATGCGCAGCTGACGCGGCCGGGGGACGGGCGGCTACGGTGTCGCCCATGGACTGGCGCGAGGACCGGATCGGATCAGCCAGGAGGGGCGAGAACCCCACCGTCCTCGCCGAGCTGGGCGCCGGGTACGCCGTCATCGGCGACGTGCAGTTCCTCCCGGGCTACTGCGTGCTGCTCGGCACGGACCCGACCGCCACGGCCCTCGCGGAGATGCCGCGGATCGAGCGCGTGCGGTTCCTCGCGGACGCCGACCTCCTCGCCTCCGCCGTCGAGCGGGCGTGCCGCGACCTCGTGCCCGGCTTCCGTCGCGTGAACATCGAGGTGCTGGGCAACGCCGACGCCTTCATCCACGCGCACATCTGGCCCCGCTACTCCTGGGAGCCGGCGGAGCTCGTCGTGCGACCGGTCTGGCTCCACCCCGCCGAGCGGTGGCACGACCTCGCGACCGCGCTCGGCGACGCGCACGACGAGCTGCGCGTGCGGATCCGCGACGAGCTGCGGCAGCTCGCCCAGGACCAGTCGGTCGAGGTCAGGGCGCCGTGACGAACCCGTGGTCGACCATGAACTCGTAGGCGACGTCCGCGGGCTCCTCGCCCTGGTCGTCGACGCGGAGGTTCATGTCGCGGAGGGCGTCGTCGGTGATGACGGGGGAGATCCGGTCGAACACGTCCTTCAGCCCCGGGTACTCGGCGAGGGTCGCCGAGTCGAGCACCGGCGCGACGTTGTAGGCCGGGAAGAAGCCGAGGTCGTCCTGGAGGATCGTGAGGCCGAGCTTGTCGATGCGGCCGTCGGTCGTGAAGACCTCGCCGAACTCGCACGTGCCGCGATCCGTCGCCGTGTAGACGGCGCCTGTGTCGAAGATCGACACGTTGCCGTCGGGCACGCCGTCCGCTGATCCGCGCGGGATGCCGTAGGTCTCCAGCAGCGGCGACAGGCCGTCGGAGCGGGAGTTGAACTCCGCCTCCACGCAGAACGTGCGCTGATCCACGGGCAGGTCCTTGATCTGCGAGAGCTTCGTGATGCCGAGCTCGTCGGCCTCCTCGCTGCGGATGGCGAGCGCGTACGTGTTGTTGAGCGGCGCCGGCGTCAGCCAGGTGAGCCCGTTGGCCGCGTCGGCGTCGCGCACGGCCTCGTACTGGGCGCGCTGGTCCGGGATGCCCTTCGGCTCGCCCAGGTAGCTGAGCCACGCCGTGCCCGTGTACTCCCAGGTCATGTCGGCGCCGTGGCTCGTCATGAGCTCGCGGGCCGGCACGCTGCCGGGCACGTTCGTCTGGTCGGTGACGTCGAACCCGGCCGCCTTCGCCGCGATGACGGCGATCTTGCCGAGGATCAGCTGCTCGGTGAAGTTCTTCGACGTGACGGTGAGTTGCGCGCCGGCGGGCAGGTCGAGGGGCTGGATGGAGCCGGGCGCGGTGTCCGGGACGTACGCCGTCGCGGGCTGGAGGCCGCAGCCGGTGAGCGTCGCGAGGGCAGCGGTCACGAGCGCGGGCACGCCGAGCGCGCGGCGCAGGCGGGCGGAGCGGGGGAGGGTCGTCACGGTCAGAGTCCCTTCGGGCGGGCGACGTGCTCGACGACGCGGCCGAGCCAGTCGATGGCGAGCGCGAGCAGCGAGATGAGCAGCGCCCCCGAGATCAGCACGGGGTAGAGGTAGAGGTTGACGCCGGTGGTGATGAGGATCCCGAGCCCGCCGCCGTTGACGAACGCCGCGAGCGCCGCGGTGCCGACGAGGAGGACCAGGGCGGTGCGGATCCCGGCGAGCATGACGGGCACGGCGAGCGGGAGCTCGATGCGGAACAGCACGGACGCGCGACTCATGCCCATGCCTCGGCCGGCCTCGACGAGGCGCTCGTCGACGCCGCGGATCCCGATCATGGTGTTGCGCAGCACGGGGAGTGCCGCGTAGAGCACGAGGGCGACGAGGCTCGCCGCGAAGCCGCTGCCGGTGATCACCATGCTGAGCAGCACGACGAGCCCGATCGCCGGAGCTGCCTGCCCGAAGTTCGCGACCGCGAGGACGGGCGCGGAGTAGCCGCGGAAGCGACCGCGGGTGAGCAGGACGCCGAGCGGGACCGCGATGACCAGCACGATGACGGCCGCGGAGAAGGTGAGGCCCAGGTGCTCCAGGGTCGCCTTGCCGAGCGCGCCCGGCGCGAGCGTGGTGCGCTCGACCGCGGTGAGCGGCGCGACGGCGAGCCACACGAGGTACCCCGCGAGGACCGCCGCGATCGCGACGGGCTGCGCGATGAGCCCGCGCCAGCCCTGCGCGCCGCCGACGGCGTCGGTGCGGGCATCGGTCACGGCGCTCATCCGGCAAGCCCGTCCTGCGCGGCGGGGGAGTCGGCGGCGGGCGATCCGGCGGCCTGCTCGGCCCGCGCGGCGTCGGCGCCCACGGTGCCGATCGTGCCGGTGTTCGTGCCGACGGGAGCGCCCACGACGCCGCCGGCCGCCGAGGCCCGGGCGCTCGTGATGGCGTCCATGACCGTCTCGACGTCGATCACGCCGAGGAAGGCCCCGCCGCGCCCGGTGACGAGCGCGGCGCCCGCGCTCGAGACGAGCATGGTGTCGAGCGCGTCGTTGAGGGTCGCGCGGTTGCCGATCACCGGCAGCCGCGGCTCGGGGACTCCGCCGACGACGTCGATCCGGCCGAGCTGGCGGCGCGACGGCCACTGGATCGGGCGCTTCCTGGCGTCGACGACCACCGCGTGCTGGTGGCCGACCTCGTCCATCCGCGCGAGCACGTCGCGCGCGGCGTCGCCGGGGTGCGCGATGACGGCGTCCGCGAGGGGCACCTCGTCCACGCGGCGGAGCGTCAGCTGCTTGAGGCCCGCGCCCGAGCCGATGAACTCCTCGACGAACGCGTCGGCGGGCTCGGCGAGGATCCGCTCGGGGGTGTCGTACTGCACGATGCGCGCGCCCTCGGCGAAGACGACGATCCAGTCGCCGAGCTTCACGGCCTCGTCGAAGTCGTGCGTGACGATGACGATCGTCTTCTGCAGCTCGGCCTGGATGCGGATCAGCTCGTCCTGCAGGCGCTGCCGGGTGATCGGGTCCACCGCGCCGAACGGCTCGTCCATGAGCAGCACGGGCGGGTCGGCCGCGAGCGCGCGGGCCACGCCGACGCGCTGCTGCTGGCCGCCGGAGAGCTCCTTCGGGTAGCGGTCGCGGTACTGCTCGGGGTCGAGCGAGACCAGCTCGAGCAGCTCGTCGACGCGGGCGCGGATGCGGGCGGCATCCCAGCCGAGCATCTTGGGCACCACGGCGATGTTCGCCGCCACGGTCATGTGCGGGAAGAGCCCGCCGGCCTGGATCACGTAGCCGATGCGGCGCCGCAGCTCGTCGCCGTCGATGCCCGTGACGTCCTCGTCGCCGAGGACGACGCGGCCCTCCGTGGGCTCGATGAGCCGGTTGATCATCTTCAGCGTGGTGGTCTTGCCGCAGCCGGACGGGCCGACGAGCATGACGATCTTGCCGGCGGGGATCTCCAGCGTGATGCCGTCGACGGCGGGCTTCGCCTGTCCCGGGTACCGCTTGGTGACGCCGTCGAGCAGGATCGAGCGGCCGCTGATCTCGGGGGTGGTGGTTGTCTCAGACACGGATGCCTCTCGGAGTGGTGAGCCGGCCGATGCCGACGAGGACGAGGTCGAGCAGGAGGGCGAGCAGGACGACGCCGATGACGCCCGTGAGGACGGACTCGGTCGCGTTCGCGCCGCCGAGGCGGGAGAGCCCGGAGAAGATGAAGCCGCCGAGCCCGGGGCCGAGCACGTAGGCGGCCACGGCGGCGATGCCCATGACCATCTGGGCGGACACGCGGATGCCGCCGAGGATGACGGGCCAGGCGAGGGGCAGCTCGACGCGCAGCAGCGTGCGGACGCGGCCCATGCCGATCCCGCGCGCCGACTCCACGATCGCGGGGTCGATGCCCGTGAGCCCGACCACCGCGTTCCGCAGGATGGGCAGCACGGCGAAGAACGTGACGACCGCGACGGCCGGCGCGACGCCGAACCCGAGCGGCGCGATGAGAAGCCCCACCAGTGCGAACGCGGGGAGCGTCAGCCCGATCGCCGAGACGCTGTTGGCCAGCGAGCTCAGCGGTCGGCTTCGGTAGACGAGCGCCGCGATCCCCACGGCGATCACGGTCGCGAGCACGAGGCACTGCACCACGAGGCTGAGATGCTGCCACGCGGAGAACGCGATCTGGTCGGCGCGGGAGGACAGGAAGTCCCACATGTCGGTCTCCTCAGGATGTGTCGGTCACCGGGAGGGGCATCGGCGGTGGCTCACCTTACGCAGGCGACCCGGATGCGCGAAGTTCGCCAACGGCCGCCCTCCGGTGGTATCACGCGCGCGCCGCGGGCGGGCGCGCGCGCTGTCGTGCTGTACCGCCCACGGCGGACGCGCGCTCGGGGGTCGTCCAGGCGCGCTCGCATACGCTCGTGATCCTGGGAGCCGCCCGACCGGTTCCCGCGAGGAGCCACCGATGCCCGTCCCGTCACGCGACGCCGACGCGTACGCCGTGCTCGGCGTCGAGCCGTCCGCGTCGCAGGACGAGATCCGCCGCGCCTACCGCCGTCGCGTGCGCGACGCCCACCCCGACATGGGCGGCAGCGCCGACGCGTTCCAGGCCGTCCGCGATGCGTTCGAGGCGGTGGGAGATCCCGAGAGCCGCGCCCGCTACGAGCGCACGCTCCGCGATGCCCCGGCCCCCGAGGACCCCGTCGGCCGCGCGCACCCCGCCTCCCCGGGCTCCACCTCGGCCGGCGAGGCGTGGGACCCGGCGTCCCGCCGCGGACGTCCCGGCGCGCCGCGTGCCCGTCCCGCCGCGCGCACGCGCAGCTTCGGGCACCCGGGCGGCTTCGCCCGGCTCCGCTACCTGGCCCTCGTGCGCGAGTGGCTGGCGGATCCCGCGGAGCCGTCCGTGCCCGCGGCCCCGGTCCCGCCGCGCGGGGGCGCGGCGCTGTCCGACCGGCCCGAGCCCTACGTCCGGCGTGCGCGCGCGATCGCACCGCCCGTGCTCGGGGTCCTGCTCGCCCTGATCCTGCTCGTCTCCGGCCTGGGCGCGCTGGCCGCCGCCGTGGGTCTCGTCCTGGGCGCGGCCGCCGGCCTCGCCGCCGCGGGGCCGATCGGACGCGCCTGGCACCGCTCCGAGGAACCGCGACGCCGCGCGGCGCAGCGGCTGCAGGAGGAGGCCATCGCGCACGAGCGGGCCCTCCGCGCCTACCCCGACCTCATGGCCGCCTACAGCGCGCGACTCGCCCGCCTCGAGGGGCTGCGCCGACGCTTCGAGGCCGACGCATACGCATCCGACCTCGTCGCCGAGGTGCCCGCGGCCGCCTCCGAGGCGCTGCGGGCCGCCGTCGCCCAGGAGGAGACCGCGCGCGAGCTGATGGAGCTCGGGCCGTCCTACGCGTTCTGGAACGGCGTGGCCGTGCCGCGCTCCGGCGACGCGATCGACCACCTCGTGCTCGGGCCGCAGGGGCTCGTCGCCGTCGAGTCGGTGCCCGCGGGATCGGCCGCCGCCACGGATCCGTCGGCGCGCGACGCCGCGCTCCGCGGACTCGACGCCCGCGCCCGTGCGCTCGCCCGCGAGATGGACGTGCCCGTGGTCGGCCTCGTGCTCTCGCTGCCGTCCGGTGTCCTCGGCGCCGCGCCCGTCGTCCTGCACGCGGCCGACGACCCGCACGCGCTCCCGGCCTACGCCGTCGCCCGCACGCTCCTCGCCGACCACGTCGCCGCGGGTCTGCCTGGCCTCCACGCGATGGATCCGGAGCGCCTGCTGGCGGTCCGCACGCGCCTCGTGCTCGACGCGCGCTTCGTCTAGCGTCCGGGTCAGCGGGGGAGCGGCACGTCCAGGTCGCCCGCGCGCACCATCCACTCGACGGCCTCGCGCGCGGCCTCCTCGCTCGTGAACCGCGGCGCATAGCCGAGGACGTCGCGGGCCTTGTCGATGCTCGCGACGTGGCTGCGGCTGAGGTGCTCCCAGCTGGCGTCGGCGTGATCCGGCTCGGTGCGGGCGCGGAACCCGTCCCAGTCGAGGTGCTCCAGCTCGGGTTCGCGGCCGAACCATGCGGCCGCCGCCCGGGCGAAGCCGCGCACCGAGAGCGCGCGGTCCGAGACGGCGTGGAAGCTCTCGCCGACGCTCGTCTCCCGGTTGGCGATCGCGAGCTGCACGACCTGCGCGACGTCGTCGGCGTGCACGTGGTGCATCGTCTCGCTGCCCGATCCCGGCACGGCGAGCGGCCCGCCGGTCGCGAGCGTTGTCCACACCGCGGGGTCGAGGTTGCCCAGGGGCGTGATAACGGGCCAACCGCCGCCGCTGATGTGGCCCGGGTGCACCACCGTGCACGGCACGCCACCCGACCGCGACTCGGCGATCAGGTAGCGCTCGATCTCCGCCTTCTGCACGCCGTACTCGCCGAACGGCTCCTTCGGGTCGTCCTCCCGCAGCGGCAGGGAGGTGCTGAGGCCGTGGGTCCAGATGCTGCCGATGTGCACGAGGTGCCGCACGCGGCCGCGGAGCCCTTCGACGAGGTGGCGCGCGGACTCCGGCGTGAAGCAGACCAGGTCGACGACGACCTCGGGGGACAGGGCGGCGATCCGGTCGGCGAAGGTGCCGGCGGCGTCCTCGGCGTCGCGGTCGACGCGCACGCGCTCGACGCGATCCCACAGGGGCGACTCGCGGTACGGCTCGCGCGTGCCGCGGCTCACGGCGACGACGTCGTGCCCGGATTCGACGAGTCGGGGGGACGAGGAAGGTCCCGATGTGGCCGGTGGCTCCGATGACGACGACGCGCATCCCGTCACCCTAGCGCCGCGCCGGACGGCCGACCCGCCCGGGGATCAGATCCAGCCGCGCTTCCGGAATGCGGCGTAGAGGATCACGCCCATCAGGACCATGAGGCCGAGCGCGAGCGGGTACCCGTAGGTCCACTTCAGCTCCGGCATGTTGACGAAGTTCATCCCGTAGATGGTGCCGACGAGCGTGGGCGCGAACAGGATGGCGGCCCAGGAGGAGATCCGCTTCACCTGGTCGTTCTGGGCGAGGCTCGTCTCGGTGAGCTTCTTCATCTCGTCGTTCTGGCGCTGGCCGACGAGCGTCGTGTGCACGGTGAGCGCGTTCTGCAGCAGCGTGCGGAAGGCGTCGGCGCGCTCGGCGACCCGGATGACGTGGTCGTGCACGTCGCGGAAGCCGCGACGGAGCTCGAGGTCCACCTCGTGCTCCTCGGCGCGCTGGCGGAGGTCGTCGAGGATGGAGCCGAGCGGCGCCGTCGCCCGCTGGAACGCGGTGATCTCGCGCATCAGCGCGTAGATGCGGCGGGAGACGTCGGGGTCGGCGCCGAAGATCTGGTCCTCGATCTCGTCGACGTCGTCCTCGAGGCCCGCCGCGACGGGCCCGTACTCGTCGACGACCTGGTCGAGGATCGCGTACATGACGGCGCGCGGCCCGAGCGCGAGGAGCTCGCGGTCCTCCTCGAGGCGGTGCCGGACGGCGGCGAGGTCGGGCGACTCGGCGTGGCGGATCGTGACGACGAAGTCGGGCCCGACGAAGACGTGGAGCTCCCCGAACTCGACGCGCTCGTCGGCGTCGAGGTAGCGCGCGGGGCGGAGCACCACGAACCAGGTGTCGCCGTAGCGCTCCATCTTCGAGCGCTGGTGCCCGCTGAGCGCGTCCTCGACGGCGAGCGGGTGCAGGCCGAACTCGTCGGCGACGCGGTGCAGCTCCTCCGGGTCCGGCCGGTACAGGCCGATCCACGCGAGGCCCTGGCGCTCCCGCATCACCTCGAACGTCTCGTCGAGGCTCTCGGGATCCGCGGTGCGGACCCCCTGCACGTACACGGCGCTGTCGACGACGGTCATCGGATCTCGCTCTCGGGTCGGGGGACCCGCGCGCGGGCCGAGTGCGACTGTAGCCGGGCCCGCCGCGAGAAGAGGGGAGCGGGGCCGGAACGAGGAAGAGCCGGTCGCATCCTCGTGGATCCGACCGGCTCTCGTGTGTGTCCGAAGGGGGACTTGAACCCCCACGCCCTAATACGGGCACTAGCACCTCAAGCTAGCGCGTCTACCAATTCCGCCATCCGGACAGGATGTGCGGCCCGCCGTCTCCGGCTGCCGAGAGACGACATTAGCACGGCCCGGGAGGCTCCCCGACCACGCGGCGGCAGGACGCCCGCGTCCGGCCTCGATAGCGTGGACCCATGACCGACACGCTCCCCGACGACCTCGACGCCACCGCACGGATCGCTCGCGACCTCATCCGGTTCGACACCACCAACCACGGCGAGGGCAGGTCGGAGGGGGAGACGGAGGCCGCGGTGTACGTCGAGGAGCACCTGAAGGACCTCGGGCTGAAGCCCGAGCTCATCGACGCCGCGCCCGGTCGCACGAGCGTCCTCACGCGCATCCCTGGCCGGAACCGGGACAAGCCGGCGCTCGTCGTCCACGGCCACCTCGACGTCGTGCCCGCCGACCCCGCGAACTGGTCGGTCGACCCGTTCGGCGGCGTCATCAAGGACGGCATGCTCTGGGGCCGCGGGGCGGTCGACATGAAGAACATGGACGCGATGATGATCACCGCGCTGCAGGAGATCATCACGTCGGGCCGCGCCCCCGAGCGCGACCTGATCATGGGCTTCTTCTCCGACGAGGAGGCGGGCGGCGTGCTCGGCTCCGCCTACGTCGTCGAGAACCGGCCCGAGTGGTTCGCGGGTGCCACGGAGGCGATCAGCGAGGTCGGCGGCTACTCCATCGACCTCGCCGGCAAGCGCGCGTACCTGCTGCAGACGGGCGAGAAGGCCCTCGTCTGGATCCGCCTCGTCGCCACCGGCACCGCGGGCCACGGCTCGCAGGTCAACCGCGACAACGCCGTCACCCGGCTCGCCGGAGCGGTCGCGCGGATCGGGATGGAGGAGTGGCCCGTCCACCTCACCGACACGACGCGGCAGCTCCTCGACGAGATCGCCCGCATCGTCGGGGCCGACCCGACGCAGGTCACTCCGGACGACCTCGCGATCGCCACCGGCACAGCCTCGAAGTTCATCGCCGCGACGCTGCGCACCACCACGAACCCGACGCTCCTGCACGCGGGCTACAAGCACAACGTGATCCCCGACACGGCCGAGGCGCTCATCGACATCCGGGTCCTGCCCGGCGAGGAGGACGAGGTGCTCGCCCGCGTCCGCGAGCTCGCGGGAGAGGGCGTCGAGGTGCGCATCGTGCACCAGGACGTCGGCCTCGAGAACCCCTTCGAGGGGCCGCTCGTCGACGCCATGGTCGCCACCCTGGGCGCGCACGACCCCGAGGCCGAGGTCCTGCCCTACATGCTCTCCGGGGGCACGGACAACAAGGCCCTCAGCCTGCTCGGGATCACCGGATACGGGTTCGCGCCGCTCAAGCTGCCGGCGTCCATGGACTTCCCGTCGATGTTCCACGGCGTCGACGAGAGGGTCCCGCTCGACGCACTAGTCTTCGGGAGGCAGGTCCTCCGCGACCTCCTCCTGAACTACTAGATCCGAGCCCCAGGTGGGCCATCCGACACTTGGAGCGCACGCTTGAGCTATCTCGAGGCGATCATCCTGGGCCTCGTCCAGGGTCTGACCGAATTCCTGCCCATCTCCTCGAGCGCGCACCTCCGGATCGCCGGGCTGTTCATGGGCGGCGACCCGGGAGCCACGTTCACCGCCATCACGCAGCTCGGCACCGAGCTCGCGGTCGTGGTCTTCTTCCGCAGGCGCATCGGCAAGGTCCTCTCGGCCTGGACCCGCTCGCTCCGCGGCGGCATGCCGAAGGGCGACCCGGACGTGCGCATGGGCTGGCTCGTCATCATCGGCACCATCCCCATCGGCATCGCCGGCTACCTCTTCCAGGACACGATCCGCTCCACGTTCCGCTCGCTCTGGATCGTCGCGATCGTGCTCATCGTCTTCGGCATCCTGCTCGGCCTCGCCGACCGCTACAGCCGCAGCGACCGCCTCGAGAAGGACATGACCTACGGGCACGGCGTGAGCATCGGCATCGCCCAGGCGCTCGCCCTCGTCCCCGGCGTCTCGCGCTCGGGCGCGACCACCACGGCCGCGCGCGCGTTCGGCTACTCCCGACCTGTCGCGGCGGAGTACTCGTTCCTCCTCGCCGTGCCCGCCGTGTTCGGCAGCGGCCTGTACGAGCTGGTGAAGAGCTTCGACGAGACCGGCCAGGCCGGCGCAGGGCAGACCGCGGTCGCGACGCTCATCGCGTTCATCGTGGGCCTCGCGGTCATCGCGGGCCTCATGCGGTACATCTCCACCCGCACGTTCATGCCCTTCGTGGTCTACCGCGTCGCCCTCGGCGTCGTGCTCCTGGTGCTCCTCGGCACCGGCGCGATCGCGGCCTGATCCCGTGCGCGCCTGGCCACGCCCCGCCGTCCCCGCCGTCGCGGGGGAGCCCCCCGTCCCGACCCTGTTCGACACCAGCGCCGGATCCGTCCGCCCCGCAGAGTGCACGGGGGACGGCCGCGTGGGCCTCTACGTCTGCGGCATCACGCCCTACGACGCGACCCACATCGGCCACGCGTCCACCTACCTCGCCTTCGACACGCTGCAGCGCGTCTGGCTCGACCGCGGGTACGACGTCGCCTACGTGCAGAACGTCACCGACGTCGACGACCCGCTGCTCGAGCGCGCGACCGCCACGGGCGTCGACTGGCGTGACCTCGCCGCATCGCAGGTCGAGCTGTTCCGCACCGACATGGAGGCGCTGCGGATCCTGCCGCCCGACTCCTACGTGGGCGTCACCGAGGTCGTCGACGAGGTCGCGGCCGCGGTCGCGGAGCTCGTCCGGCGCGGCACGGCCTACCCGGTCGCCACGCCCGACGCCGCCGAGGCCGGAGCCCGGGACCTCTACTTCGACGTCGCCCGCGCCGGCGCGGACGGCCCCTGGGCCCTCGGCGACGAGAGCGGCTACGACCGCGACACCATGGCCGCCCTCTCCGCCGAGCGCGGCGGCGACCCCGAGCGGCCCGGCAAGCGCGACCCGCTGGATCCGCTGCTGTGGCGCGCCGAGCGCGCGGGCGAACCCGCGTGGGACAGCGCGGTCGGCCGCGGCCGACCCGGCTGGCACATCGAGTGCGCCGTCATCGCGCTCCGGAAGCTCGACCGGCCCGTCACCGTGCAGGGCGGCGGGTCCGACCTGATATTCCCGCACCACGAGATGTCGGCCGGCCACGCGGCAGCCCTCACGGGCGAGGACTTCGCGTGCGTCTACGCGCACAGCGGCATGGTCGCGTACCAGGGCGAGAAGATGAGCAAGTCGCTCGGCAACCTCGTGCTCGTGTCGCGCCTGCGGGCGGCTGGCGTGGATCCGCGCGCCATCCGCCTCGCGCTCCTCGCGCAGCACTACCGCGCGGACTGGGAGTGGACGGACGCGCTCCTCGCGGAGTCCGTCGCGCGTCTCGCCGCGTGGGACGCGTGGGCCGCCGATGCGTCGGCGGACGCCGGCGCCGACGCGGGGCGGCCGGGCGAGCTCGTGCAGCTCGTCCGCGAGCGCCTCGCCGACGACCTCGACACCCCGGGCGCGATCCTGCTGCTCGACCTCCGCGTCGCCACGGGGATCCCGGCGACCCCCGTCGAGCTGGACGCGGTCGACGCGCTCCTCGGCGTGCGTCTCGGGGGCCCGGCGGCCTGACCCGGAGGCGCGGGCTACTGGTCCTTCGGGTCCTTGGGGTCCTTGGGCCGCCACGGCTCCTCGGGCCGGTCGTCGCCGCGTCCGCGCGGCCCGTCGCTTCGGCGCAGGTACCTCTCGAACTCCTGCGCGATGGCCTCGCCGCTCGCCTCGGGGGAGTCCACCGTGTCGCGGGCCTGCTCGAGCTGCTGGATGTAGGACGCCATGTCCTCGTCCTCGCCCGCGAGCTGGTCGATGCCCGCCTCCCAGGTCGCGGCCTCCTGGATGAGCTCGCCGCGCGGGATCACCACGTCGACCATCTCCTCGAGCTTGTCGATGAGCGCGAGCGTGGCCTTGGGCGACGGCGCGCTGTGCACGTAGTGCGGCACGGAGGCCCAGAGGGAGACGGTGGGCATGCCCATCTCCTCGGCGCGCTGCGCGATGATGCTGAGGATCCCGACGGGCCCCTCGTACGTGCTCCGCTCGATGCCGAGCTCCGCCCGCACGCTCGCGTTCTCGCTCGTGGAGTAGACGGAGATGGGCCGCGTGTGCGGCACGTCGGCCAGCAGCGCCCCGAGCAGCACGACGCCCTCGACGCCGGCCGCGCGCGCCGCGTCGAGCACCTCGGCGGTGAACGCCGTCCAGTGCCGGGACGGCTCGACGCCGAGCAGGAGGTGGATGCTGCCGCCGTTGTCGCCGCTCACGCCGAGCTGCGCGTCGGCCGCCAGGTCCTGCGCGGGTCGCCGCGGGTCCTTCGGGCCGTAGAGCGTGGCGCCCGGCCACTCGAGCTCGCGCGTGCCGTCCTCCGCGAAGCCGATGGTGGGGCGGTTGAACTGGAAGTCGAAGTAGTCCTCGGGATCCACCGACGACACCGCCTCGAGGTCGAGCAGGTCCTTCAGCGCCCGGACCGCTCCGCTGGCGGCCTCGCCCGCGTCGTTCCAGCCCTCGAAGGCGACGACCAGCAGCCGTCCGCTCACGAACCTCTCGGCATCCGCCACGTGACTCCCGTTCCGTCTCGCCCTCTGGCCGCCCGGCCGGCGGTCATCGTACGATCCTAGGACGCACCGCCCCGCCGGTAGACTCGCTCCCCGTGATCAGCAACAGACCCGCGGCCGTCCTCTGGGACATGGACGGCACCATCGTGGACACGGAGCCCTACTGGATGGTGGCGGAGGAGGCGCTGGTCGGCTCCTTCGGCGGCACGTGGACCCACGAGGACGGGCTCCGGCTCGTCGGCAACGGGCTGGACGACTCGGCTCGCATCCTCCAGGAGGCGGGCGTCGACCTGCCCGCCGCGGAGATCATCGACCGGCTGAGCGACCGCGTGATGGAGCAGATCCTCGTCGAGGTGCCGTGGCGTCCCGGCGCGCGCGAGCTCCTCCGCGAGATCCGCGAGGCCGGCGTCCCCACCGCGCTCGTCACCATGAGCATCGGCCGCATGGCGCGCCAGGTCGCCGACGCCGTGCCGTTCGACGCCTTCGACCACGTCGTCGCCGGCGACGACGTGGCCCGCAGCAAGCCGCACCCCGAGGCCTACCTCGCCGCCGCCGACCTGCTCGGGGTGGACATCCGCGACTGCGTCGCCATCGAGGACTCCGCTCCCGGCGTCGCCTCCGCCACTGCGTCGGGCGCGACCGTCGTCGCGGTGCCGCACCACGTGCCGCTGCCGGCCGACGACGCCTACGTGCTCTGGGACACCCTCGCCGGCCGCACGCTCGCCGACCTCGAGGCGGCCCACGCCGACCGCCGGGCCGCGGCCCCGATCCGCGACGAGGTGGACGCGTGACCGTCGACACCGCCGCCGCCCGCTTCAGCGGACCGTTCCGCGCGGGCGACCGCGTGCAGCTCACGGGCCCCAAGGGCCGGCTCAACACGATCCTGCTCGAGCCCGGCAAGGTGTTCCACACCCACCGCGGCATGATCGACCACGACGACCTCATCGGCCTGCCCGACGGCAGCGTCGTGAAGAACAGCGCGGGGATCGAGTGCCTCGCCCTCCGGCCGCTGCTCTCCGACGTCGTCATGTCGATGCCCCGGGGCGCCGCGATCATCTACCCGAAGGACGCCGCGCAGATCCTCGGCCTCGCCGACGTCTTCCCCGGCGCCACCGTCGTGGAGGCGGGCGTCGGATCCGGCGCCCTCTCGATGTGGCTGCTGCGCGCCCTCGGGCCGACCGGCACGCTCCTCTCCTTCGAGCGCCGCGAGGAGTTCGCGGACGTCGCCCGCGGCAACGTCTCCAGCTACTTCGGCCACAGCCCGGAGAACTGGTCCATCACCCTCGGCGACCTGGCCGATGCGCTGCCGACCGTCACCGAGCCGCACTCCGTCGACCGCGTGATCCTCGACATGCTCGCGCCGTGGGAGTGCGTCGACGCCGTCGCCGATGCGCTCACGCCCGGCGGCGTCCTGCTCTGCTACGTGGCCACCGTCACGCAGCTGTCGCGCGTGGCGGAGGCGCTCCGCGACTCCGGGCTCTTCACGAACCCCGACGCGAGCGAGACCATGATCCGCGGCTGGCACGTGGAGGGCCTCGCCGTCCGTCCCGAGCACCGCATGATCGGGCACACCGGCTTCCTCATCACCGCGCGCCGCCTGGCACCCGGATCCGTCCTGCCGCAGCTCAAGCGCCGGGCGTCGAAGTCCGACTTCAGCGACGAGGACATGGAGGCCTGGACCCCCGGATCGCTCGGCGAGCGAAGGGTGAGCGACAAGGTCCTGCGCAAGCGCGTCCGCATCGCGGAGCACGGCGCGGAGCTCGCGGGCGCCCGGGACCTGGCAGAGGCGGGCGACGGGGTCGTCCCCGACGATGCGGACGACGCGGCCGATGCGCCGGAGCCCGGCGACCCCACCGCCTAGGATGACAGGGCCGATCACGCGGGTGCGTGCCGGCCGCCCCCACCATCGAAAGAGGAGTCACGTGCGCCGTTCCGCCGCGCTCACCGTCTGCGCAGGACTCGTCCTGACGCTCGCCGCATGCAGCCCCTCCGGCTCCGGATCCGGTGCGGCGGCGGGCTGCACGCCCCTCGCCCAGCCCGGCACGTCGTCGAGCACGGTCACCGCCACGGGCGACGTCGGCAGCGCGCCCGCCTCGGTCGCGTTCCCCACGCCGCTCAAGCCGACGGGCGTCGAGGTGTCCACGCTCGTCGAGGGCGACGGCGCGCCCGTGCAGCCGCACCAGGGCATCACCGCTGCGGCCTCCATCGTCGACGGCAAGACCGGCAAGGACCTCGCGGAGTACGCGCGCATCGCGCCGAACGCCCGCACGACCGGTTCGCCGCTGTTCACCCCGGCGTCCCTGCACGAGTCGCTGCCGTACCTCGAGGACGCGATGACGTGCATGCCCGTCGGCTCGCGTGTCGCGGTGACGGTCCCCGTGTCCACGGTCTTCCCCGGGCAGGACCTCTCGTCCCAGGGCCTCGACGCGACCGACGGCCTCGTCCTCATCGTCGACATCACCTCGTCCTTCCCGGAGAAGGCCACGGGCGAGCCGCGGCCCGCCCAGGCCGGCTTCCCGTCCGTCGTCACGACGGACGACGGCGTCCCGGGGATCACCATCCCGCCGAGCACGCCGCCCACCGAGTACCGCGACGCGCTCCTCCGCGCGGGCGACGGCGCCGAGGTCGGGGACGGCGACACCGTCACGCTCCAGTACACCGGCGTCGTCTGGGGCACGAGCACGTCGGCCGAGAAGCAGGCCGTCTTCGGATCCAGCTGGACCGGCGGCGGCCCCCTCCAGGTGCCCGCGACCGCCACCACGGCGGCGCCCTCCACCGGCGCGGCCTCCTCGCTCGTCGTGACGCCGGGCCTCGCGAAGGCCCTCGTCGGCAAGCACGTCGGCGACCAGGTCATCGCGGTCGTCCCGCCGGCCGACGGGTTCGGCGACCAGGGCTCCGCCAAGGTGCCCGCGGGGTCCACGCTCGTCTACGTGGTGGATATCCTCGGGACCAGCACCACCAAGTAACGACGCATCGCCACCGGCCGGGGGCTGCACCGACGTGAGGACCACCGCGTGCCCGAGACATCCCGCCGACCGACCGTGCCCGTCGAGGAGCGCCTGTTCAGCCTCGTGCTGGCGCTGCTCGCCACCGAGCAGGGCCTGACGAAGAACGAGGTCCTCTCGAGCGTCCAGGGGTACCGGCAGAGGTACCGCGCCGGCGGCGACAACGCCAACCTGGAGCGCCAGTTCGAGCGCGACAAGGACGACATCCGCGACCTCGGCGTGCCGCTCGAGACCGTCGAGGCGCCGGGCCAGGAGGGCAACAACCAGCTCCTGCGCTACCGGATCCCGCGCGGCGCCTACGAGCTCCCCGCCGACCTGTCGTTCACGCCGGAGGAGACGACGCTCCTCAACCTCGCGGCCATGGTGTGGCGCGAGGGCTCGCTCTCGGGGGAGTCGCGCCGCGCGCTCATCAAGCTGCGCTCGCTCGGCGTGGAGTCCGACGACCCGGTCATCGGCTACGCACCCCGCCTGCGCACGCGCGAGGCCGCGTTCGCGCCCCTGAGCGTCGCGCTCGAGCGGCACGTCCTCGTCTCCTTCGGCTACCTCAAGCCGGGGGAGCGCGCGGCCAGGATCCGCACGGTGGCGCCGCTCGCGCTCGTGCAGCACCAGGGCCGCTGGCACCTGCACGGCATCGACCAGGACGCCGACGGACCGCGCACGTTCCTGCTGTCGCGCATCGTCGACCGCGTGCGCGTGACGAGCCGCGCCTTCGTCCCCGAGGGGGAGGACCATGCCGAGCGGGCCCTCGCCGACCTCGACCGCGTATGGGCGAACGGCGTCGGGGAGGTCACTGTGGCCCCCGGATCCGACGCGGAGATCCGCCTGCGCCGTCGGCGCGGCACGGATGACCTCGGGGACGGGCGCCTCCGAGTGCACTACTCCGACACCAACCTCTTCGCCGACGAGGTCGCGGGCTTCGGCCCCGAGGCGCGGGTGATCGCGCCGCCGAAGCTGCGCGACGCCGTGCGCGCCCGGCTCGCCGAGACCGTCGCCGCCCACCGGGAGGACGCATCATGACCGACCGCGCCGCGCCGCTCCACGCGCAGGACAAGCTGGCGTTCCTGCTCGCCCTCGTGCCGTACCTCACCGACCACGGGCGCGTCAGCGTCAGCCAGGCGGCCGCGCACTTCCGCGTTCCGCCCGAGCAGATCCGGCAGGCCGTGCGCCTCATCGCGGTGTCCGGCGTCCCCGGCTCCACCTCCTCGTACCAGCACGGCGACCTGTTCGACATCGCGTGGGACGACTTCGAGGACAACGACCAGATCGTCATCACGCACATGGTCGCCATCGACGACTCGCCGCGCTTCTCGGCCCGGGAGGCGGCCGCGCTCATCGCCGGCCTCCAGTACGTCTCCTCCCAGGCGGACGCCAGCGACCTCGACCTGGTCGGCCAGCTCATGGCGAAGCTCGCGCGCGGATCCTCGGCGAGCCCCAGCCAGGTCGCCGTCGCGGCCGGGGCGGGCGACGGCACCCGTGACGACCTCCGTCGCGCCATCGCGGAGGAGCGCCGGGTCGAGTTCGACTACCGGAGCCCCCGAGGCGGCACGGAGCGTCGCGTGGTGGATCCGCTCCGCCTCGAGTCGATGGACGAGGACTGGTACCTGCGCGGCTGGGACCTGGCCCGCGGCGCCGTCCGCACGTTCCGCCTCGACCGCCTCGACGAGCTCGTGGTCACCGACCTCCCGCCCGAGCACCGGCCGCAGGACGTGGTCCTCGGCGACACCCTCTTCGAGCCGAGCCCCGACGACCTCCGCGTCACGCTCGAGGTCCAGGAGTCGGCGCTGCCCCTCCTCGGGGACTTCGTGGGCGACGAGCGGCCCGTACCGGTCGCCGGCCGACCCGGACGCGTCGCCGTCACCGTGCGCGTCGCCCACTACCAGGGCCTCGTGCGCTTGGTCGCGGGCATGGCCGGCGTGGTCGTCGTCACCTCGCCGCCGGAGGCGCGGGCTGCGGTGGCCGAGTGGGCCGGGCGGGCCGAGGCCGCATACGACGACGCCGACTGAGCCGCGGCACCGAGCGGCACGGTGCCGGGCTCCGAAGACCCGGCATCGGGAGGACGCCGCGCGGACCAGTGGTCCGCGCAGGGAAATCCGGGTGAACCGCAATGCCGCGCAGGGTGTCCTGACGGGTCGCGACGGTAGACTCGTCGTGGATCCCGACAACGACTGTCCGGCCCCCCGACCTGAAGGAACGTGAACCACATGCTCGGAAACCTGACCGGATGGCACCTCGTCATCATCCTCGTCGTCATCGTGCTGCTCTTCGGTTCCACGAAGCTGCCCGCCCTCGCCAAGAGCGTGGGCCAGTCCATGCGCATCTTCAAGGGCGAGGTGAAGACCATGAAGGAGGAGAGCGGATCCGACCGCCGCGACGACACGCGTGACGAGAACCGCCGCCGCGACGAGGAGCGCTACCGCTCGGATGACCGCGACGCCGCCCCTCGCGACTACGTCCGCCCGGGCGAGGCCCGCGTCGACGAGCCCCGCTACGACGCCCCGCGCTACGACTCCCCGCGCGACGGCGGGGACTCCCGCCCCAGCGCCTGATCCGTGAGCACCACCGAGCGTCCCCGCCAGAAGAAGCGCGACGCGGAGGGACGCATGTCCCTCGTCCAGCACCTGCTGGAGCTCAAGAAGCGCCTGTTCATCGCAGGCGTGGCCATCATCCTGGCGATGGTCGTGGGCTGGTTCCTCTCCTCGTTCGTCCTGGAGGCGTTGCGCCAGCCGATCGAGACCATCAACGCGGAGCAGGGGCGCAACGCCAGCCTCAACTTCCCGACCATCACGTCGGCGTTCGACCTGCGCCTGCAGATCGCGCTCTACGTGGGCCTCATCATCTCGAGCCCGGTGTGGCTCTACCAGGTGTTCGCGTTCCTGGTACCCGGCCTCACGAAGACGGAGCGCCGCTACACGTTCGGCTTCTTCTTCTCCGCCGTGCCGCTCTTCCTCGCGGGATGCGCGGCCGGATGGTTCGTGCTGCCGCACATCGTGGCGCTCCTCACGCAGTTCGCTGGGGCGGGCGACTCGTCGTTCATCACGGCCCGCGAGTACTTCGACTTCGTGCTGAAGCTCGTCTTCGCGGTGGGCATCGCGTTCGTGCTGCCGGTGTTCCTCGTGCTGTTCAACTTCATGGGGATCCTCAGCGGCGCGACGATCATCAGGTCCTGGCGCATCGCCATCCTGCTGATCATCCTGTTCTGCGCCATCGCGACCCCGGCCGCCGACGTCATGTCGATGTTCCTGCTGGCCGTCCCGATGACGCTGCTGTACCTCGTCGCCGCGGGCATCGCGCTGCTCAACGACCGGCGCCGCGCGCGCAAGGCCGCCGCGATGACGGACGACCTGCTGTCCTGATCCGCTCGGCTCCGACGCCCGTCCCGCGAGGGGCGGGCGTCGTCGCGTGCGCCCCCGGCCGGCGCGCGGATCCGGAGCCTAGGATGGCGACATCGTGACAGACCAGCTCTCGCCCGCCGAACGCTACGCGGCCTCCCGCACCCGCCGCAGCCTCCCGCTCCTCGAGTCGTTCGCGAGCGGCCTGCGCTTCGACCTCGACCCCTTCCAGCGCGCCGCCGCGGAGTCGCTGGAGAACGGGCGCAGCGTCCTCGTCGCGGCGCCGACGGGCGCGGGGAAGACGATCGTGGCCGAGTTCGCGGTGTACCTCGCGATGCAGCGGCCGAGCGCCAAGATCTTCTACACGGCGCCGATGAAGGCGCTCAGCAACCAGAAGTACGCCGAGCTCGTGGCCGAGTACGGGCCGGACGAGGTGGGCCTGCTCACGGGCGACACCAACGTCAACAGCCGCGCGCGCATCGTCGTCATGACGACCGAGGTGCTCCGCAACATGCTCTACGCGGACTCCGACCTGCTCCGCGACCTCGCCTTCGTGATCATGGACGAGGTGCACTACCTGGCCGACCGCTTCCGCGGCGCCGTGTGGGAGGAGGTCATCATCCACCTCCCGCAGACCGTCCGGATGATCTCGCTGAGCGCGACCGTGTCCAACGCCGAGGAGTTCGGGGACTGGCTGCAGGCCGTCCGCGGCGAGACGGACGTCATCGTCTCCGAGGAGCGACCTGTGCCCCTCGAGCAGCACGTCATCGTGCGGCACCGCATGGTCGACCTCTTCGACTCGTCGGGCCTCGCGGCGACGCACCGCGTGAACCCCGAGCTCGTCCGCATGACGCACGGCGGAGGTCGCGAGGCCGTCCGTGTGCGCGGCGGCCAGGGTCACTCCCGGGGCCGGACGGGGGCGGTCGGCGGATCCGGCAAGCGGGCACCCGGCCCCTGGGACCGCGGCCGCATGGACCGTCCCGAGGTCGTCGCCCTCCTCGAGGAGCGGAACCTCCTGCCCGCCATCTTCTTCATCTTCAGCCGCGCGGGGTGCGACGCGGCCGTCAAGCAGGTGCTGCGCGCCGGCGTCCGTCTCACGCACGCGCACGAGCGCGACGAGATCCGCGCCGTCGTGGAGGAACGCTGCCGAACCCTCCGGGACGAGGACCTCGCCGTCCTCGGCTACTGGGAGTGGCTCGAGGGCCTGGAGCGCGGGGTCGCCGCGCACCACGCGGGCATGCTGCCGGCGTTCAAGGAGGTCGTCGAGGAGCTCTTCCAGCGCAAGCTCGTGAAGGCCGTGTTCGCCACGGAGACGCTCGCGCTCGGCATCAACATGCCCGCGCGCACGGTCGTGCTCGAGCAGCTCGAGAAGTTCAACGGCGAGGCGCGCGTGCCGCTGACGCCGGGGGAGTACACGCAGCTCACGGGACGCGCGGGCCGACGCGGCATCGACGTCGAGGGCCACGCGGTCATCCAGTGGAAGGACGGGCTGGATCCCCAGGCCGTCGCCTCCCTCGCGTCGCGGCGCACCTACCCGCTCAACTCGAGCTTCCGGCCCACCTACAACATGGCCGTCAACCTCATCGACCAGTTCGGTCGTGAGCGGACCCGCGAGGTGCTCGAGTCGTCGTTCGCGCAGTTCCAGGCCGATCGCGCGGTCGTCGACCTCGCGCGCAAGGTGCGCACGCAGGAGGAGTCGCTCGCGGGGTACGAGAAGGCGATGGTCTGCCACCTCGGCGACTTCCGCGAGTACTCGGGCCTCCGCCGCGAGCTCAGCGACCTCGAGCGCGCGACCGCGGCCCGCGCCGACATGCAGCAGCCGGGCCAGCACGGGGAGCGCGACAAGCGGCAGCGCCAGCTGACCGACCTCCGTCGCCGGATGAAGGCGCACCCCTGCCACGCCTGCAAGGACCGCGAGTCCCACGCGCGCTGGGCGGAGCGCTGGTGGCGCCTCAAGCGGCAGACGGATGCGCTCGGCCAGCAGATCCGCACCCGCACCAACGCGGTCGCGAAGGTCTTCGACCGCGTCACCGAGCTGCTGCTCTCGCTCGGCTACCTCAAGCGCGCCACGGACGGCCAGGTCGCGCCGACGCCCAACGGCCGGATGCTCAAGCGCATCTACGGCGACCGCGACCTCCTCATCGCGGAGTGCCTGCGCACGCAGGTCTGGGTGGACCTCGATCCCGCGGCCCTCGCCGCCATGGCCGCCTCTCTCGTCTACCAGCCGCGCCGTGACGAGGGCGATCGCAACGACCGGAACCTGCCGCGAGGAGCGTTCCGCGCGGCGCTCGAGCGCACGGAGGAGATCTGGTCGCGCCTCGACGACGTGGAGCGCGAGCGCCGACTGCCGACGACGGATCCGCTCTCGACCGGCCTGTGCGCGCCGATGCACCGCTGGGCGCGCGGCGGCAGCCTCGACGCCGTGCTCGACGAGGCCGACCTCGCGGCCGGCGACTTCGTGCGCTGGACGAAGCAGACCATCGACCTCCTGGACCAGCTGTCCGTCGTGGCCGACGGACCCGTCTCCCGGAACGCGCGCACGGCGCTCGACAGCATCCGGCGCGGCATCGTCGCGTACTCCTCGGTGTGACCGCGCTCGCCCGGGCTCCCCGTCGGGAGCGTTCCGTCCCCGTGGCGCCGCCCGCGGAGCCCGTACGTCCTCCGCTGCCGATGTGGGGCGCGCTCCTCGCCGCCGCGGCGTCCGGTCCGGTCATGGACGCGGCGTTCCCCGACCGCGGGCTGTGGCCGCTCGTGTTCCCCGGCATCGCCCTCGTGCTCCTCGCGCTGTTCGGCAGGCGCCCCGGGCCGGCGTTCGCCATCGGGCTCGTGGCCGGACTCGCCTTCTACCTCACGCACATCGAGTGGGCGTCGCTGTACCTCGGGCCGGTGCCGTGGATCGCCCTGTCCGCCCTGGAGTCGCTCTTCGTCGCGACCGGAGCGGTCGCCATCGCCACGGCGACGCGCTGGATCCCGCGCGCGTTCCCCACGGTCGCCGGCCGCGTGGTGCTGCTGCCGGTCGCGATCGCCGGGCTGTGGACCGCGCGCGAGGCGATCTCCGCGGTCTGGCCCTACGGCGGCTTCGCCTGGGGACGCGTGTCGCTGTCCCAGTCGGAGAGCCCCTTCGCGCACCTCGTGACCTGGCTCGGCCTCTCCGGCCTGTCCTTCGTGCTCGTGCTCCTCGTCGCGCTGCTGCTCGAGCTCGCCGCGGAGGAGCGCGTGCGGCGCGCGTCCCGAGCGCTCGTCGCGGGGATCGCCGTCGCCCTGGCGCTCGTCGTCCCGGCGTTCCCCGTGACGACGACGGGGACCACGCGGGTGGCCGCCGTGCAGGGGAACGCGAAGGCCGGGTACTTCGACGGTGCGCGCTACGGCGACATCCTGCGCGCGCACCTCGCCGCGACGGCGGAGATCCCGTCGGACGCCGGCGTCGACATGGTGGTGTGGCCCGAGAACGCGGCGGACGCGGATCCGCTGCGGGACCCCGGCTCGGCAGCCGCGCTCGACCGCGTGGTCGCCCGCCTCGGCGCCCCGCTCGTCGTGGGCACGGTCACCGAGCGCGACGGCCGCTACTACAACGAGTCGCTCGTCTGGACCGGGGGAGGGGCGACCGACCACTACGACAAGAAGCACCCCGTCCCCTTCGGCGAGTACGTGCCCGACCGCGCGTTCTGGGAGCCGTTCGCGCCCGACCTCATCGGCCTCATCCAGCGCGAGTACACACCCGGCACGACCGACCAGGTGATGGACGTCGCGGGGGTCACCGCCGGCATCGCCATCTGCTTCGACATCGTCGACGACCAACTGACGACCGACATGGTCCACGAGGGCGCCGGCCTCATCCTCGCCCAGTCGAACAACGCCGACTTCGGCCGCACCGACGAGAGCGTGCAGCAGCTGGCGATCGCCCGGATGCGGGCGCTCGAGACGGGACGCAGCGTCGTCAACATCTCGACCGTCGGCACCAGCGCGATCGTCGGGCCGGACGGGAGGGACATCGACCGGCTGCCCTGGTTCACCGCGGGGTCGATGGTGGTCGACGTGCCGACCGCGGACGTCGTCACGCCGGCGATCCTCGTGGGGCGCGACATCGAGTGGCTTGTCTCGGGCCTCGGCCTCGGCGCCCTGGCCGTCTCCGGCATCGCGCTCGGGCGCCGCGGCCGCCGAGCCGCGCGCTGACGGGCAGCACCGCCCGCACGCAGAGGAGCACCCCGCGGCGATGCCGAGGGGTGCTCCTGTGTCCGGTTCGCGAGCGGAGGGGTCGGGTCAGGCGCCGATGCGGTGCTGACCGCGCCGCGCGCGGAGGGTGGCGAGGCGCTCCTCGAGGAGCTCCTCCAGCTCGGCGCGCGTCCGGCGCTCGAGCAGCATGTCCCAGTGGCTCCGGGGGACCTTCGCCTCGACCTCGTCGTGGGCGACGGGCGCGCCCTCGGCGTCGAGGAGGCGTCCCTCCAAGCCGCTCTTCGGCGACTCCCAGACCTCCGGGACCTCGGCGTCGGCCGAGAACACGACCTCGAACGTGGTGCCGTCGGTCGTGCGGTACGTCTTCCTCTGCCGGGGGGAGAAGCTGACGCCCTCCTCGCTCTGCAGGCTCGTGGACCCGAGCCGCATCCCGCGCAAGCTGCGATCTGCCATGGTGGTCTCCTCTCGCGATGCACTCCCCGTTGTAAACCGTGCGGCTGTGAGGATCCTTTCTCAGGACACCCGGTTCCCAGGCGAATCCCAGTCCCTGTCGCCGATGGCGGCGAGCGCGAGGTCGGCGCGGTCGGTCACGATGCCGTGCACCCCGGCCCTGACCAGGCGGATCACCTCGTCAGGGTCGTCCACCGTCCAGACGTGCACCTCGCGGACGGCGCGCGCGAGCCGGCGGACCATCACGGGGGAGACCGTGCGGATCCCGATCACCCGACAGGGCATCTGCACGGCGTCGACGCCGCGGAGGGCGAGGCGCACGACCGGCGCGAGCGCGAGCCGCGCGCCGAGGACCGCGAGGACGAGGCGACCCGCGTCGGCGGACGTGGCAGCGCCGGGGAGCAGGGCCAGCGCGCGGCGTCGCCGGGAGCCCGAGAACGACGTGACGAGCACGCGGTCGACGGCGTCGGCGTCGCGGATCGCCTGAGCGGCGGCGGCGGGCGCGTCCCGGCCCTTCACGTCGACGTTCAGGCGCGCGTCGGGCAGGGCCGCGAGCAGCTCTCCGAGCGTGGCGACGCGCGCGCCGGACCCGAGGTCGATGGCGCGCAACTCCGCCAGCGTCCTGTCGCGGACGCGACCGGGGCGGCCGGTGAGGCGTCGGAGGTCGGCATCGTGCCAGAGCACGCAGGCGCCGTCGGCGGTCACGTGCACGTCCGTCTCGAGGTGGGTCACGCCGAGCTCCCACGCCGCGCGGAAGGCGTCGAGGGTGTTCTCCACGGCACCGGATCCGGTCCACCCGCGGTGCGCGAGCACGCGGGGCACGGCGCCGTCGAACCAGGCGCCGCGCGTCATGCGGGCCGGTCGTCGTCGTCGTCCACGGCAGACGGCTCGCCCTGTCCGAGGTCCTCGCGCTCCCGACGGTCCTCGACGGGGAGGGCGCGGAGCAGCGCCGGTCGAACGGATCCCATCAGAGCGGCCGCGGCCACGAGGGCGACGACCGCCTGCAGCCACCAGGGCGCGCCCACGAGTCCGGACAGCAGGGCCGCGAGCGCCGCGACGCCGCCGCAGAGCCCCGTCAGCTCGAGTCGGCGCATCTCCACGACGACCCCCGTGACGATGAGGGCGAGCCAGGCGATCCACGCGTGGTCGTCGAGGAGGACAGTCACCCGCTGCTCCCTCGCTCCGTGGACCGGATGACCCGAACCTAGCCCACCGCCCGGACGGCGGGCGATAGGCTCTCCTGGCCGTCAGCGTGGTGTCCCGCCCGCGCGGCCCGTCCCGATCCGTCCCTCGCCGGACGACCCGTCGCGCGCGAACGGCGCGCACCCCTGGAGGAGTACCCCTGTGAGCACCGTCGACGAGATCCGCCCCTTCGCCCCCGACGAGCTCCGCGGCCGACGCGCGCTCGTCACGGGCTCGTCTCGCGGCATCGGCGCCGACACGGTCGCGTACCTCGCCGAGGCGGGCGCCGACGTCGTCGTCAACTACCGCAACAAGGCCGCGCGCGCCGAGAAGCTCGTCGCGAAGCTGGTCGAGGGCGGCACGAAGGCCATCGCGGTCGGGGCGGACCTCACGGATGCCGAGTCCGTCGACCGCCTCATGGAGACCGTCCGCGCCGAGCTCGGCGGCCTCGACGTGCTCGTGCTCAACGCGTCCGGCGGCATGGAGAGCGGCATGGCCGAGGACTACGCCATGACCCTCAACCGCGACGCGCAGCTGAACGTCCTGCGCAGCGCGCTCCCGCTCCTGACCGAGGGCGGCCGGGTCGTCTTCGTCACGAGCCACCAGGCCCACTTCATCCGCACCACCGAGACGATGCCCGAGTACGAGGCCGTCGCGCGCAGCAAGCGCGCGGGGGAGGACGCCCTGCGCGAGCTCATCCCGGAGCTGGACGAGCGCGGCATCGGCTTCGTCGTCGTCTCCGGCGACATGATCGAGGGCACGATCACGGCCACGCTCCTCAGCCGCATGAACCCGGAGGCCATCCAGGAGCGCAAGGAGGCGTCGGGCGGCCTCTACAACGTCTCGCAGTTCGCGGCCGAGGTCGCGCGCGCGGTCGTCGACCCGATCCCCGCCGAGCACCTCCGGCTCGTCGGCGACACGAGCAGCTTCCGCCCCGAGTGACCCGGGGCCGGGCGACGACCCGGGGCTAGGCTCGATCCGATGAAGACCACGGATCTCGACCTCCTCACCTCCGTCTCCCGCCCCGCCGTATCGCCCGACGGCCGTCTGGCCGTCGTGTCGGTGACGCGCCCGCGGGTGCACGCCGACGCGTACACCGGGCAGCTGTGGGAGGTGACGACCGACGGATCCGCGCCGCCGCGCCGCATCACGCGAGGCTTCCGAGACACGGCGCCGCGGCTCTCGCCGGACGGGTCGGTCATCGCGTTCATCCGCGCGGAGCCGAAGGGGCCGCCGCAGCTGCACGTCGTCCGGTACGCCGGCGGCGAGCCGGTCGCCCTCACCGACGAGCTGCTCGGGGTCGGCGCGTTCGACTGGTCGCCCGACGGCTCGCGCATCGTCTACGCCTCGCGCGTGGCCGAGCCCGGGCGGTACGGGAGCGTCGAGGGCGTGTCGGCCGCTGCCGAGCCCGCCCGCCGCATCACCACCACGAAGTACCTCGCGAACGGCCTCGGCTGGTCCACGGACCGGCACACCCAGCTGTTCCTCGTCGATCTGCCGGCGCTGGACGCGGAGCCCTTCGTGGCTGCCGTCGCGTCCGGCTACCCCGACGCCGTGGACCCCGCGGTGCGCGGCGACGGCGCTGACGCGAAGCCCTCCGCCGCCGAGCGGGCGGGCGTGCCGCCGGTCGTCCGCCTGACCGACGAGCCCGTCGACCACGACGCGCCCCGCTTCTCCGCCGACGGCTCCGAGGTCCTGTTCGTGGCCTCGCGCCACGACGGCCGTGACGACGACCTGCTCTCGGGTGCATACGCGGTCGCCGTGCCCGCTCCCGGCGACACCTCGAGCGGCGTGCCCGAGGTCCGCACCGTCGTCTCCCACGAGGCCGGGCTCGGGATCGCGGAGGTCGCGTCCGTCGAGGGCGGCCGGATCTACCTGCTGGCGCAGGAGCTGGGGGAGACGGGTGTCGACTTCGTCGCCCGCAACACCGCGCTGTACGTGCGGGATGCCGACGACGCCGCGCCCCGCGTCCTCACGGATGCCGAGACCGTCGACCTCGGCGGCAGCGGCATCACGGTCGAGGACCGCGACGCCGTCCTCGTGCTCAACGGATCGCGGGGCACCGTGCAGCTGCTGCGCGTGACCGCGGACGGGGCCGTCGAGGCGCTCGTCGACGACCAGGTGGAGGTCACGGGCGTCGGCGTCGGGGGAGGGGCCGTCGTCGTCGCCCTCACCGACCCGCGCACGCACGGCGACGTGGCGCTGGTCCGCACCGATCGCGCGCCCGACGGCGGATCCGCGCTCGTCCCGCTCACCGACTTCTCCGCGCCGCTGCGCGACGAGGGGATCCGACCGCTGCACGAGCTGGTGGTCGAGGGTCGCGACGGCTACCCGGTGCACGGCTGGGTCGTGCTGCCGGAGGGGGAGGGGCCGCACCCCGTCCTCCTGGTGATCCACGGCGGGCCCTACGCCGCCTACGGCGTCCACCTCTTCGACGAGGCGCAGGTCTACGCCGACGCCGGCTACGCGGTGCTGCTGTGCAACCCGCGCGGCGCCGCCGGCTACGGCCAGGAGCACGGCCGCGTCATCAAGGAGCGCATGGGCACGGTCGACATGGACGACGTGCTCGACTTCCTCGACGGCGCGATCGCGGTGCACGACACCATCGACGGATCCCGCGCCGGCATCATGGGCGGCTCCTACGGCGGCTACCTCACCGCGTGGACCATCGCGCACGAGCACCGCTTCCAGGGCGCCATCGTCGAGCGCGGGTTCCTCGACCCGGAGCTGTTCACCGGCACGAGCGACATCGGCACGTTCTTCGGCGAGGAGTACACGGGCCACGACGAGGAGACGCGTCGCGCGCAGAGCCCGCAGGCGTTCGCGCACCAGGTGCGCACGCCGACGCTCGTCGTCCACTCCGAGGACGACCTCCGCTGCCCGCTGTCGCAGGCCGAGCGGTACCACCTGGCCCTCGTGCGCGCGGGCGTCGAGACCGAGATGCTCGTCTTCCCGGGCGAGGACCACGAGCTCAGCCGATCCGGCCGGCCGCGCCACCGCGTGCAGCGCTTCGAGGCGATCCTCGACTGGTGGGGCAGGCACCTCCCGGTCGCCGGCGGCGCGCGATGACCGACGGCGAGGTCGTGCGGCACGCCCGCGACACGGCACGGATCCTGCTGGTCGACGAGCGCGACCGGCTGCTGCTCTTCCTCACGAACTACTCCACGGACATCGACCTGCCGCCGCGCTGGCTCACGCCCGGCGGCGGGATCGACCCGGGGGAGTCGCCCGCCCAGGCGGCCCGCCGCGAGCTGTTCGAGGAGACCGGCCTGCGCGTCGAGTCCGTCGGCGATCCGGTCTGGGAGCACGACTACGCGCGACAGCGCATCGACGGCGACCTCGACACCGGCCACTCGACGTTCTACCTGGTGCGCACGACGGGGTTCGCGCCGGTGTCCGACAACTGGATGCCCGACGAGTTCGACGACATCCACGCGCACCGCTGGTTCGCGCTCGACGAGCTGGCCGCGACGGACGATCCGTTCGAGCCGGCGGAGCTCGTGGACGTCGCGCGCGAGGTGCTGTCGCGGGAGCCCTGAGGGCCTTCGATCGTGGCCCCTCTCGGTCGCCTGGCTATGCGCCGATAATGCACATTATGTCATGTGAATGACAGCAAGGGGCGCCTCCACTCGGCGACCGCGGGCTCATCGTCACCTTCGAGTCGCCCCGCGCGCCTGGTGCGAGACCGCCTCGCTCCCTCTGGACAGCACCACGACCGTCGCGTCAGGACGGTCCAGCGCGCCCACGTCGTGGGTCGCGCAGACGACGGCGCCTCCTTGCCCCAGGTGCTCGTCGATGGATGCCCGGAGCCGGCGACAGCTCGCGTCGTCCAGCCCGTTGAACGGCTCGTCCAGCACCCACAGCCGCGGACCGTGCAGCACCGCCAGGGCGATGCCCAACCGCTTCCGCTGCCCCAGGGAGAGCATGGTCGCCGGCAGCTCCGGCGTCCCCTCGAGCACGCCTGCGGCCGCGGTCGTCCCTGTCACCGGCAGTCGTGAGGCGCGCCACAGCGACATCGCCAGACGCAGGTGCTCGGCCGGGGTGAGCTCCTCGAACAAGTTCGGCGGGTCGGTGACGTAGCCGATGTCGTGCCGTGCACGGGACGACTGCGTGGGGCGTCCGGCCACGGTGACCGTGCCGGCGAGGGGGGCGCGGATCCCCGCCACAGTACCCAGCAGCGTGGACTTGCCCACGCCGTTGGCACCGCGCACGAGCACGAACTCCCCCGGTGCGACGACGAGCCGCACCCTTTGGATGGCCGCGCCGCGCGCGTACCCGATCTCGGCATCAACCTCGAGCATGTCCGACTCCGATTCTCGTGGGGAGGGTGGCGGTGACGCCGGCGGCGACGAGCGGCGTGAGCATCGCCGACGCGAGGGCGATCGCGGTGGCCTCCGGCGCGGTCCAGTCGCGTCCCGATGCCACGGCGGTCGTGAGGGCCATGCCGCCACCCAGCAGGTAGGTGATGCCCGAGCGCGCCCAGCCGTGTCGGCCGATCTCACCCACCTCCTTCCACTCGGTGTGCGGGTGGCGGAGCGACACCCAGCATCCGAGGGTCGGTGCCAGGAGGGCCACTGTCGCGCAGGCGGACGCCGCCGTGCCGACGGCGCGGGGCCCGAGGGGCGCGAAGGCGCAGAGCACGCCGAGGAGCAGGAGTCCGGCGGCGCCGATGACGAACGCTCCCGAGGCGGCTCGAGCCGCGGCGAGGATTCGGATGCCGTGCGGGAGCGACCGCATGAGGACGGTCCCGCCCCGGTCGGAGTCGAGGGACGACCACGCGGAGGCGGTGGTCCAGATGATCAGTACGTATCCCGCCGTCACTCCCCCGGCCAGCGTCGCCCCCACGTCGCTCGCGAGCAGCGCTTCGGCTCCGTCGCCCAGGAGCCAGGAGGCCAGCGCGCCGAGCAGCGCGGCGGAGACGGCGAGGGAGAGGAGCAGGTACGCCGCCGGACGGACGCGCCATTCGAACGCTCGCGTCGCGCGGCGCAGGTCGAGCAGCATGACCTCGACGAGGACACGCGCGCCCCCGGAGCGTGCGGGTCGGCGGGGTGCGCGGGGACCCGTCAGGTCGGATCGCGTCGTCACCGTGGCCCATGTCAGAGCGCCTGCGCGGTGGAAGCGCGCCGCGGCCAGGACCGCGCTCGCGATGCACGCTGCCCCGAGGGCCGCCGCCCGCGGCCAGGGCACGGCCGGGAGGGCGTCCAGCGTCGCGCCGGCCAGCAGCGCCTCGACCGGAACCGGCAGCCAGGAGGCCGCCCACCACCAGCAGGACGCGCTCAGCGCCCCGACGACAGCGATCGGCAGGAGCACGGCACGCGTCGGCGATGCCCCTCGGATGCTCTCCAGGCGGACGGTCGTGTGGAGGACGCCCACGGAGAGGCCACCCCCCGCGGCGAGGGGTATGAGCGCCCAGTGGGCCGGGGTGAGGGCTTCGGGGCGTAGGAGGGACACCGTCGCGCAGACGCTGAGGGCGCCGCAGCATGCCGCTCCGAGCCGTGAGGCCCGGGTCACCAGGAGGCGGCCTATCAGGTAGGTGCGCGGCCTCGTCCCCAGTTGCGCGTACAACGACCAGCTGCGCGGTTCGGCCAGGGCCGCTCGGACCTCCGCCCAGAGGGAGCCGGCCCCGACGCCGGCGAGGAGCACGAGCACCGTCGCCGTCGGGAGGACGGTCCCCGCGCCGACGCCCAAGGCCACGACGACGAAGCCCGCCCACACGCCCGCTCCCGTCCACGCTGCTGCGCCGAGGCCCACGGTGGCGAGGCCGAGCCGGGGGGTGAGCACGGGGACGGCGACGAACCTCCGCCACCGCCGGGTCGACGTCGATGCCGCGATGATCGCGGACGTCCGCGTCTCGGCGATCATCGCGGGTGCCCCTGTGTCGCCTGTCCTCGGCTGGTCCGCGTGTGGCCCTCGGCCCGCCAGGCGGCATAGGCAAGCCCCACAGCAGCAGCGGCCCAGGCCAGCAGCGCCGCCAGCGCCGCCAGCGCGCCCTCCGCGTCACCGGCGGCGGCGGACTCGACGACGGCGCCCAGGCGGCCCGCCGGGAGCGCGGTCGCCGCCCAGGAGAGGGCCTCGACGGAAGCGGTCGCGCCGACCGTGCCCAGCGCGGCGGGGCCGATCACCATGATCCCGAGGAACGCGGTGGCCCCGACGACGCCGTGTCGGGCGACGAGGCCGACCGCCGCGGCCAGCACCACGGTCAGCGTGACGCCGGCCGTCGTGCAGGCGACGATCCCAAGCCCCCGGGCGGAGAGGGCGTCCGCGGTCCGCCCCGTCAGCGCGCACACCCCCACCACGAGGATCGCGCCCGTGAGGAAGGCGGCGACCGCCACGCACGTCGCGATGCCGCCGGCCACGGCGACGCGCGCGACGAACGTGCGGCTCGTCGCGGGGACCATCTGGTGCGTGAGGCGCTGCCGACCGGTGGACCGCTGCCCGGCGGAGAGGTGGATGGACGAGAGGCCCAGGAGCATGGCCACCGTCGCGGCTCCGCTGACGGAGGCGCGGCTGATGAGGCCGTCCACCTCGGAGGCGGCCGCGCCTCCGACTGCGGCGAGCACCTCCACGAAGACGAGCGCCGTCCCCGTCCCCACCAGCCCCCCGAGCAGCGCCGCGATCCACAGGATCCGCTGCGAACCGAGGGTCCAGGCCGTGAGGAGCTCTGATCGCAGCACGTCACCCGCCGTCTGGCGTCGCCGCGTCCGCAGCGTGGGCTCGTGCTCCCCGATCACGCCGGCCGCCCCTCGAGAGGGCGCCGGGACGCGTCGGGGCCGGGCCGCGCGTCGGCGAGGACGCGGAGGTACTCGGATTCGAGCGACTCCGTCGACTCGCACAGGGTCTCCACGAGCATCCGGTCGCGGAAGGCCAGCTCCGCGACGGTGCGGGAGCGCATGCCGCGCACGCGCAGGCTCCTCCCCTCGCCCTCCACCGTCGCCCCGTGCCGTCGTAGCAGCGCTCCCAGCTCCACGGGCGAGTCGGTGACGACGAGGACCTCCATGGGCGGAGCCCCCGCGGCGGAGGTGACGGAGCGGTCGCGGGACGCGATCCGGCCCCCCACGAGGATGCGGACGTCGTCGCTGACGCGCTCCACCTCCGTGAGGACATGGGAGGAGATGAGCACGGTGCTACCGGCGGAGGCGCTCGCGAGCAGGAGCTCCCGCACCCATTGGATGCCGTCGACGTCGAGGCCGTTGAGGGGCTCGTCCAGGATCAGGTTCCGCGGTCTACCGAGGAGCGCCACCGCGATGGCCAGCCGCTGCCGCATGCCCATCGACAGGGCCCGCACCTGCTTGCGCTGGGAGTGCGCCAGGCCGACCTCCTCCAGGACCTCCGGGACCCGACGCCGTCCGATGCCTCCGGCGGCCGCGGCGATCCGGACCTCGTCGACGGCGCGACGGCGCGGGTGGAAAGACGACGAGTCGATGACCGCGCCCGCCACCCGCTGGGGCGCCGCAGCCAGGGCGAAGGGGGCGCCGTCCACCAGGGCGCTGCCGCCGTCGAGCCGCTCGAGCCCGAGGATCGCGCGGAACAGCGTCGACTTCCCCGCGCCGTTCGGGCCGACCACGGCGGTCACGGCGCCCGCGCGCGCATGGAGCTCCACGTCGTGCAGGGCCGCGACCGGGCCGTAGGCCTTCCGCGCTCCCGTGACGTCGATCACCGCTCGCCCAGCCCGGATCCGCTCGTCGTGATGACCGTCGCCTCGACGACCGCTCCGACCGCCAGCAGCGCGAGGCCGATCCCGAGCAGGACCGCGGCGGGCGCGAGGGCCGAGAGGTACCGGCGCCACGCGCTGCTGCGCACGCCCCTCTTCCCGAGCACGACGTGCGCGGCGGGCAGCATGCCGGCGACGCCGGCGAGGAGGAGGCCCAGCATCTCCAGGCCCACGTAGGCGCCCACGGAGTCGAGCAGGGGCCCGGCGCCGACGGTGTTGACCGATCCGGTGACCGTCGCGCCGAGGTAGACGCCGAGCAGCACGGCGAAGAGGGCCGAGACCGCGCCGAAGGTGACGAGGCCGGCGGCGAGGGAGGCGGCGACCGGCATGTTCGCGCCCAGGACGCCGAGGAGCGTCTCGTCGAATCCGCTCCTCCCCGCCAGCCCGGTGCGGACCCCGACCGCGCCGGGGATCGCGATGCCCGTCATCGCCACGGCGCCGGCGGCGGAGCCCGCTCCCGCGAGCACCAGCACGACGGACGCGGACAGCAGGTAGGCCTTCGGGTGGGGAGGGGGCACGGCGGCGGCCCTCCGCACGGCCGGGATGGTCGTCATCCGACGAACGACGGCTCGCGCGCGGGGTCCTGCGGACGGCGTCTCCCGGCCGTGCGCCGCGCGACGTAGCGGCTGGAGGCCGGAGCCCAGATGAGCACGAGCGCGGCGACGATGAGAGCCAGGCTGACGACGGATGCGGGCGACGGGGCCGTCACGGTGCCCACCGCCTGGAACACGGACAGGACGACCGCGACGACGCGGATGTACGCGCGGCCGGACCGCATCGCGAACGCGATCCACAGGGCGATCGCCATCGACACCACGATCAGGAGGACCTGGATGGCGACCGCGGTCGCGCGTGCGATGCCCACCAGCGAATCCATGTCGATGTCGCCTCCCGCGGCCTCCGGTGTCGCCTCGATCGTCCTGCGGAGCTCCTCCGACCCCTGGGCCGAGAGGAGGGTCTGGATGGCGAGGAACGCGGAGACGGCCGCGACCGCTGCGGACAGGAGGACGAGCCAGAACGCCGCCGTCACGGTCGTCGGGCGGGCGGCGGAGCGGTGCTCCAGGGAGGTGGACGACATGAATGGCCTCGATCTCTGATGCTCTGGGTGAGGAGAGGGGGTCGGACGCACCTGACGTCCGACCCCCGGTGGTGCGATCGTCAGGCGATGGCCGGACCGGCGGCCCAGCTGATCGCGATGAAGGCGATGGTCGCGGTGATGGCGGACGCGACTCCCGCGCCCGCGATCGCGGCGACGACCGTCACGGCCGTCCGGCCGGCCTTGATGGCCGCCACGATCTGGCTCGCGGCAGCGGCGCTGATGCCGAGCGACCCGGCGATCCACATGGGGTCGAAGCCGGTGACGACGAGTCCGACCACGGCGAAGGCGAGTGCGGCCCCGACGGCCGCCACCTTCCAGGTGGACGTGCGGCTCGAGTCGGTGATGTCCGTGCTGATGGTGCTCATGGTGACAACTTCCTGATCCGGCGCCAGGTGGACCCGTCCGTGGCAGGTGCGGGTGCTCGATGCCTGGTGCACGCCCAACGCTAGGCAGGGCCGCTCTCGGGGGCGGCCTACTCACGGTCAGCGCGGGATGACGTACGTCTACTCGCGGCGGTCCGATGGGATGTCCCGGAACGCGCCCTGCGGGGACGCTCGGCGCCGGGTCGGCGGGGACGAGGCGCAACGACGGCCGAGGAGCCCCATCCCGCAGGTCGATACCTTCGTCGGTATCGAGACCGACTAGTACGGGACACGATCTAGTCATGGATCACGACGACGGGCACGACGCGGTGACGTCGCCCGCCCTGGAGGCGAGCGGCGAGTGGGTCAGGGCCCTCCTCCCCCTCCTCGTCCTCACCTCCCTGAGGGACGGGCCGTCCTACGGCTACGCCATGCTGACGCGGCTCGAACGGGCCGGGTTCCGGGGCGTGACCGGCAGCGGCCTCTACCCCCTGCTCGCGCGGCTGGAGCGCCGGCAGCTCGTCGCGACGGAATGGCGCCCGGGCGACGGGGGTCCTGGCCGCAAGTACTTCATCCTCACGGAGGACGGCCACGCGCACGCGTCACGGCTCCGCGAGGCATGGACGCGCTTCACGGTGACGGCGAACGCATTCAACGAGATCGACAGGAGCAGCTGATGGACACGACCGACAGGTGGATCGACGAGTTCGGCACCGAGCTGGACAGGAGGCATATGGCCCCCGATCGGATAGAGGAGGCGGTCGACACCGTGCGCCAGCACGTGCGGGAGGCCGGGGGCGACGCCGGGACGGCCTTCGGCGACCCCGTCGTCTACGCCGCGGCCATCGCGGATCCCGACGACGAGGCCCCCGCCGGGGCCCCGGTGCTCATCGTCCTCGCGCTCATCGCCACGTTCGTCCTCGTGGCCCTCACCGGGTCAGCCTGGATCGACGGCAGCGCCGATATGGCGCCGGCCGCGATCGCGAGCGGGGCGGGCCTGCTGGTGGCTGCAGCGGCGCTGTCCGTCTCCCTGTCGCGGCAGGCCGTCGCCGAGGCGCTGCGAGAGCGCCTCTCCCGCGAGGCGGACCGGCGCTGGCGGCTCGCCTCGACGGTGCTGCTGGCCATGCCGTGGACGATCGTCGGCTTCGCAGCGCTGGTGCTGGTCATCTCCGCGCTGCGCTGACGCACGGATCCCGCGCCGTCCGGGAGGAGGGCGCGGGATCTGAGAGCGGCAGTCAGCTGCCGGCGTGCGTCACGATCACGTCGAAGGTGCTCGTGCGGACGTTGCCGGCGCGGTCCTTCGCGGTGCAGGTGACCGTGGTGGTGCCGACGGGGAAGATCCCGCTGCGGGGCGGCGCGCACACCACCCGCACGTTCCCGTCGCGCGTGTCGATCGCCGACGGCAGGGCGTACGGCACGCGCACGCCCGCGGCCTTCGTCGCGACCGCCGTGATGTCGTCCACGTCCGCGATGCGCGGCGCCGAGAGGTCGGCCGGACGGGCGGGGAGTCGCTTCGCATCGACGATCCCCCAGTAGGCCGGAGCTGCCTGCAGGTCGTCGTCGAACGGCAGCGGCTGCTCCCACGGACGCGCGATCGGCCACGTGCGCAGCCAGCTGCGCGCGTTGCTCACGCCCCAGAAGGTGACGGAGTCGATGGACGCCGCCTGCTGGCGGATCATGGCGAAGAGGTCGCGGTAGTAGTACCCGACCTCCGCACTCGCCTGCGCGTCGTCCGCGTAGACCGGCGTGTACGGATCCTGCGGCGCGCCGCTCACGTCGGCGCCCTCGTTCTGGTTCGACGCGTTCACGTCGAGCTCGGTGATCGCCTGCAGCAGGCGCGGGTCGATGCGCTCGACCGCGCGGATGGAGTCGCGCAGCCACGAGACGGGCCGGGCGAAGTCGACATGCGCCTGGTGCCCGACGCCGTCGATCGGCACGCCGCGGGTGACGAGCGCGGAGATCAGCTCGAGGTAGTCGGCGCGCTTGGTGGGCAGCTCGGTGTTGTAGTCGTTGATGAAGAGCTTCACGCCCGGGAAGTACGCGCGGGCGAGGCGGAAGCCCTCGTCGACGAAGCCCTCGCCCAGCACCTGGTACCAGCGGCTGTCGCGCATGTCGTGCGCGTTGTCGTTGGGGCCGTCGTCGATGACCTCGTTGACCACGTCCATCGCCCAGATGGGGCTGCCCCCGTTCGGGTAGCGCGCGGCGATGTGGTCGGAGATGCCCTTCACGTGCGCCTCCATGCGCGCCTTCAGCAGCGCCTGATCCGCGGGGCTGTCGGTGAGCGGGCGGTCGCCGTCGAGGAAGAACCACGCGGGCGTCTGCGAGTGCCAGAACAGCACGTGGTAGTAGACCTCCGTACCGGTTCGGTCGGCGTAGTCGAGCAGCTGGTCGAGCTGGGTGAAGGTGAAGCGCCCCTCCTCCGGCTGGACGCTCTCGGGCTTGCCGGCGTTCTCCGGCGTGAACGCGTCGAACTGGCGGCTCACGAGATCCGCTCCGGCGCCGACGGTCTCGCGGCCGTCGACGGCGACGCCCACGTGCTCGATGCCGCGGGCGCCGAGGACGTCCTTGAGCGCGGGGATGTCCGTCTGGACGGGCGTGGCCACGGCCTCGCCGAGCTGGAAGTCGTCGAGGAGGAAGTCGGCGCCGACGGTGCCCTCGACGTAGACCTGCGCCCGGTCGACCGGGCCGCCGAGCGTGTACGTGCCGGTGAGCTCGGTCCACGCGTCGGCGGTGACGCGCGCCGCGGCTCCCGCCACCCCGTCGTATCCGCTGCCGCCCCCGGTGTCGCGCTGCACGGAGACCTTGAGGGACGCGGGCTCCTCCCCCGCGGCCAGGCGCGCCCACACCGTCACATCGACCTGCTGGCCGACGGCGAGGGCGCTCGTCACGTCGAGGGCGGTGCCGTGCCACTCCTGGGTGCGATCGGTCACGAGCAGGCTGCCGGATCCGGTGCGCGCGATGGTGCTGGGCGCGATCGCGACGCCGTCGCCGCGCGGGGCCCAGCCGTCCGTTCCGGACTCGAAGCCCGATCCGATGCCCGCGGGAGCGGCTGCGTCGGCGGCTTGTGCGGACGGCGCCGCGAGCGCACCGGCACCCACGACGAGGCCGAGCGCGGTGATCGCCGCCATGCCCCGGCGCCGGGCGGGACGGGTGCCGACGGAACGGCTGCCGGCGGACCTGCTGCGGTCCGGGCTCGGAGGGCTGACGTCCGCGAGCGCGGACGGGCTGGTGCGGGGAATGCTCATCGTCGAACACCTCTCATGTGTTCCGACTTCGCTGTCGGATGCTCGCACCGTAGGCACCCTCCCCTGCGGGGAGCAAGGTATTCGAAAACCTTTGTTGTGTTAGGCAACCAACGCGACGCGGCCCCCGTCCTCGGTGAGGACGGGGGCCGCGGTCGTGCAGCGTGCGGTGATCAGCCCTTCGGCAGCGGCGGACGCGGCGGGAGCTTCGACGCGTCCACGATGCCCCAGTACGCGGGCATGGCCTCCTGATGGGTCCCGAACGGGAGCGGCTGGTCCCACGGCTGGTCGATCGACGGGCTGTGCAGCCAGGTCCGCGAGTTGTCGGAGCCCCAGAAGGTGACCGACTCGAGGTTCGCGGCCTCCTGCCGGACCATCGTGAACAGGTCCTTGTAGACCCAGCCCACGGCCGCGGCGGTGTCGTCCGGGTTCGAGTAGATCGGCGCGGTGTGGGCCCGGTTCTGGCTGTCGCCGGTCGCGGCTGCCTGCGAGGCGCCGACGTCCAGCTCGGAGATGGCCTGGAGGAGGTTCGGGTCGAGCGCCTTCACCGCGTGGATCGTGTTCCTCAGCTCCTCGATGTCGCTGTGGAGCCCGATGTGGCTCTGCTGCGACACGCCCTCGACGGGGATGCCGTGATCCAGGAGGTCGGAGACGAGCCCGAGGTAGTCGGTGCGCTTGCTCGGCGAGTCGGTGTTGTACTCGTTGATGAAGAGCTTGACGCCCGGGAAGTACTTCTTCGCGAGCTGGAAGCCCTCGTCGACGAAGCCCTCCCCCAGCACCTGGAACCAGCGGGTGTCCTTCATGTGGTGCGGGTTGGCGTTGGGGCCGTCGTCGATGACCTCGTTGACGACGTCCATGGCCCAGATGGGGCTGTTCCCCTTCGGGTAGCGGGACGCGATGTGGTCGGAGATCGCCTTGACGTGGGCCTCCATGCGCGCCTTGAGCAGCGCCTGGTCGGCGGGGCTGTTCGTCAGCGGGCGGCCGTGGTCGAGGAAGAACCAGGCGGGCGTCTGCGGCATCCAGAAGTCCACGTGGAAGTACATCTTCATGCCGTGCGCGTCGGCGAAGTCGAGCAGCTTGTCGATGCCCGAGAAGTCGAACCGGCCCTCGACGGGCTGGATGGCGTCGGCCTTGCCCTCGTTCTCCGGGGTCATGGCGTTGAAGTGGCGGGCGATGAGGTCGGCCGAGGTGCCCTGCACCTCGCCGCTGCCCATCGCCACGCCGACGTGCTCGATGCCGGCGGCACCGAGGACGTCCTTGAGCGCGGGGACCTGCATGCCGGGGACGGGCGTGCTGGGTGCGGCGGCGGACGCGGAGCCAGCGGGGACGCCGATGGCGACCGCGGTGAGGACGGCGGCGGCCGACGCGAGGGCGGCGAGGCCGCGACGGGGGCGACGACGGGCGTCGCGGTTCGGGAGGGACGGCGTCGTGCGTTCGGACGCGTCGGGACGGGGTGGGGTGAAGGTCACTGGTGCCTCTCGTACGGTGGATGGGACACGGCGACCCTAGGGAGGTCCGTCCGGCCGCCGAGCGGGTTGTGGACAGGAGGCAACGAGATCCCCGGCAGCGCGCGGATCGCCTCCTCGCCTCGCCGTGCGGTCCGACGCCGGTCAGCGCATCCGGCCGGTGACGACGCGCGTGCCGTCGTCCCCGTCCCCGTCGTCGTCCCCGTCGTCGTCGTCCTCGTCGTCGTGGTCGCGCGCGCTCGCCGCGGCCGGCGCGAGGCGTGCGTCCAGACCGGCGGCCGCGAGTGAGCCGAGGGCGGCGTCGACCTGCGCGTCCGCGACCTCGACGAGGAGCAGGCCGCCGGGCGCGAGCCAGGAGCCGCTCCCCCGCGCCACCCGCCGGAGCACGTCGAGCCCGTCGGAGCCGCCGTCGCGCGTCGCCTCGGGCTCGTGCAGGCGCGCCTCGGGCGGCATGAGGTCGAGCGCGGCGTGCGGCACGTAGGGCACGTTGGCGACGAGGACGTCGATCCGCCCGCGGAGGTCGCCGGGCAGGGCATGGAGCAGGTCGCCGCGGTGCACGCCGACGCCGCGCGGCACGAGGTTCTCCGCGGCGCAGGCGACCGCGACCGGGTCCACGTCGGCGGCGTGCACGACCGCGCCCGGCACGTCGTCCGCGAGCACGGCGGCGATCGCGCCCGATCCGCAGCACAGGTCGACGACCACCGGTCCGTCGGTCCCGCGCGCCGCGGCGACGGCGGCCCGGGCGAGCCGCTCGGTGCGCCGGCGCGGCACGAACACCCCGGGTCGCACGACGATCCGGCGCCCCGCGAACGCGGCCCAGCCGAGGACGGTCTCGAGGGGCGCCCCGTCGACGCGTGCCGCCGTCATCCGCCGGAGCTCCGCCGCGCGGGCGTCTCCCCCGCGTCCCGGGCCGTCGTCGGGATGGCGGTCCGCCGCCTCTGCGACGAGCAGGGCGGCCTCCTCCTCCGCGAACACGCAACCGGCGACCCTCAGCCGGGTGACCAGGTCGTCGAAGCGACCGCCGTCGATCGCGGCGTGCCCGCTCAGATGCGCTCCGTGGCCTCGAGGTGCTCCAGCAGAGCCGCCGCGCGCAGGAGGTCGTCACCGTGCACGGGCGGATTCGCCCGCAGCGCCGCCCGCTCCAGCCACTCGGCTCGGCCGGCGCGGACGCCGAGCAGCAGCGTCCGTCCCCCGTCGGAGAGGTGCAGGTACGAGCCCACCGGGTCCTCGGACTCCAGCACGAACCCCTTCTGGATGAGCGACGCGAGGCTCGGCACGGTGGCGGCGCGAGCGGTCCGGGTGTCGAGCGCGAGCGACGCCCGGTCCATGCGCTCGGTGCCGGCGAGCCGTCGGAGGATGAGGATCTGCACTCCCGTGAGCCCGTCCCAGCTCGCGTCGACGGACGCGTCGATGCGCTCGGACACGGAGCTGAGCGCGTCGGCGAGGCGGGCATGCGGGACGGTGGGATCGATCACGATGCTCCTGACGGTGGGCCGCTCCGGCGGGTCCGAGGCTCTCGCCTCCGGCCTGAGGGGGCGTCGTGTCGCTCACGCTAGCCCCCTCGGGCCCCAGGCACGAGGGCGGCCTCGTGGGAGCCCCGACGCGACGACGTCCCGACGCGACGACGCCCGCCGCGGCGATGCGCCGGGCGGGCGTCGTGCTGCCGGCAGGCCGGCGGGTGGATCAGGACGGGAACTGCGTGAAGTCCGCCGTCGCCGGGTCGGCGCCGAGGCGCGTGCCGGTCTCGAGGGTGTCGATCTCGGCGAGCTCCTCGACCGTGAGCTCCACCTCGATGCTCTGGAAGTTCTGCACGATGCGCTCCGGGGTGACCGACTTCGGGATCACGATGCGACCCTGCGCGAGGTGCCACGCGAGGACGATCTGCGCGGGGGTGGCGTCGTGCTCCTTCGCGAGGCGCGTCACGATCTCCGACTCCAGGTCGGCGCCCTGGCCGAGCGGGCTGTACGCCTCGACCTCGATGCCGCGCTCGACCGAGAAGGTCGAGAGGTCGTGCTGCTGGAACGTCGGGTGCACCTCGATCTGGTTCACCGCCGGGACGACGTCCGACTCCTCGGCCAGCTTCTCCAGGTGCTCCGGGAGGAAGTTGGAGACGCCGATCGCACGGATGAGGCCCTCGGCGTGCAGCGCCTCGAACGTCTTCCAGGTCTCGACGTACAGGCCGTGCTTCGGGTAGGGCCAGTGGATGAGGTAGAGGTCCACGGCGTCGACGCCGAGCTTGCGCCGGCTGTCCTCGAACGCGCTGCGGGCGCTGTCCGCGCCCTGGTCGCCGTTGCGGAGCTTCGTGGTGATGAAGAGCTCCTCGCGGGGGATGCCCGTCGCCGCGATGGCGGCGCCCACGCCCTCCTCGTTGTAGTAGCCGGCGGCGGTGTCGATGTGGCGGTAGCCGGCCTCGAAGGCGCGCTCCACGGCCTGCTGCGTCTCGGCGGGCGGGGTCTGGAAGACGCCGAAGCCCAGCTGCGGGATGGTGACGCCGTTGTTCAGGGTGATGAGGGGGGATGCCATGTGCTCTCGTCTTCTTCGTCTCGATGGTCACGGGATGCGGCGGCGCCTAGGTGCGCGCCCGACCGCTCCCTCCCACCGTACGCCGGGGTCGCCATCCCGCCGCCCGTCGGGGACGGCTCTCCGCGGAGGGCGAACAGCGGCCGGACGACGGACGGGCGCCGCCCTCTCGCGAGGTGCGGCGCCCGTCGTGGTGGATCGGCTGGGCGGGTCAGCGGCCGGAGGTCTCCAGCACGTAGCCCTCCTCGCCGTGGACGATCGTGTCGATGCCCGCGATCTCGTCCTCGTTCTTCACCCGGAAGCCCATGGTCTTCTGGATGATCGTGCCGATGACGTACGAGAGCACGAACGAGTAGATCAGCACGGCGAACGCGGCGAGGGCCTGCTTGCCCAGCTGCTCGAGCGAGCCCGAGTAGATGAGGCCGACGTTCGTGGCGAAGATGCCGATGTACAGCGTGCCGATGAGGCCGCCGATGAGGTGGATGCCCACCACGTCGAGCGAGTCGTCGAAGCCGAGCTTGAACTTCAGCTCGATGGCGACGGCGCAGACCGCGCCGGCGACGAGGCCGAGGACGATGGCCCAGGTCGGCGAGAGCGCGGCGCAGGCCGGGGTGATCGCGACGAGTCCCGCGACCGCGCCGGATGCGGCGCCCACCGAGGTCGGCTTGCCGTCGCGGATCTTCTCGACCACGAGCCAGCCGAGGATCGCGGCGGCAGGTGCGGCGATGGTGTTGAGGAACGCGATGGCCGCGATGCCGTCGGCCGCGAGCTCGGAGCCGGCGTTGAAGCCGAACCAGCCGAACCAGAGGAGGCCGGCGCCGAGGAGCACGAAGGGCGGGTTGTGCGGCACGTGCATGCCCTTGGCGAACCCGACGCGCTTGCCGAGGACCAGCGAGAGGGCGAGCGCCGCGGCACCCGCGTTGATGTGGACCGCCGTGCCGCCCGCGAAGTCGATGGCGCCGACGTTGTAGGCGATCCATCCGCCGTCGACCGTGGCGCCGTCGGCGAGCGTGAAGTTGAAGACCCAGCTGGCGACGGGGAAGTAGACGACCGTGGCCCACACGCCCGCGAACACCATCCACGCGCCGAACTTGGCGCGGTCGGCGATGGCCCCGGAGATCAGGGCGACCGTGATGATGGCGAACGTGGCCTGGAAGGCGGCGAAGGCGAGCGTCGGGTACGCCGACGTCTGGTCGCCGAGGGCCGCGGTGTACGCGTCGCCGAGGCCGAGCTGGCCGAGGTCGATGCCGAGGACGCCGTCGATGCCGACGAAGCGCGGGTTGCCCGCAGCGCCGTCCGGCCCGTTGCCGAACGCGATGGCGTAGCCGTACAGGACCCAGAGCAGCCCGATGAGGCCCATGGCCCCGAAGCTCATCATCATCATGCTGATGACGCTCTTGGCCTTGACGAGCCCGCCGTAGAAGAACGCCAGACCCGGCGTCATCAGGAGGACCAGCGCCGCGGCGATCAGGAGGAAGGCGGTGTTGCCTTGATCCATGGTGTTTCACCTCTCGTAGATCGTGCAGGGGGTCGCACCGGACTGGAGGCGAGCGGCCGCCCGTGTGGTCGGGTGGTTCGGCGCGAGCCGGATGCCGGGTACGCGTCCAGTGTCGGGGGGCGAGGTTTCGCCGGCTCGCCGGACGTGTTTCCGGCGCGTTACACGGGTGGCGCGCGTGTGAACATCGTGTTTCCGGGCGCGGCGGGGATGCCCACGACGGCCCCCGATCCAGGGACGTCGGAGCGCGGTGGACTAGATGTCGCGTCCGGCCGCGGTGAGCGAGATGAGCCGGGAGATCGCGCGCAGGTACTTCTTGCGGTAGCCGCCCGCGAGCATCTCGGCGGAGAACGCCTCGTCGAACGGCGTGCCCGACGCGAGCAGCGGGATCTGCGCGTCGTAGACCCTGTCGACGAAGGCGACGAAGCGGAGCGCGTCGGTCTGGCCCTGCAGCTGGGTTACGTCGCGGAGCGCGATGACGTCGACGCCCTCGATGACCTTGACGTACTTGGAGGGGTGCAGGCGCGAGAGGTGCGCGACGAGCTCGGGGAACCCGTCGGCGGTCACGGACCGGCCCGCGGACTGCGCGGCCGCCGCCCGCGCGTCGAGGTCGTCGGGCCCCACCGTGATCGCGTGGCCCTCGAAGGCGCGGCGCCGGTAGTCGAGCCCGTCGATGCGGATGGTGTCGAACCGGTCGCTCATCGCCTGGATCTCGCGCAGGAAGTCGGCCGCCGCGAAGCGCCCCTCCCCCAGCGCGTTCGGCGGCGTGTTGCTCGTCGCCGCGATGCGCGTGCCGTCGGCGACGAGGTCGGACAGCAGGCGCGTCATCATCATGGTGTCGCCCGGGTCGTCGAGCTCGAACTCGTCGATGGCCACCAGCGTCGCTCCGCGGAGGATCCCGACGGCGCCCTGGTAGCCGAGAGCCCCGACGAGCGCCGTGTACTCGATGAACGTGCCGAAGTACTTGGGTCCCGGCATGGCGTGCCAGAGCGACGCGAGGAGGTGCGTCTTGCCGACGCCGAACCCGCCGTCGAGGTAGACGCCGGGCTTCAGGGCGGGCGCCTTCCTGCGCGAGAACAGGCCGCCGCGGGATCCGGCGCGGTCGCCCGAGAACGCGCGAAGCACCTCGACGGCCTGCGCCTGCGTGTCGTACTCGGGGTCGGGCCGGTAGGTGTCGAACCGGGCGTCGTCGAACTGGCGCGGCGGCACGAGGTGCGCGGCGATCTCCTGGCCGGTGATGCTCGGGGAGCGGCCGACGAGCGCGCCCGGTGCGGTGCCCTCCGCGTCGTGGCTCGGCGATCCGATCTCGGCGTTCGTCACAGGTGGGTCTCCGGCTGTCATGTGGCGGTGCAGGGAAGTCCCGCGCGGGCCGAACCGTTACCGTTGACGGTGGTCGACGCGCGGCGCTTGGTGCCCGCGGAACACCCACCAGACTAATCCGCGTCCCACCCAGCGCGGCCCCTCCGGCCGCGAGATCAGGAGAGCCCCATGGCCGTCGAGCCGGACACCACCCCCAGGTTCGCCGAGTACGCCCACCCGGAGCGGCTCGTCAGCGGCGACTGGCTCCAGGAGCGCCTCGCCGACGGGGCCCTGACGCCCGGTCTCGTGGTCGTCGAGTCCGACGAGGACGTGCTGCTCTACGAGACGGGCCACATCCCCGGCGCCGTGAAGCTCGACTGGCACACCGACCTCAACGACCCCGTGCAGCGCGACTACGTGGACGGCGAGCGGTTCGCCCAGCTGATGTCCGAGCGCGGCATCGCGCGCGACAGCACGGTGGTCATCTACGGGGACAAGAGCAACTGGTGGGCCGCGTACGCCCTCTGGGTCTTCACGCTGTTCGGCCACGAGGACGTGCGCCTGCTCGACGGCGGCCGCGACAAGTGGATCGCCGATGGTCGCCCGACCACGACCGACCGCCCCGAGGTCGCCCCGGTCGAGTACCCCGTCGTCGAGCGCCGCGACGAGGAGATCCGCGCGTTCAAGGACGACGTGCTCGCGCACCTCGGGAACCCGCTCATCGACGTCCGCAGCCCCGAGGAGTACACGGGACAGCGCACGACCGCGCCGGCGTACCCCGAGGAGGGCTCGCTCCGCGCCGGCCACATCCCCACGTCGAAGAACGTCCCGTGGGCGAAGGCCGCGGCCGAGGACGGCTCCTTCAAGACCCGCGCCGAGCTCGACGCGGTGTACCGCGAGGGCGCCGGCCTCGGCGACGGCGACGACGTCGTGGTCCTCTGCCGCATCGGCGAGCGCTCGAGCCACACGTGGTTCGTGCTGACGCACCTGCTGGGCTTCGAGGGCGTCCGCAACTACGACGGCTCCTGGACCGAGTGGGGCTCCGCCGTGCGCGTCCCGATCGTCCAGGGCGCCGAGCCCGGGGAGCTGCCCGCCCGATGACCGGATCCCCAGAGCTGCCCGCGGCGCTCGCCGAGATCCGCGACGACTTCCTCGCCCTGGAGCAGCGCGACCGGCTCCTCCTCCTGCTCGACTTCAGCAACGAGCTGCCCGAGCTGCCGGCGCGGTACGCCGACCACCCGGACCTCCTCGAGCGCGTGGAGGAGTGCCAGTCGCCCGTGTTCATGTTCGTGGAGGTCGTCGACGGCGACGTGCACGTGCACGCCCAGGCGCCGGCCGAGGCGCCGACGAGCCGCGGGTTCGCGTCGATCCTGGCGCAGGGCCTCGATGGGCTCCCCGCGGACGTGGTGCTCGCCGTGCCCGACGACTACCCGTCCACCATCGGGCTCGACGCCGCCGTGTCGCCGCTGCGCATGCGCGGCATGACGGCGATGCTCGGGCGGGTCAAGCGGCAGGTGCGCGAGCGGCTCGCCGGATGAGGATCACGCGGGTCCTCCCCGTGCCGGGGCCGGGCGACGAGTCCGCGCCACGCGGGCTGGACGACGACGGGACGAGGGAGTGGCTGGAGGACCTCTACCGTCCGGGATCCGCCGACCACGTCCGCCTCAACTTCGTGGCGTCGGTCGACGGCAGCGTGATCGGCGCGGACGGCACGTCCGACAGCCTCTCCAGCGTCGTCGACCGGCGGATCCTCGGCGTCATCCGCGAGCTCGCCGACGTCGTGCTGGTGGGGGCCGGCACGGTGCGCGCCGAGCGCTACGTCCTCCCCCGCCGGACGCCCCTCGCCGTCGCCACCTCGTCGGGCGATCTGGAGGGTCACCGCTTCGACCCGGACGCCGCCGAGGGCCGCCTCCTCGTGCTCTGCCCGCCCGAGGCGCGCGACCGCGCCATCGCGACGCTCGGCGGCGTGCCGGCGGAGATCGTGTCCGTGCCGTTGGGCGCCGCGGCCGACGGGCGCATGTCCGGCGATGACGTCGTCGACGCGCTCCGCGGTCGCGGCCTGACCCACGTGGTGTGCGAGGGCGGGCCGGCGCTCGCCGCGTCCCTCATCGCCGCGGGACGGGTCGACGAGCTCTGCCTTACCACCTCGCCCGAGCTCGTGACGCCGCTGACGCCGCTCGTGCCGGCGGGCTCCGGCGTCCACGCGCCGATGCGGCTCGACCAGCTGCTCGTCGACGACGACCACCGCACCTACGCGCGCTGGGCGATGCGGCGGGGCTGATCCCCTGGTCGCGCGGCCATCGAGGGCGGCCCCCACGCGGAACCGTCGCGGCGTGGCTCCCGGGCCGGAGCGAGGCGGACCATAGTCTGCACACGTGGTAGACACCCGTGACAGCGCCGAGGATCCGCCCGAGTTCCGCGCGGCGCTGGACGCGCTGCGGCGCGCGACCACCCGATCCGAGCTCGTGCTGACCGAGATCCCGTCGCCCTCGAGCAACCTGGCGCCGTACGCCGTCGCCCTCGCCGCCGACGTGTCGCCCTCGGGCCACGCCTCCGACTCGGAGCTCGGCACCGGCCGCTTCATCCTGCTGCACGACCCCGAGGAGCCGGAGGCATGGGGCGGCGCGTTCCGCGTCGTCTGCTTCGCGCAGGCGCCGCTCGAGACCGACATGGGGACGGATCCGTTCCTCGCCGACGTGGCCTGGTCGTGGCTGGTCGACGGCCTCGCCTCCCGCGGTGCCCGGTACTCCTCGCCGTCCGGGACCGCCACCCGGATCATCTCGACCGGCTACGGCGAGCTGGCCCGCCAGGGCAGCGGCGCCAAGATCGAGCTGCGCGCCTCGTGGACACCGGCGGACGCCGACGTGACCGCCCATGTGGAAGGCTGGGGGGAACTACTGTGCATGCTCGCAGGGCTCCCTCCCGCGGGCGAAGGAGTGACACTGCTATCAGCGCGACGCACCCGGACGTGAACGCCCCGTCCGACATCCCCGACCCCGACGCGACCGGCGGCGACGCCGCCGTCCCGCCGACTCCCGCCGGTCTGAGCCGCCCGGCCATGGGCGCGTCCCTGTTCTCCGACGTGCCGGGATCCACCGCCACCGACGCGGTCGCCGCCCGGAGCCGGACGCGCACCCGGCGGACCGCGGCCGCCGCGGCTGCCGCGCCGATCTCCGCGCCGGCACCCGACTCCGCGCCCGTCGACGCACCCGCTCGCGCGCGGGTCGCGGAGACCGCAGCCCCCGCTCGGAAGCCCCTCCGCGAGGCCGCCGCCACGGGCGACCTGACCGTCATCGACACGCGCGAGGAGTACCTGCGCGCCGTCGAGGCGATCGCCGCAGGCACCGGTCCCATCGCGGTCGACGCCGAGCGCGCATCCGGCTTCCGCTACAGCCAGCGCGCGTACCTCATCCAGGTCTTCCGCCGCGGTGCCGGCACGTTCCTGTTCGACCCGCCCGCCGTGGGCGACTTCTCGGAGCTCGACGAGGTGATCCGCGACGTCGAGTGGGTGCTGCACGCGGCGAGCCAGGACCTCGCCTGCCTCCGCGAGGTGGGCCTCGACCCGCAGCGGATCTTCGACACCGAGCTCGCCTCGCGACTGCTCGGCCTGCCCCGCGTGGGCCTCGGCACGGTCGTGGAGGAGCTGCTCGGGATCCACCTGGCCAAGGAGCACTCCGCAGCCGACTGGTCGACCCGCCCGCTCCCCCGCGCCTGGCTCGTCTACGCCGCGCTCGACGTGGAGCTGCTCGTCGACGTGCGCGACGAGATCGCCCGCCGCCTCGAGGAGCAGGGCAAGACCGGCATCGCGGAGCAGGAGTTCGCCGCGACCATCGCCAAGGAGGCGAAGCCCGCGCGGGTGGAGCCGTGGCGTCGTCTCAGCGGCCTGCACGGCATCCGCGGCGGCCGCAACCTCGCGGTCGCGAAGGAGCTGTGGGAGGCCCGCGACGCCTACGCGCGCGAGGTCGACACGAGCCCCGGCCGCCTCGTCCCCGACGGCTCGCTCGTCGCGGTCGCGCGGGTCCTGCCGCAGACGAAGCGCGACCTCGCCGCGGTGCGCGAGTTCTCGGGCCGCGCGAGCCGCAGCGAGATCGACCGCTGGTGGGCCGCGGTGGAGCGGGGCCTCGCCGCGACCGAGTTCCCGCAGCTGCGCGGCACGGGTGAGACCATGCCGCCGCCGAAGGCCTGGGCCGACAGGGACCCCGCTGCCGACCGCCGCCTCAAGCGGGCGCGCGTCGTCGTGCAGGAGGTCGCGACCGAGATGGGCGTGCCGCAGGAGAACCTCCTCACGCCCGAGGTGCTGCGTCGCGTCGCGTGGACGCCGCCCGACGACCTCGCACCCGAGGCCGTCGCGACGGCGCTCGAGTCGTGGGGTGCGCGCCCCTGGCAGATCGAGGCGACGGCCGCTCCGGTGGCGGCGGCCTTTGTCGATGCCGACCAAGCCGACGACGCGAGCGACGACGGGGCCTCGTAGGAACAGTCAACGGATTCGGCTCCCGTACGGCTTCTTCCTAGGGTGGGGGAAATCGATGCGAGGAGGCGTCAGTGGTCGAGAGAGCCGAAGTCCATTTCGTGGACGGGGTCCGCACCCCGTTCGGACGAGCGGGCGAGAAGGGCATGTACTGGCGGACCCGCGCCGACGATCTGGTCGTGAAGGCCATGATCGGGTTGCTCGAACGGAACCCTCGGGTGCCGAAGGACCGGATCGACGAGGTCGCCATCGCGGCCACGACCCAGACGGGCGACCAGGGCCTCACCCTCGGCCGCACGGCCGCGCTCCTCGCCGGGCTCCCCCGCTCGGTGCCCGGCTTCGCCATCGACCGGATGTGCGCCGGCGCCATGACGAGCGTCACGGCGACCGCGGGCGGCATCGCGTTCGGCGCATACGACCTCGCGATCGCGGGCGGCGTCGAGCACATGGGCCGCCACCCGATGGGCTTCGACGCCGATCCGAACCCGCGCTTCCTCGCAGAGCGGCTCGTGAGCCAGGACGCCCTCAACATGGGCAGCACGGCCGAGCGGATCCACGACCGCTTCCCGTCGCTCACCCGCGAGCGCGCCGACCGCTATGCGCTCGCGAGCCAGCAGAAGACAGCCCTCGCGTACGCGAACGGCGAGATCCAGCCGGACCTCGTGCCCGTCGCGACGCGCTCCGAGAGCGGCTGGGGGCTCGCGACGCGCGACGAGGCCATGCGCCCCGAGACGACGCTCGAGGGGCTCGCCGGGCTCCGCACCCCGTTCCGCCCGCACGGTCGCGTCACGGCCGGCAACTCGTCGGGCCTCAACGACGGCGCCACGGCCGCCCTGCTCGCGAGCGGCGACGCGGTGAAGGAGCTCGGCCTCACGCCGAAGATGACCCTGGTCTCCTTCGCGTTCGCGGGCGTCGAGCCCGAGATCATGGGCATCGGCCCCGTGCCGAGCACCGAGAAGGCGCTCCGCAAGGCCGGGCTCACGATCGACGACATCGGGCTCTTCGAGCTCAACGAGGCGTTCGCCATCCAGGTGCTCAGCCTCCTCGACCACTTCGGGATCGACGACGACGACCCGCGCGTCAACGAGTACGGCGGCGCGATCGCCGTCGGCCACCCGCTCGCGTCCAGCGGCGTCCGGCTCATGAACCAGCTCGCGCGCCAGTTCGAGCAGCACCCGGAGGTCCGCTACGGCCTCACGGCGATGTGCGTCGGCCTCGGCCAGGGCGGCAGCGTCATCTGGGAGAACCCGCACTTCACCGGCAAGAGGAAGAGGACCAAGTGACCGACACCAGCCGCTTCCGGGAGCTCGTGGCGCTCGATCCCGACGAGGTCGTCACGCACTCGTTCGTCCGCGACGTGCCGCTGCCCTCGGGCGGGGTGCTCGCGCTCGTCACGCTCGACAACGGGCGCGACCACACGCGTCCGTCCACGCTCGGGCCCGCCACCCTGCTGGAGCTCTCGGACGCGCTGGACGGCCTGGTCGCCCGGGCGGCCGCCGGGGAGATCCGCGGCGTCGCGATCACGGGCAAGCCGTTCATCCTCGCCGCGGGCGCGGACCTCAGCAAGGTGGGCGAGATCCCCAGCCGCGAGGTCGGCCGCCAGATGGCGCAGCTCGGTCACGACACCCTCGGGCGCATGCACCGCCTCGGCGTGCCGTCGTTCACCTTCATCAACGGGCTCGCGCTCGGCGGCGGGCTCGAGATCGGCTTGAACTCCGACTACCGCACGGTGGACGAGTCCGTCCCCGCCATCGCGCTGCCCGAGGTCTTCCTCGGCATCATCCCCGGCTGGGGCGGAGCGTGGCTGCTGCCGAACCTCATCGGCATCGAGAACGCGCTCAAGGTGATCATCGAGAACCCGCTCAAGAACAACCGCACGCTCAAGGCGGCCGACGTGATGGAGCTCGGCATCGCCGACGCGTCCTTCCCGTCCGCGTCGTTCCTCGAGCAGTCGATCCGCTGGGCAGACGGCGTCATCTCCGGCGCCGTCGAGGTGAAGCGCCCCAACGCACCGGGCCGCCTCGAGCGCATCGCCAAGTGGGACATCGCCGTCGGGATCGCCCGCAAGTCGCTCGAGCAGCGCATCGGCACGGTCGCTCAATCGCCGTATCGCGCGCTCGAGCTGCTCAAGGCCGCCAGGACCACGTCGCGCGAGGAGGGCTTCGCCGCCGAGGACGAGGCCCTCGCGGACCTCATCTCGGGCGACCAGTTCCGCGCCAGCATCTACGCGTTCGACCTCGTGCAGAAGCGCGCGAAGCGACCGGCGGGAGCGCCCGACAAGGCGCTCGCCCGCAAGGTCACCAAGGTCGGGGTCGTCGGCGCCGGCCTCATGGCGTCGCAGTTCGCGCTGCTGTTCGTGCGCAGGCTCCAGGTGCCCGTGGTCATCACGGACCTCGACCAGGCGCGCGTCGACACCGGCGTGGCCGGCATCCACGGCGAGATCCGGAAGCTCGCCGAGAAGGGGCGCATCTCCCCCGACGAGGCCAACCGGCTCCAGACGCTCGTCACGGGCACGACCGACAAGGCCGACTTCGCCGACGCGGACTGGGTCATCGAGGCCGTGTTCGAGGAGCTGGGCGTGAAGCAGCAGGTGTTCGCCGAGATCGAGCAGCACGTCTCCGCGACGGCGATCCTGGCGACCAACACGTCGAGCCTCTCCGTCGAGCGCATCGGGGAGCGGCTCGCGAACCCGGAGCGCCTGGTCGGGTTCCACTTCTTCAACCCCGTGGCCGTCATGCCGCTCATCGAGGTCGTGCGCACGCCCCAGACGACGGACGAGACGCTCGCGACGGCCATGCAGGTCGCCAGGACGCTGAGGAAGAACGCCGTCATCACGCGGGACACGCCGGGCTTCGTGGTGAACCGGATCCTGGCCAAGGTGCTGGGTGAGGCCATGCACGCGGTGGACACGGGCACGCCCTTCGAGGTCGTCGACCGGTCGCTCGCGCCGTTCGGCCTGCCGATGACGCCGTTCGAGCTGCTCGAGCTCGTGGGACTCAAGGTGGGTGCTCACGTGCTCGACACGCATCACGCCGCGTTCCCCGACCGGTTCTTCGAGAGCCCCAACCTGCACCGGCTGGCGGACCTCGGGCGGATCTACTCCCGCGACGCCAAGGGCCGCCCCACGGGCTTCGACAAGGAGGCCGTCCGCATCGTGAAGGGCGGCACCGATCCGATGTCCAGCGACGAGATCCGTGAGCGCGTCGAGACGGGCCTCGCGGACGAGGTGCACCGCATGCTCGAGGACGACGTCGTGCACGCGGCCGAGGACATCGACCTGTGCCTCATCCTCGGCGCCGGCTACCCGTTCCAGATGGGCGGCCTCACGCCGTACCTCGACCGCGTCGGGGCGAGCGACCGCGCCTTCGGCGACACGTTCCACCACCCGCCGATCCGCGGCGTGGAGTAGCACCGTCTGCACATGAGGAGGGCCCGGCCGAATCGGCCGGGCCCTCCTCCGTGCGACGGGCGGTCAGGCCTGCTCGTCGTCCTCCGCGCGCATGGCGACGCGATCGACGTCCTCGGGCAGCGGCCGTGCCGACGGCACGCGGCTGCCGAGCACCTGGGCGACGACGTCGCGGGCGATGTGCTGCGGGGTGAGGCCCACGCGTTCGAGGATCTGCGAGCGCGTGCCGTGGTCGAGGAACTCGTCCGGGAGGCCCAGCTCCGTCACGCCCGTGTCGATGCCGGCTTCGCGGAGGTCCTGGCGGATCCGCGTGCCGATTCCGCCGACCACGACCCCGTCCTCGATCGTCACGACGAGGCGGTGGCTGCCGCCGAGCTCGACGACGCTGCGTGGCACGGGCACGACCCAGCGCGGATCCACTACGGTCGCGCCGATGCCCTGCGCGGCGAGGCGCTCGGCCACCTCGATGCCCATGGCCGCCATGGGGCCCACGGTGACGATGAGCACGTCCCGTGACACCGACTCGTGCAGCACGTCGACCCCGTCGTCGAGACGGCGCAGCGCCTCGATCTCGTCCCCGACGTTGCCCTTGGAGAAGCGCACGACCGTGGGCCCGTCGTCGACCTTGACGGCCTCGCCCAGCTCCTCGCGGAGGCGCGTGGCGTCGCGCGGGGCGCTGAGGCGGATGTGGGGCACGATCTGCAGCAGCGCGAGGTCCCACATGCCGTGGTGGCTCGGCCCGTCGGGGCCGGTGACGCCCGCCCGGTCGAGCACGAAGGTCACGCCGGCGCGGTGCAGCGCGACGTCCATGAGCACCTGGTCGAACGCGCGGTTGACGAAGGTCGCGTAGAGGGCGACGACCGGGTGGAGGCCGCCGTAGGCGAGTCCCGCGGCGCTCGTCACGGCGTGCTGCTCGGCGATGCCGACGTCGTGCACGCGATCCGGGTGCTTCGCGGCGAACCTGTGCAGGCCCACCGGACGCAGCATCGCCGCGGTGATGCCGACGATGCGCGGATCCTCGTCGGCGAGGGCCAGGATCTCGTCCGCGAAGACGCTCGTCCAGCTGACGGCCTGCGACGGGTCGATCGGCTCCCCCGTCTCCGGGTCGATCTGCCCGACGGCGTGGAACTGGTCCGCGACGTCCCGGCGCGCGGGCGCGTAGCCGCGGCCCTTCTCCGTGATCGCGTGCACGATGACGGGCGCGCCGTAGTCGCGCGCCTGCTCGAGGGCCTCCTCCATCGCCTGCTGGTCGTGCCCGTCGATGGGCCCCAGGTACTTGATGTCGAGGTTGGAGTACAGGGCCTCGTTGTCGGTGACGCGCGTGAGGAACCCGTGCAGCCCGCCGCGGAGGCCGCGGTAGAGGCTGTCGCCCGGCGCCCCGAAGACGCCGAACACGCGCTGGCTCGTCTCGTAGAGGCCCCGGTAGGTGCGGCGTGTGCGCACGGTGTTGAGGAACCGGGCCATGCCGCCGATGGTCGGCGCGTAGGAGCGGCCGTTGTCGTTGACGACGATGATGAGCTTCCGCGTGTTGTCGTCGGAGATGTTGTTGAGCGCCTCCCACGTCATGCCGCCCGTGAGGGCGCCGTCACCCACGACCGCGACCACGTGCCTGTCGTCCTGGCCGGTGATCTCGAACGCGCGCGAGATGCCGTCCGCCCAGCTCAGCGAGCTCGACGCGTGCGAGCTCTCGACGATGTCGTGCTCCGACTCCGCGCGCTGCGGGTAGCCGGCGAGCCCGCCGGACTCGCGGAGCCGGGAGAAGTCCTGCCGCCCCGTGAGCAGCTTGTGCACGTAGGACTGGTGGCCGGTGTCGAAGACGATGGGGTCCTTCGGCGAGTCGAAGACCCGGTGGATGGCGAGCGTCGTCTCGACGACGCCGAGGTTCGGCCCGAGGTGGCCGCCCGTCTTGGAGACCTCGGCGACGAGGAACTGCCGGATCTCGGTGGCGAGCGCGAGCATCTGCTCGCGGCTCAGCCGGTCGAGGTCCCGGGGTCCCGTGATCGTCTCGAGGATTCCCATGCTGACCGCCTTCCATCGGGCGCCATGTGCAGGCACCCGCCTCTTCGAGTGTACGCAGGGCCCTGCATGCACGAAGGAGGCCGGGCGTCGCCGCCCGGCCCCCTCAGGTTGCTGTTACGCGACGAGGCTGCGCAGCACGTACTGCAGGATCCCGCCGTTGCGGTAGTAGTCCGCCTCGCCGGGGGTGTCGATGCGCACGACCGCGTCGAACTCCACCGTCTCCTTGCCCGCGGGCGAGTCGGCCGTCGGCGCCGCGACGACGTGCACCGTGCGCGGCGTCGTGCCCGAGTTCAGCTCCTCGAGCCCGGAGATGCTGATCTCCTCTGTGCCATCGAGCCCGAGCGAGGCCCACGACTCCCCCGCCGGGAACTGCAGCGGGACGACGCCCATGCCGATGAGGTTGGAGCGGTGGATCCGCTCGAAGCTCTCGGTGATGACCGCCTTCACGCCCAGCAGGCTCGTGCCCTTGGCCGCCCAGTCGCGCGACGAGCCGGAGCCGTACTCCTTGCCGCCGAGGATCACGAGCGGGGTGCCCGCCGCCTGGTAGTTCTCCGACGCGTCGTAGATGAACGACTGCGGGCCGCCCTCCTGCGAGAAGTCGCGCGTGTAGCCGCCCTCGACGCCGTCGAGCAGCTGGTTGCGGAGGCGGATGTTCGCGAACGTGCCGCGGATCATGACCTCGTGGTTGCCGCGGCGCGAGCCGTAGGAGTTGTAGTCCTTGCGGCCGACGCCGTGCTCGTCGAGGTAGCGGCCCGCGGGGCTGTCCGCCTTGATCGAGCCGGCGGGGCTGATGTGGTCGGTCGTGACCGAGTCGCCGAGCTTCGCGAGGACGCGCGCGCCCTGGATGTCGGAGACGGGCGTGATCTCCATCGTGAGGCCCTCGAAGTACGGGGGCTTCCGGACGTACGTGGACTCCGCGTCCCACTCGAACGTGGCGCCCGTGGGGGTGGGGAGCGAGCGCCAGCGCTCGTCGCCGTCGAAGACGCCGGCGTACTGGTGCGTGAACATGCCCGTGTCGATGGAGCTGTCGATGGTCGACTGGACCTCGGCCGCGTCGGGCCAGATGTCCTTGAGGAAGACGTCGTTGCCCTCGGTGTCGGTGCCGAGCGCGTCGGAGTCGAAGTCGAAGTTCATCGACCCGGCCAGCGCGTAGGCGATCACGAGCGGGGGGCTCGCGAGGTAGTTCATCTTCACGTCCGGGTTGATGCGGCCCTCGAAGTTGCGGTTGCCCGAGAGCACGGCCGTCACGGCGAGGTCGTTGTCCTGCACCGCGGTGGAGATCTCGTCGAGCAGCGGGCCCGAGTTGCCGATGCAGGTGGTGCAGCCGTAGCCGACCGTGTAGAAGCCGAGGTCCTCGAGGTACGTGGTGAGGCCGGACTTCTCGTAGTAGTCCGTGACGACCTTGGATCCGGGCGCCAGCGTGGTCTTCACCCACGGCTTGGCCTTGAGGCCCTTCTTGCTGGCGTTGCGGGCGAGGAGCCCGGCCGCGAGCATGACCGACGGGTTCGACGTGTTGGTGCACGACGTGATGGCCGCGATGGCGACGGCGCCGTGGTCGAGGGTGAAGCCGCGTCCGTCCTCGAGGGTGACGCGCGTGGGCTTCGTGACGGAGGACGGGCTCTGCGACGCGTGGTGGTGCTCGTGCATCGAGTGCTCGTCCTCGGGCTGCAGCTCGCCCGGGTCGGACGCGGGGAAGCTCATCGCCGTCGTGAGGTCGACGATGTCGTGGTCGACCTGGGCGTAGTCGTTGAGGTCGCGCTCGAACTGCGACTTCGCGTCGGTGAGCTCGATGCGGTCCTGCGGGCGCTTCGGGCCGGCGATGGACGGGACGACCGTGGAGAGGTCGAGCTCGAGGTACTCGCTGAACGCCGGCTCGACGTCCGCGTCGTGCCACAGCTTCTGCTCCTTGGCGTACGCCTCGACGAGCGCGACCTGCTCCTCGCTGCGTCCGGTGAGGCGCAGGTACTCGAGGGTGACGTCGTCGATGGGGAAGACCGCGGCGGTGGAGCCGAACTCGGGGCTCATGTTGCCGATGGTGGCGCGGTTGGCCAGCGGGACGGCGCCGACTCCGGTGCCGTAGAACTCGACGAACTTGCCGACGACGCCGTGCTTGCGCAGCATCTGCGTGATCGTGAGCACCACGTCGGTGGCGGTGACGCCCGTGGGGATCTCGCCGGAGAGCTTGAAGCCGACGACCTTGGGGATGAGCATCGACACGGGCTGGCCGAGCATGGCCGCCTCCGCCTCGATGCCGCCGACGCCCCAGCCCAGCACGCCCAGGCCGTTGACCATGGTGGTGTGCGAGTCGGTGCCGACGCAGGTGTCGGGGTACGCCTGGAGGAAGCCGCCCACCTCGCGCGTCATGGTGACGCGGGCGAGGTGCTCGATGTTGACCTGGTGGACGATGCCGGTGCCGGGCGGGACGACCTTGAAGTCCTCGAACGCCGTCTGGCCCCAGCGGAGGAACTGGTACCGCTCGCCGTTGCGCTCGTACTCGATGTCGACGTTGCGCTCGAGCGCGTCCTCGGTGCCGAACAGGTCGGCGATGACCGAGTGGTCGATCACGAGCTCAGCGGGTGCGAGCGGGTTGATCTTGGTGGGGTCGCCGCCCAGCTCGCCCACGGCCTCGCGCATGGTGGCGAGGTCGACGATGCAGGGGACGCCCGTGAAGTCCTGCATCACGACGCGCGCGGGCGTGAACTGGATCTCGGTGTCGGGCTCGGAGTCGGGAGCCCAGTCGCCGAGGGCGCTGATCTGGCTGCCGGTGACGTTCTTGCCGTCCTCGGTGCGGAGGAGGTTCTCCAGCAGCACCTTGAGGCTGAACGGGAGACGCTCGTGGCCCGCCACGGTGTCGATGCGGTAGATCTCGTAGTCGGTGTCCCCGACGCGGAGTGTGTCCTTCGCGCCGAAGCTGTTGATTGCAGACACGTGGCCCTCTTCCCTCGCTGGATGGGCGCGGAAGTCGATTCCGCCCGTCATCCGATCTTGGTCGCCCGCCGCGGCCGGGTCCAGTAAGGCGACCCTGATCGGGCACGCCGACGCGAGGCGGGACGGCGCCGATGTATCTCGACGTCGAGATGAATCTAGCATCGCGACGCCGTCAGGGACGCCGCGGCACGCGGTGCCCCGCGCGTCGCCGTCGCCGTCGACGGGGAGCGGCGACTCAGCCGGCGACCCGTGCCGTCGGGTCCTTGGCGTACACGGCGCGCACGAAGAGCCACGACAGGACGAGGAGCACGCCGTAGAGCGGCGTCCCCATCACGAGGCGCGCGACGCCGAGCGCGTCGATCGCGTCGGCGAGGTAGAGCGGGAGCTGCACCGCGAGGCGGAGCGCGAAGAAGCCGACCCACACGAGGGTGAGCAGGCGGAGCGCCCTGGCCTTCCTGCGGTCCTGCCGCCAGGCCGTGCCGTCGCCCATGAGGAAGCCGACGGCGACGCCGACGAGCGGCCAGCCCACCACGACGGAGACCAGGAGCACGGCGAAGTAGGCACCGTTCGTCCAGAGCCCGAGCGCGTAGAAGTCGCGGCCCTCCCCGGAGCGGAGCGCCAGGAACGCGGAGATGACGATGCCGACGAGGCCGCCCACCGCAGGTGCGACGGCCGAGCGCTGCACGAGCCGGGCCAGGACGGCCGCGACCGCCACGGCGACCGGCACCGCGACGGAGAGCACGACGTCGCGCGTGATGGTGAACGCCACGAGGAAGAGGAGCCCGGGGACGATCGCCTCGAGCACGCCGCGGACGCCGCCCATCGCGGCGAGGAGGGCCGCGGCCGTCATCGTCTCGCCGCGCGCCGCCTGCCCGAGGCCCGCGCGCTCCGCGGCCTGGGCCATGCTCGCGCCGATCGCCTCACCCGGGGCGGGTGCGGACGCGGATCCGGCCGGGGCGCCGTCGGTCGGGGAAGCGGACGCGTCGTCCCCCGGCGCCGGGCGCTGCGGGTCCCGCTCGAGCGGACCCTCGCCCGACACGGTCAGGAGCCCAGCGCGGGTGCCGGGCTCTCGCCGGCCGGAGCCGCGCCCGGGGTGGTGCCGACCTGGGCGGCGGGCATCTTGAGCGGGATGAGGTCCCGCGGGGGCATGGGCGAGGATCCGCGCACGACGACGACGCTGCGGAACAGGTCCTCGACGGCGGCGGCGGCCTCGGGATCCGTCACGGCGCGGCCGGTGATGACGCCGCGCAGGAACCAGCGCGGGCCGTCGACGCCGATGAAGCGCGCGTCCCGGGTGCTGGCCGCGGGCTGCCCCGGCTGCTGCACGACGGGGATCACGGCGTGCAGCTCGGGGCCGAACGGACCGTCGGCGAGGCGCGTGGTGCCGCCCTGCCGCTGGATCTGCTCCCCGATGGTCGTGCGGATCTCGTGCCACAGCCCGCTCGAGCGCGGAGCGGCGAACGGCTGCACCTGGAGGCTGGACTCGGCGAAGTCGAGGCCGATCGCGACGACCTGCTGGGTGCCCTCCGCGACCTCGAGGCGGAGGTGCAGGCCCTCTCGCGGCAGGATCTTGATCCCACCCAGGTCGACGTACGGACGCACGGGGTTGGCCTCGGTCTCGTCGAGCGGGCCCTCGTCGGCCCGGTCGTCGGGCGCGGACTTGGCGTCCAGGACGTCCTCGGCGTCGTCCGCGAGGGCGGCGTCGTCCGGCTGGTTCGCGTTCTCGTCGGTCATGTTCGGTCTCCTGGATCTCGGGCGGGGAGGGCGCCGGTGCCCGTGGAGCCGAAGCCCCCCGCGCCGCGGTGGCTCCCGGGCAGCTTCTGGACGGGCACGAATCGCACCCGGCTGACCGGCATGACGACGACCTGCGCGATGCGGTCGCCGACCGCGACATCGTACGCGGCGTCGGCATCGGTGTTGAGGAGGGTGACGCGGATCTCCCCGCGGTAGCCGGCGTCGACGGTGCCGGGTGCGTTCACGATCGTGATGCCGTGGCGCGCGGCGAGTCCGCTCCGGGGCAGCACGAACGCGGCGTACCCGTCCGGGAGGGCGATCGAGACGCCCGTGCCGACGGTGGCCCGCTGGCCGGGCTCCAGGCGGACTGCCTCCGCGGCCGTGAGGTCGGCACCCGCGTCACCGGGGTGCGCGTAGGCCGGGATCGGGGCGTCGCCCGCTATGAGGACGTCGACGGGATCGGGCACGGTCCGAGGCTAGTGCAGGAATCTGATCGAATAGGCGCATGCCCGCATCCCCCTACAGCGAGCGGCTGTGGCCGGCTCCCTGGCTCTTCGTCGCCACCGCCCTGGTCATCCCCGCGAGCCTGCTCGTGTTCCTCCCCATCAGCGTCGTCGCCGGGGTGATCGTCGCGATCGTGCTGTACGCGGGCGTCGTCGCGACGCTGGTGCTCACGAGCCCGGTCATCGAGGTGGTCGACGGGCGCCTGCGGGCCGGCCGTGCGTCCATCGACGTCGATCAGCTGGGCGAGCCCGAGGGGTTCCGCGGCGCGCAGGCGACGGCGGAGCGCGGCACGCGCCTGCATGCGCGGGCGTACCTCGTCATCCGCGGATGGGTGGATCCGGTGGTCAAGGTGCCGCTCCTGGACGCGACGGACCCGGCCCCCTACTGGCTGCTCTCGACGCGGACCCCGGAACGACTGATCGCCGCGATCCGGGGATCGCGGCGATCATGACGTGCGGTGGGGCTCAGGGCCTCCGAGGGGGCCATCGCCCGGCGTCGCTCTAGGCGGCGCACTCCTGGCAGATGGGTCCGAGCTTCTCCTGGTGGTCGATCTGCGAGCGGTGCTTCACGAGGAAGCAGCTCACGCAGGTGAACTCGTCCGCCTGGGGCGGGAGCACCACCGTCTCGAGCTCGAGGTCGGAGAGGTCCGCTCCCGCGAGGTCGAAGCTCCCGGGGTTGTCGGCATCGTCGACGTCCACGACCCCGGACATGCGGTCCGGGACGCGCTCCTTCAGAGCCTCGATCGAGTCGGAGTCGTCCTCCGTCTTGCGCGGGGCGTCGTAATCAGTTGCCATTCCTGTCCACTTCTCGAATAACCGCCGAACGGAATCGGCGGGCACAGTTTGCATGAATCGCATCCGGATAGCAAACCGTCCTGAGGCCCCTGTCGGGGCTCCTGATCGGCGGTTTGGATGCGGGGAGCCGGCCCGTCATCGGGCCGCGGATGCGGACTCACACGGTACACCGTTCGCGCACGAACAACCTGCGCTCGGGGCCCGCGATCTCGCCTTCCGGCGCTCTCGTCGGACCCAAGTCGCGGCGCGCCACGCGTATTCCCCGGAAGAGGGGCCGAGTCGTGCGATCGTGAATCGTCCAGTGAGCGCGAGAGGCGTGGAACCCATGCAGGATCTGAAAATCGTCGGAGTCGAGGACGGCGCCCTCGTCGTCGAGGCCGCGGGCGGTGAACGGCACCGTCTCGTGATGGACGACTCCTTCCGCTCCGCGCTGCGCCGCCAGTCCGCCGACGGCGGTGCCACGCGCAAGGTCGCGCCGCGCATCATCCAGTCCTTCATCCGCCAGGGCATGAGCGCCGAGGACGTCGCGCGGGAGACCGGCGCGTCCGTGGAGTACGTGCGCAAGTTCGAGGGGCCCGTCGTCGCCGAGCGCGAGCACGTCGTTCGCAGCGCGATGAAGGTGCCCGTCCACACCGCCATCGAGGTCGACCCGATGGGCCAGGGCACGCTCTTCGGCCAGGTCATCGAGGAGCGCCTCGAGTCCCTCGGCGCGCAGGAGGTGCGCTGGAGCAGCTGGAAGGAGCAGCTCGGCGGCTGGGTCGTGAAGGTCGCCTTCACGAGCGAGGAGATCGAGCACGACGCGCGCTGGTCCTACGACGCCAAGAAGCACGCGCTCTCCCCCGCCAACAACGAGGCGATCACGCTCTCGCAGCAGGGCGAGATCCGCGGCGCCCTCATCCCCCGGCTCCGGGCGCTGCCGCCCGAGGCCGCGGACACGCACGAGGAGGCCGGCGTCACGCGCTTCGACAGCGGGGCGTTCCGCCTGCCCGAGCCGAGCGCGTCCAGCACGCAGGATACCGCTCCCCAGCCGTGGGAGATGCCGCGCCGCGACGAGGGCGCGTCCGTCTCGCACCTCGGGCGGCAGGGCAACCATCCCGCAGGCAGCCAGCAGCCCGCGCGCGTCGCGCAGGTCGAGCTGAACGAGACCGCCGACCTGCTCGAGGCGCTGCGCCGCCGCCGGGGCGAGCGCGAGTCCGTGCCGCGCGAGGACGAGGGCGACGACCAGGCCGATGACGCTCCCGCTCCCGTCGCCCGTCGCGACGAGCCGCTGTCCCGTCCGCGCGGCGGTCAGCGCTCAGTGCCGCCGCTGCGATCCGCGGTGATCCCCGGCATCGGCCGCGTCGACACGGGCCGCGACCGCCCGCGCGACGACGCCGAGGACGAGGGCCTGCGGACGCCCGGCACCGGCGAGGGTCGCGGATCCGGCAAGCCGTCCGGCCGACGCGGGCGGACGGCGATGCCGAGCTGGGACGAGATCGTGTTCGGCGCGCGCAGCGACGACGACCACCTGGCCTGATCCCGCCCGCCGTCCGACGGGTCGCCCGGAGGCGGCCCGCGGTCGTCGGGCGGGTCAGCCGCGGGCGAAGGCTCCGGCGCGGATGAGGGGCACCAGCCGCTCCTCGTCGGAGAACGACCCGTGCTGTCCGATCATGCGACGGGCGCCCTGGTCCCGCGGCCGGCCGTCGTAGTACGCGATGCGCGAGCGCGTCGCGACGACCACGTCGCCGATCCGCCCCGCCACGTCGTCCCGGACCGGCCCGTACCAGTCGGCGGCGATCGCCTCGGCGCGCGTCGCGACGTGGGCGCGCGTCCCCTCGGAGGCGCGCCAGGCGTCGGCGAGGGCGTCGGAGTCCACGCCCGGCTCCAGGTGGAGGTGCAGGCAGCGCGGCTCCCCCGCCACGTGACGGACGCCCGCGACCAGCTCAGGCACGCGGTCGAACAGGACCTGGGATCCGGCCGGCACGTCGACGATGCCGTGGTCCGCCGTGATGAGCGCGCCCTCCCGGGAGCCGAGGCGGTCGAGGAACGGCCCCGCCGCCTGGTCGAGCTCCTCGAGGCCGCGGAGCCAGCGGTCCGACTCCCAGCCGTGCGAGTGGGCGGCCTGGTCGAGCTCGGGCACGTAGAGGTAGACGAGCGCGCGCGGCTCCCTGTCCATGAGCGCGCGCGTGGTCGCGAATCGGTCCGCGATCGACTCGGCGGCGACGTAGGTCGCCCCGCGCAGCGCCGCGCGCGAGAAGCCCGACCCGGCGTAGCGGGCTGATCCGACCACGAACGCGGGGACGCCCGCGGCGACCGCCCGTTCGAACGCGGTCGGGATGGGCTGCCATTCCTCGGGCACGCTCCGGGCGTCCCATCCGGACAGCAGCTTGAGGACGCGGTCGTGCGCGGGATCGAGGGCGCTGTAGCCGACGAGCCCGTGCTCGCCCGCGCGCACGCCGGTGGTGAGCGACGTGATGCTGGCCGCCGTCGTGGTGGGGAACCCCACGTCCACGACGTCCTTCTTCCGCCAGCCCTGCACCAGGTGGCGGGCGTGCCCGGCCCGAACGCGGAGGGCCGCGGAGCCGAGCCCGTCCACGAGGACGACCACGGCCCGGTCGACGGGAGGGAGGCCGGCGTCGGACTCCTCCCCCGCGAGGGCGGCGAGGCAGCCGGGCATGACCGCGGTGAGGCTCATCCGGCTGGATCCGGGCGCCGGTAGCATGGGGGCCATCCGGCCAAGTCTGCCACAGCAGCCCGGCGCGCATCCGCGTCACGACGCCGATCGACGCAGCGCCGATCCCGACCCAGAGAGTCCATGAGTCCCTCCACCACGAACACCACGCCCGACGAGCCCGCCGAGCGGATCGAGGACGTCGACGTCTCCACCGAGATGGAGAACTCGTTCCTCGAGTACGCGTACTCGGTCATCTACTCCCGGGCCCTGCCCGACGCGCGCGATGGCCTCAAGCCCGTGCAGCGCCGGATCCTCTACCAGATGAGCGAGATGGGCCTCCGTCCCGACCGCGGGCACGTGAAGTCCGCCCGCGTCACGGGCGAGGTCATGGGCAAGCTCCACCCGCACGGCGACTCCGCCATCTACGACGCGATGGTGCGCATGGCGCAGTCGTTCACGCTGCGGGTGCCGCTCATCGACGGTCACGGCAACTTCGGATCGCTCGACGACGGTCCGGCCGCCCCCCGCTACACGGAGGCCCGGCTCGCCGCGTCCGCGCTCGCGATGGTCGAGGGACTCGACGAGGACGTCGTCGACTTCGTCCCGAACTACGACAACGCGTTCATGCAGCCGGCTGTGCTGCCCGCGGCGTTCCCCAACCTGCTGGTCAACGGCGCGAGCGGCATCGCGGTCGGCATGGCGACCAACATGGTCCCCCACAACCTGATCGAGGTCGTGGGCGCCGCGCGGCACCTCATCGACCACCCCGACGCCAGCCTCGACGACCTCATGGCCTTCGTGCCGGGGCCGGACCTGCCGACGGGCGGGACGATCATCGGCCTGTCGGGCGTCAAGGACGCCTACCTCACCGGCCGCGGCAGCTTCAAGACCCGCGCGCGCGTCTCCGTCGAGAGCCTCACGCCGCGCAAGTCGGGGCTCGTCGTGACCGAGCTGCCCTACCTGGTAGGACCCGAGAAGGTCATCGAGAAGATCAAGGACGGCGTCCAGAACAAGAAGCTGTCGGGCATCACCAACGTCACCGACCTGACCGACCGCACGCACGGGCTCCGGCTCGTGATCGAGATCAAGACGGGCTTCAACCCCGAGGCCGTGCTCGAGCAGCTGTACCGCTACACGCCGCTCGAGGACGGCTTCAGCATCAACAACGTCGCGCTCGTCGACGGCAGCCCGCAGACGCTCGGGCTGAAGGAGCTGCTGCAGGTCTACGTGGCGCACCGGCTCGAGGTGGTGACGCGCCGCACGCGCTACCGGCTCGCCCGCCGGCAGGAGCGGCTGCACCTCGTGCTCGGGCTGCTGATCGCGATCCTCGACATCGACGAGGTGATCCAGGTCATCCGCGGCAGCGACGACACCGAGCAGGCGCGCGCCCGGCTCATGGACGTGTTCGACCTGTCGACGCTGCAGGCCGACTACATCCTGGAGCTCCGCCTCCGCCGGCTCACGCGGTTCAGCCGCATCGAGCTCGAGGAGGAGCGGGACAGGCTCCAGGCCGAGATCGCCGAGCTCGAGGCGATCCTCGCCGACCCGCGCCGGCTCCGGGCCCTCGTCTCGACCGAGCTTCAGGAGGTCGCCGACCGCTTCGGCACGCCGCGCCGCACCCTGCTCACCGAGGCCGCGCCGAGCGTCGCCGGGGCGTCGAGCCGCCGTGCCGCGCCCGTGCTCGAGATCGCGGACGTGCCCTGCCGGGTGCTGCTGTCGACGACGGGCCGCGCGGTCCGCGTCGACCTGCCGTCCGACGCGCCGGGCACGCCCCTCCAGATGGTCCGCCGCAGCTCCCACGACGCGGTGCTCACGGCGATCGAGACCACGAGCCGCACGCGCATCGGCGCGATCACGAACACCGGCCGGCTCATCACCATGACGCCCGTCGACCTCCCCGTGGTCCCGGTCGCGAGCGTGCAGCTGGGTGCCGGCGTCCGGATCCGCGACTACCTCGGCCTCACGGACAAGAAGGAGCGCGTCGTCGCGCTCGTGGCGCTCGGCACGGACGAGGCCATCGCCCTCGGCACGCGCCAGGGCGTCGTCAAGCGAATCGCTCCGTCGGCGCTGCCCGCGAAGCCCGAGTTCGAGGTCATCGCGCTGAAGAAGGGCGACGAGGTCGTCGGCGCGCGGCAGGGCGCGGAGACGGACGAGCTCGTCTTCGTCACCAGCGAGGCGCAGCTGCTGCACTTCCCCGCCGTGTCCGTGCGGCCGCAGGGCGTGCAGGCGGGGGGCGTCGCCGGCGTCAACCTGGCCGCCGGTGCACGCGTGCTGTTCTTCTCCTCCGTCGCCCCCGAGGGCGCCCAGGTCGTGACGGTCTCGGCGTCGTCCGCCACCATCGCGGGCGTGGATCCCGGCCGGGCGAAGGTCAGCGCGTTCGGCGACTTCCCGCGCAAGGGACGCGCGACGGGAGGGGTCCGCGCGCACGCGTACCTGAAGGGCGAGGACCACCTCGCCCTCGCCTGGGTCGGCCCCGGGCCCGCTCTCGCGGTCGGGCCGGCCGGCGAGGTCAGGCAGCTGCCGCCCACAGGCATGAAGCGCGACGGCTCGGGCATCCCGCTCGAGAAGGCGATCGGGAGCGTCGGCCAGGCGGTCACCCCGGCCGAGGCGCCGGATGCGGCGTCCGGCGCGGCCGCGGGCGTCGTCGAGCCGTCGGCCGAGGACGGCTCGGCTCCGCTCGAGACGTAGGCGCATCGGCGCCACGCACGCGGACGGCCGCGGACCCGTCGGGCCCGCGGCCGTCCGCGCATCCGGCACGGGGGCGGTGGATCACACGTCGATGCGGTCCCGCACGGATCCGGCGCCGTCGATGATGAACTCCTTGCGCGGCGCGACGTCGTTGCCCATGAGCAGCTCGAACATGCGCGTGGCGGCCTCGGCGTCGTCGACGCGCACGCGGCGGAGCGTGCGGTTGCGGCGGTCCATGGTGGTCGTCGCGAGCTGGTCGGCGTCCATCTCCCCCAGGCCCTTGTAGCGCTGGATCGGGTCCTGGAAGCGCTTGCCCTGCCGCTTCGCCTGCGCGAGGACTGCCGCGAGCTCCCGCTCCGAGTAGGTGTAGATCACCTCGTTCGGCTTCGAGCCCGGGTTCATGACCACCACGCGATGCAGCGGCGGGACGGCGGCGAACACCCGGCCCTCGTCGATCATCGGCCGCATGTACCGGAAGAAGAGCGTGAGCAGCAGCGTGCGGATGTGGGCGCCGTCGACGTCGGCGTCGCTCATGATGATGATCTTCCCGTAGCGCGCCGCCGACAGGTCGAACGTGCGGCCGGATCCTGCACCGAGCACCTGGATGATCGACGCGCACTCCGTGTTGGAGAGCATGTCGGGCAGCGACGCCTTCTGGACGTTGAGGATCTTCCCGCGGATGGGCAGCAGCGCCTGGTACTCGCTGTCGCGCGCGAGCTTGGCGGTGCCGAGGGCGGAGTCGCCCTCGACGATGAACAGCTCGCTGTTGGCGACGTCGTTCGACCGGCAGTCCACGAGCTTCGCGGGCAGCGACGAGCTCTCGAGGGCGTTCTTGCGCCGCTGCGTCTCCTTGTGCGTGCGCGCCGAGATGCGCGACTTCATCTCGCCGACGACCTTCTCGAGGAGCACGGCGGTCTGCGCCTTGTCCTCGCGCCGGGTCGACGCGAACCGCTCGGCCATGGCCTTCTGCACGACCTGCGACACGATGGCGCGGACGGCGGGCGTGCCCAGCACCTCCTTGGTCTGGCCCTCGAACTGCGGCTCGGGGAAGCGGACCGTCAGCACGGCGGTGAGGCCCGCGAGCACGTCGTCCTTCTCGACCTTGTCGGTGCCGACCTTGAGCCTCCGCGCGTTGGCATCGACCTGCGCGCGCACGAACTTCAGCAGGCCCGCCTCGAAGCCGGCCTGGTGGGTGCCGCCCTTGGGCGTCGCGATGATGTTGACGAACGACTTGAAGCGGGTGTCGTACCCCGTGCCCCAGCGGAGCGCGATGTCGACGGCGCACTCGCGCGTGAGCTCCGTCGGCACCATGGCGCCGCCGTCGGTGAGGACGGGCACGGTCTCGGTGAACGTGCCCGATCCCTCGAGCCGCCACGTGTCCGTGAGCGGCGCGTCGACCGCCAGGTGGTCCACGAACTCGGCGATGCCGCCGTCGAAGCGGAAGGACTCGCGCACGGGCTGCTCGCCGCGGAGGTCCTCGATGTCGATGCTCAGCCCGGGGACGAGGAACGCGGTCTGGCGCGCGCGGCCGAGGAGCTCCTCCGTGAGGAAGGACGCGCCGCGCGTGAAGATCTGCCGGTCGGCCCAGTAGCGGATCCTCGTGCCGGTGACGCCCTTGCGCACCTTGCCGACGACCCGCAGCTCGCTGCCCGACGTGAACGGTCGGAACGGCGCGTCGGGGCTCGCCTCGCCCTGGTCCTCGAAGATGCCGGGCTCACCGCGCCGGAACGACATGGCGTACGTCTTGCCGCCGCGGTCCACCTCGACGTCGAGGCGCTCCGACAGCGCGTTCACGACGGACGCGCCCACGCCGTGCAGGCCGCCCGATGACGCGTAGGAGCCCGATCCGAACTTGCCGCCCGCGTGCAGCTTGGTGAAGACGACCTCCACCCCGGAGAGCCCGGTCTTCGGCTCGATGTCGACCGGCACGCCGCGTGCGGTGTCGCGCACCTCGACGCTGCCGTCGGGGTGGAGCCGCACGTCGATGCGGTCGCCGTGCCCGCCGAGCGCCTCGTCGACGCTGTTGTCGATGATCTCCCAGAGGCAGTGCATGAGGCCGCGCGAGTCGGTGGATCCGATGTACATGCCCGGCCGCTTGCGCACCGCCTCGAGACCCTCGAGGACGGAGAGATGGCGGGCGGAATAATCGGATGCTGCCACGTGCTGTCCTCCATGTACGTCCGGCATTCGCCGGACGCGAGCCGCATCGATCTTAACCGCCGCCCGCCGCCTCCCCCTCCGAATCGCCGTCCCCCGCACCGCGCCCTACGCGCAGAGCGAAACAGGCGGCCGCGGTCGGGTCGACTGCCGGGAGCTCGTGGTCTACTTGATCCATTCGGCTCGACCAGACCCGACCCGGAGGGGAGCATCACATGACACCGACCGCGACCGAGCGTCCCGTGGACGAGCTCGACAACCACCAGCTCACCGCCAACGACCGCTGCGACAGCTGCGGCGCCCAGGCGTACATCCGCGTCGAGGTGAACAGCAGCGAGCTCCTCTTCTGCGCCCACCACGGCAAGAAGTACCAGGAGAAGCTGTCGGCCATCGCCACGAGCTGGCACGACGAGTCGAGCCGCCTGCTCGACGAGCGCGCCTAGGACGACTCGCGCCGGCTCCGGCCGACGCACCACGAAGGGCGCATCCCCGCTGGGGATGCGCCCTTCGTCATGTCCGGATGCGGCCGCCGGGCGGCCGCGACGCGTCAGTAGTGCGCGGGTCGGGCCACCACGGTCGCCCGAGCCTCGCGCGCCCAGGCATCCAACCGGTCGAGCGTCCCCGAGATGTCGGCGGGCAGCTCGCGGTCATGCCGTGCGAGGGCAGCGGACAGCAGCTCGTCCGCGAGGCTCGGGTTGAGCGCGAGGACGGGCCCGCCGAGGTGCGTGCCGATGGACGCGCCGACGCGCACGCCCTCCCCGCCGCCCTGGCCGCCGTTGCCGAAGCCCGCGCGCACCGTCCCGAGCGGAGCGTGCTCGCCGATGTCGAGGGTGGATCCGTGGTTCTCGTATCCCACGACCTCGCCCTCCGACGTGTCGAGCACGAGGTCGCCCACGCGGCGCTCGGCCGTCAGCGTGGTGCGCACCGGCAGGACGCCGGCGCCGACGAGCTCGCCGCCGTCGATGAGCCGCACGGACTCCCCCAGCAGCTGCAGGCCGCCGCCCACCGCGAGGAGCGGGACGCCGGCCTCCTGGAGCGCGACGAGGTGCGGGGCGTGCGCGACGAGGTCGGGCAGGACGGCGCGCTGCGCAGTGAGCGGCCCGGAGCCGATGACCACGAGGTCGGCGTCGCCCGGGTCCCCGCCACCCGGGGCGTGCCGGACGACCTCCGTGCTGATCCCGCGGATGCGCGCGCGCTCGACGAGCACGGTGACGTTGCCGCGGTCGCCGTTGATGCCGAGCTCCTCGGGGTAGAGGTGCAGGATGCGCAGGGCGTCGCTCACGCGGGTCCTCCCTCGAGGTCCGTGTAGCCGAGGATGCGACGGATCGCCATCATCTGCTCGTAGTTCACGATCATGGTCTTGACCCCACGGGACGGCTTCTCCATGGCGAGGAACGCCTGCACGGCGCGGCGCAGGTCGGGCTCGACCCGGCCGACCTCGAGGCCCTCGTACCCGAAGCGCACGGCGAGCTGGTACCCCTTCGTGCCGGAGACGACGTCAGCGTGCGTGAGCGCGGAGAGGTCCGTGTCGTAGATCCAGGAGGGGTCGGGGGTGCCGTCGTCCACGGCGAGCAGCAGCTGCTCGGGCGGGTCGCCGAGCGCGTCGAGGTTCATCTGCAGGCTCGCCGGGTTCTTCATCATGATGATCTCGATGTCCTCGTCGCCCGCGCGCAGCATCTCGCCGCGTCCGTAGACCGCGGCCACCGACCCCAGGCCCTGTGCAGCGCGAGCGGGGTCGAAGCGATCGCCGAGGACGCGCCGGGCCGTCGCCAGCGCGCCCGCGGCGTCGACGGCGTAGTGCAGGCCGCGCGACGGGAGCGTCACGGGGAGGTCGCCGGACGGAAGCCGGAAGACCGCATCGCGACCCGACAGCGCCACGGCCTCGACGCCGGCCGTGACGTGCACCGGGTCGGGATCCTCGGAGCCGAACCGCGGGGCGGACGCCAAGCCGTTCTTGCTGTCGACCAGGAGCTCCTCGGATACCCCGAACCAGTCGACGTCCGCCCGGCCGGCCCGCGCGGTGTGCGCGGCGATGGCGTTGACGTGCGCGTCGTCCCGGTTGGCGACCACGGCCTCCGTGGCCGTGCCGGCGATCCGCTCGAGCATGCCCACCACGCGGTCCGGCTCGTGGAACCGGTTCAGCTGGTCGATCTGGATGTTGAGGAGGAGCACCGTGCGCGGCGTCAGGAGCGCGGAGAGCGCGACGCCGTAGGCCTCGTCGATCTCGAGCACGGCGACGTCGGCGTCGAGGCGACCGGACGCGTCGGCGTCCGCGAGCACCGCGGAGGCGATCCCCTGGGGCAGGTTGCCGCCGGACGGGTTCGTGAAGACGCGGAGACCATGCGCGCGGAGCACGGCGGTGAGCATGTGGGTCGTCGTCGACTTGCCGTTGGAGCCGGTGACGGCGACCACGCCGTGCGGCAGGTCCGCGATGGTGCGCTCGAGGAAGCGGGGTTCGAGGCGGAGGGCGACGACGCCGGGCACGGCGGAACCGCCGCCGCGGAGACGGGCGGCCCAGCGGGCGGCCCGTCCCGCGGCGACGGCGAGGCGCAGGGGCACGGCCTACTCGAGGTAGTCGCGCAGCGACTGCGAGCGCGACGGGTGGCGGAGCTTGGCCATGGTCTTCGACTCGATCTGGCGGATCCGCTCGCGCGTGACGCCGAACGTGTCGCCGATCTGGTCGAGGGTCTTCGGCATGCCGTCGCCGAGGCCGAAGCGCATGCGGATCACGCCGGCCTCCCGCTCCGAGAGCGAGTCGAGCAGCGACTCCAGCTGCTTCTGCAGCATGGTGAAGCCCACGGCGTCCGCGGGGACGACCGCCTCGGTGTCCTCGATGAGGTCGCCGAACTCGCTGTCGCCGTCCTCGCCGAGCGGCGTGTGCAGCGAGATGGGCTCACGGCCGTACTTCTGGACCTCGATGACCTTCTCGGGCGTCATGTCGAGCTCGCGCGACAGCTCCTCGGGCGTGGGCTCGCGGCCCAGGTCCTGCAGCATCTGACGCTGCACGCGTGCGAGCTTGTTGATGACCTCGACCATGTGCACCGGGATGCGGATGGTGCGCGCCTGGTCGGCCATGGCGCGCGTGATGGCCTGGCGGATCCACCACGTGGCGTACGTGGAGAACTTGAAGCCCTTGGTGTAGTCGAACTTCTCGACCGCGCGGATGAGGCCGAGGTTGCCCTCCTGGATGAGATCGAGGAACTGCATCCCACGACCCGTGTAGCGCTTGGCGAGGCTGACCACGAGGCGCAGGTTGGCGCCCAGCAGGTGGCTCTTCGCCCGCTGGCCGTCGCGTGCGACCCAGCGCAGCTCGCGCTCGAGCTCGCGCGAGATGCCGGGGGTGTTCGCCAGCTTGTCCTCGGCGAAGAGCCCCGCCTCGATGCGCATGGCGAGCTCGACCTCCTCGGCGGCGTTGAGCAGCGCGACCTTGCCGATCTGCTTGAGGTAGTCCTTGACGGGATCCGCCGTGGCCCCGGTGATGGTCGTCGAGTAGACGGGGACGTCCTCGTCCTCCTCCTTGTTCGACAGCACCATGGCGCCGGTGGGGAGCGGCTCGAGCACGACGGGCGGCTTGGCCGCGCCATCCTCGACGGCCTCGTCATCCGTGTCGTCCTCGGCGACGGGGACCACGACCTCCTCGGCATCGTCGTCGGACGCCTCTCCGGACCCCGAGGTCGCCGTCTTCTTCGCGGCGGTCTTGCGCGGGGCCTTCGCCGGAGCGGCGTCACCGGACGCGACGGCGGCCTTCTTGGCGGCTGCGGCCTTGGCCCGAGCGGTGGGCGCCTTGGCGGCCGCGGGAGCATCGGCCGAGACGGTCTCGCCGGCCTCGGCTGCCGCTGCCTCAGCTGCGGCGGCCTTGGCGGCGGCGGCCTTCGTCGGGGCCTTCGCCGCCGTCGCCGTCTTGGCGGCGGGTGCCTTCGCGGCCGCGGTCTTGCGGGCGGGGGCGCGCTTCGCGGGTGCCTTCGCCTCACCCGTCGCGGAGTCGTCGGCCGTGTCGGTCGCGGAAGCCGCGTCCAGGGTGGCGGACGGGGTGGAGGGGGTGGCCATGCGAACACCTTTCGTCCCCACGACGACCGGTCGCGCGCTCCGCGATGCTGCTGCGGGGTGACCTGCCGGAGGTGGGTCGGGGTTGTTTTCGGACATTGCTAGGACCCATGTCAAGTCCGCTGCTCGTGCGCCACCGAGATGACGCCACCACCGAGGTGATGCGAGTTGCAGGACATGAACGGGTCCGTACCTGATTATTGCACGGATGCGCGCGTGGGCGAGCCAATGCGGTCAGTGTGCGGGCCGGCGTCACGCGCGGCGTCGGCGTCGCCTGTCGAGGTAGGCAACCCACAGCGGCCCCACCCGTATTCCCTCGTCGGCCAGCAGGCGTCGCGTCCGGCGCCTGGTCCGCAGCAGCATCAGCGTCCCGAAGCCGACCACGATGTACTGCACGGCGAAGGCGACCCGGAAGGAGTCGAACGCGTACAGGTCGCTCGGCGCTCCGCCCGCGACCCGGATCCCGTCCTGCACGTCGAGCGCGACCCCGATGAGCAGCATCATCGTGAAGCTCGCGGTGAATCCCGCGACGTTCACGATCCCTGACGCGGCGCCGAGGCTGCGGGGCGGGTTGAACGTGCGCGCGAAGTCGAGGCCGACCTGCGACCCGGGCCCGCCGATCCCGATCGCCACGACCACGAGCACCACGACCGCGAGCGGCGGCACGCCCGGCCAGAGGAGCAGCACCGCCCAGGCCGCGCCCATCATGGCGACGAGTCCGAGGACGAGGTTGGAGCGCCGGAACGGGAAGCGCCCGGTGAGGATCCCGATCGCGGGTCCCACGATCATCCCCGAGGCCACGATCACGATGAGGAGCGCGGATGCGAGCGCGGGGCTGTACCCCAGGCCGTCGACGAGGAACGGGAATCCCCAGAGCAGGCTGAAGACCGCGCCGGACGACTGGGTGACGAAGTGCGACCAGAAGCCGAGCTGCGTGCCCGGCCGACGCAGGCTCCGGCCGAGCTCCCGCATCGAGTCGCCCCACGGCACGCGAGGGGGCGGTGCCTCCCCTGTCGGCCGGTCGCGCGCTGCCGCGACGACCGCGACGAAGGCCACGACGGCGACGGAAGCCGAGCCGAGGAACGCGGGCGTCCACCCCGCCGTGTGCAGCACGAGCGAGAGCGGGATCGCCGACAGCACCTGCCCGAGCTGGCCCACGTTGGCGAACCACTGCGACAGGAGCGGGACGCGCGGTCCGGAGAACCAGGAGTTGATGAGGCGCAGGCCCGACACGAACGTCATTGCGTCCCCGGCGCCAACCAGCATGCGTCCCAGGATCGCGACCTCGAGCGTGGTGGACAGCGCCAGCGTGACCTGGCCGGCGACCATGAGCAGCGCGCCGGTCGCGAGGAGCGCGCGCGGGCCGATCCGGTCGATCAGCACGCCGACCGGGACCTGGAGCGCCGCGTACACGACGAGCTGCGTGACCGCCAGCGTGGAGAGCAGCGACGCCGAGACGTGGAACCGGTCCCCCGCCTCGACGGACGCGATGCCGAGGGAGCCGCGCTGCAGCACGGAAGAGAGGTACGCCACCATGGCGACGCCGAGGACCAGGCGGGCGCGGCAGGTGCTCATCGGGACGACGATACCGATGGCGCGCAGTCCTCGCGGCCGCTCGAGGGCGCCCGCGCGGATCAGCTCGAGGGCGTCAGGCCGCGTCGCCGTCGCCGGGGCGACGGCGTGCGAGGAACTTCTCCAGCTCGGCGGCGATCTCGTCGGCGGTCGGCAGGGCGCCGTCCTCGTCGGTGAGCGGCGACTTGAGCGGCGTGTCCTCCATGTAGCTGTCGTAGCGCTCCTCGAGCGTCGTGACGAGGCGAGCCAGCTCCTGGTTGCCCGCCACCTGCTCGTCGATGCGGCCCACGAAGTCGCGGCCCTCCTCGCGGAGGCGGTCGGTCGGGAAGATGAGGCCCGTCGCGGCGCTGATGCTCTCCAGGGCGGCGACCGCGGCGAGGGGGAACTCGGTGTCCGCGAGGTAGTGCGGGACGAGCAGCACGAAGCCCGCGACGGGATGGCCGGCGTCGTGCAGGCGGTGCTCCACCAGGTGCAGCGCGTTCGCCGGCACCTGGGTGTGCGGCTTCCACACGCTGAGCGCGTCGATGAGCTCCGTGCGGTTGCCGCTCACGGTGACGTTGATGTCGCGCGTGTGCGGCACCGGCATGGGGATGGCGTGCACCCACGTCGTCGTGGAGACGCGGTAGCGGTCGACGATGCCGAGGACGGCGGCGGTGAAGGCCTCCCATCGGAAGTCCGGCTCGAAGCCCGTGAGGAGGAGGAACGGCTGACCGATCTCGTCGTGCGCGAGGTAGAGCGCCAGGCGGGCCGGACGGTAGTCGGCGAGGTGGTCCTGGTCGAAGTAGATGGTGGGTCGACGTGCGCGGTAGTCGAGCAGGGTGTCCGTGTCGAAGCGCAGGACGTCGCGGTGGCTCAGGGTGCTCAGCAGGTACTCGCTGACCTGGGACACGCCGGATCCCGCGTCGGAGAATCCGGTGAGCCCGGCGACCAGGGGCAGTCCGGTCGGGACCTCGCCGATGTCGGTGTCGATCTCGTACAGTCCGTCCGCATCTGCCATGGATCCACTCTAAGCCGCGCCTCCGACGGGCCTTCCCTGTCCGCGACCGCCACGTGCCGCCGAGAGCGAACACGGTCGCCCAGGACGCCGGACGCGGTGATCCGCGCGGATGTCAGGACCCCGCGCTCCGGGCTGCGGCGCATGCGCACGTCGGTAGGCTCGTCGCCCATGACCATCCCCCTTCTCTCCGTGTCCTCCGACCGTGCCGTCGACGTGGAGGCGGACGCGCTCGTCGTCGCCGTCTCCAGCGAGAAGGAGGGGATCCGGGTGCACGCGCCCGAGGGCCTCGAGATCGACGCGGACGGCCTGTCCGACATCGGCGTCACCGGCGGCCGCGACGAGGTCGTCCGCGTCGCCGGGACGGGGACGGCCGCCCGCACCATCGCCTTCGTGGGCGTGGGATCCGGGCCCGTTGACGCGGTCGCGCTCCGTTACGCCGTCGGCAGCGCCACCCGCCAGCTGCGCGGCGTCGCCCACGTCGCCGTGGCCGTCCCCGTGTCCTCGCTCGTCGAGCTGACCGCCGTGCTCGAGGGCGCGGCCCTCGGGACCTACTCCTTCGACGCGTACCGCCGGGACTCGCTCGCGGGCCAGAAGCCGCGGGCCACCGCCGTCACGGTGCTCGCGCAGGGCGACTCCTGGACCGCCGATGACTCCGACGAGGCCGTGGCGCGTGCCACCGCGGTCGCCGGCGCGGTGGCGGGCACCAAGGACCTCGTCAACACCCCGCCGCTCGACCTCTATCCCGCGACGTTCGTCGACGCTGTCCACGAGCGCACGGCCGGGCTGCCCGTGGACGTCCGCGTCTGGGACGAGGAGGCGCTCGCGGCCGACGGCTTCGGCGGGATCCTCGGTGTCGGTCAGGGCTCGACGCGCCCGCCCCGGCTCGTCAAGGTCGCCTACTCCCCCGCGGGCGCGACGCGGCACCTGGCGCTCGTCGGCAAGGGCATCACGTACGACACCGGCGGCATCTCCCTCAAGCCCGCCGTGCCGATGATCGGCATGAAGTACGACATGACCGGCGCCGCCACGATCCTCGAGGTCGTCGTGGCGGCCGCGCGGCTGGAGCTGCCCGTGCGCCTCACGGCGTGGCTCTGCATCGCCGAGAACATGCCCTCGGGCTCCGCGATCCGCCCGGACGACGTCCTGCGCATGCGCGGGGGCACGACCGTCGAGGTCCTCAACACCGACGCCGAGGGCCGGCTCGTCATGGCGGACGGCATCGTCGCCGCGAGCGAGGAGCACCCGGACGCCATCGTCGACATCGCGACGCTGACGGGCGCCCAGGTCGTCGCGCTCGGCGAGCGGTACTCCGCCGTCATGGGCGAGGACGCGCTCGTCGCCCGCCTCCTCGACGCCGCTCGCGAGCAGGGCGAGAGCATGTGGGGCATGCCGCTCCCGGACGAGATGCGCGCGCTCCTCAACTCCGACATCGCGGACATCGCCAACGTGAAGCCCGGCAATCCCGCCGGTGGCATGCTCGTCGCGGGCGTGTTCCTCAAGGAGTTCGTCGGTCGCACCGGCGACGCGGATGACGCTCCGCGGATCCCGTGGGCGCACATCGACATCGCGGGGCCGTCGCACAACAAGGGCGGCGGTCACGGCTTCACGGGGAAGGGCCCGACGGGCGTCGCGGTCCGCACGCTCCTGGCCCTGGCCGCGGGTTTTTCACGCGCGTAGTAGGCTCGGAGAGGCCTCCTGAGGGGGTCCCGCGCCTGCCCGGTCGGGCGGTCGCATGAGACGACCTTGATGCATACGAGGGAGATCCTGGGTGTCGGAACAGAACTTTGACGTGGTGGTGCTCGGCGGCGGGAGCGGTGGCTATGCAGCCGCCCTCCGTGCGGTGCAGCTGGGCAAGACCGTGGGCCTCGTGGAGAAGGGCAAGCTGGGCGGCACGTGCCTGCACCGCGGCTGCATCCCCACGAAGGCGCTCCTGCACTCGGCCGAGGTCGCCGACGTCTCGCGGGAGTCGGAGAAGTACGGCGTCAACGTCACGTTCGACGGGGTCGACATCGCGCGCGTGAACGCGTACCGCGAGGCGATCGTCGCGAGCAAGTACAAGGGCCTCCAGGGGCTCATCAAGGCCCGCGGCATCACCGTCATCGAGGGCGAGGGCCGTCTGACCTCCGCCACGACCGTGCAGGTCGGCGACCAGACCGTCACCGGGAAGAGCATCGTCCTCGCGACCGGCTCCTACTCCCGTACGCTCCCCGGCCTCGAGATCGGCGGCCGCGTCATCACGAGCGAGCAGGCGCTCGAGCTCGACTACATCCCCAAGAAGGTCGCGATCCTGGGCGGCGGCGTCATCGGCGTCGAGTTCGCCTCCGTCTGGCGCTCCTTCGGCGTCGACGTGCAGATCATCGAGGCCCTCCCCCACCTCGTGCCCAACGAGGAGGAGTCGATCAGCAAGCAGTTCGAGCGGGCGTTCCGCAAGCGCGGAATCGCGTTCTCGCTCGGCGTGCGCTTCAAGTCGGTCACCCAGGACGACCAGGGCGTCCACGTCTCCCTCGAGGACGGCACGACGTACGACGCCGACCTGCTGCTCGTCGCCGTGGGCCGCGGCCCGGCGACCCAGGGGCTCGGCTTCGAGGAGGCGGGCGTGAAGACGGACCGCGGCTTCGTCCTCACGGACGAGCGTCTCCAGACCAGCGTCCCCGGTGTCTACGCCGTCGGCGACATCGTCCCCGGACTGCAGCTCGCGCACCGCGGCTTCCAGCAGGGCATCTTCGTCGCCGAGGAGATCGCGGGCAACAAGCCCGTCGTCGTCGAGGACATCAACATCCCCAAGGTCACCTACTCCGACCCCGAGGTCGCGAGCGTCGGCTACAGCGAGGCCAAGGCCGCCGAGAAGTTCGGCGCGGACAAGGTCTCGAGCTACGAGTACAACCTCGGCGGCAACGGCAAGAGCTCCATCCTCGGCACGGCCGGTTCCATCAAGGTCGTCCGCGTGCAGGATGGGCCCGTCGTCGGCATCCACATGATCGGCGCCCGTGTCGGCGAGCTCATCGGCGAAGGCCAGCTCATCGTGAACTGGGAGGCCTACCCCGAGGACGTCGCCAACCTGGTGCACGCCCACCCCACCCAGAACGAGGCGCTCGGCGAGGCGCACCTGGCTCTCGCCGGAACCCCTCTGCACGCCCTGTAGCACCCTGCCATCACCGACATACAAGCCGGGTCCGGAGTCGGGCCTGAAGGAGACAACCCCATGAGCGAATCCGTCAACCTCCCCGCACTCGGCGAGAGCGTCACCGAGGGCACGGTGACCCGTTGGCTCAAGAACGTCGGCGACCACGTCGAGGTCGACGAGCCCCTGCTCGAGGTGTCGACCGACAAGGTCGACACCGAGATCCCCTCGCCCGTCGCCGGCGTGATCGAGGAGATCCTCGTCCAGGAGGACGAGACCGTCGAGGTGGGCGCCGTGCTGGTGCGCATCGGCGACGGCTCCGGTGGGGGCGACGCTCCCGCGGAGGAGCCCGCGGCCGCAGCGGAGCCGGAGACGGCGACCGAGGAGGCCGTCGAGGACACCGTCATCCCCTCCACCGAGGCGGACGACGACGCCGAGGCGCCTGCTCCCGTCGAGCCCGAGCCCGCTCCGGCCGCCGAGGAGGAGACCGCCGCTCCCGAGGCGACCCCCGCCCCCGCTCCCGCGGCTCCGGCTGCAGCTCCCGTGGCCGCGGCTCCGACGCCCGCTCCTGCTGCTCCGACGCCTGCCGCCGCCCCGGCTCCGGCGGCGTCCGGCAACGCGGGCTACGTCACCCCGCTGGTACGGAAGCTCGCCAACGAGCGCGGGGTCGACATCAGCTCCGTGACCGGCACCGGTGTGGGAGGGCGCATCCGCAAGGAGGACGTGCTCGCCGCTGCCGAGGCCGCCGCGTCGAAGAGCGCGTCGACCGCCTCGGCTCCCGTCGCGCCCGCCGCCGCTCCCCTCGAGACGTCGCCGCTCCGTGGCACGACCGCCAAGATGTCCCGCATGCGCAAGCTCATCGCCGACCGCGCCGTCGTGTCGATGCAGTCCACCGCGCAGCTCACCTCGGTGGTCGAGGTCGACGTCACGAAGGTGGCCCGCTTCCGCGACCGTGTGAAGGGCGACTTCCTCGAGAAGACGGGCGTCAAGCTCTCATTCCTGCCCTTCTTCGCCCTCGCCGCCGCTGAGGCGCTCAAGGCGTACCCCGTCGTCAACGCGACGGTCGACGGCGACAGCATCGTCTACCCCGACCACGAGAACATCAGCATCGCGGTCGACACGGAGCGTGGCCTCCTGACCCCCGTCGTGAAGAACGCCGAGGGCAAGAACCTGGCGCAGTTCGCGTCGGAGATCGCCGACCTGGCCGCCCGCACGCGCGACAACAAGCTGTCGCCGGACGAGCTGGCCGGCGGCACCTTCACGCTGACCAACACCGGGTCGCGGGGCGCGCTCTTCGACACCCCCGTGGTGTTCCTGCCGCAGTCCGCGATCCTCGGCACCGGCATCGTCACCAAGCGGCCCGTGGTCATCACGGCGGATGGGCAGGACACGATCGCCATCCGCTCCACCGTCTACCTGGCGCTGTCCTACGACCACCGCATCGTCGACGGGGCTGACGCATCCCGGTTCCTCGTCGCCGTGAAGAACCGCCTCGAGGCGGGTGCGTTCGACGCCGACCTCGGCATCTAGGTCAGTCCGGGACCCCATGGCAACCGTCACCGGTCGTCCATCAGATCCCTGATCCGCCACCCGGCCTCCCCCCTGACGATCAGGAGGGAGGCCGGTCGCCGTTCCGGTGCTGACTCGCTCGTGCGCGCCGCCGGGGTTTCCGATCCGGGACGCAGCTCGAAGAGCGCGGTGTCTCCGAGCCTCCGAGCGGGGCCGAGGGCGTCCGCGACGTGGAGCGCGGCGCCGTCTGGGGCTTCGCTCCCACCGCTGGCGATGGCGCTCCGATCCGCGTCGTCCACGGCGGAGCCGGGCTCATCGACATCGCTCACGCAGGTGGCATCGGCGCGGTGCAGGCAGGCTGCCCGGAGGCGGAGGAGCGCGGGAGCGGCGATGCCCGGATCCGGCGAGGTCGCAGCGTCGGCGTCCGACGCAGGCGACGCGTCCCCGTCCGACGCCGGTGCCACGTCCCCGTCGAAGCCGGCGTCAGCCGGCGCCGCGGGGCTCGGCGTGCTCGTGGGCTCTGCCGTGGCTCCCCGGGCGGGTCCGGTGAGGAGGGGGACGGCGACGATGCCGGCGATCAGCAGCAGGAGCGCGGACGCTCCGAGCGCCCAGATGCGCGGGCGGACCGACGCGAGCTCGCTCCTCACCGCGGTGAGCCGTGCATCCACGTCGACCGCCCGCGGAGCGCGCGCCGCCCGATGCCGGCGATGCGCGCTCCGATGTGAGCGCGAGAATGGCCGCGGCGCGCGACGGGGTCCCGTGACACGCGCAGCGCGGCCGCTGACGAGGTCGGAGCGGACATCGACGGGGGTCGCTCCATGCGACAGGGCACGAACCCCGTCCTCCTCATGGCGGGCTCCGCCGGCGTCGGCCAGCGGTGCCGCATCGGCGACGTCGAGCAGTCGGTCAGCGAGGTCGTGGGCGGTGAGGTCTGCCTCCCCGTGGATCGCTCCGTCGAGGAGCGCCAGCCATGCCTCCCACCTGTTGGTGGACGCCCGTCCGCGCGCGTCACCCGGGTCGCGCAGGGCCTGCACCATGCGCGCGACCCGCCCCAGGTCCTCCTCGACGGGGTCGACACCCCGGAGGTCCTCCTCGCTCGCCTCTCCCGCGACGATGCGGGAGGACCCCAGCCCTCCCAGCATCGGACGGCCCGTGGCGTCGATGACCACGTGCGTCAGGTCGACGGCCCCGTGCGCGATGCCCGCCTCGTGGAGGTCGCCAAGCCCTCGGAGGACGGAGGCCACGAGGGTCACGGTCTCCCCGGGCGTGAGGCTGCCTCGACGGCCGAGCAGGGCCGCCGCGGTGCCGCGGGTGCCGAGCGACTGCACGATGCACAGGCTGCCGTCGGAGAGCGTGGCGACATCCCGCAGCTCGACGACGTGCTCGGATGTGACGGCCTGGAGCGCGAGGACCTCCGCCTCGCCGCGGCTGCGCTCCGTCTGCGGCACGATCTTGACGGCGACGTTGTCCGCCAGACCGCCCGGGGCGTCCGCGGCGCGGCAGGGCCGCGCGAGGTGCACCTCGCAACGCGTGCCCTTCCCGATGAGCCGGACGAGGCGATACCCGGCGACCGTGCTGCCGGTGGTCGCCGTGTCCGCGGCTCTCCTCCTCGTCCTCCGCGATGCGCGGGCGGTCGAGGCTCTCGATCTGCTCTCGGCCGTCTCGCGGCGGGGTCCGTCCCCCCGGCCCCGCCCCCTGAGCGGTCCGACATGCGGCTGAGCGCGTCCGTCCGGCATCGCTTCGCGTCCTCTCCTCGATCCGGCCCCGTCGGCGTGAGTCGCCGGGGTCCGGGTGCCCGTCCCGGGAGTGTGCGGGGAGGCGGGCAGAGAGGGGAGACGAGGGCTGCCCCTGGGGATCACGTCCGCTCCACGGGCCTGTGAGGGGCAGGACGAGGCGCGATCCCCCTCGGCCGTTCCGGCTGCAGCCCGCGCACCGGTATCCTGAGCACCATGGCCCGCAAGACAGCCTCTCCGAAGGCACCCAAGGAACCCGGCCGCATCAAGCAGATGTGGCAGGTCTTCCAGATGACCCGGCGGTACGACAAGAGCTCGGTCTGGTGGATGCTCCTGGCACTGCTGGGTCCCATCGTCATCGGCGTCCTGCTGGCGATCTTCGCGACCGGCGGCGCGTGGTTGACGGGCATCCTGTTCGTCATCGCGGGCGTGTTCGCGGGCATCCTCGCCTTCCTCATCGTCCTCGGACGCAAGGCCGAGCGTGCGGCGTACCTGCAGATCAAGGGCCAGCCGGGCGCCGTCGGCGTGGTCCTGCGCAGCTCGCTGAAGCGCGGATGGGTCGGCAGCGAGATGCCGGTCGCCGTCAACGGCAAGTCGCAGGACGCCGTCTACCGCGCCGTGGGGCGTCCCGGCGTCGCCCTCATCGGCGAGGGACCGAAGAGCCGTACCACGCGCATGCTCGAGGACGAGCGTCGGAAGATCGCCCGCGTGCTCCCGAACGTCCCCGTGCACTTCGTGTTCGTCGGCCCCGACGCGGACTCCGTCGAGCTGCACAAGCTGGCCGGTCGCCTGCAGCGGTTCCCCCGCACCATCACCAAGGCCGAGGTCCTGGCCGTGAACAACCGACTCACCTCGCTGGGGCAGAACAGCATGCCGATCCCCAAGGGCGTCGACCCGTTCAAGGTCCGCCCGTCGCGGGCACGCTGATCCTCGGGTCGCGCGTCGATTGCGCCGTCACCGTGCCCGGCGCAGACTGAGCCCATGGACCAGGCCTCCGCTGCGGCGCTGCTCGGTGTCGCCGCAGATGCCGACCGTCCCACCGTCAGTCGTGCCTATGTCAGACGAGCGCGCGAGACCCACCCCGATCGCCTGGCTGGTGCGACGCCCCAGCAGCTCAAGGCCGCGCACGAGCGCTTCGTCCAGCTGACGCTGGCCCGGGACGCCCTGCTCCTCCGCCAGCGGACGGGCGCGCACTCCTCGGGACCCGCAGGTGGGGGCCGCACGGATCCCCGTCGCGAGCCGGTGCGCTCGGACCCGCCCCGGCCGCAGCCGCAGGCGGAGCGACTGTCGCCCTACGGGCGCTCTCGACGCGAGCGGGCCCGCCGGGGTCTCGGGCCGTCGATCGCTGCGGTCTGCGCATTGGCCGGCGTGCTGGTGGTCGTGGTGAGCTTCCAGGACTCGACGCGGGCGCGTTTCACGACGGTCGGCGCCGACCTCACCCAGGGGGCGACCGTCGTGACCGTCGACGATCCCGCGTCCCGCGCGAGCGAGTGCATCGACACGACGTCGTGCACGCTCCTCGACATGACCGCGCCGGAGGACTGCAGCGCGGCGCTCGTCCGCTTCGAGGTCACCACCGGGCGCTCCGACGACGGGCGGGAGACCGAGAGCCGCGAGCTCGGCGCCGTCCGCGCGGGATCCCCCGCGCGGGTGGTGCTCGGCGGGGTCGACCCGGAGCTCGTGTACCTCGGGTGCGAGCCCGGCTGACGCTCTTCGCGACTCGACGAGGCGGTCAGGACGTGCGCACCAGCACCGTGCCCGAGAACACGTCGTGGAGGCCCCGCTGGTCGGCGTTCCACACCACCGCGGGGACGACCAGGCACAGCAGCACGGTGCGGAGGGCGGGTCGCCACAGGGACACGTACCCGCCCGTGAGCGGCCGTACGCGCATGCCCAGCACGACGTGGCCGACGCTCCCGCCGAGGGTGACGATGAGGACGTACTGCATCACCGCGAAGATCGCGAGCGTCGCCGTGGAGTCGTACGCGAAGAAGGCCCAGGACACCAGAACGGCGAGGGCCCAGTCGATGCAGATGCCCACGATGCGCCGACCCGCGCGGGCGACGGAGCCCCGCCCGCGCTCCGGCAGCCCGAGACGCTCCCCCGGCCAGCGGTTGCGGCCGGGGTCGCCGAGGTCGGGGTTCTGGGGAGTCGCGGACACCCTGCGATCCTAGGCGCGCGTGACGCGGATCCCCTGGTCGCGCCGACCTGGGAGCCGTCGCCGACTCGCCCGGGACAGCCCGCGTAACATCGCGGAAACACGGCGGTTATGGCGAGGTAACCCCTTCCCCCTAGGGTCGGAGAGGCTGAAACCGTCAGTCTCATCCGCTCCGGCCCCCTTTTGGAGACACCACATGTTCAGAGACTCATCCGAGGTGCTCGCGTTCATCAAGGACACCGACGTCAAGTTCCTCGATATCCGGTTCACCGACCTGCCCGGGGTGCAGCAGCACTTCAACATCCCCGCATCCACCGTCGACGAGGAGTTCTTCTCCGTCGGCCAGCTGTTCGACGGATCGTCCATCCGCGGCTTCGCGAGCATCCACGAGTCGGACATGCAGCTCATCCCCGACGTGACGACGGCGTACATCGACCCGTTCCGCATCGAGCGCACCCTCATCATGGTGTTCGACATCTACAACCCTCGCAACGGCGAGATCTACGCCCGCGACCCGCGCCAGGTGGCCAAGAAGGCCGAGAAGTTCCTCGCCGCGTCCGGCATCGCCGACACCGCGTTCTTCGCGCCCGAGGCCGAGTTCTACATCTTCGACGACGTCCGCTACGAGGTGAACCAGCACACGAGCTTCTACTCGGTCGACTCCGAGGAGGGTGCCTGGAACTCGGGACGCGAGGAGGAGGGCGGCAACCTCGGCAACAAGACGCCGTACAAGGGCGGCTACTTCCCCGTCAGCCCCGTCGACAAGCAGGCCGACCTCCGCGACGACATCAGCCTCAAGCTGATCGACGCCGGCCTCATCCTCGAGCGCGCGCACCACGAGGTGGGCACGGGCGGACAGGCCGAGATCAACTACCGCTTCGACACGATGGTCCACGCGGCGGATGACATCCTGAAGTTCAAGTACATCGTCAAGAACACGGCCGAGCAGTGGGGCAAGACGGCCACGTTCATGCCGAAGCCGCTCTTCGGCGACAACGGCTCGGGCATGCACACGCACCAGTCGCTGTGGAACGACGGCAAGCCGCTGTTCTACGACGAGGCCGGCTACGGCGGCCTGTCGGATGTGGCGCGCTGGTACATCGGCGGCATCCTCAAGCACGCGCCCGCGATCCTCGCGTTCACGAACCCGACGGTGAACTCCTACCACCGTCTCGTGCCCGGCTTCGAGGCGCCCGTCAACCTGGTCTACTCGGCGGGCAACCGCTCGGCGTCGATCCGGATCCCGATCACGGGCACGAACCCGAAGGCGAAGCGCATCGAGTTCCGCGCGCCCGACGCGTCGAGCAACCCGTACCTCGCGTTCGCGGCGCAGCTCATGGCGGGCATCGACGGCATCAAGAACCGCATCGAGCCGCACGAGCCCGTCGACAAGGACCTCTACGAGCTCCCGCCCGAGGAGGCGAAGAACATCCCCCAGGTCCCCGCGTCGCTCGGCGCGGCGCTCGAGGCGCTCGAGGCCGACCACGAGTTCCTCACCGCGGGCAACGTGTTCACGCCCGACCTCATCGAGACGTGGATCGAGTACAAGCGCGAGATGGAGATCAAGCCCCTCGCGCAGCGCCCGCACCCGTTCGAGTTCGAGCTGTACTACGGCGTCTGATCCGGTCGGCACCCGCATCGGGTGCGTGATGGACGGGCCGTCCTCCTCCGGGAGGGCGGCCCGTCGTCGTCGGTGAAGAGGATCCGAGGGCGTCAGGCGCCGCGCGGATCCGGCTGATCGTCGACCCCGTAGAACAGGCGCTCGAAGACGGCACGGGAGCGGCGCGTGACGCCGAGGTACTCCTCCTCGAGCACGGACGCGGATCCGGGCGGGTACTCGAGGAGCCTCGCGATGGCGTCGAGCGCGGCGCGCTCCGCGGGCAGGACGTCGGCCGTGCGATTCGTCCAGAGCGTCATCGCGGAGCGCACCCGCGACGCGAGGAGCCAGGCGTCCCGCAGACGCGCCGCGTCGTCCTCGGCCACGAGGTGCGCCTCCACGGCGGCGTCGAGCGCCCCGAGGGTGGTCGGCGTGCGCAGGGCGGGATGCGCGTGCGCGTGCTGCAGCTGGATCAGCTGCACCAGCCACTCCACGTCGCTGAGCGATCCGCGGCCGAGCTTCAGGTGCCGCGTGGGATCCGCACCCTGCGGGAGCCGCTCGTTCTCCACGCGCGCCTTGATGCGCTTGATCTCGCGCACGTCCGAGTCGCCGATGGCCTCCGGGTAGCGGATGCGGTCGGCGAGGGATGTGAAGTCGGCGATGAGGCCGCTGTCGCCGACGACGCCGCGTGCGCGGAGCAGCGCCTGCGCCTCCCACGTGAGGGACCATCGCTCGTAGTAGGCGCGGTAGGACGCGAACGAGCGCACAACGGGCCCGTTGCGTCCCTCGGGCCGCAGGCCGGTGTCGAGGTCGAGCGGGAGGCGGGAGTCCTCCGTGAGGCGCGTCAGCTCGGAGACGATGAGCTGGGCGCGGCGTTGGGCCAGCTCGGGATCCATGCCGGCGATCGGGCGGAACACGTACATGACGTCGGCGTCGGAACCGAAGCCGAGCTCCGCGCCGCCGTATCGGCCCATCGCGACCACGGCGAACTCTGGCCAGGGACCGTCCTCGCGGCGGATGGCGCGCATGACCCCCCGGAGGGTCGCCGTAGTGATGTCGGCCAGGGACGGTCCGAGCGTCTCGACGTGCGTGACGCCCACGATCGCGCCGATGGCGAGGCGGAGGACCTCGCGGCGGCGGAGGGTGCGCAACGCGGCCGCAGCGGCATCGGGTGTGGGATGCCGGTTCACCGTGGCGACGGCCTCCTCCTCGAGGGCCTTCCAGGTGCGCGGGCGCAGGTCCTCGTCGCGCGCGAGCCACGCGGCGGTCTCGGGCACGCGGTCCAGCAGCTCCGACACGAAGCGGGATCCCGAGAGCACCTGCGCGAGGCGCTGCGCGGCACCGGCCGAGTCCCGGAGCATCCGGAGGAACCAGTTCGACTCCCCCAGCGCCTCGCTGAGCCGGCGGAACGCGAGCAGGCCGTGGTCGGGATCCGGGCCGTCGGCGAACCACTGCAGGAGCACGGGGAGCAGGTGGCGCTGGATGGCGGAGCTGCGCGACACCCCCTGCGTCAGCGCGCGGATGTGCGCGAGCGCCCCGCGCGCGTCGACGAATCCGATGGCGGACAGACGGGCGGCGGCCTGGTCGCTGGTGAGCGCGAGCGACTCCTCGGGCAGCGACGCGACCGCCGCGAGGAGGGGCCGGTAGAAGAGGCGCTCGTGCAGCGTGCGGACGGCGGTCTTCGTGGCGGTCCACCGGGCCGTGAGCTCCTCCGCGCGGCCGTCCAGGCCGGTGCTGCGCGCGAGTATCCGCAACCGCTCCTCGTCCGTGGGCATGAGGTGCGTGCGCCGCAGCTGCTCCAGCTGCAGCCGGTGCTCGAGGAGGCGGAGGTAGCGGTAGTCCTTCGCGAACTCGCCGGCCTCCGTGCGCCCGATGTAGCCGGCGTCCGCGAGGGCCACCAGCGCCGCGAGCGTGCTGCGGTCCCGGACGGCCTCGTCGCCCTGGCCGTGCACGAGCTGGAGGAGCTGCACCGTGAACTCGATGTCGCGGATCCCGCCCGGCCCGAGCTTGATCTGCTGGTGCAGCTGGTCGGCGGGGATGTTGTCGGTGACGCGCGTGCGCATGCGCTGGACCTGTCCCACGAATCCCTCCCGGGAGGCGCTCGACCAGACCAGCGGCGCGACCGCGTCGGCATACCGCTCCCCCAGCTCGGCGTCGCCGGCCAGGGGCCGGGCCTTGAGCAGCGCCTGGAACTCCCAGTCCTTCGCCCATCGTTCGTAGTACGCGAGATGCGAGTCGAGCGTGCGGACGAGCGCGCCGGCCTTCCCCTCGGGGCGGAGGTTGGCGTCGACCTCCCAGAGGGCCGGCTCGATCTCGTGCTCGTCGATGCCGCGCATGGTCAGCACGGCCAGGCGCGTCGCGAGCTCGACCGCGCGGGACGGCTCGATCACCGTCCGGCCGTCCGCGTCGGTCGCCGCCTCGGCCACGAAGATGACGTCGACGTCGCTGACGTAGTTGAGCTCGCGGGCGCCGGCCTTGCCCATGCCGATGACGGCGAGGCGCGTCGCGGCGATCTCCTCGGGTCGCGCGCGGCCGAAGCTGCCGGGCGCGGACAGCTCCGCCCGGGCGACGGCGAGCGACGCCTCGAGGGCCGCGCCGGCGAGGTCTGCCAGGGCGGCGGTCACGGGTCGCACGGCCGCGAGCGGATCGGGGTGCACGAGGTCCCACGCCGCGACGCGCGCCACGAGCGCGCGGTAGCGGATCCGCAGGGCCGTCCGCGCGGGCGTGCCGGTGATCCCCGCCACGCCGTCGACCGCGTGGACCGACCCCAGCATGCAGGTGCGGACGTCGGCCGGCGTGGGCATGCCCTCCAGCGGACGGGCGAAAGCCTCGAGCTCGTCCGTGTGGCGTGTGAGGAACTCGGCGAGGCCGCGCGACGAACCGAGCACCCGCGCCAGCCGGTGGCGGGCGTCGGGGTCGGCGAGGACGGCGCGCGTGCGCTCGGGGTCCTCGCGGAGCAGTCGGACGAGGGCATCGAGCGCCCCGTCCGGGTCCGCGCTGGAGTGCAGCGCCTCCACGAGTTCTGCCTCGGCCCATCCGGACAGCTCCGCGGCCTCCTCGAGGGCCTCGCCGACCTCGCTGAGACGTGCGAAGCCCGCGCGCGCGAGGGCGCCGAGCAGCGTCTGCCCACGTCTCATGGCTCGCTCCGGCCTCGTCGTCGGATGTCGGTCGTGATGCTCCTGGCGGGGATCCGGATCAGAGCATCTCGAGGTTGGAGCGCAGCTCGTACGGCGTCACCTGAGCGCGGTAGTCGCGCCACTCCTGCCGCTTGTTGAGCAGGACGTAGTTGAACACCTGCTCCCCCAGCGTCTCGGCGACGAGCTCGGAGCGCTCCATGAGCTGGATCGCGTGGTCGAGGCTCGACGGCAGCGGCGCGTACCCGAGGGCGCGGCGCTCGGCGTCGCTCAGGGTCCACACGTTGTCCTCCGCCTCGGCGGGCAGCTCGTAGCCCTCCTCGATGCCCTTGAGGCCCGCGGCCAGCATGAGCGAGAAGGAGAGGTACGGGTTCGCCGCGGAGTCGATGGCGCGGTACTCGACGCGGGAGCTGTTGCCCTTGTTGGGCTTGTACAGCGGCACCCGCACGAGCGCGGAGCGGTTGTTGTGGCCCCACGTCACGAAGCTCGGCGCCTCGCCGCCGCCCCACAGGCGCTTGTACGAGTTCACGAACTGGTTCGTGACGGCCGTGATCTCCGGGGCGTGCTTGAGGAGGCCCGCGATGAACTGGCGGCCGATGGTGGAGAGCTGGTACTCGGCGCCGGACGCGTAGAACGCGTTGACGTCACCCTCGAAGAGCGACATGTGCGTGTGCATCCCGCTGCCGGGGTGCGCTGCGAGGGGCTTCGGCATGAACGTCGCGTAGACGCCCTGCTCGATCGCCACCTCCTTGATGACCGTGCGGAACGTCATGATGTTGTCGGCCGTGGTGAGGGCGTCCGCGTAGCGGAGGTCGATCTCGTTCTGGCCGGGGCCCGCCTCGTGGTGGCTGAACTCGACCGAGATCCCGAGGTCCTCGAGCATGCGCACCGAGCGGCGGCGGAAGTCGTGCGCCGTGCCGCCGGGGACGTTGTCGAAGTAGCCGGCCGCGTCCACCGGCTCGGGGCCGTCGACGCCGAACTCGCTCGACTTGAGGAGGTAGAACTCGATCTCGGGGTGCGTGTAGAAGGTGAAGCCGCGGTCCGCCGCCTTCTCGAGCGTGCGCTTGAGGACGTTGCGGGGATCCGCGATGGCGGGCTGCCCGTCCGGCGTCGAGATGTCGCAGAACATGCGCGCGGTGGGGTCGATCTCGCCGCGCCACGGGAGGATCTGGAACGTCGTCGGATCCGGGTGGGCCAGCATGTCGGCCTCGTACGAGCGGGTGAGGCCCTCGATGGCCGAGCCGTCGAACCCGAGGCCCTCGGCGAACGCCCCCTCGACCTCGGCCGGGGCGATCGCCACCGACTTCAGCGTGCCGGTCACGTCGGTGAACCACAGGCGCACGAACTTGATCCCGCGCTCCTCGATCGTCCGCAGGACGAAGTCACGCTGCTTGTCCATCCACCACCCTCTCGTCGGAGTCCAACCTACCGGCTGACCAGGGGTCGGGCCGAGCGCGCGCGGGGCCGGCCGTAGACTCCGAGGCATGCAGAGCCCCGACGCTGCCGTCTCCCCGTCCGATCCCGCCCGCCTCCCGAGCGAGCCCGCCGGACCGCCGAAGAGGGTCAGGATCCGGCACTTCGCCCGGGCGAAGGAGCAGGGCCTCAAGATCACGGGGCTCACGAGCTACGACATGCTCACGGCCGGCGTGTTCGACGAGGCCGGCGTTGACTTCCTGCTCGTCGGCGACTCCGCCGGCAACACCGTGCTCGGGTACGACACGACCGTCCCGGTCACGGTGGACGAGCTCATCCCGTTGGCGCGCGCGGTCGCCGCCTCGGCCGCCCGCGCGCTCGTCGTGGCCGACCTGCCGTTCGGGTCCTACGAGTCCGGCCCCGACCAGGCGCTCGCCACGTCGGTGCGGTTCATGAAGGAGGCCCGCGCCCACGCCGTGAAGCTCGAGGGCGGCGTGCGCAGCGCGGAGCAGATCCGCCGGGTCGTGAGCTCCGGCATACCCGTGATGGGCCACATCGGGTTCACGCCGCAGAGCGAGCACGGCCTCGGCGGTCACATCATCCAGGGTCGCGGGGACGCCGCGGAGGCGCTCCTCGCCGACGCGCGCGCCGTCCAGGACGCCGGCGCGTTCGCCGTGGTGCTCGAGATGGTGCCCCAGCAGGTCGCGCGGCGCGTCAGCGAGGAGCTGCGCATCCCCACCATCGGCATCGGAGCGGGGAACGGCACGGACGGGCAGATCCTGGTCTGGACCGACTTCGCCGGCCTCACGAGCGGCCGCGTGCCGCGCTTCGTCCGGCGCTACGCGGACATGCGCGCGGTGCTCCTGGACGCGGCGACGCGCTACCGCGACGACGTCGTCAGCGGCGCGTTCCCCGCCGAGGCGGAGAGCTACTCCGACTGATCCGCGGAATCAGTCGTCGTCGCGGTCCTCCGCCGCCCACTGCTCGGCGCGCTCGCGCAGCCGCTGCGGTGCCCTGGCCGCCTCCTCCGCCGAGGCGAACGGGCCGATCCGATGCGCTGCCGGGGACAGCATCCCCTTCTCCACCTCGCCCGTGCGGTCGTCGTACCAGTACTGCTCGTCGCTGTCGCTCATGCTGCCGATGCTAGGCCCGTCCGCACCGCGCGCGACGGCCGGACGGGGTCGGGCGAGCCGGTAGGGTCGCTTCCATGAGCGAGGACGCGACGACCGCAATCGGCATCGACATCGGCGGGACCGGCATCAAGGGCGCCATCGTGGACGTCGCGACCGGCGAGCTGAAGAGCGAGCGCGTGAAGCTGCCGACGCCGCAGGGCGGCGAGCCCGAGGACATCGTGGCGACCGTGAAGCAGATCATCGACGCGCTCGGCGAGGTCCCCGCCGGCACGCCCCTCGGAGTCTGCTTCCCCGCCGCGATCGTGCACGGCACGACCATGTCGGCCGCCAACGTCTCCCCCACCTGGATCGGCCTCGAGGCCGAGAAGCTGTTCGAGGAGCGCCTGGGCCTCGAGATCACGTTCGTCAACGACGCGGACGCCGCCGGCTACGCCGAGGCCCGCTACGGCGCGGCAAAGGACGTGCGCGGTCTCGTCATCATGACCACGCTCGGCACGGGCATCGGGACGGCCCTGATCCACGACGGCGTCCTCATCCCGAACGCCGAGCTCGGCCACATGGACGTCGCGGGCCGCCGCGACTTCGAGCGCCGCGCCTCGTACGCGGCCAAGGAGCGCGCGCACCTCAACTGGAAGCGCTGGGCCGCCCGGCTGCAGGTGTACTACGGCCAGCTTGAGAAGCTTATGTGGCCGGAGCTGTTCATCGTCGGGGGCGGGGTGTCCAAGAACCACAAGCACTTCCTGCCGCTGCTGCGGCTGCGCACCCCGATCGTGCCGGCGGAGCTGCGGAACAACGCGGGCATCATGGGCGCCGCGGCCCTCGCCGCGCACGCGGTCGGCGCGAGCACGCACGCGCCCGCGGCCGACCTCGTCGACAAGACGAAGCCCGAGGACTGAGCGCCCTGGCACCGCACGACGGAGCGGCCGGACCCCCGAGGGGATCCGGCCGCTCCGTCGTGCGTGGTGCGGATGGGCCGGCTGATACGCCGGGTTCTGTCCCGGTGCCTCGCGGCACCATGGACGGCCATCTATCTCGGAGCTGCGTCACCGCAGCCCTCCAGCGGTCTACCCGGGGACTGGACGAGCAGCCTGTGCGTCCCCTGTTCGACCTTGCTCCGGGCGAGGTTTGCATAGCCGACCCGATCACTCGGGCCGCTGGTGGTCTCTTACACCGCCGTTTCACCCTCACCCGCCGCTCGCGCGACGGGCGGTCTGCTCTCTGTTGCACTGTCTCGCGGGTCGCCCCGGGTGGGTGTTACCCACCGCCCTGCTCTACGGAGCCCGGACGTTCCTCGACGCGGTCTCCCCCTCTCGGGTTCCTCCGCGGCGCGACCGTCTTGCCGACCCATCCGCGGGGACGAGTCTAGGGCAGGCGCCCTGCCGGTCCTCCCGCTAGAGGCCGGACTCGTCCGTGCGCACGAGGATGGCGTTGCTCTCGGGGTCGATGACCACGTCGTCGGGCGCGCGCTTGCGGAGCGCGTCGAGATCGCTCTGGTGGAGGGCGATGTTGCTGCCGAGCGAGATGCCGCGGTGCAGCATCGCGGCGCCGACGCCGTATCTGGCGCGCTGCTTCTCGTACAGCCCGAGGAGGTCATCGGGGAAGCGCGTGGCGAGCGCGTCGCGGTCCCTGCGCGCCTGCTCGGCCTGCACGCGCAGATCCACGGCCGCGGCGTCGCGCTCGGCCTCCACGGCGGCGAGGCGCTCGGCGAGGGCGTCGCGTTCGACCACGACCTCGGCCTGCGCGGCCTGCGCCTCCTCGAGCCGCTGCATCACCTCGAGCTCGACCTCCTCGAGGTTGTCGCGGCGACGCAGCAGCGACTCGAGCTCGCGCTCGAGCGCCTGGACGTCCTTCGAGCTCCCGCCCGCCTCGATGCGGCTGCGGTCGCGGTCCATCCGCGCCTGCACGACCGCCACGTCGGACTCGATGCGCGAGAGCTCGGTCTGGGCGTCCTCCACCACGCCGGTCCGCTCGCCGAGCCGGCGGCGGACGAGCTCCATCTCCCGCTGCAGCGCGTCGATCTCCTTCAGCTGCGGGAGCTGCGCCAGCTGCCGCGTGAGGTGGGTGAGCCGGGTGTCGATCTCCTGCAGGTCGAGGAGCTCCTTCTGGATGCTCGGATCGGCTTTCATGCTCTCCCTCTCGTGGTGCGGCTCCGCCTGCGGGAGGCGGGCACGCGGTGCGTGTCGTGGATGCGCGGGCCCGACCGCGCGGCGGCCGGTCATTGCGTGACGGCGAAGTCCCAGGGGTCGGTGCGGATGTCGCTGACGGTGACCTCGACGTCCGGGAGCGCCGATCGCAGCGTGTCGGCGGCCTGGTCGAGCCACAGCCACTCGCTCGCCCAGTGGGACGTGTCGACGAGGTACGGCGTGCCGCCGCGGAGGGCCGCTGACTCGCGCGCCTCGCTGGCCGGGTGGTGGCGCAGGTCCGAGGTGACGTAGACGTCGGCGGCGACCACGTCGGGTGCGCCGAGCAGGGAGTCCCCGGCTCCGCCGCAGAGGGCGACGCGGGTGACGGGCGCGTCGTAGGGGCCGGCGACGCGGATCCCCGTCGCCGTGGGCGGCAGGATGCGGGCGAGCTCCCCCGCGAGGCGGCCGAGCGTCGTCGGCGCGGGCAGGTCGCCGACGCGGCCGATGCCGCGCACGCCGCCCGGGGCGGCGTCGATCGGACGGATGGTCTCGGGCACCAGGCCGAGGAGCGCCGCGAGCCGTCCCGAGGTGCCGTCCTCGACGACGTCGGCGGTGGTGTGCGAGGCGTGCAGCGCGCAGCCGGCGCGGATCAGGTCGGCGAGGAGCGCGCCCTTGTAGCCGGTCTCGGCGATCGTGGTGACGCTGCGGAGGAGCAGGGGGTGGTGGACGAGCAGCAGGTCGGCGTCGGCGGCGACAGCCTCGTCCACGGTCGCGCGCACGGCGTCGACGGCGAGGTGGATGCGGCGGACCTGCCCACTCGGATCCCCCGAGATGAGCCCCGAGGCGTCCCAGTCCGATGCGCCGGCGGGCGGCCACGCGTCCTCGACGACACGGACGACGTCGGCGAGGGTGTGGATCACCTGGCCATCGTAACGAAGGGGCGACCGCGGCCCGTCACCGGGCGCCCGCGCATCAGGCTCGGCGCGAGCTGCGGCGGGTCCGTCCGTCGCCGCGCGACGCGTCGGGCGCGACTCCGGGTGACGGCACGAGCGGCTCCAGCGGCCAGAGGCTCCGCTGGGCGGATCCGCGATGGGCGCTGGACCCGTGCGTCGCGGCGTCGACGACCGACCAGGCGGCGGCGTCGTCGTCGGCCGTGTCGGAGCTCATGGGTGGATGCTAGCGCGACGCGCCCGCGGCGACGCGGCCCGCGCGGCCCGTGGACATCGCGATCCGCGCGTCGCCGCCTCGGCCGTCACTTGACACCGCGCGCGGTGAGCGCATCGCCGAGCTGATCCGCGTGCTTGAGGGCGAGGACGAGGAAGGGCACGACGAACGTCCGGAGGCCGGGCCGCGCGCCGCGCGCCCGCTGCGCCTCGCGGACGTCGGCGGCCAGGCGTCCGAGGACCGGGACGGTGCCGGCCGTCACCGTCAGGAGCAGCGAGATCCGCTCCGTGTCGACGCCGAACCTCCGGAGGGGGCGCAGGCCGCGCTCGATGCTGTCGAGGAGCGCGGTCATCGAGGTCGTGAGGACGAGCAGGCCGGCGATGGCGATCGCCGCCGTGACGCGGGCCGTGTTCGCCACCGCGGGCTCCGGCCCGAGCAGCACGAGCTGGCTGACGAGGGTGAACAGCATCACCCAGCGGACGGACCGCACCTGGCCGGCGAGCCGGCGGAGGCCCAGGAGGCCGTCGCCCAGCTGCGCGGCGGCGTAGGCGAGGACCGCCGCGGCGACCGCGGTGCCCGCGCCCCACCACGTCGATGGCAGGAGCGAGACCCCGAGCACGACGACCATGAGCGCGACCAGCTCGGGTCCCGCGGGCATCCGCTCGAGGCGGCCGGGACGTCGCGGCTCGGCGAGCGTCACCCGAGCATCGCCTCGTACTCGGCGATGACGTCCGCTGGCGCGCCCGTGCGGACGAGCCGGCCGCCGGCGAACAGGACGGCGGCGTCGCACCGGGCGGCGGCGGCGAGGTCGTGGGTGACGAGCACGAGCCGGTGGCCGTCCTCGAAGAGATGGTCCGCGACCCGCCGGGCGTTCCGGGCGTCGAGGTACGCCGTCGGCTCGTCGGCGATGACGAGCTCCGGCCGCCGGACGAACGCCCCCGCGAGCGCGAGCAGCTGCTTCTGGCCGCCGGAGAGCTCGTGCGACGAGCGGTCGGCGAGGTGCTGGATGCCGAATCGGCGGAGGCACTCGGCGACGCGTGCGTCCGACTCTGCACGGGACAGACGCTCCGGCCGCAGGGAGAACGCGACGTCCTCGGCGACGGTCGGCATGACGATCTGCGCGTCCGGGTTGCTGAACACCAGGGCCACGCGTCGCCTCAGCTCGCGGGATCCGCGGTCCGGGTCGACGCCCAGCACCCGCAGCTCCCCCGACGTCCGCCCGACGAGCCCCCCGACCAGTCGCGCGAAGGTGCTCTTGCCCGACCCGTTCTCCCCGATCACGGCGACCGTGCGCGCATCCATCTCGAGCGTGACGGCGCGGAGGGCGTCGACGTCGCCGAGGCGCACGCCGACGTCGGCGAGACGCAGGGCCGGCGCGTTCGGCACGTCCCCCTGGCTCATCTGGTGGTCGCCGCCGCGTCGTCCTGCCGTGCCGTCGTCCAGCCGGACGGCCGACGGAACGCGCGCGGGTAGCCGCGCACCAGCGTCATCACGATGGCGGTGGCGATCGCCGCCTTGATCAGGTCGCCGGGGAGGAAGACGAGGCTGGTGTAGGCGGTCTGGGCCAGCGGCAGGCGCGTCACGAGGCTCTGCACGGGGATCCCGACGGCGTAGACGACGGCGATCCCGCCGACCGCCATGGCCACGGCGGTGCGCCACACGGTGGGCCGCCGGCCGCCGAGGTGGACGATGCACCCGACCGCTGCGGCTCCGAGGATCCAGCCCGCCAGGTAGCCGGCGGAGGGTCCGAGGAAGACGCCGATGCCGCCTGTCCCGCCGGAGAGCAACGGCAGCCCCACGGCGACGAGCGCGAGGAGGACGGCCAGGGCGAGGGCGCCGAGGCGGGCCCCGAGCACGGCGCCCGCGAGCATCACGCCGAGCGTCTGCGCGGTGATGGGGACGCCCCCGATCACGCTGATGCTGCCCGGGAGGCCGAGCACCGCGACGACGGCGGCGAGCACGGCGACCCGCGCCAGGTCGGTTGCGTCCAGGCGCCCGCCACGGTCGGCTCTCAGGGGCAGGGAGCGGGACGGGGTCATGGGCTTCCTCCTGCGGATGCGACGGGCAAGTACCTGAACGATGTTCACCTGAACGGCGTTCACTATAGTGGGGGCCATGGTGCGGGCGCATGCGGCGGGGCGGCACAGCCGCGACGACGTCGCCCGCACGGCCCTCCGGATCCTGGACGAGCATGGCCTCCCGGACTTCACGATGCGCCGCCTCGGCGCCGCCCTCGACGTGCAGCCGAGCGCCCTCTACTGGCACTTCCCGGACAAGCAGAGCCTCCTCGCCGAGCTCGCCGACCGGATCGTCGCCGAGGCCGAGGCCGAGGATGACGCCGAGATCGCGGCTGACCGGCGCGCCGACTGGCAGGAGCGGGTCCGGCACGCCGCGGTGGTGCTCCGCGCGGCGCTCCTCGCCCATCGAGACGGCGCGGAGGTCGTGGCCAGCACCACCGCCATGGGGCTCGGCGCGACGGCGGCGCGCCGCTCGCTCTCCGCGGCCGTCGCCGCAGGCGGGTTCGGGGAGGCCGACTGCGCCCGCGCGGCATCGGCGCTCCTGCATTTCGTGCTCGGCCACGTGGCGCACGAGCAGCAGCGCATCCAGCTCGATCGGATCGGCCTGCTGCCCGGCCACGCCCACGACGAGGATCCCGCCCGTGACTTCGCCTTCGGCATCGACCTGCTGGTGCGGGGCCTCGCGGCCCTCGCCTGATCTCGCGCCGCGGGGTCCTCGGAGGTGCAGCGTTCGCGCGGTGGGCCCTGCCGGGATCGAACCGACGACATCCACGGTGTAAACGTGGCGCTCTACCAACTGAGCTAAGGGCCCTCAACGCCCGGTCGTGGAGCGCCCCGCCATGCTAGCCGACCGCCTCGGCGCGTCCCGGCCGTGCCGCGGGCGCGGGCCGTAGCCTCTCCCCCGTGCCCATCCACCCCTCCCGTCGGACGGTCGCGGAGCCGCGCTGGCCCGCCGCCGTCGGGCTCGTCGTCGCCGTCGTCCTCTACGCGATCGCGCCGACCGCGGTCCCGACCGGCGTCCGCGTCGCGGTGGTGGCGATCGCCGTCGCCCTGCTCGTGCCGCTGGTCGCGCTCAACCCGCGGAGGTTCACCCGCGAGACCCCGTGGTCCCGCGGTCTCGGGGTCGGGCTCGGCGGTCTGCTGGTGGTCGCCAACCAGGTGAGCCTCGTCGTCCTGGTCGTCGCGCTCGTCGACGCCTCGGAGGCGGGGCCCGAGCTGCTCCTCACGGCCCTGCAGGTGTGGGGGACCAACGTGCTCGCGTTCGCGATCGTCTACTGGGAGCTCGATCGCGGCGGGCCGGTGGCCCGCAGGATCCACGCGCGCGCCGCTCTCGCGCCCGCCGACTTCCGCTTCCCGCAGGACGAGGACTCCGGCGCCGTGTCCGAGGTCGCCCGACGGTCGTCGGAGCACGCCGACTGGGTCCCGGGATTCGTCGACTACGCGTACTTCTCGCTGACGAACTCGATGGCGTACAGCCCCACGGACGTCATGCCGCTGTCCCACCGGGCCAAGGCGCTCATGGCGCTGGAGGCCTTCGCCGGCTTCGTGATCCTCGCGCTGGTGATCGCCCGCGCGGTGAACATCCTGAGCTGACGACCGTGGCCCGGGCGCCCGCGAGGGATCAGGCCGGGACGAGCGCCAGGTCCCGGATGGCGGTGCGGTACGCCTCGAGTTCACGCGCCTCACCGGGCGCCGTGATGAAGCTGCCGCGGATGATGCCGCGCGTGTCGATGAGGAAGGTCGCCCGGTTCGCGAAGCCCTTCTCGTCGAGGAACACCCCGTACTCCTTGGCCACCTGGCCGTGGGGCCAGAAGTCGGCGAGGAGCTGGAAGTCGATGCCCTGCTGCTGGGCCCACGCGCGCAGCGTGTGCTTGCTGTCGACGCTGATGCCGATGAGCTCCACGCGGCTGTCGGCGAAGAGGCCGAGGTTCTCCTCGAGCTGGCACATCTCGCCGGTGCACGTGCCGGAGAAGGCGAGGGGGAAGAAGACTAGGGCGACCGCGCGGTGTCCGCGGTACTCGCTCAACCGGACGCGCTCGCCGAACTGGTTGGCGAGCTCGAAGTCGGGAGCCTGTGTGTCGTTGGCCAGGGCCATGGGGTGCGGATCCTTCCGTGCCGGCAGATGTCCCCTGTCTGGCACGAGGATCCACACTACGCCCGCGATCCGCGAAGTCCAGCGCCACGCGGTCATGGAGGGCCGGCGGGACGCGCCGCCCGCCGTCCGTGACCGTCGGCCGTCATGGGTAGGCTGGCCCTCGGCGTACGCGCGGTCTCGCACCCTTCGAGCCCCGTGGCACCGAAGACGATGTCTGCACACCACAGGAAGAGGTCGAGGGTGACTGTCAACGACCAGGATCCGTACTCGGTGAACCACACCGACCAGGATCCGGAAGAGACCGCCGAATGGAACGAGTCGCTCGACGGGCTCGTGGAGACGCAGGGCCGGGGGCGCGCGCGCGACGTCATGCTCAGCCTCCTGAAGCGCTCCAAGGAGCTGCACCTGGGTGTGCCGATGGTCCCGACCACGGACTACATCAACACCATCGCGCCGGAGAACGAGCCCGACTTCCCCGGTGACGAGGACCTCGAGCGCCGCTACCGCGCATGGATCCGCTGGAACGCGGCCGTCACCGTGCACCGGGCCCAGCGTCCCGGCATCGCGGTCGGCGGGCACATCGCCACCTACGCGTCCTCGGCCGCGCTCTACGAGGTCGGCTACAACCACTTCTTCCGCGGTCAGGACCACCCCGGCGGCGGCGACCAGGTCTTCGTGCAGGGTCACGCCTCCCCCGGCACCTACGCCCGCGCCTTCCTCGAGGGACGCCTGAGCGAGCACCAGCTCGACGGCTTCCGCCAGGAGAAGAGCCACTCGGGCGGAGGGCTCTCCTCGTACCCGCACCCGCGTCTCATGCCGGAGTTCTGGCAGTTCCCGACGGTATCGATGGGCCTCGGCCCCATCAACGCGATCTACCAGGCGCAGGCGAACAAGTACCTCACCAACCGCGGCATCAAGGACGCATCCGACCAGCAGGTCTGGGCGTTCCTGGGCGACGGCGAGATGGATGAGGTGGAGAGCCGCGGCCAGCTCCAGGTGGCGGCGAACGAGAAGCTCGACAACCTGAACTTCGTCATCAACTGCAACCTGCAGCGCCTCGACGGACCCGTCCGCGGCAACGGCAAGATCATCCAGGAGCTGGAGAGCTTCTTCCGCGGCGCCGGCTGGAACGTCATCAAGGTGGTCTGGGGCCGCGAGTGGGACGACCTCCTCGCCCGCGACACCGAGGGCGCGCTCCTCGACCTCATGAACCGCACGCCGGACGGCGACTACCAGACCTACAAGGCCGAGAGCGGCGCCTACATCCGCGAGAACTTCTTCGGGCGCGACGAGCGCACCGCGAAGCTCGTCGAGGGCTACACCGACGACCAGATCTGGAACCTCAAGCGCGGCGGCCACGACTACCGCAAGGTGTACGCGGCGTTCAAGGCGGCCAGCGAGCACACGGGCCAGCCCACGGTGATCCTCGCGAAGACCGTCAAGGGCTACGGGCTCGGCCCGAGCTTCGAGGGCCGCAACGCGACCCACCAGATGAAGAAGCTCACGCTCGACAACCTCAAGCAGTTCCGCGACGAGATGCGCGTGCCGATCACGGACGCGCAGCTCGAGGCGGACCCGTACCTGCCGCCGTACTATCACCCCGGCCAGGACGACGAGGCCATCAAGTACATGCAGGAGCGCCGCCGCGCGCTCGGCGGGTACTCGCCCGAGCGCCGCACGAAGCACACGGCCATCACGCTCCCGGACGACTCGGCGTACCGCATCTCCAAGAAGGGCTCGGGCACGCAGGAGATCGCCACCACCATGGCGTTCGTCCGGCTCCTGAAGGACCTCATCCGCTCCAAGGACTTCGGCAACCGCGTCGTCCCGATCATCCCCGACGAGGCCCGCACGTTCGGCATCGACGCCTTCTTCCCGACGGCGAAGATCTACAACCCGAACGGCCAGCACTACACGTCGGTCGACCGCGAGCTGCTCCTCTCCTACAAGGAGAGCCCGCAGGGCCAGATCGTGCACGTCGGCATCAACGAGGCGGGCGCCCTGGCGGCGTTCACGAACCTCGGCACCACGTACTCGACGCAGGGCGAGCCGCTCATCCCCATCTACGTCTTCTACTCGATGTTCGGGTTCCAGCGCACGGGCGACGCGATCTGGGCTGCTGGCGACCAGATGGCCCGCGGCTTCCTCATCGGCGCGACCGCGGGACGCACCACGCTCACGGGCGAGGGACTCCAGCACGCCGACGGCCACTCGCTCGTCCTGTCGCAGACGAACCCGGCGATCGTGTCGTACGACCCGGCGTACGCGTACGAGATCGGCCACATCGTGCGGTCCGGCCTCGAGCGCATGTACGGCGGCGAGCACGAGGACCCGGACGTCATGTACTACCTCACGGTGTACAACGAGCCGATCATCCACCCGAGCGAGCCCGAGGGCGTGGACGTGGACGGCATCGTCCGCGGCGTCTACAAGCTCAAGGACGGCTGGGTCGACGGACCCAAGGCGCAGCTCATGGCCTCCGGCGTGGCCGTCCCGTGGGCCCTCGAGGCGCAGCAGCTGCTGGCCGACGACTGGGGCGTGTCCGCCGACGTGTGGTCCGTCACCTCGTGGGGCGAGCTCCGCCGCGACGGCCTCGCCGCCGAGGAGCACAACATGCTCCACCCGCACTCCGAGACCCGGGTCCCGTACCTGGAGGAGAAGCTGCGTCATGCCGAGGGCCCGTTCGTCGCGGTCACGGACTTCTCGCACGCGGTCCCCGACCAGATCCGGCAGTTCGTCCCCGGCGACTACTCGACGCTCGGCGCCGACGGCTTCGGCTTCTCGGACACGCGTCCGGCGGCCCGCCGCTTCTTCGCCATCGACGGACCGTCGATGGTGGTGAAGACGCTGCAGCGCCTGGCGAAGCAGGGGAAGGTCGACCAGGACGCGCCGAAGTGGGCGATCGACAAGTACCGCCTGCTCGACGTCAACGCCGGCACGACCGGATCGGCGGGCGGCGAGGCGTGAGCTGCGCCGACCTGACGTGACACCGAGCGACCGGCACGACACCGACGTGGAGACCGGGGAGACGAAGGCGGAGACGCTGACGTGGCTCCGGTCCCTGTCGGGCGAGCTCGCGAGCGCGACGCTCAAGCGGCTGGAGGACACGCTGCCCTGGTACGGCGACATGCCGCCGGGGCGGCGATCCGCCGTGGGGCTCGTGGCCCAGGCCGGCATCACCTCCTTCATCCACTGGTACGACGATCCGGACTCGACGCCCTGGATCGCCGCCGACGTCTTCGGTGCCGCGCCGCGCGAGCTGCTCCGCTCCGTGAGCCTCCAGCAGACGCTGCAGCTCATCCGCGTGACCGTGGAGGTCGTCGAGGACCGCGTCCGCGACCGGCACCGCACGGTGCGCGACGCGATCCTGCTGTACTCGCGGGAGATCGCGTTCGCGGCCGCCGACGTCTACGCCCGGGCCGCGGAGGCCCGCGGGCTCTGGGACGCCCGGCTCGAGGCGCTCGTCGTCGACAGCATCCTGTCCGGCGAGTACGACGACGAGCTGCCGTCGCGCATCGCCGCCCTCGGCTGGCACGGGCACGGGGAGGTCTCCGTCCTCGTGGGCACGGCTCCCGCGGTGCTCGACGTCGACCAGCTGCGTCGCACCGCACGCCACCTCGAGGCCGACGTGCTCATCGGCGTGCAGGGCAGCCGGCTCGTACTCGTCATCGGACGCGCGTCCCCCGCGGTCGTCGACCCGGAGGCCGCCGCGCCGGAGGCTCCCCCGGTCTCCTTCCTCGAGATCGCGACGCAGCTCGAGCCCGGGTTCGGGGCGGGACACCTCGTGCTGGGCCACGAGGTCCCCAGCCTCGTCGAGGCGTCGCGGAGCGCACGGGCGGCCCTCGCGGGCTTCGCCGTCGCGCGGTCGTGGCGGAACGCCCCTCGGCCGACGCTCGCCGACGACCTGCTCCCGGAGCGCGCCCTGGCCGGCGACCCGCTCGCGCGCTCCACCCTCATCAACCGGATCTACAAGCCGCTGCAGGCGCACTCCACCGAGCTGCTCGCGACGCTCTGGTGCTACCTCGACACCGGCCGCTCGCTCGAGGCGACCGCGCGGGAGCTGTTCGTGCACCCCAACACGGTCCGCTACCGCCTCAAGCGCGTGTCCGACGTGATCGGGTGGGATGCGACAGGGGCGCGCGAGGCGCTCATCCTGCAGGCCGCGCTCATCATCGGCAGCATCGCCGAGGCGGGCACGACGGTCCCCAAGCAGCAGGGGTCGGGCCGCGCCCGCCCCAAGCGCCAGGCGGCGCGGTGACGCACACGGCGTGTGGCATCGACACAATGTCGCGGCGGATCCTCTGTCGGATGTCGACTCCGATGCACCTCGCAGCGGACGGGAGGATGGACGGATGATCATCGTCGTCTGCCCCGGCCAGGGCTCCCAGAAGCCGGGCTTCCTCTCGTCCTGGCTAGAGCACCCCGAGCACGCGCGGCGGTTGGGCGAGCTCGGTGACGCGGCGGGCCTCGACCTCGTGACCCACGGCACGACGTCCGACGCGGACACCATCCGCGACACCGCCGTCGCGCAGCCGCTCATCGTGGCCGCCGGGATCGTCGCCCTGCATGCGCTCCTCGCGGATGGCCGCGACGCCTACGTCGCCGGCATCGCGGGACATTCGGTCGGCGAGATCACCGCCGCCGCGGGTGCCGGAATCCTCACGGACGACGAGGCCATGCGCGTCGTGCGCACCCGAGGCGACGCGATGGCGGAGGCCGCCGCGATCACCCGCACGGGGATGAGCGCCGTCGTCGGCGGGGACCAGGACGCCGTCCTCGCGCGGCTCGCCGAGCTCGACCTCGAGCCCGCCAACTTCAACGGCGGCGGCCAGATCGTCGTCGCCGGAGCGCCCGACGCCCTCGCGGCGCTCCAGGCCGAGCCCCTCCGCGGGACGCGCGTCATCCCGCTCCAGGTCGCCGGCGCGTTCCACACGCACCACATGGCGCCCGCGGTCGACGCCCTGCGCGCCGCCGTCGCGCCGCTCGAACCCCGCGACCCGCGCTTCCCCGTCTGGACGAACCGGGACGGGAGTCGCGTCGAGTCCGGCGCCGACTACCTCGACCTCATCGTGGGCCAGGTCGCGAGCCCCGTGCGCTGGGACCTCTGCATGGAGGCGTTCGCCGCCGCGGGCGTCACGGGCCTCATCGAGGTCGCCCCCGCCGGCGCGCTCACCGGCCTGGCCAAGCGCGGCCTCAAGGGCCTGCCCACGCTGGCGCTCTCCACGCCCGACGACCTCCCGGCGGCGATCGACATGCTCGACGCGCACGCCTGATCCGGCCTCACCGACAACGAACAGGCACCCATGACCGACCAGCCCCGCCCCACCATCCGGACCGCGCCCGTGGCCGAGCGCTTCACCCGCATCTGGGGCCTCGGCGCCGCCCGCGGCGAGCTCGACGTCCCGAACGACGACCTCGTCGGCCCGATCGACTCCTCGGACGAGTGGATCCGCCAGCGGACGGGCATCATCACCCGGAAGCGCGCGGGGGCCGACGTCGACGCGGTCGACCTCGCGACCATGGCGTCGCTCGAGGCCATCGCGAAGGCCGGCATCCGTCCGGAGCAGATCGGCATCGTCCTCGTCAGCACCGTGAGCAACACCGTGCAGACGCCGTCGATGGCCGCGCTCCTGGCCGACCGCATCGGCGCCAACCCCGCGCCGGCCTACGACATCTCCGCCGCCTGCGCCGGGTACACCTACGGCATCGCGCAGGCCGACTCCTTCATCCGGTCGGGCCTCGCCGAGTACGTCCTCGTCGTGGGCGCGGAGAAGCTGTCCGACATCGTCGACCCCACCGACCGCTCCATCTCGTTCCTGCTCGGCGACGGCGCAGGCGCCGCGATCGTCGGCCCGAGCGACACCCCCGGCATCTCGCCGACCGTGTGGGGCTCGGACGGCTCGAACTGGGACGCGGTCGGCATGACCGGCACCCTCAAGAGCATGCGCGACGGATCCGCGTGGCCCACCCTCCGCCAGGACGGCCAGAAGGTCTTCCGCTGGGCCGTGTGGGAGATGGTCAAGGTCGCCAAGGAGGCGCTCGACCGCGCGGGCGTCGCCCCGGAGCAGCTCGCCGCCTTCATCCCCCACCAGGCCAACATGCGCATCGTCGACGAGTTCGCGAAGCAGCTCGGCCTCCCCGAGTCCGTCGCCATCGCGCGCGACATCGCCACCACGGGCAACACATCCGCCGCGTCGATCCCGCTCGCCACCCACCGCCTGCTCGAGGAGGACCCGTCGCTCTCGGGCGGCCTCGCCCTGCAGATCGGCTTCGGCGCGGGACTCGTCTTCGGCGCGCAGGTCGTCGTCCTGCCCTGAGCCCCACCGCCCCATAAGCTGTTCCGGTCATCACGAACCACGAGGAGATACACATGGCACTGTCCACCGAAGAAGTCCTGGCCGGCCTGGCCGAGCTCGTCAACGACGAGACCGGGATCGCCACCGACACCGTCGAGATGGACAAGTCGTTCACCGACGACCTGGACATCGACTCGATCTCGATGATGACGATCGTCGTCAACGCCGAGGAGAAGTTCGACGTCAAGATCCCCGACGAGGAAGTCAAGAACCTCAAGACCGTCGGCGACGCGGTCACCTTCATCACCAACGCGCAGTCCTGACCGCGCGGAGCATGGCCGGTCCCGATCACGGGGCCGGCCATCTCCCTCCCCTGTTCCCGACGTCGAGGAGACGCCACGCATGACCACCCCCAAGAAGATCGTCGTCACCGGCATCGGCGCGACGTCTCCGCTCGGCGGCACCGCCGAGGACACCTGGCAGGCGCTCCTCCGCGGCGAGTCGGGCATCAGCACCCTCGAGCAGGACTGGGTCGCCAAGTGGGAGATCCCCGTCACCTTCGCCGGACAGGCGAAGGTGCCGTCCTCCGAGGTCATGCAGCGCATCGAGACCAAGCGCCTCGACCCGTCGAGCCAGTTCGCGCTCACGGCCGCGCGTGAGGCGTGGGCCGACGCGGGATCCCCCGAGGTCGACCCGCTGCGCTTCGCCGTGGACTGGGCGACCGGCATCGGCGGCGTGTGGACGCTCCTCGACGCCTGGGACACCCTCCGCGAGAAGGGGCCCCGCCGGGTCCTGCCCATGACGGTCCCGATGCTCATGCCCAACGGCCCCGCGGCCGCGGTCGGCATGGACCTCGGGGCGCGCGCCGGCATCCAGACCGTCGTCTCCGCATGCGCCTCCAGCACCGAGTCGATCGCCAGCGCGTACGAGCACCTCCAGGCGGGACGTGCGGACATCATCGTCGCGGGCGGATCCGAGGCCTCCATCCACCCGCTGCCCATCGCGTCGTTCGCCGCGATGCAGGCGCTCTCCAAGCGCAACGACGACCCGCAGCGCGCGTCGCGTCCCTACGACATCGCGCGCGACGGCTTCGTGCTCGGCGAGGGCGGCGCCGCCCTCGTGCTCGAGACCGAGGAGCACGCGAAGGCACGCGGCGCCCGCATCTACGCCGAGCTCGTGGGCGGCGCGGTCACGAGCGACGCGTTCCACATCACGGCCCCGGACCCCGAGGGCACGGCCGCGGCGCGCGCCATGATCCAGAGCATCGAGGGTGCCGGCTACTCGCGTTCCGACGTGTCGCACATCAACGTGCACGCGACGAGCACGCCCGTCGGCGACATCGCCGAGTACAAGGCCCTCGAGCGCGTCTTCGGCGAGGCCGTGCACGGGATCCCGGTGAGCGCCACGAAGGCGTCGACGGGCCATCTTCTCGGGGGAGCGGGCGCCATCGAGGCGGTCTTCACCGTGAAGGCGCTGGCGGAGCGCACCGCTCCCCCGACGATCAACCTCACGGAGCAGGACCCCGACATCCCGCTCGACGTGGTGACGTCGCCCCGGTCGCTGGGTGACGGCGACCTGCTCGCGATCAGCAACTCGTTCGGCTTCGGCGGGCACAACGCGGTCATCGCGTTCCGCAGCGTCTAGCCACGAGCACGACGAGAGGCCCCGACCGGATGGTCGGGGCCTCTCGTCGTGGGGCGGGCGGGGAGGAGCCGCGCGCCGGATGCTGCTCTCGGTCAGCCGACCTTGTGCAGCCAGACGACCGGGCTGAAGTCGCTCGCGTGGCGGAAGGCCTCGAGCTCATCGTCCCAGGCCTGGCCCATGGCGAGGCGCAGCTCGCGGTGGAGCTCCAGCGTGTTGGATCCCGCGACGTCGAGGGCGTAGCGGATGCGGTCCTCGGGGATGACGGTGTTGCCGGCCGTGTCGGTCTGGGCGAAGAAGACGCCGAGGTCGGGGGTGTGCATCCACCGACCGCCGTCGCGGCCGGGGCCGGCGTCCTCGGTTACCTCGTAGCGGAGGTGCTCCCAGCCGCGGAGGCCGCTGGCGATCGACGCACCCGATCCTTCCGGGCCCTCCCAGTAGTACTCCGCGCGCATGGCGCCCTTCAGCACCGGCTGCGGATCCCACGTGAAGTTGACGGCGTGACCCAGCGCACGACCGGCGGCCCATTCGACATGGGGGCAGAGCGCGCGAGGGGAGGAGTGCACGTAGAGCACTCCTCGAGCCGGTCTTGAGTTGGCGACGGGTGCTTCCATGGGTCTCCTCCATCCGATCAGATGCGTCTTCCCCAACGATCTGCGTGCGATGGACGAGCTCCACACCTGCCGGTGCGGCCGGCGCGAGCGCCGACGGGTCCCATCATGGCGGGTGATCCTGTGCGCGGGCAACATGCTGGTCACGACGCGCCGCAGCGGGTCGCCCAGCGCGCTCACGCGGCTGCGGCGGGTCCGACCGGGATGCATGCCGGGAATGCCTATGCTCCAGGTGTCGGCCCGCCGTGGCCGGGAGACGGGGCGGGCATGTCGGTGCGGCACGCGCTCCTCGCGATCCTCACGGAGGGCACCTGCTACGGCTACCAGCTGCGGACGGAGTTCTCACGACGGACGGGCACCTCAGCGCCCCTCAACGTCGGCCAGATCTACAACACCCTCGACCGGCTGGAGCGCGACGGCATGGTCGTCAAGGGCGCCACGGACGAGGCGGGTCACGTGCCGTACACGATCACCCGGGCCGGGGACGCGGAGGTCGAGGCGTGGCTGGCGTCGACCGTCGGCCCCGTCGGGGCTCGCGACGAGCTGCTGGTGAAGGTCACCCTCGCGCTCTCGCTCCCCTCGGGCGACGCCCTCGAGGTCGTGCGGGCCCAGCGGGACGGCTCGCTGACCGAAGCGGCCGAGCTCGCGCGGATCCGCTCGGAGCTCGAGGCGGACGACGGCGAGGACACGATCGCGCGCCTGCTGGCGGTGGAGGCGCAGGAGGCGCATGTGGCCGCCCGGCTGACGTTCCTCGACGCGGCCGAGCGGCGCATCGAGGACGCGCGCGCGACGGGGGCGCGACCCGCCGGACTCGCCGCGGCGCCCCGCCGAGGACGTCCCGCGCGCCACCCGGGCGGATCCGCGCGCTGACCTAGTGCAGGAGGCCGCCGCCCTTCGCGAGCACGTTCTTCTCCCCCGCCTCGATGGCCACGGCGAATCGGTTCTGCTTGGGCGGCATCGGGCAGTTGAAGTTGTAGCTGAAGGCGCACGGGGGCAGGTAGGCGCGGTTGAAGTCGAGCGTGATCGTGCCGTCAGGCGACGGCGCGACCATGAGGAAGCGGCCCACGCCGTACGTGGACTCGCCGCTCGTGGCGTCCGAGAAGACCAGCAGGAGCGCCCGGCCCTCGCGGAAGGCGGCCAGCGAGTAGTCGACGCCGTCCTTGGTGAACGTGATCTCGCCGGGCACGACCTTGTCCTTGGTGGCGCCGTCGTCCTTGAGGTGCTCGAAGCCCATCGCGCGGCCGCCCTCGATGGGCGTGAAGTCGGCCGTGACGACCCACTCCTCGGAGTACGGGAAGGCGTCGATGCCGCCGAAGTCGCGGATCGCGTCGGATTGCGCGTCCCAGACGCGGAGAGCGTAGGTCCCCTCCTCGCTCGCGATGACGAACGCCGACACGGTCTCGCTGGCGACGACGGAGGACGGCTGCGGGTCGTCGCGGCCGCGCACGATCGCGTCGCCGTCGACGAGGACGCCGTCGACGTGCAGACCGTCCGCCGCGGTCGCGCGCACCCGGAGGCCGGAGACGCCCGGCTCGAGCGGCGACCAGATGCCCGGGATGCCGTAGACGGGCTGCGGCGCGGCGTCATGGGAGATCCACTGCGTGTTGACGAGGGCCAGGTTGCCCTGGGGCAGGACCACCATCTGCTCGCGTCGCGAGCGGTAGACGGCGAGCACCTCCGCCGGGTCGGTGGGAGCGGGGGCGGCGGTGGCGGGATCGGTCATGGACCCATCCTCGCGGCCAGCGGGGCGCCGGCCAAGTCGGGAGCGCGTCCGGCGGGCGGGGTTCCCCGTGGCGCACCGCGAGCGTACGGTCGGGGCATGAGCACAGATCACGAGAGCACCTCGACCGACGACGACGGCACGACGACGCACACCGAGGAGCACGTCGAGACCTCCACCTCGGTCACGACCGAGAGCGGCTCGGACGGATCCACCCCGGACGGGTCGGGCAGCAACACGGGCGAGGGCGACGACCACTCGGGCGACGTCGCCTCCGGCGGCTGATCCTCCCCACCTGCGAGCGACGCCCGGCCCCATCAGGGGCCGGGCGTCGTCACGTCCGGGGTCGGCTCACTTCGCCTGCGCGTAGTCGTCGACCACCGCGATCGTGACGGGGAAGTCGACGGGCGCGTCGCCGAACAGCAGGCGGCCGGCCTCCGCGGCGGCCTCGGACACGGCCACGCGGACCTCGTCGACGCGGTCGTCGGGCGCGTGCACCATCACCTCGTCGTGGAGGAAGAAGACGAGGTGCGGGCGGGATCCGGGCCGCTCCATCGCGGCGAGTCGGCGCCGGAGCCCGGCGAGCCAGCAGAGCGCCCACTCGGCGGCGCTGCCCTGGACGACGAAGTTGCGGGTGAACCGGCCCTGGTCGCGGGCCGACGTGCGCGCGCGGGCGGCATCCGCGCCGGACGCCTCGCCCGCACGGCCGATCTGCTGCACGTCGACCCACGCGTCGCCCGGCGGCGGCGAGGACCTGCCGAGCCGCGTGCTCACGACGGCGCCGCTCTCGCCCGCCCGCGCCGCGCGCTCCACGTAGCCGGTGGCGCGCGGGTAGGCCCGGACGAGCCGCGGCATCAGGCGACCGCTCTCGCCGGAGGTGGCGCCGTACATGGCGCCGAGCATCGCGACCTTGGCGTGCGCGCGGGTGTCCACTACGCCGGCGTCGACGAGGCCCTGGTAGAGGTCGGTGCCGCGACCCGCGTCGGCCATGGCGCGGTCCTCCGCCAGCGCGGCGAGCACGCGCGGCTCGAGCTGGGCGGCGTCGGCCACCACGAGCCGCCAGCCGGGATCCGCGCGGACGGCGGACCGGATCTGCCGCGGCAGCTGCAGCGCACCGCCGCCGCTGGCGGCCCAGCGCCCCGTGACCACGCCGCCCGGGACGTACTCGGGATGGAAGCGGCCATCGCGGATCCACGTCTCCATCCAGGTCCATCCGTTGGCCGTGAGCAGGCGGGAGAGCTTCTTGTGCTCCAGCAGCGGCGCGATGACGGGGTGGTCGATCTCCTGCAGCTCCCACTGCCGGGTGCTCGCGGCGTCGATGCCGGCGCGGCGGAGCGCGCGGAGCACGTCGGGCGGGCTGTCGACGTTGAGGTCAGGCGCTCGGAGGATCTCCCGGATGCGCGCCGCGAGTCGCAGGAGCGCGGGAGGCGCTCCGCCGTGCGCGGGCCGTCCGCCGAGCAGGTCGACCAGGAGCGCGTCGTGGACGGCCGTGTCCCAGGGCAGCCCGTCGGCGGACATCTCCGCAGCCACGAGGGCACCCGCCGACTCCGCCGCGAGCAGGAGGCGCAGGCGGCCGGGCTCGGCGCTCGCCGCGACCGCCTCGAGCTGGAGACGGAGCTCGGCGACCAGCTCGTCCGGCGAGCGCCCGTCCGACGTGTCGAGGTCGTCGAAGAGCGTGGCGGACGCGGACGGCTCCCGCTCGGACGGAGCCGGCCGGTCCCAGGGGCCGGCGGGCAGCCGCGCGAGCTCGCTGTCCGCGGTCTGCGTCGAGAGCCGGAGGATCGCGTGGCAGAGCCGGAGGTCGTGGCACCGTGCGACGCGCACGCCCGCGGCGATGAGGATCCGGGCCCACGCCGCGGTGTCGTCCCAGACCCAGCGCGGGGAGGGGGCGGCCCGCTCGCGGGCGGCTGCCACCGAGGGGAACTCGGCGGAGGGGACGTCGCGGGTCCCCGTGACGGTCCCGGTCGCGTCGAGGTCGATCAGCCGGACGCCGGAGGGCGTCCGTGCGACCAGGATGTGCATGACCCCATCATCCCGCGCACGTCCGACGTCGGATCGCCGGCCGGGCTCCCCGCCGCTCCCCCACATGGCGTCACGGAGGGAAACACCCGACGGGAATGTGCGCGCATCCCCCGCTGGCGCGGTTTCACCCGCTAGGGTTGGTCACAAGTCGTCAGGTCCTCACGATCCGCCCGGTCCGCCGGAGGGGTCACGAGGGGCAGGCGACCCGCGGTCCCGGGTCCCGGGATCGATGCATCTCTTTTTGAAGGAAATTTCGTCATGGCAACAGGCACCGTCAAGTGGTTCAACGCTGAAAAGGGCTTCGGCTTCATCGCTCCCGACAACGGAACCGCGGATGTGTTCGCTCACTACTCCGCGATCGCGACGGGCGGCTACAAGTCGCTCGACGAGAACCAGAAGGTCGAGTTCGAGGTCGCCCAGGGCCCCAAGGGTCCCCAGGCTGAGAACATCCGCCCGCTCTAATGCCACCCGCTCGCCACTGGTGAGCGCAGCACGCTGAGCTTCCGAGAACGGCTCCGACCATGTGGTCGGAGCCGTTCTCCATTTAACGTGACGTCCGCGCGTGCGCGACCATGGACCGTGCCCTCCTATCGCATCACCATGACCGTCGGCGCGCTGCGCCCCGGCGCCGATCCCGCCGCCGTCCTCCCCGCGGCCGCCGATGAGGCCGCCCGCATCGCCACCCTGGAGGCGAACGACATCCAGGTCGTCCGCGGCGAGCCCCGGCTCACGGTCCGGTTCACCGCCGACGACGACGAGGCGGCCGAGCGCATCGCGGGCGCGGTCCGCGCACGTGCGGCCGGGCTCGTCGAGATCCCGCGGGCGAGCATCATGCGTCGCGACGGAGGCGCTTGGACCCGGATCTGATCCGCCCAGCCCCCTGCTGTCCCCCGACGGTCCCTCCAAGCGGCCCGTCATGGACCTGCCGCCGAGCATCGACGGCAACGCCTGTAGTCTCGATCCCAAGAGCCGACGGTGCCTCAGGGGGACGCACCATCGGCTTGGGGGGACGATGATCGAACAGAAGACCACGCACGACACGGCAGCACGGGAGACCGGCGCACGTCGGCGCATCACGGACAGGTCCGCGAAGGGCCTGCGCGCCGACGCCGGGCCGCTCACCGAGGCGGACGGCCTCAGGGCCCACGACTGGCGACGCACCTACGCGCTCGGGCTCGTCGTCACGGATCTCCTCGTCCTCATCTGGGTGGTCTTCGGCGTCCAGATCGCGTGGTTCGGGTTCGAGACCTCCGACGTCGCCTTCAACGGCGACTACGAGGGCGTCGCCGTGAGCTACTCGCTCATCTCGCTCGTCATCATCGCGAGCTGGATGGTGGCGCTCGGCCTGTACGGCACCCGCGGGTACCGCGTGCTGGGCACGGGGCCGCAGGAGTACCGGCTGATCCTCGACGCCACCGTCCGGCTGTTCGGGCTGCTCGCCATAGTGGCCTTCCTGGGTCGCATCGACTTCGCCCGCGGCTACATCATCATCGCGCTGCCGCTCGGGCTCGTGACCCTCGTGCTCAGCCGGTGGATGTGGCGGCAGTGGCTGAACGTGCAGCGCGCCAGGGGCCGTTACTCGTCCCGCGTGCTGCTGATCGGATCCGAGGCGTCGACGGGCTTCCTGGCCCGCGAGCTCGCGCGCCAGCCCTACGCCGGCTACCACGTGGTCGGGGCATGCGTCCCCTCGGGCGTCATCGCGGCGACGCTGCCGGGCACCGGCATCCCCGTGCTCGGCAAGCTCGACGACCTGCAGGCCGCCATGCGCGCGGTCGACGCGGACACCATCGTCATCGCCAGCAACGACGAGCTGTCGCCGGAGCGGATCCGCGAGCTCAGCTGGTCGCTGGAGCCCGGTCGCCAGCACCTCGTGGTCGCGCCGAGCCTCACCGACATCGGCGGTCCCCGCATCCACACCCGGCCCGTCGCGGGCCTCCCTCTCATCCACGTGGAGACGCCGCGCTACGAGGGCACCAAGCTCTTCGCCAAGCGGGCGTTCGACATCGTCGCGAGCACCCTGATCCTCGTGGTCGCCTCCCCGCTGTTCCTCGCGATCTCCATCACCATCCGGCTGAGCACGCCGGGACCCGTCCTCTTCCGCCAGGAGCGCGTGGGCATCAACGGGCGCCCGTTCCAGATGCTGAAGTTCCGCACGATGGTGACGGACGCGGAGGCGCGTCTGCTGGAGCTCGAGAAGCAGTCGCGGGACGCGGGCAACTCCGTGCTCTTCAAGATGAAGGACGACCCCCGGGTCACGCCGATAGGCCGGTTCCTCCGCCGCTACAGCCTCGACGAGCTGATGCAGCTCGTGAACGTCCTCAACGGCAGCATGTCGCTCGTGGGGCCGCGCCCGCCGCTGGCCCGAGAGGTGGAGGCCTACGAGACGAAGGTGCACAGGCGCTTCCTCGTGAAGCCGGGCATCACGGGGCTCTGGCAGGTGAGCGGCCGGTCGAACCTCTCGTGGGAGGACAGCGTCCGGCTCGACCTCTACTACGTGGAGAACTGGTCGATCGTGGGCGACCTCGTCATCCTGTGGAAGACGGCGAAGGCCGTGCTGGCGCGCGAGGGGGCCTACTGAGCGGGACCGCGCTCAGGACGCGCGCCGCCGCCGGCGCATGATGACGGCGAACGCGAGGACCGCGATGAGGCCGCCCATGCCGAGGTCGAGGACGGTCTCGGCGAGGCTCGACTCGACGAGCTCGCCGACCACGATGCAGACGAGGGCGGTGAGACCGCCCAGCCCGATCGCCATCGGCAGCAGGCGCGCCAGGAACAGGCGACGGGGCACGGCGCCGAGCATGCACCACGCGGTGATGGTGATGGCCGGCGAGACGATGAACGAGTTGATCACGAGCACGCCCGCGAGCCCTCCGGTGAGCGCACCGACGACCACACCCGCGAGCACGGTGTAGTTGAGGACCGCGTCCACCGTCAGCGCCCGCGAGTGGTGACCGGCGACGAGGGCCCAGCGGGCGGGGATCGCGACGATCATCGACGCCGCGAGTCCCCAGGACAGCGGCATGAGCGCGCCGGCCGTGCGCCATTCGTCGCCCAGCAGCACCTGCACGAGGTGCGGGCCGCTGAGGGAGATCGCGAGCGCGAACGGCACGCCGACGGCGATCACGACCGCGGCGAGGCGCCGGAGCTGGTCGTCGGCGCGGCCGGCCAGCCGTGCCACCGCGAGGTCGCGGATGGCCATGGGATTGAGCGCCTGCTGCGCCTGCTGGAGGGGCCCGATGAGGAACGAGTACGCGCGCGAGTACTGCGCGAGGGCGACCGGACCGAGCAGGATGCTGACGAGCAGGTTGTCCCCGTTGCGGGCGGCGAAGCCCGCGAGCTGGCTCTGGTACGTGCCGTGCATCGACGTGTAGAGCTGACGCGCGGCCGGGCGGACGGGGACGCGGGCCGGCAGGTCGGCCCGTCCGCGCCGGATCCACGCGGCCTCGAACGCCAGCCAGCGCACCGCCGCGATGACGAGCTGGCTGCTCGCGGCAGCCCACAGGCTGTCCGTGAGGACGAGGGCGCCGATCGCGACGACGTTGCCGACGAGCACGCTCGAGAGGTCGACGAGCGAGACGTAGCGGAGCTGCCGGGCCGCGATGAGGAAGGCGCGGGGCGTCATGGACGCCATCGTGACGGGCAGCGCGGCGCAGAGGACGATCCACATCGCGTCGGCGTCGAGGGATGTGCCGACCACGAGCGCGACGGCGGCCGTGAGCGCCGCGGCGGCCGCGGCGACGACCACGGCCATGCGGCGCCAGGTTCGCGCGGATTCGAGGTAGCCGGGGGTGTGCGTGAGCACGGCCTGCGGGACGCAGATGTCGAACAGGACCGCGACGCACGCCGTGACGGTGAGGGCGAGGAAGTAGACGCCGTAGTCGGAGGGGCCCAGGAGCCGGGCGGCGAGCGTCGCGGCGACGAGGCCGACGGCGGCGATGATGGCCTGCGCGGCGAGCGGCCACACCGAGGAGTCGCGGCTCCGGGCGCCCCGGGCCGCGCGGTCGTCGACGCTCATCGCGCGCTCGGCCGGGTGGCGGCGCGGGGTCCGGTCACAGCACGCGTCCCGGGACGCCGACGACGGTGGCGCCTGCGGGGACGTCGCGCAGCACCAGGGTCATGGCGCCGATGGTGCTGCCGTCGCCCACGTGGATGGGACCGAGGATCTGCGCGAAGGCGCCCACCTGCACGTCGTCGCCGATGACCGGGACGTCGTCGCCCTTCTTGGCGCCGATGGTGACCCCGTGACGCATCGTGAAGCGTGCGCCGATGCGCGCCTGCGGGTGGACGATGACCGTGCCGAAGTGGTGGATCATGATGCCCGGCCCGATGTCGACCGACCGCGGGATGTCGATGCCCGTCACGAGCCGCACCACGCTGTAGAGCCCGACGTACAGCACGTGGGCGGGCAGGCGCACGGCCCGCGAGCACGTGCGCGACCAGCGTCCGTACCGGTAGACGGAGACGGCCCAGAAGGACGGCTGCAGGAGCCACGCCCCGCGGCCGTAGCGCGCGCGGTCGGCGGCCCAGCGGCCGCGCTCGTCGGGGGCGCTCACGACGTCTGCACCGTGCGGCGGATGCGGCTCGCCGCGTGCAGCGCCCGGCTCGCCCAGCGGACCGGCACGGGCGTGCGCAGCGTCTCCGCCTGCACCCTCGCGGCCTCGACGGCGATCTCCTTGGCGCGCACCTGCGACATGCCGCCGGCCGCGAAGACCGCGAGGGGCACGTGCACGACGACCGGGCGGACGCCCGATCGCAGCAGCCGGGCCGTGAGCTCGTAGTCGCCGACGACGCGGAAGCGGAGGTCGTAGCGGGCGCCGCGGATCCGGGAGCCGGGGTACAGGATCGCCTGATGCGAGGTGGGCAGCCCGTGGTGGATGTAGATGGGCGGCCGGGCCTTCCGCAGGATCTCGCCGCGCCCGGTGTCGAGCAGGTAGTCGCCGAGGAGCAGCTCGTCGTCGTCCGCGGCCCGCAGGATGCCGGACAGCATCTCCCAGGACTCGACGTGGGATCGGTCGCCGCCGTTGAGGAACCAGACGAACCTGCCCGTCGAGCGGGAGATGCCCTCGTTCATCGCGTCGTAGATGCCGTCGTCGGGCCCGCTCGAGAGGTCGACCGGGACGCCCGACGAGGTCACGACGTCGTCGAGCCCCTCCCCCGTCCCGCCGTCGACGACGATGACCTCGATCGCGTCGCCCGCGTCATGGACGAGCTGGCGCACCGACCGGAGCGTGCTTCCGAGCCCCGGCAGGTCCCGGAAGGTGACCACGACGACGGACAGGAGCGGAGGGGGTACCGGCATGGGGAGCGACCAGTCTTTCGTTGCAGGCGACGAGCGTCGCGATGAGGAGGGCGGTCATGACGGCGTACTCGGGCAGCATGATCCCGCCGGAGAAGAATAGGGTCCCGAAGAGCCACAGCGGGGCCACGGCTCCCCAGGTGGAGCGGCCGCTGCGCAGCATCGCCCGCAGCGCCATGACGGCGAGGGCCGCGATGAGCACCAGCCCGATCCAGCCGAAGTAGAACACGAGCACGTAGAGGCCGTTGTCGAGCGAGGTGCCGAGCTCCGCGCCGTTGTACAGGTCGTAGCCCAGCAGGATGTTCGACACCGAGCCGAGGGCGTGGCCGATGGGCGTGTGCAGCAGCGTGTCCCCGAGGACCTGCAGCGGCGCCACGAGCCGGTAGTTCGTGCTGGATCCGGAGGTGCTGAAGCTCTCCAGGCGCGACTGGAGGTAGGTGCCGCTGGCGACGCCCACCACCGCGAGGCCGCTGAGGACGACGATGCTCGCGCCGGGTCGGGAGCGGAGCGCGACGACGACGCCGATGATGAGCAGGAGCAGGAGCCCCGTCGCGGAGCGCGACATGAGGACGCCGAGGATGCCGACCGCGATGGTGCCGCGGAAGTGGCGGCCGGTGAGCAGCGAGATGAGCGTGAGGGTCCCGATGACGAACGCGTCGTAGGACGGCTCCAGGAAGAAGCCCTGCGCGCGCGGGACGGGGTTGAACTGGAGGTAGGGCTGGTACTCGTACAGGTACTGGAAGCGCCCGAACGGATTGAAGAGCGCCTCGCTGCCGAGCGTCCCCGCGGCCACCTGGAGGACGGACAGGCCGACGACCAGCAGCAGGGTGACGGAGATCGCGGTGGAGAAGGCCCTCGAGCCGATGAACCCCGGGTCCAGGCCCGCGGATCCGGCCACGATCACGATGACCGCGAGGATGAACAGCGCGAGCGTGCGGAGGAACGACAGCGGGTCGCTGCCCTCCATGCCGGTCATGAGCGCCGCCGACGCCGTGAGCGCCACGACCGCGCAGAGCGCGAGGATGAGGCGGCTCGCGTACCCGCCGCGCGACAGCAGGAGGATGAGCGGCACGCCCACGACCAGCCCGAGCGTCACGGGGTAGCCGGCCGCCTGGACGATCATGAAGTGCTGGCCGATGATGGCGACGCCCATCAGCCACGCCTCGCGCCGGTAGCTGCGGGTCACGCGGACACCAGCTCCTCGTACACGGCGCGGTACTCGTCGGCCATGCGGCGCGGGTCGAAGCGGCGGACGTCGCGCGTCTCGGGATCCGCCCGGCCGCCCGCGCGCTCGTCCGCGAGGAGCGCCGCCGCGAGCTCGGATCCCGTGCCCACCACCGTGACGTCGGGGTGGTCGCCGAACTCGCGGATGGCCGGCGAGTCGACGGCGAAGACCCGCATGCCCGCCGTGAGCGCCTCGGAGACGGTGAGCGGGAAGTAGTCGACCCGCGAGGTGAAGACGAGGCGGTCGTGGCGGCGCATCACGCGGGCCAGCTCCACGCGGTCGCCGGTGGCGGGCAGGCGCGCGGCGCCGGGCGCGTCCTCGGGTGCGTCGTCTCCCATGATGGTGAGCCCTTCGGTCGTGTCCGCGGCGATGGCACGGAGCGCGTCCCAGTCGACCTTCGCCGGATCCCGGAGGTCGCGGCAGATGAACAGCGCCCCCGAGCGCGGTGCGTCCGATGCTACCCGTGCCGCCGTCGCCTCCGACCAGAACGCGCGGTCGACCGAGTTCGTGATCGTGCGCACGTCGTCGAAGCCCGCCGTCGCGGCCTCGGCGGCGAGCCAGTGCGCGCAGGCCACCACGGCGGAGGGCACGGCCCGGCGGAGGGCGGCGATGGCGTCGCGCCTTCGGGTGAAGACGCGCGCGGCGTTGTCTACGCGGGCGGGCGGGTAGGCCGCCAGGTCCGGGCAGCGCGGGCAGCCGTCCTCCCAGAGCCGGCACGTGCCGGGCTGGGCGCAGCGGCCCGTCATGATCCACTGGTCGTGCAGCGTCCACACCACGGGCGTGCCGGCGGCCGCGATCTCGCGGAACAGCCACCTCGGCGGCAGCCAGTAGCTGTGGACGATGTGCAGGTGCACCACGTCGGCGGCCGCGATGGCCGCGCGCAGCTCCTCGCGGCGGCCGGCCGCCGGACGCACGACCTCGGTGCCGACGACGAGGTGCGCCGCCATGTTGACGGCAGCGCGCGGGCGGGACGTGACGCGGAGCGACGCGTCGGCGTCCGCGCCGCCGGAGTCGCGACCGCCGGGGCCGTAGCCGTAGGCGAACGAGCCGTCGACGCCGAGCTCGGCCAGCTCGTGCATCAGCGTCCGCGCGACGCCGGCCGCGCCGCCCTCGCCGAGTCGCACGCTGAGGTGCAGGACCCGGAGGGCCGGCGCGGCGGAGTCCGGCCGCGGGGCGGGGGCGCCGTTCATCCGACCACCGGGAGCTGCGCCTTCCAGGCGGTGATCTGGTCGTACGGGAGCCGCACGTCCAGGGGCGCGCGGCGCTCGACCGTCGCGCGGATCGCATCCCGCTCGCCGCGGGCGTGCACGGGGAGGCCGGTGTCGCGGCTGATCTCCAGCGCGCGGTTGTCCACGGCGACGATGACGCCCCACGCCCCCGTCTCGAGCGCGCGGACGCCGCCGTGGAGGCGCGTGCCGATGTAGTCGGAGTCGCCGGCGGCCAGCAGCGCGTCGTACGCGGCGAGCGTCGGCTCCGCGATGGTGAAGTCGCCCTGCAGGGTGCGCGCGTAGGCGGCGTCGCGGATCGACTGCGGCCAGATCACGACGCGCTCGTAGTGCTCGGCGGCGAGGGCGATGAGCCACTCGTCCTCGGCGACGTCGCGGTTGTAGTCGGTGAGCGTCAGGATCGCCTGCGCGGGCCGCGGGCTCTCGACGCCGTTGTGCCGGTCGAGCCCCCACATGGTCGGGCACGCGGTGTTCACGACGTGGAAGCCCATCCGCTCGAGGCGCACCTTCGTGTACTCGTCGCGGACGGAGTGCACGAGGTCGGGGGCGAGGACCTCCTTGAGCATGCGCGTGGTGTAGCGGTTGGGCTCGTCCTGGTACTGCCACCAGCCGACGCCGAGGAGGACGACCTTGTGCTTGAGGCTGCGCGCCACGATCGGGTCGAGCTTCCACTGGCGGTACCAGGGCATGTTGGAGGAGAGGAGGTTCGTGCCGCCCACGATCGCCAGATCGGCGTCGGCGGCGGTCCGGCGCTGGGTGCGGGTCAGGCGCGTCTGCGTGGGCAGGCTGCCGGAGATCGGCACCACGCCGTCGAGCGCCCGGAGGACGTTCTCGCGGATGATCTGGTCGCCGATGTTGGCCGACGAGATGGAGGGATCGAGCAGGAGTCCGTTCATGATGGAGCCTTCGTTCGAGGCGGCGCCGCGCAGGTGCGGTCGCCGGCGGAAAAGGAGGTGGGCGCGATGCGCCGGGCGCGCCGGAGGCGCGGAGGACGAGCGCGTCAGCCGCGTCCGGCGAAGCGCGAGCCGACGACGGCGCAGTCCGGGCCGGAGACGATCGCGTCGGCGGGCACGTCGCCCGCGACCACGGTCATCGGCCGCGCGAGCGCTGAGCGGCCCACGTGAGCGCCGCCGAGCACCAGGCAGCGCGAGGTGATCCACGCGCCCGGCTCGATGACGATGGGGCGCGTGATGAGGGCCATGTCGCGCCGGTGCGCGTGGCTGCCCGTGGTGAGCATCGTCTCCTGGGAGATGACGACGTCGTGGCCGACCGAGACGATGTCCTGGTTGTGGAACCAGACGCCCTCGCCGATCCACGAGCGGTCGCCGATGCGCAGCTTCCACGGGAACTTCACCCGCGTGCGCGGCCGGAAGACCACGCCGTCGCCGATCTCGGCACCGAACGCGCGGAGGGCGCGGACGCGGAGCGACGAGCTGATCTGCCACGGGTTCGTGACGAGGAGCAGCTCGACCACGGCCCAGAGGTAGACGGTGCGCTTCGGGCGGTCCCAGGCCTGGTTCTCGCCGGGAGCCAGTGACAGGTCGATCACGGGCACGTCGGTCGAGGGATCCTGCGCCGCCGTCACGCGTGGACCCCGGCGCCCAGGGTGGCCAGCGACTGCGCGAACCGCACGTACCTGGCGTGGGCGCTGACGGGCGAGTACCGGTTCTGGTACATCCGCTGCGCGGCGGTCGTGAGGACCGCGGCGCCCTCGGTGTCGCAGCGCAGGTCCTGCGCCGCCTGGAGGAGCCGCTCCGGGTCGCCCGGCGGGATGATGGCCGCCGCCCCGTGCTCGCGCACGACGCTCTCGGTGATGCCGCCGTCCTCGACCGCGGCGATGATCGGGCGCCGGCTGCTCGTGTAGGACGTGAGCTTCGACGGCATGCTCATCTCGCGCACGCCCGGCTTCTCGTTGAGCAGGAGCGCGTCGGCCGCGGCCAGCGCGTACGGGTAGTCGTCCCCGTCCAGCGGCGGGACGAAGCGGAGCGAGCGGATCCCGGCACCCTGCGCCTCGAGGGCGGCCCGCTGGTTGCCGTCGCCCACGAGCACGAACTCGATGCCGAGGTCCCGCTCGTCCGAGAGGCGCGCGGCCTCGACGACCGACTCCAGCCCCTGCTTCATCCCCATGTTGCCGGTGTGGACCACGGTGAACGCCTCACGGGTCCAGCCGAGCCGGGTGCGGGCGGCCGCGGTGGAGACGTCCACCGGCGTGATGTGCGTGAAGTTCGGGAGCCCGGAGATGGATGCGTCGGGCAGGCCCTGCTGGATCAGCAGGTCGCCGAAGCGGGGCGTGATGACGCCGATGCGGTCGGCCCGGCGGAGGAGCGCGTACTCCCCCGACGCGATGAGGCGCGATGCGCGGCCCCCGGTGGTGCCGGACTCGCCCGCGGCGTTGCCCGTGAGGTCCTGCACCAGCACGCCGAACGGCCGGCGGCCGCGTCCGAGCGCACCGGCGGCGAGGCCGGCGAGCGACGGCGTGACCGCGATGACGACCTCGCTCGTGTCGCGCCGCACCTCGCGGAGCGCCCCGCGCAGGAAGCTCGCCTCGAGCTTGGCCCTGCCCGCGAGGTCGGGCGTCTCCGGGATGGTGTGGCGGACGCGGGTGATGCGGACGCCGTCGCGCATCTCCTCCCAACGCCTGCCCTCGGCGTACCGCTCGTCCTGCAGCTTCCACTGCGGGTAGTGCGGTATCCCGGTGACCACGTGCACCGACGCCCCCGCGTCGGTGAGCGCCTCGGCCATCGCGGTGGTGTACGGCGCGATGCCCGTGGTCTCCGGCCAGTAGTTGATGCCGACCAGGCAGACCGTGAGGCCCCCCAGGTCCGCCGTCTGCGTGCGCGCAGCGTCGGTCGTGCTCAAATCCCCCATGACCCCATTCTGGTGCCTGGAGGTTTCGATGTCGTTAACGGACCGCGCGGCGTCGTACCCCGATTGCCGTCGAGCGGCGCGGTCACGTTAGATTCGACCGGACGGACGGCCGCGCCGGGCGACTGCCCCGCCGCCGTCGCGTCGCACCGCATGAGAATCTGGGGGGATCCATGGCCAAGAAGGCTTTCATCACCGGCATCACCGGGCAGGACGGCTCGTACCTGGCGGAGCTGCTGCTCGCCAAGGGCTACGAGGTCCACGGCCTCATCCGCCGCTCGTCGACGTTCAACACGTCCCGCATCGACCACCTGTACCAGGACCCGCACGAGGACGGCGCGAAGCTCTTCCTCCACTACGGCGACCTGAGCGACGGCTCGCGCCTCACGACGCTGATGATGCAGATCCAGCCCGACGAGGTCTACAACCTCGCGGCCCAGTCGCACGTGCGCGTCTCGTTCGACGAGCCGGAGCACACCGCCGACACGACGGGGACCGGCACCATCCGCCTGCTCGAGGCCGTGCGCCTCTCGGGCATCGAGACCCGCTTCTACCAGGCCTCCTCGAGCGAGCTGTACGGGGCCACTCCCCCGCCGCAGAGCGAGACCACGCCGTTCTACCCGCGCTCCCCGTACGGGGCCGCGAAGCTCTACAGCTTCTGGATCACGAAGAACTACCGCGAGGCGTACGACATGTTCGCCGTCAACGGGATCCTGTTCAACCACGAGTCGCCCCGCCGCGGCGAGACGTTCGTGACCCGCAAGATCACGCGCGCGGTCGCCGCCATCAAGGCCGGCAAGCAGGACCACGTGTACCTCGGCAACCTCGACAGCATCCGCGACTGGGGCTACGCCGCCGAGTACGTCGAGGGCATGTGGCGGATGCTGCAGGCCGACGAGCCCGACGACTTCGTGCTCGCCACCGGCGGCAACTTCACCGTGCGCGACTTCCTCGAGACCGCGTTCTCGCACGCGGGGCTCGACTGGTCCGAGCACGTCCGGTTCGACCCGCGCTACCTCCGCCCCACCGAGGTCGACGCCCTGGTGGGCGACGCCACCAAGGCCGAGGAGAAGCTCGGCTGGAAGGCCACGGTCGACACCACGATGCTCGCCCGGATCATGGTGGACGCCGACATCGCCGCGCTCGAGGCCGAGGGGCGCCCGTGGATCGACTCCGTGAAGCTCGCGAGCTGGGGCACGGCCGAGCCGGCCGCGGTCGAGGCGTGAGCGCGGCCCCCGCGGCCGGCGCCGCCGCCGACGAGCGGGACGCCGTCGCCTTCACGCCCGCGCCGCTCGACCGCTCGGCCCGCGTCTACGTGGCCGGCCACCGCGGCCTCGTCGGGTCGGCGATCGTGCGCCGGCTCGAGGCCGAGGGCTTCACCGACGTCATCGGCCGCACCTCAGCCGAGCTCGACCTCAAGGACCGCGACGCGGTCTTCGCCTTCTTCGCCGCCGAGAAGCCGGTGCACGTGGTGCTCGCGGCCGCCAAGGTGGGCGGGATCCTCGCCAACAGCACCTACCCGGTCGACTTCCTCAGCGACAACCTCCGGATCCAGGTCAACGTGCTCGACGCCGCGCTCGCGCACGGCGTCGACCGCCTGCTGTTCCTCGGATCCTCGTGCATCTACCCGAAGCTCGCGCCGCAGCCGATCACCGAGGACAGCCTCCTCACCGGTCACCTCGAGCCCACCAACGACGCGTACGCGATCGCGAAGATCGCGGGCATCATGCAGATCCAGGCCGTGCGCCGTCAGTACGGGCTGCCGTGGATCTCGGCGATGCCGACGAACCTCTACGGGCCGGGCGACAACTTCTCGCCCCAGGGGTCGCACGTGCTGCCCGCGCTCATCCGCCGCTACGACGAGGCGCGCTCGTCCGGCGCGGAGTCGGTGACGAACTGGGGCACTGGCACGCCGCGCCGCGAGTTCCTGCACGTCGACGACATGGCCGCCGCGTGCCTCCACCTCCTCGAGCACTACGACGGGCCCGAGCAGGTCAACGTGGGCACGGGCAGCGACGTGACGATCCGCGAGATCGCGGAGACCATCGCGCGCGTCGTCGGCTACGAGGGCCGCACGGAGTGGGACACGTCGAAGCCGGACGGCACGCCGCAGAAGCTGCTCGACGTCTCCAAGCTCGCCGACGCCGGGTGGACCTCGTCCATCGGCCTCGACGAGGGCCTGCGCTCCACTGTCGAGTGGTACCGCGAGCACATCACGACGCTCCGGGAGTAGCCGCTCCCGCTCGATCCGACGGCCGTCGCGCATCCGCGCGGCGGCCGTCGTCGTCATGCGCGTGGATGAGGCCGGGACGCCCGCCCGTGCGCGTGGATCAGGCCGGGACGCCCGCGAGCGCCTCGTCGAGCATCTGCCGGAACGCCGGCGTGATGACGGCCGCGTACTGCGGCGTGGTGTGCACGCTGTCGCGCTTCGTCGGCGTGCTGCCGACGAACGACGGGCAGGTCTCCTCCCAGCAGAACAGCGACGAGGTGTCGAGGTAGGCGATGCCGAGCGCGGTGGCCGCGTCCTGCTGCGCGCGGTCCCCCACCTTCCAGGCGCCCGGGATCGAGGCCTGGCAGTCGGCGGGCGTCGAGACCTTCGTGGCGCAGGTCTCGAGCGGCTGCCCGGTGGGAGGCGACGAGACGAGGACGACCTTGCCGACGCTGTCGCGGACCTGGCCTACCGTGCTCTGGACTCCCGCGGACCACTCGGCAACCGCGTCGTCGCCGGTCGCCTTGGACGCGAGCTTGAGGATCTGCCCGTAGCTGTTGCTGACGAACAGGATCTCCGGCTTCTCCTCCTGGATGGCGGCGATCGCCTTCTCGCGGAAGTCCAGGCATCCGCCCTTCGTGGACGCGTCGGGGAAGTCCCACTGGACGTCCATCACGGCGCACCCGGCGAAGGTGAGCCCGCGGATGTGGTGCGTCGCCTCGAACATCGCCCGCACCGTGGGCAGCAGCGTGATGCCGGTCGAGTCGCCGAGCACCATGATCGTGGGCTTCCGGCTGTCGCCGAAGGAGCAGGAGCGCGGGTTAGCCACGTCGGTGCGGCCGCAGCCCTGGCCGTCCTCGACGGGGACGGCGGACTTCTCCAGGCCGTCGATCGCCGGGTCGAGCGCGGGCCAGCTGGTCGCGGCGAGGGCGTCGCGGATCTGGACCTGCAGCGCGCCCAGGTCGCCGGCCGCGAGCACGGCGGGGTCAGCGGCGTCGGCCTCGCCGGACGCGGCCGGGCCCGGGGCGATGCGCGACGCCTCCTGGATCTCCTGCTGCCGGACGACGGCGAGGCTGATGAACGTGACCGTGAGGAGCGCGGCCGTCCCGAGGGCGGCGACCTTCGTGCCCGTGGACGCGCCGAATCCCGGGCGGCGACGCGCGCGCTTCTTCTTCCTGCGCGCCGCGGCGCCGGGCTCGAGCCAGTGCGAGCGGCGGATCGGGTCCTCGAGGCCGTGGTACGAGAGCACCGAGAGGCCGAGGGTGAGCACGAGCACGATGACCGGGTAGGCGAGCCCCGCGGTGTCGGAGACCGCCGCGAGGATCACGATGACCGGGAAGTGCCAGAGGTAGAGCGAGTACGAGATGTCGCCGAGGTAGCGCGAGACGGGATTCGTGAGCGGCCAGAGGAAGCGCTGCGCGCCGCCCGTGCCGCCGGCGATGACGAGCGCGGCGCCGAGGACGGGGATCGCGGAGCCGGGCGCCGGGATCGGCGACTCGCTGCTCAGCGCGAACAGCCCGTACGCGATGACGGCGAGCCCCGCCCACGCGATGACCGGACGCGCGGCATCCGGGATGCGGCGCAGCAGCGGGGTGGCGACGGCCAGCAGCGCCCCCACGCCGAGCTCCCAGGCGCGGGAGAGCGTGGAGAAGTAGGCGACGGCGGCGTTGCCGGCGGTGTCCGCCATGGCCCACGCGAAGGATCCGACCGTGATGACGACGAGGATCGCGGTGAGGACCCCTCGGTAGCGGCCCGGCCCGCGGAACCGCAGCGAGAGCGCGAGGCCGATCGTGAGGAGGATCGGCCAGACGACGTAGAACTGCTCCTCCACGCCGAGCGACCAGTAGTGCTGCACGGGCGAGACGGCGCTGTCGGCGGCCCAGTAGTCGGTGTCGGTCGCGGCGAAGCGCCAGTTGGCGACGAAGAAGAACGCGGCGACGCTGTCCCACGCGATCGCGGACGCGCGGCCGGAGAGGAACACCATCCAGCTGGCGAGCACGGTGACGAGGAGCACCGCGGTCGAGGCCGGGAGGATGCGCTTCACGCGCTTGCGGTAGAAGTCGGCGAACGAGATCCGCCCGCGCTTGTCGTGCTGGCGCAGCAGGAGCGACGTGATGATGAAGCCGGAGATCACGAAGAAGACGTCGACGCCGAGGAAGCCGCCGGACGGCCAGGCGAGCAGGTGGTCGAGGATGACCGCGATCACGGCGAGGGCGCGGAGGCCCTGGATGTCGCCGCGGAACGAACGCGTGCTCGATCCCTCGGGCGCGACCGTCGCGGATCGGCTCGTGCGGGTGGGTCGAGTGCTCGTCATCGTGTCCTCGCGGGTCGGCGGCGGGCGCGACGCGCGCGCTGGCGCCTCGTCGGCGGGTGGCCGGTGGCAGTCGTCGGCGGCCCTCGGGAGCCCCGCGACCGGGGTGATTTCGATACCCATGGTAATAGAGCGGACATCGCCGTGGCGGTCTGAGCGGCGCCGTGCTAGGGCGGCGCGGACCCCAGTCCGAGGGTCGCGGGCGAGAGGGCGGACGACGGGAGGGCCGAGGGGACCCGCGCGCGGCCGTGCGCGCGGAGCCGGGCCGGGCGGGAGTAGGGCGGATGGGACTTGAACCCATGACCGACGGATTATGAGTCCGCTGCTCTGACCAGCTGAGCTACCGCCCCGAGACGGCGTGCCTAGACGGCGGTGTGGCCGTCCGTGCGTCCGCGTGCCTCGTCCGTGACCGGCGCGGCCACGGACTCGCCACGATACAGGCTCTCGAACGTCGAGATCGTGCGCTCGATGTCGTGCGTGGCGACCACCGCGAGGCTCTCGCGCTTCATGCGCTGGAGCTCCTCCTCGGGGAGCTCGAGCACCCGCTGCAGCTTCGTCGCGAGGTCGTCGACGTCGCCGGGTCGGAAGAGGTAGCCGTTCTCGCCGTCGTGCACGAGGTGCGGGAGGGCCATGGCGTCGGCCGCCACGACGGGCAGCGCGGAGGCCATCGCCTCCATCGTGACGATGGACTGCAGCTCGGCGATGCTCGGCATGGCGAGCACGGTGGCGCGCGTGTACGCGCGGCGCAGCTCCCCGTCGGACACGTAGCCGGTGAAGGTCGTGCGGTCCGCGATGCCGAGGTCGGCGGCGAGCTTCTCGAGCGCCGACTTCTGGTCGCCGCCGCCCACGATCTCGAGCTCGGCGTCGAGCGACGCGGGCAGGATCGCGAACGCGCGCAGCAGCACGTCGATCTGCTTCTCCCCCGTCACCCGGCCGACGAAGACGATGCGGTTGCGGGTGCGCGGCGAGAAGTCGGGCGTGTAGTTGGCCGCGTCGATGCCGCACGAGATGGCGATGACGCCGGAGAGGCCCGTGTAGCGCTCGAGGAACTGGGCGGCGCGGCGCGTCGGCGTCGTGACGGCCTCGGCGCGCCCGAAGGTGCGGCGCGCGGCCTTCCAGGCCATCGTGATGGCCTTGTCCTGCCACGCGACCGGCAGCAGCGTGTGCTGGAGCATGTTCTCCGGCATGAAGTGGTTGGTGCCGATGATGCGGATGCCGCGCTTCTCGGCCTCGATGCTGAGGCCGCGGCCCGTGACGATGTGCGACTGGAAGTGCACCACGTCGGGCTGCACGGCGTCGAGGATCCGGGCGCTGTTCTGGTTCACGGTCCACGGCAGCGCGAACCGCAGCCAGTCGTGCGGGTACCAGCGCCAGCTGCGCAGGCGGTGCGCGGTCATCTCCTGGCCGTCGTGGACCTCGGTCCACGTGCCGTGCTTGCGGCTCGCCGCCGGGGCGACGATGTGCACCTCGTGGCCGCGGCGGACGAGGCCCCCCGCGAGGCGCTCCGCGAAGCGCGCCGCCCCGTTCACGTCCGGCGGGAACGTGTCCGCGCCGATGAGGATGCGCAGCGGTCGACCGGGGGTCGCCGGCTCGCGCGGGGTCTGCCCTGAGGTGTTCGGCAAGAAGTGTCTCTCCAGTGGTGTCGGCGTCCGGCGCGCGTCACGTGGATCGGGGTGGCGCGGGCCGGGTGTCGCAGAGCAACGTATCGCACGGGCCCCGGGGCGGCCCGACGGCGCACCGGGGTCGGGGCAGCCGCCCTCGGTGCGCCCGGGGCTCCCCTCGGCGCCCGGGGATGCAGGCGGGTCAGGACGCGTGCGGGTGGTGCTTCGCGAGCTGGAACACGCCGATGACCGCCACCGCGCCCGCGACGAGGAAGGCCACGCCGGCGTAGAGCGGCGCGTCCGCTGCCTCCCCGAGGACGGTCACGCCGATGCACACGGCCACGAGCGGGTCGACCACCGTGAGCCCCGCGATGACGAGGTCGGGCGGTCCCGACGAGTACGCGGTCTGCACGAAGTACGCGCCGAGCAGGGTCGCCGCGACGAGGGCCACGATGCAGACGCCGGTGAGCACGTCGAAGTCGCCCGTCGTGAGGCGGTTGATGACGACCTTGGCGAGCGTCGCGACGAAGCCGTAGAGCACGCCCGCGCTGATGATGTAGAAGATCGCGCGGACGTGCTTGCGGAAGTAGAGGAAGAGGCCGCCGAGCAGCGCGAGCACGACCGCGAGGATCACCAGGATCGTGATCAGCTCGGGCGTGCGGATGGGCGTCTCCTTCGCGAAGACGGCCGCGAAGACCACGAACAGGCCGACGCCGCCGATGCACAGCCCGACCGCGCGCTTGGCCTTGAGGTCGAGGCGCTTCCCCGTGGCGCGGGAGTTGAGGACGGCCGTGACCACGAGCGCCACCGCGCCGAGCGGCTGCACCACGATGAGGGGCGCGAGGCGCAGGCTCGCGAGCTGGAACACGATGGCGAGGCCGAGCATCACGGTGCCGGCGACCCATGACGGGCGGCCGAGCAGCGCGCCCAGCTGGCGGAGGCTGAGGCCCGCCGTGCTCTTCTTCCCGCGCGCCTCCATCTTCGCGACGCCCTGCGACTGCAGCTGCGCGCCCAGGGACAGGAACACGGCGCCGACGAGCGCGATCGGGATGCCGAGCGCCTGGTACGGGGTCAACGAGGCGGCCTGGAGAACGGGGCTGGCGTCGAAGGGCACGCCCCGACCCTACCCGGCGGCCCGCATATCATCGGCAGCATGGCCGTCCTCCCCATCCGGATCACCGGAGACCCCGTCCTGCACGCCCCGGCCCGCGAGGTGGAGGCGTTCGACGACGACCTGCGCACCCTGGTGGCCGACATGTTCGACACCATGGACGAGGCGCCGGGCGTCGGCCTCGCGGCTCCCCAGGTGGGCGTGCCGCTGCGCGTGTTCGTCTACTCCTACGAGACCGACGAGGGCGAGCCGCTGCGGGGCGTCGCCGTGAACCCGGACCTGTTCATCACGCCCGTCGCCGTGCGCGAGGCCGACGAGGACACCGAGGAGGAGGGCTGCCTGTCGTTCCCGGGCGAGCGCTTCCCGCTGGTGCGCGCCGAGCGGGCGATCCTCCGCGCGGTCGACCTCGACGGCCGCCCGTTCGAGATCCAGGCGGCCGGCTGGTTCGCGCGGATCCTGCAGCACGAGTTCGACCATCTCGACGGCCTGCTCTACACCGACCGGCTCGAGCACGAGCACGTGAAGCCCGTGGCGAAGATCATCCGGAAGAGCGGCTGGGGCGTGCCCGGGCAGTCGTGGCTGCCGGGGCGCGACCACCTCGAGGACTGAGGGACGCGCCCGGGTCGCCGCCCGGTGATCGGAGGCGCCCGAATTCTTTGCTACGCTTTCCAGGTTGCTCCACGTGATCCTCGATAGCTCAATTGGCAGAGCAGCCGGCTGTTAACCGGCAGGTTGTTGGTTCGAGTCCAACTCGGGGAGCGAAGGCCTCGCGGCTCCACCCGCGGGGCCTTTTACTTTGCGCGCCCTCCCCTCGCCTCCGCGCCCGGTAGCGTCGCGTCATGGGGATGTTCGAGATCGTGGTCGCGCGTCCGAACGACGCTGACCGGCTCTGGCCGCTGCTCGACGAGGATCTCCGCTCCCGCGACGACGCCGCGGCCGACGACCCGGTGGCCGCCGCGATCCTCCTCCGCCCGGACGACAGGCCCGCAGACACGCTGCCCGTGCTCGAGGCCAGGCGTGAGCGCATCGTGCGTCTCGTGTCGGATCCCGCGGCCCCCGTGCTCATCGCCTACTCGGGGATCCGCGCGGTCGGCTTCGCGCTGATGGACCGCAACGGGGTCGGCGGCCGCGCGTTCACCTCCGTCGGCTGGCGCGGGCTCGGGGTCGAGGAGGAGATCCGAGCGGCCGCTCCCCTGCTGCTGCGCTGAGCGGCGCAGGAGCCGCGGGTCAGGCCAGGGGCAGCAGGTAGGTCGGGCTCGGCACGGCGATCACGGCGGGCGCCGCCGTGGGCAGCCCGGTCGCCGGGTCGAGCCGGAACGACGCGACCGTGCCGGACCCCTGGTTCGCGACGTGCAGCCGGTCGTCGACGATCGCGTGGTGGCGCGGCGTCTCGCCACCGCAGTCGAACGCGGCGACGGGGGCGAGCGCGCCGTCGGGGGCGATGCCGACCACCGCGATCCGGTCGGAGCCGCGGAGGCCGACGTAGGCGAGCCGCTCGTCCGCGGACACCCGCACCTCGGCGGCGGAGTCCCGCGCATCGGGCACGGCCGCGCACGCGGTGGACGCGGCGACGCGCCAGGAACCGCCCGCGCCCGCGCCCTCGAGCGCGTGCAGCGTGCCGTCGAGCTCGCCCACGAGGAGCACGCGGCCCGACGACAGGAGCGCCATGTGGCGCGGGCCGGTGCCGGGCGGGAGCGCGACGGCTGCGATCCGGTCCAGCCGGCCGTCGCGGAGGACGTGCACGAGCACCTCGTCGGTGCCGAGGTCGGCGCTGAGGACGATGCCGCCGCCGACGTGGAGCGTGGCGTGCGCGTGCGGGCCGTCCTGCTGCGGGCGGGGGCCGGATCCCTCGGCCGTCAGGAGCTGCGTCGCCTCGCCGATGGACCCGTCGGCCGCGAGCGGGTGGACGGCGACGGTGCCGTCGCCGTAGTGCGAGGTGAGGAGCAGGTCGCCGACGACATGCAGGTGGCAGGGGCCGGATCCGCCGCTCGGCTGCCCGCCCGCCCACTGCAGCGAGCCGCCCGGGCCGCGCCGGAACGCCTCCACGCGGTCGGCGGCCTCGCCCACCGCGTAGACCATGTCGCCGTGCGCGAGGAGGAAGGAGGGCGACGGCGTCTCCACCGCGGTGCCCGTGACCGCGAGGTCGCCCGTGATGGGATCGACCGCGAGGGCCGTGATGCCGACGCCCGATCCGCCGGCGTCGGCGGTGTAGCCGCCCGCCCACATCGAGACCTCGGGCACGGCGGCTTCCTCGGGCGTCATCACGCCTTCACCCTACGGGGCGCGCACGACGCGGCGCGGGCGGGCGACGGGCACGACGGCGTCAGTAGCCCGAGGACGGCTCCACGATGCCCACGAAGTCGCCCGTGCTCGTGAACGCCTCCGTGTTGAGGCGGATCCGCTCGGCCAGCAGCGGCCGCACCATGTCAGGGGTGTCCGCGGTGTGCGGCGTGACGATGCAGCGCGGCTCGGAGAACAGGGGGTGGCCGTCCGGCAGCGGCTCGGGCGACGTGACGTCGAGGCCCGCGCCGTGGATCGCGCCCGAGCGGAGCGCGTCGAGCAGCGCGTCGGGATCGACGAGCGCGCCGCGGGCGATGTTGACGAGGACGGCCGTGTCCTTCATCGCCGCGAGCTGCGCGGCGCCGATGAGCCCGGCGGTGTCGTCGGTGCTGGCCGCGGCGAGCATCACGACGTCGGCGCCCGGCAGCACCTCGTCGAGCCGGTCGGCCGTGACGGTGCGATCCGCGCCCTCCACGGGGTCGCCGCTGCGGCGGACGACCGTGACGGTGCAGTCGAACGGCGCGAGCAGCCGGATGTACTCCAGCGCGATGCCGCCCGCGCCGACGACGACGACCTCGGACCGGTAGAGGGAGAGGCCGGCGGAGGATCCCCAGGAGGTCGCCCGCGCGCGCTCCGGGAGCTGCCGCAGCGTCGCGAGGGTCAGCGCGAGCGCGTGCTCGGCGACCGGCTCGGAGTAGGCGCCCTTCGCGCTCGTCCAGACGAGGTCGGGCCGGTCGCACTCGCGGAGCGTGTCGGCGAACGCGTCGACGCCCGCGAACGGCAGCTGCACCCACTGGACCTGCGGGTTGGCGGCGAGCGTGTCCGTGAGCTCGGCGGCGCGGCGGATGGAGAGCCAGACGATGCCGCGCGTGTCCTCCGACAGCTCGGCCACCTCGCCGCCTCCGGCGCGGACGGCCTCGAGGTACGCGTCCTCCGTCCGCGGCAGCATGGCGATCGGGCCAGGTGTCGGCCGCGCGTCACCGGTGAGGCGGTGCGGCGTGGCGCCGTCGACCGCGCGGTGGATGCGACGCGGGGCGGATGCGGATGCGGTGGTGTCGGTCATGCGAGGGGCCTCCGGGGATGCGGGACGCGGGCGGGCGGTTCGGGGGAACGCAGGACGACGTCCGGGTCGGGGTCGCCTTCGTCGGGCGCGGGCTCGGCGGCCGTGCGCGACTCTGCGAGCCCCTGCACGTACGGGTGCGTGGGATCCGCGAGCACGTCGTCGATGGCGCCGAAGCCGACCAGCGTCCCGCGGTCCAGCACGGCGAGGCGGTCGGTGAGGCGCTCGACCACGGCGAGGTCGTGGCTGACCACGAGGGCGGAGAAGCCGCCGCGGGACTGGAGGTCGCGCAGCAGGTCGAGCACGGCGACGCGGCTCATCACGTCGACGCCCGACGTGGGCTCGTCGGCGATGAGGAGGCGCGGGCCGAGCACGAGCGCGCGCGCGAGGGCGACGCGCTGGCGCTGGCCGCTGGAGAGCTCGTGCGGATACCTGTCCTGCGTGCCCGGCGGCAGGTCGAGCGCCGTCAGCAGGGTGACGACGCGGCGCGCGGCGACCTGGCTGTCGAAGCGGCGGTCGCGGGAGAAGATCGGCTCCGCGATGGCCTCGCTCGCCGTGAGCTGGGGGTGCAGCGTGGTGCCGGCGTCCTGCGGCACGTAGCCGATGCCGTACGTGGTCCGCGTGCGCGCGCGGCGGCCCATGCGGCGGAGGCCCTCGCCGAGCACGGACGCGTCGCCGCCGGTGATCCGCGGCACGGCCGCCCCCTCGTCGCCCGACGGGACGAGGCCCGCCAGCACGCGCGCGAGGGACGACTTCCCGGATCCGCTCGCGCCGACCACGCCGAGCACCTCGCCCGGCATGATCCGGAGCGTGATGCCGTCGACGGCCGGCGGCGTCTCGGCTCCGCGGCGGGCGGGGTACGCCAGCCGCAGGTCGCGGACGTCGAGCACGGGCTCGGCGGGTCCGCCGTCCGCGTCGGCGTCTCGGGGGGTGTGCGTCATGCGCTGCTCCGTCCTCGGCGTGGTCGTGCGGCAGGCCGGCGTGACCGGCCGCACGACGGGTGCGGGTTCCGACCCATCATGCCCGGGGTCGACCGGGCCCCGCTCCGAGCCGCCTAGCCGGCGGTCCGCTCGGCGGCGCGGAGCGCGTGCAGCCGTCCACGTCGCTCGGCCTGCTCGGCCGGGTCGGGCACGGGCAGCGACGCCAGCAGGCGCTGCGTGTACGGGTGCTGCGGGTTCCCCAGCACATCGGCGCCCGTCCCCTCCTCCACCAGCTCGCCGCGGTACAGCACGGCGATGCGGTCGGCGAGGAGGTCGACGACGGCCAGGTCGTGGCTGATGAACAGCGCCGCGAACCCGAGCTCGCGCTGCAGCTCGGCGAAGAGCTCCAGCACGCGCGCCTGGACCGACACGTCGAGCGCGCTCGTCGGCTCGTCGGCCACGAGCAGCGACGGCTCGAGCGCGAGGCCGCGGGCGAGGCTCGCGCGCTGGCGCTGACCGCCCGAGAGCTCGTGCGGGTACCTGTCGCCGAAGGCCTTGGGCAGCTGCACGGCCTCGAGCAGCTCGTCGACCCGGCCGCGGGCGGCCTGCGGCGACTTCGCGCGACCGTGCACGATGAGCGGCTCGGCCACGCACTCGGCGATCGTGAGGCGCGGGTTGAAGCTGGTCGCCGGATCCTGGAACACGAACCCGATGTCGGCACGGAGCTTCCGGAAGTCGCGCTCGCGCACCCCGAGCATCTCGGTCCCGAGGACCTTCAGGGATCCGCCGGTCACGTTCGTCAGCCCCGCGATGGCCCGGCCGATGGTGGTCTTGCCCGAGCCCGACTCCCCCACCAGCCCGAGGACCTCGCCCGCCTCGATGCGCAGGTCGACGCCCTTCACGGCGCGGAAGGCGGGCGACCCGAGGCGACCCGGGTACTCGATCTCCAGCCCCTCCGCGACGACGACGGGCGCCGCCTCCGTGGTGGACGCCGCGCGCGCCCGCGTGCGCACCGCCGCGCGCTCGACGGTCGCGGCGACGCCCTCGCCGAGCTTCGGCACGGACGCGAGCAGGTTCCGCGTGTACTCCTCCTTCGGCGACGCGAAGAGCGTGGCCACATCCGCCTGCTCGACGAGCCGCGAGCGGTACATGACCGCCACGCGGTCGGCGAGGTCGGCCACGACGCCCATGTTGTGCGTGATGAGGATGACGGCGGCGCCGAACTCGTCGCGGCAGCGGCGCAGCAGGTCGAGGATCTCGGCCTGCACGGTCACGTCGAGCGCCGTGGTCGGCTCGTCGGCGACGATGAGCCCGGGATCCAGCACGAGCGCCATCGCGATGACGACGCGCTGCTTCTGCCCGCCGGAGAACTGGTGCGGGTAGTGGTCGACGCGGGTCTCGGGGTCGGGGATGCCCACGCGGCGGAGGATGTCGATCGCCTTCGCGCGGCCCTCCTTCTTCGAGACGCGGCCGTGGGCGCGGAGGCCCTCGACGATCTGCCAGCCCACCGTGTGCACGGGGTTCAGCGCCGTGGACGGCTCCTGGAACACCATCGCGACGTCGCGGCCGCGCGCCCGGCGCAGCTCGTCGGCGGAGATGGAGAGCACGTCGACCGCACCCGCGCCCTTCCGATCGCTGAGGAGCACGGCGCCGTCGGTGACGGCCGTGTCGGGCAGGAGGCCGAGGATCGTGCGGGCGGTGACGGACTTGCCCGACCCCGACTCCCCCACGATGGCGAGGATCTCGCCGGGCGACACCGTGAGGGACACCCCGTCGACCGCGCGGACGTCGCCGCCGTCGGTCGCGAATGTCACCCCGAGGTCGCGGATCGAGACGACGTCGCTCATGCGGACACCTTCTTCTTCTCGGCGCGCTTGCGGGCGCGCAGCTTGGGGTCGGAGATGTCGTTCACGCTCTCGCCCACGAGCGTGAGCCCGAGGACGAGCAGCACGATGGCGACGCCGGGGAAGACGCCCGTCCACCAGACGCCGCTCGCGGTGTCCGCGAGCGCGCGGTTGAGGTCGTAGCCCCACTCGGCGGCCGACGTCGGCGAGATGCCGAAGCCGAGGAAGCCGAGGCCCGCGAGCGTGAGGATGGCCTCGGACGCGTTCAGCGTGAGGATCAGCGGCAGCGTGCGGGTGGAGTTCCGCAGCACGTGCACGAACATGATCCGCGGCGTCGACGTGCCGATGACCTTGGCGCTCTCGACGAACGCCTCCGCCTTCAGCCGCACGACCTCCGCGCGGATGACCCGGAAGTACTGCGGGATGTAGACGACGGTGATGCTGACGGCGGCGGCCAGGATGCCGCCCCAGAGGCTCGACTGCCCGCCGGTCAGCACGATGCTCACGACGATCGCGAGCAGCAGCGTCGGGAACGGGTAGATGGCATCGGCGATGACCACGAGGATCCGGTCGAGCCAGCCGCCGAGGTAGCCCGAGACGACGCCGAGCAGCACGCCGGCGAACAGCGACAGGACCACGGCGATCACGACGACCGACAGCGCGGTCTGCGTGCCCCAGACCACTCGCGAGAACACGTCGTAGCCGCCGACGGTGGTGCCCCAGATGTGCGCCGCGTCGGGGGCTGCCTGGCGCGTGAACGAGCCCGCGTCGTCCCGGTCCTGGTCGAAGCCGAAGGGCGCGATGAGCGGCGCGAACGCCGCGAGCAGGATGAAGATCCCGGTGATGACCATGCCGGCGACGAGCATGCCGCGCTGGAGGCCGACGCTCTGCCGCACGTGCGAGACGAGCGGGAGGCGCTGGAGCAGGGACCGGCGCGCCGGGGCGGGCGCGGGCGCTGCGGTGGTGGTGTCGGTCATGTCAGTACCTCACTCGCGGGTCGATGAGCGCCGCGACGACGTCGACGATGAAGTTGGTCACGGCCACGATCACGGCCAGGAGCGCCACGATGCCCTGCACGGCGACGAAGTCGCGCGCCGCCAGGTACTGGGCGAGCTGGAAGCCGAGGCCGCGCCACTCGAACGTGGTCTCTGTGAGCACCGCGCCGCCGAGCATCACGGCGATCTGCAGGCCCACGACCGTGATGATCGGGATGAGCGCGGGCTTCAGCGCGTGCCGGGTCGTGAGCCGGAACTCCCCGACGCCGCGCGAGCGCGCCGCGTCCACGTACTCGGTGCCGAGCGTGGAGATCACGTTGGTGCGCACGAGCCGCAGGAAGATGCCCGCGGTCAGGAGGCCCAGCGCGAGCGCCGGGAGCACCGCGTGCTCGAGCACGTCGCTGACGGCCGTGGGGCTGCCGAGGCGGAGCGCGTCGATCAGGTAGATGCCGGTCGGGTTCTCCAGCCTCCCCAGGGCGACCTCGACGCGCGTGTCGGCGCGGCCGGACAGCGGGAGGATCCCGAGCCAGACCGAGAAGACGAGCTTGAGCAGCAGGCCCGCGAAGAACACGGGCGTGGCGTAGGCGAGGATCGCGAGGATCCGCAGCACGGCGTCGGGCGTGCGGTCCTTGAAGTAGGCGGCCACGAGGCCGAGCGGGATGCCGATGACGAACGCGACGATCAGCGAGTAGATGACGAGCTCGAGCGTGGCGGAGCCGTACTGCAGCAGCACCTCGCTGATGAGGCGGTTGTCCGTGAGCGAGCGGCCGAAGTTCCCCGTCGCGATCTGGCCGAGGTACTCGAGGTACTGGACGATGATCGGCCGGTCGAACCCGGCGGTAGCGAGGCGCTCCTGGAGCTGCTCCGGGGTGAGGCGGTCGCCGACGGCGGCGGAGATCGGGTCGCCCACGATGCGCATGAGGAAGAAGACCAGCGTCACGAGGATGAACACGGTCGGGATGATGAGCACGGCGCGGATGAGGATGTACTGGCCGAGCCCGATCCCCTGCTTCCGGGCCTTGGGCTGCTGCGCCCCGGGGGGCGCGGACGCGGGGCTGGCGTCCGGGATGACGGTCACGGCGGGTGGGCCTTTCGGGTCGTCGTTCGGGTGGTGCGCCTGGTCGGGATGCCACGACCGGTGGCATGGGGATGGGGCGTCCCGCCGCAGCGGGACGCCCCATCCGTGGAGGTCGTCAGTCTAGGAGACGCCCTCCGCAGGGCTGCTAGCCCTTGGTGATCGGCGCGTAGCGGAACTTGAAGGAGGCGTCGAGCGTCACGCCCTTCACGTCCTTGCCGGCCACCGCGACCTGCGAGCCCTGGAGCAGGGGCAGGGTCGGCAGGTCGGCGGCGACCTCGTCCTGGATCTGGCCGATGATCTCGGCGCGCTTCGTGGAGTCGGCCTCCGACAGCTGCTGCGTGATGAGGTCCGTCACGGCGGGGTTGTCGTAGTGGTTCTTCACGAAGGACTGCGGGGAGAAGAACGGCGTCAGGTAGTTGTCCGCGTCCGAGTAGTCGGGGAACCAGCCGAGCTGGTACGCCGGGTACTCGTCGTTGACGCGGGCCTTGCTGTACTGGTCCCAGATCGTGGACTGCAGGTTGACCTGGAACAGGCCGGTCGCCTCGAGCTGCTGCTTGATGAGCGCGTACTCGTCGTCCGAGCCGGCGCCGTAGTGGTCCGGGTTGAACTGGAGCTGCAGGGCGACGGGCGTCTGGACGCCCGCGTCGGAGAGGACCTTCGCGGCCTTGTCCGCGTCCGGCCCGCCGTTACCGTCGCCGTACATGCCCTTCAGCGCCTCGTTGGCGCCGGAGAGGCCGTCGGCCACGTAGGAGTACAGCGGCGTGTATGTGCCGTTGTAGACCTGGGTCGACAGCTCGTCGCGGTCGACGAGGTCGGCGGCCGCCTGGCGCACGGCGAGGGCCTTGGCCTCGTCGGCCTCGCCGGTGGTCTTCCCGAAGGGCTGCGTGTTCAGGTTGAACGTGATGTAGCGGATCTCGCCGCCGGGTCCCTCGACGACCTGGACGGAGTCGTCCTTCTTGAGGTCAGCGATGTCGGTCGCGCCGAGCGAGCGGCCCGCGACGTCGATCTCGCCGTTCTGCACGGCGAGCTTCATCGTGGTCTCGTCCGCGTAGTAGCGCGCGGTCACGCCGCCGTTGGCGGCCTTCGGCAGGACGCCCTGGTAGTCGGCGTTCGGCGCGTAGGCGACGAGCTGGTTGAGCTGGAAGTCGGTGATGACGTACTGGCCCGCGAAGGCGTTCGCCGCGACGATGGCGGCCGGGTCGGCGAGCGCGTCGGCCGGGAAGACCTCCTCGTCGACGATGGGGCCGGCGGGGCTGGAGAGCACCTGCTCGAAGGTCTGGTCGTTGGCGGTCTTCAGCGTGAAGACGACGGTGGTGTCGTCCGGCGCCGCGACGGACTCGACGTTCGCGAGCAGCGACGACGGGCCGTTGCCGTTGTCGGCGCCGTTCGCCGCGATGGTCGCGATGCGGTCGAACGTGAACTTGACGTCGCTCGCGGTGAGGGCGTGGCCGTTCGCGAACTTCAGGTCGGGCTTCAGCTTCACGGTGAAGTCGTTCGGCGAGGTGTATTCGCCGGAGACGGCGAGGTCGGGCTCGACGTCGGGGCTGCCGTAGGGGCTGTTGAACAGGAACGGGTAGACCTGGTTCTGCACCGCGAACGAGCCGTTGTCGTAGGAGCCGGCCGGGTCGAGCGAGAGGACCTTGTCGGTCGTGCCGACGACGATGGATCCGCCGCCTGAGGCGCCGTCCTCGGCGAGCGGGTCGCCGGATCCGCCGGAGCAGCCGGCGAGGACGAGGGCCGCGGCGGAGAATCCGGCCGTGGCGAGCAGGACGCGTGAGCGCCGGGGGAATGCGGACGTCATGTTCCGAGTGCCTCTTTCATGAAGGGGATCGCGCCCGCGCATCGGGAAGACACGGACGCTGTGCTGTGAATGATTTCTAACACACGGGAAACAGCAGCCCGGACCCGGGGGACGCGCGGGGACGCTTCTTCACACGAATGAAACATGGGCCGTGCGCGTCTCCCGCATGCCCGACGTGCCTTTCACGGAGGGATCCCCCGCTATTCGCGGAGCGCGCGGCGCTCGGCCTCGACCTGCATGAGCTCGCGCTGGATCTCCTGGTAGCGCTCGCGCTCGTGCGTCGCGTCCGTGCGCTGCAGCCGCCCGATGAGGTCGGCCTTGCGGCGCAGCAGGTCGCGGCCGACGAGCTCGGCCGTCACGCCCTTCACGTAGACCGCGAGCTTGTCGGCGTCGCCGCGGTTGGGCAGCGGCGCGACGCCGAGCTGCTTCACGAGCGTCGCGAACGACTCGGGCACCTCGAGGGCCACGCGCGAGAGCCAGTCGGCGCCGCCGAGCGCGTCCATGCTCCCGATGACGCCGTCGCGGACGACCGCGAGGCTCTCGTTGACGAACGTGACCTGCGCGGCGCGCATGACGAGGTCGTTCCCGACGAGCTCGGGGTGCTGCAGCATCGCCATGAGGGCGTCGCGCTCCAGGCGCGTGGCGAGGTCCGTCGGCAGGTCCATGAGCGACATGGAGCGGGACGCGTCTCCTGTGCCGTCGTCGTCCGGGCCGTGCCCGCCCTGCGCGTGCCGACCCTGCGGCGAGCCGCCGGAGCGGTCGGCGCCGTCGGCGGGCATGCTGCGGCCGGCGGTCTGGACGGCGCGGCCCACCTCGGTGAGGTCCATGCCGAGCCACCCGGCGAGCTCGCGGGCGTACCCCGGGCGGAGCGACGGGTCGCGGATGTCGGCGACCACGGGAGCCGCGGCACGGAGGGCGGCGACGCGGCCCTCGACGGTGTCGAGGTCGTGGTCGGCGAGGATCTGTTTGATCGCGAATTCGAACATGGGCTTCTTGCCCTGGATCATGCGACGCACGGCGTCGTCGCCGCGCGTGAGGCGCAGGTCGCAGGGATCCAGCCCCTCGGGGCCGACCGCGACGTAGGTCTGCGCGGCGAACCGGCGCTCCTCGGAGAACGCGCGCATGGCGGCCTTCTGCCCGGCCGCGTCGGGGTCGAAGGTGAAGACGACCTCGCCGAGCCCGCTGTCGTCGCCGAGCACGCGGCGGAGCACCTTGATGTGGTCGACGCCGAACGAGGTGCCGCACGTGGCGACCGCCGTCGTGATCCCCGCGAGGTGGCAGGCCATCACGTCGGTGTAGCCCTCGACCACGACGACCTGGCGGCCGCGGCTCACGTCGCGCTTGGCGAGGTCGAGCCCGTAGAGCACCGAGCTCTTGTGGTAGACGGGCGTCTCGGGGGTGTTGAGGTACTTCGGGCCCTTGTCGTCCTCGCGCAGGCGGCGCGCGCCGAAGCCGACCGTGGCGCCGGTCAGGTCGCGGATGGGCCACACCAGCCGGCCGCGGAACCGGTCGTAGGCGCCGCGGTCGCCCTGGCTGAGGAGGCCCGCGGTCACGAGCTCGGCCTCCGTGTAGCCCTTGGCCTTGAGGTGCGAGGACAGCGCGTCCCAGCTCTGCGGGGCGAAGCCGACGCCGAAGCGCTGCGCCGCGCCCTGGTCGAAGCCGCGCTCCCCGAGGAAGGTGCGGCCGATCTCCGCCTCCTCGGATCCCAGCTGCTCGACGAAGAACTCCGCGGCCGCCTCGTTCGCGCCGAGGAGCCGCGAGCGGTTGCCCTGGTCGGTGGCGGCCTGGCCGTCCTCGTAGTGCAGCTGGTAGCCGATCCGCTGGGCCATGCGCTCGACGGCCTCGGCGAACGTCACGTGGTCCATCCGCTGCAGGAACGTGTAGACGTCGCCGCCCTCGCCGCAGCCGAAGCAGTGGTAGAAGCCGACCTGGGGCCGCACGTGGAAGCTCGGCGTGCGCTCGTCGTGGAACGGGCAGAGGCCCTTGAGGGATCCGACGCCGGCGGACTTGAGTGTGACGTACTCTCCCACCACGTCGCCCAGGTTGACCCGGGAGCGGACCTCGTCGATGTCGCTCTTGCGGATCAGTGCCATCGGCTCATCCTACGTCCGGGGTCCCCGGCTGATCCCGGCCGGATGCCGCGCCCCGCGGGCATCAGAAGACGGGCCGCGCGCACAGGCGCTCGTACCAGGCGATGGCCGACTGGTCGGTGAGGCTGGCGACCTGGTCGACGATGACGCGCTTGCGCGCGCCGTCGTCCGCTGCCTCGTGCCAGTCGCCCGCGAAGCCGGGGTCGAGCTCGTCGGCGCCGCGCGCGTGCAGCGCGTCGGCGAGGCCCGCGAGCACCTCGCGCTGGCGGGCGTAGATGGGCTGGCGCGTGTTCTTCGACATGACGAACGCCGCGACGATGCCCTTGAGCACGGCGATCTCCGCCTGGATGGCGCGCGGCACCACGACGTGCGCGCCGAAGCGGATGAGGCTGCGGTCGGTGTGGGTGGCCCGCGTGAGCTGCGTCGCGGCGCCCGCGAACCGGCCGATGAGCTGGCTCGTGAGGTCCTTCAGCGCCGCCTGCGCGCCGCGGCCGCCGTCGTACTCGTCCACCCACACGTCGAGGGAGTCGAGCCGGTCGAAGGCCTGGATGAGCTCCTCGTGCGAGTGCGCGCCGCCGATCCACGCGACCATCGAGTCGACGAGCTCCTCGTGGTCGACCCGGGCGCCGAGCGCGCGCACGTCGACGTAGCCGCCGACGATGGCGTCCTCGAAGTCGTGCACGGAGTAGGCGATGTCGTCGCTGAGGTCCATGACCTCGGCCTCGATGCAGCGGCGGCCCGTGGGCGCGCCCTCGCGCAGCCACTCGAACGCCGCCACGTCGTCGTCGTAGAAGCCGAACTTGCCGCGGCCGGACGGGTCGGGCACCGACTGCGAGCTCGGCCACGGGTACTTGCAGCTCGCGTCGAGGCTGGCGCGCGTGAGGTTGAGGCCGTACGGGCGCCCCTCCGGCCCGATGACCTTGGGCTCGAGCCGCGTGAGCAGCCGCAGCGTCTGCGCGTTGCCCTCGAAGCCGCCGACGTCGGACGCCCAGTCGTTGAGCGCCCGCTCGCCGTTGTGGCCGAAGGGCGGGTGGCCGATGTCGTGCGCGAGGCACGCGGTGTCGACCACGTCGGGATCCAGGTCGAGGCTGGAGGCGAGCTCCCGCCCCACCTGCGCCACCTCGAGGGAGTGCGTGAGGCGGTTGCGGGCGAAGTCGAGGCCGGCCATGGGGCTCAGCACCTGCGTCTTGGCGGCCAGGCGGCGGAGCGCGCTGGAGTGCAGGAGCCGGGCGCGGTCGCGAGCGAAGTCGCTCCGGCGCGATGAGTGCTGCTCCGGGTACCAGCGCTCCGCGTCGGTCTCGCTGTACGTGGACCTCGTCGTCGTGCTCTCAACCGCCACTGTTGTGGATCTCCCCGTCCGCGATCTCCATCGCATCCCGCGCGTCGATGTCGCGGCTCTCGAGCCAGCGGTCCGGCAGCGCCGTGCGCTTCATGCTGCCCTGGCGGCCACGCGCGCCCTCGGCCCCGGCGCCCGGGTAGGGCTGGTCGCGGTCGAGCGTGGCGAGCAGGCCGTCGATCTCCTCCAGCGAGGACGCCGACGCGAGCGCGGCCCGCAGGTCGCCGCCGACGGGGTAGCCCTTGAAGTACCAGGCGACGTGCTTGCGCGCGTCCCGGCAGCCGCGCTCCTCGCTCTCGAAGAACTCGGCGAGGAGCTCGACGTGGCGGCGGAACGTGTCGGCGACCTGGCCCTGCGTCGGGTGCGCGCGGGGCGTGTCGGCGGGATCGAGGCCGGCGGCGCGCGCGTGGAACGCGGCGGCCAGGTCGCCGAAGAGCCAGGGGCGGCCGAGGCAGCCGCGGCCGACGACGACGCCGTCGGCGCCCGTCTCGTCCATCATCCGGATGGCGTCCTCCGCGGCCCAGATGTCGCCGTTGCCGAGCACGGGCACGCTCTCGATGGCCTGCTTGAGCTTCGCGATCGCCGACCAGTCGGCGTGCCCGCTGTAGTAGTCGGCGGCGGTGCGCGCGTGCAGCGCGATGGAGGCGACGCCCGCGCCCTCGGCTGCGCGCCCGGCCTCGAGGTAGGTGAGGTGGTCGGCGTCGATGCCCTTGCGCATCTTGACCGTGAGGGGGATGTCGCCCGCGGCCTTCACGGCGCCCTCGACGATGTCGGTGAAGAGCCCGAGCTTCCACGGGAGGGCCGCTCCGCCGCCCTTGCGCGTGACCTTGGCGACCGGGCAGCCGAAGTTGAGGTCGATGTGGTCGGCGCGGTCCTCCGCGACGAGCATGGTGACGGCCTCGCGCACGGTCTTCGGATCCACCCCGTAGAGCTGGATGGAGCGCACCTTCTCCGACGGGTGGTGCGTGATGAGCCGCATGGACTCGGGCGTGCGCTCGACGAGCGCGCGGCTCGTGATCATCTCGCTGACGTAGAGGCCGGCGCCGAACTCGCGGCACAGCCGTCGGAACGCGGTGTTGGTGATGCCCGCCATGGGCGCGAGCACGACGGGGACGTCGAGCGGGATGCCGCCGATGCGGAGGGCGGGCTCGGCGGCGGGCGCGCTCGCGGGAGCGCCGGGCGCGTCGGCCGCGGAGGGGACGGGGACGAGGGTCGGAGAGGACATGACGGCTCGATTCTCCCAGACGGGACGGCGGGCGGCGGACGCGGGGCGGGATCCCCGCGAGGAGCAGGCGGCGGGCGCCTGGGGAGGGCGGGTCAGATGGCCCGGCCGGCGTCTATGGCGTCGCGGACGCGCGCGAGGTCGGCGGCCGGGGAGGCGTCGGCGGACGCGTCGGGCGCGGCGGCGGTCGCCCCGGGCACGAGGCACGCGTCGCCCTCGCAGGCGGCGGCGTCCGCGGATCCGAGCATCGCCAGCAGGGGCGTCGCGACGGGCACCGCCCCCGTGGCGGGAGCCGCGCTCATCGGGTCGCCTCCTCGCCCGCGACGACGCGGACCGTGTCGCCGTCGCGTGCCGCCAGCGCCTCGCCCAGGGCGGACGCGAACACCGTCGGGTCCTGCGCGCCGGAGATGCCGAAGCGCTCGTCGATGACGAAGAAGGGCACGCCCTGGATCCCGTACGCCACGGCCTGCGCCTGGTCGGCGCGGACGTCGTCGAGGTGGCGGTGCGTCTCAAGGGCCTCGCGCACCTCGTCGGCGTCGAGGCCGACCTCGACCGCGAGGTCGACGAGGTCGGGAACGCGTCCCACGTGCCGGCCCTCGGTGAAGTACGCCTTCAGCAACCGCTCGACCATCTCGAGTTGCACGCCGCGCTCGCGAGCCAGGTGCAGCAGCTCGTGCGCGAGGACCGTGTTGGTGTGCTGCAGCGCGTCGTAGTCGTAGGCGAGGCCCTCGGCGGCGGCGAGCCGGGTCATGTCCTCGAGCATCGTGGCGACGCGGTCGGCAGGGATGCCCTTGTGGCCCGCGAGGAAGTCGACCTCGGTGCCCTGGAAGTCGACCGGGGTGTCGGGTGCGAGCTCGAAGGAGCGGTAGGTGATCGCGATCTCCGGTGCACCGGGCGTCCGCGACTGGAAGGCGCGAGCGCCGGCCTCGAAGCGGCGCTTGCCGACGTAGCACCACGGGCAGGCGATGTCCGACCAGACGTCGACGCGGATGGCGGGCAGGGCGGGGGCGGAGGAGTCGGTCACGGGTGGGCAACCGGTCGGGAAGCCCGGGCATTCCCCCGGTGTTGCCCGAGCATGGCCGACAGCACCCCGTCCCCCGTCCCGCCCGCATCCGACGCCGCCGCTCCGCGCGGACGCGACCGCGTGCTCGCCCACGCCGCCCGCCTCGGAATGGACGTCCAGGTCGTCGACCGCCCGGACGCGGGATCCCTCGAGGAGGCGGCCCGCGGACTCGGCATCGCGCCGTCCCACCTCGTGAAGTCGCTCGTGGTGAAGCGCCACGACGGCGGGCTGCTCATCGCGCTCGTGCCGGGCGACCGGCAGATCAGCTGGCCGAAGCTGCGCGCGCTCGTCGGCGTCAACAAGCTCTCGATGCCGTCCCCCGAGGTGGCGCTCGAGGCCACGGGCTACGAGCGCGGCAGCATCACGCCCCTCGGCGCGGACGGGGAGCTGCCCGTCTACGCGGACGAGCGCGTCGCCGGCCGGCGGATCGGCATGGGCGGCGGCGAGCACGGCGTCTCGGCGCTCGTCGACGCCGACGCGCTGGTCGCCGCGCTCGGCGCGACCGTCGGCGACATCACGGACGAGCTGACGATCCGCCGCCCCTGACCCGCGCGAGGCGGGCGAGGGACGGCGGATCGGCCGTGCGGGTGGAGCGGATCAGGCCCCGATGAGCTGCCCCGCGAGGTACCCCATGAGGTCGTCGAGCGGGATGCGCTCCTGCGCCATGGTGTCGCGCTCGCGCACGGTGACGGCGCGGTCGTCGAGGGTGTCGAAGTCGACCGTGACGCAGAACGGCGTGCCGATCTCGTCCTGGCGGCGGTAGCGGCGGCCGATCGCGCCCGCGTCGTCGAACTCGATGTTCCAGACCTTGCGCAGCTCCGCGGCGAGCTCGCGCGCGACCGGCGACAGCTTCTCGTTGCGCGACAGCGGCAGCACGGCGACCTTGACGGGCGCGAGCCGGCGGTCGAGGCGGAGGACCGTGCGCTTGTCCACGCCGCCCTTCGCGTTGGGGGCCTCGTCCTCGTGGTACGCGTCGACCAGGAACGCCATCATCGACCGGGTGAGGCCGGCCGCGGGCTCGATGACGTACGGGATCCAGCGCTCGTTCTTGGTCTGGTCGAAGTAGGAGAGGTCCTGGCCGGACGCCTCGGAGTGCGTGCGCAGGTCGTAGTCGGTGCGGTTCGCGATGCCCTCGAGCTCGCCCCACGCGCCGCCGGCGAAGCCGAAGCGGTACTCGATGTCGACCGTGCGGGTGGAGTAGTGCGAGAGCTTCTCCTGCGGGTGCTCGAAGAGGCGGAGGTTCTCGGGGTCGATGCCGAGGTCGGTGTACCAGGCGTAGCGGGCGTCGATCCAGTACTGGTGCCACTCGGCGTCGGTGCCGGGCTCGACGAAGAACTCCATCTCCATCTGCTCGAACTCGCGCGTGCGGAAGATCCAGTTCTGCGGCGTGATCTCGTTGCGGAAGCTCTTGCCGATCTGGCCGATGCCGAACGGCGGCTTCTGGCGCGCGGCGCTCAGGACGTTCGCGAAGTTGACGAAGATGCCCTGCGCGGTCTCGGGGCGGAGGTAGTGCATGCCCTCCTGGTTGTCGACGGGGCCGAGGAAGGTCTTCAGGAGGCCCGAGAAGTTCTGCGGCTCGGTCCAGGATCCGGGCTGGCCGGTGTCCGGGTCCTTGATGTCGGCGAGGCCGTTGACCGGCGGGTGGCCGTGCTTCGCCTCGTACGCCTCGAGGAGGTGGTCGGCGCGGTAGCGCTTGTGCGTGTGCAGCGACTCGACGAGCGGGTCGCTGAAGACCTCGACGTGGCCGGACGCCTCCCACACGCGGCGGGGCAGGATCACCGAGGAGTCGAGGCCCACGACGTCGTCGCGGCCGTTGACCATGGTCTGCCACCACTGGCGCTTGATGTTCTCCTTCAGCGCCACGCCGAGCGGCCCGTAGTCCCACGCGGAGCGGGAGCCGCCGTAGATCTCACCCGCCTGGAAGACGAACCCGCGCCGCTTGGCGAGGTTGATGACCGGGTCGAGACGCGAGGGGGTTGCCACGTTTGCTCCTAGGTGGGGCCGGACTGGGTGCCCGGTCGGCGGACGGCGACCGGCCGGCGGATGCCGGCGTCGCCGGGAAAGGCGGCCCCCAGTCTACGGGCGCTCCGCGCTCAGTCCTCGTCGCCCGCGGTCCGCCGGTGCGCGAGCTCGACGATGCGGACGGTCTCGAGGGAGTCGCGCGGCTCCACCGGCACGGGCCCGCGTCCGCGGACGGCGTCGGCCATCGCGGCGTAGTAGTCCGCGTAGCGGCCGCGCTCGGTGGGGATCCGCTCCCCCGCCGGGTCGCCCGCCGCCTCGACGAGCGTCCCCCACTCGGCCTCGGGCGCCTCGCCGAAGCCGGGGTCGGTGGGCGCCGCGCCGTCCTTGAGGAGCGGTTCCTGCGGGTCCAGTCCGTGCACGGCGTACGCGCCCGCGGTGCCGAGCACGCGGAAGCGGGGGCCGGCCAGGGCGGCGACGCGGCTGACGGTGATGTGCGACTGCACGCCCGACTCGTGCAGCAGCGAGTAGAAGGCGTCGTCGTCGCTCGCGGATCCGTCGCGCACGGTGGCGAGCTCGGCCGCGAAGTCGGCGACGGGGCCGAACAGCTCGAGCGCCTGGTCGATGAGGTGGCTGCCGAGGTCGTAGGAGATGCCCGCGGCGTCGGCCGGCGTCTCGCGGTCCTGCCAGCGATCGCGGACGGGTCCGCCCCAGCGCTCGAAGGTCGACTCGAAGCGGTGGACCTCGCCGAGGCGGCCCGACGCGATGAGCGCCTTCACGGTGAGGAAGTCGCCGTCGAGGCGCCGGTTCTGGAAGACCGAGAACGGGACGCCGAGCGCCTCGGCGCGCTCGATGAGCATGAGCGCCTCGTCGACGGTCGCGACGAACGGCTTGTCCATCACGACGGCGAGGTGCGCGTCGAGCGCCTGGAGGCCCTGGCGGAGGTGCGCGGACGCGGGCGACGCGATGACCACCAGGTCGAGCTCGGCGGAGCGCGCGAAGAGCTCGTCGGCGGACGCGACGACGTCGGCGCCCGGGTGGCGCTCCCGGACCTGCGCGGCGCGGTCGTCGTCGGAGGTGGAGACGAGGGCGATGCGGTACTCGGGGCTCGCCTGCAGGAACGGCGCGTGGAACACCCGGCCGGCGAGGCCGTAGCCGACGATCCCCACGCGGATGGGCGCGTCGCCGCCCTCGGAGGCGGCGGTGGAGGCGGACGGGCGGGGCGCGGTCTCGGGTGTGCTCACGTCCCGATGCTACTGAGCGGCGGTGTCGCGGTCGCCCTCGACCTCGGCGTCCGGATCCTCGGCGGACCCCTCGTCCCCGTCGCCCGCGTGCGCGTCGACCGCGCCGCCGAACCGCCGGTCGCGGTGCACGTAGCTCTCCACCGCGTCCCACAGGTCCTTGCGGCGGAAGTCGGGCCACAGCCGGTCGAGGAACACCATCTCCGCGTACGCCGACTGCCAGAGCAGGAAGTTGCTCGTGCGCTGCTCCCCGGAGCTGCGGATGAAGAGGTCGACGTCGGGCACGTCCGGCAGGTAGAGGTAGCGCTGGATCGTGCGCTCGTCGACGCGCGACGCCTTGAGCCTGCCCGCGTCCACGTCCTCGGCGATCCGCTTCACGGCGTCGCCGATCTCCGTGCGCCCGCCGTAGTTGATGCACATCGTGAGCGTCATGCCGGTGTTGTCCTTGGTCATCTCCTCGGCGACCTGCAGGTCGTCGATGACGCTGCGCCAGAGGCGGGGGCGGCGGCCGGCCCAGCGGATCCGGACGTTCCAGGCGTTCAGCTGATCGCGGCGGCGGTGGATCACGTCGCGGTTGAAGCCCATGAGGAAGCGCACCTCGGCGGGCGAGCGCTTCCAGTTCTCGGTCGAGAACGCGTAGACGGACAGGTGCGTGGCGCCCAGCTGCACGGCGCCGGCGACGGTGTCGAACCAGGCCTCCTCGCCCGCCTGGTGGCCGGCGGTGCGGGGCAGGCCGCGCTGGTTGGCCCAGCGGCCGTTGCCGTCCATGACGACGGCGATGTGCTTCGGCACGAGGTCGGCGGGGATCGCGGGCGGCCGCTCGCCGGTCCAGTCGAGCGGCAGGTCGGTGCGGCCGGGGACCTCGGGGCGTCGGCTCATCTGGTCGTCTCCTGTGCTCGGGGGCGGTCGGCGGGGGTGGCGTTCAGGGCGTCGGGCTCGGGATCCGCGTCGCGCGGCGTCGAGCGGACGACGGACGCGGTCGCGGCGGCGAGGGCCGCGGCGGGATCCGGGTCGGCGCCGTCGAGGTCGGGCGCGTCGAGCGGCACGGGCTGCTCGGTGGGCGGCAGGAGCTGGCGGGCGTCGCTGCGGTCGACGAGCCCGAGCGAGCGGATCCCCCGGTCGAGGTGCCACTGCGCGTAGGCCGCGACCACGCCGCTCGCACGCGCCTGCGATCGCAGCGTCGCGGCCTCGGCGTGCGGCCAGTCTCCCGTGAGGAGGGCGGAGAGGAGCGCGAGCGTGTCGGGGTCGAGCCGCGGGGATCCGGGCGGGGCGGCGGCGTCCGCGACCACGCCGCCGAGCTGCACGACGAACGCCGAGTGCGGCCCGGGCGCGCCCGTCACCGCGCAGTCCTGGAAGCTCGGCGCCCAGCCCGCCATCGACAGGCTGCGCAGCAGGTACGAGTCCAGCGTGAGGCTCGCGCCGTGCTCGCGGCGGCTGAGCGACCGGAGCGCGCCGACGAGGAGCAGGTACTGCTGGAGCGAGCCCTCGTCCTCGGTGACGCGGTCGGCCGTCTCGACCATCGCGCTGGCGGCGGTGTAGCTGCCGTAGTCGGCCGCGATGAGGGCGCCGTAGGAGGCGATCGACTCGGCCTGCGTGATGATGTCGAGCGTCCTGCCCTCGAAGAACTGGGCGTCGGCGACCATGAACGGCTCCAGCCGCGCGCCGAACTTCGACTGCGTGCGGCGCACGCCCTTCGCCACCGCGCGGATCTTGCCGTGCTGGCGCGAGAGCATCGTGACGATCCGGTCCGCCTCGCCCAGCTTGTGGGTGCGCAGGACGACGATCTCGTCACGGTAGAGGGGCACCCCTCGATTATCCGCCTCGTGACCGCGCTCCCCCGCCGTCGCCGCGCGGACGGGCCCGGGCCGCCTGGCGTCACGCGTCCGGGCGGGGCACCCGCGCTGTGCTATCAAGGGGAGGCCATGGATCCCGTCCCCCTCACCATCCCGCTGTGGGCCGACCTCCTGGCGGTCAGCATCGGCAGCCTCCAGGGCGCCATGTTCGCGGCGGGCTTCCGCGACCGTCGCCTCGACCTGCTCGGCGTCGCCATCATCGGCACGGCCACCGGGCTCGGCGGCGGGCTCCTCCGCGACGTGTTCCTCAACGTCACGCCCGCCGCGCTCTCCAGCAACTGGCTCATGCTCATCGCGGTCGCCGCGGCCCTCGGCGGCATGCTGCTCGAGCGGATCTTCACGCGCCTCGACGCGGTCATCACCGCCCTCGACGCGCTCACCATCGGCCTGTTCTGCGCCATCGGCACGTCGAAGGCGCTGGCAGCGGGGGTCCCGGAGGTGCCGGCGGTCTTCATCGGCGTCGTCTCGGCCGTCGGCGGCTCGTTCGTGCGCGACCTGCTGCTCAACCTGCCCATCGCGATGATGCACGTGGGCTCGCTCTACGCGGTCGCCGCGGGCGTGGGCGCGGTCATCGTCGTCCTGCTCGCGGCGTTCGGCGTGCCCATGTGGGTCGCGGCCATCGTCTGCGTGGCCGTCACGGCCACGACGCGGCTCCTCGCGGTGCGCTTCGGCTGGAGCCTCCCGGAGCAGCGGGCGCTCAGCCGGCTGCGGTTCACGGCGCTGCGCCGACCGCGACCGCGGCGCTGATCCTGCGGGCGGGCGGGCGGGCGCGCGCATCCGCCGCCGCGCACGACGACGGCCGGGCGTCGCCGCCCGGCCGTCGTGATCGCGCGTCACGCGGGAGGGATCAGACCGCGGCCAGCTCCGGCTCGCGCACCGTGCGGCGGATCGCCCGGTTGACGGCGGAGACGATGGCCTCGAGCGACGCCGTCGAGCTGTCCTCGTCGATGCCGACGCCCCAGAGGCGCACGCCCTCGACCTCGAGCTCCACGTAGGACGCGGCCAGCGCGTCGCCGCTCGCGCTGAGCGCGTGCTCCACGTAGTCGAGGAGGCGCACGTCGACGCCCTGGTCGGCGAGCACCTTCAGGAACGCGGCGATCGGCCCGTTGCCGGACGCGGACGCCTCGCGCACCCGGTCGCCGTCGCGGAGCTCGACCTCCAGCGACACGGATCCGCCCATGTCGCTCGACGTGCGGGTGGACGTGAGCTCGAACCGGCCCCACTTCTCCTCCACGCGGTCGAGCGGCGCGGGCAGGTACTCGTCCTGGAAGATCGACCAGATCTGCGCGCTCGTGACCTCGCCGCCCTCGGCGTCGGTCTTGGCCTGCACGACGCCGGAGAACTCGATCTGCAGGCGACGAGGCAGGTCGAGCGAGTGGTCGGCCTTCAGCAGGTAGGCGACGCCGCCCTTGCCCGACTGCGAGTTGACGCGGATGACGGCCTCGTAGGAGCGGCCGAGGTCCTGCGGGTCCACCGGCAGGTACGGCACGGCCCACGGGATCTCGTCCACGGTGACGCCCTGCGCTGCCGCGTCGACGGCCATGGCCTCGAAGCCCTTCTTGATGGCATCCTGGTGCGATCCGCTGAACGCCGTGTAGACGAGGTCGCCCGCCCATGGGCTCCGCTCGGGCACGGCCAGCTGGTTGCAGTGCTCGGCGGTGCGCTTGATCCCGTCGAGGTCGCTGAAGTCGATCTGCGGGTCGATGCCCTGCGTGAACAGGTTGATGCCGAGGGCGACCAGGTCGACGTTGCCGGTGCGCTCCCCGTTGCCGAAGAGGCAGCCCTCGATGCGGTCGGCGCCGGCCAGGTACCCGAGCTCGGCGGCGGCCACGGCCGTGCCGCGGTCGTTGTGCGGGTGCAGCGACACCAGGACCTCGTCGCGGCGGTCGAGGTGGCGGCACATCCACTCGATGGAGTCGGCGTAGACGTTCGGCGTCGCCATCTCGACGGTCGCGGGCAGGTTGAGGATGACCTTGCGCTCGGGGGTCGGGTCGAAGACCTCGACGACGCGGTTGCAGATCTCCGCGGCGAACTCGAGCTCGGTGCCCGTGTAGCTCTCGGGCGAGTACTCGTAGTAGACGTCCACGTCGGGGATCGTCTCCTCGTACCGCTTGCAGAGGCGCGCGCCCTCGAGCGCGATGTCGATGATGCCCTGCTTGTCGGTGCGGAACACGACCTCGCGCTGGAGCACGCTCGTCGAGTTGTAGAGGTGCACGATCGCCTGCTTCGCGCCGCGGATCGACTCGTAGGTGCGGGCGATGAGGTGCTCCCGGGCCTGGGTGAGGACCTGGATCGTCACGTCGTCCGGGATCGCGCCCTCCTCGATGAGGCTGCGCACGAAGTCGAAGTCCGTCTGGCTGGCGGACGGGAAGCCGACCTCGATCTCCTTGTAGCCCATGCGCACCAGCAGGTCGAACATGATGCGCTTGCGCTCGGGGCTCATCGGGTCGATGAGCGCCTGGTTGCCGTCGCGCAGGTCGACCGCGCACCAGCGCGGAGCCTGGGTGATCCGGCGGGCGGGCCAGGTGCGGTCCGGCAGGTCGACGGCGATCTGCTCGTGGAACGGGCGGTACTTGTGGATGGGCATCCCGCTGGGGGTCTGCGTGCTCTTCATGGTCGTCTCCTCGTCGATGTCGGGTCAGCCGTGACGGGACTCCGCGACGAGGAGGGCCGGATCAGGCCTCGCCGCGGCGACTAAGGAGGAGGCGGCCGGACTGCATGCGACCACGGTACACCGGCGCCGCGCGGGTCCGCACCCGCGGCGGCCGGCGGACGGGGCTCACCGCGCGGAGCGGAGCACGCGCGTCAGGTCCCGCACCGACGTCGACGGCAGGTACGCGCGGGTCAGCGCGAGACCCACGGTCGGCAGGGCGGTCGCGTCCGGGTAGGCCATGATCAGCGGCACGAGCTCGGGCTGGAACTTGCGCTTGAACTCCAGCAGCGAGCGGAAGCCGTAGACCGGCTCCAGCGAGTCGGCGAGGAACTCGAGGATCCGCTCGACCGCGCTCTCCTGCGGCTCCGCGCCGGTGCCCGCGTCCGCCTGCTCGCCGGAGGTCGAGGTCGAGGTCGAGGCCGCCCGCGTCTGCGCGAGCGGCGCGGCGGAGAGGCTCATGAACTCGATGCCGTCCTCCTTCATCCGCATGGCCGAGCGGGCGATGAGGAACTCCATCACGCCGTTGATCCCGTCGGGGCGCCGGCGCATGAAGTCGAGCGTCCAGCCGACCACCTCGCCGTCGCGCCAGGTGGGCAGCCAGCTCGTCGCGGCCTGGACGTGGTCGTCCGCGTCGATCGCGAGCATGAGACGCACGGCGGGATCCCGCAGCTCCTCCACGCCACCGAGGGTGAAGCCCATCTCGGGCAGCTCCTTCTCCGCGACCCACTCCTCGGACATCTGCTCGATCTGGCTCGCCCAGGCGAGGGGCAGCTCGGCCCAGGTGGTCCACTCGGCGCGGATGCCCGCGCGATCCGCCCGGTTGATGGACGTGCGCACGTCCTGCCACTTCTTTCCCGTGGTCTGCCAGGTGCCCGGGCGCACGACGGTCTCCTCGGCGACGACGAGCGTCTCCCATCCCATCTCGCGGAACAGCGGCGTCATCGACGCGGGGACGCTGTAGAAGACGGGCGTCCACCCGTTGTCGTCGGCGAAGCGCGCGAACTGGCCGAGGACGTCGCGGAGGGCGCGGTCGTCCTCGGGCGGTCCGAGCGGCGCGGCCGTGGTGATCGCGACGCTGCCGACGACGCGGTAGGCCACGACCGTCTGCCCGTCGGCCGCGATCCAGTACGAGTTGCCCGGCCACGTCGCCATGTGGGACAGCGAGCCGATGGCCCCGCGGCGGAGGGCCGGCATGACGCGCGCCTGCGCCCGGGGCACGGCGGCGATGCGGACGTCGGCGATGGCGCGCAGGCTCGCGATCACCAGGATGATCCAGAACACCGGCCCGACACCGCGGTAGACGACGTCGGTGATGGGGTCGGTCGGCAGGAAGTCGAGCGACTCGCCGCGGAGGAACGACGCCGGGATGAAGCGGTCGGGGGCCTCGGCGAGCAGGTCGTTGAGGTCGACCGGCCGTGTGAAGGCGTCGGAGAGCGCGAGCCCCGTGGCCACGAACAGCGCCATGAGCCCGGCCAGGGCGACGCCCGTCGTCACGAGGAAGCGCCGGATGGCGGGGGCCGTCGAGAGGATGGTGAAGTGCCGTCGCAGGAGCACGAGGACGATCGCGCTGCCGAGCGGCAGCGCCACCGACGCGACGAGCGCGGCCACCGCCTCCGGGTGCGCGGACGGGGACGCGGACAGGCGCGGCGAGACCATGTCGCGGTGCACCAGCATCCCGAACGCGTAGGCGGAGAGCACGGCGAGCAGCAGGTTGACGCTCACGGCCAGCCACACGGCGAAGCGACGCCCGCGCGCCAGCCCGTACGCGGCGACCAGCAGCGCGAGCAGCGGCGCCACCGACAGGAGGATGGGACCCACCCCGCCGCCGATGCGCGCCAGCATGATCTCCTGCAGGCAGTCGTGCGTGAAGTCGCTCGACAGGCAGCGGGTGGAGATCGCGTCGCCCGGCACCCGGTCGTCGACGAACAGCAGCGCGATGGGGGCGAGCGGGCCGTAGCGGCTGCGCGACAGGAGCGCGATCGCGGGGCCGGTCCCGAGGATCGCCACGACCGCCGCGAGGATCACGCGCACCTCGTGATGGGAGCTGCGCTGCCAGAGCGCTCCTCCGGCCGGGCGGTGCAGCAGCGCGCCGACGACGCCGCCGACCAGGATCGCGAGGAGCCGGTAGAGGTCGCTCGGCTGGCCCGAGTAGAGCAGGAACACGAGCACCACGACGACGAGCACCACGCGGATGCGCCGCCGCCACAGGACGCCGGCCCACGCGCTCGAGAGCGCGAGCACGCCCGCGACCGCCGTGAGCGGATCCGCCGTCGCGATGCCCCGCACGCCGTGGGACCACAGCTCGCCGTCCACGAGCCCCAGCGCCTGCACGGCGATGCCGAGGAGCGAGCCGACGGTGCCGGTGAGCACGAACCCGAGGAGCGTGCGCCACCAGCCCATAAGGTGCTCCGCGACGCCGACGAGCACCAGCACGGCGAGGAGCGAGACGACGAGCTCCACGGGTCCGTCGGTGAGGAAGGCCGCCGTGGCGGTGGTCCACCAGTGGCCCCGCTCGACGACCGCCTCGTAGCCGGTCGCCAGCTCGTGGTGGACGACGCGGCGCCACGTGGCGGAGACGGCGGGCAGCACGGCGAGCAGGAGGATGACCGCGGCGATGCCGAGGGTCACGGGCTGCGCGACGAGGCGCGACAGGAGCGCGCGGGCGGCGCCCTGGAGCGTGAGGATGCGGGGGCGCGCGGTCATCGGGTGAGGCCCAGGCGCTGACCGAGGGTGGGGAGCGCGTCGGCCGTGCACCACTTCACGGTCCCCCAGTCGTGCGAGCTGCCGGGCGCGATGCTCAGCCGGGCGTCGATCCCGGCGGCGACGGCGGCCGCCTCCACCTGCTCCACGCCCGGACGGTACCCGGAGTCCTCCTCGCCCACGCAGAACACGGCCTGGGTGTCGGCGTAGGGCGCGCGGCTCGCCATGACGGCCGAGGGGATCGACGCCGCGTACCTGTCGTGCGAGCCGCCGAAGGCGACGTCGATGGTCTTCGGGCCGGCCCACGGGCCGATCTCGCCGGAGATGTCGACGAAGGAGCCGTACACGTCCGGATGCGCGGCCCCGAGCTGCGCGGCGCACGTGCCGCCCTGCGAGAAGCCGAGCAGGGCCCACGACGTCCGGCCGTCGAGGACGCGGAGGTTCCCGCGGATCCACGCGGGGACGTCGACCGTGAGGTACGTCTCCGAGTTCCCGAGGGACGAGTCGATGCACATGGGGTTCGCGTCCGATGCGCCCAGCTGGTCGGGCATGACCACGATGGGCGCGAGGCCGTGGTGGTCCGCGGCGTAGGCGTCGAGGATGGACTCGAAGCGGCCGGACGCGAGCAGGTCGAGCGGCTTGCCCGGCTGCCCGGACATCGCGATGAGCACGGGCAGGTCGGGGGCGTCCGGCACCAGCGCGGCCGGCGGGAGGTAGACGATGGCGTCGCGCGCCGTGAAGCCCGACTGCGTGCCCGGGATGCTCACGGACCCGACGCGGCCGTGCGAGGGGAGCTCCTCGCCCGGCGTCCACGACTCCTCGATGGGCACGGTGGAGTCCGGGGCGGGCTCCCCTTCCGCGGGCTGGGCCGACGGGAGGTCGGACGTGTCGAGCGGACCGACGCGGGTGAGGCCGAACGCGGCCGCCACGTTCGGGTACTCCTGCAGGTCCGCGTTGATGCCGATGGCCGAGGTGAGCACGACCAGGGGGACCACGAGGACGGCCAGCACGCGGTGCAGGACGCGGAGGCGGCGAGCCGGCCGCCCGGTGCCGCCGACCCCGGTGACGCTGCGGCCGCTGCGCGCGACGGCGACGACCAGGATGCCGAGCCCCATGCCGCCGATCGCCGTCCAGCCGCGCGTCGGCAGGGACAGGACCACTCCGAACAGGTCCATCACGTCGCCGAGCACGAAGGCGAGGGCCAGGCCGCCCAGCGCGCCGAGGAGGGCGCCGAGTGCGAGCTCGCCCGCGGTGCGCCGGGGGTCCGCGGCGCGCGCACCGGTCGCCTGGCGCGCCCGCCGCGCGACGACGGCCAGGAGGACGAGGCCGATCACGGGCGCGAGTGTGGTGGCCGTGACCGTCGAGGCGCTCAGCAGCGACAGGTCTTCGAGATCGTGGAGCACGGTGGTCCTCTGGCGATGGGAGCGGGACAGGCGAAGGGAATCTAGCCGACGGGGATGCGAGCGGGCCCCCGGCGGTCGGGAGCGGCTAGCCCTGGGTCGGGGATCCGTTCAGCCGGTGCTCGAAGGCGAAGACCACGAGCTGGACGCGGTCGCGGAGGCTGAGCTTCGCGAGGATGCGGCTCACGTGCGTCTTCACCGTCGCCTCGCTGAGGAACTCCGCCTGCGCGATCTCCGCGTTGCTGAGGCCGCGCGCCGCGAGGACGAAGATCTCCCGCTCGCGCGAGGTGAGCGACATGAACGCGGGCGGCGCGACCCGCGGCCGGGAGCCCGGGTCGAAGTGCTCGAGCAGCTGCCGTGTCGCCGACGCCGCGATGACCGAGTTGCCGGCGTGGACCGTGCGGATGGCGGCGAGCAGGAACTCGGGGTCGGCGTCCTTCAGCACGAAGCCGCTCGCCCCGGCCCGGATGGCGCGCGCGGCGCTCTCGTCGAGGTCGAAGGTGGTGAGGACGAGGACGCGCGGCGGGCGCTCGCCGCGCGCGTCCGCCGCCCGCAGGACCTCGGCCGTGGCCTGGATCCCGTCCATCACCGGCATGCGGATGTCCATGAGGATCACGTCGGGGCGCTCGGCGCGCGCGAGCTCCACGGCCTCCTGCCCGTTGGCGGCCTCGCCGGCGAACTCCAGGTCGGGCTGCGAGGAGATGAGCATGCGGACGCCCGTGCGGAACAGGGCCTGGTCGTCGACCAGGGCGACGCGGATGGGTGGGGTGGGCACGGGGGTCCTTCGATCGGGGTCGGCGTGGGGAGGCTATCGCGGCGCGCGGCGGGTCAGGATCCGGCAGGCCGGTCGTCGCGCCCGCGGCGCGCCGCGGAGGCGGCTGCTCCGCGGGCGGCAGCGGTGCGGTGCGGGCTGACGTGCGCGGCGGGCGCTCCGGGCGTCGCGGTGCCCGCGGCCGCGGCCTCCGGCGGGAACAGCTCGTCGAGGGTCAGGGGGCGGCTCGGCGCGTCCGCTCCCGTGCCGACGGCCGCGCCGGCGACGGGCACGCGGGGCACGGGGCGGGTCGCGGGCGCGAACGGGATCCACGCGGAGACGGTCCACACGCCGTCGCGGACGCCCGCCGAGAAGCGGCCGCCGGAGAGCGTCGCGCGCTCGCGCATCCCGGCGAGGCCGTGGCCGACCGGCTGCGCGGGCGTCGCGGGAGCGGGCGGCAGCACGGGGAGGGCGATGATGCCCGTCGTGGTGCGGGCGGGGCGCACCGGATCCGGGAGCGTCCGGCTCCGCACCGACACCGAGACGCCGTCCGGCTCCCACGCGAGCTCGACCTCGACGGGGTGACCGACGTCGCCGTGGCGCAGCACGTTGGTGAGCGCCTCCTGCACGATGCGGTACACGGCGAGCTGCTGCCCCGTGCCGAACTCGCCCGGCTGGCCCGACTCGACGAACTCGACGGTCAGGCCCGTGGAGCGCATCTGGTCGATGAGGTCGCTCAGCTCCTTGAGCTCGGGCTGCGGGGCGTCGTCCTCGCTGTGCCGGAGCTGCGCGAGGAGGATCCGCACGTCGCCCAGCGCCTGCCTCGCCGTGGTGGAGATGGTGCGCAGCGCCTCGTCCGCCGCCTCGGGATCCACCAGTCGCGCGTAGCGCGCGCCGTCGGCCTGCGCGATCACGACGGCGAGCGAGTGGGCGACGACGTCGTGCATGTCCCGGGCGATCCGGTTGCGCTCCTGCTCCACGACGACGTCCTGGAGCGCGCGGGCCTGGTCGCGCTCGGCGGCCTCCTGCGCATCCCGGCTCGCGTGCGACGCGCGGGACGCGACGACGAGGCGGCCGGCCGTCCACGACGCGAGCAGCACGCTCCACGCGCACAGGAGCAGGAACAGGAACAGGGTCGCGAACGCGGTCCACTCCCCCGTGCTGAACGCCTGGCTGCCGATGGGGACGCGGCCCGAGGCGTATGACAGGTAGGAGGCCGCGACCACGCCGCCGACGATGGAGGAGGCGAGGCCCAGCGCCCGGACGATGCGGCCGCCGTACGCCGCGGTGCAGTAGACGACGAAGGCGATGGCGATGTCGCCGGGCTCGACCGCGGCTCCGGCTCCCATCTGGATGATCGCGCCCGCCCACGCCACGGCGAGCGAGAGCCCGGGCGCGAGCCGCCGGACGGCGAGGGCCGCGCCCATGAGGACCACGAGGACGAGCGAGACCTCGGATGTCGCGAAGGAGAAGACCCCGAACGCGCTCGCGGCCGCGACGCCGATCGACCCGGGAGAGAGGACGGCGACGAACGCCGCCGCGAGGACGACGTCGAGGACGAGCTGGTACCTCGGGATCCGTCGGAGCATGCGACCACCGTACGTGCCGCGCTCCCCCGCAGAGCCCGCGGCGGCCGATGATCCCCGCGGAGGCGACCCGATCTCATCCGCGGGATGTACGCGCGCCGCCCGAGCGGATCAGAAGCCGAGGCGGCCGAGCAGCTTCGGGTCGCGCTGCCAGTCCTTGGCGATCTTCACGCGCAGCGAGAGGAACACGCGGGTTCCCACGAGCGGCTCGATCTGCGCGCGCGCCACCTGCCCCACGTGCTTGAGCCGGGACCCCTGCGCGCCGATGACGATGCCCTTCTGGCTGTCGCGCTCGACGAAGAGGTTCGCGTAGATCTCGAGCAGCTCCTTGTCCTCGCGCTGGATCATGTCGTCGATCGTGACGGCGAGCGAGTGCGGCAGCTCGTCCTGCACGCCCTCGAGCGCGGCCTCGCGGATCAGCTCCGAGATGCGCGCCTCGAGCCCCTCCTCGGTGACGGCGTCCGACGGGTAGAGCTGCTCGGAGACGGGCAGCGCCTTCAGCAGCTCGCCCACGAGCGCGTCGAGCTGGATCGCCTCGACGGCGGAGACGGGCACGATCGCGTCCCAGTCGCGCAGCTCCTGCACGGCGAGGAGCTGCTCGGCGACCGCGTGGCGCGATGCGGAGTCGGTCTTCGTGACGATCGCGATCTTGCGGGCGCGCGGGTACTCGTCGAGCTGCTCGTTGATGAACCGGTCGCCCGGGCCGATGCGCTCGTCGGCGGGGATGCACAGCCCGATGACGTCCACGTCCCCGAGCGTGGTCTGCACCAGGGCGTTGAGCCGCTCGCCGAGGAGCGTGCGCGGGCGGTGGATCCCGGGGGTGTCGACCAGGATGAGCTGCCCGTCCGGCCGGTGCACGATCCCGCGGATGGCCTTGCGCGTCGTCTGCGGCTTGGAGCTCGTGATGGCGACCTTCTCCCCCACGAGCGCGTTCGTGAGCGTGGACTTCCCCACGTTCGGCCGTCCGACGAAGGAGACGAAGCCCGCGCGGTAGGCGGGCGCTCCCCCGCGCGGCTTGCGCTTCGAGCGCGCGGGCTCCGCGTCCCGGTCGATGCCCCAGGCCTCGTCCGACAGCGGGGCGGGCTCGGCGGCCGTCCCGGTGACGGGCGTCCCCGTGACGGGCGTCCCGTCCGTCGCCGTCTCCTCGACGGGCGTCGCGTCGTCGCGGGGATCAGTCATGGTCGTGTCCTCTGCTGGCGGCGGCGCCCGCGGGGGCCGCCTCGTGGTCGTCGTCGGGGTCGTCGGCGCGGTCGCGCTCGACGAGGATCGTGCTGATGCGCGTGCGGCGCCCCTCGACCCGGTCGGCCGTGAGGACCAGCCCGCCGACGCGCACCACGGATCCGCGCTCGGGCAGGCGCCCCAGGGTCTTGGCGAGGAGGCCGCCCGCGCTGTCCACGTCGTCGTCGTCGAGCTCGAGCCCGAACAGGTCCCCCAGCTCGTCGATCGGCAGCCGGGCGCTCACACGGTACACGCCGTCCCCCAGGTCCTCGAACTCGGGCACGTCGCGGTCGTACTCGTCGCTGATGTCGCCCACGAGCTCCTCGATGAGGTCCTCGAGCGTGACGAGCCCGGCGATGCCGCCGTACTCGTCGACGACCATGGCGAGGTGGTTGGACTCGAGCTGCATCTGCCGGAGCAGCGCGTCGGCCTTCTGCGACTCGGGGACGAAGACGGCGGGGCGCGCGAGCTGGTCGACGGTCGTCCGCTCGGCCTCCTCGGGCCGCTCGTAGACCATGCGCGCGAGGTCGCGGAGGTACAGCACGCCCTCGATCTCGTCGGAGTCGCGTCCCGTCACCGGCGCCCGGGAGATGCCGCGGGAGAGGAAGAGGCCGAGCGCGGAGCCGACGTGCGCGGTCTGCTCCACGACGACCATGTCGGTGCGCGGGATCATCACCTCGCGCACGACCGTGTCGTTGAACTCGAAGATGGAGTGGATGAGCTCCCGGTCGTCCTCCTCGAGCACCTCCAGCTCGGTGGCCTCGTCGACCATGCTGAGCAGCTGCTCCTCGCTCGTGAACGTCGCGACGGTCTTCGGGCGGCCGGGCGTGACGCGGTTGCCGAGGGCCACGAGCGCGTCGGCGACGGGCCCGATGGCCACGCGGATCACCCGCACGAGCAGCGCCGTCCAGGCGAGCAGCGGGCGCGCGTGCACCCGGCCGACCGAGCGCGGGCTCGCGCCCACGAGCACGAAGGACACGGCCGTCATGATCGCGGCGGCGACCAGCAGCGTGATCCACCACGCGTCGATCGTGGAGGCCAGCGCCAGCGTGACGAGCACCGCGGCGCCGGTCTCGGCGATGATGCGCACGAAGCCGAGCGCGTTGATGTAGGCGCCCGTGTCGACGGAGATGGCGAGCAGGGAGCGACGAGCGCGCGCGGTGGCCGCGAGCTCCTGGATGTCCGCGCGCGACAGGGACGAGATGGCGGACTCGGCGGCGGCGAACAGGCCGCCGAGGACGACGAGGAGGAACGCGGGGAGGAGGAGGGCGAGCATCGAGGCGGTCAGCGCCCGCGCTCGCTCATGGCGAACCCGATCAGGATGTCGCGCTGGAGCCCGAACATCTCGCGCTCCTCGTCGGGCTCGGCGTGGTCGAAGCCCAGCAGGTGCAGGATGCCGTGCGCCGTGAGCAGCAGGATCTCCTCCATGGTGGAGTGCCCCGCCGTGACCGCCTGCTCGGCGGCGACCTGCGGGCAGACGACGATGTCGCCGAGGAGGCCCGCGGGCGTCGGCCGGTCCTCCGTGCCGGGGCGCAGCTCGTCCATCGGGAAGCTGAGGACGTCCGTGGGGCCCGGCTCGTCCATCCACTGCACGTGCAGCTGCTCCATCGCGCCCTCGTCCACCATCACGATGGCGAGCTCCGCGTCGGGGTGCACGTGCAGCGTGTCCAGCGCGTACGTGGCGAGACGCTGGATGAGGGGCTCGTCGACCTCCACGGCCGACTCGTTGTTGATCTCGATGCTCATCGGGTGCTCCCAGGGGCGGTGCGGCGCTCGGCGCGGAGGTGGTCGGCGGCCTGGCGCTCCGCGTCGTAGCGCGTGTACGCGTCCACGATGCGGCCGACCAGGGTGTGCCGCACGACGTCGTCGCTCGTGAGGCGGGAGAAGTGGATGTCGTCCATGCCGTCCAGCACGCGCGTGACGAGCTGGAGGCCGCTGGACCCGGTGGGCAGGTCGACCTGCGTGATGTCGCCCGTGACCACCATCTTCGAGCCGAAGCCGAGGCGCGTGAGGAACATCTTCATCTGCTCGGGCGTGGTGTTCTGCGCCTCGTCGAGCACGACGAACGCGTTGTTGAGCGTGCGCCCGCGCATGTAGGCGAGCGGCGCGACCTCGATGGTGTTCGAGGCCATCAGCTTCGGGACGAGCTCCGGATCCATCATCTCGTTGAGCGCGTCGAACAGCGGCCGGAGGTACGGGTCGATCTTGTCGGTGAGCGAGCCGGGCAGGTAGCCGAGCCGCTCCCCCGCCTCGACGGCCGGACGCGTGAGGATGATCCGCTCGACCTCCTTGCGCTGCAGCGCCTGGACGGCCTTCGCCATGGCGAGGTAGGTCTTGCCCGTGCCCGCGGGGCCGATGCCGAACACGATGGTGCTCTCGTCGATGGCCTGCACGTACTGCTTCTGGCCCTGCGTCTTCGGGCGCACGACGCGGCCGCGCGACTGCACGATGGCCTCGCTCAGCACGTCGGACAGGGTCCGGCCGTCGTCCTCGCCGAGCCGGCGCGCGCTCGTCTCGATCTCCTGGGGTTCCACGTGCTGTCCGTCCTCCACCATCGCCACGACCTCGTCGATGAGCCGACGGGCCGCGGCCACGTCCGCCCGGGTGCCGACGAGCGTGATCTCGTTGCCGCGGACCCGGACGTCGACGTCCGGGTGCTCGCGTTCGATCTGCCGGAGCAGCCGGTCCTGCGGTCCCAGGAGATGCACCATGAGCACGCCGTCCATCGTCGCCGTCTGCTCGACGCGGTCATCCTCCGTGGATGCGCCGCCCCGCGGGTCAGAGCCCGACATGGTCCCCCTGGTCGAAGCCGGCGAGCACGTGCGCGTGCACGTGGAAGACGGTCTGGCCGGCGTCCGCCCCCGTGTTGAAGAGGAGACGGAACTGGCCGCCCGCGCGCTCGGCGGCGATGCGCGACGCGACCTCGACGACCTCCGCGAGGAGGGCGGGGTCGCCCGCGGCGAGCTCCACGACGTCGCGGTACGCGGCCGTCTTGGGCACTACGAGGACGTGCACGGGGGCCTTGGGCGCGATGTCCGCGAAGGCGATGACGCGGTCGGTCTCCGCGACGATCTCGGCCGGGATCTCGCGCGCGACGATGCGCTCGAAGACGGTGGGCTCTGCGCTGCTGGTCATGCGCCCAGCCTACGCGGGACCCGCGACGTCACCAGCGCCCGAGCGCGGCGTTGACGAGCGCCAGCGCGGCCGGCCCCGCGGTCGACGTGCGGAGGATCCCCGAGCCGAGCGCGACGGGGATCGCCCCCGCCTGTCGGAGCGCCTCGACCTCCGCGGGCGCGATGCCGCCCTCCGGGCCCACCACGAGCAGGACGTCGGTCGCGCCGTCGCCGCCGACCGTCGCCAGGTCGAGCCGCGACAGCCGCGCGTCGGCCGTCGGGTCGAGCACGAGCACGCGCGTGGTCCCCGCCATGCGCACGAGGTCCTTCGTCGTCGCGAGCGCCTCCACCTCGGGAACCCGGGGGCGGATGGACTGCTTCACGGCCTCGCGGACGATCGCGCGCCAGCGGTCGCGGCCCTTGGCGACCTTCTGGCCCTCCCATCGGGAGACGGAGCGCTGCGCCTGCCACGGGATCACCGCGTCGACGCCCAGCTCGGTGGCGGCCTGCACGGCCAGCTCGTCGCGGTCGCCCTTGGCGAGCGCCTGCACGAGGACGACCCGTGGCGACGGCTCGGGATGCGCCTCGACCGCGTCGACGCGGAGCTCGAGCCGCTGCGGCTCGGCCGACGTGACCGTCCCCGAGGCGATGGTGCCGCGCCCGTCCCCGACGAGGATCCCCTCGCCGGAGCGCACGCGGCTCACCGTCACCGCGTGCCTGGCCTCCTGCCCGGCGAGCACGAGCAGGCGGCCGACCGTGAGGTCGGACGCGCCGATGTCGTCGGCCAGGTAGAAGTGCGCCACGGTCAGACGTTGAGGAAGCGGTCGCGGAGCTTCTGGAACAGGCCCTGCTGGAAGTGCGCGAGGTGCGGCGCGGGCGCCTTGTTGCGTCGCGCGAACTGCTGGATGAGGTCGCGCTCCTTGTGGTCGAGCCTCTGCGGCGTGACCACCTGGATCCCGATCTTGAGGTCGCCGCGACCCGAGCCGCGCAGCTTCGTGACGCCGCGGCCGCGCACCGTGATGATCTCGGCGCTCTGGATGCCGGGGCGCAGCTCGAGGTCGACGTCGCCGTCGAGGGCCTCGATGTGCGCGTCGCTGCCGAGGATCGCGTCGACCATGCTCACCTCGACCGTGGCGAGCAGGTCGTCGCCGTTGCGGCTGAAGACCTCGTGGTGCTTGACCTTGATCTCGAGGTAGAGGTCGCCGTTCGGGCCGCCCGCGGGGCCGACCTCGCCGGAGCCCGGCATCTGGAGGCGGAGGCCCGTGTCGACGCCGGCCGGGATGTCGACGGGCACGGTCCGGCGCGCGCGGACGCGGCCCTGGCCCTGGCAGGTGGGGCACGGGTGCGGGATGACGGTGCCGTAGCCGCGGCAGGTCCCGCAGGGGCTCGAGGTCATGACGTTGCCGAGGAGCGAGCGCACCTGGCGCTGGATGCTGCCGGAGCCGCGGCAGATGTCGCACGTGACGGCGCTCGTGCCGGGCTGCGCGCATGTTCCGTGGCACGTGTCGCAGACGACCGCCGTGTCGACCTCGAGGTCGCGGTGCACGCCGAAGATGACCTCATCGAGCTCGACCTCCACACGCAGCAGCGCGTCCTGGCCGCGCTCCTGGCGCGAGCGCGGGCCGCGTCCGCCGCCGCCCTGCTGGCCGCCGAAGAACGTCTCGAAGATGTCGCCGAACCCGCCGAAGCCCTGGCCTCCCTGGCCGCCGAAGCCGGCCTGCGGGCCGAGGTCGTACTGCTGGCGCTGCTGCGGATCCGACAGCACGTCGTACGCGTGCGTGACGAGCTTGAACCGCTCGGCGGCGTCGGGGGCGTCGTTGACGTCCGGGTGGAGCTGGCGCGCCTGCTTGCGGTACGCCTTCTTGATCTCCTCTGGCGTCGCCTCGCGGCTCACGCCGAGTACTTCGTAGTGGTCAGCCACGTCGGGCCCTTCGGTGGTGATGGTCGTGGGAACTGGGAGCGGTGCGCCGGCGTGCGGCGGTCACCGCTCCTCGAGCAGGCGCGAGAGGTAGCGCGCGACCGCGCGCACCGACGCCATGTTGGTGGAGTAGTCCATGCGGGTCGGTCCCAGCACGCCGAGGCGCGCGAGCACGCCGCCGGACGAGCTGTACCCGCTGGTGAGCACGCTCGTCTCGCCGAGGCCGAACGGGGCGTTCTCCCGGCCGATGCTCACCGAGACGCCGTGCTGGTCGGCCTCCATCTCGCCGAGCAGGCGCAGGAGCACCACCTGCTCCTCGATGGCCTCGAGGACGGGCGAGATGCTCCCGGGGAAGTCGCGCTCCGTGCGGGCGAGGTTCGCGGATCCGGCCAGCAGCAGCCGCTCCTGCCGGTTGGCGAGCACCTGCTCGACGAGCGTGCCCGCGAGCACGGATGCCGCGGCGCGCTGGGCCGGCTCGACCTCGTCGGACAGGGTCTCGAGCCGGGTGGCCGCCTCGGCGAGCCCGAGCCCGCCGACGGCCTGGTTGATCCGCGTGCGCATGACCGCGAGGAACGCGTCGTCCGGGTCGCCCGCGAGCTCGACGACGCGCTGCTCGACGCGGCCCGTGTCGGTGATGAGCACGGTGAGCACGCGCGTGGTGGACAGCGCCACGAGCTCGACGTGCTTCACGTGGCTCGTCGCGAGCGACGGGTACTGCACGAGCGCGACCTGGTTGGTGAGCTGCGCGAGGAGGCGCACGGTGCGGGCGAGGACGTCGTCGAGGTCGACCGACTCGCCGAGGAACACGTGGATGGCCTGGCGCTGCGCGGGCGTGAGCGGACGCACGTCGGCGAGCTGGTCGACGAAGAGGCGGTACCCCTTGTCCGTCGGCACGCGACCGGACGACGTGTGCGGCGCGGCGATCAGCTCCTCCTCCTCGAGGAGGGCCATGTCGTTGCGGATGGTGGCGGCCGAGACGCCGAATGCGTGGCGCTCCACGATGGACTTGGAGCCCACGGGCTCCCGCGAGGACACGTAGTCCTGCACGATCACCCGGAGGACGTCGAGCCCGCGTTCCGAGACCATGGCGGCTCCCTCCTGGCACTCGTCGGTTCTGACTGCCAATCGTACCGCGGCTCCGGGGGTGGTCGGCGTTGCCGGTCGCGCGTCGTCGGCGGTAGCGTGGACGGGCCAGGTGTTGCCCGGCCCACCCACGATCCGCTCGCGTCCGCCGGTCCCCGGCCGCCGCGTGGCACCGAGAGGCTCCCCGCGATGTCCGCACCCGATCCCCACCCGTACGGCGCGCCCGCTCCCCTCACCCCGAGCGAGGACCGCCTCTGGGCGTCGCTCACGCACTTCCTCGCGATCCTCATCGTGCCGTCGTTCATCGTGTGGCTCGTGTTCCGCGAGCGCGGCCGGTTCACCGACCAGGAGGGCAAGGAGGCGACCAACTGGACCATCAACGTCGCCGGCGCGCTGGTCATCCTCAACGTGCTGCAGGTGGTCTTCGGGGTCATCCCGATCCTCGGGGTCATCATCGGCCTGTTCCTCGGCCTCGTGATCTTCGCGGTGGTCGTGGTCAACATCGTGTTCGCGATCATCGGCGGCACGCGCGTCCAGGCCGGCCGGCCCTACCGCTACCCGCTCAACATCCGGTGGATCAAGTAGGCGGACGCCCGTGAGCGCGAGGATCCGGCACGTCGCGATCGACTGCCTGGACCCGCACGCGCTGTCGCTCTTCTGGGCCGGCGTGACGGGCTTCGCGGAGGATCCCGAGGAGCCGAACCTGCCCGGCCAGGACGCCGCGTGGCTGGGCGACCCCGTCTCCGGGCTGGGAATCATCCTGCAGCGCGCGGACGCGCCGAAGGCCGGCAAGAACCGCGTGCACCTCGACCTCGCGCCCGACGACCGCACGCGCGACGAGGAGGTCGACCGCGTGCTGGCGCTGGGAGCCGCGCTCGTGGCCGACCGGCGGAACGCGGACGGCAGCGGCTGGGTCGTGCTCGCGGATCCCGAGGGCAACGAGTTCTGCGTGGAGCGCAGCGACGCCGAGCGCGAGGCCGGCGACGTGGTGGGCGCGGTCGTCCTCTGACGACCGGCCGGGCCGCCGCCTAGTCCTCGAGCAGCCGCCGCACGACGGCGTCGGCCAGCAGGCGCCCCTGCAGCGTGAGCACGAGGGTGCCGGAGAGGGCGGCGCGCGGATCCACCAGGCCGTCGGCGATGAGGCCCGCGACCTGCCGGCGGCCCTCGGCCGTGAGCGTCGGGATGTCCAGGCCGTCGCGGATGCGGGCGCCGAGGAGCACGCGCTCCACCTCGCGCGTCGCGTCGTCGAGCGACTCGCGGCCCGCGCCGGGTGACGCCCCCGCGAGCACGCGGTCCGCGTACGCGGCCGGGTGCTTGACGTTCCACCAGCGGACGCCGCCCACGTGGCTGTGCGCGCCCGGACCCACGCCCCACCAGTCGTGGCCCTGCCAGTAGGCGAGGTTGTGGCGGCTGCGGCGGTCGTCGCGCGCCCAGTTGCTCACCTCGTACCACTCGTAGCCGGCCTCGCCGAGCATGCGGTCGGCGAGCTCGTACATGTCGGCCTGGAGGTCCTCGTCGGGCTCGGGCACCTCGCCGCGGCGGATCTGCCGCGCGAGCTTCGTGCCGGGCTCGACGATGAGCGCGTAGGCCGAGAGGTGGTCCGGCTCCTGCGCGATCGCCTGCTCGAGCGAGGCGCGCCAGTCGTCGATGGTCTCCCCCGGCGTCCCGTAGATGAGGTCGAGGCTGACCTCGAGGCCCGCCGCCCGGGCGCCGCGGACGACGGGGGCGATCCGGGCGGGATCGTGCGTGCGCTCGAGCGTGGCGAGCACGCGCGGCACGGCGGACTGCATGCCGAAGGACACGCGCGTGAAGCCTCCCGCCGCGAGGGCCGCGAGGTAGGCGTCGTCGACGCTGTCGGGGTTGGCCTCCGTGGTGACCTCGGCGCCGTCGGCGAGCCCGAAGGTCTCGCGCACGGCGTCGAGCATCCGGATGAGGTCCTCGACCGGGAGGAGCGTCGGCGTGCCCCCGCCGAGGAACACGGTGGAGGCGGGACGCGCGGGGACGCCGGAGTCCCGCAGCGCGGATCCGGCGAAGCGCACCTCCTGGACGGCCTGCGACGCGTAGTCGGACTGCTTCACGCCGCGGAGCTCGGGTGCCGTGTAGGTGTTGAAGTCGCAGTAGCCGCAGCGGACGCGGCAGAACGGGACGTGGAGGTAGACGCCGAAGGCGCGGTCGTCCGCGCCGGTCGACGCCGAGGCGGGGAGCAGGCCGTCGGCGGGGGCGGGATCGGCGAGGGGCAGGGCGGACGGCATCCGTCCATCATCCCCCGGTCGGCGCGCGCCCCGGTGCGCGCGCCCGGGGTGGCCCACCGCTCCGGCAGGATGGGGGCATGACCGACGCCCGATCCCCCCGACCCCTGCACGTCCTCTGGGACGTCGACGGCACGCTCCTGCTCAACGGCCCGCGCGCCGGCAGCATGTACCACCGCGCCATCGAGCTCGCCGCGGGCGAGGAGCTCGAGGACCGCACGGTCCACGCGCACGGGAAGACCGACGGGCAGATCATCTGGGAGACCCTCGACCTCTACGGGCTGCCGGAGTCGCTGCACGCCGCGGTGCGGGAGCGGCTCGAGGGCATGTCGCGCGTCGAGCACTACGGCGCGGGTCGGCGCGAGGTGCCGGTCGGCGTGCCGCGCCTCGTGGCCGACGTCGCCGCCCGCGGCTGGGTGAACGCGCTGCTGACCGGCAACTCGCCGCTCCGCGCCCGGTACAAGCTCGACGGCGCGGGTCTCGACGTCGACCTGTTCGACTGGGACGCGTCGTTCTTCGGGCACGAGGCCCGGATCCGCAGCGACCTCACGCGTCGCGCCGCGGAGGCGCTGGCCGGGGCCAGCGTCGTGATCATCGGCGACACCCCCGCGGACGGGGTCGCCGCCGAGGCCGCGGGCTTCCCCTTCGTGGCCGTCGCCACGGGCGCGTACGACGTCGAGCAGCTGCGGTCGCCGGATGCGCACGCGGCCGTCGTGGTGCCCGATCTCGCAGCAGGCCACGACGAGGTCATGGCCTACCTGGACGGACTCGCCGCGCGCTGACGCAGCTCGGCCGCTCAGCGGATCAGGCGGACGCGACCGCCGGGTGCAGGGCCTTGAGGTACCGGCGCATGAAGACGCCCTGCACGACGCGGAGGACGGGGCTCGCGAGCCGCATCGGCCAGGACGCGGGCCGCGAGAAGACGCGGAGGGTGAGCCAGACGCTGCCGTCGGGCTCCCGGGAGACGAGGAACGCCTCCTCGCCGCTCAGCGGGTGACCGTGGACCGTGCCGTAGGCGAAGCCGACCCGGTCGGTCTCCTGCACGGTGTACACGACGCGGACGGGTGCCTCGGGGTGGAACGGGCCGAACGGCATGCGGAGCACCGCCGAAGTGCCCGACGTGATCCACGCGGTGCCGTCGTCGCCGTACAGCGTCTCGCGCGGGCGATCGACGGGGACCTGGGGCACCCCGTCCTCGTCGAACTCCAGCCCCTGGTAGCCGGGGTCGTCGGGGACCTCCTGCTCGATGCGGGTGACCTCGATGCCGCTGCCGCGCTGCACGCCCCACGTCATGAGGAGGGCGACGGCCTGCTCGAAGCGCTCGTCGCCGCTGCCGAGCCGTGCGCTCGCCTCCGCGGGACGGTACCCCTCGGGCGGGTAGGTCATGAGGTCGACGGCCTGGGTGCCGCCGACGGAGCCGTACGTGACGGCGGTCGCGGTGTAGGTGCTGCGGCGCATGACGTCAAGACTACGGCGTGTCGCTGGGCGTCCCGCGCGTGCCGACGCCGCGGCCGCTGCCATGCGTCGAGCCCCCGCATCGGGGGCGCGACGACATCCGTCATCCCTGCGGATGAGGTGCAGACGCGGCCCGTCATCCCGGCGCCGTAGCGGCCACCGGAGCGTCATCGGATCGTGACCTGGACGAGCGCGGGGCGACCTCCGCGACCCCTAGCCTTCACACGACGACGGGCCTCCCGGCGCCGCCCCCACCCCCATCCCGACGCTCCGCGTCGACCATCGGAAGGCTCTTCCCGCATGCTCCGCTCCCTCGCCGCCCTCGCCGTGGCCGGCACCCTCGCCGTCGGCGGTCTCGCGGTCGCGACCCCCGCATCCGCCGCGTCCGCCAGCGGCATGTTCTACTCGGTGCCCTACGACTCCACCCTCTTCGAGGTGACGACAAACGACGGGGTCCCGCACGCTGACCCCGCCACGTTCGAGGACTGGTCGGCCGCCGGTCGCCCCGCGCCCCGCGCCTCCACCACCGTCTACGTGCGCTTCACGTGGGAGTCCACGGTCCAGGCCGACAGCACGGCGGGCGGGGCGCGGTTCTCGACGTCGCTGGGCTACGACGAGTGGCGTCGGGCTGGCTCCCCCACCCCGCGGACCGATCGCCTCCCGGCCGCGGCGAGCATCCTCCAGTACGACGCGTCGGACGAGCTCTTCGTCGTGGCGGGGTACTCGTCCTTCTCGGACGTCGTCGACTACCACCAGCTGACCTTCGCCGAGTGGACGCACCTCGGCTCCCCCGCCGTGGACGAGACGTCGCCGCGCCCCTTCTCGAAGCTCTCGTGGTACGCCACGCTCGTCGGCCCGATCTCGGACGACGGCACGACCGGCCCCGTGTCCTTCGAGATCTGGGACAGCTACGCCCGCCCCACGCCCGAGGTGGTCTCGTCCTACCCCGGTGACAAGTACTGCCGGGCCGCCGGCGCGCAGGAGATTCGCTACATCGGGAAGGCCGCCCCGGACGGCGTGGCGATGACGTTCGACGAGTGGCTCGCCGCCGGGAAGCCGCAGCCCGGCACCTGCTGAGCCCCGCTCCGATCAGACGACGCGCCCCCCGCCTGCCAGGCGGGGGGCGCGTCGTGCGTCCGGGCTCCGGCAGCCGATCGCGACATAGCACGGGCCGGATCGCATGTCATCACCCCGCGTGGTGACGGCCTCTCATCCCCTCGCGCCACCCCGTCCAGGGGTCATTTCCTACGTGATGAAACCGTGATCAGAAAGGGATTCCGGCGACGCGGGGAACCGCTAGCTTGAGCGTGCGACGGCAAGCCGGAACGGGTCGGAGCGGATCGGATCACCCCGATGCGCACGTGCCACATGGACGCCGCAGCTCCTGTTCCCCTCCACTCCATCCACCCTCTCCGACGCTCGTCGTCGACCACCGGAAGGCCACCATGAACCGCTCACTGCCCGCCCTCGCCCTCGTCGGGGCGCTCGCCCTCGGCGGCTCGCTGCTCGCCGCGGCGCCCGCCCAGGCCGCCGCCGGGGGGACCTACTACTCGGTCCCCTTCAGCGACTCCCTCATCCTCGAGAGCTCCATCTCCGCCGACGAGCCTGGCATCGGCTACGCGACCTTCGCGGAGTGGAAGGCCGACGGCTTCCCGCGTCCCGTGCCCGCCGACGTGGAGTACCGCGTCCTCCCCTGGAGCAGCACCGTCTTCGCGGACGTGATCGGCACGCACTCCGGCCTCACCGCGTCGCTGTCCGGCGCCGAGTGGCGCCGCGCGGGATCGCCGACCCCCACGCGCAACGTGCTCCCGATCTCCTCCCTCGTCTTCCAGTACCCCACGTCCGACGAGCTCCTCGTCCGCACCGGCACGCTCTGGGGATCGGACGCCGCCGAGTGGCACACGATGACCTTCGCCGAGTGGCGCACCCTCGGGTACCCCCCGGTCGACATCCGCACCGAGAGCGGCTACTCGCGGCTGGCCTGGCTCGAGACGATCGTCGGGCAGGACCCCGTCACGGGTGAGGACGGACCCATCAGCTACGACGACTGGCTCGACGCCGGGCGCCCGACGCCGAAGGTCCTGCAGGCCTTCCCGTTCGACAAGTACTGCTCCAACCCGGGCAGCACCGAGGTCCGCTACATCGGCATGGCCGCTCCCGAGGGGCTCGCGCTGACGTTCCGCCAGTGGGTCGCCGCCGGCTCGCGGACGCCGACCGCCTGCTGACGCTCCCTCCCTGCACGCGACGCGCCCCCTGCCTCTCGAGGCAGGGGGCGCGTCATGCGTGCGGGATCGGGCTACTTGGCCTTCTTCTCCGTGTCGCCGGAGAGCGCGGCGATGAACGCCTCCTGGGGGACCTCGACGCGGCCGACCATCTTCATGCGCTTCTTGCCCTCCTTCTGCTTCTCGAGCAGCTTGCGCTTGCGGGTGATGTCGCCGCCGTAGCACTTGGCGAGCACGTCCTTCCGCATCGCGCGGATGGACTCGCGGGCGATGATCCGCGCGCCGATGGCGGCCTGGATCGGAACCTCGAACTGCTGGCGCGGGATGAGCTCGCGGAGGCGGCCGGTCATCAGCACGCCGTACGCGTACGCCTTGTCGCGGTGCACGATGGCGCTGAACGCGTCGACCTGCTCGCCCTGCAGCAGGATGTCGACCTTGACGAGGTCGGAGTCCTGCGAGCCCGCGGGCTCGTAGTCGAGCGACGCGTATCCGGCGGTCTTGCTCTTGAGGTTGTCGAAGAAGTCGAACACGATCTCGCCGAGCGGCATCGTGTAGCGGATCTCCACCCGGTCCTCGCCGAGGTACTCCATGCCGAGCAGGATCCCGCGCCGCGACTGGCACAGCTCCATGATCGTGCCGACGTAGTCCTTGGGCGCGAGGATCGCGGCCTTCACCACGGGCTCGGAGACGCTGACGATCTTGCCGCCCGGGAACTCGCTCGGGTTGGTGACGGTGACCGTCCTCTTGTCCTCGCTCGTGACCTCGTAGATCACGCTGGGCGCGGTCGTGATCAGGTCGAGGCCGAACTCGCGGGAGAGGCGCTCGGTGATGATCTCGAGGTGCAGGAGGCCGAGGAAGCCGCAGCGGAAGCCGAAGCCGAGCGCGACCGAGGTCTCGGGCTCGTAGACGAGCGCGGCGTCCGACAGCTTGAGCTTGTCGAGGGCGTCGCGGAGGTCGGGGTAGTCGGATCCGTCGATCGGGTAGAGCCCGGAGAAGACCATCGGCAGCGGCTCGGTGTAGCCGGGCAGCGCCTCCGTCGCGGGGCGCGCGGCGGTCGTGACGGTGTCGCCGACCTTCGACTGGCGCACGTCCTTCACGCCCGTGATGAGGTATCCGACCTCGCCGACGCCCAGTCCGTCGGAGGGCGTGGGCTCGGGCGAGCTGACGCCGATCTCGAGGATCTCGTGGGTGGCGCGCGTCGACATCATCGAGATCTTCTCGCGCGGGCTGAGCTTGCCGTCGATCATGCGGACGTAGGTGACCACGCCGCGGTAGGCGTCGTAGACCGAGTCGAAGATCATGGCGCGCGCGGCGGCGTCGGGGTCGCCGACGGGCGCGGGGATGGTGCGGGAGACGCGGTCGAGGAGGTCCTCGACGCCCGCGCCGGTCTTGCCGGAGACGCGCAGCACCTCGGACGGGTCGCCGCCGATGAGCGAGGCGAGCTCGGCCGCGTACTTGTCGGGATCCGCCGCCGGCAGGTCGATCTTGTTGAGCACCGGGATGATCGTGAGGTCGTTCTCGAGCGCGAGGTAGAGGTTCGCGAGCGTCTGCGCCTCGATGCCCTGCGCGGCGTCGACCAGGAGGATGGCGCCCTCGCACGCGGCGAGCGAGCGGGAGACCTCGTACGAGAAGTCGACGTGGCCCGGGGTGTCGATCATGTTGAGCGCGTAGGTCCGCCCGTCGAGCTCCCACGGCATGCGGACGGCCTGGCTCTTGATCGTGATGCCGCGCTCGCGCTCGATGTCCATGCGGTCGAGGTACTGGGCGCGCATGGAGCGCGAGTCGACGACGCCCGTCATCTGCAGCATGCGGTCGGCCAGCGTGGACTTGCCGTGGTCGATGTGGGCGATGATGCAGAAGTTGCGGATGGACGCGGGGTCGGTCGCGGCGGGCCGGAGGGCCTTCGAAGCTAGGGGGCTCACGCGTTCCTTACGGGTCTTGTCGGTGGAGCGGAACCACGATCATCCCACGGCATGCCCGCCGAGCCGTCGTCGCGGCGAGCGGCCTGCCCCGCGGTCGCGCGCCGCGGCGCGGTCAGCGACGCACGATGTCGGCCACGGCCGCGTCGAGCTCGGGCCAGCGGAAGCGGTAGCCCGCGGCCTCGAGCGTCTCCGGCACGACCCAGCGGCTCTTGAGCACGAGCTCCGGCTCCGTGCGGAAGAGCCACATGCCGACCTCGAGCATCCACCGGTTCGCGGCCAGGCCGATCGGCATGCCGACGGCGCGGCGGAGGACCTTCATCAGGCGGCGGTTGGTGACGGGCGCGGGACTCGACGCATTGACGGGTCCCTCCAGCGTCGGGGTGTCGCGCACGAAGCGGATGATGCCGACCAGGTCGTCGATGTGCAGCCAGCTGAAGACCTGGCGGCCGTGGGTCGGCTGGTACCCGTGGTGCGCACCGGCGCGGATCCTGGACGGCCGACCGGGGAAGCGCCCGTCGAGCTGCGGGCCGCCGAGGCCGAAGCGCGCGAGGCCGAGGAGCGGCTGGAGGGCGCCGTCGCGGCCGAGCACGATCGCGATCCGCAGCGCCACGCGCCGTGTGGACGGCAGCTCGGGGGCGAAGAACGCGCGCTCCCAGGCGCGGCCGACCGACGGGGAGAAGTCGTCGCCGAGCTCGCCGGTCGACTCCGTCTGCGGCCGGTCGGTCGCGTGCCGGTAGACGGTGGCGGTGGAGGCGTTGATCCACACCGGCACGGGCCGTGCGCTGTCGGCGACGGCGCGGGCGAGCTCGGCCGTCGTCTCCACGCGGGAGCGCAGGATCTCCCGGCGGTTCGCGACGCCGTACCGGCAGTTCACGCTCTTGCCCGCGAGGTTCACCAGGAGGTCGGCACCGTCGAGGAGCCGGCGGATCCCCTCGGCGTCGCCCCAGCGCGCGTCGGCGCCGGAACGGCCGATCGTGCGGACCAGGTAGCCCTCGTCGGCCAGCTCGCGCACGAGCACCTGCCCGATGAAGCCGGACGCGCCCGCCACGACCGCCGTGCGCGGGGCGCTCGACCCCGGTGCCTCGCTCATGAGCCGAAGCGCGCGCGGCGCTCGACCGTGGTGCCCTGGCCGTCGGCCCAGGTGTAGACCGTGCTGCCGCCGATGATGACGTGCTCGGCCCGGGACTGGACGTCGAGCGGGTCGCCCGACCAGATCACGACGTCGGCGTCGAGGCCCGGCGTGAGCGCGCCGACGCGGTGGTCGAGGCGGAGGATCGCGGCGGGGTTCGCGGTGATGGCACGGATCGCGATGTCGGCGGGCAGGCCGTCCTTCACGGCGAAGGACGCCTGGTGCACCAGGAAGTCGATCGGCACGACGGGCGCGTCGGTCGTGATCGCGACGAGGACTCCGGCGCGGTGCAGCGCGGCCAGGTTCGCGACGGCGCGGTCCCGGAGCTCGACCTTGGAGCGCGAGGTGATCATCGGGCCGAAGATCACGGGGATGCCGCGCTCGGCGAGCACGTCGGCGATCTTGTCGCCCTCGGTGCCGTGGTTGACGACGAGGCGGTAGCCGAACTCGTCGGCGAGGCGGATCGCGGTGGCGATGTCGTCGTGGCGGTGGGTGTGCTGGTCCCAGGCGAGCTCGCCGTCGAGGACGCGCACGAGCGTCTCCTTGCCGAGGTCGCGGGAGAACGGCTTGCCCTCCTTCGCGGCGTGGTCGCGGGCGGCGCGGTAGTCCTCGGCGTCGCGGAAGGCCCGGCGGATCACCATGGCGACGCCCAGGCGCGTCGACGGCGTGCGGTCCTTGGCGCCGTAGACGCGCTTCGGGTTCTCGCCGAGGGCGCTCTTGACGCTCACGGAGTCGCTGACGAGCTGCTCGTCGATCGTGCGGCCGCCCCACGACTTGATGGCGACGGACTGGCCGCCGATCGGGTTGCCTGAGCCGGGCTTCACGACGATGGTCGTGACGCCGCCCTTCAGCGCGTCGCGGAAGCCCTCGTCGTCGATGTCGATCGCGTCGATCGCGCGCACCGAGCTCATGTCGGGGTCGGTCATCTCGTTGGTGTCGTTGCCCGCGGGGCCGTTGGCCTCCTCGTGGATGCCGACGTGACCGTGCGCCTCGACGAAGCCCGGCAGGACCCAGCGGCCGCTTGCGTCGATGACGGTCGCGCCCGCGGGGACGTCGACGTCGCCGGCCTGGCCGACCGCGGCCACGAGGCCGTCGCGGAGGAGGACGGTGCCGCCCGGGATCGGGGCGCCGTCGACGGGGACGACGTGGCCGCCGACGATGGCGGTGACGGAGGATGCGGACGCGCGGACGGGAGCGGTGCTGTCGGTGAGGGGCATGGTCCGAGCCTAGGACGCGGGCGGGAGGCGCCGGCCCGGGGATCCGCCGATGCGCCGCCGGCGGGAGGTCCGCGGGGCGCCGGTACGCTCGAGGGATGGGCATCCCCGACTTCATCGTCTCCCTCCGCGAGCGGGTCGGCACCGCTCCCCTGTGGCTCTCGGGCGTGACCGCCGTGATCCTCGACGGCCCCCGGGTGCTCCTCGTCCGTCGCGGGGACACCGGCGAGTGGGCGCCCGTCTCGGGGATCCTCGAGCCCGGCGAGGAGCCCGCCGTCGGCGCCCGGCGGGAGGCCGAGGAGGAGACCGGCGTGATCGTGGAGGTCGAGCGGCTGGTCGCCGTCGGGACGACGGACGAGATCACCTACCCGAACGGCGATCGCGCCAGCTACCTCGACCTGACCTTCCGGTGCCGCTACGTCTCGGGCGAGGCGCGCGTCAACGACGACGAGTCGCTTGAGGTCGCCTGGTGGCCGGTCGACGCGCTGCCGGAGATGCCCGCCGACTTCCTCGGGCGGATCCGGCACGCGGTCGACGACGCGCCCGAGACCCGGTTCGTGCGCCCCGGCGACGAGGTCCCCCGGCTCGCCCGCGACGCGCGCGGCCCCGCGGCCTGATTTCCGGGCCGCGACCTGGTATCGTCGCCTGTTGGCTTGCGTGTGATCCTCCCCGATCACGCGGTATCGCCGCAGGCGCCCTCTCTCGCTGAGCGGCAACTCATACGACGACAACTCGAACGGAAGACATAACACGTGGCAAACATCAAGTCGCAGATCAAGCGCATCGGCACCAACAAGAAGGCCCAGGAGCGCAACAAGGCCGTCAAGAGCGAGCTGAAGACGGCCATCCGCTCCGTCAAGACCGCCGTCTCCGCGGGCGACAAGGACGCGGCCGTCAAGGCCGTCAGCCTCGCCGGCAAGAAGCTCGACAAGGCCGCCAGCAAGGGCGTCATCCACAAGAACCAGGCCGCGAACCGCAAGGGCGCGATCGCCAAGCAGGTCGCCAAGATCGGCTGACCTCCCCTGGTGCGATCGACGGGCCCCGCGCATCGCGCGGGGCCCGTCGTCATGTCCGGGGCGGATCCGGCGGGTGAGCCCGGCGGTCTGGCCGCGCGTCAGTCGCGACCGCGTGAGGCGACGGTGCGCACCATGCGCTCCAGCGAGTAGACGGGATCGCGTCCGCCGCCCTTGACCTGCGCGTCCGCCTCGGCGAGGGCCTCGATGGCCCGGCCGAGACCCGCGTCGTCCCAGAGCTGCAGGTCGCGGCGGGCGCGGTCGACCTGCCACGGCGCCATGCCGAGCTTCGACGCCAGCTGGCCCGACGCGCCCGAGACTCCGGACACCTTGGCCATCGTGCGGATCTTCATCGCGAAGGCGGCGATGAGCGGCACGGGGTCCGCGCCCGAGGTGAGCGCGTGGCGGAGCAGGACGAGAGCCTCGCCGCCGCGGCCGGCGATGGCCGAGTCCGCGACCGCGAACGCGTTGATCTCGACCCGGCCGCCGTAGTACTGGTTCACAGTGACCTCGGTGATCTCGTGCGCGGTGTCCGAGATGAGCTGCTGGCACGCCGACGCCAGCTCGCTCACGTCGTCCTGGAACGCGGCCACGAGCTGCCGCACGGCGCCCGGCGTGATCGAGCGCTTCGCGGCCCGGAACTCGGCCACGGCGAAGTCGTGCTTCTCGCTGTCCTTCTTGAGCTCCGCGCAGACGACCTCGATGCCGCCGCCGGTGCCCGAGCGCACGGCGTCGAGCAGCTTCTTGCCGCGCACTCCCCCGGCGTGCCGGAGCACGACGTACGTGTCGTGGGCCGGCTGGTCGAGGTAGGCGACCGCGTCGAGCAGGAACTGGTCCGAGCACTTCTCCACGTTGACGACCCGGATGAGCCGCGGCTCCGCGAACAGGGACGGGCTCGCGAGCGTGATCAGCTCGCCGGGCGCGTAGGAGTCGGCCTCGATGTCGGAGACCTCGATGCGCGGATCCTCCGCCGTGAGGATGTCGCGGAGGCGTCGCATCGCCCGGTCGGCGAGGAGGGCCTCGGTGCCGGACACGAGGACGACGGGCGCCGGCCGCACCGCGTCCCAGGAGAGCTGCGGGATGGCCGCGGAGGGCTTCGCCGCCGTGCTGCGGGACGTCCTGGTGGCCATGCGGGTCCTTCCGGAGGGTGCGGGTGCGGGTGCCCGGGGTGCGGATGCCCGGAGCGGGGCGGGCCGACGGTCGGGCGGATCCAGGTTAGCCGTCGGGTGGGACATCCCCCGGCCCCGGGACGGCCGCTGCGGGCGGCACCGGGGAGGCCGGACGCCCGAGCGCCACCACCGCGATCACCAGGGCGATCGCGACCGTGAGCGCGATGACGCCCGCGGGCCCCGATGCCCAGGGCACGCGGCCCGCGGGGAGACGGGACATGACGGAGGCGACCGCGGCGATCCACGACGCCGGCAGCCAGGCCAGCCGCAGCACGAGACCGCCCGCCGCCGGCCAGACAGGGAGGACGACGCACGCGACGAGGCCGCCGATGGTGGCGGGCGCGGCGGCGGGCTCGGCGAGCACGTTCGCGAGCACCCCGTGCACCGGCAGGCCGGGTTGCAGCACGAGGAGCACCGGCTGGCACGCCACCTGCGCGGCGACGGGGATCGCGAGCGCCTCGGCCAGGCGGCGCGGCATGCGGCGCGACATGCGGTCGGCAAGCGGGGGCGCCAGGACGAGGAGCCCGGCCGTCGCCAGCACGCTGAGGGCGAAGCCGAGGTCGCGTGCCAGCCAGGGATCCCCCGTGAGCAGGACGACCACCGCCACGGCGAGGGCGGGCAGACCGCGGGATGGCCGGCCGGACGAGGCGGAGACGATGAGCACGGCGGCCATCACGGCGGCGCGCAGCACGCTGGGCTGGGGCGTCACCAGGATCACGAACGCGCCGAGAGCTGCCAGCGCGGCGGCCGCTCGCGCCGGTCGTCGGAGCCCGGCGGCGGCCGCCAGCGCGAGCACGAGTCCCACGATGACCGCGCAGTTGGCGCCAGAGACCGCCGTGAGGTGCGTGAGCGAGCTGTCCTTCATGGTCTGCGCGAGGGCGGGCGTCACCGCCGACACGTCCCCGATCGCGAGGCCGGGCAGCAGCTCGGCCCCCGGTCCGCGGAGGTCGGCGGCGGCGGCGGCGAGGCGCGCGCGGAGGGCGTCGGCGAACCCGAGCGGGCCGGCGGGACCGCCCGCGACATCGGGTGCCCCACGGGCGACGAGGAGGTAGGCGGCGCGATCGCCCGGATCCGCGGCCCGGACGGCGGCGCTCAGGCGTAGGAGGGCGCCGACCCCCGGATTGGCGTGCGGGGATCCGTCGTGCCGCTCGTCGGCGCCCGTGGCGAAGACCACGACGGGCACCGGGGCGGGCAGCCGCAGCGTGGCGTCGTCCGTCCGTCCTCCCGCATCGCGGCCGACGTGGAGGGCGGTGAGGTGCGCGACGATCCGCACCCGATCGGCGCGGCCCGGTCCGCTCCCGGAGCGCGAGGCGACCGGCGCGGGGGGCTCGTCGACGACGGCGTCCGCGACCACCATGCCGTCCGCGTGCGCGGCGGCCTCGAGGGCCTCCGGGTGTCGCGACGGCTCGCGGGCGGCGGCGCCGCCGAGGAGCATGGCCGCGACCCCGGCGGCGACCGCCAGCGCGGCAGCGGCGCGGCGGATCCGGGCCGCAGACGCGTCCTGTCGGCGCGCCCTCCGGCGGCGTGGGATGGGCGACCGGGCGTGCGGGGTTGCCGTCGCGGTCGCACGCGGCCTCGCGCGAACGGCCGACCGGACGGCGATCCCGGCGCACACCACCGCCAGCGTCGCGACGGCGACGGCCGACGGCGCGGCCGCACCGCGGATGCCGATGGCCGCCGCCGTGGTGGTCCAGCCGGCGGCCGCGGGGATCGCGAATCGGAGGTCGATGTGCGGAGCTGCCGCACCCCACCCCCCTCGCGCTGGCCTGCTCGAGCCGCCGTCAGCGCCAGGCCTCGGAGTCACACCCGCACCAGCGGGGTGAGCGACGCGAGCGTGCGATCGCCGATGCCCGGCACCCGACCGAGGTCGGCGACGCGCGCGAAGCGGCCGTGCGCGGTGCGCCAGGCGATGATCCGGGCGGCCAGGGACGGTCCGACGCGCGGGAGCGTCTCCAGCTGCTCCGCCGTGGCCGTGTTGAGGTCCACCGGTGACGACGGGCTCGCGGACCCGCCTGCGGCTCCGGGAGCGCCCGACGTCGCGGGCGCGGCCGGGGCCTCGCCCTGGCGCGGGACGACGAGCTGCTCCCCGTCGGAGAGGACGCGCGCCAGGTTGACGCCCGCGGTGTCCGCCCCGTCGGCGAAGCCGTGGGCGGCGGCGAGGGCGTCGACGACGCGGCTGCCCGGCGCCAGGGGGAACAGCCCCGGGGACACGACCGCGCCGACCACGTGCACGTAGATGGGCGTCCGTGCGCCCTGGGCGGATCCGCCGGTCCCGCCGTCCGCGTCGGCCGCGTCCCCGGCGCCCGTCTCAACGGTCGCGTCGCCGTCCCCGGATCCGTCGGATGCGGCAGCACCTGCGCTCGTGTGCGCCGACGAGCTCGGGTGCGCCGCAGGGACCGCGGTCGGGGAGGCCAGGCCGGCCGATTGGACGGCGGTGACCAGGATCGTCACCACGAGCGCCGCACCGACCAGCACGACCGCGGCCCCGATGCCGACGCGGAGCCGGATGCGCACCCGTCGACCGGGCAGCGGATGCACCTCGTCGGCGGGGCGGCCGGGGACGCCGTCGTCTGCAGGGTCGGCGCCACCGTCCGCTCGCGATGGGGGAAGGGCGTCCGAGGGCCACTCGGCGTCGGGCTCCCACCCGTCGTCCGTCCATCCCGTGCGTTCCCGGTGCTCGGCGGCATCGGGTCCGGGACGGGGTCGGCGGAGGGGGCGCATGGGGGCACGGTAGGCGGTGGCCGGCGGCGTCCGGCCCGCGCGTCCGGGTCTGGGGATCGCCGTCGCGGATCCGGCCTGGGATGGAGCGAGGGCGGCCCGTCGCCGGACCGCCCTCGCCTCACCTCGACGTAGGGTCGCGGGCCGTCCCTCAGGGAGCGGGCGTGGTGGTGATGCTCACGATCTTGGGCGCGCGGACGATGACCTTGTCGATGGTGCGACCCGCGGTGGACCGCTTCACGCCCGCGGTATCGCGCGCGAGCGCCTCGAGCTCGTCCGCCCCGATCTTCGCGTCGACCTCGAGCTTGTCGCGCACCTTGCCGTCGACCTGCACCACGGCCGTGACCGTGCTCTGCACGAGCAGGTTGCGCTCCGCCTTGCGCCAGCCGGCGAACGCCACGGACCCCTCGCGGCCGAGGCGCCTCCACATGTCCTCCGCCGTGTACGGAGCGAACAGGCTGAGCGCGATGGCGACGACCTCCGTCGCCTCGCGTACGGCCGCGTCGCCGCCGCCTGCACCCTGGTCGATGGTCTTGCGGATGGCGTTGACGAGCTCCATGGTGCGTGCGATGACGACGTTGAACTTGAACGCCTCGAGCATGCCGGGCGCCTCGGCGAGGAAGCGGTGGGTGACGCGCCGGAGCGCCTCGTCCCCCGTCTTCCATTCGATCTCCGGGGCGCTCGTGATGTCGCCCGTGAGCCGCCATGCGCGCGCCAGGAACTTCGCGGATCCGGACGGGGAGACGTCCTCCCAGTCGATGTCGTCCTCGGGCGGGCCGGCGAACGCCATGGTGAGGCGGATGGCGTCGACGCCGTGGCGGTCCATCTCGGAGCCCAGGTCGACGCCGCCCTTGCTCTTCGACATCTTGCTGCCGCCGGAGAGCACCATGCCCTGGTTGAGCAGCGCGCTGAACGGCTCGGTGAAGGTGACGTAGCCGAGGTCGAACAGGACCTTCGTGATGAAGCGCGAGTACAGCAGGTGCAGGATCGCGTGCTCCACGCCGCCCACGTACTGGTCGATGGGCGCCCAGCGGTCGGCGTCGGCCGGGTCGAACGCCTTCGTCGCGTCGTTGGGCGACAGGAAGCGCAGCCAGTACCAGGAGCTGTCCATGAAGGTGTCCATGGTGTCGGGATCGCGCGTGGCCGGGCTGCCGTCGACGGGGCTCGGCACGTTCGTCCACTCCGTGGCGGCCGCCAGCGGCGACTTGCCCTTCGGCGTGAGGTCGAGCCCCTCGGTGTCGGGCAGCCGGACGGGCAGCTGGTCCTCGGGGACGCGGATCTCGTTGCCCTCGGCGTCGTAGACGATCGGGATGGGCGTGCCCCAGAACCGCTGACGCGAGATGAGCCAGTCGCGCAGGCGGTAGTTCTTCGCCGCGCGGCCGCGGCCCTCCGCCTCGAGCTGCTCGATGACGCGCTTGATGGCCGGCTGCTTGCTCAGCCCGTCGAGGGAACCGGAGTTGATGAGGCGGCCCTCGCCGGGCAGCGCCACGCCCGTGCGACCGGGCAGCACCTCCTCGAGGTCGGGCAGCTCGCCGTCCTCGGGGATGACGCGGATGGCGCCCGTGACGGGCTGCGTGGTGTCGACGACGACGCGCACCGGCAGGTCGAAGGCGCGCGCGAAGTCGAGGTCGCGCTGGTCGTGCGCGGGGACGGCCATGACGGCGCCCGTGCCGTAGTCGGCGAGCACGTAGTCGGCGGCCCAGACGGGGATCCGCTCGCCGTTCACGGGGTTGATCGCCGTGCGGCCGAGCGGGATGCCCGTCTTCGGGCGGTCGGTCGTGGAGCGCTCGATCTCGTTGAGGCGCTGCGTGCGCTCCAGGTAGCCGCGGAACCGCTCGCGGACCTCGTCCGACGCGCCCTCGACGAGCTCCGCCGCCAGGTCGCTGTCGGGTGCGACGACCATGAAGGTGGCGCCGTGCAGCGTGTCCGGACGCGTGGTGAAGACCGTGACGGGCTCGTCGCGGCCCTCGACGACGAAGTCGACCTCCGCGCCGATGGAGCGTCCGATCCAGTTGCGCTGCATGCTGATGACCTTCGCCGGCCACGTGCCCTCGAGCTGGTTCAGGTCGTCGACGAGGCGGTCGGCGTAGTCGGTGATGCGCAGGTACCACTGCGTGAGCTTCTTCTTGACGACCACGGCCCCCGAGCGGTCGGACGTGCCGTCGGGCAGGACCTGCTCGTTGGCGAGGACGGTCTGGTCCACCGGGTCCCAGTTAACCCAGCTGTCCTTGCGGTAGGCGAGGCCCTTCTCGTGCATCTTGAGGAACAGCCACTGGTTCCACCGGTAGTACTCCGGGTCGCTCGTGTGCAGCTCGCGCTCCCAGTCGAAGGACAGGCCGTAGCGCTTCATCGACTGCTTCTGCGTCTCGATGTTGGCGTACGTCCACTCGCGCGGGTCGACCCCGCGCTTGATGGCGGCGTTCTCGGCGGGCAGGCCGAAGGAGTCCCAGCCGATCGGGTGGAGGACGTTGAAGCCCTGCTGGCGCCAGTAGCGCGCGACCGCGTCGCCCAACGCGAACGCCTCGGCGTGACCCATGTGCAGGTCGCCCGAGGGGTACGGGAACATGTCGAGGATGTACTTGCGGGGGCGGCTGTCGCTCGCGTCCGGCGTGCGGAACGGCTGCTCGCGCTCCCACACCTCCGACCACTCGGCCTCGATGGCGCGGAAGTCGTAGGTCTCGCCGGGGGTGTCGGGGGTCTCGTGTGCCAAGGGCGCTCTCGATTCGATGCGGGGGTCGCGGCCGTGAAGGCCTCGACAAGACTAGTGAACGCGCGCGACCCCTCCCGAACCGGTGGGAGGGGCGCGGATCAGGCCGGCTCCGGCGCCCTGGGGAGGGGCGGACGCGACGCGCTCTCGGCGTCGTCTCCGTCGTCTCCGGGCGGCGGCACGCGTCCGGCGCGGACGGCGGCGAGCAGCGGCGCGGCCTTCACGCGCACCTCCTCGAGCTCCTCCTCGGGGACGGACAGCGCCGTGATCCCGCCGCCGGCGCCGACCGTCGCGCGGCCGTCCGTGACGACGACCGAGCGGATCACCATGGCGAGGTCGACGCGCCCGTCATCGCCGAACCAGCCGAACGCGCCCGCGTACACGCCGCGAGGGCCGCCCTCGAGCGACTGGAGGATGCCCACGGCCGCGGACTTCGGGGCGCCCGTCATGGATCCCGCCGGGAACAGCGCCCGCACCGCGTCGACCGCCGAGACGCCCGGGGCGAGCTCGCCCTCGACGCGGCTCACGAGCTGGTGCACCTGCGCGTAGGCCTCGACGGCGAACAGGCTCGTGACGCGCACGGATCCGAGCACGCACACGCGGCTGAGGTCGTTGCGCATGAGGTCGACGATCATGACGTTCTCGGCGCGCTCCTTCTCGCTCGCCAGGAGCTCGGCGCGCGCCCGGGCGTCGGCGGCGGGATCCGCGTGGCGGGGCCGCGTCCCCTTGATGGGCAGGGTGCGGAGCGTGCCGCCCGCGTCGACCTCGACGAAGCGCTCCGGCGATGCGCTGACGAGCACCGTGCCGCCCGCGCGGAGGAACGCGCCGTGGTGCGTGGGGCTGAGCGCACGCAGCGCCAGGTGCACGCGGACGGGGTCGACGTGGCCCGCGACGACCGCGGTGTTCGTGAGGCACAGCTGGTACGCGTCGCCGCGGCGGATGGACTCCTGGCAGGAGCGGATGAGGTCGAGGTAGGCGGGATCGTCGTGCCGCCAGACGGGTGGCGCGTCGGCGTCGTCCTCCGGGGCGCGCGCGACGGGTCGGGCGCCGGGCGGGTCCGTGCGGGCCAGCTCCTGCTCGACGGCGCGCGGCCACGGATCGCCCGCTCGTGCGACGGCCCACACCTCGCCCGCGGCGTGGTCGAAGGCGAGGAGGCGGTCGACGCGGAGGACGGCGGCCGGGACGGGGGCCGTGGCGTCCGCTGGCGTGCTCGGCGGCGCGTGGTGGAGCGGGACGGTCTCGGTCCACGCGTCGTGCGGGATCCAGCCGACGAGGCCCAGCCGGAATGCGAGGCCGTCCGGCAGCGCGTCCGCGTCGGATGTGACGGGCGCGGCGGATCTGCCGGGCGCCACCGCGGGCGACGCCGCGGGCAGCAGCTCCGCGAGCCCCGCGAACACGCCCCGCGGCCAGGCCGTCACGGTGTCGGCGGACGCCGCGAGGTAGCTCCATCCCTCCCCCGCCGAGTCGTCGAGCCAGGCGACGTCGCCGGCGGACTCCGCGGCGAAGAGCGCCAGGAACACCGCCTCCGGGTCGTGCCAGCGGCCCAGGCGGCGGCCGACGACCTCCGCGGCGGCGCACGCGTCGCCCTCGTGCATGCTCGGCCTCCCGGTGTCGTGAGCGCACCCGGCGGCCGCCTAGCCTCAAGGGTATGAGTTCCGAGACGATCCTCCGGTGGACCGCGGCGGGCTGGGCGACGGGGTCCGCGGATCCCGCCGGTGGAGGGGCCGAGGAGGCGCGACCGGCCGGGCAGCGGGTGCTCGCGGCCGACTCGTTCCTCGTCGAGGAGGGCCGCGTGCTCGCGCTCGACGTCCATCGCCAGCGCTTCCTCGCGTCGCTGCGCCTGCAGTCCGCGGCCGTGCCGGATCCCGCCGCCTTCCTCGACGCCGCGGTCGACGCGCTGCCCCGCGACGGCGCGTGGTTCCCGCGCGTGGAGGCGCTCCGCGGGCCCGATGGCGACGTGGCACGGCTCCTCGTGCGACCGGCGCCCGAACGCACGGCGTCGGTGGTGCTGCGCGACCACGACGGCCCGGATCCGCGCACGATGCCGCAAGTCAAGGGACCCGATCTGCACGCCCTCGGCGCCCTGCGCAGCCGCGCCTCCCGATACGGAGCGGGCGAGGCCGTGATCCTCGCGGACGACGGCACCATCGTGGAGGGCGCGTACAGCGCGATCCTGTGGTGGCACGGCGACGCCCTCGCGGTCGTCGAGGGCGGCGTTCCGCGGATCCCGAGCGTCACCGAGCGCAGCATCGTCGCGCTGGCCACGGCCCTCGGCGTCGACGTGCTGCACGAGCGCGCACGGCCGGCCGACCTCGACGGGCGCGAGGTGTGGGCCGTCAGCGCGCTGCACGGGATCCGCCTGGTGCGCGGCTGGATCGACGGCCCGGCCACCGCGGCCGAGCCCGGCCGTGCCCGTGCGTGGCGCACGCGGCTGGACGCGCTGCGGCGGGAGCTGCCCGGGGGCTGACGCGCGACTCGCGCCCGCCCGTCCGGATCACGACGCGGGAAGCAGCTCGACCGTCCGGTTCACGAGATCGCCCGGCACATCCGTGTGCGTGAGCAGCAGCACGCCGCGTCCACTGTCGCGCGCGGCCGTCAGCACGTCGCGCAGCACGGCGTGGGCGCGCTCGGCGTCGACGTCGGCCGTCGGCTCGTCGAGAACGAGCACCGGGAAGTCCGCGAGGAGCGCCCGCGCCAGGGCGATGCGCTGCGCCTGGCCGCCCGAGACGAGGCCGCCGCGGTCGCCGACGCGCGCGTCGAGCCCGCCCCGCTCGGCCGTCCACCCCGCGAGGCCCACCCGTGCGAGCACGCCGACGAGCTCGTCGTCGGTCGCGCCATCGCGCGCGAAGAGCAGGTTCTGCCGGATGCTCGCGTCGAAGAGGTGCGGGGCCTGCTCGCAGAGGCCGACGATCCGCCGCACGGCGGACGGGGCCATCGACCGCGCGTCCCGGCCGTCCAGCTCGTAGGCGCCGCGCGACTCGAGGAACCGGGCGAGGGCTTCCGCGAGCGACGACTTGCCGGATCCGCTCGGGCCGCGCACGACGACCGTCTCCCCCGGCCGCACCACGAGCGACACCGGGGCGAGGGCGTCGTGATCCGCTCCCGGCCAGCGCGTGACCAGGTCGCGGACCTCGAGCGTCGTGCCCGCGGTCGGCGCGTCGGCGTGCGCGGTCCCCGCGTCGGCGTCGTCGGGCTCCCGCGGGATCTCGTCGGGCACCGTCCCCGGCACGACGCCCGCCACGCGTTCGGCGCTCGTGCGCACGCGCCGCCACGCCTGCACCGCGAGCGGCACGGCCGTGGCCTGCTCGACCAGCGCGAGCGGCACCAGCGCGGCCAGCGCGAGCCAGGCGGGATCCAGCGTCCCGGACGCGAGGCCCGGCACGCCCTGCAGGACGGTCCAGCCGGCGACGGCGCCCGTGCCGGCGAGCACGACGCCCGTGGTGACGCCCGCCGCCGCCGCGCTGCGCAGCTCCGCGCGCCGGAGGTCGGCCGCGGCCCCGTCGATCGCGGCGAGGCGGTCGTCCACCGCCCCGAACGCGGTCAGCACGTCGAGGCCGCCGACGAGGTCGAGCACGAGGTCATGCAACCGGGCGCGCAGCGGCGCGATGCGCGTCTCGGCGCGCCCCGCGAGCGCCGTGGTCGCGCCGATCCCGACCGCGAGCGAGACCGCGAGCACGACGGCGAGCGCGATCCCGGCGGCCGGCAGCACCGCCCCCACGACCGCGACGCTCGCCACCTGGACGAGCACGGACACCGCGAGCGGCTGCATGACGCGCAGCGGGAGGTCCTGGAGCCGGTCGACGTCGCCCACGAGCCGGGTGAGGAGGTCGCCCCGGCGCGTGTCGCGGAGCCCGGCGGGCGCGAACGGCAGGAGCCGCTCGAAGACGCCCACGCGCAGCGTCGACAGCGCGCGGAAGGCCGCGTCGTGGCTGGTGATGCGCTCCAGGTAGCGGAAGGCGGCGCGGCCGAGCGCGAACGCCCTGACCCCGACGATCGCCATGCCGAGGAACAGGATGGGCGGCTGCTCGGACGCGCGCGTGATGAGCCAGGCGGAGGTCGCGAGGAGCGCGACCGCGCCGACGGCGCTCGCGAGCCCTGCGAGGAGGCCGGGCAGGGCGCGGCGCGCGGGCGGCTGCGCGAGCCGGAGGACGTCGTCGCGGTTCACGGCGCCACCTGCGCGCGCCAGGCGGGCTCCGGGACTATGCGTGCGTGCGTCGCGGCGGCGGGCACGCGCGTGCCGAGGGCGTCCGGGGTCCCGTCTGAGGCGGATCCCCCGCCCAGCCGCAGCTCGGCGTCGGCCGACCGCACCAGGGTGCCGCGGTGCGTGACGACCACGACCGCGCGGCCCTGGTCGGCGAGCGCGCGGATCCCCGCGGCGAGCCGCTCCTCGGACGCCGCGTCGAGCGCGGAGCTCGGCTCGTCGAGGAGCACGAGCGGGCAGTCGAGGGCGAGCGCGCGGTGCACGGCGCGCGCGACGGCGACCCGCTGCGCCTGCCCGCCGGACAGCCCCTGCCCGCCGACGCCGAGCTCCAGGTCCGGGTCGATGCCGTCGGCCGCCGCGAGCGCGAGCGCGCGTCGGACGAGCGCGTCGTGCGCATCCGCCACGCCGAGCGCCACGTTCGCGCGCACCGTGCCCGCCATGAGCCCGGGCCGCTGCCCCGCCCAGGCGATCTCGGTCGGCAGCGGCGGGCGCGGCGCGGAGGCGGCGATCTCGCCGACCCAGCCGATGGTGCCCTCGACGGGCAGCTGCCCCAGGATCGCCTGCAGGAGGGACGACTTGCCGACGCCGCTCGGCCCGGTCACCGCCGTGACGCGTCCCCGGGGGAAGGTGGCGGAGAGCCCGGCCAGCACGGGACGTTCGTCGCGCGTGACGGCCAGGTCGCGGATCACGAGGGCGTCGCCCGCGGCACCCCGCGCAGCCGCGGCCGCAGCGCCAGCGGCCGCTCCGGCACGCGGGACCGCCCGCGCCGCCCGCCCGGCCCGCTCGTCCTCGAGGATCCCGAGCACGTCGTCCGCGGCCGCGACCCCCTCGGCCGCGGCGTGGAACTGCACGCCCACCTGCCGGATGGGCAGGAACGCCTCGGGCGCGAGCAGCAGCACGAAGAGCCCGACCTCGAGGTCGAGCTGGCCGCCGATGAGGCGCACCCCCACCGACACCGCCACGAGCGCGACCGACAGCGACGCCGCGAGCTCCAGCACGAAGCCGGACAGGAACGAGATCCGGAGGACGCGCATGGTCTCGATGCGGTACTCCTCCGTCACCCGGCGGATGCGGGCGGTCTGCCGGCGCGCGCGCCCGAAGACCAGGAGCGTCGACAGCCCGTCGACCACGTCGAGGAAGCCCGACGCCAGCTCCGTGAGGCGCGACCACTGCCGCCGCTGGACCTCCTGCGTCGCCCAGCCGACGAGCACCATGAACACCGGGATCACGGGCAGCGTCGCGAGGACGGTCACGCCCGTGAGCGGGTCGGCCAGGAAGAGCACCGCCACGACGATCGGCGTCGCGAGGGCGGTGAGGATCAGCTGCGGCACGTAGCGCGCGAAGTACGGGTCGAGCGCGTCGAGTCCCGGCCCGACGATGGTCGCGAGGCGCCCGCGGCTGCGGCCGGCCGTCCACGCGGGCCCCAGGTCGGCGATCGCCCGGAGCGCCCGGCGGCGCAGCTCCGCGGTGACACGAGCGGCACCGCGCGCGCCCACCACGTCGAGGAGCCACGCGGAGGCTCCGCGGACGACGGCGGATCCGACCACGAGCGCGAGCACCGGCCCGAGCTCCGACGCGGCCGCGCCGCCGATCGCCCGCACGACGAGCTGCGTGAGCGACCAGCAGAAGGCGACGAGCGCCACGGTCTGCACGACGCCGCCGACGGCGCCGACGGCCAGCATCGCCCGGGCCGACGCGGAGTGCCGCAGCAGCCGCGGATCCAGGGGCTTCACGGCGCGCCTAGTGCGCGGCCCGGGCGATCACGGCGCGCGTGATGCGCTTCCGGAACACCCAGTACGTCCACGCCTGGTAGGCGAGGATCAGCGGAAGCGCGAACCCGGCGGCCCACGTCATGATCGTGAGCGTGTACGGCGACGACGACGCGTTCTCGAGCGTCAGCCCGAACGCGGGATCGTTCGACGCCGGCATAACGAACGGGTGCAGCGCCGTGAAGAGGCTGGCGACCGCGAGCGCGATGGTCGCCGCGAGCAGCCCGAAGGCCCACCGCTCCCGACCCCGCACGTTCGCGAGGTACGACCCGACGAGGGCCACGGCCGCGAGCGCGGACACGAGCCCCGACAGCGCCGACCCGTGCGCGAGCGTCGTCCAGACCAGGAAGGTCGCCGCGATCGCGATCGTCACCGCGCCGACGCGCATCGAGAGCAGGCGGGCGCGCGCCCGGATCGGCCCGTCGGTCTTGAGCGCGGCGAACTGCAGCCCGTTGACGAGGAACAGCGAGAGCGTCGTGAGCCCGCCGAGGAGCGCGTACGGGTTCAGCAGGTCGAGCGTGGATCCCGTGTAGTCGTGGTGCCGGTCCATCGGCACGCCGCGCACCACGTTCGCGAACACGACGCCCCAGAGGAACGACGGCACCACGGATCCGACCACGATCATCGCGTCGAACCACCCGCGCCACCTGTCCGACGCCCCCTGGTGCCGGAACTCGAACGAGACGCCGCGGAGGATGAGCGTGATGAGGATGGCGACGAGCAGCAGGTAGAAGCCGCTGAACATGGTCGCGTACCACTCGGGGAACGCCGCGAAGAGCGCGGCCCCCGCGACGATGAGCCACGTCTCGTTGAGGTCCCAGACCGGCCCGATGGTGTTGATGAGCACGCGGCGGTCGGTGTCGTCCTTCGCGAGGAACGGCAGGCTCATCCCCACGCCGAAGTCGAAGCCGTCGAGCACGAAGTAGCCGACGAAGAGGAAGGCGATGACGCCGAACCAGATGGTGGGCAGGTCCATCAGTACACGCTCGCTTCCCGCACGACCTCGCCCGTGACGGGATCCGGCTCCCGCTCGGCCTCCGGACCCTTCTGGGCCGCCTTCAGGATCAGGCGGAACTCGACCACGGCGAGCGACCCGTAGACGACCGTGAAGGCGACGAGCGAGAGGAGCACCTGGATCCCCGTGACGTTCGGCGACACCGCGGACGAGGTCTGCAGCAGGCTGAACACGATCCACGGCTGGCGGCCCATCTCCGTGAAGATCCAGCCGACCGTCATCGCGAGCAGCGGCAGCGGGGCGGCCCAGATGGCGACCTTCCACATCCACGGCTTCGTGATGCGGCGGCCCCGGCGCGTGAACCAGAGGCCCGCGACCGCGACGCCGATGGCCGCCATGCCGAAGCCCATCATCCAGCGGAACGCCCAGTAGGTGACCCAGATGGTGGGCGTGTAGTCGCCGGGGCCGTAGCTCGCGACGTACTGCGCCTGCAGGTCGTTGATGCCCTGGACCGTGCCGTCGAGCGTGTGCGTGGAGAGGAACGACAGCAGGTACGGGATCCGGATGGAGAACAGCTCGCTCGACCCGTCGGGCGTGCCCCAGGTGAAGAGCGAGAACGACGCGGCGGCGCCGGACGACGTGTCGTAGTGCGCCTCGGCCGCGGCCATCTTCATCGGCTGCGTCTGCACCATCGCGAGGCCGAGCTGGTCGCCGGAGAGGATGGTGAGCGCGCCGGAGACGACCATGAACCACATGCCGAACCTGAGCGCCGGCATCATCGTCTCGAGGTGCTGGTTGCGGGACAGGTGCCAGGCGGCGACCGAGATGATCACGGCGGCCGCGCACATGAAGGCCGCGAAGATCGTGTGCGGGAACGCGGCGAGGGCGACCTTGTTGGTGAGGAGCGCCCAGATGTCGGTGAGCTCGGCTCGTCCCCGGGCCTCGTCGATGCGGTACCCGACCGGGTTCTGCATGAACGCGTTGGCCGCGAGGATGAAGTACGCCGACAGGATCGACGCGACCGACAGCACCCAGATGGACGCGAGGTGCAGCCTCTTCGGGAGCTTGTCCCAGCCGAAGATCCACACGCCGATGAAGGACGCCTCGAGGAAGAACGCCAGCAGGCCCTCGAGCGCGAGCGGGGCGCCGAACACGTCGCCCACGAAGCGGGAGTACTCGGACCAGTTCATGCCGAACTGGAACTCCTGCACGATGCCGGTGACGGTGCCCATCGCGAAGTTGATGAGGAAGATCTTCCCGAAGAACCGCGTGAGCCGCAGGTAGTGCTGCTTCCCCGTGCGCACCCAGGCCGTCTGGTAGAGCGCGCAGACGAACGCCATCCCGATCGTGAGCGGCACGAAGAGGAAGTGGTAGACGGTGGTGAGGCCGAACTGCCAGCGGGAGAGCAGGAGCGGGTCGAGGAGGTCGTTCACTCGGGGCGACCGCTCTGGCGGTGGCCGGGTGCGGGATGGTCTGCGGGAACGGGGTGCGGTGTCATGGCGACCGGATGCGCTTCCTGTGGATGGCGGATCGTGCGGGGTGAGGCTCCATCGCGACCCCTTGATTCTACGACTTGTAGACGATCGGCGCGAGCCCTGTGCGCGGATCCCGGCCGCGTCGCGTTGGCCGGCCGGCGGCGCGCGCGACACCCGTCGTTCACCCGGCCGGGCGAGTGTCGGACCACGCATCCGGATCGGCGTCGACCCGGTGCGCCCACGCGCGGGCCGGCATCGGCTCCGCGCCCGCCGTCGGCACACGGATCCGGCACCGCACCCACCCGCACCGCGCACGTCGACCGAAGGGCCGCCGCCATGACCTCACCCGCTCCCGCATCGCCGGCATCCGACCGCACCACCGGATCCACGACGACTTCCGCCGCCGGCGCTCCCGCATCCACCTACGTCGCCCTCCTCGTGGCCGACGGCGCGCACCTCACGGGGCGGGTCGCCGAGGCGGCCGACCTCCTCGGGGCCGGCGCGCCCGCGGCGCGCTACGACGCGCGCACCGCGTCCGCCGAGGACGCGCTCGTCGTCGCCCTGGCGCTCGTGGCGGGCGGGCTCGACGTCCGCGACGCCGCCCAGCACGCCGTCGACGGGGATCCCGCGCCCGTCATCCAGGCGCTGCACTCGCTGGCCGGTCGCGGCGGCGTGGAGCCGTACCTCCTCCGCAACGGCCTGACGGTCGACCACTTCCACGCGCTCCGCGACGCCGTGGTCGCCGTCGGCGGACGCGAGCTCGACGAGTCCCAGGACTGACGCCGGCCGTCCGGCGGCCTCGGTCCGACCGCGCCCCTCTTTCTGGGGCCACGCACCGGTGTCCGCATAAATGAGGACCCGGCTAGAGTCGTCCATGAGCGCACGGCCCTTACCCCCCCTTGGGTCGGGTGCTCGAAACCCGACGAGCACGTCCGTCCACCCCCCCCCGGATCGGACGGCTCCCGGACCACGGAGATCGCCCGTCCCCCGAAGGACCGTGATCCCCGGAGAGGCCCGGCACCCGTGGCGTTCCCGCGCACCGTGCCGGGCCTCTCGACCGTCCGGCCTCCGGGTCAGCCCGCCTGGCCCGTGGCCTCGGCCGCTCCGTCGTCGACCAGCGGCAGGTGCAGGATCGAGAGGTCCAGCGGGCGCCCGAACTTCCACCCGATCCCGGGCAGCAGCCCCACCTGCCGGAAGCCGAGCCGCTCGTGCAGGCGGATGGATCCCCGGTTGCCGGCCTCGATGTCCGCGAACACGGCGCGCTTCCCGGCCGCTCGCGCGTGCTCGATGACCGCCTCCACCAGCGCGCGGCCGATGCCCTGCCCCTGGAACCCGTCGCGCACGTAGACCGAGTCCTCCACCGAGAAGCGGTAGCCGGACAGGCGCCGCCAGGGCCCGTAGGTGCCGTAGCCCGCGAACGCCCCGTCGACCTCGGCGACGAGGATCGGGTCGCCCGCCTCCGTCGTCTCCCGGAACCACGCCTCGCGCTCGGCGCGGTCGACCGGCTCCTCGGTCCAGAGGGCGGTGCCGGTGAGGATCGCGTGGTTGCGGATCTCCAGCAGGTCGTCGATGTCACGGGGCTCGGCGGGGCGGATCCTCATCCCGGAAGGGTAGCGGAGCGGTCCGGCGCCGGCGGCCGGTGCGGCAGGATCGACGCATGGACTGCACCTTCTCGCGGGTCGACTGGGACGACGTCGACGCGACCCTCCTCCGCGCCGCCCAGCGCGCCGAGCTCGACCTCCGCTACGGCGGCGACACGGAGCCCGGCACCAAGCCGACGGCCGCCGACATGGCTGTGTTCCTCGTGGCGCGCGATCCGGACGGGAGGGCCGTCGGCTGCGGCGGGATCCGCCTGCTCGGCGACCGTGGAGACGGGATCCCGTGGGCGGAGCTCAAGCGCATGTACGTGGTGCCCGCCGCGCGCGGGACGGGCGTCGCGACGGCGCTCCTGCGCGCCCTGGAGGAGACGGCCCGCGAGCTCGGCGTGGTCGACCTCGTTCTCGAGACAGGACCCGAGCAACCCGACGCGATGCGGTTCTACGCCCGCGAGGGCTGGACGGAGATCCCCCGCTTCGGCGCATACGCCGACTCCGAGGGCTCCCGCTGCTACGGGCTGACGCTCGCGTGATCCGCCGGCTCCGGCTCCTCGCGCTCTCCTCGCACCCGGGGCCGACGGCCACCGTCACGGTGCTGGCGGCCGTGCTCGCCGTCGCGCTCGGCTACGGGGCCGGGCGCGTGGTCGCGGTGGCGCTGGCGGTGCTCCTCGGGCAGCTGTCCATCGGGCTCTCCAACGACTGGATCGACGCCGAGCGCGACCGCAGCGTAGCGAGGGCGGACAAGCCCGTCGCGCGCGGCGAGGTCACCGTCGGCCTGGTCCGGGTGGCCGCCCTCGTCACGGCGGCGGCATGCGGCGTGGCGTCGGCCGCGCTCGGACCGGCGTTCCTCCTCGCGCACGGCGTGCTCGTGGGCGCGGGCTGGGCGTACAACGCCGGGCTCAAGCGCACTGCCGTGAGCGTCCTCCCCTTCGTCGTGGCCTTCGGGATCCTGCCGACGGTGGTCGCCCTCGGCGGCGCGGATCCGGTGCCCGCGGCCGCGTGGGCGATGGCGACCGGCGCGGTGCTGGGCGTCTCCATCCACTTCACCAACGTGCTGCCCGACCTCGAGGACGACGCCCGCACCGGTGTGCGCGGCCTGCCGCACCGGCTCGGGCGCGTGCCGTCGGGCCTCGTCGCGTTCGGGGCGCTCGCGCTCGGGGCGGTCGTCGTCGCCGTCGGCCCGGTGCTCGCGGATCCGGCGCACGCGGTCACCCCGCTCGCGGTCGCCGGGCTCGTCGTCACATCGGGCATCGCCGCCTGGGGCGCCGTGCGCGTCGTCACGCGGCCGCCGGGACGTCTGCTGTTCCAGCTGATCATGGCGGCGTCGCTGCTGCTCGTGGCGCAGATCGCGCTGAACGCGACCCGCCTCACCTGACCCGCGCGCCCGCGTCCCGTCCCATGGCGTAGACGGAGGCGAGCCCGGCTGCGGCGGGCGAGGCGAGCACCGCGCGCAGCCCCGCGTCGCGGACCAGTCGCGTGAGCCCGCGAACGGGACGCCCGAGCGCCGTGTTGATCTCCGACTGCACGGCCGCGCGGCGCGCGCTCGCGAGCCGGTCGCGCTCCCAGCGGGCGAGGCGCACGGGATCCGGGACGCCCCGGCGCGCCCGGACCGCGTCCACGAGGATCGGCGCGAGGGCGTCCGCGTCGAGCCAGCCGAGGTTCATCCCCTGCCCGCCGATGGGGCTGATCTCGTGGGCCGCGTCGCCGATCAGCACGCCGCGCCCGGCGACCATGCGGTGCGCGAGGCGACGGCGCACGCCGAAGCCGCTCACGGGATCCAGCTCCTCGGCCGACACGACGTGCCCGGTGCGCTCCCGCACCGCGCGGGCGAGGAGCGTCGCCTGATCCCCGTCGACCTCCCCTGCGCGGAGACCCACGACGAAGCGCCGCAGCCCGCCGGGTAGCGGGAAGGACTCGACGACGCCGTCCGGGTGCAGGGTGATGACGGCGTCGTCGCCGCCGTCGGTGCGGTCGGGCGCATCGCCCATGAGGAACCGGTCGGGCAGGGGGCGCTCGTCGACGCCGATCCCGAGGAGCCCGCGGACCCTGCCGCGCGTCCCGTCCGCGCCGACGACGAGGGACGCGGCGACCTCGACGGGCGCGCCGTCGGCGTCCCGCCCGGTCGCGCGGACGACGCCGCCCGGCAGGTCGACGGGATCCGCGTCGAGCCCGGTGAGCGTCACGCCGCGGCGGAGCGCGTCAGGTGCGAGGCCAGCCAGACGGGCCGAGAGGATCGCCTCCGTGCGCCACTGCGGCAGCGCCGCGACGTACGGGTGCGAGTCCGAGACCCCCGCGAACGAGACGCGGCCGAGCTCCCCGCCTGGGCCCATCGCGATGCCCGTCCGGACGAGGATCGCCTCGGCGACCATCTCGTCCGCGACGCCGAGCCGGTCGAACGCGTCGAGCGACGGCGCGTGGATCCCGATCGCGCGCGACAGCAGGGCGGGCGCCGGCCGCGCCTCCCACACGTGCACGTCCAGGCCCGCCTGCGCGAGGAGCGCGGCGAGGTGTATCCCGACGGGTCCGCCGCCCACGACCAGCGCGTCGACGCGGGTCATCGGCCCGGACGCTCGACGGGGTCCGCGCGGCCCGTGGACGGGTCGCGGACGACGAGCACGCGGAACGGCACGGCGCCCTCGACGCGCCAGCCGGCCGGTACCCGGAGGGCGAGCTCCACGGGCGTCCAGCTGCGGCGGATCGACCGGAGCCCGTCGACGTGCACGAACGAGCCGCGCGCGACGAGCCGGGACGCGGGCCCGTAGAGGGCGTACGCCAGGCGCCCGCGCGCGATGTCGCTGTGGATCGCGCGCGGGGCGAGCGCGGCCGAGTCGGCGAGGAGGGCGTCGAACGCGGCGTCGTCGAGGTGGTGGAGCACGTGGTTGCTCGTCACGAGGTCGAAGCGGCGGCCCGCGGCGACGAGGTCCCCGCTCGACGCGGGGAGGAACGCGACGTCCGGGTCGCGGGGCCGGGCGCCCGCGAAGGCGGCGGCGCGTGGATCCGGGTCGATGCCCGTGACGCGCAGCCGCAGCCCGTCGCGCCGAGCCCACCGCGCGAGGGCGAGCGGGACGTCGCCGCCGCCCGAGCCGATGTCGAGGAGCGTCGTCCCCCGCTCCGCGGACAGCAGCGGGCGGATCCGCGACCGGTAGACCCCGCGCCAGCCCGCGACCGCGCGGTTCACGATGCCGAACCGCGCGTAGGTGCGGTCGAGCGCGACGGGGTCGCAGTCCGGGTCGTCCATGAGCTCGGTGAGCCGGAGGTCGCGGCGGGAGAGGTCCATCAGGCGGTCCGGCGCGTCATGAGCGCGGTCTCGACCGTGAGGCCGGGACCGAACGCCATGGCGCACACCCGCCCCGCGCCCGGCCCGGACGCCGCCGTCGGTGCGGCCTCCGCGACGTCGGGCCGGCCGGGCACGTCGGCTGGCGGCGTCCGGTGCAGGATCCGCCGGAGCACGAACAGCACCGTCGCGCTCGACATGTTGCCGACCTCCGCGAGCGTCGACCGCGAGGCCTCGAGCTGGGCGGGCGCGAGCGCGAGCCGGCCCTCGACCCGGTCGAGGATGCTGCGGCCGCCCGGGTGGATGGCCCAGTCCTCGATCTCCGCGGGGGCGACGCCCTCGAGCGCCGGGACCTGCGCCCACAGCGGCTCGAGGGCGCCCGTGATGTGCTCGTCGATGATCCTCGGCACGTAGCTCGACAGGACCATGTCGAAGCCCTGGTCGCCGATGGTCCACGCCATGTCGTCCTCGCCCACGGGCGTGAGGACGGTCTCGAACGCGTCGAGGTCGAGCACGGTGGATCCGGCGGGCGCGGGCCGCGCGGTGACGACCGCGGCCGCCGCGCCGTCCCCGAAGACGGACGAGGCGACGATCGTGTCGGCGTCGTTGGACGAGTGCAGGTGCAGCGAGCAGAGCTCCACGCACACGACGAGGACGACGGCGTCCGGGTCGGCGGCGCAGAACTGGGCGGCCATTCTGAGCGCGGGGAACGCGCCGTAGCAGCCCATGAAGCCGAGGTGGAAGCGCTGGGTGGACGCGCCGAGGCCGAGGCCGCGCACGACCTGGTAGTCGGGTCCGGGCGCGTAGAACCCCGTGCAGGAGACGGTGACGACGTGCGTCACGTCGGAGGCCTCGATCCCGGCCGCCTCCGCGACCGCCTGCCGCGCCGCGTCGAGCAGCAGGGCGGGGGCCTCGCGGATGTACGTGTCGTTGCGCGCACCGGTGCCGGGCGTGAGGATCAGCCCGCTCGCCCGGTCGTAGAACACCGGATCGCCGTCGCCGGCCTCGATGCCCGCGTCGGCGCCCGCCATGCCCGGCGCGGTGCCGAGCTCGCGGATCACCGTGTGCCGCGTGCGGATCCCGGACGCCCCGAAGGCCGCGGACACGAGCCGCGTGCCGAGCCGCCCGAGCTCCGGCTGGCTCCCGAAGAGGTCCCGGACGCCGTCCTGCGCGAGGACGGTCGGCGGCAGGGCCGTGGCGATCGACCGGATGGCGGCGATCAGCGTCGGCCGCCGGAGACGACGGCCGCGCCCACCGCGAGCACGACGGCGACGGCGCCCGCGCCGATCGACGCCGCGACCGCCGGGTCCTTCTTCGCGAACGCGCGCGTGCGGCGCGAGATGTCCCGTCCGGTGGTGCGGACGCGCGTCGTGACGTCGTCGCGGATCGCGCGGGCCCGCCCCGCGGCGTCGGCCTTCAGCTCGGACGCCCGGGCCGGCACGTCGAGCGCGGTCTCGAGCTCGCGGACGGTGCGCGCGAGCTGGTCGCGGCCCGCCTGGATGTCGCGCTTCAGCTCCTCGGGGCTGCGCTTGGGCGCGGGCGGGATGTTCGCGCCCTCGCCCTGCGGCGCCGACTCGGCCACCGTCTTGTGCTTGCGGACCTCGCGGGCCACCGTCGTCACGGCGCCCAGGACGCTGACCTCGCCGGTCGGGGACTTCTTCTTGGCCATGCGCGGGCTCCTGCCATCGGGGAAGTACATGCGGTGGATCCATCATGCTCCGTCGTGCCCACGCGGGCACCCACGGCGCGAGGGGCCGGCGCTCGCGCGTCGACCCCTCGCGGGTGCCGGGCGTCGCCGCCCGGCAGGCGCCTCCTAGAAGAGGGCCTTCTCCTTCAGCCAGTCGGCGGCGATCGCGGCCGGCTCGGCCTTCTCGTCGCCCTGGTTGCGGCGGTTCATCGCGGTGAGGTCCTCGGTGGTCAGCGCGGCCGACACCTTGTCGAGGATCGCGGTGACGTCGGGGTTCATCTTCGCGGTGTTCACCAGCGGCACGACGTTCTGCGCCTTGATGAGGTTCTCCGGGTCGGTGAGCGTGACGAAGTCGTTGTCGAGGATCGACGGCGTGGTCGAGTAGATGTTCGCCATGTCGACCTGGCCGTCGAGGAGCGCCTTGACGGTGTTCGGGCCGCCCTGGTCCTCGATGGTGACGAGGCTGGCGTCGATGCCGTACGTGGCCGTCAGCCCGGGGATCCCGTACTCGCGCTCGCCCAGGACCGCGCCGCCGCCCACGCGGACGGTCTTGCCCTTGAGGTCGGAGAGGCTCGTGACGCCGTTGGTCTCCGAGTACTCCTTCGTGACGTTGTACGAGTCCTTGTCCTCGGCGGGCGACTCGTCGAGCACCTCGAACCCGTCCGGCAGAGCGGCGCCGAGAGCGGCGAACACGTCGTCGCTGGAGGTGGCGGTCGAGTCGGCGTCGTACGCCGCGAGCAGGTTGCCCGTGTACTCGGGGATGAGGTCGATGGACCCCTCCTCGAGCGCCTTGAGGTAGACCTCGCGCTCGCCGATCTGCAGGTTGCGCGTGACCTTCACGTCGTTGGCCTCGAGCGCCTGCGCGTAGACCTCCGCGAGGATGACGTTCTCGCCGAACGCGGCCGAGCCGACGGAGATCGTGTCGGTGGGGGCTGCCGATGCGGGCTGGCCGCCGGTGGGATCGGTGGGGTCGCCGGACGCGCAGCCGGCGAGGGCCATCGCGGTGCCGACCGCGACGGTGCCGAGGAGGACCCGGCGGGAGATGCTGAGGGACATTGCTGTGTTCCTTTCAGGAGGTGGTGCTGACCGCCGGCCTCGACGAGGCACGGGCGGAGTCGGAGGGACGGCCCGCCGCGGCGACGACGCCTCGGGGGACGACGAGGCGCTGGACGATCGCGAGCACGCCGTCCACGACCAGCGCGAGGACGGTGACGAGGATGGAGGCGGACACCATCAGCGGGTAGTTGCTCGTCGTGAGGCCGGTGAAGATGTCGGGGCCGAGGCCGCCGAGCCCGAGGTAGGCGCCCAGGGTCACGGTGCTGATGACCTGCAGGGTCGCGGCCCGGAAGCCGCTGATGATGAGCGGCAGGGCCAGCGGGATCTCGACCTTCCCGAGGATCTGCCACTCGGTCATCCCGACGGCGCGAGCGGCGTCGACGGTCGCCCGGTCCACGGCCTGCAGCCCCGCGTAGACGCCGGCGAGCAGCGGCGGGATCCCGAGGATCGCGAACGTGATCATCGGGCCGGTCAGGCCGATCCCGAAGACGAGCCCGAAGAGGACGAGGACGCCGAGCGTGGGGAGGGCTCGGAAACCGCCGGAGACCGAGACCGCGATGGTGCGGCCGCGCCCGGTGTGGCCGATGTAGAGCCCGGCGGGGACCGCGACGAGCGCCGCCAGGAAGATGGCGAGGAACGTGTAGGAGAGGTGCTCCCCCAGCCGGACGCCCGTGCCGGTCGCTCCGCTCCAGCGGCTCGCGTCGAAGACGAGGCCGAACGCCTCGGCGAACAGGTTCACGGCAGTCCTCCGGTCACGGCGATCGGGGATGCGGCAGCAGCGCTGCGTCGCCGGCCCCGGGCGGACATCGAGCGCGACCAGGGCATGAGCGCGCGGCCGAGCAGCACGAGGATCAGGTCGAACGCCAGGGCGATGACGAGGATCCCGACGACGCCGGTGAATATCTCCGTGTAGAAGGACCTCTTGTACCCGCTGAGGATCATGGTGCCGAGGCTCTGCACGCCGATGAGCGAGCCGACCGTCACCATGCTCACCGTGCTCACGGAGACGACGCGGAGGCCCGCCAGAAGCACGGGCCCGGCGAGCGGGAGCTCCACGCGCCAGAAGCGTGCCCAGCCGGCGTAGCCCATGGCGGTGGCCGACTGCTTCACGTCCGCGGGGACCGAGGCGAGCGCGTCCGTGGTGATGCGGACCATGAGCGCCACGGCGTAGACGGTCAGCGCGATGACGATGTTCCCGGCGAAGAGGAACGAGGTGCCTATGAGGCCCGGCACCACGAGGATCAGCGCGATGGACGGGATCGTGTACAGCAGCCCGCCCACAGTGAGGAGGAGGCCGCGGACCCGGGTGTAGCGGTTCGCGAGCCAGCCGAGCGGGAGGGAGAGGAGGAGCCCCAGGACGATCGGCGGCGCGGCCAGCGCCACGTGCGCGACGGTCAGGTCGAGCACCGTCTGGATGTTGGCGATGACCCAGTTCACGCGGGTCCCGCACCCTGCGCCGGGGCACCGGGGGCGTGCGCGGCCCCCGCCTCGGTCGGGGCGGATGCGGAGCGGACGGCGGCGCGCCCCTCGTCGTCGAGCACGCCCACGAGCCGGCCGTCGCGGTCGACGAGCACCTGTCCCGTGCCGGTGTCCTCGACGTGCAGCGCGCGCTTGCCCTTGTCGGCGCCCACGAAGTCGCGGACGAAGTCGTTCGCCGGGTTCGAGAGGATCTCCTGCGGCGTGCCCTGCTGGGCGATGCGGCCGCCCTTCTCGAGGATCACGACCTGGTCGCCGAGCAGGAACGCCTCGTCGATGTCGTGCGTCACGAAGACGACGGTCTTGTCGAGCTGGGTGCGCAGGCGGATGAGCTCCTGCTGCAGGTCGTCGCGCACGAGCGGGTCGACGGCGCCGAACGGCTCGTCCATGAGCAGGATGTTCGGATCCACCGCGAGGCCGCGGGCGACGCCGACGCGCTGCTGCTGGCCGCCGGAGAGCTGGGACGGGTAGCGATCGGCCATCGAGCGGTCGAGGCCCACGGTGTCCATGAGCTTCAGGGCGCCCTCGCGCGCGGTCCGCTTGTCGACGCCGGTGAGGCGTGGCACGGTGGCGATGTTGTCGACGACCTTGCGGTGCGGCAGGAGGCCGGAGTTCTGCATCACGTAGCCGATGCTGCGGCGGAGCTTCACGGCGTCCTGGGTGGCGATGTCGGTGCCGTCGATCTCGATGCGGCCCGAGGTGGGCTCGACCATGCGGTTGATCATGCGCATGAGCGTCGTCTTGCCGCAGCCCGAGGATCCGACGAGGACCGTCGTGGTCTGCGAGGGGACGACGAGGCTGAAGTCCTCGATCGCGAGCGTGCCGTCCGGGTACTGCTTGCGGACGTGGTGGAACTCGATCATGGGTGGCTCATTCCTCGTAGGCACTACGAATCGACACTTGCCAGGCACACCAGCGAACCACGGTCGCGGCGGAACGGCCGCACCGGGTCGTCCCCTGTCGCCACTTCGTAACAAATGGATGCTTCCGCGGATAGCCCCCGGATGCCGCGCGCGCGTCGGTCGGCACAGGGCGCGTCGGCCAGGATGGAGGGCATGACGCGCATCCTCGCCAGGTCCTCGACCGCCGACGACCTGGTCGGGCTCCTCGACGTGGACCATGCGGGAGAGGCCGTGCCCGCGCCGTCCTGGCGCATCGAGCCGGGCCAGCGCGTGGCGGTCCTGGTCGACACGCTGCCCCGCCGCGCGGAGGGCGACACGGAGGAGCAGGTGCCCGTGCGGCGCCTCGAGCCCGCCAGGTGGGGTCTCGTCCTCGCGGCATCGCCCGGACCGGACCAGGGCCCGCCGCTGGCCGAGGTCCCCGCCGAGCAGCTCGGCTCCCGGCCGGAGCTCCTGCAGGCGCTCGTGTCCCGGCGCGCGGCGATCCCGGTGTCCGGCTACTACGAGCACCACGAGACCGACGACGGCCTCCGCACGCCCTACCTCGTCGGCGCGGGAGACGGCATCGTGCTGCTCGCGGCGCTGTACGGGTGGTGGCGGGATCCGACGCGCGCCGCCGACGACCCGGCCCGCTGGGTGCTGACCTGCGCTGTCCTCACCCGGCCGGCGGCCGGCACGGTGGAGGCGCTCGCGGAGCGCATGCCCGTCGTGCTCTCCCCCGACGTGGTCGAGGAGTGGCTCGATCCCACTGCCGAGGGCTCCCCCGACCTGCTCCGGGCCGTCGCCGCGCAGGCGGAGGACGTGATCGAGCAGCTGGCGATGGACGAGGTCGGACCCGGCATCGACCAGGGCGCGCCCGACACGGCGGAGCTCGCCCGGTCCGTGTGACGACCGGCCGTCTCCCCACGTCTGGTTGACTGTGCCCGTGGCCCCCTCCTCGAAGAAGAAGAAGAAGCACGCGACCCGCACGCTCCTCGAGTCACCGGCCGCCGCACCCGTGCTGCACCGGGCGGCGCGCATCGAGGACCGCATCCACGAGATCCGCGAGGGCCGTGCGCGCAAGCGCGGGCTGAAGCCCACCGTCATCCCGTACGCCGGCTACGGATCCGTGCGCTGGGTCCGCGTCCTCTGCCGGGTCCTCCTCACCGACCCGAAGAGCAAGCGCGCGCTGGCCGGCGACAAGGTCGTCCGCGGGTGGCGGAGCTTCACGAGCGTCCCGCTCACCGACGTCGACGTCGTCGTCGAGATCGACGGGACCGAGCACCACGTGCGGGCGGACCGCGGCGGCGTCGTCGACCAGGTCGTCGAGGCGAGCCTGACGAGCGGCTGGCACACCATCCGCATCCGGGCGCAGGGATCCGAGACCGTCGAGGCGCCCGTCTTCATCGTGGGCGACGACGTGCGCACCGGGATCCTCAGCGACATCGACGACACCGTCATGGTCACCGCGCTCCCCCGGCCGTTCCTCGCCGCCTGGAACACCTTCGTGCTCGACGAGCACGCGCGCACGCCCACCCCGGGCATGGCCGTGCTCTACGAGCGCCTCCGCCTGCAGCACGAGGGCGCGCCCGTCCTCTACCTCTCGACGGGGGCGTGGAACGTCGCCCCGACGCTCACCCGGTTCCTGTCGCGGAACCTCTACCCGCCGGGACCGATCCTGCTCACCGACTGGGGTCCCACCGTCGACCGGTGGTTCCGCAGCGGCATGGAGCACAAGCGCAACAACCTGCGGCGCCTCGCGGAGGAGTTCCCGCACGTGAAGTGGATCCTCGCGGGCGACGACGGCCAGCATGACGAGCTGCTCTACGGCGAGTTCGCCGTGCAGCACCCCGACAACGTCGAGGTCGTCCTCATCCGGCAGCTCTCGGCGGGCGAGGCCGTGCTCGCGGGTGGCCGGGCGAAGGCGGAGAAGCGCGCCCTCGACAGCTCGATCCCGTGGGTCTACGCGCCGGACGGGGCGAGCCTGCTCGCGCAGCTCGACGACCTCGGCCTCGCCGACGACTCGGGCACCCGGATCGGCACCTGACCCGGACGCCGACCGGCACGACGAAGGGCCCCGCGATCCGCCGCGGGGCCCTTCGTCGTCGTGCGGTGGATCAGACGGCGTCGGTGAGCGCCTGGAACTCGTCGTCGGTGAGCTCGATGCCCGCCGCGGCGATGTTGTCCTCGACGTGGCCGACCGACTTGGTGCCGGGGATCGGCAGCATGACGGGCGAGCGGCGCAGGAGCCAGGCGAGCGCGAGCTGCGAGGCGCGCGCGTCGTGCTGCTTCGCGAGGGCGTCGAGCGGGCCGCCGTCCTTCGCGAGCTCGCCGGTCGCGAGCGGGAACCACGGGATGAAGGCGAGGCCCTCGGCCTCGGCGTAGTCGAGCAGCGGCTCTGCGTCGCGCTTGGCGAGGTTGAACAGGTTCTGCACCGAGACGATCTCGGCGATCTCCCGAGCGGCCTTCACGTCGTCGACCTGCACCTCGGAGAGCCCGATGTGGCGGATCTTCCCCTCGGACTGGAGGTCCTTGAGCACGCCGATCTGGTCGGCGAGCGGCACGGCGGGGTCGATGCGGTGCAGCTGGTAGAGGTCGATGCGCTCGAGGCCCAGGTGGCGCAGGCTCAGCTCGGCCTGCTGGCGCAGGTACTCGGGTCGGCCGACGGGCTGCCAGTCGCCGGGGCCGGGGCGCGTGAGCCCGCCCTTGGTCGCGATGACGACGTCGTCGGCGTACGGGTGGAGCGCCTCCTTGAGGAGCTCCTCGGCGACGAACGGGCCGTACGAGTCGGCGGTGTCGAAGAACGTGACGCCGAGCTCGGCGGCGCGGCGGATGACGCGGACGGCCTCGGCCGGATCCTCGGGGGCGCCCCAGACGCCCTCGCCGGTCAGCTGCATGGTGCCGTAGCCGAGCCGGACGACGGGCAGGTCGCCGCCGATGGTGAACGTGCCGGAGGCCCCGGCGGGGCGTGTGGTGGTGTCGGTCATGTGGACCCTCCTCGGGTGTCGATGACGAGGGGGCGTCTGCCGCCCTCGGGACACCGGGGCCAACGCGACGGGCGGCGGATCCATGCCCGATGCGCGCGATGCGGATCCGACCCTCAGGCTCCGGTCGAGGGTGAGGTGGATCCGCCCGCTCCCCTCGTGCATGTCGGCGGGCGTTCCTACACTCGGATCAGACGTTCGAACATCCGTTCGAATGCAGGAGCGCGGCCGGCGCGACGGGCGAGAGGAGCGGCACCATGCGGATCGACGAGGACGTGGAGGTCGAGCTCTCGGACGACGGATCGCCGCTGCGGTTCACCTGGCGGGACGTGGTCTACGGCGTCGTCAGCTCGCCCGAGCGGTGGATCGCGCGGGTCGACTGGTGGCAGCGCACGGGCCGCGCGCCCCGCGGTGCGAGCGCCCACCTGCTGGAGCTGTCGATGTGGCGCGTCGAGGCCGTGCCGCTCACCACGGGCGCGCGCCGGGTCGACGGCTCGTTCGACCTGAGCGTCGACGCGCGCGGTCGCTGGTCGCTCGTCACCGCGTCGGACGAGGAGCTCGACGTGCGCCTGTTCGCCTGATCCCACCCGGGCCGGTCCACCCGGTCCGCACGGGCTGCGGGGAATAGCCGGGGACGCCCGCGCCTTCACCCCATCGGCGCCGCGCACGGCGTCCCGCACGCAGGCCGCCCGGGCCGCGGCGCACGGAGGGATCCCGCATGGCGGCACTCGAGTGGCTGTTCGACGCGCAGCTCCGCATCGGCGACCAGACCATCCTCTGGCGCGAGATCGTCGGCAACCTCTTCGGCCTCGCCAGCGCGCTCGGCGGCATGCGCCGGAAGGTCTGGGCGTGGCCCGTCGGCATCGTCGGCAACGTGCTCCTCTTCACCGTCTTCCTCGGCGCGGTCTTCGGCACGCCGAACCCCGTCAACCTCCTCGGCCAGGCCGGCCGCCAGGTCATGTTCATCGCCGTGTCCGTCTACGGCTGGTACCGCTGGCAGCAGGCCAGGCACGGCGGCGCTCCCGTCGTGCCGCAGTGGGCGTCCGGTCGCGAGCGGATCCTGCTCGTGGTCGCGCTCGTCGGCGGCACCGCGCTGCTCACCCCCGTCTTCCGCGCGCTCGGCTCCTACGAGCCCGTCTGGGCCGACGCCTGGATCTTCGTCGGCTCGCTCCTCGCCACCTACGGCATGGCCAAGGGCTGGGTCGAGTTCTGGCTGGTCTGGGTGGCCGTCGACCTCGTCGGCGTGCCGCTGCTGGTGAGCGCCGGCTACTACGCGTCCGCCTTCATGTACGTCTTCTACGGCGCCTTCACGCTCACGGGCTTCTTCGTCTGGATGCGCGCCCGCGGCACCGACGCGCCCGCGGTCGAGACGGCCTTCCCGGATCCGCGGATCGTCGAGGCCCCAGCCGAGCGCTAGCCGTCGCCGGCGGGCGCGACCGACCGGATCAGCCCTGGCCGTTGGAGCAGGTGCTCTGCGCCGCCGTCTGGCCGGTGATGCTCGGGTCGAGCACCTCGGCCGTCGGGGTGGGCGGCGTCGTCGACGCCGATGCGTCGGCCGGCGGCGCGGTCGCGGGCGGCGTGGTCGCGCCCTCGGCCGGGACGCTGCCGGCCTCGTCGGTCGCGGCCGGCTGACCGAGCGAGAAGTCCGCGTCGGAGGCGAGCAGGCTCACGAGCTGCGCGGCCGCCGCCTCATCCGGCTGGACGCGCCCGTTCGCGAGGACCGTGCCGGGGTACTGCAGGAACACGACGTCGTCGAGCGGGATGTCCTTGAAGGTGAGCGCCACCGACACGAGCGTGTCGAGGTCGGCGAGCGAGGTGGACAGCTGCATGTTGTCGACCACGGCGCGCGCGATGCCGTAGAGCTTCGCCGGGTTGGTCAGCGTGTCCGTGCTCTTGATCGTGCGCACGAGCGCGCTCAGGAACACCTGCTGGTTGCCGATGCGCGAGATGTCGCTGCCGTCGCCCACGCCGTAGCGCGTGCGGAGGAACTGCACGGCGTCCTTGCCCTGGAGCGTGTGCGGCCCGGGATCCAGCGACAGGTCGGTCTTCTTGTCGTAGATCCCGTTGGCCACGCACACCTCGACGCCGCCGACCGCGTTGGACATCTCGACCACGCCGTTGAACTGCACGACGCCGCCGTACGGGATGTCGAGCCCGGTGAGGCCCTCGACCATGCGCACGGTGCACTCGAACCCGCCGCGGGAGAGCGACTCGTTGAGCTGCGCGCGCGAGCTCGCGGCGTACTTCGTGCCGTCGGGGCCCTCGCACTCCGGGATGGGCACGAGCATGTCGCGCGGGAAGGAGATGACCGTCGCGCGGCTGCTGTCCTGGCTGATGTGCAGCAGCATCGTGACGTCGTTGAGGGTGGCCGTGCCCACGTCCTTCGCGGCGCCGTAGCCGTCGCCCTGGCCGGCGCGGCTGTCGCTGCCGACGATGAGGATGTTCGCGCCGCCGTCGATGCCGCCGAGCGAGGGCGGGAGCGTCTGGCCGCCCGAGATGTCGACCGTGTTGTCGGCGACGGTGCGGGAGAGGTCCCAGGCGGCGATGCCCACGACCGAGAGCGTGCTCACCAGGGCGACCGCCACGGTCATGCCGATGCCCCTCATCACGGTGCGTCCCGCGCTCGGGGTGCGCAGGCGGCCGTGGCGGGCGATGCCGCGGACACGGGCCCGGTCGGCGCGGGTCCTCTGGGGGGCGTGCTGCATGGGTGGATCTCTCGTCGCCGGGCGGGGAGGGTCGGGCGCGGGGACCCGGATCCTCCACAGGCTAGCCGAGGCCGGTGGAGAGTCCCCTCGGCGCGCGGGCCCGATGCGCTAAGCCCCCGTGCGCTCCTCGCCACGCAGATGGGCGTCGAGGAACGCGTCGATCCGGCGCCAGGCGTCCGCCGCGGATGCGGGCTCCGGCCCCATCCCCACCGCGCGCAGCACCGGGCGGAGCGGCCGGGGACCCATCTCGGCGTCGTTGAGGAAGGAGTGCCCGGCGGCGGCGTACTCCCGCACGTCGTGGTCGATGCCGTGCGCCACGAGGGCGGCCTCCAGGCGGTCGGCGGATCCCGCGAGCTGCCGGTCGCGGCCGCCGTAGCTCGCGACGATCGGGCACGCGCCGTCGAGCACCCCGTCGAGGTCCTCCGGGAGCATCCCGTAGTTGACGCTCGACGCGTCGAAGCCGCGGGAGGCCGCCGCCAGGGCGAACCCGCCGCCCATGCAGAAGCCGATGACGCCGACGCGGCCCGTGCAGTCGGCGCGGGCGAGGAGCGCGCGGCGGGCGGACTCGACGTCGACGAACGCCCGGCCCTCCCCCGCCGCGAGCGTGCGGAAGGTCGCGACCAGGCAGCGGCGCGCGCCGCCGGCGGAGAAGAGGTCGGGCATGAGCGCCAGGAAGCCGGCCTCGGCGAGGCGCTCGGCCTGGCGGCGCATGACGTCGGTGACGCCGAAGGCCTCGTGCACCACCACGACCGCGGGCCACGGCCCCTCGCCCTCGGGCACCGCGAGCACGCCGTGCAGCCCGGGCGACGCATCCGGCGAGGCCGCGGGCAGGGGGATCTCGGTGAGGATCACGGGCATGCCCTCACGCTAGGACGCGGCGAGGGCGCCGCCGCCGGGAGGCGACGACGCCCAGGGAGCCGTCATGCGGGCCCGCCATGCGCGGCGGGAGCACCGCGCGGTCAGCGCCAGGCGGTCGGCCCCGCGGATCCGGCGCGGTACTCGGCCATGGGCACGCGGTCGCCCTTCCAGGCGCGCATGACCGGTGCGACGATGCGCCAGCAGCGCTCGGCCACGTCGCCGCGGACCGAGAGGCGCGGGTCGCCCGCGAGGATGCCGTCGAGCACCTCGCCGTACGGCGTGAGCTCGGGCTCGGCGAACTCCGCGCGGAATGTGGACTGGGTGAGCGTGAAGGGCTCGCCCGTGCCGTCCATCGTGACCTCCAGCGAGATGCCGTCGGGCTTGAGGTCGATGATGAGCCGGTCGGGCCGGGCGGATCCGTGCAGGCCCCGCGGCAGGTGCGCCACCGGCTTGAAGGTGACGACGATGCGCTTGGACGCCTCCTTGAGGGCCTTGCCCGAGCGGAGCCGGAACGGGACGCCCGCCCAGCGCGCGTTCGCGACGCCGAAGGTGACCTCGGCGAGCGTCTCCGTCTCGTTGGCCGGATCCACCCCCTCCTCCTTGGCGTACGCGGGGATGCGGGTGCCGTCCACCGTGGCGGCGGTGTACCGCGCCCGCCGGCTGTGGGCGATGGGGTCGTTGTCCCAGACCTCGGTGGCGCGGAGGACCGAGGCGATGTTCGAACGGAGGTCGTCCGGGTCGATGCTCGCGGGCGGCTCCATCGCGAACACCGCGAGCACCTGCAGCAGGTGGCTCTGGATCATGTCGACGAGCGCGCCCGACTTGTCGTAGTAGGCGGCGCGGCCCTCGAGCGCGAGCGTCTCGTCGTAGAGGATCTCGACCTTCTCGATGTCCTTCGCGCTCCACACCGACTCGAAGAAGCGGTTGGCGAAGCGCAGCGACACGAGGTTGAGCACCGTGGAGAGGCCGAGGAAGTGGTCGGTGCGGTGGATGCGGTCCTCCGGCACGAGCTTCAGCAGCTGGCGGTTCAGCTGCGCGGCGCTGCGGCTGTTCGAGCCGAACGGCTTCTCGAGCGCGAGCGTGGTGCCCTCCGGCAGGTCGAGCTTCGCCAGCTGCTCGCACACCTGGATGGAGATGGCCGGCGGCAGCGCGAAGTAGAAGGCGGGCGCGCCATCGCACGCCTCGAGGATGCGCTTCAGGTCGTCGAGGTCCGTGGGGTCGGCCTGGATGTACTTCGTGGACGAGACGATGCCCGCCGCCCGGCGTCCCGTGGCGTCCACCGAGTCGAACGCGGTCTTGACCGTCTTCGTCCACTCCGACGCCGTGCGCTCGCTCCGGCCGGTGCCGATGAGCTGGATCCGCCGCCCCCGATCGCTCGCCACGAGGCTGCCGAGACCCGGCAGGAGGAGGCGTTCCGTGAGGTCGCCGCTGGCGCCGAGGATGACGAGGGTGGAGGGTTCGCTGGTCATCCTCCGAGACTACGGGTCGCGGCCGTCGGGCAGCCGACCTACACTGGGCGAGTCGAACATGCGTTCGAACATCGCGCCCGGGGAGGACGCGGGCGGACATCGAGGGAGGCGCGCGTGAGCTTCACCCACCTGCACGTCGCGTCCGCCTTCTCCGCGCACTTCGGCACCACGGCACCCGAGGCGCTGGTCGACGAGGTCGCGTCACGGGGCGCGTCGGCCGCGGCCATCACCGACCGCGACGGGCTCTACGGCGCCGTCCGCCACATCCGCCGCTCCCTCGCCGCCGGGGTCTCCCCCGTCGTCGGCGCGGAGCTCGGGCTCACGGGCGAGCACCCCGGCCGGATCACGGTGCTCGCGCACGGCGGCACGCGCGGCCAGGGCTGGGCGGCGCTCAGCCGGCTCATCAGCGCGAGCCACGGGCGCGGCACCGCGCGGAGCACCGCCCGGAGCGCGCAGGCGGGCATCGCGCGCACCCGGCCGCCCGCGTTCCTCCTCGGCGAGGACGGGCCGGTCGGCACGATCATGCTCGGACCCGACTCCGATGTGGGGCGCGCCGTCGCGGCGGGCGACCACGCGCTCGCGTCCCGCCACCTGGCCGAGTGGGCCCGGCTGCTGCCCGGCGCGGTGGTCGTCGAGGTGGTCTGCCACTTCACCGAGCCCGGCGAGTCCGCCAGCCTCCGGCACGCCGCCCGCATGCTCGAGCTCGCCGAGGCCCACCGCGTCCCCGCGGTGCTCACCAACGCCGTGCGCTACCTCGAGCCCGACGACGCGCTCACGGGCGACGTGCTCGACTCCGCGGGCACGCTCCGGCCGCTCGGGTCGTTCCGGCCGCAGCCCAACGGGCAGGCGTGGCTCAAGACCCCGGCCGAGATGCAGGAGATCGCGCGGGAGGTCGCGGGCGCGTCGTCCCTCGACCGCCGGGCGGGCGAGGCGCTGCTGCGCGCCACCGAGGAGCTCGCCGACCGGTGCCGGCTGGATCCGGACGCCGACCTCGCCTGGCGGAAGCCGAAGCTGCCGGAGAAGTCCGTCATCGGCGTCACGGGCGACCCGGACGAGGCGCTCTGGCGGAAGGCCGAGGCCGGGGTCACCGAGCGGTTCGGCCACGTGGACGAGTCGATGCGGCAGCGCGTGCTCGCCCGGATGCGCACGGAGCTGCAGACCATCACGGGCTTCGGCTTCGCCACCTACTTCCTCACCGTCGCCGACGTGTGCTCGCTCATGCGCGACATGGGCGTGCGCAACCAGGCGCGCGGATCCGGTGCGGGCAGCCTCGTCAACTACCTGCTGCGCATCTCCAACGTCGACCCGCTCGAGCACGACCTGCTGTTCGAGCGCTTCCTCGGCAAGGTGCGCTCGACGCTGCCGGACATCGACATCGACGTGGAGTCGGCGCGCCGGCACGAGGTCTACCACCGCGTGTTCGAGAAGTACGGGAGCAACCGGGTCACCCTGCTGTCGATGCAGAACACCTACCGGGCCCGCGGCGCCGCGCGCGACGCGGGGCTCGCGCTCGACCTCGACGAGCAGCAGATCGACTTCATCGCCAAGAACATCTGGCGCTTCAACGCGCGCGAGTTCCGGGCGGTGCTCGAGACGAAGCCCGAGCTCAAGCCCATCGCCGACCTCGTGCGCGACGACCCGAGCATCGACCTGCTCGTCGACCTCACGGAGCGGCTCGACCGGCTCCCCCGGCACATCTCCATGCACCCGTGCGGCGTCATCCTCGGCGACTCCGACCTCCTGAGCACGAGCCCCGTGCAGCCGAGCGGCATGGGCCTGCCGATGAGCCAGTTCGACAAGGACGACATCGACGACATGGGGCTCCTCAAGCTCGACATCCTCGGCGTGCGGATGCAGAGCACCATGGCGTACGCGCTGGACGAGATCCACCGCATCCACGGCGCGCGCTCGGCGGTGGCGGGCGGCGTCCCGGTCGACGCGCGCTACGTGCACCGCGACGGGCGCATCGAGCTCGACGAGATCCCGCACGACGACGAGGAGACCTTCGCCGCCATCCGCACCACGCACACGCTCGGCATGTTCCAGATCGAGTCGCCCGGGCAGCGCGAGCTCATCGGCAAGATGCAGCCGGACGTCTACGAGGACCTCATCGCCGACATCTCGCTGTTCCGGCCGGGCCCCATGAAGGGCAACATGGTCGCGCCCTTCCTCGACACGAAGCACGGCATCACCCGGCCCGACTACCTGCACCCGCGGTTCGCGCCGTTCCTCGCGCCCACCTTCGGCGTCGTCATCTACCACGAGCAGGTCATCCGGATCTTCGCGGACTGCATGCAGGTCTCCCTCGCGGAGGCCGACGAGCTGCGCCGCAACATGGAGCGGATGGACACGGTGGTCGAGCAGGCGTTCCGGGAGCGCACCGCCATGCACGTGGACGGTCGCACGGGCCGGCGCCCCTTCTCGGACGCCGACGTCGAGCGCATCTGGAAGGCGCTGAAGGGCTTCGGCTCGTTCGGGTTCTGCAAGGCGCACGGCGCCGCGTTCGCGCTGCCCACCTGGCAGAGCGCGTGGCTGAAGACGCACTACCCGGCGGAGTTCCTCGCGGGGATCCTCACGCACGACCCCGGCATGTACCCCAAGCGGCTGCTCCTCACCGAGGCCCGTCGCATGGGCGTGCCCGTGCTGCCGCTCGACGTGAACCGGTCGACCGGCGTCTACCGGGTGGAGCGCGTCGAGGGCGGGGAGACGACCGGGCGCACGCGCATCGGCGAGCTGGGGATCCGGCTGTCGCTGCAGGACGTGCACGGCATGAGCCAGGCGGAGCTGGAGCGGATCGAGCGGGGCCAGCCCTACGACTCCATCAGCGACTTCTACGCGAAGGCGCAGCCGTCGCGCGCGCTGCTGGAACGGCTGGCCGCGGTCGGCGCGCTCGACTCGCTCGCGGCGTCCGCCGACGACGCCGGCGCCCGGGGTCCGGCGTCCCGCGGCGACGTGATGGCGTTCGCGCGGCGGCTCACGGCGCGGGCGGCCCGGCCCGCGGATCCGGCCGGCCAGCTCCCGCTGTTCGTCGACGACCGCGACCTCATCCCGCGCGGCTCCCCCGACCCCGACGGGCGCGCGCGGGTCGCCGCCGAGCTCGACATCCTGCAGATGGAGGTCACCGACCACGTGCTGGAGAGCTACCGGCCCATGCTCGACGAGCTCGGGGTGATCCCGGCGAGCCAGCTGCTCGAGGTGCGCAGCGGCTCCGAGGTGGTGGTCGCGGGGATCCGCATCGCCACGCAGACGCCGCCCATGCGCAGCGGCAAGCGCGTGGTCTTCATCAGCCTCGACGACGGCACGGGCTGCTCCGACTCCACCTTCTTCGACGAGGCGCAGCAGAAGGCCGGGCCCATGCTCTTCGGCACGCGGCTGCTCGTCATCCGGGGGCGCACCAGGCGCACGGGCGAGCGGGGCGTCTCCATCCAGGCGGAGGACGCGTGGGACCTCAAGGAGATGTGGGCGCGCTGGCAGGACGCCAGGCGGCAGGGGGACGCGGCCGGCGGGCCAGACGGGATCGACGACGCGGCCCAGGTGGCCTGAGGCCGCCAGCCCGCGGGATGATGGACGCACCCGAGACGGAAGCCCGAGGCCGCACGTGCGCATCACCACGACCGTCCGCACCACCACGCGGATCCCGTTCGTCCAGGTGGTCAAGACGTCCGTCGCCGCGATCATCGCCTGGTTCGTCTGCATCGCCCTGCTGCCCGCGCAGCTGCCCATCTTCGCGACCATCGCGGCGCTGCTCGTGGTGCAGCCGAGCATCAACCAGACCTTCGGCAAGGCGGTCGAGCGCAGCCTGGGCGTGATCACGGGCGTGCTGCTCGCGCTCGGGCTCGGCCTCGCGCTCGGCACCTCGAGCGGGGTGGTGCTCCTCGCGGTCGTCGTGGCGGTGCTGGTGGGCTGGGTCTTCCGACTGACGCCGGGGTCGAGCACGCAGATCCCCATCAGCGCGATGCTCGTGCTCGCCATCGGCCAGCTCTCGCCCGTGTACGCCGTCGACCGCATCGTCGAGACGATCCTCGGCGCGGCCATCGGCGTGGTCGTCAACATCGCGATCGCCCCGCCCGTGCTGCACGAGGCGAGCCGCCGCGCGGTGGTCGGCCTCGCGGGCGACTGCGCAGCGGCCCTCGACCGGCTGGCGGGCGCGCTGTCCGAGCCCGTCGACCGCGAGGAGCTCGACCGGATGCTCGCCCGCGCGCGCGAGCTCCGGCCGCGGCACACGAAGGCGGTCGCCGAGGTCGACAGGGGGCTCGAGAGCCTGACCCTGAATCCGCTCCGCCGGCGGCACCGGGCGCTGCTCGAGGCCGACCGGGAGCTGCTCGCGACGCTCACGGTGCTCGTCAACCGCGTGGTCGGCATGACGCGCGCCGTGCACGACCGCTACGACCCGTCGCTCGCCGAGGAGCCCGTGGTCCGCGGCATCGCGACCGAGCTGACGCGCGCCGCCCACGACGTGCGGCTCCTCGCCGAGCACGCGCTGCCGGGCGACGCCCGCGCGGACGGCACCGACCCGCGGGAGGAGCCGGCGCTCACGGCCCCGCTCGTGGTGCTGCAGCCGAGCGACGAGCACTGGATCCTCATCGGCTCGCTGCTGGAGGACATCCGCCGCATCCGCTCGGAGATCATCGGCGGCGCCGAATGACCCGGCCCGTGCCCGGCTACAGCCCGCTCGAGCTCGACCCGGATCCCGCCGCCTCCGGCCTCGTGCGCGGCAGCACGCCCACCGGCCTCGGCGTCGTGCGGCACCACCACGTGGCGATCCGCGGCTCGGACACCGCGACGGTGCTGCTGCACGGCGCCGCGGGATCCTGGACCACCTGGACGCCGCTGATCCGCACCGCGCGCGACGCGGGCGTCCCGTTCGCCGACGTCGTCGCCATCGACCTGCCCGGCTGGGGCGGCTCCGTGCTCGACGCGACCGACGACGAGGCGACGGTGGACGCCATCGCCGACGCCGTCCGCGCCGTGGTGGACGGCCTCGGCTACGCGCGCTGGCGGCTCGTCGGGCACTCCATGGGCGGCTTCATCGCGCTGCACATCGCGGCCGGCGAGCCCGACCGCGCGGCCTCCGTCGCGCTCGTCTCGCCCACGACGTACTCCGTCATCGCGAGCGTCGCGCACCCCGTGCGCGAGTTCCGCCTCATCCCCGGGTTCACGATGATGCTCGGCGTGATGCGCACGATGCGCCGGCTCGGCCGCCCCGGCACCGCGCTCATCCGCGGCGTCGGCCGCGTCCGCCTCATGCGGGCGGTCGCGCTGCCGCTCTTCGCGCACGGCTGGCACGTGCGCCGGTCGATCGTCGACGCCATCGCCACCGAGGCCAGGCCCCGGGCGTTCTCGCTCGCCGCGGAGGTCACGCGCGGCTACGACGCCGACGGTCTCTGGTCGCGCATCGCCTGCCCGGTCGTCGCGGTGCGCGGCGACGACGACGTCTTCGTGTCCCCGGACGACCTCGACCTCCTGGCGCGCGCGGTGCCCCTGCTCCGGTCCGCCGTGATCCGCGACGCCGGCCACTTCGCCCACGTGGAGCGCCCCGAGGAGACGCTGCGCGCGCTCGGCCTCCTCGCCTGAGGCGCTCCACGTCCGGCGGCGGACGCGGCGGACGGCCCTGGGGAGGGGGCCCGCGCCGCGGGACGACCGTCCGCCAGCATGTGCGGATCCCCGTCCCGGTCCGGAGGCCGTCCGTGCGCATCCCCCCGCTCCAGCCCCGTCCAGCCGGATCCGCCCGCGGCGTCGACGACGTCGTCCGGTCGCCACGTCGCCCGGCTCCACCCGAGGACGGCTACTGCCCCTCCGAGCTCGACCCGGATCCGCGCGCCTCCTGCCTGATCGCGGGGGCGACCGAGACGGCGCTCGGCCTCGTCCGGCACCACCACGCGCCGACGCGTCGCTCGGAGACGGCCACCGTGCTGCTCCACGGCGCGGCCGGCTCGTGGACCACGTGGACGCCCGCCCTCCGCGCCGCCCGGGACGCCGGTCACCCGCTCGAGGACGTCGTGGCCGTCGACCTCCCCGGCTGGGGCGCATCCGCGGGCCCGGCCGACGACGCCAGGTTCACCCCGGAGGCCGTGGCCGACGCCGTGATCCGCGTGGTCGACGACCTGGGGTACGTCGGCTGCCGCATCGTCGGGCACTCGATGGGCGGCTTCCTCGCCCTCGACCTGGCCGCCAGGCACCCGGGTCGCGTGCGCTCCGTGGCCCTGGTGTCGCCCACCCTGTACTCCGTCATGCGCAGCGCGGCCCACCCGATCCTGCGCTTCGGCACGCTGCCCGGGTTCAGCATGATGCTCGGCTCGATCCACGTCACGCGCCTCCTCGGCGCATCCGGGCTCGCGTTCGTCCGGATGCTGCAGCGCGCGGGCCTCCTGCGTCAGCTCACCCGGCCCCTGTTCGCGCACGGAGGGCGGGTGCGCGGGTCGGTCATCGCCGCGCTGGCCGTGGAGGTGCGGCCCCGCGGGTTCCTCCGCGCGACGGAGATCGCCGTCGCCTACCCCGCGGGCGCGCTGTGGCCGCGGATCGCCTGCCCCGTCACAGCCGTGCGGGGCCGCCGCGACGTCTTCGTCACGCCGGAGGACCTGGCCCGACTGGCGCGCGACGTCCCGGGTGCCTCCTCCGCGGTCATCGCCGACGCCGGGCACTTCGCGCACGTCGAGCGCCCCACCGAGACGCTCCGGGCGCTCGGCCTGCTGCCCTGATCGACCGCACCCCTGACAAGACGCACCCCGGCGCTATTCGTCCGGGCACGACGACGCCCCCGGTCCGGGAGACGGAACGGGGGCGTCGGATCCGCGCGAGGCGGAGGCGGCCGGACGGATGCCCGGCCGGTGCGGGCTAGGCCGCGGGGGTCGCGAGGACCGCCTGGATGTCGAGCGTGATGGTGACCTTGTCGCCGAGCAGCACGCCGCCGGTCTCGAGGGCCGCGTTGTAGGTGAGGCCGAAGTCCTCGCGGTTGATGACCGTCGTGGCCGTCGCGCCGAACTTGGTGTTGCCGTAGGGGTCGCCGCCGAAGCCGCCGAACTCGACGTCGAACGTGACGGGCTTGGTGACGCCGCGGACGGTGAGCTCGCCGTCGACCTTCGCGTCGCCGTCCTTCTCCACGCGCACGGCGGTGGAGACGAAGTCGATGGTGGGGTTGTTCTCGGCGTCGAAGAAGTCGTTGGTGCGGAGGTGCTGGTCGCGGTTCGGCTCGTTGGTGTCGATCGAGGCGATGGTCGCGTGGGCCTTGACGGAGCTCTGCTCGGGGGTGGCGCCCGTGACGATCTCGGCGTCGAAGTCCTTGAACGTGCCCTTGACCTTGCTGATCATGATGTGGCGGATGCTGAAGCCGACGGAGCTGTGGGTCTTGTCGATGGTCCAGGTGCCGGCGATGTAGCCGGGGACGGTGGTGGTGTCGCTCATGTGCGTGCCTTTCGTACAGGGGTCATGGGTGCGGGCCGACGGCCTCGAAGATATGCAAGCGCATGGACCTGAGCCCTATTCCCGGATTCAGTTGCGAGTTCATGTACTTCTGGTGCGCACCGGTCGCGGCCCACGGCGGGCGTACCGTGGCGGGATGCGCGCCATCACCTTCCCCTCCCCCGGCTCCCCCGACGTCCTCTCCCTCACCGAGCTCCCGGATCCGGTCGCCCGACCCGGCGAGGTCCTGATCCGCGTGGCCGCCGCCGGCGTCAACCGCGCCGACCTCAGCCAGCGCGAGGGCGCGTACCCGCCGCCCGCCGGGGCCCCGACGCACCTCGGGCTCGAGGTGTCCGGCACGGTCGAGGCGACAGGCGAGGGCGCGACCCGCTGGGACGTGGGCGACCGCGTGTGCGCGCTGCTCGCGGGCGGCGGCTACGCCGAGCTCGTGGCGGTCGACGAGCGCCACGTCCTGCCGGTGCCCGAGGGGCTCGACCTCGTGGAGGCGGCGGGCCTGCCCGAGGTCGTCGCGACCGTGTGGTCGAACGTCGTGCTCGACGCGGGCCTCGCGCCGGGCGAGACGCTGCTCGTGCACGGCGGGTCGAGCGGGATCGGCACCATGGCGATCCAGCTCGCCTCCCGGCTCGGCGCCCGCGTGGCCGTGACCGCGGGCAGCCCGGCGAAGCTCGCGGCGTGCCGGGAGCTCGGCGCGGAGATCCTCATCGACTACCGGGAGCAGGACTTCGTGGCGGCGCTCCTCGAGGCCACCGACGGGCACGGCGCCGACGTGGTGCTCGACGCGATCGGCGGCGACTACATCGACCGCGACATCCGCGCCCTCGCGCGCGACGGCCGGATCATGGTCATCGGCGCGCAGAGCGGCGCGCCCACGAGCATCGCGCTCGGCCAGCTCATGGCGCGCCGCGGACGGATCTGGGGAACGACGCTCCGGGCCCGCGACGCCGACGACAAGGCGCGAATCGTCGCCGCGATCCGCGCGGACGTGTGGCCGGCGATCGCCGACGGATCCGTGCGGCCCGTCGTCGACCGCGTCTTCCCCCTCGCGGATGCGGCCGCCGCGCACGCCCACGTGGCGTCGTCGCAGCACGTGGGCAAGGTGCTGCTGTCCGTCTAGCCCGCCGCGTCGGTGGAGGCAGGGGCAGCGGCCACGGCGTGACGCGAGCGGATCCCGACCAGGGACACCAGCCCACCCGCGACGAGCAGCGCCGCCGTCACGAGCACCACGCGGTGGAAGGCCGCGACGTCGAGGTCGGGCCCGGCGACCAGTCCGATGGCGGCGATCGCGACGAGCCCGGCGACGCGCGAGACGGCGTTGTTGACGGCCGACGCGATGCCCGCCTGCGTGGACGGGACGGCCTCGAGGATCGTCGCGGTCAGCGGCGCCACCGTCATCGAGAGGCCCAGGCCGAACACGAGGATGCCGGGCAGGAGCTGGCCCCAGTAGTCCACGGGCTCGGCGACGCGCAGCAGCAGCAGGTAGCCGCCGCCCGCGACGATCGGGCCCGCACCCATCAGGAGCCGCGGACCGATCCGCCCGGCCAGCGCGCCGAAGCGCGTCGACAGCAGCAGCATGATCACTGTGGTCGGCACGAGCGCGAATCCCGCGGCCGTCGCGGACAGCCCGCCGGTCTGCTGCAGGAAGACCGCGATCACGAAGCCCCCGAGCGACAGCGCGCCGTAGATGCCGATCGTCGCGATGTTGCCGACGAGGAAGTCCCGCTCGCGGAAGAGCGACAGCGGGAGCATCGGATGCGGGGTGCGCCGCTCGCGGATGACGAAGAGCACGAGGCACGCGACGCCGACCGCGAGGCTGCCCAGCACGAGCGGGTGCGAGATCCCGAGCCGCGACTGCTCGATGAGCGCGAAGACCGGGCCGCCGATCCCGAGGGCGCCGAGGACGGCGCCGGGGACGTCGACGCGCGTGCCGTCGGCGACGGGCGCGTCGTGCGGGAGCCGGGCGAGGAGCACGAGGGTCACCGCGATGGGGAGCACGTTGATCCCGAACACGAGCCGCCAGTCGAGCGCGTCCACGAGCACGCCGCCGAGGACGGGGCCGACGAGCATCGCCGTGCCGGTCCACGCCGTCCACGAGCCGATGGCGCGCGCCTGCGCGGGACCGCGGAAGGCCTGCGCGATGAGGGCCAGGGAGCTCGGCACGAGGAGCGCCCCGGCCGCGCCCTGGGCGGCGCGCGCGGCGATGAGGATCACCGCCGTCGGGGCGATCGCGCACACGAGCGATGTCACGCCGAAGCCGACGAGGCCCCAGCGGAGCACGCGGACGCGGCCGAAGGCGTCGGAGAGGGAGCCGGCCAGCAGGATCAGCGCGCCGAGCGTGATGAGGTACGCGTCCACGACCCACTGCTGCACGACGAGGCCCCCGCCGAGGTCCGCTCCGATGGCGGGCAGCGCGACGTTGACGACCGTGCCGTCGAGGAACGCGACGAAGGAGGCGAGGATCGCGACCGCGAGCACCGTGCGGCCGCGGCCGTCGGCGGTGCCGTCCGGGTGGCCGTCAGCGGTGCCACCGCCGCGAGCGGGGGCGGCGGGGTCGGGCATGTGCCCAGTATGCGCCGCGCCAGGAGGTGCGTCAGGCGGGAGGCGCGGGCGGCGTCCCGGCCCGGTCGATCGCGGCCTCGACGCGGCGCAGCACGTCCTCGTCGCCCATGATCCGGAAGTGCCCCGACGCCCGGACGCGCTCGTCCGTCGCGCCGTCGAGCGCGCTCCCCCCGGGGATGTGCGGGTCGAAGCGCGCGAAGAGGCTCGTGATCCGCCCGTTGACCTCGCGCGACCGGCCGAGCTCCACGAGCGCGGCGTCGCGCGGCGAGAAGTCGCGGATGCTGCGGACGGGGAACAGCCGCGCGTACGAGGATCCGCCGAACGGCGCGTTGATCGCGACCATGGCGCGGATCCGCCGGTCCGGGTCGCCGAACGCCATGAGGTGCTTGCCGATGAGACCGCCCTTGCTGTGCGCGACGATGACGACGTCGCGCAGGTCCTCGGCCTCGAGGTACGCGCGGGCCCGGCGTGACATCTCGGCGATCCGACCCACGTTCGCGCCGAGCGCGCCGACCACGTGCACGCCGTGCCCGCGCGCGTGCAGCCGCCGGATGATCGGGAGCATGAACTGCCAGCGCTCGTAGACGCCCGGCAGCACGAGGATCGTCGGCCGGTCGTCGCGCCCGTCCTCGAAGGAGCGGGCGTCGTCGCGGGAGAGCGTGGCCGCGATCTGCCAGCGGAGGACGTACGCGTAGTCGAGCGCCCAGTCGAGCGCCTTGCGGAGGAGCGGGAGCGGCGGGAGCTGGTCGGGTCCGGCAGCGGTCACCCCTCCATCCTGCCCGGCCGCGACGGGCGTGACCGGCCCGCGGTGCGGCGGCCGCGCATCCGCCGCCTCAGCCGGCCCGGGCATGCTCCACGATCGCGCGCGCGACCCCGAGGGGATCTCCGTACATGACGACGTGCGGGCCCCGGGCCACGCGGTACGTCCCGCGCGGGATGCGGGCGGCGAGGTCGCGCGCGAACGGGCGGTCGACCACGGCGTCCCGGTCACCCACCAGGACGAGCGTCCGCGCGCGGATCCGAGGCGCCCGCTCCTCGATCGCGTCGTCGATGAGGTGCGGCAGCTGCCGGAGGTAGTACGGGATCCCGCAGCGCAGGAAGTAGTCGCCGAGCACCACGGCGTTCGCCAGCAGCGGCTCACGGAGGGTGTCGACCGCGAGCGCGACGGCCGCCCGCAGGACGCCGCGCGTCCGCGGCGGGAGGGTCGGCGCGATGAGCACGATGCGGTCGGCGACCTCGGGCTGGTCGACGGCGAGCCGCGTCACGATCTGGGTCCCCATCGAGTGGCCGATGACGACGGGGTCGACGAGCCCGTGCATGCGGATCACCTCCGCGACGACGGCCGCGTGGTCGTCCAGCGTCACGTCCCGGTGGACCCGAGGCGACTCGCCGTAGCCCGGCAGGTCGATCGCGTACACGGTGCCGTGCTCGGCGAGGAACGCGGCCACGGGGTGGAAGTAGCGCGAGGAGACGCCGATCCCGTGCACGAGCACGAAGGCCGGACGGACGGGGGCGGCTCCCGGCGAGCCGACGCGCGACGGCGCGGCCGACCGGATGCGACCGGTGTTCGCGCCCGACGACCGGAACACCTTGATCGCGATCCGGAAGCCGAGCACGGTGCGCCGCTCCAGGTCGTGCGCGACGGGGATCGCCCGCGACCCGTGGCGGCGGGAGAGGAGGAGCCAGCGCGGCGGCGCGGACTCGGTGCGGTGCACGTCCCCCGGGAGCCGCACGCGGGTGAGCCGTGCGAGGGGGGAGCGCATCCGACGACCCTAGCCGCCCCGCTCCGGGCGTCCGCGGTCCGGGTCGATGGGAGGATGGGGAGCCCGACGACTCCCGAGGAGACCCATGAGCCCCGACTGGTCCGAGACCACCCTGGCCGACCTGCCCCTCCGCGACGGGATCCGCGGCGAGGAGCCCTACGGCGCCCCGCAGCTCGACGTGCCCGTGCTCCTCAACGTCAACGAGAACCCGTACCCGCTGCCCGAGGAGGTCGCGGTCGCCGTGAGCGAGGCCGTGCTCGAGGCCGCCCGCGGACTCAACCGCTACCCCGACCGCGAGTTCCTCGAGCTGCGCACGGAGCTCGCCGACTACCTCACGACCGACAGCGGCCTGGAGCTCGGCCCCGAGAACGTGTGGGCGGCGAACGGATCCAACGAGGTGCTGCAGCAGGTGCTCCAGGCCTTCGGCGGCACCGACCGCGTCGCGCTCTCCTTCGCGCCGCACTACGCGATGTACCCGGAGTACGCGCGCAACACGCTCACGCGCTGGGTCTCCGGCCGCCGCCAGGAGGACTTCACGCTCGACCTCGCGGACGTCACGGCGCTCGTGGAGCAGCACCAGCCGAGCGTGGTCTTCCTCACCTCGCCGAACAACCCCACGGGAACGGCGCTCACGATCCCCGAGATCGAGCACGTGCTGTCGGTCGCGCCCGGCGTCGTGGTGATCGACGAGGCGTACGCCGAGTTCCGCCGCGAGGGCGTCCCCACGGCGATCTCGCTGCTCCCCGACCACCCGCGCCTCATCGTGTCGCGCACCATGAGCAAGGCGTTCGCGTTCGCGGGCGGCCGGCTCGGCTACCTCGCCGCTTCCCCCGCGGTCGTCGACGCGCTGCGGATCGTGCGCCTGCCGTACCACCTGTCGCGGATCACGCAGGTGAGCGCGACCGCCGCCCTTCGTCACAGCCGCGTGCTGCTCGCGCAGGTCGCGTCGCTCCGCGAGGAGCGCGACGGGCTCGTCGAGTGGCTGCGCGGCCGCGGCTTCGAGGTGGCGCCGTCGGACGCGAACTTCGTCCTCTTCGGCCGGTTCCCCGACCGCCACGCGGTGTGGCAGGGGCTGCTCGACCGGGGCGTCCTGATCCGCGAGACCGGACCCGAGGGCTGGCTCCGGGTCTCCGTCGGCACGCCCTCGGAGACGGCCGCGTTCCGCGACGCGCTCGACGACGTGCTCGGCACCCCGCGGGGCTGAGCCGGCGGCCCTCGTCAGGGCCGGAAGCGGATCCCCGTCGCGTCCTCGGCCGCGGCCCACAGCTGCTCGCCGACGGCGCGCGACCGCGCGTGATCCGCGACGAACGCGGGAGCAGGCGCGCCCTTCAGCTCGAGCGGGCCTGCGGGTCCCCAGGACGCGCCGCCCGTGACGCCGTCCGCGGCCGCGGCGTGCGCCACCGGCCACGCACCGGCGTCCTTGCCCTGCACCAGGACACGGCCGGCCCTCGCGAGCCGCCGGCGCGCGGCGTCGAGTCCGCGCGCACGGCCAGCCGGATCCTGCGGCGGCGTCAGCGCGTCCACCGCGTAGCCGGGGTGCGCCGAGAGCGCGACGCGGTCGGATCCCGCGGCCCGCCACCGTCGGTCGAGCTCTGCCGCGATCACCATGCACGCCGTCTTCGATCGCCCGTACCGGACGAGCGCCGGCATGCGCCGCTCCCCCGCGAGGTCGCCGAGGTCGAGCGGCGAGAAGCGGTGGGCGAGGGATCCGAGCATCACCACGCGTCCGCCTTCCCGCAGCCGTGGGGCGAGCCCGGCGACGAGCGCGAAGTGGCCGAGCGCGTTGGTGCCCATGAGCTCCTCGAACCCGTCGATCGTCGTCCGGCGGTGCCGCGCGCGGCCGCCCGCGGGGGTGAGGCCCGCGTTCGCGACGATCGCGTCGAGGTCCTCCCGCACGGCGGCGACGCACGCATCCACGCTCGCGATGCTGGCGAGGTCGAGAGCGACGACCTCCGCGTCGGCCCCCGGCACGCGCGCCCGGAGCGCGCGGGCGGCGGCTTCGCCGCGCTCCGCGGAGCGGCAGGCGAGCAGTACCCGGGCGCCCGCGGAGGCGAGCTGCGCGGAGGTCCAGAAGCCGACGCCGCCGTTCGCGCCCGTGACCAGGATCGTCCGCCCGGCCAGGTCGGGCAGGCGGGGCGCCTCGCTCACGAGAGGGTGCCCACGCGCGTCACGCGCACGACGGCCTCGCCGGCCTCGTTCGAGGCCTCGAGGTCCACCGTCGCCTCGATCCCCCAGTCGTGGTCGCCCTCGGGATCGTGCAGCGCCTGCCGCACGGTCCATGCGGTCGGGCCCTCCTCGATCGTGACGAGCGCCTGGCTGCGGGCGTCGCCGTCGGTGAGGATCCGGTCGTACTCGCCGAAGTAGCCGTCGAGCGCGTCGCCCCACGCGTCCGCGTCGAAGCCGGACGCGGCGTCGAGCTCGCCGAGCGCCTGCAGGTCCTCGCGCGCCGCGAGCTGGACGCGGCGGAACAGCTCGTTGCGCACGAGGATCCGGAACGCGCGCGTGTTCGACGTGAGCAGCTTCGGCGCGGGCGGCAGCACGGGCGCGTCGCCGGGCGCCTGGGTCGGGTGCGACAGCTCCTCCCACTCGTCGAGGAGGCTGGAGTCCACCTGGCGCACGAGCTCGCCCAGCCACTCGATGACGTCGAGCAGCTCCTCGGTCTTCGCCTCGTCGGGGATGGTCTGACGCAGCGCCCGGAAGGCGTCGGAGAGGTAGCGCAGCACGAGGCCCTCGGAGCGCATGAGGCCGTAGAAGGAGATCAGCTCGCTGAAGGACATCGCGCGCTCGTACATGTCGCGGACGACCGACTTCGGGCTGAGCGCGAAGTCGCCGATCCACGGCTGGCTCGCGCTGTAGGTCGCGAACGACTGGTCGAGCAGCTCCTCGAGCGGCTTCGGGTGCGTGACGGACTCGAGCAGCTCCATGCGCTCGTCGTACTCGATGCCGTCGGCCTTCATCGCCTGCACGGCCTCGCCGCGGGCCTTGAACTGCTGCTGGGAGAGGATCGGCCGCGGGTCGTCGAGGGTCGCCTCGACGACGCTCACCATGTCGAGCGCGTATGTGGGCGACTCCCGGTCGAGGATCTCGAACACGGCCACCGCGAACGGCGACAGCGGCTGGTTGAGAGCGAAGTCGGCCTGCAGGTCGACCGTCAGCGTGATCCGGGTGGGCCCGCCGTCCGGGTCGTCCACCTGCTCCACGATCCCGGCCGTCCGCAGCGTGCGGTAGATGGCGAGGGCACGGCGGGCGAGCGCCAGCTGCCGCGCGCGCGGCTCGTGGTTGTCCTCGACGAGCGCGCGCATGTTCTGGAACACGTCGCCGCCGCGCGCGATGACGTTGAGCATCATGGCGTGGCTCACCTGCATGCTCGACGTCAGCCGCTCGGGCTCCGCGTCGATGAGCTTGCGGAAGCTCGGCTCGCCCCAGGAGACGAAGCCCTCGGGCGCCTTCTTGCGCACGAGCTTGCGGCGCTTCTTCACGTCGTCGCCCGCGCGCTCGAGCATCTTGATGTTCTCGGTCTCGTGCTCGGGCGCCTGCGCCACCACGGTGCCCGCGGTGTCGTACCCGGCTCGGCCCGCGCGTCCGGCGATCTGGTGGAACTCGCGCGCGTTGAGCTGCCGCATCCGCGTGCCGTCGTACTTGGTGAGGCCCGTGAACAGCACCGTGCGGATGGGGACGTTGATGCCGACGCCCAGCGTGTCGGTGCCGCAGATCACCCGGAGCAGGCCCTGCTGCGCGAGCTGCTCGACGAGCCGGCGGTACTTCGGCAGCATGCCGGCGTGGTGCACGCCGATCCCCGCGCGCACGAGCCGGGACAGGGTCTTGCCGAACGCCGTGCTGAACCGGAAGCCGCCGATGATCTCCGCGATCTCGTCCCGCTGCTCGCGCGTCACGATCTTGATGCTCGAGAGCGCCTGCGCCCGCTCGAGGGCAGCGGCCTGCGCGAAGTGGACGATGTAGACGGGCGCCTGCTTCGTGTCGAGCAGCTCCTCGACGGTCTCCTGCACGGGCGTCACCGCGTAGTGGAAGAAGAGCGGCACCGGCCGCTCGATGCCCGTGATGCGCGCCGTCGGACGCCCGGTGCGCCGCGTGAGGTCGTCCGCGAGGTCGGTCACGTCGCCGAGCGTCGCCGACATGAGCACGAACTGCGCGTGCGGCAGCAGCAGGAGCGGCACCTGCCAGGCCCAGCCGCGCTGCGGATCCGCGTAGAAGTGGAACTCGTCCATGACCACCTGGTCGACGGGCGTGTCCGCGCCGCCGCGGAGCGAGCGGTTGGCGAGGATCTCGGCGGTGCAGCAGATGATCGGCGCGTCCGGGTTCACGGAGGAGTCGCCCGTGACCATGCCCACCTGCGCGGCGCCGAACAGCTCCACGAGCGCGAAGAACTTCTCGGAGACGAGCGCCTTGATCGGGGCCGTGTAGTACGAGCGGCGGCCCCGGGCGAGCGCCGCGAAGTGCGCAGCGACGGCGACGAGCGACTTCCCCGTGCCCGTCGGCGTCGAGAGGATGAGGTTCGCGCCCGACGCGATCTCCAGCGCCGCCTCGTCCTGCGCCGGGTAGAGCTCGATCCCCCGTGCGATCGCCCACTCGGCGAACGCGTCGTAGATGGCGTCGTCGGTCGCCCCGTCCACGGCCAGCCGGGCCGCCTCCTCGGTGAGCGTGGGGGCGAGCGCGGTGTCCGACATGATGGGTCCATCCTCCCCCACGCGTCCCGGCGCGGAGTTCTCCACAGGCAGCAGGGGGCGTCGGGCGCCAGCGCGTACGGTCGCCGGATGCCGTCCCTCCCCCTCGACCCGCGTCCCGACCGCGCCCCGCTCCACCCGACCCCGGCGTCGACGCCGCCCGCCGACACGGACGCGGCCACCGCGGGTCACGTCGCAGACGACGCGACCGCCGGCGTCGTCGCCCCGGAATCCGTCCCCGTCGACCCCGAGGCGGAGCGGGCCCGCTGGCGCGACCGCCGCACCGGGGTCATCGCCCTCGTGGTCGTCACCATCGCGCTCTGGGCGGTCATCGCCGCCGCGGTGGGCTTCGCCACCACGATGTAGGCGGCGCCGGGTCCCCGGCGGCCGCCCGGGAGCCGCCGACGCCCCGGGTATCATCTCCTGTGCCCTCCGACGCCCTGCCCGACGACCCCGCCCGCCCCGCGGATCCCGTCACCCCCATGCCCGACGCCGCCGCCTCCCCCGACGAGTCGTCCGCCCCCGGATCGGCCATCGATCCCGCCGACCTCGCCGTCGCCCTGCGCGTGCTCGGCTCGCTCGCCGACATCGACGAGGAGCACCCCGACTTCGTCGCCGTCCGCCGCGCCACCGCCTCGATGTTCAAGCAGGTGAAGAAGGCCCGCCGGCTCGAGAAGCGCGAGGCCGTCGCCAGCGCGGACCGCGCCGTCGTCGCCGCCACCGCCACGGGCGCGCCCGACCGCATCGACGACGAGACCCGCGGCATCCCGCTCGCCATCACCACCGCGAAGCCCACCGCCGGCACGCTCCTGCGCTCGCGCCCCTGCTACATCTGCAAGCAGCACTACACGCAGGTCGACGCGTTCTACCACCAGCTCTGCCCCGACTGCGCGCTCCTCAACCACGCGAAGCGCGAGGCCCGCACCGACCTCACGGGCATGCGCGCGCTCCTCACGGGCGGCCGCGCCAAGATCGGCATGCACATCGCGCTGCGCCTCCTGCGCGACGGCGCGCACACCACCATCACCACGCGCTTCCCGCGCGACGCGGTGCGCCGCTTCGCGGGCCTCCCCGACGCGCACGAGTGGGTGCACCGCCTGCGCATCGTCGGCCTCGACCTCCGCGACCCGGCGCAGGTCATCGGCCTCACGGACGCGGTGGCCGCCGCGGGTCCCCTCGACATCCTCATCAACAACGCCGCGCAGACCGTGCGCCGCTCCCCCGGCTCGTACGCGCCGCTGTCGGAGGCCGAGGCGGCGCCGCTCCCCGACGGCGACCTCCCGGAGCTGCTCACCTTCGGCCACACGGCCGACGCCCACCCGGCAGCCCTCGCCGCGTCCGTCGCGGCGCACCCGATCCTCTCGACCGCCACCGGGATCACCGCCGCCGAGGTCACCGAGCTCGCCATGACCGCGGGCTCGTCGTCGCTCGCGCGCCTGGCGGCCGGCACCGCGATCGACGCGGGCGGCCTCGTGCCCGACCTGCACGACGCGAACAGCTGGACCCAGATGGTGCACGAGGTGGATCCGCTGGAGATGCTCGAGGTCCAGCTCGCCAACGTGACGGCGCCGTTCCTGCTCGTCAGCCGCCTGCGCCCCGCGATGGCCGCGTCGGCGTCGCGCCGGAAGTACGTCGTGAACGTGAGCGCCATGGAGGGCCAGTTCGCCCGCGCCTACAAGGGCCCTGGCCACCCGCACACGAACATGGCGAAGGCCGCGCTCAACATGATGACCCGCACCTCGGCGCGCGAGATGCGCGAGACCGACGGCATCCTCATGACGAGCGTCGACACCGGGTGGATCACCGACGAGCGGCCGCACCCCACCAAGGTGAGGCTCGCCGAGGAGGGCTTCCACGCGCCGCTCGACCTCGTGGACGGGGCGGCGCGGGTCTACGACCCCATCGTCATGGGCCAGGCCGGCGAGGACATCTCGGGCGTCTTCCTCAAGGACTACCGCGTCGCCGAGTGGTGACGCCCCACGCCGCAGCCGCCTGACACGACGAGAGGCCCGGACCCGCATCGCGGTGTCCGGGCCTCTCGTCGTGGGACGGCTACTCGACGGCGTCGAGGTCGCTCTCGAGCAGCGCCGCCAGCTCGTCGAGCGCGGCGTCCGCGCCGTCGCCCTCGGCCGTGAGCACGACCTGGTCGCCGTTCGCGGCGCCGAGGCTCATGAGCGACAGGATGCTGGTCGCGTCGAGCGGCGTTCCTCCCGGCTTGCTGATCCTCACCGGCACGCCCGTGCGGCGGACGGCCTCGATGAAGAGGGATGCGGGTCGGGCGTGCAGGCCCACGCGGCTGCCGATGGTGGCGGTGCGCTCGGTCATGGACGTTCTCCTTCAGATGTGCGGGATGGGACGGGCGGGATCAGGCGGTTCGGGTTGAGGCCGCGACGGGGACGCCCTGGTCGGCGGCGGACGTCTCGGCGACGGCCTCGGGGCGCTTCGTCGTGAAGCGCTTGAGGAGCACGACGAGGAAGGCGGAGATCACCGCGCCGACCGCGACGGACGCGAGGAAGCCGAGGAAGGTGCCGTTCATGGCGAAGAGGACGAACACGCCGCCGTGCGGGGCCTGCGACACGACGCCGAGCCCCATCACCATGGCGCCCGTGACGGCACCGCCCACGATGCTCGCGGGGATCACGCGCAGCGGGTCGACGGCCGCGAACGGGATCGCGCCCTCGGAGATGAACGCGGCGCCGAGGAGCCACGCGGCCTTGCCGTTCTCGCGCTCGGCCGGGCTGAACAGGCGGCGGTCGATCACGGTGGAGGCGAGCGCCAGGGCGAGCGGCGGGACCATGCCGGCGGCCATGACGGCGGCCATGATCGCCCAGGGGGTCTGGTCGGCGATGGAACCGGCACCGAGACCGGCGACCGCGAACGAGTAGGCCACCTTGTTGATGGGGCCGCCGAGGTCGATGCACATCATGACGCCGAGGATGATGCCCAGGACGATGGCCGACGTGCCGGTCAGGCCGGACAGGAAGTCGTTGAGGCCGCGCGTGAGCGCCGCGATCGGTCCCCCGAGGACTATGACCATCAGGCCGGAGGCGACGATGGAGGCGAGCAGCGGGATGATCACGACGGGCATGAGCCCGCGCAGCCAGCGCGGCACGTCGATGCGCCCGATCGCGTAGGCGACGCCGCCGGCGAGGAGGCCGCCGACCAGACCGCCGATGAAGCCCGCGCCCATGATGAGCGAGACGGCTCCGGCGACGAACCCGGGCGCGATGCCCGGGCGATCGGCGATGGCGTAGGCGATGTAGCCGGCCAGCACCGGCACGAGGAACTTCATCGACGCGTTGCCGATGACGAACGCGACGGCACCGAGGTAGCTCAGGACCCCGCCGTCCGGCAGATTGGCGAGCGAGTTCTGGACCACGATGTCGGAGGCGACGTCGGAGATCCTGTACCCGCCGAGCAGGAACCCGAGCGCCATGAGCAGACCGCCGCCCGCGACGAACGGGATCATGTAGCTGACGCCCGTGAGCAGCCAGCGCTTGAGGCGCGCGCCCACGGACTGCGACGCCTGCGGGGAGGCCTGCTCGGATCCGGCGGACGACGCGCCGCCCGGCACGCGCGGGGCGTTCGGGTCCTTCGCCGCGGCGACTGCCTCGGCGACCATCTGGTCGGGCTGGTCGATGCCGCGCTTCACGGGCGACTGGATGACGGGCTTGCCGGCGAAGCGCGCGCGGTCGCGCACGTCCACGTCGACGGCGAAGATCACGGCGGTGGCGCGCGCGACGATCGCGGGGTCCACGGGCGTGACGGAGGAGGATCCCTGGGTCTCGACGTGCAGCTCGACGCCCGCGCGCTTGGCCGCCGCGACGAGCGAGTCGGCCGCCATGTAGGTGTGCGCGATCCCGGTGGGGCAGGCGGTGACGGCGATGAGCACGGGCGCGTCGGCGTCCGGCGCGGTCGTGGCGGGTGCGGACGCCGACGTGGCGGGAGCGGCGGCGGCCGGGGCGCCCGTCGAGGAGGCGGGCTCGTCCACGAGCGCGCCCTCCACGAGCGAGACGACCTGGTCCTCGTCGGTCGCCGAGCGCAGCGCCTCCACGAATTCGGGCTTGATGAGCGACCGGGCGAGGCGCGACAGGAGCACGAGGTGCTCCTGGTCGGCTCCGTCGGGCGCGGCGATGAAGAACACGAGGTCGGCGGGGCCGTCCGGGGCGCCGAAGTCGACGGCGGGCTTCGGGCGGGCCATGACGAGCGTGGCCTCCGTCACCGCGGCGGAGCGGCAGTGCGGGATCGCGAGCCCGCCGCCCATGCCGGTGTCGGTCTTCGACTCGCGCTCCCACGCGTCGGCGAAGAGGGCGTCGGCGTCGGTGGCGCGGCCCTCGGCGACGACTCGCTCGGCGAGCGTGCGGACGGCGTGCTCGCGGTCGGCGCCGAGGTCGGCGTCGAGGAGCACGAGGCGGTTCGTGATGAGCGATGGCATGTTCTTCTCCAGGTGGGGCGGGTCAGCGATCGGCGGCGATCGGGAGGAGCGGCTGGACGGTGACGCTGTCCGGCCGTGTCTGGTCGGGGGACGGCATGGTGCTGCCGGGCAGGGACGCGGCGGCGGATCCGTGGGCGACGGCCTGCGCCAGCCGCCCCTCGGGTCCTGCCCCGCGGTGGTCGGCGAGCAGGTAGCCCGCGAGCGACGAGTCGCCCGCGCCCACGGTGCTCACCGGCACGATCGGGGGCATGGTGGCGAGCCATCCGCCCTCGGCCGTGGTGAGGACGGCCCCCCGTGCCCCGAGGGTCGCGAGGACCGCCCGGCAGCCGCGGGAGACGAGGGAGCGGGATGCGTCGTGGGCCAGCCGGGGGTCGGCCTCGAGCGCATCCGGGTCGGGGAGGCCGACGAGCTCGGCGAGCTCCTCGGCGTTGGGCTTGACGAGGTCCACGACCGCACCGGACGCGACGAGCGCCGCCATGGGCGCGCCCGACGAGTCGACGGCGATCCGCGGCGCGGCGTCGCCGAGCTCGGCGCGCACGGCCTGCACCACGCGCGCATGGAAGTCGTCGTCGAGGCCGGGCGGCAGCGATCCCGCCAGCACGAGCCAGCTCGCCCGGCGCGCGTGCCGGATCACGAGCGCGACGAGCGCGTCCGCCTCGGATGCGGAGAGCACGGGTCCCGGCTCGTTGACCTTGGTGGTCGTGCCGTCGGGCTCGGTCAGCGTGACGTTCTGCCGCACGCGGCCGTCGATGTCCAGGTGGTCGAGCGGGATCCGCTCGGCGGCGAGGGCCACGAGCATGGGGTCGTCGAGGCGGCCGGGCAGCAGCGCGATCGTGTCGAGGCCCGAGGCGATGAGCGCGCGCGAGACGTTGACGCCCTTGCCGCCCGGCTGCTCGGCGACGCCACGGGCCCGCTGGACGGCGCCGCGCGCGAGGGCGCCGGCGAGGTCGATGGTGCGGTCGAGGCTCGGGTTGGCGGTGAGGGTGAGGATCACGCGACCATCACCTCCACCTCGGCGGCCGCCAGCGCCTCGGCCAGCTGCCCGTCGGGCGCGACGTCGGTGACGAGCGCGTCGAGGTCGTCGAGGGCCGCGAAGCCGACGAGCGCCTCCTCCCCCGCCTTCGACGCGTCGACGAGCGCCACGGCGCGTCGGGATCCTCGGGTCAACGCGGTCTTCACGGCCGCCTCCTCCTCATCGGGTGTGCTCAGGCCGAACTCGGCGTGGATCCCGTTGGCGCCGATGAAGGCGATGTCGGGTCGCAGGCGCGCGAGCTGGCCGAGGGTCGCGGGGCCGACGGCCGCGCTCGTGATGCCGCGGACGCGGCCGCCGAGCAGCTGCACCTCGACGGCGGGGTTGCGGGTGACGGTCTGCGCGACGGCCATCGAGTGAGTGACGACCACGAGCGTGCGGCCGGGGACATCGGGTCGCCACGCGGCGACGCGCTCCGCGACGAGGCCCGTGGTGGTGCCGGCGTCGAGCGCGATGGATCCCTCGAAGCTCGCGGGCAGGAAGGCCATGGCCGCGTCGGCGATGCGCGCCTTCGCCGCCGTGTTGCGGGAGCCGCGCGTGTCCAGGCTCTCCTCGGCGCGCGTGGACCTGTCAGCCCGGACGGCGCCGCCGTGCACCCGGCGGAGCACGCCGCGGCTCTCGAGCTGCGCGAGATCACGGCGCACGGTCTCGGTCGTCACGTCGAAGTCGCGGGCGAGACCGAGGACGGCCACGCGGCCGGTGCGCTCGAGGAGGGCGACCACCCTGTCCTGGCGCTCTTCGGCGTACATGGGCGGTCTCCTTCGACTCCGTGGGGCACTGCGCCTCGCGTCCTCGCACTGTAGCCCTCATCCGCGGGAGAAGCAACACGATCCCACAGGAACCCACACGATCCCAGAATCGCCGTCGCGTGCAGCGGCGGTGATCAGCGGCCGAGCGCCGTCGCCTCCTCGCGCAGCACGTCCGCGATGGCCCCCGACTCCCAGGCGAGCCCCGCGGCATTCGGATGGAGCGGGACGTCTCCCGCGCTGCCGCCGAGCCCCGCCACGTACGGATCCCCCGCGTCGCCGACGCATGCTCCGTGGTCGGCGGTCGGCGTCTCCTGGTCCACGAATCGCACGCCCGCGTCGGCGGCCACCCGGGCGATCGCGTCGTCGAGCTCGCGCTGGATCCCCGCGAGCCACACCGCATCGCGGTCGGCGAGGAGCACCTGCCCGTTCACGGTCGACGTCGCCGTGGCCCGGAGGCAGCCCTCCGTGGGGAGCGCATCCGGGTCGCCGAGCACGCTGAGGTAGCCGAGCGCGACGATGCGGGCGCCAGGAGCCGCGGCGCGGATCCGTGCGAAGGCGTCGGCGAGACGCGTCGCCACCTCGCCGTCGATGCGGGCGCGGACGGCGTCGGTCCCGCCCGCGGGCGCGAGCGCGTCCACGCACGTCGTCGGCCCGGCGGCCACCGGCCCGTCCGGATCCCGGGCGAGGCAGCCGCCGACGAGGGCGGGGAAGCCGAGGTCGTTGCCCCCGAGGCGCACGAGGACCACGTCGGCGCCGTCGGCGAGGGCGTCCAGCTGCGCGGGCACCGTCTGCCCGCCGCGCTCGCGCGGGGCGGCGAGATCCGCCGTGCTGGCGCCGTCGCAGGCCGCGTCGACGAGATCCGCGCCGACCGCGGCCGCGGCGACCCGAACGGACGAGGCGACGGTGCGACCGCACACCCCCGGGTCGCCGGGCAGGGGCTCGGCCGGGCCCGTACCCGTGGAGTAGGAGTCGCCGAGGGAGACCACCCGCAGCGGCGCCGTCGGGGTGGCGGTCGACGGTGCGACGGCATCCGGCGCGGTGCAGCCGCTCACGAGGACGAGGACGGCGGTCGTCGCCGCGAGGAGGGCGGCTCCGTGGATCCGCGGACGGAGACGGGCGGGACGTGCGGGACGGGCATGCATCCCCTCGACCCTACGCGCGCGCGGCAGGCCGATCGGCCGGGTCAGTCCTCGACGCCGCGCTGACGCGCGTAGACGACGACGGCCACGATCAGCCCGACGAGGAGCCCGGCAGCCAGCGGGAAGAGGAACCCGCCCGGGCCGATCTGCGTCACGACGCTGCCGTGGTCGATGCGGGTGTCGACCACGCCAGGGACGTCGAGCCCGGGGTAGCCCTCGGTGCCCTGCGCGAAGGAGGTGATGAGGAGCGTCACGATGACGGCCGCGCCGACGACGAAGGCGGACAGGAACCCCAGCACCGCGGAACCGACCACCGACGTGCGGTGCGGGTCGGTGGTGTGCGTCCGGTGCAGGGTGGCGTGCGACATTGTGGAGCTCCAGGGGTCGATGACCTGAGCAACGGTACCCGGGTCCTCCAAGTGGAGGACAGTCCCCCGATCGGGGAGCGGATCCCGCGCGGACGGGAGCCCTCGTGCTTGCCTGCCCCCATGCAGATCCTCGCCTGGACCCTCGTCGTCCTGCTCCTCGTCGCCATCGCCGTGCTGGTCCGGATCGGTCGCCGCCTCGAGGCGCGTCGCACCGAGGCCGCACGAGAGGAGCTTGCGCTCCACGCACGGCGGGTCGCCGAGCTCGAGGAGGGGCATGCGTCGCTGCTCGGCTCCCGGGCGACCGTCCATGCGCGAGAGCTCGCGCTGCTCCACGAGCGTCTCGCCGCGGCCGTCGCCGACGCGGAGGAGGCCCACGGCCGGTTCGCCACCACCTGGGAAGGGGAGGCGGTGTCCCATGCGCTGATCGCGTCATCCTGCGCGGCCGCAGATCTGCCGGGCCTGCTGGCGACGAACGTGGTCTTCGTCGTGACGGAGGACGAGAGGCGCTTCATGGCGCAGATCGACCACGTGCTGGTCACTCCGCGGGGTGCCCTCATCATCGAGAACAAGCACTGGGCGGGCGTCGTCTTCGACGGCAGACGCCCGTCTTCCGTGCACCCCTCGTTCGGCGCGCTCCTGCAGCTGCCCGAGGGCGCGGAGACCTCAGCCGTGCAGGTGCGGCTGGATCCGCAGAGGGGGACGCTCGTCGTCCGCACCCACGTCGGATCGAAGGCGCCCGTGAAGCAGGTGCGCATCCAGTCGGAGCGGCTGCGAGCGCACCTCGTGCGGGAGGTCGGCTCGGCGCCCTGGTTCCAGACCGTCGTGCTGTACAGCCACGCGGACGTCATCCTCCATGCGGCTGCCGAGCAACGTCCGGCTTCGTCGCGGGTGCCGACCCACGTCGTGCGCGGGGCGAGCGGGCTGACCGCCGTCCTCGAGGGACTGCAGACGGGACGGGGCTCCACGGTGGAGGAGTCCCTGATCGAGCGGCTCGAGCGGCTGTTCTCGCACAACGGGGCACATGTCGAGCGCGTGGGGCCGGCGCGAACGTCCTGATCCTGCCGTCGAGACGGGAAGAGCCCCGCACCTCCGGGAGGAGGAGCGGGGCTCGAGGGTGGATCTGAGGGGATTCGAACCCCTGACCCCCTGCATGCCATGCAGGTGCGCTACCAACTGCGCCACAGACCCGTGATCCGCTTCCCTGCGGAAGCGACTCGTCTACATTACTACACATTCCGACCACCCCATGACCAGGGCATCCTCGTCCACGGGCGGCCGGCGCGGACGGCTCAGTCGAACAGCTCGCTGAGCCAGCTCTCCTTCTTGCGGCGCTTCCCGCCGTATGCGTCACCGTTCCCCAAGCCGCCCGCTGCCGGGTAGCCGGAGCCGCCGCGGTCCCCGTATCCGTCGCCACGGGACCCGTACGAGCGATCGCGGTCGCCGTCTCGGCGACGTTCGTCCTCGCGCCGTCCGTCATCCCGGCGCCGGTCGTCGCGACCCGGGTCCGGGTACCCGCCGAGCGGCGCCGCGGGCGACGCGGCCGTCGGGCCGGATCGCGTCTCCTGCTCCGCGCGATCGAGGATCTTGTCGAGCTCGCCGCGGTCGAGCCACACGCCGCGGCAGTCGGGGCAGTAGTCGATCTCGACGCCGGCGCGCTCGCTCATCACGAGGGTGGCCGAGTCGTTGGGGCACTTCACGCGAGCTCCCCGCGGGACGCGTGGCGGAGAGTCAGGATGCGGAGGCCGTCGGCTCGATCTCGAGGGCGACGACGGGGCAGTCCTTCCAGAGGCGCTCCAGCGAGTAGTACATGCGGTCCTCCTCGGTGAAGACGTGGGCGACGACGTCGCCGAAGTCGAGGAGGATCCAGCGACCCTCGCTCTTCCCCTCCCGGCGCAGCGGCTTGGCGCCGGCCTCGATCATCTTGTCCTCGATCTCGTCGGCGACCGCCTGCGCGTTCCGCTCGTTGCGGGCCGAGGCGATGAGGAAGACGTCGGTGAGGGGCAGGGGCCCGGAGACGTCGAGCGCGACCAGGTCGATGGCCTGCTTGGAGTCGGCAGCGAGGGCGGCGACCTTGAGCAGGTCGAGGGCGCGGGGAGAAGCGGTCACAGAGTCCTTCCGGGACGGGTGGGATGGTGCATCAGACGATCAGAATACATTCGTCATGAACGCGACGATGACGAGGCCGGCGCCGATGACGGCGACTCCGCCGGCGGCGACGGCCGCGACGACGGGCGCGGTGAAGCGCTTGCGGGGCGGCGGCTGCACGACGGCGCGCGTCGACGTGTGCGTGCTGACGGCACGGCTGGCGCGGACGGGCTCCGAGTCGGTGCCGCCCGGCGCGTGGTCGTGGTCGTCGCCCTGCTCGAGGATGCGGTCCATGTCGGCCGTGTCGAAGCGGTCCGGGTGCGTGCCCATGGAGCCGAGGCTGCGCGGCAGGTCGATGGAGCCGGTGATGATGATCTCACCCGTGCTGTTGAGCGCCTGCTGCATGTCGTTGGCGTGCGGCACGGTCGGGAGGATGAAGTGGTTGCCGGTGTGGGGCTGGTCCTCGTCGACCTGGTCCTGCACGGACCAGTGACCCGTCGGCGGGGTGAACGGCGCGCGGGCGTCGGGCGCGGCGGAGTCCGTCGGGGCGGGCACGGCCGATGCGGGGTCGTCGTCCGGCGTCTCGGCCCGGTCGCCCGGGAGCGCCTCGGCGGCGGACGCGCGCGTGCCGAACGCCGGCTCGAGGGACGGCTCGGCGGATCCGGTGACCCACGGCGTCGCGTCGAGCGAGGGCGCGGGGCGCGGATCCTCGTCGGAGCTCGGGGCATGGGCCGCGAGGGGCGGGACGGTCGGCTGCTCGCCTGACGCGTCCACGTCGCGACCGGCGGAGTCCCCCGAGGGGACGATCGGTGCGAACGGCCAGGCCGACGGCGTCTCGGCGGGGGTCGTCTCGCGGTCCGCCGGCGCGTCGGGTGCCTTCGCCTGCGCGTCGTCCTCCGCGGCGGGTGCGGGTGCTTCCGTCGACTCGGCAGCGGACGCGCGACGGTAGGCGCTCCCGTAGGGCGCACGGGGCCGCGGCGTCGCGCGGGAGCCTCGGCCGTACCGCGCGTACGGCGGGACGGACGTCTCGGACGAGGACGGGGGCGCGTCGTCCACGGCCGCGGCGGCGGGCTCCGCGTCGGACGGTGTCGATCCCGCGTCCGAGCCGACGGGCGTCGCCTGCGCGTCCTCGTGCTCGGATCCGCGCTGCTCGCGGGCGGCCTCCTCGGCCTCGCGGATGGCGCGGAGCTGGCGTCGCGTGAGCACTCCGCCCGACAGCAGGATGGCCGAGGTGTCGGGGCCGATGCCGGGAGCGGTCAGCGGGGCGGCCAGAGGCGTCGTCGCCTCGTCGGGCCGGGGCCCTGTTCCGTCCCCACGCGAGGGGGAGGCGTTCTCGGCCTCGGTGTCCGCGGGGGTCGCCGTCGCCGATCGCTCGTCGGAGGATTCGTCGGTCGAGGCGTCCGCAGCGGTCGTCGGCTCGTCCGCGGGGGCGTCGTCCGCCTCGTCGATGCCGAGCGCGAGCGCGCGGGCACGCTCAGCGGCCCGCATCTCGCGGCGGCTGAGCCCCAGGGTCGCGGGAGCGGGACCGTCGTCGAACGAGGCCGGCCCGGTGTCGGGCGCGTCGTGGGAGGGGGTCATTGCGGGCTCCGATACAGGTGGTGCTTGGAGATGTACTGGACGACTCCGTCGGGGACGAGGTACCACACGGGGAAGCCCCGTCCGACACGGGCTCGGCAGTCGGTCGAGGAGATCGCCAGCGCCGGGACCTCCAGCAATCTTACGTCGGCGTGCGGGAGGCCGCTCTCGGTCAGGTCGTGCCCGGGTCGGGTGACGGCGACGAAGTGCGCCAGGTCCCACAGCTCGGCGACGTCCTTCCAGCCCAGGATCTGCTGGATGGCGTCAGCTCCCGTGATGAAGAACAGCTCCGCGTCCGGGTGCGTGCGACGGATGTCGCGGAGCGTGTCGATCGTGTACGTGGTGCCCGCGCGGTCGATGTCGACGCGGCTGACGGTGAAGCGCGGGTTGGCCGCGGTCGCGATCACGGTCATCAGGTAGCGGTGCTCGCCGTCCGTGACGGTCTGCTTCTGCCACGGCTGGCCGGTGGGGACGAAGATCACCTCGTCGAGCTGGAGGTGCTGCTGCACCTCGCTCGCGGCGACGAGGTGGCCGTTGTGGATGGGGTCGAACGTGCCGCCCATGACCCCGATGCGGAGGCGCGGGGTGGCGGCCGTCGTCATGTGGTGGGTGCTCGCGCTCAGTGGGTGGAGTCGGCGGTGCCGTGGCCCTGCTCGGCGACCGGGGGCTTGCCCCACTTCTCCGAGTGGCGGTTCGCCACGTCGCGGAAGCTGAACATGACCACCCCGAGCGCGAGGAACGCGACCGCAGCGACGGCCGGGAACACCCAGAGCGGAGCTGCGAGCTCCATGGCGTGCTCGGTCTCGGCGAGGATGGTGGTGGTCAGCGCGTGCATGTGATCTCCGTTCGTGGCACGCCCCGTCGAGCGGAGGCGGCGCCTGCCATCCTACCGGGGGGCCCCGCACGGGGCGCACGCCGGCCCGGGCGTGCCGTCAGCCGCGGACCTGCCCGCTCCCCCGCACGATCCACTTGGTGCTGGTGAGCTCCTGCAGGCCCATCGGACCCCGCGCGTGCAGCTTCTGGGTGGAGATGCCGACCTCGGCGCCGAAGCCGAACGCGGATCCGTCGGTGAAGCGCGTGGACGCGTTGACCATGACGACGGCCGAGTCCACGGCGGCGAGGAAGCGCTCGGCCACGGCCAGGTCGGACGTGACGATGGACTCGGTGTGGTGCGTCGACCAGCGGGCGATGTGGGCGACAGCGTCCTCCACGGAGTCGACGACGCGCACCGCGAGGTCGAGCGAGAGGTACTCGGCCGCCCAGTCCTCGTCCGTGGCGGGGACGGCGTCGGGCCACAGCTCGCGCACGGCGGCGTCGCCGTGCACGGTGACGCCCCGGTCGCGGAGGGCGTCGAGCACGGCGGGGAGGACCCGGGGGGCGGCGTCGCGATGCACCAGCAGCGTCTCCATCGCGTTGCACACGCTCGGGCGGCTGACCTTGGCGTCGACCGCGATGTCGACGGCCATGCGCGCATCGGCCGAGGCGTCGAGGTAGACGTGCACCACGCCGGCCCCGGTCTCGATGACCGGGACGGTCGACTCCTCCACGACGGTGCGGATGAGGTCGGCGGATCCGCGCGGCACGAGCACGTCGACGAGCCCGCGTGCCCGCATGAGCCGGGCAGCGCCCGATCGGCCGTGCGCGTCCACCGTCTGCACGGCGTCGGCCGGGAGGCCGGCCCGGTCGAGGGCGTCGCGCATGACGTCGACGAGGACGGCGTTGGTGCGGAGGGCCGCGGATCCGCCGCGGAGCACCACGGCGTTGCCGCTCTTCAGGGCGAGCGCGGCGATGTCGACCGTGACGTTGGGGCGGGCCTCGTAGATCGCGCCGACCACGCCGAAGGGGACGCGCACCTGCGAGAGCAGCAGGCCGTTCGGGAGGGTGCGGCCGCGGACGACGTGGCCGAGCGGGTCGTCGAGCCCGCGGATCCCGGCGACGGCGTGGGCCAGGGAGGCCACGCGCGTCGCGTCGAGCGTCAACCGGTCGAGCAGGCCGGCTGCCAGCCCGGCGTCACGGCCCGCGGCGAGGTCCCAGGCGTTGGCCGCGACGATGCGATCGGCTCCGGAGACGAGCGCGGCCGCGATGGCGTCGAGCGCGGCGTCGCGCTGGACGGAGCTGCTGGCGGCGAGGGACGTGGACGCGGCGCGGGCGGCGGCGAGGATCCGCGCGAGCTCGTCGGCGGGAGGGGCCTCAGCGGCGATGGTCGGGGCGACGGGCGCGTTCGAGGGCATGCACCGCAGCCTACTGACGCACCGCCGGCCCGAGGAGGTGGCGGAATGTTCAGCCGCGGGGCGCGAACCAGGTGCCGACGTGCTCGCCCACGAGGGCCGCATGGACCTGCGCGGTCGACGTGAGGAGGACCCCTGTGCCGGCCTCGGCGGCGAGGCGCGCGGCGGCGACCTTGGTCACGGCTCCCCCGGTGCCGACGCCCGTGCCGGTGCTGCCGATCTCGACGCCATCGAGCTCGTCGCCGAACGCCACGTGCTCGATGCGGCGTGCGCCCGGCTCATGGGGTGGCCGCGTGTAGAGGGCGTCCACGTCCGAGAGGAGGAGGAGCAGGTCTGCGTCCACCAGCCGGGCGACGAGCGCCGCCAGCCGGTCGTTGTCGCCGAAGCGGATCTCGTGCGTGGCCACCGTGTCGTTCTCGTTGACGATGGGCAGCAGGCGGAGACCGAGCAGCCGCTCCATGGCGCGCTGCGCGTTCTCCCGGTGGTCGGGCGCGGCGAGGTCGCCGGCCGTGAGGAGGACCTGGCCCGCGACGATGCCGTAGCGGTCGAGGCTCTCCTGGTAGCGGAAGATCAGCACGCTCTGGCCGACCGCGGCCGCGGCCTGCTGGGTGGCGAGGTCGGCCGGGCGGTCGTCGAGGCGGAGGAAGGGCATCCCCGTCGCGATGGCGCCGGAGGACACGAGCACGACCTCGGCGCCGCGCGCGTGCGCGGACGCGATGGCATCCACGAGCGGCGCGATCTGCCCGGCGTTGTCCCCGCTGATGGACGACGACCCGACCTTCACGACGATGCGCCGCGCGGACGCGATGTCCGCGCGGGAGGCCGTCCCCATCCGCTAGGCCTTGGCGTCCGAGGACGCGTCCTCGTCCGTCGCGTCCTCGTCGGCCCACAGGCCGGCCTCGCCCTCGCGCACGAGCTGCGCGCGTGCCTCGGCCTTGGCGTCCATGCGGGCGAAGTAGTCCTCGCGACGCGCCTGGTTGGTGCGGCGGCTGATGGGGTCGACGCGAGCGTCGGCGCCGCGGGGGCTGGTGATGAGCTCCGCGGTCGACGTGAGGGTCGGCTCCCAGTCGAAGACGATGCCGTCGCCCTCGCCGATGACGACGCTGGATCCGGCCACCGCGCCGGCCTTGAACAGGCCGTCCTCGACGCCGAGCTTGGCGAGGCGGTCGGCGAGGTAGCCGACGGCCTCGTCGTTCGTGAAGTCGGTCTGCTGCACCCAGCGCTCGGGCTTGGTGCCGATGACGCGGTAGATGTCGCCGTAGCTGCCGCCGTCGACGCGGATGGTGAACGGCTTCTCGTTGACGGCGCGCGGACGCAGCACGATCCGCGGGGCCTCGGGCTCCTCGGCGGCCTTCGTGCGGGCGTCCTCGACGAGCTCCGCGAGGGCGAAGGAGAGCTGGCGCAGGCCGTCGTGGCTGACCGTGGAGATGTCGAAGACGCGGTAGCCGCGGGCCTCGAGCTCAGGCCGGACGAGCTCCGCGAGCTCCTGGGCCTCGGGGACGTCGATCTTGTTCAGCGCGATGAGCTGCGGGCGATCCAGGAGCGGCACCTGGCCGTCGGGGACCGGGTACGCGGCGAGCTCCGTGAGGATGATGTCGAGGTCCGAGATGGGGTCGCGGCCGGGATCCAGCGTCGCGCAGTCGAGCACGTGCAGGAGCGCGGAGCAACGCTCGACGTGGCGGAGGAACTCGAGGCCGAGGCCCTTGCCCTCGCTCGCGCCCTCGATGAGGCCGGGCACGTCGGCGACGGTGTAGCGCGAGTCGGCGACCTCGACGACGCCGAGGTTCGGGTGCAGCGTGGTGAAGGGGTAGTCGGCGATCTTCGGCTTCGCGGCCGAGATGGCGGCGACGAGGCTCGACTTCCCCGCAGACGGGTAGCCCACGAGCGCCACGTCGGCGACGACCTTGAGCTCGAGGACGACGTCGCCCTCGTAGCCGCGCGTGCCGAGCAGCGCGAAGCCGGGGGCCTTGCGCTTCGTGGTGGCGAGGGAGGCGTTGCCGAGCCCGCCCTGGCCGGCCTCGGCGGCGATGAAGCGCATGCCGGGCGTGGCCATGTCCGCGAGCTCGTTGCCGTCGGCGTCCTTGACGACGGTGCCGACCGGGACGGGGAGCTCGAGCTCCTCGCCGAGCGTGCCGTGGCGGTGGTCGCCCATGCCGGGTCCGCCGTTGCGCGAGGAGCGGTGCGGTCCGCGGTGGTAGGCCAGGAGCGTGGTGACCTGGGGGTCCGCGACGAGGACGATGTCCCCGCCGTTGCCGCCGTTGCCGCCGTCGGGTCCCGCGAGGGGCTTGAACTTCTCGCGGCGCACCGAGACGCAGCCGTTCCCGCCGTTTCCCGCCCGCAGGTGGAGGGTCACGGTGTCGACGAATGTCGCCATGGCTGTAGCTCGTTTCTTCTAGAGGTGTTCCCTGCGGAACGCAGACAAGGGCGGGCCGAGGCCCGCCCTTGAAGTGCTGCGCGGCAGTGCCGCCGCAGCGTCCGTGCTGTCGGCCTGCGCTAGGCCGGGACGACGATGTTGACGACCTTGCGGCCGCCCTTGACGCCGAACTGCACCGAGCCGGCGGAGAGGGCGAACAGCGTGTCGTCGCCGCCACGGCCGACGTTGACGCCGGGGTGGAAGTGCGTGCCGCGCTGGCGGACGATGATCTCGCCGGCGCCGACGACCTGACCGCCGAAGCGCTTCACGCCGAGGCGCTGGGCGTTCGAGTCACGGCCGTTGCGGGTAGAGCTCGCGCCCTTCTTGTGTGCCATCTGTTTCTCCCTGCGGTCTCGGTGCTAGTTGATCTCGGTGACCTGGACGCGCGTGAGGTCCTGGCGGTGCCCCTGGCGCTTCTTGTACCCGGTCTTGTTCTTGAACTTCTGGATGACGATCTTCGGACCGCGGAGGTCGTTCAGGATCTCGGCGCTGACGGTGACGTCGGCGAGCTTGGCGGCGTCCGTGGTGATGGTGTCGCCGTCGACGAGCAGGACCGCGGGGAGCACGACCTTGCCGCTCTGCTGGTTCTTGACCCGGTCCATCGTCACGATGGTCCCGACCTCGACCTTCTCCTGCCGACCGCCGGCGCGCACAACTGCGTAAACCACTTTTCCGTACCTGTTTTCTCTCGCGGGCTTGACTCACTGGGGACTTGACGCCCTGTGGCCCGAATCATTGGAGGAAGTCTGCCGCAGGCGCACGATCTCTGGGGATCGGCGCATGCCAGCGACTCACGTTACCGGAACGCCGGACAGGGGTCAAACTCCGGACCCCCGGCGTCCTCGGTCGATCATACGCGAGCCGACGGCCTCCTCGCCGCATGCGCGCCGGGCGCGTCGTGGCCGACCCGATGGGCTCTGCGGTCCAGCCACCGGCGACGGGCGTGCATATGCTCGCAGGATGACCCTCCTCCTCGATCGACCGGCCTGGCCCGCGCACGGCCGGCTCTGGGCGCACCTGGTCAGCGACGCGTCCCTCGAGGAGCTGCACGCCTTCGCCCGCGCGGCCGACATCCCGGCGAGGGCCTTCGACCGCGACCACTACGACGTGCCCGAGGAGCGGCACGCCGAGCTCGTGGCACGGGGAGCCATCGCGGTCTCGAACCGCGACCTCGTCCGGCGGCTGCAGGCGAGCGGGCTGCGGGTCACCCAGCGCGAACGGCGCGGGCTCGGATCCTGACGCCGCGGACGTCCGGCCGCACGAGGGAGGGCCCGGAGCATGCGCTCCGGGCCCTCCCTCGTCCAGCTGCCTGACGGGCAGCCGACGCGTCAGCTCGCGTCGTCGGCCGGGGCAGGCGTCGTCAGCGTCTGCGTGGAGACCCGGCGACTGCGCGAACGCCCCTGTCCGGGCTCCTTGGGCTGCGGCAGCGCGTCGAGCACGGAGCCGAGGAGCTGCTCCGCGTCCGCCGAGCTGACGCGGCGCGGTGCCGTGCGGGCGCTCGCGACCGGGATGTCGAGGATCTGCACCGGCTCGAGGCGGATGGCCTCGCGCGGCTCGAGCGTCGACAGGGCGGGCTCCTCCACCGGCGCGTCGGCCGGCGTCGGGTCCTCGGCGGGAGCGGACGGCGCCTCGGCGGCGGGCGCCTGCGGCTCGGAGCGATCCTCCGCCTCGACGGTCGCGGACGACGCGCGTCCCCGGCCCCCGCGGCTCCGACGCGGACGGTCGCCGCGGGTCTGCTCCGCGACGGGAGCCGACTCGGCCGGCGCGGACGCGTCCGCCGTCTCATCCGGCGTGCGCACGACGTCCTCGACCCGGTCGATGGCCTCGTTCACCGTCTGGATGGTGCTCGTGGCGATCTTGGCGAGGGCGGAGCGCGCGTCGTCGGTGATGCTGTGCGTGCTGGCCGCGGGCGTGCGCTGCTGCTGCGCCTGCCCACCGCCGGAGCCGCGACCGCCCCCGTTGCCGCCGTTGCCGTTGCCGTTGCCGGCGCCTGAGCCGTGCTCCTGCTGTCCCTTGCCGCCGCGCCGACGCCCCTGGCCCTGCACGGGCTCCTGCGGCGTCTGCTTGTGGGCCATGAGGGGGTCGTGGTGGATGATGATCCCCCGCCCGGCGCACGTCTCGCAGTTCTCCGAGAACGACTCGAGGAGCCCGAGGCCGAGCTTCTTGCGCGTCATCTGCACGAGGCCGAGCGACGTGACCTCGGCGACCTGGTGCTTGGTCCGGTCGCGGCTGAGGCACTCCACGAGGCGGCGCAGCACGAGGTCGCGGTTGGTCTCGAGCACCATGTCGATGAAGTCGACGACGATGATGCCGCCGATGTCGCGCAGGCGCATCTGGCGGACGATCTCCTCCGCGGCCTCGAGGTTGTTCTTCGTGACGGTCTCCTCGAGGTTGCCGCCGGATCCGACGAACTTCCCCGTGTTGACGTCGACCACGGTCATGGCCTCGGTGCGGTCGATGACGAGCGAGCCGCCGGACGGCAGCCAGACCTTGCGGTCGAGCGCCTTCTCGATCTGCTCGCTGACGCGGTGGTGGTCGAACGAGTCCTTCTCGCCCGAGTACGTCTGCACCCGGTCGATGAGGTCGGGGGCCACGCCGCGGAGGTAGCCCTCGATGATCTCCTGGGCGTCGCCGCCGTCGATCACGAGCTCGCGGAAGTCCTCGTTGAAGACGTCGCGGATGATCTTCAGCAGCAGGTCGGGCTCCGAGTGCAGGAGCGCGGGCGCCTGCGCCTTCTCGACCTGGCGGCTGATCTCCGCCCACTGCGAGGTGAGCCGCTCGACGTCGAGCTTCAGCTGCTCCTCGGTCGCGCCCTCGGCCGCGGTGCGGACGATGACGCCCACGTTCTCGGGCAGCACCTCCTTGAGCGTCTTCTTGAGTCGCGCGCGCTCGGTGTCCGGGAGCTTGCGGCTGATGCCGTTCATGGACCCGTTGGGCACGTACACGAGGTAGCGGCCCGGGAGGCTCACCTGGCTCGTGAGGCGGGCGCCCTTGTGGCCGACCGGGTCCTTGGTGACCTGGACGAGCACGCGGTCGCCGGGCTTCAGCGCGACCTCGATGCGACGCGCGTGGCTTCCGCCGCCCTTGTCGGCGTTCGCGGCCTCCCAGTCGACCTCGCCGGAGTAGAGCACGGCGTTGCGGCCGCGGCCGATGTCGATGAAGGCGGCCTCCATGCTGGGCAGCACGTTCTGGACGCGGCCGAGGTACACGTTGCCGATGAGGGAGGCCTCGTCGGCGCGGGCCACGTAGTGCTCGACGAGCACCTGATCCTCGAGCACGCCGATCTGGATCTTGCCGTCGCGCGAGCGGACGATCATGCTGCGGTCGACCGACTCGCGGCGCGCCAGGTACTCCGACTCGGTGAGGACGGGGCGGCGGCGGCCGGCGTCGCGACCGTCGCGGCGGCGCTGCTTCTTGGCCTCGAGGCGCGTGGATCCCTTGATGCGCTGCGGCTCGGTGATGAGCTCGGGCTCGCGGGGCGTGCGGACCTTGACGACCGTGCCGGGCGCGTCGTCGCCGTCGCGGCCCTCCTCGCCGGAGCGGCGGCGCGCGCGGCGGCGGACGGACGGCGAGTCGTCCTCGTCGTCGTGGTCGTCGTCGTCGCGGGTGTCGCGCCCACGGCCGTCACGGCTGACTCCGCGGTCCTGGCTGCGGTCCTGTCCGCGGCCGCCGCGGCGCGAGGAGCGCGCGGGGCGCTCGTCGCGGTCGAGGTCGTCGTCCTCGTCGCGGGATCCGTCGCGGCGGTCGTCCCGCTCGCGGCGGGGAGGAAGCGGCGCGATGTCCGGGGCCTGGAAGAAGACGGAGAGCGACGGGACGGCGCGGGCCGGAGCGGCGGGCGCCTCGGCGGGAGCGGATGCGTCGACCGGCTCGGCAGCGGCGGGCTCGTCGACCGTCGCGTCCGCGTCGGGGACGCCCGCGCTCGGCGCCTCGGGCGTGCCAGCCTCGACGGACGCGGCGGCGGGCTTGCGCGGGGCGCGCTTGCGCGGGGCGCGGGCGGCCGGTGCGGCGGGCTGCTCGTCCGCGGGCCGCTCGTCGGCGGCGTCCGCGGGAGCGGATGCCGAGGCGGACGCGTCGACGCTGGCGTCGTCCGGCTGGGCGACCGCGGGCGCGGATGCGGGGGTGCTCGCGCGGCGGGAGCGGCGGGCGACCGGCGCCTCCTGCTCGGCGGGCGTGGTCCGGGTGTCGTCGTTCTCGTTCAGGGTGTGGCCCTTCGCTTCGGAGGCGGCGGGCGTGCCGCTCGCCTCGGGGGTCGCGGACGCGGGGAGCGCGGGCGTGCCGCCGGTCCCCGTCGCCGCGGTCGTGTCGGCGCGGCGGCCCGTGAGCCGCTCGAAGAGGCTGGGTCGCCTCCTGCCGGTGTTCTCGTCTCTCTCCACCATCTCTGGTGCACTCCTCAACCGGTCGGTACGGCCGCGCCGTACCCCGGTAGCTCTCCGAGTGGATCCCCGCGTACGCGGCTCTCCGTCGATCCTGGTCTGCGACGGCCGGCCCGAGGCTTCGGTCGTGCGCACTGGTACGGAACTGGCTATCCGCCGCCGGACGTGCCTGGCGGCCCGGGTCTGCCCCGGGAAAGACTCTTCATGGCGGTCGTGCCGCGCGGCGGTCCGACCTGCCTGCCAGTATCGCACGTCGACGCCCACCCGGCCGTCAGGGTCGGCGCTCCCCCGTCTGCCATGATCGCCGCATGACCGCGACCCGGGCCCCTGCGCATCCCCGCTCCCTGGCCGTCCTGCTCGTCGTCACGGGCGTCGTCGGCTGGATCGGCGCGTTCGTGCTCGTGCTCGACCGGCTGCACCTGCTCGAGAACCCGGGCGCGTCGCTCTCGTGCGACATCAACCCGTTCATCTCCTGCGCCACGGTCATCGAGTCGCGCCAGGGATCGCTGTTCGGCTTCCCCAACCCGCTCATCGGGGTCGCCGCGTTCGTGGTGCCGATCGTGATCGGCATGGCCCTGTTCGCGGGTGCGCGGTTCGCACGCTGGTTCTGGACGCTCTTCGCGGTGGGGACGTTCGCCGGCTGGGTCTTCGTGACGTGGCTGTTCACCCAGAGCGTCTTCGTCATCGGCGCGCTCTGCCCCTACTGCCTGCTCGTGTGGAGCGCGATGATCCCGCTGTGGTGGGGCACGCTCTCCGCCACCGCGCGCGCGGGCCTGCTGCCGGTCCCCGCGGGGATCCGCCGGGCCGCGGACGCCGTGGCCCCGTACACGTGGGCGGTCGTGGTGCTGAACTACGCGATCATCGTGGTCGCGATCATCGCGACGTTCCCCGCCCTCATCCCGACGCTGCTCGACTGAGGCGCCGGGACGAGGAGAGGGGCCGACCGGATGCCGGTCGGCCCCTCTCCTCGTGCGCGTCCTAGAACCAGAGCGCGAGCTCGCGCGCGGCGGACTCCGGCGAGTCGCTGCCGTGCACGAGGTTCTGCGCGACGGCGAGGCCCCAGTCGCGCCCGAGGTCGCCGCGGATCGTGCCGGGGGCGGCGCCCGTCGGGTCGGTCGTGCCGGCGAGCGAGCGGAAGCCCTCGATGACGCGGTTCCCGGCGACGCGCACGGCGACGATCGGGCCCGACTCCATGAACTCGACGAGCGGCTCGTAGAACGGCTTGCCCTGGTGCTCCTCGTAGTGCTGCTCGAGCAGGGCGCGCTCGGCCTGCACCATGCGGAGGTCGACGATCTGGTAGCCCTTGGCCTCGATGCGGCGGAGGATCTCGCCGGTGAGGCCGCGGGCGACGCCGTCGGGCTTGACGAGGACGAGGGTCTCCTGGACGGGAGCGGACATGGGTGCCTCCTACGGGGTGGGAGCCGGCGGCTCGGTGGTCGGTCGGTGGTCGGTGGGGCGGTCGTCGCCCGGGGCCGGGGCGTCGCCCGCCGCGGCCTGCTCGTCGAGCATGGCCTGCTCCCATGCGCCGCGGGCCGCCGCCTTCTCGCGGTCGATCCGGGCGCCCTGCACCATGGCGTAGACCCAGAGGAGCAGGAAGAAGCCGCCTACGGCGAACATGGCGGGCAGCACGAAGCCGGTGAGGACGACGAGGACCTGCACGACCCAGCCGGCGCGGACGCCGAGCGGGGTGCGGAGGGCGCCGACGACGGCCAGCATGGCGATCACGAGGAGGGCGCCGCCGCCGAGAGCGAGCAGCGGCGGCAGGGAGCCGAGGCCGAACGCCACGAGGCTCGCCAGGAACACGACGATGACCTGGAAGCCCATGACGATGGATCCGAGGATCTCCACCGTCGTGCGGGGCGGTCGGGGTCGCCTGGTGCGGGCCGGGCGGCCGTCGGCGCTCACGCGGTCTTCCAGCCCTCGTCGGCGGCGTGCGCGATGGCCTCGCCGACGAGGAGGATCGAGCCCGTGACGAGCGCCGCGCCCTTCTCGGTCTCGCCCGCGGAGTCGCGCGCGTCCTCGAGGGCCGTGCGGAGGTCGGGCTCGACCGTGACGCGGTCGCGGCCGACGACGCCGACGACGATGCGCGCCAGCTCGTCGGGATCCACCGAGCGCTCGGACTGGGAGCGCGTGACGATGAAGTGGTCGACCACGGGCGCGAGCTCGCGCACGATGCCCTCGGCGTCCTTGTCCGCGAGGACCCCGATGACGGCCGTGACGCGGTCGAAGGTGAAGTAGACGGGCAGCGCGGCCGCGAGCGACGCGGCGCCCGCGGGGTTGTGCGCGGCGTCGACCAGGACGGTCGGCTCGGTGCCGACGACCTGCAGGCGGCCGGGGCTCGTCGCCGTGGCGAGGCCCTCCGCGAGCACGTCGTCGTGGATGGCGTGGTCGCCGCCGCCGAGGAACGACTCGACCGCGGCGATCGCGACCGCGGCGTTCTGGGCCTGGTGCGCGCCGAACATCGGGAGGAAGACGTCGCGGTACGTGCCCGCGAGGCCCTGCACGCTGATGACCTGGCCGCCGACCGCGAGGGTCGTGTCGAGGAGGCGGAACCGCTCGCCCTCGATCGACCAGGTGGACTCCGTCAGCTCGGCCGCGCGCGTGAGCTCGGCGACGACCTCGGGCGCCTGCGCGCTGGAGACGACGTCCGCGGCGGGCTTGACGATGCCGGACTTGGTGCGCGCGATCTCCGCCATGGTGGATCCCAGGCGCTGCGTGTGGTCGAGCGAGACGGGCGTGAAGACGGCGACCTGGCCGTCGCCGACGTTGGTGCTGTCCCACTCGCCGCCCATGCCGACCTCGATGACGGCGACGTCCACGGGCGCGTCGGCGAACGACGCGAACGCGAGCACCGTCAGCGCCTCGAAGAACGTGACGGGCTCCTCGCCCGCGGCGACGAGCTCCCGGTCGACCAGGTCGATGAAGGGCTCGACGTCGGCCCAGTTGCGGCTGAGCGCCTCGTCGGTGATCGGCAGGCCGTCGACGACGATGCGCTCGTTGAAGCGCACCAGGTGCGGGCTCGTGAAGAGGCCCGTGCGGAGGCCCGCGGCGCGCAGGATGCTCTCGGTGATCCGGCTCGTCGACGTCTTCCCGTTGGTGCCGGTGACGTGCACGATCGGGTACGCGCGCTGCGGGTCGCCGAGGAGCTCGACGACGCGGCGGGTCGCGGACAGGCGCGGCTGCGGCGCCTGCTCCCCCATCCGCGCGAGGAGCGCCTGGTACACGGCGTCGCCCTCGCGCTCGAAGTAGTTCTCGTCGTCGACCTCGCGGCCGGCCACGATCGACTGCTCGGCCTCGCGGCGGAGCTCCGCCGCGTCGTCGGCGAAGAGCTGGTCGTCGCTCAGGCCGTCGACGTCGGGGTCGAGGGCGCGCGCGGCGGCGTCGACGCCCTCGTCCGCCTCCGGCTCGAAGTCGTCGTCGCGCCGGGGCTCGTCGTCGTCGAAGGGCTGTCCGCCCCGCTGGTCGCTCATGCTCGCTCCACCTCGATGTACAGGGGCGATCCGCTGCCGACGGTGATGCCGGACTCCGTCGCCTGGTCGTCCGCGTCGATCCGCAGCGCCACCGCCAGGGTCTCACGCGCGATGAGGTCCCGGAACCGCTCGGCCTGCTCTGCACCCGCGGCGTCCAGCCGGATCACGAGGGAGATGCGGTCGCTCACGTCGAGCCCCGCGCCCTTCCGCGCGTCCTGCACGTTCCGGACGACGTCGCGCGCGAGGCCCTCTGCCTCGAGCTCCGGGGTGAGCGCGGTGTCGAGCAGCAGGAACCCGCCGCCAGGCAGGAGCGCCAGCGCCTGGTCGGCGCGGTCGCCCGCCACCTCCAGCACCAGCTCGTACTCGCCGGCCACGAGCGGCACGCCGCCCGCGACGACCTCGCCGTGGACCTCCGTCCAGTCGCCCGCACGGGCGGCCTGGATCACCTGCTGCACGCCCTTGCCGAGGCGGGGCCCGGCGACGCGCGCGTTGACGGTGAGGCGGCGGGTGATGCCCGCGTCGGCCGCGCTCGACGTGGTCAGCTCCTCGACGGCGACGGCCTTGACGTTGAGCTCGTCGCGCAGGATGTCCTCGAACAGGGCCAGCCCGTCGGCGTCGTCGCTCACGACCGTGAGGCGCGCGAGCGGCTGGCGGACGCGGAGGCCCGACTGCTTGCGCAGCGAGAGCGCGGTCGAGGCGACCTGGCGGACCCGGTCCATCACCTCGACGAGGCGATCGTCCGCGGGCAGGTCGTCGGGCTCGGGCCAGTCCTCCAGGTGGACGCTGCGCCCGCCCGTGAGGTCCTTCCAGATGCGCTCGGACACGAGCGGGAGCAGCGGCGCGGCCACGCGCGTCACGGTCTCGAGGACCGTGTGGAGGGTGTCGAACGCGCGCGTGTCGCCGGCTTCCGTGCCCGCCCAGAAGCGGTCGCGGCTGCGGCGCACGTACCAGTTCGTGAGCACGTCGGCGAAGTCGCGGAGGGACGCGGCGGCGAGCGTGGAGTCGAGCGCCGTCATGTGCTCGGTGACCTCGGTGACGAGGCGGCGCGTGCGGGCCAGGATGTAGCGGTCCAGCACGTCGTCGCTCGTCGTGTCGCGGTGCGCCTCGTAGCCGCCGGGCTGCGCCGAGTTGGCGTAGAGGGAGAAGAAGTACCAGGTGCTCCAGAGCGGGAGCAGCACCTGGCGGACGCCCTCGCGGATCCCCTCCTCCGTCACCACGAGGTTGCCGCCGCGGAGCACGGGGCTCGCGAGGAGGAACCAGCGCATGGCGTCGGATCCGTCGCGGTCGAACACCTCGTTGACGTCCGGGTAGTTGCGGAGCGACTTGGACATCTTCTGGCCGTCGTTGCCGAGGACGATGCCGTGGCTCACGACGCTCGAGAACGCCGGGCGCTCGAACAGCGCCGTCGACAGCGCGTGCAGCGTGTAGAACCAGCCGCGGGTCTGGCCGATGTACTCGACGATGAAGTCCGCCGGGCTGTGCTGGTCGAACCACTCGCGGTTCTCGAACGGGTAGTGCACCTGGGCGAACGGCATGGAACCGGAGTCGAACCAGACGTCGAGCACGTCCTCGATGCGGCGCATGGTGGAGCGGCCGGTCGGGTCGTCGGGGTTCGGGCGCGTGAGCTCGTCGATGAAGGGGCGGTGCAGGTCCGTCGGCCGCACCCCGAAGTCGGCCTCGAGCTCGTCGAGGCTGCCGTACACGTCGATGCGCGGGTACGCCGGGTCGTCGCTCTTCCACACCGGGATGGGGCTGCCCCAGAACCGGTTGCGGCTGATCGACCAGTCGCGCGCGTTGCCGATCCACTTGCCGAACTGGCCGTCCTTGACGTTCTCCGGCGTCCAGGTGATGTCCTGGTTGAGTCGCACCATGTCGTCGCGGAAGTCGGTGACGCGCACGAACCAGCTCGACACGGCCTTGTAGATCAGCGGGTTCTTGCAGCGCCAGCAGTGCGGGTAGGAGTGCTCGTAGCTGGCCTGCCGGATGAGGCGGCCCTGGGCCTTGAGCATGCGCGTGAGCGTCTTGCCGGCGTCCGACCACAGCTCGCCCGCGACCTCGGGCACGGTGTCGACGAACCGGCCGCCCTCGTCGAGCGAGAGGATCACCGGGATCCCGGCGGCGGCGCAGACCTGCTGGTCCTCCTCGCCGTAGGCCGGGGCCTGGTGGACGATGCCGGTGCCGTCGGTCGTCGTGACGTAGTCGGCGACGAGCACCTGCCAGGCGTTCTCCGTGCCGAACCGCTCGACGTCGGCGTAGAAGTCCCAGAGGCGGTCGTACGCGACGCCCTCGAGCTGGCGGCCGAGCACGGTGCGGGAGACGGCGGCGCGGGCCTCGTCGGCGGACGCGTAGCCGAGGTCCTTGGCGTAGTTCCCCACGAGGTCCTGGGCGATGAGGTACTCGGATCCGAGCACCTCGGCCGCGAGCCGCACGGACGACGCGCGGGGCAGGGAGTCGGGTGCTTCCGCATCGGGGGTGCCTGCCGGGCCGGCCGGCACCACGGCGTAGACGATGTCCGGCCCGACCGCGAGCGCCATGTTCGTCGGCAGGGTCCAGGGCGTGGTCGTCCAGGCGAGCGCGCGCACCGCGGTGAGGCCGAGCGACTCGGCCTTCGCGCCGACGAGAGGGAACGTGACGGTCACGGACTGGTCCTGGCGCATGCGGTAGACGTCGTCGTCCATCCGCAGCTCGTGGTTGCTCAGCGGGGTCTGGTCGTGCCAGCAGTACGGCAGCACGCGGAAGCCCTCGTAGGCGAGGCCCTTGTCGTGCAGCTGCTTGAACGCCCAGATCACCGACTCCATGAAGTCGACGTCGAGCGTCTTGTAGTCGTCCTCGAAGTCGACCCAGCGGGCCGAGCGGGTGACGTACTCCTCCCACTCCCCCGTGTACTCGAGCACCGAGCGGCGGGCGACGGCGTTGAACTCCTCGACGCCCATCTCCTCGATCTCGCTCTTCTCCGTGATCCCGAGCTGGCGCATCGCCTCGAGCTCCGCGGGCAGGCCGTGCGTGTCCCAGCCGAAGCGGCGGTGGACCTGCTTGCCGCGCATGGTCTGGAAGCGCGGGAAGGCGTCCTTCGCGTAGCCCGTGAGGAGGTGCCCGTAGTGCGGGAGGCCGTTGGCGAACGGCGGGCCGTCGTAGAAGACCCACTCGTCGCAGCCCTCGCGCTGCTCGACGGAGGCGCGGAAGGTGTCGTCGCGCTTCCAGAACGCGAGGATGCCCTTCTCGACGTCCGGGAAGCGCGGGCTCGCGGCAACCTGGTCGGGGGCGCTCGGGTCGTCGGGGACGGGACGGGGGTAGGTCATGGCATCTCCTGCGGGGACGGGCTCTCCGCGAGGACGCCCGGATCCCTCATGCGGATCCCCGAGCGCGGTACCACCCCGCTTGCCACGCGATGCGCGACCACTCTCCTGAAGGCGATGACGGGCCCTGTCCGTTCGGTTCTACTCGCCGCGTGCTCCGCGGCTTTCTTCCGAAGGCTCCCCGGTGATGGCCGGATCGGCGCCTGTGCTGACGATCCTAGCGCCCGGCGGACCGCATCCCGTGGGCGCTCATCCGCCGAGCTGGGCGCGGTAGGCGTCGGCGCGGTACGGCAGGTCGAGCGCGTCGCGGCCCGCCGTGTCCGGGTGACCGGCGAGGAGGGTCCTGATGTCGTCGAGGACGCGGGCGCGCTCGACGTCCGGCAGCGTGCTGATGCGGCTGATGGATCCGGCGAGGTCCACCACCTCCTCGGGGGTCGTGCGGTGCACGTGCGCGAAGGACGCGTGCTCGACGGGGCCGAAGCCGGGGAACGGGCCGGGCTCGGTGGCGCGGCCGGCGGCACGTGCGCCCGGCTGCAGGAGGGCGTCGAGCTCGCGGACCCAGCCGACCTCCGTGTCCATGACGTTCCAGACGATCCCGAGGCGACCGCCCGGCCGGAGGACGCGCGCGGCCTCGCGGGCCGCCTCGCCCGCGTCCATCCAGTGCCAGGCCTGCGCGACGAGCACGGCGTCCTCCTCGCCGTCGCCCACGGGGATCGCCTCGCCGGATCCGCGGACGGCCGTCACGCCCGGCAGCCGGTCCGCGAGCACGGCGCGCATGCGGTCGTCCGGCTCGACCGCCGTGACGTCGAGGCCGCGATCCGCGAGGAGGCGCGTCAGCTTGCCCGTGCCCGCGCCGAGGTCCACCACGCGGCGGGCGCCGGCGGGGAGCATCCACGCCACCGCCTCGTCCGGGTAGGCCGGCCGCACCCGGTCGTACTGCTCGGAGACGCCGCCGAAAGAGGAGGACAGGGCGGCGAGGTCGGGCGAGTCGGAGGTCATGCGGACATCCTGGCCGAGAGCGTGACGGCGCGCGATCCACGCGGAGGACGCGGCGCGTCGGGTGCGCGCCGCGCCGTCAGCGGAGGCGCGATGCGGTGTGCTGCAGCCTCATCGGGTCGAGCACGATGCCCTGAACCGTGGCCGTGCGCCCCGTGGTGTCCGTGACGCGCACCGTGAAGGGCCCCGCGCCCACGTACCCGGGAGCCAGCCAGTAGCCGTAGTCCGTCAGGGAGAGCGGCACCCACCGCGCGCCCACCCACAGCTCGACCGATCGGAGCCGCACGCCGGCGTCGAGCACCTGCAGGGCCGCCCAGTACGCCGAGGAGCCGTCCTTGAACCGGAAGGAGAGCGGGGGGACGGTCGGCGCCGCGACCGGCACGTACGAGGTGGTGATGATGCCGGCGTCGTAATCGCCGATGGCCCGGAACGCCTCCTCGCTCAGGTCGAGGTGGCCGTGCACGCACTCGTGGCAGGAGTCGGCGACCTCGACGCGCACCGTGCCGTGGGGTCCGGTGACGTCGAGGTAGCTGCCGCATCCGGCACCGCCGGCGTAGAGGTCGGGGCCGACTGCCACGTAGAGGCGGTCCTTCGGGATGGCCGGGAGCGAGCAGTTGCCGTTCGTCGTCCTCCCGTCAGGCCCGAGCGAGTAGTGCGTGGCGTAGCCGGACACGCGGGCGGGGCCGGCCGCCGGGGCAGCCGATGCGGCCGACGCCGCCATCGCGGGGCCCGCTACCGCGACCAGGACCGCCAGCGCGGCCGACAGGATCCGGCGACGAGCGGCGGTGAACGGGCGACGCGGCGCTCGGGGGCGGCCGGGCAGGGCGGATGCACGGGTCATGGCGTCTCTTCTCGTGGTCGAGGGAGCGGACGCGGTCGCGCCGCGCGCACAGGTTAGGAGGCCCGTGGCGGACAGCGGGGCATCCCTCCCAAGGCCTCGAGCCGCGCGGTCAGGCGAGGAGGGCGGCGAGCGCCGTGCGGAGCGGATCCAGCGCCTGGCGAACGGCCTCCTCCAGCGGGCCCCGTCCCACCCCGTCCCCGGCCCAGGCGACGACGGCCGCGGCGGTGGCGGCCGCGATCACGGCGGCGGCGATCCGCACGGGCGCGACCGAGGCGCGGCAGCCGGACGCGCGCGCGAGGGCCTGCGCGACGGGATCCACGAGCGGCGCCGCGCGCGCCACGCCCTCCCCCTGCACGTCGGAGCCGAGGCCCATGACCTCGTGCTGCGTCAGGGCGAGGGGCAGCCAGCCCACGCCGCGGGAGCAGGCGGCGCCGATCAGCGCGTCGACGACGCCGTCGACAGGCGACCCGGCGGCATCCACGGCGGACAGCGCGTCGCCGAAGGCGCGGAGCGTGTCGTCGAGCCCCGCCCACAGCAGGTCGGCCTTGGACGCGAAGTAGTTGAAGAAGGTGGCGCGGCTGACCCCGGCGCGCTGGGCGATCTGCTCGATGGTCGTGGCGGCGTAGGTGTTCTCGAGGAAGAGCTCGGCGGCGGCCTCCTCGAGGGTCGCGCGCGACGAGCGGCGCGGACGACCGGCGGGACGGGCGGGAGTCATGCGCCCATCCTGGTGCACCGACGTGACGGCGGGCGCGTATTGTTGGACGCGGTACAGAAACACCCGCACCAGCGCCCCCGCGGCGCGCCCATCGGAAGCACCCATGATCCACACCCCACGCACCCGCGCGCTCGCGGGCCTCGGCGCCCTCGCCACGACCGCCCTCCTCCTCACCGGATGCACGCCCGCCACCCCGGAGGCCTCGAGCACGCCCGTCTCCGGCGGCACGCTCGTCTACGCGTCCGGCGACGCCGAGCCCGACTGCCTCGACCCCCACGTCGGCGGCAACTACCCGCAGGCTCTCGTCTCGTCCCAGTTCCTGGAGCCGCTCGTGTCGCTCGACGGGAAGGGCGGGATCACCCCCTGGCTCGCCGACGGCTGGACCTGGAGCGACGACGGCCTGGGGCTCGAGCTCAAGCTGCGCCAGGGCGTGACCTTCACGGACGGCACGCCGTTCGACGCCGACGCGGTGGTCGCGAACATCCGGCATGTGCAGGACCCGGCGACGCTCTCCTCCACCGGGTACCTCGCGCTGCAGGCGGTCACGGACGCGACGGCGGTCGACGCGTCCACGGTGCGACTGACGCTCTCGACGCCGGACAGCGCCCTGCTCGAGTCGCTCTCCCAGCCGTGGCTCGCGATGGAGTCGCCCGCGGGGATCGCCCGCGGCACCGACGCGAACTGCGCCCAGCCGATCGGCACCGGACCATTCAGCGTCGAGCGCTGGGACCGCCAGCAGTCCATCTCGCTCGTGCGCAACGACGCGTACGCGTCGCCGCCCACCGACGCCGCGCACACCGGCCCCGCGTACCTGGACCGCATCGACTGGCGCTTCCTGCCGGACGCCGCCTCTCGCTACGCGGCCCTGCAGAGCGGCGAGGTCGACGTGATCGACAACGCGCAGCCCGACGCGATCGTCTCCGCCACCGCGGGCGGCGCGCTCGGCGAGCTCGACGCGCCGCGCCCGGGCGCCTCGAACCGCATCGAGCTGAACTCGGGCCGGGCGCCGTTCGACGACGAGCGCGTGCGCGAGGCGTTCATCCGCTCGGCCGACGTCGACGCGGGGATCACCGCCCTCTTCCAGGGCACCGCGGATCGCTCGTACTCCCCGCTCGCGAGCACCGAGCCGGCCGCGGTCTCCGACCCGGACCTGTTCGGGATCGACGTCGACCGCGCGGCCGCCCTCCTCGACCAGGCCGGCTGGTCCGCGAAGGGCGCCGACGGGATCCGCACGAAGGACGGCGCGCGCCTGACGCTGCGCTTCCCCGTGAGCACCAACCAGTCGATCCCCGCCGAGCAGTCGCTGTTCGAGCAGATCCAGGCGAACGTCAAGGCCGTCGGCTTCGACGTGCAGCTCGAGCCGATGGACCTCGGCTCCTGGTACGAGGCGCTCGGCGACGACGCGTACGAGCTCGTCAGCGCGCCGTACACGAAGGCCGGCCCCGACGTGCTGCGCATCCTCTACGACACCTCGGGCATCACGCCCGCGCCGAGCGGGTACTTCGCCAACCACGCCAAGGTGTCCGTGCCCGAGATCGACCAGGCGCTCGCCGAGGCGCGGGCGACGACCGACCTCGACCGGCGGAATGCGCTCTACGCGGACGTGCAGCAGCGCGTGATGGCCGGCTACTGGATCCTGCCGCTCTACGACCAGCAGAACCACTTCCTGCACGGCACGGCGGTCCAGGGGCTCCGGGCGCTGCCCTCCGTCGCGACGCCGACGATGTACGACACCTGGCTCGCCCGGTGAGGCGCGGCCGCGCCGTCCGCGCGTCCGGCTCCCGTCGACCCGCGCTCCTCCGCGCCGTCGGGGCCAGGATCGGCGGCGCGGTCCTCGTGCTCTGGGCGGTCGCGACCGTGACGTTCCTCGCCGTGCGGCTGATCCCGGGCGACCCGGCGCAGGCGATCCTCGGCGGCCCCGGCTCCCAGGCGCCGCCCGAGGCCGTCTCCGCCGTGCGCGCCGAGTACGGGCTCGACCAGCCGCTCCTCGTGCAGTACCTCGCGCAGCTCGGCCGGCTCGCGCAGGGCGACCTCGGCCGGTCGTACGCGCTCCGCGAGGACGTCGTCGCGGTGCTCGCGCGGCAGCTGCCCGGCACGCTGCTGCTGGCCGTGCTCGCGCTCGCCGTGGCGTGGATCCTCGCGCTCGGCCTCGCCCTCGTCTCGTCGGGCGCTGGTCGGGTCGCCGGGGCGATCGGCGCTGGCGTCGAGATCGTGGCGGCGTCGCTGCCGCACTTCTGGATCGGCGTGGTGCTGATCCTCGTGTTCTCCACCGGCCTCGGCTGGCTTCCGGCCGTGAGTGGATCCTCGCCGGCGGGGCTCGTGCTGCCGGTGCTCACGCTCGCGATCCCCCTCGCCGGGTTCCTCGGGCAGATCATGCGGGAGGCGCTGCTCGACGCCCTCGACTCCCCGTTCGCGCTGGCGGCTCGCGCCCGCGGCGAGTCCGAGGCCGGCGTGCGGCTGCGGCACGCGCTGCGGCACGCGGCGTCCCCCGGGATCGCGCTGTCCGGATGGGCGTTCGGCTTCCTCATCTCGGGCGCCGTGGTCGTCGAGCAGATCTTCGCCCGGCCCGGCCTCGGACGCACCGCGCTCTCGGCCGTGACCAGCAGGGACGTGCCGGTCATCGTCGGCGTGGTCCTCGTGGTCGCGGTCGTCTACATCGTGCTCACGGCCGTGACCGACCTGCTCGCGCGGATCGTGGACCCGCGGCTCGTCGACGCGCGCCCGGGAGACGTGCCCGCGGGCTCGAGCGCTCCCGTCCTCGCGGGCGCTCCGGGTGCTCCCGTCGCGGACGCCGACCCGCGGACGTCCGACGTACGGGCATCCGATGTCCCCTCGGCCACGCGATGAGCGACCCCCGCGCCGCCGCGCTCCTCGGCGCAGCGCCCTACCGGCCGGACGCCCGCATCCTCGCCGCCGCCGGGACGACGGGCGCCGCGATCGTGGTCGTCCTGCTGCTCGTGGCCGCCGTCGCCCCCGGGATCCTCGCGCCAGGCGACCCGCTCGCCATCTCCCCCGCGGAGGCGTTCCGCGCGCCCGGCGCCGGGCACCTCCTCGGCACCGACGAGTCGGGCCGCGACGTGCTCACGCGCGTCGTCCACGGCGCCGGCCCCAGCCTCGTGATCGGCGTGAGCGCAACGGCCATCGGGCTCGGCCTCGGCACGGTCCTCGGGCTCGCCGCCGCGCTCCTCGGCCGCGTCGCCGACTTCGCCGTGAACCGCGTGATCGAGGTGGTCTTCGCGTTCCCCGGCCTCCTGCTCGCGCTCTTCCTCATCGTGATCCTCGGCCCCGGCATCGGGAGCGCCACGCTCGCCGTCGGGATCTCGGCAGCCCCCGGATACGCGCGCATCATCCGCGGCCGGGTCATGTCGGTGCGCCGCTCCGCGTACGTGGAGGCGGCCACCGTGCTCGGCCGCCCGCCGCTCGTGGTGCTCGCGCGCCACATCCTCCCGAACACGGCCGCGCCGCTCTTCGTGCTCGGGACGCTCGGTGTCGGGCAGGCGATCGTGTGGGCGTCCTCCCTCAGCTACCTCGGGCTCGGGACGGTGCCGCCGGATCCCGAGTGGGGCGCCATGCTCGCGGCCGGCCGCACCTACATCGGCTCGGCGCCGTGGCTGACGGTGGTGCCCGGCCTCATGATCGTGCTGACCGCGACCGCGTCGACCGTGCTCGGCCGAGCGCTGGAGCGACGGGTGCGGGCGTCGTGAGCGCCGGATCCGGTCGGGCCACGCCCGCGCCGCCGCCCGCCCTGCGCGTCGAGGACCTCCGCGTGTCCTTCGACGGCGTCCCCGTCGTGCACGGCGTCTCGCTGCGGATCGCGCCGGGCGAGTGCCTCGCGCTCGTCGGCACGTCCGGATCCGGGAAGAGCGTCACCGCGCGGAGCCTGCTCGGACTCGCCGGGCCGGGGGCCGAGGTCCGGGCCGGCGCCCTCGAGATCGCCGGCCGCGACCTCCGCGACGCGGGGCCGCGCGAGTGGCGGAGCGTCCGCGGATCGGGCGTCGGCCTCGTGCTGCAGGACGCGCTCTCCTCGCTCGACCCGCTCCGCCCCATCGGCCGCGAGATCGGCGACGCCCTCCGCGTGCACGGGATGCGGGACCCGCGCGCCCGGCGGACGCGCGTGCTCGAGCTGCTCGAGCGCGTGGGCATGCCGGATCCCGCGACGCGCGTGCACCAGCGCTCCGGCGAGCTCTCCGGCGGCCTGCGGCAGCGTGCGCTGCTCGCGGCGGCGCTGGCCCTGGATCCGCCGCTCCTCGTCGCCGACGAGCCCACGACCGCCCTCGACGCGACGGTGCAGGCGCGCATCACCGACCTGCTCGCCGACCTGCGCACGCGCGGTCAGGCGACGCTGCTCGTCAGCCACGACCTCGCCGTCGTCGCGCGGCTCGCCGACCGCGTCGCCGTGATGCACGACGGCCGCGTCGTCGAGGAGGGCCCGACCGCGGAGATCCTCCGCGCGCCCGCGCACCGCCGCACCCGCGCGCTCGTGGCCGCCGTGCCGACGGGTGTGCCGCGCGGCACGCCCCTCTCGGAGGCCCGGCTCGAGGCCGCCGTCCCCGCACCCGCGCCGGCATCGACCGCCGCACCGCGCGCGGACGACCGCGTCGTCCTGCGCGCCACCGGCCTCACCCGCTCCTACCGCGGCCCGGCCGGATCCGCGCGCACCGCCGTCGACGACGTCTCCCTCGAGGTCCGCCGCGGCCGCACGCTCGGCCTCGTCGGGGGATCCGGCTCGGGCAAGACCACGGTCGCCCGCCTCCTGCTCGCGCTCGAGGAGCCGGACGCGGGGGACGTGACGCTCGACGGCGAGCCGTGGAGCGGCATCCCGGAGCGCGAGCGCCGGAGCCGACGCGCGCGGATCGGAGCGGTCTACCAGGACCCGCTCGCGTCCTTCGACCCCCGCTGGAGCGTCGACCGGATCCTGAGGGACGCGCTCGCCGTCGCCGGCCTCCGCGGCGCCGGCGCCTTCGACTCCCCCGGCACGCTCCTCGCGCAGGTGGGCCTCGATCCCGCGCTCCTCTCCCGCCGTCCCGCCCGGCTGTCCGGCGGCCAGCGGCAGCGCGTCGCCATCGCGCGCGCCCTCGCGGCCCGCCCGGACGTGCTCATCTGCGACGAGCCCGTCTCCGCGCTCGACATCGCCGTGCAGGCCCAGGTGCTCGACCTCCTCGACGAGCTCCAGCGTCGGCTCGGGCTCGGCCTCCTGCTCATCTCGCACGACCTCGGCGTCGTCGCGCACATGAGCGACGAGGTCGCCGTCATGTCCGACGGCCGGATCGTGGAGCGCGGATCCGCCGACGACGTGCTCATCCGCCCGACGCACCCCGTCACCCGGGCGCTCCTCGCCGCCGTCCCGCGGCTGGACCCGGACGCCGCGCCGCGATAGCCGTCGCGGGTCCCCGCGTCAGGCCCCCGCGTGCCGGTCGAGGAACGCGTACAGCTCCCTGTCGTCCACCCCGGGGAACGACCCGCGCGGCAGGGGCGCGAGGATGTGCGCGTGCAGCCGCGCGCTCGGCCACGCGCGGTCGCGCCACCGGCCCGCGTCCTCGGGATCCGCGCGGCGGCAGCACGACTCGTCCGGGCAGCGCGAGACGCTCCTCGCCGTCGTCTCGCGTCCGCGGAACCACTTCGCGTGCGCGAACGGCACGCCGAAGGAGATGGAGTACTCCCCCTCGGCCGTGGACCCCGTCTGCGTCGAGCACCAGAACGTGCCCGCGGGCGTGTCCGTGTACTGGTGGAACTCGGTCGTGCGGTTGGTCCGGTCGAACGCGCCGCGCGCCGCCCACTCCCGGCACACGGGCTGGCCCTCGACCGCGCCCGTGACGTCGACGGGCAGCGGCAGGCCGTCGTTCTCGTACGCCTTGTAGACCGCGCCGTCGCCGCCCACCCGCAGGAAGTGCACGCGGAGGCCGAGGTGCGTGGTGCTGATGTTCGTGAGCCGGAGCGCCGCCGCCTCGTGCGTCACGCCGAACGCGTCGCGGAAGTCCTCCACCGCGAGGTCGCGCCGGGACTTCGCCTCGCTGAGGAACTCGACCGACTGCGTGAGCGGCATGAGGCACGCGGCCGCGAAGTAGTTGATCTCCAGCCGCTGCCGGAGGAAGTCCGCGTAGCTCGCGGGCTCCTCGTGGCCGAGCACGCGGTGCGCCATCGCCTGCAGCGCCATCGAGCGGAGGCCGTGGCCGCCGGGGATGGACGCGGGCGGCAGGTAGATCCGCCCCTCCCCGAGGTCGGTGACGGAGCGGGTGGACCGCGGCAGGTCGTCGACGTAGATGAGCTCGAAGCCGAGCCCCTCCGCCATGCGGCCGACGCTGCGGTGGGAGAGGGCGCCGCTGCGGTGGCCGACGTCCGCGAGCATCCGCTCGGCGAGCTCCTCGATCGCGGGGATGTGGTTGTCCTGCTGCCGCATCATGAGCCGCTGCTCGGTGTTCGCCCGCCTGGCCTCCTCGGGCGTCGCGATCGACTCGCGTTCGCGACGTGCGAGCTCGCGGTGCAGGCCGACGAGCGCCTCCAGCGTCTCCTGCGGGAGCGCCCGGCTCGCCGGCACCGCGGGGAGGCCGAGGCCGCCGTAGAGCGACGATCGCTGCGCCCGGTCGAGCTCGATCTCGAGGGCCGAGCGGGCATCCGGCGCGTCGGCCGCGAGCAGGTGCGTGACGTCCACGCCGAGCGCGCCCGCGATCCGGCCGAGGGTCGACAGCCGCGTCTCGCGCCGGCCGTTCTCGATCATGCTCAGCTGGCTCGGCAGGATCCCCGCCCGCTCCCCCAGCGCCTGCAGCGTGAGCCCGGCGCCCTTCCGCGCGTGCCGGATGCGCCGGCCGATGACGAGCTGGTCCATTCCTTCACCTCTCCGTGAACATCCGCGCTTCTTCACGCGGATGGATCCCCGAACCCCATCCTGACCGGTCGCAGGCTGGAACAACAGACCGATCGACGAGGACGGACCGACATGACCACCATCCAGGACGCACCCCCGCTCACCGCCGACCGCCCGCGCGGCAGCCGGACCGGCACCGAGACCGGCGCCGCCGCGCCCGACGCCCGGCCGCTCCCGCCCGGCGCGGCCGCACCCGCCCACTGCCGCGATCCCCGCATCGCCGGGTGGGTGGCCGAGGTCGCCCGGCTCACGGTGCCGGACCGCGTCGTCTGGTGCACGGGCAGCGTCGCCGAGTACGACCGCCTCACGCGCGACATGGTCGAGGCGGGCACGCTCATCCGGCTGAACCCCGAGTGGCGCCCGCACAGCTTCCTCGCCCGCAGCGACCCGGCCGACGTGGCGCGCGTCGAGGACCGCACCTTCATCTGCTCGGCGGATCCCGCAGACGCCGGCCCCACGAACAACTGGCGCGACCCCGCCCGGACGCGGGCGGAGCTGGAGGGGCTCTTCGCCGGATCCATGCGCGGCCGCACCCTCTACGTCGTCCCGTTCTCGATGGGCCCGCTCGGCGGCGCGATCTCGCAGCTCGGCGTGCAGATCACGGACAGCCCGTACGTCGTCGCGAGCATGGCGCTCATGACGCGGATGGGCGACGACGCGCTCCGCCTCATCGGCCCCGACACCACGTGGGTCCGCGCGCTGCACGGCCTCGGCGCGCCGCTCGTCGACGACGCCGGGACCCGCCGCCGGGACGTCGCGTGGCCGCACAACGCCGACAAGCGCATCTGCCACTTCCCCGAGGAGCGCGAGATCATCTCGTTCGGCTCGGGCTACGGCGGCAACGCGCTGCTCGGCAAGAAGTGCTTCTCCCTCCGCATCGCCTCCGTGATGGCGCGCGACGAGGGCTGGCTCGCGGAGCACATGCTCCTCATCCGGATCACGAGCCCCGAGGGCCGCCGATTCCACGTCGCAGCCGCGTTCCCCTCGGCGTGCGGCAAGACGAACCTGGCGATGCTCACGCCCACCATCCCGGGCTGGACGGTCGAGACGCTGGGCGACGACATCGCCTGGCTCCGCCCCGACGCCAGGGGCCGTCTGCGCGCCGTCAACCCCGAGCGCGGCCTCTTCGGCGTGGCGCCCGGTACGGGCGAGACCACGAACCCCGTCGCCATGTCGACCGTCTGGGGCAACGCGATCTTCACGAACGTCGCGCTCCGCCCCGACGGCGACGTCTGGTGGGAGGGCATGACGCCGAGGCCGCCCGCGGGTCTCGTCGACTGGCAGGGGAAGGCGTGGTCGCCCGGATCCGGCACCCCCGCCGCGCACCCGAACGCCCGCTTCACCGTGGGGATCGAGCAGTGCCCGTCGCTCGCGGACGATTGGGACGACCCGGACGGCGTCGTCGTCGACGCGATCCTCTTCGGCGGCCGCCGCGCGACGAACGTCCCGCTGGTCGCGGAGGCGGACGACTGGCAGCACGGCGTCTTCGTGGGCGCGACCATGGCGTCGGAGCAGACGGCCGCCGCCGAGGGCCGGGTGGGCGAGCTCCGCCACGACCCCTTCGCGATGCAGCCCTTCTGCGGCTACGACATGGCCGACCACTGGCGGCACTGGCTCGAGGTCGGACGGGGTCTCGGCGACGGCGCACCCCGCGTCTTCCAGGTCAACTGGTTCCGCAAGGGCGACGACGGCTCCTTCCTCTGGCCGGGCTTCGGCGAGAACGCCCGCGTCCTCGAGTGGATCGTGCGCCGCCTGGAGGACCGCGTGCCCGTCGCGCCGACCCCGGTCGGGGGCCTGCCGCTGCCGGAGGACCTGGACGTGCGGGGCCTCGACCTCGCCGACGGCGCGCTCGACGAGCTGCTGGCCCTGGATCCGGACCTCTGGCTCGAGGAGCTCGACGCCGTGGAGGCGCACTTCGCGCGCTTCGGCGGCCGGGTGCCCGCCGCGCTGACGGCGCGCCTCGACGCCATGCGCGTGGCCTTCCGGGAGACCGCGACGACGTCACCCGCCTAGCCGGGAGGCCGGATGCGCGGGGCGACGCCGCCCCGCATCCGGCCTCCGCGCCCCCATCCGGTAGCGTGAACCCCGCACAGAAGGCACCTCACCATCGACACGGTGCCGTCCACATCGAGGGAACCGGAGCACGCATGGCTGACGAACGACGTCCGGACACCGCGCAGGGAGCGACCGGAGAGGTCGCCCGGGTCCCCGACAAGCCCGCCCTCGAGGGCCTCGAGGCCAAGTGGGGCGGACGCTGGCAGGCCGACGGCACGTACGACTTCCGCCGCGACGAGGCAGCAGAGGGCACCGTCTTCTCGATCGACACCCCGCCGCCCACGGCGAGCGGATCCCTCCACATCGGCCACGTCTTCAGCTACACGCACACCGACGTCATCGCCCGCTACCGCCGCATGCGCGGCGAGAGCGTCTTCTACCCGCTCGGCTGGGACGACAACGGCCTGCCCACCGAGCGCCGCGTCCAGAACTTCTACGGCGTCCGCTGCGACCCCACGCTCCCCTACGACCCGGCGTACCAGCCGGCCGAGACCGGCGGCACGTCGAAGCCCGGCGACCAGCAGCCCATCTCCCGCCGCAACTTCATCGAGCTGTGCGAGCGCCTCACCGAGGAGGACGAGAAGCAGTTCGAGGACCTCTTCCGCACGCTCGGCCTGAGCGTCGACTGGCGCCAGAGCTACCGCACCATCGGCCAGGAGGCGCAGGTCGCCTCGCAGCGCGCGTTCCTCCGCAACCTCGCCCGCGGCGAGGCGTACCAGGCCGACGCCCCGACGCTGTGGGACGTCACGTTCCGCACCGCCGTCGCGCAGGCCGAGCTCGAGGACCGCGAGCAGCCGAGCGCGTACCACCGCCTCGCGTTCCACCGCCCGGACGGCGACGACGTCATCATCGACACCACGCGCCCCGAGCTCCTCGCCGCGTGCGTCGCCCTCGTCGCGCACCCCGACGACGAGCGCTACCAGGGCCTGTTCGGCACCACCGTGACGACGCCCGTGTTCGGCGTCGAGGTGCCCGTCCTCGCGCATCACCTCGCCCAGCCCGACAAGGGATCCGGCATCGCCATGGTCTGCACCTTCGGCGACCTCAACGACGTCGTCTGGTGGCGCGAGCTGCAGCTGGAGAACCGCGCGATCGTCGGCTTCGACGGCCGCATCGTCTCCGAGGCTCCCGCCGCGATCACGTCGGAGGCGGGCCGTGCGGCGTACGCCGCCCTCGCCGGCAAGACCGTCTTCTCCGCGAAGGCCGCCGTGGTCGAGCTCCTCACGGAGTCCGGCGAGCTCATCGGCGAGCCCCGCAAGATCACGCACCCCGTCAAGTTCTACGAGAAGGGCGACAAGCCGCTCGAGATCGTCTCGACCCGCCAGTGGTACATCCGCAACGGCGGCCGGGACGAGGAGCTCCGCGCGGGCCTCATCGGCCGCGGCCGCGAGATCGGGTTCGTCCCCGACTTCATGCGCGTGCGCTACGAGAACTGGGTCGGCGGCCTCAACGGCGACTGGCTCGTCTCCCGCCAGCGCTTCTTCGGCGTGCCGCTGCCGGTCTGGTACCCGCTCGACGCCGACGGCAACCCGGAGTTCGACCGGGCCATCACCCCGACTGAGGACCAGCTCCCCGTCGACCCGTCGTCGGATCCCGCCCCCGGCTACGCGGAGGACCAGCGCGGCGTTCCCGGTGGCTTCCAGGGCGAGCTCGACGTCATGGACACCTGGGCCACGTCCTCCCTCACCCCGCAGCTCGCCGGCGGCTGGGAGCGCGACCCCGAGCTCTTCGGCCTCGTCTTCCCGTTCTCGATGCGCCCGCAGGGCCAGGACATCATCCGCACGTGGCTGTTCTCCACGGTCCTCCGGGCCGAGCTGGAGCACGGCACGGCGCCGTGGAAGACGGCCGCGATCTCCGGCTGGATCCTCGACCCCGACCGCAAGAAGATGTCGAAGTCCAAGGGCAACGTCGTGACCCCCGCGGCCACCCTCGAGCAGTTCGGCTCCGACGCGGTGCGCTACTGGGCCGCGTCCGCCCGGCTCGGCGTGGATGCCGCGATGGACCCGCAGAACCCGACGCAGATCAAGATCGGCCGTCGGCTCGCGATCAAGGTCCTCAACGCCGCGAAGTTCATCCTCTCGTTCGAGGCGCCGGAGGGCGCCCGCGCGACGCACGCCATCGACGTGGGCATGCTCGCCGCCCTCGCCGAGGTCGTCGAGACCGCGACGACGGCGCTCGAGGAGTACGACCACGCTCGCGCGCTCGAGGTCACCGAGAGCTTCTTCTGGACCTTCTGCGACGACTACCTGGAGCTCGTGAAGGACCGCGCCTACTCGGCCGACGCCGACCCGGCCGACCGGGGATCCGCGGTGGCAGCGCTCCGCGAGGCCCTCGACGTGCTGCTGCGCCTATTCGCGCCGTTCATCCCGTTCGCGGCAGAGGAGGCGTGGAGCTGGTCGCACGACGGCTCGATCCACACCGCCGACTGGCCGACCGCGCCGACCCCCGCCGCCGCGGCGACCGGCGGCCCGGCCGACCCGCGGCTGCTCGCGCTGGCCGGCCGGGCGCTCGTGGGCATCCGCCGCGCCAAGACCGACGCCAAGGCCTCGCAGAAGACGCCCGTCGCGGAGGCCGTCGTCTCCGCCTCGCCCGAGGACATCCGCTCTCTCGAGCTCGTGGCGCGGGACCTCCGCGCCGTGGGCCGCATCGCCGACCTGACCTTCACCGAGGGGGACGGCCCCGCCGTCGCCCGCATCACGCTCGCCCCCGCCGAGCAGCCCGAGGAGAACCGCGCATGACCATCTCGATCCGTCCCGTCCGCGACGGCGACTTCTTCCCCTGGTTCGACCTGTTCGCGGGCTACGCCGGGTTCTACGGCACCGAGCTCACGGACGAGGCGGCCGTGCTCGCCTGGAGCCACCTCATCGACGACGCCCACGCGAGCTCCGCGCTCGTCGCCGTCGACGACGCGCACGAGGGCGCCCTCGTCGGCCTCGCGCACTTCCACCGCTTCGCGCGCCTGGCCCGCGGCACCGACGGCCTCCTCGTCGACGACCTGTACGTGCGCGAGGTCTCGCGCCGCCAGGGCGTGGGCAAGCAGCTCATCGCCGCGGTCGCCGAGGTCGCGCGCCGCGAGGGCGCCAGCATGCTCCGGTGGATCACCGCCGAGGACAACGCCGACGCGCAGCGCCTCTACGACCGGGTCGCCCGCCGCACCACGTGGGTCACCTACGAGCAGGACGTCTGATGCAGCTCGGCACCCGCTGGCCCGTCGGCGGCACCGCCCCGGCTGACCTGCCCGAGGTCGTGCTCCTCGCCGTGAAGACCGTCGAGTCCGACGTGGTCGCGCTCGACGCCGACACGTCCCAGTGGCGCTGGACGCTCACCTGGCTCGAGCGGAAGCCCGTCGTGGAGCTCGACGACGGCACCTTGATCCGCTACGACCCGGTCGAGGACGCAGCGACGATCACCATCCCCGGCGAGAGCACCGACGACCCGTTCGACGACTGACCCGCTGATCCGGGGACGGGCTCGGCGCTGCGCCACCCGTCCCCACTCCATCGACCGCCCACCCGGACCCCGTGGGCGAGCTCGACGCGCGCCCGCCACCCGGCGGCCGCCCTCCGCCGACGACAGGGGACCCATGACCGCGCACGACCCCGCGCAGCGCTCCGCGCACCCACGAGCCGGTCGCCCCGGCGACGACGAGCTGGCCCGCCTGGCAGACTCCGTCATGTCGCTCTCGGACGACATGCACGAGGCGCTCCTGCCCGTGTGGGAGCCGCTCACCGGGCTGCAGGTGCTGTTCCTGCGGATCATCGCCCACTACGACCGCGTCACGCGCCACGACCTCGTGAGCAGGTGCCGGACCTCGCGCGCCGCCGTGGCACCGGGGCTGGCCAGCCTGGTCCACCGGGGCTACGTCGTCGAGACGCCCGACGGCGCCGAGGCGGTCCTGAGGCTCGGCCCCGAGGGCCGCGCGATGCTCGCCCGCATGGAGCGCGCCCGCGTCGCGCTGCTGCGACGAGCGCTCGAGGCGCACGTCGGGCGGCTCGACGCGCACGTCGACCGGACTGCCGCCGTTCTCCTCGGCATCCGGGACGTGACCGCGCCGAGGTGAGGCCGCGACGCCCGGGCGGTGGGGCTCAGCGCCGGGCGAGGATCTCGCCGTGCGGCATGGCGAGGAAGCCGTCGTCGTCCGCCGCCCACTCCTGCCAGCCGGCGCGCATCGCCTGCAGATCGTCATCGGTGGCGAACCCGCCCTCGCGGGCCTGGCCCGCGAACGACGACGCGACCGCGCGGTCGGCCCATGCGCCGCCCCACCAGGCGCGCTCCGCGTCCGAGGAGAAGCACCACACGGATGCGCTCGACGCGATGTCGGTGAAGCCCGCCTCCCGCGCCCAGGCCTTCAGGCGGGATCCCGCGTCGGGCTCGCCGCCGTTCGCCCGGTGCACGGGCAGGTACACGTCGGCCCAGAGCCGCAGGCCGTCGGACTCGGGGAAGAGCGCGACCTTCGAGTAGATGACGTCACGGGCCGCCACGAGCCCGCCGGGGCGCGTGACGCGGCGCATCTCCGCCAGCGCGCGGACGGGGTCGCCCACGTGCTGCAGCACCTGGTGCGCGTGGACGACGTCGAAGGACGCGTCGGGGTAGGGCAGCTCGTAGACCGATCCGGTGACGAAGTCGACGTTCCCGGTGCCCCGCGACGCCGCCAGCTCCGACGCCTGCCGCACGACGTCCTCCGACATGTCCAGGCCGACCACGCGGCCGGGCGCGACGAGGTCGGCGAGCTCCACCGTGATGGTGCCCGGGCCGCTGCCGACGTCCAGGACGTCGAGCCCGGGCCGCAGGTGCGGCTCCAGGTAGGCGGCGGAGTTCCGGACGGTCCGCGCGCTGTGCACGCGGAGGACGCTCTCGTGGTGGCCGTGGGTGTATCGCTCGCTCTTCACCCTCCGAGCCTAGGTCGGCGCCCGGCCTAGGCTCGCCGTATGACGACGCCCCCGAATCCCTTCCTCGAACCGAGCACCCTCCCCTACGGCATGCCCCCCTTCGCCGACATCCGCGAGGAGCACTTCCGCCCCGCGTTCCGGGCCGGGATCGCCGAGCACCTGGCCGAGGTCCGCGCGATCGCCGACTCCCCCGAGCCCCCGACCTTCGAGAACACGCTGGTCGCCCTCGAGCGCGCGGGCCGCACGCTCGACCGCGTCGGCCACGTCTTCTTCACGCTCTCCTCCGCCGACAGCTCGCCCTCCACGCGCGAGCTCGATGCCGAGATCGCACCGGAGCTGGCCGCGCACGAGGACGCGATCCGCCTCGACGCAGCCCTCTACGCCCGGATCCGCGCCGTCCACGACACCCGCCACGAGTCCGGGCTCGACGCCGAGTCCGTCTACCTCGTCGAGCGCTACCTGGCCGAGTTCACGATCGCGGGCGCTGGCCTCGACGACGACGCGAAGGACAGCCTGCGCGACCTGAACCGCCGCCTCTCCGTGCTCACGACGCGCTTCGAGTCGAACCTGCTCGAGGACACCAACGACCTCGCCGTCGTCGTCGACGACCCGACGGAGCTCGACGGCCTCGGGGCGAGCGCGATCGCGGCGGCCGCGCAGGCCGCCGCCGACCGCGGGCTCGAGGGGAAGCACCTCATCACGCTGGTCCTCCCCACCGGTCACCCGTACCTGTCGCAGCTGACGGACCGGGGGCTGCGCCAGCGGATCATGGAGGCGTCGCTCGCCCGCGGCTCCCGCGGGAACGACCACGACAACCGCCCGCTGGTGCTCGAGATCACCCGGCTCCGGGCCGAACGCGCCGCTCTCCTCGGCTTCCCGAGCCACGCGGCGGCGGTCACCGCGGACCAGACCGCGCGCACCCCGGAGGCCGTCGCCGACATGCTCGGCGGGCTCGCCCCGGCCGCGGCGCGCAACGCCCGGGCTGAGGCCGTCGAGCTGCAGCGCGTGATCGACCGCACGCAGGAGGAGCGTGGCGAGCCGTCGTTCGAGCTCGCCGCCTGGGACTGGTCGTTCTACAGCGAGAGGGTCCGCACGGAGCGCTACGACGTCGACACCGAGCGCATGCGCCCCTACCTCGAGGCCGACCGGGTGCTCCGCGACGGCGTGTTCCGCGCGGCCACCGCGCTCTACGGCGTCACGTTCGCCGAGCGCGAGGACATCGTCGCCTACCACCCGGACGCGCGCGTCTTCGAGGTGCGCGACGAGGACGGATCCCCCGTCGGCCTCTACGTCCTCGACCTCCACACGCGCGACTCCAAGCGCGGTGGGGCGTGGATGAACCCGCTCATCTCGCAGAGCGCGCTGCTCGACACGCCCACGGTCGTGCTCAACAACCTCAACGTGCCGAAGCCGCCGGCGGGCCAGCCGACCCTGCTCAGCTACGACGAGACCACCACCCTGTTCCACGAGTTCGGCCACGCGCTGCACGGGCTCTTCGCCCGCGTGACCTACCCGCGCTTCGCCGGCACGAACGTGTTCCGCGACTTCGTCGAGTTCCCCAGCCAGGTCAACGAGATGTGGATGCTGTGGCCCGAGATCCTCGCGTCCTACGCCGTGCACCACGAGACCGGCGAGCCCATGCCGGCCGAGCTCGTGGCCGCCGTCCAGGCGTCCAGCGCGTTCAACGAGGGCTTCCTCACCTCCGAGTACCTGGGCGCCGCGCTCCTCGACCAGGCGTGGCACCGCATCGGCGTCGACGACCGGATCGAGGACGTGGACGCGTTCCAGGCCGACGTCCTCGCCGCGGTCGGCCTCGACGTGCCCGCCGTCCTCCCCCGCTACGCGTCGAGCTACTTCCAGCACACCTTCGCGGGCGGCTACGACGCGGGCTACTACTCCTACATCTGGAGCGAGGTGCTGGACGCCGACACGGTCGAGTGGTTCCGCGAGAACGGCGGACTCACACGCGAGAACGGCGACCGGTTCCGCTCCCGGCTCCTCGGCGTCGGCGGATCGAAGGACCCGCTGGAGGCGTACCGCGACTTCCGCGGCCGCGACGCCGTGATCGAGCCGCTGCTCGAGCGTCGGGGCCTCGCCGACTGATCCACGGCGCGGACGACGAGAGCGCCGCGCCCCTCACGGGGTGCGGTGCTCTCGTCGTGTCGCGGCGCGACGCCGGATCAGGCGGACTTCTCCGCGCGGAGCATCGAGGCACGCGGCACGATGGTGGGCGCGGCGTTCTGCACGACCGACTCGCGGGTGATGACCACGCGGCCCACCTCGTCGTCCGAGGGGATGTCGAACATGATCGGGCCGAGCACCTCCTCGAGGATGGCGCGGAGGCCGCGGGCGCCCGTCTGGCGGAGCACGGCGAGGTCGGCGATCGACTCCAGGGCGCCCTGCTCGAACTCCAGCTCCACGCCGTCGAGCTCGAACATGCGCTGGTACTGGCGGACGAGCGCGTTGCGCGGCTTCGTGAGGATCTCCATGAGCGCGCGCTGGTCGAGCTGCGTGACCGTCGTGACGACCGGGAGGCGCCCGATGAACTCGGGGATGAGGCCGAACTTGTGCAGGTCCTCCGGCAGCACCTCGCCGAACACGTCGGCGTTGACGTCCTTGCGGTGAAGCGGGGCGCCGAAGCCGATGCCCTTCTTGCCCGCGCGCTGGCTGATGATGTCCTCGAGCCCGGCGAACGCGCCCGCGACGATGAAGAGCACGTTGGTCGTGTCGACCTGGATGAACTCCTGGTGCGGGTGCTTGCGGCCGCCCTGCGGCGGGACAGAGGCGACCGTGCCCTCGAGGATCTTCAGCAGCGCCTGCTGGACACCCTCACCCGACACGTCGCGCGTGATGCTCGGGTTCTCGGCCTTGCGCGCGATCTTGTCGACCTCGTCGATGTAGATGATGCCGGTCTCGGCGCGCTTCACGTCGTAGTCGGCGGCCTGGATGAGCTTCAGCAGGATGTTCTCGACGTCCTCGCCGACGTAGCCCGCCTCCGTGAGGGCGGTCGCATCGGCGACGGCGAACGGCACGTTCAGGCGCTTCGCCAGCGTCTGCGCGAGGTACGTCTTGCCGCAGCCGGTGGGCCCGATGAGGAGGATGTTGCTCTTGGCGATCTCGATCTCGTCGCCCACGGTCTCGGCCGGCCCGATGGTGCTGACGGCCCGCACGCGCTTGTAGTGGTTGTAGACCGCGACGGACAGCGCGCGCTTGGCGGCCTCCTGCCCGATGACGTACTCGTCGAGGAAGCCGAAGATCTCCTTCGGCTTGGGGAGCTCGAACTCGCCCGTGGTCTCCTCGCTGGCCTCGGCCAGGCGCTCCTCGATGATCTCGTTGCAGAGCTCCACGCACTCGTCGCAGATGTAGACGCCCGGTCCCGCGATCAGCTGCTGGACCTGCTTCTGGCTCTTCCCGCAGAAGGAGCACTTGAGCAGATCCGCGCTCTCGCCGATGCGTGCCATGGAAGCCTCCCGGAAGTCGTGCGGTGTTCCACGAGCCTAACGCGTGCATGGGACATCGCCAGGACCCCTGGGAGCACGGCCCGTCGCGTGCCAGCCGTCACACGGCGCAACACTCGGGGTCCACCCCAGCGCGCGCCCCCACCATGTCCGCATGACCGAGAACACCGCCACCGCATCCCCCGACGCGCTGTCCTTCGCCTACTGGGTCCCGAACGTCTCGGGCGGCCTCGTGACGAGCGACATCGAGCAGCGCACCCACTTCGACTTCGACTTCAACGTCCGCGTCGCGCAGCTCGCCGAGCGCAACGGATTCGACTACGCCCTGAGCCAGGTGCGCTACGCCGCCTCCTACGGCGCCGACCAGCAGCACGAGTCCACGTCGTTCTCGCTGGGCCTGCTGCTCGCGACCGAGCGGCTCAAGGTCATCGCGGCCGTGCACCCGGGCCTCTGGCACCCGGGCGTGCTGGCCAAGTGGATCATCACCGCCGATCACATGTCCCACGGTCGCGCCGCCGTGAACGTCGTCTCCGGCTGGCTGAAGGACGAGTTCGTCGGGTTCGGCGAGCCGTGGCTCGAGCACGGGGAGCGCTACCGCCGCACCGAGGAGTTCATCCGGGTGCTCCGCGGCCTCTGGACGGAGAAGGAGTTCACGCACCTGGGCGACTTCTACCGGATCCACGACTTCACGCTCAAGCCGCCGCCCGTCGACGTGCCCGGACGTGCGCACCCGGAGATCTTCATGGGCGGCAACAGCACGGACGCCCGCGAGATGGGCGGCCGGGTTACCGACTGGTACTTCTCCAACGGCAAGGACTTCGCGGGCTTCGAGGAGCAGCGCGCCGACGTCCTCGCCTCGGCGCGCGCCGCAGGCCGCACCGACCGCGTGAAGTTCGGCCTCAACGGCTTCGTCATCGCGCGCGACACCGAGCAGGAGGCGCAGGACGTGCTCGAGGAGATCATCGCCAAGGCGAACCCCGACGCCGTCGAGGGCTTCCGCCAGGCCGTGAAGCAGGCCGGGGCGTCCACCGGCGACGGCAAGGGCATGTGGTCCGACTCGACCTTCCGCGACCTCGTGCAGTACAACGACGGCTTCCGCACGGGCCTCATCGGCACACCGGAGCAGATCGCGCGTCGCATGGTCGAGTACCGCAAGCGCGGGGTGGACCTGCTGCTCCTCGGCTTCCTGCACTACCTCGAGGACATCGAGCAGTTCGGCACGCAGGTGCTGCCCATCGTGCGGGAGCTCGAGCGGGAGGCGATCGAGCGCGGCGAGATCGCGGAGCCCGCGGCCTGACGCAGGTGGCATGAGAAGAGGGGCGGTCGGCTGATGCCGACCGCCCCTCTTCCGCTGTGCGGGCCTAGCGGGCGGGGATCGCCGCCGTCAGGTTCTTGCGCGAGGTGAGCACCTGGTCGATGAGGCCGTACTCGAGCGCCTCGTCGGCGCCCAGGATCTTGTCGCGCTCGATGTCGCGGTTGATCTGGGCGCGGTCGCGGTTGGTGTGCTTCGCGAGCGTGTCCTCGAGCCAGGAGCGCATGCGCATGATCTCCGCGGCCTGGATCTCGATGTCGGAGGCCTGGCCGCCGCTCGACTCGCCCGTGGCGGGCTGGTGGATGAGCACCCGCGCGTTCGGGAGCGCGAGGCGCTTGCCCGGGGCACCGCCGGCGAGCAGCACGGCCGCGGCGGAGGCCGCCTGGCCGAGGCAGACCGTCTGGATCTGCGGCGAGACGTACTGCATCGTGTCGTAGATCGCCGTCATGGCCGTGAACGAGCCGCCGGGCGAGTTGATGTACATGACGATGTCGCGGTCGGGGTCCATCGACTCGAGCACGAGCAGCTGGGCCATGACGTCGTCGGCCGACGCGTCGTCGACCTGCACGCCGAGGAAGATGATGCGGTCCTCGAAGAGCTTGGCGTACGGGTCCTGGCGCTTGTAGCCGTAGGCCGTGCGCTCCTCGAAGCTGGGGAGGATGTACCGCGACGACGGGCTCGTGGCGGTGGAGCCGGCGCCGCGGGCGCCGCCGAAGGTGGGGAGTTCCATGTTCTTCTTCTCTGCCTGTCTCTTCTGTCGCGTGCTCTAGGAGGTCTCGGTGCCGCCGCCGCCGACGACGTCGGTCGCCGACTCGCGGATGTGGTCGACGAAGCCGTACTCGAGCGCCTCCTGGGCGGTGAACCAGCGGTCGCGGTCGCCGTCCTCGTTGATCTGCTCGACGGTCTTGCCGGTCTGGCCCGCGGTGATCTCGGCGAGCCGGTGCTTCATGGCGAGGATGAGCTGCGCCTGCGTCTGGATGTCGCTCGACGTCCCGCCGAAGCCACCGCTCGGCTGGTGCAGGAGCACGCGGGCGTTGGGCGTGATGTAGCGCTTGCCCTTGGTGCCGCTCGTGAGGAGCAGCTGCCCCATGGATGCCGCCATTCCGATCCCGACGGTGACGATGTCGTTGGGGACGAACTGCATGGTGTCGTAGATGGCCATTCCCGCCGTGACGGAACCGCCGGGCGAGTTGATGTAGAGGAAGATGTCCTTCTCGGTGTCCTCCGCCGCCAGCAGCAGGATCTTCGCGCAGATCTCGTTCGCGTTGTCGTCGCGGACCTCGGATCCGAGCCAGATGATGCGGTCCTTCAGCAGTCGGTCAAAAACACCGGGTACCAGTGTCGGTTCGGCCATTGTTCGAGCTCCCATTCATTCGTCGCTTCGAGTCATGAATCTATCGGAGCGGATCCGCGCCTACGCCCGTGTTCGCCGCGGGCGGAGAGCGCAGCCGCCCGCACGCGCGAGGGCCCGAGGAGCATGCGCTCCCCGGGCCCTCGTGCTGCCGACCGCCGCGAGCGGTCGGTGGATGCGACTACTCGGAGTCGGCGGCCTTCTCGGCGGCCTTCTTCTTCGCGGGCGCCTTCTTCTTCGGCTTCTCGGCCGGGGCCTCCTCGGCGGCTGCCTCTGCGGCCTCCTCCACGGGTGCGTCAGCCGTGACGGCCTCGGCGTCCGCGTCCGCGGCGGGCTCCTCGCTCGCAGCGTCGGCGTCGCGCACGACGGGCTTCGTGAACTCGGTCACGTCGACGACCTTGCCGTCGGCGTCCACGACCTTCGCCTTGTCGAGCACGACCGCGAGGGCCTTGTTGCGCGCGACCTCGCCGACCATGGCGGGGATCTGGTTGTTCTGCTGCAGCACCTGGACGAACTCGTTCGGCTCCATGTTGTACTGCTGCGCGCCCTGGATGAGGTACTGGGTCAGCTCGTCCTGGCTGACCTTCAGCTCCTCCTTCTCCGCGATGACGTCGAGGAGCAGCTGCTGGCGGAACGCCTTCTCGCTGGACTCCTTGACCTCGGCGCGGTGCACGTCGTCCTCGAGGCGGTTCTCGTTCTCGAGGTGGCGCTGCACCTCGTCCTCGACGAGCTTCTCGGGGACCGGGATCTCGACGCCCTCGAGGAGCTTGTCGACGATCTGGTCGCGGGCCTGGGTGACCTGGCCGAAGACCTTGGACTTGCCGACCTGGACCTTCAGGTCCGCGCGCAGCTCGTCGATGGTGTCGAACTCGCTGGCGATCTGCGCGAAGTCGTCGTCGGCCTCGGGCAGCTCGCGCTCCTTGACGGACTGGACGGTCACGGCGATCTCGGCCGTCTCGCCCTCGTTGTCGCCGCCGAGCAGCTTCGACTCGAACGTGGTGCTCTCACCGGCGGTGAGGGACTCGAGCGCCTCGTCGATGCCGTCGATCAGGTCGCCGGAGCCGAGCTCGTAGGAGATGCCGCTCGCGGTGTCGACGGCGTTGCCGGCGATGGTGGCGGTGAGGTCGATCTGGACGAAGTCGCCCGTCTTCGCGGGGCGGTCCACCGTGATCAGCGTGCCGAAGCGGCTGCGCAGGCCGTCGAGCTCGGTCGCGACCTCGTCGTCGGTGACCTCGACGGAGTCCACGGTGAGCTCGAGGCCCTCGTACGCGGGCAGGTCGAACTCGGGGCGGACGTCGACCTCGATCTCGAGGAGCAGGTCGCCGGTGAGGTCCTTGCCGGGCCACTCCTTGACGTCGGCCTCGGGGCGGCCGAGGGGACGGATGTCCGTCTCCTTGACAGCGGCCTGGTAGAAGCCGTCCATGCCGTCGTTGACGGCGTGCTCCAGCACGGCCTCGCGGCCGACGCGCTGGTCGATGATGGGCGGCGGCACCTTGCCCTTGCGGAAGCCGGGGATGGCGACCTGCTCGGCGATGTGGCCGTATGCGTGGTCGATGTGCGGCTTCAGGTCTTCGGGGGTGGCAGAGATCGCGAGCTTGACGCGCGTGGGGCTCAGCTTTTCGACCGTGGTCTTCACGTGTGGAGTTCTCCTGTAATCGCGGTACGCGCCTCGGCTGAGACGGCATTTCGTCGTCGGGGATGTGGTCGGGGCGACAGGACTCGAACCTGCGGTCTTCCGCTCCCAAAGCGGACGCGCTAGCCACTACGCTACGCCCCGGCTGCCACGCATTCCCTCGGTCGAAGCGGGAGCCGTGCCCCTATTCGTGCAGGCGCGCGGAAGCCGATCCGACCGTGCCACAGCCTATCCGACTCGTGCCGGGCGCTGGTCACCGGCGACGGGAGGCTGCGCTACGCTGGATCCCGCGCATCCGGAGCACGGCCCCTCAGGGCGGTCGTCCGGTCTCGCGGGGATGTAGCTCAATGGTAGAGCCTCAGTCTTCCAAACTGATCACGCGGGTTCGATTCCCGTCATCCCCTCCATCGTGTTCCCGTCGGGACTCCCGCGTTCCCGTCGGGACTCCGTGGGCCCTCCTCCCCAGGCCCTGCGTCGCCTCGCCCATCCCCCGTTCGGGGCGACGCGATGCCGCCGCCCACGTCGCCCCGGCTAGCGTCCCGATCCGTGGATAGCCTGGGAGCTTCCGCATCGGGCGAGCTCGGGGGGCTGCATGGTCGAGGACGACGCACGTGGATCGCGGATCCCGGCGCAACCGTGGGCCGCGTCACCGGACGACCTCCTGCGCACGGATCTCTGCCCGGGCTGCCTCGCGCCCCTGGGCGCGCTCGTCTGCTGGCGCTGCGGTCTCGACGTCCGCGCGCCCGAGGCCGCCGCCGCGCTCGAGGCATCGCACCGCGTCGTGGAGGCGATCACGGAGCGCGAGCGCCTCGTCGCTGCCATGCGGCGCTGGAGCGAGGAGGCGGTGCGTCGCCGTGAGGCCGTGGTCGTCACGGCCGCAGCGGCCGGCGTCGCGGAGTCCCCCGTGACCGCGAACCCCGACCCGCGGCGGGCAGCACCGCTGCCCGTGGACGGGCCGTCGGCGGACGCCCGTCCCGCGATGCTCGCCCCGACCGGCCCCGCTCCCGACGCGGACGCGCGCCGGCTCCAGCGGACTCCGGTCGAGATCGAGGCCCCTGCTCCCATCGCGCCCGCGGCACCCCGGCGCCGGATCAGCGTCCCGGCCGTGCTGCTCGCCATCGGCGTCGTCCTGCTCTCGGTCGCGGCCGTGTTCTACGTGGTCTACGCGTTCGTCACCTACGGGCTCGTCGTCCGCGCGGCGATCACCGCGGCCGTCACCGTGGCCGCGCTGGTGGCGGCCGCGGTCCTCGCCCGGCGCCGTCTGCCCGGCACCGCGGAGGCCGTGGGCGTGGTGGGCATCGTGCTGCTGCATCTCGACGTCTGGGCCGTGCGGTCCTACGACCTCGCGGGAGCCGCGTCCGTCGACCCTCTCGTCCACTTCGGCGTGGGGACGCTCATCGTGTCGGCCTTGCTCCTCGTGCTCGCGCCCCTGCTCCGCGTCCGCGCCGCGGGCATCGCCGGCTGGGCGGGGCTGACGGTCGCCGCCGGCCTCCTGGTCGGCGCCGTGCCGACAGCCGACGCCGGCACCCGCGTCGCGCTCGCGCTGGCGGCTGCCTCGGCCGTCGCCCTCGTCCACGCCGCGCCCCCGTCGCGCGCGGCCGCCCTCCCTGACGCGCTCGAACGCGGCATCCTCCGGGTCGTGGGCGTCGCGACCGCGACCGCCGCCGTGGTCGCGGGAGCCGCCAGCGCCATGGCCTCCGACGCGGTCCCGGCCCTCCCGCTCCTCGTCGCGGCCGTCGCCAGCGGCGCGCACGCGTGGGCGCTCGCGCGTCCCGCCTCCCGCGTCGAGCTCCGCGGCGACGTCGCGGACGTGGATGCGGCCGCGCCCGCCGACGACGTGGCGCCACCCCCGGAGGCATCGGTCGAGCAGGCCACGTCCCATGGCGGCGCGGCCGACACCGCGCCGACATCTGCCGATCCGCTGCGCGTCCTCGCCGCCGCCGTCGCGGGAGTCGGAGCATCGGCCGCGCTGCCGGTCACCGCGCTCATGGGCGGACCCGCCCTGCTCACGTTCTGCATGCAGCTCGTGGCGGCGGCGGCGGTGGCAGCCGTGCTCGACGTGCTCTCTCGCCGGCTGCACGACCCCGTCGTCGCCGCGACGGCCCGAATGTCCGCCGTCGCCGCGCTGGTCGTCACAGCCGTGGCCGGGCTGCCCGCCGCGATCGCCGGCCTCGGCGGAATCACGGCCACGGTGCTCGTCGGGCTGCCCGCATGGGAGCACGGGGCCCTCGACGACGCGGTGGTGGTGCTGAGCAGGACGAGCGACGTCGCCGATCTGCCCGGAGGTGTCCGCGCCGCGGCAGTCGGCCTCGTCGTCGTCTGGGTCCTCGCGGCGGCCGCCGCGCTCGTGGCCGGCCGCCTGCAGGCCCGTCGGCGCCTCCTCGCCTGGACGGGGGCGGCCGTGGTTGTCGCCGCGATCCCCGCCCTGGGTCCCGTCGCGGTCGTGGCCGGCGCGTACCTCGTCGCCTCCGCGGGCGCCCTGGCCTGGCGTGTGCGCTCGCGTCGCGATCCCGGCCCCGCCGTCGTCCCCACGGCCGCGCTCGTGGCGCTGTCGGTGACGGCGGGGGCCCTCGCCTGGGCCGCATCCTGGGCGAGCACGAGCACGTGGTGGGTGGTCGCTCCGGCCGTCGTCCTCCTCCTCGTCGCCGGATCCCGGACCGCACGCACGGAGGGCACGGCGCGCCTCGCCACGGCCGGGGCCGCCCTCGCCGGGCTCGTCGCGGTCGCCGCCCTGGCACCGTCGCTCGCGACTGCGCGAGTCATCGGATCCGCGCCGCCGTCGAGCGCGCTGGACTCGGCCGGCGATCCGGTCGTGCTCGTCCTGCTCGCCTGCGGGCTGGCGGCCTCGGTGGCCGGTGCGCTCCCCGGGCGTCCGGGCGTGCGGCGACGCGCGCTTCTCGCGACGGCCATGCTCCCCGCGTGTCTCGCGGCGCCCCTCGTCGCGATCGTCGGCGCCGACCGCGTCGGGGGCGCGCTCACGGGATCGCCGGTCTGGTCCATCGCCGCCCAGACGGCCCTCGTGGCCGGCCTCGTGGCTTGGACCGTGGGCGGTGCCCGCCGCGTCCCCTTGCCCGCGCCTGCGCCTCGCGTCGACGCGCAGGACGACGTGCCGCGAGCACCGGGGACAACCGCCCTGCGCCGCTGGCGGCTGACGACCGCGGCCCTCGTCACGCCCTCGCTGCTGCTCGCCGTCCTCACCGCCGGCGCGCTGGTCGATCGCGGTGCGACTCCCCACGGCGTGATCCCCGCCGCGGTGGCGCTCGTCGCCGCGGTCGCCGCCCTGCTCGGCTACCGGCACACGTCCAAGGCGCTCCGCATCGCCCTCGATGCGGGCACGACCGCCGTGGCGGCGGGGGCGATGCTCGTCGCCGTCTCCGTCGACCCGACAAGCGCGGGCCGCGAGCTCCTGTGGATCCCCCTGCTGACGCTCGCCGGCACGGCGTGCTCACTCTCGTACGCGCACGACGGCCTGCTCCTGTCGCGCAGCGCACGCCGCGCGTGGGGCTGGACGGCGCTCGCCACGGCGACCGCCGCGTCGTGGTCGCGGCTTCTGGCGGGCGGCGTGACCTCGCCGGAGGCGTACTGGCTGCCGAGCGCAGGCGCGCTGCTGCTCATCGCGGCCCTCATGCACCGCGCCGCGGTGCGCGTCGACCGCGACGGCGACGGCGACGCGACGGGGTCGACGGTCGGGCCCCGGGTCCGCCGCGGCGTCACGGCCCTGACCCTCGCGGGCATCCTCACGGCCGTGCTGCCGCTCGTCGCCGCAGGTCGTCCCGATGACGTGCTCCGGCCGTATCTCCTGACCGGGATCTGCGCGGCTCTCGCCCTCGGCGGCGCCTCGGTGCTGCGGCACGCCGCGTCCCCCGTGCGTCCGCTGCTGCGGGCCGTCGTGATCGGCGCGGGCATCGGGATCCTGGCCGTGGGCGGCGTGCGTGCGCTGCGCCTCTCCGCGGGATCCGTCGGGCGCGAGACGGCCGTCGACGCCCAGCTGGCGGTCACGGCGGTGCTGCTCGTCGGGCTCGGGGCGCTCGTCCTCCGTGCCGCCCGCAGCACCGTGGACGCGCGCATCGCGGGCTCCGCCTGGGTGGGCACGAGCGTCCTCGTGGCTCTCGTCATGGCCGCGTCCGTCGGACCCGGAGAGGGCGTCGTCCGCCCGCTCGTCGTGAGCGTGGCTCTCGTCGCGGGTGCGGGGGTGCTCCTCGTCCTCCGGTCCGTGCATCGAGACGTGCTCGCGGCGTCCGCGGCGACGGCGCTCGTCGGCGCCGTGGTCGTGGCGCTCCTCGCCTGGCGCGGCGGGTACACGGCGCTCGACCCCGCAGCGCTGATCGCGCCGGCGATCGTGGCCGTGCTCGTGGCTGCGGTCGGGGCCGCCGATCGCCTGAGGAACCCGGCACCCGTGTCCGTCCCCGGACACGCGCCCCGAACGGTCGCCGGCGCCGTCCGGCATGCCGCCGACGCGGCGACGGGCGTGCTCGTCGCCGGCACGGTCGCGGTCGGCGCGGCCTCCGGCGGCCCCGGGCTCCCCGTCGCCCTGCTGCTGTCGGCGGTGGCCGTGCTCGTCGCATCCTCGCCGCCGGGCTCGCGTGCGCGGCGCCATGCGGGCTGGATCGCCCTCGCCCTCGGCACCGCAGCGCTGTGGGTCGCGCTCGGCCGCGGACGCATCGACGCCGTGGAGCCCTACGTGCTGCCGCCCGCCGGCGTGCTCCTCGCCGTCGCGGCCCTCCTCCAGCGGGGGCTGCCCGGGGGTCGCGGTCACGATGCGACGCAGGTCCCCGGCCGGACATCCGGAGCGGCGCCCGTCCTCCTCGGCGCCCTCCTCCTCGCTGCCCTGCCCACGGCCGTCGCGTCGTGGACGGGGACGCCCGTCCGGGCGCTCGTCCTCGGGGGTGCCGCCGGTGCCGTCCTCCTCCTGGCTGCGGCCGCCCTCCGCGGGACGGACTGCGCCTCGCCGACGAGGCCCCTCGTCCTGGCGACCGTGGTCGCTTCCGGCCTCGCCGTCCCGCTCGTCGGCTTCGGACGCGCGGTGTCCGCGCTGGTCGCGCACGATCCGGCCACGTTCGCGCGCACCGATCTCTGGACGCTCTCGGCCACCGCCGTCCTCATCCTCGCCGTCGGCCTCCTGCCCCCACGCGCGCAGGACCACCCCCGACGGGTCCCCGCCGTGGGCATGCCCGCGAACGGTCCGGTCGCGAACGCATACGACGCGTGGATGCCGGGGAACGCATCCGACGGAGCGCGCACCGTCACGGACACCCTGCTCCACACGGTGCCACGTGTCGCCGGACTGGGCGCGCTGATCGGAGCGGGATCCGCGGGGGCCGCCGGGATCCTCGTCGCCCACGCCGACCGCATGGCCGGGGTCGGCCTCCGCGCGGCGCTCCTCGTCAGCGTCCTCGCCGGCATCCACATCGTGTGCTCCCCCTCCGGGCTGGCGACCACCGGCGCCCGGCCCGACGAGGCGGGAGAGCGCGCCGGCTCTCCCCCGCCGCGCGACCGCGTCCTCGCGCTCGCTGCGCTCGTCGTCGGCGGGCTGGTCGCCGCGATCCTCGTCGTCTCGGGAGCCGCGGACCCGGTGGAGACCGTCACGGTGCCGGTCGCCGTGGCGCTGCTCGTGGTCGGCGCCCGACGCCTGATCCACGACGCGACGGCCGGCAGCATGCGGCACCTCGCACCCGGACTGCTCGCCCTGCTCGTCCCACCGCTCCTCGCCGACCTCGGCCCGAGCCCGGCGTGGCGCATCGTCGGACTCGGGATACTCGCGCTCGCCACGCTGCTCACGGGAGCCCGGCTGAGGCTCCGCGCGCCGTTCCTCATCGGCGCGGGTGTCCTGCTGGTGCACGCGGTCGCCCAGCTCTGGCCGTGGATCCGCGAGGCATCGACGACCGTCCCGTGGTGGGCGTGGGCGGGCATCGGCGGAGTGGTCCTCATCGCGGTCGCGGCCCGTTACGAACGCCGCATCCGCGACGTCAAGGAGGTGGCGGCCCGCGTCTCGGCGCTCCGCTGACCGTGTCGGGAGCGCTGCGGGAACCGCACCCCCGCGCGCGCTCGACCCGGTAAGCCATGCCTCAGCTTGCTTGCGGGCAGCGGACGGATGCGCGAGATTGGCGACATCGTCCGCAGCCCGCAGACCCGTCCCGCCGCTCGAGGAGAGAACCCATGACCGACACCGTCCACGTCCCCACCAGCTCCGCATCGGCCGACGTCGCCGCAGGCGTCGCCCAGTTCCTCAGCCCCGTCGTCGTCAACCTCCAGGCCCTCGCCGTCAACGGCAAGCAGGCGCACTGGCACGTCCGCGGCGCGAACTTCATCGGCGTCCACGAGTTCCTCGACGTCCTCGTCGCCCACGCGCAGGACTGGGCGGACACCGCCGCGGAGCGCGTCGTCGCCCTCGGCCTCCCGATCGACGCCCGCGTCGAGACGGTCGCCGCGTCCACCACCACCGCGCCCCTCACGCCCGGCTTCCGCCCGTCGAGCGCCACGATCGCCGAGGTCATCGCCCAGATCGACGCCACGATGGAGCTCGTGAACCGCGCCGTGCAGGAGCTCGGCGAGATCGACGTCAACAGCCAGGACGTCGCCATCGAGATCGCGCGCGGGCTCGAGAAGGACCGCTGGTTCCTCTTCGCCCACATCAGCGAGTAGCACCGCCCGCGGCAGCAGCACGCCGACGGTCGAGGGGCCCGGATCCGACTGGATCCGGGCCCCTCCGTCGTCTCGCACCGGACCCCCGGCAGCGCAGGACAGCGGCAGCACCGGATCAGCGGCAGCGCCGGATCAGCAGCGCCGACTCAGGCCCCGCGCACCGTCACGCCTGGCAGTACGGGCACCAGTACAGCTTCCGGCCGGCCGCCTCCTCCATCACGATGTTCGTGCCGCACACCCGGCACGGCAGCCCCTCGCGGTGGTAGACCCAGTGCCGGTCCGCGCGGTTGCGGAGCGCGGCGTCGAGCCTCTTGCCGCGCAGGCCGTCCATGGTCATCATCTGGCCGACCTCGACGCCCTTGCGCAGGAGCTTCGACCAGTCCCTCCAGAGCCCGCGGACGACGTCCTCGGGCACGTCGCGCCCCGGCGTGTGCGGGTTCTGCCGGGCGCGGAACAGCAGCTCGGCGCGGTAGACGTTGCCGATCCCGCTGACCACCGCCTGGTCCATGAGGAGCAGGCCGATCGCGGTCGGCTTCTTCCGCACCGTCGCCGTGAAGCGGTCCTCGGAGCGCTTGCCGCCGTCGACGAGGGGATCCGGTCCCAGCTTGTCGATGGCCTGCTGCACCTCCTCCGGGCTGGCGACCACGCACGCGGTGGGACCGCGGAGGTCCGCCACGGCGTGCTCGGTGAGGAGCCGCACGCGCACCTGGCCCACGGGCTCCGGCGGCCACGCCTCGGCCGAGAACGGGTCGTGCACCTTCTCCTGCTCCGCCATGCGGAGGCGTGCCCGGCGGGGCGCGCCGATGCTCGCGAGCGAGTCCTCGGCGTCGGAGTCGACCGGCGCGTCGTCGACGCGGTCGTCGACGGGCACGTCCCCGCGCATCCCGTTCTGGCCCATCCGGTTGAGCGTCGTGACGTCGCCCGCGAAGTCCCACGCGCCGTAGAGGCCGAGGTGCACGCGGAGCCAGACGTCGCCGTCGAACTCGAGGAACATCTGCTTGCCCACGGCCTTGGCGGCGACGAGGCGTCGTCCGTCGAGCACGGCCGCCCCCTCGGCGAAGCGGCCCTGCGGCGAGGACGCCTGCACGACGTCGCCGACGAAGTGCGCCTCGAACTGCTTCGCGATCCGGTGGATCGAATGCCCCTCGGGCACGGCGGCCTAGTCGGTGACGGGGTGACCGGCGATGGCCCCCGTCGTCTCGTACTCGGCGAGCTGCGCGATGCGGCGCGCGTGCCGCTCCTCCGCGGAGAACGGCTCCGCGATGAAGGCGTCGATGAAGGCCGTGGCCTCCTCGACGGTGTGCTGGCGGGCGCCGATGGAGATCACGTTGGCGTCGTTGTGCTGGCGCGCGAGCACCGCGGTCGACAGGTTCCAGACGAGCGCCGCACGGACACCCTCGACCTTGTTGGCCGCGATCTGCTCGCCGTTGCCCGACCCGCCGAACACCACGCCGAGCGCGGTCGTGCCCTGGCGCTGGTCGGCGACGACGGCGCGGGCGGCGCGGATGCAGAACGACGGGTAGTCGTCCAGCGCGTCGTACGAGGTGGGCCCGTGGTCGACGACGTCGTGGCCGGCGTCGGTCAGGTGCCCGGTGAGGTACCTCGAGAAGTCGAGGCCCGCGTGGTCGGTCGCGATGTGGATGCGCATCGGTGCATCCCTCCTGCCGCGCGTCGCGGCGTCGTGCCCGCGGCGCGGGCGGTGCCGGGCGCACGGCGGCCGGACGCCCGTGGACGCCCGGCCGCCGCGCACGCGACGGGAAAGGGTCAGTCGAAGATCGGGCCCACGGTGCGCGAGCGCTTGATCTCGAAGAAGCCCGGGTACGCGGCCACGGCGACGACTCCGTCCCACAGCTTGACGGCCTCCTCGCCCTTCGGCGCGGGCGAGATGACGGGACCGAAGAACGCGACGCCGTCGACCGCGATGACGGGCGTGCCGACGTCCTGGCCGACGCGCTCGATGCCGTCGAAGTGGCTGGCGCGCATCGGCTCGTCGTAGCGGTCGGTGCGGCTCGTCTCCGCGAGCTCGGCGGGGAGGCCGAGCTCGGCGAGGACCTCGGGGATCACGACGTCGGCGTCCTTCTGGTCGCGGAGGTGGATCCGGGTGCCCAGCGCGTCGTAGAGCGGCTTGACGTGCTCGGCGCCGTGCTCGGCCTCGACCGCGGCGACGAGGCGCGTGAAGCGGAGCGCTCGCGGCAGGAAGGCGGCGAAGTTCGGGTCGTCCGCCTTGTCCTCGTTGAGGACGGCGAGGCTCATGACGCGCCAGGTGATGTCGAGGTCTCGGTGGCGGGCGACCTCGTCGACCCAGCGGGAGGTCATCCACGCCCAGGGGCAGGACGGGTCGAACCAGAACTCGACGGCGGTGGTGCGGGGGCTGTTCTCAACGTCGGACATGCCGCAAGCCTAGGTCAGCCGACGCAATAGGATCGGCTCCGAAAGCGGCGCCGCTCCGCCCGCACCCGCGGTCCTCGACCGCCAGGTGCTCCATCCCGCGAGGCGCGTCCGCACGCACGGCCCACCCACCTCACGGACGAGCAGGAGCACCATGCCAGGAGAGAACCTCACCCGCGTCGAGGCCGAGGAGCGCGCCGCGCTGCTGGCCGTGTCCGAGTACGACGTGACGCTCGACCTCACCCGGGGCGCGGAGGTGTTCGGATCCACCACGACCGTGCGATTCACCGCCACGGCGGGCGCGTCCACGTTCATCGACGCGATCACCCGCACGGTGCACGCCGTGACCCTCAACGGCCGCGAGCTCGACCCCTCCGACGTCAGCGACGGAGTCCGCATCCGCCTCGACGACCTCGCGCAGGAGAACGAGCTCACGGTCGTCGCCGACGCCATGTACACGAACACGGGCGAGGGCCTGCACCGCTTCGTGGATCCCGTCGACGACGAGGTCTACCTCTACTCGCAGTTCGAGGTCCCGGACTCCCGCCGCATGTTCGCGGTGTTCGAGCAGCCCGACCTCAAGGCCGTCTTCCGCTTCACCGTCACCGCGCCGTCGCACTGGGAGGTCGTGTCCAACTCCCCCACGCCCGAGCCCACGGCAGCGGCCGACGGTGCGTCCACGTGGACCTTCGAGCCCACGCTCCGCATGTCGAGCTACATCACGGCGCTCATCGCCGGCCCCTACGGCGTCGTCCGGAGCGAGCTCACCTCGAGCGACGGCCGCACGATCCCGCTCGGCGTCTTCGCCCGCAAGTCGCTCATGGAGCACCTCGACGCCGACTACGTGTTCGAGAAGACCCGCGAGGGCTTCGCCTTCTACGAGGAGCGCTTCGACTACCCGTACCCGTTCCCGAAGTACGACCAGCTCTTCGTCCCCGAGTTCAACGCCGGAGCGATGGAGAACGCCGGCGCCGTGACCTTCGTCGAGAGCTACGTCTTCCGCTCCAAGGTCACCGACGCGGTGAAGGAGCGCCGGGTCACGACGATCCTGCACGAGCTCGCGCACATGTGGTTCGGCGACCTGGTCACCATGAAGTGGTGGGACGACCTGTGGCTCAACGAGTCCTTCGCGACCTACATCTCGACGCTGGCCACGGCCGAGGGCACCGAGTGGACGGGCGCCTGGACCACGTTCAACGCCGGCGAGAAGTCGTGGGCGTACAACCAGGACCAGCTGCCGAGCACGCACCCCGTGTACGCGACCATCAACGACCTGGAGGACGTGCAGGTCAACTTCGACGGCATCACGTACGCGAAGGGCGCCTCGGTCCTCCGCCAGCTCGTCGCGTACGTCGGACAGGACGAGTTCCTCGCCGGCGTCGCCGCGTACTTCCAGCGCCACGCGTTCGGCAACTCGACGCTCCGGGACTTCACCACGGAGCTCGAGGGCACGAGCGGCCGCGACCTCGCGCGCTGGACCGACCTGTGGCTGAAGACCTCGGGCGTCAACACCCTGCGTCCCGAGATCGCGACAGACGAGGACGGCGTCATCACGTCGTTCGCCGTCCTGCAGGAGGCCGCGGAGGACTACCCGACGCTCCGCCCGCACCGCCTCGCCATCGGCTTCTACGAGCTCCGCGACGCGAAGCTGGTCCGCACGGAGCGCTTCGAGCTCGACGTCGACGGCGACCGCACCGAGGTCGCCGAGCTCGTCGGCCGCCAGCGCCCCGCGCTCGTGCTGCTCAACGACGACGACCTCACCTACGCGAAGGTCCGGCTGGATCCCGCGTCGCTCGAGGTCGCGATGCGCCACCTCGCCGCGTTCGAGGACTCGCTGGCCCGCTCGCTCGTCTTCGCCTCGGTGTGGGACGCGACGCGCGACGGCGAGATCCGCGCCCGCGACTACGCGCGCCTCGTGCTCGACAACGTCGCGACCGAGGACGAGTCGACGGCCCTCCGCTACGCGCTCGCGCAGCTGACCGTCGCCGCGTCGTCGTACTCGGCGCCGGACCACCGCGACGAGCTGCTCGCGACGGTCGCGTCCGAGCTCTGGGCGCTCACGGCGCAGGCCGCGCCCGGGTCCGACAACCAGTTCCAGTTCCTGCGCACCTTCGCGCAGGTCGCGCAGGAGCCGGCGCAGCTGGATCACGTGCAGGCGCTGCTCGACGGCAGCGAGACGCTCGAGGGCGTCGAGATCGACGCCGACCTCCGCTGGGAGCTGCTCACGGCGCTCGTCGCGGGCGGTCGCGCCGGCACCGCGGAGATCGACGCGGCCCTCGCGGCCGACCGCACGGCCACGGGCGCGCAGTCGGCGGCCCAGGCCCGTGCGGCGCTCCCCACCGCGGAGGGCAAGCGCGCGGCGTGGGCATCCGTGTGGGAGGCCGACACCGAGCCGAACACGATCGTCCGCACGACGGGCCTCGGCTTCCGCCGCGCGGCCGACACCGAGCTCCTGCGGCCGTACGTCGGCGCGTACTTCGACGCCCTGCAGGGCGTGTGGGAGTCGCGCAGCTACGCGATCGCGGCGGCGCTCATCGGCGGCTTCTACCCGTCGCCGCTCGCCGACGAGGAGCTGCGCGACGCGACCGTCGCCTGGCTCGACGCGAACCCCGAGCCGCCGGCGCTCCGCCGCCTCGTCAGCGAGCTGCTGTCGGGCGTCGAGCGGGCGCTCCGGGCGCAGGCGAAGGACGCCGAGTAGCACCTCGCTCCACCAGAGGGGGACGGTCGCGCATGCGGTCGTCCCCCTCGTCGTCCCGGCCGCGGGACCCGCGGGCGGACCCAGGACCGGCCGGGCAGGCCGCCGGTACACTCGGCCGGATGACCTCCCCTCTCCTCACCCCCGTCGGAAGCGCGTCGCGATGGACCTGAGCATGGTGTGCTGCGGCGACGGCTCGTTCTTCTCCACCTGGGGCACGCTCATCAAGGTCGTGTCCTACCTGGTCGGCGGATTCCTCCTCAGGTGGATCCTCCTCGTGGTGATCCGCAACACGGTCGACCAGATCGTCTCGGGCGTCAAGAAGCGCCAGAACGTCGACGACACGCAGTCGATCCAGGCGTCGCCGCTCACGGCGGTGCGCGTCGTCCAGCGCACCCGCACGCTGGGCAGCGTCCTCAGCAACATCACCACCGTCGTCATCGTGATCATCGTGCTGGCCCTCGTGGTGAACGCCGTGGACGACAGCATCCTCAGCTCCCTCGCCCTCCTCACCGCCGCCCTCGGCGCCGGCCTCGGCTTCGGCGCGCAGAACATCGTCAAGGACATCCTCAACGGGCTGTTCATGGTGGTGGAGGACCAGCTCGGCGTCGGAGACGTCGTCGACGTGGGCCCCGCCACGGGCGTCGTCGAGACCGTCGGCATCCGCATCACGACGCTCCGCGACGTCAACGGCACGCTCTGGTTCGTCCGCAACGGCGAGATCCTCCGCGTCGGCAACATGTCGCAGGGCTGGGCGCGCGTCGTCATCGACCTCGCCGTCCCGTACGACGCCGACGTCCAGGCCGTGCAGGAGCGCATGCTCGCCACCGCGACCGAGCTGGCGTCGACCCCGAAGTGGCGCTCGCGCATCGTGGAGAAGCCCGAGCTCTGGGGCATCGAGTCGATCTCGGAGTCGGCCGTCGTGATCCGCGTGGTCGTCAAGACGCGCAGCAACGCCCGCGACGACGTCTCGCGAGAGCTCCGCGGCCGGCTCAAGGCGAGCCTCGACGCGATGGGCGTGACCCTGCCGTCCCTCGCCGCCGTCGTGCTCACCGGGTTCGACAGCGCGGCCAGCGTGGGAGGAGCGCACCCGCCGCGCACCGCGTCGACGCCCGTGCAGCAGCCCGAGCAGCCCGCTCCCCGCAAGCGCGCCGCCCGCAAGGTCACGCAGCGACAGCCCGGGTCCCCTGCGGCCGGATCCGCGTCCCCCGTCGTCCGCGGCGCGGCGGGATCGCGTCCCGACCCGCGCGCGACCCAGATGATCCCCGCACAGGCTCCGGCGCCCGCGCGGGATCTGGACGAGGACGAGGTCACCGCGGCGTGGACCGTGCTCCCCGAGGATCCGACTGCCGAGCCGTCCACCGACGCGGCCGCCGACGCGGCCACCGACGCGGACGACGGATCCGGCGACGTCGCTCCCCCGAAGCCGCCGCGCGCGCCGCGTCAGCCGCGGAAGCCCGCGACGCCCCCCGAGGAGTCCTGATGGCCGATCTGCTCGGCAGCTCGTTCTACGAGGACGTCGGCGGCCGCCCGACCTTCGAGAGGCTCGTCCGCGAGTTCTACCGGGGCGTCGCCGAGGACCCGGTGCTCGTCGCGATGTACCCGGAGGAGGACCTCGAGGGCGCGATCCAGCGCCTCACCGGTTTCCTCGAGCAGTACTGGGGCGGTCCCACGACCTACAGCGACGAGCGCGGCCACCCGCGCCTGCGGATGCGCCACATGCCGTTCCGCGTGAACCCCGACGCGCGCGACCGTTGGCTCGCGCACATGCGCGTGGCCGTCGACTCGCTCGACCTGTCGCCGATGCACGAGGCGCAGCTCTGGGACTACCTGGAGCGCGCCGCGCACGCGATGGTCAACACGTTCGACGAGTCCTGAGCGCCGGCGGACCGACCGCCCGCCACCCGCGGTCGGCTAGAGGCGCCGCACGAGCACGTGCCCGCGTGCCGTCGTGAGGCGCGTCCAGGGTCCGGTGCGGAACACCGCGACCGGCGCCTCGTCGTCGTCCGGCGCCGCGTCGGGCACGGGATCCGGCCCCAGGAACCCGAGGCTGTAGGCCGCGAACGCGCCGCCGGCGACCACGTCGGGCGCGCCCTCGACGGGGCGTCCCCAGACCTCGCCGCGCACGCGCGACACGATCTGCTCGCCGATGCCCGACGGCACGGCGGTGGCGACCTCGTCGATCCCGGCCCGCGCGGCCGCGCGGAGGGAGGCGGCGGACACGTCCGCGCCACGCTCCCACCCGGCGCGCGGCGGCGAGATGCCCGCCCAGGGCGCCGTGGCGGTGTCCGGCGGCACGAGCACGCCGACGGGCTCGCCCGGGGATCCGGTTGCCGGCCCCTCGAGGCGCGCGAGGCGGTCGAGGAGCGCGCGGATCGGCACGACGCTGTCCACGGGCGCCTGCGTCTCGGCCGCGAAGGTGCGGAGTCCGAGGACGGTCGGCGACCGGTCGAGGAGGCCGGCGGGCTGCAGCACCGAGGTGTACACGGCGAGGACGCCGCCGGATCCGATGAGGCGCACGGCCCCGTCGTCGACGCGGGCGGAGCGCCCGAGGAAGGTCTGCAGATCGCCGAGGGCGAGGGCGTCCCGGAGGGCGAAGGAGGGCGTCATGGCCTGTCTAAGCTACTGGATGCGCCCATGCGATCCGCCGGGCGCCCGGCTGCCCGAGGCCGGCCCGCGACGCGGAGGACCCATGACCGACCACGCATCCGACATCCCGGACGACGGCCCGCTCGCCGGCCTGCTCACCGCCCTCGACCTCACCGACACGGGTGCTCGCACGAGCGAGGACATCTCGACCGGCCCGTCGCAGTGGATGCCCATGGGCCGCGTCTTCGGCGGCCAGGTGCTCGCGCAGTCCCTCGTCGCGGCCATGCGCACCACCGAGGCCGACCGCCGCCCGCACAGCATGCACGGCTACTTCCTGCGTCCCGGCGACGTCACGAAGCCCATCACCTTCTCGGTCGACCGGATCCACGACGGCCGCTCGTTCTCGACCCGCCGCACGCAGGCCTACCAGGACGGCCGCCCGATCCTCTCGATGATCGCGTCGTTCCAGGATGCGGACGAGGGCCTCGAGCACCAGGCGCCCATGCCGGAGGGGATCCCCCAGCCGGAGTCCCTGCCGAGCGCACGCGACGTGCTGTCCCGCATCGACCACCCCGTCGCCGCGCACTGGGCCAACGACCGCCCCTTCGACATGCGCCACGTCGAGCAGCCCGTGTACTTCGGCGCCGCGCCCGACCGCGTCGCCCATCAGGCCGTGTGGGTCCGCGCGATCGGCCGCCTGCCCGACGACCCGGCCGTGCACCTCGCCTCGCTGGCCTACGCGAGCGACTACTCGATCCTCGAGTCCATCTACCGCAGGCACGGCCTCTCCTGGGCCACGCCCGGCATCAAGGCCGCGAGCCTCGACCACGCGATGTGGTTCCACCGCTTCGGCCGCGCCGACGAGTGGATGCTCTACGTGCAGGAGTCGACGAGCGCCCAGGGTGGCCGCGGCCTGTCGCTCGGCCGCATCTACTCGCGCGACGGCGTGCTGCTCGCGAGCGTGGCCCAGGAGGGCATGGTGCGGGTGCCGCGCTGACCATGTCGCGCGACACCGACACGGCGAGCGTCAGCCGCGACGGCCGAGGGCCGCCGGCTCCTCCAGGAGCGCGGACCACTCGGCGCGTTCCTCGTCGCTGATGCGCCGTGGCCGACCGCTCGCCGCGTCGACGAGCACGATCGTGGTCGAGGCGCGCGCGTAGAGGGCCTGAGGCTCCGCGCCCGCGGGCGACCGCACCTCGTAGCACGCCTCGAAGCTGGAACCGCCGAGCCGCCCGAGCCACACCTGCACGTCCAGCGGCTGCCTGCCGTAGGAGATGGGCAGCAGGTACTCGATCTCCTGGCGCGCGATCATCGTGAGAGTGGCTGCGCCCGCGGACGCGTCGATGAGCGCGAGACCGGGATCCGCGTCCCCGCCGCCCGGCTCGGTGAGCCAGAAGGCGCGGACGCGGGCCTCCTCGAGGAGGCGCACCACCTCCACGTTGTTGACGTGGTTGTAGGCGTCCAGGTCGGCCCACCTGAGGTGGATGGGGACGTGGATCCGGGTCATGGCGGGCAGCCTCAGTCGCGCGTGAGCTTGCGGTACGCGGAGCGGTGCGGCTTCGCGGCGTCCGCGCCCAGACGCTCGATCTTGTTCTGCTCGTACGCCTCGAAGTTCCCCTCGAACCAGTACCAGTTGGCCGGGTCCTCCTCCGTGCCCTCGTAGGACAGGATGTGCGTGGCGATCCGGTCGAGGAACCACCGATCGTGGGTGATGACCACGGCGCAGCCCGGGAACTCGAGCAGCGCGTTCTCGAGGCTGCCGAGCGTCTCGACGTCCAGGTCGTTGGTGGGCTCGTCGAGCAGCAGCAGGTTGCCGCCCTGCTTGAGCGTGAGCGCGAGGTTCAGGCGGTTGCGCTCGCCACCCGAGAGGATGCCGGCCTTCTTCTGCTGGTCCGGGCCCTTGAACCCGAACGTGGAGACGTAGGCGCGCGCGGGCACCTCCTGCTTGCCGACCTGGATGTAGTCCTGGCCGTCGGAGACGACCTCGAACAGCGACTTCTCGGGGTCGATGCCGCCACGGCTCTGGTCGACGTAGGAGATGTCGACGGTGTCTCCGACCTTGAGCTCCCCCGAGTCGAGCGGCTCGAAGCCGACGATCGTCTTGAACAGCGTGGTCTTGCCGACGCCGTTCGGGCCGATGACGCCGACGATGCCGTTGCGGGGCAGCGTGAAGGAGAGGTCGTCGATGAGGACCCGCTCGCCGAACTGCTTGTGCAGCTTCTTCGCGTCGATGACCTGCGAGCCGAGGCGCGGCCCGACGGGGATCTGGATCTCCTCGAAGTCGAGCTTCCTCGTGCGCTCCGCCTCGGTCACCATCTCCTCGTAGCGCGCGAGGCGCGCCTTGGACTTCGCCTGGCGGCCCTTGGCGTTGCTGCGCACCCAGTCGAGCTCCTCGGCGAGGCGCTTGGAGAGCTTGGCGTCCTTCTTGCCCTGGACGCTGAGGCGCTCCTGCTTCTTCTCGAGGTAGGTCGAGTAGTTGCCCTCGTACGGGTAGAGGCGCCCGCGGTCGACCTCGGCGATCCACTCGGCCACGTGGTCGAGGAAGTACCGGTCGTGGGTCACGGCGAGGACGGCGCCCGGGTACTTGGAGAGGTGCTGCTCGAGCCACAGCACGCTCTCGGCGTCGAGGTGGTTGGTGGGCTCGTCGAGGAGCAGCAGGTCGGGCTTCTGGAGCAGGAGCTTGCAGAGCGCGACGCGGCGCTTCTCGCCGCCCGAGAGGTTCGCGACCGAGGCGTCGCCCGGCGGGGTGCGGAGCGCGTCCATCGCCTGCTCGAGCTGCGAGTCGAGCTCCCAGCCGTCGGCGGCGTCGATGGCCTCCTGCAGCGTCCCCATCTCGGCGAGCAGGGTGTCGAAGTCGGCGTCGGGCTCGGCCATGGCCGCGGCGATCTCGTTGTAGCGGTCGACCTGCGCCTTCAGCGGGCCGACGCCCTCCTGCACGTTCTCCAGCACGGTCTTCGACTCGTCGAGCTCGGGCTCCTGCATGAGGATGCCGACCGAGTAGCCGGGCGACAGCTTGGCCTCGCCGTTGCTGGGGGTGTCGAGGCCCGCCATGATCTTGAGGATCGTCGACTTGCCCGCGCCGTTCGGCCCGACGACGCCGATCTTCGCGCCGGGGATGAACGACATGGTGACGTCGTCGAGGATCAGCTTGTCGCCGACCGACTTCCGGGCGCGGACCATCGAGTAGATGTATTCAGCCATGGGCACGAGTCTATTGAGTGCGGCGGGTGCCGGATGCCGCGCCAGGGCCCGTAGGCCCGGGCATCACCAGTCGATCGCGCGCGTCTGGCCGACGAGGCATCTGCCGGACGAGAGCGCCGGCTCGACGTGCGCGCTGAACCCGTCCTTCGCCCGCTGCCCGACGAGGCACGCGTCCGGCATGTGCACGGAGACGAGGATCGAGTCGACCGCGTTGCCGAGGGGCGTCGCGTCGGCGGTGACCTCCATGCGGTCCTTGGGGAAGCCGGCGGCCACGAGCGCGTCCACGAGGGCGCGCCCCTGCGCGTTCGCATCGGCGGCGACGACCCCGCCGGCCGTCGCCTCGAAGACGGGGAGGGCGGCCTCGGCCGTGCCATCGGGATCGAGCGGCGCGACGGTGGGCGCAGCGGAGGCGGCACCGGGATCCGCGGTCGCCGTGACGGCGGCGGGTGGCGGCTCCGGCGCGGGGGCCGACTGCGTGCAGGCCGAGAGGAGCAGGGCCCCGAGGAGCGCAGGCGCCAGGAGGGCGCGGGGAGCCCGGATCACGCGGCGGACTCGTCGGCGCGGGCCGGGTCGTCGTCGCGGTCGGGTGCAGGCGGGATGGCGAGCTCGTCGGCCCGGATGCCCACCTGGCCGTCGTCGAGGGGGGATGAGCTCATGCTCGTGAGGATATCCCGCGCGATGGTCTCCAGCTGCGCGGTCTGCTCGTCGGTCAGCGGATCGAACACCGAGCGGAGCACCTCATCCGCGTGACCCGGTGCCGCGGCCTCAAGCGTCGCCCGGCCCTCGTCGGTGAGCTCCGCGAGCAGGCTCCTGCCGTCGTGCGGCGACCGCGTGCGACGGACCCAGCGCAGCTGCTCCAGCCGTGTGACGGCGTGCGATGTACGGCTCGCCGACGCCTGGAGCGCGCGGGCCAGGACGCTCATGGGGAGCGCGCCGCCCTCCGCCTCGGAGAGCCGGACGAGGATCATGTAGTACGCGTGCGGCATGCCCGAGTCCCGGAGGAGCTGCCGCTCGATGCGCTCGCTGACGTTGTTCAGCGCGACGATGACCGTCCGCCAGGCGCGCTGCTGATCCGGCTCGAGCCACCGGGGGGATCCGCTCATGGTGCGATCCTAGGCTCCTCGGCCTGCGAGCCGACGGCGACGGTCCCGCGTCGGGCGAGCACCGCGTCCGCCGCGAGCTCGACCGCGTCGTCCTCGGGCCGGCTGGCTCGACGAGGCTCGAGGTGACCCAGGACGATCACCCGATCGCCGACCGCCACACGTCGCACGGTGGCGGACGAGCCGGCCCCCGTGCACACCACGAGGACGGCGCCGTGCTCCGGGCCACGGAGGTCGCCGGATCCCACGAGGAGGCTCGCGACCTCCCAGCCCTCCACCGTGCGGATGCATCGCGGCCGCCCCGCCACCACCCCGTGCAGCACGACGCGCGCCTCGCTCCCGCTCCCGCCGCAGTGCTCTCGCCCCCTGCTCTCGTCGACCACCGGGCCGCCCCTTCCCGCGACCTGGCGACCGCGGGCCCAGGATGCGCCACGACCGGTGCCGCGCAGTGCCGCGGGGCGGGCGGCGCGCACGATGCGTCAGCGTGCGCGCCTGGGGAGGAGACGGACGGGGCTCAGTGCTCCGAGAAGCGGAGGTCGTCGTCGCGGCCGGCACGGAGGGCCGCCTTCGCGATCTCCAGCGTCGGGTAGGTGCCCGCTACGACGCCGCGGTGCAGCGACCGCACCTCGTAGCCGTCGTCGTGGGAGTGGATGGAGGCGAGCGCCCCCGTGGACCCGAAGGCCACCCAGGTCTTCCCCGCGGTGCGCGGGAGTCCGGTCGTGCTCGTGCTCGTGGTCGTGCTCGTGGTCGTGCTCGTGGTCATCGACATCGTCGTCGCCTCTCCTGGCCGGGCCTCGTCGCCCGGACGTGCCGATGGTACGCCGACGCCCCGCGGCCGTACAGGCCGCGGGGCGTCGATGACGGGTGGATCAGGCGGCGCGCACGTACTGCGCGAACGACTTCCTCACCTTGTTCACCTTGGGCACGGCGACCGCGTTGCAGTAGCCCTGGCCCGGGTTCTTGGCGAAGAAGTCCTGGTGGTAGTCCTCCGCGTCGTACCAGGTGCCGACCGGCTCGATGGTGGTGACGGCGGTGCCGTCCCACAGCTCGCCGGCGCGGGAGATCGCGTCGCGGAACAGCTGCTCCTGCTCGGCGTCCGCGGGGAACATGGCCGAGCGGTACTGGGTGCCGACGTCGGCGCCCTGGCGGTTGAGCTGACGCGGGTCGTGCAGCGTGAAGAACACGTCGAGGATGACGTCGGCGGGGATGACCTCCTCGTCGAAGACCACCTTCACCGCCTCGGCGTGCCCGGTCGCGCCCGTGCACACGGCGTCGTAGGAGGGGTGGGCGGTGTGGCCGCCGATGTAGCCGGAGATGACGTCCTGGACGCCGTCGAGCGTGCGGTAGACCGCATCGAGGCACCAGAAGCAGCCGCCGGCGAGGATGAATGTCTGCATGAGAGATGAACCTACTTCCCGTCGACGCGCGCGAGGTCCGCGGTGGTCGACATGGGAGGGAACCGTCACCGGGCGGATCCCATTCCGCGCCTCCGCGATGTCGGTGGTCGCCCGTAGCTTCGGGGACATCGAGACATCGCCGGGCCGGCGGCGCACGGACGGAGGACACCATGCCCAGCACCACCTACACCCCCCTGGCGCGTTCGGCCGTGCGGGTCCGCGAGCTGCACGACGGGCTGCTGCGCGTCACCCGGCCGGACGGCGCGGTCCTCGGCTACGTCGAGCGCATGCACGAGCCGCAGGGCGAGCGCTTCCGCGCCAAGCGGCTCCGGCGCGACGCGCAGGGGTTCGTGCCGCTCGGCGACTTCTGGTCGCTGCAGGACGCGGTCGACTGCCTGCGGTTCTGACCGGCTGCCGCCCCTGACCGGGTGCGGCGACGCGCCCGCCCGGCCTCCCGGATCGGGCCCGGGCCCCGGGGTACGGTCGCCGCATGCAGTGGTGGAATGATCTCCTCGATGCCCTCGCGTCCGAGCGGGGCACGCAGCTCCTCTCCGGCGTCGTCGTCCCCTTCGTCGCCATCGTGGTCGCCGGCGTGCTCGCCGCCGTCATCGCGCGCAGCGCCACGCAGCGGATCCTCACGCGGCACGACCGCGAGGTGAAGGCGGCCGCCATCGGCGTCCTCGTGGATGCCGCGCGTCAGGCCTCCGTCTGGGACGGCCTCACGGCGCAGGAGCGCGTGCTCGCCGACCGCGCGGCGGGCGAGGCCGACATCCGCGTCCGCCTCCTGCCGGTCAAGGGCGCCGCCACGGCCGCCACCTGGGCCGCGCACGAGATCAGCGAGTTCAAGCGCGGCAGCGGCAGCTTCGGCTTCCAGTTCGACGCGCAGCTCGCCGAGTTCCGCGACCGCATGGTCGAGTGGCAGCACCACCCCGGTCGCGCGCGCAAGATCTTCCAGGGCGACATCTCCCGCTGGCAGTTCGAGGACGACCAGCCCGCCGCCGACACGGCCGTCGGGAGCCGCACTCCGGCACGCCCGGAGGAGCCGACCGCCGTCGCTCCGGTGCCGGTGCCGTGGCGCAGCGGATCCGACGACCAGCCCGGTGCCGAGCGCCGCGTCGAGTCCCCCGACGAGCAGTACAGCCCGCCCGTGCCCTCCTCCTCGGCCGCGAACTCGCGCTCCGCGGAGGCCGACCGCCGCTGACGAGCACGCGCGCCGGCACGTGACGACGCCCGCACCTCCTGGGAGGTGCGGGCGTCGTCGTCATCTCAGACCGCGATCACTTCCACCAGTCGTCGAACATGCTCGCGGGGACGCGTCGCTTGTGCTCCGTGCTCGCGTAGCGCGCCTCGATCGCCTCGGCCACCTCGTCGTCGACGTCGCGGCCCTCGAGGAAGTCGTCGATGTCCTCGTAGGTGAGGCCGAGGTTGGCCTCGTCGGTCTGGCCGGGGGTGTCGTCGAGCAGATCCGCCGTGGGTGCCTTGAGGTACAGGCGCTCGGGCGCCCCCAGGTGCTCCAGCAGCGCGCGACCCTGGCGCTTGCTGAGGCCCGTGAGCGGGAGGACGTCCGCGCCACCGTCGCCGTACTTCGTGAAGAAGCCCGTGACCGCCTCCGCCGCGTGGTCGGTGCCGATCACCAGCAGGTGCGCCTGCCCGGCCAGCGCGTACTGGGCGACCATGCGCGAGCGCGCCTTGACGTTGCCCTTGGTGAAGTCGGTCATCGCGTGCCCTGCCGCGTCGGCGTACTCCGCCTGGAAGCCGTAGACGGCGCGCTTGATGTCGAAGACGACGCTCGACTTCGGCTGGATGAAGGAGAGCGCCAGCTGCGCGTCCTCCTCGTCGGCCTGCACGCCGTACGGCAGGCGGACGGCGATGAACTCGGCGAGGAGCCCCTCGGCCGCGAGCTCCTCGATCGCGAGCTGGGCCAGGCGCCCGGCGAGGGACGAGTCCTGCCCGCCGCTCACGCCGAGGACGAAGCCCTCCGCGCCGGTGGACCTGAGGTAGGCCTTGAGGAAGTCGACGCGCTTCCGGACCTCGTCGGCGGGATCGATGGTCGGCCGCACCTCGAGGGCGGCGATGATCTGTGACTGGATGTCGCGCATGCGTCGAATCTACGGCCGATCCCGCGCTTCCGACAGTCGGTCCCCCCGGCGCGACTCGAACGCGCAACCGTCGGATTAGAAGGCCGATGCTCTATCCATTGAGCTACAGGGGGTCGAGAAGAGGTTACTATGCGGGGTCCGGACGCTCCGGGGCGACCGAGGGAGCGGCCGGGGCCGTCCCGTCCATCGCCCGCACCACCGCCTGCAGCACCTGCGGCGCGGTCGGCACGCCCTCGGCGCGGAGGACCTGCCGGTCTCCGACCCGCACGAGGATCGTCGGCGTCGACCGGATGCGCTCCGCCTCGGCCAGGTCGGGGTGCGCCGCGACGTCGAGCTCCTCCACCGGGAGCCAGGGCAGGAGGCGCTGCACCTCCGCGAGCACTCGCCGGGTCGCCTGGCACGGGACGCAGAAGAGCGAGGTGAACATCACCACGCGCACCCCCTCCGCTCCCGCGGGCGCGGCGTCCGCCCCTGGCCCACCCTCGCCGGGGGTCAGGAGAGGAACGCCGCGACGGCGGCGACGATCGACACGAGGGCGAGGAGCAGCGAGACCGAGACCAGCACGAGGTGCACGGTGAAGAACGGCGTGCGCGACCCGTCGGCCGCGCGGGCACGGGGATCCTTCGCGACGCGCTTGAGGAACTGCGGCCAGACGACGACGTTCCAGACGCCGTTGACGATGAGGAGGACGGCGAGGAGGGTGATCACTCCCCCATGGTAGGCGGCGCATCGGGGCCGCCCCGGCCCGCCGATAGGATCGGGGGATGGGCAACAACGCGGACCGGCTGGTGTGGATCGACTGCGAGATGACGGGGCTCGACCTCGCGATCGACGAGCTGGTGGAGGTCGCGGTGGTCGTCACCGACTTCGACCTCGTGCCCGTCGACGACGGCTTCACGATCGTGATCAACCCCGATCCCGCGGCGCTCGCCAACATGGGCGAGTTCGTCACCGAGATGCACCGCTCGTCGGGGCTGCTCGAGGAGATCCCCGCGGGCGTCAGCCTGGCCGACGCCGAGTTCGCGGTGCTCGAGTACCTGCTGCAGCACGTGCCGAACGGCGGCAAGGCCCCCATCGCGGGCAACACCATCGGCACCGACCGCGCGTTCCTCGCGAAGTACATGCCCCGCGTCGACGCGCACCTCCACTACCGCAGCGTCGACGTCTCCTCCATCAAGGTGCTCGCGAAGGAGTGGTTCCCCCGGATCTACTTCAACTCCCCCGCGAAGAACGGCGGCCACCGCGCCCTCGCCGACATCCTCGAGTCGATCCGCGAGCTCGAGTACTACCGTCGCGCGGCGTTCGTCCCGGCGCCGGGACCCGCCACCGACGACGTGCAGGCCATCTCCGCGGACGTCACGTCCGCCTGGGCCTCGCGGCTGTAGTATCCTCGTCATGGCCGTCCGCGAGAGCGGGATCGGCCGCATGGTGGGCGTAGCTCAGTTGGCAGAGCGCTGGCTTGTGGAGCCGGAAGTCGCGGGTTCGAGCCCCGTCGTCCACCCCACCGGGAAGGGCCGGGATCCGAGAGGGTCCCGGCCCTTCCGTCGTCTCCGCTCCTCCCGTCGTCCCCCTGGCCCGCACGGCGGGGCCTCGCGGCGGACGGCCTCCACCGCATGCGCGTGTGCGAGGGTGGATCCGTGCTGCACTGCGAACCCGACGACTTCGAGCGACTGGTGGTCGACGAGCTCGACGCGCTGCCGGACGAGATGGTGGACGGGCTCGACAACGTCGTCTTCGTCGTCGAGGACCGGCCCGAGGACGGCTCGCTCGACCTGCTAGGCCTCTACGACGGCGTCGCCATGACGGAGCGCGGGCAGTACGGCTTCGGCGAGATGCCGGACCGCATCGTCGTCTACCGCGAGCCGCACCTGCACGAGGCGGAGGACCTGGACGCGCTGCGGGACCTCGTCCACGTGACGCTCGTGCACGAAATCGCGCACTTCCACGGCATCGACGACGACCGGCTGCACGAGCTCGGCTGGGCCTGAGGCCCGAAGCGGCCCGGACGCACGACGACCCCGGTCGCCGCGTCGCGGTCCGGGGTCGTGGGGAGGCGCTCAGGCGCCGGGCGTGCCGGGTGTCAGAGCTCGAGGGACTCGTCGTCGCCCTCGCCGAGGACGTCGTCGCTGCCGTCGGCCACGTACGTGTAGGTCACGCGCTGCTCGCCCGCGACCTCGGACACCTCGCCGGCGCGGTACTGGAACAGGGACTCCTTGCCCTCCACGGCCGACATCGTGCTGATGGTCTCGTCGTGCTGGCCGTCGACGAGGACGCGGGTCTCGGTGGTGCCCTCGAGGGGGCCGTCGGCGAAGACAGCGAGGTAGCGGACGTCGGACGGTGCGGAATCGGTCATGGCATCAGGCTACCCGGCCGCCGCGACGGCGTCCGTGCGGACGACGACGTCGGCCAGGGCGCGCGGATCCTCCCTGTCGACGTGGGTGCGCCACTGCGCGTCCCAGCGCTCCCACTCGGCGGCGAAGGACTCGCCGTCGCGCGCGATGGCGCGGGCCCGGCGCACGGCGTCGTCGGCCTCGACCCAGATGCGACGCGTGGCGAGGCGCGCGGCGACCCGGGTCAGGGATCCGCAGCCCTCGACCACGAGCGGCTGTGCCGGGTCCAGGTCATGCCACTCCGCCGGTGCGTCGGCGGACCAGTCCCAGCGGCGCCACCTGGGGCATCCGCCGGGATGCATCTGCTGCAGCACGTGGCGCTCGAGGTGCCGGGAGGCCGCCTCGAGGCCGTCCCAGCCGGGGTAGACGTCGTCGAGGCGGAGCAGCTGCGCCCCGCGCGGCAGCCCCGCGTCAGGATCGCCGTCGCGGACCAGGGCGTCGGCGAGGGTCGACTTCCCGGATCCGGACGGACCGTCGACGAGGACCAGCGCCGGGCGCCGCTCCCCCGCGTCAGGACGCAACGGAGCCCCACGTCCCGGCGGCGACGGCGGCCGTCACCGCGCAGGCAGCGACGAGCACCGCGACGGTCACGACGAGCGCCTCGCGCCGACCCACGACGCTGGGCCTGGCCCACGTGCGCGCGGTGGTGCCGCCGAAGCCGCGGGCCTCCATCGCGGTGGCCAGCTTGCTGCCGCGGCGGATCGAGAGCACGAGGAGCGCGAAGGCCTGCCCGGCGAACCGGCGGACGCGACCCCGGTCGGCGACGCCCCGTGCCCGGCGGGCGAGCTCGAGCGAGCGCCAGTCGTCGAGGAGGAGGCCGACGAGCCGGACGCCCGCGAGCGCGCCGAGGACGAACCGGGACGGCAGGCGCGCGACCTGGGCCAGGCCGTCGGCGAGGTCGGTGGGATCCACGTCCGAGAAGAGGACGAGCGACGCGACGCCGATCGCCAGCACGCGCAGCGTGGTCGCCACCGCCAGCAGCACCGAGCCCTCGCTGACGACCACGAGCAGGAACTGCGCGTACACGTCGCCGGACGTGCGCCCGTAGAGCAGGATCGTGAGCCCCGCGCCGGGGGCCGCGATCCAGATCGGGATGCCGCGCACGAGGAAGGCGCGCGGCCGGATCCCCGCGAACGGCAGGAGGAGCAGCTCGAGCAGCAGCGCCGCGCCCGCGGAGACCACGTCGAGGCTCAGCACGAGGACCAGGGTCAACACGAGGGCCGCCGCGAGGCGCGCGACCGGGTTGACGGCGGCGAGGCCCGTGGCGCCAGCGGTGGGGACGACGACGGTCGGGGCTGCGCTCATCGCACGACCTCCAGCCGGGCCGCCCGGCCGGGGGCGGCGTCGAGGCGGAGGACGTCGTCCGCCAGCGCGCGGACGAGGTCGGCGTCGTGCGTGACGGCGAGGACCCCGACGCCGTCGCGGTCGACGAGGTCGGCGAGGAGCGCGACGAGCTCGGCCCAGGTGCGGGCGTCCTGCCCGAACGTCGGCTCGTCGAGCACGAGGAGGCGCGGCGCGGTCGCGAGGGCGGTCGCCACCGACAGGCGCCGCTTCTCGCCGCCGGAGAGGGTGAAGGGGTTCGCCTGCGCGAGGCCGTCGAGGCGGAGGCGCACGAGCAGCTCGTCGACGCGGCGGGCGGCGTCGGCGGGATCCATGCCCACGGCACGCGGCCCGACCTCGAGCTCCGCGCGCACGGTGCCGGCGAGGAACTGGTGCTCAGGATCCTGGAACACGGTGCCGATCCGCGCCGCGAGCTCGCGCGAGCGCCAGGCGGCGGGATCCGCGCCGAGGCCGTCGGCGAGGGCCGTCTCCGCGACCACCCGGCCGGACAGGGCGGGCAGCAGGCCGCCGAGCGTGAGCGCGAGCGTGCTCTTGCCGCCGCCGTTCGGACCGGTGAGCGCGGTGACCCGGCCGGACGCGAGCGCGAGGCCGATGTCGTCGGCGACCGCGGTGCCGCGCGCGCCGCCCCTGCCGACCGTGAGGCCGTCCGCGCGGAGGAGCGGTGCGGGCGTGGCGCGCTCCCGGACGGGCGCGGCGGGCTCCCGGCCGGGGACCCAGACCCCCGCCGCGGCGAGCGACGCGCCCTGGTCGCGGAGGACATCGTCCGGCGCGCCGTCGGCGAGGATCCCGCCGTCGGCCCCGAGCACGACGACACGGTCGACGAGGTCCTCCCAGACGGCGACCCGGTGCTCGATGACGACGAGGGTGGCGCCGCTCCGCTCGACCACGGACTCGACGGCGCGCCGCACCTCCCCGACGCCCTCGGGGTCGAGGTTGGCGGTCGGCTCGTCGAGGAGGAGGAGCCCGGGCCGCATCGCGAGGACGCCGGCGAGGGCGAGGCGCTGCTTCTGGCCGCCGGAGAGCGCGGTGGTCGAGCGGTCGAGGGGGACGTCGAGCCCGACGGCGTCGAGCGCTGCGCGGACGCGGATCCAGATCTCGTCACGCGGGACGCCGAGGTTCTCGCAGCCGAACGCGACGTCGTCGCCGATGCGGGAGAGGATCACCTGCGCGTCCGGATCCTGCAGCACGAGCCCGGCGCGCCCGCGGCGGGCGGCCGGATCCTGCCCGTCGACGAGCAGGGTGCCGCGGGTCTCCCCCTCGTCGTCGCCGCCGAGGACGCCCGCGAGCGCGTGCATGAGCGTGGTCTTCCCCGCGCCGGACGCGCCGAGCAGCAGCACGCGCTCGCCCGGCTCGATGACCAGGTCGACGTCGCGGACCGCCCAGGCGCTCCTGCCGGCATGCCGCCAGCCCCACCCCGCGGCCCGGACGGACGCGCCGCCCGCCGCGTCGGCCGCCGCCTCGGGTCCCGCGAGAGGCACGCGCGACGCGCCGACCGACGGCGTGCGACGGCCCGGCCGCCGCACGGTCAGACGCGGGCCGCGGTGTCGCGGCCCGAGGCGAAGCGCGAGAGCGCGCCGGTGCGGGCGAGCGCCCGGGCGACGAGCCACGAGAGCAGCCCGGCGATGACCGCGCCCGAGACGAGCGCCGCGACCGTGTAGATGGTGGCGAACAGCGGGGTGGATCCCGGGTAGTAGGTGATGAGGTCCGTGACGGCCATGCCGAGCCCGGCGCCCATGCCCGCGAGCACGGCGACGTAGGCGCGCCAGTTCGCGTAGAGGAAGACCAGGAGCACGAGCTCCGCGCCGAGGCCCTGGGTGAGGCCGGAGAGCAGCGTGCCGACGCCCCAGACGTTCCCGACGAGCATGGAGACGAACGCCGCCAGCAGCTCGCCGTACAGGGCGGCGCCTGGCTTGCGGATCACGATGCCGGTGAGGACGCCCGCGAACAGCCAGCCGCCGCCGGCCAGCGCCTGGAGGCCGGGGAGCAGCGGCTCGAAGAAGCCGCCGACCGGCACGGACGCCGTGTTCCAGATGACGAAGACGAGGCCGGAGGCGACGCCGAGGACGCTGGCCACGACGATGTCGATGACGCGCCAGCGGGCGCGCAGGCCGGAGCGGGGCGCGCGGGAGCCGGCGTCGGCGTCGGCGGGGACGGCGGATGCCGTGGACGAGGGTGATGCGGTCATTGGACGTGCCCTTCGGATGAGTGGAAGAGGGCACGGGTGCGAGATGGAAGCCTCCCTGCGCTGGCATGATCCAGATCAGGTTCGACGGTCGAAGACTGGGTGTCTTCCTCTCAGCCCGGCTCACCGGACTCCCGTGTTCGAGGCGATCCTAGCGCGCGGTCGACGCGCCCGGGATGCGCGCGCCGGGACGCGGGCCCGGGATGCGCGCCCGCCCCGGACGCACGGGAGCGCGGATGCTCGAGGGCACCCGCGCTCCGCGGTGGTCGTGCGCGCCGACTACCTCAGCGTCTTGATGAGCTTGACGAGGACCTTGCCGGAGATCCAGATGACGGGCGTGGCCACCGCGAGCAGCGCGATGACGTTGGGCTGGAACCGCACCTCGCCGTCGGTGGCGATGTACGCGCCGATGGGCCAGGTGGCGCCGCCTCCCCCGCCGCCGCCCGCGACGTTGCCGTCGGAGTCGGGGAGGTCGCTGCCCCCGCCGAATCCGTACCAGGCGAAGGCCACGGGCACGATGGTCGAGCCGTCGATGTCGAGGGGGTCGCCGTAGACCGTCCCCACTCCGGCGTTCTTCACGTTCTCTGCGAGCTGTGCGACGAGGTTGGTCATGCGTCCCACCGTACCCCGCGGCACCCCGAGGATGCCGGGCGATCCGCGTCCTCGCGGTAACCTCGCCCCTGGTGCGTCGCTGCGTCGCATCCGGCCTCCCTGCCGTTGCGGCCCACGCTGATCCACCGCCTGCCCCGCCCCCGACGGACCCCGCGCACGCACGCCCGCGCACCGCCGGCGGACGAGTCGACCCAACTGGAGGACCACTTGCACACCTGGCCCGGAAACCCCTACCCGCTCGGCGCGACCTTCGACGGGAGCGGCACGAACTTCGCGCTCTTCAGCGAGGTCGCCGAGAAGGTGCAGCTGTGCCTCATCGAGGAGGACGGCACCGAGACCCGCGTGGACGTGACGGAGGTCGACGCGCACGTCTGGCACTGCTACCTCCCGCACGTGCAGCCGGGTCAGCGCTACGGCTACCGCGTCACCGGGCCGTACGAGCCGGAGGACGGCCACCGGTCGAACCCCGCGAAGCTGCTGCTGGATCCGTACGCCAAGGCCACCTGCGGCGAGTTCGACTGGCACCCGTCGCTGTTCGCGTACGAGTTCGGGGACCCGTCGAGCCGCAACGACGAGGACTCCGGCCCGCACATGATGCTCGGCGTCGTGGTCAACCCGTTCTTCGACTGGGACGGCGACCGCCTCCCCCGCACCCCGTACAGCGAGACCGTCGTGTACGAGGCGCACGTGAAGGGGCTCACGCAGCTGAACCCGCGGATCCCCGAGGAGCTGCGCGGCACGTACGCCGGCATCGCGCACCCCGCCGTCATCGACCACCTGCAGAAGCTCGGCATCACCGCCATCGAGCTGATGCCCGTGCACCAGTTCGTACAGGACAACACGCTCCTGGAGAAGGGCCTCCGCAACTACTGGGGCTACAACACGATCGGGTTCTTCGCGCCGCACAACGCCTACTCGTCCACGGGAGAGCTCGGCCAGCAGGTGCAGGAGTTCAAGTCCATGGTGCGCGCGCTGCACGCCGCCGGCATCGAGGTCATCCTCGACGTGGTCTACAACCACACGGCGGAGGGCAACCACCTCGGGCCGACGCTCTCCTTCAAGGGCATCGACAACCAGGCCTACTACCGGCTCATGGAGGACGACCCCACCTACTACATGGACTACACGGGCACGGGGAACTCCCTCAACGTCCGCCACCCGCACGCGCTGCAGCTGATCATGGACTCGCTGCGCTACTGGGTCACCGAGATGCACGTCGACGGCTTCCGCTTCGACCTCGCGTCCGCGCTCGCGCGCGAGTTCTACGACGTCGACAAGCTCGCCACCTTCTTCGAGCTCGTGCAGCAGGATCCGGTGGTGTCGCAGGTCAAGCTCATCGCCGAGCCCTGGGACGTGGGCCCCGGCGGCTACCAGGTGGGCAACTTCCCGCCGCAGTGGACCGAGTGGAACGGCAAGTACCGCGACACCGTCCGCGACTTCTGGCGCGGCGAGGCCTCCTCGCTCGGCGAGTTCGCGGCGCGCATCACCGGATCCGCCGACCTCTACGAGCACTCGGGGCGCCGGCCGGTGGCGTCGATCAACTTCATCACCGCGCACGACGGCTTCACCATCGCCGACCTCGTCTCGTACAACGAGAAGCACAACGAGGCCAACGGCGAGGACAACAAGGACGGCGAGAGCCACAACCGCTCCTGGAACATGGGCGTGGAGGGGCCGACCGACGATCCAGCCATCGCGACCCTGCGGGGCCGCCAGCAGCGCAACATGCTCGCGACCATGATCCTGTCGCAGGGCGTGCCGATGATCCTGCACGGCGACGAGCTCGGCCGCACGCAGCAGGGCAACAACAACACCTACGCGCAGGACAACGAGATCAGCTGGGTGCACTGGGACCAGGCCGACCAGCCGCTCGTGGAGTTCACCGCATCGGTCGTGCGGCTCCGCAAGGAGCACCCGACCTTCCGACGCGGGCGCTTCTTCGACGGCCGCCCCGTGCGGCGCGGCGAGGGCGAGCCGCTGCCCGACATCGTGTGGCTCGACGCGGACGCGACGCCGATGGTGGACGACGACTGGGAGTCGGGCCTCCGCGCGATCGGCATGTTCCTCAACGGGAACGGGATCCGCGGGCGCGACCGCCGCGGCGAGGACATCTACGACACGCACTTCCTCCTCTACTTCAACGCGCACGACGAGCCCGTGTCCTTCACGCTCCCGTCGGACGAGTACGCGGACGCGTGGGAGACCGTGATCGACACCGCGGGCGTCGGAGCCGACTCGACGGCCCTCCGCGCGAGTAGCGTCGTGGACGTGGCGGCCAAGGCGCTCGTGGTGCTGCGCGCCTACACCGAGCCCGAGGTGGAGCCCGACCACTCGGTCGCGGCGAGCCTCGCCGTCCTCACCCACGCGCAGGCCGATCGGCCGGCCGCAGACCCAAGGAGCGACATCAGTTGAGAACCCCCATCTCCACCTACCGGTTCCAGGTGCGGGAGTCGTTCGACCTCGCCGCCGTGGCCGAGCAGCTGCCGTACGTGAAGGACCTCGGCGCGGACTGGGTGTACCTCAGCCCCATCCTCGCGGCCGAGCCCGGATCCGACCACGGCTACGACGTGGTCGACCACTCGCAGGTGGACCCGTCCCGCGGCGGCGCCGCCGGGCTCAAGGCCGTCGCGGACCGCGCGCACGAGCTGGGCCTCGGCGTGCTGGTGGACATCGTCCCCAACCACGTCGGCGTCGCGACGCCCGTCGAGAGCCTCTGGTGGTGGGACCTGCTCGCGCACGGCACCGCGAGCCGCTACGCCGACGCGTTCGACGTGGACTGGGACTTCGGCCGTGGCAAGGTGCGGATCCCCGTGCTCGGCGACGGCGAGTCCGAGCTCGACGAGCTCACGCTCGTGCACGGCGACGACGGCGCCGTCGAGCTGCGCTACTACGACCAGCGGTTCCCCGTCGCACCCGGCACGGCCGAGGACGACGCGGACGCCCGCACCGTGCACGAGCGCCAGTCCTACGAGCTGGTCAACTGGCGCCGCGCCGACGCCGAGCTCAACTACCGCCGCTTCTTCGCGGTGAACACGCTCGCGGGCATCCGCGTCGAGCTGCCCCGCGTCTTCGAGGAGTCGCACGCGGAGATCTCCCGCTGGTTCCGCGACGGCCTCGCCGACGGGCTGCGCGTCGACCACCCGGACGGCCTGCTCGACCCGAAGGGGTACCTCGACGACCTCGCGCGGATCACGGGCGGCGCGTACGTGCTCGTGGAGAAGATCCTCGAGCCCGGCGAGACGCTGCCCACCGACTGGGCGACCGCCGGCACGACCGGGTACGACGCGCTCGCCGAGATCGACCGCGTGCTCGTCGACCCCGACGGCCAGGTCGAGCTCGACCACCTCGAGGCGTCGCTCCGCGGCCTGCCGCAGGGCGAGCTCACCAGCTGGGCCGACATGATCCGCGGCACCAAGCGCGGCATCGCCGACGGGATCCTGCGCAGTGAGGTGCTCCGGCTCGAGCGCCTCGTCGAGGACGCGCCCGCCGACGCCGCCGACGCCCTCGCCGAGCTGCTCGCGACCTTCCCCGTGTACCGCAGCTACCTGCCGGGCGGGCTGCATCACCTCGAGGAGGCCGCCGAGGCCGCGCGTGCCAGCCGCCCCGACCTCGTCGCCACCATCGACGCGCTCATGCCGCAGCTCTCGGATGCGTCCACGCTCGTGGCCCAGCGCTTCCAGCAGACGAGCGGCATGGTCATGGCCAAGGGCGTCGAGGACACCGCGTTCTACCGGTACTCGCGCCTCGTCTCGCTCAACGAGGTCGGCGCCGACCCGTCGATCTTCGCGATCGACGTGGACGACTTCCACGCTCGTCAGCAGGAGCGCCACCGCATCGCGCCGCACGCGATGACCACGCTCTCCACCCACGACACCAAGCGCGGCGAGGACGTGCGCGCCCGCATCGACGTGCTCTCCGAGACGCCCGAGGCGTGGCGCGACGCGCTCGGCCAGCTCCGCGAGGTGGCACCGACCGGGGACGGCCCGTTCGAGAACCTGCTCTGGCAGACGCTCGTCGGCACCTGGCCCGCGTCGCGCGAGCGCCTCCACGCGTACGCCGAGAAGGCGTCGCGCGAGGCCGGCGACTCGACCACGTGGACCGCGCCCGACGAGGCCTTCGAGGAGCGCATGCACGCGCTCGTCGACGCGGCCTTCGACGACCCGCGCGCCCGCACGATCGTCGCCGGGCTCTACGACCGGCTCTCCGGCCCGGGCTGGTCGAACTCGCTGGCGGCCAAGGCCATCCAGCTCACCGCCCCCGGCATGCCCGACGTCTACCAGGGCAGCGAGCTGTGGGAGACGAGCCTCGTGGATCCCGACAACCGCCGCGAGGTCGACTTCGGCATGCGCCGCGCCGCCCTCGACGCCGTGCTCAAGGGCGCCGAGCCCGCGATCGACGAGACGGGGGCCGCCAAGCTCCTCGTCACGGCGCGCGCGCTCCGCCTCCGCCGCGACCACCCGGAGCTGTTCACGGGCTACGAGCCCGTGCGCGCAACCGGCGACGCCGCGGCCCACGTGATCGCGTTCGACCGCGGCGGGGCGATCACCGTCGCCACCCGCCTGCCCGTCGGGCTCGAGACCGGCGGCGGCTGGGGATCCACCTCCATCGCCCTGCCCGAGGGCGCGCTCGTCGACCACGTGAGCGGCCGTCGCCTCGACGGCGGGCGCGTGTCCGTCGCCGCGCTCCTCGCCGACTACCCGGTCGCGATCCTCGCGCCCGCATCCACCGCAGCCGACCTCACCCCCGGGAGCCGAGCATGACCGACGACCGCTTCGACATCTGGGCCCCGAAGGCCCGCACCCTCGCGCTCTCCGTGGGCGACGAGCGCCTGCCGCTCTCGCCCGTCGGCGACGGCTGGTGGACCCTCGACGCCGACCGCGCAGAGTCCCTGCCCTCCGGCGACCTCGACTACGGCTACCTCGTGGACGACGCGGACACGCCGCTGCCGGATCCGCGCTCGCGTCGCCAGCCCGAGGGCGTCCACGGCCGCTCGCGGACGTACGACCCGTCGTCGTTCGCGTGGACCGACCAGGCGTGGACCGGCCGCCAGCTCGCCGGCGCCGTGATCTACGAGATGCACATCGGCACGTTCACGCCCGACGGCACCCTCGACTCCGCCATCGACCGGCTCGACCACCTGGTCGCGCTCGGCGTCGACCTCGTCGAGGTGCTGCCGGTCAACGGCTTCAACGGCACGCACAACTGGGGCTACGACGGGGTGCTCTGGTACACGGTGCAGGAGACGTACGGCGGACCCGAGGCGTACCAGCGCTTCGTCGACGCGTGCCATGCCCGCGGCCTCGGCGTGGTGCAGGACGTCGTGTACAACCACCTCGGCCCGTCCGGCAACTACCTGCCCGTCTACGGCCCGTACCTCCACGAGGCGTCGGCGAACACGTGGGGATCCAGCCTCAACCTCGACGGCGAGGACTCCGGCCCCGTGCGCGAGTACATCATCGACAACGCGCTCATGTGGCTCGGCGACTACCACGTCGACGCGCTGCGGCTGGACGCGGTGCACGCGCTCGTGGACGACACGGCTACGCACCTCCTCGAGGAGCTCGCGGTGCAGGTGGACGTGCTGTCCGCGCACGTCGGGCGTCCGCTCACGCTCATCGCGGAGTCCGACCTCAACGACCCGAAGCTCATCACCTCGCGCGAGGCGCACGGCTACGGGCTCGACGCGCAGTGGAGCGACGACTTCCACCACGCGGTCCACGTCGCGCTCACGGGCGAGACCACCGGCTACTACGAGGACTTCGCGTCGCTCGAGGCGCTCGCCAAGGTCATCACGCGCGGCTTCTTCCACGACGGCACGTGGTCGTCGTTCCGCGGACGCGTGCACGGGCGACCGCTCGACACCGAGCGGATCCCGGCGCACCGCCTCGTGGTCGCGAACCAGAACCACGACCAGATCGGCAACCGCGCGACGGGCGACCGCCTCACGGCGACGCTCGACGAGGGCGGGCTCGCGCTGGCCGCGGTGCTCACGCTGACGTCGCCCTTCACGCCCATGCTCTTCATGGGCGAGGAGTGGGGCGCCACCACGCCGTGGCAGTTCTTCACGTCGCACCCCGAGCACGACCTCGGCGAGGCGACCGCGAGGGGACGCATCGCGGAGTTCGCGAAGATGGGCTGGGACGAGTCGGTCGTGCCGAACCCGCAGGACCTCTCCACGTTCCAGGACTCCAAGCTCGACTGGTCGGAGCTCTACGGCGCCGCGGCAGCCGACTCGCAGCATGCCCGCCTGTTCGCGCTCTACTCCGAGCTGATCCGCCTGCGCCGCGCGCACCCCGACCTCACCGACCCCCGGTTCGCCGAGGTCGAGGTCGAGGTGCACGAGGAGGCGCGCCTGCTCGTGATGGACCGCGGCGAGCTGTCCATCGTGGTCAACCTGTCCGACGAGGAGCGGCGCGTGCCCGTCGTGGGCGAGCGCCCCGCGCTGCTGCTCGCGACGGCGCCGGGCGTCGCGCTGGGGGACGACGAGGTCGTCCTGCCCGCGCGCTCCGCCGCGATCCTCGGACCGGTCGCGGACTCCGCGGAGGCTCTGCTGGCCTGATCCACCGCGCCAGGGGCGGGGACCGACGCGGCGCGCGAGCGCACGTCGGGCCCCGCCCCTGGCGCGTCACGTCACCGTGATACGGTGCCGACGCCGCGGCCCGGCGGCCCCCCCCTCGACGCGAAGGAACTCCCCCGTGCGCATCTCCGTCATCGGCTGCGGCTACCTCGGCACCGTCCACGCCGCGTGCATGAGCCGCCTCGGGCACGACGTGGTCGCCATCGACGTGGACGCCGCGAAGATCGCGTCGCTGCAGACCGGCGTCGCCCCGTTCTTCGAGCCCGGCCTGCCGGATCTCCTCACCGAGCAGCTCGCGACCGGCCGCCTCCGCTTCACCACCGACACGGCCGAGGCCGCCGGATCCCGCGTGCACTTCATCGCCGTCGGCACGCCCCAGAAGCGCGGCGAGAACGCGGCGGACATGACCTACGTCGACGCCGCGGTCGATGCCCTGATCCCCCACCTCGCGCCCGGCGACGTCGTGGCCGGCAAGTCCACCGTGCCCGTGGGCACCGCGCGCCGGCTCGCGGAGCGCATCGAGGCACGCGTCCCCGGCGCGACGCTGGTGTGGAACCCGGAGTTCCTGCGCGAGGGCTTCGCGGTCGAGGACACGCTCACGCCCGACCGCTTCGTCTACGGCCTGCCCGCGGGCGACGCCGGCGAGGCCGCGCGCTCCGCGCTCGACGAGGTCTACGCAGCAGCCCTCGGCACCGGCACCGCCCGCGTCACCACCGACTACGAGACCGCCGAGCTCGTGAAGGTCTCCGCCAACGCGTTCCTCGCCACCAAGATCTCCTTCATCAACGCGATGGCGGAGGTGTGCGAGGCCACGGGCGCCGACGTCACGCAGCTGGCGGACGCCATCGGGTACGACGACCGCATCGGCCGCCGCTTCCTCAACGCCGGCATCGGCTTCGGCGGCGGCTGCCTCCCCAAGGACATCCGCGCCTTCATGGCGCGCGCGGGCGAGCTCGGCGCCGACCAGGCGCTCACGTTCCTGCGCGAGGTCGACTCCATCAACATGCGCCGTCGCGTTCGCGCGGTCGACGTGGCGCGCGAGGTGTGCGGCGGATCCCTGCTCGGCCGCAACATCGCCGTGCTGGGCCTCGCCTTCAAGCCCGAGTCGGACGACGTGCGCGACTCCCCCGCGCTCAGCATCTCCGCGCAGCTGCAGCTGCAGGGCGCGCGCGTGCTCGCCACGGATCCGTACGCCAATGAGAACTCGCGCCGCCGCTTCCCGGAGCTCACCTACGTCGACACGTGGCAGGAGGCGGCGCGCGACGCGGACGCCGTCCTGGTGCTCACCGAGTGGAAGCAGTACCGGGCGATCGATCCCGCGGAGCTCAAGGCCATCGTGACGACGCCCGTCATCGTCGACGGCCGCAACTGCCTGGATCCCGTCGCGTGGCGCGCCGCCGGGTGGCGCTACCGCGGCATGGGCCGGCCCTAGGCGTCCGGGGCCGCCGCGCCACCGGGTGCGGGGCGGCGCCGGCGCGGGTCAGCGCGGGGTGGTGGCCGCGATGCCGAAGAGGGTGCCGCCCGCGACGACGATCGAGAGCACGAACGCGACGGGGATGAGCAGCAGCAGTCCGTTGAGGATGAGGCCGGTGATGGCGAAGCCGCGGCCGGCCGGCTCCTTCCTGATGCCGATGATGCCGAACACGAGCCCGATGAGCGGGCAGAGGAACGTCCAGAAGAAGAACACCGAGACCAGGCCGAGGATCATCGAGGTGAGGCTGAGGCCCTTGGGCGGCGCGGCCGCGTAGACCGGCTGGCCCCAGGCGACCGCCGCCGGGGAGGGCGGGACCGGCGCGGGTGCCAGGCCGTAGGGGGCGGCCGCCGGATGGGCGGCGGGCGGCGCCAGCGGCATGGCGGCCGGCGGCGTCGGAGCCGCTCCTTCCGCCGCGGGGCTGTGGTCGTCGGATGCGGGCGCGGCGGGATCGGTCATGGTGGTCCTCGTCAGTCAGGCGGGTGTCCGGGGAGGGTACCGCGCGCGGCCGCCTCCATGCGCGGATCCGACACGGTAGCCCGCTTCACCCCGGGCTTCCGCAGGAGCGAGGCCGGGCCGATGGCACCGCGTCCGAACCGCGCGGCCGCCTGGTCGACCGTGCGCTCGGCCTCGCGCCAGCCCTCGTCCGCGTCCCACAGGGCGACGGCGCGGTTGTCGGCGTCGTCGAGCTGCTCGGCGCGCACGCCCACCAGCCGGATCCGGTCGCCGGGTCGCGCGACCTGCTCGTACACGTCGCGGATCTCGTCGTAGATGCGCCGCGCGACATCTGTGGGCTCCGACAGCGTGCGGGAGCGCGTGATGGTGCGGAAGTCGGAGTAGCGCAGCTTGAGCGACACGGTCCGTGCCGTGAGTCCCGCGCGTCGCAGCCGCTCGGCGACGCGCGTGGCCTGGCCGAGGAGCTCCCGGCGGACGATCTCGGGATCCGTCACGTCGTCGTGGAACGTGTTCTCGTGCCCCATGCTCTTCTCCTCGCGGTGCGTGCTGACGCGCCGCGGATCCCGCCCCCAGGAGAGGTCGTGCAGCCGGGCGCCCGCCGACTCGCCGAGCATCGACTGGAGGGCGGGAAGCGGGGTGTCCGCGATGTCGGCCACCGTGCGGAGCCCGCGCCGGAGCAGCGCCTCCTCGGTCGTCCTCCCCACGCCCCAGAGCGCGCCGACCGGCAGGGCGTGCAGGAACGGCAGGGTCTCGGCTGCGGGGATGACGAGCAGGCCGTCGGGCTTGCAGCGCGTGCTCGCGAGCTTGGCGACGAACTTGGTGGAGGCCGCCCCCACCGAGCAGGTGAGGCCGGTCTCGGCGTGCACGCGGCGCCGGATCATCGCGCCGATCTCGGCCGGCGGGCCGAACAGGCCGCGGGCGCCGGCGACGTCGAGGAACGCCTCGTCGATGCTGAGAGGCTCGACGAGCGGAGTGACGTCGCGGAAGATGCCCATCACGACGCGCGACCAGTGCGCGTACTTCTCCATGTGGCCGCCGATGACGGTGGCCTGCGGGCAGAGGCGGAGCGCCTGCGCCATGGGCATGGCAGAGCGGACGCCGAAGCGGCGCGCCTCGTAGGTGGCGCTCGTGACCACTCCGCGACCCGACGACCCGCCCACGATGACCGGGGTTCCGCGGAGCTCCGGCCGCTCGAGGAGCTCGACCGCGGCGAAGAACGCGTCCATGTCGATGTGCAGGATGGTCGCCTCGGAGTCGTCCGCGCTCGCGTCGGATGTGCGCCTCGTCGATCCGTCCTGCCTGCTCATGTCGTCCCCACGCTAGCCCGGGCCGCCGACATCGACCGCCCGAGTCGGGCGGCGACGGGTGCCCGCTCGAGGACGGGCTGGGTCAGGCCGCGGGCTGCGCGCGGTGCCCGGCGTCGTCGCCGCGACCGTGATGGGGATCCGCGGACGACGCCGGCCTCCCCTCCAGCCGCGCGATGCGCTTGAGCGCCGCCTCGTGGCTCGTGGACTGCTCGCCCATCACGCGCCCGGCGACGCCGAGCATCACCCGGGTCGACGCGAGCGCCGGGAGCGGGAAGGGGCCGAACGAGGCCTTGTCGAGCCCGAGGAGCTCGCGGTACCGCGGCTCGAGGGACGCGACGGCGCCCGCGAACAGCACGCGGTAGGCCGGCAGCATCGAGGCGCGGAGCGGCGGCTCGCGGAGGAAGGAGATCGTCTCGCGGGTACGCTCGTCGGCGCGGAGGAGGCCCTGGTCGTGGAACGCGTCGATCTGCGCGTGCAGCTCGGCGTGCGATCGCGGCGGCGTCTCGACGCCCATGAGCTCGCCCGCCTTGGCCCACTCGGCCACGTACCGGTCGGGCCCGCCCGGGATCGGCGGCCCCCACTGCATGTGCGTGCTGAGGAACGCGTCGGTGAAGACCATGTGCACCCAGGCGAGCAGGTCGGGGTCGTTCGCGCTGTAGGGGCGCTCGACGCCGTGGCCGTCGACGTAGGTGCCCTGCACCTTGCGGTGGTAGCCGCGGACGCGCCGGCTGACGTCGACGGCGGTGTCGCGGTCGCCGAACGAGGTGGTGATGACCCAGCGCACCGTGCCGGCCAGCCGGCCGAGCGGATCCTCGCGGTAGCGCGACCAGTCGTGGACCCCGGCCATGGCGCCCGGGTGCAGCGTCTGCATGAGGAGGGCGCGGATCCCCGCGACGAGCGTCGGCATCCCGCCGTGCACGGCCCAGACCGCGGAGCCGGGCCCGAACCAGCCGGCGTCCTCGCCGTCCTCCAGGTCCTGGATCCACTGGGGTCGCCCCTCGGAGTCCGCGGAGAACGTCTCCAGGATGTGGGACTTCCAGCGCTCCGCGAATCTGCTCACGTGATCGAACCTATCCCCCCGCCCGCGCCGTGAGGAGGCCGCGACGCCCCCGATCCGTGCCGGATCCCGACGGGCGCCCGGGCGTCACCCCCGTACTGGGGGACGCGGGGGTCAGGAGTCGAGGAGCGCCACGAGCGCGGCGACCGTGCGCGCGTTCCTCGCGGTGACGGACGCCCCGAGCCCGCGCCAGAACGCCGGCGGCACGCGCGAAGCCGAGACGCCGTCGGGGTGCCAGGAGTACACGGCATCGTGGCCGACCTCGACGAGGTCGGGCGCGATGTCGGCGGCGGGCGGCGGCGCGGGCAGCGGATCCTGCGGCCGGTCGAGGAACGAGACGATGAGGCGGGACGGGTCGTCGGCGACCGCGCCGAACGGGACGCCGGCCGCGATGCGCCGGAAGTCGTCGGCGGGCACGAGGTGGACGTCCGCGGTCACGCCCGTGGCGAGCCGCACCGCGTCCTCGATGGCCACCGCGGCGCCCCGGCCTACCGGCCGCTCGTGGTCGACGACGGCGTTCCCGCTCCGCAGATGGATGCGGACGCGCAGGTAGCCGAGCCCCTCGAGCGCCGCGGTCAGCTGCGCCATGGGCACCTGCTTCGCCCGCCCGACGTTGATCCCGCGCAGCAGCACGACCGATCGCTCCATGCGGCACCCGCTCCCCGCGGCTCCGTCGCCGTCCGCCCCAGTGTGGCCCGGCGGGACGCCGCCGTCACTCCCCCGAGGGGCCGAACTGCTCGATGCGGATCGCATCGCGGCCGACCCCGGCGTCGAGCAGCAGGAGCGTCGCCCCGCCCGCGAAGGCGGTGGATCCGCAGACGAGCGCGACCCCGGCGCCCGCGGCGAGCCCCTGGACCTCCTCGGCCCGGAGGCGGCCGAATCCGCGCGCGCCGTGCCGCTCCCGCGTGGTCGCGACGAGGGCGCCCGCGTCCTCGAGCTCCGCGCGGCACGGGACGTCGGCCGCCGTGCGCGCCGAGACGGCCACGCGGACGAGGTGCGGCACGCCGAGGTGCCGTGCGTGGCGGACCATCGCCACGAGCGGGACCGCGCCGGTGCCGCCGCCGAGCGCGACGGCCGGGGTCGCGCCGTCCCAGACGAAGAAGCCGCCGATGGGCAGGCGCATCTCGATCTCGTCGCCGACCCGGGCGACGTCGGCGAAGAAGCCGCTCACCTCGCCGTCCTCGTAGCGCTCCATCAGCAGCTCGACGCCCTCCTCGTGCGGAGCGGACAGGATCGAGTACGAGCGCTGCGCGGTGTAGCCGTCCGCCGCGCGCAGCCGCACGACGCAGTGCTGGCCGGGCAGGTGCGGGATCCGGTCGGGCACGTCGAACCGCAGCAGGACGGTCGTGGGCGTCGGGTGCTCGAGCGCGGTGATGGTCGCCGTCCGCCACTCGCCGCCGACCGAGGCCGGGACGGCGGGCACGCGGGCGGGTCCGGATGCGGACCCGCCCGCGGGTGCCGCGGCGATCAGCGGTCTCCCTGGTAGCGCTGCTCGCGCCACGGGTCGCCGCGGTCGTGGTACCCGTTGCGCTCCCAGAAGCCCTGCTGGTCGCGGTCGAGGAGCGTGAGGCGGGCGATCCACTTGGCGCTCTTCCAGAAGTAGAGGTGCGGCACGAGCAGCCGCGCGGGGCCCCCGTGGTCGGCCGTGAGCGGGCGGCCGTCGGCCTCCCACGCGATCCACGCCCGGCCGCCGCGGAGGTCCGCGAGGGGGAGGTTGGTCGTGTAGCCGGAGTGCGAGGTCGCGAGCACGAAGCGCGCCTCCGGGAGCGGACCCGCAGCGTCGAGCAGGCTGTCGACGCTGACGCCCGCGAATCGCGTGTCGAGCCGGGTCCACGTGGTGACGCAGTGGATGTCGCCCGCGTACTCGGAGCGGGGCAGTGCGTGCGCCTCGTCCCAGTCCCAGGTGGTGGGGCGCTCGACGAGGCCGTCGACGGCGATCGACCAGCGTGACTCCGGCAGGTTCGGGACGGCCTCGGCGGTGAGGACCGGCCAGCCGCCCTGGGTGTCGTACTGGCCGGGCGGGAGGCGGTCGGCCGGGCCCTTCCGCGGGCGGCCGACGAAGCCGCGGGTGATGCCGGTCATGGGCGCCTCCTCGTGGGGCGATGGGTGGGTGTGCGTCCATCATGCCGCGCGGGTCGGGCCGCGTAGCGTGGAGCGGGTGACCGCATCGCTCGTGATCCTCAGCGACACCCACCTCCCGAAGCGCGCGAAGGACCTGCCGCGGGCGCTCTGGCGGGCGGTCGACTCCGCCGACGTCGTGATCCACGCGGGCGACTGGGTCGACGAGCCCGCCCTCGACGCGCTCGAGGCCCGCGCCGCTCGGCTCCTCGCGTGCTGGGGCAACAACGACCCTGCGGGGCTGCGGGCACGGCTGCCGGAGACGGCGCGCGCGGTGATCGAGGGGATCCGCTTCGCCGTCACGCACGAGACGGGCGCATCCGCGGGCCGCGAGCGGCGGATGGACGCGGCCTTCCCGGACACCGACGTGCTCGTCTTCGGCCACAGCCACATCCCGTGGGACACCGTGACGCCCTCAGGGCTCCGGCTCCTCAATCCCGGCTCCCCCACCGACCGGCGCCGCCAGCCGGACTTCACGTGGATGACCGCGACGGCCGACGCGGGACGGCTCGACGTGCAGCTGCACCGGTCGGCGACGCGCGACTAGGCGACCAGCCCGCCAGGCGGTCAGGCGCCCGCGCTCCCGCTCCCGCTCCCGCTCCCGCAGAAGTCGAGGATCGCGCCCTCGAGCACGTCGGCGAGCCGGCGGATCGAGTCGACCTCGGCCCACTCCTCGTCGGCGTGCGCGCCGCCGCCCGTGACGCCCAGGAGGATGCACGGGATCCCCGCCTCGTGCACGAGGCCGGCGTCGGTCCAGAACGGCTCTCCGCGGTGCGGGACGGGCGATCCGGTGATGCGCGCCCCGCTGTCGAGCACGGCGCGTGCGAGCGGCCCGTCGACGTCGGCCTCGAACGCCGCGCGGGCGACGAGCACCTCGAGCTCGACGTCCATCCCGGGTGTGCGGGCGGCGACCGCGTCGAGCGCCGCGCGCAGCTCGGCCTCGACGTCGGCCGTCGACTGGCCGGGGAGGAAGCGGCGCTCGATCGTGAGGACGCAGGAGTCGGCGACCGTGGCCGCGTCCGAACCGCCGTGGATCCGGGAGACGCGCACCGCGCCCGTCCCGAGGAGCGGGTGGCGGGGCCCCGCGGCGAGGCGCTCGGCCAGCGCGTCGAGCTCGCGGAGCACCAGCCCCGCGTGCGCGATCGCGTCGACGCCCTGCTCCGGCATGGACCCGTGCGCCGCGCGCCCGCGGAGGCGGATCTCGTACCAGCCGAAGCCGCGGTGGGCGACGATCGCCTCCGACTGGCTGGGCTCGGAGATCACGGCCCCGTCGATGCGCGTGCCCTCGGCGGCGAGAGCACGGAGCGCCTCCTCGGTCCCCACGCTCGCGAACTCCTCGTCGGCGACGAGCGCGAGCACGACGTCCCCGCGCGTGCCGATCCACCGGGCGCGGTCCGCGGCGACCATCATCGCGGCGAGGCCCGCCTTCATGTCGAAGGCCCCGCGACCGAGGAGGCGTCCGCCATCGATCCGCGGGAGCAGGCCGCCGCGCTCGGGATCGCCGGGCGGCACGGTGTCGAGGTGCCCGTCGAGGAGGATCGTGCGCCCGCCGCCCGTGCCGCGCGCGGTCGCGAGGACGGTCGGACGACCGGGCGTCCCCTCGAGGACGCGGACGTCGAACCCGCGGGCGCGGAGCCACGCCTCGACGTGCGCGGCGATGGCGGTCTCGCCCGCTGCGCCCGGCACGAGGTCGGGGTTGGTCGAGTCGATGCGGATCAGCTCGGCGGCGAGGTCGACGGGATCCACGATCGCCGCGACGCCGCTGTCGGGTCCCGTCACGTTGCCGCTCACGCGCGCGGCGGCAGGTCGTCGGCGGGCAGCGCGGGGACCGCCTCGTCGGCGTCGTCGACCAGGCGCAGCGCGCTCTGCGGCACCACGACCCGACGGCCGGCCGCGCCGTCGTCGTCCGATCCGAGCTCCACGACCCAGGACCGGCCGCGCGCGGTCGGCACGGGGCTGACGCTGCGGAGGCCGTCGGAGGCGGAGGCGACCACGAGGCCGACGGGCTCCCCGTCGAGCGCGGGATCGCCCGTGGCGGCCGCGCCGTCGAGGATCACGACCACGGCGCCGACCCCGATCGCGTGCGACCCGTCGCTCCCCCGCTCATCCTCGGATCCGTCCCGGCCGCGTCTCATCCACATGCCCCGATCCTCCCATCGGCGGCCCCCGACGTCCTGTCGGCGCGCGGCCCCGCACCACCCGCACGGGCGACGCCCGGCCGACCTCGCTAGCGTGGGGATCCCACCCGCAAGAGGAGTCCGCGTGCCCCGTCCCACCGACATCATCATCAGCCCGCTCGACGGGAAGCGCGCCGTCGTCACCGGCGGCAACAGCGGCCTCGGCCTCGAGACCGCGCGCCGGCTCGCCGCGGCCGGCGCGTCCGTCGTGCTCACCTCCCGCGACCCCGAGCGCGGCGAGGACGCGGCCGGCTCCATCCGCGACCGCCACCCCGGCGTCCACGTCGAGGTCGGATCCCTCGACCTCGCCGACCTCGCGTCCGTGCGCGCCTTCGCCGACCGCGAGATCGAGCGCGGGCCGATCGACATCCTCGTCGACAACGCCGGCGTCATGGCCCCGCCGGACCGGCGGGAGACGGCCGACGGGTTCGAGATCCAGCTCGGCACGAACCACCTCGGCCACTTCGCGCTGACCGGCCTGCTCCTGCCGGCGCTCCGGGCCGCCGACGCGCCCCGCGTGGTCGTCGTCTCGAGCCTCGCGCACTGGATGGGCCGCATCGCGTTCGGCGACCTCCAGTCCGAGCGGAGGTACAGCGCCTGGGCGGCGTACGGCCAGGCCAAGCTCGCCAACCTCCTGTTCATGCGGCGCCTGCAGGCGCTGTCCGAGGAGCGCGGCTGGGGGCTCACGGCCGTCGCCGCCCACCCCGGCGTCACGTCCACGAACCTCGCGAAGAACGGACCCGGATCCGGGCCCCAGGGGGTCATGAGCGACCTGGCCGCCAGGTTCGGGCCAGCCGCGCTGGGCCAGGACGTGCGCGTGGGCGCCCTCCCCCAGATCCAGGCAGCCACGGGCCTCGGCGTCCACCCCGGCGACTACTACGGCCCCGCGGGCGCAGGCGGCATGAGCGGCATGCCGCACCTGGCCGCGTCGAGCCCGTGGTCGAAGGACCCCGAGCTCGCCCGCCGCCTGTGGGACGCGTCGGAGCAGCTGACGGGCGTCGTCTACCCCGCGTAGCCCGGGACCGATGCACGACCGATGCGCCCGGGTTCCGCCCGGGCGCATTCCCTATGGTGGGGACATGAGCATCGACGCCGACCGCCCCTGGGTACGCAGCTACGCGGACGGGGTGTCGGCAGACATCCCGCCCGTCATCGGGTCCCTGGTCGAGATGGTCGAGCGCTCCATCCAGCGGCACGCGAAGGCCGTCGCCCTCGAGTTCTTCGGCCGCGAGACGACGTACCGCGAGATGGGCGACCAGATCGCGCGCGCCGCCGAGGGCCTCCGCCGCCTCGGCGTCCGCAAGGGCGACCGCGTCGCGCTCGTGCTGCCGAACTGCCCGCAGCACATCGTCGCCTTCTACGCGGTGCTCCGGCTCGGCGCGATCGTCGTCGAGCACAACCCGCTCTACACGCCGCGGGAGCTCCGCCACCAGTTCGAGGACCACGGTGCCCGCGTCGTCATCGCCTGGAACACGGTCGTCGGCACCATCCAGGACATGCCGCGGGACGTGCCCGTGGACACGATCGTCTCGGTCGACCTGCCCGCCGCGATGCCGCTGGCGACGCGCCTCAAGCTCCGCCTCCCGGTGCCCGCCGCCCGCCGCGCCCGCGCCGCGATCACCGCGCCCGTGAAGGACACCGTCACCTGGGAGACGCTGGTCGACCACCGCCGCATCGCCGCATCCCGCCCCAGGCCCGAGCTCGACGACGTCGCGATCCTCCAGTACACGAGCGGCACGACGGCGAGCCCCAAGGGCGCGATCCTCACGCATCGCAACCTGCACGCCAACGCCATGCAGGGACGCGCCTGGGTGCCCGGCCTCGCGGACGGCGGCGAGACCGTCTACGGCGTGCTGCCGATGTTCCACGCCTACGGCCTCACGCTCTGCCTCACGTTCGCCATGGCGATCGGCGCGCGCCTCGTGCTCTTCCCCAAGTTCGACGTGGACCTCGTGCTCGCCGCCGCGCGGAAGCACCCGCCGACGTTCCTGCCCGCCGTGCCGCCCATCTACGAGCGGCTGGCGCGCGGCGCGAAGGAGAAGCGCGTGGACCTCACGGACGTCCGGTTCGCGATCTCCGGCGCCATGAACCTGCCGGTCCCCACGGTCGAGCTGTGGGAGGGCCTCACGGGCGGCTACCTCGTCGAGGGCTACGGCCTCACGGAGACGTCGCCCGTCGCGCTCGGCAACCCCATCGGCCCGTCGCGGCGGCCCGGCACCGTGGGCGTCCCGTTCCCGAGCACCCAGGTGCGCGTCGTGGATCCCGAGGATCCCACCGTCGACCGCGCACCCGGCGAGGAGGGCGAGCTGCTCATCCGCGGTCCCCAGGTGTTCCAGGGCTACTGGCGCCGCCCCGACGAGACGCGCGCCGCGCTCCTCGACGGCGGCTGGTTCCGGACGGGCGACATCGTGCGCGTCGACGCCGACGGCTTCACGACGATCGTCGACCGGATGAAGGAGCTCATCATCACGGGCGGCTTCAACGTCTCCCCCAGCGAGGTCGAGGACGTCGTGCGCGGTGCGCCGGGCGTGCAGGGCGTCGCCGTGGTCGGCCTCCCGTCGGCGGACGGCGGCGAGGACGTCACGGCAGCGGTCGTCCTGGATCCGGGATCGACGCTCGACGAGGCCGCGATCCGCGCGTACTGCCGCGCCCACCTCACGGCCTACAAGGTCCCCCGTCGCGTGATCCAGGTGGACGCGCTGCCCACGTCGCTCATCGGCAAGGTGCTCCGCCGCCAGGTGCGCGAGGAGCTGCAGCGCGAAGGCTGACCGCCGCCTGGCAGGACCGGGCCGGGAGGCCTCCGCGGGGGTGCGCCGGTCCTACGGTGGAAGAGCACGTTTCGTGCACCAACCATCGAAGGAGCCACATGACTCGAGGCATCGCCGTCGTCACCGGAGGATCGGCCGGACTGGGCCGCGCGACCGTACGGGAGCTCGCCGACCGTGGCTGGGACGTCGCCGTCCTCGCGCGCGGCGAGGACGGGCTCGCGGGCGCGGTCGCGGACATCGAGGCGCGCGGCCGCCGCGGCCTCGGCATCTCCACCGACGTCGCCGACCGCCTCGCCGTCGAGGCCGCTGCCGACCGCGTCGAGGACGAGCTCGGTCCCATCGACCTGTGGGTCAACGACGCCATGGTCGGCGTCTTCGGTGAGTTCCTCACCACGGATCCGGCCGACTTCGAGCGCGCCACGGCCGTCAACTACTTCGGCTTCGTCAACGGCACGCGCGCCGCGCTCAGCCGCATGGTGCCGCGCGACCGGGGCCACGTGATCCAGGTCGGCTCCGCGCTCGCGCACCGCGGGATCCCGCTCCAGGCCGCGTACTGCGCCGCCAAGCACGCCGTGCAGGGCTTCACCGAGTCGGTGACGACCGAGCTGATCCACAACGAGAGCAAGGTGCGCATCTCCACGGTCGACATGCCGGCGCTCAACACGATCCAGTTCAACTGGGTCAAGTCGCAGCTGCCGCACCACCCGCAGCCCGTGCCGCCGATCTTCGAGCCCGAGGTGGGCGCGCAGGCGATCGCCGCCGTCGCCGAGAAGCCGAAGCGCCGCAACTGGGTCGGCGAGCCGACCGTGATGACCGTGCTCGGGAACCGCTTCGTCGCGAACTGGCTCGACGGCTACCTCGCGAAGACCGGCTACAGCGGCCAGCAGGCCGAGGACAAGACGCAGCCCATGCTGACGACGAACCTCTACACGCCGACCGCGGGCGACCAGGGCGCGCGCGGCATCTTCAGCGACCGCGCGCGCATGACGAGCCCCCAGGTCTGGATCATCCGCAACCGCGCGAAGACCGTCGCGATCGGCGCGGGTGCCCTCCTCTCCGGCGTCGTCGCCGGGGCCGCCGCGCTGCGTCGCCGATAGCCTCGACGCATGGGTGACATCGACGTGATCGTGGTCGGATCCGGACCGAACGGGCTGGCCGCGGCCGTGACGATGGCGCGCGCGGGCCTCCGGGTCGAGGTGCACGAGCGGGCCGACACGATCGGCGGCGGCAGCCGCACGGCCGAGCTCACGCTCCCCGGCTTCCACCATGACATCTGCTCCGCCGTGCACCCGATGGCGCTCGCGTCCGGCTTCTTCCGGGCGTTCCAGCTCGACCGCCGCATCGACCTCGTCGTGCCGGAGATCTCCTACGGGCACCCGCTCGACGGCGGCGTCTCGGGCATCGCCTACCGCGACATCGACCGCACGGCCGACGCGCTCGGCGTCGACGGGCGCGCGTGGCGGCAGCTGATGGGGCCGCTGGCCGCGCAGGCCGACCGGGTCGCCCAGTTCACGAACGGACCGCTCCTGCAGGTGCCGCGGCACCCGCCGACCGCCGTCCGCCTCGGCCTCCGCGCGCTCGAGCAGGGATCGCCCGCCTGGAACGCGCGCTTCCGGGGCGACGTCGCGCCCGCGATGTTCACGGGGGTCGCCGCCCACGCGATCCAGACGATGCCGAGCGTGTCGACGGCCGCCGCCGCCCTCTCCCTCGGCGCCTACGCCCACGCGCGCGGCTGGCCGGTGCCGATCGGCGGCAGCCAGTCCATCGTCGACGCGATGGTCGAGGACCTGCGCGCGCACGGCGGCGAGGTCGTCACCGGATCCGAGGTACGCACGCTGCGCGAGCTGCCGGCCGCCCGCGCGGTGCTCCTCGACACCAGCGCCCGGGCCCTCTCGCGCATCGCGAGCGACCGCCTTCCCGCGCGCTACCTACGGGCCCTCCGCCGCTTCCGCTACGGCAACGCGGCCTCCAAGGTCGACTTCGCGCTCTCCGGCCCGGTGCCGTGGACCGATCCCGAGCTGCGGAAGGCGGGCACGCTGCACGTCGGCGGCACGCGGGCCGAGATCCAGCGGGCGGAGCGCGACGTCGCAGCCGGCCGCCACAGCGACGACCCGTACGTGCTCGTCGCGCAGCCCTCGATCGACGACCCCGGTCGCGCGCCCGCGGGCAAGCACGTGCTGTGGGCGTACACGCACGTGCCCGCGGGATCGACCGTCGACCAGACCGAGGCGATCACGCGGCAGATCGAGCGCTTCGCTCCGGGCTTCCGCGACCTGATCCTCGCCTCCTCCAGCATCGACGCCGTCGGCATGGAGGAGCACGACCCCAACTACATCGGCGGCGACATCGCGGCCGGTGCCGCGAGCGTCTGGCAGCTGCTCGCGCGCCCGGTGCTCTCGCCGGATCCGTGGCGCACGCCGGCCGCGGGCGTCTACCTCGCGTCGAGCTCGGCGACCCCGGGCCCCGGCGTCCACGGCATGGCCGGGTACCAGGCGGCCAGGAGCGCGCTGCGGCACGAGTTCGGCATCGACCGCGGGCCGGACCTCTCGCTGTAGCAGCGGGGCCTTCGGGCGTCGAGCCCCGCTGACCGATCACGCGGCCCTGGACGCGCCCGCCAGACTGGGACCATGTCCGTGACCCGCCGCCGCATGCAGTGCTCGCCCGCCGACGTCGCCGAGGTGGTGGCCGACGGCTGGCTGTTCCCCGCGTGGGTCGTCGGCGCCTCCCGGATGCGGGCCGTCGACGACGCCTGGCCGGCTGTCGGCGCGCAGCTGCACCACTCGTTCGGCTCGTGGCCCGTGCTCATCGACGACGCGACCACGGTGCTCGACTGGCATCCGCCGCGCCGCATGGTCATGCAGCCGAAGGGCTGGCCGCTCGGCGAGGCGCGCGTGACGCTCGAGGTGCGGACGCTGCCCGGCGGCTGCGAGGTGCGCATGACCGAGGAGGCCGTGCGCGGGCCGGGTCGCCTCGTGCCCGCGCCCGTGATGGACCTGCTGCTGCACGCGCGCAACGTGGAGACGCTGCGCCGACTGGCGTACCTCGCCGAGGGGCGGCGCGCGGGCCGGGGCTGACCGCCGCGTCGACCGCGGATGCGGCGCCGCCCGCATCCCCCGACAGTCGCCTCCCCGTCACGGGCGACGACACGCCCGCGGCCTAGGGTGGGAGGGGTGACCACCCCCACCGACCGGCCCTGGCTGGCCAGCTACGCGCCCGACGTCCCGCACGAGATCGATCTGCCGCAGGGATCGCTCGTCGACATCGTCGACCAGTCCGTCCTGCGCTTCCCCGGCGGCACCGCGCTCGACTTCCTCGGGGCGGAGACGAGCTACCGGGATCTCGGCGAGCAGATCGCGCGCGCTGCCCAGGGACTCGCCGACGCGGGCGTCCGCGCGGGCGACCCCGTCGCGATCGTGCTGCCGAACTGCCCGCAGCACGTCGTCGCGTTCTACGCGGTGCTGCGACTGGGCGCGGTGGTCGTCGAGCACAACCCGCTCTACACGCCGCGCGAGCTGCAGCACCAGTTCGAGGACCACGGCGCGCGCACCGTCATCGCGTGGGACAAGTCCGTCGCGACCATCCAGGGGCTGCCGGACGGCGCGCGGCCCGAGCGCATCGTCTCGGTCGACGTGACGCGCGCCATGCCGACGCGCACCCGGCTGCTCCTCCGCCTCCCCGTCCCGAAGGCCCGCGCGGCCCGCGCCGCGATCGCCGCGAAGGTCACCGGCACGATCACCTGGGAGCGGATCTCCGCCGCCGCGCCCCTGCCCGTCGACCACCCGCGCCCGGCGGCGACCGACCTCGCGGTGATCCAGTACACGAGCGGCACGACGGGCGCGCCGAAGGGCGCCGAGCTCACGCACCTCAACCTCAGCGCGAACGCCGCCCAGTCCCGCGCGTGGGTCCCCACGGTGTCCCGCGGCACCAGCGTCGTGTACGCGGTGCTGCCCATGTTCCACGCGTACGGGCTCACCCTCTGCCTCACCTTCGCGATGAGCATGGGCTCGCGGCTCGTGCTCTTCCCCCGCTTCGAGCCCGGCCTCGTGCTGCAGGCGATCCGCCGCCACCCGCCCACGTTCCTGCCCGCCGTGCCGCCCATCTACAAGCGGCTGCGCGAGGCCGCCGAGGTGGAGGGCGTGTCGCTCGCCGGCATCTCGATCTCCATCTCGGGCGCCATGGCCCTGCCCGAGTCGGTCGTCGTGCCGTGGGAGGAGCAGACCGGCGGCTGGCTGGTCGAAGGCTACGGCCTCTCGGAGTGCTCGCCCGTGCTGATGGCGAACCCGGTCGGCGACACGCGTCGCGCCGGGACGGTCGGGCTGCCGCTGCCGAACACGGAGGTGCGCGTCGTGGATCCCGAGGACCCGACGATCGACCGGCCCGCGGGCGAGTCCGGCGAGCTCCTCGTGCGCGGACCCCAGGTGTTCCGCGGGTACCACGGCCGCCCCGACGAGACCGCCGCCGTGCTGCTCGAGGGCGGCTGGTTCCGCACGGGCGACGTGGTCACGATCGACGAGGACGGCTTCGTGCGCATCGCCGACCGGATCAAGGAGCTCATCATCACGGGCGGGTTCAACGTGTCGCCGTCCGAGGTCGAGGAGGCGGTCCGCGGGCTGCCTGGCGTGCGGGATGCCGCGGTCGTCGGGATCCCGCGCGACGACGGCGACGAGGAGGTCGTCGCCGCCGTGGTCCTGCAGGAGGGCGCGACGCTCGACGAGCAGGCCGCGCGGACGACGCTGCGCGCCGAGCTCGCGGCCTACAAGGTGCCGCGGCGGATCGTGGTGCTCGACGAGCTGCCGACGTCGCTCCTCGGGAAGGTGCTGCGCCGGAAGGTGCGCGAGGGGATCGTCGAGGCCGGGTAGGCGTTCGGCCTCCCGCCGGGACGCGACGCCGCGGCGACGCGACGCCGCGCTAGAAGAAGTCGCCGCCCCCGAAGTCCCCGCCGCCCATGTCGGCGCCGCCGCCGAAGTCGCCGGCCCCGAAGTCGCCGCTGCCGAAGTCGCCGGCGCCCGCGTCGGCGCCGCCCGCATCCGTCGTGCCCGCGTCCGCGCCGCCGTCGGCTCCCGCGTCGGCACCGCCGTCGGCACCGTCCGCGCCGGCCTGGTCCTGCCCGACCGCGTCCGGGATAAGCGCCTGCGCGATGGCCGAGCCGACCACGACGCCGGCGATCGTGCCGAGCATGGATCCGGCGATCATGCCGCCCATGCCCATCCCGCCGCCGGCGCCCGCGAGCCCGCCGCGCGGCCCGAGGGTCCGCTCGAGCGTGCCCGGTGCGCGCATCTCCGAGCGCGTGGCGGAGCGGGCGAGGGACTCGGGGCGGTCGTCCACGGGCGCGTCGCCCTCGGCGGCGTCCGAGCTGAGCTGCCGGAAGAGGATCTCGCGCTGCTCCGGGGTGAGCTTCCGGAACGCCTCGAGGTGCACCTCCTCGATCCGCTCCGGCGGCGCGGTGCGGAGCAGGTAGCGATAGCGCTCCACCGCGACCTCGTCGGCGCTGCGCTCGCGCGGCGCCCCGCCCGATGAGCGGTCGCGTCCCTCGTCGGGCTGCTCGTCGCGGCCCAGGAGCCTGTCCAGGAATCCCATGGTGGTGCCTCTCGCCGGGGCCGGATCGGCGGGTGTCGCCGACCGCATCAGCCTCCGGCCACCGTACGGGCCGGGGCCGGGAGCCCCGTGGGAGGCGGGTGCGCATCGCCCGCGCGGGGCACGGCGTCAGCGGTCGTCCGCGCCCCTGCCCTGCTGGACGCGGCGGCGCACGGCGCGGCCGATGAGCGCGAGCAGCAGGATCCCGAGCACCGCGTACACCGCGTAGTCAAGGTAGTGCGCGTACGCGTCGATCAGCTCGTACTGGCTGCCGAGCGCCGCGCCCAGCCCGATGAGGGCGCCGTTCCAGAGGCCGCTGCCGGCGATCGTGTAGAAGCTGAACTGGCCGACGGGCATGCCAGCGGCACCGGCCGGCAGGGAGATCAGGCTGCGGACGCCGGGCACGAGACGGCCGAAGAACACCGCCGAGCGGCCGTGCCGGTGGAACCAGGCGGCGGCCACCTCGAAGTCGTGGCGCTCCACGAGCGGCAGCTTCGCGAGCACGCGGATCGTCCGTTCCTCCCCCGCCCTCCGGCCGAGCCAGTAGAGGAGGAGGGCGCCGAGGTACGCCCCGAGCGTGCTGGCGACGATGACGAGCACCAGGTTCATGCGCCCCGTGGCGGCGACGAAGCCGGCGAGCGGCAGCACCACCTCGCTGGGGATGGGCGGGAAGACCGTCTCGACGAAGGTCATGGCGCCGACGCCCGCCTCGCCGAGCGCCTCGATCACGCGGGCCGCGGCGCCCACGAGCCCGTCGAGGCCCTGGAGCGGATCCCCGCCCGTCGCGGCGGGACGGACCCCGGCGATCGTCGTCGGCAGGAGGGGCGGCGGCAGGAGAGCGGTCACCCGGACACGGTACCGGGCCGCTCGCGTCGGGTCCCGGCGGCGACGCCTCGCGGATGTGCCGCGACGTCCCGCCGATGCGACTGCCCCCCTCGGGGACGCCTCCGCCGTGTTCGCGCACCCCCGCCGGGGGTCGCGTAGCGTGGTCGGGTGCCGTCCTCGATCCCCCTCCCCCGGTCCATCCGCACCTCCGTCTCCCTCCTCGCCGTCGTCGGCCTCGCCGTCGGCCTGGGCGCCTGCACCACCCAGCAGGACGCGCCCGGGATCCTCCGACCCGTGACCGCGGCGCCCGACGCGCCCCTCACCGTCGTGGGACAGGCCGACGACTCGGACGCGTCCGTCGCCATGAGCGGGAGCCTGTTCCGCCAGGCGCCCGTCGCGGTGCTGGCCCCCGCCGGGGACGTCGCCGCGCAGGAGCTCGGTGCGGAGGCCGCGGTCGCGCTCGGTGCGCCGCTCCTCGTCCAGGGCCAGGGCGCGGAGTCCGAGATCGAGCGCCTGGGATCCTCGGGCGTGCTCGCCGTCGGCGACCTCGGGGACGACGCCACCTCCGCGCTGCCCGGGTCGACCACCGTCGTGCGGGCCGACCGCGCCGCGGACGTCGCACGCCTCACGGGAGCCGACGTCGCGGACGCCACGGACCGGGATCCGTCCGCGGCCGTCTCGCGCGTGGCGGGGCTCGCCGCGCCCGACGACGACGCGTCCTCGGCGGCCCCGCCCACCGGATCCGGCGACCAGGCCCTCCCCGCCACGGCACCCGCGGCCGCCCTCAGCGGCGCGCACGCGCTCGCGACCGACGCCGCGTCCTCCCTCGCCGCGGTCGCGACGGCGCGCGCGGCCGGCGTCGGCGTGACCGTCCTGCCCGCGGCCTCCACGGATCCCCGCGCCTCCGCCGACGCGATCACCGCGCTGCACGACGCGGCAGCGACGAGCACCATCGCGGTCGGAGCCGCCTACGCGGACGACGCCTCGCTCGAGGGCCGCATCCGCACCGCCGCCACGGGCGACCAGCTGCCGGGCGGCGGCCAGCTCGTCCTGCCCGGCAAGCGCTACGTGGCGCTCTACGGGGCCGCCGGCACGGGCGCGCTCGGCGTGCTCGGCGAGCAGGGGCCCGCGGATGCCGTGACGCGCGCGAAGGCGCAGGCCGCGGAGTACCAGACCTACTCCGACGAGCCCGTGATCCCCATGTTCGAGCTCATCGCCACGGTCGCCGCGGGCGAGGCAGGCCCCGACGGCGACTACTCATCCGAGGTGCCCGTCGAGACGCTGCAGCCGTGGATCGACGCTGCCCGGGACGCGGGCGTCTACGTCGTCATCGACCTCCAGCCCGGCCGCACCGACTTCCTCACGCAGGCCAAGCGCTACGAGTCCGTGCTCGCGCAGCCGGGCGTGGGCCTCGCGCTCGACCCCGAGTGGCGGCTCGGTGCGGACCAGGTGCCGCTGAAGCAGATCGGCAGCGTGACCGCGGCCGAGGTCGACGCCACGACCGACTGGCTCGCGGGCGTCGTGCGCGAGAAGGGCCTCCCGCAGAAGATGCTCGTGCTGCACCAGTTCCGGCTCAGCATGATCCAGGACCGCGCGTCGCTCGACATGGACCACCCGGAGCTCGCGATGCTCGTGCACGCGGACGGGCAGGGCGGCCAGCCCGACAAGCAGGCGACCTGGCGCGCCCTGCACGCGGACGCGCCCGCCGGGATGGCGTGGGGCTGGAAGAACTTCATCGACGAGGACAAGCCCATGCTCACGCCGGAGCAGACGATGCGCGAGGTCTCGCCCGTGCCGGACCTGATCACCTACCAGTAGCGACGGGACCCGACCGGGCGCGGCCCGTCAGGACTCGCTGACGACGCCCCGGTCCACGTGCCAGTGCCGGTCGAGGCGCACGGCGTCGAGCATGCGGCGGTCGTGCGTGACGAGCAGGAGCGTGCCGTCGTAGGAGTCGAGCGCCTGCTCGAGCTGCTCGATGGCGGGCAGGTCCAGGTGGTTGGTCGGCTCGTCGAGCACGAGCAGGTTGACGCCGCGCGCCTGGAGCAGCGCGAGGCCCGCGCGCGTGCGCTCGCCGGGCGAGAGGCCGTCGACGGGACGCGTGACGTGGTCGGCGCGCAGTCCGAACTTGGCGAGCAGCGTGCGGACCTCGGCGGGCGAGAGATCCGGCACCTGCTCGGCGAACGACTCGGCGAGGGGCAGCTCGGCGCGCAGCGACTGGCGGGCCTGGTCGATCTCGCCCACCTGCACGCTCCGGCCGGGCGAGGCGTCGCCCGCGTCGGGGGCGATGCGGCCGAGGATCAGCCCGAGCAGCGTCGACTTGCCTGCCCCGTTCGGGCCGGTGATCCCGATGCGGTCGCCGCCGTCCACCTGCACCGACACGGGGCCGAGGGTGAAGCCGCCGCGCGTGACGGTCGCCTCGCGCAGCGTCGCGACCACCGCGCTCGACCGAGGCGCCTGCCCGATGGTGAAGGCGAGCTCCCACTCCTTGCGCGGCTCCTCGACCTCCTCGAGGCGCGCGATGCGGCTCTCCATCTGGCGGACCTTCTGGCCCTGCTTCTCGCTGGACTCGGCCGCGGCCTTGCGGCGGATCTTGTCGTTGTCGGGCGACTTGCGCATCGCGTTGCGCACGCCCTGCGACGACCACTCGCGCTGCGTGCGGGCGCGGGACACGAGGTCGGCCTTGGTGTCGGCGAACTGCTCGTACGCCTCGCGCGCGTGACGGCGGGCGACCTGGCGCTCCTCGAGGAACGCGTCGTACCCGCCCTCGTAGACGCGGACGCTGTCCTGCGCGAGGTCGAGCTCGACGACGGTCGTGACGCAGCGCGCGAGGAACTCCCGGTCGTGGGAGACGAGGACGACGCCGCCGCGGAGGCCGCGGACGAAGGACTCCAGGCGCGCGAGGCCGTCGAGGTCGAGGTCGTTGGTGGGCTCGTCGAGGAGCACGACGTCGAAGCGGCTCAGCAGGAGCGCGGCGAGGGCGACGCGGGCCGCCTGCCCGCCGGAGAGGCCGGCGGTGGGGAGCTCCGGGTCGAGGTCGAGGCCGAGCTCCGCGAGCGTCACGGGGAGGCGCTCGTCGAGGTCGGCCGCGCCGCTCGCCATCCAGCGGTCGAGCGCGGTGCCGTACGCGTCGTCGGCGCCGGGCAGCCCCTCGCCGAGCGCGACCGCGGTGCGATCCAGCTCGGCGGACGCCTCCGCGCAGCCGGTGCGGCGGGCGACGTAGCCCGCGACGGTCTCGCCCGGGATCCGCTCGTGCTCCTGCGGCAGCCAGCCGATGAACGCATCGGCGGGCGAGAGCAGCACGCGGCCGTCCTGCGGCGCGTCCACGCCCGCGAGGAGCCGCAGCAGCGTGCTCTTCCCCGCGCCGTTCGCGCCGACGAGGCCCACGACGTCCCCGGGCGCGACCGTGAGGTCGAGCCCGGAGAAGAGCGTGCGGTGCCCGTGGCCTCCGGCGAGGCCGCGGGCGACGAGGGTCGCGGTCACGAGGCCTGCGCGCGCTCCAGCACGAGCTCGCGGACGCGGGCCGCGTCCGCCTGGCCGCGCATGGCCTTCATCACGGCGCCGATGACCGCGCCGGCCGCCTGCACCTTGCCGTCGCGGATCTTCGCGAGCACGTCGGGCTGCGCCTGCAGCGCGGCGTCGATCGCCTCGATGAGCGGACCGTCGTCGGAGACCACGGCGAGCCCGCGGGCGTCCACGACCTCCTGCGCCGTGCCCTCGCCGTCGATGACGCCCTCGAGCACGTCGCGTGCCAGGCGGTTCGTCAGCGTCCCCGCCTCGACCAGCTCGATGACGGACGCGACCTGCGTGGGGCTGATGAGCGTCGCCGCGTCCACGCCGCGCGCGTTGGCGATGCGGGCGATCTCGCCCGTCCACCACTTGCGCGCCGCCTGCGGTGCAGCCCCGGCCTCGACCGTGTCGACGAGCTCGGTGAGGAGCCCGGAGTTCACGACGTCCTGGAACTCGAGGTCGGTGAAGCCCCACTCGGCCTTGAGCCGGCGGCGGCGGATCGCGGGCGCCTCGGGCAGCGCCGCGCGCAGCTCCTCGATCAGCTCGGCGCTCGGCTGCACGGGCAGCAGGTCGGGCTCCGGGAAGTAGCGGTAGTCGTCGGCGTCGCTCTTCGGGCGCCCGGCGGAGGTGCGGCCGGTGTCCTCGTGCCAGTGCCGGGTCTCCTGCGTGATCGTGCCGCCCGCGGCGAGGATGGCCGCCTGGCGCTGGATCTCGTAGCGGATGGCGCGCTCGACCGAGCGGAGCGAGTTGACGTTCTTCGTCTCCGTGCGGGTGCCGAGCTTCCCGGATCCGCGCGGGCTCAGCGAGATGTTCGCGTCGCAGCGGAGGTTGCCGCGCTCCATCTTCGCGTCGGAGATGCCGAGCGCCACGACGATGTCGCGGATGGTCGACACGTACGCCTTCGCGAGCTCCGGCGCCTCGGCTTCCGCCCCGTAGATGATGTCGGTCACGATCTCCACGAGCGGCACGCCCGCGCGGTTGTAGTCGACCAGCGAGTGGTCGGCGCCCTGGATCCGGCCCGTCGCGCCGCCCACGTGCGTGAGCTTCCCGGCGTCCTCCTCCATGTGCGCGCGCTCGATCGGCACCGTGACGATGCGGCCGTCGGGCATCTCCACCTCGACGGAGCCGCGGAACGCGATGGGCTCGTCGAACTGGCTGATCTGGTAGTTCTTCGCGAGGTCCGGGTAGAAGTAGTTCTTCCGGGCGAAGCGCGAGCTGGGCGCGATCTCGCAGCCGAGCGCGAGGCCCAGGCTGATCGAGTGCTTCACGGCCTGCTCGTTCACGACCGGCAGCGAGCCGGGAAGGCCCAGGTCGACGGGCGTGATGTTGGTGTTGGGCTCGCCGCCGAAGAAGTTCGGGGCGTCGGAGAACATCTTCGTGCGCGTGTTCAGCTCGACGTGCACCTCGAACCCGAGCACGGGCTCGAACATCTCGATGGCCTCGTCGTAGTCCATCAGCTCTGCCTTGGCCATCAGTGCGTGTCTCCGTCCAGGGTGGTGCGCGTCGCGGCGCGCGCGAGCTCGGGTGCCTGGGCGAGCAGGGGCCCGCCCCACCGCCGCTCGAGGATCCCCTCGAGCGCGGCACCGACCGTGTAGAGGCGCGCGTCCTCGCGGGCGGGCGCCATGAACTGGATCCCGACGGGCAGCCCGTCCTCGGGCGCGAGCCCGATGGGGAGGCCGATGCCGGGGACGCCCGCGAGGTTCGCGGGGATCGTCGTGAGGTCGTTGAGGTACATCGCCAGCGGGTCGTCGAGCTTCTCGCCGAGCTTGAACGCCGTGGTGGGCGCGGACGGCGTGACGAGCACGTCGACCTGCTGGAACGCGGCGTCGAAGTCGCGCTGGATCAGCGTCCGGACCTTCTGCGCGCTGCCGTAGTACGCGTCGTAGTAGCCGGCGCTCAGCGCGTAGGTGCCGAGGATGATCCGGCGCTTGACCTCGGGGCCGAAGCCGGCCTCGCGGGTCGCGGCCATGACGTCCTCGACGGTGCCGCCGCCGGGCGGGTTGACGCGGAGGCCGAAGCGCACCGAGTCGAACTTGGCGAGGTTGCTCGACGCCTCCGCGGGGAGGATCAGGTAGTAGGCCGCGATGGCGTGCTCGAAGTTCGGCGCGCTCACCTCGACGATCTCGGCGCCGGCCTGCTCGAGCAGGTCAAGCGCCTCGCGGAAGCGCTGCGTGACGCCGGCCTGGAAGCCCTCGCCGTCGAGCTGCTTCACGACGCCGATGCGGAGGCTCTTCACGGATCCCTCGCGCTGCCCGGCGCGCGCGGCGTCGGCGAACGACGGCCATGCGTCCGTCAGCGACGTGGAGTCGCGCGGGTCGTGCCCGCCGATGACGTCGTGCACGAGCGCGGAGTCGAGCACCGTGCGGGAGACGGGACCGACCTGGTCGAGGCTGGACGCGAGCGCGATGGCGCCGTAGCGGCTGACGCCGCCGTAGGTGGGCTTGACGCCGACGGATCCGGTGACGGCGGCGGGCTGCCGGATGGAGCCGCCCGTGTCGGAGCCGAGCGCGACGGGCGCCTCGAACGCCGCGACCGCGGCAGCGGATCCGCCGCCCGAGCCGCCGGGGATGCGGTCGAGGTCCCACGGGTTGTGCGTGGCGCCGAACGCGGAGTGCTCGGTGGAGGATCCCATCGCGAACTCGTCCATGTTCGTCTTGCCGAGCGGCACGAGGCCCGCGGCGCGGAGGCGCTGCACGACGGTGGCGTCGTAGGGCGGGGTCCAGCCCTCGAGCATGCGCGAGCCCGCGGTGGACGGCATGTCGATGGTGCAGAGGACGTCCTTGATGGCGATGGGCACGCCCGCGAGCGGCCCGAGCGGGGCGCCGTCGGCGCGCTGCGCGTCGATCTCGGCGGCGCGCCCGAGCGCGCGCTCACCGGAGACGTGGAGGAACGCGTGGACGTCGCCGTCGACGTGGTCGATGCGGTCGAGGTGCGCGCGCACGGCGTCGACGCTGGAGACCTCGCGGGAGGCGAGGCGGTCGGCGAGGTCGGCGGCGCTGAGGCGCGTGAGGTCGTCGGTCATGGTGCTCCTACTGCTCTTCGCCGAGGATCGCCGACACCTTGAAGCGGGATCCGTCGTGCTCGGGTGCGCCGGCGAGCGCCTGGGCGGTGGTCAGCGTCTCGCCCGGCACGTCGGGCCGGTACACGTTCACGAGCGGGATCGGGTGGCTGGTCGCGGGGACGTCCGGTCCCGCGACGGCGGTCACCTTCGCGACCGACTCGACGATGAGGCCGAGCTCGGTCGTGAGCGTGTCGATCTCCTCCGGGCTCAGGCGGATGCGCGCGAGGCCCGCGAGGTGCTCCACCTGCTCCCGGCTGATCTGCTCCGTGGGGGTCGGCGCCTGCGGGGTCGGCGCCTGCGGGGTCTCGTCCCCGCTGGTCGCGTCGGCGGGCTCGGGCCGGGTGTCGGGCATGCGTCTCCAAAGGACTGTGTGCGGGGGTACCGGGAGATTCTATTAGCGTGACCCCATGCCCACCGCCGCCCGGATCCCCGCCCGCCGCCGATCCGGACGCGCCCGCGGGGCCGCGGTCGCCGCCCTCGCCGCGCTCGCCCTGGTGCCGCTCGCCGGATGCGCGCCCGTGAGCGACGTGCGCGGGAACTGGCACCTGGTCGCGGGATCCGATGCCGCGGGCGACCTCGGCGTCGGCGACACGCTCATCACGATGCGCGTCGGCGGCGGGGAGATCAGCGGGCGCGGCCCCTGCAACGACTACTCCGGGCGGATGGCCGAACGCGGCGAGGGGATGCTCAGCGCGGTGGCCCCCGGCACGCTCCCGTGCGAGGACGGCGGCCTCGAGGCCCGCTACTTCCAGGACCTCGCCGCCGTCTCGGCGCTGCAGGTGGACGACGGCCACCTCGTCGCCACGGGTCCGGACGACGTGCGGCTGGAGTACGCCGAGCGCAGCCGCGGCTGACCGCCGCCTGGCCCGCCGCGGTCGGGCTGCTGCGCGCCTCCCCTACCTGCCGCTGGCGTCCGAGTGGACGTCGTGCGCGACCGGCCGGTCGATCCCGATGAGGGCGAGGTTCCGGAAGGACTCCGTGCCCCGGTCGAAGTAGCTGTTGTGCCCGACGACGCCCGCGAGGGATCCGTCGGCCGAGACGCCGGAGGCCGCGCCCGTACCGGCGACGCCGAAGTGCTCGGCGCCGAACGACGCGCTGCCCGGGTCCGACCCGAAGTACGACGACCCGACCACCGGATCCCACGGCGCCTCGCCCACGAAGACGCGGCCGACCGGCACGTCGAGCTCCGCGGCGTCGCGGACGGCGCCGCCCGGCGACCCGACCATGGCGAGGGCGTCGACGGACGCCCGACCGCTCGAGAGCGCGAGCAGCGCCGCCGTCGACCCGTAGGAGTGCGCGATGACGGCGAGGTACGGCGGGTCGTCGCGGCGCAGACCCTGGATGCCCTGGATCGCGTCCTCCAGGTACTGGGCGCCCTCGTCCGCGAGGTCGAGGGATCCGATGCCCAGGAGGTCGGGCGTGCGGTAGCCGATCCACGCGATGGTCGCGACGCCGGAACCACCCTCGTCCGCGCCCGCGCCGATGAGCGTCGTCTGCTGCTGCTGGAGGCGCGCCGCGACGTCCGTCCAGTCGACCAGGCGGTCGGACACGGAGTAGAACATGCCCGGCACCACGATCGAGACGTACGCCGCCGTGTCGAGGTCGCCCAGCACGACGCCGGCGCGGCCCGGCCACGTCGTGTCGAGCGTGAGCAGCGACCGCGCGGGGCCGCCCGCCGCAGGCTCTAGCGCGCGACGCACCTCGGCGAGCATGTCCATGTCGCGCCCGAGCTCCTGCTGCGCACCGCGCCCCGGCGTCGTGGTGGCTCGGGCATGCAGCTCGCGGTCGCGCTGGTCGAGGAGGCGGCGGTTGGCGGCGTCGCGCTCGATCACGGGGATCCCCTCCAGGTTGCCCACGAGCTCGGGGATCCCCTCGGCCAGATCGAGGCGCTCCGCCTGCGCGAGGCCCGACCACCAGGCGGCGACGCCGGACACGGAGGGCGGACGGCGGATGAGCTCGCGGATCGTCGCCGGGACCGCACGGGCGAGCCGCCGGAGCTCCGGCACGTCGAGCGCGGGCAACGCGCCCAGGAGCGCGACGGGGGCCGTGCCGCGGAGCGCCCGGTCGGAGACATCCTCGTCTCGGAGCTGCTGGACCACGCGCGCGGAGCTCGGCAGGTGTGCGCCCGTGGTCGGATCCGCCGCGTCGGGCCCGGCGAGGACCGCGGGCGGACGCGTCGCCGCGACGGCAGGGGCCGCGGGTGCCACGAGCGACCCGACCAGCGCGCATGCGATGGCCGAGGCGGTGAGCAGCGCGCGCACGCGAGTCGTCACGGTCCAGATCCCCCAGAATGCGGCGTGGGAGGGCCTGCGCCCGAGGTCGGCGCGCCCCGCGCCGACGCGTGGGTCCATGGTATCGGCGCGCTGTGTCGGGCGGGAGGCCCGATCAGAGGGTCTCTGCGGCGCCGTCCGGCTCGTGGGCGCCCGCCTCCGGATGGGCTGCGGCGTCCGCCTCGACGTCCGCGGCGGACGCGATCTCCCCGGCGGCCGGCGCCTTCCTCTTCCGGGCGCGCTTCGGTTTCACCCCCGCGGTCGGGTCCTCGGGCGCCTCGGCCGCCGGATCTGCGTCGGGCGCCGGATCCGCGTCCGGCAGCGCGATGGCGTCGGGCCCCTGCTCCACGAGCAGGCGGAACTCGGCCGCTTCGATGATCCGCACGCCGAGCGCCTCCGCCTTCCCGAGCTTGGATCCCGCGCCCGGTCCGGCCGCGACGTAGTGGGTCTTCTTGCTGACGCTCGATCCGGCCTTGCCGCCCGCCGCCATGATCGCCTCGAGCGCGCCCTCGCGCGTGTAGCCCTCGAGCGACCCGGTGGCCACGACCGTGAGGCCGGCGAGCACGCCGCCCGCCGCGGCCGCCGCGCCAGGACCCGGGTGGCCGGGGACCGCCGTGACGACGCCCGCCCTCTCCCAGCGGTCGACGATCTCGCGGTGCCAGTCGACCTCGAACCAGTCGAGCAGGGCGTCGGCGATGATGCCGCCCACGCCGTCGACCGCGGCCAGCTCCTCGCGGCTGGCCGAGCGGATGGCGTCGAGCGAGCCGAACCAGCCGGCCAGCGCGCGCGCCGCGACCGGGCCGACGTGCCGGATGCTGAGGGCCACGAGGATGCGCCAGAGGTCCTGGGTCTTCGCATTCTCGAGGTTCTCGAGCAGCAGCTCGGCGGACTTCGACGGCACGGAGTCCTCGTCGCCCCACGGCTCGGCGGGGTTGAACGCGCCGTCGCGCTTCGGGGCGCGCTTGCGCCGGAACGGCGTGACGCGCTTGGCATCGCCCGTCTTCTCATCGACCTTCACCATGCCGGTCTCGGCGTCGCGGACGACGACGGTGATGGGCACGAGGTCGGCCATCGTGAGCTCGAACAGGCCGGCCTCGGTCTCGAGCGGCGGATCCTCCGGCTCGAGCGGCTGCGTGAGTGCGGCCGCCGCGACCTCGCCGAGGCCCTCGATGTCGAGCGCGCCGCGCGACGCGACGTGCTCGACGCGCCCTCGCACCTGCGCCGGGCAGCTGCGCGCGTTCGGGCAGCGGAGGTCTATGTCCCCCTCCTTGGCGGGCTTGAGCGGCGTCTGGCACTCGGGGCAGAACGTGGGCATGACGAACTCGCGCTCGGATCCATCGCGCAGCTCCACCACCGGGCCGAGCACCTCGGGGATGACGTCGCCGGCCTTGCGCAGGACGACCGTGTCGCCGATGAGCACGCCCTTGGCCTTGACGACCTGCTGGTTGTGCAGCGTGGCCTGGCGCACCTCGGATCCGGCGACCTCGACCTTCTCCATGACCGCGAACGGCGTGGCCCGGCCCGTGCGGCCGACGCTCACGACGATGTCGAGGAGCGTCGTGTTGACCTCCTCGGGCGGGTACTTGTATGCGGTGGCCCACCGCGGCGCGCGGCTGGTGGCGCCGAGCTCCTCGTGCAGCCCCAGGTCGTCGACCTTGATGACGATGCCGTCGATCTGGTGCTCGACCTCGGCGCGGTGCGCGCCGTGTCGCCGCACGAACCCCGTGACGTCGGCGATCTCGTCGAACACGCGGAAGTGCGTGGAGATGGGGAGGCCCCAGCCGGCCAGCAGCCCGTAGACCTCCGACTGCGCGGTGACATGCGCGTCGCTCTCCAGCTCGCGGACGGGCCAGGCGCCGATGCCGTGCACGAGCATGCGGAGTCGACGGATGCGCGCGCGCATGAGCTCGAGCCGCGCAGGGCTCTTGCCCTCCTCCTTCTGGCGCAGGGATCCGGCGGCGGCGTTGCGGGGGTTCGCGAAGACGCGCTCGCCCACCTCCAGCTGCCGGGCGTTGAGCTCGTCGAACTCGGCGACGGGGAAGAAGATCTCGCCTCGCACCTCGACGAGCGGCGGGTGTCCGGATCCGGCGAGCCGCTCGGGGACGGTGCCCATGGTGAGGACGTTCTGCGTCACGTCCTCCCCGACGACGCCGTCGCCGCGGGTGGCCGCCGTGACGAGCACGCCGTGCTCGTAGCGGAGGTTGATGGCGAGCCCGTCGATCTTGAGCTCGCTGAGGTACCTGACACGGCCGCTGCCGGCGTCGCGCTCGACCTTGGCGGCCCACTCGGCCAGCTCCTCCTCGCTGAAGACGTTGTCGAGGCTGAGCATGCGCTCGGCGTGCGTGACGGGCGCGAACAGGGTGGTCTCGGCGCGGCCGCCGACCGTCTGCGTGGGGCTGTCCTGGCTGCGGAGGGTGGGGTGCGCCTCCTCGAGCGCCGCGAGCTCATGGACGAGAGCGTCGTACTCGGCGTCGGCGACCGTGCTCGCGTTCGACGCGTAGTACGCGTCGCGGTGGCGCTCGATCTCGATCCGCAGCGCGTCGACGCGGGCGGACGCCGCCTCGAGATCGGCGGACGTGGTGGCGGGGACGGCGTCGGCGGCCTGGTCGGATCCGGTCGTCGTGTCGCTCATGTGACGCTCACTCCCCCGCTGCCGCGCCGGCGAGGGCGGGGGCGGCCTGGGCGGCGTCGCGCATCGGCGGCCGAGCATCGTCCACGGCGCTCACGGTGCGGTCGATGGTGACCTGGCCGAGCACGCGCGTGCCGGCGTAGACGACGGCGGTCTGGCCGGGGGCGACGCCGTGCAGGGGGTCTCTCGGGGTGATCACGAGCTGCATGCTGCCATCGACCACCGACACCGCCGCCCGCGCGGGCACGGGGTCCGCGTGCGCGCGGATCTGCACGTCGCAGTCGAACGGCTGGTCCGGCCGCGTCGGAGGGGTGCCGGCCCAGGTGTACGAGGATCCGGCGATCTCGCGGATCGCCAACGCCTCCTGCGGGCCGACGACGACGGTGTTGTCCTTCGGCCGGATCTCCAGCACGAACCGCGGCCGCCCGTCGGGAGCCGGCGTGCCGATCGCGAGGCCCTTGCGCTGCCCGACCGTGAACGCCGCTGCGCCCTGGTGCGTGCCGATCGCGTTCCCCGCGCCGTCGAGGATGTCCCCGGGCTCGGCGCCGACGCGGTCGGCGAGCCAGCCGCGGGTGTCGCCGTCGGGGATGAAGCAGATGTCGTGGCTGTCGGGCTTCTGCGCCACCTGGATCCCGCGGGCCTGGGCCTCCGCGCGCACCTCGGCCTTAGAGGGCGTCGACCCCAGCGGGAAGTAGGAGTGCGCGATCTGCTCGGCCGTGAGCACGCCCAGCACGTACGACTGGTCCTTGGCCCACGCGGCCGCGCGGTGCAGCTCGGGCTGCCCGTCCGGTCCTTCGATCACGTCCGCGTAGTGCCCGGTGCAGACGGCGTCGAAGCCGAGGTCGAGCGCCTTCTCGAGGACGGCGGCGAACTTGATCCGCTCGTTGCAGCGCATGCACGGGTTGGGGGTGCGGCCGGCCTGGTACTCGGCCACGAAGTCGTCGACCACGTCGGCCGCGAAGCGCTCGGAGAAGTCCCACACGTAGAACGGGATGCCCAGCAGGTCGGCGGCGCGGCGCGCGTCCATCGAGTCCTCGATGGTGCAGCAGCCGCGGGATCCGGTGCGGAGCGTCCCCGGCATGCGGCTGAGCGCGAGGTGCACGCCCGTCACGTCGTGCCCGGCCTCCACGGCGCGGGCGGCGGCCACGGCGGAGTCGACTCCGCCACTCATCGCTGCGAGGATCTTCACTCCGCGAGCCTACGCGCCGCGCGACCCGCGAGGCCCGCCCGGGAGGCTCGCGCGACGGCGCCGGGCAGCGCCGCCAGGAGCGCGTCGACGTCGGCGTCCGTCGTGGTGCGGCCGAGCGTGAACCGGAGCGCGCCCCGGGCCTCGTCCTCGGGGATGCCCATGCCGATGAGCACGTGCGAGACCTCGGGCACGCCTGCCTGGCACGCGGATCCCGTCGACACCGAGACGCCGGCCATGTCGAGCAGGAGCAGCAGCGAGTCGCCCTGGCAGCCGGCGAAGGTGAGGTGCGCGTTGCCGGGGAGGCGGCCGACGGGATCCGGATCGCCGCGGAGCACGGCGCCGGGCACGTCGCGCAGCACGGACTCGACGAGCCGGTCGCGCAGCGCCCTGAGCCGCACGCGCTCGGCGTCCAGCTCGGCGACGGCGAGGGTGACGGCCGCCGCGAAGGCCACCGCGGACGCGGCGTCCTGCGTGCCGGAGCGCACCTGCCGCTGCTGGCCGCCGCCGTGGATCTGCGGATCCACCGTCGCCCGCCGCGCGAGAACGAGCGCGCCGCTGCCGACGGGCCCGCCGACCTTGTGCGCCGAGACGCTGACGGCATCGACGCCCGCGTCGCGCCAGCGCCGGAACGGGACGGGCATGTGGCCGAGCGCAGCGACCGCGTCGACGTGCACGGGCACGCCGTGCGCCCGCGCGAGCGCCGCGAGCTCCTCGACGGGCTGGATCGTGCCCACCTCGTTGCTCGCGGCGAGGAAGGTGAGCAGGGAGACGGATCCGGGATCCGCGGCGAGCGCGGCGCGGGCGGCGTCCACCTCGATGCGCCCGAGGTCGTCGATCGGCAGCCGCTCCACGACGGCGCCGCGCCGCTCGAGCCACTCGACCGTGTCGACCGTGGCGTGGTGCTCGCCGTCGGGCATGAGGATCCGCGTGCGCCGGGGGTCCTCCGCGATGCGCGCGCCGTGCAGCCCCTTGATCCCGAGGTTCACCGACTCCGTGCCGCCGGAGGTGAGCACGACCTCGACCGGGTCCGCGTCGAGCGCCCGCGCGATGGACTCGCGCGCCTCCTCGAGCACGCGCCGGGCCTCCTGGCCGTGCGAGTGGATGGAGGACGGGTTCCCCACCAGGGTCAGCGCCCCGGCGAGCGCCGCGATCGCCTCCGGCCGCATGGGGGTCGTCGCGGCGTGGTCGAGGTAGACCGTCATGCCCCCTACCCTAGGTCGCATGCCGCGCCCCGGACCGCCCGTGCCCCTGGGGCTGACGCTCTCCGACCAGGGCGGCACGCTGCGCGTCGTGAGCCACGGCGCGTCCGCCGTGGAGCTCACCGTCTCGGCCGTCGACGACCCGCGCCGCGTGGTCGAGGTCGTCGCCATGGAGCGGGGCGACGACGGCGTCTGGACCGGATCCAGCGACCGGCTCGTCCCCGGCACCGCCTATTCTGTGCGGGTCGACGGCGACGCCGCGCCCGGCGACTCCTTCGACCCGACGCGGCACCTGCTCGACCCCTACGCGCGCGGCCTCGTCCAGGTCGGTCCTGCCGCGTGGCGCTCGGTCGTCACGAGCGAGGTGCCCGCGGAGGAGCGCGCCACGCGTCGCTCCGCGCGACCGGTGGTGCCGCGCGACCGCCAGGTGCTCTACGAGCTGCACGTGCGCGGCTTCACGAAGCTCGACGAGCGGCTGCCCGAGGAGCTGCGCGGCACGTACGCGGGGCTCGGGCACCCGGCGACCGTGGAGCGCCTGGCCGACCTCGGCATCACGACGGTCGAGCTCCTGCCCGTGCACGCCTCCACGAGCGAGGAGCGGCTGCGCGCGCAGGGCCGCATCAACCACTGGGGCTACAACACGCTCGCCTACCTCGCGCCGCACGCGCCCTACGCCACCCGCGCCGCGCGCGACGCCGGGGCCGACGCCATCGCCGCCGAGTTCCGCGCGATGGTCGACGCGCTGCACGCCGCGGGCATCCAGGTCGTGCTCGACGTGGTCTACAACCACACCGCCGAGGAGGGCGCCGACGGGCCGGTCACGAGCCTGCGCGGCATCGACGGGTCGCGGTACTACCGGCACACGCCGGACGGGACGCCCATCGACGTGACGGGCTGCGGCAATACGGTCGACCTGTCCCGGCCCGACGCGCAGCGCCTGGTGCTCGACTCGCTCGAGCACTGGTCCGACGTCATGGGCGTCGACGGCTTCCGCTTCGACCTCGCCGTCACCCTCGGTCGTGACGAGCGCGTGGACTTCGACCCCGCGCACCCGCTGCTCCGCGCCATCGTCGAGGACGAGGCGCTCGACGGGCTCCTCATGATCGCGGAGCCGTGGGACGTGGGCATGGGCGGCTGGCGCACGGGCGGGTTCGGATCCGGCTGGAGCGAGTGGAACGACGGCTACCGCGACGTCGTGCGCGACTTCTGGCTCGCCGACGTCGCCGAGTCCCGGCGTTCCGGCCGCGCCCCGAACGGAGTGGGGGCGCTCGCGTCCTGCCTCGCGGGATCCTCCGGCACGTTCGCCGCCGAGCGCGGCCCGCTCGCCTCCGTCTCCTTCGTCACGGCGCACGACGGCTTCACGCTGGCGGACCTCACCTCCTACGACCGCAAGCACAACAGCGGCAACGGCGAGTCCAACCGCGACGGCACGGACGCGAACCGCTCCTGGAACCACGGCGTGGAGGGCCCGACGCGCGACGCCGCGATCCTCGGGGCCCGCAGGCGCACGTCGCGCAACCTGCTGGGCACCCTGCTCGTCTCCGCGGGCCTCCCCATGATCACGATGGGCGACGACCGCGGCCGCACCCAGCGCGGCAACAACAACGGCTACTGCCTCGACAACGCGGCGACCTGGATGCGCTGGGACGAGGACGCGTGGCGGATGGACCTGCACGCGACCACGCGCCACCTCATCCGCATCCGGCGGGAGAACCCGGCCCTCCGGCCCGTGCGCTACGCGGAACCGGACGCGCACGTGCCGAGCGCGTCGGTCCTCGCCTGGCGCGACGCGGACGGCGCGCCCATGACGGAGGCCGCCTGGGAGTCGACGGGCACCCGCACGCTGCAGTGGATCACCACATCCACCCCCGAGACGGAGGACCCGAACACGGTGCTCGTCGTGGTCCACGGGCAGGAGTCCCGCGCGGAGGTGAGACTGCCGGAGCACGACGGGGTGGCGAGCTGGCGGCTCCTGTGGTCGAGCGAATGGGAGCGGCCCGAGGTCGTGGCGACCGACGACGCGCCCGGCGACCGGGTCGAGGTCGACGGTCCGGCGCTGCGGATCTACCGGGCCAGCTGAGCCGCACCTTCGGGGATGCGGCGTCGCCGACGCGGCGATCCGTCCCGGACGGGGGCCGCGCCGGGTTCGCGTCGCGCGGCGCTCGTGTGCTCTCCTGGAGGCGCCCGCACGATCCGCCGCGCATCGCCGCGCCCAGAACCTCCGAGGACGCCGCACATGACCGACGAGTCCCCCGCACCGCCCGGCGACCGCTCCCCCGACGCGCCGCCCGTGGCCCGCCCGACCGATCGACGCCGCACCATCACCCGCCGCGCGCTCGTCGCCGGCGGCGGCCTGGCCGCGCTGTCCGCCGTGGCCGCCGTCGCGGGCTGCACCACGACGCCCCGGCCGGCCCCGCCCACGGGCGGCGCCACCGCCACCCCGACCCCGGATCCCGGGGATCCGGCCGCGCCCGAGGTCACCGCATCCGGCGGCCCGCCGATCGACCCCATGACCTACGCCCCCGACGACGCGCTCGCCGGCTTCTACGCGCTGCGGGAGCAGGTGCGGGAACGCCGCCTGACCATCGGCGTCCTCGGCGACAGCATCACCGAGGGCCAGGGCGCCACGACGCTCCAGCACGCCTACCCCGCCCAGCTCCGCGACCGGCTGCGCGGCGCGCTGCCCTCCGGCGCGCGGGGCGGGCTCGACTACATCGCCTCCCGGCACCAGATCACGGTGCCGGCCGACCAGGGCTTCGCGTTCGCCGGGACGCCGGCCGCGGGCGGCCGGCACGGCTGGGGGCGGCGCGTGGTGATGCTCACCGAGGCGTCGGGTCCCGGCACGTACACCGCGCGCATGACCTCTGCGCGGGTCTGCTGGTGGGCGCCCGGCCTCGACGTCGCCATCACCGTGCAGGTCGACGACGGCGAGCCCGAGACGGTGCGCGCCGACGTCGGCGGATCCCTCACCTGGACGAGCCCGGCCATGGACCCCGCCGAGCACGCGATCACGGTCGCGTGGGCCGGCGGGAAGCCCGAGCTCGAGGGCGCGTGGCTGTTCGACGGCGACGAGGAGCGCGGCGTGCACGTCATCGAGGGCGGCAACTCCGGTTCGCAGCTCTGGCAGCTGTCGGAGAAGGCGCGGCCGGACGGCGTGAGCACGTGGATCCGCTCGGCCCCGCGCTTCGAGCTCGACCTGTGGATGCCGGAGCACCTCATCAACGACGTGGTCGTCCGCACGCCCGAGCAGGTGCGCTCGGATGCAGCGGTGCTCATCGAGCTGATCCGCACCACGAGCGAGGCGCCCATCCTGTTCACGCCGCCGTACGAGCGCACGACGCTGCCGATCCGCGGCACTACGTGGGCGGACTACATCGGCGCGCTGCGGGACGCGGCGTCGGCGGATCCGCTGGCGGACGTCTTCGAGATCGGCGCGTACATCCCGCGCATGGTCGGCGAGGGCGCGTCCGACCCGTACGGCTGGATGGGCCCGGACAACCACCCGAACGACCGGGGCTACGCGCGCTTCGCCGAGGTGCTCGCCGCGAAGCTCTCCGCCACCCCGGCCTGAGACGGCGAGGCGGCGGCGAGCCGGGCGGGCCCGAGCGCGCGCCGCCCGGCCGCGTCAGACCGCGACCGCGACCAGCCCGGGCTCCGCGCTCGAGGCCAGCAGCTCGTGCCGCGGCACGACGCGCACGGTGTACCCGAACGGCCCCGCGGTCGTGAGCCGCACGGTTCCCGCGTACTCCTGCTGCCCGCCGGATCCGCCCACGGGCTCGAGCGCGTGCCGCACCACATCCGTCAGGACGTCGCCCTCGCCTGTCCGCCCGTGCACGACCTCCACCGTCACGTCGCCCGCGCCGAGGCCGCCGAGCGCCACCCACGCGCGCACGCGCAGCTCGTCGCCGACCTGCGCCTGGTTCTCGACGCCCTCGGACTCGACGTGCGCGACCTGCACCGACGGCCACGCGGCGACGACGCGTCCGCGCCAGGCCGCCAGCTCGCGGGCTCGGGCGGAGCCGTCGGCCGCGACGACGGCCTGCGCGCGCCCGGCGGGCACGTACAGCCGCTCGACGTACTGCCGCACCATGCGGTCGGCGCTGAGCTCGGGCGACAGCGTCCGGAGGGTGTGCCGGATGTCGTGGACCCAGCCGACGGGCACCCCGTCGGCGTCGCGGTCGTAGAAGCGGGGCGCGATGCGGTTCTCGATGAGGTCGTAGAGCGCGGTCGCCTCCATCGCGTCGCGCTCGGCGCCGTCGTGCGCGCGGTCGGCCGACGGGATCGCCCAGCCGTTGCCGCCGTCGAAGTACTCGTTCCACCAGCCGTCGAGGATCGACAGGTTGAGCGCGCCGTTGAGCGCGGCCTTCATGCCCGACGTGCCGCACGCCTCGAGCGGTCGGAGCGGGTTGTTGAGCCACACGTCCGTGCCCGGGTAGAGCAGCTGGGCCATGCCGATGTCGTAGTCGGGCAGGAACACGAGGCGGCCGCGGATCCCCGGCTCCGCAGCGAAGCGCACCAGCTCCTGGATGAGGCGCTTGCCCTCGTCGTCCGCCGGGTGCGACTTGCCCGCGACCACGATCTGCACGGGCCGCTCCGGGTCGGTGAGGATCCGGCGGAGGCGCTCCCGGTCGTGGAGCATGAGCGTGAGCCGCTTGTAGGTGGGGACGCGCCGGGCGAAGCCGATCGTGAGCACCTCCGGGTCGAGCACGTCCTCGAGCCACGCGGGCTCGACCGCGCCGGGGTTCTGCTCGCGCCAGGCGCGCACGACGCGGCGGCGGGCGTCCTCGACGAGCTGTCGGCGCATCCGGCCCCGCACGTCCCACAGGTCGCCGTCGCTCACGGCCGTCGACGACCAGTCGGCCGCCGTGGTGTCCCACGTGCCGAGGCGCTCGCGCGCGAGCGACATGAGCATCGGGTCCGTCCAGGTCGGCGCGTGCACGCCGTTCGTCACGCTCGTGATCGGCACCTCGTCGACGTCGAAGCCCGGCCAGAGCCCGGAGAACATGCCGCGGCTGACCTCGCCGTGCAGCTGGGAGACGCCGTTGGCGCGCTGCGCGAGCCGGAGGCCCATGAGCGCCATGTTGAAGACGTCCGGGGATCCGCCGTCGTGGAGCTCCGCGCCGAGCCCCAGCACGCGCTCCGGCGGCACCCCGGGCAGCAGCCGCTCCGTGACGTGCTCGCGCACGAGGCCGACGTCGAACCGGTCGATGCCCGCGGGCACGGGCGTGTGCGTCGTGAAGACCGTGCCCGCGCGCACCACCTGCAGCGCCTCGTCGAAGTCGAGCCCGTCGGCCATGAGCGTCGAGATCCGCTCCACTCCGAGGAAGCCGGCGTGCCCCTCGTTCGTGTGGAAGACGCGCGGCACGGGCGCTCCCGTGACGCGGGCGTGCGCGGCGATCGCCCGCACGCCGCCGATGCCGAGCAGCAGCTCCTGGTGCAGCCGGTGCTCGCCGCCGCCTCCGTAGAGCCGGTCGGTGACGCCGCGGAGGTCGTCGTCGTTCTCCGGCACGTCGGTGTCGAGGAGGAGCAGCGGGATGCGGCCGACGCGCGCCTGCCAGATCCGCGCGTGCAGGGTGCGGTCGGCGGGCAGCTCGAGGGCGACGTGGACCGGCGCGCCGTCGGCGTCGCGCAGCACCTGGAGCGGCAGGCCGTCGGGGTCGAATACGGGGTAGGTCTCCTGCTGCCAGCCGTCGGAGGAGATCCCCTGGCGGAAGTAGCCGGAGCGGTAGAAGAGTCCGACGCCCACGAGCGGGACGCCGAGGTCGGAGGCGCTCTTCAGGTGGTCGCCCGCGAGGATCCCGAGGCCTCCCGAGTACTGCGGCAGCGCGGCCGCGATGCCGAACTCGGGCGAGAAGTAGCCGATCGCCTCCGGCACGTCGCCCTCCAGCTGCTGGTACCAGCGCGGCTCGCGCACGTACGCGCGGAGATCCTCCCGCTGCTCCTCGGCCCACGCCACGAAGCCGTCGTCGGCCGCGAGCTCGCGCAGCCGCTCCTGGTCGACCGCGCCGAGCAGCGCGACCGGATCGTGGCCCGTCCCCTCCCACAGCTCGGGGCTCACGTGCGCGAACACGCGGCGGGTGGGCTCGTACCAGGACCACCTCAGGTTCCCGGCGAGCTCGTCCAGCGCGGACAGCTCCTCGGGGAGGACGGCACGGACGGTGAATCTGCGGATGGCCTTCACGGGACTCCCTCGGACCGGACGGCGGCGGGCTGGCCCGCGCGGATGGCTCCCGAGCCTAGGGCCGCGGGATGGCAGGGCACCAGGGTCCTGCCCGCGCGTGGAGGCTCCGTGGACGCCTGCCGGACGGACGGTGACGGGCCGGCGTCGGGCATCCGCACGGCGCCCGCCGTCGCCGCGGCGAGCGACAGCCGGACGGCGCACGGGCTACGGTCGAACAGTGACCACACCCCAGGACGGACCCGATCCCCTCCCCCGCCCGGTGCGCGGCCGTGCAGCGCGCAAGGCCGCCAAGGCCCAGAAGCTCCAGGACGCCCAGAAGCCGCCCGAGCCCCGCCTCCCGATGATGCCGGAGGCGCCCTCGGCGTCGGAGCCGCAGCCGCAGCCGCCCGTCATCCCGCCGGTGCCCGCTGAGCCGCAGCCGCCCGCGGCACCGCGACCGCCCGCAGCTCCGGAGCCCGCTCCCGACGCGGCCGTGGAGCCGACGCCGACGCGTGATCCGGCGCCCGCCGCCGCCGTCGAGCCCGTCGCGCCGGTCGCATCCGCGCCGGAGCCCGCCGCCCCCGCGCCGTCCGCACCCCGCCACGCCGCGCCGGTGGCCGAGCCGGCGCCCGCCGCGTCGCCGACGCAGCCCGCCGAGCCCGAGACCGACGGATACGTCCCCGTCATCGGCCGCATCCCGATCCTGTCGCTCACCCCGCAGATCGAGGACGACCTCTGGCCCGCCAAGAGCTTCGTCCACGACGTGGTGCCCTTCGGCGCGACGATCTTCCGCGAGGGCCACGACCTCATCGGCGCCGACGTGCTCCTCACCGACCCAACCGGCGCCGTCACCGCGCACCGCATGTCCCTCGACGCCACGAAGCCCGGCCTCGACCGCTGGATCACGACGGCCCAGCTCGAGACCCAGGGCGTCTGGAACTGGCGCGTGAGCGCGTGGTCCGACGACTTCGGCACGTGGCTGCACAACGCGGAGATCAAGGTGCCCGCGGGCCTCGACGTCGACGTGATGCTCGCCCTCGGCGCCGAGGCGCTCGAGCGCGCGGCAGCGGACGAGACCCGGGACGGCGCCGACCGCGACGTCCTCCGGGCGGCGCTCGCCGGCATCTCCGACGCCGACGCCTCACCCGAGGCGCGCCTCGCCGCCGCGACGACCCCCGACGTCCTCGCCGCGATCGACCGCCTGCCCCTCCGCAGCCTCGTCACCCTCTCTCCCGAGCGCACGATCGTGGTCGAGCGCGAGCGCGCCGCCGTCGGATCCTGGTACGAGTTCTTCCCCCGCTCCGAGGGCGCCGTCGAGCACGAGGACGGATCCTGGACGAGCGGCACCTTCGCCACGGCCGCCCGCCGCCTCCCCGCGATCCGCGACATGGGCTTCGACGTCGTCTACATCCCGCCGGTGCACCCCATCGGCCGCACCAACCGCAAGGGGCCGAACAACACCCTGACCGCCGGCGAGCACGACCCGGGCTCGCCCTACGGCATCGGCTCCGAGGACGGCGGGCACGACTCCATCCACCCCGAGCTCGGCACCGCGGAGGACTTCCGCGCCTTCGTCCAGGCGGTCGCGGACCACGGCATGGAGCTCGCGATCGACATCGCGCTGCAGGCCTCGCCCGACCACCCGTGGGTCACGACGCATCCGGAGCTGTTCACGACGCTGCCCGACGGCTCGATCGCGTTCGCGGAGAACCCGCCGAAGAAGTACCAGGACATCTACCCGCTGAACTTCGACAACGACCCGGAAGGGTCGTACCGCGAGATGCTCCGCGTGATGCGCGTGTGGCTCGGCCTCGGCGTCAAGATCTTCCGCGTCGACAACCCGCACACCAAGCCGCTGGTCTTCTGGGAGCGCCTCATCCACCAGGTCATGCGCGACGAGCCCGACGCGATCTTCCTCAGCGAGGCGTTCACGCGCCCCGCGATGATGCGCACGCTCGCGAAGATCGGCTTCCAGCAGTCGTACACGTACTTCACCTGGCGGAACACGAAGGAGGAGCTCGAGGAGTACCTCACCGAGGTCAGCCACGAGACGAGCGACTACCTGCGGCCGAACTTCTTCGCGAACACGCACGACATCCTCACGCCGTACCTGCAGTTCGGCGGGCGCGCGGCGTACCGGATCCGCGCGGCCATCGCCGCCACCGCGTCGCCGTCGTGGGGCATCTACTCGGGCTACGAGCTGATCGAGAACGTCGCGCGCCCCGGCGCCGAGGAGAACATCGACAACGAGAAGTACGAGTACAAGCCGCGCGACTGGGCCCGTCAGGAGGAGCTCGGCGGATCCATCGCACCGGAGATCACGCGCCTCAACGAGATCCGCCGCCAGCACCCCGCGCTCCGCCAGCTGCGCAACCTCGACGTGCACTGGAGCGACGACGAATCGATCCTCGTCTACTCCAAGCACCTCGCGGCCGAGCACACGGGCACGGGCGAGGCGGACACGATCCTCGTGGTCGCGAACGTCGACCCGCACTCGGCACGCGAGACCCAGGTCCACCTCGACCCCACGCGCTTCGGCCTCGCCGAGGACGCCGTGTTCGAGGTGGAGGACCTCCTCACGGGCGACGTCTACACCTGGTCCACCTCCAACTTCGTCCGGCTCGACGCGTTCACGCACCCCGTGCACGTGTTCCGGGTCACCCCGACCGCATCGAAGGGATGACGGACATGACAGACACCACCCCCCAGGACGACCCGCAGGACCCCCAGGGCGAGCTGCCCGGCGCCGACGTGATCGTGCCGCCGGCTGCCGACGCCGACGTCGAGCAGGGCGCCGACGTGGTCGTGCCCGCCGATGACAGCGCGGCGGAGGAGGCGCCCGCCTCGTCGCCCGCCTCCGACCCGATCCACCTCCCGGAGGTCGCCGACGACGACCTGCGCGCCGTCGCCGAGGGCGTCCACTCCGGACCCCACTCCCTCCTCGGCCAGCACCCCGTCGCGATCGACGGCGTGTCCGACGACCTCGTGGTCGTCCGCGCGCTGCGTCCGCTCGCCGACGCGGTGTCGGTGATCCTCTCCACCGGTGCCCGCGTCGCGCTCGCCCACGTGGGACACGGCGTCTGGCAGGGCGCGCACGTGCTCGGCCTGCAGGACTACCAGGTCGAGGCGCGCTACTCCGACGGCGGCAGCTGGACGAGCGACGACCCCTACCGCTTCCTCCCGACCGTGGGCGACCTCGACCTCTACCTCTTCGGCGAGGGGCGCCACGAGCGCCTCTGGGACGTCCTCGGCGCCCACCACCGCGAGCACTGGGGCGTCGCGCAGACGTACTGGGGCGTCTCGTTCTCCGTCTGGGCGCCGCATGCCCGGGCCGTGCGCGTCATCGGCTCGTTCAACGGCTGGGACGGCGTGCAGCACGCGATGCGCCGCCTCGACGGCAACGGCGTCTGGGAGCTCTTCGTGCCGGGCGTCGATCCCGGCGTCTCGTACAAGTTCGAGATCCTGACGCAGGCCGGGCAGTGGATCGAGAAGGCCGACCCCATGGCCCGCATGACCGAGGTCCCGCCGGCGACCGCGTCGCGCGTCGAGACGAGCGAGTACCAGTGGGACGACGCCGCCTGGCTCGAGGAGCGCGCCGCGCGCGATCCGCACGACTCCCCCATGAGCGTGTACGAGATGCACCTCGGATCCTGGCGTCCCGGCCTCGGCTACCGCGAGGTCGCCGGCGAGCTCGTCGCCTACCTCCAGGAGCTGCGCTACACGCACGTCGAGTTCCTGCCGCTCGCCGAGCACCCGTTCGGCGGATCCTGGGGCTACCAGGTCTCCGGCTACTACGCCCCGACGTCGCGCTTCGGATCCCCCGACGACCTCAAGTTCCTCATCGACTCGCTGCACCGCGCCGGCATCGGCGTCATCGTCGACTGGGTCCCCGCGCACTTCCCGAAGGACGCCTTCGCGCTCGCGCAGTTCGACGGCCAGCCGCTCTACGAGCACACGGACCCGCGCCGCGGCGAGCAGCAGGACTGGGGCACGCTCGTCTTCGACTTCGGGCACTCGCAGGTGCGCAACTTCCTCGTCGCCAACGCGCTGTACTGGTTCGAGGAGTTCCACATCGACGGCCTCCGGGTGGACGCCGTGGCCTCGATGCTCTACCTCGACTACTCGCGCGAGGAGGGGCAGTGGCTCCCCAACGTGCACGGCGGACGCGAGAACCTCGAGGCGATCAGCTTCCTGCAGGAGGTCAACGCCACCGCGTACCGCACCCACCCCGGCATCGTGATGATCGCGGAGGAGTCCACGAGCTTCCCCGGCGTCACGCGCCCCACGAGCGACGGCGGCCTCGGCTTCGGCCTCAAGTGGAACATGGGCTGGATGCACGACACCCTCGACTACGCGGCCGAGGATCCGATGTACCGCTCGTACCACCACGGCCAGATCACCTTCTCGATGGTCTACGCGTACACGGAGAACTTCCTCCTCCCCATCAGCCACGACGAGGTCGTGCACGGGAAGGGCTCTCTCGTCGGCAAGATGCCGGGCGACCACTGGCAGAAGCTCGCCAACGTGCGCGCCTACCTCTCGTTCATGTGGTCGCACCCCGGCAAGCAGCTGCTCTTCATGGGCCAGGAGTTCGGGCAGGTCTCCGAGTGGAGCGAGGAGCGCGGCCTCGACTGGTGGATCCTCGACCAGCCCGTGCACCGCGCCCTGTTCGACCTCGTCGGGTCGCTCAACCGCACCTACATCGACACGCCCGCGCTCTGGGCGCTCGACAACGACCCGGCCGGCTTCGAGTGGATCGACGCGGGCGACGCCGGGCGCAACGTGCTCGCGTTCCTCCGGCGTGACCGCGAGGGCAACCAGGTCGCCGTCGTGCACAACTTCTCCGGCGCGCCGATCTCCGGCTACCGGCTGGGGCTGCCGCAGGCGGGCGTGTGGGAGGAGATCCTCAACACGGACGCCGAGCAGTTCGGCGGATCCGGCGTCGGCAACCTCGGCGCCGTGCACGCGGGCGACGAGGGCTGGCACGGCCGCCCCGCGTCGGCGGAGCTGACGCTGCCGCCGCTCGCCGGCCTGTGGCTGCGGTTGGAGCAGGATCCGGCCGACCTCCGCCCCGTCGAGGCGCCCGCGCACGCGGCCCCCGACGCCGACGAGTCGCGCGCCGACGGCACGCCGTTCGCCGAGCCGGACGCCCTCCCCGTGCTGCCGCAGTCGCCCGACGCGCAGCCACCCGTCGAGGGGCTGTCCACGACGGACGACGCCCCCGGATCCGACGACGGCACCCCGCGGGTGCCCACGGTCTGATCGGATCGCAGACGACGACGGCGCCGCACCCCTCGGGGATGCGGCGCCGTCGTCCGTGCAGGACTCGCGTCCGTGCGGGACGCGCGTCAGTAGAGCAGGCGCGTGAGCTGGCGACGGGCGACGGCCACGCGCGGATCCTCGAGGCCGACGACCTCGAAGTGCTCGAGCAGGCGCTGGCGGATCGCGTCGCGACCGGCCGCGTCGGCCGACGGGAACAGCTCGAGCAGGCGCGTGAACGCGTCCTCGACGTGCCCGCCGGAGAGGTCGAGGTCGGCGACGAGCAGCTGCGCGTCCACGTCCTCGGGGGCGGCCGCGGCAGCGCTGCGGATCTCGTCGGCCGCCTTCCCGTCGAGCCGCTCCAGGAGGCTCACCTGCGCGAGCCCGGCGACCGCGAGGGAGTCGCGGGGGTTCTGCGCGATCGCGGTGCGGTACTCGGCGGCGGCGGACGCGTAGTCGCCCTGCTCGATGAAGGCGTAGGCCTCCGCGTGATGCGGCGGCAGCGGCTCCTCGACCGGGGCGGCCGGAGCGGCGGATGCGTCGGGGGCGACGGCCTGGCCGGTCACGCCGTTCTGCTGCGCCAGCTCCAGCACCTGCTGGATGACGTCGCGCACCTGGTCCTCCGGGATCACGCCGGCGAAGAGGCCGACGGGACGGCCGCCGATGAGCGCCGCGACCGTGGGGACGGTCTGCGCCTGGAACGCCTGCCCGAGCTGCGGGCTCTGGTCCACGTCGATCCGCACGAGCAGCACGCGTCCGCCCTGCTCCGTGACCACTCGCTCGAGCACGGGCGACAGCTCGCGGCTCGAGGCGAGCCCCGTCGACACCAGCTCGACGATGACGGGCACCACGGACGAGATGTCGAGGAACTGCGTGAACGAGGCGTCGTCGGCCCCGAGCACGAGGCCGGGGACGTCCACCGTCTGCGGGGCGCCCGCGGCACCGGCGTCGGCGGCCGGCGCGCCGGGTGCGGGGGCCCCGGCCGGCGCTCCCGCGGGCGCGGCAGGCGCCTGCGCGCGGTTCACGAGCGAGGACAGGTCGACGGCGCCGCGGAGGCTGGCGGCGGAGGGGGGCACGTTCGTCATGGGAGCTCCTTGGCCGAGGTGATGTGGGTGCTGGAGGCGTAGACGCGGATCTTCTCGCCCGAGTTCACGGGCGGCACGTACATGAGCATCTGCGCCGTGCGGACGGTGTCGAAGCCCTTCGCCGAGTCCGTGAGCCCGGTGATCGCCTGGACCTCCGGGTTCGCGTTGACCTTCGCGCCCTCCGCGGTCGGCTTCGCGACGATGCCGAGCTGCACGGTCACGCTGACGAGCGCTCCCGACTCGACGGTCGACATCGCGACGGGCGTGGCGGAGTCGGCGGTGGCCGCGAACTCGACCGTGCCCGTCTCCCCGATCGACGCCGGGAAGTCCACCTTGCGCTTGGCGTCCTGCGCCCGCACGCCGTCGTCGGTCGGGTCGAAGAGGGCGGCGTACTGGCTGGCGTCGCCGTTGTTCAGCACGTCCGCGTAGGCCGCGGAGAGCTGATCCGGCTGCACGGCCAGGAGCTTGACGTCCGACGCGAGCCGCGACGCGCCGATGGCGGCAGGGGCCACGTCCGGCAGGGCCGCCGTGGTGGAGATGGGCATCGCGTAGAGCACGCGGTAGTTGTCGCGCGGGCTGTCCTGCACGAGCGTGAGCGACAGCGTGGGCGCGTCCTCCTTGTCGGGGTCCTTGACGACCGCCGCGACCGTGCGCGGCCACGCGACCGTGGCCTGCGGCAGCGTCAGCTGCAGGTCGCCGGCGGGGATCGCGGGGACGGCGGCGATGTCGGGCTTGGCCTTGCGCACCTGGTAGTCCGAGGTGCGCTCCTGCAGCGCCGGGCCGGCGAACCGGGGCGCGAGGGTGGCGGCGTCGAGCGACTGGTCCGCCGCGGTCGCGACCTCGGAGACGCGGGACACGATGCGCTCGGCCTGGTCCTGCGTGACGACGGGCGGATCCGCGTCCTCCGCCTCGCGCGCGGCGTCGAGCGACGAGGTCGGGGTGGGCGTCGCGGTGGATCCCACGCCCGCGGCGAGGTCGGCCGGGGCGCCCTGGGCGGTGCACCCGCTGAGCGCGAGGCCGGTGACGACGAGCACGGGCAGCGCGATGCGGCTGCGACGACCGCGGCCTCGGGGCGTCACGGGTGCGGCGCCGCTGCCGGCCGTCAGGGCCGCTCGACGGGCGGCCGGGCCGATGCGCGGGATGCGCGGGCCGCCGCGGGGCGGCAGGTTGCGGCGCGGTCCGCGGCTGCGGCGCAGGTGCCGGAGCGCGAGGAGGTAGAGGACGAGCCCGACGACGAGGAGCACGATGCCGCCGACCACGAGCGGCACGACCCAGGGCGACTCGCCCTCGGACGGCCAGGAGAGCTCGACGTCCGCTGGCGCGGCGGCCTGGCCGTCGGTGGCGAGGATCAGGCTGACGTCGTCCGGGAGACGGGTGCTGAGCTGCACCTCCCCCTGTCCGGTCTGCTCGGAGAGCCAGAGGTCGGATCCGCGGGGGTCGGTCACCGTGGACGTCGCCGCGGACGCGGCGCCCGTCGCGTCGGTGCCCGAGGCTCCCGCGGTGGGGCTCGGCGTCGGGGTCGGGGTCGGCGTGGTCGCCTCCGGCTGCACGACCTGGCTCGTCAGCGCGCCCTGGTCGTCCATGGCGATGCGCGTGTACGGGCTGCTGCCCACCCACGCCTCGACGTCCGTGGTGGGACCGTAGGCCGCGAAGACCTCTCCGTCGCCGCGGACGACCGTGTCCTGCAGGCCGGGGTGCGCGTTGAGCGTCTTCCCGTCGACGATCGCGTACGCGGCGTCGCCGGTGGACGACGTGGCCGCGGTGATGCGGTCGGGTCCCGCCAGGAACGTGTGCTGGGCGATCCCCAGCCCGATCATGAGGGCCGCGACCACGAAGGTCGCGATCGCCAGGACGAATCGCACGGGTGTCTCCTCTCGTGTCGTCGCGGGCGGCGGCCGCATGAGCAGCGATCGGATGACGACCGCGGCGGCCGACGAGCACGGGTGCTCTCGCGACGCTCCGCCGTGCTGCAGGCGGACCGGCGGCGGACGACGACATCGAAGGATACCGGACGACCCTGAGAGCGCCTGCCCCGGGGGCCGCAGGCGCCGGGAGACGGGCCGGGTCGCCGGCCGCCGACTCGGTAGGATCGGCACCTGCTGCGCCCCGCCCGGCGTCCGCGAGCCGCCCGCGAAGGAGTCCCCGTGCCCCACGACGACACGCCGTTCAGCCCCGCCATGCGCGGCTACAACCGCGACGAGGTCGACCGGGCCGTCGCCGACCTGCGCCGCGAGCTGATCCGCTCGAACCAGCAGGGGGCCGAGCTGCGTGCCGAGGCCGAGCGCCTCCGCCGCAGCGAGCAGGAGCTACGCGACGAGCTGGAGGAGGTCGGCAGCCCCACGTTCGCCGGGCTCGGCAGCCGGCTCGAGGCCACGCTCCGCGTCGCCGAGGAGCAGTCGACCCGGCTGGTCGCGCAGGCGGACGCGGATGCCGGCCGGCTCCGCCGCGCCACGCAGGAGGAGACGGACGCGCAGCGCGCCGAGGCCGAGGCCACCGCCCGCCACCTCGTGGACTCCGCGCGGGCGCAGGCGGCGCAGATCCTCGACGCCGCGCGCCGCGAGGCCGACGACCTTCACGAGCGCGCGGACGACCGCGCGGAGGGCCTCCGCAGCGACGCCGAGCGCGAGGCCGCCGCCCTCCTCCTCCGCACGCGCACCGAGGTGGCCGACCTGCGCGCCACCGCGGAGCGCGAGACGGACGCCCAGCGCGCCGAGGCGGCCCGCGAGGTCGCCGAGCTGCGCGCCCGGGTCGACCGCGAGACCGACGAGGCCCGCCGCGACGCCGCCGACCTCGCCCGCGACACCGTCCTCGCCCGGGGCGCCCTCGAGCGCGAGCTCGCCGACGCGCGTGCCCGGCACGACGAGTCGATCGCCGAGGAGCGCGCCGAGCTCGACCGCGACGCGCGGGAGACGGAGGAGCGGCTGCGGCTCGACGAGGAGACCCGGCGCATCGCCCTCACCCAGCTCGAGGAGCAGACCCGCGCCGACCTCGACCGCGAGATCGAGCAGGCGCGCACCGACTGGGACCGCGAGCTGCAGGGCTCGCGCGACGACTTCGACCGCCGGATCCACGCGGAGCGCACGGCGTTCGACCGCGACGTGGAGGAGACCCGCGCTGCCCTCGAGCGGGAGATCGCCGAGACGCGCGAGGCGCTCGAGCTGGAGCTGGCGACGGCGCGCGCCGACCTCGCTCGCGACGTCGAGGAGGCCCGCACCGACCTCGCCCGTGACATCGCGCAAGGCACCGAGCGCCTGGAGCGCGAGACCCGGGCGACCCGCGCCCAGCTCGAGCTGGAGGCCGTCACCGCTCGAGCGGCCCTCGAGCGGGAGATCGCCGAGGCGGAGGCCCTGGAGGCCGACCGTCGGGAGGCCGAGCGCCTCCGCCTCGAGCGCGAGGCCGCCGAGACCCGTCGCGAGCTCGCGGCCGAGGCCGACGAGGCGCGCCTGCTGCTCAGCCGCGAGATCGAGCAGGGCCACCTCGACCTCGACGCCGAGATCACCGCCCGTCGCGACCACGACGCCCGCGACGCCGCCGAGCGCCAGCGCGACGCCGCCGAGCGCACGGCCGCCTACCTCGGCGAGGCGGAGGTGCGGCTGCAGGAGGTCACCGCTCTCCTCGCCTCCACGCGCGAGGAGGCGGAGTCTCTCGCGAAGGAGAGCCGCGACGCCGCGCGGAAGGCCCGGGAGGACGCCGACCACGACGCGCGCGCCGCCATCGCCGAGGCGGAGCGCCGCGCCCGCGACACCGTCGCCGACGCGGAGCGCCGTGCGCGCGAGACCCTCGCCGACGCGGAGGAGCGCCTCGACCGCATTAGGATCGAGCGCGAGTCGGTGGCCGCGTACCTCGAGAACGTCCGCGGGGTCCTGACCCAGGCGGACGACTCCTCATCCGACGACGACGAACCCCGCACCGCGCGCTGAGCGCGCGCCGACTCGAGAAGCCCTGAGACGTGAAGATCCAGAACCCCTACCGCCTCGGCCTCCTGGCCGGTCTCGGCGTGCTCACCGCCCTCGTCATCGGCGGCGCGCTCGTCTCGCTCGGCACGGTGCTCACCTACGTGGGCACGGCCATCTTCCTGGCCCTCGGCATCGACCCGCTCGTGACCTTCCTCGAGCGCAAGGGCGTCCCGCGCCCGGTCGCGATCCTCATCATCTTCCTGGTGCTGCTCGGCTCCCTCGCGGGCGTGCTGCTGACGGTCATCCCCGTCGTCGTGAACCAGGCGAGCGCCCTCGTCACGCAGATCGTCCAGTACGCGCAGAGCGTGAGCGGCGACCAGTTCATCGAGAACCTGCAGTCGTTCGTCCCGCGCGAGATCTTCGACGTGCAGACCGGCGCCGACCAGCTCGTGCAGTACCTCTCCAACGCCTCCAACGTCGCCACCATCACGGGCAACGTCATCACCGTCGCCTTCACCATCGGCAACTTCCTCTTCGGCCTCGTGATCGTCGTGATCCTCACGATGTACTTCACGGCCTCGCTCAACTCCTTCAAGAGCGGCCTCTACAAGCTCGTGCCGGCCACGCGTCGCGCGCGCTTCGCCGACATCTCCGAGCAGATCACGCAGTCGGTCGGCCGCTACGTCATGGGCCAGGTCGGGCTCGCGCTCTGCAACGGCGTGCTCAGCTTCGTCTACCTCAGCATCGTCGGGGCCGCGCTGCCCGCGGTCCTGGCCTTCATCGCGTTCCTGTTCTCGCTGCTGCCGCTCGTGGGCACGATCACCGGCTCCGCGCTCATCGTGCTCGCCCAGATCGTGCTGCTGCCGGAGTCGATGAACACGTGGTTCGCCGTGGCCATCTACTACCTCGTCTACATGCAGATCGAGGCGTACGTGCTGAGCCCGAACATCATGAACAGGGCGGTCAAGGTGCCCGGCGTCGTGGTGGTCATCGCGGCGCTCACGGGCGGGACCCTGCTCGGCGTGCTCGGCGCGCTCATCGCGGTGCCCGTGGCTGCCGCGGTGCTGCTCATCATCCGCCAGGTCGCGGTCCCGCTGCAGAACGAGCGCTGACCGCGCCTCGCGGCGTCCTTCGCGGGGTCAGCGCGTGGTCGGCCACTCCGTCGGCAGCGGCAGCGCGCCGGGTGCGACCGTGCGCACGATCTCGGTGAGCACGCGCGAGACCTGCGTCTCCCCCACCCAGAGGTGCTTGGCGCCATCCACCGCGATGAGCTCCGCCTCCGGCACCGACGCGAAGCGCTCGCGCGCCTCGGCCGGCCGCAGGAAGTCGTCGTGCTCGGGCACGAGGATCACGAGGCGGCGCGGATCGCCGTGCCACGCGGCCACCTCGTCTGCCGTCGCGCGGTGCAGGGGCGGCGAGAGCAGGATCGCACCCTCGACCGGATGCGCGCGACCGTGCTTCAGCGCGATCTCCGTGCCGAAGGACCAGCCGACGATCCACGGCGCGGGCAGGCCGCGCGCCGCCACGAGCTCCATGGCGGCCGCCAGGTCGAACCGCTCGCCGTCCCCGCCGTCGAAGGCGCCGTCGCTCGTGCCGCGCGCGGAGGTCGTGCCGCGCGTGTTGAAGCGCAGCACCGCCAGCCCGGCCATCGCGGGGAGGCGGAGCGCGGCCTTGCGGAGCACGTGCGAGTCCATGAAGCCGCCGGCCGTCGGCAGCGGGTGCAGCGTGACGAGCGTCGCCACGGGATCCCGGTCGGCCGGCAGCGCGAGCTCCCCCACAAGCCGCAGGCCGTCGGCGGTGACGAGCTCGACGTCCTCGCGACGAGCGGGCAGCTCGGTCGAGCTGGTGATGGGGCGGGGCGCGTCGTCCGTCATGAGACCTTCCAGCAGTGGGTGTGCCAGTGGCGGCGGGCGGCGAGGTCGCTCTGCTCGCCCATCATGCCGTCGGCGCGCCAGGCCACCACGTGCGCGTGGCCGGGCTCGATGTCGAGGGTGCAGCCGGGGCAGCGGTAGACCTTGAGGGCACGCGCCGCCGACACGGGCTGCACGTTCCAGACGCGGCCACGCCTCGTCTCGGTGTGCTGCGAGCCGCTGAGGAGGCGCGTGAGCACGTCCTCGTCGTCCTCCTCACGCGCGCGTCTCCCCCGGGGTCGATTGCTGCGCGGCATGATCCGATCCTAGGCGGCGTCGCCGCCGGGTCCGGTCAGCCGGCGTCCGCCTGGCGACCGAGGCGGGCCTCCTCCTGGTCGAGCATGCGCTGCGCCCGGGCGAGCACGCGCGAGGGGTGCTCCCCCGTGCCGCGCGCCTCGAGCAGGGCCGCGCGCTCGGCGTCGAGGACGTGTCGCCGGAGCATCAGGTACGCGGCGCGGGGGCTGAGGGGCGCGTCGTCGTCCGCCGCCATGGCGTCCGCGCGCTCCGTCACCCACTCGGCCTTCAGCGCCGTGTCGCGGCGCACCCGCTCGACGACCTCGTCGTCCACCGTCGTCCCCTCCGGCAGCTGACGCACGCCCTCGTCGACCGCGCGGATCCCCGCCTCGGCCAGCTCGGAGACGAGCTCCGCGAGCTGCCGCTGGTCCTCGGCGGCGTCGCTGCCGCGGATCCCGCTCAGCCGGATGACGGCAGGCAGCGTGCCGCCGTTGACGAGCAGCGAGACGATCGCGACCGTGAAGGCGATGAGCACGAGCTGCGCGCGATACGGCGTCCCCGACGGCAGCGACTGCGCCGCAGCGAGGGTCACCACGCCGCGCATGCCCGCCCAGCCGAGCACGAGCCCGCCGCGCCAGCCGAGTCCCTGCGACCGGAGCGCCTGCAGGTCGGCCCGGCGACGTCGCAGGATCCGCGCCGCGGCTCGCTCCCGCCGTGACGGACGATCGTCGCCGCGCTCCCGACGCAGCCGCTCGAGCCCCCGCCGCACCCGACGCGTGCGCGCCGCGACGTGCTCCTCGTGCCGCCGGAGACCGAGCAGCAGCGGCACCAGGAAGCCGAAGCGGATGAGCGTCAGGACGACGAGCGTGAGGATCCCGTAGGCCACCGCGGTGCCCACGCCGAGGTCGGCCTCGTGCACCTCGTCGATGATGTCCCGGAGCTCCAGCCCCATCACGAGGAAGACGCCGTTCTCGAGCAGGAACAGCACGGTCCGCCAGTTCAGCCGCTCGTTGATGCGCGACTGCGCCGACAGGGTCGAGGCGCTCCGATGGCCCGACCAGATGCCCGCCGCCACCACCGCGAGGACGCCGGACGCTCCGACCTCCTCCGCGGGGATGAAGGCCACGAACGGCACGGCGAAGGAGATCGCGGTGTCGAGGACGGGGTCGTCGAGCCGTCGCCGCACCTCGGTGGTGACGATGCCGACGGCCACGCCTATGGCGAGGGCGCCCACCGCGGAGAGCACGAAGCCGCCGGCGGCCTGCCACAGGTCGACGGATGCGCCGACGGCGGCGATCGAGGTGCGCAGCAGGACGAGCGCCGTCGCGTCGTTCACGAGGCCCTCCCCCTCGAGGACGGTGACGAGGCGCGGCGGCAGGCCGAGCCGGCGCGCGATGCTCGTGGCGGCCACGGCGTCGGGCGGGCTGACCACGGCGCCGAGGGCGAGCGCGCCGGCGAAGGACAGGTTCGGGAAGAGCGCGAAGAGGAGCAGGCCGATCCCGAAGGCCGACACGAGCACCAGGACCACCGAGAGGCTGACGATCGTGCGGAGGTTGCGCCTGAGGTCCACGAGCGGCACCGTCACGGCCGCGCCGTACAGCAACGGCGGCAGGAGGCCCGCGAGGATCAGCTCGGGCGGCACCTCGACGGGAGGCACGCCCGGGAGGTACGAGATCCCGACCCCGACGAGCACGAGGACCAGCGGCGTGGCGACGCCGATGCGCCGCGCCAGGAGCGTGACGGCCACGAGGGTCGCGATCCCGGCGACGCCCAAGCCCGCGTAGTCCATGCTCAGAGGCTAGCCCGACGGGACGGGCGGCCGACGCACGGTCACCATCGGGTCAGGTGCGCTGCGCTGCGGTCGTCAGTACCAGTTCTTGAGGACGCTGTGCGCCTTGGCGCCGCACGGCGAGCCGTAGCGCGAGTCGATGTAACCGAGGCCCCACGTGATCTGCGTGGCGGGGTTCGTCTGCCAGTCGGGCCCGGCGGAGGCCATCTTGCTGCCGGGGAGGGCCTGCGGGATGCCGTACGCGCCGCTGGGGTTGTAGGCGTTCACCCGCCAGCCGGACTCCTTGGTCCAGAGGTAGTCGAGGCACGCGTACTGGTCGTCGCCCATGCCCTGGGAGGCGAGGATGCTGCGCGCGATGCCCTTGGCGCTGCCGGGGTCCGGTATGGCGATGGCTCCACCGCCACCGCCGGAGCCGGACGACTTCCCGCTGGAGCCCGACCCGGTCGACGGCGACGGGGCCACGACGGGAGGCGGGGGCGGCGGGGCCGCGACGGACTCGAAGCCGGGCTCGATCTCCACGGCTGTGTCGGCCGTGGTCACTGTGATGGACTGCGCGTCGGCGCGGGCCAGCTGGGCGACCGTCGCCTGGTACTCCTGGTACTGCGGGTTGGCGACCGCGCCGGACGTGGGATCCACGACGTTGACGAGCATGAACGCCGCAGCGGCGCCGAATGCGATGGTGGGGGCGGCCACACGCGAGAACGCGGAGCGCCGTCGGGGAACGGCCCTCGGAGCGGTGGTGAGCGGCTGGCGAGGAGCGAGATCGTTCGTGTGTCTACCCATGGCTCCGCACGACTTTACCCAACCGTTACCCGGATGGCGACTCCCGGACCGGATCGGGGGCGTCCTGCCAGGCGGATCGTGCTGGGGATGAGAGGTGCAGGGATCAGCGGACGGCGTTCATGACGTCGATGACGGCGTCCAGCAGCAGGTCGACCTGCGCCTCGCGGTAGCCGCCACGACGCGGGTGGAACGCCACCGTGCGCACGTCGTCGACGCTCATGGGCTTGGTGCCCCGGAAGTACTTGGCGATGCGATCCGCGAAGCGGTCGACCTCGCGGCGGTCGTACCCGGTGGTCAGGAACCCTGCCCGGTCGAACCGCTCCCCTGTCGGCCGGCTGACCCGGTCGAGGATCTCCTGCGCCGCGCGCCTGGCCTCCGCGTTCCACGCGTCCGCGCCGACCCGGGCCACCGTGCGGTCCCGCTCCCGGACCGCGAACGCGTCCTCCAGGCGCTCGAGGACGCGGTCCACGGCGGCGGCCGAGTAGCCCCCGCGGCGCATGTCGAATGACACCCGGCGGATGGTCTCGGATGTCAGCGAGCGGTCGGCCTCGTCGTCGTAGCAGCGGCGCGCGTCGCGCAGGAACGCGTCGACCTGGTCCGGGTCGTAGCCGCGCTCACGGCGCCCGGCGCTCGGGAAGGTGGTGGTCATCCGGGACATCCTACGAGGAAGCTCCCGTGACGATGAGGAACAGCGCATAGGCCACCGCCGCGGACGGCAGCACGGAGTCGAGGCGGTCGAGGAACCCGCCGTGGCCGGGCAGCCAGGAGCTGATGTCCTTGACGCCGAGATCGCGCTTGATCAGCGACTCGGCCAGGTCGCCGAGGGTCGCGGTCACCACGATGACCAGGCCGAGGACGACGCCGAACCACCACTCCTGCTGGATCATGAACAGCGAGAGCAGGATCCCGGCGAGCACGGCGGCGACGACCGCGCCGGCGAAGCCCTCCCACGTCTTCTTCGGGCTGATCGTCGGCGCCATGGGGTGCTTGCCGAAGTTGAGCCCGGCCACGTAGGCGCCCGTGTCGCAGCACACCACGAGGATGAGGAACGCCAGCGTCCACCACTCGCCGCCGTCACCCGCGGTGAGCAGCACGGCGAACGATCCGAGCAGACCCACGTAGGCGAGCAGGAAGACGCTCGAGCCGATGTCCCCGACGACCGCGCGCGCGGACGTCCGCCGGGCGGGCAGCGCCTGCTCCACCACGCGCCAGAGCGCGACGAAGGCCATGGCCCCGAGGAGGCCAAGCCACTGCCCGTCTGGCCGGCCGAAGTACGTGATGGGCATGAGCGCGACGACCGCGATCACCGAGCCCACGCGCGGGACGCGGCGGCCGGCCTGGCGCAGCGCGGTGGCGAGCTCGTAGGCGGTGAACGCGACGAGGGCGACGGCGATGACCAGGAAGAGCTGCTTGACGACGACGAGGCTCACGAGGACGACCCCGCCGAGGAGGAGTCCGACGCTCACCGCGAAGAGCAGGTTGCGCCCCGTGCGGGCGTTGATGCGGTCGTTCGTCGCTTCGAGCGAGGCTCGGGTCGCCCGGACCTGCGCCGTCAGGTCAGCACGCGTGGCCTGCACCTGCGCCTCGAACTCGGCGCGCGTCACGCGGCCGCGGTGCCGCCGGATCCGCGGAGCGCCGTCGGGGCCCGACGCGGGCGGCACGACGGGCGCCCGCTCGGCGGGATCCTCGGGGCTGGCCACCTAGACCTCGAGGAGTTCGGTCTCTTTGCGCTTCAGCGCGTCGTCGACCTGGTCGGTGTGCGTCTTGGTGAGGGCCTCGAGCTCCTTCTCGCCGCGCGCGACCTCGTCGTCGCCGACCTCGCCCTTGAGCGCGTCCAGCTCGTCCTTGGAGCGCCGGCGGATGTTGCGGACGCTGACGCGCCCCTCCTCCGCCTTGCCGCGGACGATCTTGACGAACTCCTTGCGGCGGTCCTCCGTGAGCTCGGGGAGCGTGAGGCGCACCATCTCGCCGTCGTTGCCGACCGTGGCGCTGAGGTTCGGGACGTTGACGAGGGCCTTCTCGATCTCCTTGAGGGCCGTCTTGTCGTAGGGGGTGACGATGAGCGTGCGCGCCTCGGGGTTGTTCATGCTCGCGAGCTGGCCGAGCGGCGTCGGGCTGCCGTAGTACTCGACCATCACCTTCTGGAAGAGGGCGGGGTTGGCACGACCCGTGCGCACGCTCCCGAAGTCCTCCTTCACCGCCTCGACGGCCTTGCCCATCCGGTCTCGGGCATCTGCGAGGACTTCGGCGACGGTCACGGGTTCTCCTTCGGTAGCGCGGGCGCGGTGGGCGCCCGGTCGATCTTAACGCGGATGGGGAGGCGCTCCGGTCGCGGCGCGGCCCGTCGGGGCCGCAGGTGGAGCGCCGTCCGTCAGTTGGAGACGATGGTGCCGATGCGCTCGCCCCGGATGGCGCGGGTGACGTTGCCGCCCGGCTCCATGCCGAAGACGACCATCTTCATGTCGTTGTCCATGCAGAGGCTGAAGGCGGTCGAGTCGACGACCTTGAGACCGCGCTGCAGGGCGTCCTGGTAGGTGACGGTGTCGAGGAGCGTCGCCGACGAGTCCGTGCGCGGGTCGCCCGTGTAGACGCCGTCGACGCCGTTCTTCGCGACGAGAACCTCGACGGCCTGGATCTCGAGGGCGCGCTGCGCGGCCACGGTGTCGGTCGAGAAGTAGGGAAGACCGGCGCCGGCGCCGAAGATCACGATGCGGCCCTTCTCCAGGTGCCGGACGGCGCGGCGGGGGATGTACGGCTCGGCCACCTGGGTCATCGAGATGGCGGACTGGACGCGCGTGGCGGCGCCGGCCTGCTCGAGGAAGTCCTGCAGGGCGAGGGCGTTCATGACCGTGCCGAGCATGCCCATGTAGTCGGCGCGCCCGCGGTCCATGCCGCGCTGCGACAGCTGCGCGCCGCGGAAGAAGTTGCCGCCGCCGACGACGATGGCGACCTCGACGGTCTTCGCGGCCTCGGCGATCTCGCGCGCGAGCGCGCTCACGACGTCCGGGTCCACGCCCATCTGGCCGCCGCCGAATGACTCCCCGGAGAGCTTGAGGAGGACGCGGCGGGTGGTGGTCTGATCGGTCATGGTGCTGTTCCCGTCCTCGCGTTCCGGTCGCCGGATCCGGCGCCGGTCCAATCTACTGTGAGGCCCGGCCGGGGCGACGGCACCTCGCGGCCGCCCCGACCGGACATGGAGAAGGGAGCCCGGGTCGCATGCGACCCGGGCTCCCCGTGGTGGTGCTAGGCGCCGACCTTGAAGCGGGCGAAGCCCGTGACCGTGAGGCCGGCGGCCTCGACGACCTTCTTCACGGACTGCTTGTTGTCCTTCGCGTAGTCCTGCTCGAGGAGCGCGACCTGCTTGAAGAAGCCGGTCAGGCGACCCTCGATGATCTTCGGCAGGGCCGCCTCGGGCTTGCCCTCGTTGCGCGAGATCTCGGTGACGATGGCGCGCTCGGCCTCGACCTTGTCCGCCGGGACGTCCTCGCGGGCGAGGTACTCCGGGTTGGCGAACGCGATGTGCTGGGCGATGCTGCGCGCGGTCTCGGCGTCCGTGCCGCTGTAGTCGACGACGACGCCGACCTGGGGCGGGAGGTCCTTCGACGTGCGGTGGAGGTAGACCTCCTGGTGCTCGCCGGCGAGGCGGGCGACGCGGCGGAGCGCGATCTTCTCGCCGAGGATGGCGGCCTGGTCGCTGATCAGCTGGTCGACGGACTGCTCGCCCGCGGGGGCCTGGAGGGCCTCCTCGACGGTGGACGCGCCGGCCGCGACGACAGCGGCGAGGACGGACTCGGACAGCGCGATGAACTTGTCGTTCTTGGCGACGAAGTCGGTCTCGCACGCGAGCTCGATGAGGGTGGCGGCGCCGTCCTGCGTGGACGCGGCGACCAGGCCCTCCGCGGTGGAGCGGTCGCCGCGCTTGGCGTTGCCCTTCTGGCCCTTGAGGCGCAGGATCTCGATGGCCTTCTCGATGTCGCCGTCTGCTTCGACCAGCGCGTTCTTGCTGTCCATCATGCCGGCGCCGAGGCGGTCGCGCAGCTCCTTGACGTCAGCGGCAGTGAAGTTCGCCATGCTCATGGACTCCTTCTGTAGGTGATGATCCGGGGGTCTCCCGGGGGTGAGTGCCCGACGGGCGGGCGCGGTTCCCCGCGCCCGCCCGTCGGGATGATGCGTGTGGTCGGACTACTCGGAGACCGTGGCCGTCGCGGCGGGCGCTGCCTCGGCCTCGGTCGCCTCGGCCTCGATCTTCGCCTCGGTGGCGTCATCGGACTCGGGGGCGTGCACGGGGGCGGGGACCTCGTCCTCGGACTTCGCCTCGTTCTTGGCGGAGACCTCGGCGTCGACGTCGTTCTCCTCGACGGGCAGCTCGGCCTTGGCGGCGTCGCCCTGCTCGAGCAGCTCGCGCTCCCAGTCGGCCAGCGGCTCGGCGGGCGCGGAGCCCTCGGCGTCGGGCTTCTGGTGGCGCTGGATGAGGCCCTCGGCGGCCGCGTCGGCGATGATGCGCGTCAGCAGCGCGACGGAGCGGATCGCGTCGTCGTTGCCCGGGATCGGGTACTGGACCTCGTCCGGGTCGCAGTTGGTGTCGAGGATGCCGATGACGGGGATGCCGAGCTTGCGCGCCTCGTCGATCGCGAGGTGCTCCTTCTTGGTGTCCACGACCCACATCGCCGACGGCGTCTTGGTCAGGTTCCGGATGCCGCCGAGGCTCTTCTCCAGCTTGTCGCGCTCGCGACGCTGGATGAGGAGCTCCTTCTTGGTGAAGCCGCGCGTCGTGTCGTCGAAGTCGACGAGGTCGAGCTCCTTGAGGCGGTTGAGGCGCTTGTGCACGGTCTGGAAGTTGGTCAGCAGACCACCCAGCCAGCGCTGGTTGACGTAGGGCTGGCCGACGCGCTGCGCCTGCTCGGCGATGGACTCCTGCGCCTGCTTCTTGGTGCCGACGAAGAGGATGGTGCCGCCGTGGGCGACCGTCTCCTTGACGAAGTCGTACGCCTTGTCGATGAGGGCCAGCGACTGCTGCAGGTCGATGATGTAGATGCCGGAGCGCTCGGTGAAGATGAAGCGCTTCATCTTCGGGTTCCAGCGCGTCTTCGGGTGACCGAAGTGGACGCCGCAGTCGAGCAGCTGGCGGATGGTGACGACGGCCATGGCCGTACTCCTGTTCCGGCGCGCGCTGTCGCGGCGCGCCTCGTCGGTTCGCTCGGCGGTCGGGACGACCGCTGATCCTGGTGCCCGGCGCGCATCCGCCCCTTCGGCGACAGGGATCATCGCCACGAGGGGACCGAGTGGATGCTGCGGCCTGATGGGCACGCGTAGTCACCCGACCTGGATCGGGTGCTGGTCGATGCTACCACCCGCCGGAGGATCGACGGGGCGGCGCGACGGATCAGGCGCGCGCGGCCTTGGCGCGCTTCTTGGGCTTGTCGACGAAGAGCGTCTCGGCCTCCTCGAGCGACATCCCGTTGGTCTCCGGGATCTTCGTGAGCACGAAGACGAAGGACAGCGCGGCGAACGCGGCGTACATGCCGTAGGTGAAGGGCAGCGAGAAGGCGGACAGCGCCGGGAACGACACGGTGATGACGAAGTTGGCGATCCACTGGGCCATGGCGGCGACGCCGAGCGCCTTCGCGCGGATCCGGTTCGGGAAGATCTCGCCGAGCAGCACCCAGACGAGCGGACCCCACGAGGCGCCGAAGCCGATGACGAAGACGTTGGCGGCGATGATCGCGATGACGCCGAAGGGCTGCGGCAGGGACACCTCGCCGTCGACGGTCGACGACTGGCTGAAGCAGATCGCCATCACGGCGAGGGACACGGCCATGGCCAGCGACCCGGAAAGGAGGATCGGGCGACGGCCGATGCGGTCGACGAGCGCGATGGCGATGAAGGTGACCGCGACGTTCGTGACAGCCGTGATCACCGACGTGAGCAGCGACTGGCTCTCGTCGAAGCCGACGGCCTGCCAGAGCGTCGTGGAGTAGTAGAAGATCACGTTGATGCCGACGAACTGCTGGAACACGGACAGGATGATGCCGATCCAGACGATGCCCTGGAGGCCGAGCTTGTTCCCGCGGAGGGTGCCGGTGCGCTTCGCCACGCGGTCCTCCTCGATCTGGCGCTCGAGGTCGCGGCTCGCGCGGTCGATGTCCTCCTGCTTCCAGACGCTCGCGAGGATCGCCTGCGCCTCGTCCTTGCGGCCCTTCTCGACCAGGAAGCGCGGGGACTCCGGCAGGCGGTACGCGAGGAAGCCGTAGATCACGGCGGGGATCGCGCAGACCAGGAGCATCCAGCGCCAGGCCTCGAGGCCGAACCAGAACTCCTCCGACGCGCTGCCGGCCGCTCCGGCGAACACGGCGTCCGAGAGGAGGGCCGTGAAGATGCCGAGCGTGATCGCGAGCTGCTGCAGCGACGCGAGGCGGCCCCGGAGGAGCTTGGGCGAGATCTCCGCGATGTACGCGGGGGCGACCACCGAGGCGATGCCGATGCCGAGACCGCCGATGACGCGCCAGATGGTGAGGTCCCAGACGCTGAAGGCGTAGCCGGAGCCGAAGGCGCTGATGAAGAAGAAGCCGGCGCCGATGATCATCGTCCAGCGACGGCCGATGCGGTCGGCGATGCGACCCGCGAGGTAGGCGCCGAGCGCGCAGCCGAGGAGCGCGCTGGCCACCGCGAAGCCGATGAGCGTCTCGCTCAGCTCGAACCGGCCCTGGATCGCGGAGACCGCGCCGTTGATGACCGAGGAGTCGAACCCGAAGAGGAAGCCCCCCACCGCGGCCGAGACGGCCAGGCCGATCGCGCGTCGTTGGAGCTTCTTGTCATCCTGGGGGGTCGTCGTCTCGTTCACAACGGACCACTCTGCCACTTCTCCGCCGGAGCGGGCACCGGGCGAGGACCCGTCGTCGCAGGGGCCATGATGCGGCCGACCGGAGGCCGGGACGCGTCCGCCGGGGAAGGGGATGCGCATGCGCGGCGGTACGACACGGCGGAGGGCGTGCGCGGCGGCGCTCGTGGTGGGGTTGCTCGTCGGCGGGACGACGCCGGGTCCCACCGCCCGGGCGTCGGCGGATGCGCCGACTGGCTCGTCGTCCGACGCCGCGACGCCGCGATGGATATGGCCGGTCGATCCGCCGCACACGGTCACGCGGCCGTTCCAGGCGCCGACCACGCCGTACGGTCCGGGCCACCGGGGCATCGACATCGCGGTCTCCCCCGGCGGCGAGGTCCGCGCTCCGGCCGCGGGCACCGTCTCCTTCGCCGGCGTGGTCGTGGATCGCCCGGTCGTGAGCATCCGACACGCGGACGGCTACGTGTCCTCCGTCGAGCCGGTCGTCCCCCTGGTCGCGGCGGGCGACGCCGTGGTGGCCGGGCAGGTCATCGGCACGCTCGCCGCGTCGCCTCGCCACGAGCCCGACGGCGGGCTGCATCTCGGGGCGCGCCTGCACGGCGACTACGTGGATCCGGCCCTGCTGCTCGCCGCGCTGCAGCACGCGGTGCTGCTGCCCCTGGATCCCTGAAGTCGGGTCGCCGACCCGGTTCATTCCGGAGGCGGCCTGCGCTCGATCCGGTCGCGCGCCCGCCGGTACGGGTCAGGCGCGCGGATGGGCGCCCTCGTAGCTGCGCTGCAGCCGCTCGATCGAGACGTGCGTGTAGATCTGCGTCGTCCCGAGGCTCGCGTGGCCGAGCATCTCCTGCACGGTGCGGAGGTCGGCTCCCCCGTCCAGCAGGTGCGTCGCCGCCGAGTGCCGGAGGGCGTGCGGCCCCTGCGGCCCCGATCCGGGGATGTCCGCGAGCAGGGAGGCCACGAGGCCGTAGACGGCGCGCGAACCCAGCCGCCCTCCGCGCGCCCCGAGGAACAGCGCCGTCCCGGTCCGTGACGAGACGAGCCCTGGGCGGCCTCGCGCGACGTAGGCATCGAGCGCCTCGGCGGCGGGGACGCCGAACGGCACGACCCGCTCGCGATCGCCCTTGCCGACCACGCGCACCGTGAGGCGGGAGGCGTCGACGTCGCCGACATCGAGGCCCGTCAGCTCGGAGACCCGGAGGGCGGACGCGTAGAGCAGCTCGATGACGGCGAGATCCCGCAGAGCGGCGGGGTCGTCCTCCGCAGCCCGTGCGGCGAGTCGGGCAAGGAGGGCCGACATCTGCTCGCGCGCCAGCACCCGAGGGAGATGGGATCCCGCCCGCGGCGCCTTCAGCCGCACGGCCGGGTCGGCGTCGACGCGGCCCGTGCGGAGGAGCCACGCGCCGAACCCCCGCACGGCGGCCGAGCGCCGCGCCAACGTCGCGGGAGCCAGCCGCGCCTGGGATCCGCGCCACAGCCAGTCGCGCAGCACCTCCAGATCGAGGGCGGCGGACGTCGTGACGCCCTGGCGGGCGGCGTGCGCGGCGAGGTCCCGCAGGTCGGCGGAGTAGGCCCGCACCGTGTGGACCGCGCTCCCCCGCTCCCGGCCCATGGCTGTCCCGAAGGCGACGATGTCGTCCGTGAGCGGAGTCGCGGCACCGGCACCGCGCGAGGACCGCGGACCTCCGGCCGCGCCCTTGACGCGTCCGCCGTCGACCCGCACACCGTCCATCCCCGAAGGCTACGTGGATCCGCGCGCCGCGCCACGTGGACTCACCTGCGGGTACGAGGTCGCCTGTCCCGAGCACGGACGCGTCATCGCGATCCGGATCGCCGCACCCACCCCCCGTCCGGTCGGGCCACTGCCCCCTCGAGCTCGAGCATGCCGAGCACTGAGGAGGTCTCGGCCAGCCCGAGACCCGCTCGTGCCGCGACGTCGGCTGTCTCGCGCCCGCGTCGGACGGCGAGAGCGTCCAGCACGCGCACGACGCGCGGATCGCCTCGGACCTCCGCGGCGCGCGCGACCGCGCGGGCGGCGTCGGGTGCGCTCGGCGCGGTGCGAGATGGCGCGTGCGGTGCTTCCGGCGCGCGGAACCGCGCCCCCGACCCGCTCCAGCCCGGCAGCAGCTCCATCACATCGTCGGCTGACGTGATGCAGACCGCCTGGGACTCGCGGAGGAGACGGTGGCACCCCGATGAGGACACGCTCGTCACCGGGCCCGGCACGGCCCCGAGCGGCCTCTCCAGCGCGACCGCGTGGTTCGCCGTGTTCAGCGACCCGCTGCGCGCACCCGCCTCGACGACGACGGTGGCCGCGCTGACCGCGGCGATGAGGCGATTGCGCAGGAGGAACCTCCAACGCGTCGGGGACGCCCCGCACGGCAGCTCGGACACCACGGCCCCGTCGCGTCGCATCCGCGCGAAGAGCTCCGAGTGACCGGACGGGTAGAGACGGTCGACGCCACCCGCGAGGAACGCCACCGTGCGCCCCGCCGACCCGATGGCCGCGCGGTGGGCCGCGCCGTCGATGCCGTACGCACCACCCGAGACCACCACCACGCCTCGATCGACGAGACCGGCGGCCAGCTCGGCGGTGACGTGCTCGCCGTACCCGGTGGCCGCGCGCGCTCCCACGATCGCCACGGACCTCGGCAGCGCGGCCATCGCGTCCGGCGCCCCCGTGCACCACAGCACGAGCGGCGCGTGGGGCCCGAGGTCGTCCGCGCCGACCGGCCAGTGCGCATCCCCGGGAACCAGCACGCGCGCTCCGACCGCGCACGCGGCATGGAGCCGCGCCAGCGCCTCGGTCCGCACGACGCGGGGACGCCAGCGCTCCAACGCGCCGTCGACCTCGCCGACGAGCGCAGCGCGACCGTCCGCCTCCAGGTGGAGCCCGGCGTCGACCATCGCCCCGACGACCGCGTCGGCCGAGCAGCCGTCCACCACGGAAGCCAGCGCCGCGCAGGCGCCGAGCACGCCGATGACCGCCCCGGCGACGCGATCGCCGGGCTCCGCGATGCCGGACCACGTGCAACGCGCCGCCACCTCCTCAGCATCCGCGTCGCTCGACTCCGCGCCCGCACATGAGGCATCGGGTCGGAGCGCGGCCATCAGCTCCCCGAGATCGCTCGCCGCGAGTCCGAGACGGGCGACGGCGCGCGCACGTGCCGAGTCGGGCCCCGCGATGCTGCTCCGCAGCGCTTCCGCGGGCCGAGCTCGGCCTCCGGACCGGGATGGGGAGGGACCGACCGCCTCCTCGGAGGCATGCGCGCCGTCCACGGCGCCGCCTCCGTCGTGATCGGCGATCACGACGCACCTCGCAGCAGGAGGGCCCGGCCCAGATGATCCGCGTCGGGGCTCGACGCGCCCTCCAGATCCGCGAGCGTCCACCCGATGCGGAGGACCCGGTCGTAGCCGCGCATGGTGAGGAGCCCCCGGTCCAGCGCTCGATCGAGGGAGACCGTCGCGCCACGGGCGATGCGCGCCTCGCGCCGGAGCCAGGTGCCGGAGACGTGGGCGTTGGTGCGCCACGGTGTCGCGGCCCATCTCTCTGCGGCCGCCGCGCGAGCTGCGGCGACGCGCAGCCGCGCAGTGGGCGTCGTCACGCGGGCTGCATGGCCCGCCGCCAGGTGCACGGCCGTCGTGACCCGACGGACGGAGAGCCGGATGTCCATGCGGTCCATGAGCGGGCCGGAGAGCCTGGCCAGGTACCGCCGGCGAGCCTGGGGCGGGCACGAGCAGTCGGCACCCGCGACGCCGTACGAACCGCATGGGCACGGGTTCGCCGCCATCACCAGCTGGAAGCGCCCCGGGAAGTGGGCGACGCCGTTGGCCCGGTGGATGCTGATGACGCCCGACTCGAGCGGCTGCCGCAGGCAGTCCAGCACGGCACCCGCGAACTCCGGCGCCTCGTCGAGGAAGAGCACTCCCCCGCTGGCCCGCACAGCCGCCCCCGGGCGGATGCGGCCGCTGCCGCCGCCCACGATGCCCGCAGCGCTGGCGGTGTGGTGCGGGGCCTCCAGGGGCGGGCGGACGGGCAGCTCGGGTCCCAGCCGCTCCCCGCAGAGCGACCGGATGCAGCCGACCTCCAGCGCGGCCTCCTCGTCGAGGTCCGGCAGGAGGCCGGGCAGCCGCTGCGCGAGCATCGTCTTCCCCGCGCCGGGCGGACCGAGCAGGAACATGTGATGCCCGCCCGCCGCGGCGACCACGAGCGCCTCCACGGCCTCCTCGTTGCCGACGACGTCGCCGAGGCAGGGCTCCGCGGCATCGCCACCGGCGAAGACCTGTGGCGAGGCCGACCCCGCCGCCGCGACAGGCGGGGAGCCGTCCTCCTCCGGCTCCGGCTCGAGCTCGGCGCCGTGGTGGATCGCCGCATCCCGCAGCCCCGCCACGGCGATGACGCGCATGTCGGGCACGAGGGACGCCTCGTCCGCGTGGCACCGCGGCACCATGACCCGGCGCACGCCCGCACGACGCGCGGCGAGCACCGCGGGCAGGATGCCGTGCGTCGGACGCAGCCTCCCGTCGAGGCCGAGCTCGCCGAGGTGCACGGTGCCGGCCACCGACTCGGCCGAGACCGACCCGCCCGCCGCGAGGACCGCCAGGGCGATCGCGAGGTCGAAGCCGGAGCCGTGCTTCGGCAGGACGGCCGGCGACAGGTTGACGGTGACCCGGCGGACGGGGAACTCGCATCCCGCGTTGCCGGTCGCGGCGCGGACCCGCTCGCGCGCCTGGCTGAGCGCGGCGTCCGGCAGGCCGATGAGCACGAATCCGGGGAGCTGGCTCGTGATGTCGGCCTCGACGTCGACGAGTGCCCCGTCGAGGCCGGAGAGCGCGACGGCGAGCGTGCGTCCGACGGCCATCAGCAGGCGCTCCGCACGACCTCGACCGACGGCTGCCCGCCCCGGGGCCAGACCACTCCCACCACGTCGATCCGCACGGGCCCGCGCCGCTCGGGATGCGCCTGGCACCACAGGCCCGCGAGGACCCGCAGCCGCGCGGCCTTCGCACGGGTGACCGCCTCGAGCGGATGCCCGTAGCCCAGCCCCGCGCGCGTCTTGACCTCCACGAGCACGGTCGTGCCCGCGTGCGTCATCACGAGGTCGATCTCGCCCTCGCGGCACCGCCAGTTGCGCTCGACGAGCGCGTACCCGCGCCCGATCAGATGCTGCGCGGCGAGTTCCTCACCGCGTCGTCCCAGGTCCTGCTCGCGTGTCATGCGCACCTCCGCGGGGAGGATGCGCGACCGCAGCACCGTCGACGCCGATGTGCCGCGATGGCGTGCGGTGCACCTCGGGCCGGCGCCTGGGGAGGGATCCCGCCAGGGGCCCTACTCGTCGATGGCGAGCTCCTTGGGGAGCTCGAACTCCTTCGCCGACAGCTCCTCGACGTTCACATCCTTGAAGGTGAGCACGCGGACGGACTTCACGAACCGGTCGGAGCGGTAGACGTCCCACACCCAGACGTCGGTCATCGTCAGCTCGAAGTAGAAGTCGTGCTCCGTGTCGCGCCGCACGAGCTCGACCTCGTTGGCGAGGTAGAAGCGCCGCTCGGTCTCGACCACGTACTTGAACTGGGACACGATGTCCCGGTACTCCCGGTAGAGCGCCAGCTCCACCTCGCGGTCGTAGTCCTCGAACTCGTCGTCATCCATGGTCCGTCGATCCTAACCGCCCGCGGGGCGGTCGCCCTCCGCGGAGGGAGCCGACCCGGGGCGTCCCTCCCCGGGCGTCAGGGCGTCGCGTCCCCGAGCACGCCGGAGAGCCACGTGCGCCGGTGGAGGGGAGAGGCACCGCGTGCCCGGATGGCGTCGAGGTGCGCGGCGCTGCCGTAGCCCTTGTTCCCCGCCCACCCGTACTCGGGCAGGTCCTCGTGCCAGACGGTCATCATGCGGTCGCGCTCCACCTTGGCGAGCACGGAGGCCGCGGCCACCGAGGCGCAGTCGCGGTCGGCCTTCACGCGCAGGCGCACCGGCACGGGGTGGGCGAGGTGCGGCGTTAGCCAGTCGTGCGCACCGTCCAGCAGGACGACGCTGGCCATCAGCGGGACGCCGGCGCGGTGCAGCTCGACGAGCGCGCGACGCCCGGCGAGGCCGAGGCACGCGGTGATCCCGAGCTCGTCCACCTCTGCCGCGGAGGCCATGCCGATGGCCGAGTGCCGGACCCACCCGGCGACGACCGGGTGCAGCGCCTCGCGGCGCTTCTCGCTGAGCATCTTCGAGTCGCGGAGGCCGGCCGGGAACCCCAGGGCGTCCGGCCCCACGACGGCCATGCCCACGGCGACGGGCCCCGCGAGCGCCCCTCGGCCCACCTCGTCGCAGCCGATCACGAGGGCGGCACCCCCGCGGAGGAGCTCGTGCTCCAGATCGAGGGTGGGATCCGCGACCGGCATCAGCCGGCGGGAACCGCGTCGGGCACGTCGCCGAACGTCTCGGGGTGGTCGCTGAGGATGGACCAGCGGTCGATGGGCCAGGTGATGACGAACGCGCGTCCGACGACGTGGTCGATCGGCACGAAGCCCTTGGTGGGGCCGTCCTGGTTGTAGCGCGAGTCCCAGGAGTTGCCGCGGTTGTCGCCCATGACCCAGAGCGAGTCCGCGGGGACGGTGACGTCGAAGTCGACGTCGGACGCGCGCGTGTCCCCGGGGACGAGCTTGATGTACGGCTCGTCCAGGGGCACGTCGTTGACGCTCATCTGGCCGAGGGAGTTGCAGCAGACGACGTGGTCGCCCGGCAGGCCGATGAGGCGCTTGATGAGGTGGTCGTTGCTGTCGGACGCCGACAGTCCCACCGTGGTGAGGGCCCAGTCGACCGCGGCCGCGATCGGCGGCTTGTCGACCTCGGGCGAGGGCGTGAGCCACCCGCCCGGATCACGGAACACGACGACGTCCCCGTGCTGCAGCGGCATGAGCCGCGGGGTCAGCTGGTTCACGACGATGCGGTCGTCGATCTGCAGCGTGTCCTCCATCGACGCGGAGGGGATGTAGAACGACCGGATCAGGAACGCCTTGATCAGGATCGAGACGAGGAGGGCCACCACGAAGATGACGAGGACGTCCCGGAGGAACGTCTTCCATCCACGCGACCCGCTGCCGCTGTGCCTGCCCGAGGATCTGGTCTCCATGGGCGCCGTGCTGTCTGTCATTTAACCGCCTGAGCTCCCGGCAAGCATATGCGCCGGGAGCTCAGTGGGATGACAGGTGGGGATGCGCTAGGAGCGCTTCTCCTTGATCTTCGCCTTCTTGCCACGGAGGTCGCGGAGGAAGTACAGCTTCGCGCGGCGCACGTCGCCGCGCGTCACGACCTCGATGTGGTCGATGACCGGGGAGTGCACCGGGAAGGTGCGCTCGACGCCGACCTGGAAGCTGACCTTGCGGACGCAGAACGTCTCGCGGACGCCCTCGCCCTGACGGCCGATGACGATGCCCTGGAACACCTGGATGCGCGAGCGGCTGCCCTCGACGATGTTGACGTGGACCTTGACCGTGTCGCCGGCGCGGAAGTCGGGGATGTCCGACCGCAGCGACGCCTTGTCGACGGAATCGAGGATGTGCATGGTGTACCGCTCTCTGCAACCGCCACGGGTCGACTGCGCATCAATGTCTGGAAGGGGAACGGCCCGCATGAGCGGTCGACTCCCCCGTGGCAGGGTCGACGGCAGGCACGATCGCCCATTGTGTCACCTCGGGCGCGTCTAGCGCAAAGCGCAGGGCCCGCGCACGACGGATCAGTCCAGTCGGATGGTGCGCCCGGCGTCAGGGCCCTCCGCGGCCTTCCACTCGGGCGGTCGCGGCTGGGCGTCCCGCTCGATGACGGCGATGACCTCCTGCATGCGCTGCCGCGTCTCGGCGAGCAGCTGCCGGACGGCGAGGGCGAGGAGCGCGACGGCGGCGAGCACCGCGACGACCGCGCACCAGGTGCTGACGACGGAGTAGGTGCCGGTTCCGACGACCGCGAGGGTCAGCACGCCCATGGCGATCGCATCCGTCGGGGACACGGCCCGCGCGGTGCGGACGGACCGACGGGCGAGAACGAGGCCGAGGGCCGCGAGGAGCGCGATCCCGAGCGCGCCGGCCGTGAGCATCACGAGGAGGAGCTCCCATCCGCCGGAGCCGAAGGTCGCCCAGCCCACGAGGAGCCAGGCGGGGAGCACGACGACCGCCGCGAACTGCCAGCGGTATAGCACGCGACGGAGGCCGAGGGCCGGGGGCTGCTGCATGGCCTCATGCTACGAGCGGATCCTGGGCGCCTCGGGAGGGCCCGAGCCCGGCTCCCGTAGGATCCTTCGCGTGATGGAACTGCGAACCCCCGCCGAGATGGACCAGATGCGACCCGCCGGGGAGTTCGTGGCCTCCGTGCTCACGGCCCTCGCCGCCACGGCCGACGTAGGCGTGAACCTCCTCGACCTCGACCGCGAGGCGCACCGCATGATCCGCCAGCGGGGCGCGGAGTCCTGCTACATCGACTACCACCCGTCCTTCGGCGCCATGCCCTTCGGCAAGGTGCTGTGCACGTCGGTCAACGACGGCGTCCTGCACGGGTTACCCCACGACTACCGTCTGCAGGACGGCGACCTCCTCAGCCTCGACTTCGCGGCGTCCGTCGACGGCTGGGTCAGCGACTCCGCCGTCAGCGTCATCGTGGGCACGCCGCGCGAGGAGGACGTCCGCCTCATCGAGGTGACGACGGCCGCCCTCGAGGCGGGGATCCGCGCGGCCCAGCCCGGCGGGCGCACGGGCGACATCTCCGCGGCCATCGGCGCCGTCGCGACGGAGGCCGGCTACTCGGTCAACACGGACTTCGGCGGGCACGGCGTCGGGCGCACCATGCACGGCGACCCGCACATCGCCAACCAGGGCCGCCCGAACCGCGGCGTGCCGCTGCGACCCGGCCTGGTGATCGCCATCGAGCCGTGGTTCCTGCAGAGCACCGACGAGATCTTCACGGACAAGGACGGCTGGACCCTCCGGAGCGCCGACGGCTCTCGTGGTGCGCACATGGAGCACACCGTCGCCATCACGGAGGACGGACCGCTGATCCTCACCGCGCGCTCCTAGCGCCCGGCCAGGGGGCGGCTCAGTCGGGCAGCAGGTCCGGGCGGACGCGGCGGGTGCGCTCGAGCTGCTGCTCGCGTCGCCACGCCGCGATCGCGCCGTGGTTGCCGCTGCGCAGCACATCGGGGACAGCCAGTCCGCGCCACTCGGGGGGCTTCGTGTAGCTCGGGTGCTCGAGCAGGCCGTCGGAGTGGCTCTCCTCGACGAGGCTGGCGGGGTTCCCGACGACGCCGGGGACGAGGCGGCCGATCGCCTCGATCATCGCCATGACCGCGACCTCGCCGCCGTTGAGCACGTAGTCGCCGAGGCTGACCAGGCGGACCCGTGCACGGGTCGCGGTGTGATCGACGACGCGCTGGTCGATGCCCTCGTAGCGGCCGCAGCCGAACGCGAGATGCGGTTCCGCGGAGAGCTCCTGCGCCATGGCCTGCGTGAAGACCTCGCCGGCGGGCGACGGGAAGATGACGACCGGATCCGTGTCGTCCGCGAGCACCTCGTCCATGGCCTCGCCCCAGGGCTCAGGCCGCATGACCATGCCGGCGCCGCCGCCGTACGGCGTGTCGTCGACCGTGCGGTGCCGGTCGTGCGTGAAGGCGCGCAGGTCGTGCAGGCGGAGATCGATGAGGCCGGACTGGCGGGCGCGGCCGAGCAGGGAGATGTCGAGCACCCCGAAGAACTCGGGGAAGATCGAGACGATGTCGATCCGCATGTCAGCGGGCGTCGTCGGCCTCGGGCGCGGGCTCCGCGGCCTCGGCCGGCGTCGGCTCGGCTGTCGGCGTCTCGTCCGGGATCTCCTCGAAGAGCCCGAGCGGCGGCGTGACGACGAGCGTGCCGGCCTCCACGTCGACCGACGGGACGATGGCCTGGACGAACGGGACGAGCACGGTGCCGGAGGGCGTGTCGACGTGCAGCAGGTCCTGCGCCGGGAAGTGGTCGACGAGGGACACGGTGCCGACCTCGACGCCGTCGCGGAGGACCCTGAGGCCCACGAGCTGGTGGTCGTACCAGGCGTCGGGCTCGGCGGCCTCGTCGGCCGGCGGCGTCATCCAGAGGATGGCCTTGGCGAGCGACTCGGCGGCGGTGCGGTCGGCGACGCCCTCGAAGAAGCCGACGGGGTGGCTGTTGTACCAGCGGAGCTCGGTGAGCGTGAGCGTGCGTCCGTGCCACGGCGACGAGTCGGGAACCTGGAGCGAGAACTCGGCGCCCGGGACGAACCGCTTGTCGGGATCGTCCGTGAACAGCTCGAGCTTGACGGCTCCCTTGAGCCCGTGCGCCTTGGTCAGCCGGCCCACGCGGAACGCCGCGGGGTCACGGACGATGTCCTCAGGAATCGGTGTCCACCACATCGACGCGGACGCGCTGGCCGTCGGCGAGAGCCGAGACGAGCGTCCGGAGGGCCTTCGCGGTGCGACCCGCTCGGCCGATGACCCGGCCGAGGTCCTCGGGGTGCACGCGCACCTCGAGGACCTCGCCGCGGGGGGATCCCTTGCTCGTCACGGAGACGTCGTCCGGGTGCTCGACGATGCCCTTGACCAGATGAGCGAGCGCGGGAGCGAGCATGGGCTAGGCCTGCTCCTCGGTCGACTCGGCCTCGGCCGGAGCGGCCTCGGGCGCGGGTGCGGCCTTCTCGGTCTTCGGCTTGAGGACCGGCTTCTTCTTCTCGTCCGCGACGTAGGCGGGCTTCGCCTCGCGGGTGCGGACGGTGGAGACGGCGTCCTTGTCGCCCTTGAAGCGACCCCAGTCGCCCGTGAGCTTGAGGAGGGCCTCGACCTGCTCGGTGGGCTGGGCGCCCACGGAGAGCCAGTACTGCGCCCGCTCCGACTGGACCTCGATGAACGAGGGCTCCTCGGTGGGGTGGTACTTGCCGATCTCCTCGATGACGCGGCCGTCGCGCTTGGTGCGCGAGTCGGCGACGACGATGCGGTAGTACGGCGCGCGGATCTTGCCCAGGCGCTTCAGACGGATCTTGACAGCCACAATTCTCCTGAATTTCTTTCGTGTGGGGTGAACTGACGGCCGTGAGCGTGGGGGCACACTCGGCATTGGTTCGATGGGGTCTCGCGGCGCCTGATTAGAGGGTCGGACGATCGCGGACTCGACAGATCATTATGGCAGACGCGGCGCCCGGCCGGGACCCCCGCGATCGGCGCGCCGCACGGCGTCATCGCCGGGTCGCCCCGCGGGGTGCGTGGCATGATCGGACGACACCCGGCGCATGCGCCCCGAGACCCCGTGGACGGCAGGACCCGCATGCAGATCGACTTCGCCCACCAGCCCCCGTCCCGCGTCGGGATCGAGTGGGAGCTCGCGTGCGTCGACCGCGGCTCGGGGGGGCTCGCGGGCGTCGCGCCGGAGATCCTCCGCTCGTTCCCCCACGACGACGCCCACCCGCACGTGACCGGGGAGTTCCTCACCAACACGGTCGAGGTCGTCAGCGCGCCGCATTCCCGCGTGGGGCACGCCGTCGACGACCTCGCGCGGCTCATCGAGCGGGTGGTGGACGTCGCGGATCCGCTCGGCATCGACCTGATGTGCGCGGGCACCCACCCCTTCAGCGCGTGGCCCGACCAGGACGTCACGCCCGACAACGAGCGCTACGCGACCCTGCTCGACCGCACGAGGTGGTGGGGGCGCCAGATGATGATCTGGGGCGTCCACGTGCACGTCGGGATCGACGACGCGTCGAAGGCGCTCCCCATCCTCAACGCGCTGCTCGTGCACCTGCCGCGGTTCCAGGCGCTCAGCGCGTCGAGCCCGTTCTGGTCCGGGCAGGAGACGGGGTACGCGTCCAACCGGGCGCTCATGTTCCAGCAGCTGCCGACCGCGGGGCTGCCGCCCGACCTCACGACCTGGGCCGACTACGAGCGGCTCGTCGGCGACATGACCCACGTCGGCGTCATCGACCACCACAGCGAGCTGCGCTGGGACATCCGTCCGGCGCCCAAGTGGGGCACCCTCGAGACGCGCGTGTTCGACGGCGTCTCCACGCTCGGCGAGATCGCCTCGCTCGCGGCGCTGGTCCAGTGCCTCGTGCACGACATGTCGGCCGCCCTGGATCGCGGCGAGGAGCTGCCGCGGATGCAGCCCTGGTTCGTGCGCGAGAACAAGTGGCGCGCTGCCCGCTACGGGATGGACGCCATCATCATCCGGGACGCCACGGGCGACGAGGCGCTCGTGGGCGACGACACCCGGGCCCTCGTGGAGCGCCTCTCCCCCACCGCGGATGCGCTCGGCTGCGAGGCGGAGCTCCGCGGGATCCTCGACATCGTCGAACGCGGCGCGAGCTACCAGCGGCAGCTGCGGGTCGCCGAGGAGAACGACGGCGCGCTCGCCCCCGTGGTCACGCACCTCGTCGAGGAGCTGCGCTCAGGATTGGGCCGGTGACGCGGGGCAGACTGTGCAGGTGAGCCCCGCCGTCGACATCGTGATCCTCGTCGTCGCCGTGCTCGCGGCCCTCGCCGGCTGGCGTCGCGGAGCGATCGTGACGGTCGCCGGCCTCGCCGGCATCGTGCTCGGGGTGCTGCTCGCGCTGTGGATCACGCCGGCGTTCCTGGCGCTCCTCGACCAGTTCGGCGTCGCCACCGGGATCGCCCGCACCCTCGCCGCCGCCGTGCTCATGCTCGTCACGACGTCGCTCGTGAGCGGGATCCTCGCGCAGATCGCCAGCGTCCTCACCCGCCTGCTCCGCCCGAAGGGTGCGGCGCAGGGCCTGGACCGCGGGGTCGGCGCCGTCGCGGGGCTCGCGGCCTGGGCCGTCTCGGTCTGGTTCATCGGCGGCTTCCTCGGCTCCAGCGGGGTGATCCCCGCGGTGCAGCTCGCGTCGTCGTCCCGCATCGTCGCGGCGCTCGACCGGGTCAGCCCGATCTCGAGCGGCACCGCGCTCTCCGCCCTGGACGACGCGCTCCACGACGTGGGCTACCCGCGCGTGTTCGCGAACGGCGAGGAGGCGATCGCCGACACGGCCGCGCCCGACGCCGACGTCCCGGAGGCCGTGCGGCGCTCCGCGTCGAGCGTGGTGAAGATCCTCTCCTCGGCACCCGCGTGCGGCACCTCGTCGTCCGGCAGCGGCTGGGTCGTGCAGGGCGACCGCGTCGTCACGAACGCGCACGTGGTGACCGGATCCGACCAGGTGTACGTGCAGCAGGGCGGCACGGGGCAGCTGCTCGAGGCGGACCTCGTGGTGTTCGACCCGGCGCGCGACGTCGCGATCCTCGCGGTGCCCGGCCTCACGGCATCCCCGCTCGCGCTCGGCGACCAGCTCGCCGCCTCCGACGAGGCCGTCGTGGCCGGCTACCCCGGCGGCGGTCCGTACCAGGCGACGGGGGCGCGCATCCGCGAGGTGGTCCAGGCGCTCGGCACAGACATCCAGCACGAGCAGCCGGTCACGCGCGAGGTCTACTCGGTCCGCGGCACCGTGCGTCCCGGGGACTCGGGCGGGGCGCTGTTCGACGCTCAAGGCCGCGTGGTCGGCCTCGTGTTCGCCACCTCGACGGTGGACGCGCAGACGGGCTACGCGATGACGCTCGACGAGATCGCCCCCGTGCTGCAGCAGGCGGGCGCGACGACGCCGGTCGACTCCGGGCGCTGCTCCGTCTGACTCGTCCTCCTCACGCCGCGACGACGGACAGGATGTTGCCGGCCGGGTCGCGGAACCAGGCGATGTCCGGCCCGTTGCCGCGCATGATCCCGCGCGCGTCCGTGGGCATCCCCGCGAAGGTCCTCGTGTCGACGCCGCGCGCGTTCAGCTCGACGACCGCCTGCTCGACGTCGTCGACCTGGAGGTTGAGGACCGTGAACGTCGCGGGCACGTGGCCCGGCTTCGGGTAGACGAGGACGCGTGCGGCGGATCCGGGGAGCACGAGCCGCAGCATGCCCATCTCGGGCACCTCCTCGACCTCGAGGCCGAGGGTGCCGCGGTAGAAGGCGAGCGCGGCGGGGACGTCGTCGACGCTGAAGCCGCTGAACGCGGTGGCGGGTGCGAACACGGGAGGCTCCTGACGCGGGGATCGATCGCGACGGGGCGCCGCGGTGCTGCCCCCACGCTGGCACGTCGGAGGGCGCGCGTCGAGCATGCGACGACGGCGCCCTCCCGGTGGGGAGGACGCCGTCGCGGACGCACGTGCGGGTCGTGCTCGGGTCAGCGCCCGAGGAACTTCTGCAGCGAGGCGAGCTCCTCCTCGCTCGGGGCGCCGTCCGCGCCGCCCTTCGCCGCACCGGCCAGGCCGAAGCCGGATCCCGCGGGAGCCGTGGGCCCGCCGATGCGCTGGCCCGAGGCGAGCGCGGCGTTCTCCTGCGCGCGCTTGGCCGGGTTGCCCGACTTCGAGCCCTTCTTCTTCTGCTGCACGGGCTTGCGGCCCGAGTGCGCGCCTGGCATCGGGCCCATGCCGGGGATCTGCGGCATGCCGCCGCGGGCGACCGTGCGCATCATCTTCGAGGCCTGCTCGAAGCGCTGCACGAGTCCGTTGACGTCGGTGACGGTCATGCCGGATCCGCGGGCGATGCGGAGGCGGCGCGAGCCATTGAGCAGCTTCGGGTTCTGGCGCTCGGCCTTCGTCATCGACTGGATGATCGCCTCGGTGCGGACGATCTCCTTCTCGTCGAAGTTCTCCAGCTGCTCCTTCATGGCACCCATGCCGGGGAGCATGCCCATCATCTTCTTGAGGGAGCCCTTGCCGCGCAGCTGCTGCATCTGCTTGAGGAAGTCGTCGAGCGTGAAGGTGTCGCTCGCGAGCTTCTGGGCGACCTCCATCGCCTCCTCCTCGTCGAAGGCCTGCTGGGCCTGCTCGATGAGGGTGAGGATGTCGCCGAGGTCGAGGATGCGGCTCGCCATGCGGTCGGGGTGGAAGGGCTCGAAGTCGTCGAGGCCCTCGCCCGTGGACGCGAACATGATCGGGCGGCCGGTGACGGAGGCGACCGAGAGGGCCGCTCCTCCGCGCGCGTCGCCGTCGAGCTTGGAGAGCACGACGCCCGTGAAGTCGACGCCGTCCTGGAACGCCTTCGCGGTCGCGACCGCGTCCTGGCCGATCATGGCGTCGATGACGAAGAGGACCTCGTCGGGATCGGTGGCCTTGCGGATGTCCGCGGCCTGCTTCATCAGCTCCTGGTCGACGCCGAGGCGTCCCGCGGTGTCGATGATGACGACGCTGTACTGCTTGTCGGCCGCGTGCTTCATCGCGTCCTTGGCGACGCGCACCGGGTTGCCCTTCCCGTTGCCGGGCTCGGGCGCGAAGACGGGGACGCCCGCCTGCTCCCCGACGACCTGCAGCTGCTGCACGGCGTTGGGGCGCTGGAGGTCGGCCGCGACGAGCATCGGCGTGTGGCCGTCCTTGGCGAGCCACTTGCCGAGCTTGCCCGCGAGGGTCGTCTTGCCCGCGCCCTGGAGGCCGGCGAGCATGATGACGGTCGGCGGCTTCTTGGCGAACTGGATCCTGCGCTGCTGGCCGCCGAGGATGCCGACGAGCTCCTCGTTGACGATCTGCACGACCTGCTGGGCGGGGTTCAGCGCCTGGCTGACCTCGCCGCCCAGGGCGCGCTCGCGGACGGACGCGGTGAACGCCTTGACGACGTCGAGCGCGACGTCGGCCTCGAGCAGCGCGCGGCGGATCTCGCGGACGGTGCCGTCGACGTCCGCGGCGCTGAGCTTGCCCTTGCCGCGCAGGTTCTTGAAGGTCTCGGCGAGGCGGTCCGAGAGTGTTCCGAAGGTAGCCATGGTGGATCCAGCTTAACCGGCGTCGGAGGTCCCCCGAGCCGGCGCCCTGGTCAGCCGACCAGGTTCTGCGCGAACACGTGCGGGCCGGTGAGAACCAGCGCCCGGGAGGGACGCCGGTCAGCCGACCAGGTTCCGCGAGAACACGTGCGGGCCGGTGAGATCCAGCGCCCGGGAGGGACGCCGGTCAGCCGACCAGGTTCCGCGCGAACACGTGCGGGCCGGTGAGAACCAGCGCCCGGGAGGGACGCCGGTCAGCCGACCAGGTTCTGCGCGAAGACGTGGGGGCCGGTGAGATCCAGCGCCCGGGAGGGACGCCGGTCAGCCGACCGGGTTCCGCGCGAAGACGTGGGGGCCGGTGAGATCCAGCGCCCGGGAGGGACGCCGGTCAGCCGACCAGGTTCTGCGCGAAGACGTGGGGGGTGAAGCCCGTGAGGTCGCCGATGCCCTCGCCCTGGCCGATGAGCTTGATGGGGATGCCCGTGCGCTCCTGCACGTTGAGGATGAAGCCGCCCTTCGCGGATCCGTCGAGCTTCGTGATGACGAGGCCCGTGACCCCGCCGTGCTCGATGAACGCCTGCGCCTGCGCGAGCCCGTTCTGGCCGGTCGTCGCGTCGAGCACCAGCAGCACCTCGGCGATGGGCGACTGCTTCTCGACCACGCGACGGATCTTCGACAGCTCGTCCATGAGCCCGCCCTTCGTGTGCAGGCGGCCGGCGGTGTCGATGATGACCATCTCGGTGCCCGTGCGCATCGCGTGCTCCACGGTCTGGAAGGCGACGCTCGCGGGATCCTGGCCGGGCTGCTGCGGGCGCACGATCTCGGCGCCGGCGCGCTCGGCCCAGGTCGCCAGCTGGTCGACGGCGGCGGCGCGGAACGTGTCGGCCGCGCCCACGACGACAGTGCGGCCGTAGTTGCGGAGGAACTTCGCGAACTTGCCGATGGTGGTGGTCTTGCCGACGCCGTTGACGCCGACGACGAGGATCACGGCGGGGCGGGCGCTGAGCTTCAACGTCGGGTCGTGCTTCGCCAGGCGCTCCTCGATGCTCTCGCGGAGCATGCGCTGGAGGTCGCGCGGGTCGGTCGTGCGGTAGCGCTCGACCTTCTGGCGGAGGTCGTCGATGGTGGCCTCGGTGACGTCGGGGCCGAAGTCCGCGGTGATGAGGGCGGTCTCGAGGTCGTCCCACGTGGTCTCGTCGATCGTCGGCTTCGCGAACATCCCGCGGAGCGCGCCGGAGAGGGACCAGGGGGTGCGGGCTGCCATGTGCCCAGCGTAGCCGCGGGTCAGGAGGCGGCCTGCTCCTCGGCGGCGGGCTCCTGCTGGGTCGCGGGCGCGCCCTCGGGCTCGTCCTCGCCCGCGGATCCGGGTGCCGTGTCGGGGCGGGCGTCGCGGCTCACGCGCTGTCCGACGACCGCGCTCACGCCGTCCTGCCGCATCGAGACGCCGTACAGCGCGTCGGCGATCTCCATCGTGCGCTTCTGGTGGGTGATGACGATGAGCTGCGAGGTGTCGCGGAGCTGCTCGAGGATCGTGAGCAGGCGGCCGAGGTTGGCGTCGTCGAGGGCCGCCTCGACCTCGTCCATGATGTAGAACGGGCTCGGTCGGGCGGTGAAGATCGCGATGAGCAGGGCGACGGCCGCGAGCGAGCGCTCCCCGCCGGACAGGAGCGACAGGCGCTCGATGCGCTTGCCCGCGGGGCGCACGCTCACCTCGATGCCCGTGGTGAGCAGCTGCTCGGGATCGGTGAGGTGGATGCTGCCCGTGCCGCCCGGGAAGAGGATCGGGAAGACGCGGTCGAACGCCGCCCGGGTGTCCTCGAAGGCGTCGGCGAAGACGCCCTGCATGGTGCGGTCGATGTCGTCGATGATCGTGAGCAGGTCCTTGCGCGTCGCGGTCAGGTCGGCGAGCTGCTCGGTGAGGAACAGGTGTCGCTGCTCGAGCGCGGCGAACTCCTCGAGGGCGAGCGGGTTCACGCGGCCGAGCTGGGCGAGCTTCCGCTCCGCGACCTGGAGACGGGCGTGCTGCTCCTCGCGGTCGAAGGGGCGGGTGGGGACGGGATCCGCGGCGTCGTCCTCGTCGTCCGCCTCGTCGGCCGGCCCGGACGTCTCCGCGCTCGGGTCGGGCGCCTCCGCCGACGCGGCCGCATCGTCGGGATCGGCCTCGGCATCGCCGCCGCCCTCATCCGCCTGCGCGAGCGGACGCTGCCGCGGCGGCAGCGGCGCCTCCTCGGGCACCGGCACGTCGGGTCCGTACTCGGCCACGAGCACCTCCTCCCCCAGTCCGAGCTCGCTCGCGGCGCGCTCGAGCAGCTGCGACACCTGCAGGCGCTTCTCGTAGATCTGCAGCTCGAGTCCGTGCACGTCCTCGGTGATGCCGTGCAGGCGCGCGCGCAGCTCGGCCTCCTCCCGGCGGAGCGCCACCAGCTCGGCGTTCCGGCCGGCCCTGGCCTCCTCCGCGCGGGCGAGCACGAGACGCGCCTCCGCGGTGCTGCGGTCGGCGGCGCGCACCACGGCGGGCAGGGCCTCGGCGACGGATGCGGCCCGCGCGATCTGACGGCGGCGGATCACCTGGCGGCGGGCGGCCTCCTCGGCGGCGGCGCGCTCCGCGGCCAGGCGGCGCTCGAGCGCGACCGTGCGCTCCTGCTCCGCCCGCACGCGCTCGCGGGCCGTCTCGACCTGCAGGCGCGCCTCGATCTCGGCCTCGCGCGCGGCCTCCCACTCGGCGACGAGCGCGTCGCGGCCGCTCGCGTCGAGCACGGGCCGCGGACGGGATCGGACCTCGTCGAGCGCGCGACGGGCGACGTCGGACGCGGCGACGGCCTCGTCGACGGACGCGCTCGCCAGGTCGAGGCCGCGCTGCACGCGGGCGAGCTCCGCGGCCGCGGACTCGGCCTGCGCGCGGGAGCGGCTGAGGCGCTCGGCATGGGCGGCGAGGCGCGCGTCCGCCTCGCGCAGCCCGCCGAGCGCCGTGGACGCGCGCTCCCGGGCGGCACGGAGGCGCTCCCGGCCCGCCGCGAGATCCACCTGCAGGTCGTCGATGCGGGCACGGACGTCGGTCAGCGTCGTCGCCGCGGCGTCACGAGCGGCGACGAGCTCGAGCTTGGAGCGGGTGGCACCGGATCCGCCGCGCAGCACGTGCGCCGACACGACCTCGCCCACGCGGGTGATGGCCGTGGCGGGAGCGTCCCGTCCGTCGAGGAGGGCGACCGCCTCCGCGAGGCCGTCGACGAAGACGACGTCCGCGAGGATGCGCCGCACGCCGTCCGGCGCGTCGACCACGGAGGCCGCGGCGACGGGGCCGGCGGGGCCGGCGGATGACGGCTCGGAGACCTGCGCGTCGGCGGATCCGGCCACGACCACCTCGACGCGCCCCAGGTCGTCGTCGACCGCGCGCCGGAGGGCGGCGACCGCGTCGTCGAGCGTCTCGGCGAGCACGGCGTCGGCGAGGGAGCCGAGCGCGGCGGCGACGGCGGCCTCGTAGCCGGGCTGCACGTGCACGTGCTCGGCGAGGAGGCCGCGGATGCCGGGCAGGCCCGCGGCGACGAGGTCGCTGGATCCGTCGCGCTGGTCGAGCGCGCTCGCGAGGGCCTGCTCGCGCGCGGCCAGGGCGTCGCGCTCCCGCTCCTTCGCGTGCAGCTCCTCGCGCACGGCCTCGATCGCGGATTCCTCGCTGGCGACGTCGGCCTGCGCGTCCTCGTAGGCGCGCGTCAGCTCGGATCCACCCTGCTCGTCGGCCTCGCCCTCCGCCTCGCCGCGCTCCCGCTCGGCCTCGGCGGCGGCGAGACGGGCCCGCGCGGCGTCGAGCGCGTTCTGCTGGCGGAGGACCTCTCCGCGGACCGCGGCCAGCCGGGATCCCGCGGTCTCGGCCCGACCCGTCAGCCCCGCGATCTCGAGGTCGTGCCGGGAGACGAGCGCGCTCTGGGCCTGGATCTCCTCGTCGAGCGCGTCGAGCGCCTGCCGGGCCGCCGCGGTCGCCTGCCGTGCGGATGCCCAGCCCGCCTCGGCCTCCGCGATCAGGGCGACCAGCCGCTCCGCCTCATCGCGGGACTCCTGCACCTGCCCGGGCGTCGTGCCCGCCGCGGTCTCGGGCGCGTCGTCGGCGGATCCGAGGAGCGCGAGCCGTTGCTGCGCGAGCGACAGCAGGTTGCGCAGGCGCTCCTGCACCTGCTCCAGCGCGAAGGCCGTGCGGCGGGCGCCGTCCACCTCGTCGCCCTCCTGCTCCTCGACGATGCGCTCGGACCGGATGACCGCTCGATCGAGCTTCTCCTGCAGCACCATCCGCTCGGTCGTGCGCTCCTCCTCGGTGCGCGTGTGCTCCGCGAGCGCGCGCCGGAGGGTCACGACCTCGTCGGCCACCAGCCGCGCGCGGGCGTCGCGGACTTCGGCGGCCACGGTCTGCGCCTGGCGCGCGACCTCCGCCTGCCGCCCGAGCGGCTTGAGCTGGCGGCGGATCTCCCCGGCCAGGTCGTTCAGCCGCGTGAGGTTGGCCTGCATGCCCTCGAGCTTGCGGAGGGTGCGCTCCTTGCGGCGGCGGTGCTTGAGGATCCCCGCGGCCTCCTCGATGAAGCCGCGCCGCTCCTCGGGGGTGGCGCGCAGGACGTTGTCGAGGCGGCCCTGGCCGACGATGACGTGCATCTCGCGGCCGAGCCCGGAGTCGCTCAGCAGCTCCTGCACGTCGAGCAGCCGGCAGGACGTGCCGTTGATCGCGTACTCGCTGCCTCCGTTGCGGAACAGCGTGCGGCGGATCGCGACCTCGGTGTAGTCGATGGGGAGCGCGCCGTCGGCGTTGTCGATCGTGAGCGTGACCTCGGCACGGCCGAGCGGGCCGCGCGTCGAGGTGCCGGCGAAGATGACGTCCTCCATCTTGCCGCCGCGGAGGGTCTTGGCGCCCTGCTCGCCCATGACCCAGGCGAGGGCGTCGACGACGTTCGACTTGCCGGATCCGTTCGGCCCGACGACGCAGGTCACCCCGGTCTCGAACTGGAACGTGGTCGGCTGCGCGAACGACTTGAACCCCTTGAGGGTCAGGCTCTTCAGGTGCACGCCCGTCGCCCTCCTCGCGTGATGGTCTCGATCACGGTACCGGACGGGCGGGCAGCCGCCGGGAGCCGCGCGCGGGACGCCCCGTCCGGCGGGCCGCCGCTACCGTGGGAGGGCGCGGGCCGGTCCCGGCGGCGCGCGCCGACGAGGGAGCCGACCATGCCGCACGAAGCCGACGTCCGCCGCTTCGCCGTGGAGGAGGTCCGCCCGCCCGTCGCGGTCGGCGCGGAGGGCTGGGACGACTTCGTGGCCCTCACCGACGTCGTCAACCGCGCGCAGTCGCACGACCTCGGGCACGACGCGTTCGTCTGGCTGCCGCAGGAGCTGATCGCCGACTACGCCGACGTGGCGCACGTGCGGAAGCGCCTCTTCGCCGCGCGCGTGGACGGCCGGATCGTCGGCCGGGGGCTCCTCACGACCTGGCTGCACGACCCCGAGACGTCCGACGTCGCGGTGTCCGTGATCCCCGAGCACCGGCGCCACGGGATCGGCCGGGCGCTGCGGGAGCGCGTCGAGCGGATCGCCCTCGACGACGGCTGCCGGACGCTCATGGGCTTCACGATGCACCGCGCCGAGGCGAACGGATCACCCATCCCCTCTCCGACGGGCATCGGCGCGGTCGGCGCCGACGACCCCTCCTCGCGCTTCGCCGTCGACGCCGGCTACCGCCTCGGCCAGACCGCGCGCACGAGCTCGCTCGACACCGTGGAGGCGGCCCCGACGCTCGCCGGCCACCGCGCCGACGCCCGCGGTGCCGCCGGCGACGCGTACCGCGTGGTCTCGTGGGTGGACGCGACGCCCGAGCACCTGCTCGACGACCTCGCCGTGCTGCACACGCGCATGTCGACCGACACCCCGCAGGGCGACCTCCCGCAGTCGGAGGACGCGTGGGACGCCGGCCGGATCCGCGAGGCGGAGGCGCGGCGCGCGTCAGCCGGACGCACGGGGCTCACCACGGCGGCCCTGCACGTGGCGACGGGCCGGCTCGTGGGCTTCACGGAGATCGCCGTCTCCCCCAGCGGGCGCCGCTCCGACGGCCACGCCTACACCTACCAGCAGGACACGCTCGTGCTGGCCGAGCACCGCGGCCACCGCCTGGGCATGCTCCTCAAGGTCGAGAACCTGCTGCTCCTGGCGCGCGAGGCACCGGAGGCGGACCGCGTCGTCACCTGGAACGCCGACGAGAACCGCCCGATGCTCGCGGTGAACGAGGCGCTGGGCTTCCGGCACGTGGGCACGAGCGGGAGCTGGCTGCGGGAGGTCGCACCGGCGCGCTGACCGGCGCGCGAGTCACGCCGCCGCGTCAGGATCGGGCAGCACCTGGCAGTGCGGGCACAGGTGCGAGCCGCGGTTCATGAAGGCCTCGCGCACGATCGGCGTGCCGCAGCGCGGGCACGGCTTCCCCTGCTGACCGTAGGCGTTGAGCGAGTGCGAGAAGTAGCCGGACGCGCCGTTGACGTTGACGTACTGCGCGTCGAAGCTCGTGCCGCCCTCGGCCAGCGCCCGCGCGAGCACCTGGCGCACCTCGGCGAGGAGCCGCAGCGCGCGCCCGCGTCCGAGGGCGTCGGTGGGGTGCGCGTAGTGGATGCGCGCGGCCCACAGCGCCTCATCCGCGTAGATGTTGCCGATGCCGCTCACGAGGGTCTGGTCGAGGAGAGCGCGCTTGATCCCCGTGCGCCGCCGCGCGAGCCGGTCGAGCAGCAGCTCGTCGTCGAAGGCCGGGTCGAGCGGGTCGCGCGCGATGTGCGCCACCTGCGTCGGCACGAGCGCCGACGGGGATCCGCGGCCACCGGCATGCCCATCGGGTGTCGGCACGAGGCGGTCGACGGCCATCGACCCGAAGATCCGCTGGTCGACGAACGCGACCACCAGCTCGCCGTGCACCGGGTGCTCGATGCCCATGCGGATCCGCAGCAGGCCGTCCGGGTCGGAGCCGGGCTCGCGGAGGAGCACCTGCCCGCTCATGCCGAGGTGCGTGACGAGGGCGCGGGGGCCGGTCGTGTCGCGTCCGGCGTCGGGCTCGAGCGGCAGCCACATGAACTTGCCGCGGCGGACGGCCGAGGTGATCACGCGGCCGACGAGCAGGTCGACGAACGCGCCCTCGAGCGGATCGTGCCGCTTGAGGGAGCGCGCGTCGAGGATCTCGACGCCCGTGACGCGCGCGCCGGCGACCGCCGGCTCCAGGCCGGCGCGGACGACCTCGACCTCGGGGAGCTCGGGCACCGCGGGTCAGGCCGTGGTGCGCGCCTCGAGGCGGGTCCACGCCTCGAGCGCGGCCGTCATCTCGGCCTGCTTCTTGCTGGATCCCTCGCCCGTCGTGCGGACGGCGTCGCCGACGGTGACGACGGCGTGGAAGCGCTTGCTGTGGTCGGGACCGCTGTCGCTCACGTCGTAGACGGGTGCGGGCAGGCCCTGGCGCGCGGCGGTCTCCTGGAGCGCGGTCTTCGGATCCATGGCGGCGCCGAAGCGCGCCGGGTCCTCCAGGAGCGGCGCGATGAGGCGGAGCACGAGACCGGTCGCGGCCTCTCCCCCGGCGTCGAGGTACGAGGCCCCGATGATGGCCTCGACCGTGTCGGCGAGGATCGACGACTTGGCGCGGCCGCCCGTGAGCTCCTCGCCGCGGCCGAGCAGCAGGTGCTTGCCGAGCCCGATGCGCGTGGCGACCTCCGCGAGGGCGACGCTCGAGACGAGGCTCGCGCGCCGCTTGGCGAGCTCGCCCTCGTCGAGGTCGGGGTTCTCGAGGTAGAGCATGACCGTGACGGCCTGCCCGAGGATGGAGTCGCCGAGGAACTCGAGGCGCTCGTTGTGCGGGATGCCGCCGTGCTCGTACGCGTACGAGCGGTGGGTGAGCGCGAGCTCGAGGAGCTCGGGGCTCACGTCCACGGCGAGGAGGCGCCGGAGCGCGTCGCGGTCGCCGTGGACGCGGGATCCCTGGGTGTCGGTCATGTCCGACGTGCCGTGCGGGTCGCGACTAGACGTCGGCGACCTTGCGGCCCTTGTACTCCATGTACAGGGGGGTGCCGGCGGCGTCCTCGACCACGCGGGCGCGGTGCGGCATGGAGTAGACGACCTTGCCGTTCTCGATGGTCTTGACGAGCGTGGGAGCCTCGGCCTTCCACTGCGAGCGACGCGCGCGCGTGTTGGATCGGGACATCTTTCTCTTGGGAACAGCCATGGCTAACTCTCATCTCTCTGCGTTTCGGTGTCGGCGTCTTCACGCGCCGCACCGCTGTCTTCGGAAGCTCGGAAGCCGGACAGGGCTGCCCAGCGCTGATCGATCACGGGTTCCGGGTCGGAGTCCGCCAGGACCAGGCTGATGCCGGGACCCAGATCGAGATCGAGGTCCTCGCCCGGCACTTCGGGCTGGAACGGCAGTGAAAGGACCACCGCATCCCGGATGACCGGCTCCAGGTCCACGTGCTCGTCCTGGACCTGGTAGTCGAAAGCTTCATCAAGACCATACGCGAATAGCTCCGCGAAATCGACCTGGACACGCTCCTGCATGTCGGCGAGCGTGCGCGCGGACTGGCCGTCGGCCACCGTGTCGACCTCGCCGGTGACCAGGATCCCGTCGTGCAGGGACTCCAGGCGCACGGTGACGCGCATCTCCCGGCCGGCGGGGACGGCGATGAGGCCCTCCCCCATGCGCTCGGGGGTGACGATGGTCAGGTCGAGCTCGCGCATCTCCCCGGGGCGGTGCACGATGTCGTGCACGTGGACCGTGAATGGGGTCTTCTGGAACCTGGACACCCGTAGATCCTACGGGGCGTCAGCCGGCGCGCCGGACGGCCAGCGCCTCCGCGACCGCCTCCGGCACGTACGGCGCGACGTCGCCGCCGAGCGCCTCGACCTGGCGCACGAGCGAGCTGGACACGTGGGCGTGCGCGGGATCGGGCAGCAGCAGCACGGTCTCGACGTCGGCGAGGTCGCGGTTCACGAGCGCCATGGGCGTCTCGTACGTCACGTCGAGCTGCGAGCGGACGCCCTTCACGAGCACGGTCGCGCCCACCTGCCGGCAGTAGTCGACGAGGAGGCCCGCGCCCCAGGAGTCGACACGGACGGTCGCGGGGAGGCCGGCGTCGCGGATCACGCGCTCGATGAGGGCGACGCGCTCCTCGAGCGGCAGCATGGGCGTCTTGCCGGGGTTGTGCACCACCAGCACGACGAGCTCGTCGTAGAGGCGGGCGGCCCGGCGGATCACGTCCAGGTGCCCGAGCGTGACGGGATCGAACGATCCGGGGACGACGGCGATCCGCTGCATCCCGCCAGCCTACGGGGGGCGCTCCCCTAGTTCTTGTCGAGGAAGGCGCGCTCCTCGTCGTCGAGCCGGCGGGCGAGCGCGCGGGCGAGCGCGGGATGGCCCTGGAGGTCAGGCGACGCCTCGAGCACGTCGTGGGCGTGCTCGCGCGCGGACTCGATGAGGTCGCCGTCCTGCGCGACGCGCAGCAGCCGGAGCGACGAGCGCCCGCCGGACTGGTTCGTGCCGAGGACGTTGCCCTCGCGGCGGAGCTCGAGGTCGACGCGGGCGAGCTCGAATCCGTCGAGCGTCGCGGCCACCGCGTCCACCCGCTCGCGCGCGACGGTCTCGGGCTCGGCGTGCGTGACCATGAGGCAGAGCCCGGGCACGCCGCCGCGACCCACGCGACCGCGGAGCTGGTGCAGCTGCGAGACGCCGAAGCGGTCGGCGTCGAGGATCACCATGGTCGAGGCGTTCGGGACGTCCACGCCGACCTCGATGACGGTGGTGGCGACGATGAGGTCGATGTCCCCCGCGGAGAACGCGCGCATCACGCGGTCCTTCTCCTCCCCCGACATGCGGCCGTGCAGCACGGCCCGGCGGACGGATCCGAGGCGCGGGTGCGCCGCGAGCAGCGCGTCGACCTCGGTGACGGTGGCGAGCGACGGCCGCGTGGGCGCGTCGTCGGCCCCCTCGGCGGCATCCTCGTCCTCCGCGTCGGGATCCTGCGGGTCGATCGCCGGGCAGACGACGAACGCCTGCCGCCCCTTCTGGATCTCCTCGGCCGTGCGCTCCCAGACCCGCTCGATCCAGCCCGGGTGCTCGTGCAGCGGGACGACGAACGACTCGATGGGCTGCCGCCCGCTCGGCAGCTCGGCGATGGTCGAGACGTCGAGGTCGCCGAACACGGTCATGGCGACCGTGCGCGGGATGGGCGTGGCCGTGAGGACGAGGACGTGCGGCGGGGTGCCGCCCTTCCGCCGCAGCGCCTCGCGCTGGTCCACCCCGAATCGGTGCTGCTCGTCGACCACGACGAGTCCCAGGTCGAGGAACTCGACGCGGTCGCCGAGCAGCGCGTGCGTGCCCACGACGATGCGCGCCTGCCCGCTCACGATGCGCAGCAGCGCGCGCTTGCGCTCGGCGGTCGAGAGCTGGCCGGTGAGCAGGGTCGGCATGAGCTCCGCCGCGAGGTCCGGCCCGAGCGACGCCGTGAGCGAGCGGAGGTGCTGGCTCGCTAGCACCTCGGTGGGCGCGAGCAGCGCGGACTGCCCGCCTGTGTCGGCGACCGCGAGCATCGCCCGGAGCGCGACGAGCGTCTTGCCGGAGCCGACCTCGCCCTGCACGAGCCGGTTCATGGGCCAGGTGCGCGCCATGTCGGTCGCGATCTCCTCGCCGACGAGCCGCTGGTCGCCCGTGAGCTCGAAGGGCAGCTGGGCGTCGAGCCGGTCGAGGTGGCCGCCCGGGGTCGGGATCCGCGGCGTGGCGGGCAGGGCGCGCGCCGCCTGCCGCCGCTGCAGGAGCGCGGTCTGGAGGACGAACGCCTCCTGGAAGCGCAGGGCGTCGCGGCCGCGTCGCCAGTCGACGTCCTTCTCGGGACGGTGCACGCCCTCGAGCGCCTCGCGGTACGGGAGCAGGCCGCGCTCGGCGCGCACGTCGGCGGGGACGGGATCCTCCAGGTCGTCGACCGCGTCGAGGGCCAGCTCCACCGACTTCGCGACCTGCCAGCTCGCCATGGAGGCGGTGGCCGGGTAGATCGGGATGGGCATCTCGGCCCAGCGGCGCGCGGCCGCGTCGGGCTCGCCGCCGGAGAGCTCCGGGCCCTCGTGCGCGTCGAAGAGCTCGTAGTCGGGATGGGCGAGCTGCAGGGCGCCGCGGTAGTCGCTGACCTTGCCCGCGAAGATCCCGCGGACGCCCGGCACCAGGTCCTTCGCGCGCCACGCCTGGTTGAAGAAGGTGAGGGTGAGGAAGCCGCGGCCGTCGGTGATCCGCACCTCGAGGATGCTGCCGCGCCGCGCCCGCATCGGCCGCTCGCGCACCTCGCGCACCTCGGCGACGATGGTGGCCTGCTGGTCGACGGGCAGCTCGGCCAGGGCCGTGAGCTCGCCGCGTCGGGCGTAGCGGCGCGGGAGGTGCTCGAGGAGGTCGGCCACCGTGCGCAGGCCGAACGCCTTCTGCAGCACGCCCGCGGTGCGGCCGCCCACGACGCCCGCGAGCGCGGCGTCGGATCCGGTCATCCCCCGAGTGTACGAGGGGCGTCCGACGCGGGCTGTCCGTCGGCCGGCCGGGCCGGTGGCGCGCCCGCGGTGCCGTCGTCCGGCCCGTCGTCGTCCCGCGGGCGGCGGTGGACGAGGGAGCGCGGGGCGACGCGGGCGAGGATGCGGTCGACGCGGCCCGCGCGGGCGCGCAGCGCGTCGCCCAGCGCCACGAGCGCGGCGGCCTGCGCGGCACCGGCCGCGGCATCCACCGGCGCGTCGGAGCGGGCGAACCGCTCCCGCTCGCGGGCGGTGACCAGGAGCGCGATCGGGTCGGCGAGCGACGGGTCGTCGCCCTGGAGGCGGCGGCCGAGCTCGCGCGGCGACTCGGTGTCCTGCACGCGGATCCCGAGGTCGAGGACCGAGTCCTCGGCCTCGCGCCATGCCGTGCCCGCCGGGGCGTCGCCCGCCTCGAGCGCGCGCAGCCGGCCGGAGCGGCGCGCCCGGCGCAGCAGGGCGGGTGTCGCGAGGAGGGCGAGCACCAGGAGCACGAGGGCGATCGTGCCGAGGGCCGCCCACGGGATCCGGACGCCCGCGGTGCCGCTCGCGCCGGGCGCGGCCGACGCGGTGGGCGCGGGCGTCGCGGACGGCGTGGCCTCCGTCGGCGCGCTCGGCGTCGCCGAGGGCGTGGGCCCGGCGGTCGGCGCGGCCGACGGCTGGGCGTAGGGCGCTGCCTGGCCGCGGCCCGGGGTCGGCTCGAACGCGATCCAGCCGATGCCGGAGAAGTACAGCTCTGGCCAGGAGTGCAGGTCGTGGGATCCGACGCGGTAGGTGATGAGGTCGCCGTCGCGGCCGACCTGGTCGCCCGGCAGGTAGCCCACGGCCACGCGCGACGGGATGCCCGCCTCGCGCGCCATGATCGCCATGGCCGACGCGAAGTGCACGCAGTAGCCCGAGCGCACGCGGAGGAACTCCCCCACCACGTCGACGCCGCTGCCGTCGTAGCCCTGCTGGACGGGCGCGTCCTCCGAGTAGCGGAACTGCCCGCCCGTGAAGAAGTCCTGGAGCGCGAGCGCCTGGTCGTAGGGCGAGTCGATGCCCGCGAGCACGTCGGCGGTCGTCGAGGCGACGATGGCCGGGGTGCCGTCGGGGATCTGCAGGTACGGCTGGAGGTCGTCGTCGGTCGCGGGGGCCACCTGCTCCAGCTGCGCGCGATCGGGGCGGGGCAGCTCGCTCGTCACGGTGTAGCTCTGGTCGCGGCTGTCGGAGTCGGACGAGCGGATCGCGAGGCCCTGCTCCGACCAGCGCCACGAGCCCTCGAGCCCGGTGACGCTGCGAGGCGCGTAGGGCGCGGGCAGCCATGCGCTCGAGGAGCCCTCGACCTGCACGCGCGCCTCGACCTCCTCGGCGGGGACGTCAGATCCGGATCCGAGGTCGGGCCCGATCTCGTCGACGGTGTTCCCGTCCGGCGGGCGCAGCGGCGAGGGCGCCCACTCGTCGCCCTCGAAGCGCGAGAGCGTCGTGACCTTGAAGTAGAGGGGCGTGAGGGACGCGGTCGAGTACCGGAGCGCCTCCACGTCGACGGGGCGGCGGAGGTCGTCGCCGAGGTCGAGGATCGGGTTGACGACGCGCGAGCCGCCCTGGCCGGACCCGGAGGCCGTCGGGAAGGTCGCCGAGGTGAGGCCCGGGACGATCGCGGGCGCGACGAGGGACAGGACGACCGCCCCGCCCGCGAGCGCGCCCGCGGAGGCGAGCGTCGTGCGCGCGGATCCCGCCGACCGGCCGGGCGAGGAGCGGCGCGGAGCGGGCGGAGGCGCGGGCCGGGATCCCCCGAGCAGGCCGGATCCGCTCCACCCGCCCTCCCGGTCGCTCTCGCGCGCGTCGGCGGCGAGCACCGCGAACCAGGCGAGCGCCGTGACGGCGAAGGACGCGATCGAGAACTCGCCCACGAGGACGGCCCCGGGGACCGAGACGAGCACGAGGAGCGGGAGCCCCGTGACGGCGGGGAGGCGGAGCGCGTGCGCGAGCACGTCGAGCACCACCGCGAGAGCGCCGACCGCGGCCACGATCACGAACACGATGGAGGCGAGCGGAGGCACGGGCGCCGAGCGCCGGTAGATCTCCCCGCCCGCCTGATCGCCGACGGCGAGGAGCGTGCGCACGGTGTCCGGGGTGGGTATCACGCCGAGGACGGCGGTGCGCGCGGCGAAGACGAGCGTCAGGAGGAGCACGAGGAGCACGAGGCCGCCCGCCGACGCGAGCAGGCGCGGCACGCCGACGGAGCGGAGCAGGGCGGCGGTCCCGAGCACGGCGGCGACGACCACGATGCAGAGCAGGAACCAGGCGCCCGGCTCGACGAGCAGGTGCAGGCTGGCGGCTCCCGCGAGGAGGGCGACGCCCAGCGCGGCGGTGAGCGGCCAGCGGGCGGCGGCGCGGCCGGCGCCGTGAACACGGCCGCGAGGGCCGGATCCGTCGCCGCGGCCGCGTCCGCCCGAGCGCTCGCCCGGCAGCGGGCGCGGCTCGACGCTCCAGCGCTCGCGGCCACCCAGTCCGACGGCGTCGAGGTCGGTCATCGCGCCATCTCCTCGGCGCGGGCCGCGCTCCAGGCGTCGGCGGGCCGGGTGACCTCGTCGAGGACGACGGTGCGCCAGCCGGACTCGCGCAGGATCCGCACGGCCTCGCCGTCGTCGCGGCCGTCGACGCGGCCCGCGTGCGCGAGGAACGCGACCGCGGGGCGGCACGCGGCGCCGAAGCCCGCGAGGCGCCGGGCCTCATCCTCGTCGAGGTGGCCGAGGACGGCGTGGATCGGGACCGCGCGACGGCTGCGGCGCAGGTCGGCCAGGGCCTCCTGCACGCCGTCGCGCTCGGGGTCGGATGAGGCCGGACGCACGCCCGCGAGGTGGAGGAGCAGGTCGCCCTCCGCGGCGGCGTCACCGGGACGCGCGGAGACGGGGGCCTGGCGGTCGGATCCCGCGGCCGTCTCGATCAGGTGCACCGCGTATCCGCCGCGCTGCAGGTGGACGCCCACCGACGCCGCGAAGGCGACCGCGCGCTCGAAGGCCCGGTCGCTCTCCCCGTCGTCGTCGGCGTGCTGCGGGAAGCCGGCCGCGCGCGTGTCGAGGAGCACGAGCGAGCGGGGGCTCGAGCGCTGCTCCTCCTGCCGCACCATGAGCTCGCCGTGCCGGGCGGTGGCACGCCAGTGCACCCGGCGGAGCGGATCCCCCGCCCGGTACTCGCGCGTGCCGAGGTCGTCCTCGCCGCCGTCGGCGCGTCGCTGCACGCGCTCGGACTCGCCCTCGGAGGAGACCTGCCCGCCGGGATCGGCCTCGAGGTCCGTCAGGCGCGGCGTCACGACGAGGCGCGAGGTGCCGCCCGCGACGTGCCGCAGCCCCATCAGGCGGAACGGGTCGTGCTCCTCGACGGCGAGCGGGCCCACCTCGTGGATCCCGCGCCGCTCGGGTGTGAGGTCGTAGCGGAGGACGGGCCGCGCCGACGAGCGGCGGGAACCGCGGGCGAGACCCCGCATCGACGGCAGCTCAGCCGGCGGCGTCGCGCCGTCGGACCCGGGCACGAGGTCGAGCACCCAGGAGCGGGGCGTCGGCATGGTCCCCGCGTTCGCGACGGACACGGTCACGGTCGTCGGCGTCCCGGACTCGACGACCTCCGACGTGAAGGTGCGCTCGACGTGCAGCCGCACCCGCGCGATCACGAGCCAGGCGGCGGCGAGCAGCGGGAGAGCGAGGAGGGCGACGCCGATGAAGACGAACTCGCGCCGCCCCGCGATGAAGGCGCCCGCGAAGGCGGCGACCCCGGCGGCGAGCAGGGCGATGCCGCGGAGGGTCGGGTGCGGGACGGCCTCGATGCCGATCCGGCGCATCAGGCGCGCGAGGGGCGGCACGGGGTCAGCGCGTCCGTCCCGCGGCGCTCAGCGGCACGGCGGTGGAGGCGACGATGCGCTCGAGGATCTCGACGACCGCCGCCTGCCCGCGGCCGCGCTGGCCGAGCGCACGGCCGGTCGCGACGAGCCGGTGCGCGAGCACGGGCGCGGCGAGGGCGTCGATGTCGTCCGGCAGGACGAAGTCCCGCCCGTCGAGCGCCGCCCGGGTCTTGGCGGCGCGGATCAGCTGGAGCGTCGCGCGGGGGCTCGCGCCGAGGCGGATGTCCTCGTGGCCGCGCGTGGCCTGCACGATCGCGACGGTGTAGCGCGACACCGGGTCGGACACGTATACGCCGCGGGCCGCGTGCATCATCGCGTCGAGGTCCTCCGCGTCGACCACGGGCCGCAGCTCGTCGAGCGGGCTCACCGTGTCGCGGGAGCGGAGCATGGCGAGCTCGGCGGAGGCGTCGGGGTAGCCCATGGAGATCCGGGCCATGAAGCGGTCGCGCTGCGCCTCGGGGAGCGCGTACGTGCCCTCCATCTCGACGGGGTTCTGCGTGGCCACCACCGTGAAGGGCTGCTGCAGCGGATGCGTGACGCCGTCGACCGTGACCTGCCCCTCCTCCATGCACTCCAGGAGCGCCGACTGGGTCTTGGGGCTCGCCCGGTTGATCTCGTCGCCGATGACGATGTTGGCGAACACGGCGCCCGGCTGGAACTCGAAGCGGTGGTCGGCCTGGCTGTATACGGAGACGCCCGTGACGTCGGACGGGAGCAGGTCGGGCGTGAACTGGATCCGGTTGACGGTGCAGTCGACGCTGCGCGCGAGCGCCTTGGCGAGCATGGTCTTGCCGACGCCCGGCACGTCCTCGATGAGGAGGTGGCCGCCGGAGAGGAACACGGTGAGCGCCATGCGGGTGGCGTCGTGCTTGCCGGACATGACCGAGTCGATGTTGCCGAGGATCAGCTCGGCGAGACGGCGCACCTCCTCCAGCGGCATGGCGGGCGCGTGGTCGGCCTGGCGCGCGGCGGCGCGGATGCGGGCGGGGTGCGGGCTCGATCCGGCGTGCAGGGGAACGGACTCGGACTCGGGACTCGTCACGGAGGTCCTCCAGCGTCGTGGGCGTGTTGGCAGCATACGTGAGGGATCCGGGAGCGTCCGGCCCGCCTCCGGGGGCGGACAGGCCGGGTAGCGTGGTCGCCCGTGCACCCCGCTCCGAACGCCGCCGTCCCGCGTCCCGCCGGGCGACCGTCGTGACCCGCATCGTCGCCGGGTTCGCCGGCTCCCTCGTCCTCCGCGTGCCGAGGACCGGGACGCGCCCCACGAGCGACCGCGTGCGCGAGGCGCTGTTCTCCGGGCTCGAGGCGCGCGACGCGCTCGACGGCGCGCGCGTCCTCGACCTGTACGCCGGATCCGGGGCCCTCGGGCTCGAGGCCGCCAGCCGCGGCGCTCGCGAGGTCGTCCTCGTGGAGCGCGCGGTGCCGGCGGCGGCCGTCTGCCGGTCGAACGCGGGCATCGTCGAGCGCGCGGCCCCGAGGGGTTCCGCTCCCCGGATCCGGGTGGCCGCCCAGAGCGTGCGCGCCTTCCTCGCGGGCGACCGCGGCTCCTACGACGTCGCGTTCCTGGATCCGCCCTACGAGGTCGGCGACGCCGAGCTCGCGGAGGAGCTGGCCGCGCTCGTGCCGCGGCTCGTCGACGGCGCCGTGGTCATGGTCGAGCGCAGCTCGCGCTCCGCCGAGCCGGCGTGGCCCGCGGGGCTGGAGCTCGACCGCCGCAAGGCGTACGGCGACACGGTCCTTTGGTGGGCGGTCGCCGTGTCGCCCGACGACGACGCCGAGCCCGACGACGCGGAGCGGCCCGCGCCCTAGCGCGCCCCGTCCCAGTCGGCGTACGGATCCCACCCGCCGAGCGTCGTGCGCGGCCCCTCGTACGGCCCGCCGTCGACCGTCACGGCCGGGCCCGCGGCACCCGCGGCGGACACCCGGCCGATCTCCCGGAACGGATCCGGCAGCGTCGCCTCGGCCGGGAACGCCGCGACCAGCGCGTGGTCCTCTCCCCCGGTGAGCACGAGGTCGAGCGCCAGCGGCGGCAGGGACGGGTGCGCGGCGGCGACCCGGCGCGCGTCGTCGGCGAGGGCGGCGGATCCGAGGTCGATGCCCACGCCGCTCGCGCGCGACATGCGGCCGAGGTCGAGCAGGAGGCCGTCGGACACGTCGAGCATGGCGGTCGCCCCGGCGCGCGCCGCGTCGACCCCCGCCGTCAGCGGCGCGACGGGCGCCAGCTGGGCCTCGACGGCGTCCGGATGGGAGGCACGCAGCGCCCGGGCGAGCCCGGCGTCGGGGACGGGGACGCCGTCCGCGTCGGCGCTCCTGGCGTGGTCGAACAGGAGGCGCACCCCGGCCGCGGCCATGCCGAGAGCGCCCGCCACCGCGATAACGTCCCCGGGCCGTGCGCCGGAGCGCAGCACGGGATCGCGCCCCTCGAGGTCGCCGGTGGCCGTGATCGTGATCACGAGCGCGTCCGAGACGGACAGGTCGCCGCCCACGACGCCGCAGCCGGGCGCCTGGAGGAGGCAGCCCTCCCGCAGCCCGTCGGCGAGGGCCTCGAGGTCGGCGACGCGCGTGTCCGCGGGGGCGGCGATGGCGACGAGGAGCGCGGTCGGCCGGGCGCCCATTGCGGCCACGTCGGCGAGGTTCGAGGTCGCGGCGCGCCGACCGAGGTCGTGGGGGGACGACCAGGCGAGGCGGAAGTCCGGGCCCTCGATCATCATGTCCGTCGTGATCACGAAGCGGCCGTCGGGCGCCCGCACGACCGCGCAGTCGTCGCCGGGGCCGACGTCGGCGTCGTCGGATGCGGGCAGGTGCGGGAGGATCCGCGCCAGGGTCGCCAGCTCCCCCGCGCTCCCGAGGGTGGCCGTGTCGCGGGCGGAGGGCGTCCCAGAAGTCGTCACGACTGCCACGGTAGCCTGATCGCGATGACTCCCCGCCGCCCCGCCCGCGCCCTGCTGCGCCCCGTCGCCGCCGCGGCCGCCGCGTGCGGTATCGCCCTCGCCGTCGCCGGCTGCGCCCCCACTGTCTCGCTCGAGGCGGCCCCCGCAGCGACCGATCCGCTGTGCGCCGACGTGGTCGTCCACCTCCCCGCGACGCTCGGCACCGCGCCCCTCCGCGAGACCGACGCGCAGGGCACGGGCGCGTGGGGCGATCCGCAGAGCACCGTGATCCTCCGCTGCGGCGTCGCGACGCCCGGCCCCACCACGGACGCGTGCATCAGCTACGACGACGTCGACTGGGTCGAGGACGACTCGCGCGCCCCCGACATCCGCTACACGACCTACGGCCGCACGCCCGCCGTCGAGGTCGTCATCGACTCGACGCAGGCCAGCTACACCGCGCTCACCGACCTGAGCGGCGTCGTCGCGGTCATACCGCAGACGGCGAAGTGCGTCAGCGCGCAGGACCTGGGCGACGCGCCGCCTCCGGGGAGCTGACCGGGAGCGATCCCGTCGGCAGGTATCCCGCGCCCACGGACCGCGCCCGCCCTGGCGTCACCGCACGACGCGCGCCGCGCTCGCGGATCACCCGCCGGCCCGTCCGCCACCAGCGCAGCCACGGCAGCTCCTCTGGCCAGTGCACCGTCAGCGAGGCCATGCCGCGGCTCATCCGCAGCGGCAGGGTCGACGGCCGGGTGAGCGGCCGCATGCTGATCCCCATCCCGAGGTGCGGGTTGAGCACGATGCGGTGCTCGGGGCCGAGGTGCACGGACAGGTCGATGTCGTCGTGCAGGTGCGTGCCCTCGCGGTGCACCTCGTCGCGCACCGCCAGCCAGGCGTCCCGGCGGAGCGCGAAGTTGGATCCGAACAGCGGCGGGTGCCCGAGCGCGAGCGTGACGGACACGAAGTAGGCGCCGAGGTAGCCGACCGCCGCGATGCCGCGGAGCGCCCGCGGGCCGTCGAGGAAGCGCGCCGCCCCCGTGACGGCGGCGACGTCGGGACGTGCGGCGAGCACGTCCCCGAGCCGCTCGATCCAGTCGTCGGGCGGCACGCAGTCCGCGTCGAGCCGGGCGATGACCTCGTGCCTCGCGGCGTCGTAGCCGGCGGACGCGGCGGCGGGGATCCCCACCACGGGCTCGTGGACGACGCGCGCGCCGGCCTCGCGCGCGACGTCGGCGCTGTCGTCGCGCGACGCGTTGTCGACCACCACGATCTCGTCGGGCGCGACCGTCTGCCCCGCGAGGGCCTGCAGGCACGCCCGCAGGTGGCCCGCGTCGTCGCGCACCGGGATGACGACGGAGACGGTGGGGCGCACGGGCGTCGCCGGACGCGGTGACGACGCCCGGTCCCCGAGCCGCAGGAGCCGGCCGGGTCGGGCGTCGGGATGGAGGCGGGGCCGGGCGACGGATCGTCCTACGAGCATGCGCCCGAGCCTAGGCTCATCGCCCCGCGACGACCGGGGTCAGGCGCGGGCGCCATCCGCCTCCCACGAGAGCGCCACGTCGAGCAGGCGCGAGATGAGGTCCGGGTACGCGACGCCGGAGGCCTCCCAGCACGCGGGGAACATCGAGATGGGCGTGAAGCCCGGCATCGTGTTGATCTCGTTGAGCACGAAGCCCTCCGCCGTGAGGAAGAAGTCCACGCGCGCCAGCCCGCGCGCGTCGACGGCCCGGAAGGCGCGGATCGACAGCTCCCGCAGGTCGGCGAGCTCGGCGTCGGTCACGTCGGCGGGGCACACGAGGTCGATGCCGTCGGCGCCGAGGTACTTCGCGTCGAAGTCGTAGAAGTCGCGGCCGGAGACCACGATCTCGCCCGCGACGGAGGCGCTGGGCTCGCGGCCCGGGCCCTCGTCGAGGATCGCGCACTCGACCTCGCGGCCGACGAGGCCCGACTCGACGAGCACGCGGTCGTCCTCCCGGAAGGCGACCTCGAGCGCGGCGTCGAGACCGTCGGCAGCGGCGACCCGGCTCACGCCCACGCTGGATCCGGCGCGGGCCGGCTTCACGAACGCCGGCAGCCCGAGCGCGGCGGCCCGCTCGCGGACGCCCTCGGGATCCGCGGCCCACTCGTGGCGCGACACCGTGATCCACGGCGCGACCTCGATGCCCGCCGCGCGCAGCACGGTCTTCGCGTAGTGCTTGTCCATGCCGAGCGCGGAGGCGAGCACGCCGGATCCGACGTACGGCAGGCCGGCGAGCTCGAGCATGCCCTGCACCGTCCCGTCCTCGCCCTGCGTGCCGTGCAGGATCGGGAAGACGACGTCGACCCGGCCGAGCGACCGCTCGGCACCGTCCGGGTCGCGCACCGTGAGCTCGCGGCCGGCCGTGCCGTCGGGCCAGCGCACGCGCGTCCCGTTGTCGGCCACGCGGGGCAGGGCGTCGGCGTCGAGCGCGAGCGCCGACGCGTCGTCCTCCTGGAGGGTGAAGGCCCCGGCCGGCGTGATGCCCACGGGGATCACCTCGAACCGCTCCCGGTCGATGGCGCCGAGCACGCCGCTCGCCGTCGCGCAGCTGATGGAGTGCTCGCTGGAGGTGCCGCCGAAGAGGAGCACCACCCGGATCCGTGCGGTCATGCTCACTCCCCCTGGGGCGTGTCGTCGTCGGTGGTCAGGTGCGGTGCGATGTCGCGCGGCGACAGCGTGCCCGCCAGCACCTGCGACACCTGCTCGACGATCGGCATGGGCACGCCGCGCTGACGGGCGAGCTCCAGCACGGGCGCGACGGAGGAGAGCCCCTCGGCCGTCTGCTGCATGCTCTTCACGACGTCGGTGAAGCTGTACCCCTGGCCGAGCAGGCGCCCGGCGGTGTTGTTGCGGGACAGCGACGACTCGCACGTGGCGATGAGGTCGCCGAGCCCCGCGAGCCCCGCGAGCGTCTCGGCGCGGGCGCCGTACGCCACCGAGAACGCCGTCATCTCGGCGAGGCCGCGGGTGATGATCGACGCCTTCGTGTTCTCGCCGTAGCCGACGCCGTCGACGATGCCCACCGCCACGGCGATGAGGTTCTTGAGCACACCGCCGAACTCGGTGCCGATCACGTCCGTGTTCACGAACGAGCGGAAGTAGGAGCTGCGGGCGATCTTCGCGACCCGCTCGGCGGTGGCCTGCTCGGCCGACGACACCACGACGGCCGTGGGCTGCTCCCGGGCGATCTCGAGCGCGAGGTTCGGCCCCGACGCCACGGCGATGCGCTCCGGCCCGATCCCGAGCACCTCGGCGATCACCTCGCTCATCCGGAGGCCGGTGCCCTTCTCCACGCCCTTCATCAGGCTGACGACCACGGCGTCCGAGGGGATGAGGTCGCGCGCGGCCTCGAGGTTGGCGCGCAGCGTCTGGCTGGGCACGGACACGAACACGTCGGTCGCGCGGGCGAGCACGCGCTCCAGCGACGGGTCGGCCGTGAGCCGCTGGGGCAGGTTGATCCCCGGAAGGTAGTCGCTGTTGCGCTTGGCCTCGGTGATCTCCCGGGCGAGCTCGGGCCGGCGGGCCCACATGACGACGTCGTTCCCGCCGTCGGCCATCACCTTCGCGAACGTGGTGCCCCAGCTGCCGGCGCCGAGGACGACGACGCGGCGCCGCTCCTGGCCGTCGGGCTCGGGCGTCGGTGCGGGGGTCGGGCTCGCGGTCGCGTCACTCAAATCGGCCGGTCTCCTTCTGGTTCTTCGAGCGGGGATCCCACCGCTCGGTCGGGGCGGTCTCGCCGCGCAGCTCCTCCACGAGCTCCGTGATGGCGGCCATGACGACGGCGGTCGCCTCGGTGAGGGTCGCGGAGTCGAGGCTCCGGTCGCGGAAGCGGTCGAGGTCGACGGGCTCGCCGATGACGACGTGGATGGTGGTGCGCGGGAAGAGCCGCACGCGCTTCGAGTACCGGCCCATGAGCTGCTGCGTGCCCCAGTGCGCGGCGGGGATCACGGGGATCCCGGCCTGCAGGGCGAGGCGCACGGCGCCGGTCTTGCCGCGCATGGGCCAGAGGTCGGGGTCGCGCGTGAGCGTCCCCTCGGGGTAGACGACGACGATGCGGCCGTCGCGCGCGAGGTCGGAGGCGGCCTCGATCGCCTTCCCGCCGCGGACGCCCCCGTCGCGCTGCACGGGGATCTGCCCGGAGCGGCGGAGGAACCAGCCCACCACGGGCACGTCGAACAGCGACGCCTTCGCGAGGAAGCGGGGCAGTCGCCCGAGCTTCCACGCGACGGCGCCCATCACGACGGGGTCGATCTCGCTGTGGTGGTTCGGGGCGAGCACGTACGAACCTGCCCGCGGCAGCCGCTCGGGGTGGCGGATCTCGAACCGGACGGCCGCGTTCAGCACCGGCAGCACGAGGGCGGCCAGCACCCAGAAGATCGACGGTCGGGCCTTCTCGTTCGCCATGGATCCTCCGGTCGGGTCGCGGTCGTCGTCGGTCGCCCGCCGGGAGCCGCCCGACGGAGGGCCGGGCGCGTCCGTCGTGGACGCGCCCGGCAGGCGTGGGCGGCGCGGGCACCGCCCGCGAGGCTATCCCTCGTAGGAGAAGTCCGCGCCCAGCTGGCGCAGCTTCCCGATGAAGTCCTCGTAGCCGCGGGAGATGATCCCGACGTTGCTGACCGTGGACCGGCCCTCGGCCGTGAGCGCGGCGATGAGGTGGCTGAACCCGCCGCGGAGGTCGGGGACGGTGATGTCCGCGCCGTGCAGGTGCGTCGGCCCGGTGATGACCGCGGCCTGCTCGAAGTCGCGTCGCGCGACGCGGCGCTCGTGGCCCTCGAGGCCCTCCTTGTGGACGACGATGTCGGCACCCATCTCGTTGAGCGCGTCCGTGAAGCCGAAGCGGTTCTCGTACACGGTCTCGTGGATGATCGAGACGCCGGGCGCCTGCGTGAGCGCCACGACGAGCGGCTGCTGCCAGTCCGTCATGAAGCCGGGGTGCACGTCGGTCTCGATGACCACGGGCTTGAGGTCGCCGCCCGGGTGGTAGAACCGGATGCCGTCCTCCTCGATGTCGAACGCGCCGCCGACCTTCCGGAACACGTTGAGGAAGGTCATCATCTCGGCCTGGCGCACGCCGCCGACGAAGATGTCGCCGCCGGTCGCGAGCGCGGCGGATGCCCAGCTCGCGGCCTCGTTGCGGTCGAAGAGCGCCCGGTGCGTGTAGCCCTCGAGGCGGTCGACGCCCTCGATGAGGATCACGCGGTTCGGCTCGACGGAGATGATCGCGCCCATCTTCTGCAGGATCGCGATGAGGTCCATGATCTCGGGCTCGATGGCCGCGTTCTTGAGCTCGGTGATGCCCTTCGCGCGGACGCCGGTGAGCAGCACCTGCTCGGTGGCGCCGACGCTCGGGTAGGGCAGCTCCACGTTCGCGCCCTTGAGGCCGTTCGGCGCCGTGAGGCGGATCCCACTCGGGAGCTTCTCGACGACGGCGCCGAAGGCGCGCAGCGCGTCGAGGTGGAAGTCGATGGGGCGGTCGCCGATGCGGCAGCCGCCGAGGTCGGGGATGAACGCCTCGCCGAGGCGGTGCAGCAGCGGCCCGCAGAAGAGGATCGGGATCCGGGAGCTGCCGGCGTGCGCGTCGATGTCCGCCATGTGGGCGCTCTCGACGTCCTTCGGGTCGAGGATGAGGTCGCCCTCCTGCTCGCCCTTGCGGAGCGTCACGCCGTGCACCTCGAGGAGGCCGGAGACGACGCGGACGTCGCTGATGTCCGGCACCGAGCGCAGGAGGCTGGGGCTCTCGCCGAGGAGCGAGGCGACCATGGCCTTCGTGGCCAGGTTCTTGGCCCCGCGGACCTCGATGCGGCCGCGCAGCGGGATGCCGCCGTTGATGACGATGGAGTCGGACAGGAGACCCACTCGCTCTCCCGCCTTCTTGGCGTCGCTGACTAGTGAGTTCATTCAGTTCTCCAGAGCTGCCGGCCGGGCCGGCAAGGTGCGCGGGCGCCATGAGGCCCGTCGGTGTTCGAAGGTGGTGATGGCGTCCTCGTCCCGGAGGGTGAGGGCGATGTCGTCGAGCCCCTCGAGGAGCCGCCACCGAGTGTATTCGTCGATCTCGAACGGGACCGTCAGGCCGGGTGCCGTGGCGATCCGCTCGACGAGGTCGACGGTGAGGTCGAGTCCGGGCTCCGCGTCCATCGCGGCCCACAGCCTCTCGACGTCGTCCTCCGTCACGATCCCCGTGAGGAGGCCCTGCTTCCCCGAGTTGCCCCGGAAGATGTCGCCGAACCTCGGGCTGAGCACGGCCCGGAAGCCGTAGTCGCGCAGCGCCCACACGGCGTGCTCGCGGGACGAGCCCGTGCCGAAGTCCGGCCCGGCGACGAGGACGGTGGCGCCCTCGTAGACGGGCTGGTTGACGAAGAACGCGGGGTCCTTGCGCCACTGGAAGAAGAGGGCGTCCTCGAAGCCGGTCTTGGTGACGCGCTTCAGGAACTGCGACGGGACGATCTGGTCGGTGTCGACGTTCGACCGCTTGAGCGGCACGCCGGTGCCGGTGACCCGGGTGATGGGCTCCATGCTCAGGCCCCCTGTCCGACGGACGCGGCCTGGCGGATGGACTCCGCGTCGACGACGCCGTCCTCCTGCAGGTCCCACGGGCTCGAGAGCGTGCCGCGGATCGCGGTGGCCGCCGCCACGAGGGGCGAGACGAGGTGCGTGCGCCCGCCCTTGCCCTGCCGTCCCTCGAAGTTGCGGTTGCTGGTCGATGCGCAGCGCTCCCCCGGCGCGAGCTGGTCGGGGTTCATGCCGAGGCACATGGAGCAGCCGGCGAAGCGCCACTCGGCGCCGAAGTCGGTGAAGACCTTGTCGATCCCCTCGGCCTCCGCCTCGAGCCGCACGCGCGCGCTGCCGGGGACGACCATCACGCGCACGCCCTCCGCCTTGGTGCGTCCGCGCACGATCTCGGCGGCGGCGCGCAGGTCCTCGACGCGGCTGTTGGTGCAGGAGCCGATGAACACGGTGTCGACCGCGATCTCCTTCATGGGCGTGCCGGGGGCGAGGTCCATGTAGGCGAGCGCGCGCTCGGCGGCGGCGCGCTCGTTGGGGTCGGCGACGGCGGCGGGATCGGGGACGGGCTCGCTCAGCGAGACGCCCTGGCCCGGGTTCGTGCCCCACGTGACGAAGGGCTCCAGCGTGTCGGCGTCGAGGAAGACCTCGGCGTCGAACACGGCGTCGTCGTCGCTGGCGAGCGTCTCCCAGTAGGCGACGGCCTCGTCCCAGTCGGGGCCGGTCGGCGCGTGCGGGCGGCCCCGCAGGTAGTCGTACGTGGTCTGGTCGGGGGCGACCATGCCGGCGCGCGCGCCCGCCTCGATCGACATGTTGCAGATCGTCATCCGGCCCTCCATGGAGAGCGAGCGGATCGCGCTGCCGCGGTACTCGAGCACGTAGCCCTGCCCGCCGCCCGTCCCGATCTGCGCGATGACCGCGAGGATGATGTCCTTCGCCGTGACGCCCGGACGCAACGTGCCCTCCACCGTGACCGCCATGGTCTTGAACGGCTGGAGCGGCAGGGTCTGCGTGGCCATGACGTGCTCGACCTCGCTCGTGCCGATCCCGAAGGCCATGGCGCCGAACGCGCCGTGCGTGGAGGTGTGCGAGTCGCCGCAGACGACCGTGATGCCCGGCATCGTGAGGCCGAGCTGCGGGCCGACGACGTGCACGATGCCCTGCTCGATGTCGCCGAGGGAGTGCAGGCGGATCCCGAACTCCTCGGCGTTCCTGCGGAGGGTGTGGATCTGCGTGCGGCTCGTGAGGTCCGCGATGGGCTGGTCGATGCCGACGGTCGGCGTGTTGTGGTCCTCGGTCGCGATGGTGAGGTCCGGCCGGCGCACGGGGCGGCCGGCGAGCCGGAGTCCGTCGAACGCCTGCGGGCTGGTGACCTCGTGGACGAGGTGGAGGTCGATGTAGAGGAGGTCGGGCGTACCGTCCGCCCCCTCGGCGACCAGATGATCGGCCCACACCTTCTCGGCCAGTGTCTTCGCAGGCTGCACGACTCTCCTCATGGCAGTGGCGCGAGGGACCCCACGCGCATCATGGGAGTCTAACGCCGGGTGCCCGCGGCTATTCCTCAGGCGGTGGGCGCGCCCGCGGACCCGTCGCCCCGCGGCTCGTCCTCGGCGCGGGCCTCGATCACCACCACGGTCACGTTGTCGCGGCCGCCGGATGCGAGCGCCTGCGCGACGAGCGCGTCCGCCGCCCGGTCGACGCCCCCGCCGTCCGCGCGCGCGAGCTGCAGCACGCCGGAGATGGCCTGGTCGTCGAGCTCCTTGGTGAGCCCGTCGGAGCAGATGAGGAAGACCTGGTGCTCGACGACCGGCAGCAGCCACTCGTCGGCGGCGACCTCGTCGTGGGATCCGACAGCGCGCGTGATGAGGTTGCGCACCGGGCTCCGCTCGGCCTCCGCGCGGGTCATGCGGCCCTGGTCGACGAGCTCCTGCACGGCCGAGTGGTCGATGGTCACCTGCTCGAGGCGGCCGTCCGTCCAGGCGTAGACGCGGGAGTCGCCGACGTTGAAGACCATCCAGAGCGGGTCGCCGGCGTCCGAGCGCACGAGGGCGACGCCCGCGAGCGTGGTGCCCGCCACGGTGCCGGGCGGGTCGTCGCCCGTGATGAGGTCGCCGATCGCGTCGTTGGAGGCGTCGACCGCCTCGACGATGAGGTCGCGCGTCACGGGGGCGTCGCCGGACAGGCCGCCGAAGGTCTCCACGAGGGTGGCGCTGGCGCGGTCGCCGAACGCGTGCCCGCCCATCCCGTCGGCCACCAGCCAGACGGGAGGGTCGGCGAGGAGGCCGTCCTCGTTCACAGCGCGCACGCTGCCGACGTCGGTGCGGGCGGACCACGTGACGTGGATCCTGCGCCCGCCGAGCGCGATGGTGCGCGCCTCGGTCACCGGGCGTCCCGGTCGTCGGCGCCGCGCTCGACCTGGGCGGACCCGTCGGTCGACCCGGTGACGGGGACGCCGTCCGCCCGCATCTTGATGAGGCTTGCCACGGTCGCGACCACCATCGACGCGAGGATCACGACGAGGCTCACGATGGTCGGGATCTCGGGCGCCCACTCGATGCCCTCGCCGCCGTTGACGAACGGCAGCGTGTTCTCGTGCATCGCGTGCAGCACGAGCTTCACGCCGATGAAGAAGAGGATGAACGCGATCCCGTACTTGAGGTAGACGAGCCGGTCGAGCAGGCCGCCGAGCAGGAAGTAGAGCTGACGGAGGCCCATCAGGGCGAAGATGTTGGCGGTGAAGACGATGAACGGCGACTCGGTGATGCCGAAGATGGCCGGGATCGAGTCGAGGGCGAAGATCAGGTCTGTGGTGCCGATCGACACGAAGACGATCACCATGGGCGTCAGCACCTTGCGGCCGTCGATCACGGTGCGCACCTTGGCGCCGTCGAAGTCCGGGGCGATCTTGAGGCGCCGGCGGAGGAACCTGATGAACAGCGAGTCCTCGCTCTCCTCGTCCTCGTCGCCGACGGCCTGCTTCACGGCCGTGTAGAGCAGGAAAGCGCCGAAGATGTAGAAGATCCAGCTGTAGCTCTCGATGAGCTCGGCGCCCAGCAGGATGAAGATGCCGCGCAGCACCAGCGCGATGATGATGCCCACCATGAGCACCTCCTGCTGGTACTTCCTGGGCACGCTGAACCGGCTCATGATGATGACGAACACGAACAGGTTGTCGATGCTGAGGCTGTACTCCGTCAGCCATCCCGCGAGGAACTGGCCCGCGTGCTCGCCGCCCGCCACGAACAGCATGATGACCGCGAACACCAGCGCGAGCCCCACGTAGAAGGCGACCCAGAGGGCCGACTCCTTCGTCGAGGGGACGTGCGGGCGCCGGTAGACAATCAGCAGGTCGGCGACGAGGACGAGGACGAGCACCGTCAGGGAGACGATCTCGAACGGGAGGGGGAGGACCAGGGGCACGCGGAGGCTTTCTGCAGCACGGGACGGCACGGACATGCCTCGACGAAACTACATGGCGGCCGACGGGTTGTTCACAATTCCCCCATCCGGGGCATCCGGCCCGCGGCCCGCGGTTACGGTGGTCGCTCATGACACGAGAGGGACGCCCCATGTCCGTACTGGCGAACGAGCTCGATGCACCCGACCACGGCGGGGAGGACACCGGCCCCCGGCGTCGCGGCCCCCGCACCACCGGCGACGCCCGGGCCAGCATCATCGACGCGGCCCGCATGCTCTTCATCGAGTCCGGCGCCGACCGCGTCAGCGCACGCCGCATCGCCGCGGCGGCCGGCGTCGACCCGAGCCTCGTCCGCTACTACTTCGGCTCGCTCGAGGCGTTGCTCGAGGAGGCGCTGCGCCCCTCGGAGGACCTCATCGCCCCGTACCTCCGGCTGCGGGAGCTGCCCATCGAGGAGCGCGGCGCCGCCCTCGTCTCCGCGGCGCTGCACACGTGGGAGCACCCGGTCGGCTCCACGATCATGCGCTGGGTCACCGTGTCGTCCGACCACGACAGCGCCGCCTACCGCCGGTTCGCCGAGGCGGCACCCCAGCACTGGATGGGCGCGCTGCCGGAGGAGGTCCCCGCCGAGGAGGCCGGCATCCGCAACTCGCTCGTCGGCGCCACGCTCGGCGGCATCGCCATCACCCGGTACATCTGGCGGATGGAGCCCATCGCCAGCATGTCGCGCGAGACGGTCGTCGCGCTGCACGGGCCCGTGGTGCAGGGCTTCCTCACCGGCCCCCTGCCCGCCGTCCCGGCCGTGGCGTCGGCCCCCGCCGCCTGACCGAGGCCCGCGGGATCGGGACCGCAGCGAGGGCCGTGCGCCTCAGCTCCGGTCGGTGAGCTCCTCGCGGACCGCGAGCGGCGTGCGCACCAGCTTGTGCGGCGCGGCCTGCGCGACGGGCTTGAGGGTGAGCAGGTCGACGTTCACGTGCGGCGGCAGCTCCACCGCGTGCACGATGGCCTCGGCCACGTCCTCGGCGGTCAGCGGTCCGGGCACGCCGTCGTAGACCGCGTCGGCCTTCGCCCGGTCGCCGCCGAAGCGCACGAGCGAGAACTCCTCGGTGCGCACCTGGCCGGGCGCGATCTCGATCACGCGGATCGGCTCCCCCGCGAGCTCGAGGCGGAGCACGCCGAGCATCGCGTGCGCGGCCGCCTTCGCGGCGTTGTAGCCGCCGCCGCCCTCGTAGGGCACGTGCGCGGCGATGGAGCTCACGGTCACGATGTCGGCGCTGCCTCCCTCGGGGACGCCGGCGCGGAGCAGCGGCAGGAGCGCGCTCGTCACGCGCCGCACGGCGAGCACGTTGATCTCGTACATCCAGGCCCAGTCCTCGGACGAACCGCCCTCGACGGAGTCGGTGCCCACCGCTCCCCCGGCGTTGTTGACGAGGGCGTGCACGTGGCCGGTCTCGCGCAGGTGGTCGCGGAGGGCGTCGACGTCGGCCTGGACGGTGAGGTCGGCCAGGGCGTAGGTCGCGCCGGTCTCCTCGGCGAGCGCCCGCAGGCGGTCCTCGCGGCGGGCGACGCCGACGACGTCCCAGCCCCGGCTCCGGAACAGGCGGACGGTGGCGGCGCCGATCCCCGAGCTCGCACCCGTGACGACGACCCTCTTGGCTGTGGACATGACCCCAGCGTAGGGAACGCGGGCGGCCGCGGGTTACGCCCCGCGACGGACCCGCGTTGACCGGTCACCTCGACGATTCCTACAGTCGGGGAGCGCCCGCACGGGCGGCACCGACGCACGAGGGAAGGCACGACGATGAGCGACCACGACGAGGACCGGGCAGCGGGCTGGCGCTTCGAGACGCAGCAGATCCACGCGGGTGCTGCGCCGGATCCGGTCACGCACGCACGCGCGACGCCCATCTACCAGACCACGTCCTACGTGTTCGACGACGCCCAGCACGCGCAGGACCTCTTCGCCCTGGCGCAGCCCGGCAACATCTACACGCGCATCATGAACCCGACGCAGGCCGTCGTCGAGGAGCGCATCGCGGCCCTCGAGGGCGGGACCGGTGCGCTGCTGGTCGCCTCCGGGCAGTCGGCCTCCACCTTCGCGGTGCTCAACATCGCGCAGGCGGGCGACCACATCGTCTCGAGCTCCTCGATCTACGGCGGCACGTACAACCTCTTCAAGTACACGCTCGCGAAGCTCGGCATCGAGACGACGTTCGTCGAGGACCAGGACGACCCCGAGGCGTGGGCCCGGGCCGTGCGGCCGAACACCAAGCTGCTCTTCGCCGAGACCATCGGCAACCCGCGCATCAACGTCCTCGACATCCGCGCCGTCGCCGACGTGGCGCACGATGCGGGCGTCCCGCTGATCGTGGACAGCACCATCGCCACGCCGTACCTCATCCGGCCGTTCGAGCACGGCGCGGACATCGTCGTCCACTCGGCCACCAAGTTCCTCGGCGGGCACGGCACGGTCATCGGCGGCCTGGTGGTGGACGGCGGCCGGTTCCCGTGGTCCGAGCACGCGGAGCGCTTCCCGGGGCTCACGACCCCCGACCCGTCGTACCACGGCGTCACCTACGCCGAGGCCGCGGGCGACGGGCTCGCCTTCATCACCAAGGCGCGCGTGCAGCTGCTGCGCGACCTCGGGGCGTCCATCGCCCCGGCGAGCGCATGGCAGCTCATCCAGGGCATCGAGACGCTGAGCCTCCGGATCGAGCGGCACGTGCAGAACGCGCAGGCGGTGGCCGAGTGGCTCGACGCGCACGAGGACATCGCGAACGTCCACTACGCGGGCCTCCCGTCGAGCCCCTGGTACGCGGCGGCGAACCGGTACGCGCCGCGCGGCGTCGGCGCCGTCCTCTCCTTCGAGCTGAAGGGCGGGGTGGACGCGGGACGCGCGCTCGTCGAGTCGCTGGAGCTGTTCAGCCACCTGGCGAACATCGGGGACGTGCGGAGCCTCGTCATCCACCCGGCGTCGACCACCCACGCGCAGCTCACGCCCGAGCAGCAGCTGACGGCGGGCGTAACCCCCGGGCTCGTGCGCCTGTCGGTCGGCCTCGAGAGCATCGACGACATCATCGAGGACCTCGCGGCCGGGCTCCGAGCCGCGCGGGCCGTCAAGGACGGCACCACCGCCCCTGCGCTCGCGGGCAGCCGGCCGAGCGGGGCGTAACACTCGGGCGCGCGTCCGCCGCGGGTGCTTCACTGGCCGGGATGGACTGGCAGACACCCGAGGACACCGTCCCGTCGAGCCTGGTGACGGACGCGCAGATCCGCTCCCTGATCGGACGACCGCCCGCGTCGGGCGCATGGCGCGAGGGCGATCCCGTCGCCGACCGCCTGTTCGCGCAGGTGGGCGGCATCGAGCTCGAGGCGGGCGGACGCGTCCCCTCCGTGCGCGTCGCGTACGAGACCTTCGGCGAGCGCGACCCCGACGGCGGCAACGCCGTGCTGGTGCTGCACGCTCTCACGGGCGACAGCCACCTCCGCGGACCCGCGGGTCCCGGGCAGCCGACGGGCGGATGGTGGTCGGGCATCGTGGGTCCCGGCCTCGCGATCGACACCGACCGCTGGTTCGTCGTCGCCCCCAACATGCTGGGCGGCTGCCAGGGCACGACCGGCCCCGCCTCCCTGGCGCCCGACGGCGCCGAGTGGGGCGCGCGGTTCCCCTTCATCACCATCCGCGACCAGGTCGCCGTGCAGGCCGCCCTCGCGGACGCGCTCGGGATCGACGTGTGGGCGGCGGTCGTCGGCGGGTCCATGGGCGGCATGCAGGCGCTCGAGTGGGGCGTGGGGCTCCCCGACCGGATGCGCCGGCTCGCGATCCTCGCGGCCCCTGCCATCGCCAGCGCCGACCAGATCGCGCTCAACTCCGTGCAGGCCGAGGCGATCCGCATGGATCCCGCCTACCGCGACGGCGACTACCTCGACGCGGCCGACGGCGACGGCCCGCACCGCGGCCTCGCCCTCGCCCGCCGCATGGCGCTGCTGAACTACCGCAGCCCGGACGAGCTCAACCAGAGGTTCTCCCGCTCGTGGCAGAGCGGCATCAGCCCGATGGGCGACGAGGGCAGGTACGCCGTGGAGTCGTACCTCGACTTCCACGGCAACAAGTTCACCCGGCGCTTCGACGCGACCAGCTACATCCGCCTGATCGACGCGATGAGCTCGCACGACGTGGGCCGCGACCGCGGCGGCGTCGAGGCCGCGCTCGGGAGGGTGCGGGCGGCGACCCTCGTGGTGGGCATCGACAGCGACCGGCTGTTCCCCGTCCCGGACCAGCGGCTCGTCGCCCGGCACGTGCCCGGGTCCGTCGACGGCGGCGAGGTCGTGGTGATCTCCTCCGACTACGGCCACGACGGCTTCCTCATCGAGAACGAGGCCGTGGGCCGCGAGCTGGCGCGCCTGCTCGACACCCCCGCGTAGGAGCGCCCCAGTCCGGGGGTGAGTTCCGTGCGCGGCATCGCCCGCGACATCATGCGTTCCTATGCTTCCCCTGGGAGCACGCCGCCCCCTCCGGGCACCGGCGTACGAGGGGAGCACCGATGAGCCGACGTCCGCTGCATGCGACGGGCCACGGCCAACGGGTCCGCGTGGCGCTGGTCGACGACCACGTCCTCCTGCTCGACGGCCTGAGCGCCCGGCTCTCGCGTCCCCGCACGGGCGTCGAGGTGGTCGCGACCTCCCCGACCTGGAACGGGCTCGTGCGCGATGACCGCTTCCCGGACGCCTTCGACGTCGTCGTCCTCGACCTCGCCCTCCGCGACGAGGTCCCGGTCGCGCAGAAGATCCGCACGCTCACGGGTGCCGGCCTCACGTCCGTGCTCCTGAGCACGCACGCCGACCCCTCGACCATCCACGGCGCCATGCGCGCGGGAGCGTCCGCCGTCGTGCCCAAGGCCGAGTCGTCGGAGGAGCTGATCGCCAGCATCCACGCGGCCGCCGACGGCACGCCCCGGCAGAGCGCGCTGGTCCAGCAGGCGATGCAGGACTTCCACGCCGAGGAGGATCCGCGGCTCGGCCAGCAGGAGCAGCGCGCGCTGGTGCTGTACGCGGGCGGGCGGTCGATCCGCGACGTCGCGGAGGCGATGAGCACGACGGAGGAGACCGTCAAGTCGTACATCAAGCGGGGGCGCCGCAAGTACCTGCATGCGGGGACGGACCTCGGGACGAAGCTGCTGCTGCGGCGCCACGCGATCCGCCATGGCTGGATCGCGCCGGAGTAGGGGACGGATCCATCCGCCGCCGACCCGCCCGGGCGGCGCGCGATCCTACGGCATGTGGACAATCGCCCCGCGCCGTCACGTCGGCGTGCCAGGCGCGTGACGGACGCGCCTAGGATCGGAGCACACCGAGCGCACGCCACCGGCGTCGGCGCACTCCGAGCGGGGACCCGATGGATCGCATGAAGCGCGAACGCGAGCGCCTGCTGCAGCGGACCGCACGCGTGTACGGCCTCAGCTTCACCGCGGTCGCCGCCGCGTGCATCCTGCTGCCGGGCGAGGTCCCGGTGCCCGCGGCGGCCGGCAGCGTCGCGCTCCTCGCCGTGCTCGCCGTCGCCCAGTGGCGGATCGGGACCGACGCGCGCGTCAGGTGGATGGTCGTCGTGCTCGTGGCGGGCATCGCCGCCATGGTCGTCGCCCAGCTCGGCGGGCGCTCCGCGTCGTCGCTCACCGCCCTCACCCACGTCTCCGTCGGCGCCGTCGGGTCGCTCGCCCTCCTCGAGACCATCCGACCGGGCCGGCTCCGCGTCGTGGCGGCCGCCTTCGTGCTCACCAGCGTCGTGGCCGTCGGTGTCTCCTGGGACACCGCGGCCTTCCCCTACGTCGTGCTCGTGCACGTCTTCGGCTGGATGCTCGCGGGCATCCTCGGCTACTGGCTGAGCGTGGCCGTGCACCGGGTCGGTCGGCGCATCACCGACATCGGGCGCGCCCACCGCGCCGAGCGCATGGCGAGCGAGCTCGAGGCCCAGCGACGCCAGGGCGCGAGGCTCCTGCACGACACCGTGCTGGCGACGCTGACCCTCCTCGCGCACTCCGGGGTCGGCGTCACCCCGCAGGCCATGCGCCAGCAGGCGGCCGACGACGCCCGCCTCCTCCGCCAGCTCCGCCTGGGCGCGAACCCCACCCCGCAGGCGTCGGGCGGGTACACGCTCGAGCCGGTGGAGCAGTCCGTGCTCGGCAACACGCTCGAGTCGGTGAAGCAGCGCTTCGGCCGGATGGGCCTCGAGGTGAGCTGGCACGGGACCGGTCAGGTGCTCCTGCCGAGCGACATCCTCGACGCCTTCCTCCTCTCGCTGGCGGAGTGCCTGGAGAACGTGCGCCGGCACGCGGGCGTCACCGAGGCGCACGTCACCATCACCGACGACGACACCACGGTCCGCGCCATGGTCACCGACGCGGGCGTCGGCTTCGACCTCGCGCACGTGGACCAGGCGAAGCTCGGCTTCAAGGAGTCGGTCGTGGCGCGCCTCACCGACGTGGGCGGCAACGCCCGGCTGTTCTCCTCGCCCGGGTCCGGGACGACGGTCGTCCTCGAGGTGCCGAAGTGAGCGGCCGCGCGGACGCCGCCGTGCCGCCCCGCACGAGCCGTCGGATCCGCCTGCCCGCGGGCACGCCGGCGCAGCCCACGTCCATCGGCCTCGGGTACATGGGCGCCGGATCCGCGGTGGTCTGCGCCATCGCCATGGGGTACGGCCTCGTCCGCTTCGCGCTCGACTACCGGATCATGCCGTCGCCGGGGCTCACGGCGACCGCGTGGATCCTCCTGGTCGCCCTCATCGCCGCGGTCGTCGTGGCCATCCGCGCCCTCCGCGACCGGATGCCCGGACCGCTCATGGCGGTCTTCGTCGGCGGCCTGGGCATCGTCGTCGCGCTGGACCTGGTGGCCGTGTGGCCCCTCGGCGACGTGATGCAGCACGCCACCGCGGGCATCGCCGCGGGCGCCGCGCTCCTCACGACGGTCACCTACCGCCCGGCGCGCGAGGTGCTGGCGGTCGACGTCGCCCTCGGCGCGGTGCTCCTCGCGGTGTTCCTGTTCTCGGATCCCGTGCGGCCCGCCGACCTCGCGCCCGAGATCTCCGCCATCGCCCGGGCTGTCGTGCCCGCGGCGTTCGGCGTGGCTGTCGTCCGAGGGTTCCGGCGCCTGACCGAGATGGAGCTGGACCGGGTGCTCGTGCAGAGCACCGTCTCCGCGCCGCGCTACGCCGTCGGCATGATGGCGTCGGAGGAGCTGGCGCGCCTCGACCTCGCGGCGGAGCAGCTCCTCGACGACGTCGCGAACGCGCGCGAGCCGCTGCCGCTGTCGCCGCTGGCCGCCTCGACGGCCGCGTCGCTCGCGACCGAGCTGCGGCTGCACCTCATCGAGGGCCGGCGCGAGACCTGGCTGCACCACGCCATCACGGAGTCGGAGTTCCTCGGACCGGACGTCACCCTCAGCGACCCGAGCGCCCTCGCCGGCCTCCTCGACCGCCGCCAGCGCGACGGCCTGCTCTCGGCGGTCTGGCTCCTGCTCACCTCGACCGAACGACGCAACGGCGTGCCCGAGGTGTCGGTGCAGCTCGCGCTCGGCCCGCTCCGCGGACGGCCGCACGGCGCGCAGCCCGTGCCCCTGCGCCGGGCCGTCGTGCCCATCGTCGTGACGACGACCGGGCTCCCCCGCACCCGACTGGATCCCTCGACGTGGGATGCTATCGACAAGGTCGGCACGCACACCGAGAGCACCCGCGGGTCGAGCCTCCTCATCACCATCGACTGCGTAGTGGACAACCCCGCCGACCGGTGAGGGCCCCGCACTAGGACCGGAGAGCACGTGTCAGCTGAGAACCGACCGATCACCCTCGCCATCGTGGACGACCACAGGATGCTGCTCGGGGCCCTGACCGAGTGGATCCGCAACGCCGCGTCCGACATCGAGATGGTCGCAGCCGTGTCCACCTGGCCCGACCTGCTGACGCATCCGCGGTTCCCCGTCGACGTCGTCCTCCTCGACCTCGACCTCAAGGACAACCTGCCGATCTCGCTGAAGATCGCCACGCTCAAGACCACGGGCGTGAAGACCGTGCTGATGAGCACGTACTCGGAGCCCAACGTCGTGCGCGAGGCCCTGGCCTCCGGCGCCCTCGGCTACCTCGTGAAGAGCGAGGACGCGAGCATGATCGTCGACGCCATCCGCCTCGCTGCCGACGGCCAGTCGTACATCTCCGCCGAGCTGGACCTCGCCATCAACAGCACCGACGTCGGCGGCGTGCCCAAGCTCAGCGCGCAGGAGCGCCGGGTCATGGCGCTCTACGGCGGCGGCGAGCCCGTGAAGTCGGTCGCCTACAGCCTCGGCATCTCCGAGGAGACCGCGAAGTCGTACCTCAAGCGGATCCGCGAGAAGTACCGCGTCGCGGGCTTCGACGTCGGCACCAAGGTGGCGCTGCGGAAGCGCGCGATCCAGGACGGGATCCTGCTCCAGGGCGAGTAGCCCGGCGGCGCTCCGGCCCGTGCCGGCCGAGCGCCCGGCTCAGCCGCCGATCCCGATCGGCTGGGTCGTGGGCCGCTGGCCGTCCGCCGGCCGGCGGGATCCGCGACGGCGCCGGTCGAGCCCGAAGCTCGCGAGCACGATGAGGAGGCCCGCCACGCTGAGGCCGACACCCACGATCGCGGGCGACGTGTAGCCGAGCCCCGCCGCGACGGTCACGCCGCCGAGCGCCGCGCCGACCGCGTTGCCCGTGTTCAGCGCCGAGTGGTTGAGCGCCGCCGCGATGGACTGCGAGTCGTGCGCCACGTCCATCAGCCGGATCTGGATCCCGGGCGACAGCGCCGCCGCCGACCCGCCGATGAGGAACAGGAACCCGAACAGCCCCACCGGGTTCGACGCCGTGAGCACCAGCCCCACGAGCGAGACGATGAGCAGCCCGAAGAGGCAGAGGAGCGCGGCCTTCACGTCGCGATCCGCCCACCAGCCGCCCGCGAGGTTGCCGGCCGTCATGCCGAGGCCCACCACCACGAGCGCCAGCGGCACCGACCACTCGGGCAGCCCGGTCACCTCCGTCACCATGGGCGACACGAACGTGTAGACGGCGAAGAAGCCGCCGAATCCGATCGCGCCGATGAGGAGCGCGAGCCAGACCTGCAGCCGGGTGAACGCGCGGAGCTCGCGCCGGAGCGTCGCCTCGGGGTTGCCGGCCTGCGCGGGCACGGCGAGGAACACGGCGACGAAGGTGGCGGCGAAGATCGCGGCGACGACGAGGTAGGCGACGCGCCAGCCCGCGTTCTGCCCGATCCACGTGACGATGGGCACGCCGATGACGTTGGCGATGGTGAGGCCCGCGAGCACGAAGGCGACGCCCCTGGCGCGCTTGCCCTCCCCCATCAGCTGCGCGGCGACCAGCGACGCGATGCCGAAGTAGGCGCCGTGCGGCAGGCCCGCGACGAAGCGGGCGACGACCACGAGACCGAAGCTCGGCAGGATCGCGCTGAGGACCGTGCCGAGCGTGAAGGCCAGCAGCAGCCAGAGCAGCAGCTTCCGCCGGGGCGCCCGGGCCGATGCGGCCGCGATGGTCGGGGCACCCACCACCACGCCGAGGGCGTAGGCGCTGATGAGCGTGCCGGCCTGCGCGTTCGCGGCCTCCGTCGAGCGCGCGGCCACCTCGGGCAGCAGGTCGGCGGCGAGCTGCGGCAGGAGCCCCATGGCGACGAACTCGGTGGTGCCGATTGCGAACCCGCCCATCGCGAGGGCGAGCAGGGCGACGCGGACGCGGGCCGGCGACAGGGTCGCCCGCCCGGAGGAGGGGGGATTCACCCGACGAGCCTACCGGCGGTCGGGATCCGGTCCCGGCCTCGTCCTCGGCGCGGGGCCCCGCGTCAGGCGTCGGCGCCGCGCGCGTCGATGGCCTGCTCGAGGCGCTCGAGCTTGCCCGTCAGCTCGCCCTGGTAGCCGGGGCGGATGTCCGCCTTCAGCACGAGCGACACGCGCGTCCCGAAGGGCGCGACGGCCTCGGTGGCGCGGCGCACGACGTCGAAGACCTCGTCCCAGTCGCCCTCGACGGTGGTGAACATGGAGTCGGTGCGGTTCGGCAGTCCAGACGCGCGGACGACGGCCACCGCGGCGGCCACGGCGTCGTGCACGGAGGCGTCGGGCGCGTCGCCCCCGCTGGGTGCGACGGAGAAGGCGACGAGCATGGGGACCCCCGGGGTTCGACGGCGGCGGTGCTCCGGGCGGTCACCCGGCCGGCGTCCGGCTGTGCGCACCAGGCTACCGACGGCGACGCGACCTGTGGACGACGGCCGACGCGGGCTCGCCCGCCCCGCGAGACTCCCCGGGTACTTGAAAGTTCACACAAAGGGTGGGACGCAGCGCCCGCCCGCATCGCACGGAGGAGCAGCGCCATGGACAGGAAGACCAAGATCATCATCGGGGTGGCGGGCGGCGTGGTCGTCCTCGTCGGGGCATTCGCGGCCTTCGGCGGCCCCATCTACAAGCAGCTGGCGGGCACGCCGGACGCCGCCCCCACCCTCGCGTCGACGCCCGCGCCGGGCGGCGCGGTCGGCGACCTCTCCGGCGACTGGAAGGCGGGCGGGTCCTCCTACGCGGGCTACCGCGTCGACGAGGTGCTGAACGGCACGCCCGTCACGGTCAACGGCCGGACGGACGCCGTCACGGGCGACATCACGGTCGCCGGATCCCAGGTCACGAAGGGCACCATGACGGTCGACGTGACGCAGATCCACACCGACCAGCCCCCGCGCGACGCGTACTTCCAGAACGAGGCGATGAAGACGGGCGACTTCCCGACCGCGACCTTCACCCTGACGCAGCCGATCGCGGCCGACGGCGTCGAGGCGGGCGTCCCCGCGACGTACGACGTGACGGGCGACCTCACGCTGCACGGCGTGACCAAGAGCGTGACCGCGCAGATGCAGGCGAGCTTCACGTCCGACGGCGGGCAGATCGTGGGCTCCATCCCGATCACGTTCCAGGACTTCGGCGTCCAGGCACCGAGCCTCGGCTTCGTGACCGTCGAGGACCACGGGTCGGTCGAGTTCTCGCTCGACGTGGCGAAGGCCTAGCCGCCGGATCCCGCCAGCGTCTCCCGCACGGCCCTCGGCATCGCCTCGGCGACGTCGAGGGCCGTGATCGGTCCACCGCCGGATGCGAGGTCGCCCGCACGCCCGTGCAGCCACGCGGCGGCCGCGGCGACGGCGGCGAGCTCCGCGAGGGGATCCGCCGCGTCGGCGATCCGAGCGGACGCGCCCGCCGTGAGGGCGCCGAGCACCCCGCCGAGCACGTCCCCCGAGCCCGCCGTCGCGAGCCACGGCGTCCCCGCGCGGATCGCGATGCGCGCGGACCCGCCGACGACGAACGTGGTCGCGCCCTTGAGCAGCACGCAGACGCCGAGCTCCCGCGCCGCGCGCTCGGCCCACCCCGCGGCGTCGGCCGCGATGTCCTCCGCGGACGCCTCGATGCCCGCGCCGTCGAGCAGCCGCGACAGCTCGCGGAAGTGCGGCGTGACGACCACGGGTCCCGTCGCGCGCCCGACGAGGTCGAGCGCGCCCGCGTCCACGACCGCCGGCAGGCCCTGCCCGAGCGCGGCGGCGATGGCGTCGGTCGCCGCCTCGTCGCGGTGGGCCTGGTCGATGCCGGATCCGACGAGCCACGCCTGCACGCGCCCGTCAGCCGTGACGACCTCGGGGCGGCGGGCGAGCACGGAGGCGGACGCGCCCGCGGGCCCGAGGTAGCGGATCATGCCGACGCCGGTGCGCGCGGCCGCCTCGACGCCGAGGACGGCGGCGCCCGGGTAGCGGTCCGAGCCCGTGCGGATGCCGAGGACGCCGCGCGTGTACTTGTCGTCGTCGTCGCGCGGGAGGCGGATCGCCCGGCGCGTGCGCTCGGCGTCCTGCCGGATCCAGCCGTCGGGTGCGTGGTCGTCGTGCGCGTCGCTCATGCCCTCACGATAGGCGCGCGGGAATGCGGCGGCCGCGCCGGGCCTTGGGACCATGAGGCCGCCGTCGCCCTCCGCCCGTCCCCGCGCGCCGCGCCTCCCCCGAGGATCCGCGCCGCCGCCCGCCTGGAAGGATCCCCATGACCACGTCCCCGCTCTTCGAGCCCATCACCGTCCGCGGCGTGACCGCGCGCAACCGCATCTGGGTCGCGCCGATGTGCCAGTACAGCATCGACGCCCGCGACGGCGTGCCGGGTGCCTGGCACCTCGCGCACCTCGGGTCGTTCGCCCGCGGGGGCGCCGGGCTCGTGATGGCGGAGGCCACCGGCGTCAGCCCCGAGGCGCGCATCACGCCGGAGGACACCGGCATCTGGGACGACGCGCAGCGCGACGCCTGGAAGCCGATCGTCGACTTCATCCACGAGATGGGCGCCGTCGCCGCCATCCAGCTGGCGCACGCCGGCCGGAAGGCCTCCACGTACTCGTTCTCGGGCCGCGGCACCATGCCCGCCGAGGAGGGCGGCTGGGAGACCGTCGCCCCGTCCGCCGAGCCGTTCCCCGGCTACGGGACGCCCGTCGCGCTCGACGCGGCCGGTCTGCGCAAGGTCGTCGACGACTTCGCCGCGGCCGCCCGCCGCTCGGTCGACGCCGGGTTCGACGTGCTCGAGATCCACGCCGCGCACGGCTACCTCATGCACCAGTTCCTGTCGCCGCTGAGCAACCACCGCGACGACGAGTTCGGCGGCAGCCTGGAGAACCGGGCGCGCCTGCTGCTCCAGGTGATCGACGCGGTGCGCGCCGAGGTCCCCGACGTGCCGCTGCTGGTGCGCTTCTCCGCGACCGACTGGGCGGGCGACGCCGGCTGGGACGAGGCGCAGACCGCGACCGTCGCCGGCTGGGCCGCCGAGCACGGCGCCGACTTCTTCGACATCTCCACGGGCGGCAACACGACCGGGGTCACGATCCCCGTCGCGCCCGGCTACCAGGTGCCCTTCGCGGAGTACGTGAAGGAGCACGCGAAGGTCGCGCTCAACGCCGTGGGCCTCATCACCGAGCCGGCGCAGGCCGAGGCCGTCGTCGCCGAGGGCCGCGCGGACGCCGTGATGCTCGGCCGCGAGATGCTGCGCGACCCGCACTTCGCGCTGCGGGCCGCGCACGAGCTGGGCGTCGAGATCGACTACTGGCCCAAGCAGTACGACCGCGCGCGCTGGGCGGCCTGATCCTCCGCTCCGCATGACGACGGCCCGGCACCCCGTGGGGGTGCCGGGCCGTCGTCATGCGCGTGCGGGTCAGACCCGTCGGGTCGCGTCCTGCACCTCGCCGACGAGCTCCTCGATGATGTCCTCGAGGAACAGGACGCCCGTCGTCTCGCCTGACTCCGTGAAGGCGCGCGCGAGGTGGGCGCCCGAGCGGCGCATCATGGCCAGCGCGTCCTCGAGCTCGGTGCCCTCGAAGACCGACACCAGCTGCCGGATCCGCTTGGCCGGCACGGGCCGCACGAACTCGTCGGCCTCGTCGAGGTCGATCACGTCCTTGAGGTGCAGGTAGCCGGTCGGCTCCCCCGCCTCGTCGACGATCACGTACCGCGAGAAGCCGTGCCGGGCGACGGCGCGCTCGACCTCGGAGGGGCTCGCGGTCTCCGGCAGGCTGACGAGCGCGTCGAGCGGGATCGCGATGTCGTGCACCTTCTTGCCGGTGAACTCGAACGCCGCGGTGAGCGCGCCGGTGCGGTCCTCCAGGAGCCCCTCGCGCGTCGACTGGTCGACGATGCCCTGCACCTCGTCGAGCGTGAACGCGCTCGCGGCCTCGTCCTTCGGCTCCACCTTGGCCAGGCGGAGCACGGCGTTGGAGATCGCGTTGAGGGCCACGATGAGCGGCTTCACGACGCGGGCGATGCCGACGAGCGGCGGCGCGAGCAGCAGGGCGGCCCGGTCCGGCACGGAGAACGAGATGTTCTTCGGCACCATCTCCCCGAGCACCACGTGCAGGAAGGAGACGATGAGCAGCGCGATGACGAACGCGATCGTGGAGATCGCCTCCTCCGGCAGCCCGGTCGCGCCCAGCGGGATCTCCAGCAGGTGGTGGATCGCCGGCTCGGACACGTTGAGGATCAGCAGCGAGCACACGGTGATGCCGAGCTGCGTGGTCGCGAGCATGAGCGTCGCGTGCTCCATCGCGAAGAGCGTGATGCGGGCAGCCCGGCTCCCCTCCTCCGCGCGCGGCTCGATCTGCGACCGCTTCGCGGAGATGACCGCGAACTCGGCGCCGACGAAGAAGGCGTTGACGGCGAGCAGCACGACGAGCGCGATGATCCCCCCGGCGTACTCACCCACGGGACGGCTCCTTCCTCATGGCGGCGCGTTCCGCGTCCGCCTGTCGTCCGGCCTCGCGGTCGGCCTGCTTCTCCGCCTGGCGGTCCGCCTGGCGCTCGGCCCGCGTGGTGCCCACCGCGGTGGCGACGGGCTCGGGGACGGGCGTGAAGCGGATCCGGTCGATGCGCCGGCCGTCGAGTCGCTCGACCCGCAGCGTGCCGGTCTCGAGCTCGAGCTCGTCCCCCACGACGGGCAGGCGGCCGAGCTCGCTCATGACGAAGCCGGCCGCGGTCTCGTAGGGGCCGTCGTCGGGGATGCGCAGGCCCGTGCGCTCGAGCAGCTCGTCGGGCCGGAGCATGCCCGGGAAGGTCAGCGAGTCGCGCGAGCGGACGACGCCGGCGCGCGTGCGGTCGTGCTCGTCGGCGAGCTCGCCGACCAGCTCCTCGACCAGGTCCTCGAGGGTCGCGACCCCTGCGGTGCCGCCGTACTCGTCCACCACGACGGCCATCTGGAACCCGCGGCCGCGCAGCTCGCCGAGGAGGTCGTCGAGCTTCATCGTCTCCGGCACGCGGATCGCCTCGGACTGCAGGGCGGTGACGGGCACGAGCGCGCGCTTCTCGCGCGGCACGGCGACGGCCTGCTTGACGTGCACGAGGCCGATGACGTCGTCGACGCCGTCGTCCGTGACCGGGAAGCGGGAGTAGCCGGTGGTCATCGCCAGCTCGATGACGGTCTGCGCGCTGTCGGTGCGCTCGACGGACTTGACGCGGAGGCGCGGCGTCATGACGTCGGACGCCGTGAGGTCGGCGAACCGCAGCGTGCGGCTGAGGAGCATCGCCGTGTCGTCCTCGAGGAGGCCGGCGAGCGCGGAGCGGCGGACGAGCGAGGACAGCTCCTCGGCGCTCCTGGCGCCGGACAGCTCCTCCTTGGGCTCGATGCCGACGAGCCGCAGGATCCCGTTCGCGCTGTTGTTGAGCAGCAGCACGGCGGGCTTGAACACGGTGGTGAACAGCGTCTGGAACGGGATCACGAGCTTGGCCGTCTCGCGCGGCAGGGCCAGCGCGAAGTTCTTCGGCACGAGCTCGCCGATGATCATCGACAGCAGCGTCGCGACGACGAGCGCCACGACGGTCGACACCGGCGACACGAGGCCGTCGGCGAGCCCCGCGGAGGTGAGCGGGCCGGCGAGCAGCAGGCTGAGCGCCGGCTCCATCGTGTACCCGGTGAGCAGCGTCGTCAGGGTGATGCCGAGCTGGGCGCTGGAGAGGTGGGTCGAGGTGATGCGGAGGGCCCGGATGGGCGGGCCGAGCCGCTTCTCGCCGCGCTCCTGGCGCTTCTCGAGGTCGGAGCGGTCGAGGTTGACGAGCGCGAACTCGCTGGCGACGAAGAGGCCGGTGCCGAGGGTCAGGAGGAGACCCACGGCGAGGAGGAGCCATTCATGCAAGGGGATGGCTCCCGGGCGCCGGGCGCGCGGCCGGCTTCAGTGGGAGGGGCGCGCGCAGCGGGGGTCTATGAGCAGGAGGAGGGTCGTCCATCGTCCGTCGAGCATACCGGGGCTCACCAGCCCACCGGCAGGGGCTTGCCCTCCTCGTAGCCCGCCGCGGACTGGATCCCGACGGCGGCCCGCTCGGCGAACTCGAGCCGCGTGCGCGCCCCGGCGTAGGTGAACGCGCTGCGGACGCCGGACGTGATCGTGTCGAGCAGGTCCTCGAGGCCGGGTCGGAGCGGGTCGATGCGGATGCGGCTGGTCGAGATCCCCTCCGCGAACAGCGTGCGCCGCGCCAGCTCGAACGCCTCGCGCCGGCCGAACCGCTCCTGCACGGCGCGCGTCGACGCCATGCCCCAGCTCTCCTTGGCGAGCCCGCCGTCCTCGTCGACGAGCAGGCGGCCGGGCGATTCGACGGTGCCCGCGAACCAGGATCCGATCATCACGCTCGCGGCGCCCGCGGCGAGGGCGAGCGCGACGTCCCGCGGGTACCGCACTCCCCCGTCCGCCCAGACGAGGGCGCCGGCGGCGCGTGCGGCCTCGGCCGTGTCGAGCACGGCGGAGAACTGGGGCCGCCCGACGGCGGTCATCATGCGGGTCGTGCACATCGCGCCCGGACCCACGCCGACCTTGACGATGTCGGCGCCCGCCTCGACGAGATCGCGCGCGCCCTCGGCCGTGACGACGTTGCCCGCGACGATCGGCACGCGCGGGTCGAGGGCGCGCACGTCGCGGATCGCGCGGAGCATCGCCTCCTGGTGCCCGTGCGCCGTGTCGAGCACGAGCACGTCGACGCCGGCGGCCAGCAGCGCGCGGGCTCGGCCGACGGGATCGCCGTTGACGCCGACCGCGGCGCCCACCGCGAGGCGTCCGTCCCCGTCGAGCGCGGGCCCGTAGACCGTGGACCGCAGGGCGCTGCGGCGGCTGAGCGTGCCGACCAGGCGGCCGTGGGCGAGCACGGGTGCGAAGTCGATCCCGGCGGCGTGCATCAGGTCGAACGCCGCGCGTCCCGTGGGCACGTCGTCGGCGTCGAGGGAGGCGAGCGCGCCGTGCGGCAGGTCCCCGAGCCGCGTGCCGTCGGGGACCCCGGCGAGCTGCGTCCCCTCGAGGCAGCCGATCATCTCCCCGTCCGCGTCGCGCAGCACGATGCCGTGCCCGGCGATGGGCGGCAGCAGCTCGCGCGCCTGGCCCGCTGTCGCGTCCGGCGGCAGCTCGAGGGGCGAGTCGTAGGCGACCGGCTGGTCCTTGACCCGGTGGATCGCGGCGTCCAGCTCCTGGGGGCGGAGGTCCTGCGGCAGGATCCCGATGCCCCCGCGCCGCGCGAGAACGGCGGCCAGGCGCGGTCCGGTGACCGATCCCATGTTGCTCGCGACGACCGGGATGGTGCACGGCGTCCCGTCGCCCGGGGCGAGGTCGACGTCCATCCGGCTGGCGACATCGGACCGGCCCGGGCTCAGGAACACGTCCGAGTAGGTCATGTCGTGGGCGGGAGCCTCTCCGGTGAACCTCATCCCCCGACGGTAGCCCCGCCGTCCGGGCCCGCACCAGGCCGTCGACCGTGCGCGGCTTCCGACGCGCCGCTCCCGGCGGCCCGACCGAGGGAAGGTTTAGGCTGGGTGATCGTGGACGCGCGGCACGCGAACGGGCCGCGCGAGGCAGACGACCAACAGCAAGAGAGCGGGCGATCAACTGTGTCGAGCCAGGTGACTGGTACGGGGACCGATGACGGTTCCACGGGCGACTTCGGAGCCAACGAATGGCTCGTCGACGAGATGTACGAGAGGTTCGTGGTCGACAAGGACTCCGTCGACCGGAGCTGGTGGCCGATCCTGGAGAACTACCACACCACCGTGATCGAGGGCCGCGAGGCGACGCCGGCCACCGGCGACCAGACCGCCGAGGCGCAGGTCCCGGACGCGGAGAGCACATCCGCCCCCGCGTCGACCAACACGGGCAGCCCGGCGCAGACGCCGGCCCCCGCGTCCGCCGGCCAGCCCGACGCGCAGGCGCAGCAACCCGCGACCGGGTCCCAGCCCGCCGCGCGCACCACGAGCATCGCCCCCAAGCAGCAGCCGATCCCGGCGCAGGCGCCCGCGAAGGCCCCCGCCAAGAAGGGCCAGGAGCCCACCCCGCCCGGCGAGGACGAGGTCAGCCCGCTCCGCGGCATGGCGAAGAGCCTGGCGACGAACATGGACGCGTCGCTCACCATCCCGACCGCGACGAGCGTCCGCACCATCCCGGCGAAGCTGATGATCGACAACCGCATCGTCATCAACAACCACCTCAAGCGCGCCCGTGGCGGCAAGGTCTCCTTTACCCACCTCATCGGCTGGGCCCTCATCCAGGCGCTCAAGGAGTTCCCGAGCCAGAACGTGCACTACGACGAGGTCGACGGGAAGCCCAGCGTCGTCTCCCCCGCGCACATCAACCTCGGCATCGCGATCGACATGCCGAAGCCCGACGGGACGCGCGCGCTCCTCGTCCCGAGCATCAAGGGCGCTGAGGCCATGACGTTCGGCGAGTTCCTCTCCGCCTACGAGGACCTGGTGAAGAAGGCCCGGAGCAACAAGCTCGCCGCGGGCGACTTCGCCGGCACCACCATCTCGCTCACCAACCCGGGCGGCATCGGCACCGTGCACTCCGTGCCTCGCCTGATGAAGGGCCAGGGCGCCATCATCGGCGCGGGCGCCCTCGAGTACCCGGCCGAGTTCCAGGGCTCCTCGCCCAAGACGCTCGTCGAGCTGGGCATCGGCAAGACCATCACCCTCACGAGCACCTACGACCACCGCGTTATCCAGGGCGCGGGCTCCGGCGAGTTCCTCAAGATCGTGCACGAGCGCCTCATCGGCCAGCACGGCTTCTACGAGGACATCTTCGCGGCGCTCCGCATCCCGTACGACCCGATCCAGTGGGCCACCGACATCAACGTCGACCTCTCCGAGCGGGTCTCCAAGACCAGCCGCGTGCAGGAGCTCATCAACGCCTACCGCGTGCGCGGGCACCTCATGGCGGACATCGACCCGCTCGAGTACCAGCAGCGCACGCACCCGGACCTCGAGATCACGAACCACGGGCTCACCTTCTGGGACCTCGACCGCGAGTTCGTCACCGACGGCTTCGGCGGCCGCCGCCAGGCCCTCCTGCGCGACGTCCTCGGCATCCTGCGCGATTCGTACTGCCGCACCATCGGCATCGAGTACATGCACATCCAGGAGCCCGAGGAGCGCAGCTGGATCCAGGGCAAGGTCGAGCAGCCCTACGCGAAGCCCACGCACGACGAGCAGATGCGCATCCTCTCCAAGCTCAACGAGTCGGAGGCGTTCGAGACGTTCCTCCAGACGAAGTACGTCGGGCAGAAGCGCTTCAGCCTCGAGGGCGGCGAGTCCACGATCTCGCTCCTCGACACCCTCCTCCAGGGTGCCGCCGACCACGGGCTCGACGAGGTCGCGATCGGCATGGCACACCGCGGCCGCCTCAACGTCCTCACGAACATCGCGGGCAAGAGCTACGGCCAGATCTTCCGCGAGTTCGAGGGCACCCAGGACCCGCGCACCGTCCAGGGTTCCGGCGACGTGAAGTACCACCTCGGCACCGAGGGCACGTTCCGCGGCGTCCACGGCGAGGAGATGCCGGTGTACCTCGCGGCGAACCCGTCGCACCTCGAGGCCGTCAACGGCGTGCTCGAGGGCATCGTCCGCGCGAAGCAGGACCGGAAGCCCATCGGGTCGTTCTCGGTGCTGCCGATCCTCGTGCACGGCGACGCCTCGATGGCCGGCCAGGGCGTGGTCTTCGAGACCCTCCAGCTCTCCCAGCTCCGCGCGTACCGCACGGGCGGCACGGTGCACATCGTCATCAACAACCAGGTCGGCTTCACCACGCCGCCGTCGGAGTCCCGCTCGTCGGTGTACTCGACGGACGTGGCCAAGAGCATCCAGGCGCCGATCTTCCACGTGAACGGCGACGACCCCGAGGCCGTGGCCCGCGTCGCCCACCTCGCCTTCGAGTTCCGGCAGGAGTTCAAGAAGGATGTCGTCATCGACCTCGTGTGCTACCGCCGTCGCGGTCACAACGAGGGCGACGACCCGTCGATGACGCAGCCGCTCATGTACAACCTCATCGAGGCCAAGCGCTCGGTGCGGAAGCTGTACACGGAGGCGCTCGTCGGTCGCGGCGACATCACGCAGGAGGAGTACGACGCGGCGCAGAAGGACTTCCAGGACCGCCTGGAGCGCGCCTTCGCGGAGACGCACGCGGCTCAGACCTCGTCCATCCCCATCCAGACCCAGGACGCCGGCGCCGTCGCGGACCTGGAGCGCCCCGACTCCCAGCAGGACGACGGCCACGGCGAGCCGGAGACCACGGGCGTGTCCGAGTCCGTGATCCAGACGATCGGCGACGCCCACGACAACCCGCCGCAGGGCTTCTCCGTCCACCCGAAGCTGCAGGCGCTGATGCGCAAGCGCCTCGAGATGAGCCGCAGCGGATCCATCGACTGGGCCTTCGGCGAGCTCCTCGCCATCGGATCGCTGCTGCTGGAGAACACGCCCGTCCGCCTCGCCGGCCAGGACTCGCGCCGCGGCACGTTCGTCCAGCGCCACGCGGTGCTGCACGACCGCGACAACGGCCAGGAGTGGCTGCCGCTCGCGAACCTGAGCGACCGCCAGGCGCGGTTCTGGATCTACGACACGCTGCTCAGCGAGTACGCGGCGATGGGCTTCGAGTACGGCTACTCGGTCGAGCGGCCTGACGCCCTGGTGCTGTGGGAGGCGCAGTTCGGCGACTTCGCGAACGGCGCGCAGACCATCATCGACGAGTTCATCTCCTCCGCCGAGCAGAAGTGGGGCCAGCGCTCGAGCGTCGTGCTGCTGCTGCCGCACGGCTACGAGGGCCAGGGACCCGACCACTCGTCGGCCCGGATCGAGCGGTTCCTGCAGCTGTGCGCGGAGCAGAACATGACGGTTGCGCGTCCCTCGACGCCCGCGTCGTACTTCCACCTCCTGCGTCGTCAGGCGTACTCCCGGCCCCGTCGCCCGCTCGTGGTCTTCACGCCGAAGGCCATGCTGCGGCTGCGCGGCGCGACGAGCGACGTCGACGCCTTCACCTCGGGCCGCTTCGAGCCCGTGATCGACGATGTCCGCATCCAGGACCGCGGCGCCGTCCGCCGCGTGCTCCTCCACTCGGGCAAGGTGCACTACGACCTGCTCGGCGAGCTGGAGAAGCGACAGGACACGTCCATCGCGCTGGTGCGGCTCGAGCAGTTCTACCCGTTCCCCGAGGAGCAGGTGCGCCGCGTCGTCGAGTCCTATCCCGACGCCGAGGTCGTCTGGGTGCAGGACGAGCCCGAGAACCAGGGAGCCTGGCCGTTCGTGCACGTCGAGCTGGGGCGCGTCCTGCCCGACCGCCAGGTGCGCGTCGTCTCGCGCCCGGCCGCGGCGTCCCCCGCCGCGGGCTCGAGCAAGCGGCACGCGACCGAGCAGACGGACCTGATCGCGCGGGCCACCGCGGAGTGATCCGCCCGGGCTCGCGCCCGGCACGACGAGAGGCCCGGTCCCCCAGGGGATCGGGCCTCTCGTCACGCTCGCTGCGGCTGATGCCGGACGCGCCGGCCTCCGGTCAGCCGAGCTTGGAGTAGCGGATGCCGGACGCGTGGTACCCGCGTCGGGCGTAGAAGCGCGTGACGTTGTCGCGTGCGGCGGCCGAGGTGGCGAGGAACCGGGACGCGCCGTGCCCGCGCGCCCACGCCTCGTAGTGGCGGATGAGGTCGGAGCCGATGCCGCCGGCCTGGCGTCCCTCGCGCACGACCAGGATGATCAGCTGCGCGATGGGCTCGTCGTCGGCGAGGCCCCACATGAGGTGGCCGCCCGCGAGGCCGGCGATCTCGCCGGCCTCGTCGCGCACCACCCACGTCTCGTGGCCCGCCGCGGCCGTCATGCGGGAGAGCCGCGCGGCGACGCGGTCCTCGTCCACCTCGTAGTCGAGCAGCCGGAGCAGCTCGACGATGACGGTGAGATCGGACGGGGACGGCGTCCCGAGGGACTGGATCGCATTGGTCACGTCCCGAGATTACCGGGAGAGCGTGGCCGCCCTGGTCAGTGGGTGGCCTGGATGGCGCGGAGCTTGTCCATGACCTGCGTGCGCAGGTCCTCGGGGGCCGCCTCCTTGCACGCGCGGCGCACGGTGTCCCGTAGGACCACGCCGACGCGGTGCTCGCGCGCGCAGTCCGGGCAGTTCGCCATGTGCTCGCGGATGTCGGCGGCATCCGCCTTGTCGAGCTCGTGGTGCAGGTACTCCTCGAGATCCTTCTTGGCCTTGTCGCAGCCGCAGTCGCTCATTTGGTCGCTCCAGTGAGGTGCGCGGTGGAGATGCCCCGCTCGCGCGCGTAGTCGGAAAGCAGGCTCCGCAGCATCCGGCGGCCGCGGTGCAGGCGGCTCATGACGGTGCCCACGGGGGTCTTCATGATGTCGGCGATCTCCTGGTAGGAGAAGCCCTCGACGTCCGCGAAGTAGACGGCCATGCGGAAGTCCTCCGGGATGGACTGCAGCGCGTCCTTGACGGTGCTGTCCGGGAGGTGGTCGATGGCCTCGGCCTCGGCGGAGCGCGTGGTGGTCGCCGTGGCGCTCGTCGCGCCGCCCAGCTGCCAGTCCTCGAGCTCGTCGATGGTGCCGTTGTAGGGGTCCCGCTGCTTCTTGCGGTAGTTGTTGATGAAGGTGTTCGTGAGGATCCGGTACAGCCAGGCCTTGAGGTTCGTGCCCTGCTTGAACTGGTGGAAGGCCGTGTAGGCCTTCACGAACGTCTCCTGCACCAGGTCCTGCGCGTCGGCGGGATTGCGCGTCATGCGCAGGCCCGCGGCGTACAGCTGGTCGATGAACGGGAGCGCCTGCTCCTCGAAGAGCTCGCGGTTGTCGCCGGGCTGGGCCTTGCGCGGCTCCTCGACCTCCGCACGCTCGGCCTCCTGCTGGTCGGCGGCCTCCTCGGTGGAGTGCACGACGGCCTCCACGAGCTCCGCGGGCGCGGCCGATGCGGTGGGCGCGTCGCCCCCGGTGGTGTCGTCCGGCGCGTCGTGACTGGTGTTCCCTGAAGTGGCCATCAGGGCAGATTCTACGGCTCGCACGAGCTCGGCGGACGGGGCCGCCGGTGCTGTCCTCGTGATCACGGGTGATCCTTCCCGGCCCGGGATCCGGGCCTGCCGGACGCCTGCCCGGTACTCTGGTGAACCCATGGAGATCTTCAGGTATTCCGGTCCCACCTTCAGCCCGTACGACGACGACCGGACCCACGCGCCCGTGCCGACGGACGACGGGCCGTGGGCGGCGCCCGTGGCGGACGGCCCGCTGGACGCGACCGTGCCGCTGCCGGGATCCAAGAGCCTGACCAACCGCGAGCTGGTCCTCTCCGCCCTCGCGGACTCCCCGTCGACGCTGCGCGCTCCGCTCCGGTCCCGCGACACGCGGCTGATGATCGAGGCGCTGCGATCCCTCGGCACGGTCATCGAGGAGGTCGACGGCGGGGGCGCGTTCGGGCCCGACCTGCGGATCACCCCGGCCGAGCTCGCGGGCGGCGTCACGATCGAGTGCGGCCTCGCCGGCACCGTGATGCGCTTCCTTCCGCCCGTCGCCGCGCTGGCGCTCGGCCCGGTCTCGTTCGACGGCGACCCGAGCGCCCGACGACGCCCCATGTCCGGCACCATCGATGCGCTCCGGGCGCTCGGGGTCGACGTCAACGACGACGGCCGCCGCGCGCTGCCGTTCAGCCTCTACGGGACGGGCGAGGTGCCGGGCGGCGAGATCGCCATCGACGCGTCCGCCTCGAGCCAGTTCGTCTCCGGCCTCCTGCTCGCCGCGCCCCGGTTCGCGCAGGGGCTCAGGCTCCGGCACACCGGCGCGACGCTGCCGAGCATGCCGCACATCGAGATGACGATCCGCACGCTCGCCGAGCGCGGGGTCGTGGTCGAGAGCCCGGAACCCGGCCTCTGGATCGTGCCCTCCTCCCCCATCGCCGGCCGCGAGGTCCGCATCGAGCCCGACCTCTCCAACGCCGCGCCCTTCCTCGCCGCCGCGCTCGTCGCGGGCGGCCGCGTCGCGATCCCCGGCTGGCCCGAGGAGACGACGCAGGTTGGCGCGGACCTCGCGCACCTGCTGCCGCGCTTCGGCGCGACCGTCACGCGCGGGGGCGACGCGCTCGTCGTCGACGGCGGCCCCGGGCTCGCCGCGGGCGGCCGCATCCCCGGCGTGGACCTCGACCTCAGCACGGGCGGCGAGCTCGCGCCCGCTCTGGTCGCGCTCGCGGCCCTCGCCGACGGGCCCAGCCGCATCACGGGCATCGGGCACCTGCGCGGGCACGAGACCGACCGTCTCGCGGCGCTGGCTGCCGAGATCACCGGGCTCGGCGGATCCGTGACCGAGCTCGAGGACGGGCTCGCGATCTCCCCTGCCCCGCTGCACGGCGGTCCGTGGCGTGCCTACGAGGACCACCGCATGGCGACCGCCGGCGCGATCATCGGCCTGGCCGTGCCGGGCGTGGAGATCGACGACATCGGCACGACCGCGAAGACCCTGCCCGAGTTCCCGGAGCTCTGGCTCGGCCCGCTCCTCGGCCGTGCACCGCGCGCGGCCGTCGACCCGCTCGCCCTCGGCGGCATCACCGGGCCGGGTGCCGCGGGCGGCCTCGGCGGGCTCCTGTGAGCTGGCTCGCGGATCCGGAGCAGGATGACGGCGTCTGGGACGCCTACGACGAGTCATCGGTGCGCGTGCGTCCGAACCCGAAGGGCAACAAGCCGCGCAGCAAGCAGCGGCCCGGCCACACGGACTCCGTCGAGGGCCGGGTGCTCACGGTCGACCGCGGCCGCTTCGGCGTGCTCGTGGGCGAGGACACCCCTGACGAGCACACGCTGATCGCGACGCGCGCCCGGGAGCTCGGCAAGAAGGCCGTGGTCACGAACGACCGCGTCGACATCGTCGGCGACACCTCGGGCGACGAGGGCAGCCTCTCCCGCATCGTGCGCATCGCCCCGCGCCGCACCCTGCTGCGCCGGAGCGCCGACGACTCCGACGCCGTCGAGCGCGTGATCGTCGCGAACGCCGACCAGATGCTCATCGTGGTCGCGGCCGCCGAGCCCGAACCGCGCGCGCGCCTCGTCGACCGCTACCTGGTGGCCGCGTTCGACGCGGGGATCCAGCCGATCCTCTGCATCACCAAGTCGGACGTCGCCGACCCCGCGCCCTTCGCCGCCCACTTCCGCGTGCTCGACGTGCCGATCGTGCTGAGCCGCTCGGACGACGTGCCGCTCGACGAGCTGCGCGCGCTGCTGGTCGACAGCACGACCGTCGCCGTCGGCCACTCGGGCGTCGGCAAGTCGACGCTCGTCAACGCCCTGGTGCCGGATGCGAAGCGCGCGACGGGCGTCGTCAACCAGGTCACCGGGCGCGGACGCCACACATCGAGCTCCACCGTCTCCATGCGCGTCGAGACGGGCGACGGCGGCCACGGCTGGATCATCGACACCCCGGGCGTCCGCTCGTTCGGGCTCGGGCACGTGGATCCGGCGAACATCCTCCGCTCCTTCGCCAGCTACGCGCACCTGCCCGAGGGCGAGCCGCCCGGCGGCATCCCGCTCACGGAGGCGCACGACTGGGAGATCGTCGACCGGGTCGAGGCGGGCGAGCTCGGGGACGCCGGGCGCGAGCGCCTCCACTCGCTCCAGCACCTCGTCGCCAACCGCTCCGACGCGTCGAAGGGCGACCAGGCCGATCGCTAGGCTCGACCCCGTGGCCTCCGAACCCCTGCACTCCCTGTCATCCGACCTGCGGCTCGCACGGGAGCTGGCCGACATGGCCGACGCGATCTCGCTCGACCGCTTCCGCTCGGCGGACCTCGCCATCGAGACGAAGGCCGACTCCAGCTGGGTCACCGACGCCGACACGTCGGTCGAGCGGGCGATCCGCGCCGGCATCGCCGACAGCCGCCCGCACGACAGCGTGCTCGGCGAGGAGTACGGCACGTCCGGCTCGTCGTCCCGTCAGTGGATCGTCGACCCGATCGACGGCACCTCCAACTTCGCGCGCGGCGTGCCCGTCTGGGGCACCCTCATCGCGCTCGCCGTGGACGGCGTGCCCGTGGTCGGCGTCGTGAGCGCGCCCGCCCTCGGCCGCCGCTGGTGGGGCGCGACGGGTCTCGGCGCGTACGTCGACGACACGCTCGGGCAGGCCACGACGTCCGAGGAGCGGCGGATCCGCGTGTCCGACGTCGACCGGCTCGAGGACGCCTCGATGAGCGTCGCCGGCGTGCAGCGCTGGCGCGACGCCGACCGGCTCGACGAGCTGCTCGACCTCTCCGCCCGCGTGAAGCGCTCCCGGGACTTCGGCGACATGTGGGCCTACATGCTCCTCGCCGAGGGCCTCGTCGACATCGCGGGCGAGCACGACCTCAAGCCCTACGACATGGCCGCGCTCATCCCCGTGATCGAGGAGGCGGGCGGCCGGTTCACGTCGATCGACGGCGAGGCGGGGCCGTGGCACGGATCCGCGCTCGCCACGAACGGCCGCCTGCACGACGCCGTCCTGGCGGTCGTCGCGCGCTGAGCCCGACGCCGCGTCCGCCGCACCGTCCGATCAGGCGGTCGCGGCGCGCTGCCGGCGACGGCGGCGCTGGCCGAGGTCGACCAGGCCGAGCGCGAGCGCCACGGCGACCAGCGCGATCGTGACGAGGAAGCCGTTGCGGAAGCCGTCGTGGTACACCGCCAGGCTCGCGTCCCCGCCACCCGCGGCCTCCGCGTACAGCGTGCTGAAGAAGGTGGCCGATGCGGCCGCGACCCCCACGGCCGTGCCGACGCGCTGGCCGACCTGCGCCATGGATCCGGCGACGCCGCCCTCGGTCACAGGGATCTCGGCGAGGGTCAGCGTCTGGTTCGGCGAGATCACGAAGCCCGCCCCGACGCCCGCGACGAGCATCGCCGCGGCCATCGCCCACGGCGTGGCCTCCTGCGGCGTGAGCACCGCGGCGAGGAGCAGCAGCGTGATGCCGACCGCGACGATCGCGAGGCCGATGACCACCAGCTGCCGGCCGAGCCGCGAGACGAGTCGCCCGCCGATCCACGCGGTGACGGCCGACGACAGCGCGAACGGGATGCTGACCATGCCCGCGAAGACGGGCGGGAGGCCGAGCCCCTGCTGGAGGTACAGCGTCGTGAGCAGGAACACCGCGGGGATCGCGGCGAAGTACGCGGTCGCGATGAGGATCCCGTTGCGGTACGAGGAGAGCCGGAAGAGCGCGAAGTGGACGACCGGCGACTTGCCCGACCGCTCGTAGCGCCGCTCCCACGCGACGAAGAGCGCTGCCGCGACGACGGCTGCCGCGAGCCAGATCCACCGGAGCGGGTCGTCGTCGGGGCCGCCCGTGGTGAGGACGAACGGCAGCATCAGCGAGAACGTCGCGATCGCCAGGAGGACGACGCCGACGGGATCGAGGCCCGTCTTCTGCTGGGGCCGGGCCTGCCGCCGCGGCAGCAGCTTGAGCGCGAACGCGATGGCGAGGATGCCCAGCGGGATGTTCATCCAGAACAGCAGGCGCCAGCCGTCCTCGGGGCCGCCGAGCTGGATCAGCAGGCCGCCGAGCGTGGGCCCGAACGCGGTGGAGATGCCGACGACGGCGCCGAACAGGCCGAAGGCGCGCGCCCGCTCCTCTCCCTGGAAGAGCTGCTGGATGAGGCCGAGCACCTGCGGCATCTGGATGCCGGCGGCGACGCCCTGCAGGATCCGCGCGACCACGAGCGTCTTCACGTCCGGGGCGATGGCGCACAGCAGGCTCGCGACGGTGAAGGAGCTGAGGCCGACCACGAACATGAGCCGGCGGCTCCTGATGTCGCCGAGTCGGCCGGCGGGCACGAGCGCCAGGCCGAACGCGAGGGCGTAGCCGGCGACGATGAGCTGCAGGTCGGTGGATCCGGCGCCGAGGGACTCCTCGATCGACGGCAGTCCGACGTTGACCTTCGAGAGGTCGAGGATGGTGAGCGCCGCGACGCCGACGCAGACCCAGAAGGCCTGCCAGCGCGTGCGCTCCTGGTCGTCGGTCGAGGGCGAGCTCGGGGTCGGGGGCGGGGTCGTGCCCGCGGTGGTGCGTCCGGTCATGAGGTATCGAATCCCATACACGGGCTATGTATTCCCGCTCCCGCGAGCGGTGGCGACCTGCCCCGACCAGCCTGCTCCTCATCTGAGGGAATCGTCCCGGTGTCCCTATGCTGAACAGCGAGCCAACAGCGACCGCCGCGTCGGGAGGCCGGGGACCCCGCTCATATGGTGGGGACTCCGTGCCGGCCAGGCGCGACCGCCCGCGAGCACACCGACGTGCTCCCTCCGAGAGGACACCATGAAGAACCGCGCCCGCCGTCTCACCGTCTCGCTCGCCGCCGTCGTCGCGGCCGGGCTCGCCCTCAGCGGATGCGGGTCGTCCCCCGACAGCGGCACCGCGGACCCCGCCGTCTCCCCCGCCTCCGGCGACACGCTCATCGTCTACACGAACTCCAACGGCGACGGTCGCGGCGACTGGGTCACCGCCGAGGCGGCGAAGGCGGGCTTCGACATCCAGATCGTGGGCCTCGGCGGCGCCGACCTCGCGAACCGCATCGTGGCGGAGAAGAACAACCCCGTCGGGGACGTGGTGTTCGGCCTCAACAACATGTACTTCGAGAACCTCAAGGCGGAGGACGCGATCACCGCGTACACGCCCGCGTGGTCGGGCGAGGTCGACCAGGCCGCCGGCGACCCCGCCGACGGCGCGTACTGGCCGCTCGTGGAGCAGGCGATCGTCACCGTGCACGACGCGAAGCAGACCTCGGGCGGCGACGTGCCGAAGGACGTCACGGACCTCCACTCGTCGAAGTACGAGGGCCAGTACGAGGTCAACACGCGCCTCGGAGAGGCGACCCCGCAGCTCATCCTCGCGGGCCTCCTCGCGCCCTATGAGGACCCGGACGGCGACCTCGGCATCAGCGACGAGGGCTGGCAGGTCGTGAAGGACTACTTCGCGAACGGATCCCCCGCGGTCGAGGGCACAGACCTCTACGCCCGCCTCTCCCGCGGCGAGGTCGCGTTCGGCACGCTCCCCTCGAGCGGCATCGCGGCGCGCGACGCGCAGTACGGCACCACCACGGAGATCGTTCCCGCGAAGGCCGGCGTCCCGTTCGTCACCGAGCAGATCGCCGAGATCGCCGGCACGAAGAAGGAGGAGCGCGCCCGCGCGTTCATCGACTGGTTCGGCAGCGCCGACGTGCAGGGCGCGTTCGCGGAGGAGTTCTCGAGCTACCCCGTCAACACGACCGCGCGCGAGAAGGCGCTGCCTGCCGTGAAGGAGCTCATCGAGTCGCTCGACAAGCAGGACGTCGACTACGGCTTCGTGCGCCAGCACATCGCCGACTGGGTCGAGAAGACCGAGCTGGAGTACCTGCCCTGATGATCCGCTTCGACGACGTCGAGGTGCGCTTCGGCGACCAGGTGGCGATCCCGGGGCTCGACCTCGAGATCCACGAGGGCGAGTTCTTCACGCTCCTCGGGCCGTCCGGCTGCGGCAAGACGACGGCCCTGCGGACCCTCGCCGGCTTCGTCGACCCGAGCCGCGGCGACATCGTCATCGACGGCCAGGTCGCCACGCGGCTGCCGAGCGAGAAGCGCCGCGTGGGCATGGTGTTCCAGAACTACGCGCTCTTCCCCAGCATGTCGGTGCGGCAGAACATCGCGTTCGGCCTCACGGTGCGGAAGGCGGGCAAGTCCGAGACCGACCGGCTCGTGCGCGCCATGGCCGACCAGGTCGAGCTGAGCGAGGCGCAGCTCGACAAGAACGTGGCCGAGCTCTCCGGCGGCCAGCAGCAGCGCGTCGCCATCGCGCGGGCGCTCGTGCTCGAGCCGCGGATCCTCCTGCTCGACGAGCCGCTGTCCAACCTCGACGCGAAGCTCCGCGTGCAGCTGCGCGACCAGCTGAAGGGCCTGCAGTCCCGCCTGGGCATCACGACCGTGTACGTCACGCACGACCAGGAGGAGGCGCTCACCATGAGCGACCGCATCGCCGTCTTCGACGCGGGGCGGATCGAGCAGGTCGGCACCCCGGAGGACATCTACGACCGGTCGGCCACCGAGTTCGTGGCCACGTTCGTCGGCGCCATCAACGCGCTCGGCCCCGCCACGGTGTCCCGCCTCCGCGACGCCGGCGCGACGGACCTCGACGCCTCGAGCCGCGCCTACGTGCGGCTCGAGCGCGTGTCCGTGGACCCGCGCGGGGCAGCCCCCACGGACACCCGCCGCGTGCGCATCGACGGCGTGGTCGCCGAGCGCTCGTACCACGGGTCCTACAGCACCTATCGGGTCGACCTCGGGGACGACGCCGTGCAGGCGCTCGTCGCCGAGACGGGCGCCCCGCCGCTCGCGCCCGGCACCGAGGTCGTCGTGGGCATCGACGCGGCCGCGATCCTGCAGTACCGGTCGTAGCCGTGCGCACCCCCGTCCGCGCCCTGCTGCGCTCGCCCCTCGGCGTCGTGGTGCTCATCGCCGCGCTGTGGTTCATCGTCACGTTCCTGGTGTTCCCGAACGCGAACCTGCTCGTCACCACCTTCTTCCCCGACGGCGCCTTCAGCGGCCGGGCGCTGGAGAAGCTCGTGAGCTCCGACCGGGCGATGCGCAGCGTCGGCAACAGCCTGCTGCTCGCGGTGACCCTCGCGATCACCGTCAACGTGGTCGGCATCTTCATCGTGCTGGTGACCGAGTACTTCGTGGTGCGCGGATCGCGCGTGCTCTGGCTCGGCTACGCCACGACGCTCATCTACGGCGGCATCGTGCTCGCGGCCGGCTACAACTTCATCTACGGCCGCTACGGGTTCGTCACGGCCATCGCGCAGCGCGTGCTCCCGGATCTCGACCCCGACTGGTTCTCGGGCTACTTCGCGGTCGTCATCGTGATGACGTTCGCCACCACGACGAACCACATGCTCTTCCTCCGCTCGTCGCTCGCGGCGATCGACCACCAGACCATCGAGGCGGCGCGCAGCATGGGCGCGGGCACGGGCCGCATCCTGTTCCGAATCGTGCTGCCGGCGCTGCGGCCCATGATCTTCGCGGTCACCGTCCTCACGTTCCTCACCGGCCTCGGGGCGCTCACCGCTCCCCTCGTGCTCGGCGGCACGGGCTTCCAGACGGTGGCGCCCATGATCGTGACGTTCTCCAAGAGCACGAGCTCCCGCGACCTCGCGGCGCTGCTCGCGATCGTGCTGGGTGTGGCGACGATCGTGCTGCTGGCCATCATGAACCGCGTCGAGAAGTCGGGCGTGTACTTCTCGGTGGCCAAGGTCGCGACGCCGCTGCAGAAGCAGCGCATCAGGAACCCGATCGTGAACGGCGTCGTGCACGTCGTCGCGTACGCCCTGTTCGTGGTCTACGCGCTCCCCGTGATCCTCATCGTGCTGTTCTCGTTCCTCGACTCGAAGAGCGTGCAGACGGGCACGATCACGCTGGACTCGTTCACGCTGCGGAACTACGCGACCGTCCTCGGCTCGCCCGACGTGCTCCGGCCCTTCGTCGTGAGCCTCGTCTACAGCGCGCTGGCCGCCGTGATCGTCGTGGCGGGGCTCCTGTTCGTCGCGCGCATGATCCAACGCAACCGCAACTGGGTCACCGCGACGCTCGAGTACCTGCTGCACATCCCGTGGATCCTGCCGACCATCCTCATCGCGCTCGCGCTGCTGCAGACGTTCGACCGGCCGCAGCCGCTCATCGGCGGGCAGGTGCTGACGGGCACGACGTGGCTGCTGCTCGTGGCCTACGTCGTCGTCAAGGTGCCGTTCACATTGCGCCTACTCAAGGCGGCGTTCGCGAGCGTGCCGCAGTCGCTGGAGGACGCGGCGCGGATCCTCGGCGCGAAGTCGCTCACGACCTTCCGCCGCGTGCTGGTGCCGCTCGTGATCCCCACGGTCGCCGCCATCACGGCGCTCAACTTCAACAGCCTGCTCGACGACTACGACGCGGCGGTGTTCCTGTACCAGCCGCTGTACGAGCCGCTCGGCATCGCGATCAAGGCGAGCACCGAGGGCGAGGCCAACCTCGACTCCATGAGCATCACGTTCGTCTACACGGTGCTGCTCATGATCATCATGGGGCTCACGATGTACCTCGTGTACGGGCGAACGGGCGGGCGGACGCGGCGACGCGGCCGCACCGGGACGCCCGCGGTCGAGACCACGGCGCCGGCGCTCGCGACGAGCGATCCGGGCGCGCCCGCCCCGACGGCGCCGCGCACGCCGGTCGGCTGATCCGCACGGCTAACGCGACGAAGGCCCCGTCCGGGTGGACGGGGCCTTCGTCGTGCCGGACGGATCCGGCCCTCGACGAGCGTGGAGCATGCGACGCGATGGTGGAGATGCGGGGAATCGAACCCCGGTCCACTGCTGTAATCCTGCGCCTTCTACGGGTGTATCCAGGAAAGGCGTCCTGCTCGGCCCCGGAACTTGCTCCTGGCATCTGATCCGACGGGCCCAGCCTCAGTTCGAGTCCCGCGCGGCCCTGAGGCACGACCACGCAGCGAGCTCCCTAATCTGACGCCGACTTACCGGTTAGAGAGCATCCCCGGGTCGACGGTCCTGTTAGTGCGCTCGCTTAGGCAGCGAGAGCGAAGGACGACTGCTTGTTATTGGCAGTTGTATTTTGCAGAGAGCGTTTACGAGATAGCCCTGCATCCTCGACCCGCTTCTCGCAGTCATTCAGGCAATGTCGAAACCGATCATCCCCATGAACGGCAGAGCGCCTCCGGGAGGCACCCGAGCCGGGTCGCATGTTCCACGCTGTCGAGTTGTCAATCGCCGATCGCGCTAACGCGACCAGCCCTCAATGGTACCCGACCGAGGCCGGACGCACCACCGCGAGGAGCGGTGCCTATTCGCCGAGGCGGCGGTGGGACGACATCGCCCGATCCGCCTCGCGCTTGTCCTGGCGCTCGCGCAACGTCTGGCGCTTGTCGTACTCCTTCTTGCCCTTCGCGATGGCGAGCTCGACCTTGGCGCGGCCGTCGACGAAGTAGAGCTGCAGCGGGACGACCGTGTAGCCGCCCTCCTTCACCTTGGAGTGGATCTTGAGGATCTGCTCCTTGTGCAGGAGGAGCTTGCGCTTGCGACGCACCGGGTGGTTGTTCCAGGTGCCCTGGTTGTACTCGGGGATGTGCACCGCGTCGAGCCATGCCTCGCCCGCGTCGACGAACGCGTAGCCGTCGACGAGCGAGGCCCGCCCCTGCCGGAGCGACTTGACCTCGGTGCCCGTGAGCACGAGGCCGGCCTCGTAGGTCGACTCGATGGTGTAGTCGTGGCGCGCCTTGCGGTTGGTCGCCACCACCTTCTCGCCACGTTCCCTGGGCACGGTGGACTCCTCGATGGTTCGGATGGATGCGCCCGGATCCGGGCAGCCCATCAGCCTACCGGAGGATCAGATGCGCAGATAGCGGCTGATGGCGAAGTTGGCGGAGACCGCCGCGAGCACCACGCCCACCCCGAGCAGGATCGGCACCACGAGCAGCGCGTCGTCCATGTTCACCAGGGATATCGACGTGAGCCGGGTGCTCAGGAACCCCTGGACGAAGAACTTGACGAGCGCCACCGTCGCCGCGCTCGCGAGCACCGACCCGATGAGCGCCGCGAACACGCCCTCGAGGATGAACGGGGTCTGGATGAAGCGGTTCGAGGCCCCGACCAGCCTCATGATGCCCAGCTCCCGTCTCCGCGAGAACGCGGACAGGCGGATCGTGGTGGCGATCAGCAGGGCGGCGGCCACGAGCATCAGGCCGGCGATGCCGACGGCGGTGAGGCTGGCGGCGTTGAGGATGGAGAAGATCTGGTCGAGGTACTGCCGTTGGTCGGTCACGTTCTCGACGCCCGCAAGCCCCGAGAGGCTGTCGCTCAGGATGTCGGACTTCGACGGGTCCTTGAGGTTCACCCAGAACGCCTCGTTGAGGAACTCCGGCTGCACCAGCTCGGTGACGGGATCTCCCTTGAACTGCTCCTGGAAGTTCTTGTACGCCGTGTCCTGGTCCTCGAAGTAGTACTTGTCGATGAACGGGGCGAGCGTGTCGCTGTCGAGCTGCTGCTTGACGGCGTCGATCTGCTCCTGCGTGGCCTTGCCGTTGACGCAGGTCTCGCTCGGCACCGACGTGTCGGTGCAGAAGTCGATCGCGACCTGCGCGCGGTCGTACCAGTAGTTCTTCATCTGGCCGATCTGCATCTGCAGGAGCACGGCAGCGCCCACGAACGTGAGCGAGATGAAGGTGACGAGCACGACCGAGACGACCATGCTGACGTTCCGACGGAGGCCGTGGCCGACCTCGGAGAGGACGAGTCCGAGTCTCATCGCGTGGGCCCCACATCCTGTGCGCCGGTGTCGTCCGGCGACTCTCCTCGGGCACGGAGGCCCAGCTTCTCGGCCAGTCCCAGCTCGGCGAGCTCGGCGTCGTCGCGTCCGTCGGCGGGCGCGGGTCCGCCCTCGCCGTCGGACAGGTCGGGCAGGCGGATGACGCCGGTGCCCTCGGGGAGGCGCCGGATGGATCCGGTGCTCGGGGCGGCCGGGGCCGCTCCCCCGCCGTTGCGCCTGCTCGGCGGGGTGGGCGCGGTGGGCGGTCCGTCGTCCACGGGCGCGGCGTCGGCCCGGGCGACCGGAGCGGCACGCGACGGCGCCGGCTCGGCGGGCTCCGCGGGGACCTGCTCGGGGACGCGCGACTCCGGGCGGGACGGCGCCGTCTCGCGGCGCTCCTCCGGGGCCGGGCGGTCTCGCTCGGCGGTCCGCTCGGGGACGGGATCCACGCGCGCGGCCTCGGCGAACGCCGACGGGGCGTAGGCAGGGGACTCCGGGCGGGATCCGCGGTCGGAGTCGACCGCGCGAGACGACGGCGCCGTGCCCGCGGGCTCGGCGACGCGGTCGGGCGAGGTCGCGGGCACGATCGGCGCGGCCTCCGGGGCGGCGGCGGGTGCGGGCACGACGGTGGGAGCAGCGGGCGCGGTCGCGGCGGCCGGAGCCTCGGCGCCCTTCGCGGGCTTCCGCGGCGCCTTCTTCGCGGCCTTGGCGGTGGCGGCCTCGCGGGTCGCCTCCTCCTTGGCGCGCGCCTTCTCGTCGGCGCGCCGCTGCTTGTCGCGCCTGGCCTGCTCGCGGCGCTCCGCGGCGTTCGCGGGCTCCGCCGGAGCGGTCGGGCGAACGGGCGCCGGGAGCGGCGCTGCGGGCACGAACACGGGCGTCGGCGCGGCCACGGGCGGGTGCTCGGGGTTCACGCCGACCGGGTTCTCGGCCGTCCGCGGCAGGTCGATGGCGGAGGTCTGGTACTGCCCGCCGACCTCGTCGCGGACGACCTCGCCTCCGATCAGCTCGATCACGCGCTTCTGCATCTGATCGACGATGCCGGAGTCGTGGGTGGCCATGATGACCGTGGTGCCGTTGGCGTTGATCCGCTCGAGCACCTGCATGATGCCCGCGCTCGTCAGCGGGTCGAGGTTGCCCGTGGGCTCGTCCGCGAGGAGCACTGCCGGCTTGTTGACCACGGCGCGGGCGATGGCCACGCGCTGCTGCTCGCCGCCGGAGAGCTCGTGCGGCAGGCGCTGCTCCTTGCCCTGGAGGCCCACCATGGCGAGCACGTCCGGGACGGCCTCCTGGATGAAGCCGCGCGACTTGCCGATCACCTGGAGCGTGAAGGCCACGTTGTCGAAGACCGACTTGTTGGGGAGCAGCCGGAAGTCCTGGAACACCACCCCCAGGCTGCGGCGGTAGTAGGGGACCTTGCGGCTCGACAGCTGGTTCAGCTGCTGGCCCAGGACGTGGATCGTCCCTTGCGTGGGCCGGTCCTCCTTGAGCACGAGACGCAGGAAGCTGGACTTGCCGGACCCGGACGCGCCGACGAGGAAGACGAACTCCCCGCGGAGGATCTCGAGGTCGACGGAGCTCAGCGCCGGTCGGGGGTTGCCGGGATACACCTTGGATACGTGGTCGAACCTGATCATGTCGGTACGACCCTAGGCACGGGAGGTGCCTTTCGCCGCATCGACTCACCGCGGCGAGCGGTCCCTTCGGACTCTCTCAGGCGCGGTCGGGCGACTTCCGCCAGCGGATCCCCGCGGAGATGAACCCGTCGAGGTCGCCGTCGAACACGTTGGACGGGTTGTTGACCTCGTGCTCCGTGCGGAGGTCCTTGACCATCTGGTACGGCGCGAGCACGTAGCTGCGCATCTGGTCGCCCCAGCTCGCCGTGATGTTGCCGGCGAGCTCCTTCTTGGTGGCTGCCTCCTGCTCGCGCTGCACGAGGAGCAGGCGCGACTGCAGGACGCGCAGGGCGGCGGCGCGGTTCTGGATCTGGCTCTTCTCGTTCTGGCAGGTGACGACGATGCCGGTCGGGAGGTGGGTGATCCGCACCGCCGAGTCGGTCGTGTTGACGGACTGGCCGCCGGGGCCGGACGAGCGGAACACGTCGACGCGCATCTCGTTCTCGGGGATCTCGATCGACTCCGTCTGCTCGATGAGCGGCACGACCTCGACCGCGGCGAAGGACGTCTGGCGCTTGCCCGCGGAGTTGAAGGGGCTCATGCGCACGAGGCGGTGCGTGCCTGCCTCGACGGAGAGCGTGCCGAACGCGTACGGCGCGTCGATCTCGAAGGTCGCGGACTTGATGCCGGCCTCCTCCGCGTAGGACGTGTCGAGCACGGTGGCGGAGTAGTCGTGCTGCTCGGCCCAGCGCAGGTACATGCGCATGAGCATCTCGGCGAAGTCCGCCGCGTCGACGCCGCCGGCGCCCGCGCGGATGGTGACGACCGCGGGGCGCGGGTCGAACTCGCCGTTGAGGAGCGTCTGCACCTCGAGCTCGTCCATGATCTTGGTGATGCCGGCGAGCTCGACGACCGCCTCCTCGGCGGACTCCTCGTCGTCCTTGGCCATCTCGACGAGCACGTCGAGGTCGTCCAGGCGGCGCTGCAGCTCGTCGATGCGCTTGAGCTCCGACTGCCGGTGGCTCAGGTCGCTCGTGACCTTCTGCGCCTTGTCCGTGTCGTCCCAGAGGTCCGGCTCGCCCGCCTGGGCGCTCAGCTCCTCGACCTCCTGCTGCAGTCGCTCGACGCCGATCACCGAGCGGATGTTGGAGTAGGTGTCGCGCAATTCTGTGATCCGCGAAGAGAAGTCCTGGTCGATCATGGTGCCGCCCAGCCTACCGTCAGGGCCGTCAGCGGCGTCCGGGGCGGGGCCCTGCCGCGCGTAGGCTCGGGGGCGATGTCGACCCCCGATGCCCCCTTCTCCCTCCGCGCGGTGGCGCTCCCGGCGCTGCTCCCCGCGCTCCTCTTCTCCATCGGCGAGGGGGCGATCATCCCCATCATCCCGATCGTGGCCGGCAGCCTCGGCGCCACGCTCGGGATCGCCGCCTTCATCGGAGGCATGATCATGCTCGGCGAGCTGGTCGGCGACATCCCGAGCGGATCCGTGGTGAGCCGCATCGGCGAACGGACCGCCATGATCGGCGCGGCCTTCGTCTCCATCGGCGGCCTGGTGCTGTGCCTCCTGGCGCCGAACCCGCTCGTGCTCGGCGTGGGCGTCTTCCTCATCGGCGTCTCGACGGCCGTGTTCGCGCTCGCACGGCACGCGTTCATGACGAGCTTCGTGCCGCAGGCGTACCGGGCCCGCGCGCTGTCGACGCTCGGCGGCACGTTCCGCGCCGGGTACTTCGTGGGGCCGTTCCTCGCGGCCGGCGTGATCCACCTGACGGGCGCCTCGCAGTCGGCGTTCGTGATCCACATCGTCGCGTGCCTCGCGGCCGCCGTGACGCTGCTCGTGCTGCCCGACCCGATGGACGTCGTGCGCCGCAACCGCGCCGCCGACCTGCAGAGCGCCGCGCCCGCGACGGCGGGCGAACCGCAGGACGACGAGTCGGTCGCGGCAGCCGCGGGCACCGCTCGCCCGGCGCACGAGTCGGCGGGCCTCGGCCGCACGCTCTGGCGGTTCAAGGGCGTGCTCGTGAAGCTCGGATCCGGCGCGGCCCTCATCGGCGCGATGCGCGCGGGCCGCGGCGTGCTCCTCCCCCTGTGGGCCGTGAGCATCGGCATCTCGGACGCGAACACGGCGCTCATCATCGGCATCGCGGGCGGCGTGGACTTCGCCCTGTTCTACGCGAGCGGCCAGATCATGGACCGCTTCGGCCGCCTCTGGAGCGCCGTGCCGTCGATGGTCGGGCTCGGCATCGGCTACCTCGTGCTCGCGCTCACCCCGGACCTGCCGACGAACGTGCAGTGGTTCATCGGCGTGGCCATGTTCATGTCGGTCGCGAACGGCGTGGGCTCGGGGATCCTCATGACCCTCGGTGCCGACCTCGCCCCGCGCGAGGACCCGGCCCCCTTCCTCGGCGCCTGGCGCTTCACGGGCGACGCCGGCAGCGCCGCCTCCCCGCTCCTCATCGCCGCGCTCACCTCCGCCGCATCGCTCGCCGTCGCCAGCGGCGTGATGGGGGTGCTGGGGCTGATCGGCGCCGGGATACTCGTGCGCTACGTGCCCCGGTACGTTCCGCGGAAACCGCGGCCGACCGCCTGATCCGGCTCACCCGCCTCCCGCGGGTCCGACCTGCGCCGCCCCCGGTCCCACCAGCACGCTGCGGGCGGTGCTCGTGACGTCGATGCGCACGCCGTCGGGGGCGAACAGCGAGGCCACGGGCGGGATCCACGAGGCGGAGAGGGTGACGCGGGCGCTGCGGCCGTCCGGCGTCGTGGCGCCGTCCATGTGGAGGTCGTGGATGCCCGCCGTCGGCTCGTCGGCGAGGAACGCCGTGACCGTGGAGGCGACGCCTGCGTCCGTGAGGGGCGGGAGCGCGACCCCGTCGTCGCCGACGGCGACCGCCGCCGGGCCGCCCCCGTCCACGTCGAAGGACTCGGCGCCGGCCAGCGCGGCCGCGTCCGCCAGCGAGAAGAGCCGGACGCGTTCGAGGTAGAGCGAGGACGCCGCCGACACCATCAGGATCACGGCGAGACCCAGCGCGCAGGACGCGATCACGAGCGGCAGGATCGAGCCGTCGTCCTCGGCCGGGGTGAAGGCCGGGGTCGACGCGCGGTCGCGACGACGCCGCGAAAGGCCGGCGATCATCGTCCCCCTCGTGCGAAGACGGAGACGCGCTCATCCGCGTCGCCGTGGACCGCGACCGATCCGGGTGCGTCCGGCCCGGCGACGGGCGGCGCGAGGGGCAGCTCGGCCGCGACGCGCACCGACACGTGCACGAGCGACCGCGGTGCGTGGCAGCTCCGCGGATCCGGGGCGCACGTGATGTCGAGGGCGATCCCGTCGGGCGCGATCCCCTGGTCGGCGAGCGCGACCTCGACGGCCGATCGCGCCTCCCGCCGGCCGGTCGCGTCGTCGTCCGCCCGCACGTAGACGCGTGCCGCCTGCCGGGCTGCACCCTCCGTGCCGAGCGCCGCGCCCTGGATCGCGGACAGGGCGAGGACGAGGTAGACGAGCGGGACGAGGAGGAGCACGCCCGCCGTGATGAACTCGAGCGCCGCCGAGCCCCTGTCGTCAGCCCAGGCGCTCCACGGCCGCATGGCCCGTCACCTCCAACCCGCGGTCGACCCCCAGGAGTCCGATGAGGGGCAGCGTCGTCCGCACGGTGACGCTGACGACCGCGTGCCCGAGCACGGTGCCCGTTCCCGCTGTCACGTCCTCCGCGTACCGGGCTCCCACCGCCGTCGTGATCAGCTCGCGCGTGCGTTCGACGCCGTCGGCGCGGGTGGCGCCCGCGAGCGCTGCCGTGCGCGCGCCCTCCGCGGCGGCGTCGAGCACGGTCGTCCGCACGTGCAGCGCCAGCGCGAGCTGCACCACCGACAGGGCGAGGACGACGAGGAGGGCGCCGACCATGACGAACTCGGCGGGTGCCGAGCCGCGGTCGTCGCGCATCAGAACGACGTGACCCGGTCGATGGCCTGGGTGAACACGTTCTGCAGGAGAGGGCCCGCCACTCCCCAGAGGATGATGACGAGCCCGGCCGTCATCAGCGTGATGAGCACCCAGCCGGGCACGTCGCCTCTGTCGTCGTCCCACGACGCTCCGGGCGTCGCATCAGGGCCCAGTGCGCCTCGTTCGTCGGTCATGTCGTGCCTCTCGGTCGGTGTCGGTGTCGGGATGGATCGTCGGTGCGCGCCTACAGCCCGAGCTGCAGGACGAAGACGCCGGGGAACAGGGCGAAGACGATGGTGAGCGGGAGGATCAGGAACACCAGCGGCACGAGCATCCCCACCTCCTTGCGGCCGGCGCTCTCGAGGAGCTCGCGCTTGGCCACCTCGCGCGCGTCCTGGGCCTGCGCGCGCAGCACCTCCGCGAGCGGGGTGCCGCGCTCGAGGGATCCGGCGAGCTGGTCGACGAGCCGCGACACGGCGGGCATCGCCAGGCGTCGGGCGAGGTCGTCGAAGGCGCGGGCGACGGGGATGCCCGTGCCGACGTCGGCGACGACGCGCCCCAGCTCCGCCGCGAGCTCCCCGGAGCCGACGCGGGCCACGCGGCGGAGCGCGTCGAGCAGGCCCTCCCCCGCGGCGAGGCTGAGCGCCAGGAACTCCAGCACGGTGGGCAGCTCCGCCTGGATGCGCGCGATCCGACGCTTCGCGCGCCGCTCGAGCGCGGTGTCGCAGGCGACCAGGCCGGCGACGGCCGCGACGAACGGCACGGCGACCAGCTGCGCCTGCGGCAGCCCTCCCGCCACGACGGCGGCGCCGCCCACCAGGGCGGCGATCACGATGCCGGCGGCGGCCCCGAGGACGAGGCCGACGAGCTGGCGCGACCGGTGCCTCTCGACGTCCTCGCCCGAGCCCGACTGTCCGAGCATCCGCTCGATGCGCTCCGTGCCGCCGAGCACGCGTGCGAGGCCGCGACGCAGCGGGATCACGGCCGGGGCGCCGAGCGTGCCGAGCACGGGCAGCGGGTGGACGGTGGTGAGGGCGAGGTGACGACGTGCGCCCTCCGAGACGTCGAGGACGTGCGGGGCCACTCGATCGAGCAGGCGAGCGCGCCGGAAGCGGGGAACCGCTCCCATCATCGTCCAGAGCCCCACGCCCGCGACGAGGCCGAGGACGGCGCCCCAGGACTCGACCCCCGTCACGCGAACCACCTCCTGTCCTCCGGCAGCCGCCCGAGGGCGAGCATCAGCCGGTACGCGATGGCGGACACGACGAGCCCGACGACGATCACGACGGTGCCCGCGGCGGTGTCGTACGCGGCGACGGCCTCGTGCCGGGTGGACAGCAGGGCGAGGATGATCCACGGGGCCGCGACGCCGAGCTTGGCCGCGTTGACGACCCACGACTGCCGGGCCTCGGCCTCGCTCCGGATGGCGGCCTCCTCCCGGAGGAAACGGGCCAGCCCGCGGAGCACGTCGGGCAGCTGCGTGCCGCCCACCTCGCGCGCCATCCGCAGCGTCTCGAGGATGCGATCGGCCGTCGGATCCGCCAGCTGCTCCTTGAGCTCGTCGAGCGCCACGGCGAAGCTGCCCGTCGTGCGGTGCACGGACGCGAAGTCCCGGAAGGCGGGCCGGAGTACCGCGGGACCCGCGACGGCGAGCGACGCCACCGCATCCGGCAGCCCCATGCCCGCCCGGACCGCGCTCACGAGGTGGTCGACGACGTCGGGCCACACCTCGCGATGGGCCCGACGACGGGCCGCGGATCGCGCCCCCACGACGGCCCACGGCAGCAGCAGGCCCGTGGCCGCTGCGGCGAGGGCGGCGCCGTCGACGCGGAGGAGCGCCTCCACCAGGACGCCCGCGACCAGGCCGACCAGCCCGGAGACGGCGAGGAAGGAGCTCACCGAGACCCGGGCCAGCCCCGCGTGGGTGAGGCGATCGTGCACGGACGCGGTCAGCCCCCGGGCGCGCCCCGACCCGTCGGGCGAGGCGGGCCACAGGCGCGGCGAGATGAGGAGGACGAGGCCGGCGCCGAGCGCGAGCCCGAGGGCGACGCTCACGGAGCGCCCACCAGGACCCGGAGCGGATCCAGCCCGACCGCGCGGAACTTGGCCAGGTGCGCGGGCTGGCCTCCGGTGGCGGTCAGGATCCCGTCCTCCAGGGCGAACACCGAGCTCGCCTCGATGACCATGCCCGAGTGCCGGCCGCCGGGGGCGAGGATCTCGACCACCCGCCGGGCACCCGACGGCAGCACCTCGAGGTGCACGACGAGGTCGACCGAGGTCGCGACGGTCGGCACGACGAAGGCGGAGTCGATGTTCCGGCCGGCCAGCAGCGGCAGGGTGCACAGCTTGACGAGCGCCTCGCGCGCGCTGTTCGCGTGGATCGAGCACATGCCCGGCACGCCCGAGTTGAGCGCGATGAGGAGGTCGAGGCACTCCGCCTCGCGCACCTCGCCGACCACGAGCCGGTCGGGCCGCATCCGCAGCGCCTCCTTGATGAGCCGTCGCAGCGTGATCTCCCCCGAGCCCTCGAGGCTCGGCTGGCGGCACTGCATGGCGACGACGTCACGGCCCGCCGGATCCAGCTCGAAGGTCTCCTCCACCGTGACGATGCGGTCCGAGGCGCGCGCCGAGGACAGGAGGGCGTCGATCATCGTGGTCTTGCCCGTGTGCGTCGCCCCGCTGACGACGATGGAGAGGCCCGCACGCACGCTCATGCGCAGGAACTCGGCGGCCTGCAGCGGCAGGCTGCCGAGGGCGACGAGGTGGTCGAGCTCGCGGATCCGCCGGGAGAACTTCCGGATGTTGACGGCCCAGTGGCGGCGGGTGACGTCGGGGATCACCACGTGGAGCCGCGATCCGTCGGGCAGGGAGGCGTCCACGAAGGGCGTGGAGAGGTCGACGCGGCGCCCGGAGGACTGCAGCATCCGCTCGACGAGGTCGCGCACCTCCGCGTCGGTGAGGACGAGCGGCGTCAGCTCGGGGACGCCGGCCCGCGCCACGAAGACACGGGTCGGCGCGTTGATCCAGATCTCCTCGATCGAGTCGTCGTCGAGGAGCGGTTGCAAGGCACCGAAGCCCGTGATGCGCGCGAGCACCTGGCGCTCGGTGGCCGCCTCGTCGTCCAGGAGCCGCGAGTCGGATCCGAGCGCCTGCTCCGCGAACCGCCTGACCTCCTCGCGGACGACGGCCGCCGTGCCCGCGATGTCGGCCGCCGCCCCGTCGTCCCGTAGGCGCTCGCGCACCCGTCCGGCGATGGTGTCGAGTGGGGTCCGCGTCTGCACCCGCACAGGATGCTGATCAGGGGCGGATCCCGCCGGGGCCGTCCACAGGCCGACCAGCCGACGCCGACGGGCCGATCAGTACCCCAGCTCCGCCTTCGCCTCCGCGTACGCCTCGCGCACCGCGGGCACGCCCGGCGCGTCGAAGACCTCGTCGCCCGCGAGGGGCCACTCGGGGACGCTGCCCGTGAGGATCCACGCGGCCTGCTTCGCGGCGCCGTCGGCGACGAACTCGCCCGCGTCCGGCACGTGGATCGGGACGCCGAAGATCGTCGGCGCGATCTCGCGGACCGCACGGCTCTTCGCCCCGCCGCCGATGAGGAGCACGCGCTCCACCTCGACGCCCTGGCGCGTGATCGCGTCGAGGCCGTCGGCCAGGCCGCACAGCATGCCCTCGACGTGCGCGCGGGCCATGGTCGCGGGCGTCGAGTTGCGGAGGGTCATGCCGTGGAGGGACGCGGTCGCGTCGGGCAGGTTCGGGGTGCGCTCGCCCTCGAAGTAGGGCAGGAGCACGAGGCCGTCGGATCCCGCGGGGGCCTCGAGCGCGAGCTCGGACAGCCGCGCGTGGTCGACGCCGAGGAGGCGCGCGCCGCCGTCGAGCACGCGGGCGGCGTTGAGGGTCGCGATGAGCGGGAGGAAGTTGCCCGTGGCGTCCGCGAAGCCGGCGACCGTGCCGGTGTCGTCGGTGATCGGATTCGCCGTGACGGCGAACACCGTGCCGGACGTGCCGATCGAGACGACCACGTCGCCGGGCACTGCGCCGAGGCCGAGCGCGGCGGCCGCGTTGTCGCCCGCGCCGGGGCCGACGGGGATGCCGGCCGGCAAGCCGGGGATCCCGTCGCCCGTGACGCCGGCGGACTCGCCGGGGCCGAGCACGCGCGGCAGGCCGACGACGCGGCCGAGCGCGCGCTCCAGCAGGTCGAGGCGGTACTCCCCCGTGACGCTCGACCAGTACGCGGTTCCGCTCGCGTCGGAGCGGTCGGTGGCGAGGGCGGCGAGGTCCGGGGATCCGACGCCGTGGCCGAGCAGGCGCCAGGTCAGCCAGTCGTGCGGGAGCGCGACGGCGGCGACGCGGGCGGCGTTCTCGGGCTCGGCGTCGCGGAGCCAGCGGAGCTTGGTGGCCGTGAAGGACGCGACGGGGACGACGCCCGTGGCGCTCGCCCACGCCTCGGCGCCGAGCTCGTCGCGGAGGTCGGCGGCGGCCTGCGCGGATCGGGTGTCGTTCCAGAGGAGCGCGTCGCGGATCACCGCGCCATGCTCGTCGAGGCAGACCATGCCGTGCTGCTGGCCGCCGACCGAGATCGCGGCGACGTCGTCGAGCCCGCCCGCGTCGGCGATGGCGGCGAGGAGCGCGTCCCACCAGCGAGCGGGATCCACCTCCGTGCCGTCGGGGTGGGACGCGCGGCCGGAGCGCACGAGGGCCCCCGTGTCGAGGTCGCGGACGACCACCTTGCAGCTCTGCGTGGAGGAGTCGATGCCTGCTACCAGTGTCTTCGTTGTCACGATCAACATATTAGGGGGCGTCCTAAGCTGGTCGGGCACCCGCGGGAGTGGTGGAATCGGTAGACACGCAGGATTTAGGTTCCTGTGCTTTCGAGCGTGAGGGTTCAAGTCCCTTCTCCCGCACCATGCGAGACCCGGCACCGGGCCCGTGTCGGCCGCGGCGCTCCTACCCGCAGCGAGGAGCACCCGTGGACGAACGCCTCCGCCTCTGGACCGAGCCGACCCCCGTGCACCCGGTCCCCCGCCTCGCCCAGGCGCTCGGCCTGGATCCGGAGCGGCTCCTGATGAAGCGCGACGACCTCATCGGCTGGGGCGGCGGCGGGAACAAGGCCAGGAAGCTCGAGCGCTCGCTCGGGCGGGCCGTCGCACGCGGGGCCACGACGGTGATCACCACGGGCGCCGCGCAGAGCAACCACGCGCGCATGACCGCGGCGGCGGGCGCATCGCTCGGGCTCGACGTCGTGCTGGTGCTGGAGGGCCACGAGGTCGCCGAGCGCGGCAACGTGCTGCTCGACGGGCTGTACGGCGCGCGCATGGTGTGGTCGGGCGACGAGCGCGCGGAGTCGCGCGCCGGGTCGGTCGTCGCGGAGCTGGAGGCGGTGGGCACGCGCGTGCACCGGGTGGCGTTCGGCGGATCCGACGCGCACTCCGTGCAGGGCTTCGTCGACGCCGGCCACGAGCTGACGCGTCAGGTCGGCGAGGTGGACCACGTGGTCGTCGCCCTCGGGTCCGGCGGCACGATGGCCGGGCTGGTCGAGGCGCTCGGGCCCGAGCGCGTGCTCGGCGTGCACTGCGGCGCCGTCGCCGAGCCGCGTGCTGTGGTCGCGGGGTTCCTCGCGGAGCGCGGGACGGGGATCCGGGCGGACGCCCTGCGCATCGACGAAGGCCGGGTCGGTGCCGGCTACGCGCACCTCACCGACGAGGCGCGGGACGCGCTCGTGCTCGTGGCGCGCACGACGGGGATCCTCCTCGACCCCACCTACACGGCCCGCGCGGCGGCAGGGCTGGCGGCGGCCGTCGGCGACGGTTCCATCGGCCCGGACGACCGGGTCGTGCTCTGGCACTCGGGCGGCGTCCCCGGCCTGTTCGGCCACGCCGAGCTCGGCGCCTGACCCGCGCCGCGACCCTCGACCGGGGGTGTCCGGGACTCGGCGCGCTGACGGCCGCTCCCGATATCCTGTGCTCTGCCGCAGGTCGCTCCGCTCACGTCGCGACCCACCACGACTGGAGCCCCACGTGCACCCCCAGCTCTTCGACTTCCTCGACTCGACGACTCTCATCGAGTCGTTCGGGGGATTCGCCCTCATCGGGATCTGCCTCATCATCTTCGCCGAGACCGGCCTGCTCTTCGGCTTCCTCTTCCCCGGCGACACGCTGCTCGTCATCGCGGGGCTGACCCTTCCCGGGATCACCGGCATCGACATCTGGTGGGTCTGCCTCGCGATCGCGTTCTCCGCGTTCGCCGGCGGCGAGGTCGGCTACCTCATCGGCCACAAGGCAGGACCGAAGGTGTTCGAGCGCAAGGACTCCGGCATCTTCAGCCGGCAGAACGTCGTGCGGACGAACGCGTTCTTCGCGCGCTTCGGCGGGCTCGCCGTCATCGCGGCGCGCTTCGTCCCCATCGTCCGCACCTTCGCGCCCATCGCGGCCGGCGTCGGCCACATGGACTACCGCAAGTACTCCTTCTACAACGCGATCGGCGCCCTCATCTGGGGCGCGGGCCTCACCTTCCTGGGCCACCTGCTCAACGGCTTCCCTCCCATCCGCGACTTCGTCACGCACTACATCGACTACGTGCTGCTCGGGGCCGTGTTCATCACCGTGGTGCCCGCGGCGATCCACTTCCTCCGCGCACGCAAGCACGCGCACGACGGGGAGGCGGCGGGCGCTGTGACGGACGGCGAGGACCTCGCGCTCACGCCCGAGGAGTTCGACCAGGACCCCTCGAACGACCCGCGCCGCTGAGTCGGCGCCCGCTGGCGCGGGATCCGGGCCGCGGTCCTCGCGGAGCCCGCCGGATCAGACGTGGTGGCGGTGCTCGTGCCCGGCGTGCTCCTCGGGCTCCAGCTGGAACGTGCTGTGCTCGACGTCGAAGTGGTCGTCGAGGCAGCCCGACAGCAGGTCGAGCAGCTCGCCGGTGCGACCCTCCCGGAAGACCTCCTGCTCCACGACGACGTGGGCCGTGAAGACGGGCGACCCCGAGGTGATGGCCCACACGTGCACGTCGTGCACCGCGGTGACGCCGGGGGTCTCCAGCAGGTGGGCGCGGATCGTCTCGGGCTCGGTGCCCACGGGCGTGGACTCGTTCAGGACGCGCACCACGTCACGCAGCAGCACGGCTGCCCGCGGCACGATGAGCGCGGCGATGACGAGCGACGCGATGGCGTCCGCGCGGCCGAAGCCGGTGACCGCGATGACGACGCCCGCGGCGATGGTGGCGACCGATCCGAATGCGTCGCCGAGCACCTCGAGGTAGGCGCCGCGCATGTTGATCGAGCGCCCCGCTCCCCCGCGGAGCACCAGGAGCGACGCCACGTTGGCGACCAGGCCGATGACGGCGGCGAGCAGCATGATCCCCGGATCCACCACGGGGCCCTCCGGCGCGAGCAGGCGCCCGACACCCTGCACCGCGACGTAGACGGCGACGCCCGCGAGGATGAGGCCGTTCACGAGGGCGCCGAGCACCTCGCCGCGCTGGAAGCCGAAGGTGTGCCGGTCGGTCGCGGGACGCGCGGCGACGATCGTGGCGACCAGGGCGATGCCGAGGCCGAGCAGGTCGCTGGTCATGTGACCCGCGTCGGCGAGGAGCGCCAGGGACCCGGAGACGAGCGCCCCGGCGACCTCGACCACGAGGATCGTCGCGGTGATGGCGATGGCGATGACGAGGCGACGACGGTCGGTCGTGGACGCGCCGTGGTCGTGCGATCCGGAGCCCATGCGTCCACCGTACGGGCCCGCAGGCGCGCGGATCCAGCCGACGGCGCAGTCGGGAACGACTCCCGCTCTCAGCAGCGTCGGGAGGGGGCGTCAGCCCTCGCCGAGGAGCTCGTGACGGACCACGGGCATGATCGCCTCGAACGCGAGCGCGCGGTGGCTGACCCGGTTCTTCTCGTCGGCGCTGAGGGCCGCGGCGCTCGCTCCGCCGGTGGCGGGGCGGAAGATCGGGTCGTAGCCGAAGCCGCCCTCCCCCGACACCTCGCGGAGCACGGATCCCTCCCACACGCCGAGGGCGGTGCGCTCGACGAGACCGTCGGCGGTGGGGACGACCAGGGCCGCGGCGCACGTGAAGCGGGCGCCGCGGTGCTCGTCCGGCACGTCCCCCAGCTGCCAGAGCAGGAGCTCGAGGTTCGCGCGGCTGTCGCGCGCAGGTCCTGCCCAACGCGCGGAGAAGATGCCCGGCGATCCGCCCAGGATGTCGACGCCGATCCCCGAGTCGTCCGCCAGCGCGGCCCGGCCCGTGTGCAGCGCGGCGGCACGTGCCTTGATGAGCGCGTTCGCCTCGAAGGTCGTGCCGTCCTCAACGGGCTCGGGGCCGTCGTAGGCGATCAGGTCGATCCCGTCGAGGCGGGCGCCGAGGATGCGGCGGAGCTCCTCGACCTTGTGGGCGTTGTGCGTGGCGAGGACGAGCGGGTTCACGGCCGGTGCCTCAGCGGCCGAGAGCCTGCGCCTGCAGCGCGGTGAGCGTGGTGCCGCCGCCGAGCGCGAGGTCGAGCAGGGCGTCGAGCTCGGCGCGGTCGAAGGGCGCGCCCTCGGCGGTACCCTGGACCTCCACGAACGATCCGCTGCCCGTCATGACGACGTTCATGTCGGTCTCGGCGCGCACGTCCTCGACGTAGGCGAGGTCGAGCAGCGGCTTCCCGTCGACGATGCCGACGGAGACCGCGGCGACGCTGTCCTTCAGCGGCGTGGCGCGCTGCGCGATGAACTTCCGCTCGCGGCCCCACTCGAGCGCGTCGGCGAGGGCGACGTAGGCGCCCGTGATGGCCGCGGTGCGCGTGCCGCCGTCGGCCTGCAGCACGTCGCAGTCGATGACGATCGTGTTCTCGCCGAGCGCCTTCATGTCGACGACGGCCCGGAGGCTGCGGCCGATGAGACGCGAGATCTCGTGCGTGCGGCCGCCGACCTTGCCCTTGACGGCCTCGCGGTCCATGCGCTCGTTCGTGGCCCGCGGGAGCATCGCGTACTCGGCGGTGACCCAGCCCTGGCCGCTGCCGGCCTTCCAGCGCGGCACGCGGTTCGTGAAGGACGCGGTGCAGAGGACGCGCGTGCGTCCGAAGGAGATGAGGGCGGATCCCTCGGCCTGCTCGCTCCAGTTCCGCTCGATGGTGATCTCGCGCAGCTGGTCGGCGGTGCGGCCGTCGTGGCGGGGGGTGTCGTCGGTCATGTGCGGCCTCAGCTCGGGTCGGGGGTGGATGCGGTGCCGCCCGCGTCCGGAGGCGTCGCCGCATCCGATCGCGGCCGGCGGGGAAGGGTGATGGCGCCGGTCTCGACGAGCTCGACGTGCGTCACGCCCGAGCCGAGCATGCGGTGCGCGAGCGTCTCGAAGTCGGAGGCGCTGCCGCCGGTGGCCTCGTACCGGATCACGGGCGGCGCGTCGGACCGCCGCTCGAGGCCAGCGGACACCAGCTCGCGGTAGACGTCCTTGGCGGTCTCGGTGTCGCTCGAGACGAGGGTGACGTCGGGTCCCATGAGCAGCGAGATCGCGCCCTCGAGGAACGGGTAGTGGGTGCAGCCGAGCACGAGCGTGTCGATGCCCGCCGCGCGCAGCGGCGCGAGGTAGCCCTCGGCGGCCGCCATCAGCTCGGGCCCCGAGGTCTCACCGCGCTCCACGAAGCCGACGAAGAGCGGCGCCTCGGCGCTCGTCAGCTCCAGGTGCGGCGCGGCGGCGAAGGCGTCGTCGTAGGCGCGGCTCGTGACGGTGGCGTGCGTCGCGATCACGCCGACGCGGTGGTTGCGGGTGACGCTGACGGCCGTGCGCACGGCGGGCTGGATCACCTCGACCACGGGGATGTCGTAGCGCTCGCGGGCGTCGCGGAGCATGGCCGCCGACGCCGTGTTGCACGCGATGACGAGCATCTTCACGCCGCGCTCGACGAGGTCGTCGAGGACCGCGAGCGCGTAGCGCCGGACGTCCGCGATGGGCTTGTCGCCGTAGGGCGTGTGCGCGGTGTCGCCGATGTAGATGATCGACTCGCGCGGCAGCAGGGTCGCGACCGCGCGGGCCACGGTGAGGCCGCCGACGCCGGAGTCGAAGATCCCGATCGGCGCGTCGCTCATCGGGCCAGCCTACCGGCGGGTCCGGATGCGCCCGGAGACGGCCGCGGGCGCGCGGGCGTCACAGCGACCGCCGGGCGTCCTCCTGCGCCACCAGCTCGGGGAGGTCCTTCAGCCGCCCCAGCCCCGCGAGCGGCTGGGCCATGCGCGCGTTGCCGCGGAGCCGCTCCCGGTTGCGGTCGAGGAACCACCAGTAGCCCGCCGTGTACGGGCAGGCGGTGGGGCCGACGCGCACCTTCGGGTCGAACGGGCAGCCGCCGCAGTGGTCCGACATCCGGTCGATGTACGCGCCGCCTCCCGCGTACGGCTTGGTCGCCATGCGCCCGCCGTCCGCGTGCAGCGCCATGCCGACCACGTTCGCCGGCATGACCCACGGCGTGCCGTCGACGAAGGAGTCGATGAACCAGTCGTTCATGGCGGCGGGGTCGTAGCCGCGCTGGAGCGCGAGGTTGCCGAGGATCATCAGCCGCTCGATGTGATGCGCCCAGCCGTGCGTGCGCACCTTGTCGACGACGTGGGAGAGGCAGGCGGCCTCGATGCCGGAGGCGTCGAGCTCCTGCAGCGCGGTCGGCACGCCGCGGTGCGCGTCGAGCCGGTTCTGCGAGGTGTAGTCGTCCTCGAAGGCCCAGTAGAGGTGCCACACGTAGTCGCGCCAGCCCATGATCTGCCGCACGATGCCCTCGACGCTCTGGATGGGCGCACGCCCGGCCGCGTGCTCGGCCGTGATGCGCTCGATGACGTCCGCCGGATCCAGCACGCCCATGTTCATGGTGGCGCTCAGGAGCGAGTGCGCCATGGTCCAGTCGCCCGCGAGCGACGCGTCCTCGAACGGGCCGAAGTCGTTGAGGCGGCTCGCCACGAAGTCGTCGAGCGCGAGGCGGCCCTCCTCCGGCGTGACGGCGAAGCGCCGCGGTCCGTCCTCGCCGACGAAGCGCACGATTCCCTTCCGCTCCCACTCGTCGAGGTCGGCGCGGACCTCGGCGTCGATGTCGTCCTCCTCGGGCCACCACGGCTCGGGCAGGCCGAGGCTCGTCGCGCCCTTCGGCGGGCGCTCGCGGTTGTCGTGGTCGTAGTTCCAGCGGCCGCCGACCGGGTCGTCGCCGTCCATGAGGATGCCCGTTCGGGCGCGCGACCACCGGTAGAAGTCCTCCATGACGAGCCGGTTCGAGGTGCGGCCCGCCATCCACTCCGCGAACTCCTGCTCGCTCGTGACGAAGCCGCGGCTCGGCAGGACCTCCGCCCCGATCTCCGCCACGAGGCGCCGCAGCCCGCGGGAGCTGGGGTCGATGACCTCGAGGTCGTCCCGACCATCGACGACCTCGCGGTAGTGGTCCACCTGGTGGAACTCGACGCGGTCGCCCAGCGCCCGGGCGCGGTGCCGGATGCCCGACAGGATGAGGTGCGCCTTCGCGCGGTGGTACGGCCGCCGGGCGAGCAGGCCCCGCGACTCGATGAGCAGCATCGGCCCGCCGTCGTCGAAGTGGTCGCCCAGCTGGTCGGCGAGGATCCATCGCGTGCGCTCCATGGCACGAACCTAGGCCGGACCCCCGTCAGCGTCCCGCGGCGTGCGCCAGGCGGATCGGACCGCCGCCCTAGGCTGAGCGGGTGACCCAGGCGACCTCCCTCCTCACCGACCGGTACGAGCTCACGATGCTCGACGCAGCGCTGAAGGCCGGCACCCACGACCGCGAGTGCGTCTTCGAGTGCTTCGCCCGCAGGCTCCCGAGCGGCCGCCGCTTCGGCGTGCTCGCGGGCACCGGCCGCCTGCTTGGTCTCATCCGCGACTTCCGCTTCGGCGACGCCGAGCTCGAGTACCTCCGCTCCCAGCGCGTCGTCGGCGAGGAGGCGCTCGCCTGGCTCGCCGACTACCGGTTCCGCGGCCGCATCACGGGCTATCGCGAGGGCGAGGTCTACTTCCCGGGCTCGCCGCTCCTCACGGTCGAGGCGCCCTTCGCCGACGGCGTGATCCTCGAGACGCTCGTGCTCAGCGTCCTCAACTACGACTCCGCGGTCGCGAGCGCCGCCGCGCGCATGGTGCAGGTCGCCGGCGGCCGGCCGCTCGCCGAGATGGGATCCCGACGCACGGGCGAGCGCTCGGCCGTCGCCGCCGCGCGCGCGGCCTTCATCGCGGGCTTCAGCGCCACGTCGAACCTCGAGGCGGGCCGCACCTGGGGCGTCCCGACGATGGGCACGGCGGCCCACTCCTTCACGCTCCTGCACGACACCGAGGAGCAGGCCTTCCGGGCGCAGGTCGATGCACTCGGCGCCGGCACCACGCTGCTCGTGGACACCTACGACGTGCGGCAGGGCGTGGAGACCGCGGTCCGCGTCGCCGGCACCGGCCTCGGCGCCGTCCGGCTCGACTCGGGCGACCTCCCCGTGCTCGTCGGCGAGGTGCGCGCACAGCTCGACGCGCTCGGGGCCACAGGGACGCGGATCACGGTAACCAACGACCTCGACGAGCACGGCATCGCCGGCCTCGCCGCGTCGCCCGTCGACTCCTACGGCGTCGGGACCTCTCTCGTGACCGGGTCAGGCGCCCCCGCGGCAGGCATGGTCTTCAAGCTCGTCGCCCACCGCGACGCGGGCGGCACCGGCGACTGGGTGTCCGTCGCGAAGCGGTCGACGGGCAAGCAGAGCCGCGGCGGCCTGAAGGCGGCGCTGCGCCGGCACGACGCGCAGGGGGTCGCGACGTCGGAGCTCGTCACGGTCGGACCGCACCCGGCGCCGCTCCCCGGCGACCGCGACCTCGTCGTCACGCTGGCGGAGGGCGGCGAGCCGGATCCGCGCTGGCTGGGCCCCGAGGGCACCGCTGCGGCGCGCTCGCACCACGCCCGTGTCGCGCGCGACCTGCCCGCGCAGGCCTTCCGGCTGCGCGCCGGCGACCCGGCGATCCCGACCGAGGAGGCCGCGACCGCCTGACGCGGACGGCCCGTGGGACGCGCTCTACTCGGGCTTCATGTTCTCGTAGATGCGCTTGCAGTCGGGGCAGACCGGGAACTTCTCGGGGTCGCGGCCGGGCAGCCACTTCTTGCCGCAGAGCGCCTTCACGGGCTTGCCGCTGATCGCGGACTCGAGGATCTTGTCCTTCTTCACGTAGTGCGAGAAGCGCTCGTGATCGCCGGGCTCGATCGTCTCCTGCTCGAGGAGCTCCTCGAGCTCGCGGTCGAGCGTGTCGGTCCCGCCGCCCTGCGCGGGGCTTCCGGGGGCCTGTTCGATGCTGAGGATGACCATGCGGCCAGTCTACTTTTCCGGCATGCCGGATCCGGCGGCGCGGGACCCGCGGATCAGTGCCGCTGCGCGAAGGCCAGGAGCTCGGGGCCGCGCCGCTCGAACACGCGGCCTCCGCCGACCACGCCGACGACGAGCGTCACGACGCCGATGCCCAGCCCCACGACGAGCGACCACATCGGGTACGCGCCGCCGTGGACCAGCCCCATCCAGCCGAGCCAGACGGACGGGAGCGCGAGGACGATCGTCGCGAGGAACGTGAGCGTGGGCACCGTGGATCCGCCGGCGCTCACGCTCTGCGGCGCGTGGAAGGGGCTGTCCCCGGGACGCGACGCGGGGTACGGGAAGCGCGCGGAGAAGAGCGACGCCAGGCCGACCCCGGCGAGCAGGACGCCGCCGCTCACCCCGACGACGGAGGGCAGGACGGACGGGTCGCCGAAGCCGAGCGCGCTGAGGGGCGCGCCGACCGCGACGAGCGGGACGCCGATGGCGAGCACGGGCACGATGCGGCCGACGCGGTCCGCGACGCCGCGGATGCCGGACACGACGTGCAGCCACACCGCAGTGTGGTCGTGCGCGGTGTCGTTGTGCACGCTCCATCCGAGGAAGAGCGCCATCACCGGCAGCGGCACCAGGGCCAGCACGTGCGCGTCGACGTCGACGATGACGAGCGGGATGAGGAGGACGAGCGGGAGCACCGGGATCAGCACGAGCGTGGCGCGGTAGCGCGGGTCGCGGATCCAGTAGGTGACGCTGCGCGCGGCCACCGCACCCGTGGGCGACGCGCCGAAGCGGCCGAACCAGCCGAGGCCGGTCTGCGCGCGACCGCCGCCCGCGCGATCGGGAGCCGTGAGGGCCCACGGCACGAGGCGGACCCACGCGAGCGCCAGGAGCGCGGCGGAGGCGAGGGCCACCAGCAGCATCCCCGAGGCCGCGCCGGCGTCGCCCTCGACGGCCGCGGCGGGAGCGGACCACGCCGCGCCGAGCGGGGTCCAGGCGATGACGCCGAGCACGCCGCGCGCAGGGCGGAGCCCGTCGTCGAGGAGGTCGGCCTGGGCCAGCGCGACCACAGCGGGGACGAGGAGCACGGCCACGAGGCCCGCCGTGAGCCCGGTCGCCTCGCGGGCCCGGCGCGTGCTGAGCAGCACGGAGGAGAGGACGGTGCTGATCCGGGCGACGAGCACGCACGTGACGACCGCGGCACAGGCAGCGATCACGGCGACGAGGGCGGTGAGCGGATCGCGGGCCCACGTGACCACGGTGGTCAGCGCCACGACCACGAGCACCGCGCCCGGCACGCTGACGACGGCGGCCACGCCGAGCGCCAGGGCGAGTCGCCGGGGCTCGATGCCGTAGGACGCGAAGCGGCGAGGGTCCATGGCGTCCTGTGTCCCCAGCACGAGCGGCACGACGAGCGATCCGAGGACGACGAGCGCGCCACCGGCCACGACGACGTCCCGCGCGGCGGCGACGTCGGCGTCGCGGAGCCCGGCCAGCGCGCCCACGGCGAGCACCGTCACGAGGATCCCGTACACGGCCGCCGCCACGAGTCCGAGGACCTGCCACGGGCTGCGGCGGAACGCGTTGGCGAAGAGTGCGAGCCTCAGTCGGAGAACGAGTGCAACCACGAGAACCCCTCCGCCGTGCGTCGACCGCCGGCCAGCGCCACGAAGCGCTCCTCCAGCGAGCGGCCCGCGCGGACCTCGTCCATGGTGCCCGCGGCGAGCACCCGGCCGTTGACGATGATCGCGACGTGGTCGCAGATGCGCTGGATGAAGTCCATGCCGTGGCTCGACAGCACGACGGTGCCGCCGTGCGCCACGTAGTCCTGGAGGATCTCGACGACGTTGGCCGCCGACACCGGGTCGACCGACTCGAACGGCTCGTCGAGGACGAGCATGCGCGGCGAGTGGATCATGGCGCAGGCGAGCGCGACCTTCTTGGTCATGCCCGCCGAGTAGTCGGTGACGAGCCGCCCGACGGCGTCCTCGAGCCCGAAGGCGGCGATGAGGTCGGCCGAGCGGCTGCGGATCTCCGCGTCGGCGAGGCCCCGCAGGGCGCCCGAGTAGTGCAGGAGCTGCGCGCCGGTGAGGCGGTCGAAGAGGCGGAGCCGGTCCGGCAGCACGCCGATGCTCCGCTTTGCGGTGAGCGGCTCGCGCCAGACGTCGATCCCGTTGACGGTGACGGTGCCGGCATCTGGCCGGAGGAGCCCCGTGACCATGGACATGGTCGTGGTCTTGCCCGCGCCGTTCGGCCCGACGATGCCGTAGAAGGAGCCGGCGCGCACGGTGAGGGCGATGTCGTCGACGGCGACCTTCTCGTCGAAGCGCTTGGTGAGCCCCTCGATCACGAGCACGTCGTCCCCCAGCTCGGGGGCGGCGGCGCGGTCGCCGCGCACGGACGGCGTGAGGGCGGTCTCCGCGACCCCGGCGAGGCCGGGGCGGGTGGAGCGGGGCGCGGTGAGGCTGTCGGTGCGCACGGTCACGGCGCGGGCCGTCTCGGGCTCGGAATCCGGAGCGGGTTCCGGCACGGCGTCGGCGTCCGGGGTGGCGGACTCATCGTCGGCGACCTGGTCGGCCGGCTCGGCGGCCTCGGCCACGGCGTCGGCGGTCAGCTCGGGCGCGGTCTCGCGATCCGTGACCGGCTCGGGCTCGGGCTTGGGCTCGGGCTCGGGCTCGGGCTCGGGCTCGACGATCGCATCAGGTCCGGCGGCCTCGTCCGGGTCGTCCAGGGCATCGGGGACCCCGTGGCCCGGATCCGTCGCCTCCACGCTCGCGGGGTCGCGCGACTCGGCTTCCGCAGAGGTCGGGCCGTCACCATCCGCCGCTTCCGCCGCCGGGACGTCGCCGGTCGACGGAGCGCCGTCGTCCTCCACGACGGGGCGGGCGGGATCGCCCGTGGGCTGCCGGTCGGCATCCGAGAACATGCTGCTGAGCTCCGTCAGGCCGTCCTGGTCCGGCGCCGTGGCATCGGCGTCCGGCGGGACCGCCGCATCAGGCGCCTCGGTGGGCATCGTCGGCGAGTCCACGGAGGTGCCGGTCGCCGTCCGCTCCTCGTCCACGTCCGACGCCGCGCTGTCCTCGGAGACCGCGACGGCCTCCGCGCTCCCGGCCGCTCGCTGGACGCGGGTGCGCCGTCGGACGCGCGGAGGGCGCGATGCCGCGGACGGGCTCTCCCCCGCGTCGTCCGCCGAGACGGGCAGGCGCGACGCGGGCGCGACGATGGGGCTCGACTTCACCCGGGGCGGCGTGGGCGCCACGACGACCGCCGGCGCGGTCCGCGGGGAGGGTGCGGTGGCACGACGCGGGACGCGCTGACCGGGGCGCGGCGGTCGCGGCACGGCGGCCGATCCCTCGGTGGGGACGGCCATCACGGTGGGTTCCTCCGCCGGCACGGCTGCGGCGCTGTCGGCGTGATCCAGGGGCTCCGCGGAGGAGTCGGACGTGGCGTCGGGGGAGGTCGTCTCGTCGGGGGCGTCGGTCACGGCCCCACGTTAGCAAGGCGGTCCTCCGTGGCCGGCCCGTCGTCCTCGGAGGTCCGCGCCCGGTCCGTGCACGAGGCCGCCCCGACCCCGGATGCGCACCCGACGCGCCCCCGCGGGAGCCCATCCAGATCACGAAAGGGACACGACCCCGCCGCCGATCCCGCCTATTTCCCCGCCCGCGGCCTACGATGGAAGCGGCATGACGGCGTGTCGAACAGGAAACCCGCGGGTGAAGTCCCGGCGAACCCTCGATGTCCGAGGGCTGCCGAGCGGACTCGGCACCCCGCATCGAACGGAGAACACATGACCACGCAGGTAGTCATCCTGGCGGCAGGCATGGGCAGCCGTCTCGGACGCAGCCTCCCCAAGCCCCTCACCGAGCTGAGCGACGGCCGCACCATCATGGGCCAGCAGTTCGACAACATCCGCTTCGGGCTCGGCGACGACGCCAAGGTCAGCATCGTCGTGGGCTACAAGCTCGACCACATCATCGACGCGTTCCCGGACGCCGACTACATCTACAACGAGCAGTACGACCAGACGAACACGTCCAAGAGCCTGCTCCGCGCCCTCCGCGCCTCGGGCCCCGGCGGCGTCCTCTGGATGAACGGCGACGTCGTCTTCGACCCGATGATCCTCCGACGCGCCGCCGCGATGATCGCCCGCGACCAGTCCTTCGTCACCGTCAACACCTCGCGCGTCTCCGACGAGGAGGTCAAGTACACGACCAGCCCCGAGGGCTTCATCCGCGAGCTGTCGAAGACCGTGAAGGGCGGCCTCGGCGAGGCGGTCGGCATCAACTACGTCTCCAAGGCCGACAAGCCCGTCCTCATCCGCCAGCTGGCCCGGGTCGCCGACCAGGACTACTTCGAGCGTGGAATAGAGTTGGCGATCGAGCAGGATTCCCTGCTCGTCGAACCGGTAGACATCTCCGACCTGTACGCGGTCGAGGTCGACTTCGCGGAGGACCTCGAGAGGGCCAACCTCTTCGTCTAGACCGCCTCGGGGATGCTGACGCAGAGGATCCCCGCCGTGCCCGACGCCGCCAGCCCCGGTCGCGCATCCCGCACCCCCGCCGCCCGCTACCGCAGGTCGCTCTGGCTGCTGACGACGCGCGACCTCAAGGTGCGCTACTCGACGAGCGCGCTCGGCTGGTTCTGGTCGATCCTCGACCCGCTCGTGATGTCGGGCATCTACTGGTTCGTCTTCACTGTCGTGTTCTCGCGCGACGTCGGCGAGGAGCCGTACATCGTGTTCCTCCTCGCGGCGCTCCTGCCGTGGATGTGGTTCACGGGAGCGACGAGCGACTTCACGAGGGCATTCAGCTCCCAGGCGAAGCTCGTCCGCTCGACCCGTATCCCGCGCAGCATCTGGGTGCTCCGCCTGGTCCTCGCGAAGGGCTTCGAGTTCGTCGCGAGCCTCCCGGTCCTGGCCGTGTTCGCGATCGTGGCGGGCGCGCGCCTCGACGTCCACGTGCTGCTGTTCCCGCTCGCCGTGCTCATCCAGGCGACGCTGCTCCTCGGCATCGGGCTGATCATCGCGCCCCTCGTCGTGTTCTTCCGCGACCTCGAGCGCGCCGTGAAGCTCGTGCTGCGCTTCCTGTTCTACGCCTCGCCCATCGTCTACTCGTCGAGCGACCTGCCCGCCGAGCTGCATCCCTGGGCCGCTCTCAACCCCCTCACCGGCGTCTTCGGCCTCTACCGCGCGGCGTTCTTCCCCTCCGAGCTCGACTGGTACGCGGTCGGGGTCAGCGCGGCGATCTCCGCCGGCCTCGTCGCGGTCGGCGCGCTGGTCTTCCGCCGCTCCCTGCCCGCCGTCCTGAAGGAGATCTGATGGACGCGTCGCACCCGTCGCCCGACCCGCGCACCGTCCTCTCGGTCGACGACGCAGGCATCCGCTTCCGTCGCAACCGGAAGGCCCGACGCAGCTTCAAGGACCTCTTCGCGGGATCGGCGCGTCGCGCGCGGCCGGGCGAGTTCTGGGCCCTGCGCCACGTGTCCTTCGAGGTGCGGCAGGGCGAGGCGATCGGCGTGGTCGGCCGCAACGGACAGGGCAAGTCGACGCTCCTCAAGCTCGTCGCCGAGGTGCTCATTGCCGACGAGGGGTCGATCGGCGTCCATGCCGGCGTCGCACCGCTCATCGAGATCACGGGCGGCTTCGTCAACGACCTCACGGTCCGCGACAACATCTACCTCACGGCGGGTCTCCACGGCATGTCCAAGGCCGAGATCGACGCCCGGTTCGACGAGATCATCGCCTTCGCCGAGATCCCGGACTTCGTCGACACCCCCTACAAGCACCTCTCGAGCGGGATGAAGGTGCGCATCGCGTTCGCCGTGATCTCGCGGCTCGACGAGCCGGTGCTCCTCGTGGACGAGGTCCTCGCCGTGGGCGACCGGGCGTTCCGGGAGAAGTGCTACCACCGCATCGAGGAGATGCTCGCGGAGGGGCGCACGCTGTTCTTCGTCTCGCACAACGAGCGCGACCTCCGCCGCTTCTGCACGCGCGGGCTGTACCTCGACAAGGGCGCCCTGGTGCTCGACGGCCCCATCGACCGGGTCATGGACGCCTACAACGCCGACCACAACCCGCCGGCTCCGACCGGCGCGTAGGCCGAGGCGCGCCCCTCCTCCCCAGCCCTGCCCTTCCACAGGCCCGCGACCCCGCACGTCGCACGCCGCCCCTACCGTGCACGCATGCTGCGACCGGTCCCGCCCCTGCCCATCCGCCCCGATCCCGAGCCCGCGTACCGCGTGCCCTGGCACTTCGACCGCACGCTCGAGCGGCCGCGCTTCGCGCTGGTCAACGTCGGCGACGAGGTGCTGCACGCCATCTCGCTGCACCTGCTCGGGTCGGGCACCATGCTGTCGCGCGCGCCCGTCACGGTGCGGCCGGGCGAGCGCCTGTGCACCACCATCCGGGGCGACGACCTGGCGCTCGACACGATCCTCGTGGTGCGATGGTTCCGGCCGGACGGGGGCGAGTACCTGTGGCGGGTCAGCTTCTGACGGGCGTGGTGCCGCGTCGGTCCCGCTCGCGCTCCAGACGGATCAGCTCGGCGGGCGAGTCACCGTCGTCCTGCGGCAGCATGTCGGCGGTGAGACCCGTCACGAGGAGTCCCGCATCCACGTCGAGCCCGCTCGCGATCTTGATGATGTTGCGCAGGCTCGGGTTCCGCTGGCCGCGCTCGATCTTGCCGAGGGCCGTCCAGTGGATGCCGGAGAGCTCCGCCAGCGTCTCCTGGCTGATGCCGATGCGCTGTCGCTGCTCGCGCACGCGGGAACCGAACTCGGCGGCGGCGTCGGAGACGGTGGTGACCATGTCACATGCTTATCCGCCACATGGAGGAATGACCAGAGCGGTGACGTCCCATGCGCATCTGCCCGCATCTCCGCGGATAGGCCCGTTGCGCGCGCGTCCATCCGATGGACGACGAGGGGACGAACGGCACAGGTGCCGCGCGTAGGCTCGGAGCATGAAGGACGCCTCCGAGCTCGACCCGACCGTGGCCACCGGCATCGATCGTCTCCTGTCCGTGCAGCGCCCCGTCGTGCTCGCCCACATCCGCTCGATCCGCGCCCGCCACCCCGATGCCTCACCCGACCGCATCATCGCGATCCTGGAGAAGCGCTTCCTCGCCGCCGTCACCGCCGGTGGCGCCGCCGTGGGAGCGAGCGCCGTGATCCCCGGCGTCGGCACCGGCGTGTCCCTCGCGCTCACGGGCGTGGAGACGGCCGGCTTCCTCGAGGCGAGCGCCCTGTTCGCGCAGTCCATCACCGAGGTGCACGGCATCACCGTCGAGGACCCGGCCCGCGCCCGCGCCCTCGTCATGACGATGATGCTGGGCGCCCCGGGCGCGCAGGTCATCCAGCAGTTCACGGGCCAGTTCTCCGGCCAGCCCGTCGACCGGAACGCCAACTGGGGCCGCGCCATCACCTCGGGCCTGCCCTCGTTCGCCATCGGGCCCATCGCCGACCGCATCAAGCGCGCCTTCATCAAGCGCTTCGTGGTGAACCAGAGCGCGAGCGCCATCGGCCGCGCCGTCCCGTTCGGCATCGGTGCCGTCATCGGCGGGGCCGGCAACCGGATGCTCGGCGGGAAGATCGTCGCGAGCTCCCGTCAGGCGTTCGGTCCAGCTCCGGCAGGATTCCCCGACGAGTTGGCGGTGCCGGAGAAGAAGCCGCGCGTGATCCGCATCGCCGAGAAGAAGGCCGCGAAGGGCTGACGCCACCCGGGGACGTGGGCTTCGGCGCCCGGCCCCGCCGAGCCTCAGGCGTCCTCGTCCTCGTCGTCGACCTGGTCGTCGGACGGCTGGCCGTCGCCGCCGTCCCGGGCGTGCAGCGCCGCGTGACGCTCCCACTCCCCCATGAGGTGGTCGATGGCCGAGTGGAAGCGCGCGGTCGCCGCGCCGGGAGAGGCGTCGCCGAAGTAGTGGCGGACCCACGCCGCGAGCCGGCGATCCGCGGCCGCGTCGTGCTGCAGCGCGTCCAGCCGGGTCACGATGTCGCGCGCGTCGTCCGCCGTCAGCCACTCGCAGTCGGAGAGGTAGCCGTCGGTGTCGATCTGGGCCTCCGGCCGGACCGGCCGCGTCACCACCAGCGGGCGTCCCGCCGCGAGGCGGTCGTAGACCATCGCGGAGATGTCGACGATGGCGAGGTCAGCGGCGGACAGCTGCCAGGCGAGCTCGCGCGAGCGGTCGACGACGTGCTGCGCCGACGGATCCTGCGCGTTCGCACGCTCGAGCATGGCGGCGATCTCGCGGTTCGCGCGCGCGTACCCGGGGTCGACGACGCCCGACCGCGGGTGCGGTCGGTAGACCACCCGATGCCGTCCGGTCGCGATGAGGTCACGCACCAGCGGGACGCCGTGCGACGCGATGGACCCGTATGCGGCGGCGGCGCGGTCCCCCTCCCACGTGGGCGCGTAGAGCACCACCGTGCGGTCGTCGGGCGCGTAGGGCAGCTCGCCGGAGTAGTGGTCGGCCTGCGGACGGCCGATCGGGATCGCGCGGCGGTCGAGGTCGTAGTCCCAGAGGACCTTGCCGAGCCGAGCGCGGGCGGCGTCGCCGGCGATGAGGCTGTAGTCGTACGCCTTGAACTGGTTGGTGGTCATGTACATCTTGTCGGACTCGCCGTGGTTGACGAAGACGTGCCAGCGGCGTCCGTACCGCATCATCTGGAAGTTCCGGGTGTTCTGGTTGACGTAGAGGACGACGCGGATGTCCTGCTCCGCGATGACCCGCTCGAGGTCCGCGACGCGGCGCACGTACTCCACCGGGAGGGGGCTCTCGTCGAGGAGCGCGTTCGCCCCGCTCGGGTGGCGGCTCAGGATGACGACCGGATGCGTGCGGGCCAGCTCGACGAGCGGCCGGTACCACTGGCGGATCTGGTACATGTTCACGGCCGAGTCGGCGAAGTACACGGCGACGCGGTACTCGCCTCGGGGCGAGGGGGCGAGGAGCGCGAGCTTGCGCTGGAGGGTCCCGCGCGCACGGCGCTGCTGGACCAGCGAGCGGACAGCGCGCACGCCGAGGCGAGCGTCGTTCAGGAGACCCATGACTCCACCGTAGCCAGCGCTCCGGGTGGCTCCGGACGCGCCCCGGCCGGGGGCGCGGAACGGTGTGCGATCGTGACCGATCGGGGTCGGATCACGATCAGATGACGGGCGGCCTGCCCGCGCGCGTCATGCGGACGACGGTGCTCCACGACATCGGACGACGCGGCCCGGGCGACGTCGTCCACCCCTCGCGCCAGCCCCGCAGCCAGGTGCCGAGGCCGTCTCGGTTCCGCGCGCTGCGGATCAGCTGCACCGCGGTCCACGACCCCACGTACACGGGCACGAGCGGCAGCGGCAGGTTGCGCCGCGCGAGCCAGACCCGGTTGCGCGCGGTGAGGCGGTGGTACTCCGCGTGCCGGGTCGGGGCGACGGCGGGGTGGTGGGCGACGAGGTCGCCCGCGTACCAGGCGCGGAGCCCCTGATCCCAGATCCTCCACGCCAGCTCGATGCCCTCGTGGGCGTAGAAGAACTCCCCCGCCCAGCCGCCAGCGGCCTCGAACGCGTCGCGGCGGACGACGACGGCGCCCTCCAGCACCGACATGACCGCGCTCGAGCGCGCGGGGTCGCCCTTGCGGATGCGCGGGATCCAGCGGCGCGGTGTGGCGGCACCCGTCGGGTCGACGATCCGCGGCTGGATGAGCGCGACGTCGTCGCTGCCGTGGATCAGCGCGAGGCAATCGGCGAGGAACGCGGCGCTCGGCACGGTCTCGTCGTCGTCGAGGAAGAACAGCGTCTCACCGGTGACGAGCGGGACGCCGGCGTTGCGCCCGGCGGGGATGCCCAGGTTCTCGGGCAGGTGCAGGCCACGCACGCCGTCGGGCAGGCCCACCGGATCCCAGCCGTTGCCGACCACGATCACGTCGAGCGCGACGCTTCGCTGACGGAGCACCGAGGCGAGCGACGCCGCCAGCCCCTCCGGCCGCCGCCCCTGGCTGAGGACGACGACGCCGACGCGCGGGACGGCGCCCGTCACGCGGACGTCAGCCGGCGCGAGGTGACGATCATCACGAAGTGCCCCACCAGCGCCAGCACCGCGAGCGGCACCAGGACGACGAGGTACGCCCGGTCGGTCTCCGGCTGACCCGCGACGAGGCCGATCACCGCGACGACGAAGGTCACGATGGTGAGCTCCACGGAGTGGAACATGCGGTGGAAGGGCAGGAACCGCACGACACGGCGGGCCGTGGCGATCAGGGAGTGCTGCGACGCGACCGTGCCCGCGCCGACGGGCGCCTTCGGCAAATCGGCGGACGCGCGCGCCACGCGCACCATGTCGTTCAGCGCCTTGTTCAGCACGATGACGAGCGCCAGGGCGAACGCCAGGGTCGTCCACGGCAGGTCGCCCGGCGCCTCGAACGGGTACGCGGCAGCGCGGATCCCCAGCGCGAGAGCGATCAGCGTCTCGGTGGAGTAGTGCCCCACGGCATCGAGGAAGTGCCCGACCGGCGACGACGTGCGGCGCCAGCGCGCGACCTCGCCGTCGCAGCAGTCCACCAGCATCTGCAGCTGGCCGAGGACCAGCGCGAGGGCGGCCCCCGCGATGCCCGGGATGAGGAGCGCGGCTGCGGCGGCCCAGCCCGTGAGGATCATGACGACGGTGACGCCGTTGGCGCTGATCCTCGTCCGCAGCAGCAGCCAGGTCAGGTACGGCGACAGGTCGCGGAGGTAGAGGTGCGCCGTCCAGTGCTCGGCGTTCGCACGCAGCCGGACCTCGGGCGGCTGCGTCACGCGGCGGAGCTCGGCGATGGAGGTGGGCAGGCCGCGGTCGCCGGTGCCGGGAGCCGCGTTCATCGGCCGGTGTGCCCGTCGAGGTCGTCGGTGAGCTCGAGGAAGCCGAGCACGAACCCGGTGCCCCAGCTGAAGTGGATGGACGGGAGGACCGCCGCGAAGCGCAGCATCGTCGCGGCGCCGTCCCGCGAGGCGACCGAGACCGCGCTCACCAGCACGAAGCCCGCGTAGACGCCGGGAACGACGAACGCACCGACGAGCCGACGCAGTCCCGGAATGCCCAACGCTGTGCCGACGAGGCCCGCGGTGCCGAGGAGGAGACCCGCGGCCACTCCGGCGACCGCGACCGGGGGCACGAAGTACCGCACGGAGTTCTGCCGCGTGTAGCGCCGGGCGAGCTCCCCTCGCCACAGGCCGGTGGCGAAGAACTGGCGGATGAGCGAGCGGAACGTGGAGCGGGGGCGGTAGGTGACCTTCATCCGCGGCGTGAACCACACGAGGCCGCCGCTCTGCCGGAGCCGGCGGTTGAGCTCCCAGTCCTGTCCGCGTCGCACCCCCTCGTCGAAGAGGCCGACCTCCACGAGGCGCTCGCGACGGAAGGCGCCGAGGTAGGCGGTCTCCGCCGGCCCCTCCTTGCCGCCCACGTGATGCGCGGTGCCCCCCAGCCCGACCCGGGCACCGTACGCGCGGGCGACGGCCTTCTCGAACGGCGTGCGCCCCTCGGCCGACATGAGGCCGCCGACGTTGTCCGCGCCCGTGGCCTGCAGGGTCTCGACGGCGATGCGCGTGTAGTCGCGCGGCAGGAGCGAGTGCGCGTCGACGCGGATCACGATGGGGTGGCGCGTGGCGCGGATGGCCGCGTTGAGGCCGCCGGGCGTGGACCCGGTGGGATTCTCGACGCTCGTGATGCGCGGATCGGCCCGTGCCATCTCGCGGACGACCTCGGTCGTGCCGTCGGTGCTCGGACCGAGGGCCAGCACGACCTCGAAGTCGCCGGCGTAGTCCTGCTGCATCATGCTGTCGACGGCGGCGCGGACGTGGGCCGCCTCATTGAGGATCGGCATGACGTACGAGACGGCAGGGAGATCGCCGGGGCTGCCGGCGACGGGGTCTCGTCGCGGGTGGTGCGCCATCTGAGCCGATCTCTTGGGGGAGGTGCGGCCGGGGCCTGTCGGGGGCCGAGCCTCGCAGGAGTTTACCAGCCTCCCCGTCGTCCGCTCGCCGGTCGAGGACGACGGGGGGCGGACCGGCGCCAGCCGATCCGCCCCTCGTGACGCCCCTCGCTACTGCTGCAGCGTGCCGAGCGTGACGTCCACCTTCTGCTTCTGCCCGCCGCGGATGACGGTGAGCTCGGCGGCGCTGCCGCCGGCGAGGGCGCGCACCTGTGCGGTGAGGTCGCTCGCCTTGCTGATCGGGATGCTGCCGAACGCGGTCACGATGTCACCCTGCTTCAGCCCCGCTGCAGCGGCCGCGCCACCGCTCTGGACCTCGGCGATGAAGGCGCCGCCGACGGGGGTGCTCGAGTCTCCGCTGGCGACGTCGCGGACGCTCGCCCCGAGGAGCCCGTGGGACGCCTTGCCGTTCTGGATGATCTCCTGGCCCACGCGCTTCGCGAGGTTCGACGGGATGGCGAAGCCCACTCCGATGCTGCCGGCGGTGGAGCTGGTGCCGCCCGCGTTCGCGATGGCGACGTTCACGCCGATGAGCTTGCCGTCGCCGTCGAGGAGCGCGCCGCCCGAGTTGCCGGGGTTGATGGCCGCGTCGGTCTGGATCACCGCGAGGTTGATGTTCGCCGAGGCCTGGCCCTGAGCACCGGAACCGCCCTGCCCGCCCTGGCCGCCGGAACCGCCCTGGCCCTCGTTGCCGAAGGGCCAGAAGTTGAACGGCGTCTCGTCGCTCTGGCTGCCGTCGCCCGGTGTCGCCGGCGCTGCCGAGGACGCGACCTGGATGCTCCGGTCGAGCGCGCTGACGATGCCGTCGGTGACGGTGCCGGAGAGGCCAAGAGGGGCGCCGATGGCGATGGCGGTGTCGCCGACGTTGAGCTTCGACGAGTCGGCGAACTCGATGGGCGTCAGACCGCTCGCGTTGTCGAGCTTGATGACGGCGAGGTCGACGACGGGATCCGTGCCGACGAGCTTCGCCGTGTAGAGGGCCCCGTCCGCGGTCTTCACCTGGATGGTGGCGTCGCCGGTCTGGCCGTCGAGCGTCACCACGTGCGTGTTGGTGAGGATGTAGCCGTCGCTGGAGAGCACCACCCCCGAGCCCGTGCCGCCGGCTTGCGCTCCGGCCACCTCGATGGTGACGACCGAGCCGGACACCTTGGCGGCGACGGCCGTGATGGGCGTCGCGTTGTCCGGGTCGTTGACCGTGATGTTCGCAGGCGACTGGCTGACCGACTCGGTCGAGGCGTCGTCGTGCGCGATGGCCCAGGTGGTGAGACCCCCGGCGGCTCCGCCGATGAGGGCCCCGACGGCAAGCATGGCGACGAGGGGCAGCGCCTTGTTCGGCTTCTTCTTGGGAGGAGCTGTCGCGGTGTCGCCGACCGGCTCGGATCCGGCCGCCGCAGCGCCACCGAGAGGCGCGGTCGCCGCGTGGTCGGTCGGTGCTGCGGTTCCGTAGGCGAGGGTGTCCTGCTGATCCGGCGCGGTCGGCGCGGGATGGGACGCGGCCGCGGGGCCGGCGGGCGCCGGCCAGGCCGATCCTTCGTCGCGCGCCTGAGGGGCATCGGACGACGTCGCACCCGTCGAGGAGCCCTCGGCTCGGCCGGCTGCCTCGCGGCCGCCCTCGTGCTCGTCGTCGCCGTGGTTTCTGTCGGTCATCGGTGGTGCTCCTCTCAGGTCATGCCAGCATTCAGGGCGAGTCTGGGCGTTCCCTATGGCCGCCCTGACAGGGCACCACCGCCGGACCTCGAGAGGCTCGGGCGGCTCGGGACCGGACACGCTCAGCTCGCGAGCTGGCTCGAGCGTACGCGGCGACGGCGTTCCCGCCGCCGGTCACGCCGCGAGACTCGCCGCCGGCGACCCCGCGCGCGATCGGAGGAAGCTCACGGGCATCCGGGTCCGGCGTTCCGCTCCCCGCACGCACCCCCGACCAGCACCGTCGACCCCTGCAGGACATGGATCGCGACCGGCCCGACCTGCACCGGGAGCGTGCCCGGGATCTGCTGCCAGCCACCCCCGTCGAACCGATAGCTCGGCGAATACGAGATCGTCAGGCTGACTTGCCGATCCCCGACCGACTCATACACGTGACTCGTATCCGTCTGCGTGAAGTCCTGCTGACCCAACGCCTTCCACGACGCCCCAGGACCCACCACCGTCGTCGACGTCCCCTCGCCGTGATCCCACGTGAACGACACCGGCACGAACCGCACCTGCGCCGGACGACCCAGCAACTGGCCGTCGACCACCTGCGCTGCCGCGTCGGTGAACAGGTTCACCGGCGCCCCCACGATCGCCCACCCGTTCGGCTGCGACCGTATCGACGCATCCCGCGGCACGAACTGCGCCACATCCGCAAGTGACACCGCCGGAACCGCAGCGACGACCGGCACCGGATCCGCCGGCTTCGACGGCGCCTTCGCCGGCGGCAAGAACGCATGCTGCCCATCCGAACACAGAGAACCACCCGACAGACGCGCACTCGGAGCGCACGGCACATCCACATCCGCAGCCAACCGACCCCGCGGCACCGGAGGCGGCGCCTGCGGCGCCACGTCAGTGATCGTCGGCGGTTGCGATTCCCCTCCGAGGTTCGAGTGCTGCGACTCCGGCGGGCGCTCATCTTGGGCCCTCACCGAGACGCCGTTCCCCTCGATCTCACCGGACGCGCAGCCGCCCACGCTTCCCGACGACTGCCCGCATGAACTCGCGGCCGCTCGGGCGGAGGACGGAAGCCCGAGCACCACGCACGACGCGACACCGGCGGCGATCAGGACAACCGTCATCCGCATGCTCGAACCGATTCGTTGCGTAGGGAGTCGCTGATGCGCCATAAGCCGTCCGTGGACCTCTTGGCCTTCATCTGCAGCGATAGGCGGACATCGCGGCTCGGAGTGACGTCATCGCCGGTCTGGTCGAGTATTCGGACGCCGCTCACGTCCAGGCAGGCCTGAGCGACCATGAAGTCACCCTGCGCGTCCGAACCGTGGCTGGTGACCTGGAAGGCCGACTCCGTCGCCTTCCCGACTCCGTGCTGGCCCTTCCCCTGGGTATCACGCACAGACGAGATCTCGCCTTCGAGGGCATCGCCGGTGAGGAGACCCGCGAGAATCTCCTCCGTCTCTTGACTCTGATCCAGGCTCACGTAGCGCGTGAACACATCCCGGAACGCAGCCTCGTCCTGCTGCTCTTGCGTGAGCGACGGGGTCGGCGCGGGTGCGGGCGTCGGGGTGGACGAGGGGGCGCATCCGGTGAGCACGTGGCAGGTGGCGAGGACGGCCATCGATACGGCGACCGCTCCCCCTCGTCGTCGCAGCGGGATGCGCGGTCGATCGTTCACGTTCGTCTCCCCCGGGCGGTGCGGATCCCGCGCGGGATCAGGCGCTCAGGCGCCGTGCGTCGCGGGTCCAGGAAAGGTAGCGGGGGTCGCGGAACGCGGACGTGGTCGGTCCACACCATCCCGCGCGCGGACGGCGCTGCCCCATGTGGAGGACGAGCGGGCGCGGGATGATGGGCCCATGACGATTCCCGGCGCGTGGGTGCGCGCGGCCCGTGGGGCGATGCTGCTGACGCCGGACGGGACGCCGGGAACCACGGTGTTCGCGGAGATGAGCGCGCTGGCCGCGGCGACCGGCGCGATCAACCTCGGCCAGGGGTTCCCGGACGAGGACGGGCCCGGCGAGGTGCTCGAGGCGGCTCGTGCCGCCATCTCGGCCGGCATGAACCAGTACCCGCCGGGGCGCGGCACGCCGGAGCTGCGGTCGGCGATCGCCGCGCACCAGGCGCGCTTCTACGGCCTCGCCGTGGATCCGGAGACCGAGGTCCTCGTGACCGCAGGTGCGACCGAGGCCCTCTCCGCCACGCTGCTCGCGCTGGTCGAGGAGGGCGACGAGGTCGTGACGCTCGAGCCGTTCTACGACGCGTACGGGGCGCTCATCTCGCTGGCCCGCGGGATCCACCGGACCGTGCCGCTGCGCGCCCCCGGCTTCCAGCCCCGGCTCGACGACATCCGCCGGGTCATCACCGACCGCACCCGCGTGATCCTCCTCAACGATCCGCACAATCCCACCGGCACGGTGCTCAGCCGCGAGGTGCGGGAGCTCGTGGTCGAGCTCGCCGTCGCGCACGACGCGGTGATCGTCACGGACGAGGTCTACGAGCACCTCGTCTTCGACGCGCCCCACGTGCCCATCGCGACGCTGCCCGGGGCGCGCGAGCGCACGGTGACGATCTCCTCGGGCGGCAAGACGTTCCGCACCACGGGGTGGAAGGTCGGCTGGCTGACCGCGCCCGCCCCGCTCGTGTCGGCGATCCTCGCAGTGAAGCAGTTCCTGACCTTCGTGAACGGGGCGCCGTTCCAGCCCGCCATCGCGACCGGCCTCGCGCTGCCCGACGGCGTGTACGAGGAGATCGCGCACGACCTCCGGCGGAAGCGCGACGTGCTCGCGGCGGGGCTGACCACGGCGGGCTTCCGGATCCACCTGCCCGCGGCCGGGTACTTCATCGTCGCGGACGCGGCCCCGCTCGGCTTCCCCGACGCCCGCGAGCTGTGCCTGCGCCTCCCGGAGCTGGCCGGCGTCGTCGGCGTGCCGCTGTCCGCCTTCTGCCATGCGCCGCTCGCCGCGGAGCACGCGTCCCTCGTGCGGTTCGCCTTCTGCAAGCGGATCGACGTGCTCGAGGAGGCGGCGAGGCGGCTCGGAGCGCTGGCGGCGGGGACCGCCTGAGCCGGCACCCTGGTACCAGCCTCCCGCGCGAGACGGGGGCCGGAGGGGGGACGCCGCCCCGACGTCCCCGCCCCTAACGTGGCTTCCGCGGGCGCTGGGCCCGCGAACCCACCCTGAGGAGGCAGCGCGCATGATCGTCGCTGAGAACCTGACCAAGCGCTACGGCGCGAAGACCGCCGTGGACGGCGTGAGCTTCACCGTCCAGCCGGGCATGGTGACCGGATTCCTCGGTCCGAACGGCGCCGGCAAGTCCACCACGATGCGCATGATCGTGGGTCTCGACCGTCCCACCTCCGGCACGGTGACCGTCAACGGCCGCCGCTACCGCGACCTCCAGGCCCCGCTCCACGAGGTCGGCGCGCTCCTCGACGCCAAGGCCGTCCACACGGGCCGCTCCGCATACAACCACCTGCTCGCGATGGCGGCCACGCACGGGATCCCGCGCTCGCGGGTGGACGAGGTCATCGAGATGACGGGCCTGCAGCCGGTCGCCAAGAAGCGCGTCGGCGGCTTCTCCCTCGGCATGGGACAGCGCCTCGGCATCGCCGTCGCCCTCCTCGGGGACCCGCGCACGCTGATCCTCGACGAGCCCGTCAACGGCCTCGACCCCGAGGGCGTCATGTGGGTGCGCAACATCACCCGCTACCTCGCCGGCCAGGGACGCACCGTCCTCCTCTCCTCGCACCTCATGAGCGAGATGGCGCAGACCGCGGACCACCTCATCGTCCTCGGGCGCGGTCGCGTGCTCGCCGACGCGCCCGTCGCGGCGGTCGTCGCCGGCGCCACGAGCGCCGTCGTCCGCGTCCGCTCCCCGCACGCCGACCAGCTCGGCCAGGCGGTGGCGCGGCCGGACGTCGTGGTAACGAGCGTCGAGCGCGACGTGATCGAGATCGCCGGGCTCACGGCCGCGCAGGTCGGCGACGCGGCGATGTCCGCGGGTGTCGTGCTGCACGAGCTCACGCCCGTCACCGCATCCCTCGAGGACGCCTACCTGTCGCTCACGCAGGGCGACGTCGAGTACCACAGCGCCGCAGTCGGCACGACCGAGCAGGAGATCGCACGATGACCGCCACCAGCACGACCTATGCGCCCGCACCCGTGACCACGGGTCGGCCCACGCTCCCCCGCCTGATGCGCTCCGAGTGGATCAAGCTGCGGACGCTGCGCTCCACCGTCTGGTGCTTCGCGCTCGTCTTCCTCCTGCTCGCCGGCTTCTCGGCGCTCTTCACGCCCTTCGTCGTGGACCAGCTCCGGACGCAGCTGTCCCTCCCCGGCGTCCCCGCGACGGACCTGCTGCTCCAGGTGGGACTCAGCGGCGTCACCCTGTCGATGCTCGTCGCCGGCGTGCTCGGCGTGCTGGTGATCAGCGGCGAGTACTCGACCGGCATGATCCGCTCGTCGTTCAGCGCCGCGCCGCGCCGCCTGGGCGTCATCGCCGCCAAGGCGATCGTCTACACGGTGGTGACCTTCGTCATCACCGCGATCGCGGTGGCCGCCGCGCTCCTCATCGCCCGCGGGTACTTCGCGTCCGCCGGCGCGGAGGTCGACGTGCTGGACGGCGACTTCCTGCTCGCGGCCCTCGGCGGCGTGCTCTTCGTCGTGCTCATCGGCCTGATGGGCTTCGGCTTCGGACTGCTGCTGCGCAACGGCGCGGCGGGGATCGGCGCCCTCGTAGGCCTCGTGCTCGTCGTGCCGATCGTCGGCCAGCTGCTCGGCGGCGTGCTCGACTGGGTCGCGGATCTCGCGCCGTACTTCCCGCTCAGCGCTGGCAACCGGCTCTACAGCATGGCCACGGGAGCGCCCGGTGAGCTCGAGTTCTGGCAGGCGCTGCTCGTCATGGTCGGGTGGGTCGCCGTGATCCTCGTGCCCGCGATGGTCATCGCCCGGAAGCGGGACGCCTGATCGACGGGGGACGGAGGGCGCCGTCGGGCGCGGCGGCGCCCGCCGCGCCCGACGGCGTCCGCCTGCCCACCCCGCCGGGGGCCTTCCGCGGCTGGATGGCCCGGCACCCGCGAGCGGTCGACGCCGTCATCGCCATCGCGTTCACCCTGCTGTCGGTGAGCGCGGCCCCCGTCGTCGGGAGCAGATCACCCGGCCTCCCCGGAGGCCTGGCGCTGGCAGCGCTCAGCGTCCTGACGGGCGTCGCCCTCATGTTCCGCCGCAGCCGCCCCGTGACGGTCCTCGCCGTCTCGGGGGCGGCGGCCGCCGCGGGCGCCCTCGTGTCCGGCAGCTTCGACGGCGGGGCCGTCCCGCTCGCGCTCTACGCGCTGGCCGTCTACGGATCGTCCCGGCACGCGTGGATCGGGTTCGGCGGCGTCGCCGTCCTCATCGCGGCCGTCGCGCCGTCGACGGCGGGCGAGGGGCCCATGGCCCTGTCGATCGCCAGCACGCTGCTCATCAACCTGATCCTCCCGCTCATCGCGACGCTCATCGGGATCAACGTGGGCGGGCGCAAGCGCTACGTCGAGGCGCTGCGGGACCTCGCCATGCAGCTCGCCCGCGAGCGCGACCAGCAGGCACGGCTCGCCACCGCGGCGGAGCGGACGCGGATCGCGCGCGAGATCCACGACATCGTCGCCCACGGGATCACCGTCATGGTGACGCTCGCCGACGGGGCGGCCGCGAGCGCCGTCGCCCGACCGGAGCTCGCGCGCGACGCGATGCGCGAGGTCGCCGAGACCGGTCGCACCTCGCTGTCCGAGATGCGCCGCATGCTGGGCGTCCTCGCCGAGGAACCAGGCGCGGGCGATGCCGCCCCGCCGTCGCTCCGAGCGCCCCAGCCCGGGCACGCCGACCTCGCCGCCCTGGTCGACTCGTTCCGCTCCACCGGCCTCCCGGTGCGCTTCACCAGCACGGGCACGCCGCCCGACGACCCGGGACGGCAGCTGGCCGTCTTCCGCGTCGTGCAGGAGTCGCTGACCAACGTGCTCCGGTACGCGCCGAACGCCGACCGGGTCGAGGTGAAGCTCGACCACCGGCCGGAGGAGATCATCGTCGAGGTCACCGACGACGACCTCACGGGGCCCGTCGTGCCGCCCGTCCCCGGCAGCGGGCGCGGTCTCGTGGGCGTCGCGGAGCGCATGGCGGTGTACGGCGGCACCGCGACCGCCGGACGACGCGATGGCGGCGGCTGGCGCGTGCTGGCGTCCATGCCCAGCGGGCTCCACGACGTGCGGCCGGGCGACGCGTCCCGTGCCCCCCGAACGACCGACAGCCCCCGCCTCCAGGAGGACCGATGACCGACAGCAGCACCCCCGTCCGCGTGCTCATCGTGGACGACCAGGCGCTCGTGCGCATGGGCTTCCGCATGGTGCTCGACGCCGAGCCCGGGATCGAGGTGGTGGGCGAGGCCGCCGACGGCCGCGCGGCCGTGGAGCGCACGGGCGCGCTCGCCCCCGACATCGTGCTCATGGACGTGCGCATGCCCGGGATGGACGGCATCGACGCGACCGCCGAGATCGTCGCCCGGCACCCGGCGACGCGCGTCATCGTGCTGACCACGTTCGACCTCGACGAGTACGCGTTCGCGGGGCTGCGCGCCGGCGCGAGCGGCTTCCTCGTGAAGGACACGCGGCCCGAGCACCTGATGGAGGCGATCCGCGCGGTGGCCGACGGCGACGCCGCCATCTCGCCCCGGGTCACCCGGCGCATGATCGAGCTGCTCGGCCCGACGATGCCCGCGACCGGCGGCGCGGCCGGCACCGGGGAGGGCGCCGCGGACCCGCGCCTGCGGCCGCTGACGGCGCGCGAGCTGGAGGTGCTCACGGCGCTGGCCGAGGGGCTCACCAACCAGGAGATCGCCGGGCGCCTCCACCTGTCGGAGTCGACGGTGAAGACGCACGTGGGCCGGGTGCTCGCGAAGCTGGGAGTGCGGGACCGCGTGCAGGCCGTGATCCTCGCGTACGACTGCGGGCTCGTGCGTCCCGGTGCATGACGCGGCGCGAACGCGGTCGTCGGCGACCCGCCCGACGGGAGAGGATGGGTGCTCCGGCCGCTCGCCGGGACGACCCCACAGGAGCGCGATGACCACCACCACCGCGGACGCGCGGGCCTCCCGCCTCCTCCCCGCCGCTCGCCGCGCCGCCGACCCGCCCGCAGGCGACCCCGGGTCGGGGACCCGCACGGGATCCGACACCAGCCTGCTCGAGCGCGCGTCGACCCCGCCGGTGTGGAGCTGCGTGGTCTGGAACGACCCCGTCAACCTCATGACCTACGTCTCCTACGTGTTCCGCAGCTACTTCGGGTTCCCCCGCGAGCGCGCCGACGAGCTGATGCTCCGCGTGCACGAGGACGGTCGGGCGGTCGTCGCGACGGGGATCCGCGAGGAGATCGAGCGCCACGTGCTGGCGATGCACGGCTACGGCCTGTGGGCCACCCTCGAGCGGGTGGACGCGTGAGGGCCTTCCGCGCGCGCCCCGACGGGACGGTAGCCGCGCACCTCGAGCCGCACGAGGTCGCCATGCTGCGCGGCCTGCTCGGCGAGCTCCGCGGGATCCTGGACGAGGGGTCCGCGACCGGCGGCGCCACGGACGGCGCCGCCCCCTCCCCCGTCGTCGAGCGCCTGCTGCCCGACGCGTATCCGGACGACGCCGAGGCCTCCGCCGAGTTCCGGCGGTTCACGGCGTCGGACCTCAGCGAGGCGAAGGCCGCGAACGCGAACGCGGTCGAGGCGACGCTCGCGGAGGCGGACGCGCGCGGGGCCGGCCGGCGCGGGCTCCTCGTGGTGCTGGATCCGACGGGCGCGCAGGCCTGGCTCCGCACGCTCAACGACCTCCGGCTCGCGATCTCCGTGCCGCTGCGCATCGACGAGGCGGACGGCTGGCGCGACCGCGCACCGCTGGAGAGCGCGAGCCTGTACGACTGGCTGACGTTCGCGCAGGGATCGCTCATCGAGGCCGTCGACCGCTGAGCGTCCGCCCTCCGAGGCCCGCTCGCCGGCTCGGCGGCGCGCGACGGCGAGCATGATGGAGAGGACCCGCGGATCAGCCGGCCCGACGGGTCTCGTCCGCAGGAGAGGAGCAGCATGCGCGTCGTCGTCATCGGAGCGACCGGGAACCTCGGGACCGGGGTCCTGCGCCGCCTCCACGCCGCGGGCGCGGACATGGTGGGCGTCGCCCGGCGCATGCCCGACGCCTCCCTCGAGCCGTACTCCGAGGTCACCTGGCGCCTGGCCGACATCGGCGCGGCGGGCGCGGTCTCCGGGCTCGCCGCCACCATGCGCGGCGCCGACGCGGTGATCCACCTCGGCTGGGCTCTGCAGCCGAACCACCGAGAGCGCGTGATGCATCGCACCAACGTCCTCGGCACGGCCCACGTGCTCGAGGCCGTCGCCCAGGCGGGTGTCCCGCAGGTCGTCGTCGCCTCGTCGGTCGGCGCGTACAGCGCGGCGCCCAAGGACCGGCCGCGGGACGAGACCTGGCCCACCGGCGGGATCCACACCTCCCACTACTCGCGGCACAAGGCGGAGAACGAGCGCGCGATGGACGCGTTCGAGGCCGCGCACCCGGAGATCGTCGTGACGCGCATGCGACCCGGGCTCGTGATGCACGACGAGGCCGCGGCGGAGATCGCCGGGCTCTTCCTCGGGCGGTGGATCCCCACGCGCTGGCTCGGACTCGCCACCCGCACCCCGGTGCTGCCGCTCCCCCGCGAGCTGGTGTCGCAGGTCGTCCACAACGAGGACGTCGCGGACGCGTTCTGGCGCGCGGTCGAGCGGCGCGCGCCGGGCGCGTTCAACGTCGCGGCGGATCCGGTCGTCGACGCGGCGCTCGTCGGCAGGCTGCTCGACGCGCGCGTCGTGACGGTGCCGCTGTCGGCGCTGCGGGCGCTCGTCTCCGCGAGCTGGCGGCTGCGCGTGCAGCGGACGGATCCGGGCTGGATCGACATCGCCGCGAACGTGCCCGTCATGTCGACCGCCCGCGCCCGCGAGGTGCTGGGCTGGGCGCCGACGCACACGTCGGAGGAGGTGCTGTCCGAGTTCGGCCGCGCCTTCGTTCACCGCACCGGGCGCGAGGGCTCGGCGCCGCTCGCCGGATGACCGAGGACGCCGAGTTCGTCGCGGCGGCCCTCGAGAGGGAGGGCGCGTGGTACCGCGCCGAGGCGGAGCGGGAGCGGCTGCGCTCCGACCTCGAGTTCGTGGGCGCGTCCGTCGGCGCGGTCCGCGGGACGGTGCGTGACCTCGGTCGCCGGCGTCCGGGCATGACCCGGGACGAGGCGGTCGCGCTCGCGTCCGAGCTCTGGCGGTCGCGCGTCTACGAGCGGCGGCTGGCGGCGGTCGTGCTGCTGCAGGAGCACGTCGACGATCTCGACAACGGCGACCTCACGCGCATCGAGGGCTTCGTGCGCGACGCCCGGCTGCGGGCGCTCGTGGATCCGCTCGCCCGCGACGTCATCGGCCCGCTCGTCGAACGGCTGTCCGGCGCCGCGCGCGCCCGGGCCGACCAGGCGCTCGACCGGTGGGCGGGCGAGCAGGACGTGTGGCTGCGCCGAGCCGCCCTGCTCTCGTCGACGCGTCCGCTGCGGGCCGGCGGCGGCGACTGGGACGCCTTCCTCCGTCGCGCCCGCACCGCGGAGGCCGCGCCTCGCGGCGGGCACGACGTGGTGCGCGAGGCGGTCGAACGGGTGAGGGAGGTCGTGCGCGAGACGCGACCCGATCTCGCCTGACGCCTCCTCCGCCCGCGGGTAAGTTCGGGACATGACCTTCGACGACGACGCCCGCATCGACAGCAGCAAGGTCACGCGGCGCCGCGGCGGCAGGGGGCGCACGACCGGCATCGCGGCCGGCGGCGGCGGGCTCCTGGTGGTGGTCGCGGTGATCCTCGTGCAGCAGCTCACGGGCGTCGACCTGTCGCAGCTCGTCGACGGGACGGGCGGCCCGGGCGGCGGCTCCGGGGCGGGCGGATCCTCGCAGGGGCAGGACGAGGCGATCGAGGGCTGCACGACCGGCGCGGAGGCGAACGCGAGCGTCGAGTGCCGCATGGCGGGCGCGGCCGACTCGCTCGACACCTACTGGGCCCAGGCGGCGCCGGAGGTCGGCATCGCCGACTACACCCGCCCGGGCTTCTCCCTGTTCGACGCCGCGACGAGCACCGGATGCGGCGAGGCGACGAGCGCCACCGGCCCGTTCTACTGCCCGCCCGACCGGCGCCTCTTCGTCGACACGACGTTCTTCGACGAGCTGCGCACGCGCTTCGGCGCCTCGAGCGGGCCGCTCGCGCAGATGTACGTCGTCGGGCACGAGTGGGGCCACCACATCCAGCAGCTCTCGGGCGCCTTCGACCGCGCCGACCGGAGCGGGACGGGACCGGACTCCGACTCGGTGCGGCTCGAGGTGCAGGCCGACTGCTACGCGGGCGCGTGGGTCGGCGCGGCCGCGGAGGTGCGGGACGACACGGGGACCGCGTTCCTCGAGCCCGTGTCCGCGGCCGAGGTGGCCGACGCGCTCGACGCCGCGGCCGCCGTGGGCGACGACCGCATCCAGGCCCAGGCGGGCGGCGGGGTGGATCCGGACACCTGGACGCACGGATCGGCCGAGCAGCGTCAGCGCTGGTTCGAGGCCGGTCGCGCCGGCGGCCCCACGGCGTGCGACACGTTCTCCGTCCCGGGCAGCGCGCTCTAGGCCGCGCCCCCGCCCGTCGCCGCTACTCCGCGGCGGGAGCGGGCGGATCCGTGCGGAAGCCGACCAGCCGGTGCGTGCCGTCGCAGTAGGGCTTGATCGACGAGACGCCGCAGCGGCAGAGCGCGACGGTGCTCCGTGTGCGCGGCACCGGACGGCCGGCGGGGTCCACGATCTCGAAGTCGCCGCGGACGAGCAGCGGCCCGTCGGGGTAGGCGATGATGCGCGCCGGCTCGGGAGCGGTCGACCGGGCGGGCGCCGGACCCGGAGCGGACACGTCGTCCGCGGACGGCGCGCTCACGCGGCGACCACGGCGGCCGTCGACCCCTCGCGCAGCGACGACCGGCCGGCCTGCCAGCTGGCCAGCACGTGCGCACCGACCCAGCTCTCGACCTCGAGGCACGCGGCCGCGCCGAACAGCACGTCGTCGAGGAGCTCGGGCTCGGACTCGACGAGCCCGCCCGCGAGGTCGTGCGCCGCGATCTGCTCGTGCACGGCGTCGGCCTCGACGTGCTCGTCGTAGTACCAGGCGACGTCGTCGCCGAAGCCGAGGCGGCGGATCCCGCTCGCGTAGAGGCGGCTCGGGACGCTCGACGTCATCTCGAACGCGGCGAGGTGGCCGACGATCGCCCCGCGGAGGCGCCGGTGCAGGCCGAACAGCGACATCGCGTTGGAGGAGGCGAGCGCGATCGCCGGCACGTCGTCGAGGTACGCGCCGTAGCGTTCGTCGAGGCCGACGCCGCGGAGGGTCGCGCCGAAGATCGTCGCGTGCACGCGCTCGGGCCGGCCGCCGCCGTACTCGTCGGCCTGGATCTCCACGAGCGCGGCCTTGGCACGACCGCGCAGGCGCGGGATCGCCCAGGAGTGCGGGTCGGCCTCGCCGAGCGTGTAGATCGAGCGCTGCACCAGGAACTCGCGGAGCTGCTCGAGGCTCGCCTTCCGCGCGACGAACCGCGAGAGGGACGGGCCGGAGTCGGCCGAGGTGAGCGCGAAGAGCGCGGCCGCGACGCCCGCTGACGTGGGCTCGGGGCGCTCGGGGACGGGCACGCGGTCGCGCAGGGCGGCCTCGAAGGCGCGCTCGAGGATCCCGCGGACGGCGATCAGCCGCGGGTCCCACTCGCGGTCGTCGTCCACCCCCTCGAGGCCGGCGTGGTGCAGCTCGTAGAGGCAGAAGAGCGCCAGCTGGACGTCGTCGTCACGGACCACGTCGTCCGTCGCGGCGATCGCCTCCGCGGCGAGCGCCGCGAGGTCCGGCGCGGAGGCGATCGCCCGGGCGTCGGCGGCGGTGCCGACGGCGGCGTCGGTTCCCGTCGCGGCCGGGGAGGAGGATCCCGCGGCGAGGTCGGCGATGAGCGCCGCGCTGAGCGGTCCACGCGCGGCGGGGAGGGGCGAGGGGAGGGTGCGAGCCGCTTCGTGGGCGGTCGCGAGCAGATCGGTCATGCATCCACCCTCCTCCGCCTCCGGCCGGCGCGGCCGGGCGTGTCGCCGTCTCCCCCGGGCAGCGGTAATGCCCGGCGCAGGCGCCGAGCGCGGTGCGGCCGCCGTCCGCGCATCCGGGATACTGCGGGGAGGCCCGCGCCCGGCGGGCGAGGCCCACGCGAGGAGGTGCCCATGCGACGCGGCACCAACCTGCCCGCCATCGGCGGCTACAACCGCACCGTGGTGCTCGATGCGGTGCGCCGCGCGGCCGAGGGCGCCAGCCGCTCCGAGGTCGCCGAGCGCACGGGCCTCAGCGCGCAGACGGTGACCAACGTGACCCGTCGCCTCATCGACGAGGGGCTCGTGCGCGAGGGCGGCACCGTGATCCGCGGGCCGGGCAAGCCCCGCACGCTCCTGCACCTCGTGGCCGATGGCCGCTTCGCCGTGGGCGTGCACGTGGATCCCGCCGTCATCACCTCCGTGCTGCTCGACCTCGAGGGCACGGTGCTCCGGCACGCCAGCAGCCCCACGCCCTCCGCCTCCCGCCCCGACGAGGTGGTGGCGCTCGTCGCCCGGCTCGTCGACGGGCTCATCGCCGACGCGGGGGTCGACCGCCAGGCCGTGCTCGGCGTGGGGCTCGCGGCGCCGGGCCCCATCGACGTGGGCACGGGCCTCGTGCTGGATCCGCCGATGCTCCCCCGCTGGCGCCACGTGCCGCTGCGGTCGGCGCTCAGCACCGCGACCGGCCTGCCCGTGCTGCTCGAGAAGGACGTGACCGCGGCCGCCGTCGCCGAGCTGTGGTTCGGCCCCGGGGATCGCCGCCACCTCGCGTTCGTCTACTACGGGACCGGATTCGGCACCGGTCTCGTGCTCGGCGGCGAGCCCGTGCGGGGAGCCAGCTCCAACGCCGGGGACGCAGGCCACATCATGGTCGCCTCGCGCGGCAGGCGCTGCACGTGCGGGCGCGTCGGATGCGTGGGCGAGCTGATCACCCCGCACGCGCTCGTGCGCCAGGCCGTCGAGGGCGGCGTGCTCGGGACGGGCGACGTGTCCGACGCCGCGCTCGCGGAGTCCGCGGCGAGCGGCGACGCGGTCGACATGCGGCTGATCGGCGAGGCCTTCCACGCGCTCGCGGCCCGCGCGGACGCGGAGGACGGGCCCGCCCGCCGGATCGTGGAGGCCGCGGCCAGGCACCTCGCGCGCGCCATCGTGATCCAGGTGAACCTGCTCGACGTCGACGAGGTCGTCTGCGGCGGCCCCTTCTGGCACCCCATCGCGCGCCTCGTGCTGGAGACGCTGCCCGAGGAGGTGCGGCGGTCCCCCGCGCTCATCGCCAAGCACCCCGTGCGGGTGGTCGAGTCGGCGGTCGGCGAGGACGTCGCGGCCGTGGGCGCCGCGTGCCTCGTTCTGGACAACGCGTTCTCGCCGCGCCCGTCGGCGATGCTCATCCGCGGCTAGCCGCCTGCGCTGCCGCCCGCGGCCCACCCCGTGCTGCCGCCGCGCCCCGTCCTCCCGCCGTGCCCCGTGACCGGATCGACACCAGGATGTCTTGACATGGATTAGTCCATACGTTTGGCTAACCCTCGACGGTCCGCGACGACGCCGACCGTCCGAGCCAGTGGAGCAAGGGAGCACCATGACGAATCGAACGCCTCGCCCGAGGACGCGGGCCCACATCCTCCAGATCACGGCGGCGTCCGTCGCCGCACTCCTCCTCGCCACCGGCTGCTCGGGCGGCGCGGGCGGCGGGGACGACGGGAAGACCATCAAGGTCGCGTACCAGAAGTTCGGCACCTTCACCCAGATGGACGCCCACATGAAGGAGACCGCGAAGACCTTCGAGGCCGCCAATCCCGGCATGAAGGTCGAGTTCGTCCCCATCGCGGCGCAGAACGACGACTACTTCACGAAGCTCGCGCTCATGAACCGCTCGGCCTCGACCGCCCCGGACGTCATGTACGAGGACACCTTCAAGGTGAAGTCCGACGCGGCCGCCGGCTACCTCCTCCCCCTCGACGACCAGGTCGCGAAGTGGGACGACTGGTCGAAGTTCTTCGACTCCGCCAAGCAGGCGGGCGTCGGCGAGGACGGCAAGGTGTACGGGATCCCGATGGGCACCGACACGCGCGCCCTCTGGTACAACAAGGACCTCTTCCAGAAGGCCGGCCTCCCCGTCCCGTGGGAGCCGAAGACCTGGGACGACGTCCTCGACGCGGCGAAGACCATCAAGCAGGAGCTGCCGGACGTGATCCCCCTCAACGTCTACTCGGGCAAGCCCCAGGGCGAAGGCGCGACCATGCAGGGCTTCGAGATGCTGCACTACGGCACCCCCACCGGCACCCTCTACGACGACTCGACGAGCAAGTGGATCACGGGCTCGCAGGGGTTCGAGGACTCGCTCGGCTTCATCCGCGACGTCTACCAGGGCGGCATCGGCCCGAAGCCCGAGGAGGCGCTCGACACCAACATCGGCACCATCGTCGCCGGCCAGTGGATCCCCCAGGGCAAGCTCGCCATCGACCTCGACGGGTCCTGGCTCAGCGGCACCTGGCTCGACACGGGCACGAACCCGTGGCCGGAGTGGAGCGACGTGATGGGCCAGGCGCCCATGCCCACGCAGGACGGCCAGGCGCCCGGCGCGGTCAGCATGTCCGGCGGGTGGACCCTCGCGGTCGGCGCCAAGACGAAGGCCCCCGACAAGGCGTTCGAGTTCATCGCCGACGCGCTCGACAAGGACGGGTCGCAGTCGTACGACATCGCGGCGAGCCAGATCGCGGTCCGCAGCGACGTGGCCGAGGACCCGGAGTACGTGGCGTCCAACCCGACGTTCGAGTTCTTCTCCTCGATCGTCGACAAGACCCACTTCCGCCCCGCGACCACCGACTACAGCCGCATCTCCAACGCGATCACCGTGGCGATGGAGTCGGTGATGACCGGACAGCAGTCCCCGGAGGAGGCCGCGGCCGCGTACGACCAGGCCCTCGTCGGCATCGTCGGCGAGGACGGGACGCAGAAGGCGAAGGGCTGACGGTGGCCACCATCGCCCCCGTCCCGGTCGGCCGCGACGCCGATGCGCGGAGCGCCGACCGGCGGGACGCGGCGGGACCCGGCGGCGCTCCGGGCGCGGGCGGGCCTCCCCCGGTCCGCCCGGGCCGGGCCCGCGCCCGCGCGCTCCGCACAGGCGTGCGCACCATCCCGCTGATCCCCTCCATGGTCCTGCTGGCCCTGTTCCTCCTCGGCCCCGTGATCTCGAGCCTCTACGGCTCCTTCACCGACGCGTCCCTCACCGGGTACGCGGCCGGAGGCGCGCAGTTCATCGGCTTCGACAACTACACGGCGCTCTTCGCGGATCCCGACTTCCCGAAGTCGGTGCTCCTCACGCTCGCGTTCGTCTTCTTCTCGGCGGTCGTCGGGCAGAACGTCGTGGGGCTCGGGCTCGCGCTCCTCATGCGGCAGGGCAACCGGGTCGTGCGCTCGATCGTCGGCACCTTCGTGATCGCGGCGTGGGTGCTGCCGGAGATCGTGGCCGCGTTCGCCGCGTACGCGTTCTTCAACGACTCGGGCACGCTCAACACGATCCTCGGCTGGTTCGGGATCCAGGGCGCGAACTGGCTGTACGGCCTGCCGCTGCTCTCGGTGATCCTCGCGAACGTGTGGCGCGGATCCGCCTTCTCGATGCTCGTCTACGCGGCGGCCGTGCAGGAGGTGCCGCCGGAGATCACGGAGTCCGCGGAGGTGGACGGCGCGACCGGCTGGCAGCGGCTCGTCTTCATCACGCTGCCGGTGATCCGTCGCAGCATCTCGACCAACCTGATGCTCACCACGCTGCAGACGCTGTCGGTCTTCACCCTCATCTTCGTGATGACGGGCGGCGGCCCCGGCACCTCCAGCTCGACCCTGCCGATCCTCGCCTACCAGGAGGCGTTCCAGTTCTCCCAGCTGGGCTTCGGCACCGCGATCGCCACGATCATGCTCCTCGTGGGAGCGGTGTTCTCGGTGATCTACATCAGGGCGCTCCGCCCGGAGGTGGACTGACCATGGCCGTGACAACGATGACGCCGACGACCACCCGGCCGGCGCGAGCGAGGCGGGCGGCCCGACCGCCGGGCTCCCGCATGACCTCGCCGAGCGGACGCGTGATGCGGGCTGTCGCGAACGGCGTGCTGGTGCTCGTCGCTCTGTGCTTCGCCGTGCCGCTCGTGTGGCTCCTGCTCGCGGCCTTCGATCCTTCCGCGACGCTGTCGGCTAAGGTGCCGAGCGAGTTCACCCTGGAGAACTTCCGGGCCGTGCTCACGCCCGAGATCTCCTTCATCCCGCTGATGAACAGCCTCGTGCTCTCGGGCGGCTGCGCGATCGTGACGGTGGTGGTCGCCATCCTCGCCGCGTATCCCCTGTCGCGCTACCGGATGCGGATCAACAAGCCGTTCCTCTACGGGATCCTCTTCGGCACGTGCCTGCCCATCACCGCGATGATGGTGCCCGTCTACAGCCTCTTCGTCACGCTCGACCTCATCGACTCGATCGGCGGCACGGTCTTCTTCCTCGCCGCCACGAGCCTGCCGATGGCGATCTGGATGGCGAAGAACTTCATGGACTCGGTGCCGATCTCCCTCGAGGAGGCCGCCTGGACAGACGGCGCGTCGATGATGCGCACTCTCACGCACATCGTCGTGCCGCTCATGCGGCCGGGGATCGCGGTGGTGTTCATCTTCGTGTTCATCCAGGCCTGGGGGAACTTCTTCGTGCCATTCATCCTGCTGCTGAGCCCCGACAAGCAGCCCGCCGCCGTGAGCATCTTCAACTTCTTCGGGCAGTACGGATCCGTCGCGTACGGCCAGCTCGCGGCGTTCTCTCTCGTCTACTCGGTGCCCGTCATCGCGCTGTACGTGCTCGTCTCGCGCACGCTCGGCGGATCCAACGCGCTCGCCGGCGCGGTGAAGGGCTGACCGGCCCGCGCATCCATCCGCACCACCACCACCACCACCGCACCACCCGCCGCGCGGACGCCCACGCCCGAGCGGCGCACGCTGGAGACACCCGCCCGCGGTCCGCCGCGCCATCGACTGGAGACGACCATGCCCCCCACCACCGCGCTCGCCGAGGCCCGCATCGAGCGGTTCGTCCGCGACCGCCTCGTGCCGAACGTCCACCGCCGACGGATGCCGCTCGCGATCGAGGCGTGGGACGCTCCGGGCGAGCCCGTACCGTTCGCCGAGGCGGTGCGGCAGGACTACCGGCCGTTCGCCGTCGGCACGCCGTGGAGCAGGGCGTGGGGCACGACGTGGTTCCACATCACCGGCACCGTGCCGGACGACGGGGATGCGGGCGGCACCGCGCTCGAGGTGCTCGTCGACCTCGGCTTCAGCGACCGGCAGCCGGGCTTCCAGGCCGAGGGCCTCGTCTACCGGCCGGACGGCAGCGTCGTGAAGGCCATCGAGCCGTACAACGGCTACGTGCCGCTCGCCGCGATCGGTGCCGGCACCGCGCCGGGGACGCGCATCGACATCTGGATCGAGGCGGCATCGAACCCCGACATCGGCGGCGACTCCTTCCACGGCGAGACGCCGCTCGGCGACCTCGCCACCGCGGGCGACGAGCCCATCTACCGGCTGCGCACGATGGACCTCGCGTGGCGCGACGAGGCCGTCTGGGAGCTCGATCGCGACGTGTGGACGCTGCGCGGGCTCATGGGCCAGCTGGACCCGGCGTCGTCGCGGCGCGCGGAGATCCTCGCGGCCCTCGAGCGCATGTGCGACGCGGTGGACCCCGACGACGTCGCGGGCACCGCCCCCGCCGGCCGGAGGGCGCTCGAGGCCGTGCTCGCCGCGCCCGCCCACGCGAGCGCGCACCGGGTCACCGCGGTCGGACACGCGCACATCGACTCCGCCTGGCTCTGGCCCGTGCGCGAGACCCGCCGCAAGGTCGCCCGCACCTTCTCGAACGTGCTCGCGCTCATGGACGAGGATCCCGACTTCGTGTTCGCCGCCTCCAGCGCCCAGCAGTACGCCTGGCTGAAGGAGGACCATCCCGAGCTGTTCGAGCGGCTCCGCCGGCGCGTCGCCGAGGGCCGCTTCGTGCCCGTCGGCGGCATGTGGGTCGAGTCGGACACGAACATGCCGGGCGGCGAGGCGCTCGTCCGCCAGCTCGTGCAGGGCAAGCGGTTCTTCCTCGAGGAGTTCGGGATCGACGCCCGCGAGGTGTGGCTGCCCGACTCGTTCGGCTACACGGGCGCGCTGCCGCAGATCGTGCGCGGCGCGGGCGCCGAGTACTTCTTCACGCAGAAGCAGTCGTGGAACGAGACCAACACGATGCCGCACCACACCTTCCTCTGGGAGGGCATCGACGGCAGCCGCGTCTTCACGCACTTCCCGCCGGTGGACTCCTACAACTCCGACCTCTCCGGGGAGGACCTCGCGCGCGCCGAGCGGCAGCACGCCGAGAAGGCCGTGAGCAACGCGTCCATCGTCCCGTTCGGCTGGGGCGACGGCGGCGGCGGGCCGACCCGCGAGATGACGGCGGCGGCGCACCGCACGCGCGACCTCGAGGGGTCGCCGCGGGTGACCCTCGGCACGCCGCTCGCGTTCTTCGACGCCGCGAAGGCCGAGATCCGGGACCCGCACGTGTGGTCCGGCGAGATGTACCTCGAGTTCCACCGCGGGACGTACACCTCGCAGGCGCGCACGAAGCAGGGCAACCGGCGCAGCGAGCACCTCCTGCGGGAGGCCGAGCTGTGGCTCGCGACCGCCGCGGTGCACGGCCTCGTCGACTACCCGCACGACGAGCTCGACGCCCTCTGGCGCACGGTACTGCTGCTGCAGTTCCACGACATCCTGCCGGGCACGTCCATCGCGTGGGTGCACCAGGAGGCCGAGCGCGAGCACGCCCGCGTCCAGGGCCGGCTCCGGGAGCTCGTGGCCGAGGCGCAGACGGCGCTCGCGGGATCCGGCGACCGGCGCATCGCGTTCAACGCGGCGCCCGTGGACGCGGACGGCGTCGGTGCGCTTTCGGCCGCGCTCGTGGATCCCGCAGCCGCCTCCCCCGCACCCGTCGCGGACGGCGACGGCTGGCTCCTCGACAACGGGCTCGTGCGCGCCCGCTTCGCGGCGGACGGCACGGTCTCCTCGCTCGTCGACGCCGCGTCCGGCCGCGACCTCGTCGCCCCCGGCCAGCGCCTCGGCCTCCTCCAGCTGTTCCGCGACACCCCGAACCAGTGGGATGCGTGGGACATCGACGACGCCTACCGCCGCAACCGCACCGACCTCACCGAGGTGGCGGGCGTGCGGATCGACGGCGCGGCCCTCGTGGTCGAGCGCGCGTTCGGCGCCTCCCGCGTCACGCAGACGTGGACGATGCCCGCGGGCGAGCCGGAGCTGCAGGTCACCACCGACGTCGACTGGCACGAGCGGCAGAAGCTCCTGAAGCTCGCCTTCCCGCTCGACGTGCACGCCGACCGCGCCGCGTCCGAGGTCCAGTTCGGGCACGTGCAGCGCGTCACCCACGCGAACACGTCCTGGGAGACCGCGCGCTTCGAGACGGTCGCGCACCGCTGGGTCCACGTGGGCGAGCCGGGCTTCGGGGTCGGGGTCGCGAACGACGCGACGTACGGGCACGACGTGACGCGGATCCCCCGCCCCGACGGCGGGAGCGCGACCCTCGTGCGCCAGTCGCTGCTCCGGGCGCCCGTCTTCCCCGACCCGCACGCCGATCAGGGCCGCCACGTGCTGCGCTCCGCGGTCCGGGTCGCGCCGGATGTGCTCGACGCCGCCGACGCGGGCTACCGGCTCAACCTGCCGGTGCGCGAGGTCGCGGGCGACCACGGCGTCGACCCGCTCGTCGCCTCGTCGAACGCGGCCGTCGTGATCGAGGCCGTCAAGCTCGCCGAGGACCGCTCGGGCGACGTCGTCGTGCGGCTCTACGAGGCGCGCGGCGGCCGTGAGAGCGCGGTCGTGCGGGCGGATCCGGCTGCCTGCCTCGGAGACGCCGTGCGCACCGACCTGCTGGAGCGGCCCCTCGAGGGTGCCGTCCTCGAGCAGTCCGGCGACGGGGTCGAGCTGACCCTGCGGCCGTTCGAGATCGCGACCCTGCGGTTCGCGCACCGCTAGACGCGCGTCACAAGGCGGGGCGCCCGGTCAGTCGACCGGGGGCAGCCCCGCCGCGACGCGCGCGACCCGTGCGGTCTCGGCGTGCTCGGCCCGCCAGAACGCGGCGTCGCCCTCGGGCAGGTTGCCGTTGTCCGGGCGGAGTCCCGCGGCTCCGTCCACGAGCTCGCGGAGGACGTCCGCGTGCCCCGCGTGCCGGTTGAGCTCGGCGATGAGGTGCACGGCGATCCGCTGCACGGTCACGCGCCCGGCCTCCCCCGGCCACCAGGGCACGCGGCCGAGGGCGTCGAGCGGCAGCGCCCGGAGCGTGGCCTCGGAGTGCGCGCCGACCCGCTCGGAGAGGCCCACGATGTCGGCCCGCGACTCCTCCGCGGTCGCGCGCATGTCGGCGTTCGGCGACGCGTCCTCCTCCATCCACGGCAGCTGCTCAGGGAACGGCCGCCCGAAGACGAACCCGAGGTAGCCCGCCTCCACGCCCGCCGCGTGCTTCACGAGCCCGAGCAGGTTGGATCCCGTCGGCACGAGCGGCCGGCGCACGTCGTGCTCGCCGAGGCCGTCGAGCTTCCAGACGAGCGCCTCCCTGGCCAGGCGGAGGTGGCGGATGAGGTCGTCACGCACGGCGTCGTCGCCGGGATCGGACGGGGTCGCGGAGGAGGGCTGCGCTGCGGTCATGCCGCGAGCATCCCAGCCACCGCCGACGCCCGTCCAGCCCCGACGGGCGAGCGCCCCGACGGGCGAGCGTCCCGAGTCTGTCGCGCGCCCCGGACAGGGGGCGCACGACGGTCCGTCCCTGACCCGTCCGCCCAGGAGGATGGACGGGGGCGAGCCGACCGGCCCAGGACCGGGAGGCCCGCATGACCGCCGACGACACGAGCGCCGATGACGCTGCCGCCATCGACGCCGACGGTTCCGCCGACCCGGGCCACGGCAGGCGCGCGCTCGCCCGCATCGGCTCAGGTGCCCTGGTCGCCTGGATCGCCGACGTCGTGACTACGCGTCGCCGTCTCGTGGCGCTCGCCGTCGCGCTGGTTGCGGGCGTCGCCATGGCGCTGCTGATCGAGCCCGTGCTCGCTCGCGCGGACGGCCCCGAGACCTCGCGCCCGGGAGCGATCGTCCTCGGAGCGGTGGTGGGCGCCGCAGCGGCCGTGATCCCGGTGTCGATCTGGCTCGCGCGCGCGATCCGCCGCCACCCGACGGTCGCCGGGACGCACCCGGCCTGGCGGGACGCGGCCCTCCTCGACGCTGCCGTGGACCCGCGCGGCCGGGTAGCCCTCGCCCCCGGGATAGCGGCACGCGTGGCCACGGAGTCCCGCCGGGCGATCGCGCAGGCGGCCGCGCCCGTGCCCGGGGCGCTCGTCCTCAGCGTCATGGCGCTCGTCGGGCTCCCCGCCTACGCCCTCGCGGGAGATCCCGGCACCCTGCTGTGGTTCGCGCCGATCTACCTGCTCATGTCCGCGTCGACGCTCTGGACCCAGTCCCTCGCCGCCGGCCGAATGGCCCTCCTCCGCGACGCGGCCGACGCCGAGCTCGCCCTCCCCGAGTCCGAGCGCACCGTCGCGCCGCCCGTCGTGCCGCCGCACGGCACCCGCCTGCCCTGACGAACTCCACGCCCAGGAGGTTCCCCCGCGCGGGGAATACGGTGGGGGCATGAAGGCTCTCCAGTACACCCGCATCGGTTCCCACCCCGAGGTCGTCGAGATCGAGAAGCCCGTGCCCGGGCCCGGTCAGGTCCTCCTCCGCGTCACCGCCGCCGGCGTGTGCCACTCGGACGAGTACGTGATGGGCCTCTCGGAGGAGGAGTACCGCGCCGCCGGCTATCCGCTCCCCCTGACGCTCGGCCACGAGGGCGCTGGCGTCGTCGAGGAGCTGGGCGCGGGAGTCGAGCACCTCGTCGTCGGAGACGCCGTCGCGGTATACGGCCCCTGGGGCTGCGGCCGATGCCACGCGTGCGCCGAGGGCCGGGAGAACTACTGCGAGAACGCCGCGGCCGAGGGGATCCAGCCTCCCGGGCTCGGCGCGCCCGGCGCGATGGCCGAGTACATGATCGTCGACGACCCGCGCCACCTGGTGCCGCTCGGCGACCTCGATCCCGTCGCGAACGTCTCGCTCACCGACGCCGGCCTCACGCCGTACCACGCGATCAAGACGTCGCTGCCGAAGCTCGGCGCGGGCACCTTCGCCGTCGTCATCGGCACGGGAGGGCTCGGCCACGTCGGGATCCAGATCCTCCGCGCCCTCAGCGGCGCCACCGTCATCGCCCTCGACGTGAACGAGGAGAAGCTCGAGCTCGCCCGCCACGTCGGCGCGCACCACACGGTGATCAGCGACCAGCACGCCGCAGACGGCATCCGCGCCATCACCGGCGGCCGCGGCGTGCAGGCCGTCTTCGACTTCGTCGGCGCGACCCCCACCATGGCGACGGCCCTGCAGGTGGTCGAGCCCGCAGGCGACGTGACGATCGTCGGCATCGGAGGCGGCACGGTCGAGGTCGGCTTCGGGACCATCGCCTTCGACGCCGCCGTGCGGATCCCCTACTGGGGCAGCCGCTCCGAGCTGATCGAGGTGCTCGACCTCGCGCGCTCGGGCCAGGTGACCGTCGAGACGCAGCGGTACGCGCTGGAGGACGGCCCGGATGCCTACGCCGCGCTCGCCGCGGGCACCGTCCGCGGGCGCGCGGTGATCGTGCCGTAGCGACGCGGATCGTCGGCGGATGCGGCCCGGCTGACGAGCGTGCATGCCGCGGCGGGAATGCGTCCGTGGAGCTCCTCCAGCGGCTGGGGACCGAACCGCGGGAGCGACGGCGACGAACATTACGCGCGACCGACGAGCCGCGACGCACCGACGGTTTCTCAGCCCACGGCGCCTCGCGACATGGCAGGGTAAGGACTCGGTCGCCCCTGATCCACGGCAGCCGGAGCGTCAGGCGGATCACGGCGCTGCATCCCCTTCGGTCCCGTGAGACGGGCCGCTCCCCCTGGCCGCGAGGCCCCGACCTTCGAGTGAGCAGGCACATGACAGACACCGACACCTCCGCCCCTCCCCGCATCGTGCTGACCAAGCCCAAGCGCGGCGGTGGGTCCAATCCGACCACCGCGTACTCGGGTCTCCTCAACACCGTCCGCGAAGCCGGGTTGCTGGAGCGCCGCGTCGGGTTCTACGTGCTCATGTTCGCCGGCATCACCGCGGCGCTCGTCGGCCTCGGCGTCGGCTTCTTCGCGCTGGGTGACAGCTGGTTCCAGCTCCTCATCGCCGCCGGCCTCGGCATCATCTTCACCCAGTTCGCCTTCCTCGCCCACGAGGCCTCGCACCGCCAGGTGTTCGAGTCCGGCAAGGCCAACGACATCGCGGGCCGCACGCTCGCCAACCTCTTCGTCGGCATCAGCTACTCCTGGTGGATGACGAAGCACTCGCGCCACCACGCCAACCCGAACGTCATGGGGAAGGACCCGGACATCGAGCGCGACGTCATCTCCTTCACGCAGGAGGACGCCGCCCGCGCCACGGGCCTCTACGGCTGGTTCACGCGCCACCAGGGCTACGCGTTCTTCCCGATCCTCATGTTCGAGGGCCTGAACCTGCACGTGCACGGCTTCCGCACGGTCTTCGGCCGCGGCAAGGTCGACAAGCGCTGGCTCGAGATCTCGATGCTGTCCACGCGCATCATCGCCTACCTCGCCGTCGTCTTCTTCTTCCTGCCCGTCGGCATGGCGTTCGCGTTCGTCGGCGTGCAGCTCGCCGTCTTCGGCGTCTACATGGGTGCCTCGTTCGCCCCGAACCACAAGGGCATGCCCGTGCTGCCGAAGGACTCGAAGGTCGACTTCCTCCGCCGACAGGTGCTCACCAGCCGCAACATCAAGAGCACCTGGCTCACCGACATCTACATGGGCGGCCTCAACTACCAGATCGAGCACCACCTCTTCCCGAACATGCCCCGGCCCGCGCTGAAGAAGGCCCAGGTGATCGCGAAGGAGTACTGCGCGACGCACAACATCCCGTACACCGAGACCACGCTGCTGGCCTCGTACGGCATCGTCATCGCCTACCTCAACCGCGTCGGCCTCTCCGCCGGCGGCGACCCGTTCGACTGCCCCGCATCGGCGGCCTTCGGGCGCTGATCCCGGTCGCTGTTCACGGCACCTCGCACCATCCGACGCCTCCCGCTCGCGCAGCCCACCCGGGCCGCGACCGGGAGGCGTCGTCGTGCGTGCCGCGTGCGACGCGCAGCCTGCTAGCGCTTCCCCCAGTCCCAGGACGGCGTGCTGAGCAGACCCTGGCCGCGGAGCACGGTCTGCCCCTGCACCTTCTCGAGCACCAGCTCGCCCACCTCGGCATGATCCGCGATGGCCGACGCCAGCCCCGCGGCGTGCGTCACCACCACGATCTGGATGTGGGCGGACGCGCGGGCGATGAGCTCGCCGAGCGCCGGGAGCAGGTCCGCGTGGAGGCTCGTCTCCGGCTCGTTGAGCACCATCAGCTCGGGCGTCTCCGTCGTGAGCAGCGCCGTCGCGAGCATGAGCAGCCGCAGGGTGCCGTCGGAGAGCTCCGCGGCGTCGAGCACGCGCAGCACCCCCGGCTGCTCGAGCCCGAGGGAGAACACCCCGTCCCGGGAGGTGATGACGATGCGGGAGCCCGGGAACGCCCGATCGACGATGGCGTCGAGGTCGTCGCCGCGGCCCCACTCGCGGATGGTCTCCACGGCGGCGGCCAGGTCGGCGCCGTCGCTCGCGAGGACCGGGGTGCGAGTGCCGACGCGGGGTCGGCGGGCGGGCGCGTCGAGGTCCGTGCGGAGGTGGTCGTAGAAGCGCCAGCCGCGCATGCGCTGACGCAGGATCATCGCCTCGGGACTCGTGACGGCGTCCGCAACCTCGCTGAGGACGCTGCGGTGCTCCGGGATGAAGGCGGGCACGCGCTGCCACGCATCGGATCCGTCGCGCACGCGGACGTCCTTCCACCTGCGCTCGAGGACGAGCGACCGGGGGCGCGCCATGGGCCCGGAGAAGATGAGCTCCCGCTTGATCTCGGGATCGCGTTCGAACTTCGACCGCGGCACCGCGTCCGGGTCGCGCTGCGGGATGCCGAGGTCCACCAGGTAGCCGAGCTCGTCGGACGCGAAGCCGAGGCGGAGCGCGATGGGCCCGCGCCGCATGGTGCCCTGCACGGGGTGCTCCCCCTGCAGCACGGAGCGCGCGATGGTCTCGGGGCCCGCCCACAGGACGGCGTCGAGGCCGCCTTCGCGCGCCAGGGCCCCGACCGCGCCGCCCTCCGCCATGTCGGAGATGAGGCGCATGGCCCGGTAGAGGTTGGACTTGCCGCTGCCGTTCGCGCCCGTGACCACGTCGAGCCCCGTGAGCGGCAGGACGAGGTCGCGGACGGAGCGGTAGCCGGAGACGGCGAGGGTGCGGATCATGCCGCGACCCTCCCACGGACCGCCGACAGGACCGTCCGCGGCCGGGCGGCGCGGGTCAGGAGTCCTGCGGCACCCGCACGGTCAGGCCGCCGGGGAGCACCTGGATCTTGAAGCCGATGGCGCGGCCGAAGGGATCGCCGTCGAGCTCGATGTCCTCCTCCTTCTCGAGGCGCACCACGACCTCCTCGGCGGTGCGGTACTCGAGCGCCCGCACCTCCTTCTCGGGGCCCATGAGGCGGCGGCCCGCGGCGGTGCGGCGGACGACGCCGTTCTCCCACGCGACCTTGAGCCAGATCTGGATCCAGCCGAGGATCCCCTCGGGGCGCATGAGCACGACGTCGAGGATCCCGTCGTCGACCGCGGCGTCCGGTAGAAGCAGGATGTTGGCGGGCAGCGACCCGCAGTTGCCGACGATGAGCGTGTGCGCGCGACGGCGGTGCACGCTGCGGCCGTCGAGGCGGTAGCGCAGCCGGAGCTGGTCCCTGTCGCGGAGCGCCTTGAAGATCGCGTCGACGTAGGCGAGCCAGCCGACCCTCTTCTTCAGCTCCGAGTCGGTGTTGGCGAGCATCTTCGCGTCGATGCCGACGCCCGCCATCACGACGAACACGTGCTTGTCGCGGGTCTCGTCCTCGCGCAGGATCTCGATGGCGGCGAGGTCCACCGTGCGGTCCCGTCCGGAGAACGCGGCCTCGAGCGAGTGCTCGACGTCGTTGAGCGTCAGCTTGAGGTTGCGGGCCAGCAGGTTGCCCGTGCCGGAGGGCAGGAGGCCGAGCGAGACGCCGGATCCCGACATGCCCTCGGCGACCGCGCGGACCGTGCCGTCGCCGCCGGCCGCGATGACCATGTCGACGTCGTGCGACAGGGCCTCCTCGGCCGCGCCCTTGCCCGGGTCGTCCTCGCTGGTCTCGAACCAGAGCGTCTCCTGCCAGCCGGCGGTGCCCGCCGCCTGCGCGACCTTCGTCTTGAGGGACGCGAGGTCGACCTTGATGGGGTTGTAGACGACGGCGGCACGGCGGAGCGATCCGCCGGTGGACGCGGGAGAGGGTGCGGAGGCGGGGGTGGAGGTCGTCATCGTTGCCACCCTACCGACGCGCGCGGCCCGCGAGGGGTGCGGGCGCCCCCGCGTGCGCCGGGCGGACGGGACGACGAAGCCGACCCGCGCACAGTGCGCGGATCGGCTTCGTCGTGGTGGCCGGCGTCAGGAGCGCCGGGCTTCGTCCTCGTCGCCGAGGGGCTCGCGGACCTCCGCGTCGTCCGGGTCGACGGGGTCGACCGAGAGCTGGAAGTGGTCGCCGTGCTGCTCGACGCCGTTGACCACGGCATCGCGCATCATCTCGACCGCGACCTGACGGCGCACGATGAGCGGATCCGTGCGCAGCTCCTTCCAGAGCGCGTAGCAGGCCACGAGCATCACGATCACGAACGGCAGCGAGGCCACGACCGTGAGGTTCTGCAGGCCGGTGAGGGCCTCCGTGCCTCCCCCGCCGATGGCGAGCATGATCGCGGCGACCGCGCCCATCACGACGCCCCAGAAGATGACCACCTTGCGGCTGGGGTGGAGCGCGCCGCGCTGCGACAGAGTCCCCATCACGATCGACGCCGAGTCGGCACCCGAGACGAAGAAGATCGCGACGAGCACCATCACGAGGACCGTGCTGATGCTGGCCAGCGGGTAGTGGTTGAGCAGCTGGAACAGCGTGTTGTCGCTGACCACGGCGCCGTCGACGGTCATGTCGCCGTCGGTCTGCTGCGCGTGGATCGCGGATCCGCCGAAGATCGAGAACCAGATGAGGGCCACGATGCTGGGCGCGAGGAGCACGCCGACGACGAACTCGCGGATGGTGCGGCCGCGGCTGATGCGGGCGATGAACATGCCGACGAACGGCGTCCACGAGATCCACCAGGCCCAGTAGAAGACGGTCCAGCTGGACAGCCAGGCGCTCATCTCGTCGCCGCCGGTCGCCGCCGTGCGCGACGCCATCTCGGTCATGTCGCCGAGGTAGGCGCCGAGAGTGGCGGGGATGAGGTTGAGGATGAGGAGCGTCGGGCCGACGACGAACACGAACACGGCCAGCACGACGGCCAGCACCATGTTGATGTTCGACAGCCACTGGATGCCCCGGGCGATGCCGGAGACGGCCGAGAAGATGAACGCGATCGTGAGCACGACGATGATGCCGATGAGGAGCGGGGCCGTGGCCTCGTCCACCCAGCCGTTGAACTCGAGTCCCGCGCCGATCTGCGTCGCGCCGATGCCGAGCGAGGCCGCCGAGCCGAAGAGCGTGGCGAAGATCGCGAGCATGTCGATGACGCGACCAGCCCACCCCTCGGTGCGCTTCGTGCCGAGCAGCGGCTGGAAGATGGAGGAGAAGAGCTGCTTGCGTCCCTTGCGGAACGTGCCGTAGCCGATCGCGATGCCGGCGACCGCGTAGATCGCCCACGGGTGCAGGCCCCAGTGGAACATCGCGGTGGCCATGGCGGTGCGGATCGCCGCCTCCGACTCCGGCTGCGTGGTGCCGGGCGGCGGGGAGACGAAGAAGCTGAGCGGCTCGGCAGCGCCGAAGAACATCAGGCCGATGCCCATGCCCGCGCTGAACATCATCGCGATCCACGAGACCGTCTTGAACTGCGGCTTCTCGTCGTCGGCGCCCAGCTTGATGCGTCCGTAGCGGCTCGCCGCCAACCAGATCACGAAGACTACGAAGAAGCTCGCGGCCAGCACGAACAGCCAGCCGGTCTGGTTGATGACCCAGCTCTGCGCGGTGCCGGAGATCGTCGCGAGGCCGTCGGTGCTCACGATGCCCCAGACGACGAAGCCGACCGCGAGGACGGCCGTGACGCCGAAGACGAGGCGGTCGATCTTCGGGTGCTCGGGCTCGTAGAGGTCGACGGACCCGGTGAACCTGGCCTCGAGGAGACGGTGGTCGGAGTGGTCGCGGCGGGGTGGCCGGGTCCCGTCGGGGCCCGATCTGCGCTTCGGGACGAGACGGTCGAGCAGGCGTTCTGCGGACGTGCGCATGGAGGTCATGGAGGGGATGGGCTCCTGTGGGCTCGGATGTCTGGGCATCGCCCGCAGGGGTCCCGCGAGCGACCGGCCGAGTCTAGGCGGCGGTCGTGGGATCTGCCGATTCGCCCGTCGGCATTGCCATCGGCTATGAGGAGGGGTATGCACCGCTCGCGTCGCCGCCTCGCGGGAGGGTCACGACCACGCGCGTGCCGTGGCCGAGGCGGCTCGCGATGCGCACGCGTCCGCCGTGCGCCGTGACGGTGCGCTCCGCGATGGAGAGGCCCAGGCCGATCCCGGGGACGGCGCCGTCCCGGGCCGACTGCGCGCGGAAGAACCGGTCGAACACGTGCTGCTGGTCCTCCTCGCTGAGCCCGACGCCCGTGTCGACCACCGAGATCACGGCGTCGTCCCCCTCGGTGACGACGGCCACGTCGATCCGGCCGGAGGGGGTGAAGAGGAGCGCGTTCGCGACGAGCGCCTCGACGACCTGCGTCAGCCGATCCGCGTCGCCGTCCAGCGCGATCCCCGGCTCGAGCCTGGCCTCGAGCACCAGGCCGCGCTCGCCGGCCCGCGCGGCGGCCGGCCGCACGACGGCGTCGACGAGCGCCGTCAGGTCGACCGGTCCGCGACGGAGGGCGGGCGCGTGGTCGGCGCCCTCGAGCAGCGAGCCGATGATGCTCGACAGCTGCGCCACGTTCCGCTGGATGACGGCGACCTCCTCCTGGATGCCCAGCTCGGCGGGGTCGTGCAGCTCGTCGAGCAGGTCGAGGTAGCCGACGATGCTGGTGAGCGGCGTCCGCAGCTCGTGGGACACGGTCGCCAGGAACTCGTCGCGCACCTGGACCGCCTGGGCGAGGTCGGTCACGTCGTAGGCCCCGAGCACGGTGCCCGTGAGCTGGCCGGGCCGGCGGCCGATCGGTCGGACGGAGAGCACGAGGGCGCGCTGGTTGCCGGGCTCCCCCACCCAGTAGACGGGCCCGTGCACCTTGTCGGCGTACACCGCCTCCATCAGGACCCTGCCCTCGCGCGCGACGGGCGTGACGCGGTCGGATCCGTAGACGGACGTCGCCATGCCGGTCTCGTGGTCGTAGCCCGCGATGTCGAGGAGCGTGCGGACCGCCGCGTTGCGGATCACCGGCCGGTCGTCGGCGTCGAAGAAGACGATGCCCACGTCGACGGCGTCCGCGACGTCGCGGATGGTCGCCGTCTGCTCGCGCGACTCCGCGAGGAGCCGGGCCTGGGCCGCCGTCGCCTCGGCGAGCTCGCGCTGGTCCCGGCGCTGGATGGCCGCGGCCTGCGCCGCCGCCGCGACCAGCAACGCCGTGAGGAGGAGGCCCGCGACGAGGTCGGCCCGTCCGTCTGCCGTCGTGGGGAGACTGCCGTCGCGGAGGACGGGGAAGACGGTGATCGTGAGCGCGCCCGCGACGGCCACGGGGACGCCGCCCGACGGGAAGCCGAACACGAGCCAGAGGAGCGGGAAGATCACGAGCAGCGCCGCGGCGGGCAGCCAGGCGGACGTCGCGTCGCGGATGAACGCGACCGCGAGCAGGTCGAGCGCGGGCACCGCGATGAGGACGGCCGACGGGATCCGGCTGGCCGCGACCACGACGGCGAGCACGGAGCCGACCACCACCATCCCGATGCCCGCCGCGTACCAGGGGTCGCGCTCGATCGCCGGCTCGACCAGCGCGACGACGACCGCGACCACCGCGCAGCTGAGGAGGAACGGGATCTGCGCGCGGGTGGACCCGCGTCGGCGCCGGGCGTCAGCAGACGACCGGGCGACGAGGGCGGAGGGGATCATGCGCACTCCTCCTCCATCCGCCGTCGGAGGACGCCGTGGCCTGAGCCTAGACCGAGGGACCCGCGAAGCCCTCGACCGCGCCGCCGTGCGGATCCGGCCGGACCGTCCGCGGACAGCCCGCCCGGCCTTGAGCCGAAGCCGGGACGGGCTTGCGGGAAAGCTCGGGGGGACTTGCGGATTGCCAGCGGGTGGCTTGAGACCGCTCCGTCAGAGTGATGCATGTCGAAGGAACACCGGTACGACACCGCAGGAGCGCCGCCGAGGCGCCGACGCAGGACCGGAGACGACCGGCGGGACACCCACCCGCCGCCTCCCCATGAGCATGCGCGGCACACCGCGCGAAGAACAGGAAACCCCATGAACAAGATCGTCTCCGGTGCCGTCGCAGGTGCCGCCGGAATCGTCCTCCTCCTCGGCGGCGCCGGCAGCTTCGCGCTGTGGAACGCCAACGCCACGGTCGCCGCCTCCAGCGTCTCCTCCGGCAACCTCGCCCTCGCCGCCGACACCGCGGGCGTCTGGACCGACATCACCAACGGCGGCAGCAAGGTCATCGACCCCGCGACCTACCGCATCGTCCCGGGCAACGTCCTCCAGTACACGAGCGCCCTGACCGTCACGGCGACCGGCGACTCGCTCGCCGCGGACCTCACCTACAACCCCGTCTCCATCACGGGCGACGCGGCGCTCAAGGCCGCCGTCACCACGAAGCTCGACGTCACCTCGACCGACGCCAGCATCACCCCCGCCAGCGCCGCGAACACCTTCACGGTCAAGCCCTCGACCGCCGCGTCCAAGGTGAACGTCGTCCTCACGGTGACCTTCCCCTCCGCCGCGACGACCGGCCAGAACGGCACGCTCTCCTTCGACAAGCTCGCCTTCACGCTCACGCAGCGCGCGATCTAGTCCCCAGGCCCCCCTCCCCGCGGTGACGTCGCCCGCGGGGAGGGGTCTCCACCCCACCACCCGCACCACCGCACCCACCACCACCCGGAACGAGGACGACATGCGCAGGAACGAGGCCCCCGCCCCGCGTCCCGCGCACGGCCGTCGCTCCGCGCGACCGGCCCGCCGCAGCCCCCTCCGCGCCGCCTGGCTCACCACCGGCCTCCTCACCGCCGTGGTCGTCGCGTCCCTCGCCGCGACCGGCGGCAGCTACGCCCTCTGGAACGGCGCCGCCAGCACGAAGCCCGCGAGCGTCACCAGCGGGACGAGCGGTCTCGTCGTCACCCAGCAGTCCGCCCTCGACTCCTCCAAGCTCCTCCCGGGACAGGGCGCCCTCGGCACCTTCACCGCGAAGAACACCGGGACGATAGCCTTGGACGTGGCCATCTCCACCCGAGGCACCTCCTCGAACAGCGCCTTCCCGGGCGAGCTCTCGCTGCGCCTCGGATCGGTCGCCACCCCGGCCGACTGCGTCCACGGCGCCACGACGTTCTCCGGCCGTCCCGGCCAGCTGCACACGCCCAGCGGTTTCGTCCGCATCCAGCCCGGCGCCTCCTCGGTCGTCTGCACCGAGGTCGTGCTCGACACGGACGCGCCGCAGTCGGTGCAGGGATCCACCGCGCAGCTCGCCTTCGCCCTCGTCGGCACGCAGGTGCAGCCGTGAGCCGCACGCGGCGACGCCTGGGTCGCGCGCACGCCGCGCTCCTGGTGGGCCTCACCGTCCTCCTCGTCGGGATCGGCGCGACCGCCGGCCACGCGCTCTGGGCGTCGTCGACGTCGACCAGCGCGAACGTCCAGAGCGCCACCGTCGCCGTGACGGAGAGCGGCTTCGACCGCCTCGCGGGCGAGCTCACCTCGCAGAGCCCCAGCCGCACCGCGACGGTCCTCGTCACCAACACGGGATCCACCCGCGACTCGTGGACCGGCACGATGGCAGCACCGACCTCCTCGACGAACGACCAGTACTTCGCCCGCAACGTGCGCGTCGTCGCGTGGGCCGCGAGCGGCTCGAGCTGCACGGCCAGCACCCCCGTCGGCTCGGGCGCCGCCACCGCCAACTGGGTGGTCCCGCCCACGCTGTCCGGGACGCTGTCCCCGGGCGCCTCGGCCACGTGGTGCGTGCGCACCACCGCGACCGCGTTCCCCCAGGGCGCGGCCTCCGTCACGGCGACGCTCACGGCGGTGCTGGGATCCGGCAGCTGGACCGGTCGCGACACCGCGACCGCGAAGCAGACCACCCCGGCGCCCACGGTCACGGGCGGCTTCGCCTGCACGCCCCAGGACGGGAACTGGTACGTCGTCGTCGGATGGGACACCTCGGTCTCCTCGCTCGAGTCGAACTACAACGTGATGGTCAACGGCACGCGCATCGCCACCTCGCAGGGCTACTACGGGAAGGCGTCCATCAGCGGCTCGGAGGTGCCCGCCAGCCTCGCCGCCGACGGCACGGTCAAGGTCACGGTCGACCTCCTCGACTCCCAGAGCAAGGTCGTCCGCCAGGTCGCGAGCGGCACGGTCGTGGCGTTCACCCAGAGCGGCGCGCGCGGCTTCCGCTGCTCCTGATCCCGACCGACTCGACCCGACCGACCCGACCCGGACGACAGACCATGCCCCGCCTCCTCCCCCGCCGCCACGCACGCCACGCCGACGCCCTCGGGCGCCCCGCGGACGACCTCGCCCCCGTCGAGCTCGAGGCCGGCACCCGGCCCCGCGGCGGATTCCGGCAGCTCGCCCGCTCGGCGGCCGTGGGCCTCAGCGTCGGGGTCCTCCTGCTCGTCATCGCGCTCGCGGCCGTGCTGCTCGTGGTGCCGAAGGTCTCGGGATCCGTGCCGCTGACGATCCTCACGCAGTCGATGGAGCCGACGCTCCCGCCCGGCACGCTCATCGTGGTGCGACCCGTGGATCCCGACGCCCTCGAGGTCGGCGACGTCGCGACCTACCAGATCCGCTCGGGCGACCCCGCGGTCATCACGCACCGGATCACCGCCATCGCGTCCACCTCGGACGGCACGCGCTCCTTCACCTTCACGGGCGACAACAACGCGTCGCCCGACTCGCTGCCCGTGACGCCGGGACAGATCCAGGGCGAGGTCTGGTACTCGGTGCCGCTCGTCGGCTGGGCGAACCAGGCCGTCAACGGGCAGGCGCGCAGCTGGATCATCCCCGCCGCAGCGGTCGCGCTCCTCGCCTACGCGGCCGTCACGATCATCACGGGCGCCGTGCAGACGCGACGCAGGCGCAGCGCCTCCGCCGCGGCGGACGTCGTGGCGGAGGGCGACCACGTGCACTCCGACGCCATGTCGGCGGGCGTCGCCGAGGCAGCCCGCGTGGATCCGTCGCACCCGGGCGTCGACGCGGCCGGACCGACGCCGGCGGCCGTCCGACCCCGGGGCCGCCACCGCGGCTGATCAGACGTGCCGGTGCTCGGGGCCCTCGTCGAAGAGGAGCACCGGCCGGCCGGCCTCCTCGCGCTCGACGACCAGCATCCAGTTGCGTCCCGAGGGCAGGATGCCCCCGCGGAGCTTCGCCGGCGACGGGACCCTCTCGAGCACGCCGTCCGGGAGCGTCCGTCCGACGCCGCGCGCGTCCGGGAGACGTCCGCCGGAGCACCAGGAGATGCGCCACGCGCATCCCTCGGCCAGGCGTCCGGCCACCTCATCGCGCGACAACGCGCCGTACGGTCCGTGTCCCATCCCCCGAGGCTGGCAGCCGCGCGCGATGCGGCGTGCGATCCGCCCCCACCCGGACGACGGACGGCCCGGCCGCTCCCCGCGTGAGGGAGCGGCCGGGCCGGGAGTCGTGCCGCGTCGCGGGTCAGCGCCCGGAGCGGCGCTTGCTGTAGACGTCGAAGGCGACCGCGAGGAGCAGCACCAGGCCCTTGATGACCTGCTGCCACGCCGCGTCGACCGACAGGATCGACAGGCCCTGGTTGAGCACGCCCATCACGAGGCCGCCGATCACCGCGCCGACCACCGTGCCGACGCCGCCCTGCACGGCAGCTCCGCCGATGAACACCGCGGCGATCGCGTCGAGCTCGAAGCTCTGGCCGGCGGAGGCCACCGCGGATCCGGCGCGCGCCGTGCTGACGACGCCCGCGAGCCCGGCGAGCAGGCCCATGTTCACGAAGATGAAGAAGTTGACCCAGCGGGTCTTCACTCCGGACATCATCGCGGCGAACAGGTTGCCGCCCATCGCGTACACGTGCCGGCCGAAGACCGTGCGCGTGAGGAGGAACGAGTAGAGCAGCACGAGCGTCGCCAGGATGATCAGGATGATCGGCGTCCCGCGGTTGTACGCCAGCAGGTAGCAGAGGTACATGATCGCGAAGACGGCGATGGCGGTGCGGATCCAGAACGAGACCCCCCGCTCGCGCGGCAGCTCGAGCTTGCGGAGCGTGGCGCGGGTGCGCAGCTGCTGCACCACGAGCGCGACCGACACGAGCGCGCCGATCCCGAGCGTGAGGAGGTCGGGCGCGCCGGTCGTCGGCAGGTTGCCGGATCCGATGGAGTTGAACTCGGCCGGGAGGCCCGAGATCGTGCCGCCGGTGAGGAGCACGAGCGCGACGCCGCGGAAGACGAGCATGCCCGCGAGCGTGACGATGAACGCCGGGATCCCGACGAACGCCACCCAGAAGCCCTGCCACGCGCCGATGAGCGCGCCGACCACGAGCGACAGCACGACCGCGGTCCCCCACGGCAGCCCCCACTCGTTCATGCTGAGCGCGGCCACGGCGCCGACCGTCGCGACGACCGAGCCCACCGACAGGTCGATGTGGCCCGCGATGATCACGATGACCATGCCCATCGCGAGGATCAGCACGTACGCGTTCTGCTGGATGAGGTTGGCGACGTTGCCCGGGTAGAGCAGCCGCCCCTCCGTGAGGATCTGGAACAGCAGGATGATCACGGCCAACGCCGCGAGGATCCCGTACTGGCGGAGGTCGATGCGGCGGCGCTTGCGCGTCTTCACGCCGTCGGGCGCGGGCGCGTTCGGCGATGTGGCCTGCTCGGCGGTGACGGTCACTGGTCGACTCCTGACTTCCGGCTGGCGGTCATGTGCCGCATCAGCTCCTCCTGTGTCGCGTCGGCCCGGGAGACCTCGGCGGTGAGCCGCCCCTCGGCGATCGTGTAGATCCGGTCCGAGAGGCCGATGAGCTCGGGCAGCTCGGAGGAGATGACGATGACCGCCTTCCCCTCGGCCGCGAGCTGGTTGATGATGCTGTAGATCTCGTACTTCGCCCCCACGTCGATGCCGCGCGTGGGCTCGTCGAGGATGAGGACGTCGGGACCCGAGTAGATCCACTTGCTGAGCACGACCTTCTGCTGGTTGCCGCCGGACAGCTTGCCGACCACCCCCGAGACGTCGGGCGTCTTGATGTTCATCCTCTTGCGGTAGTCGTCGGCGACCGCGTACTCGCGGTGCCGGTCGATCACGCCGAGCCGGACGAGCTTCGAGAGCGCGGCGGCCGAGACGTTCACCGTGATGCTGCCGATGAGGTTGAGCCCGTAGCGCTTCCGGTCCTCCGTCGCGTAGGCGATGCCGTTCTTGATGGCCTCGCTCACGGTGCGGGTGCGGATCTCCTTGCCGTCCTTGAAGATCCGGCCCGTGATGCCCGTGCCGTACGAGCGCCCGAAGATGCTCATCGCGAGCTCGGTGCGTCCCGCGCCCATGAGGCCGGCGAACCCGACGACCTCGCCCGCGCGGACGGTGAAGGACGCGTCGTCGACGACGACCCGGTCGACGTCCACGGGGTGGTGCACGGTCCAGCCCTCGACGCGGAGCTTCTCCTCGCCGATGTGCGGATCCCGCGGCGGGAACTGCGCGTCGAGCGGCCGGCCGACCATCGCGCGGATGATGCGCGTCTCGATCTCGTCCGAGTCGGTGACGGGGAACGTCTCGATCGTCTTGCCGTCGCGGATGACGGTGACGTCGTCCGCGATGGCCCGGATCTCGTTGAGCTTGTGGCTGATGATGATGCTCGTGATGCCGTCCTCGCGCAGCAGGCGGATGAGTCCCAGCAGATGCGCGGAGTCGTCGTCGTTGAGCGCGGCGGTGGGCTCGTCGAGGATCAGGAGCTTCACCTCCTTGGAGAGCGCCTTCGCGATCTCGACGAGCTGCTGCTTGCCGACGCCGAGCTCGAGCACGCGCGTCGCCGGGTTCTCGTCGAGCCCCACGCGCTTGAGGAGCTTGACCGCCTCGAGGTTCGTCCTGTTCCAGTCGATGACGCCGCCGCGCGACATCTCGTTGCCGAGGAAGATGTTCTCGGCGATGGAGAGGTAGGGGCTGAGCGCGAGCTCCTGGTGGATGATGACCACCCCGTCGCGCTCGCTGTCGTTGATGGATCCGTAGCGGACCTCGCTGCCGTCGATCGTGATCGTGCCCTCGTAGGAGCCGTGCGGGTACACGCCGCTGAGCACCTTCATCAGCGTCGACTTGCCCGCGCCGTTCTCGCCGCAGATGGCGTGCACCTCGCCGCGGCGGACGGTGACGTCCACGCCGTCGAGGGCGCGCACGCCCGTGAACTCCTTGACGATGCCGGTCATCTGCAGGATGACGTCGTCCATTGCTGCTCCTGGTTCCCGTTCGGGTCGGTGGCGCGCGCCGGTTCGGCGCGCGCCGGGTGGAGACGGATGCGCGGCCGACGGGCGCCCGGCGTGGTGCCGGGCCCGTCGGCCGCGGGTCGGGCTACAGGCCGACGTCGGACGCCTTGAGGAAGCCGGAGTCGATGAGCACGGACTGCACGTCGTCCTTCACGACCACCTGCGGGTCGAGGAGGAACGACGGGACGACCTTCTTGCCGTTGTCGTACGACTCGGTGTCGTTGACGGTGACCTCGTCGCCCGCGACGATCTCGCCGATCATCTTCTGGACCTGGTCGCCGAGCGCCCGGGTGTCCTTCCAGACGGTCATGGACTGCTTGTCGTCGAGGATCGCCTGCACGTTCGCCTTGTCGGCGTCCTGGCCGGTGATGACGGGCCAGTCGGCGCCGGGCGCGTAGCCGGCGCTCGCGAGCGACGCCTCGATGCCGAGCGCGAGGCTGTCGTTGGGCGAGAGGACGACCTGGACCTTCTGTCCGCCCGTGTAGAACGACTGCAGGCGGTTGTCCATCTCGGCTTGCGCGTCGTCGGATCCCCAGCCGAGGATCCCGATGGCCTGCCAGTCGGCGCTCGTGGCCGGCGACTTGCCCGAGGGCACGGTCAGCTTGCCGCTCTCGACGTAGGGCTGGAGGACGTCCCACGCGCCGCCGAAGAAGAAGCCGGCGTTGTTGTCGTCGGGGCTGCCGGCGAAGGGCTCCATCGTGATGGGGCCGGTCGCGGTGTCCAGCTCCAGCTGGTCCTTGATGAACTCGCCCTGGAGCTGGCCGACCTTGTAGTTGTCGAAGGTGGCGTAGTAGTCGACGGCCTCGGTGCCGTTGATGAGGCGGTCGTAGGCGATGACGGTGACGCCCTGGCTCTTCGCGTCCTCGAGGGCCGGGCCGAGCGTCTTGCCGTCGACGGCCGCGACCACGAGGATCTTGGCGCCGCCCGCGACCTGGTTCTGGATCTGGCTGATCTGCGCGTCGGTCTTGTTGTCGGCGTACTGGAGGTCGACGGTGCAGTCGTCGCCCTCGAGCTTGGTCTTGAGGCCCTCGCCGTCGTTGATCCAGCGCTCGAGGCTGCGGGTGGGCATCGAGATGCCGACGTTGCACTCGGTGCCGCCGGCGGCGTCGCCGCCGTCACCGGAGCCGGTGTTGGTGGCGCCCTGCGGCGCGCACGCGGTCATGCCGACGGCGACGCCGGCGAGGAGGAGGAGGGAGCTGATCTTTCGTGCGTGTCGTCCGGATGCCATGGCGGCGGGTCCTCTCGGGTGGCCCGTCCGGGGCGTGCGGGCACCCGACGGTCGCGTCCTCGCGAGGGCCGTGGTGCTCCGACGCGTCCTCGGGTCGGGTGCTGGTGCGGTGAGTGCTGGTGGTGGTGCGGGTTCCGTGCCGGGCGACCACCGGCGGAGCGGCCGGGTCGCGGCGGTCCGTGCGTTTGTCGTCGGTCAGAACTTATCCATTTCCTCGGCCGCCGATACGGCTTCCGGGAGACGTTATCCAAGCGTTACCGCGGGTCGCCCTCGGACGGGGGCGGCAGCGCGGCGGGCGGGCTCAGCCGCGCCCGGGGCCAGCGGCAGCGGGCAGCAGGCCGAGCTCCATCGCGAGCGTGACCGCGCGGGTCCGGTCGCCGACGCCGAGCTTCTCGAACACGTGCAGCAGGTGGGTCTTCACGGTCGCGGGGGTCACGTGCAGCTCCAGGGCGATGCGGGCGTTCGTGCGGCCGGCGGCCACCAGCGCGAGCACCTCGGTCTCGCGCGGGCTGAGGGTCGGCGTCGGGCCGGCGGGCTCTGCGGCGGGGCGCGCCACCTGCCGGACCAGCGCGGCGGCGATCGCGGGCGCGAGGGCGACCTCGCCGCGGGCCACCGCCCGGACGCCTGCGAGGATCTCCTCCTCGGGCGCCGCCTTCAGCAGGTAGCCGCTCGCGCCCGCCTCGATGGCGGTGAGGATGCTCGCGTCGGTCTCGTAGGTGGTCAGCACGAGGACGCGGACGTCCGGCGCCTCCTCGCGGATCCGCGCGGTCGCGCCGACGCCGTCGAGGCCGGGCATGCGGAGGTCCATGAGGACCACGTCGGGGCGCTCGGCGAGGGCCAGCGCGACCGCCGCCTCGCCGTCGGCCGCCTGCCCGACCACGTCGATGTCGTCGGCGGAGGCGAGGAGCGCGGCGAGCCCGGCGCGGACGACGGGGTGGTCGTCGACGACCACGACGCGGATGGGCGCGGGCGTCATGCGCGGGCCCGCGCGGGGGTCGGGGCGGGCGTCGGGTCGGGCGTCGGGTCGGCGCCGGCCGGATCGGCTCCGGCCGGATCGGCGTGGGCCGCCGCGGCTGCCGCGTGCGCGGGGATGCGCGCCGTGAGCCGGGTGCCGTCGGGGCCGCTCGCGACGTCGAGGCGCCCGCCGGCCGCGGCGAGCCGACGCCGCATGCCGTCGAGGCCGTAGCCGCCGGACGCGCGGGCCGGGTCGAACCCGCCGCCGTCGTCGCGGATCACGAGCACGACGTCCCCGGCGTCGCGGTCGAGGACGAGCTCCACGGCGGACGCGCCCGCGTGGCGGCGCACGTTCGCGAGCCCCTCCTGGGCGCAGCGGAGGAGGACGACCTCGGCGTCGCGGTCGACGGATCCGACGCCCGGGTCGGCGCGCACGTCGACCGGGATGCCCGCCTCGCGTGCCAGGCGCGCGCCCAGCCGCGCGAGCGCGGCGCCCAGGCCGTCCGTGAGCTCCATGGGCGCCGTGGCCGCGACGATCGCGCGGGTCTGCGTCAGCGCATCCCGCGCGCCCTCCTCGAGCTGGGCGAGGGTCGCGTCCATCGCGTCCGTCTCGCCGCCGCGGAGCTCCCGCCGGCCGCGCTGGGCGAGCATGACGAGGCCGGTGAGGTCCTGCGCGACGGTGTCGTGGATGTCCGCGGACAGCCGCTCCCGCTCGCGGGCGGCTCCCGCCTCGCGGCCGAGCTCCTCGACCTGCGCCTGGGCCGTGCGGAGCCCCTCTAGCAGGTGCAGGCGCTCGTGGCTGAGGTCGGCGATGCGCGTGATCCAGAGCCCGAGCGCGATGCTCCCGCCGAGGCTCAGCCCCTGCGACACCGCCATGGTCGGAATCGCGCCGGGCAGGTCGCCGAAGCTGATCACGAACCCCACGGCGACGGATCCGGTGAGCGCGAGGGTCCCGATCACCGCATCGCGCACGCGGTCCAGCAGCAGCCAGACGAGCGGGCACAGCACGCACTGCACGATGGCGAACGACGACAGGCTCGCGACGCCCCAGGTGGCCGCCGGGATGACGAGCGCGAGGAAGACGAGCGCGGACGGCAGCGGCGGCACGGGCTCGGCCTTCGCCGCCGTCGCCGCCGCGGAGGCCTCGAGCGCGCGGCGGCCCACCAGCAGGTAGAGGGCGGACATCGCCGCGATCGCCGCCCACGCGCCCCAGCCCGCGTCGCGCCCGGCGCCGATCGTCAGCACGACCAGCAGCGCCATCGTCACCGCGAAGCCGACGTGGACGGTGCGGGTCGGGATCATGCCCTGAGCCTGCCATCCCGCTCCGTGGTCGCGCACCGCTCAGGAGTCCCGGCGGATCCAGCGGAAGGTGGCGACCGCGGCGATCGTGCCGCCCACCAGCCAGATCGCGAGGACCACCGCGACGCCCGCGAGGTCCCACGTGCCGCCGCGCTCCACGGATGCGAGCGCGTCCGGCAGGAACACGGCGCGCATGCCCTGGGCCATCCACTTCAAGGGCAGGAAGGCCGCGACGTCCTGCAGCCAGGTCGGCAGCATCGTGAAGGTCAGGTAGACCCCGCTGATGAACTGCAGCACGAGCACGATCGGCGTGATGACCGCCGTGGCCGACGCGCCGGAGCGCGGGATGCGGCTGAGCGCGATCCCGAGCACGGCCGACGACGTGATCCCGAGCGCGTACACCCACGCGAACGTGGCCCAGCGTCCGGCGTCGGTCGGCAGCTCCACGTCGAACGCGAACCGCGCGACGAGCAGGAGCACGACCATCTGGAGCAGGGAGGTGACGATCACCTGGCCGCCCTTGCCGATGAAGTACGAGAGCACGGGCAGCGGGGATCCGGCGAGCCGCTTGAGCGTGCCGTCGCTGCGCTCCATCGCGATGTCGACCGCGAGGTTCTGCACGCCCGAGAGGAGGATGCCCGCCGCGATCATGCCGGGCAGGTAGTAGGCCGCGGCGCTGACGCCGCCCGACCCGTCGGGCGCCGTGCCGAGGTTGCCGGACGAGCCGAAGGCGACCGAGAAGATCGACAGCATGATGACCGGGAAGAGGAACGTGAAGATGATCGTGTCGGTCTGCCGGAAGTAGCGGCGCACCTCGTAGCGGACCCGGTGGATCCCGAGGGGCAGGACGCCGGGCAGGGCGGGGGCGCGGTCGGCGACGGGGCGCACCGGGCTGGCGGCGGTCATGCCGCCACCTCCTCGGTGGTGGCCGCGGCGGCGGGCGTCGCAGCGGTGGGTGCGGACGCGACGGCCGGCGCGGCGCCGGCCTCCGCGAGCAGCCCGAGGTACACGTCCTCGAGGCTCGGCCGCATGATCCGCAGGTCGCGGGGCTCGCCGCCGGGCGTCGCCTCGGACAGGCGGGACACGAACGCGCCGGGGGTCCGGGTGCGCTCGTCGTGGGATCCGTCGTCGTCGCGCCACAGCACCCGCGGGATCCGCGCCTCCTCTCCCCCGATCTCGTCGAGCCGGCCGATCGCGACCAGGCTCCCGCCCGCGATCACCGCGGCCCGGTCGCCCAGCTGCGCGGCCTCGTCGAGGTAGTGCGTGGTGAGGAGGATGGTCGTGCCCTCCGCCTTGAGCTCGCGGATGAGGTCCCAGAACCGGTGCCGGGCCTCGGGGTCGAAGCCCGTGGTCGGCTCGTCGAGGAAGAGCAGCTCGGGGCGCCCGATGATCCCGAGGGCCACGTCGACCCGGCGGCGCTGGCCGCCGGAGAGCGCGCGCAGCAGCGTGCCGGCCTTCTCGGTGAGGCCGACGGCCTCGATGGTCGCGTCGACGTCGCGGGGCCGCGGGTACATCCGGGCGAAGTGCGCGACCTGCTCTCGCACGGTCATCGCGCCGCTCTCGGAGCTCGACTGGAGCACCATGCCGATGCGGGCGCGCCAGGCGCGGTCGCCCGTCGCGGGGTCGACGCCAAGGACGGACGCGGATCCGCCCGTGCGGAGCCGGTACCCCTCGAGGATCTCGATGGTCGTGGACTTGCCCGCGCCGTTGGGCCCGAGGAGCGCGAACGTCTCGCCGCGGTGGATGTCGAAGGTGACGCCCCGGAGGGCGGTGGTCGTGCCGTAGGTCTTCTCGAGGTCGCGCACGCTCACGTGCTCCTCGACGGCTGCTGTGGTCATGGGTCCAGCCTCGCGCGCGCCGGGCGGGAGCGGAACGGCCGAGCGGTCGATCCGCGGCATCGGCCGATCGGTGGATGCGGGCGTCGACGCGCGGTGGCGGGCAGATCACCTGGCGGGCAGGCTGGACGGGTGACCCCGCTCCCCGGATCCCCCGCGCCCGCCGCCCACGCCGGCCCGACGTCCGCAGCGGAGCGCAGCCTCGCGCCCGACCTCCTCCGCGGGATCGCGCTGCTCGGCATCGCGCTGGCCAACTCCGTCTACTTCATCGTCGGCCGCCCGACGGGCCCGCTCGGCCGCCCCACGGACGGCACGGCGCTCGACCACGTCGCCGACGTGCTCGTGGGCACGCTCGTCGACAACCGCGCGTTCCCGCTCTTCACGATGCTCTTCGCCTACGGCTTCGCGGTGATCCTGCGCCGCCAGGCCGCCGCGGGCGTCGACGGACCGCGCGCCCGCGCGCTGCTCCTCCGCCGGAGCCTGTGGCTCATGGCGTTCGGGGCGCTGCACGTGGTGCTGCTGTTCGAGGGCGACATCCTGCTGTCGTACGGGATCCTCGGGCTCGCCCTCGCCGCCCTGTACCGCGCGAGCGACCGCGTGTTCCGGGTGCTCGTGTGGGCGCCCGCGATCGTGTTCCTCGTCGTCGCCGGGGCGGACGGCCTCACGGGCGACGACGGATCCGGCTCCCTGTTCGGCGGCGACGGCACCTTCCTCGGTGACCTCGCGAGCCGCGCTGTCACGCTCACGGCGCTCGTCGTCACGACGCCCGTGACGGTCGGCGCGCTCGTCCCGCTCGCCGCGATCGGGATGCTGCTCGGCCGCCGCCGCGTGCTCGAGGACCCGGCCGCGTACGTCCCGCTGCTGCGCGGGCTGGCGCTCGTGGGGATGCCCGTCAGCGTGCTCGGCGCGCTCCCGCTCGTGCTCGCGACCGTCGGCGCGATCGACGCGGATCCCGTGGCGCTCTACCTGCTCGGCGTGCTGCACGGCGCGACCGGGGTGGGCGGCGCGCTCGGGCTGCTCGGCCTCGTCGGCTGGTCGGTGGCTGCGCGGGCCCGCCGCGGGGATCCGAAGCCCGGCCCGGTGATCCGCGCGCTCGTCGCCGTGGGCCGCCGCTCGATGACGTGCTACCTGCTCCAGTCGGTGCTCTTCGCGATCCTGCTGGAGCCGTGGTCGCTCGGCCTCGGCGGCGGCGCGGGGACCGCCCGCATCGCGCTGATCGCGATCGGAGTGTGGCTCGTCACGGTCGCGGCGGCCGTGGCGCTGGAGCACGCCGGACGCGCGGGTCCCGCCGAGTGGGCGATCCGCCGCCTGGCGTACGGGCGCCCGGCCTCGGGACCGGGTACGCCCGCGCAGCCCGTCAGCGCGGGATGAGCCCCTCGGCGCGGTAGCGGTCGAACAGCCCGAGGAAGCTGTCCAGCGTGCGGTGATGCGCGTGGAACCCGGCGAGCCGGCTCTTGCTGATGTCAGTGACGACCTCGATGTCGCGACCGAGGTCCGCGTCCGTGTGCCACCACGACGCGATGCGGTTCACATCCGACTCCGCGAGCCCGGCCTCGCGCGCGATGCGGGCCCACTCGTCCTCGTAGCCGGCCATCTGCTGCTCGAGCGGACGCGGCGCGTCCTGGAAGCCGACCGGCTCGACGCCGAAGTACGCGGCGAGACGCGGCCACATCCAGCGCCAGCGGAAGACGTCGCCGTTGACGACGTTGAACGCCTCGTCGCGGCCCGCCTCGTGGGTGGAGGCCCAGATCATCTGGTCGGCGAGCACGGTCGCGTCGGTGACGTCGGTGAGGCCGGACCACTGGGTCGCGCTGCCCGGGAAGACGAAGGGCAGGCCGAGGTCGCGGCAGACGGATCCGTAGACCGCGAGGGTCAGCCCCATGTTCATCTGGTTGCCGACCGCGTGCCCGATGACCGTGTGCGAGCGGTGCACCGACCACGCGAAGCCCTGGCGCGCGGCCGCGGCGAAGAGCTCGTCCTCCTGCGCGTAGTAGAAGTTCGGGGCCTCGAGGCGCTCCTCCTCCTCGTGGAAGGGGGTGTCGGGCATCGTGCCCTGCCCGTACGCCTCGAACGGGCCGAGGTAGTGCTTGAGGCCGGTGACGAGCGCGGCGTGCTCGACGGGCGCGCCGTCGAGGGCGGCCAGGAGGTCGCGCACCATCCCGCCGTTGACGTCGATGTTCTCCTGCTCGGTGGCCTGGCGCGACCACGCCGTGAAGAACACGTGGGTCGGCTGCTCGCCGGAGAGCGCGCGGCGGAGGTCGGCGGCGGAGCGGAGGTCGGCGCTGATCCAGCGGACGCCCGGGCGGTCGGCGCCGGCGCGGCGGCTGAGCGCGAGCACGTCCCAGCCCTCGGCGGTGAGCTGGTCGACCAGGGCGGATCCGCTGATCCCGGTCGCGCCGACGACGAGGGCCGTGCGGCCGGATCCGTCGGAGCGCGGGGACGCGGCGGGGGCGGACGTGCGGGCGGGGGTCACTCGGTTCTCGGTCATCCCCTGCCCCAACGGCGAGGAGCCGCCCGGGCATTCCGGGCGGCTCCTCGCGGGCGTGTCGGTGGATCAGGCGGGGTGCGGCCCGTCGACCTCGGCGTCGGCCTCGCGGTCGACGCCGTCGCGGCCGGTGGAGGTGGCCTGCGTCGCGGCGGGATCCGCGGGTCCGTCGCCGAGGCCCGCGTCGGCGGTGCGGCGCTCGAGGTCCGCCGCCATCGCCTCGGATCCGCTGTCGCGGTGGTCGTACGCGACCTGCTCGGCGAGCCCGGCGCGCTTCTCGTCCGCGGTGGCCTCGCCGGCGCCGTCCATGATGGGCTGGTCCTGCTCGTGGGTGCTCATGGTGCGACGCTACGCCGTCCGGCCGGGGTGCAGATCCGCGGCGCGCTTGTCGGCTCCCCCGGCGCCTGTCACGCTCCAGGCACACCACCACGCGAGGGAGCGGACATGACGGACAGCGGATTCTCCAAGGACGAGCGCGACGCGATGAAGCAGCGCGCCCGCGAGCTGCGCGAGGAGGCCAAGCTGCAGAAGGCCGCCGACAAGCAGGCCGCCGCGCTGCAGGGCGTGCTCGACGCGTTCGCCGCGATGCCGCCCGAGGAGCGCGCGATCGCCGAGTGGCTGCACGGCATCGTGCTCGAGCACGCGCCCGACCTGGCGCCCAAGACCTGGTACGGCTTCCCGGCCTACGCGGACGCCGACGGCAAGCCCGTCGTGTTCTTCCAGCCGGGCTCGAAGTTCGGCACGCGGTACTCGACGCTCGGCTTCCAGGATCCGGCGCAGCTCGACGAGGGCACCATGTGGCCGACCTCGTACGCGCTGACCGCGGTGGATCCCGCGAACGAGGAGCGCGTGGCGGAGCTGGTGCGGCGGGCCGTCGGCGGCTGAGCGCGCCGCGGCGGGACTGCCGTCAGCTCGGCTCCCACAGCTCTATCCGGGAGCCCTCGGGATCCGTCACCCAGGAGAAGCGTCCGACGCCGGGCATGTCCTCGATGCCGGGCGCGACCTCCGCGCCGGCCGCGGCGAGGCGCGCGACGAGGCCCTCCAGGTCGCTCACGCGGAGGTCCAGCATCAGCCGCTGGTCCGGCGCCCCCGACGGCGGCGCCGTGCGCGCCGCGGCCGCGACGACGGTGGGGCCCGCCTCCTGCTGCCACACGCCCTCAGCGTCGAGGTCGAGCCCGAGGACGTCCCGGTACCACGCGGCGAGCGCGACGGGGTCGTACGCGCGGAAGAGCAGACCGCCGATGCCGAGGATGCGTCCCATGCGCTCATGCTGGCCCGCGCCGATCCGCGGCGGAAGGCCACGCGCACGTGCTCCCCGATCCGTCCCCCGGGCGAGGACGGAGCCCGGCTCGACCGGCCCGCGATCCATCCGTAGACTCATGCCATGTCATCTATCGACGTGTCATCGGTTCTCCCCGCTCTCGTCGGCGTGCCCTGCTTCTCGGGAGCGCCGTGGGACTTCGGTCCCCTGCGGGCGCTGGCCGCGTACCCGCTCCGCACCCTCGCCCTGCCCGACGACGCGCGCTCGGTCGAGGAGGCGGCCGACGCCGTCGAGGACTTGGTGCGCGACCTCCCGCGGTACGTGCTCGTGGGCGACTCCTTCGGCGCGGTCGTGAGCCTGGCGCTGGCGCTCCGTCGCCCGGCGGGACTCGCCGGGCTCGTGCTCTCGGGCGGCTTCGCGGCGGATCCGACGCCCGCGTGGAAGACGCGGGCCGCCTCCCTCGCCCGGCACGTCCCGCGCGCTCTCTACGAACAGGGCGTGCTCCGCTTCCACGCGGCGCAGCTCGCGTCGCGCTTCGACGCGGACGCCCCCACCCCGCTGACGCGCCGCGACTACCGGGAGCTGTTCCGCGTCCACACGCCCGCCGACGCCTACGCGAACCGGGTCGGCGCGGTCGTCGGGTTCGACGTCCGCGCGCGTCTGCACCGGGTCGACGTGCCGACGCTGCTCCTCACGCCGGAGGACGACCAGCCCGTCGGCCCGGCCGCGGCCGCCGCGCTCCGCGACGGGCTGCCGCACGCCCGCGAGCTGGTGATCCCCGGCACGGGCCACATGCTCCGCTTCACGCATCCCGACGAGTACGCGGATGCCGTGGACGGGTTCGTGCGGACCGAGGTCGGGATCAGCATGGCGGCGGGCGCCGCGTGAGCCCGGCCGAGGAGCTCCGCTACCTGATCCTCGGGGCGCAGCGCGAGGGCGCCCGCGCGTACGCGTCGGCGCTCGCACCCACCGGCCTGACGCCCGCGCAGGCGGAGGCCGTGGTCGTGCTGGCCGAGGCGCCCGGGATCAGCCTGGTCGGCCTCGGCGCCCGGCTCGTCTGCGAGACCGGGTCGCCCAGCCGACTCGTCGACGCGCTCGTGCGGCAGGGCCTCGTGCACCGCGACCCGGATCCGCGCAGCCGACGCAGCGTCGTCCTCCGCCTCACCGCGGAGGGGTCGCGCCGGGTGGCGGACGTGCGCGCCGCCGAGGCAGCGGTGCACGACGCGATCACGGACTCGCTCGACGACGACGCGATGCAGGGCGCGATCACGGCCCTCCGCCGCCTCCTCGACCGGCGGCCGACCCTCGACGCCCTGACGCTGCGGCGCGAGGATCGCGCGTCCCCGCGCCGCTGAGGCGCACCCGCGAAGTGGGGGTGCGCCAGTCGGCCGATCGAGCCGGAGGGAGCCCTCCGCGCTGCGAGGCTTCCGGCATGACCTCACCCGAGCAGCCGGGACACCCGTCCCCGGACCCGCACCAGCCGCCGCCTCCCAGCCCCTATGGCCCGCCGGCACCAGCCGGCACGACCACCATGACCCCTCCGCCGCCCTACGGCGTCACGCCGAAGGGCCTCGCCATCGCCGCCCTGGTGGTCGGCATCGTCGCGTTCCTCTCCGGTCTCGCGCCCGTGGTGGGGCTCATCATCGGTGCCGCAGCGGTCGTGCTCGGGATCCTCGCTCTCCGCCGGGGCCAGAGCAAGGGCATGGCGATCACCGGCCTGTCGCTCGGCGCCGTGGCGGCTGTCACGTCGCTGATCGTCACGATCGTGTTCGCGGCCGCCTTCAGCACCACGAGCACGTCCACGGGCACCGCCGAGGTCGTCGAGTCGTCCGCCGAGGCGGAGGCTCTGCCCACCCCGACGCCCGAGGTGACCGAGCCCGTCGCCGAAGAGTCGACCGCAGCCGCCGCCGAGCCCGCAGCGCCCGCCGTCCCGGCCGAGAGCGCGACCGCGCTCATCAAGGCCGAGACGTACGCCAACGGCCTCGACATGAGCAAGGCCGCCCTCTACGACCAGCTCACGAGCGAGTACGGCGAGAAGTTCACGCCGGAGGCCGCGCAGTACGCGGTCGACAACGTGCAGGCCGATTGGAACGCGAACGCGCTCGGCAAGGCGAGGACCTACCGCGAGATGGCGGCCATGTCGCCCGCCGCGATCCGCGACCAGCTCACGAGCGAGTACGGCGAGAGGTTCACCGCGGAGGAAGCGGACTACGCCATCGCGCACCTCGACGACTGACGCGTGATCGCGCAGGAGGGGAGGCGGCGGCGGCGCCACCTCCCCTCCCTCGTCTCCGCGGGAATGATCCGCCTTCCCATGCGTTTGCATGGACATGGCCCGACCGGGCCGCGCGTAAGGAGCGCCTCATGACCGCCAGCACCCAGGGACTGCACCACGTCACCGCCATCGGCGGCGACCCGCAGCGAAACGTCGACTTCTACGTGCGCGCGATGGGCCTCCGGCTCGTCAAGCGCACCGTCAACTTCGACAGTCCCGGCAGCTACCACCTGTACTACGGCGACACCGAGGGCCGGCCCGGATCCCTCCTCACCTTCTTCCCGTGGAAGGGCGTGCCCGCGGGCCGCGTCGGCGCGGGCCAGTCCACGACGACCGCGTTCTCCGTGCCCGCGGGGAGCCTCGGCTGGTGGGCCGAGCACCTGCGCCAGGTCGGCGTCGCCTCGTCGATCTCGTCGACCGGATCCGAGGAGGAGCGCCTCTCGCTCCGGGACCCCGACGGGCTGCAGATCGACCTCGTGGCCTCTTCCGTCGACGACCCGCGCGCGCCGTGGGACTCGGCCGACGTCCCCGCGGAGCACGCGATCCGCGGCCAGCACTCCTCGGTGCTCACCGTGCGGGATCCCGCCGGCACGGCGTCCGTCCTCACCGACGACCTCGGGCTCCGACTCGTGGACGAGCGCGACGGCCGCTTCCGCTTCGCCGCGGGTGACGGCGGGCCCGGCGCGATCGTCGACCTCGTCGCCGACCCCGGCGCGCAGCAGGGCCTCACCGCGGGCGGCACCGTGCACCACGTGGCGTTCCGCGTGCCCGGACGCGTCGAGCAGCAGGCGTGGCGCGACGAGCTGGTGGATCGCGGGCACCAGGTCACGCAGATCCTCGACCGGCAGTACTTCACCTCCATCTACTTCCGCGAGCCCGGCGGCGTGCTGTTCGAGATCGCGACGGACACCCCCGGTTTCGACATCGACGAGCCGCTGCTCGAGCTCGGCCGCAGCCTCCGCCTCCCGCCGTGGCTCGAGCCCCGCCGTGCCGACATCGAGGCCGCGGTGCCGCCGCTGCGCCTGCCCGACGAGGAGCCCGTGCCGGCCGATGAGCCCGTGCCGGCCGACGGATCCGCCGCGTGAGCGCGCTCCTCGACGCGACGCCCCACGTGTTCCAGCCGGGCGCCGACACCGGCCCCGTGATCCTCGGCCTCCACGGCACGGGCGCCGACGAGCGGCAGGGCCTCGAGCTCGCCCGGCTCGTGGCGCCCGGGCAGCCCGTGCTCGCTCCGCGCGGGAGCGTGCGCGAGGGATCCGCCGCCCGCTGGTTCCGCCGCCATGCTGAGGGCGTCTTCGACGTGGACGACGTGATCGCCCGCGCGGCCGATCTCGCCGACCTGGTCGCAGAGGCCCGGTCGGCCTACGCTCTCGACGAGCGCGTGATCCTCGCGGTCGGATTCTCGAACGGGGCGAACATGGCGCTGGCCACCACGCTGCTGCACCCGGCCGCGCTGCCCGAGACCATCGCCTTCTCCGCGCGCTGGCCCCTCGGCGACCGGGCGCCGGCCGCCGACCTGGCCGGCACGCGGATCACGCTCCTCAACGGCGACGCCGACGCCATGGCGCCGCTCGCCGACGTGGAGCGGACCGTGCGGGAGGCCGTCGCCCGCGGTGCCGACGCGACCTCCCACGTGCGACCGGGCGGGCACGGGCTCGACGCGCGCGACCTCGACGCGGCCCGCGCGCGGATCCGCATCGGCTGACCGCGCCAGGCCGGCCCCGTCCCCGACCCGCCCGCCGTCCCGCCCGCCCACCCGCCCTCGACCGGAAGCCGCGCATGCCCGAGATCATCGCCTGGGTCGTCTCCTTCGTCGTCGTGACGGTCACGGTCTCCGGCCTCGCCGGGCGCGTGGGCTGGTCGGCGCCCGTCGCGCTGGTCGCGGTCGGGGCCGCGCTGTCGTTCGTGCCGGGGGTGCCGCAGATCGAGATCGAGCCGGACGCGGTGCTCTACGGGCTGCTGCCGCCCCTGCTCTTCGCGGCCGCGATCCGCACGCCGCTCGCCGACATCCGCGCCCGGCGCGACAGCATCGTCGTGCTCTCCGTGGGCGTCGTCGTGTTCACGCTGCTCGCGTTCGGGCTGGCGCTGTGGGCGCTCGTGCCGGCGGTCGGCCTCGCGGCGGCGCTCGCGCTCGGCGCCGTCGTCGCGCCGACGGACGCGGTCGCGGTCTCGGCCGTCGCGGGGCGCGTGAGGCTCCCCCGGCGCGTGATGTCGATCCTGGAGACCGAGAGCCTCCTCAACGACGCCACCGCCCTGGTCGCGCTCAACACGGCCATCGCCGCGATCGTCGGCATCGTGCACCCGGTCGACGTCGCGGGCGGCTTCCTCGTCGCCGTGCTGGTGGGCGTCGCCATCGGCCTCGCGGTCGCGTTCCTCTTCTCCGCGGTGCGGCGGTTCCTGCGGTCCGCCGTGCTCGACACGAGCCTGTCGCTGGCGATCCCCTACGTCGCCTTCATCCCGGCGCAGGAGCTCGGCGGATCCGGCGTGCTCGCGGTGGTCGCGGCGGGGCTCGTGCTCGGCTACCGCTCGCCGCTCATCCAGTCGCCCGAGGCGCGCATCGCCGAGTCGGTGAACTGGCGCACGATCCAGTTCCTGCTCGAGAACGCGGTGTTCCTCCTCATCGGGCTGAGCCTCGCCGGCATCGTGCGGGGGCTGCCCGAGTCGAGCCTCGACGGGTGGCGGATCGCCGGGCTGTCGATCCTGCTGCTCGGGGTGCTCGCCGCGGCGCGCTTCGCCTCGGTGGCGCTCGCGAAGGTCCTGTTCGACCACGGTCCCGCGCGCCTTCGAGCGCGCACCTGGAGCTGGCGGACCGTCACGGCCGTGTCATCCGCCGGCGTCCGCGGGGTGGTGACGCTCGCCGCCGCGTTCCTCCTGCCCGAGGAGACGCCGGAGCGCGAGCTGCTGCAGTTCCTCGCCTTCGTGATGGTGGCGGGGACGCTCGTGGGCGGGCTCGCGCTCCCCGCGATCATCCGCCGTCTCCGGCTCGGGCACTCCGCCGACGACCAGGAACGCTCCGACCGCGACCGGCTGCTCGACGAGGCCCGCGAGGCCGGGCTGGCGGCGCGCGCCGTGGCGATGCGCGAGGACGGGACCCGCGACGGACCGGGTGACGATGCGCTGCCGGAGACCACGACCGACCGCCTCGCGCACGACCGCGTACGGCGCCGCATGATCGACGCCGAGCGGGACGCCGTGCTGACCGCCCGGCGGGAGGGGCGGTACCCGGAGATCGCCGTGCGGGCGGTGCTCGGGATGATCGACGCCGAGGACGTGGCCCTCGGCCGACGCGAGGCGGACGACACCCGCTGAGCGGCACCCGCCGGAGCGGGTCGCGCGATCGGGCGGGCCCCGCGTCTCCCCCCTCGGGACGAGGCGGGCGGGCCGCCAGGAGGACGCGCGCGCACGGCGGGTCCGCGAGCCTGGGTGCACCGCCCGCCCGGGCGGTGAGATCAGGAGGATCCCGTGCCCGTGTCCGTCTCCCCCAGCATCGCCCGCGCCGCCACGCCGACCCCGGCCGCCGCGCCCAGCCCGCTCCCCGGCGATCCCGTGTGCGTGGCCTTCGCGGGCAGCGCCGGCGGCTTCCGCCACGCCGGCACGCGCAGCCTCGAGATCGACCTCGCGCCGCTCCTCGCCGCGGCGCGCGCCACCGCCCCGGTCGCCGACGCGTCGCTCGCCGCCTGACCGCTCGTGCCGCGCCCCTGATTGGGGGTGCCGCTTGCCGCCCGACGACGCGCCCGGGCTACCCGGCCGGCCCGAGCGCCGCCTAACCTGGGCGGAAGAGCAGTTCCCCCACCTGGGGAACGCTCTCCTGAGGAGCACCATGTCGTCGACCCCGCCGCCCGCCTCCCCGACGTCGGTCACCCCGTCGTCCGACGAGCCCGGCTGGTTCGGCGACGGCGAGGGCAACCAGCGCTTCTGGGACGGCGCCCGCTGGACGGAGCTCGTCTCCGGCCGTCGCGTGTTCCCGGGCCGCGCGTCGTCGACGCCCGAGCCCAAGCTGATCACCGAGTCGCCGCTGCCCGAGGGCTACGCGCCCGGGTCCGCGCCGCTCGCGCCGCCCGTCGGATCCGCCGTCGACGCCTCGGTGGACGCCGGGCCCGCAGGCGCTCCGCTAGCGCCGCCCACGGGAGCGCCCGTCGCGCCGCCCGCGGGGTACCCGATGGCACCTCCGACCGGTGCGCCCGTCGGCCCTCCCGCAGGTCTGCCCGTGGCCCCGCCGACCGGTGCGCCCCTCGGCGCCCCCGCTCCGCGCACTTCCTCCGTGGCCGGCAGCTTCGCGCCGCCGCGTCCGGCCACGAGCGCCGCGTCCGCCCCGACCCCGCGCGCCGCCGGCACGGCGCCCGCGCTGCGCGGCCGCAGCACCTGGCCGTGGGCCGCGCTCGCGGTCGCCGCGGTGCTCGTGGTCGCCGCAGCCGTCATCGCCGGGATCCCCGGACTCCTCATCGCGCTCGGCGTGGTCGCCCTGGTCGCGGGGCTCATCCCGCTGATCCGCAGCGGCGCCGCCTGGATCCCCGGCGTCCGCACGCGCGCCACCGGCGGCGTCGCGGCCGGCGTCGCCCTCGTCCTGATCGCGGGCGGCGCGGTCGCGGCCACGCTCCCCACGCCGAGCGACGACGTCGCCGATCCCGACACCATCGAGATCTCCGACTCCCGCCCGGTGCCGGACGCGACGGACCCCGCCAACCCGCTCCCGATCTCCGCGGACGGCCTGGTCGAGATGGTCGACGTGACCCGCATGACCGGGGCCGACGCCGGCGACACGCTCGCCGCGTCCGGCTTCGGCATCGCGTTCGCGGGCGCGGGCGGCGGCGCGTTCGTGCGTCAGGACGTCGGCATCGTCGCGAGCCAGGACCCGGCGGCCGGCACGCGCGTCGCGCCCGGCACGGTCGTGACCCTCACGCTCGCCACCGCGGCTCCCGAGCGCATCGCGCTCCCCGTCGTGCCGAAGGCGCCGAACATCCCGTCGCGTCCCGGCACGCGGCCGGGCACGGGGACGTTCACCCCGGGCACCGGCGGCGGCAACAGCGGTGGCGGCGGCACGGATCCCGGAACGCCGTCGAACCCCGGCACCGGCGGCGGCTCGCCCTCGAACCCGGACCCGACCACCCCGGCGGACCCCGATCCCCAGCCCCAGCCGACGACGGACCCGCCCACGGTGCCGACGCCCGACCCCACGACGCCCACGCCCGTGGATCCCGAGCCGTCGCCCGAGCCCCCAGTCGAGAGCCCGGAGCCGACGACGCCGCCCGCGCCGCCGGAGCCCGAGACCCCGGTCGAGCCCGTGCCCGAGACGCCGCCGGCCGAGGGCTAGCCCTCCCTCGGGTCGCCTCCCGCGTGCGCCTCGTGCGCGGCGGCACCCGTCCCCGTGGTCCGCAGGTGCGCCCGCTGGCCGTCGCGGTCGAGGATCGTCAGGATCTCGACGACGCCGCGGTGCGCGCCGATGGCGTGCGGCACCATGGTCGAGAACTCGGCCGCGTCGCCCGCCTCGACCAGGATCGTCCGCTCCCCCAGCTGGAGCCTGGCCGTGCCCGAGAGCACCGTGAACCAGTCGCGTCCCGGGTGCACGCCGAGCTGGTCCACCGGGACGGGCCGCGTCGGCGTCATGCGCATCTTCGCGACGAACGGGCCCGATCCGCTGCCCCCGCCGCGCGAGAGGATCCACGTCGTGCGTCCCGCCTGCGCGTCCTCCTGCGGGCGGATCACGACGTCGGCGTCGTCGCCCGACTCCATGAGCGCGTCGAGCGACGTCTCGAGGGCCCGGGCGATGGGCACGAGCTGGTCGAGCGCGATGCGCCGGTGACCGGTCTCGATGCGGCTGAGCGTCGACGGACTCAGGAAGCACCGTGCGGCGAGCACGTCGAGCGACCAGCCGCGGGCCTCGCGGAGGCTCCGGATGCGCTGGCGGACGAGGGCGTCGAGATCGGGCTCTTGCGTCATGAGCAAGATCGTATGCGCGTACGGCAGGAGCGCGCCAGCCTGGACCCATGACGCACCCGCACCCGCATCCGCACCATGCCGTCGGCCACGGCGCCGCCGCCCCCTCGCTCGCCCGCATGCTCGACCTCGACGCCCGGATCCTGCACGGCCACCAGCGCGAGCTCACCGCCTGGGTCCGCCGCCTCGCCCGCGACACCGCCGGCCGCGTCGTCGTCGACCTGGGCGCGGGGACCGGCACCGGCACGGTCGCGCTCGCGCGGCGCTTCGACCGGGCGGACGTGCACGCCGTCGACGCGAGCGCCGCCATGCTGGCCCGCGTCGCCGAGCGCGCGGTCGTCGACGGGCTCGCCGACCGGATCCGCACCGTCCACGCCGACCTCGACGCGGGCTGGCCCGCGCTGCCGCCCGCCGACCTCGTGTGGGCGTCGCTCATGCTGCACGAGGTCGCCGACCCGGCGCGGCTCCTCGCGCGCGTCCACGACGGCCTCGCGCCGGGCGGCCTGCTCGCCGTCGTCGAGATGGACGGCCCGCGGCGCTTCCTGCCCGACCGCCTCGATCCCGCGCTCGGCCGCCCTGGCCTCGCCGACCGCCTCGACGACGCCGTCACGCACGGCGGAACGCGCGGCCCGTCGCACCCGGACTGGGCGCCGTGGCTGCGCGACGCGGGCCTCCTCGACGTCGCGACGCGCACCTTCCCCATCGACCCCGACCCGGCGGATCCGATCGCCGCGGCCGCGACCCTCCCCTACGCCCGCGCGTGGCTGGCCCGCGTCCGCGACCGGTCGGCCGACCGCCTCGACGCCGACGACCGCGCCGCCCTCGACGCGCTCCTCGACGACGGCGGCCCGCACGCCCTGGCGAGGATCCCCGGCCTCGCCCTCCGCGGCACCCGCACGGCCTACGTCGGGCGCCGGCCGCGCTGACCGTCCGCCGATCCGCGCGGGGTGGGGCCCGAGGCACCCCCGACCCCCTACCGTTGAGGCATGAGCACTGACGACACCGCATCCACCCCCGACGCGGACGCCGCCCCCCGCACGACCTTCAGCGACCTCGGTCTCTCCGACCAGGTGCTCAAGGCACTCAAGGACGTGGGCTACGAGACGCCCTCCGCGATCCAGGCGGCCACGATCCCCTCCCTCCTCTCCGGCCGCGACGTCCTCGGCGTCGCCCAGACCGGCACCGGCAAGACGGCCGCGTTCGCGCTGCCGATCCTCTCCAACCTCGACGTGTCCCAGAAGACCCCGCAGGCCCTCGTGCTCGCGCCCACCCGCGAGCTCGCCCTCCAGGTGTGCGAGGCGTTCGAGCGCTACGCGTCGGGCATGCGCGGCGTGCACGTGCTGCCCGTCTACGGCGGCCAGGGCTACGGCGTGCAGCTGTCCGCGCTCCGCCGCGGCGTGCACGTGGTCGTCGGCACCCCCGGCCGGATCATGGACCACCTCGACAAGGGCACGCTCGACCTCTCGCAGCTGAAGTTCCTCGTGCTCGACGAGGCCGACGAGATGCTCAAGATGGGCTTCGCCGAGGACGTGGAGACGATCCTCGCGGACACCCCGAAGTCGAAGCAGATCGCGCTGTTCTCGGCGACCATGCCCGCGCAGATCCGCCGCATCTCGGGCAAGTACCTGCAGGACCCCGAGGAGATCACGGTCAAGAACAAGACCACGACCTCCGCGAACACCACGCAGCGGTACCTGATGGTGTCCTACCCGCAGAAGGTCGACGCCCTCACGCGCATCCTCGAGACCGAGAACTTCGAGGGCATGATCGTGTTCGTCCGCACGAAGAACGAGACGGAGACGCTCGCCGAGAAGCTCCGCGCCCGCGGCTACGCGGCGGCCGCCATCTCGGGCGACGTCGCGCAGGCGCAGCGCGAGCGCACGGTCGAGCAGCTGAAGTCCGGCAAGCTCGACATCCTCGTCGCCACCGACGTCGCGGCCCGCGGCCTCGACGTCGACCGGATCAGCCACGTCGTCAACTACGACATCCCCATCGACACCGAGTCGTACGTCCACCGCATCGGGCGCACGGGCCGCGCCGGCCGCAGCGGCGCCGCGATCAGCTTCGTCACGCCGCGCGAGCGCCGCCTCCTCACCGCCATCGAGAAGGCCACGCGCCAGCCGCTCACCGAGATGCGCATGCCGAGCGCCGAGGACGTCAACGTCACGCGCCTCTCCCGCTTCGACGACGCGATCACCGCGGCCCTCGCCGACCGCGAGCGCCTGGACGCGTTCCGCGACATCGTGGGCCACTACGTGAACCACCACGACGTCGTCGAGTCCGACGTGGCCGCCGCGCTCGCCATCGTGGCGCAGGGCGACACCCCGCTCCTCCTCTCGGCCGATGACCTCCGCCCGCCGCGCGTGGAGCGCGAGCGCCGCGACGACCGCCCGGGCCGCGACGGCGACGACCGCGGCGAGCGTCGCGCCCGTCCTGCGCGCGGCAGCGGCAACATGGCGACGTACCGCATCGACGTCGGCCGCCGCCACCGCGTCGAGCCACGCCAGATCGTCGGCGCGCTCGCCAACGAGGGCGGCTTCAGCCGCGAGGACTTCGGCCACATCGACATCCGCCCGGACTTCTCGCTCGTCGAGCTGCCGGCGGGTCTGCCGCAGGACCGGATCGACAAGCTCGCGAGCACGGTCATCAACGGCCGCCCGATCGACATCCGCCCCGACCGCGGCGGCCCGCGTGCCGCCGAGCGCGGTGCGGCCCCCGAGCGTCGCGGGCGGAAGCCGCGCGACTGATCCGCTGATCGCCCGACGGCCCGTCGCCTCTCCGGAGGCGGCGGGCCGTCGTCGCCTCGCATGTGGCGTGCGCACCTCGCTGCGCGTCGCTCTCAGCGGCGGGGCCTCCGGCGCTGGACGCGTCGCATGAGGACGTAGGCCAGCCCGATCCCCGTGGCCGCTACGCAGAGGGCCCGCCCTCGGATGTCCTCGAAGTCCGAGGTCGCGAGCAGGATCACCCCCGCGATCAGCAGCCCCATCGTGATCACGAGGGTCGTGGCGAACACGATGCGGTGTGGAGTCGTCATGTCGTCCGCGCTCCCGTCGTCGCCCGTCGGCCCAGCGCCGACGGAGGAGATGATGACGCAAGCCCGCGTCGCCGCGCCAGAACACGCCGCCCATCGCGCGCGCTGCCACGGCGTCGTGCAGCGACGCGGCCGCGACGGAGCGGTGATCTGGCCCTCCGATAGCGTGGCCCGATGGATCCCGTGACCCTCCGCACCCCGCGACTGACGCTCCGCCCGCCCGCGCTCGACGACGTCGACGCGATCACAGCCGCGTGCCAGGACCTGGCGATCCAGCGTTACGTGCCCGTCCCCGTGCCGTACGCGCGCGAAGACGCGGTCTCCTACGTCGCCGAGTTCTGCGCCGACGGCTGGGCCTCGGGCGAGCGCCTCACCTGGGCCGTGCTCGAGGGCGACGGGCTCGTGGGCACCGTGGGGCTGCACGCCATCGCGGACGGCGCGGCCGAGATCGGGTACTGGCTCGCGCCGGGCGCGCGCGGCCGCGGGATCATGCACGAGGCCGCGGCGGCGGTCGTCGACCACGGGTTCGACGCAGCGACGGGGCTCGGCCTCGCCCGGATCGGCTGGCGCGCGTACGCCGGGAACATCGGATCCGCCACCGTCGCCCGCGCGCTCGGCTTCCGCTTCGAGGGGATCGCCCGACTCGGCGCGATGGGCCGCGAGGGTCGCCAGGACGACTGGCTGGCCGGGCTCCTCGCGACCGACGACCGGACACCTCTGCCGTGGCCGGTGCTCGCGTGAGGGACGGCCTCCTCGGGCGCGACGTCACGGTCACGACCGCCGACGGCCGCCGTCTCCACTCGATGGTCGCGGGCGATGGCGACGGCGACGACCTCGTGGTGCTGGAGGCGGGACTCGGCGGCAGCGGGCTCACCTGGGGGCTCGTGCACGGGATCCTCGCGCGCACCCACCGCGTCGTCGCGTACGACCGCGCCGGGCTCGGTGACAGCGACCCGGATCCCGCGCCCCGCGACCTCGACCGGCTCGCCGACGACCTGGAGGCGGTGATCGCCGCGTTCCCGCATCGCCGTCTCGTGCTCGCCGGGCACAGCTGGGGCGGTCCGATCGTGCGCGTGGTCGCGGCGCGGCGGATCGCGCAGGGGCTCGCGACGGCGGGCGTCGTGCTGGTGGATCCGAGCGACGAGCGCGCCCGCGCCTACGCCTCCCCCGCGGCGCGCGTCGGATTCGGCGCACAGGCGGCCCTGCTCGTCCCGCTCGCGCGGCTCGGGCTCCTGCGGCGGCTGCACCGGATCGCGCTCGCAGGCCTCCGGGAGCCGCTCCTCGCGGCGGCCACCGACGCCGCCGGCTCGGTGCGAGCGGCCCGCGCGACCGCCGCGGAGCAGCGGCACCTGCTGCCCGGGCTCGAGGGGCTCGTCGGATCCGCCTCCCCGCTGCCCGGGATCCCCGTCCGCGTCATCTCGGGCACGACCGCTGGCCCGCTCACCCGCGGCCAGCGGCGCGACCTCGTGCGCTCCCACCGCGCGTCGGCGGCGGCCTTCGGACAGGGCGGGTGGATCCCGGCGCCGCGCTCCGAGCACATGGTGCCCGTGACGGACCCGGACCTGGTCGCCACGGCCATCCACGACCTGCTCTGAGGTCGGGAGCTCAGCCGGTCACGCGCCGCAGCTCGAGCACTCCCGGGATCAGCTGCCTGCTCGGGATCCGCCCGCGCGCGAAGTCGCCCCATACCTGCCGCACGCGGCGGGCGTCGCGCTGGATCCCGTCCCAGTCCGCGCCACCGAGGAGACCCGCGCCGCGCCACGCCTCCTCGTCGCCGAAGAGCAGCGGCAGGTCCACGGTGTGCGCGGCGCCGAACGGGCTGCCGGGCGCCGACCAGCGGATGACGTAGCGGTGGGCCGTGCCGCCGGCGCGCGCGTGACGGCGGGCGAAGCGGCGACCGGGGACGCCGTAGACGATCCCCGTCACCGCCGCGACGGCCGCGCGACGCACGAGCGGGCCGACCACCGCCAGCCGCGTGAGGCGCGCGAGCCACGGGATCCCCGGCAGGAACAACCGCGCCTCCTCGGCCGTGTTGCCGATGAGCACGTCCACTCCGGGCGCGGCGGCGTCCCAGGCCGCGTCGATCCCGGACTCGGGCGGCAGCGGCGCGTGCCCGTACTGCGTGCCGAACGGCATCGCGCCGAGCAGGCCGAACGGCGCGGCGGCGCGCTCGACCGCCGCCTGGCGCGCGAGCACCTCCTCCACGGGCATCTCGGCGGTGAGCCCGCGGGAGGCGCGCGCCATCGCGGAAGCCATGCGGCGCCGGCCCCGCGAGATGCCGAGCGGCGCGCTCTGGACGATCGCCCGCCGGACGAGCCCGGCCGCCTCGGGCACGGCCAGGAGGTGCGCGACCGCGTCGCCGCCCGCCGACTGCCCGAACGCGGTGACGCGGCCAGGATCCCCGCCGAACGCCCGGATGTTGCGCGCCACCCAGCGCAGCGCCTCCAGCTGGTCGAGGAGGCCGAGGTTCGCCGGCCGGTCGCGGCCGTCGCCGAGGTAGCCGAGGAGGCCGAGCCGGTAGGTGACCGTGACGACCACCACGCGCTGCTCGGCGACGAGGGCGGCCGGATCCATGATGGGCACGTCCCCCGCGCCCGAGACGTACGAGCCGCCGTGGATCCACACCATCACCGGCAGCGCGTCGTCCGGCCGCACGTCGCGCGGCATCGTGACGGAGACGCGCAGGCAGTCCTCGTCGACCGCGAGCCCCGCGAAGCTGCCGAGCACGGCGTCGAGCTCCTCCATGGGCGGCTGCGGGCACGCGGGCGCCCACGCGGTCGCGGCGCGTGGCTCCGTCCAGTCGGGGTGCGGGACCGGCGGCGCGAAGCGGACGGCGGTCGCGTACGGGATGCCGGTCGCGCGGACGACGTCGCCGTCCGCCCAGCCGACGACGGGGCCGCAGGGCGGCGAGAAGGCGCTCATCCGTTCGACGCTACCGTTCGGGAGGCGTTCGCCGGGAGGCCCGCGGGCACGACGGATCCCGGTGCTAGCGTGACGCCATGCCGCGCCTGATCGACCACGCCCGCCGCGAGGACGAGCTCGCCGAGGCGGTCTGGCGGGTCATCCGGCGCGACGGCGCGAGCGGGGTGTCGGTCCGCACGGTCGCCGCCGAGGCGGGCCTCTCGACCGGATCCCTGCGCCACAGCTTCCCCAGCCGCATCGACCTCGTCGCGCACGCCACCGGGCTCGTCGCCCGGCGCATCGACGGCCGCGTCCGGAGCCGCCGCACCGATCCGGACGCGCGGCGGCGGGCCGTGCGGATCCTCGCGGAGCACCTGCCGCTGGACGACGCGCGTCGGGCCGAGGCCGAGGTCTCGGCGGCGCTCCTCGCCGACGCGGCGTCCCACCCGCGACTGCGCGAGGTGCGCGCCGCCGCGCACGCGGCCGCGCGCGAGACGTGCCTGGAGCAGCTCGCCCAGCTCCGCGCGGCGGGCCTGCTCCGGCCCGACGCGGATCCCGAGGCCGAGGCCGACCACCTGCAGGCGCTGCTCGCGGGGCTCGCGCTGCAGCTGCTCGTGGAGGAGTCGGATCCGGCTCGCAGCGCCCGCGCGCTCCGCGTGCTCGAGCGGCACGTGGACGCGCTCGTCGCCCGACGCGTGGACCGGCACGCGCACGTCGGCGCCTAGCGCGCCGCCGTGTCGCCCGCGACGCCGCCGAGCCGGCCGCGCAGCTCCTCGACGCGCGCGCGGATGTCGTCGCGCACGAGCCGCATCCGCTCCATGCCGTCGATGCCGCGCTCAGACGGCTCGTCCGTGATCCACGTCTCGACCGCGACGTCCTGGTCGCCGTCCACGTGCGCCTCCGCCCCGAGCACCACCACGAGGTCGGCGGCGCGGACCATGTCTTCGGTGAGCGGCTTCGGCCGTTCGCCCTCGACGTCGATGCCCAGCTCGGCGAGTGACTCCACGGCCAGGGCGTTGAGCGAGGACCCCGGATCCGTGCCCGCCGACGTGACGGCCACTGCGTCGCCCGCCGCATGCCGCATGAGCGCGGCCGCGAGCTGGGACTTGCCGCCGTTGCGGGCGCAGACGAAGACGACGTGCGGGATGCGCTCGGCCATGGATCCTCCGGTCGGGACGTCGCCCGCGGGTGGGGCGTCCTCCTGATCCTGGCAGACCCTCGCCGCCCCGCCCTCGACGTCGGTACAGCGCTCGCTGTACCGTCGTCGCATGCCCGCACTCGCTCCGCGCCTCGACGTCATGACCCGGCTCGGCCGGGCGCTCGCGGATCCGACCCGGGCGCGGATCCTCATGGAGCTGCTCGACGGCCCCGCCTACCCCGCGCTCCTCGCCGAGACCCTCGGCCTCACGCGGCAGAACGTCTCCAACCACCTCGCCTGCCTGCGCGGCTGCGGCATCGTCCGCACGGTGCCCGAGGGGCGGAGCACGCGCTACGAGATCCAGGACGCGCGCATCGCCCGCGGCCTCGGCGCGCTCGTGGAGGTCGTGCTCGCGGTGGACGACGATCGGGCCTGTGCGGATCCGGCGCTCTGCGCCCCCGGCTGCTGTGGGGCGGACGCGTGAGCGGCCTCGCCTCCGCGCCGGGGCTAACGGTCGCGCGCCGCGACGTGCTGCGCCGCCGCATCCGCTGGATCGTCGCGGGCACCATCGCGTGGAACACGGTCGAGGCCGTGGTCGCCCTCTCGGCCGGCGCCCTCGCGTCGTCCACCGCGCTCGTGGCCTTCGGCCTCGACTCGATCGTGGAGGTGCTCGCCGCGTCCGCTGTCGCCTGGCAGTTCTCGGCGCCGGATCCGGAGGCGCGCGAGCGCACGACCCTCCGGCTGATCGCGGTGTCGTTCCTCGGGCTCGCGGCCTACGTGAGCGTGGACGCCGTGCTCGCGCTGGCAGGCGGATCCGAGGCGCGCCCGAGCACCACGGGCATCGTCCTCGCGGCTCTGAGCCTCGCCGTGATGCCGGCCCTGAGCCTGCTCGAGCGGCGCACCGGCACCGAGCTCGGCTCCGCGAGCGCGGTCGCCGACTCGCGGCAGACCCTCGTGTGCGCGTGGCTGTCGGCCGCGCTCCTCGTCGGGCTGCTGCTCGACGCCGGGCTCGGCTGGTGGTGGGCGGATCCCGTCGCAGGTCTCGCGATCGCCGCGTTCGCCGTCCGCGAGGGAGTCGAGGCCTGGCACGGCGACGCGTGCACCGTGCCCGTCGGCGCGCTCACGGGCGAGCGGGAGCACGATGCGCACGACGACGCCTGCCGCTGACATCGCACGGAGCGCGGCCGGGCATCGCACCCGGCCGCACCCCGCCTATCTCGACAGCTGGACGGCTCCCGTCGCCCGCTGGTAGGCGGCGAAGTACTTGTCGCCCATGGCCCTGGCGCCGGCCGCCGTGTAGTGGATCGAGTCCTCGGCCCTGCTGTAGCCCGCAGCTCCCGGGATGTACGACACGTTCGCCCGCAGCGCGGGCATGCCCTGCTGCGCGGTGTCGATGGCCTGGCGCAGCGACGAGACGTTCAGCCACTCGGGCACCATGCCGCCGATGAGGAACGGCACCGCGCCGTAGCGGGTGTTCAGCCGGTCGACGAGGTCGAGCAGCATCGACTGGTAGCCGGCGGCGTTCGTGCGGGTCGCGTCCGACTCGCCCTGGGCCCAGACGACCGCGACGAGCCGGTTGTCGGGATCCTGCGCGAGCGCGGCGTCGATCTGCCCGAGCGCGCGCGTGAACAGGTTGATGCGCGATCGCGTGTCGGCGGGGTTCCAGGCGTACGTGCCGTCGCCCGTCATCGACGTGGACGCCATCGCCGCGGGGACGAGGAGCACCTTCCGGCCCGGGCGGGCGTCGGCGAGCATGTGCCGGCCGAGCTCCATCCCGGGGCCGACGGCCTGCACGCCGCCGGAGGTCGTCCAGGTCGTCACGTGGCTGAGCGAGTCCTTGGCGGGCACGATCTGCCCGGCCTTGGCGCCGCTGCCGGCGAGCTGGTCGAGCCCGGGCACGCTGACGTCGATGGACGGATCCCAGCCGGTCCCGACGCCCTGCGCGTTCGACTGGCCGAGGATCACGACGACGTCGTAGCCCTCGCCGGTCGATGCGATCTGACGCGGCACGGAGGTGCGGGACGTCGGCGCGAAGCCGTCGGCCCTCCCGGTGACGGTCACGGTGACCTGCGATCCGGCGTCGCGCGGAGCCGGCACGTAGGTCGAAGCGGTGCGGCCGGGCACCACGACGCCGTTGCGCTGCCACACGTAGGAGAAGGCGGTGGCCTCGGGCGTCCACGCGGGAGTCTCGGCCGTGAGGGTGGATCCGACGCTCGCGTCTCCCGTGATGGTCGGGCTCGGCGCGTCCGTGAACGGCTGGTCGTCGGGCGACGGCGCGGGCTCGGCGGGCGGCAGGTCGAGGGCGTCGACCACGACCGCGGTCGGCTCGCTCGTCAGGCTCGTCGCCTTGTAGCCGGAGCGCGTGCCGGTGACCGTCACGGTGATCCGCGACCCGGCGTCCGCGCGGCGCACGGTGTACGTCGCGTCGGTCGCGCCGAGCACGGTGACGCCGTCGCGGGCCCACGCGTAGGTGTAGGCGGTGGCCTCCGGCGTCCACGCGGGCGTCTCGACCCGCAAGGGGCTGCCGGCGACGGGCGATCCCTGGATCACCGGCGCGGCCGTCGCCTCGAACGGCACGGACGGCGCGGGCGGCGGCGGGGTGACGGGCGTCGCCACGACGGCGACGCCGGGGCTCGTCACGGTCTGCGTGACGTACCCGGTCTTGGTGCCGGTGACGGCGACCGAGATGCTCGTGCCCACGTCGCTCGCGACGACCCGGTAGCTCGCGCCGGTCTGGTCGGGGATCGCGACGCCGTCGCGCAGCCACGCGTAGGAGAAGGACGGCCACGGCGACCACGTGCCGGACTTGGCGTTGAGCGTGTAGTCCACGCGGCCGAGGCCGGTGATGGACGGGGTGCCGACGGTCTCGAACGCGACGTCGGGGGCGGGCGTCGGGTCCGGCGTGGGCACGGTGGGCTCCGGCGTCGACTCGGGCAGGGGCACGAGGAGGCCGTCGCTCGGGATCGCCTGGGTGACGTAGCCGGTCTCCGTGCCGGTGACGATCACGGCGATGGTGGTGCCCTGGTCGCCCTCCTGCACGCGGTAGGTGACGGCGGTCTGGCCGTCGATGGCGACGCCGTCGCGGGTCCACTGGTAGGAGAAGGTCGGCCACGGCGTCCAGACCCCGGCGCGCGCGGACAGCGTGAAGCCGACGCGGGCGGTCCCGGCGATGGACGGGGTGGCGGCGGCCGAGAACGGCGCGTCCTCGGTCGGGGCGGTGGGCTCCGGGGTCGGGACGGGCGTCGTCGCGGTCGGCGTGGGCGTCGGCGTCGGCGTGCCCGGCGTCGCGGTCGGGGTGGGCGTCGGCGTGCTCGGCGTCGGGGTCGGCGCGGGCGTCGTCGGCGCCGGCGTGGGCGTCGGCGTCGGCGTGCTCGCGGCCGGGACCTGGAGCTCCGCGCTCGTCAGGGCCTGCGTCGCGTAGCCGGTCTTCGTGCCCGTCACGGTGACGCTGATGCGGGATCCCGCGTCCCCGGCCTGCACGCGGTAGGTCACGCCGGTCTGGCCGGCGATCACGACCCCGTCGCGGAGCCACGCGTAGGAGAACGTGGGCCACGGGGTCCACACCCCGGCGCGCGCGGACAGCGTGAAGCCCACGCGCGCGGTGCCGGCGATGGTGGGCGTCGCGGCGGCCGTGAAGGGCGCGGCGGCGGGCGTGGTCGGCGTCGGCGTGGGCGCGGTCGTGGGGGCGACCGTCGGGGTCGGCGTGGGCGTCGGGTCCTGCGTCGGCGCGACCGTCGGGGTCGGGGTCGGCGTGGGCGCCTGAGTCGGAGCGGCCGTCGGCGTCGGCGTCGGAGCCGTCGTCGGCGCGGCGGTCGGCGCGGCGGTGGGCGTCGCGCCCGGCACGCTCATCGCGTCGCTCGTCCGGGTCGTCGTCGAGTATCCGGTCTTGGTGCCGGTCACCGTCACGGCGAGCGCCGTGCCTCGATCCGCCTCGGTGACGCGGTAGGTGACGCCGGTCTGGCCGGCGATCAGCACGCCGTCGCGGGTCCACGAGTAGGAGAAGGTCGGCCACGGGGTCCAGGTGCCGGCGCGCGCGGTGAGCGTGAAGCCGACCTGCGGGGATCCGGAGATGGTGGGCGTCGGAGCAGCCGTGAACGACGCGACGACGGGCGTCGGCACGGCCGCGGTCGGCGCGCTGGTCTGGGTGGTCGTGTCGTAGCCGGAGCGACTGCCGGTCACGGCGACCGTGATGACGGATCCCGCGTCGGCTGCGCGCACCGTGTACGCGGTGCTCGTCTGCCCGCTCACGGGCACGCCGTCGACGAGCCACGCGTACGTGCTCGTCGTGGCGGTCGGCGTCCAGCGCGCGGTGGTGGCGAGCAGGCGCTGCCCGATGACGGCCTTGCCGGTGATGACGGGCGCGGGCGTCGCGGTGAACGGCGCCGCGGCCGCGGTGGCCTGCAGCAGCCGCATCATCGACGCGGTGGTCGGCGCGCCGTCGGTCGCGGCCGGCGACACGACGCTCGTGCTGGGCGCGACGACGCGCGCCAACGATGCCGCGGTGCCCGCCATCGCGGCCTCGGCCGGAGCCGCGGTCGGCTCGACGGCGACGAGCAGCGTCACCCCGAGGCTGAGCCCCGTGATGGCGGCGATGAGACGTGCGCGTGCGGATGCGCTGCGCATCCCCCGTGTCGAGGCACGGCGGACGGCAGAGTGGTGCTCCCCCAATTGATCCCCCCAGATCGTCGAGGCGAATTCCACCTCATGTGGAAATGGTTGCACATGGCCGCGGTGATGCGTGACACGTGTCCGGTGAGGACCTCGCGCACGCCCCGCTCACAGGGGATGCACATGCCCCTCGCATGGGCGCAGAGGCCCGCGCGCTGCTCGCCCGTGCCGGTCCGCGTCCCAGCTCCCGCCCGACGCGGCCCCGTACCCTGGCCCCGACCTGCCCCGCCCGTCGGATCCCCGGAGGATCCCCCTGCCCCGGAAGGCCCCATGACGAACGCCCCGCATCCCGACGCCGCCCCGCACGCCGAGCCCGGGGCCCGCCCTGCGGGGTCGCCCGTCTCCCCCGGCTCACCGGCTCCCGGCTTCGCCGCGCTCGTCCGCGGCACGCGCGACCGCTCCGACCGCCCGTCGCGCCTCGGACGACTGTTCGCCGTCGTCGCGATCGTCGAGGCGATCACGTGGACTGGCCTCCTCGTGGGCATGTTCCTCAAGTACGTGACGGAGACGACCGAGCTCGGCGTCTTCGTCTTCGGCCGCCTGCACGGGGCGGCGTTCGTGCTCTACGTGATCGTCACGGCCGTCGCCGCCATCCGCCTCCGGTGGGGGTGGAAGCCCGCGCTGCTCGCGGGCGTCGCGGCGATCCCGCCGCTCGCGACACTGCCGCTGGAGGTCGGGCTGCGTCGCCGCGGGTACCTGCGGCAGCCGGCTGACGCGGTCGACGGACGGGCGCACGCGGCGGCGGCGTCGGGCAGCGCCGCATCGCGCGGCTGAGCGCCGCGGATCAGATCCCGGTGTAGCGCCCCGGCCGGTGGTTGAGCGCGAGCACCAGGTTGAGGAGCACCGCGCCGAGCGCCGACATGACGACGCCGCCGACTGACACGACCGTGAGGCCCAGCAGGATCACGATCACGTCGAGGATCATCTGCGCGTACCCGGCCCGGAACCCGAAGCGCTCCTGCACGATGAGCGCGACGATGTTGAACCCGCCGAGGCTGGATCCGTGGCGGAAGACCACGAGCAGCCCGATCCCCACGAGCAGGTTCCCCGCGAGCACGCCGTAGATCGGCTGCAGCTCGAGCCCCGTGACCATCGCCGGGTGGAGGGTCGAGAACACCGACACGAGCGCGACCGAGATGGCCGTGCGGATCGTGAACCGCCACCCCTTCTTCCACACCGCGAGCGCGAAGAAGGGCGCGTTGACCACGAAGAACAGCACCCCGAACGGCAGCACGCCCGTGTAGCTCAGCAGCAGAGCGAGGCCCGCGGTGCCGCCCGTGACCGCGCCGGCGTCGCGCAGCAGGAACAGCCCGAACGACGCGACGAAGGTGCCGGTGAGGATCCCGAGCACGTCCTCCGCGACGGAGTGCGGGATCCCCGCGGTCGTCGGCCCGTCGGACGAGGGGGCGATCGGCGTGGGAAGGGGCTCGGACGCGGAAGCGGTCATGGCGGTCTCCGGGGTGGGGGGACGGGATCCGCGCGGGCGGTCGTGCCGCATCACGCGCAGGGAACAGCATGCCGGATCCGCGGGGCGCCGCCGTACGCGCCCCCGCGTCATGCCACCCGCGCCCGGGCTCAGAGGGGACCGACGAAGGGACCGACGTCGAAGTACCCGTGGCTGGTCTTCCCCTCGCGCCGGCCGACGAGCCTCTCCAGCGACCGGCGCTCCTCCGTGGTGAAGCTCTCCCATCGGCGCATCGAAGCCCGCACGAACCACGCGCGGGCCTCTTCCCACGCCTCCGGGGACGCGTCCCACTCGACATCCAGCACGGTCGTGACGACGTCGATGAGCGATCCCTGCGGCCACGGCTCGCTCGCCGACTCGGCGCTGCCGACCATCCACTGGTCCTCGCCTTCCCCGTAGCGGAACTCGTCCTCCGGGAGCATCAGGCGGTAGGCGTCGTCACGGAGCCAGAAGTCGTTCGTGTTGCGCCGCGCCATCACCCACGGGTGCGGGTACCCGGGCAACCGGATCCGACCGGCGATGCCGGACGGCAGCCACTCGTCGGACGGCGGGACGGCGGGGTTGCGGAGGTGGCAGAGGCGGGGCTCCGGCTCCGTCACGACGTGCGGGCGGCGGCGCCACGGGAAGATCATGCCGGCCTCCCGGCGACATGCGCCTCGGCGCACGTGCGGCGTGCCGCCGTCTTCACCGCCATCGCGCCGCTCGGGATGGCGAGGCGGCGAGCCGCTCTACACGCGAGGGATCGTGCAGCGGCTCGCCGTCATCGTCCACGAGCTGCCCGGGCGCCGAGCACGCGTCCAGCGGGGCGATGCGCCGGGCCCGGGGCGGGGCGGTCCTCGAACCGCCCATCACCGGGATCCGGAGCCGCGACGCCAGGGCGTGTGCGCCGCGCGCGAGCAGGCGGCGACGCGTGCTGCGGCGGACGGTGTCGACGACGTCGACCGCCACCTGCACCGCATCCGTCTGCCACTGCATGGACAGCGCCAGCGGGAAGGACAGCAGGTGCTCGCGCACGTCGGCGAGGTCGCGCAGGCCGCGGAATCCGCCGAGCAGCTCACGCGGGATCTCCCGCATGCGGTACGCCGACTGGTCCGGCCACTCCCGACGGCAGGAGGCGGCGTTCCCGACGGCGGTCTCGAGCGCGGTCACGTCGTCCGACAGCTCGTCGAGCTCCTCGGGCTCCGCGGTCCAGAGGGCCCAGCGGGCCCGCCACGGCAGGAGGCGGAACGACCCGCTCACCCACATGGACGACACGGTGCCGTCGTCGTCGATCCACATGGTGCGCTCTCCCGGGTCAGCGACATGCGCTGTCGTCGAGCGGGCCGGCCTCGGGCGGAGGACGCCTCGGGAGGCACGACCTCCGCGATCGTAGGGAGCGGGCGAGGAGTCGCGGGCGCAGATCGCACAGGCGGGCTCCTCTCCCCCGACGGCTCGGCGGCGTCGTCAGTCCGCGAAGATCGCCCCCACCGGCTCGCGCTTCTCCGCCTGGAAGCGGTCCTCCGCGCGGCCGAGCGCCCAGTAGGCCGAGAGCGAGAGGGCACGCCGGTCGAGGCCCCAGCCGTCCTGCAGGAGCGCGCGGATCTCCTTCATCGCGCCGCGCTCGCCGTGCGCGAAGACCTCGACCTCGCCGTCCGGCCGCTCGAGCGCGCGTACGGCGTCGACGAGGGGCGCGCCCGGCACGGCGTCGGCCGTGCGGGAGCGGTGGATCCAGCGCAGCTCGAGACCGGCCGGGTGCGCGAGCGGGAGCTCGTCGGCGGGACCCTCCACCTCGAGGAGCGCGACGCCCGTCGCGTCCGCGGGCATCGCGGCGAGCGCCGCGGCGATCGCCGGCACGGCCGAGTCGTCCCCGATCAGCAGCCGCGCGACCGAGGGGTCGTCGGCCGGCCGGAACAGGCCGCCGGGACCGCTCGCCGCGATCAGGTCCCCGGGCTGCGCGGTCGCCGCCCACGGCCCCGCGAGCCCCTCGTCGCCGTGCACCACGAAGTCGATCGCGCACGTGCCCACGGCCGGATCCGCGTGGCGCAGCGTGTAGGTGCGCACAGCGGGCAGCGCCTCGGGCGGCAGCGTGTCCCGGAGGGCGGGCAGGTCGAACGGCGGCACGAGGCCGGATCCCGGCTGAGGCAGCATCAGCTTCACGTAGGCGTCGGTCGCGGCGAGACGTTCGGGGACGGCCTGCTCCAGGAGGGCCCGCGTCCCCTCGCCGCCGAGGTGCACGCGGACGAGGTGCGGGCTGAGCCGCTCCGTGCGGGTCACCTCGAGGACGTGCTGGGCGCGCGCGGCGCGGACAGGACGGTCGGGGACGAGAGGGTCGGGCGAGGCGGGCAGGGCGGCGGGAGCGGCGGAGTCGGTCATCGAGGATCCATCCTCCGCTCCCCCGCGTCCCCGGGCAACGTCCCGTCGCGTCGCGCGCCGCCCGTGCCTCGGCGCCCGCTGGCCGTGCGCCTACACTGGCCGCGTGGTCGACATCGTCGTCACGGGGCTAAGCGCCAACTCCGTGCCGTACATCGAGGCCCTCGAGCGTCAGCGTGCCCTGCATGCCGACGTCGTCGCGGGCCGGGCGCAGGACACCGTCATCCTCCTCGAGCATCCCGGCGTGTACACCGCGGGGAGACGCACGGAGCCGGAGGACAGGCCGCGCGACGGCACGCCGGTCATCGACGTCGACCGCGGCGGACGCATCACCTGGCACGGGCCGGGGCAGCTCGTCGGCTACCCGATCGTCCGGCTGCCCGAGCCCCTCGACGTCGTGGCCCACGTGCGCCGCCTCGAGGACGCGCTCATCGCCCTCCTCGCCGACCTCGACGTCGCGTCGTGCCGCGTCGACGGCCGCTCCGGCGTCTGGATCCGCGGCGCAGCGCCCGACGGGAGCCGCCGCGACGAGAAGGTCGCCGCCATCGGCGTGCGCGTCGCCGAGCGCGTGACGATGCACGGCTTCGCCCTCAACTGCAGCAACGCGTTCGACGCCTACGACCGCATCGTGCCGTGCGGCATCCGCGACGCCGGCGTCACCTCGCTGAGCCGCGTCCTCGGCCGCACGGTCACGCCCGCCGACGTCGTCCCCCTCCTCCGCCCGCACCTCGTGCGGGCCCTCTCCTCGAACGGATCCGCCATGCCCTCGACCTCTCCCCTCTCCCCCGTCGCCGGAGCCCGCGCATGAGCGCCGCCGCCCCCGACGGCCGCCGCATGCTCCGCCTCGAGGTCCGGAACGCCGAGACGCCCATCGAGCGGAAGCCGGAGTGGATCAAGACGACGGCCCGGATGGGGCCCGAGTACCAGGCCCTCCAGCAGCTCGTGAAGACCGAGGACCTGCACACCGTCTGCCAGGAGGCGGCCTGCCCGAACATCTACGAGTGCTGGGAGGATCGGGAGGCGACGTTCCTCATCGGCGGATCGCAGTGCACGCGCCGCTGCGACTTCTGCCAGATCGACACCGGCAAGCCCGCCGACTACGACACCGACGAGCCCCGCCGCGTCGCCGACTCGGTGCGCCGCATGGGCCTGCGCTACGCGACCGTGACGGGAGTGGCGCGCGACGACCTTCCCGACGAGGGCGCGTGGCTGCACGCCGAGACCGTGCGGCGGATCCACGCCGACAACCCCGGCACGGGCGTCGAGATCCTCGCCACCGACTTCTCCGGGAACCCAGACCTGCTCGCCGAGGTCTTCTCCTCCCGTCCCGAGGTCTTCGCGCACAACGTGGAGACGGTGCCGCGCATCTTCAAGCGGATCCGCCCGGCGTTCCGATACGAGCGCTCGCTCGACGTGATCACCCAGGCGCGCGATGCCGGCCTCATCACCAAGTCGAACCTCATCCTCGGCATGGGCGAGACGCGCGAGGAGGTGTCGGAGGCGCTCGTCGACCTGAACGACGCGGGCTGCGACATCATCACGGTCACGCAGTACCTCCGCCCCTCGCCGCGGCACCTGCCCGTCGCGCGCTGGGTGCGGCCGGAGGAGTTCGTGGAGATCAAGGCGGAGGCCGAGGCGATCGGGTTCCTGGGCGTCCTGGCCGGCCCGCTCGTGCGCTCGTCGTACCGCGCGGGTCGCCTGTACGCGCAGTCGATGCGGGCCAAGGGCCGGGACCTGCCGGAGGCTCTCGCGCACCTCGCGGATCCGGCGAACGGCTTCGCGCAGGCCGTCGGCTGACCCCGGCGGCGCCTCCCCTCCTCGCGGACCTGTCGGCTCGCTGACGAACGGGCCGCTCCAGGGTCCGCGACCAGGTGCGCGGCCTATCGTCGGAGGCACCGCGCACGTCCCACAGCAAGGAGCTCGACATGGCCTCATCGTCCCCCACCTCAGGATCCGCGTTCGGCGACGCCGCCGACGGCGTGTGGCAGGCGATGGAGTCGCTCCGCGCGCGCTTCGACAAGCGCGACGGCGCCCCGACCGGGCACGGCACCGGCGCGCATGACGTCCGCCACGCGGTCCTCGCGCTGCTCGCGGAGGAGCCCATGCACGGCTACCGCATCATCCACGAGATCGAGGAGCGCACCGCGGGCGCCTGGACCCCGAACGCCGGAGCCGTCTACCCGACGCTCCAGCTCCTCGCCGACGAGGGCCTCATCGCCGCCGAGACCACCGACGGCCGCAAGGTCTGGGCGCTCACGGAGGCCGGCCGCTCGGCGGTCGGGCGCGACGGCATCACCGCGCCGTGGGCCGACGCCTCCGAGCACGGCCACGACGCGCACGACCGCCACGACCGCTCCGCGCTCCCGAAGGCCGGCCTCTCGCTCGCGCAGGCCGCGGCGCAGGTGCAGCGCACGGGCACCCCGGCCCAGGTCGCCGAGGCCGTGGCCGAGCTCGACACGGCCCGTCGCCGCCTCTACGCGATCCTCGCCCGGGAGTGACCGCGGCCACGGCCGGCGCCGTCCCCGGGGCGGAACCCGAGGCCGACGCCCCGGAGACGCGCGCCCGCTACCGCCGCATCCTCCGCTTCGCTGCGTGGAACCTCGCGGTCACGTGGTGGTACGAGCTGTTCCTCCCCCGCGTCGGTCTCCGTCGCATCGCCGACCGCACGCGCACCCGGCGCATGAAGCTCTTCGCCCGCCGCTTCCGCGTCCTCGCGGTCGAGCTCGGCGGGCTCATGATCAAGGTCGGGCAGTTCATGTCCTCGCGCCTCGACGTGCTGCCGCCCGAGATCACGGCCGAGCTCGAGGACCTGCAGGACGAGGTGCCCGCGGTCCCGTTCCCCGAGATCCGCGCGCTCGCCGAGCGCGAGCTGGGCATGCCGCTCGCCGAGGCCTTCGCGTGGGTCGACGAGACGCCCGTCGCCGCCGCGTCCCTCGGCCAGGCGCACCGCGCGATCCTCGGCCCGCTCGACTCCGCCGACACCGGCCTCACGGGCGCCGTCATCAAGGTGCAGCGGCCCGGCATCGACGACATCGTCCGGATCGACCTCGCCGCGCTCCGCCGCATCGGCGGCTGGCTCACGCACGTGCGCCTCGTGTCCGACCGCGTGGACGCGCCCGCGCTCGTCGAGGAGTTCGCCGAGACGAGCCTCGAGGAGATCGACTACCTGCACGAGGCCCGCAGCTCGGCGCGCTTCCAGGAGATGTTCGCCGCGGACGAGCGCGTGGCCGTGCCCGAGATCGTCTGGGAGCGCAGCACCCGCCGCGTGCTCACCCTCGAGGACGTCACGGCCATCAAGATCACCGACCACGCGGGGCTCCTCGCGGCCGGCATCGACCCCGTCGAGGTCGCGCCCGTGTTCGCCGCCGTGATGTTCGACCAGCTCTTCGCGGACGGCTTCTTCCACGCGGATCCGCACCCCGGCAACGTCTTCGTCACGCCCGTCACGGACGGCTCCGTCGCGCAGGGCTGGACCCTCACCTTCATCGACTTCGGGATGATGGGCGAGGTGCCCCCGAGCACCCGCAGGGGCCTCCGCAAGATGCTCATCGCCGCCGCCTCGCGCGACGGCAAGGGGCTCGTCGACGCAGCCCGCGACATCGGCGTGCTGCTGCCGTCCGCCGACACCACGCAGCTCGAGCTCGCCATGACGCGTCTGTTCGCGCGCTTCGGCGGCCTGGGCTTCGCCGAGCTGCGCGAAGTGGATCCGCGCGAGTTCCGCGCCTTCGCGAACGAGTTCCAGGAGGTGGTCCGCACGCTGCCGTTCCAGCTCCCGGACGACTTCCTGCTCATCATCCGGGCCATGTCGCTCACCTCGGGCGTCTGCAGCGCGCTGGATCCCGCGTTCAACCTCTGGGACTCCGTCGAGCCCTACGCGCAGCGCCTCATCCGCGAGGAGCGCGGCAACGTCGTGCGCGACCTCGGGACGCGCGTCTCGGACACCGCCGGCACGCTCGCCCGCCTCCCCGGCCGGCTCGACGCGCTGCTCACCCGCATCGACGACGGCGCCCTCCCCATCAGCGATCCCACGCTCGAGCGCCGCGTCGGCGCCCTCGAGCGCACCCTCCGCCGCGCGGTCTCGGCGCTGGTCTTCGGCGGCATCCTGGCGGGCGGCGTGCTCCTCCGCCCCGACGACGAGGTCCTCGGCACCGTGCTGCTCGTCGTCTCCGTCATCCCCCTCGCGCAGGCGCTCCTCCCGGGCCGCCGCGGTCGCTGAGCACCGCCGGGCCTGTCCGCTCGATGTCGGTCGTGACGCCGTGTGACGTGCCTCGGGCGGACCTCCGGGCGGGCCCGCCTACGGTGGCCGCACCGACCCGACGGACCGAGGAGACACAATGACCGACACGAGCATCCAGGCGCAGATCGCCGACTTCGACCGCGGCTTCGCCGAGCAGATCGGCCCGGACCTCTCCGAGGTCTTCGCCGCGGAGCAGCGGGCCCTCCGGGAGGGCGGCGTCCCGTCCGGCGCGGTCTCCCCGGGCGACGCGCTCCCCGCCGCGACCCTCGTGGATCCCGACGGCGCGGAGGTCGACCTGCACGCCGCCCTCGGCTCCGGTCCCGCGGTGGTCGTGCTCTACCGCGGCGCCTGGTGCCCCTACTGCAACCTCACCCTCCGCCAGTACCAGGCCGAGCTGCTGCCCGCCCTGCGCGAGCGCGGCGCGACCCTCGTCGCGGTCAGCCCGCAGACCCCCGACGGCAGCGCGCAGGCCGTCGCGGGCGGCGGGCTCGACTTCGCCGTGCTGTCGGATCCCTCCAACGCCTTCGTCCGCGCGCTCGGCCTCCTGACCGAGCCGACCCCCGAGGCCCGGGCGGCCCACGCGCAGCTCGGGTTCGACGTCGCGGACAGCAACGCGGACGGCACCGGCGACATCCCGTTCCCCACCGTGATCGTGGTGGACGCCGACCGCCGCGTGTCCTTCGCCGACGTGCACGTGGACTACACGACCCGAACCGAGGTGCCGGAGATCCTCGCCGCGGTCGACGCCCTCCTCGCGCGATAGCGGGCGCCTCGGGACGCGCCAGCTCGCGTCCGGGGAAAGCAGAAGGCCCGGTCTCCAGGAGACCGGGCCTTCATCTTGTTGCGGGGGCAGGATTTGAACCTACGACCTCTGGGTTATGAGCCCAGCGAGCTACCGAACTGCTCCACCCCGCGCTACGAGGAATACATTACCAGACCTCCGGGGTGCTCATGACCACGTGCGCGGCACCGACCGCACCCGACCGGCCCCGGTCCGCTGCCGACACGAGGACGGCCCCGGCAGCACCCGCATCGCGGGGCCGTCGGGGCCGTCCTGAGAGCAGCCGCTCGCTACTTCTGCTGGCTCAGCTCGTACGCGCGCTGCACGGCCTCGGTGAACCGCTGGTCCGCCTGCGCGGCGGCCACGAGGTCGCCGGACGCGTACGCGGCCTGCCGCTCCTGCAGCGCCGTGTTGGCCGCGTCGAGCGCCGCCTGCACGTCCTGCGCGGGAGCCGAGGGTGAGGTCGTCGGCGCGGGCGTGGGCGTGGATCCCGTGCCCCCGTCCGTCGCGCCGTCGGTGGCCCCGTCCCCCGTGCCGCCGTCGACGGGCGTCGTGGGCACGACGTCCTCGTCACCGGCCGTGGCTCCCGAGTCGCCCTCGAAGATGCTGTCGAGGGCCGCGTCCAGCGTGTCCTCGAACGCGATCTTGTCGCCGAACGCCACCAGCACCTTGCGGAGCAGCGGGTAGCTCGTGTCGCCCGTCGACCGGACGTACACGGGCTGCACGTAGAGCAGGCCGCCGCCGACCGGGAGGGTCAGCAGGTTGCCGCGCACCACGCTCGTGCGCCCGCCGCGTTCCAGCAGGTTGAGCTGGTTCGCCACGTTCGTGTCGGAGTTGAAGTTGTTCTGGATCTGCGTCGGCGCCGGGATGGTGTCGTCGTTCGGCAGCGTCAAGAGACGCAGCTTGCCGTAGTCGGCCGCCTTCTCCCCCGCCGTGCTGCCCGCATCCGAGTCGACCCCGAGGTAGCCCGTGAGCACGCTCCGGGACGTGTCCTGCGTGGCCGGTGGGATGAAGGTCGAGTACAGCGAGAACCGCGGTGCGTCCTGACCGGGCATCTGCATGGTCAGGTAGTACGGCGGCTGGAGGCTCGCCGGGGTGCCCGCCTCGGTGGTGGCGGTCGGGTCGTTCGGCGTGGTCCAGAGGTCCTGGTTCGAGTAGATCGAGCCGGGGTCCGTCACGTGGTACTTGCCGAGGACAGCGCGCTGCACCTTGAACATGTCCGCGGGGAAGCGCAGGTGGCTCATGAGCTCGCCCGAGATGTCCGCGATCGGCTTGAGGGTCGAGGGGAACACCTTCTGCCACGTCTTGAGGATCGGGTCGTCGGTGTCCCACGCGTAGAGCGTGACCTTGCCGTCGTACGCGTCGACCGTGGCCTTCACCGAGTTGCGGATGTAGTTGATCTGATCCGTCGGCACGAGCGGCTGCGTCTGCTGCGAGTCCGCGATGAGGCGGCTCATGTCCTGGCGCTGCGAGTACGGGTACTGGTCGCTCGTCGTGTAGCCGTCGACGATCCACACGACGCGGCCGTCGACGACGCTGGGGTACGGGTCCTTGTCGATGGTGAGGTACGGCGCGACCTTGCCGACGCGCTCCGCGGGGTCCCGGTCGTAGATGATCTGCGACTGGTCGTTGATCTGGTTGGCCAGGAAGATCTGCTCCGACTGGAACTTCAGCGCGTAGATGAGCCGCTTGAAGACGTTGTCGACCTTCGGACCGCCGTCGCCCTGGAACGTCGTGTACGTCTCGTCCGCGCCGTCGACGCCGGACGGGTAGTCCAGCTCGACCTTGTCGCCCGACTCGGGGCCGCCGACGATGGAGTAGTCGGGCGAGTTCTCGCCGAAGTACACGCGCGGCTCGAAGTCGCCCAGGTCACCCGAGGCGGGGATGCCCGACTCGAGGAACACGGGCTGGCCGTCGGACGTGCGCTGCGTGCCGTACGCCGCGACGAGCGAGTATCCGTGCGTGTAGACGAGGTGCTGGTTGACCCACGACGTGCCCGTGTTGGTGGGGCTCAGCTCGCGGACCGCGACCACGGTGTCCTGCACGCGACCGTCGATCTGGTACCGGTCGACGTCGAGGTTGTCGCCGAACTGGTAGTACTGCCGGAACTGCTGCAGCTGGCTGAAGGCGTCGCCCACGACCGCCGGATCGAGGATGCGGATGTTCGCGGTCGTCGCGGCGTCCTCGCGGAGCGCGCCCGGCGTGGTGTCCGTGGTCGCGTCGTAGGGGATCTCCTCGATGTCCGCGAGGCCGTAGGCCTGCCGCGTCGCCTCGATGTTGCGCTCGTAGTACTGCGACTCAAGCGCGCGCTCGTTGGGCTCCACCTGGAAGCGCTGCACGACGGCCGGATAGGCCGTGCCGATGAGGATGCTGGCCACGATGAGGCCGGCGGTGCCGATGATCGGGAGGCGCCAGCGGCCGATGGCCGCGGTGATGATGAAGAACACGGCGACGACGATGGCGATGCCCGCGAGGATCGTGCGGCCGGGGATGACCGCGTTCACGTCGGAGAACGCCGCACCGGTGAACAGGCCGCCGTTGGCCGTGTTGACCACGGACGAGTACTGGTCCAGCCAGATGCTCACGCCCTGCAGCAGGAAGTAGACGCCCGCGGTGATCGCGATCTGGATGCGCGAGCTCTTGGAGATGCGCACCTCGCGGCCCGTGAACCGCACGGCGCCGTAGAGGTAGCTCGTGGCGAGGACGCCGAGCATGGAGATGATGACGACGGCCGAGGCGAAGCCGACGACCGCGTGGTAGAAGGGCAGCTCGAACATGTAGAAGGACGTGTCCAGCTGGAACTGCGGGTCCACCGTGCCGGAGGGCGTGCGGTTCAGCCACAGCAGCGTGCGCTGCCAGCCGCTCGAGGCCGAGACGCCCGCGAAGAGGCCGAAGACCGCGGGGATCGCGAACATGGCGAGGCGGCGCAGCGGCTCGATGACCTGCTGGTAGCGGTCGAGCTGCGAGTTGAGCTTCGCGTAGACGGGCCGTGAGCGGTACGCGACCTGGATGCTGACGAAGACCGGGATCGCCATGGCGAGGAACCCGATGAAGAAGAGCGCGATGCCCGCGCCCCACTGCGTGAGCAGCACTCCCAGGTAGCCCAGCTGGTCGTACCAGAGGACGTCGGCGTAGAAGCCGGCGAAGATGAAGAACGCGATCACCAGCGCTGCGATGATGGCCGCGGTTATGGCGAGGGGGGCTCGGCTCCGTCTGGCGGGCCGGGCGGATGTGCTAGTCACAGATGTGCCTCAGAGTCGTAGGACAGCGGAGTCCTCATCCTAGGCGGGGCGGTTGCCAGGTACCTGCGAGCGATCAGGGGTTCCCGTCTGGTAAGGGGCACCTCGCGAGCCCCATCGGACGCCGTCAGCCGCCTCTCGCGTCAGCAGGTGGGCAGCGCGTCCAGGTCCCCGCCGGTGGAGACGGCGGCGAGCGCAGCGAGCGAGTCGTCGAGGGTCGAGACGGAGAAGACGCGCAGGCCGTCGGGCACGTGCCCGCGCACCTCGTCGCAGTTGTCGGCCGGCGCCAGGAAGTACTCGGCGCCGGCGCGCTCGGCGCCGAACAGCTTCTGCCGGATCCCGCCGATGGGGCCGACCGTGCCGGCCGCGTCGATGGTGCCGGTGCCCGCGATGGCCTTGCCGCCGGTGAGCGAGCCCTCCTCGAGCTTGTCCATGATCCCGAGCGCGAACATCATGCCGGCGCTCGGACCGCCGACGTCGTCGAGCTGGATGTCGACCTCGAACGGGAACTCGTAGGCGGTGGAGGTGACGATGCCGATGACGGGGCGTCCGTCGCGCTCGGCGGGCGTGACCTCGACCGTGCTCTCCTGGCCGTCGCGCGTGATCCCGAAGGACAGCGGCGTGCTCGTCCCCGCGGCGGCGACGCGCGCCTGGAGGTCGGCGAGGTCGACCACGTCGGCGCCGTCGACCGTGCGGATCGCGTCTCCGGTGCGGAGCGGGCCGTCGGCCGGGGAGCCGTCGATGACGCTCTGCACCTGCAGCGTGCGCGGCACCGGGATGTCGAGCTCGGTGAGGGCCGCCGCGACGGCGTCCTGCTGCGAGTCCGTCATCTGGACCTGGTTCTGGGCGTCGCGATCCTCGGCCGTCTGACCCGCGGGGAAGACCGCCTCCATCGGGACGACGCTGCGGCTCGGGTCGAGCCAGGCGGAGACGACCGCGAACCAGTCGGGGCGCTGCGCGGGGTTGCCGACGACGCTGACGGTGAGCATGTCGAGCCGGCCGTCGGTGGGGTACGTGGTGCGGTCGGGGATCGAGATGAGGGGGCGCTCGGTGCCCGCGTGGTCGCTCGTGCCCAGGGTGTCGAACACGGGACCGGGCTGCTCGATGACGTACGGCGACGGCATCAGGCCGAGCGCGAGGGCGAGCACGGCGCCGGTGCCGGCGAGCACGCGGCCGACACGGCGACGGCGCGCAGGCCGGGGTGCGCGGGGGGCGTGCTGGGCGAACAGGCTCATCCGGATGTCCTCGGTGTCGGGGCGCGTCGGGCCGGGAGGCGGCCGGTCGACGGGCGTCGGGGCGGCCCTCAGGGCCGCTGTTCGCGGCGGGCGGAAGCCGCGAGGGCTCAGCCTAGGCGAATGCGGATGGGTTTCCCGTGGGCGCGGGCTAGCGTGGATCCACCGGCCGCGGCACCGCGATCCGGACCCCCTCGACCCCCGGGAGACCCTCCATGGCCGACGAGCCCACCCCGAACCCCGAGGACGAGTTCCGGCGCATGCTGGAGCGGTTCCTCGGCGCCGACGGGCAGATCGACCCGGACAAGCTCGCGGGTGCCGCAGGCCTCCCGCAGGATCCGGAGATGGTCCGCCAGCTCCTCGCGCAGCTGCAGGGCGCGCTCGCCAACACCGGCGACGGCGTCGACTGGAAGGTGGCCCGCGAGGGCGCCAGGCAGCTCGCCGCCGCGGAGCAGACGCAGGTCACCGCCTCGGCGTCCGCCCCGCTGGACCAGGCGTTCCAGGTCGCGGCGCTGTGGCTCGACGAGGTCACCTACGTCAGCCAGCTCACGGTCGCCCCGCGCCTCATCACGCGCGCGCAGTGGACCGAGCTGACGATGCCGGTGTGGACCCAGCTCGCCGAGCCGGTCGCGCTCAGCATCGCCGACTCGCTCACCGAGGTGCTCCAGCAGAACGCGCCCGAGGAGATGCAGGGCATGGTCGCGGGTGCCGGGCGCATGATGCGGAACCTCGGCGGCACGCTCTTCGCGATGCAGCTCGGCCAGGTGGTCGGGCAGCTCTCCACGGAGGTCGTCTCCGGCGGCGACGTCGGCATCCCGCTCCTCGACGACCAGCAGGCCGCGCTCCTGCCGCAGAACGTCCAGGCGTTCGGCGAGGGGATCGACGTCTCCGACGACCAGGTGCAGATCTACCTCGCCGTCCGCGAGCTCGCCCACGCGCGCCTCTTCCGGCACGCGCGCTGGCTGCGGCTGCAGCTCATCTCGTCCATCACGGAGTTCGCGAAGGGCGTGCACATCGACACCGATCGGCTCGAGTCGCTCGCCGAGGGCTTCGACCCGTCGAACCCCGAGGAGCTCCGCCAGGCCATGGTCGACGGATCCCTCATCCCGCCGAAGACGGACGCGCAGCTCGCCGCCCTCGCACGCCTCGAGACGATGCTCGCGCTCATCGAGGGCTGGGTGGACGTGGTCACGGCCGCCGCGACCGTGCGGCTCCCCCGCGCGTCGGCCATCGCCGAGACCGTGCGCCGCCGCCGCGCGACGGGCGGCCCCGCCGAGTCCGCGTTCGCGACGCTCGTGGGCCTCGAGCTCCGGCCGCGCCGCCTGCGCGAGGCCGCGGCGATGTGGCAGGCCGTCACCGACGGCGTCGGTGCCGAGCAGCGCGACGCGCTCTGGTCGCACCCCGACGTGCTGCCCACGTCCGAGGACATCGACGCCCCCCACGCGCTCGTCGCGCGGCTCACGCAGGGCGAGCCCGAGCCCGACGAGGTCGACCAGGCGCTCGAGGACCTGCTGAGCGGATCCGACGCCGGCCGTCCCGTCGAGGACGGCCAGGGTCGCGCGACCGAGCCGGGCGAGACGCCGGGCGACGGTCCGGACGACGCGCCCGGGACGGATCCGCGCCCCGTCTGACCCGCACCCGCACCACCCGGCGAGGCCGGCACCGTCACCGCGGTGCCGGCCTCGCGCACGTGCGCCCGGCCGTGCCTCCCGCGCGTCTGGCCTGTGGACGCGCTCCCCGCGAGCCGCGCCCGTCGGGCACTCTCCGCGCCCATGGCCATCCGACTCGATCCCCGCCTCCCGCTCGTCTGGCGCACGCCGGACTCCCTCCAGCTCGGCGTCGACCGTCCGCCCGTGGTGCTCAGCGCCGTGTCGCGGCTCGACGAACGGCTGCTCGACGCGCTCGGTCGCGGCATCAGCCGCGGCGGGCTCGACATGATCGCGGCGACGGAGGGCGCCACGCCCGCGCACGTCACGCAGCTGCTCGACCTGGTGCGGCCCGCGCTCGTGCCACCGCGCGACCAGGACCTCCCCCGCCGCACGCGCAGCGGCCCGGTCGCGATCGTGGGCGGCGGACCGACCGCCGACCGCATCGCCGACGCCCTCGCCCGCGCCGGGCACGACGTGGCCCCGCGGCAGATGGTCGGCGACGCGGATCCGCGCACCGCCCTCGCCGTGATCGTCGCGCACTTCGCCATCGCCCCGGCGGTCTACGGACGCTGGTCCCGGGAGGACGTGCCGCACCTGCCGGTGGTACTCGGCGACCGGCAAGGCGTCGTCGGCCCGCTCGTCGAGCCCGGGCGCACGGTCTGCTGCTACTGCCTCGACCTCGCGCGCCGGGACGCGGATCCGGCATGGCCCGCCATCGCGACGCAGCTGCTCGGGCGCGACAGCGGATCCGAGCAGGGGCTGGTGCCCGCCGAGCTCGCGGCCCTCGCGGCGCGGCCCGCCGACCGGCTGCTCACGACGGGCGAGAACGCGCTCCCGACGCACCAGGCGGTGCTCGACGTGCGGACGGGACGGGTCACGCGCCGCGCTTCGCGCCCCCACCCGCGATGCGGGTGTCGAGCTCTGCCAGGAACCGCGACGGCTCCCGCTGCCCCGATCGATGCGGTCCGCTCCGGCTCCACGACAGCCGGAGCCCGGATCGCGCGCGCGTGATCCCCACGTAGAGGAGGCGCCGCTCCTCGTCCACCGCCTCGAGCGTCTGCGCGTAGCTGATGGGCACGAGCCCCTCGCTCAACCCCATCAGGTAGACGTGCTCCCACTCGAGGCCCTTGGCGGAGTGCAGCGTCGCGAGCGTGACGGCCGAGACGGTCGGCTCGTGCTGGCCCGCCTGCCGCTCGAGCAGCTCGTCGGTGAAGGCGCGGAACGTGCTGCCCGCGGGCATCCGCTCGGCGAGGCCCATGATGGCGTCGAGCGACTCCCACCGGTCGCGCACCGCGCCCGGCTGCTCGGGCGGCGCCTGGCTCCACCCGAGCCCGCGCAGCACGTCGCTCACCGACTTGAACAGCGGCTCGCCGGAGATGGAGACGGACGCGCCGCGGAGCGCCAGGAGAGCCTGCTTGATCTCGGGGCGGTCGAAGAAGCGCTGGGATCCGCGCACCTGGTAGCTGACGCCCGCGTCGCCGAGCGCCTGCTCGAGCACCGCGGACTGGCCGTTCATGCGGTACAGCACGGCGATGTCCTCCGGGGCGATGCCCGAGGCGATCTGCTGGGCGATCGCGCCCGCGATCGCGCGCGCCTCGGCGCCGTCGGACGGGAACGCGCTCACCTGCGGCGCGCGGAAGCCCTCGCCGCGGCCGGGGACGGCGGCGGATCCGCGGCCCTTCGCGCGCGGGGAAGCCGTGCCCGTGCCGTCGCCGTCCGGATCCGCGTCCGCCGACACGAGCGTCAGCGCACCGGGCCGGCCGCGCATCAGCCTGTTCGCCGCCTCGGTGATGCCCGAGGTCGACCGGTAGTTCCGCTCCAGCCGCACGACCGTCGCCTCGGGGAAGCGCGACGCGAAGTCGAGGAGGTACGCGCTCTTCGCGCCCGCGAACGAGTAGATGGTCTGGCTGGCGTCGCCGACCACGCAGAGGTCGCGGCGGTCGCCCATCCAGAGGTCGAGGATCGTCTGCTGCAGCGGCGAGACGTCCTGGTACTCGTCGACGACGAAGAAGCGGTACTGCTCGCGCACCTGCTGCGCGACCCAGGGCTCCGCCTCGATCATGCCCGCGGTCGCGAGCAGCACGTCCTCGAAGTCGAGCTGGCGGCGCTGGTCCTTGATGTCCTCGTAGGCCTGGAGGAGCGCGACCGCCTGGTCCGCGTCGAGCTGCGGCGGAAGCGGGCGCGTGGTGCGCGCGGCGAGGCCGTACTGCTCGACGGAGATCATCGAGACCTTGCGCCACTCGACCTCCGCGGCCATGTCGCGGAGCGCGGCCGTGTCGAGGCGGAGGCGGAGCGACTCGGCGGCGTGGCCGAGCATCCGCCCCTTGCTCTCGATGAGGCGCGGCATCGTTCCGCCGACCACCTGCGGCCAGAAGAAGTTGAGCTGCTTGAGGGCCGCGGCGTGGAAGGTGCGCGCGGCCACGGGTCCGGCGCCGAGCTCGCGCAGGCGGCCGCGGAGCTCCGCCGCGGCGCGCGACGTGAAGGTCAGCGCCATGACGCGGTTGGGCGGGTAGACGCCGGCCTGGATCCCGTACGCGATGCGGTGCGTGATGGCCCGCGTCTTGCCCGTGCCTGCACCCGCGAGCACGACGACGGGGCCGAGGAGCGCCTCGGCGGCGAGCCGCTGCTGGTCGTCGAGCGCCTCGAGCAGGGACTCGGCGGTGCGGGCCTCCTCGACGGGCTCGTCTGCGGACGCAGTCGCGGGGCCGAGGGAGACGGGCGCCGGGAGGGCGCCCGACGCGGCCGACCCGTAGGGGTCGCGTCCGGGCGTGCCGGGGACGAGCTGGTCGGTCACGATCGGCGGATCACCACTCCCGCTCGCCGTCCTCGAGGGGTCCGCCGTACCACTCCTCGATGATGGCGCGCGCGATGGACGACGGGCCGGGCAGCGCGATCTCGCCGAGCGACGCGCGCAGCTCCTCGCGGCTGAACCAGCGCAGGTCGACGATCTCGACGCCGTCCGGGGTCGCGGGCCCGCTCGATGCGGAGACCCGCGCGAGGAATCCCACCATGACGGACGCGGGGAACGGCCACGGCTGGCTGCCGAGGTAGCGCGGATCCTCGACCGTGACGCCGGACTCCTCGAGCACCTCGCGCTTCACGGCGGCCTCGAACGACTCCCCCGGCTCGACGAAGCCCGCGAGCAGCGAGTAGCGGTCGCCGCCCCACATGGCATTGGCGCCGAGGAGGAGGCGGTCGTCCTGGTCGACGACGCCCATGATCACGGCCGCGTCGGTGCGCGGGAAGACCTGCGAGCCGTCGGAGGGCGCGCGGCGCACCCAGCCGCCCTGCTCGACGACGGTCGGCTCGCCCGTCTTCGGCGAGAACGGGTGGGAGGCGTGCCAGTTCGCGGTGGCGAGCGCGCCCGTGAAGAGCGCGGCGTCGCGGTCGTCGAGCTGCGTCGCGGTCGTGCGCAGCTCCAGCCAGCGCCCATCCGCGGGCTCGAGCTCGGCGGCCGCGGCGTCGGTGAGGACCGCGGCGACGACGGGCGTGCCGACGGGCTCCCCCTCGTGCGCGATGGTCGTGCGGCCGAGGTAGATGCGGACGGTCGCGGCCGTGACCCGGTCGACCGGGAGCAGGTCGAGCGCGGCGCGGCCGTCGGTCGCGGATCCCAGCGCCCGGTGGCCGTGCAGGGCGAGGACGCGCGTGGCGGGATCCGCCCACAGCTCGTCGAAGAGCGCGGGCGAGTCGCGGTGCAGGCCGTCGCGGTCGACGCCCTCGCGGGACAGGGGCAGGCGGGAGAGGAAGCTGTCGAGCACGGGGGACCAATCGACTTCGAGGACGGACGGGCCGAGGGGCGGGACGTCATGCGTCGTGATCCGCCCACGGTGCGCGGGGGCCGGAAGCGCGTGGCGCGGTGAGACGGAGGGCTCCCAGCGACCTAACCTGTAAGGCATGGCCAGATCCCACCTCACTCTAGCCGCGTTGGCGACCTCGGCCGTCTCGGGGCTCGACGTGGTCCGCAGCACCCCCTTCACGGCCGGCGGCGCGGGCGACTTCGACTCCGCGCTCCTCAGCACGCGGGACGGCCGCGAGCTCCTCGTGCGCGTGCCGACCACCCAGGCCGCCGAGTCCGAGCAGTCCGCGGACCTCGTGGCGCTCCGGGCGCTGAGCACCGGGATCCGCTCGCGGCTGCCGTTCCAGGCGCCCGAGTTCCTGGGGCAGGCGCCCATCAAGCCGACCCGCGGCTTCGTGTACGGGCACGTGCCCGGCCGCGTCATCTCGCTCGACGAGATCCCCGCCGGTGACGGCCTCGCGCGCTCCATCGGCGCCGCCATCTCCGCCGTGCACAGCCTGCCGACCGGGTTCGTCGCGGACGCGGGGCTGCCCGTGCTGTCTGCCGCGGAGATCCACAGCCAGACCGCAGCGCTCATCGACCGGGCCGCGGCCACCGCGCTCGTGCCGAGCCTGCTGCTCTCGCGCTGGGAGGAGGCGCTGGACGACGCGTCGCTCTGGCAGTTCCAGCCCGCGGTCGTGAACGGCGCCGTGCAGGCCTCCTCGTTCCTCGTCGACGGCGACGACGTGACGGGCATGATCGGATGGTCGGAGCTGCGCGTCGCCGATCCCGCGCACGACCTGCACTGGGTGCTGGGCGCGCGCGCCGAGCACGTCGCCGAGAGCGTGTTCCGCGCCTACAACCAGGCGCACCACGTGACGGTCGACCGCCAGCTCAAGCAGCGCGCGCTCCTCTATGCCGAGCTCGAGATCGCCCGCTGGCTCCTGCACGGGACCGACACGCGCAACCAGGGCATCATCGACGACGCGGTCAACATGCTCAGCGCGCTCGTCGACACCGTCCGCGCGGACGAGGGCCAGCGCATCGCGCACGAGACGCTGCCCGTGATGGACGTGGACCAGGTCGAGGAGATGCTCGACTCCCGGCCTCAGCCCACGGTCTCCCCCGACGGCGCACGCGACGACTCCGGCGTGCGCGCGCCCGACCAGAGCGCCACGAGGTCCTCCTCGGAGTAGAGCCGCTCCGGCTTCAGAGAGCGGTCGTCCGCGACGAAGTAGAACTCGGCGTCGATGAGATCGGGGTCGATGCCTCGCCACTTCGCGAACGCGAGGCGGTAGAGCGCGAGCTGGAGCTGCTTGAGCTCGAGGTCGGCCGCGTCCTTCGGGGTCCGGCCGGTCTTCCAGTCGACGACCCTGTAGCGGCCGTCGATGAGGAACACCGCGTCGATCTTGCAGATGACGACCTGGCCGGCGAGCTCCATGTGGATCTCGACCTCGACCTCCTCCGGCTTCCTGGAGGCCCACTCGCTCGCCTCGAAGATGCCGCGCAGCCGGTCGAGGTCCTCCTGCTCCACGGGCGGCTCGGTCGGATCCGCGTCGAGCTCCACCCCGGACGCGTCGATGACGTCGGCCGTGCCCGCGGGTCCGTAGCGCGCCTCGACCCAGCCGTGGAAGAGCGTGCCGAGCCGGGTCTGCCGGTACGGGCGCTCGGGCATGGGGCGGCGCAGGCGCGCGGCGACGCCAGCGGGGTCGCTCACGAAGTCCTTGAAGCGGGACGCCGGGATGCGCGTGGGCAGGTCGACGAGCTCGGCGTCCCTGGCGCGGGCGTCACGCTCGGCGAGGAGCAGGTCGATGTCGCGGGTCCAGACGGTCTTCGCGTCCGGATCCGCATCGGCCACGGCCTCGGCGGCCGCGCGCACGCGGGCCTCGCGCGGGCCGAGAGGCGGCAGCGGCCAGGCGACGCGCGCGGATCCGGGCTCGAGGGGGTTCTCCTCCAGCTCGGGCGCCTCGGGCAGCGCGTCGGGTGCGATGAGGCCGACCTGCTGGATCTCGCGGAGGAACGCGCCCGGTCCGCGCGGCTTCTGCTGCGTGGACCAGAACGACCCGCTCAGCAGCAGGTCGGATCGCGTGCGCGTGATCGCGACGTACGCGAGGCGCCGCTGCTCTGCGGCGTTGCGCTCCTCGAGCTCCTCGCCGAACGCCTCCATCGCCTCGGCGAACTCCTTCTGCGTCAGGGCGCCGCGCCAGGCGAGCGACGGCAGCTCGGCGGAGTCGCCGCGGAACTCGAACGGCAGGGCGCCGAACGCGACCCAGCCGCGCTTCTCCCGGAGCGTGCCGGGCAGCTCGCCGTCGACCATGCGCGGCACGGCCACGACGTCCCACTCGAGGCCCTTGGAACCGTGGATCGTGAGGATCTGCACCGTTCCGGGCTCCGGCTCCTCGGTGCGCGGCGCCAGGTTGTCGCGCCGCTCGGCTTCGGCGAGCCACGCGAGGAACGGGCCGAGCGTGCCTGCGGAGTCGCCCTGGAGGTAGCCGGCGACCTGCTCGGTGAACGCCTCGAGGCTCGCGCGGCCGAGCGGATCCGTCTCGTTGGCGGCGACCTCGATGTCGAGCAGCAGCTCCTGCTGGACCACCGTGACGAGGTCGACCAGGTCGAGCCCCACCCGAGAGCGCAGCACCTGCAGTTGGCGCCCGGCGGCCCGGAGGCGCGCGAGGCCCTCCGCGCTGAACCCGGCGAGCGCGGTGTGGCCGTCGCGGGCGTCGACGACGAAGTCGAGCGCGTCGACGACGGACCCGACCTCGTCCGGCACCACGGAGGCCCGGAGGCCGTCGCGCACCTCCTCGGCGAGCGGCTTCTGCGCGTGATCCCGTGACATGAGCCAGGAGGCGACGCGTCCGAGCGCGTGCACGTCCTTCGTGCCGATGCGCCAGCGCGCGCCGGTGAGGAGCCGCACGAGCTCGCTGCCCGCGGTGGGGTCGTGGAGCACGCGGAGGACGCACACGAGGTCCACCACGGCAGGCTGGTCGAGCAGGCCGCCGAGGCCGAGCACGCGGAACGGCACGCCGCGGTCGGCGAGCGCCGTGGTGAACGGCTCGATGGTCTTGAGTGATCGGCAGAGCATGGCGGCCGAGCGGGGGCGGCCGTCGGATCCGGTCTGCCGCAGCCGGTCGGCGAACCACGCGGCGGTCGCGGCGGCCTCGTCGGCGACGGTCTCCTCGTAGGCGACGTCGAGGCGGCCGTCGCCCGCGTCGGGCCGGGGCTCGAGGCCCGCGACCGGGATCCGGGAGGCCGCGGTCAGCGGCTCGACGATGCGGTTCGCCGCGCCGAGCACCGACGCCGGGTTCCGCCAGCTGGTGGAGAGCGCGTAGACGGGCACGTCTGCGGCGGATGCGCCGGCGGGTGCGAAGTCGGCGCCGAAGCGCGCGAGGTTCGCCGCGCTCGCGCCGCGCCACCCGTAGATGGACTGGTGCGGATCCCCCACCGCCATGACGGGCGTGCCGCCGAACAGGGTCGAGAGGAGCCGGGTCTGGACGACGGAGGTGTCCTGGTACTCGTCGAGCAGCACGACGCGGAAGCGCTTCCGGTGCTCGGCGACGACCTGCGGCACGCGCTCGCAGATGGCGAGCGCGAACGCGACCTGGTCGCTGTACTCCACGAGCCCGCGCCGGGTCTTCTCCTCCTGGAACCGCACCGCGAGGTCGACGAGCGGCGGCAGCGCGCCGACGGCGGCGACCGCCTCGGCCGCCGGCGCCTTCCTGATGCGGGCGGATCCGAACGGCAGCTCCGCGAGGCCCGTGAACGAGCCGGCGAGGCGCACGACCTCGGCCGGGTCGGCGACGTTCTCGCTCAGCGCGCGGCTGAGGGAGATGACGGCCTGCGTGATCGGATCCACCCCGCGGCCCAGCTCGAGCAGCCGCGGGTCGGTGCTCTCGACGACGAGCCGACGCGCGAGCTGCCACGCGGACGCCTCCGTGAGCACGACCGACTCCGCCTCGCGGCCGATGAGGGTGGCGCTGTCGCGGAAGATGCCGTTGGCGAACGCGTTGTAGGTCTGCACGGTCGGCGTGGCGAACGCGTCCGCGGGCACGGCCGCGAGCCCGGCCTGCTGCAGCTGCTCGATGCGGGCGCGGATCCGCACCCCGAGCTCCCCCGCCGCCTTGCGCGTGAAGGTGAGCCCGAGGATCTCCTCGACCCCCACGTGCCCGTTGGCGAGTAGCCAGACCACCCGGCTCGCCATGGTCTCCGTCTTGCCGCTGCCGGCGCCCGCGACCACGAGGCCGGGTTCGAGCGGCGACTCGATGACGCGCCGCTGCTGCTCGGTGGGGCTCGGCAGGTCGAGCGCCTCCGCGATGCGGCGGGCGCTGATCATGCCGCCGTCGCCCGCCCCGGTGGTCCCGACGCCGGTCGCCTCCGCGCCGCTCACGCCGACACCGCCCGCACGAGGTGGATGCGGTACCGCCTGGCCGATCCCGGATCCCGCTCCCCCAGGTCCGGAGTGCCGTCGAAGGTCGCGCCGGCCATGCCCTCGGCCGCCTCGGCGATGCGCGCGCGGAACCCGTCGAGCTCCTCGCGTGTGAGCGGCTCCTGCGGCAGCTCGCGGTAGGGCAGGCCGCGCGTGCCACCCGACACGTAGAGCAGCTTCGCGCCGCCGGACGGCGTGCCCGCGGGCACCTGCTCGAGCGAGCCCTCCACGTACGCCAGCTGGTAGGAGCCGAGCTGCGCGTGCGCGGGGATCTCGGCGCGGGTCGGGAAGTGCCGGCCGGTCTTGAGGTCCACGATGACCACGCGGCCCTCCTCCGTCAGCTCGATGCGGTCGATCTTCCCGCGGAGGCGCGCGACGCCCACCTCGAGCTCGAAGCCGCCCTCGGCCGCGAGCATCCGCCCGCCGCGGGCCTCGAAGTCGCGCAGGTAGCCGCTGACGCCCGCGATGAGCTCGCCGGCCTGCCGTCGTTCGCGCTCGCCCACCCAGGGCGATTCGAAGGGCAGCTCGCCCCACCGCTCGTCGAGGCGCTCCTCGAGGGCGGGCGGGCGGAGGTCCGCCTCGGGGTCGAGGCTGGCCTCCTCCATGACGGCGTGCACGATCGTGCCGATGCCCATGGCCGTGCTGGTGGATCCGCCGGACGCCTGGTCGATGAACCAGTTGAGCGGCGAGCGCTCGAAGGCCTCCAGGCGCGAGGGCGACACGGGCACGCGGGCCTCGGGGTCGGTCAGGTCGACGACGGGCTCGGTGGTGGAGGGCTCGCGCAGCCCGTACCACTCGGCCGGATCCGCGCCCGTCACGCCCTCCGCCGCGAGGCGCGCGAGGGCGGACGCCGCGGCGAGGCCGCGCTCGCGGGTGGCGTCGGCCGTGCGCCGGGCCGTGCGGTCGCCCGAGACGACGCGGCCGTCGTCGAGGAGCACGGCGTCGCGGTGCACGACCGCGAGCTCGCGACGGAGCGCGCCGACGAGCCCGCGGAGCGACAGCGGGTGGTCCGGGCGGATCCTCAGCGCGGCGGGCGCGTCCTTCGCCACCCGACCCGCCTCGGCGCCGGCCTCCGCCTCGGCGAGGCCGGGCGCGGGCGGCACGAGGCGGAGGAACGGCGACGGCGCCTCCTCGTCGTTGGCGGTGGCGCTGAGCACCACTACGCGGGACGCGCGGGAGACGGCGAGCGCGAGCATCCGCAGCTCGTCGCCGAGGACCTCGGCGCGCTCGTCGACGTCCGCCCGATCGAGTCCGCGCGCGACGGCCGAGAGGCGCTGGGGGTGCAGCAGGGATCCGCGCAGCCGCAGGTTCGGCCACACGCCCTCCTGGAGCGCCGCGACCGCGACGACCTCGTAGCCGGCGCCCACCACCGCGGACGGCGTGGCGACCAGCACGGTGTCGGCGAGCGGCTGCGGCGAGAGCGTGTCCTCGGGCACCTCGGCGCCGAGCAGCTCCTCCACGAAGTCCGACGCGGGCCGGCCCGGGTTCCGCTCGACGAACCGCCGCGCGGCCGTGAAGAGCGCGACCACGCCGTCGAGGTCGCGGTTCGCCTGGTCGGCGACGATGCCCGTCTGCAGCGCCTGCTCGAACCACGGCTTCGCCAGCTTCGAGCCCTCCCACAGGTGCCAGAGCAGCTCCTCGATGGTGCCGTCGGCGGATGCCAGCTCGCGAGCCCCCTGCAGCGTGCGGGCGAGCCGGCCGAGCCGGCGCGCGGGCGCGAGGTCGAGCGTCTCGAGCCGGCCGGGCGCGGCGAGCGCCTCGACGAGCAGCTCGTCGCTCGAGCGGTGCCCGTCGCCCGCGAGCTCCTCCTGGCGCATCGCGAGCCGGAGCCGCCGGAGCTGGACCCCGTCGAGCCCGCCGAGCGGACCCGTGGCGAGCTCCGCCGCGATGTCCGGCGTGAGCGGCACCCGGCCGAGCACGACGTCGACGGCGCGGATGAGGGCGAGCGCGGCGAGATCGTCGCGGAGGGCGCGCCCGGCGACGGCCGTGCGCGTGGGCACCTCGGCTGTCGCGAGGCTGCGGGCGACCTGGGGCACGAGGGATCCGGAGCGCACGAGCACGACCATGCGCGCCCACGGCACTCCGCCCAGCAGGTGCTCCTCGCGGAGCCGGCGCGCGAGGCGGGCGAGCTCCAGGGCGCGCGTCGGCGCCTCGATGACCTGGATGGGGTCGGCGTCGTCGAGGAGGCCCGGCGCGGATCCCGCCTGCCGCTGCCGCCCCGCGCCCGCCGCGCCGATGCGCGCCGTGACGGCCGAGGTGAGCGCCCGGAGCGCGGGCGGCTGCCGGTGCACCCGGTCGAGCACGAGCGTGCGGAGGCCGGGCAGCCCGAGCACGGTGGAGAGGCGGCCGAGAGCCGACGCCTCCGCCCCGCGGAAGGTGGCCGCCGCGACGTCCGGGTCGCCGAACGCGATGACGTCCGCGCCGCGCGCCGCGAGCGCCCGGAGGAGGGAGAGCGTCGCGACGGTGGCCTCGTGCAGGTCGTCGGCGACCACGAGCCGGATCCCCGTGAGCGCCTCGCCCCGCGACACGAGCAGCACGGCCTCGGCGAGCAGCTCGGCGCTGTCGAGGTGGTCGCCGCGGAAGGAGTCGACGACGTCCTCGTACTCGCGGGCGAACTCGGCCGCGGCGATCCACTCGGGCACGTCGTGCGCGCGACCGAGCTCGGCGAGGGCGTCCGGCCGCACGCCCTCCTCGGTGGCGCGCATGAGCAGCTCGCGCAGCTCGGTGCGGAAGGCCCGCAGCCGCCGCACCTCGACGCCGAGCGGATCCGGCCACGCGGGCCCGGTGCCCAGCTCCTCGTGCCCGGCGAGGAGGTCGGCGATGATCTGGTCCTGCTCGGCGCCCGTGAGGAGCCGGGGCGGCTCGGTGCCCGTCTCGGCGGCGCGGCGCGCGAGCACCTCGAAGGCGACGGACGTGGCGGTGCGCGCGAGCGGCCCGAGCGTGGGCACGCCCACACGGAGCGCGAGCTCGTCGCGCAGGCGCGTGGCGGCCGCGCGCGACGGCGCGAGCACCAGCACCTCGGCGGGGTCGAGGCCCTGCACGAGGATCCGCTCCGCGACGAGCTCCCGCAGCGTCGTGGTGCGGCCCGAGCCCGGCGCCCCGATGACGGCGGCGCTGACCCCCACGGGCAGCTCCACGACGGCGCGCTGCGACGGGTCCAGCTCCACCGCGGGGACCTCGCCGCCGGCGGCGGAGGCTGGCGGCTGGCGGAATCCCCTGATGGTCACGCGCCCACGCTACCGGCGGCCCCCGACGACGGCCGATCCGCGCGTCGGCCCGCGCCTCCCGGCCGCCCGTCCGCCCTCAGTGAACGCCGCGGGGCCGCGCGGGCGGGTGCCCTAGCCTGAGGGGGCACCGTCGCATCCGACGCATCGAAAGGCACCTCCCGTGGAAATCCGAATCGGCCTCGTCAACACCGCCCGCGAGCTCTCCTTCAGCACCAAGCAGACGCCCGAGGAGGTCCAGCGGACCGTCACGGACGCCGTCCGCGACTCCTCCCCCTTCATCTCCTTCACGGACGACAAGGGCGCCACGCACCTCGCCGTCACCGCCCACCTCGCCTACGTGGAGCTCGGCAGCGCCGACGCCCCGCGCATCGGCTTCGTCCGCTAGCGCGACGGCCGTGGAGCTCCTCTTCGTCGCGATCTTCGGCGCCCTCATCGGCCTCGTCGCGCGCTACGCGCTCCCCCACCGCGCCACGCACGGTGCGCTGCTGGTCCCCGCCGTGGGCACCGTCACGGCCATGGTCGCGTGGGTCGCCCTCACATGGGCCGGCCTCCGCTGGGACCAGGGGGCGATCTGGATCGCGACGCTCGCGCTCTCGGCGCTCGTCGCCGCCGGCACCGACCTGCTCGTCGGCCGTCGACGCTCCTCCGCGGATGCCCGCGACCTGGCCGCCATCGGCGGCTGACGCCCACCCGCACGACACGACGCCCGGTCCCCCTCCAGGGGCCGGGCGTCGTCGCGTGCGGGGCCGGAGCGTGCGGGACGCGTCAGGCCGTGAGCCCGAGCGCGTCCATCCGACGGGTGTGGGCCGTGATGATCCCCGCGAAGACGGGCTCGAGGTGCACGCGCGCGTCGTCCGGGTCGGCGAGGGATGCGCGCATCGCCGTGCCCGCGACGAGCAGCGTGTCGCCGACGAGACGGCGGCCCCACATGGCGAGGCGCGACGCGAGTCGCGGATCGCGGCGGATCCCGGCGCGCACCGCGTGGACGATGCCCTGCTGTCCCACGCCCGACGACAGCAGCACGACGACGCGCTGGCGCTGGTCCGACGGCAGCCCGGAGGCGAGGCGCACGAAGAAGTCGTCGAGCAGACCCGTGGTGATGTAGGCGGAGAGGAGGCACTCGTACCAGTCGGCGCCCGCGACGGTGGCGGTGAACCGGTCGAACGCGGCGCGGTGCGGCTCCATGACGACGCTCGGGTCGCCGTCCTGCCGCTTGATCTCCGCGGCGAGCGCCTGGTGCTTGCCGAGCGCGATGCCGGCGGCGGTCGAGACGGCCTCCTTGCCGGCGAGGTCCGGCGCCTCGGCGACCGCGCGAGAGAGGGTCTCGAAGACCGTGAGCTGCAGGTAGGCGACGGCCCCGAGGAAGCGGAGGGTGTCGGGCGAGAAGTCGTCCACGCTCACGGTCGTCGCCGGGGATCGACGCTTCGACTCGCCGCGGGACCTGACCCGGGGCGCCTCGATCGTCGTCGACCGGCGTCCGAACATCTTGAGCACGGGGCCAGCGTATAGGGCGGCGGAGGCGGCCATCGGGCGCCCGCCCGCTAAACTCGCCCGTGGTCCCTCAACGGAAGGGCCCCATCGCGCCCGCAGAGAAGCAGTCCGGGCGTGGACCGCACCGCTAGACAGGGCACAACGTGACTTTCACCGAACTGAACATCGACGAGGACATGGTGCAGGCGCTCGCCGACCACGGCATCCTCGAACCCTTCCCCATCCAGGAGCAGACCATCCCCCTGGCGCTCTCCGGCCAGGACATCATCGGCCAGGCCAAGACGGGCACCGGCAAGACCTTCGGCTTCGGCCTCCCGCTCATCCAGCGGCTCGGCCTCACCCCCGAGCCCGGCGTGCAGGCGCTCGTCGTCGTGCCGACGCGCGAGCTCGCCGTCCAGGTCACCGAGGACCTCCAGATCGCCACCAAGCACCGCGCCACCACGGTCGTCTCCATCTACGGCGGCAAGGCGTACGAGGGTCAGATCGAGCAGCTCAAGGCCGGCGCGCAGATCGTCGTCGGCACGCCGGGCCGTCTCCTCGACCTCGTGGGCCAGCGCCTGCTCTCGCTCCAGAACGTGCGCGAGATGGTGCTCGACGAGGCCGACAAGATGCTCGACCTCGGCTTCCTCTCCGACATCGAGAGGCTCTTCGCGCAGACCCCCGCCGTGCGCCACACGATGCTGTTCTCGGCCACCATGCCGGGGCCGATCGTCGCGCTCGCCCGCCGCTTCATGACGAAGCCGATCCACATCCGCGCGACGGACCCCGACGAGGGCCTCATGCAGGCGAACATCCGCCACCTCGTCTACCGCGCCCACAACATGGACAAGGACGAGGTCATCGGCCGCATCCTCCAGGCCGAGGGCCGCGGCAAGACCGTGATCTTCACGCGCACCAAGCGCGCCGCCGCCCGCCTCGTCGAGGAGCTCAACGACCGCGGCTTCAACGCCGCCGCCGTGCACGGCGACCTCAACCAGGAGCAGCGCGAGCGCGCGATGGCCGCGTTCAAGGCCGGCAAGAAGGACATCCTCATCGCCACAGACGTCGCGGCACGCGGCATCGACGTCCTCGACGTCACCCACGTGATCAACCACACCATCCCCGAGGACGACAAGGCGTACCTGCACCGCGTCGGCCGCACGGGCCGGGCCGGCAAGACCGGCATCGCGGTCACCTTCGTCGACTGGGACGACCTGCACAAGTGGGCGCTCATCAACCGCGCCCTCGAGTTCGGCCAGCCCGAGCCCACCGAGACGTACTCGTCCTCGCCGCACCTCTACACCGACCTCGACATCCCGGCCGGATCCAAGGGCCGACTCCGCGCGACCCCGACGGTCAACCCCGACGGCACCCCGCGCGAGCGCCCGGGCAGCCGCGGCGCCGACTCGGGCCGCGACGGCGGACGCGGCGGGAGCCGGGACGGCGGACGCGGCGGCGACCGGGGCGGCGACCGCTCGGGCGGCCGATCCTCCTCGGCCTTCTCCTCCACCGGCGGCGGGGACCGCGACCGCTCGCGCAGCCGCAGCACGTCGACCGCCTCGGCCACCGCGCCCGCGGACGCCACCGCGACGATCGGCAGCGAGCAGCCGAACACGGCGGGCGGCCACGACGCGCCCCACGCCGACGGCCAGACCCGCCCGCGCTCGCGCAACCGCCGTCGCCGCTCGGGCGGCGACCGCCCGACCGCCACGTCCTAGCGCCGCGCCGCACGGATCGCGCGATGAGGGGCCGCATCCACCGGATGCGGCCCCTCCGTCGTGCACGGCCCGTGCGTCGCCGGTCGCGCGTCAGGGTGCGGGCACGGGCACGACGGGCGCCCAGCCCGTCGCGCGCTCGACGATGCGCGCGAGCACGGCGGGCTCCGTGGTGTTCTCCGCGAGCCGGTTCGGCTTGCCCGTGCCGTGGTAGTCGCTGGACCCGGTGACCTCGAGCCCGAACCGCTCCGCGAGCTCCGTGAGCCGCACGCGCGCCGCGGGCGGGTTGTCGCGGTGGCGCACCTCGAGCCCGAAGAGCCCGGCCGCCACGAGCGCGGTCATGCGGGAGTCCGACAGCACGCGCTCCGGCCCGCGGGCACCCGGGTGAGCCAGCACGGCCAGGCCGCCCGCGGCCGTGATGAGCTCGACGCCGAGGATCGGATCCGGCGCGTAGTGCGGCCGGTAGTAGCCGCCCTGCCAGTGCAGGATGCTCTCGAACGCGGCCGTGCGGGTCGGCACGTGCCCGCGGGCGACGAGCGCGTCGGCGATGTGCGGCCGCCCGATGGTGCTGCCGGGCGTGGTCTGCGCCAGCACGTCGGCCCAGGTCAACGCGTAGTCGCGCGAGATCCGACCGACCATCGCCTCGGCGCGGGTCATGCGCTCGGAGCGCACGCGTGCGGTCATGGCCGCGAGGTCCGCGTCCTCGGGATCGAAGAGGTAGGCGAGCACGTGCACGCTCGCGTACTCGAGCTGCGTGCTCATCTCCATGCCGGGGACGAGCGTGATGCCGTGCGCGAGAGCGGCCGCGGAGGCGTCGTCCCAGCCGGCGGTGGAGTCGTGGTCGGTGAGCGCCACGGCCGACAGGCCCTGCGCGGCGGCCTGCGCGACGAGCTCGACGGGCGTCTCTGTGCCGTCCGACACGGAGCTGTGCGTGTGCAGGTCGATGGGACCTGGCTGCTCCTCCGGCATCCCGCCATCCTACGTGGCGCCCCGATGCCGCCCGGCCGCCCGGAGGCCGCGGCGGCGCTCTCCCAGAGAGCCGCCATAGTGTGGTGGACGTCATGGGTCGGGTCGTCGGAGCAGCAGTCATCCTCATCACGGCGGCAGGGCTCCTGGTCGTCACCTGGCCGCAGCTGCTCGGGCTGGAGCAGACGTACCTCGTCGCCCACGCCGTCGCCATCCGCGGAGGCCTGGTCGCCGCGGCAGCCGCGGTGCTGGTCCTGACCCTCGTCCTCTGCCTCGCGATCCGCCCCGGCCGCCGTCTCCTCGGCAGCATCGCCATGCTGCTCGTGCTGTTCATCGGCGCCAACTCGGCCGTGCTCGCCACCCGCGGGCTCGGCGACACGGCGTTCCAGGAGGCGCAGGACGACGACGTCACCGTGCTGACGTGGAACACGCTCGGCGGCGCGACGGGCGCGCGCGCGGTCGCCGACCTGGCCATCGAGTCCGGCGCCGACGTCATCACGCTGCCGGAGACGCGCGAGGAGACCGGCGCGGAGATCGCGGTGCTCATGCGCGACGCGGGACGGCCCATGTGGGTGCGCACCGCGGCGTTCGACGACGTGGCGGCGGCCCGCTCCACCACCATCCTCATCAGCGCGGCCTACGGCGACTACCGCATGGACGAGTCGCGCGGCACCACGAGCGTGCTGCCCACGGTCATCATGGAGCCGGTCGACGGGAACGGCCCCGTCATCATGGCCGTCCACCCCGTCTCCCCCATCCCCGAGCAGATGGACAACTGGCGCGCCGACCTCGCCTGGCTCGGCCAGCGCTGCGACGAGGGCAACGTGATCATCGCGGGCGACTTCAACGCGACGCTCGACCACATGAGCCGGTACGGCGGCGCGCCCACCGAACGCGACCAGGTCACCGACCTCGGGAAGTGCGTGGACGCCGGACGCGCCTCCGGCAACGGCGCGGTCGGCACCTGGCCCACGGGGCTCCCCGCGCTCCTCGGGACGCCCATCGACCACATCATGGCCACGCCCGGGTGGGCGGTCACGGGCTTCCGCGTCGTCGAGGACCGCGACGGCGCCGGCAGCGACCACCGCCCGGTCATCGCGCAGCTCACGCCGCTGCGCTGACACCGCACGGAGCACGAGGGGATCGCGCAGCTCACGCCGCTGCGCTGAGCGCCGCCCGCCGCCGCCCCGCCTCGGCGCCGCGCGCAAGTGGGATGATCGACGGATGGCCGAGAACACCGACACCGCGTCCGAGACCGTCCCCGCCGAGATCGCCGCCGATCCGGCCGCGCCCCTGGCTACGACCGAGACCGCGGCCCCCGCGGTGTCCGCGACCGCCGGGACGCCCGTGCCCGGATCCGGCGACGCCCCCGTCCCCCGCGCCACCAGCAACCGCAGCACCACGCCCGCCAGCACCGCCTTCAGCGACTTCGTGTCCACGAACTGGGCCGACCGCGAGGAGGTCGACCCTCCGGCCCGCGAGCAGGCGCCCTACGCCGCCGACCGCCGCCGCCGCCTCTCCGCCCTCCACGTCGGCACGCGCCTCGTGATCCCCGCCGGCCGACTCAAGCAGCGCAGCAACGACACCGACCACCCGTTCCGCGCGCACTCGGCCTTCGCCCACCTCACCGGTTGGGGCGCCGACAGCGAGCCCGGCGCCGTCCTGGTCCTCGAGCCCGTGGCCGAGGGATCCGCGGCCGACGGATCAGCGCACGACGCGACCCTCTACTTCCGCGAGCGCGCCGGCCGCGACAGCGACGAGTTCTACGCCAACGCCGAGATCGGCGAGTTCTGGATCGGCCCGCGCCCCTCCCTCCTCCAGGTCGCGGCCGACCTCGGGATCGCCACCGCGCCCCTCGCCGCCGTCGACGCCGCCATCGCGGCCGCGGGTCGCGTGCGCGTGATCCGCGAGGCCGACCCGGCCCTCGCCGCGCGCGTGGACGAGGCACGCGCGGCCGCGGGCGTGGCCTCCGACGCCGAGCAGACCGATCCCGCCGACGGCGACGCCCTCCTCGCCCGCGACGCCTCCGAGCTCCGCCTCGTCAAGGACGCGTACGAGATCCGCCAGATGCGCGAGGCGGTCGACACCACCGGCCGCGGCTTCTCCGACGTGATCGCGGACATGCCCGCCGTCGTCGCGCACGCCCGCGGCGAGCGCGTCGTCGAGGGCGTCTTCAACGCGCGCGCCCGGGCCGACGGGAACGCGGTCGGCTACGACACCATCGCGGCGTCCGGCCCGCACGCCTGCATCCTGCACTGGACCCGCAACGACGGCCGCGTGGTCGAGGGCGACCTGATCCTCATCGACGCCGGCGTCGAGCTCGACAGCTACTACACCGCCGACATCACGCGCACGCTCCCCGTCTCGGGCACCTTCACCGACGTGCAGCGCGAGGTCTACGAGGCCGTGCGGGAGGCGGCCGACGCGGCGCTCGCGATCGTGCGGCCCGGCATCCGCTTCCGCGAGGTGCACGCCGCCGCGATGCAGGTCATCGCGCGGAAGGTCGCCGACTGGGGCATGCTCCCCGTCACCGCGGAGGAGGCGCTCGAGGCCGACAACCAGCACCACCGCCGCTACATGGTGCACGGCACGAGCCACCACCTCGGGCTCGACGTGCACGACTGCGCGCAGGCCCGTCGCGACATGTACATCGACGGGATCGTCGAGGCCGGCATGGTCTTCACGATCGAGCCGGGCCTCTACTTCCAGCCCGACGACCTCACGGTGCCGGAGCGCTTCCGCGGCATCGGCGTGCGCATCGAGGACGACATCCTCGTGACGCGCGACGGGGCGGAGAACCTGTCCGCCGGTATCCCGCGCACGGCCGACGAGGTCGAGGCGTGGATGGCCGGACGCGCCTAGCCGCTGCGGCGTGCGGGGGGCGCGCGGGGCTCAGGCCCCTGCCGTGCCCTGCTCGCCCACGGGTCGGTCGGTCGACGTGGGCGGCGCGGTCGGCTCGGGGGCGTCGGACGCGCCGGGCTCGGGCACGCGCTCGCCGTACGGGCCGACGGGACGCGAGACGGGCGGCGCGGCCGGCGGCGCGGTGACCACGGGCTCCCCGTAGACGGAGGTGCCCGCTCCTCCGATGCCGAGCACGTCGCGCGCGCGGTGCATCGAGTCGGGCTCGACGACCACCGAGTAGCTCGTGGCCGTGACCTGCATCACCGAGGTGAAGTCGCGACGGCGGCGCGTGATGCTGTAGCTGACGATCCCGTAGATGGCGCCGAAGCCGACGCCGATGATGACCGCGCCGACGACGAAGGAGATGTTCGGCACGGGCGAGAACAGGAACGTGACGAGGCCGAGGAAGAGGCCGAGCCACGCGCCGCTCGCGGCTCCCGCGACCGCGGCCCGGGCGGACGTGAGCTTCCCCGTGACCCGCTCGACGCTCGTCAGCTCGTTGCCCACGATGCTGACCTGCGTGACCGGGAAGTCCGCCTCGGCGAGCGTGACGACGGCCTGCTGCGCCTCGTCGTACGTCTCGTAGGTGGCGACGGGCTCCCCCTTCGGCAGCTTCGGCATGCGGGCACGGGACGGGCGTCCGAGGAGCGGGTTGGTCACCTGGCCAGTCTTCCACGGGGTGCCGGGCGGGTGCTGGGCGAGCGACTAGATTGACTCTGTGAGCGCCTCCCGAGTCTTCGTCGCCCGGCTCGCCGGGTGCAGCGTGTTCGACCCCGCGGGAGACCGCGTCGGGCGCGTCCGCGACGTCCTCGTCGTCTATCGCAAGGACGATCCGCCGCGCGTCGTGGGCCTCATCGTCGAGATCCCCGGCAAGCGCCGCGTGTTCCTCTCCATCGGCCGCGTCACGAGCATCGGCTCCGGGCAGATCATCACCACCGGCCTCATCAACCTGCGCCGCTTCGAGCAGCGCGGGGGCGAGGTGCGCGTCATCGCCGAGATCCTCGGGCGTCGCGTGAGCATGCGCGACGGATCCGGGAACGCCGTCATCGAGGACGTCGCCATCGAGGAGTCCGGCCAGGCCGAGTGGGAGGTCTCGCAGCTCTTCTGCCGCCGCCCGCGCACGAGCCCGTCCCCCTTCGCCAAGGGCGCGACCATGTTCGCCACGTGGGAGGAGGTCGCCGAGCTCCAGGACGACGGGGTCGCCCAGTCCGCATCCCAGTTCCTCGCCGCCTACTCCGACCTGCTGCCCGCCGACCTCGCCAACACCCTCCTCGACCTGCCGCAGGCGCGCCGCCTCGAGGTCGCGGAGGAGCTGCCGGATGCCCGGCTCGCGGACGTGCTCGAGGAGATGCCCGAGGCCGAGCAGGTCGAGATCATGGCGACGCTCGACGACGACCGCGCGGCCGACGTGCTCGACCAGATGCAGCCGGACGACGCGGCCGACCTCATCGCGCAGCTGTCGGACGAGCGCGGCGAGACCCTGCTCGAGCTCATGCAGCCGGAGGAGGCGGACGACGTCCGCATGCTGCTCAGCTACGCGCCCGACACCGCGGGCGGCCTCATGACGACGGATCCCGTCATCGTGTCGGGAGACGCCACCGTCGCGGAGGGCCTCGCGCTCATCCGCCGCCACGAGCTCGCGCCCACGCTCGGCGCCGCGGTCTGCGTCACGCTGCCGCCGTACGAGCCGCCCACGGGACGCTTCCTCGGCATGGTGCACTTCCAGCGGATGCTGCGCTACCCGCCCCACGAACGCCTCGGCACGCTGCTCGACCAGGGCCTGGAGCCCGTGCGCGCGGACACGAGCGCGGCCGAGGTGTCGCGCATCATGGCGAGCTACAACCTCGTGTCCGTGCCCGTGGTGGACGAGAACCACCGGCTGGTCGGCGTCGTCACCATCGACGACGTGCTCGACCACCTCCTGCCCGACGACTGGCGGAGCGCGGACGCGGAACGCGAGACGCGCAAGCGCGCCACGGCCCGCTTCCACGGCACGGCCACGGCCGCCATCCCCACCGCAGGACCCGTACGAGGACGGAGGATCCCCCGTGGCACGGCAGAGTAACCGCGACGTCCGCCTGGACGCGCCCAAGGGCCTCCGCACGACCGTCCTCCCCATGCGCAACCGCGCGAGCCGCGACCGGTTCGGCCGCTTCACGGAGTCCATCGCCCGCGGCATGGGCACGCCGTGGTTCCTGGTGGGCCTCACGCTCTTCTGCGTCGCGTGGATCGGCTACAACACCTACGGACCGGAGTCGGCGCGCTTCGACTCGGCGGCCCTCGGCTTCACGGCGCTCACGCTGATCCTGTCGCTGCAGGCCTCGTACGCGGCGCCGCTCATCCTGCTCGCGCAGAACCGGCAGGACGACCGCGACCGCGTGCAGATCGAGCAGGATCGCCAGCGCGCCGAGCGCAACGTGGCCGACGTCGAGTACCTCGCCCGCGAGGTCGTGTCGCTGCGCCTCCAGATGAAGGACGTCGCATCGAAGGACTTCATCCGCGCCGAGCTGCGCCAGCTCCTCGAGGAGCTCGACCGTCGCGACGACCCCGAGGCGGACGACGCCGAGGGCACGACCCGCAGGACGCATGCCCGCTGAGGCCGCCGGGACCGGGACGCTGACGGCGGACGCCGTGCGGCGGGCGCTCGCCCGCGTGGTGGATCCCGAGATCCGCCGTCCCATCACCGAGCTCGACATGGTCTCCGACGTCCGGATCGAGGACGGCGGCGTCGCGCTGGTGGACATCGCGCTGACGATCGTCGGCTGCCCGGCCGCGACGTCGATCGAGCGCGACGTGCGCGAGACCGTCGAGGCCGTGCCCGGGGTGGCGCGGCTCGAGCTCACGGTCGGCGTGATGAGCCCGGAGCGGCGTCGCGCGCTCACCGAACGGCTGCGCGGTCCCGCCGCCCAGCGCGGCATCCCTTTCGGGCCGGACAGCCTCACGCGCGTCTACGCGGTCACGAGCGGCAAGGGCGGCGTCGGCAAGTCCACGCTCACCGCCAACCTCGCGGTCGCGCTCGCGGCGAAGGGCCTCGCGGTGGGCCTCGTCGACGCGGATGTGCACGGCTTCTCGATCCCGGGGATCCTCGGCCTGGTCGACGCCGACGGGCGCACCGCGCAGCCCACGCGCGTCGGCGACATGATCCTGCCGCCCGTCGCCCACGGCGTGAAGGTCATCTCCATCGGCATGTTCCTCGACCCCGACGCCACCGGCGGCACCGCCGTGTCCTGGCGCGGACCGATGCTGCACCGCACGATCCAGCAGTTCCTGACCGACGTCTTCTTCGGCGACCTCGACGTGCTGCTGCTCGACCTGCCGCCCGGCACGGGCGACGTGGCGATCACCGTGGGGCAGCTGCTGCCGCACGCCGAGGTGCTCGTCGTCACGACGCCGCAGCCCGCGGCCGCCGACGTGGCCGAGCGCAGCGGCCTGGTCGCGCGGCAGACGGGCCAGCGCGTGGCGGGCGTCGTGGAGAACATGGCCGGCTTCGCGCAGCCCGACGGATCCGTGCTGGAGCTCTTCGGCGCAGGCGGTGGCGAGGAGGTCGCGCGTCGGCTCTCGGCGGGGCAGGACGCGCCCGTGCCGCTCCTCGCGAGCGTGCCGCTCAGCATGGCGCTCCGCGAGGGCGGCGACGCCGGGGCGCCGCTCGTGCTGGCCGCGCCGACGGATCCCGCCGCGGTCGAGATCCTGCGGGTCGCGGACCACCTCGCCTCGCGCGGCCGCGGCCTCGCGGGCCGGCGGCTGGGCCTGTCCGTCTCCTAGGAGCGCCGACGCCCCGGCTCCTGTCGACGCCCCCGTGACGCACGAGGAGGACGGCAGCCCGCGGGCTGCCGTCCTCCTCGTGCGTGCTGCGGGCGCTGCCTAGACGTGGCTGCGGTGCGTGCGCGTGGGCAGCGCGCGGTAGCCGTCGCGCGCCGTGACGACGACGGTGCCGGCGATGGCGGAGACGGAGAGGGCGGCGATGGCGATGAGGAAGACGGTCATGGTGGTGCTCCTGCGAGAAGGCGGATGGCGGCGCATTCCGCCGCACCTCCATGGGACCATCGCGCACCGTTCAGGACAAGCTCATAGTCCTTGCTTGGTTGTGTAGCCTGCCTTCATGGACATACGACGGCTCGAGCTCCTCCGCGAGCTCGCCGACCGCGGCAGCGTCGGCGCCGTCGCGCACGCCGCCGGCCGCACCCCGTCCGCCGTCTCGCAGCAGCTGAAGGTGCTCGAGCGCGAGGCCGGCGTGCCGCTCACCGAGCGCTCGGGGCGCGGGATCGTGCTGACCGACGCGGGCCGCGCTCTCGCCCGCACCGCGACCGACATCGCCGTCGCGGTGGCGCGTGCCGAGGCGCTCTGGGAGGACTTCCGCCACCAGCCGTCCGGCGAGGTCACGCTCGCCACGTTCCCCACGGCCGCGCAGATGCTGCTGCCCGGGCTCCTCGACCGCGTCGCCGGGATCCCCGACCTCACGCTGCGGGCGAGCGACCGGGATCCCGCGTCCCGCGCGTTCGCCGACCTCACCGCCGACTTCGACGTGGTCATCGCCCACTCGCTCGCGGGCGCGGGAACCTGGCGCGGACTCGGCCTCGTGATCGTCCCGCTCATGGTGGAGCCGCTCGACGTCGCCATGCCCGCGGACCACCGCCTCGCCGGACGGGCGTCGGTGAGCCCGGCCGACCTGAGCGGCGAGCCGTGGATCGGCGTGCCGCAGGGCCTCCCCTTCGACCGGATCCTCCTCGACATCGAGCAGGCCGTGGGCGCGCCCGCCCGCGTGGTCCAGCGGTTCAGCGACACGCGCATCACGGAGTCGCTCGTGGCGTCCGGGCACGGGATCGCGCTGCTGCCGCGGTACACCGCCGGCTCGTACGAGGGCGTGGTGGTCAAGCGGCTGTCGGGGGTCACGTCGAAGCGGCACCTGCACGTGCTGCTGCGCCCGGACCGCGCCGAGCGGCCGTCGGTGCGCGCCGTCGTGGACGCCCTCCGCGAGGAGGCGAAGGCGGTGGACGCGCGCTTCAGCGGGAACGGCTGAGGCGCGATGGATGCCCGGGTGACGCAGGCGGACGGATCGCGGTCATGCGACGCGCGTCAGGTGGCCTCGGCGTCGAATGGCGCGGGCTTGGCCGACGCGGCGGCCGCCTCGCGCTCCAGGCGCTGCCGGCGGGCGATGGTCGTCTCGACGGGGACGCGCGGCTTCGTGACGACGGGCTCGTCCTCGAACAGCGCCTCCTTGATGATGCGACGCGGGTCGTACTGGCGCGGGTCGAGCTTCTTCCAGTCGACCTCGTCGAACTCCGGTCCCAGCTCGTCGCGCATGCGCTCCCGGGCGCCGGTGGCCATGCGCCGCGCGGCCTTCACCAGATCCGCGAGCTTCTGGGTGTAGACCGGCAGCCGCTCGGGGCCGAGCAGGAACACGGCGATGATGCCGATGAGCATCAGCTTCTCGAACGTCAGGCCGAACATGATCACAGGCTAGCCGGTCGACGCCGCATCTCCGCCCGTCCGCAGGGTCCGGTCAGCGGATGGCGCCCATCCGATCCGCACCGGACACCCGCCGGTCGGGCGGGTGCCGCCGGGCCGATACCCTGGGGACCCGGAAGAGGGAGGTGCCGCGTGTCCGACCAGGAGACCGGGTGGAAGTTCGCCGAGGACGTCGTCGTGGAGGACGAGCACATCGCCCTGGCGCGCCAGCACTCCCGCGAGCTGGGCATCGAGGCCGTCTCCCCCGCCGTCGGCGCGCAGCTCTCGCTCCTCGCGGCGGCGACGCGCGCGACCAGCGTCATCGAGATCGGCACGGGCGCCGGCGTCTCGGGCCTCTGCATCTTCCGCGGCGCGCCACGGGCGGTGCTCACGAGCATCGACGTGGAGTTCGACCACCAGCAGGCCGCGCGCGAGATCCTCGCGGACGCCGAGGTGCCCGCCAACCGCGTGCGCCTCATCACGGGCCGCGCCCTCGACGTGCTGCCGCGGATGAGCGACGCGAGCTACGACCTCGTGCTCGTGGACGCGGATCCCGCCCAGGTCATCGAGTACGTCGAGCACGGTCTGCGCCTCGCGCGCACCGGTGGGCTCGTCCTCGTGCCGCACGCCCTCTGGCGCGGACGCGTGCAGAACCCCGCCGCGCGCGATGCGCAGACCGCGGCCTTCCGCACGCTCGTGCAGGAGACGGCGGGATCGGGCGCCGTGGTGGCGTCGCTGTCGCCCGCGGGCGACGGCCTGCTGCAGATCGCCAAGACCGGGCGCTGACCCCTCGGGTCGCCGGTCGCGAACCCCGGCTCCGGACGCACCCCGCAGACAGCACCGCCCGCCCCGTCGTCGACGGGGCGGGCGGTGTCGCGTGATGCGGTCTCGACTAGCTCGCGCTGGTCACCGCGGCGAGAGCGTCGTGAAGCTCCTTCGCTTCGGCGTCGTTGACGGAGACGACGAGTCGTCCGCCTCCCTCCAAGGGCACGCGCACGATGATGAGCCTGCCCTCCTTCACGGCCTCCATCGGTCCGTCGCCGGTCCTGGGCTTCATGGCTGCCATTCGGCTCCCCTTTCGTGGATGTGCGTCCATTATCCCGCATGGACACGCCCCCCGATGAACGCGCGGCTCCGTGCTACGGCCGAGGCGCCCCCATCCGGCGGTGGAGGGGGCGCGGCGGGGCGGCCGGGAGGAGTCGCGGGCGCCGGGTCACGGCGGCGTCCAGTCGCCCGCGGTGGCGCGCCAGAAGACGTCGATCCAGATCCACTGGCCGATGACCATGGCGACGACCACCGCGACGCGATACGCGCGCGACCGGGGCACGGCGAGCGCGCCGGCCAGCGGGATCATGGGCAGGAGCAGTCGGAAGACGCTCGACTGCGGGAAGAAGACCGCGAAGAGGTACAGGCCGTAGGAGGCGATCCAGATGCGGAGGTCGGGGCCGAGGGCGCGCACGGAGGGGCGCAGCAGGATCAGGACGAAGGCCGCCACGGCGACGAGGACGGCGACCGCGCCGGCGATCCCGCCGATCCAGAAGTCGCCGGCGTCGAACCACGCCTCGAAGGGCACGAGGTGGCGGTAGCCGACGTAGGCCGCGCGCCAGGAGAGCTCCGTGTCGGTGTAGGCCGTGAACGAGCCCGTGCGGACCCACGCGATCACCGGCCACGCGGCACCTGCGGCGACGGCGGACGTCGTCGCGAGGACGAGCCGTGCGCGTTCCGCGGGCGGGAACGGATCGCGGCGGGCCGTGGCGATCCGATGGGCGCCGTGCAGCACCAGCGCGAGGGCGAAGGCGAGGCCGAGGGGGCGGGTGAACGCCATGATCACCACGACGGGCGCGAGGAGCACGTAGCGCCGCTCCACCAGGAGCAGGAGCGCGGTGAGGAGCAGGAGCGTCTGCAGGCTCTCGGCGTACGCGATCTGGAAGAGCGGGGAGACCGGGGCGACGCAGACGATGACGACCGCGGTGAGGGTCGACGATGGCGAGAGGAAGCGCGACAGCAGGCGGTGCAGCACGAGCACGGCGCCGGCGCCGGCGACCACCGAGACCGCGACGGCGGACACGTCGAAGGGCGCGCCCGTGGCGTCCTGGATGGCGCGCACGATGCCCGGGTAGACCGGCAGGAACGCCCACGGGTTCGACTGCACGTGGCCCGCGGCGTCGACGGGGAGGATGGTCGGGTAGCCGAAGGTCGCGATGTCGCGGTACCAGCCGGCGTCCCAGAAGGTGGCGTACTGCAGGTAGGACGGGGAGGCGGGGGCCCACGGGGTGCGGATCTGGCTGCGGGCCGAGACGAGCATCAGCACGGTGGTGAGGACGCGGCTCGCGGCGTAGACGCCGAGGACCGCCGCCCACCAGGGCAGGCGTCCGGCGGGTCGTGCGTCCGGCAGGTCGAGCGACGCGGGGCGCCCGACCGGCCGGGTCAGCGCGCCGTCAGCCACGCCCGCAGCCCGCGCTCGCACGACGTGATCTGGGCGACGTCGACGCGCTCGTCGTCGTGGTGGGCGAGGAGCGGATCCCCGGGGCCGTAGTTCACGGCGGGGATGCCCAGCGCGCTGAAGCGGGCGACGTCGGTCCAGCCGTACTTGGGGCGCGCCTCGCCGCCGACCGCGGCGAGGAACGGCTGCGCGATCTCGGCGTCGAGGCCGGGCCGCGCGCCCTCCGCGAGGTCGACGACCGTGACCTCGAAGCCGGGGAAGAGGCTCGTGACGTGCTCCACGGCCTCGGCGCCGGACCGGCTGGGGGCGAAGCGGTAGTTGACGTGCACCATGGCCTCGTCGGGGATCACGTTGCCCGCGATGCCTCCCGAGACGCCGACGGCGTTGAGGCCCTCGCGGTAGACGAGGCCGTCGACCTCGACCTCGCGCGCCTCGTAGGCGGCGAGCACGTCGAGCACGGGCGCGATGCGGTGGATGGCGTTCTCGCCGACCCAGGAGCGGGCCGAGTGCGAGCGCTTCCCGAAGGCGCGCACCTCGACGCGGAGGTTGCCGTTGCAGCCGCCCTCGATCTCGGCGCGCGTCGGCTCCCCGAGGATCGCGAAGTCGCCCTCGAGGAGCTCGGGGCGCGTGCGGGCGAGGCGGCCGAGCCCGTTGAGGCTGTCGGACACCTCCTCGTGGTCGTACCAGATCCAGGTGATGTCGTAGGCGGGATCCGCGAGCTCGGCCGCGAGCACGAGCTGCACCGCGACGCCCGCCTTCATGTCGACCGTGCCGCGTCCCCAGAGGTACTCGACGCCGTCATCGTGCTCGGTGCGCGTGGGCAGGTTGCGGTTGAGCGGGACGGTGTCGATGTGGCCGGCGATGACGACGCGGCGGTCGCGGCCGAGGCGCGTGCGGGCGACGACCGCGTCGCCGTCGCGCTCCAGCTCGAGGTGCGCGCAGCCGGCCAGCGCGCGCTCGATGGCGTCGGCGAGCGTGGCCTCGTCGCCGGAGACGGACTCGATGTCGCAGATGGCGCGGGTGACCTCCACGCTCCCCGCCGTGAGATCGAGCACGGGCACGGGGGGCGTCTCGGTCGGCATGCGGACATCCTAGGTCGGGGGCGGCACGCGCTCCTGGGGAGGACCCGGGACGGGCCACGTCGATCGGTACGCTGGCCGCATGGCCTCCCCCGATTCGCCCTCGTCCGTCGCGCCCGCCTCCGCTCCCGCCTCCGGATCCGCGTGGGGATACGGCCTCGCGACCGTCGCCTCGGACGGCACCGTGCTCGACACCTGGTTCCCCGCGCCGGAGCTCGGGTCGCTGCCCGCCGGCCGCGACCGCTGGATCGCGCCGGCCTGGATCGAGGAGCTCGCCGTGGCCGACCCGCGCCGCGGCGTCACGATCGACATCGTCACGGTCGAGATCGACCTGCAGACGCCCCCCACGTCGACGCCCGACGCGTACCTCCGGCTGCACCTGCTCAGCCACCTGCTCGTGGCGCCGAACACGATCTCCCTCGACGGGATCTTCGGCCACCTCCCCATCGTCGTGTGGACCAACGCCGGGCCCGTGCACCCCGACGACTTCGACCGCCTCCGGCCGTCGCTCCAGCGCGCGGGCATCGCCGCGCACGGCATCGACAAGTTCCCGCGCCTGCTCGACTACGTCACGCCCGACCGCGTGCGCATCGCCGACGCCTCGCGCGTGCGGCTCGGCGCGCACCTCGCGCCCGGCACCACGGTGATGCACGAGGGCTTCGTCAACTTCAACGCGGGCACGCTCGGCGCGTCCATGGTCGAGGGGCGCATCACGCAGGGCGTCGTCGTCGGCGACGGCTCGGACGTCGGCGGCGGCGCGTCCATCATGGGCACGCTCTCGGGCGGCGGCACGCAGCGCGTCGTCATCGGCGAGCGGGCGCTGCTGGGCGCGAACTCGGGCGTCGGCATCTCCATCGGCGACGACAGCGTCGTGGAGGCCGGCCTCTACGTGACGGCCGGCACCAAGGTCCGGCTCGCGGGCGAGGCGCCCGGGCCGGATGGCACCGTGCCGCAGGTGAAGGCCGTCGAGCTGTCCGGGCGGCCCGGGATCCTCTTCCGCCGCAACTCGCTCACGGGCGCCGTCGAAGCGGTGCCGCGGCTCGGCGGCGGCTCGATCCTCAACGACGCGCTGCACGCGTAGCGCGGGACGCGCGGACGGGCCGCGCCGGGCTCAGCGGAGCAGGCCGCGCCGGGCTCAGCGGAGCAGGCCGCGGCGACGCGGGGGTCCGGACGCGTCGGCGGCCGGGTCGATCCTCAGCACGTCGACCACGATCGCCGTCACGTTGTCGCGCCCGCCGTTATCCAGCGCGTGCACGACGAGGTCCCGCACCGCCGTCGCCGCGTCGTCGGCGCGCAGCAGGTGCCCGCGGATCTCCGCGTCGGCCAGCTCCTTGGTGAGCCCGTCGGAGCAGACCAGCAGCCGCAGCCGCGCGGTCACGGGCAGGAGCCAGTAGTCCGCCTCGGCGGCGTCGCCGACGCCCACGGCGCGGGTGATGATGTTCCCGTCCGGGTGCCGGTCGGCCTGCGCGCGCGTGATGCGGCCGGCGTCCACCATCTCCTGCACGACCGAGTGGTCCACGGTGACCTGCTCCAGCACGTCGCCGCGGAGCTGGTAGACGCGCGAGTCGCCGACGTTGAAGACGGCCCAGTACGGGCGGTCGGACACCAGGGTCAGGCACGCGCCCGTGACGGTCGTGCCCGCGTGGAGCTCCAGCTCCCCGGTCTCCTCGCGGATGTCGCCGACGGCCAGGTCGAGCGCGGGCTCCACGCCCTCGGGATCAGCGAACCCGGACTCCGCGCGCTCCTGCTCCTCGGCGAGGCGGCGGATGACGGCGTCGCTCGCCACGTCGCCCGCCGCGTGGCCGCCCATCCCGTCCGCCACCGCGAAGTACGGCACGGCCGCGAGCACGCTGTCCTCGTTGTGGTCGCGGCGGAGCCCGCGGTCGGTCATGGACGCCCAGCCGAGCACGAGCGTGCGTCCGTCGGGGAGCGCCAGGGACACCTCCGCGACATCCGCTCCGATGGCGGTCATCGGGCCGACAGGATCTCGAGGACGACGCCGTCGCCGATGTCGATGCGCGTGCCCGGCACGACCACGAGCGACTCCCCCGGACGCAGCGCGAGGTGCTCGGCCCCGGGCGCGAGCACGACCGTGCCGTTCGTGGAGTCGAGGTCGGTCACGACGATGACGCCGGCGTCCTGCCGGAGCCCGAGGTGCGTGCCGGAGATCTCGCCGAGCGGCGACGGCACGGCCACGAGGCGCGGGGCGACGCCACGGACGACGCGCGGCGGTCGGGGCCGGCGGCCGACGATGGCGGGCGCGTCGAGGGGGATCCGGTCGGGGACGACGGCGTCGACGTGCGGCACGCCGTCGCGCAGGACGCGGAACGCGTGGACGACGCGGGCAGGGTGCGCGTCCTCGGCCGCCGCGGGAGCGGTGGGCATCGCGACGGTGGGGACGCCGGCGGATCCGGCGCGTGCCTCGGCCTCGCGGGCATCGGGTCCCCCCGCGTGCTCGACCGGATCCGCCGGCCCGTCGAGGACGGTGGCGACGAGGCCGGGGTCGACGGGCGGCGCCGACGTGTGGCGCCCGGAGGGCGAGCCGCCGCGGCGGTCCGCGCGAGCTGCCACGGCGTCGCCGGATGGCGCGTCGCCGAGCCGCCAGTCGACGGCGTCCGCGGCCACGACGCCCGCGATCACCGGGAGGCCCCCGGTCGCGCTCGCGGATGCGCTCGAGGATGCGCTCGAGGCGGCGGCGGCGGCGTGCCCTGCGCGGTACGCGCGCACGCGGTCGAGGGTGGCGAGGTAGAAGGGCTGGGCCTGGCGCGCGTCGACGCGGCGGGCATCCGCGTCCCCGTCGACCTCGGCGTCCATGACCGCGTCCCCGCGCAGCACCACCTGGAGGCGCGCACCCGCCGCCCCCGCGGACTCGTGCACGATCACGGCGAAGGAGGAGACCTCGTCCGCGCCCCGCAGAGGCAGCGCCGCGACGACCGCCTCGGCCGTGGTGGCCGGATCCGCGACGATGCGCCAGAGGTCCTCCACGACGCGGGGCGGGGCGCCCGCGGGCAGGATCACCACGGCGTGCGGCGACACGACCGCGAGGCCGGCCGATCCCCGGGCGGCGGGAGAGGAACGGTGGGAGCCCTCGCTCACGTCATCGGCTCCATCGGGGCTCGGCGCCCGGTCGGGCGGTGGGCGTCGGGCCTCGGGCGGCCGGACGCGCTGACAGGGATCCTACCGGGCGGCCGCGCCCCGACCGTCTGGAGCGCCGCCGTCGGACAGCGGCCCGCCGGGCGCTGTCGGAGGGGCATCCGGACCGTGGGGGTGGACGGTCGCCGCGGATCCGGTTGCCCGGCCACCGCCGGACTGCCATGCTCGGACGATGAGCACGCCGCAGCGCCCCTCCGCACGCGGGCTCCCCCTCGACGCGATCTCCCGCTCCATCGTCGAGCAGCTGCGGGAGGACGGGCGACGGTCGTACGCCGAGATCGGCAAGGCCGTCGGGCTCAGCGAGGCCGCCGTCCGGCAGCGCGTGCAGAAGCTCACCGACGCGGGCGTGATCCGCATCGTCGCGCTCACCGATCCGCAGCAGCTCGGGCTCACCCGCCAGGCCATGATCGGCGTCACCGTGAGCGGCGACGTGCGCGTGGTCGCGGACGCCCTCGCGGACATCCCCGCGGTCGACTACGTGGTCATGACGGCGGGCACCTTCGACCTGCTCGCCGAGGTCGTCTGCGAGGACGACGAGGAGCTGGTCGAGCTGCTCAACGCCCGGATCCGCGCGCTCGATGGCGTCGTGAGCACGGAGACCTTCGTCTACCTCAAGGTCCACACGCAGGACGGCCACGGGCGCTCCCGGTGACGGCGGCGCGCTCCTCCGCCTCCTCCCCCGGCGGCGGCTCTCGCCGCCCCTCCCCCGATCGCGGCGGCCCCGGCGCCATGCGCGAGGTCCGTCGTACGGTCGCCGCATGACCCCCTCCTCCGCTCCCGCCGTCGCCCCCGCGCGTCCGAACGTGCCCCCGCCCGGCCGAGGCCGTCCCGGATCCCCCGCACCCGAACCCGATCCGCGCCGTCCGCTCCCGCCCGCAGCTGGCCTCCTGCCCGCGGGCGCCGCTCTCCTCCGGGTGCCCTCCCCCGTCGGCCGCCTGGAGCTCGTGGGCGAGGGCGGCCGGGTCGTGGCGCTGTCCATCGCGACCGACGGCGTCCTGCCGCTCGACCACCTGGACGATCGGCCGAGCCCCGTGCTCGCGGAGACGGCCCGGCAGCTCGGCGAGTACTTCGTTGGCCTCCGGACCTCGTTCGAGGTCCCGGTGCGGTTGACGGGGACCCCGTTCCAGGTCGCCGTCTGGGAGGCGCTCGCCCGCGTCCCCCATGGCGGCGTCACGACGTACGGCGCGCTCGCGCAGGCGGCGGGTCGTCCTGGCGGGGCGCGCGCGGTCGGCGGCGCCGTCGGCGCCAACCGGCTCTGCGTCCTCGTCCCGTGCCACCGCGTCCTCGGCTCGGACGGCCGCGTGACCGGCTTCAGCGCGGGCGACGGGGTCGCCACCAAGGTCCGGCTGCTCGCGCTCGAGGGCTCGGTGCTGTCGTGACCCGGGCGTCGGTCACGGTCGGCGACGACGGCGTGGCGCGCTGCGCCTGGTCAGCGGCCGACCCGGAGTACCGCAGGTACCACGACGAGGAGTGGGGCCGCCCGCTGCACGGCGACCGTCCGCTCTTCGAGAAGCTGTGCCTCGAGGGCTTCCAGGCGGGCCTGTCGTGGATCACCATCCTCCGCAAGCGCCCGCGCTTCCGCGAGGTCTTCCACGGCTTCGACGTCGACGCGGTCGCCGCCATGGACGATGGCGACGTCGAGCGGCTCATGGGCGACGCGGGGATCATCCGCAACCGCGCGAAGATCCTCGCGGCCGCCGGCAACGCGCGCGCCGTGCGGGCCCTCGTCGACGCGCACGGCGACGGTGCCCTCGACCGGATGATCTGGGCGCACGCGTCCGATCCCCTGTCACGCCCACGGCCGGCCGCGGCCGACGAGATCCCCGCCGTCACGGCGGAGTCCACGGCCCTCAGCCGCGAGCTGAAGGCGCACGGCCTCCGCTTCGTGGGCCCCACCACCGTCTACGCGCTCATGCAGTCATCGGGCCTCGTCGACGACCACGTCGTCGGCTGCCACCTGGCCGCCTGAGACGGGGCGCCGTCAATGCGGCGCGGCGACCAGGACGAGCTCGCCGGAGTCGCGACGCGACAGCTCGACGCCGGCGCCCTCCGCCCAGTCCAGCAGCTCCGCGATGGATCCGAGGTCGCGGCCGGCGAGGATCAGATCCCGCACCAGCTCGCCCTTCGCCTTCTTGTTGAAGTGGTTGAGCGCGCGCACCGTGCCGTCCGAGCCTCGAGCGACCACGCGCACCACGGCGGAGTCCTCGTGGCCCGGGCGCGGTCCGAGGGCCGCGTATCCCTCGGATCGGAGGTCGAGCACGAGGCCGGGGATCCCCTCCAGCACGCGGCTGACGGAGTCCACCCAGTGCGCCTTCATCCGGATGCCCGGCAGTCGGCTGTCATGCGAGAGCCGGTAGGCCGGGATCGGGTCGGTCGCCCGGACGGGCCCGAGGAGCGCGGAGTGCACGGCCACGTGTCGACCGGCGAAGGCGAGCTGCGCGGCGTCCAGGGACTCGGCGCCAATCGGGTCGTAGAGCACGCCGGTGTAGCGACGGAGCGCGGGCATGGTCGGCGACGACTCGAGCAGGCGGTTCCGCTCGACCTCGCCGGCTTGGCGCGGTCCGAGCTTGAGGGCGCGCGCGGCGGCCTCGGGATCCTGCGCGAGGTCGGCGACGGCCCGCACGACCGTCCGCCGCTCGTCCGTCAGCTCGGGGAAGGCGAGGAGGCCGAGGTCGAGGCGCGATCCGTCCGTCCCCCCGTCGCGCTTCGTCTCGGACGGGGGCAGCAGGACGAGCACGAGACCTCCGGGAGCGGGTGGGGTGGACGGGCGGGTGGGCAGGGACGAGCCGCGCGCGCCCGGACGCACGACGGCGGACGGCCCCCGAGGGGACCGCCCGCCGTCGGACGGAGGTGACGCTACGCGACCAGCGCGGCCTTGCGCGCGACCACGGTCACGTTGTCGTTCTCCACCGAGAGGAAGCCCTCGTCGGCGTCGGCCGTGATCACGGCGCCGCCGTCCTGCGTGATGCGGACGTTGCCGGTCGCGAGGATCGCCAGGAGCGGCTCGTGACCGGCGAGGATGCCGATCTCGCCCTCGCTCGTGCGCGCGACGACCATGGACGCCTGGCCCGACCAGACCTGCTGGTCGGCCGAGACCACGGTCACCGTGAGATCAGCGCGGGCCATGTCAGCCGTTCTCCTTCTGGATCTCGGACCAGCGGCGCTCGACGTCGTCGAGGTCGCCGACGTTGAAGAACGCCTGCTCGGCGACGTGGTCGTAGTCGCCGTCGGCGATCTTCGAGAACGACTCGATGGTGTTCTTTAGCGGCACCGTGGAGCCCTCGACGCCCGTGAACTTCTTCGCCATGTACGTGTTCTGCGAGAGGAACTGCTGGATGCGGCGCGCACGCGACACCGTGACCTTGTCCTCCTCGGAGAGCTCGTCGACGCCGAGGATCGCGATGATCTCCTGCAGCTCCTTGTTCTTCTGCAGGATCGCCTTGACGCGGGTGGCCGTGTCGTAGTGCGCCTGGCCCAGGTACCGCGGGTCGAGGATGCGGCTGGTGGACGTCAGCGGGTCGACGGCCGGGTAGAGGCCGCGCGAGGCGATCTCTCGGCTGAGCTCCGTGGTCGCGTCGAGGTGCGCGAACGTGGTGGCCGGTGCCGGGTCGGTGTAGTCGTCCGCGGGGACGTAGATGGCCTGCAGCGAGGTGATGCTGTGGCCGCGGGTCGACGTGATGCGCTCCTGGAGCACGCCCATCTCGTCCGCGAGGTTCGGCTGGTAGCCCACCGCGGACGGCATGCGGCCGAGCAGCGTGGAGACCTCGGAGCCGGCCTGCGTGAAGCGGAAGATGTTGTCGATGAAGAGCAGCACGTCCTGGTTCTTCACGTCGCGGAAGTACTCCGCCATCGTGAGCGCGGACAGGGCCACGCGGAGGCGCGTTCCCGGCGGCTCGTCCATCTGGCCGAAGACCAACGCGGTCTTGTCGAAGACGCCGGCCTCCTCCATCTCCATGATGAGGTCGTTGCCCTCGCGGGTGCGCTCGCCGACGCCGGCGAACACGGACACGCCGCCGTGGTCCTGCGCGACGCGCTGGATCATCTCCTGGATGAGGACGGTCTTGCCGACGCCCGCGCCGCCGAACAGGCCGATCTTGCCGCCCTGCACGTACGGGGTGAGGAGGTCGATGACCTTGATGCCGGTCTCGAACAGCTGCGTCTTGGACTCGAGCTGGTCGAACATCGGGGGCTTGCGGTGGATGGGCCAGCGCTCGGTGATCTCGATCGGCTCGCCACCCTCGTTGTTGAGGATGTCGCCGGTGACGTTGAAGACCTTGCCCTTGGTGATGTCGCCGACGGGCACCGAGATGGCGGCACCCGTGTCGCGCACCTCCTGGCCGCGGACGAGGCCGTCCGTGGGCTTCAGGGCGATGGCGCGCACGACGTCGTCGCCGAGGTGCAGCGCGATCTCGAGCGTGATCTCCGTCGACTCCTCGCCGATGGTGATCGTCGTCTTGAGGGCGTTGTAGACCGGGGGGATCGAGTCGTGCGGGAACTCGATGTCCACGACCGGGCCGGTGACGCGGACGATGCGTCCGACGCCGGCCACGCTGTCGCTGGCGACCGGCGCAGTGGCGGTGTCAGTCATTGATGTCTCTCTTCTTCATTCGTGGAGCAGGAGTGTTACTTGCTGGAGGCGAGCGCGTCCGCGCCGCCGACGATCTCGGAGATCTGCTGCGTGATCTCGGTCTGGCGCGCGTTGTTCCGCAGCCGCGTGTAGGTGGTCACGAGCTTGTCGGCGTTGTCGCTCGCCGACTTCATGGCCTTCTGGCGCGCGGCGTGCTCGGAGGCGGCCGACTGGAGCATCGCGTTGAAGATGCGGCTCTCGATGTAGACGGGCAGCAGCGCGTCGAGCACGTCGCCCACCTCGGGCTCGAACTCGTAGAGCGGCAGGACGGCACCCTCGCCGGGCGCCTCCACCCCCTCGACGACCTCGAGCGGCAGCAGCCTGACGACCTCGGGCTTCTGCGTCGCGATCGACACGAAGCGGTTGAAGACGATGTGGATCTCATCGACCCCGCCCTCGGACGCCGGCGTCACGAACTTCTCCACGAGCGCGTCGCCGATGGACTTCGCGGTCTCGAACTCCGGCTTCTCGGTGCTGCCGGTCCAGATGCGCTCCGAGGAGCGCTTCCGGAACTTGAAGTACCCGACGGCCTTGCGGCCCACCAGGTAGTAGACGATCTCCTTGCCCTGCGACCGGAGCAGCTCGGCGAGCTGCTCCGACTCCTTCAGGACGCTGGAGCTGAACGCGCCCGCGAGGCCGCGGTCGGAGGCGAAGATGACGATCGCCGCCCGCTCCACCTTCTCGGGCTCGGTCGTGAGGATGTGGTCGACGTTCGAGAACGTCGCCACCGCCGAGACCGCGCGCGTGACGGCGCGGGAGTACGGCGCGGACGCCGCCATCCGCTGCTGCGCCTTCTGGATGCGCGACGCGGAGATCAGCTCCATCGCGCGGGTGATCTTCTTCGTCGTCTGCGCGGACTTGATCTTCTGCGTGTAGACCCGGAGTTGCGCTCCCATGAGTCTCCCTATCGGTCTCGGTCGGTGGCGGATCGGTGGGGCGAGCGCGTCAGCGCTTGCCCTTGACGATCTGCTCCTGGTTGACGTCCTCGGCCTTGGCGGGCTCGAACTTCTCGGATCCCACGGAGGCGAGCGGCTTGCCCTCGCCCGTCTGGAACTCGAGCTTGAACGCGTCCACGGCCTTGTCCATCGCGTCGACGATGTCGTCGGTGAGGACGTTCTTCTCCTTGAGCTGCGAGAGCACCTCCGTGTTGCGGTGGAGGTGGTCGAGCAGCTCGCGCTCGAAGCGGAGGATGTCCTCGACGGGCACCTCGTCGAGCTTGCCCTTCGTGCCCGCCCAGATCGAGACGACCTGCTCCTCGATGGGGAACGGCGAGTACTGCGGCTGCTTGAGCAGCTCGGTGAGGCGCGCGCCGCGGGCGAGCTGGCGACGGCTGGCCGCGTCGAGGTCGGACGCGAAGATCGCGAACGCCTCGAGCGAGCGGTACTGCGCGAGCTCGAGCTTGAGCGTGCCGGAGACCTTCTTGATGCTCTTCACCTGGGCGTCGCCGCCGACGCGGGACACCGAGATGCCGACGTCCACCGCGGGACGCTGGTTCGCGTTGAACAGGTCCGACTGGAGGAAGATCTGGCCGTCGGTGATCGAGATCACGTTGGTGGGGATGTACGCCGAGACGTCGTTCGCCTTCGTCTCGATGATGGGCAGGCCTGTCATCGATCCGGCGCCCAGCTCGTCCGAGAGCTTGGCGCAGCGCTCGAGCAGGCGGGAGTGCAGGTAGAACACGTCGCCGGGGTACGCCTCGCGTCCCGGCGGGCGGCGCAGGAGGAGCGAGACGGCGCGGTAGGCCTCGGCCTGCTTGGACAGGTCGTCGAAGATGATGAGGACGTGCTTGCCGCCATACATCCAGTGCTGGCCGATGGCCGAGCCGGTGTAGGGCGCGAGGTACTTGAAGCCGGCGGGGTCGGACGCGGGGGACGCGACGATGGTCGTGTACTCCATGGCGCCGGCCTCCTCGAGGGCGCCCTTCACCGAGGCGATGGTCGAGCCCTTCTGGCCGATGGCGACGTAGATGCAGCGGACCTGCTTGTTCGTGTCGCCGGACTCCCAGTTGGCCTTCTGGTTGATGATCGTGTCGATCGCGATGGCCGTCTTGCCGGTCTGGCGGTCGCCGATGATGAGCTGGCGCTGGCCGCGGCCGATCGGGATCATGGCGTCGATGGCCTTGATGCCGGTCTGCATGGGCTCGTGCACGCTCTTGCGCTGCATGACGCCGGGCGCCTGGAGCTCGAGGGCGCGGCGGCCCTCGGTCGCGATCTCGCCCTGGCCGTCGATGGGGTTGCCCAGCGGGTCGACGACGCGGCCGAGGTAGCCGTCGCCGACGGGGACGGAGAGCACCTCGCCGGTGCGGCGCACCTCCATGCCCTCCTCGATGCCGGCGAACTCGCCGAGCACGATGACGCCGATCTCGCTCTCCTCCAGGTTCTGGGCGAGGCCCAGGGTCCCGTCGGCGAACGTGATGAGCTCGTTGGCCATGACGCCGGGCAGGCCCTGCACGTGGGCGATTCCGTCGCCCGCGTCGAGCACGTAGCCGACCTCGGTGGTCGAGGCCTTGCCGGGCTCGTAGGACTGCACGAAGTCCTTGAGCGCGTCCCGGATCTCGTCGGGGCTGATCGAAAGTTCTGCCATCTTCTTTCCCTTTGCATTCACGAGAGCGGACGGCTCCCGAGGTGACGCCCGCCGGTCAGGCGAACTGGAGTCTCAAATCGTTGATCCTGGTGGCGACGCTGCCGTCGATGACGTCGTCGCCGATCTGGACGCGGAGGCCGCCGACGAGGTCGCGGTCCACGACCTGGTTCAGCTCGATCCGCCGGGAGTACCGGCGGCTCAGTGCCTGCGCCAGCCGCTCCGACTGCTCGGGCGACAGGGGCGAGGCGACGCTGACCGTGGCGATGGTGAGGCCCGCCTGGTCGGCCACGAGGGTGGCTGCGTGACGGACGAGCTCGCCGATGCGGCGGCCGCGGGGCTGCTGCACGAGCTGCTCGACGATGACGACCGTCTGCTCCGATGCCCGGCCGTCGAGGAGACGGTGGACGAGGGTCGACTTGCCCTGCGGGTCGCCCAGCTTGTCGCCGAACGCCAGCTCGAGGCCGTCGTCGGTGGACACCGCGCGTCCGAACGTGAACAGCTCGGACTCGACGGGCGTGCCCTCGGGTGCGGAAATCGCGACGGCGCGGATGCCGAGCTCCTCGATGCCCGCCAGCAGCTCGTCATGCGACGACCAGCGTCCGTCGACGACCGCGCGGAGGACGCGCAGCGCCGGCTCCTGCACGGTGGCGCCGAATACCCGGTCCACGATGCTGTGCTTGACCTCCGGCGCGATGCCGGTGTCCGCCAGCGCGGAGAGCAGGTGCGTGGATCCGCCGATGGCGCGGCCGGCTCCGAGGAGCTGACCGGCCGTCGACAGGTCGACGCCCCCGAGCTCCGCGAGGACGCGGCGTGCGGAGTCGAGCGATGCGCGCGATGCACTGCCCATCAGCTGGCGGATCCCGTCCTGCCGGCGGTCTCGCTGGCCTCCAGGTCGGCGAGGAACCGGTCGACGAGCGCGGTGGAGCGCTGGTCGTCCGTGAGGCTCTGGCCGATGACGCCCGATGCGAGGTCGATCGCGAGCGATCCGACCTCGGACCGGAGCGAGACGACCGCCTGCTGGCGCTCGGCCTCGATCTGCTGCTGAGCGCTCGCGGTGATCCGGGCGGCGTCGGCCGTGGCCTGCTCCTTGATCTCCGCGGCGATCGCCGTGGCGTCGACGCGGGCCTGCTCGCGGATGCGGCCGGCCTCGGCGCGTGCCTCGGCGAGCTGGGCGGTCAGCTCGGCCTTCGCGGCGTCGGCTTCCGCCTGCGCGCGCTCGGCCTTCTCGATGCCGCCGGCGATGGCCTCGGTGCGGCCGTCGAGCATGGCGTAGACGCGCGGGAGCGCGTACTTCCAGATGACGACCAGGAGGACGACGAACACGACCGCCGACCACACGATGTCGTAGACCGCGGGTAGGAGGATGCTCGGCGCTTCTTCACCTGCCGCCATCACGTTGTGGGGCGTGAGCATGTGCGTGTCCCCTAGTTGGTGAAGATGAAGTAGGTCGCGAGGCCGATGAGCGCGAGCGCCTCGGAGAACGCGATGCCGAGGAACATCGTGGTGCGGAGGCTGCCGGCCATCTCGGGCTGGCGGGCCATGGCCTCGACGGTCTTGCCCGCGACGATCCCGACACCGATGCCGGGGCCGATCGCTGCGAGGCCGTAGCCGACGGTCGCGATGTTGCCGTTGATCTCGGCGAGAATGATGGGGTCCACTGGGGTTTCCTTCCGGTTGGGTGATCTCGTTGGTCGACGAGATCGCTTAGTGCTCCTCCGCCACGGCCATCTGGATGTAGACGGCGGTGAGGAGGGCGAAGATGTAGGCCTGCAGGACGGCGACGAGCAGCTCGAAGAGCGTGAACGCGAACCCGAGGACGAGGGTGCCCGCGCCCAGGATCTTGAGCGCGCCCTGCGCCTCGAAGAGGAAGAACCACGTCGCGGAGAAGCAGAGCACCAGCAGGAGGTGCCCCACGAGCATGTTCATCAGGAGTCGGAGCGTGAGCGCGACCGGCCGGATGATGAACGTCGAGAGGAACTCGATGGGCGTGAGGAGCAGGTAGACCGGCTTCGGCGCACCGGCGGGGAACAGCGTGTTCTTGAAGAACATCACGCCCCGGTCCTTGATGCCGGCGTAGATGAAGGTCACGTACGCCACGAGGGCCAGGAGCAGCGGGAGGCCGATGACCGACGTGCCCGCGATGTTGAGGAACGGGACGACGCCCGTCAGGTTCATGCCGAGGACCAGGAAGAAGATGGTCATGATGATCGGCAGGAAGCGCCGGCCGTCCTTCTTGCCGAGGATGTCCTCCGCGATGTTGACGCGGACGAAGTCGACGCCCATCTCGACGAGGTTCTGGCCGCGGCCGGGCACCAGCGCGAGCTTGCGCGTGCCGAGGACGAACAGGACGACGAGGACCGCCATCACCAGGAGCCTGATGAGCATGATGCGGTTGAGGTCGAAGCCCGTGCCCTCGAAGAAGGCGATCGGCGGGAAGAACTCCTCGAGCGTGGGAGCGTGGAACCCCTCACCCGAGTCTTCAGCGGCGAGGGTGATGATGCTGGGTGCAGCGGTGGCTAACAGCGCTATCTCCTGTTTCGGGGCGTGGAGCACGAGCTCTCGCGGCGACGAACGGATGGGGTGAGAAGACGCCGGCGTGAGGTGGTTCTGGGCACGGCCCGACGGGAATCGTCTTGACAGAGACTATCAACAATGAGGGTGCCCTGACTAATCGCGTCCCCTCTTCCCGCGGCCCGAGGGCGCGCGGTCAGCGCCCGGGGAGCTGCGCGTCGCTGACGTAGCCGACGCGGGCCTTGGTGATCACGATCATGTCCATGACGAGGGCGCCCACGACGCCCACGATCACCGTCACGAAGAGCACGACCAGGTTGATCCACGGCTGCTCCTTGAGCACCATGGCGACCGCGAGGAACACCACGAACTTGAGGAGCCACGCGCCGAGCACGACCGAGAAGAACAGGGTCGGGTAGATCGGCGAGGACTGGAACCGGTTGGCGAAGAGGATGCTGCCGGCCGTGAGCCCCAGGAAGACGAGGGCCATCGCGCTGCCGATGACGGCGCTGAGGAGGCCGCGGCCGCCGTCGACCGCGAAGCCGACGATGCCGCCGACCACCGCGATGGCGAGGGCGAGCAGCGCTCCCCCGATGAGGATGCGCGTGAAGACGTCCTTCTTCGCGGGGGTCTCCGCCGGGGCGGGGGCGCTCGGGCTGTCGGTCATGTCGTCTCCTTGGCTGTCCCCGGGTTCGGGGCGTCGGTGGGGCGGGTCGCGATGGCTCCCGTGGCGAGCTCCGCGTGCTCGCGCTCGACCTCCTCGAGCTCGGACTCCGTGAGGCGCGCGAGCGGCCGGTCGGCGGCGGCCTCGTCGAGCGGGTCGTACGCCGCGGCGTCGTCGGAGTCCGCGTCGGCGGGGACGAGCTGCGCTGCGGCCTCGAGGCGCTTGCGGCGGCTGAGCGGGGCGAGGGTGACGACCGCGCAGGCGACCATGCCGACCGCGATGAAGGCCACGCCCCACGCGTACGGCTGCACCACGAACATGAGCAGGCAGCCGACCGACACGACGCCCGTCCACGCGTAGAAGATCAGGGTCGCGTGCAGGCGCGAGTGGCCCATGTCGAGCAGGCGGTGGTGCAGGTGCTTGCGGTCGGCGCTGAAGGGCGACTTGCCGGCCTTGAGGCGCCGGAACACCGCGAGGGCGAAGTCGAGCAGCGGGACGATGAGGATCGCGAACGGCAGCAGGATCGGCAGGAAGGCGGGCAGCAGCTGCGAGCGGCCGAACGTCTCCGGGTTCGGGTCGATCTCGCCCGTGACCGCGATGGCGCTCGTGGCCATCAGGAGGCCGACGAGCAGCGCGCCCGCGTCGCCCATGAACAGCTTCGCGGGGTGCCAGTTGAACGGGAGGAAGCCGAGGCACGCGCCGATGAGGATCGCGCTGATGAGGGACGCGAGGTTGAAGCGCTCGGTCTGGCCGGTGGCGGTGTCCGAGAGCAGGAAGCTGTAGAGGAAGAAGGCGCCGTTCGCGATGATCGCGACGCCGGCGACCAGGCCGTCGAGGCCGTCGATGAAGTTGACGGCGTTCATCACGAGCACGATGGCGAAGATCGTCAGCATGATCGACATCTGGGACGAGCCGACCGTGAGGCCGCCGATGGGGAGCGAGGAGATCGCGACGCCCTGCCAGGCGAGGAGCCCGGCGGCGAGGATCTGGCCGGCCAGCTTGATCATCCAGTCGAGGTCGTAGATGTCGTCGAGGACGCCGATGACGACGATCATGAGCGCGGCGCCGAGGATCGCGAACACCGGACCTGGCCGGTCGAAGACGAGGCTGAACCAGGACACCTGCGAGGCCACGGCGAACGCGACGAGGATGCCGGCGAACATGGCCACGCCGCCGAGCCGGGGCGTCGGGCGCGTGTGCACGTCGCGCGCGCGGATGGCCGGGTAGAGCTTGTAGCGGTAGCCGAGCTTCATGACGACCATCGACAGGACGAGCGTGATGACCGCCGAGACGACCGCCATGGCGGCGTAGTAGGTCACCGGGGGTGCGCGGGCGGATCCGCGGGGGGCTCGGTCGCGGTCGGGTCGTCGGGCGTCGCCGCGGGCGGCGTCGGGTCGGCGGGCGCCGGGTCGGCGGGCTCGACGAACTCGGGGTACGTCGGGCCGGCGTCGGTCGACGCGTCGGCGACGGGAGCGGCGTCGGCGTCGGGCGCGGCGACGGCAGCGCGCTCGGCGCCGCTCGCCGTGCCGCGCGGGGTCTCGGGTTCGTCGGGGGCGGGCGCGGCCTCGGGCTCCGGCTCGGCGGGCGCGGTGACGACGGGCTCGAGCTCGTCGCCGATGAGCTGCTGGATCTGCGCGCGCGTGATCGCGCCCTCGCGCACGATGCGGACGCGGCCGCCCGCCTGGGTGACGCGCGAGGCGTCGACGATGGTCGAGGCGGCTCCCCCTGCTGCTCCCCCGTCGAGGAAGACGTCGACCGACTCGCCGAGCTGGTCCACGGCCTCCTGGGCGGTCGCGGCGGCGGGCTGCCCCGTCTTGTTCGCGGACGAGACCGCGAGCGGGCCGGTCTCCGCGAGGAGCTCGAGCGCGTAGGAGTTCGCGGGCATGCGCAGCGCGACGGTGCCGCGGGTCTCGCCGAGGTCCCAGACGAGGGAGGGCTGCGCCACGAGGATCACCGTGAGGCCACCCGGCCAGAACTCGTCCACCAGGCGGCGGACCACGTCGGGGACGAAGTCGGCGAGGGCGTCGAGCGTGGACTGCCCGGGGATGAGCACGGGCGGCGGGGCGTCGCGCCCGCGACCCTTCGCGTCGAGCAGCCGCTGGACGGCGTCGGGGTTGAACGCGTCGGCGGCGATGCCGTAGACGGTGTCCGTGGGGATGACGACGACCTCGCCGCGGCCCACCGCCTGTCGGGCGAGTCTCATGCCGGTGAGGAGGTCGGTGTCGACTGAGCAGTCGTAGATGCGCGCCATGTCGTCGCTCATCGTAGCCGAGCGCGGGCCCGCGGCCCTGAGCGGGGGATCCGCGCCACGCCGACGCCCGCATACTGGGCGTGATGACCTCCGCGCACCGCTCCCCCGGCCCCGACGGGCTCCTGTTCGTGTTCGACATGGACGACGTGCTGTACGACCACGACTGGCGCGGGCCCGCCGACCGCATCACGGCGGCGACCGGGCACGACCTGCCGGAGCTGCGCCGTCGCTGGTACAACGACGACGGCGAGTGGGCGGCGGAGGCGGGCCGCATCGACGCCGACTCCTACCTCGACGCGTTCTGCGCCGCGGTGGGCGTGGAGATGGACGAGGACGAGTGGGTGCGGCGGCGCCGAGCATCCATGACGGTGCGGCCGCAGGCGCTCGAGGCGGTCGCCCGGGCGCGCGAGGCCGGGCGGATCACGCTGCTGACGAACAACAACGCGCTCGCTGCCCGGCACCTCCCGGAGCTCGCGCCCGAGCTGGTGCCGCTGTTCGGCGTGGAGAATCTGCGGACCTCGAGCGGGTACGGCGCCCGGAAGCCGGATCCGGCCGTGTTCCGCGGGGTGCTCGCCGCCTACGGGCAGCCGGCCGCGCGGACGTTCTTCGCGGACGACCGCGAGGACAACGTCGCGTCGGCCCGCGGGCTCGGCATCACCGGGCACCACGTGCGCGGCGACGGGGACCTGCTGCCCGCGGTCGAGGCGTTCATCCGGGCGCAGGCGCACGCGGGCTGAGCCGCGACGGCGCTCGCGCTGGATCGCGCGGATCCCCGTCAGCGCAGCGCGGTCGTCGCGCGGTCGCGCCGGGTGAGGTCCTCGTGCGTCGCGGTCGCGCGCCAGCCGTCGGCGTCGAGGAGGGCGCGGATCGCGTCGCCCTGCAGCTCGCCGTGCTCGATCACGAGCGCGCCGCCCGGGTGGAGCAGCCGGCGCGCGGTCGTCGAGACGAGCCGCACGACGTCCAGTCCGTCCGCGCCGCCGTAGAGCGCGAGCGCGGGGTCGTGCAGCCGCACCTCGGGGTCGCGCGGGATCGCGTCGGCGGGGATGTAGGGCGGGTTCGAGACGACGACGGACACCGTGCCGTCGAGCTCGGGGAACGCGTCGGCGAGGTCGCCGAGCACGAGGTCCACGCGGGGTGCGATGCGCTCCACGTTGCGGGCCGTCCATCCGTGCGCCTCGGGCGACACCTCGATCGCGTGCACGCGCGCGTGCGGCACCTCGGTCGCGAGCGCGAGCGCGAGGGCGCCGGATCCCGTGCCGAGGTCCACCGCGACGGGCGCCTCCCCGGGCGCCGCCGTCAGCGCGTCGATCGCGAGCTGCGCCACGTGCTCCGTCTCGGGTCGCGGCACGAAGACGCCGGGTCCGACGAGGAGCTCGAGCGAGCGGAAGTGCGCGACGCCCGTGATGTGCTGCAGCGGCTCGCGCCGTGCGCGACGGGCGGTCAGCTCGAGGACGCGCGCGGCGTCCCCGGCGTCGACGGCCGCGCGCGTGATCGCGCGCGACTGCACCTGCCCGCGCGAGAGGCCGAGCACGTGCCCGACGAGGAGCTCCGCGTCGACCGCGGGATCCTCGATCCCGGCGGCCGCGAGCGCCTGGCCCACCCGCATGCGGAGGGCGTCCACGGTGACCGGGACGCCCCCTGCGTCAGGCACGGGCGAGCGCGATTCGCGAGGCCGTCACGCGTCCGTCCCGAGCGCGTCGAGACGCGCCTCCTCGTCGGCCTGGATGCACGACTCCACGACCGGGTCGAGGGCTCCGTCCATCACGGCGTCGAGGTTGTACGCCTTGTATCCCGTGCGGTGGTCTGCGATGCGGTTCTCCGGGAAGTTGTACGTGCGGATGCGCTCGGACCGGTCCATCGTGCGGATCTGGCTGCGGCGCACGGCCGAGGCCTCCGCGTCGATCTCCTCCTGCTGCTTCGCGAGCACGCGCGCGCGCAGCACGCGCATCCCGGCCTCGCGGTTCTGCAGCTGGCTCTTCTCGTTCTGCATCGCGACCACGATGCCCGTGGGCAGGTGGGTGATGCGCACGGCGGAGTCGGTCGTGTTGACCGACTGGCCGCCGGGGCCGGACGAGCGGTAGACGTCGATCTTGAGGTCGTTGGGGTCGATCGCGACCTCCTCGACCTCCTCGACCTCGGGGATCACGAGCACGCCCGCGGCCGAGGTGTGGATGCGCCCCTGCGACTCGGTCGCCGGCACGCGCTGCACGCGGTGCACGCCGCCCTCGTACTTGAGGTGCGCCCACACGCCGAGCGCGGGGTCGTCGGACGTGCCCTTGATGGCGACCTGCACGTCCTTGTAGCCGCCCAGGTCGCTCTGGGTCTGGCTGAGGACCTCGGTCTTCCAGCGGCGCGACTCGGCGTAGTGCAGGTACATGCGGAGCAGGTCGGCGGCGAACAGCGCGCTCTCGGCGCCGCCCTCCCCCATCTTGATCTCCATGATGACGTCGCGCGCATCGTCGGGGTCGCGCGGGATCAGGAGCCGCCGGAGCTTCTCCTGCGCCGCATCCAGCGCCTGCTCGAGGCCGGGGATCTCGTCGGCGAACGCCGGGTCCTCCTCGGCCAACTCGCGCGCGGCGGCCAGGTCGTCGCCGAGCTGGGTCCACTCCGCGTGCGCGGCGACGATCCGGCTCAGCTCCGCGTAGCGGCGGTTGACCTTGCGCGAGCGCGACGCGTCGGCGTGCAGCTCGGGGTCGCCGAGCTGCTGCTGGAGCTCCTCGTGCTCCTCCAGCAGCTGGACGACGGACTCGAACACGCGTCAGCCCTTCTCGTGCGCGCCGTGCCCGTGGCTCTGGTGGGACACGCCGTTACCGGTGTTGGGCATGGAGGCCTGGACCTTCATGAGGAACTCGACGTTGGACGTCGTCTCCTTGAGGCGGCTGAGGACGATCTCGAGGGCCTGCTGCTGCTCGAGCCCGGCGAGGGCGCGGCGCAGCTTCCAGGTGACCTTGACCTCGTCGGCGCCCATGAGCATCTCCTCGCGGCGCGTGCCGGAGGCGTTGACGTCCACGGCGGGGAAGATCCGCTTGTCGGCGAGGGCGCGCGAGAGGCGGAGCTCCATGTTGCCGGTGCCCTTGAACTCCTCGAAGATGACCTCGTCCATCTTGGATCCGGTCTCCACGAGCGCCGTGGCGAGGATCGTGAGCGATCCGCCGTGCTCGATGTTGCGCGCGGCGCCGAAGAAGCGCTTCGGCGGGTAGAGCGCCGACGAGTCGACGCCGCCCGAGAGGATCCGGCCCGACGCGGGAGCCGCGAGGTTGTACGCGCGGCCGAGGCGGGTGATGGAGTCGAGCAGCACGACCACGTCGTGGCCGAGCTCCACGAGGCGCTTGGCGCGCTCGATGGCGAGCTCGGCGACCGTGGTGTGGTCCTCGGCGGGACGGTCGAAGGTGGAGGCGATGACCTCGCCCTTCACCGTGCGCTGCATGTCGGTGACCTCCTCGGGACGCTCGTCGACCAGCACGACCATGAGGTGGACCTCGGGGTTGTTCGTGGCGATGGCGTTCGCGATGGCCTGGAGCACGAGCGTCTTGCCCGCCTTGGGCGGCGAGACGATGAGGCCGCGCTGGCCCTTGCCGATCGGCGACACGAGGTCGATGATCCGCGTCGTGAGCTTGTTCGGCTCGGTCTCGAGGCTGAGGCGGTCCTGCGGGTAGAGCGGCGTGAGCTTGCCGAACTCGACGCGGTTCGCGGCCTCCTCGGGCGGCAGGCCGTTGACCGAGTCGATCTTCACGATCGCGTTGTACTTCTGGCGGCTCTGGCTGTCGTTCTCCCGCGGCTGGCGGATGGCGCCGACGATCGCGTCTCCCTTGCGCAGCGAGTGCTTCTTGACCTGGCCGAGCGAGACGTAGACGTCGTTCGTGCCGGGCAGGTAGCCGCTCGTGCGGACGAACGCGTAGTTGTCGAGCACGTCGAGGATGCCGGCGACGGGCAGGAGGACGTCGTCCTCGGTGACCTCGGGCTCGAAGTCGTCGCCGCCCTGGCCGCGGCCGCGCTTGCGGTCGCGGTACCGGCTGCGGCCGCCGCGGTCGTCGTCGCGGCCGAGGTCGGCACGGGCCTGGTCGGCGCGCACGTCCTGCGTGCGGTCGCCCTGGCCGCGGCCGTTCTGGCGCTGGCGGCCGGTGCGGGCCTCCTCCTGCGCCTCGTCGTCGGCGTCGGGCTCGCGGGGGGCCTGCTGCGGCTGTCCCTGGTCGCGGCCGTTCTGCTGCTGGTCGTCCTGGTCGCGGCCGCGGTCGCGGTTGCGCCGGTTGCGGCTGCGGTTGCGGCCGCCCTCGCGACCCTCGCGGCCCTGGTCGTCGCGGCGTCCGCCCTGGTCGTCGGCGTCGCGGTCGTCGCGCTGCCGGTCGGCCTGCTCGGATGCGGCGGGGGCCTCGTCGGCGGTCTCCTGGGCGGGTGCGTCCTGCGCGGCGCCGCGGTCGGCGCCGTCTTGGGCGTCGCGTCCGCCGCGGCGACGGCCACGGCCGGAGCGCTGCGCGGGGGCCTGCTCCTCGGTGGGCGCGTCGGCGACGGGCGCCTGCGCGTCGGCCTGCGCGTCGGCGGGGACGAGCTGGTCGGCGGTCTGGCCGCTGTTCACGTGCTGGGCGGCCTGGCGCGGGGCCTCGGTGGCGGGGTCCACGACGCCGGAGCTCGTGGCGCGGCGGGATCCGCGGCCGGAGCGCGCGGGCGCCTCGGTGCGGGGTGCCTCGGTGCGGGCCTCCTCCTGCGCGCGGCCCCCGGTGGCCTCGGCGATGCGGGCCTCGAGTCCCGTGCCCGCGGGCTCGGCGGCGGGCGCCTCGACGGTCTCGGCGATGCGCTCGGGCACGATGCGGGCGGTGCTGGCGCGGCGGGATCCGCGGCCGGAGCGCGCGGGCTGCTCGGTCGGGGCGTCGGCCGCCGGGGCCTCGGCGGCGGGGGTCTCGGCGGCGGGCGCCTCGGCGGGGGTCGCGTCCGCGACGGGGGCGGCGTCCGCGGCCGGGGCGGCGTCGGCGACGACGGGCTCCGAGGCGGGGGCCCCCTCGACGACGGGCGCGGCGGCGGCGTCGTCCGCGGGAGCGGGCGTCGCGTCGCCGGTCTCGGCGGCGGCGGCCTCAGGGGCCGTCTCGTCGGCGGGGGCGGTGGTGCCCCGGGCGGCCTGGATCTCGGAGATCGCGGTCACGAGCTCGCCCTTCCGGAGCTTGGAGCCGCCCGGGATCCCGAGCTCGGAGGCGATCGCCTGGAGCTGGGAGACGCGGAGCGCGCTCAGGTCCGCGATGGTGGCGCGGGTGTCGACATCGGTCATGTGCGTGGGTCCTTTCCCCGATCCGGCGGGACGAAGCCCGTGCGGAGGAGAGCCGATCGCGTGTGTCTCTGCGAAAGCGGCGGACGGTCTGATTCCGTCCGGAGCTGCTGTCGGGCACGGAGGCACGGGATCTTGCAGAGACGACAGCGGGTGAGTGGTGAGGAACGACCACCGGGACCGGATCTCCGACGCGCATGCGTGGATCCGTTGATTCCGGGGTCGAGCAGAGCCTAGCACCCGGCGCTCCGCCCGCGGGGGGAACGGCGCGCCGGGTGCGCAGGAGCCGCGCGATCCGGCTAGGCGGCGGGAGCGGATCCCTCGTCGACGACCTGGACGGTCGAGCCCTTGACGTCGACGGCGAGCATGAGCGCGGTCCACGGGTTCGTGCTGCGCTCGGCGACGAGCTCGGCCGCGGTGAGGCGCTGGCCCGGGTCGCTGCCGAGGACGAGGAGCGAGGGACCTGCGCCCGAGACGACGGCCGCGTAGCCGCGCTCGCGCAGCAGGTGCACGAGCTCGTTCGTCTCGGGCATCGCGGCGGCGCGGTAGTCCTGGTGCAGGCGGTCCTCGGTGGCCGCGAGCAGCAGCTCGGGGCTCTGGATGAGCGCCGCGATGAGCAGGGCCGAGCGCGACACGTTGAAGATCGCGTCCTCGTGCGGCACCGACTCCGGCTGCAGGCTGCGGGCGAGCGCCGTGGACATGGTCGCGACCGGCACGAGCACGAGCGGCGAGACGCCGCGGTGCACGGCGAGCTTCTTGTGCTGCGGGCCCTGGCCGTCGACCCACGCGATGGTGAGGCCGCCGAAGAGCGCGGGCGCGACGTTGTCGGGGTGGCCCTCCATCTCGGTGGCGAGGCGGAGGAGCGCGTCGGCGTCGATCTCGACCGTGCCGGCGAGGAGACCCTGCGCCGCCATGATGCCGGACACGATCGCGGCTCCCGACGATCCGAGGCCGCGGCCGTGCGGGATCCGGTTCTCCGCCACGAGGTCGAGGCCGGGCATGGGCTGGTCGAACGCGGCGAACGTGTGGGCGATGGCCGTGACGACGAGGTTCGTCTCGTCGGTCGGCACCTCGCCCGCGCCCACGCCGCGCACGTCGACCGTTGCTCCGGGTGCGTCGCGCACCGTGACCGTGAGGTCGTCGTAGAGCGCGAGCGCGAGGCCGAGCGTGTCGAAGCCGGGGCCGAGGTTGGCGCTCGTCGCGGGAACGCGCACCTGGACGCGGCGGCCGGTCGCGAGCGCCTTGTCGCTCGGACCGTCGGTCACGACGCGACCAGGTCGAGCACGCCCGCGATCTCCGCGATGTCGATGCCCACGCTCGTCGGGGCGACGTCGGAGCCGTCCGCGGTGCGGAGCGCCCACTGCGGGTCCTTGAGGCCGTGGCCCGTGACCGTGAGGACGACCGTGGCGCCCTTCGGGATCTGCCCGGCCTCGGCGCGCTCGAGGAGCCCGGCGACGCTGATGGCCGACGCGGGCTCGACGAAGATGCCGACCTCCGCGGAGAGGATGCGGTGCGCCTCGAGGATCTTCGCGTCCGAGATCGCGCCGAAGTAGCCGTCGGTGAGCAGCTGCGCCTCGAGGGCGAGCTTCCACGACGCGGGGTTGCCGATGCGGATCGCGCTGGCGATCGTGTCGGGGTCCTTGACGATGGCGCCGTCGACGATGGGCGCGCTGCCCGCGGCCTGGAAGCCGAACATGCGCGGCAGCTTCGTGGCGTTGCCCGCCTCGAGGTCCTCGCGGTAGCCGCGCGTGTACGCGGTGTAGTTGCCGGCGTTGCCGACGGGGATGAGGTGGAAGTCGGGGGCGTCGCCCAGCACCTCGACGACCTCGAACGCGCCCGTCTTCTGGCCCTCGATGCGGTCGTTGTTGACGCTGTTGACGAGGTGCACCGGGTAGTTCGCGCTGAGCTCGCGGGCGATGTCGAGGCAGTCGTCGAAGTTGCCGCGCACCTGGAGCAGCTGCGCGTCGTGGGCGACGGCCTGGCTGAGCTTGCCCATCGCGATCTTGCCCTCGGGCACGAGGACCGCCGCCGTGATGCCCGCGTGCGTCGCGTACGCGGCGGCCGAGGCCGACGTGTTGCCGGTCGACGCGCAGATGACGGCCTTCGCGCCGTGCTCGACGGCCTTGGAGATCGCCATGGTCATGCCCCGGTCCTTGAAGGATCCGGTCGGGTTCATGCCCTCGTACTTGACCCAGACCTTCGCGCCCGTGCGGGCGGAGAGCGCCGGCGCGGGGATGAGCGGGGTGCCGCCCTCGCCGAGGGTGATGATCGGGGTGGCGTCCGTGACGTCCAGGCGGTCGGCGTATTCGCGGAGGAGTCCGCGCCATTGGTGGGCCATCAGGCTCCTTCTACTCGGAGGACGCTCGCGACTGCCGTCACCGCGTCGAGGTTCGAGACCGCGTCGACGGTGGCCCGGAGGGCCGCGTCGGTGGCGCGGTGCGTGCCGATCACCAGGCTAGCGGTGGGCCGGGCGCCCGCCCCTCCCGCCACGGGGGCCTGGTGCGTGGTCTGCTCGAGCGTCTCCACGGAGACGCCGTGCTCGCTGAACAGCTGCGCGATGCGGGCGAGCACGCCCGGCTCGTCCGCGACCTGCAGCGTGATCTGGTACTGGGTCGTGATCGCGCCGACGGGCAGCGTCTCGAGGTCGGCGTGGGTCGACTCGGCGACGCCGGGTCCGCCGACGACGTGCCGGCGTGCCGCGGAGACGACGTCGCCGAGGACGGCGGACGCGGTCTGCACTCCCCCGGCGCCCGCGCCGTAGAACATGAGGTCGCCCGCGGCCTCGGCCTCGACGAAGACGGCGTTGTTCGCGCCGTGCACCGCGGCCAGCGGGTGGTCGCGCGGCACGAGCGCCGGGTACACGCGGGCGGAGACGGCGTCGCGGCCGGTGGCGGGATCCGTGAGGCGCTCGCAGATGGCGAGCAGCTTGATCACGTAGCCGGCCTTGCGGGCCGAGTCGAACTGCGCGGCGGTGAGGCCCGTGATCCCCTCGCGGTGCACGGCCTCGACGGGGACGCGCGTGTGGAAGGCGAGGCTCGCGAGGATGGCGGCCTTCTGCGCGGCGTCGTAGCCCTCGATGTCGGCCGTGGGATCCGCCTCCGCGTAGCCGAGCTCGGTGGCCGTCGCGAGGGCCTCGTCGAAGCCGAGCCCGTGCGTGTCCATCTCGTCGAGGATGTAGTTCGTCGTGCCGTTGACGATGCCGAGGATCCGCTCGACCCGGTCCCCCGCGAGGCTGTCGCGCAGCGGCCGGATGATGGGGATCGCGCCCGCCACGGCGGCCTCGTAGTAGAGCTGCGCGCCCACCTGCTCGGCCGCCTCGAAGAGCTCGGGGCCGTGCGTCGCGAGCAGGGCCTTGTTGGCCGTGACGACGTCGGCGCCGGAGGAGATGGCGGCGAGGATGTGCGTGCGCGCGGGCTCGATGCCGCCCATCAGCTCGATGACGATGTCGGCCCCGAGGATGAGCGACTCCGCGTCGGTCGTGAGGAGCTCCCGCGGGACGGACGGGTCGCGCGGCGCCTCCCGGTCGCGCACCGCGATGCCCACGAGCTCGAGCCGGGCGCCCACGCGCTGCGCCAGCTCCTCGCCGTGCTCCCGCATGAGGCGCGCCACCTGGGTGCCGACCGAGCCGCAGCCCAGCAGGGCGACGCGCAGGTTCCGGTACTCGATCATCGTGCTCCGTTCACGTCGGGGGATGCGGCAGCGGGCGTGCCCGCGTCGCGCGCCAGCAGGTCGGCCTCGGTCTCGCCGCGGACGATGACGCGCGCCTCGCCGTCGCGCACGGCGACGACGGGCGGGCGGCCGATCCAGTTGTAGTTGCTCGCGAGCGCCCAGCAGTAGGCACCGGTCGCGGGGACGGCGACGAGGTCGTCTGCGCGCACGTCGCCCGGCAGGTAGTCCGCGAGGACGACGAGGTCGCCGCTCTCGCAGTGCTTGCCGGCGATGCGCACGAGGGCGGGATCCGCATCCGAGGCGCGGCCCGCGATGCGCACGGAGTAGTCGGCGCCGTAGAGGGCGGGGCGCGCGTTGTCGCTCATGCCGCCGTCGACGCTCACGTAGCGGCGGACGGCGGTCTCGGCCTCCTCCGCGACGCGCGGGTCCTCGACGTCGCCCGTCGCCGATGAGGCCTCGGCGACCTCGCCGTCGACGCCGCCGACGGTCACGAGCACGTCCTTCACGGTGCCGACCGTGTAGAGCGTGACGGTGGAGGGGCCGACGATGCTGCGGCCGGGCTCGACGGCGATGACCGGCACCGGGATCCCCCGCCTGCCGCACTCGTCGCCGACGATGCGCGTCAGCCGCCGGGCGATCTCGGGCACGGGCACGGGCCGGTCGACCGACGTGTAGGCGATGCCGAAGCCGCCGCCGAGGTTGAGCTCGGGCACGGGGCCGTCGACGAGCAGCCGCTCGTGCAGGTCGAGGAGCCGGCGGGCGGACTCGACGAAGGCGTCGGTCTCGAAGATCTGGCTGCCGATGTGGGCGTGCAGGCCCGTGAAGGAGAGGGAGGCGTGCGATCGGATCCGCGCGACGAGGCCGGGCGCGTCGGCCAGGGTGATGCCGAACTTCTGGTCCTCGCGGGCCGTGGCGAGGTACTCGTGCGTGTGGGCGTGCACGCCGCTGTTCACGCGGAGGCGCACGGGCTGGACGCGGCCGTGCGCGGCGGCCGCGGCGGCGACGCGCTCGACCTCGATCGCGCTGTCGACGACGACCTGGCCGATCCCGGCGCCGACGGCCCGGTCGATCTCGGCGACCGACTTGTTGTTGCCGTGGAAGCCGAGGCGGGCCGGATCCGCGCCCCCGGCGAGCGCGACGGCCAGCTCCCCGCCGGAGCAGACGTCGATGTGCAGGCCCTCCTCGACCATCCAGCGCGCGACCTCGATGCTGAGGAACGCCTTGCACGCGTAGTAGACGCGCGCGCTCGTGCCGACCGCGGCGGCCTCGCGTGTGAACGCCGCGAGGGTCTCCGCGGCGCGGGAGCGGACGTCGTCCTCGTCCATCACGTAGAGCGGGGTGCCGAAGCGCGCGGCGAGCTCGGTCGCGGGCGCTCCCGCGATGCGGATGGTGCCGTCGTCGCCGCGGACGGTGCCGCGCGACCAGACCGCGGGATCCAGCGCGTTCGCGTCGTCAGGGGGCTGCAGCCAGGACGGGGCCAGCGGGTTCGCGGTCACGGAGGTCACCTGTTCGTACGCGGGGCGGACGTGCGGGATGGCGAGCGGACCCGGTGTGGTCCCTGGAGCCGAAGGGGGCGGTGCGAGCCATCCTACCGAGGCGGGACGGGGCCTCCGCCCATGTGACGACGGCCGTCGGGGCCCGGCCGGGAGCGGCTAGCCGCAGCTGCCGGTGACCCCGAGCGAGTCGCGCGTGAGCTTCACCGAGGACGACTGCACGGTCATCGACGCGCGCCCGTCCGCGATGGTCACGTCCTGCACCTGGACGCCCGCGGGCAGGTACTGCGCGACGCACACGGGGTAGGTGATGTCGCGGATCCCCTGGATGGTCTGCGCGAGGTCGATCTTGAACGAGCCGGCCTGGAGGTCGACCTCGGCCGGCGTGATGACGATCGTGGATCCGTCCCGCAGCACGGGCTCCGCGGCCACGGTGTAGCCGAGCGTGAGGCCGAGGATCCGCGTGGAGCCGGAGTAGCCGAGCGTCCCGTCGCCGAAGCGCAGGTCGGGCGGCGTGCCCGCGGTCTTCGCGAGCAGGGCGCTGGCGGGATCCTGGTCCATGGACACGGTGGCGACCACGTCCCCGACGGTGCGCTCCTGGTCGGTCGGCACGTCGGTCGCGACGATGTGCGCCTGGAACGGCGTGCCGTCGGCCTGGAGGTTCGGGCCGTCGAGGACCACGCGGTCGAGCGTGCCGCGGATGAGCTGCGGGATGACCCAGTCGCCCTCGATCGAGACGTCGACGCGCCCGGTGATCTGCCCGGGCAGCTGGTCGGCGATCTGCTTCTCGGCCTGGTCCTGGGCGACGCCGCGCACGGTCTGGTCGATGATCCGCAGCCCGAACGCGAGCCCCACGCCGATCACGGCGAGCACGAGGAGCCAGATGAGCACGGTGCCGCCGCGCGGACCCCGACGACGACGACGGGCCTCCCTCGGGTCGCGCCGCTCGGGCGCCTCGAAGACCTCCGTGCCCTGGAACCGACCCGACATGATCCGCTCCCCTACATGCGCTCGGGGGCCGAGACGCCCACGAGGTCGAGTCCGTTGGCGACCACCTGCCTGACCGCGTCGTTCAGCCACAGGCGCGTGCGATGCAGGTCGGTGACCTCCTCGTCGCCGCGCGGGACCACCCGGCAGCTGTCGTACCAGCGGTGGTAGGAGCCCGCGAGCTCCTCGATGTAGCGCGCGACCCGGTGCGGCTCGCGCAGCTCGGCGGCCTGGGCGACGATGCGCGGGAACTCCTGCAGGAGGCCGAGCAGCGCCGACTCGGTCGGGTGCGTGAGCAGCTCCGGCGCGAACGCGGAGCGGTCGACGCCCGACGCATCCGCGTTGCGATCCACCGCGCAGGTCCGCGCGTGGGCGTACTGCACGTAGAAGACGGGGTTGTCGTTGGTGCGCTTGCCGAGCACCGCGAGGTCGATGTCGAGGTTCTGGTCGGCGGAGGAGCGCACGAGCGCGTAGCGGCCCGCATCCACGCCGACCGCGTCCACGAGGTCGTCGAGGGTCACGATGGTGCCGTTGCGCTTGCTCATCTTCACGGGCTCGCCGTCGCGCAGCAGGTTGACCATCTGGCCGATGAGGATCTGCAGGTTGACGCCCGGGGTGTCGCCGAACGCCTCGACCATGGCCATCAGGCGGCCGACGTAGCCGTGGTGGTCGGCGCCCAGCATGATGATGTTCTGCTCGAAGCCGCGCTCGCGCTTGTCGAGGTAGTAGCCGAGGTCGCCCGAGATGTAGGCGGGCTCGCCCGTGGAGCGGATGATCACGCGGTCGCGGTCGTCGCCGAACGTGGTGGTGCGGAGCCAGACGGCGCCGTCCTCCTCGAAGACGTGGCCGAGCTCCTTCAGGCGCGCGACGGCGCGGTCGACGGCGCCGGACTCGTGCAGCGAGTCCTCGTGGAAGAACACGTCGAAGTCCACGCCGAAGTCGTGCAGCTTCTGCTTGATCTCGCCGAACATGAGCTCGGTGCCGGCGCTCCGGAACACCTCCTGCTGCTCCTCGCGCGGGAGGGCGTCGAGGTCGCCGTCGTACCCCGCCACGACGCGCTCGGCGATCTCGCCGATGTAGGCGCCGCCGTAGCCGTCCTCGGGGGTGTCCTCGCCGAGGTGGCTCGCGAGGAGGCTGCGGGCGAAGCGGTCGATCTGGGATCCGTGGTCGTTGAAGTAGTACTCGCGCGTGACGTCCGCGCCCTCGGCCTGGAGGATGCGCGCGAGGCTGTCGCCGACCGCGGCCCAGCGCACGCCGCCGAGGTGGATCGGGCCGGTCGGGTTCGCGGAGACGAACTCGAGGTTGATGCGGATCCCGTCGAGCGTGTGCCCGCGGCCGTACGCGGGACCGGCGTCGACGATGGTGCGCGCGAGGGCGCCCGCGGCCGCCGCCTCGAGCGTGATGTTGATGAAGCCGGGCCCGGCCACGTCGACCTTCGCGACCTGCGGCAGCTCGCCGAGCGCCTCGGCGATGTCGGCCGCGATGGCGCGCGGGCTCTCGCCCAGCGGCTTCGCGATGCGCATGGCGATGTTGGTGGCCCAGTCGCCGTGGTCGCGGTTGCGCGGGCGCTCGAGCACGACCATGTCGGGGCTGAGCGCGAGGGCGTCGCCCCCCGGTCGTCGTCCTGCCGTCCGGGCCACGATGTCGAACAGGGCACCGGTCAGGTCAGGGGTCGTCATGGGGATCGATCCTACCGGCGGGCGCGACCCGCCCCTCCCGGCGCATGCCCGCGCGGACCGCCCCCAGCGCGGCCGAGCGTCCCAGCGGGGCACCGACCGGTCTCGGTATGGTGTCGATCCCGCCTCCCGCTCGTGGCACGTCGCCGCGCGCCGAGCGTCGCACCCCGCGGCGCGCCCGGATCCGAAGGAGCACCACCATGCCCGTCCGCCTCCCCGCGCCCGCCCGACCCCGCATCGCGCGCACCATCCCCACGGCCGCGGCCGCCGGACTCGCCGTCGCCATGCTCCTCGCGGGCTGCTCCGACCCCGCTCCCCTCCAGCCCACGACGCCGGACCCCTCGGCGAGCGCGGGCGGCGGCGGCGAGGCCCAGGGCGGCGGATCCGGAAGCGGGCCCACCGCATCGCCCACGCCGGCGCCGCCGAAGGGCACCCCGGTCAGCACCACGTGCGCCCAGCTCCTGCCCGACCTCGCCGAGTTCGGGAAGGGGTTCGCGAGCGAGGCGCTCCCGGCCGACACGTCCACGGACGGCCTGCGCGCCGACGTCCTCACGATGCAGGGCATCGCCTGCGCCTTCCGTTCGTCGGACGGCACCGCGGTCGAGGTCGACGTGGCCCAGCCCGTCGCCGCTGAGCTGCAATCCCGGCGCGACGCGGCCATCCTCCTGGCCGACCCCATCGCGGGGTACCCCTCCGGCGTCGAGGCCTACTTCGAGCTCGAGGACGCGATCGGCGTCTCCACCATATACTCCTCGAAGCACATGATCGTCATGCGGTCCGCCGCGTTCTACGAGCCGGGCGACCACGCCGACCTCGGCAACGCGGTCCTCAAGACCGTCGGCGGCTGATCCGACCCGTCAGCCGGAGCGGTCGGCTCAGCCCAGGCGCACGGCCGAGGCGACGTCGTCGACCGGGAGCTCGTCGACGGTCGCCATGACCTCCATGCGCGAGATGGTCACGAGGCTCCGGGTGTTGGTGAGGAACGCGGTGTCGGAGGCGTCGCGACCCGTGGAGATCCGCAGCAGGCTCTGGCGGGGCGCGAGCCCGGTGGCGTCCACCACGTGCCAGGCGCCGTCGACCCACGCCTCGGCGACCGCGTGGAAGTCCATGGGGCTGAGGCCCGGCGCGTAGACGGCGGCCAGCCGCGCGGGCACGTCGAGCGCGCGGAGCATCGCGATCACGAGGTGCGCGTAGTCGCGGCAGACGCCGCGGCGGGCGAGCAGCGTGCGGACGGCGCCGTCGGTCGGGAGGCTGGATCCCGGCGCGTACCGCAGCGACTCCGCCACGAACGCGCGCACTGCGGCGAGGAGCGGGAGGCCGTCCAGGCCGCGGAACTCGCCGCGGGCCGTGGGGAACAGCGTGTCCGACTCGCAGTAGCGGCTCGGGCGGCGGTAGATCCAGAGGTCGACGTCGTCGACGGGCGCGGGGTCGCGGCGGCCGGTGACCGTCGCGCGGTACTCCATCGTGAGGACTCCCGCGCCGGTCGTCAGGACGTGCAGCCGGGTGTCGTGCCGGTCGACCACCTCGGTCGCCTCGATCGGCCGTCCGTCGAGGGCGAAGGAGAGGTGCTCGGACGCGATGTCGGCCCCACGGGCGACGGCGATCGCGAAGGCCATCTCGCTCTCGCCGGAGACCTGCAGCTCGAGCATGGAGGAGACGTCGCGGCGCATGGGTCCATCGTGGCATCGGATCCGCCCGGCCCGGTGCGCCTGCCCCGTGCGGCCGCCCGCACGAGCCGCCGCTCAGGCCGGGTGCGGTCCCGTCGACGCGCGCGCCACGAGCGTCGGCTCGAGCATCCGCGACGCGGCCTCCTGGCCGTCGACGAGCGCCAGCAGGGTCTCCAGCGCGATCCGTCCCATCTCGTGGACGGGCGAGCGCACGCTCGTGAGCCCGATGGATCCCGACGCCGCCAGCGGGGTGTCGTTGTAGCCGACGAGCGCGACGTCGTCGGGCACCGACAGGCCCGCGTCGCGGAGCGCGCCCATCGCGCCGATCGCCGCGAAGTCGTTGGTCGCGAAGAGCGCGTCCGGCGCGTGCCCGGCACGGAGCACCTCCTCGGTCGCCTCCCGGCCGGCCGCGGCGTCGAAGCCCCGCTGGATCACGCGCTCGGGCGTCACCGGCATCCCTGCATCCGCGTACGCCTCGAGGAAGCCGCGCGTGCGGTCGACCGCGGTCGACGCGAAGGACATGCCGGCGAGCACGGCCGGCCGGGTGCGCCCCTGCGCGATGAGGTGCTCGGCCGCGAGGCGGCCGCCCGTCACGTCGTCGCACGTGACGGCCACGTGGTCGCCGCGGCGGCGCGAGACGAGGACGAAGGGCACGCCCTCCTCGGCGAGCTCGTCGAGCAGCGGGTCGTCCAGGTGCGCGTCGCCGAAGATCATGCCGTCGACCCGGCGGTCGAGCATGCTGCGCGTGCGGCTGCGCTGGAGGTCCGGCCGGTCGAGGCTGTTCGTGACGAAGGTGGAGATGCGGCGCTCGGTCGCCGCCTCGTCGATGCCCTCGTACACGGTGGCGAGCACGTAGTCCTGGAGGCGCGGGACGAGGACGCCGACGAGGTCGGAGCGGGAGGTGCGCAGGCTCGCGGCGTGCGGGTTCGGCCGGTAGCCGCTGCGCTCCGCGATGTCGAGGATGGCGGCGACGGTCTCGGGCCCGGCCCAGCGGCCGGGGTGCTCCTCGCGGGAGTTGAGAACGCGGGAGACGGTGGTGATGCTGACGCCGGCGAGCTCCGCGATCATGCGCTGCGTGGTGGGCGGCTGGCGCTTCCGGGTCACTCGGGCCTCCTCACCCGATCCAGCATGGCACAGCGTCGAAGGCGGGCAGCGGGCGGCCCCCGGCGGCGGCGCCCAGCCTCCGACGGGGAAACATCCCCGCAACAGGACGGCAACGTGATCGTTCGACGCAAACCATTGACGCAATCGTTTGTGCGACCGAGGATCGACCGCATGCCCCACGTCCTCGTGCTCGCCACCGGCGGGACCATCTCCTCGCGCACGCGCCCCGACGGAGCCGCGGTCGCCGCGGATCCCGCCGACCGCCTGCTCGGATCCGTGCCCGCCCTGCCCGCCGGCGTCACCGTCGAGACGCGCGACGTCCTCCGGATCAACTCGTTCGCGCTCACGCACGCCGACCTCCGCACGATCCAGGGCGCGGTGGCCGAGGCGCTCGCGCGCGACGACGTGGACGGCGTGGTCGTCACGCACGGCACGGACACCCTCGAGGAGACCGCGTTCCTGCTGGAGCTCGTGACCGACGACCCGCGGCCGGTGGTGCTCACGGGCGCCCAGCGCTCTGCCGACGACCCCGCGGGCGACGGGCCGGGCAACCTGCGCGACGCCATCGTCGTCGCCGCGTCGTCCGAGGCGCGCGGAGCCGGCGCGCTCGCCGTGTTCGCCTCGCGCGTCCTCGCGGCCGACGGCCTGGTGAAGGCGCGCACGCTGGATCCCGACGCCTTCGCCGCCCGCGACGGCGCACCCCTCGGCCGCGTGACCGGCGACGAGGTGCGCATCACCCGCCGACCGCGTGCGCTGCCGATCCTGCCCGCGCCCACGGCGCGCTTCGACCGGATCCGCGTGGACTGCGTGAGCGTCCACCCCGGCGCCGACGGCGTGCTCTTCCGGGCGGCGATCGCCGCGGGAGCCGCGGGCGTCGTCGTGATCGGCACGGGCGCCGGCAACGCGAACCGCGCGCTGGTGCCGGAGATCCGGGCGGCCGCCGACGCAGGCGTGCTCGTCGGCCTCGGCACGCGCGTCGCCCACGGCCCGGTCGCCGCCATCTACGGAGACGGCGGCGCGGTCGACGCCGTCGCGGCGGGCGCCGTGCCGATCGGCCGCCTCTCGGTGGCGCAGGCCCGGATCCTCCTGGCCCTCCTGCTCGACCACCACCCCGTCGACGAGGCGCGCCGCCTGCTGGCCGTCGCCGCCGATCCCGAGACCCGCATTTCCACCCCGGCCGGCTCCCTGCCGGCCTGATCCATCACCCGACGGAAGGACCCCCATGGCCAAGGACATCATCATCGCGTTCGGCATCGACGTCGACGCCGTGAGCGGCTGGCTCGGCTCGTACGGCGGGCAGGACTCGCCCGGCGACATCTCCCGCGGCCTGTTCGCGGGCGAGGTCGGCGTGCCGCGCCTCAACGCGCTGCTCGCCAAGCACGGCCTCCCCTCCACCTGGTTCTGGCCGGGCCACTCCATCGAGACGTTCCCGCGCGAGTTCGACCAGGTCGTCGCAGCCGGCCACGAGATCGGCGCGCACGGCTACAGCCACGAGAACCCCATCGAGATGTCGCGCCAGCAGGAGGCGGACGTGCTCGACCGCTCCATCGAGCTCATCGAGTCGCGCGCCGGCCGCCGCCCCACCGGCTACGTGGCGCCGTGGTGGGAGTTCTCGCGCGTGACGAACGAGCTCCTCATCGAGCGCGGGATCCGCTACGACCACTCCCTGATGCACCGCGACTTCGAGCCGTACTACGTGCGCGTGGGCGACACGTGGCAGGGCGTCGACTACACGAAGGACGCCGCCAGCTGGATGCACCCGCTCGTGCGCGGCGAGGAGACCGACCTCGTGGAGATCCCCGCGTCGTGGTACCTCGACGACCTGCCTCCGATGATGTTCGTCAAGGGCAGCCCCAACAGCCACGGCTTCGTGAACCCCCGCCACCTCGAGGAGATGTGGCGCGACCAGTTCGACTGGGTCTACCGCGAGCAGGACTACGGGGTCTTCACGTTCACGATCCACCCCGACGTCTCGGGCCGCCCGCAGGTGCTCCTCATGCTCGAGCGGCTCATCGCCCACATCAACTCGCACGAGGGAGTCCGCTGGGCGACCTTCGACGAGATCGCCCAGGACTTCCAGCGACGCTCCCCGCGCACCCCGCGCGTCCCCTGATCCGCGAACCGACCGACCGCAGGAGACCACCACCATGAGCACCGACACCTCCCGTCCCGGCACCGCAACCGCGGACACCGGCGCCGCATCCTCCGGCGCGCTGCCCGCCGGCCTCGAGAAGGTCAGCGTCCGCCAGACCCGCCGGGTCACGGGCATCGCCTTCCTCGCGTGGACCATCGCCGTCTACGACTTCATCCTCTTCGGCACGCTGCTGCCCGACATCTCGCGCGACTTCGGCTGGGACACGAGCGAGTCGCTTCTCGTGTCGACCCTCGTCAGCGTCGGCACCGCGGTCGTCGTCCTGCTCGTCGGCCCGATGGTCGACAGGCTCGGCCGCCGGATCGGCATGGTCGTGTCCGTCACCGGCACGGCGCTGTCGTCGGGCGCGACCGCGCTGAGCGCCGGGGCGGTCTCGCTCGTCGGGATCCGCAGCATCAGCGGCCTGGGCCTCGCCGAGCAGTCCATCAACGCCACGTACCTCAACGAGATCTACGAGCAGACGGAGGACGAGCGGATCCGCCGCAACAAGGGCTTCGTGTACGCGATGGTGCAGACGGGCTGGCCGCTCGGCGCCCTGCTCGCCGCGGCATTCGTGGGCCTGATCACGACGGCGTTCGGGCCGGGCAGCTGGCGCATCGCGTTCGGGCTCGCGACCGTGCCCGCGCTCGTCGTCGCCGCGATCTGCCTCACGCTCCGGGAGAGCCCGCAGTTCGTCGCCCAGCAGCGGATCCGCCGCCTGCGCGCCGCGGGCCTGCACGACGAGGCGGCAGCCTTCGCTCGCGCCACCGGCCTCGACGTGCAGAAGTCGGCCCCCATCGCGCGCATCTTCCAGGGCAAGCACCTCCGCAGCACGATCGTGCTGAGCGTGGCGTGGCTGCTCAACTGGTTCGGGATCCAGACCTTCTCGGTGCTCGGCACCACCGTGCTCGAGTCGGGCAAGCACATCGACGCGTCCAACGCGCTGCTGCTGATCATCGCCTCGAACTGCGTGGGCGTGCTCGGCTACCTCGTGCACGGCTGGCTGGGCGATCGCCTCGGCCGCCGCAACGTCATCGTCGGCGGCTGGCTCGTCGCGGGCCTCGCGTTCGCGGTCATGCTGCTGGGGCCCGACGACCCGACGTTCGTGATGGGCGCCTACATGGTCGGGCTGTTCTTCCTGCTCGGGCCCTACGCGGCGATCCTGTTCTTCCAGGCCGGCTGCTTCGACAGCGACTGCCGGGCGACCGGATCCAGCTTCATCGGCGCGATGAGCCAGCCGGGCGCCATCATCGGCGGCTTCCTGCTCACGGGCCTCACGGCGAGCGCCATGTCGTTCGGCCAGGCGGCGCTGTGGGTGGGCGCGGGCGGGATCCTCGCCTCGGCGCTCGTGATGCTGCTCGCGAAGCCGACGGGCGAGACCCGCGAGGCGGCCGCGTGACGGGCGCGGCACCCGTCGCGCTCGTCACGGGCGGGGCCTCCGGCATCGGCCGGGCGACCGCCGTGCGCCTCGCCGCGCGGGGCGACCGCGTGGTCGTCGGCCGCTTCCCCGGGGACCCGCACGACGCGGGCGCGACCCTCGATGCCGTGCGCGCGGTCGGCGGCACGGGCATCGCTGTGGACCTCGACGTCGCCTCCACCGCGTCCGTCGACGCGTTCGTGCGGGCCGCGCTCGAGGAGTACGGCCAGGTGGACCACGTGATCGCGGCCGCCGGGATCCTCCGCCGCGCCCCGCTCGGGGCGATGACGGACGAGCGGTGGGACGAGGTGCTGGGCGTCGACCTCGGCGGCGTGATGCGCGTCATCCGCGCGGCCGAGCCGCTCCTCGGCCGCGGCGCCTCGATCGTGGCGGTGTCGTCCATCGCGGGCGGCGTCTACGGCTGGGGCGACCACGCGCACTACGCGACGGCGAAGGCGGGGGTCGTCGGCCTCGTGCGGAGCGCCGCCGTGGAGCTCGCGCCGCGCGGGATCCGGGCGAACACCGTCATCCCGGGCCTCATCGAGACCCCTCAGTCGCTCGACGCGGTGAACTCGCTCGGCGCGGACGGCCTCCGGCGCGCGGGCGACAGGATCCCCGCTGGACGCGTCGGCCGCCCCGAGGAGGTCGCGTCGGTCATCGCGTTCCTCGCCTCCGAGGACGCCGGCTACGTGACGGGCCAGACGCTCACCGTCGACGGCGGCCTGACGATCCGGATGCAGGAGTGAGCGCGCCAGTGCCCCGCAGCGACCGGCTGCGCGGGCGCACCGCGCTCGTGACGGGCGCGGCCAGCGGGATCGGCGCCGCCATCGCGCGCCACTTCGTGCTCGCGGGCGCCGAGGTGGTGCTGCTCGACCTCGCGCCCGCCGTGCACGAGGAGGCGCGGCGGATCGGCGCGGTGGGCGCTGTCGTGGCCGACGTGTCCGACGAGGCGCGCGTCGCCGACGCCGTCGCGGAGGCCGGCCGCGTGCTCGGCCGGATCGACGTGCTCGTCAACTCCCACGGCATCCTCACCGAGGCGCCCGTCGCGGAGATGACGCTGGCGACCTGGCAGCGCACGATCGACGTCGACCTCACGAGCGTCTTCCTCCTCACGCGGGCCGTGCTGCCGGGGATGCTCGAGCGGCGCGACGGCCGGATCATCACGGTCGCGTCGCAGCTCGGGCAGAAGGGCGGCGTGGGGCTCGCGCACTACGCCGCCGCGAAGGCCGGGGTCATCGCGTTCACCAAGTCGCTCGCGCTCGAGGTGTCCGGCTCGAACGTGCTCGCGAACGTGATCGCGCCGGGTCCGATCTCCACGCCGCTCGTGGACGCCATCTCGGAGGACTGGAAGGACGCCAAGCGCCGGGAGCTGCCGCTCGGCCGCTTCGGCACGGTCGACGAGGTCGCGCCGACCGCGGTGCTGCTGGCGGCGGATCCCGACGGGAACCTCTTCGTGGGCCAGACGCTCGGGCCCAACAGCGGCGACGTGATGCCCTGACCCGGGGCTCGCGGCGATGCGCGCCGCGGTCGTCCTGTCCGGTGCCGGCTCAGGCGGCCGCGGTGCGCGCGGCGTCGGCGGGCTCGCGCAGCGCGCAGGCGTCGGCGAGCGCGTCGAGCAGCGCGGGGAGCTGGTCGCGCGCGGCGCCCGGGTCCTCCGGGTGCCACTGGACGCCGATGACGGGCGCGCTCTCGTGCTCGACGGCCTCCGGCACGCCGTCGGGCGCGACCGCGACCACGCGGAGTCCCGTGCCCGGCCGGTCGACCGCCTGGTGGTGGGCGCTCCGCACGACGACGTCGGTGGATCCCAGCACGCGCGCGAGCCGGCTGCCCGCGGCGACGCGCACGTCGTGGTCCCGCATGACGGCCGTGATCTCCGTCGCGTCGTTGCGGTGCTCCCCCACTCCCTCGATGTGCTGCTGGAGGGTGCCGCCGAGCGCGACGTTGACGATCTGGGCGCCGCGGCAGATGCCGAGCAGCGGCGTGCCCTCGGCGACCGCGCGGCGGACGAGCGCGATCTGCCCGGCGTCCGCGACCTCGCGGTGCGTCGACCGGCCCTCGTACTCGGCGGGCCCGCCGTAGAAGCGCGGGGCGACGTCCTCGCCGCCCATGATGACGACCGCGTCGGCCTCGCGCGTGCGGGCCAGCAGCGACTCGACGCCCTCGTCCTCCGCGGCGATGTTCTCGACCAGCCAGCCCGCGGCGTCGGCGACCTCGGCGACGCGCGCGTTGAGGCCCTGCACGAGCGTGTTGTACGCGGCGGCCTCGGGACGCGAGCGGGTCACCTGCACGACGGCGAGGCGGCGGAGGGGGGCGGGCATGGATCCAGTGTGCGGCGTCGCCCGCGGGATCGCACGCCGCGCGTCATGTGACGCAACACGCGGCGGCCGCGACACGCGCCGCCCGCCCGCGACGGCCGGCCGCGGCGGGCGTCAGGGCCAGACGAGCGTGTGCGACCAGGATCCGTCGGACCCCGACCGGTACATGATCCGCAGCTGCCCGTGGTCCTCGGTCGCCTGCCAGAACTCGACGACGGACGGCTGGAGCACGTACGCGCGCCAGGACTCGGCGACGAGCTCGGGATCCGCCTCCACGGCCTCCCGCGCTCGGGCGATCCGCGCGTCGCGCTCGGCGGCGTCGGGCATCGGCTCGCTCTGGTCGCCCGCGATGACCTCGGCGCGCGACGACGGGTGCCGCGAGAGGAAGTCGCGCTCGCTCACCTCGCGGTCGCCGTGGAAGACGGGGCCGGTCGCGCGGATCTGCCGCCCGCGCTCCCGCCAGTACGCGACGAGCGCCGCGCGCGGGTTGGCCTCGAGGTCGCGCCCCTTGGGGCTGTCGGCGAGCGACGAGAACCAGAGGGCGCCGGGCTCGTCGTCGACGGTGCGCGTCACGTCCTTGAGCAGCAGCGTGCGCGCGGTCGGGCGGCCATCCGCGTCGGCGGTCGCGAGGACGACCGCGTTCGGCTCGGCGGCGTCGTGGGCGACGGCGTCGCGGATCCACGCGATGACGAGGTCGATCGGGTCATCCGGCAGGTGCGCCGGGTCGAGCTGCGGGAAGTCGTGGGGTGCGGGCTTCGCGCCTTTCAGGAGGTCGCGGACCGTGGTGGAGTCGTCGTCGTCAGCCATGCGCCGAGCCTAGGCCGGCTGGCGGCGGACGCCCGGCCGACCGGGTCTCGGCCTCGCGACCGCGCATCCTGCCGGACCGGATCGCAGCCTTTCGTCGCGATGCAGGAATCGGATTGGACCCTGAACCACTGGACTTTTCCAGTACCGGACGGCGTGGTCGCCCCGCCGGTCGCCGACTACCTTCGTCTCTAGGCCCGCTCCCCCAGTTGGGCCCAGCACCACGCGGCGGGAACCCGAGACCCGTCTCGGGCCCCGCCGCGTGTGTTCACCGCGACCTCCGCCCCTGCCGCCCCGCCAGCCACGCGTGCGCGTCGAGTCGATGCGATGCCCTCCGTCGTGCCGGTGGACGCCCTCTCGCGCAGCGGCCGCCGCACCTCGCCATCCACCACCGGCGATGCCGCGTGCGCGCGGAGCCGCGACGGCGCCGACGAGCGAGACGGGGAGCACCCGGACGCACGAGAGGCCGGCCCCGCGGACGGGACCGGCCTCTCACCGCACCAACACGGGATATGGGAAGGTGTGCCCCCAGGAGGATTCGAACCTCCGCCCCTGCCTCCGGAGGGCAGTGCTCTATCCCCTGAGCTATGGGGGCCAGGGTGCGCGCGAGCGCGGATCCAGGGTAGCACCGGCGACGAGGCCCGCCGCGCCGCTGCCACGGGCCGGGAGCGCCGACGCATTCCCTCTCCCGAGGAGACTCCCCGCTCCGGCACAGGCGCGGCACGCCAGGATGGACCCAGGACGACCGCCGCGCCGCCCGGGCACGGCGTCCCACCCGATCCCCTCAAGAGGAGACCACCCGTGAAGCTGTCCCGCATCGCCGCCGCCGCCACCGGATTCCTGCGCACGTCCAAGGGCCAGGACGTCGGCCGCACCGCCATCGACAAGGTGTCCGGCATCGCCGACAAGGCCACCGGCAGCAAGCACGCCGACAAGATCCAGAAGGCGCGCCAGGCGGCCGACGACCAGCTCCGGAAGCTCGGCCCGGACGGCGGACGCGGCCAGGGCCACACGCCCCCCTCGACTCCGCCCCGCCCCTGAGCGCCGGCAGCCTCGAGCTCACGCTGGACGCGGCCGCCGACGCCGCGGTCCGCGCATCCTGGCGCGCCCTCGCCGACGCCGGCCTGCCGAGCCTCGCCAACCACGCGGGCGAGACCAACCGCCCGCACGTGACGCTGCTGGCGGCCGCCGGGCTCGGTGGATCCGCGGACGACGCCGTCCGCGCCCTCGCCTCCTCCTCTCCCCTGCCGACGCTCCGGCTCGGCGGCCTCGTCGTCTTCGGCGTCCCGCCGCGGGGCCTCGTGCTCGCGCGGCAGGTGGTGGTCGACGGGGCGCTGCTCGACCTGCACGCGCGGATCCACGCGGCCGTCGACCAGGCGTCCGCCGACCGGGACGCGGACGCCGCGCCCGTCGAGGTCGTCCCGCACACGCGCCCCGGATCCTGGACGCCGCACGTGACCATCGCCCTGCGGCTCACGGCCGAGCAGCTGGGCGCGGCGGTCGCGGCGCTCGGGCGCATCGACCCGCTCGACGCCCCGGCCGCGGGCGTCCGCCGCTGGGATCCCCGCGACCGCACCGTGACGGGGCTCGCGTGACCCGCGCGGCCCGGATCCTCACGGCCAGCGCACGCACCCGCGCCACTAGCCTGGATGGAGCACGTACTTGAGACGACGGAGGAGTCGCATGCCGCGGTCCGCGAGATTGATCGGGGCCGCGCTCGCGCTCGGCCTGGCCGGGGCCATGGTGCCGATGTCCGCGCAGGCGACGGGGCCGGTCGACTTCGGCGGGGCGACGATCCTCGACCAGGTCGACGCGGTGACGCCCGCGCAGGAGCAGCAGATCCAGCAGGCGATCGACACGCTCCGGACGGACACCGGCATCACCCTCCATGTCGCGTACGTGGACACCTTCACCGGGGAGGCGGATCAGGCGGCCTGGGGCCGCGCGACGAACTCCGCCAACGGCTTCGGGGACTCCGACGCGCTGCTCGCCGTCGCCGTCGACGGCCGGCAGGTCTCCTTCGGGGCTCCCGCGCAGCTGTCGGAGTCCGCACGCGACCAGCTCCTGCAGAACGGGATCCGGCCGGAGCTGCAGGACAGCGACTGGTCAGGAGCCGCCGTCGCCGCCGCGCAGGGCATCGAGTCCCAGGCACGCACCGGCACGGGCACCGAGTCGGGAACCGGGGCCACCCCGTCGTCAGGGAACTCCTCCGGCATCGACTTCGGCCTCGTCCTCCTGCTCGTCCTCGGCGCGATCCTCGTGGCCGCCGTCGCCACGACGCTCGTCGGCCGCCGCAAGAAGCGGAAGGCCGTCGCCGCGAAGCGGCAGGCAGCGCTGGCGGAGATGAGGACCGCCGAGCAGCGGGCGGGCAGCATGCTCGTGCAGCTCGACGACGCGCTCGAGACCAGCGAGCAGGAGGTGGGCTTCGCGGAGGCGGAGTTCGGATCCGGCGCGGTCGGCCCGTATAGAGAGGTGCTCGTCTCGGCGGGCGGCAAGGTCCGCGAGGCGTTCGCGCTGAAGCAGAAGCTCGACGACACGATCGAGGACACCGACGAGGAGCGCCGCACCTGGGCCGCCCGGATCGTGGACCTGTGCGAGGAGGCGCGCGCCGAGCTCGACGCGCAAGCCGAGTCGTTCGAGGAGCTGCGGGCGCTCGAGAAGAACGCGCCCCAGACCCTCGCCGCCATCGTCACCGACGCGGAGTCGCTGAAGACCCGGATCGAGCGGACGCAGGAGGCGGTGGACCTCCTCGGACGCCGCTACGCCGGTCCGTCGATGACGACCGTCACCGGCAACGTCGACCAGGCGCGCTCGCTCCTGTCCTTCGCGACCGACACGGCGCAGGAGGCCGCCGAGGCGATCCGCGCGGGCGACAGCGTCTCCGCGGGCGAGATCGCCGTGAAGGTGCGCGCCGCGCAGCAGGCGGTCGGCCAGGCCGGCAAGCTCCTCGACGGCGTCGACCGCGTCTCGTCCGACCTCGAGCACGCGTCCACGCGCGTGCAGGAGGAGATCGCCGACGTCCGCAGCGACATCCAGGACGCCCGGGCCGCCCAGCGCGGCGGACGCATGCCGGAGCTGACCCGTCTGGTGGACGCGGCCGAGCAGGCCATCGCCGACGCGAAGCCGCTGCAGGGCCGGCTCGCGGATCCGCTCACGAGCGTCACGCTGCTGCAGGAGGCGGAGGCCCGGCTCGACGAGGCGCTCGCGCCCGTGCGGGAGCAGCAGGAGCAGGTGCAGCGCGCGATCGGCTACCTGCCCCGGGCGCTGTCGACCGCCGAGAGCCAGGTGGCGACGGCACGCGACTTCATCTCCACGCGCCGCGGCGGGGTCGGCGAGGAGGCGCGCACACGTCTCGCCCACGCGCAGCGCGCGCTCGACGACGCGCACGAGGCCGCCCCGCGGGATCCCGTGCGCGCCGTCGCCGCGTCGCAGGCCGCGACGTCGTACGCCGCGCAGGCCATCGAGGCCGCGCAGCGCGACCTCGACCAGGGCGGTGGATACGGCGGCGGCATGATGGGCGGCCGCGGCGGCGGGGACGCCTTCGGCGGCGCGATCATGGGCGGCATCATCGGCGGACTCCTGAGCGGCGGCGGAGGCGGCTGGGGTGGCGGAGGAGGCGGCGGCGGCTTCAGCGGCGGCGGCTTCGGCGGAGGCGGCGGCTTCAGCGGCGGCGGCTTCGGCGGAGGCGGCGGAGGCGGCTTCAGCGGCGGCGACTTCTAGCGACGACCAGCACGACGACGAGAACGAGAGCGACCCATGATCAACCCATTCCGACGAAGCACCAGACGAGAAGGAGCAGCACCCATGTCCAAGCAGTCCATCCTCGGCCGCATCGCCCAGCTCGCGAAGGCCAACATCAACAACCTCATCGACCAGGCCGAGGACCCGCAGCTCATGCTGGACCAGATGGTCCGCGACTACACGGAGAGCATCCGCGAGGCCGAGAGCGCCGTCGCCCAGACCATCGGCAACCTGCGGATGATCGAGGACGACCACCGCGAGGACGTCCAGGCGGCGCAGGACTGGGGTCGCAAGGCCCTCGCCGCGAGCACCAAGGCCGACGAGTACCGGAACGCCGGCAACACCCCGAACGCCGACAAGTTCGACGCGCTCGCCCGTGTCGCGCTGCAGCGCCAGATGCAGTCGGAGAGCGAGGCGAAGGGCGCCGAGCCCACCATCGCGTCGCAGACCGAGGTCGTCGAGAAGCTCAAGCAGGGCCTCGACACGATGCGCGGCAAGCTCCAGCAGCTGTCGTCGAAGCGCGACGAGCTGAACGCCCGCCAGAAGACGGTGCAGGCGCAGTCGCAGGTGCAGGACGCCATGAAGAGCATCGACATCATGGATCCCACCAGCGAGGTCAGCCGCTTCGAGCAGAAGATCCGCCGCGAGGAGGCCCGCGTCCGCGGCGCCGAGGAGCTGCAGGCCTCCAGCCTCGACGCGCAGTTCGAGGAGCTCGAGGACCTCGGCGAGCTGACCGAGGTCGAGGCGCGCCTCGCCGCCCTCAAGTCCGGCGGATCCGCCCCGAAGCAGGTCACGTCCGGCGAGTAGCCGACCGTCGGATCCACGGGCGCCGTCCTCCGGGGCGGCGCCCGTCGTCGTCCCGGAGGGGAATTCCGCCCCCGTGGATCCGGTTCCCCTCAGCATGACCAACATCGGAATCATCGGCGCCGGACTCATCGGCAGCCAGCTCGCCCGTCTGTTCACCTCCACCGGCCACGACGTGGTGATCGCCAACTCCCGCGGCCCGGAGACCCTCACCGACCTCATCGACGAGCTGGGCGACCACGCCCGCGCCGCCACCGTGCAGGAGGTCGCCGAGGCCGGCGAGATCGTCGTCGTCACCATCCCGCTCAAGAACATCGACAGCGTCCCGGTCGCGCCCCTCGCGGGCAAGATCGTGATCGACACCGACAACTACTACCCGGAGCGGGACGGCAACATCGCCGAGCTCGACGACGAGACCACGACGACCGCGGAGATGCTGCAGCGTCACCTGCCCGAGTCGAAGGTCGTGAAGGCGTTCAACCACATCTACGCGGCCGACCTCACGGAGCACGGCACCCCCGCCGGCACGCCTGGCCGCCGCGCGCTGGTGATCGCGGGCGACGACGCCGAGGCGAAGGCGACCGTCACCTCGATCCTCGACTCCTTCGGCTACGACGCCGTCGACGCGGGACCGCTCGCGGAGGGCTGGCGCATCCAGCGCGACACCCCCGGCTACGGCCCGGCGCTCGACGCCGACGGCCTCCGCCAGGCGCTCGCCGAGGCGAAGCGCTACCGCGACATGCAGTAGCGGGCGGAGCGACAGCTCCTCCCCACGACGATGCCCGTCGCCCGCGGCCACGACCGCAGGCGGCGGGCATCGCCATGTCCGGCGCCGCACGGGATACTGAGGACGTGCCCGCCTCCTTCGTCGTCGTCCCCCAATGGCAGGGCTCGGGCTCGTCCCGCGCCATGAGGCTCGCGGACGGGGCCGAGGCGATACGCGGCGACCTGCCCGCATCCGCCACGCGCGTCGTGGACGTGCCGGTCGAGGCCGGCGAGTCGCTCGGCACGGGCGTCCTCCGCTATGCGTCGCTGCTCGCGGTGCGCACCCGCCAGGAGGCGGCGCTCCAGGCGGCGTCCGCGTCCGGATCCGGCCCCGTCGTCACGGTCGGCGGCGACTGCGGCGTGGAGATCGCGGCCATCGGGCACGCGGCCGCCGCGCATCCCGGTCTCGCGGTGGTCTGGCTCGACGCGCACGCCGACCTCAACTCGCCCGCGTCCTCGCCGACGGGCGCCTTCCACGGCATGGTGCTGCGCGCCGTCATCGGGGAGGGCGTCGACGGCCTGGAGCTCCCGGCGGGCGCGGTCACGGCCGACCGCGTCGTGCTCGCGGGCGTGCGCGCCCTCGACGACGCGGAGTCCGACCTCGTCGAGTCGCGCGGCATCGCGCGCGTCGACGCCGAGGACGTGGGGCCCGCGTCGCTCGTCGCCGCCGTGCGGGCGACCGGCGCCACCGACGTCTACGTCCACGTCGACCTCGACGTGCTCGACCCGGGCGGGATGTCCGGCGTCGGCCACCCGGAGCCGTTCGGGCTCGACGTCCAGGCCGTCACCGAGTCGATCAAGGCGCTGCGCCGGTCGTTCGGGCTGGCGGGCGCGGGGATCACCGAGTTCGCACCGTCCTCCCCCGCGGCGGCCGTGGACGACATGGGCACCATCCTGCGGATCATCGGGGCGCTGACCGCGCCGGTCTGACCCGGACGGGAGGTCGCGCCGCCCTCCCGGCCCTGCGAGGCTGGGACGGACGATCGAAGGAGACCGCCGTGAGCGACGACGCCCGCACCGCATCCACCGCAGAGCCCCCGGCCGACGACGCCCCCCGCGTGCGCGTCGAGCGGCGCGGGCACCTGCTGCTCATCGGCCTCGACCGGCCGGCCAAGCGCAACGCCGCCGACATGCGGATGCTCCGCGAGCTCGCGAGCGCGTACGGCCTGCTCGACCGGGATCCGGAGCTGCGGGTCGGCGTGGTCCACGCGGTCGGCGACCACTTCACGGGCGGGCTCGACCTCGCCGACGTGGCCCCGCACATCGGCCGCGGTCCAGGGGGCGGCCTCGACACGGTGCCGGACGACGGCGTCGACCCGTGGCGGATGGTCGGCGAAGGCGTCGGCAAGCCCGTGGTCCTCGCGGTGCAGGGCACGTGCCTCACGCTCGGGATCGAGCTGGCCCTCGCGAGCGACGTCGTGGTGGCGGCCGCGGGCACGCGGTTCGGGCAGATCGAGGTCGCGCGCGGGATCCTGCCCTTCGGCGGCGCGACCCTCCGCTTCCCCGCGGTCGCGGGCTGGGGCGACGCCATGCGCTGGATCCTCACGGGCGACCTCTTCGACGCCGAGGAGGCCAGGCGCATGCGCATCGTGCAGCTCGTGGTGCCGGACGGCGAGCAGCTCGCGGCGGCCGTCGGGATCGCCGAGCGCATCGCCGCGCAGGCCCCGCTCGCCGTGCAGGCGACGCTCCGGAACGCCCGCGCCGCCGTCCACGACGGACACGGGTCGGCGGCCGCCGCGCTCCCGGCGGAGCTCGTGCGGCTCGCGGGATCCGAGGACGCGGCGCGCGGCATGCGCGCCGCCGCGGAGCGCCGTCCCGCGGACTTCGTCGGCCGCTGATCCGTCGACCGAACCCGCCCGGCCGATGCGCGGGAGGCCCGGCGTAGGGTCGGCACCATGACCTCCTACGACCTCATCGTCATCGGTGCCGGCCCCGTCGGCGAGAACGTCGCCGACCGCGCGAAGCAGGGCGGGCTCTCCGTGCTCGTCGTCGAGTCCGAGCTCGTGGGAGGCGAGTGCTCCTACTGGGCCTGCATGCCCAGCAAGGCGCTCCTCCGCTCCGGCAGCGCACTCCGCGCGGCGCGCGCCGTCGCCGGGTCGAAGGAGGCCGTCACGGGCGAGCTCGACGTGGCCGCGGTCCTGAAGCGCCGCGACTCCTTCACCAGCTCCTGGGACGACCAGGGGCAGGTGAGCTGGCTCGAGGGGATCGGCATCGACCTCGCGCGCGGCCACGGGCGCATCTCCGGGCCGCGCCGCGTCAGCGTCACCGCGCCGGACGGATCCGTCGTCCAGCACGAGGCCGCGCACGCCGTCGTCGTCTCCACCGGCACCGCCGCGCTCCTGCCCGACATCCCGGGCCTCGCGGAGGCCCAGCCGTGGACGAGCCGCGAGGCAACGAGCGTCGAGGTCGTGCCGACCTCCCTCGTCGTCATCGGCGGCGGCGTGGTCGCGGCCGAGATGGCCACCGCCTTCGCCTCGCTCGGCAGCGCCGTCACGCTCGTCGCCCGCAGCGGCCTGCTCGGCGGGCAGGAGCCCTTCGCGGGCGAGCTCGTCGGCGACAGCCTCACGGACATGGGCGTCGACGTGCGCCTCGGGGCATCGCCCTCCCGCGTCACCCGCGACGGCGACGAGGTCACCGTCGAGCTCTCCGACGGATCCACCCTCACGGCCGCCGAGGTGCTGGTCGCGACCGGCCGCACCCCGCGCACCGAGGACCTGGGCCTCGACACCGTCGGCCTCGAGGCCGGCGCCTACCTCGACGTGGACGACACGATGCTCGTCACGGGCGACGTGAACGCCGAGACCCCGTGGCTGTACGCGGTCGGCGACGTCAACCACCGCGCGCTCCTCACCCACCAGGGCAAGTACCAGGCGCGCGCGGCCGGCGAGGTCATCGCGGCCCGCGCGACCGGCGGCACCGTCGACGACTCCCCGTGGGGCGTGCACGTCGCGACCGCCGACCACCGCGCCGTCCCGCAGGTCACCTTCACCGACCCGGAGGTCGCGAGCGTCGGCCTCACCGCGAAGGCGGCGGACGACGCGGGGATCCGCACGCGCGTCGTCGACTACGACCTCGGATCCGTCGCGGGCTCGAGCCTGCACGCCGACGGGTACGCCGGGAAGGCGCGCATGGTCGTCGACGAGGACCGCGGCGTGATCGTCGGCGTCACGTTCGTCGGGCAGGACGTCGCCGAGCTGCTGCACTCCGCCACGATCGCGGTCGTCGGCGAGGTGCCGCTCACGCGCCTCTGGCACGCGGTGCCGTCGTACCCCACCATCAGCGAGGTGTGGCTGCGCCTGCTCGAGACGTACGGGCGGCCGACCGCGTGATCCGCTCCAGCGTCGGCGCCGTCGCGGGCGCCGTCCGCGGCGTCCTGCTGGACTCGCCCGTCTCGCGCGCGGGCAGCGGCGTCGCGACGGGAATCGCGCTCGCCATCGGCCTCCCCCTCAGCACGGGCGAGGTGCGCCGCCACGGCGACCTCATCGTGCTCACCGGCCTGCCGTCCTGGGTCTTCGGGCGCGGCGGCACGTGCGTCGGCCGCGTCTACCTCACGCGGGACAACGCCGGACCCGCGGTGCTCGAGCACGAGGCCGTGCACGTCACGCAGTGGCGTCGCTACGGGCTGCTGATGCCGCTGCTCTACTGGTGGGCGGGGCGGGATCCGCTGCGCAACCGGTTCGAGATCGAGGCGGGCCTGGAGAAGGGCGGCTACCGGTGACCGGCCCGCTCGACGGCCGCACGGTCGTCATCACGGGCGCGAGCTCCGGCATCGGCCGCATCGCCGCCCGCGAGCTGCACGACCGCGGGGCCGACGTGGTCGTTGTCGGTCGCGATCCGGAGCGCACGCGCGGCATCGCGGCCGAGCTCGGTGCGCGGCACGTCCTCGCCGACATGGACCGGCTCGACGAGGTGCGCGCGCTGGCGGCGACGCTCCTCGAGACGTGCCCGCGGATCCACGTGCTCGCGCTCAACGCCGGCAGCCTCGTGCCGCGCCGCGCCATGACGGTCGACGGCCACGAGACGACGTTCCAGCGCAACGTCCTCGCGCCCTTCCTCCTCACGCGCCTCCTGCTGCCGCGCCTCGAGGAGACGCAGGACGCGCTCGGCGCCGACGAGAGCCCGGTGCGCGTCATCGGCACCGCGAGCCGCGCGAACCTCTGGGGCCGCGTGCGCCTCGACGACCTCGACTGGCGGAAGCGCCCCTGGTTCGGCGGCTGGCAGGCGTACGGCACGTCGAAGGCGATGATGATCCTGATGATGCGCACCCTCGCCGAGCGCGTCGGCCCGCGCGGCATCGAGGCGTGCTCGTTCCACCCGGGCCTCGTGCGCACGTCGTTCGGATCCGACAGCACCGTGATGAAGGCGCTGCTCGCGCTCTCGATGGGCGCCTACGGCATCTCCGCGGAGGCGGGCGCCGTGCCGCTCGTGCAGCTCGCGTCGGTGCCCGACCTGGGCGCGCCGAGCGGCACGTACTTCGACCAGCTCACGCCCGACGGGAAGACGACCGCGCAGGCCGGGGACCCGCAGCTCGGGCGGGACCTCTGGGCGGCGCTGGAGCTGGCTGCCGGGACCGACGAGCCCGTCCGGCGCTGAGCCGACGGCGTCCGACGCTCGCCCGGCGGATCCGCGTCAGCGCGTCGCGAGCAGGTGCAGCAGGTCGTCGTGGCCGCCGACGTGCCCGCCGAGCAGCACGCTGACCTCGGTGACCGGGTGCTCGTCGGAGACGGGCGCGGCGAAGACCATCATCTCGCTGGCCCACGCGCCGACCGCCCGGGCGACCGCGGTCATGGGCGCGGCGGGTGCGCCGTCGACCCCGCGGCCCTCGCGCGCGATCACGGTGACGACCATGCGCGGCGGGTGCGCGAGCGCGACCTCGACGGACGCGTCGGGCACCTCGACGAACACGCTGCCGCGCGTGCACAGCGGCAGCGCGGCGAGCGCGGCCTGCGTCGCGGCGAGGCCGGTCTCGTCCGTGACGAGCAGCACCTGGCGCTTCACGTCCTTGCGCGTGCGCGAGCGGGTGGCTCCGGCCATGGTCAGGATCCCTCCGCGGCGCCCCGGCGCCAGTAGCCCATGAAGGCGACCTGACGGCGGTCGATGCCGGTGTCGCGCACGAGGAAGCGACGCATCGCCTTGATGCAGCCGGACTCCCCCGCGAGCCACGCGTAGAGCGTCGAGCCCTCGTGGACGACCGGCGCGTCCCAGACGATGCCCTCGGCGTCGTCCTCCGCGAGCGGCTGGGCGTCGTCGGCGAGCGCGACCTCGGGGGCGGCGATGGCGCCGACCTTCACGTGGCAGTCGACCCAGTGGCGCACGGCCTCCTCGAGGCGGGATCCGTTCGGGCGGCCGTCGCGCGGCAGCCAGGTGAGGTTCACGCCCTTCGGCACGCGCACGTCGAGGCGGTCGCCCGTGACGGGCACCTCGATGAAGGCGCAGCCCACGGCGTCGTCGGGCAGGGAGGAGAGGATGTTGCAGATGGCGGGCGCGGCCGTCTCGTCGCCCGCGAGGAGCAGGGACCGCGCGGCGCCCGGATGCCACTCGATGCCGAGCCCGCGCGCGGGGCTCAGGGCGTCGGGTCCGATGAGGACCATGGGGTCGCCGACGACGGCCGATCCGGCCCAGCGCGAGGCGGGGCCCATGTCGCCGTGGAGCGCGAAGTCGACGTCGACCTCGCCGAGGTCGCGGCGCACCGCGCGGGACGTGTAGGTGCGGAGCGGGTTGCGCTCGGCGTCGGGCAGGGCGCGCCACCAGGCGAACCAGTCGTCGCCGCCCACCCCGGTGAGGTCGGGCAGCCCGTGCTCGGCGACCGGCAGCAGCAGCTTGATGCGCTGGTCGAGGCACTCGTCGCCGAAGTCGCGGAGGTCGTCGCTCTGGAACGTGATCCGGAGGAACGTCGGGCTGACGCGCTCGGTGCGGGCCACACGCGCCGCGAACGGCCGGTAGGCGGGGCGCTCGACCGCGGGTTGCTCCTCGACCGTGTCCTCGACGGGAGCGGTGCCGGCGGCGAGGGTCGCGGTGGAGGTAAGCACAGCCTAAGTATGGCATGCCTTACCTCAGCGGTCGAGGGCGGGCGGCGGAACTAGACCGGGATCCACGGGAGGATGTCATCGTGTCCGCCCTCGTCCTCGCCGCCGTGTTCGTGGGCGCCGTGGCCCAGCGCGTCACCGGCCTCGGCTTCGCGCTCGTCGTCTCGCCCGTGCTCGTCATCCTGCTCGGCCCCTTCGACGGCGTCCTCATCGTGAACCTCTGCGGCGCGCTGTCGGCGGCGATCATCCTGGCGGGCGTGCGGCGGGACGTGGAGTGGCGGCGCTACCTCTTCCTCGCGATCCCCGCGCTCGTGGGGATCGTGCCCGGCGCCCTCCTCGCCTACCTGCTGCCGGACGAGGCCCTCGAGATCGGGATCGGCCTGCTGCTCATCGCCGCCCTCACCACCTCGCTCCTGCTCCGGCGCACCGCGCGCCCGATCGACGGGCCGGGCGTCATGGCGGGCTTCGGATTCGCGTCGGGCGTCATGAACGCGGCGGCCGGCATCGGCGGGCCGAGCCTCAGCGTCTACGCGGTCGTCAGCCGCTGGGAGCAGCGGGCGTTCGCGGCGACGCTCCAGCCGTTCTTCGTCACGGTCGGGGCCTCGTCCCTCCTCACCAAGCTCCTCATCGCGCCGGAGCGCTGGCCGGACCTGGGGACGGCAGCGTGGGTGGGCATCATCGTGACGATGCTCGCGGGGATCGGGGCGGGGACGCTCCTCGGCCCCCGGATCCCGACGCGCGGCGCCCGCGCGGCCGTCGTGGTGCTGGCGTTCGGCGGCGCGGTCTCGGCGATCGTCAAGGGGATCAGCGGGCTGAGCTGACCCGCCGCCTCACCACTGCGGCGGGTGCCGCCGCTGCCAGTGCAGCCGCCGCTCGAGCTGCCGGCCGATCGCGAGGAGCGTCGCCTCGCCGCCCGGTCGCCCGATGAGCTGCACTCCCATGGGCAGGCCGTCGTCGGTGAGGTGCACGGGCAGCGTGATCGCGGGGAGCCCCGTGACGTTCGCGAACGACGTGTACGGCGTGTACCGCACCTGCTGCGCGAAGTTCCGCTCGCCGTCCTCGGCGTCGTACCAGCCGATCGGCCGCGGCTCCTGCGCGAGCGCCGGCGTGAGCACGGCGTCCACGTGGGCGAACTGGGCGATGACGCTGCGCTCGTAGGCGGCGAGCTGCGCGAGCGCGCGGGCGAGGTCGCGCGCGCTGAGCGCCCGGCCGCGCTCCACGAGCCAGCGCGTGAGCGGCTCGAGGAGCTCCAGCTGGGCGCCCTCGGCGGGGATCCCCGCGGCGCCCGCCTGCCAGATGGTGCGGAACGCGGGCGCGTAGGTGGGATCCGGCCGGAGCGCGAGGTCCTCGAGGCCGTGGCCCATGGTCGCCAGCTCGCGCACGGCGAGGGCGAGCGCGTCGTCGGCGGAGGCGTAGCGGACGATCTCGTAGGCGTCGTCCCACGGCGTCGTGGTCATCACGCCGATCTGGAAGCGGCCCTCGCCGCGGACGGCCGCGCCGAGCAGGTCGCCGTCCGCGTCCTCGGGCGCCCGCAGCGTGAACGGGTGCGGGATGCGGCCGTTGACCCGGCCGATCATGGCGTCGAGCAGCATGGCCGCGTCGGCGACGCTCCGCGCGAGCGGGCCGGGCACGACGAGGCCCGCGAGCGACTCCTGTCCGGACCCCGCGGGCACGAGGCCGCGCGACGGCTTGAGGCCGACGAGGCCGGTGGCCGCCGCGGGGATCCGCACCGAGCCGCCGCCGTCGGATCCCGGCGCGAACGGCAGCAGGCCCGCCGCGACCGCGACGGCCGCTCCCCCGCTGGATCCGCCGGCGCCGCGCGTCGTGTCCCAGGGAGTCCGAGCGGGTGGCGCGACGAGGCTCTCGGTGTACGACGGAAGGCCGAACTCGGGCGCGCTCGTCTTGCCGAGGCTGATGCCGCCCGCGTCGTCGAGCGCCTGAGGGATCGCGTCCGTGCGGTCGGAGACATGGTCGCGGAAGAGGCGCGAGCCGAACGTCGTGCGGACGCCGGCGCGCTCGGAGAGGTCCTTGTCGCCGAACGGCAGGCCCCAGAGCGGCGCGGTGCGCGGCACCTCGCGCTCGACGAACCGCGCGCGCTCCAGGGCGCGGTCGGCGGTGACGGTGGTGAAGGCGCCGAGGCCCGGATCCAGGCGCTCGATGCGCTCGAGGTAGTGGGTCACGAGCTCGGTCGGGGTGACCTCGCCGCGCTGGAGCTGGTCCCACAGGTCCTGGGCGCTGAGGTGGTGGAGTTCGAACACCGCTCCAGCGTAGGCCGGGGTCGCCGCCGGCCGACCGGCGGCGGACGCGCCGACGGGGCGGGCGCCGGTCGTCCCGGCACCCGCCCCGTCGGCGGATCGTCGCGCGACCGTCAGCGGCGCGCGGCCGCCTGCGCCCGGCGACGGAACGCCACGAGCGCGAGGCCCAGGGCGAGCGCCGCGAGCGAGGTCCCGAGCACGGGTCCGGACTCGGATCCGGTCGCCGCGAGCGTCGGCTCGGAGCTCGGCGCGGGCACCGTGCCCGTGCCGGACGGGACGACGGATCCCGCCTGCGTGTCGAGCGCGTAGAGCACCGAGGCGCCCGTGCTCGGCAGCAGGAACGCGAGCTGGTGCGATCCCGCGGCGAGGCCGGCCGGCACGGTGAAGCGGACGCTCGCGCGCCCCTGCTCGTCGGTCGTGTCGACCACGGCCGCGTCGATCGGCGTGCGCGCGACCTCCTCGCCGTCGATGAGCGTGACGACCTCGGTGTCCTGCACGGGCGCGTTCGAGACGAGCAGCGAGGACAGCTCGTAGGAGCGCTCCTGGCCGGCGCGGGGCGCGGTGCCGGTGGTGTCGACGATGCCGATGGAGCGCGTCGCCGAGTCGGGCTCGACGGGCGAGAACTCGGTGATGTAGTCCACGAACGCCGTGAGGTCGACGCGGCCGGAGTCGCTCTGCTCGGTCGTGTTGGCGAGCTCGGTGAAGTTGTCGCCGCCCTCCGCGAGGAAGCTGTTCGCGACCATCGTGAAGACGCGTGCGGGATCCACCGGCTCGCCCTGGAAGAACACGCCCGTGATCCGCTCGCCGCGCGCGGCCGTCGGGTCGTACGTGTAGGTGAGGTCGCGCGACAGGCCGAGCTTGAGGAACGGCCGCGAGGATCCCTCGGGCTGCCACTGCTGCTCGAGCACCGCCTTGACGCCCGCGCCGGTGATCCTCGCGGTCGTGAGCGTGTTGGCGAACGGCTGCACGATGGCGGCCTCCTTGTAGGTCACCTCGCCCTCCGCGTCGCCCGCGCCGGAGGACGCGACCGCGAGGTCCTGGCGGATGCCGCCGGGGTTCATGAAGGCGATCTCGGTGCCGAGGTCCGCCTGCGTGGCCCAGAGCTGCGCGTCGGCGACGAGGTTGCCGATGGTGGACTCGCCGCCGCGGTTCTCGGAGCCGTCGGCCTGGCGGGCGCGCGTGATGTCGCCCGTGATCTCGCCGACCGTGCGGCTGCCGATGACCTCGGCCTTCGCGACCGCGTCGTCCACGATGCGCTGCACCGCGGGATCCGCCGGGAACGCCGGCTTCCCGTCCGCGGTGAGCAGCGGGACGAGCTCGGAGGAGATGGAGGTGAGGGCCTTGGTGGCGGGATCCACCGTGAGCGCCAGGTGCCCGAGGTTCGTGCCGTAGCTGCCGGTCTGCAGCACGGGCAGCGGCAGGGCCTTGCCCGCGACCGGCAGCTCGTAGTCGTAGCCGAGGTGGGTGTGGCCGGAGATCACGGCGTCGACGTCGGCCTGCACGCCCGTCACGATGCGGCCGAAGACCGAGTCGTCGGTGAGGGAGGACTCGTCGGAGGTGGACGCGCCCTCGTGCACGACGAGCACGACGACGTCGGCCTCGCCGTTCGCGTCGTCGCCGTCGCGGAGCGCGCGGGCGGTGGCGGTGGAGGCGTCGACGACGCTGCCGACGTCGAGCGTCGCGATCCCGGCCGGGCTCACGAGCTCGGGCAGCGCCTCGGTGGTCGCGCCGACGAACGCGACGCGCACGCCGTCGATGTCCTGCACGTCGTACGCCGCGTACGCGTGCTCCTTCGTGCCCTTCTCGTAGAGGTTCGCCGAGATGTAGGGGAAGTCGGAGGCGGGGACGACGCGGCCGTCGACGTCGTCGCGGCCCTGGTCGAACTCGTGGTTCCCGAGGGTCGAGACGGAGACGCCCATGGCGTTGAGCGCGTCGATCGTGGGCTCGTCCTGCTGCGACAGCGACGTGAAGGTCGATGCGCCGATGTTGTCGCCCGCGCTGATGAGCGTGCTGTTGGGGTTCTCAGCCTTCGCCTGCTGGAACGCGCCGGAGATCACGGCGGCGCCCGCGGTGGACGACGTGGTCTCGAGGCGGCCGTGAAAGTCGTTGATGGAGTAGACGTCGATCGCGACGTCGCCCTCCGCGGCGGATGCGGGCGCAGCCCCCAGGCCGAGGACCGCGGTGGCGGAGAGGCCCGCCACGAGGGCGAGGGCGCCGGAGCGCGCGGCTCCGGACGGGCGGCGGGTGGGAGCAGGGCGCATGCGGGGACATCCTCGTTCGGGCGGGCGGCGGTGCTCAATACCTTACGGAGCTGAGGTTTCCGTGGGGTTAACTCCGGGACCCGCTGCGAGCGCCGTCCCGCTGTCGCGCCGCTGGCGCGCCGCCTCAGCCCCGCACGAGCCCCGCGAGCTCCGCGCGGGTGGACGCGCCCATCTTCCGCAGCAGGTTCGCGACGTGGAACTTCACCGTGTTCTCGCTGATCCCGAGCGAGGTCGCGATGGCGCGGTTGCGGGATCCGCCGGCCACGAGCGCGAGCACCTCCCGCTCCCGCGCGCTGAGCCCCGCCTCCCCCGCGGCGTCGAGGCCGGCGGCGGGCGCGTCGAGCGGCAGGCGCACCGCGATCTCGGATCCCCAGCCGGGCGTCGCCGTCACGTCGAGCGCGCCGTCGAGCGCGGCGACGCGGTCGGTGAGGCGACGGAGCGCGTCGAGGTCGGCGGTGGTCGCGCCCGCGCCGTCGTCGCGGATCCCGACGAGGAGGTTGCTGCCGTCGCAGTCCCACTGGATCCGCACCCGCGTCACATCCGGCTGCTCGACGAGCGCGAGCACGGCGCCGCGCACGATCGCCCGGCCCGCGTGCGCGACCTCGCCCGGGAGCGCACGCCCGTCCACCGGCGGCTCGACGAACTGCACGTCGAGGTCGCGGAAGCGGACGAGCGGCCGCAGGTCGTCGCGGAGCCGGGCGAAGGCGCGGGCGACGGGCTCCTCGCCGAGCGACCGGTCGCGGTCGCTCGCGGCGCGCAGCTCGACCATGGCGTTGGTGGCGAGGTCGGCCGCGGTCTGCCGGGCGGCGGCGTCGCCCGTGCGCGAGGAGCGGAGCACGGCGAGCAGCGACTCGAGCGTGGTGGCGTGCGCGTCGCCCAGCTCGGACACGACGCGGGCGCGCTCCGAGGAGACGGCGCGCGCCTCGGCGAGGTACGCGGGCGGCGCGGCGGCGACCTGCTGCCGGATCCCGTGGGCGACGCTGCGCCACAGAGCGCGGACGAGCTCGCGGGCGGCGGGGACGTCGTCGTGCGCGGCCACGGGATCCACCAGCACGAGGAGCGCGCCCGTGTCGGCGCGCCAGGCGGCGACCGTGCGCGGCCGGCCGCCGACGAGGTGCTCGACGGCCCAGGCGGAGCCGGCGTCGCCGTCGGACCCGTCCGCCAGGCTCGCGAGGATCCGGTCGAGCTCGGCGATGGTCACGTTCTCCACCACCTCCGCCTCGCCCGCCTTCTTGCGGGGGCGGCCGGTGCAGTCCTCGGTGAAGATCACGAGGGCGCGGTGCGCGACCACCGGCTGCAGCAGCCCGGACAGCGACTCGGCCACCTCCTGCAGCGGGGCGGCGAGCGCGTCGTGCAGCCCGTCGAGGAGCGCGACGGCGTCCGCTGACGCGACGGCAGGGCGGGCGGAGGGATCTGCGGGGTGGGTCCGGGACGGCATCCCGCCACCGTACGCCCACCCGATCCGCCGCCCGCGGGACGGCGACCTGCTCGGACGGGTAGGCGGATCCACCCGTCGGGTGGGCCGCACGGACGGGCCGCGAGGAGCACCCTCGAAGGGTGACGAACACGACGCATCCCCGCCCGTCCGGCGACTCCCCCGTCGACGTGGCCGCCGCCCTGACGCTGATCTCCGACGAGAACGCCCGCGTCGCCCGCGCGCTCACCGACCCGGACCTCGCCGAGCGCCTCGACGAGGCCGCCCACGTGATCCGCGACGGCCGCCGCGTCTTCGCGCTCGGCGCCGGCCGCTCGGGCCTCGCGCTCCGCATGACCGCCATGCGGTTCATGCACCTCGGGCTCGACGCACACGTGGTCGGCGAGGCCACGTCGCCGGCGATCGAGGAGGGCGACGTCCTCCTCGTCGCGAGCGGATCCGGCACCACGGCCGGCATCGTCAGCGCCGCGCAGACCGCGCACGACGTCGGCGCCCGGATCGTCGCGCTCACCACGGCAGACGACTCGCCGCTCGCCGACGTCGCGGACGTGACCGTGCTGATCCCCGCGGCCGCCAAGCAGGACCACGGCGGCACGGTCTCGGCGCAGTACGCGGGCGGGCTGTTCGAGCTGAGCGTCGCGCTCGTCGGCGACGCCGTGTTCCACGCGCTGTGGCAGGCGTCCGGCCTCACGGCCGACGAGCTGTGGCCGCGTCACGCCAACCTCGAGTGACCGACGGTCGCTCGATCCCCCACCACCTAACGCATCACGACAGGAAGAGGAACCGCATGAAGCTCCAGGTAGCCATGGACGTGCTCACGACGAAGGACGCGCTCGAGCTGGCCGGCAAGGCCGCGCCGCACGTCGACATCATCGAGCTGGGCACCCCGCTCATCAAGGCCGAGGGCCTCTCCGCGATCACCGCGATCAAGGAGGCGCACCCCGACAAGATCGTCTTCGCCGACCTCAAGACGATGGACGCCGGCGAGCTCGAGGCCGACATCGCGTTCTCCGCGGGCGCCGACCTCGTCACCGTCCTGGGCGTCGCGGGCGACAGCACCATCGCGGGCGCCGTGAAGGCCGCCAAGAAGCACGGCAAGGGCATCGTCGTCGACCTCATCGGCGTCCCGGACAAGGCGAAGCGCGCGAAGGAGGTCACCGAGCTCGGTGCCGAGTTCGTGGAGATGCACGCGGGCCTCGACGAGCAGGCGGAGGACGGCTACACGTTCGGCGACCTGCTCGAGGCCGGCAAGGCATCCGGCGTGGCGTTCTCCGTCGCGGGCGGCGTGAAGCCCGGCACCATCGGCGACGTGCAGGACGCGGGCGCCGTGGTCGCCGTCGCCGGCGGCGCGATCTACTCGGCCGACGACCCGGCCGCGGCCGCCGCCGAGCTGCGGGCCGCGATCCGCTGATCCACCCTGCTCCCCCCGAGCGCCGCGCACCCCCTCTCCGGACGGGTGCGCGGCGCTCGTGCGTGCAGCCCGTGCGTCAGCCGAGCGCCGCCAGGACCTGGAGCTCCTCGTCGCGCGCGAGGCCGGATGCGCGCGGCCGGTCGATCCCGCGCTCGCGTTCGTCGGCGAGCACGTCGCGCATGGTCTCGGCGAGCGGCCGACGCGCGGCGCCGAGGGCGCGGATCCCCGCGTCGCTCCGGGCCAGCATCCCTGCCGCCGTTCCCGGCAGCCACAGCGGCAGCGAGCGCGGTCCCGCCCAGTGCCGCACGTCGGCCGCGGCCAGCTGGTCGTCGGTCGCGACCACCCGCTCGCCCGTGGATCCCGCCACCTCGGCCGCGAGATCCAGCGCGTCGGCCAGCGGCACGCTCTCCCCCACCGCGTCGACGACGCCGTCGAGGGCGCGCACGCCGACGTCGACGACCAGGTCGGCGAGGTCCCGCGCGTCGATCGCCTGGGAGTGCCGGCCCGTCGCGTCCGGCACGAGGACGGGTCCGTCGCCCGCGAGCGCGAAGCGGGCCGGCCAGTAGCCGAACCGGTCGCTGTCGTCGCCCGGCCCGACGATCAGGCCGGGGCGCACGATCATCCGCCGTCCGGCGAGCGCCGCGGTCACCGCGCGCTCGGCCGCGACCTTCGCCTGGCCGTACTCCTCGAGGTCGACGGGCTCCACGAGCGCCGCCGTCTCGTCCTCGCCCGGATGCGCGAAGGACGCGTACACGGAGACGGTGCTGACCAGGGTCCAGTGCCGGGCCCGCTCGCCGAGCGCGGTGACGGCGGAGCTCGCGTGCTCGGCGGAGGAGGTGAGGTCGACGACCTCGTCCCAGTCCGCGCCGACGACGGCGGCGTACGCGTCGGGCAGGTCGCGGTCGGCCGCCGCGAACCGCGTGAGGTCGGGCGCGGATCCGCCCGTGCCGCGCGCGAGGCACGTCACCCGGTCGCCGCGCGCCGCCAGCCGCTCCGCGACGAGCCGGCCGATCCACCCGGTGCCGCCGAGCACGAGCACGTCGCGCGGGGCCCCCGTCGAGCCGGTGCCGATGCCCGCGTCGCTCACGATTCGCGCGCCGGGGTCGTCTTCCCGGGCCGCACCGACGCCGTGTCCGCCACGTCGATCCGCGTCACGCCGTCGTCGTGCTCGGTCACGTCGATGCGCGGTGCCGCATCCGACTCGACCGCCTTCGGCGCCGTCGTCAGCTGCTCGTGCCGCTTCTCCGCGAAGTCGGCGTCGCGGGCCTCGTCGTGCCCCTGGTCCTCGTGCTCGTCCTGCTGCATGGATGCGCCTCTCGTCGCGTCCACCGTACGCGGCGGCGCTACGTCGCCCGGCGTCCTCCGCCGTCCGCCGCGCGCCCTCCGCCGTCGGGGGGATCCGCGCGCGCAGCCGCCCCGCGTACCGTGGCGGCATGAGCGCACAGGAGCCGACCGCCCCCGATCCCGCAGCGAACCCGTCGCCGCCGGTCGCCCCGCCCGTCGTCCCCGGCGCCCCGCCGACCGCCGCGATGCCCGGCGCGTTCCCGCCCGAGCTCCCGTCGCTCCCCGAGCGCCCGCCCGTCCCGTACCACCACGGCCTCCGCGACACGGGCGGCCCCTGGCGCGGGATCCTCGCGCTCGTGCTGTTCGGCGTCGCCTTCCTCGTGCTCTCCCTCGTCTTCGGCGGCGCCGCGATCCTCATCGAGATCCTCACGGGCCGGATGGATCCCGCCGACGAGGCGTCCCTCACCACGATGACCCCCGTCGTCCTGCTCGCCACGAACCTGTCGCTCGCCGCGCTGATCCCCGTCTCGATGCTCCTGCAGCGCTGGCTGTTCGGCATCCGGATGGGCGCGACGTCGTCCATCGCCGGCCGGTTCCGCTGGCGCTGGCTCGGCCGCGTCGCGCTCGTGATGGTGCCCGTCTTCCTCGTCTACATCGGCGTCACGTTCGCGCTCGACCCCTCGGGCGAGGTCCGCTTCGACGGCGAGGTCTGGCTCTACCTGGCCATCGTGCTGCTCACCACGCCGCTCCAGTCGGCGGGCGAGGAGTACGGGTTCCGCGGCCTCATCCAGCGCTCGGTCGGATCCTGGTTCCGCAGCACCCGCGTCGCCCTCGTCGTCGGCGCGGTGGTCTCCAGCTCACTCTTCGCGCTCGCGCACCTCGCCGAGGACCCGTGGCTCATCGCCTACTACTTCGTCTTCGGCCTGTCGGCGACCCTCTCGGCGCGGCTCACGGGCGGCCTCGAGGCGCCCGTCCTCATCCACGCGCTCAACAACACGCTCCTGTTCATCCCCACGGTGATCCTCGGCCAGATGTCCCAGAGCTTCGACCGCAGCGCCGGCACCGGCGGACCGTTCATGCTCCTGCCCATGGCGGTCGTGCTGGGATCCGCGCTGCTCACCGGCTGGTGGGCCCGCCGTCACCGGGTGGAGACGGTCGCGCCCCGGCCGCTCACCGCGAAGGAGGAGCGGCGCGAGCGGGAGCGTGCGTGGTGGGAGCAGGAGCGGCAGCGCCAGATGTCGCTCGCCGCATGGTCCGCGCCCACAGGCCCGGCTGCGCCGTCGGCTTGAGCGTCAGCTGCATCGTGACGGTGCCGAGCCAGCGCCCGAACTTCCAGCCGACGCGGCCCATCCGCCCGCTCTCCGTGAAGCCCAGCGAGGCGTGCAGCCGGATCGACGCGTCCGCGCCCTGGTCGGCGATGACCGCGATGACCTCGCGGATCCCCGCCTCGCGGCACGCGTCGACGAGCGCCTCCAGCAGCGCGCGGCCGAGGCCCTTGCCCGTGGACGCCGCGCCCAGGTAGATCGAGTCCTCGACCGTCGTCCGCGACGACCGCCGGTTGCCGACGGGCTCGACGAGCGCGTAGCCGAGCACCTGCCCCGACGGCGAGACGGCGACGAGGAACGGCATCCCCATCCGCTCGAGCTGGCCGAACCGGCCGCGCCACCTGGCGAGCGTCATGCGCGTCTCGTCGAAGGTGACGGTGCTGTTCATCACGTAGTGGTTGTAGACCTCGCGGATGTCCGGGAGGTCGTCGGTCGTCGCCCGCCGGATCTCGTAGGAGAAGACGGGCAGCGGCGGCGCGGGCTTCCGGAGGTGGGCGGGCAGGCGGCGTCGCCGCTGGTATTCCTCCTCGAGCATGCCGCGATCCTACGGGGACGGCCGCGCGCGCGGACGGATCCCGCGGGACCGGCTCAGAGCCGCCAGTCGACGGGATCGGCGCCCTGCTCGGCGAGCAGCGCGTCCGCCCGGCTGAACGGCTTCGAGCCGAAGAACCCGCGCGACGCCGACAGCGGGCTCGGGTGCACCGAGGTGATCGACGGCACGGGCGCGAGCAGGGGCGCGAGGGATCCCGCGTCCTTGCCCCAGAGGATCGCGACGAGCGGGCCGCCGCGCGCCGCCAGGCCGCGGATCGCGCACTCCGTCACGGCCTCCCAGCCCTTGCCACGGTGCGACGCGGGCGCGCCCGGCCGCACCGTGAGCACGCGGTTGAGCAGGAGCACGCCGCTGCGGGTCCACGCGGTGAGGTCGCCGTGCTCGGGCGTCGGGATCCCCAGGTCGTCGCGCAGCTCGCGGTGGATGTTGACGAGGCTCCGCGGCACGGGCCGCACGTCGGGCTCGACCGAGAAGGAGAGGCCGACGGGGTGGCCGGGCGTGGGGTACGGATCCTGCCCGACGATGAGCACGCGCACGTCGGAGAGCGGCTGCTGGAACGCGCGCAGCACGCGGTCGCCCGCGGGGAGGTAGGGGCGGCCGGCGGCGACCTCGGCGCGCAGCCACTCGCCCATGCGCGCGATGTCGTCGGCGACGGGCGCGAGCACCTCGGCCCAGCCGGCGTCCATGAGGCCGCGCTCGACGAGCTCGGGCAGGGTCAGCGCCACGGGCGGCGGATCAGGACGCGCCGGCGGAGCTGACGGTGACGCCCGTCTCCGAGCCGATGACCGACCAGACGCTGCCGCGCCCCTCGACGACCAGCTGGCCCTCGCCCACGATGAGCACGGTGCCCTCGTCGATGGCGACGCCGCCCTCGACGAGCCCCGCCTCCGTGGCGGCGATGAGCCGCGTGAGGGTGCCCCACTGGGCGGCGTGCACGTCGACCGCGACGTCGATGAGGCCGATGCCCTGCTCGACGGTGACCTCGTCGAGGTCCTCGCTGGCGGACTCCTGCACGACCTCGACGTCGCCGATGCGCCAGCCGCCGACGATGGCGGTCTCGGCGGCGACCGCGGCGCCCGCGGAGAAGCCGAGGTACGGGACCCCTGCGGTGACCTGGCGGCGGATCTCGCCGAAGATCGGCTCGAGCGCCTTGCGGTACGCGGGGGTCAGGCCGCCGCCGACGACGATGCCGTCGACGTCCTGCAGCTGCGCGACCTCGATGGATCCGCCCTCGGGGGCCAGCACCGCGACTGGCTCGCACGCGCCCGCGGCACGCAGCGCGCCGGCGTACTCGTCGAACCACTCGGCACCCAGGCCGTCGTGCACGAGGACCACGGCGATGCGGGCCGGCTCCAACCGGGCGGCATCGGTCGCCCTCGTCGTCGCCTCGGACAGGAACCGCGCGAGGAGGGGGGTGTCGTCATCCGACAGGCCGCCTCCGACCAGGTGCACACTCACCCCTCGACGGTACAGGGCCGAGGCGCACGCCCCGGGCCCCGCAGGCGACGAGCGCAAGAAGAAAGCCCGGCACCTCCGTGAGGAGGAGCCGGGCTGCATGATGCGGTGGTGACCCCAACCGGATTCGAACCGGTGTTACCGCCGTGAGAGGGCGGTGTCCTAGGCCGCTAAACGATGGGGCCGTTTTTGCAACTCGTCGAGTATGCCACAGCGCGCACAGCCCGACCAAATCGAGCCCCGACCGGGCCGGATCCGCCCGATCCCGTGCCGATCACGCGCCCCCGACGGGCGCGTCCGGGCGCCCCCGCGCGCCGGTTTGCCCCGGCCGCCTCGACGGTGTTGGCTCCTCTCATGCGATTGACGAAGCTCGAGCACGCCGCCCTGGTCCTGGAACTCTCGGGGCGCAAGCTCTTCATCGACCCGGGCTCCTTCACCACCCCCATCACGGAGGCGATGAACGCCGACGCCATCGTCATCACCCACGAGCACGCGGACCACTGGACCCCGGAGCAGCTCAAGCGGATCCTCGACAAGAACGAGGGCGTGCCCATCTACGCGCCGTCCGGGGTCGCGGCCGCGGTCGCGGACTTCGACGTGACCGTGGTCGAGGCCGGCGACACCATCGAGGCCGGACCCTTCACGCTGCGCTTCTTCGGCGGCACGCACGCCGTGATCCACGAGTCCATCCCCGTGGTCGACAACCTCGGCGTGCTCGTCAACGACACGCTCTACTACGCGGGCGACTCGTTCACCATCCCGGAAGGCGTCGAGGTCGACCTGCTTGCCGCTCCCGCGGGCGCGCCGTGGATGAAGATCAGCGAGTCCATCGACTACGTGCTCGCCGTGAAGCCGCGCCGCGCCTTCCCCACGCACGAGATGGTGCTCTCCACCGCGGGCAAGGCGATCTCGAACGGGCGCCTGCAGTGGGCGACCGAGCAGGGCGGCGGCGAGTTCCACGCCCTCGAGCCCGGCGATAGCATCGACCTCTAGGCCCTGTTCGGGCTCTCGACGAGCGGACGCGGGGTCATCGGCATGGACGGTCTCGCCGCGGCGTCGCTCATCATCGAGTTCCTCACCTGGATCGCGCTCGTCCCCGGCGTCCTGCTCTACGTCGCGGGGCTCTCGGTGCGCGTCGTCGGCCGGCGCTGGACGGCGACCGAGGGCCTCGTCGCGGACGGGCCCGCCCGCGAGGACGGCGCAGCACCCGGGCGCGTCCTCCGCTGGTTCGACGGCGACGGCGACGTGCACGAGGCCCCGGCCGACACCCCGGAGACCCACGACCTCGCCGCCGGATCCGACGTGCGCGTCTGGTTCTCGCCGCGATCCCCGTGGCGCGTCCGCACGCACGCCCCCGAGCTCGACGGCCGCGCGCTCCGCGTGACCGGGCTCGTGCTCATCGGCATCGGCGCCCTGGCGGCCGTCGCGGGGATCGCGCTGCTCTTCCTCGAATAGCGGGCCTGCGCTCCCGACCTCGCGTCAGCTGGGGATCCGCCGGCGCGGCCCGGAGCGCTCCATGCGGCCGTATAGGCTGTTCCATCGAAGGGGAGTACTCCCATCCGGCGGTCGTGTCGTCAATACGGTCGGACCACTCCGACCCGTACGGCCGGTTCCGCGGACATCGTCCGCGGGGTGGAGGAGACCTTCAGTACCCCACCGGACCCACGAGCGGTCCGAGTACTGGAGAACCCACAATGGATGTCCCCTTCTGGCTCTGGGCCGCGACCATCGCGGCCGTCCTCGGCCTGCTGGTCTTCGACTTCTTCGCGCACGTGCGGAAGGCGCACGAGCCGACGCTCAAGGAGTCCGCGACCTGGTCGGTCGTCTACATCGTCATCGCGCTCGTGTTCGGCGTGGGCGTCGGCGTCTTCTCGAACTGGACCTTCGGCGGCGAGTACTTCGCCGGCTACGTGACGGAGAAGGCGCTGAGCGTCGACAACCTCTTCGTCTTCCTCATCATCATGTCGAGCTTCGCCGTGCCGCGGGCCTTCCAGCAGAAGGTGCTGCTCGTCGGCATCGCCATCGCGCTCGTGATGCGCGGCATCTTCATCGCCATGGGCTCCGCGATCATCGACAACTTCTCCTGGGTCTTCTACCTGTTCGGCGCGCTGCTGCTCGTCATGGCGTACAAGCAGATGAAGGAGACGCACGACGAGGACGAGTCCGACTCGAAGCTCATCCGCGTGCTCCGCCGCTTCATCCCCACCTCGGACCACTACGACGGCGACAAGCTGACGACCCGCGTCGACGGCAAGAAGCTCTTCACCCCGATGTTCCTGGTGATGCTCGCCATCGGCCTCACCGACGTGCTCTTCGCGCTCGACTCCATCCCCGCGATCTTCGGCCTGACGCAGGAGGCGTACATCGTCTTCACCGCCAACGCGTTCGCGCTGCTCGGCCTCCGCCAGCTGTACTTCCTGATCTCCGGGCTGCTCGAGCGCCTCGTGTACCTCTCGCAGGGCCTCGCGGTGATCCTCGGCTTCATCGCGGTGAAGCTCGTGCTGCACGCCATGCACGTGAACGAGGTGCCCTTCATCAACGGCGGCGAGCCGATGCTGTGGGCGCCCGAGATCCCGATCTGGTTCTCGCTGTCGTTCATCCTCCTCACCATCACGGTGGCGACCGTCGCGAGCCTCGCGAAGACCAAGCGCGACGGCACCGCGGTCGAGGGCACCGACTCCGCCGCCGCCGTCGAGGGCGAGAAGTCCCCGGCTGATGCGGACGACGACGCGGCCCGCGGCTCCGGCCGCAGCGTCGACGTCAGCCGCGACGCGGACGCCCCGCGCCGCTAGCGCTTCCCGCTCCGCCGCACGACGACGACGCCCGCTCCCGGATCCGGGGGCGGGCGTCGTCGTGCGATCGCGCGGCTGCGCGGCTGCGCGTCAGCCGAGGCGCGTGCTGCCGATGCCGCCGTCGACGTCGAGCAGCGCGCCGTGCACGAACGCCGCCTCGTCCGAGACGAGGAAGCGCACGGCGAACGCGATGTCGACGGGACGCACCGGGACGCCTGCCGGCGTGGTCGCCGTCATGGCGTCGAGCACGGCCGCATCCGACGCGTTGCCGGGCGTGGCGGTCACGCCCGGCGCGACCGTGGTGACCCGCACGCCGTGTGGGCCGTACTCCGCCGCCCACGTGCGGGTCATCTGCTCGAGGGCGGCCTTCGACGCCGTGTAGGCGGCGCCGAACGGGACGCCGACGCGGGACATCCAGGATCCGACGTCGACCACGGCGCCGCTCCCCCGCTCCGCCATCGCGGGCGCGAGCGCCGCGACGAGCACGTGGGGCGCCCGGACGTTGACGGCGAGGACGGCGTCGAGGTCGTCGTCGCCGAGCGCCGCGGTCGGCCCGACCGGGTAGATGCCGGCGTTGTTGACGAGGATGTCGACCCGCCCGCCGACCGCGGCGGCGGCCTCCGCCGCGAACCGCCGGATCCCCTCGGCGCTCCCCGCGAGGTCGGCGGGCACGGCGTGAGCGTTCCCGCCCGCCGCGGTGATGGCGGCGACGACGGAACGGGCGCGGTCGACGTCGCGGCCGCTGACGACGACCTCGGCGCCGGAGGAGGCGAGCACGCGGGCGATGGCCTCGCCGATGCCGCTGGTGGATCCGGTGACGACGGCCGTGCGGCCGGCGAGCCGGGTGTCGGGGACGAGGGACTGGATGGCTTCTTCGTTGGACTGCATGGTCCAATTCTTAGCACGCGTTGGACCGGTCGGTCCACAACGATAGGATCGTGGCATGGCCGAACCGAGGATCACCGAGCGCGGGCGGCTCACCCGCCAGCGGATCATCGAGGCCACCGGCGAGCAGATCCTCGCCACCGGCGTCGGCGGGACGACGCTCGACGACGTGCGCGCCGCGACCCTCACGAGCAAGAGCCAGCTGTTCCACTACTTCCCCGGCGGGAAGCTCGAGCTCGTGCGCGAGGTCGCGGCCTGGGAGGGCCGGCAGCTGATGGAGGCGCAGGAACCGCACATCCACGACCTCGCGTCGTGGGAGTCGTGGGAGGCCTGGCGCTCCGCGCTCGTCGACTACTACATCGGCCGCGGCCGGTGGGCATGCCCCATCGGCTCCCTCGCGACGCAGGCCTCCGCCGTCGACCCGGAGCTGGAGCGGGCCATCGCGGAGACCATGCGCGCCTGGCGCGCGTTCCTGGTGCGCGGGGTGGAGCGCATGCGGCAGGCCGGGCTCGTCGGCCCCTCCGCGGATCCGCAGCGCATCGCCACCGTGATCCTCGCGGCCATCCAGGGCGGGCTGGTGCTCAGCCAGCCGGAGCGCTCGGCGTGGCCGCTGGAGGCGGCGCTCGACACGGCGCTCGCGCCCCTGCACGTGATCCGCTCCCCCGCCGCCTGACCGCGCCGCCGGCCGCCGGCCGCCTCGCACACTTTCGTGCCAAGCGGCGGAGGTGCCCGGCGTACGGTCGGAGCATGGAATTCAGATACCTCGGCAACTCCGGCTTCAAGATCTCCGAGATCACCTACGGCAACTGGCTCACCCACGGATCGCAGGTGGAGAACGACACTGCGACCGCGTGCGTGAAGGCCGCCCTCGAGGCGGGGATCACCACCTTCGACACCGCGGACGTCTACGCCAACACCAAGGCGGAGACCGTGCTCGGCGAGGCGCTCAAGGACGAGCGACGTGCCTCGATCGAGATCTTCACCAAGGTCTTCGGGCCCACCGGACCCAAGGGCCACAACGACGTGGGGCTCTCGCGGAAGCACATCATGGACTCCGTCGACGCGTCGCTCACGCGCCTCCAGACCGACTACATCGACCTCTACCAGGCCCACCGCTTCGACTACGAGACGCCCCTCGAGGAGACGATGCAGGCGTTCGCCGACGTCGTCCGCCAGGGCAAGGCCCTCTACATCGGCGTGAGCGAGTGGACGAGCGAGCAGCTGCGCGCCGGCCACGCCCTCGCCACCGAGCTGGGCTTCCAGCTCATCTCGAACCAGCCGCAGTACTCGGCACTCTGGCGCGTCATCGAGGAGGAGGTCGTGCCGACCTCGAGGGAGCTGGGCATCTCGCAGATCGTGTGGTCCCCCATCGCCCAGGGCGTGCTGACGGGCAAGTACAAGCCCGGCCAGGAGCTGCCGTCCGGATCCCGCGCGACCGACGACAAGGGCGGCGCGAACATGATCAAGCGGTTCATGAACGACGACACCCTCTCCCGCGTGCAGGAGCTGCAGCCCGACGCCGACGAGCTGGACCTGTCGCTCGCGCAGCTCGCCGTCGCGTGGGTGCTCCAGAACGAGAACGTGGCCTCCGCGATCATCGGCGCATCGCGTCCCGAGCAGGTGCACGAGAACGTGAAGGCGTCCGGCGTGAAGATCCCCGCGGAGCTCCTCACCCGCATCGACGACGCCCTCGGCGACATCGTCGAGAGGGACCCGCGCAAGACCGAGGACAGCTCGCCGAAGACCCGCGAGGCCTGATCCGCCGCCTCCTCCTGCACGACCGTGCGGCCCCGCCCGAGACCATCGGACGGGGCCACACGTGCATCTCCCGGTCACCGGTCGGACAGACCGCGTCCCGGGGTCGCCCAGCGCGCCCGGCGTAGGCTCGGAGGATGGAATTCCGCTATCTAGGCAACTCAGGCTTCAAGATCTCCGAGATCACGTACGGCAACTGGCTGACCCACGGGTCGCAGGTCGAGAACGACACCGCCACGCAGTGCGTGCAGGCGGCCCTCGAGGCCGGCATCACCACGTTCGACACCGCGGACGGCTACGCGAACACCGTCGCCGAGAAGGTCCTCGGTGACGCGCTCAAGGGCGAGGACCGCGACGGGCTCGAGATCTTCACGAAGGTCTACTTCCCGACCGGCGCCAAGGGCCACAACGACACCGGCCTCTCGCGCAAGCACATCATGGCGTCGATCGACGGCTCGCTCGAGCGCCTCCAGACCGACCACGTGGACCTCTACCAGGCCCACCGCTACGACTACGAGACCCCGCTCGAGGAGACGATGCAGGCCTTCGCCGACGTCGTCCGCCAGGGCAAGGCGCTCTACATCGGCGTCAGCGAGTGGACCCCCGAGCAGCTCCGCGAGGCGCACGGCCTCTCCCGCGAGCTCGGCTTCCAGCTCATCTCCAACCAGCCGCAGTACTCGGCACTCTGGCGCGTCATCGAGGAGGAGATCGTCCCGACCTCGAGGGACCTCGGCATCTCGCAGATCGTCTGGTCCCCCATCGCCCAGGGCGTCCTCACCGGCAAGTACAAGCCCGGCCAGGACCTGCCGCAGGGCTCGCGCGCCACGGACGACAAGGGCGGCGCCGACATGATCAAGCGCTACATGAACGACGACGTCCTCAGCCGAGTGCAGGAGCTGCAGCCCGTCGCCGATGAGCTGGACCTGTCGCTCGCCCAGCTCGCGGTCGCGTGGGTGCTCCAGAACGACAACGTCGCATCCGCGATCATCGGCGCCTCGCGGCCCGAGCAGGTCCACGAGAACGTGAAGGCGTCGGGCGTGAAGATCCCCGCGGAGCTCCTGACCCGCATCGACGACGCCCTCGGCGACGTCGTGGAGAAGGACCCGTCGAAGACGAGCGACAGCTCCCCGAAGGGGCGCCTCGCCTGATCCACTTGCGCTGAACGCGACGACGGCCCCGCTCGAGCAGATGCTCGGGTGGGGCCGTCGTCGTGTGACGTGCTCGACCGGACGCCGGTCGTGGGCGTCAGGCCTCGGCGCGGTCAGCCCATCGGAGGCGGGCGCGCGAACGCTCCTCGACGACGCGGACAGAGGCGCGCGGGTCCTCCTGGATGTCGGCGAGGACAGCGCGGATGGCCTCACGACGACGCTCGGGGTGCGGGACCTCGGTGAACTCGCCGGTGTCGGAGCTCCAGATGATGGTGTCGCTCATGATGCGCCTTCCTGCCGGTACCCGATCATAGGCACGACGCCCGACGTCCCGCTGCGGCCAACGGCGGCATCCGTCGCGGTCCGGTGCGCGTGCGTCGTGAGGCACAGCAGCTCCGCGAGGCCCAGGATCCTCGCCATGGCCGCGACGTAGAGCTTGTCCTCGTGGAGGAGGCTGCCGGGACGGACGGCGTTCACGGTGAGGATGCCGAAGGCCACGCCGCCCGCCTCGACGCGGGCGGTGATGAACGTGCCGTAGGAGCGCGTCCCGCGTGCACCGGTCCGGCCGGTCTCCCACTCCACGACGTCCTCGACGAACGAGGTGAGACGGCGTCCGTCGAGGACCTCCCACACGTCCTGGTCGTCGTCACCTGCTTCCTCGAACACGGTCGTGAAGCCGTCCGTGCGCTCGGGGCTGCTCGCGACCTTGTCCGGCGTCATCCGGCGACGGACCGCGCGGAGGTCATCCACGCGGAAGTACGCGGCACGGGCATCCACCGCGCCGACGCCCTCCTTGCACTGCACGGCGGCGGACTGCCGGACGGCCGCGATCTCCTGGGACCGCTCCGAGGGCGGGCGGCGGGCGAGGCCGTCGATCGTCCCGAGGAGCTCGCTGAGGTTGTAGCCGAACAGGATCGCGCTGCGCTCCCGCTCCGCACGCGCCCGTCGGAGCGCCTCCTCCTCCTGGGAGCCGGCCCGCGCCCGGAGCGCCTCCTCCGCGACCGTCTTGCGCCACGCCAGGACGACCCCGGCGAACACGGCGAGGGCGGACACCGCCGCGGTGAGGACCCTCCACTCCGCAGCGACCAGGAGGCCCACGAGCGTCGCCAGCGCGACCATCGCTCCGGCCACGACGAGCCACCGCTGGAGCACGACGGGGCGGGTGATCGGTCGTCGCCTCGTGCGCTCTGGCATGCCTCGATCATGGCCCGACGGGCCGACATCCGGCCCCTGCCCGATGAGGGCGGCGACCGGGACGCATCACCGAGGACTGTGGAGGAAGCGGGAAAAGGAAAAGGCCCGGATATCCGGGCCTGTCATTTCCTGCGTATTCAGTGCTGGGGTACCTGGACTCGAACCAAGAACAAAAGAATCAGAATCTTCCGTGTTGCCAATTACACCATACCCCAATGCCCCGATGCGCGATCGGGCCTCGTCGAGTGTAGCCCATCGGCCGGATCCGCGCCAAACCGGCGGCGGCCCGGCGGGCACCACGCGTCAGATCACAGGCAGCAGGTCCCGGTTGATCGCGCTGGCCGCACGCGCGCCGAAGCCGGCCGCGATGATCAGCTGCTGCGGCCCCGGCTGCGAGCTGTCGCCCGCCGCGTAGACGCCCTCGTGGGAGGTGCGGCCCTCGGCGTCGACGGCGATGTGGCCGTCGTCGTCGGTGTCGAGGTCGAGCCCGGCGAGGAAGTCGAGCGCGGTCGAGTAGCGCGGGCGCACGAAGCCGCCGGTGCGCGGGACGACGGCCCCGTCCTGCATCCGGATGCCGGTGACGACCGCGCGCTCACCCTCGATGTCGGCGACGGGACGGCGGTCGACGCGGATGCCGAGGGACGCGAGCCCGCGCTCCCCCGCCTCGTCGATCTCCGCGACGCCGTTCGTGAACACGATGATGTCCCGCGACCACTGCGAGAGCAGCAGCGCGCGCTCCACGAGGTCGTCCGTCTCGCCGATGAGGAAGAGCGGCTCGTCGGCCTTCTCGTAGCCGTCGCACTCCATGCAGCTGTGCACGGCCGTGCCGTAGTAGGCGCGGATGCTCGGCAGGTCGGGCAGGGTCTCCACGAGGCCCGTGGCGATGAGGATCCGGCGCGCGTGCACCTCGCGGTCGGGCGCGCGGCGCACGCCCTTCGCGCGGATCGTGAAGCCGCCATCGGCGGGCTCAGCCGACTGCACGACGGCGAGCTGGAACTCGCCCTCGTCGTACCCCTCGACCTCTACCTGGCCGAGCTTGCGGAGCTCGAGCGGGGAGATCCCGTCGCGGGTGACGAAGCCGTGCGACATGAGCGTCGCGGCGTTGCGCGGACGGCTGCTGTCGAGCACGAGGGTGCGGCGGCGGGCGCGCACGAGGTTCAGCGCGGCGGACAGGCCCGCGGGGCCCGCGCCGATGACGACGACGTCGTACGAGTCGCCGATCGCGGTGGATCCCGCGCCCGCGTCGTCAGGCACCGATGCGTCAGGCACCGAGCATCCCCGCGAGGCGGTCGAGGCGCGCGATGGTCTCGTCCTTGCCGAGGAGCACCATCGACTCGAACAGCGGCGGCGAGATCCGGCGGCCGGAGATGCCGACACGCAGCGGCCCGTAGGCGAGGCGCGGCTTCATGCCCATGCCGGTGATGAGCGTGTTCTGCAGCACCTCCTGCACGAGGTCGATGTCCCACTGCGTGTGCGGGACCCCGGCGAGCGCGCCACGCGAGGCGGCCAGCACCTCGGGGGCGTCGTCCTTGAGCGCCTGGACCGCAGCGTCGTCGTAGGGCAGGGCGTCGGCCGTCGTGAAGAGGAAGGAGAGGAGGTCGGGCGCCTCGCCGAGGAGCTGCATGCGCTCCTGCACGAGCGGGGCGGCCGCCTCGAGCATCCGCTGCTCGTCGTGCGTGAGCTCCGCGCCGACGACGTCGGCCGCCTGCAGGTACGGCACGAGGCGCTGCGCGAAGTCGTCGAGCGCGAGCAGGCGGATGTGGTCGCCGTTCAGCGACTCCGCCTTCTTGAGGTCGAAGCGCGCCGGGGCGGGCGTGACGTCGGCGACGTCGAACGCGGTGACCATCTCCATCCGCGAGAACACGTCCCGGTCGTGCGTGAGCGACCAGCCGAGCAGCGCCAGGTAGTTGATGAGGCCCTCGGGGATGAAGCCGCGGTCGCGGTGGTGGAACAGGTTCGACTCGGGGTCGCGCTTGGAGAGCTTCTTGTTGCCCTCCCCCATCACGTACGGCAGGTGCCCGAAGCGCGGGATGGCGTCGGCCACGCCGATGTCGATGAGCGCGTGGTACAGCGCGATCTGCCGAGGCGTCGACGAGAGGAGGTCCTCGCCGCGGAGCACGTGCGTGATCCCCATGAGCGCGTCGTCGACCGGGTTCACGAGCGTGTACAGCGGGGCGCCGTTGGGGCGCACGAGCACGAAGTCGGGGAAGGATCCGGCGGGGAACGTGACCGTGCCGCGCACGAGGTCGTCGAAGGAGAGGTCGGTGTCCGGCACGCGGAGGCGGAGGGCGGGCGCGCGGCCCTCGTCGCGGAAGGCCTGGCGCTCGGCTTCGGTGAGGTCGCGCTCGAAGTTGTCGTAGCCCATCTTCGGGTCGCGGCCGGCGGCGCGGTTGCGCGCCTCGATCTCCTCGGCCGTCGCGTAGCTCTCGTAGAGGTGGCCGGACGCGGTGAGCTTGGCGATCACGTCGAGGTAGAGCTCGGTGCGCTGCGACTGGCGGTACGGCGCGTGCGGGCCGCCGACGCCCTCGCCCTCGTCCCAGTCGATCTCGAGCCAGCGCAGCGCCTCGATGAGCTGCTCGTAGCTCTCCTCGCTGTCGCGCGCGGCGTCGGTGTCCTCGACGCGGAAGACGAGCTTGCCGCCGGTGTGGCGCGCGTACGCCCAGTTGAAGAGCGCCGTGCGGATGAGCCCCACGTGCGGCGTCCCGGTCGGGGACGGGCAGAACCGGACGCGGACGTCGGTGCCGGTGGCGGTGGTCACGGGGTGCGCGGTTGTCTCAGTCATCCTGGATCCGATTCTAGGGCTCGGTGCCCGCCGCCCCCGCGGCCCCGTCGGCGCAGTACGGCTCGAGCAGGTCCCACCGGTCGTACTGGTCGCCGGGCGGCACGCCGCATTCGAGGAGGACGGCGCCGCCGTAGCGCATCGGATCGATCCCGGTCAGCGCACCGGAGGAGCGGAACGTGCCGTCGCAGCCGGTGACATCGAAGCGCACAGCCTGCGTCGCCCCCAGGTAGCCGATGACGTAGCGGGCCGCGCGATCGAGCACGGGGTCGAAGGACACGAGCTGGATCGACCGGCCGAAGCGCGGCGGCACGATGTCGCGGTCGCGGAGATCGCCGAGCAGGTACCCCGCCCATGCCGGATCGGGGGTGAGCTGGTCGACGACCGTGGCGGATCCATCGCCCGCCGCGTCGACCGCGAGACCGAAGGGCGGCACGAGCTCGGTGTCGGTGCGCGTCACGCTCTGCGGTGTCGAGCCGAGGCCGGGCTGCTCGCCGGGGCCGGGGATCCGCACCTGCATGACCCGCACGGCGAGGAGCTGGTCGGCGGCCCCGACGACAGGCTGGGCCCAGTCGATCGAGAGGTCGGCCGGGGCGCAGCCCGCGGGGAGGTCGAGCGCGGGCGGCTCGTCGACGACGGGGGTCGCGGTCGGGGATCCCGCGTCCGTCGGCCCCGGCGTCTCCAGCCCGTAGTCCGACACGTCGTACACGCAGCCCGAGAGCAGCGCCACCGCCGCGGCCGCCAGCGCGACGCACACGGGACGGCCGGGGCGGATCACGGTCAGGCGCGGGCGCGCGCGGGGTTGGAGAGCGTGCCGATGCCTTCGATGGACACCTCGACGACCTGGCCGTCGGTGAACGGGCCGACGCCCGCGGGCGTGCCCGTGAGGATCACGTCGCCGGGCAGCAGGGTCCACACGCGCGAGGCGAAGGCGATCAGCTCGGGCACCGTGTGCACCATCTCGCTCGTGCGGCCGGACTGGCGCAGCTCCCCGTCGACGCGGGTCTCGATGAGCGCGTCCTCGAACGAGCCCTCGGTCTCGATGACCGGGCCGAGCGGGCAGAACGTGTCGTAGCCCTTGGCGCGCGCCCACTGGCTCTCGGAGTGCTGGATGTCGCGGGCGGTCACGTCGTTCCCGATCGTGTAGCCGAAGATCGAGCGCGCCGCGTCCTCCACCGACACGTCGCGCGTGATCCGCCCGATGACGACCGCGAGCTCGCCCTCGTGCTCGACCTGCTGGCTGTCGGCCGGGAGGCGGATCGCGTCGTCCGGACCGATGACCGAGGTGTTGGGCTTGAGGAAGATGAGCGGCGTGGTGGGCGCCTCGCTGCCGTGCTCGGCGGCGTGCGCCGCGTAGTTGCGGCCGACCGCCACGACCTTGGAGCGCGGGATCACCGGCGCGAGCAGCCGGGCATCGGCGAGCGGCACGCGCTCCCCCGTCGTCTGGTAGCCGCTGAACATGGGGTCGCCGGAGAGGACGACCAGGTGGCCCTCCTCCTCGTCGAGGATGCCGAAGCGGGGGTCGTCACCGGTGCTGAAACGCGCGATCTTCACGAGACACGACCCTAGCCGTGCCGACGGCGCGCGGCCGCCGGCACGAGCGATCGAGCGCTACGCGTCGAGGCGCGTGAGCCAGCCGTGGCGGTCCGGGATCCGGCCGTACTGGATGTCGGTGAGCTCCTGGCGCAGCGACATCGTCAGCTCGCCCGCAGGCGCGTCGATGTCGCCGACGTCGAGGCCCTCGCCCATCAGGCGGCCGATGGGCGTGATCACGGCAGCGGTGCCGCACGCGAACACCTCGGTGATCTCGCCGGATGCGACGCCGTCGACCCACTCCGACAGCTCCACCCGGCGCTTCTCGACCGTGAGGCCGCGGTCGCGCGCGAGCTCCAGGATCGAGTCGCGCGTGATGCCCTCGAGGATGCTCTCCGAGTCGGGCGTGACCAGCCGGCCGTCCCTGTAGACCAGCACGATGTTCATGCCGCCGAGCTCCTCGAGGTAGCGGCCCTCCTCGGAGTCGAGGAAGAGCACCTGCGCGCAGCCGTGCGATGCGGCCTCGGCCTGCGGGAGGAGCGAGGCTGCGTAGTTGCCGCCGCACTTCGCGGCGCCCGTGCCGCCCTTGCCCGCCCGGGAGTACTGGGTGGACAGCCAGATGGAGACCGGCGCGACGCCGCCCGTGAAGTACGCGCCCGCGGGGCTCGCGATGACGTAGTAGCCCACGCGCTGGGCGGCGCGGACCCCGAGGAAGCTCTCGTTGGCGATCATGAACGGGCGCAGGTACAGGCTCTGCTCGGGCGCCGACGGCACCCAGTCGAGGTCGGCGCGGACCAGCTGGCGCACCGACTCGACGAAGTCCTCGGTGGGCAGCTCCGGCAGCGCCAGACGGCGGGCCGAGCGCTGGAGGCGGGCGGCGTTGCGGTCGGGGCGGAAGGTCCACACGGATCCGTCGGCGTGGCGGTACGCCTTCATGCCCTCGAAGATCTCCTGGCCGTAGTGCAGGACGCTCGCGGCGGGATCCAGCTGGAGCGGCCCGTACGGGACGACGCGGGCGTCGTGCCAGCCGGCGTCGAGCGTCCAGTCGATCTGGACCATGTGGTCCGTGAAGTGCTTGCCGAAGCCCGGGTCGGCGAGGATCGCCTCCCGCTCGGCGTCGGCACGGGCGGTCTCCGACGGGGTCTGCTCGAAGGACAGGGGGAAGGCGGTGGAGGCTGTGCCGCTGGTGGAGGCTGTGCTGCTGGTGGTGCTCATGGGGTCCTTCAGTGGTTCGTGGAGAGGGCGCGGATGACGGCGTCGCCGACCTCCGCGGTGGATCGGGGTGCGGCGTCGCCCGCGGCGCGCGCGGCGAGGTCGGCGGAGACCGCGGCCGTGACGCGCGCGGCGGCGTCCGGCAGGCCGAGGTGGTCGAGCAGGAGCGCCACCGACAGGATCGCCGCGGTCGGGTCGGCCTTCTGCTGGCCGGCGATGTCGGGCGCGGATCCGTGCACCGGCTCGAACATGCTCGGGAACGCGCCCGTGGGGTTGACGTTCCCGGACGCGGCGAGGCCGATGCCGCCCGAGATGGCCGCCGCGAGGTCGGTGATGATGTCGCCGAACAGGTTGTCGGACACGATGACGTCGAAGCGGGACGGGTCGGTGACCAGGAAGATCATCGTGGCGTCGACGTGCAGGTAGTCGACCGTGACGTCGGGGTGCTCGGCGGCGACGCGGTCGACGGTGCGCTGCCACAGGGATCCCGCGAAGGTCAGCACGTTCGTCTTGTGCACGAGGGTGACGCGCTTGCGGTCGCGCTTCGAGGCCAGGTCGAAGGCGAACCGCACCGTGCGCTCGACGCCGTGCGCCGTGTTCACGGACACCTCGGTCGCGATCTCGTGCTCGGTGCCGCGGCGGAGCACGCCGCCGTTGCCGGCGTACGGGCCCTCGGTGCCCTCGCGGACGACGACGAAGTCGACCTCGCCGGGAGCCGCCAGGGGGGAGGTCACGCCGGGCAGCAGGGTGGTCGGCCGCAGGTTGATGTAGTGGTCGAACGCGAAGCGGAGCTTGAGCAGCAGGCCGCGCTCGATGATGCCGCCCGCGAGGCGCGCGTCGCGGGGGTCGCCGCCGACCGCGCCGAGGAGGATCGCGTCGTGCTGGGCGAGGGCCGTCAGGTCGGAGTCGGTGAGGATCTCCCCCGTCTCGAGGAAGTGGCCGGCGCCGAACGGGTACTGCGTGGTGTCGAGCGACACGTCGGCGGGGACCGCCTCCCGGAGCACGCGGAGGGCCTCGTGGACGACCTCCGGACCGATGCCGTCCCCGGGGACGACGGCGAGCGAGATGGTGCGGGGCATGGATCCTCCCGGGGCTCGGTGGGTTTCCGGACAGGCTACCTGTCCGTCGCGGGGCACCGCTCGCTAGGCTGTGCCGACCCGACCGCGCGACAGAAGGACACACCATGAGCATCGGCCTCGGCATCTTCCTCGTCGTCCTCGGGGCGATCCTCGCGTTCGCGGTCGACATCACCGTCCCCGGCGTCGACCTCCAGCTCGTCGGCTACATCCTCATGGGCGGCGGCGCGCTCGTCATCATCATCGGCGTCGCGCTCCTCGCCCGCCGCCGCACGGCCGTCAGCGAGACGCGCACGCGCATCGACCCCGCCACCGGCCAGCGCATCACGCGCAGCGAGCGCTCGGACGACAACGTCGTCTGATCCCCTCCCGCACGCATCGGGCCCGTCACCTCGCGAGGTGACGGGCCCGACGCATGTGAAGGGTCGGGCTCAGTCGTGCGAGCTGGCGCGGCGGAGGCTCGTGAGCGAGATGACGATCGCGCCGACCATGAGCAGGGCGCCGATGATCGAGGTGGTCACCACGCCGCCGTCGAACGCCTGGTGCGCCGACTCGAGCAGCGCGGATCCCACGTCGGCCGGCACGCGCTCGGCGACCGAGACCGCTCCCCCGAGCGTCTCCCGGGCCGCGGACGCATCCCCCTCGGAGAGTCCGGCGGGGAGGACGAGGCCCGTGCGGTAGCTGGCCGTCAGGATGCTGCCGAGGACAGCCGTGCCGAGCACCGCGCCCACCTCGTACGCCGTCTCCGACACCGCGGACGCCGCGCCGGCCTTCGCCGGCGGGACGGCCGCGATGATCAGGTCGTTCGAGATGGTCTGCGACGCGCCGATGCCCGCGCCGAGCAGGCAGAACGCGAAGACCAGGAGCCCGACGGACGCGCCCTTGCCCGTGACCGCGAGGATCACGTAGGCGACCGCGGAGAACGCGAGCGCTATCGCGACCACGCGCGACGGCCGGGCCCGCGCCACGATCGGCACGATCACGAGCCCCGAGACGATGACGACCACGGATCCGGGGATGAGCGCGAAGCCCGCCGCGAGCGGATCGAGCCCCGCGACCAGCTGCAGGTGCTGCGTGACGAAGAAGAGGAAGCCGACGAGCGAGACGACGCTCAGCAGGTTGACGAGCACCGCACCCGTGAAGACCGGCTCGCGGAACAGCGCGACGTCGAGCATGGGGTTCCGCGCGCGGGACATGCGGCGCACGAAGAGGATGCCGGCGACCACGCCCACGACGGGCGCCGCGATCGCGAGCGGCGTGACGCCCTCGGTCGCGAATGTCTTGATCGCGTAGACGATGGGCGCGACCGTCGCGAGCGACAGCAGGATCGCGATCCCGTCGATCGGCCCCGGCGCCGGGTCCTTCGACTCGGGCACGAGCACGGGCGTGAGGATCAGCAGCGGCAGCAGCACGGGCACGGCCACGAGGAACACGGATCCCCACCAGAAGTGCTCGAGCAGCACGCCGCCGACGAGCGGGCCGAGCGCGGATCCGCCGGAGAAGCCCGACGCCCAGATCGCGATCGCGAGGCGGCGCTGCTTCCGGTCGGTGAAGATCGAGCGGAGGAGCGACAGCGTGGACGGCATGAGCATCGCGCCGAAGAAGCCGAGGGCGGCGCGCGCGGCGATGAGCTGCGAGGCGTCGGTCGCGAAGGCGGCGAGGGCCGAGACGACGCCGAAGCCGGCCGCGCCGATCATGAGCAGGCGCCGGCGGCCGTAGCGGTCGCCCATGTTGCCCATCGCCACGAGGAGCCCGGCGAGCACGAGCGGGTACGCGTCGATGACCCAGAGCTGCGCGGCGCCCGACGGCTCGAGGTCGCGCGCGATGGACGGCATCGCGAAGCTCAGCACCGTGTTGTCGATCGAGACGAGCAGCACCGGGAGCATCAGCACGACGAGCGCGGCCCACTGGCGTCGCCCGGCGCGGCCGGTCACTGCGGTCACGGGGACGGATGCGGTGCGGGGCGTGGACATGACGGTGCTTCCTGACGTCGGGAGGCGACGGCGCGGGTGGCGCGGACGGGGCCGCGGACGCGACCGGGATCACTGTACCGTCCGGTCGGTACAGCGGACAACCCGCCGCTACGCTGGATCCATGCCCGACACTCCCCCCGACGACCCCGCACTCGCGCCCGACGCCGACGCCGCACCCGACCAGGCGGCGTCCTCCGCCGGCACCGCGCGCGACCGCATCCTCGACGCCTTCGAGGAGCTGCTCGTGCAGCAGGGCGAGCGCGGCACGACGCTCGAGTCCGTCGCCGCGGCGGCCGGCGTCTCCAAGGGCGGGCTGCTCTACCACTTCGGCGGCAAGGAGGCGCTCGTGGACGGGCTCCTCGCGCGCATGTCCGCGCTGGCGCAGGCGGACGTCGCGCGGCTCCGGGCGGCCGAGCGCGGGCCGGTGGACCTGTGGATCCGCAGCTCGCTGTCCACCGCCACGCCGTTCGACCGCGCCTACGTCGCGACCTCCCGCCTCGCGCAGGGCAACCACCCGCGCGCCCGCGACACCCTCACGCACCTGCAGGACGAGTGGGCCGCCGTCATCCTCGAGGCCGTGGGCGACCCGGCTGTCGCGCGGGCCGTGCTCCTCATCGGCGACGGCCTCTACTACAACAGCGCGCTGCAGCCCTGGCTCGGCGGATCCGCGCCCGCCGACGAAGCGCTCGACGAGCTCATCCGCGTGGTCGACGATCTCGTGCGGATCCGCTCGACCCGCGGCTGACCGCCCACCGGCCGGACGCACCGGCCCGCACGCGCAGCGAGGGCGGCCGCCGCAGCAGCCGCCCTCGCCGTGGTCAGTCCGACGGTCGCCCGTCGGACCTGACTCAGTCGGCGATGTCTATCTCGCGCAGCGACGTGGCCTGGATCGCGCGCCGCACGTTCTCGAGCACGCCGTCCGGCACGGGCGAGTCGACGCTGAGCACGCTGAGCGCACGGCCGCCGGCCTCCTGGCGGGCGATCTGCATGCCGGCGATGTTCACCTCGGCGTCGCCGAACTCCTTGCCGTAGACCGCGACGATGCCGGGGCGGTCCTCGTACTTCATGACGATGAGGTGGCGGCTGAACGGCACCTCGACGTCGTAGCCGTCGATCTCGACGAGCTTCTCGATCTGCTTCGTTCCCGTGAGCGTGCCCGACACCGACACCTGGGTGCCGTCGGACAGCGCGCCGCGGATGCTGAGCACGTTGCGGTACTCCTCCGACACGGCGTCGGTGATGAGGCGCACCTCGAGCCCGCGCTGCTCGGCGAGGAGCGGCGCGTTGACGTAGGAGACGTTCTCGCTCACGACGTTGGTGAAGACGCCCTTGAGCGCCGCGAGCTTCAGCACGCTGACGTCGTAGCCGGCGAGCTCGCCGCGGACTACCACGTCGATGCTCGTGAGCGCCTCGTGGGCGAGGCCGGAGAACACCTGGCCGAGCTTCTCCATCAGCGGGATCCCGGGGCGCACGTACGGGTCGATGACGCCGCCGGCGACGTTCACGGCGTCCGGCACCAGCTCGCCGCCGAGCGCCAGGCGCACGCTCCTCGCGACCGAGACGCCCGCCTTCTCCTGCGCCTCGTCGGTGGACGCCCCGAGGTGCGGCGTGACGATGATGTTGTCGAGCTCGAGCAGCGGGGATCCCGTGGGCGGCTCGCTGACGAACACGTCGAGGCCGGCGCCCGCGATGCGCTTCGACTTGAGCGCCGTGTACAGCGCGTCCTCGTCGATGATGCCGCCGCGGCTCGCGTTGACGATGCGCAAGCTCGGCTTCGCGAGCGCGAACTGCTCGGTGCCGATGAGGCCCGTGGTGTCGGGCGTCTTGGGGATGTGGATGGTGATGAAGTCGGACGCCCTCATCAGCTCGTCGAGCGGGAGCAGCTGCACGCCGAGCTGCTGCGCGCGGGCCGGCGTGACGTAGGGGTCGTACGCGACGAGCGTGGCGCCGAAGCCCGCGAGGCGCTGGGCGACGAGCGTGCCGATGCGGCCGAGGCCGACGATGCCGATGGTCTTCTCGTAGAGCTCCACTCCCGTGAAGGACGAGCGCTTCCAGAGGCCCTGCTTGAGCGAGGCGCTCGCGTCCGGGATGAACCGGGCGAGCGAGAGGATGTGGCCGATGGCGAGCTCGGCGGCCGAGATGACGTTCGAGGTCGGCGCGTTGACGACCATGATGCCCGCGGTGGTCGCGGCCTTGATGTCGACGTTGTCGAGGCCGACGCCCGCGCGGGCGACCACCTGCAGGCGCGGGGCCGCGGCGATGGCCTCCGCGTCGATCTTCGTCGCGGAGCGGACGAGCACTGCGTCCGCCTCCGCGAGGGCCGCGAGCAGGGCCGGGCGGTCGGTGCCGTCGACGGATCGGACGTCGAAGTCGGGCCCCAGGGCGTCGACGGTGGCGGGCGAGAGTTCTTCGGCGATGAGAACGACGGGCTTGGTCAATTCAGGCGGTCCTTCGGGCGGGGGCGGCTGGGACCCTCACATGCTAGTGGCCCCAGAATGGGCGGATGAGCGATGAGACGTGGGCTGCGATCCAGCTCGCCGTGCGGATCCTGCTGGCCCTCGTCTTCGTCGGGATGGGCGTCAACCACTTCGTGCCGAAGGCCGCCACGGCGATGGCGGCGATCATCCCGCCGTCGTTCCGACGGCCCGGCGTGCCCTCCCCGCTGGCGCTCGTGTGGTTCACGGGGCTCTGCGAGATCGCGGGCGGGATCGGCCTGCTGATCGAGCCCGTGCGCCTCGCGGCCGGCGTCGCGCTGGCCGTCTTCCTGGTCGCGGTCTTCCCGGCGAACGCGTTCGCGGCCCGGCACCCGGAGCGCTTCGGCCGCATCGCGATCCCGCTGGTGCCGCGCCTCGTGGCGCAGGTGGTGCTGATCGCCCTCGTGCTGTTCGCCGGATGGCCGCTCTAGCGGTCCCCGCTAGAGGAGCGGCAGCAGGGCCGCGAGGCCGACCGTGAGCGCGCTCGCGGCGGCGAGGCCCGCGAGCATGACCAGGACGCGCGCGGCGACGGGGCGTCCGCGCGTGGCGAGCGCCGCGAGGACGAACGCGACGACGGGCACGAGGATCGCGCCGACGAGCGTCGCGAGGGTGCCGGGCCGGAGAGACCCGCCGAACGCCGTGGCGATGTCGCGGAACGCCGTGTACTGGTCGACGGCCTGCCACACGAGGATCCCGTGGGCGAGCGCGCCGAGGATCCCCACGATCCAGCCGGCGCGCGTGGGCCGGCCGCGGCGCGTCCGCGCGGCGGCTGTCGCGGTCACGCCGCCGGGTGCCTGCTCGGCGCTCATCGCGTCACCAGCCACGGCCAGGGGAAGAGGACGACGGCGCCCGCGGCCAGCGCGAGCATGCGGCGGCCGACGCGCATGCCGCGCAGGGCGGCGACCACGGCGGCGACCCACAGCGGCGGCGCGAGCACCGTGAGGGCCTCGGTCGCCTGCGCGACGCCGACCTGGAAGCCGGACCCGGCGCTCGACGGGTTGTCGCGGACGACGAAGAACCAGGCGATGGCCTCGAGGACCGCGACGGCGCCGAAGAAGGCGAGCCCCACCACCTCGGGCGATGCGTCGGGCGCGACGGCGTCGTCGTCGTCCATCGCGAGGGCGTGCGGCTCGTCGGTTGCGGATGTCGCGGATCCGGACGCCGCGGCCCGGCGCGCGGCCGTCGCCCCGAGGGCGGACGCGCGGCCGGTCCCGGTCGAGGGGCCGGCGTCGGGGCGGCGGCGCGGCACCGGGCGCTGCGGCTCGGGCGAGCGGGCGAGCGTGGGATCCGCCTCCTCGCCGGCCCAGCTGAGGGCGTCGTCGTCGGGGGTGCGAGGCATGCCCCGATGGTACGTGCTCCGATCCGGACGCCCGCCGCACGCTCCTCGGCGCCGCAGCCCCGCCGGGGAAGCGAGGACGCCCGGTCGCGCGAGGCGACCGGGCGTCCGGTGGTGCGGGTGGGCGACGGCTAGCGGGCGACCGAGCCGTCCGTGTAGTCGTCGTCGGCCTTGTTCCACGCGAAGAGCTTGCGCAGCTCGCGGCCGGTGGACTCGATCGGGTGCTCCTCGCCCTTCTTGCGGAGCTCGAGGAACTCGGGCGCGCCGGCGTCCTGGTCCTTGATGAAGCGGTCGGCGAACGCGCCGGACTGGATGTCCGCGAGGACGGCCTTCATGTTCTCCTTGACGTCCGGCGAGATGACGCGCGGGCCGGAGACGTAGTCGCCGTACTCGGCCGTGTCGGAGATGCTCCAGCGCTGCTTCGCGATGCCGCCCTCCCACATGAGGTCGACGATGAGCTTGAGCTCGTGCAGCACCTCGAAGTACGCGATCTGCGGCTGGTAGCCCGCCTCGATCAGCGTCTCGAAGCCGTACTGGACCAGCTGCGAGGTGCCGCCGCAGAGCACGGCCTGCTCGCCGAAGAGGTCGGTCTCGGTCTCCTCGGTGAACGTGGTGCGGATGCCGCCGGCACGGAGGCCGCCGATGCCCTTGGCGTACGACCACGCGAGGTCCCACGCCTTGCCGGACGCGTCGACCTCGACCGCGACGATCACGGGGACGCCGCGGCCGGCCTCGAACTCGCGGCGCACGGTGTGGCCCGGGCCCTTGGGGGCGACGAGGACGACGTCGACGCCCTCGGGCGCCTCGATGTACCCGAAGCGGATGTTGAAGCCGTGCGCGAAGACGAGCGTCTTGCCCTCGGTGAGGTTGTCGCGCACGCTGTCTGCGTAGAGGCCGCGCTGGTGCTGGTCGGGCGCGAGGATGACGATGACGTCGGCCCACGCGGACGCGTCGGACGGCGTCTTCACCGTGAAGCCCTGCTCCTCCGCCTTGGCGCGGCTGGTCGAGCCCTCCTTGAGGCCGATGACCACCTCGACGCCGGAGTCGCGGAGGTTCAGCGCGTGCGCGTGGCCCTGCGAGCCGTAGCCGATGACGGCGACCTTGCGACCCTGGATGAGCGAGAGGTCGGCGTCCTTGTCGTAGACGATGTCAGTCACGTGATGGATCTCCTTGTTCTGTCGTCCCCGCGAGGGGCGATGGGCGGTCGTGCCTGGCTGCCCCGCGCTCGGGCGGGGCGTGGTCGTGCGGGCGGGTACGTGCGAGAGCGTCGGGCGCGGTGCGCGGGGAGCCTAGCGGCTGTCCCCCGCCGCCCGCCGGGGTCGGCGCTAGGCGGTGCGGAAGACGCGGTCGGTGATGGACTTCGACCCGCGCCCCATGGCGAGGAGCCCCGACTGCGCGAGCTCCTTGATTCCGAAGGGCTCGAGCACCCGGAGGAGGGCCTGCACCTTGCCGGAGTCGCCCGTGACCTCGATGATCAGCGCGTCGGTGGCGACGTCGACCACGCGGGCGCGGAAGAGGTTCACGGCCTCGAGCACCTGCGAGCGCGTCACGTTGTCGACGCGCACCTTGACGAGCAGGTGCTCGCGCTCGACGGCCTGCCCGGGGTCGAGCTCCACGATCTTGATGACGTTGATGAGCTTGTTGAGCTGCTTCGTCACCTGCTCGAGCGGGAGCGCCTCCACGTCCACGACGACCGTGATGCGCGACAGGCCCTCGATCTCGCTCGCGCCGACCGCGAGCGACTCGATGTTGAAGCCGCGGCGGGCGAACAGCCCGGCCACGCGCGTGAGGAGTCCGGGCTTGTCCTCCACGAGGAGGCTCAGGATGTGGCTCACTTCTCGGTCCTCCCGGTCTCCGCGAGGTCGTCGTCCCAGTCGGGCGCGTGGTCGCGGGCGTACTGCACGGCGCTGTTGCTGAGACCCTGCGGCACCATCGGCCACACCATCGCGTCGCGGCTGACCACGAAGTCGATGACGACGGGGCGGTCGTTGGTGGCGAGCGCCAGGCGGATCGCGTCGTCCACCTCCTCGGGCTTCGTCACGCGGATCCCGAGGGCGCCGTACGCGTCGGCCATCTTCACGAAGTCGGGCACCATGCGGGTGCCGCCGCCCGTGTTGAGGTCGGTGTTCGAGTAGCGGCCCTCGTAGAAGAGGGTCTGCCACTGGCGCACCATGCCGAGCGACGAGTTGTTGATGATCGCGACCTTGATGGGGATGTCGTTGATCGTGCAGGTGGCGAGCTCCTGGTTGGTCATCTGGAAGCAGCCGTCGCCGTCGATCGCCCACACGTGGCGGTCGGGCTGGGCGACCTTGGCGCCCATCGCGGCGGGCACCGAGTAGCCCATGGTGCCGGCGCCGCCGGAGTTGAGCCACGAGTTGGGGCGCTCGTACTTGATGAACTGCGCGGCCCACATCTGGTGCTGTCCGACGCCCGAGGCGAACACGCCCTCGGGTCCCGTGATCTCGCCGATGCGCTGGATGACGTACTGCGGAGCGAGCTGGCCGTCCGCGGGCTCCGTGTAGCCGAGCGGGAACTCCTCGCGGAGGCCGTCCAGGTAGGCCCACCAGTCGGCGATGTCTTGGCTCACCGCGGACGCGGCCTTCGCCTCGCGGAACGCGACCGCGAGGTCGGCGATGACGTCCTTCGCGTCGCCCACGATGGGGACGTCCGCGATGCGGATCTTGGAGATCTCGGCGGGGTCGACGTCGACGTGGACCACCTTCGCGTGCGGCGCGAAGAGCGACGCCTTGCCGGTGACCCGGTCGTCGAAGCGAGCGCCGAGCGAGACGAGCAGGTCGGACTCCTGCAGCGCGAGCACCGCGGGGACCGTGCCGTGCATCCCGGGCATGCCGAGCTGCTGCGGGTGGGAGTCGGGGAACGCGCCACGCGCCATGAGCGTCGTGACGACGGGGGCGCCGACGGCCTCGGCCAGCGCGAGGAGCTCCTCGTGGGCCTTGGCGCGGATCACGCCGCCGCCGACGTACAGGACGGGCTTCTTCGCCTCGACGAGCAGCTGCGCGGCGGCCTGGATCTGCTTGCCGTGCGCCTTGACGACGGGGCGGTAGCCGGGCAGGTCGATCTTCGGCGGCCAGTGGAACGGCGCCTCGAGCTGCTGCGCGTCCTTCGTGATGTCGACGAGGACGGGACCCGGGCGACCCGTGGAGGCGATGTGGTACGCCGACGCGATGGTCGCCGGGATGTCCTCCGGCCGCGTCACCAGGAAGCTGTGCTTCGTGATGGGCATCGTGATCCCCACGATGTCGGCCTCCTGGAAGGCGTCGGTGCCCATGAGCGTGGAGAAGACCTGGCCGGTGATCGCGAGGAGCGGCACCGAGTCCATGTAGGCATCCGCGATCGCGGTGACGAGGTTCGTGGCGCCCGGGCCGGACGTCGCGATGCAGACGCCGGTGCGTCCGCTCGACGACGCATAGCCCTCGGCGGCGTGGCCGGCGCCCTGCTCGTGGCGGACGAGGATGTGGCGCAGCTTCGTCGAGTCCATGAGCGGGTCGTATGTGGGGAGGATGGCGCCGCCGGGGAGGCCGAAGATGTCGTCGACCCCGAGGAGCTCGAGGGTGCGGACGACGGCCTCGGCGCCCGTGAGGATCTCGTCGCCCTGGTGGGCGGTCGGCGCCTGCGGCGTGGGGGGCGGGGTGGGCAGAGCTGGCATGTGTGCGCGATTCCTGGCAGAGGGAGCGGAAGGTGAGGAGGGGGTCATCCCGTGATCGCGCCCTCGGCGGCCGAGTGCACGAGCTTGGCGTACTTGGCGAGGACCCCGCGCGTGTAGCGCGGCGGGAGAGGTGCCCACCCCTCACGGCGGGCGGCGAGCTCGGCCTCGTCGACCAGTAGGTCGAGCGTGCGAGCGGCGATGTCGACACGGATCCGGTCTCCATCGCGCACGAAGGCGACGGGACCTGCGTCCACCGCTTCGGGAGCCATGTGGCCGATGCACAGTCCGGTTGTGCCGCCTGAGAATCGACCGTCCGTCAAGAGTAGTACATCCTTGCCGAGGCCGGCTCCCTTGATGGCGCCCGTGATGGCGAGCATCTCGCGCATGCCGGGGCCGCCCTTCGGGCCCTCGTAGCGGATGACGATGACGTCGCCCTTCGAGATGAGCCCCTCGGTGAGCGCGTCCATGGCGGCGCGCTCGCGCTCGAAGACGCGGGCGGGGCCCTCGAAGACGTCGAGGTCGAAGCCGGCCGTCTTCACGACCGCGCCCTCGGGGGCCAGCGAGCCGTGCAGCACGCTGATGCCGCCGGTGGCGTGGATCGGGTCGTCGAGCGTGCGGATGACCGTGCCGTCGAGCGCGGCCAGGTCCATCGACTCGAGGTTCTCGCGCATGGTGCGGCCGGTGACCGTCATGACGTCGCCGTGCAGGAGGCCCGCGTCGAGCAGCGCCTTCATGACGACGGGGACGCCGCCGACGCGGTCGACGTCGTTCATGACGAAGCGGCCGAAGGGCTTGAGGTCGCCGAGGTGCGGGACGCGGTCGGCGATGCGGTTGAAGTCGGACAGCTGCAGGTCGACCTCGGCCTCGCGCGCGATGGCGAGGAGGTGGAGGACGGCGTTGGTGGATCCGCCGAACGCCATGACCACGGAGATGGCGTTCTCGAACGCCTCCTTCGTCATGATGTCGCGCGCCGTGATGCCCTTCGCGATGAGGTTGACGACGGCCTCGCCGGAGCGGTGCGCGAAGTAGTCGCGGCGGCGGTCGGCGCTCGGCGGGGCCGCGGATCCCGGGAGGCTCATGCCGAGGGCCTCGGCGACGCTCGCCATGGTGTTCGCGGTGTACATGCCGCCGCAGGCGCCCTCGCCCGGGCAGATGGCCTTCTCGATGCGGGTCAGGTCCTCCTGGCTCATCGTGCCGGCCTTGCATGCGCCGACCGCCTCGAAGGCGTCGATGATGGTGACCTCCTTCTCGGTGCCGTCCGAGAGCTTCACCCAGCCGGGGGCGATGGATCCCGCGTAGAGGAACACGGAGGAGAGGTCGAGCCGCGCAGCGGCCATGAGCATGCCGGGGAGCGACTTGTCGCAGCCGGCCAGGAGCACGGATCCGTCGAGGCGCTCGGCCATCATGACGGTCTCGACGCTGTCGGCGATGACCTCGCGCGAGACGAGCGAGAAGTGCATGCCCTCGTGGCCCATCGCGATGCCGTCGCTGACGGAGATGGTGCCGAACTGGAGCGGGTAGCCGCCGCCCGCGTGCACGCCCTCCTTGGCGCCCTGCGCGAGGCGGTCGAGGCTGAGGTTGCACGGGGTGACCTCGTTCCACGAGCTGGCGACGCCGATCTGGGGCTTCTCCCAGTCCTCGTCGCCCATCCCGACGGCGCGGAGCATGCCCCGCGATGAGGTGGCCTCGATCCCGTCGGTGACGTCGCGGCTCCGGGGCTTCATGTCGATCTCAGGCATGGCATGAGTTTATGTCCTGCCGTGGAGCAGTCCCGGCCCCTGGGGGATCCGCGGACCCGGTCCGTTCAGCCGATGCCCGGGGGCGTGCTCCCCTCGTCCGCGTCGCGCGGCCCCGCCCCTCCGGCGACGTGGCCGGCCTCCTCCGCGGCGATGTTCTCGGCGGATCCGACCGGCAGCGTCGACGCGTCCACCTCGTCGGCCGCGCGCAGCTCGTCGTGCGCCCGGTCGATCGCCTCCTCCAGCTCGTCGACCAGGAGGTCCTCGCGGAGGAAGTGGCGGAGGCGGTAGCCGGCGCGGCCGACCATGTGCGCGGAGATCGGCGCCGTCAGCATCTGGAAGAGCAGCACGGGGACGAGCATCGCGACCGTGCTGAGGCTCTGCGACTGGAGGGCGAGCGCGAGCAGCACGAGGATCACGCCGAGGATCTGCGGCTTGGTCGCCGCGTGCATGCGGGCGAGCGGATCCGGGAAGCGGAGGAGCCCCACGCCCGCGGCGACCGACAGCACGCCGCCGAGGATGAGGAGCACGAGGCTCACGACGTCGAGGGCGTCGGCGAGCGGACCGTCCGCGAGGATGCCGTTCACGACGGGTCCTGCTTCGAGACGTAGCGGGCGACGGCGACCGTGGCGAGGAACGCGGTCATGGCGAGCACGAGCATCACGGGGACCGTGCGGGTGTGGCCGTTGAAGATCATCTCGGCGCCGAGCACGCAGATGAGCGTGGTGAGCAGCACGTCGGACGCGATGATCCGGTCGAGGATGCTCGGGCCGCGCACGATGCGCACGAGCGCCATCGCCGCGGTGGAGAAGAAGAGGGCGCCGACGACGACCCAGCCGACCTGCATCACGATGCTCATGAGAGCTCCTCCCCCGTGGTGGTGATGAGCCCGGCCTCGAGGTCGCGGTCGCGCACCAGCTCGTGGGCGCGCTGCCCGCGGGTCTGCAGCAGCGGCTCGCGGCCGGTCTCGCGCCGCTCGCGGTTCACGCGCCAGATGTCGTCGGCCGTGCCGAGCGTGTAGACGATGCGGCTCTCCACCTTCAGGGTCGTCTCGCGCACGCGCTCGACGTCCTCCGGGGTAGGGGTCCCGAGGGCGTGGAGGTAGAGGATCGAGCGCTCGCGGTCGGCCTCGACGACGATCGAGCCCGGGACGAGCGACACGACCTCGGCCGTGAGCGTCATGACGAAGTCGCTGCGGGTGTGCAGGTGCACCGCGATGACCGAGTTGACGGGCACGCGACGCCAGTCGAACGCCTGCGCCGCGACCTGGAAGGAGGCGCGCACGAGGTCCACCGCGAAGTGCCCGAGCAGGATCAGGGCCCAGCGGATGTCGAATCGGCCCGACAGCTCCACGGGCGGCAGGTAGAACACGCGCGTCACGAGGAGCGCGAGCACGATGCCGGTGACCACGGAGATGACGGTGATGTGCCCCCAGAGCAGCAGCCAGAGGATCACGAGCCAGACGAGGAGCGGCAGCTGCACGAGGAGGGAGAGCCGCTCGGCGCGGGCCCGGGCGCGACGCGGGGTCATCGGATGCCCCCGGGGAACACGGTCTCGACGTAGCCGAGCTCGCCGGAGCCGTTGCCGGATCCGGGACCGGTGAGGCTCTCCCCCGCGCGCTCGGCGAGGGCGTACACGGGACCCGCGAAGACGGTGAGCGCGACGCTGACCAGGACCATGCCGGCCGTCGCGCCCGTCATGAGCACGGGCGTCTTCCGCACGGTGGTCGTCGCCTCGCCGCCCGGCCGCTCGGAGAGCTGGTCGAGCAGGGGCGACTCGTAGTCCTCGACCTCCTCGGCGCCGCGCCAGAACGCCATGTTCCAGACGCGGGCGAGGGCGTAGAGGGTGAGGAGGCTCGTGGCGGCGCCCGCCGCGATGACCGTGTAGGTGAGCCAGCCGCCGACCTCGGCGCCGGAGTCGAACAGCGCGACCTTGCCGATGAAGCCCGAGAACGGCGGGATGCCGCCGAGGTTGAGCGCGGGGATGAAGAACAGGATCGCCATCACGGGCGCGGCCTTGAGCAGCCCGCCGAGCTTGTTGATGGAGGTGCTGCCGCCCGTGCGCTCGATGAGCCCGGAGGCGAGGAACAGCGTCGTCTGCACGACGATGTGGTGGATCACGTAGTAGATGGTCGCCGTCATGCCGGCCACGGTGTTGAGCGCGATGCCGAAGATCATGTAGCCGATGTGGCTCACGAGCGTGAACGAGAGCAGCCTCTTGATGTCCGCCTGCGCGACCGCGCCGAGGATGCCGATGACCATCGTCAGCGCGGCCACGACCATGAGCGCCGTGGAGAGCTGGTCGGTGGGGAACATGACCGTCTCGGTGCGGAGGATGGCGTAGACGCCGACCTTGGTGAGGAGCCCGGCGAAGACCGCGGTGACGGGCGCGGGCGCCGTCGGGTAGGAGTCGGGCAGCCAGAACGACAGCGGGAAGACGGCCGCCTTGATGCCGAACGCGACCAGCAGCATGATGTGCAGGATCAGCTGCACGTCCGGCGGGATCTCGTCGAGCCGCACCGAGATCTGCGCGATGTTCACCGTGCCGAGGGCGCCGTAGATCATCGCGATGGACGCGAGGAACAGCATCGACGAGACGAGGCTCACGACGATGTACGTGACGCCCGCCCGGATGCGCGCCTCGGTGCCGCCGAGCGTCAGCAGCACGTAGCTCGCCACGAGCAGGATCTCGAACCCGACGTAGAGGTTGAAGAGGTCGCCCGCGACGAAGGCGTTGAAGACGCCGGCCGCGAGGATCAGGTAGGTCGGGTTGTAGATGGACACCGGCGTCTCGCCGTCGCCGTCCTCGAGGCCCTGGCCGATCGAGAACATGAGCACGGCGAGCAGCACGATCGACGAGATCAGCAGCATGAGCGCCGACAGCCGGTCGACCACGAGCACGATGCCGAAGGGCGCCGCCCACCCGCCGACCTCGACGGACTGGCCGCCCTGCTGGTCCACCAGCACGAGCAGCACGCCGCTGATGACGACGACCACGAGGAGCGCGAGCACCGACACCGCGACCTGCAGGCGGCGCTGGCGCGCGGCGACGAGGGCGGCGGCCGCCCCCAGCAGGGGCACGAGCACGACCAGCGGGATGAGCGTCTGGAAGATCGTCATCGGCCCTCCCCCTGGTCCTTCTCGGCGCGCTTCGTGCGGAAGTCGCGGTCGTCGTCGTCGTCGGCGGAGTCGTCGATGGCCTCTTCCAGGTCGGATCGGTTGTCGCGGAGCTTGCGGGCGGACGCGATGGCGGCCTCGGCGTTGGTGCCGAACTCGGTGTCGTCGTCGTCGGGGACGGTGGGCTCCTCGCCGAGGCCCGTGCGGGGGCCGCGCATCGCGAGGTCGTCCTCGTCGTCCGTCACCACGTCCGCGTTCGCCAGCCGCCAGGAGCGGTAGATGAGCGCCATGAGGAAGGCCGAGACGCCGAAGGTGATGACGATCGCCGTGAGGATGAGGGCCTGCGGCAGCGGGTCGGCGTACTCCGACGGATCCACGTCCGGATCGTAGATCGGCGCGAGGCCCACGCGGCCGGACATGATGAGGATGAGGATGTTGGTCGCGTTGCCCACCAGCAGGAAGCCGAGGAGCACGCGCGTCATGCTGCGCTCGAGCATGAGGTAGATGCCCGTGGCGTACAGCGCGGCCATGATCACGATGAGGGTGACGGAGACGCTCACACGCTCACCCCCTGCTCGGTCTCCATGCCGTCCGCGCCCTGCTCGACCGTCCGGTCGCTCTCCTCCTGGCGATCGACCTCCGCGCCGAGGCTGCGGAGCACGTCGAGCGTGAGGCCGACCACGACGAGGTAGACGCCGACGTCGAAGAAGGTGCTCGTGACGAACTCGACGTGGCCGACGAAGGGCACCTCGGTGTCGATCCACGTGGAGGTGAGGGCGTCCGCACCGAAGACGAGCGGGACGATCGCCGTGCCGACCGCGAAGACGAGGCCTGTGCCGAGGACGCGACCGGCGTCCACCGGGGCCGCGGCGCCGAGCTCGTAGCGTCCGCCCGCGAGGTAGCGCGCGACGAGCGCCATGCCCGCGAGGAGCCCGCCCGCGAATCCGCCGCCCGGCAGGTTGTGGCCGGAGAAGAGCAGGTACACGGACACGACGATGAGGCTGTGGAAGAGGAGGCGGACGACGACCTCGAGGAGGATCGACCGGTTCTGCGGCGCGAGCGTCCGGCCGGCGAGGAGCCAGGGGCTGCGCTGGTCGCGGCGCGAGTCCTTGACGGCCTCGCGCGCGTCCATGCGCGGGCCGTCGGCGCCGGCCTCGACCTCGAGCGGCGCCTGGGGCTCCTGCGGGTCGTGGCGTCCCGTGAGCCGCGCGATGAGGCTCCGACGCGACGGCGCCGTCAGCCGCGGCAGCGAGTCGGTGCGCCGGTTGAGGAAGATGAGGCTCGCGACGCCCGTGGCCGCGACGATGAGCACCGAGATCTCGCCCATGGTGTCCCAGCCGCGGAGGTCCACCAGCGTGACGTTGACGACGTTGCTGCCGTGGCCCTGCTCGTAGGCGAGGCGCGGGAACTCGAGCGAGATGGGCGTCGCGACGCGGGCGCCGAGCGCGACGACGGCGACCGTGGACATCAGCGCCGCGACCGCGATGCCGATGGCCGCCCGCCACACGGGGTGCACCGAGCGGTTCCGCTCCCCCAGCCGCACGGGCAGCCGGCGGAGCACGAGGACGAAGGCGACCAGCGTGATCGTCTCGATGAGCACCTGCGTGAGCGCGAGGTCGGGCGCGCCGTGCAGGGCGAAGAGCGCGGCCATCCCGTAGCCCGTGACGCCCACGAGCACGACGGCCTGGAAGCGCTTGCCGGCGCGGGCCGCGGCGATGGCGGCGACGATCATCACGATGCCGATGACGGGCTGCGCGGGGTGGTCGAACGGCACCGCGGTGGTGGGCCACGACCGGTTGAGCGCGAGCGCCGACCCGACCGAGCCGATGAGCACCAGGAGGATCACGCCGAGGTAGAACGGCAGGGATCCGCGCTGGGTGGTGGCCGTGGTCCGCGCGGCGACCCGGTCGATCAGGCGCATGGAGGCCCAGTAGATGCGGGCCGCATCGATCCAGGACGGCACGCGCGACTGCAGCGCGAAGACGCCGTCGCGCAGGCGGAACATGGCGAGGCCCACGACGAGCGTGCCCGCGGAGATGAGGAGCGCCGGCTCGAGCCCGTGCCAGAGCGCCAGGTGGTACGTGTGGTCGGGCTCCCCCGCGGCGCCCGCGCTCACGGCCGGCAGCGTGTCGGCGTAGCCGGCGATCCACCCGTCGACGGACGAGGCGAGGAAGCCGAGCACGAGGCCGGTCGCGGCCAGCACGGCCGGCGGCACCAGGAAGTCGAGGTGCTCGTGCACGGGCTGGACCTCGTCGACCCCGCGCTTGCGGGCGAACGCGCCCCACATGAAGCGCGCGCTGTACGCGACGGTGAGGCAGGAGCCGACGGAGACGCCGACGAGCGCGACCCAGCCGAGCCCGCCGCCGAGCTCGGCGTCGGTGAGGAGCGCCGTGAGCACCGCCTCCTTCGCGACGAAGCCGAGGAACGGCGGGAGCCCGGCCATCGACGCGAGCGCCAGGGCCGCGATGACAGCGAGCACCGGCGCCTTCCGGCCGAGCCCGCTGATCTTGCGCAGGTCGCGCGTGCCTGCCCGGTGGTCCACCACGCCGACGACGAGGAAGAGCGTCGCCTTGAACAGCGCGTGCGCGAGCAGCAGGGCGACGCCCGCGAGCGCGGCGTCCCGCGTGCCGTAGCCGACCACGACGGTGAGGAAGCCGAGCTGGCTGACCGTGCCGTACGCGAGGACGAGCTTGAGGTCCATCTGCTTGAGCGCGCGCCAGCCGCCGACGAGCATCGTCGCGACGCCGAGCGCGACGAGCAGGACCCGCCAGCCGGGCACGTCGGCGTACCCGGGCGCGAGACGGGCGATGAGGTAGATGCCGGCCTTCACCATCGCGGCGGCGTGCAGGTACGCGCTCACCGGGGTCGGCGCGGCCATCGCGGCGGGCAGCCAGAAGTGGAAGGGCACGAGGGCGGACTTCGAGAGAGCGCCCAGGAGGATCAGCACGACGGCGACGGGGATCAGCCGGCCGCCGGGCGGATCCGCCACGAGCGCGGCGAGGCTGGTGGTGCCGCCGGTGACCGAGAGGATCACGAGGCCCACGAGCATGGCGAGCCCGCCCGCCGTGGTGACGAGGAGCGCCTGCAGCGCGGCGCCGCGGCTCGCCTTCTTGCCCGTGTAGTGCCCGATGAGGAGGTAGGAGAGGACGCTCGTGGCCTCCCAGAAGGTGAAGAGCACGAACACGTCGTCGGCGAGGACGAGCCCGAACATGACGCCCGCGAACGCGACGAGCAGACCGGCGAACCGACCGAGCCCCTCCTCGTTGGAGCGGAAGTAGCGCGCGCAGTAGAGGAGCACGAGCGCGCCGACGCCCGTGACGACGAGCGCCAGCAGCCAGGACAGCGCATCCATCCGCATGTCGAGCGTGATGCCGAGCGACGGGATCCACTCCACGCGCTCGACGACCTCGCCGTCGGGGAGGACCGCGGGCGCCTGCGCGACCGTGTAGACGAAGGCGGCGGCCGGCACGAGCGCGGCCACGACGAACGCGCGCACTCCCATCACGCGAGCGAGGAGCGGGATGGCGACGGAGGCGAGGAGGAACACCGCGAGGAGGACGATCACGTGCGGTCTCCTCTCGCGAGTCGGCTATTTCCCCAGTCTACCTGAGCCCTACCTGAGAGACCGGGCGCCCGCCTCAGTCGGGATGGACGACCGGCTCGGCGCGGAGGTCCGCGAGCACCTGCAGCACCCGCGCGACGTCGTGCGGGCCGTCGACGCGGAAGTCCGCGGCCGTCGCGCCCGTGCCGCTCTTGAGCCCGAGGTCGCCGGCCTGGAGCGCGGCGAACGCGTCCTCGTCGGTGACGTCGTCGCCCGCGTAGAAGACGGCCGTCGCCTCCGCGTACCTGCGCAGGTGCTCGACCGCCTCGCCCTTGGTGGCGTGCCGGACGCTGAACTCCAGCACGTCCTTGCCGGAGCGCACCTTGAGGCCCTCGACCTCGGCGTGCGCCTCCTGCGTGGCGACGAGGTGCGCGATGCGGCTGTGCCTCTCCGTGGCGAGGCGCGTGTGGAGCGCGAAGCCCGCGGGCTTCTCCTCGATCCACACCTCGTCGAGCGAGTCGGCGACCTGGCCGAGCACGTCGGAGAGCACGCCGCGCTGGGCGAGCTCTCCCTCGTCGAGGGTGAGCTCGATGTCGTCGGTGTCGAGGCGGATCTCCACCCCGTGCGACCCGACGAGCAGCACGTCGTCCGGGAGGTCGGCCACGGCCTCGAGGCTCCGCAGCGCGCGGCCCGAGACGAGCGCGACGCGCGTCTCCGGCAGGGCCAGCAGCGCGAGCACCGCCGCGCGGGCCTCGGGGACCGCGCGCGCCTTCTCGGGATCGTCGACCTCGGGCGCGAGCGTGCCGTCGAAGTCGAGCGCGACGAGCAGGCGCGGCGTGCGCGCGAGCTCGGTGAGCGCCTCGAACAGGCGGCCGGGGAAGCCGCGGCCTCCCTTGGCCTGGATGTCGGTGGTCAGCTCGGCCACGCGCGCTACCAGCCCTCGTCCATGAGGGGCTCGACGACCTCTTCGTCGGGGCCCTCGTGGATCGAGGCGGCGTGCGTGCGCCCGAGGTCGGCGAGGAAGGAGCTCGACCAGGCCGCCACGTCGTTCTCGAACACGCGCTTGCGGAGCGACCGCATGCGCTTGCGCTGCTCGGTCTTCGGCATCTCGATGGCGCGGAGGATCGCCTCCTTGAGGCCCTCGATGTCGTGCGGGTTCACGAGGAGAGCTGCCTTCAGCTCGTCGGCGGCGCCCGCGAACTCGCTGAGCACCAGCACGCCCTCGTCCGAGTGCTTGGTGGCCACGTACTCCTTCGCGACCAGGTTCATTCCGTCGCGGAGCGCGGTGACGAGCATGACGTCGGCCGCGAGGCACAGCGCCACCATCTCCTCCTTCGGGTACCCGTGGTGCAGGTAGCTGATGGCCGTGTGGCTGATGGAGCCGTAGTCGCCGTTGATGCGCCCGACCGTGAGCTCGATCTCGTCGCGCAGCTGCTTGTACGTCTCCACGCGCTCGCGGCTGGGGCTCGCGACCTGCACGAGCGTGGCGTCCTCCACCTTCACGCGGCCGTCGGCGAGGAGCTCGCCGAAGGCCTTGAGACGGTGGCCGATGCCCTTCGTGTAGTCCAGGCGGTCGACGCCCAGGAGGATCGTCTTCGGGTCGCCGAGGTCGGCCCGGATCTGGCGGGCGCGCTCCTGGACGGCCGGGTCCTTGGCCATCTCCTCGTAGCTGCGCGCGTCGATCGAGATCGGGTAGTGCTTCGCGACGACCTGGCGGGTGCGGAGCTCGCGCACGGGCTTGGACGGCTTGGTGCCGGGGACGGTGAGCGGGATGCCGCCGCGCACGGGCACGTCGACGGTGGATCCGCGGGTCGTGTACCCGAACAGCCGCCGGACCGCGCGCGTGAAGTTCCCCGCGTCGGCCACGCGCTGGAAGCCGATGACGTCGGCGCCGAGCAGCCCCTCGATGATCTGCGTGCGCCACGGCAGCTGCGAGTAGATGCCGTAGGGCGGGAACGGGATGTGGTTGAAGAAGCCGATGGTGAGGTCCGGCCGCTGCTCGCGCAGCATCTTCGGCACGAGCTGGAGCTGGTAGTCCTGCACCCACACGGTGGCACCGGGCGCGGCGGCCTCGGCGGCCGCGTCGGCGAAGCGCTGGTTGACCTTCACGTAGGTGTCCCACCACTCGCGGTGGTAGCTCGGCTGCGCGATGACGTCGTGGTAGAGCGGCCACAGCGTGTCGTTCGAGAATCCCTCGTAGTACTCGGCGAGGTCCTGCTCGGTGAGGGTGACGGGGATGATCGAGATGCCGTCGTCGACGAACGGCTCCACGTCGTGGTCGGCGATGCCCGGCCAGCCGACCCACGCGCCCTCGTTGGCGCGCATGACGGGCTCGAGCGCGGTGACCAGGCCGCCGGGCGAGTGCCGCCAGGAGGTGGTGCCGTCGGCGGCGACGACGCGGTCGACGGGGAGGCGGTTCGACACGACGACGAGGTCGTATGCGCCGGGCTCGACGTCGGCGCCGTCATGCGCGCCGGCCGTGGTCGGCTCGGTCGCGGAGGGCGTGGATGAGGGTGGCGGAGTCACGGTTCCCGTCTCGGTTGCGCAGAGCTCTGTGGTACCTGCTCGGTGGATCGAGGCTACCAGCCTCACCCGCGTCTGACCGGGGGTCGCGCGTCCGCCCGCGTCACATCCGGAGCACCGCGCGGGCCGCGTCGTGCAGCGCGTCGCCGTACGCCGGGCCGTGCGAGGCGGCGTGGACGGCGAGCGGATGCAGCTGGTGCAGCGGCACGCGTCCCCGCCACCCCGGCGCGAGGGATCCGGTGTCCGCGTAGGCGCCGAGGAGGTCGTCGAGGCCGGGGCAGCCGAAGAGCGCGAGCATCGCGAGGTCGGTCTCGCGGTGGCCGCCGTGCGCGGCCGGGTCGATGAGGACCGCGCCGGCGTCCGTCCACTGCACGTTGCCCGCCCAGAGGTCGCCGTGGATCCGAGCGGGCGGGACCTGGTCGTCGAACCGGCCATCGGCGGCGACGTCGCACGCGCGCTCCACGTCGGCCGCCTGGGCCGAGGTGACGCCGCCCGCGTCGACCGCGCGGCGGAGGTACGGCAGCACGCGCTCGCGGGCGTACCAGGCGCCCCAGCCCTCCCCCGCGCCGTCCTCCTCGACGGCCGCGTCGCGCACCGACAGCGGCTGCCGCCCGATGAAGGCCGGGCCGTCGAGCCCGGCGGGCGGCGAGCCGAACGCGGGCGCGCCCGCGTCGTGCGTGACGGCGAGCGCCGTGCCGAGCGCGCGAGCTGCCTGGCGCGTCGGCCGGGCGGGCGCGAGCCGCTCGAGGTCGATGCGGCCCGGCGCGACGTGGATCACCCGCACCACCCGCGCTCCCCCGGCGGGCTCCGCCTCCGCCAGCCACGCGAGCCCGGCCGCCTCGGCCTCGAAGAAGCCGCGCGGCGCATCCGGCCGCTCCTTCCGGAACGCCTCCGCGCCACCGTGCCCGTCCGATCCCGCAGCCGCCATGCCCGCTCCCTCGCCTCGCGGGCGGCGCCCCGGCCGCCCTCCCGTCGCATCCAGCATGCCGACCGCCGCTGTCCGCGTCGCGCACCCGACACGCGCCGGACCACCCGCGTACCCCGCGGGCACAGGGCCGGCAGGTAGGGTCGCCGACGTGATCCGAGTAGGCATGAGCACGACCTGCGTGTACCCCCAGCCCGTCGAGAACGCCTTCGTGATGGCCAAGCGCGCCGGCTTCGACGGCGTCGAGATCATGGTGACGAACGACGAGGTCACCCAGGACGCCGACGCGCTCCGCGCCCTGTCGGAGAAGCACGGCCTGCCGATCCTCTCCGTCCACGCTCCCGTGCTGCTGCTCACCCACTTCGTGTGGGGCCGCGACCCGAAGGTGAAGCTGGAGCGGTCCGCCGAGCTCGCGCGCGCGGTCGGCGCGCCCGCCGTCGTGGTGCACCCGCCGTTCCGCTGGCAGGCCGGCTACGCGGAGTCGTTCCTCGAGATCGTCCGCTCCGTCCAGACGGAGACGGGCGTCGAGATCGCCGTCGAGAACATGTTCCCGTGGCAGGTCGCCGGCCGCAGCATGAAGGCGTACGCGCCGGGCTGGGATCCGCGCGACATGGACTGCGACGCCACCACCCTCGACTTCTCGCACGCCTCGCTCTCCGGCCAGGACGCCCTCGAGATGGCCAAGGCCCTCGGCCCGCGCCTGCGCCACGTGCACCTGTGCGACGGATCCGGCTCGCAGGACGACGGCCGGATCCTCGACGAGCACCTCCTCCCCGGCCGCGGCACGCAGCCCGTCGCCGAGACGCTGCGCTGGCTCGCGGAGCAGGGCTGGCAGGGCGGCGTCGTCGCCGAGGTCAACACCCGCAAGGCCAAGACCGAGGAGCAGCGGCTCGCCATGCTCATCGAGACGCGCGAGTTCGCGCAGCGGCAGCTCCGGCTCGACACCGCGCCCGAGAAGACGCCCGTCGCGCCGCCCGTGGTGTCCGGGTACCAGCGGCTCCGCACCGCGCTCCGTCGCGACCGGTGATCCGTCGGGCGTCCCGATCGGGCGTCCGCGCCTCCCGCCCTCGCCGACACGCCCGCGCGTGCCCGCCGGGAGTGCCGCGCACCCGCGAGGGGTTGGATGGGGCAGGGGAACGTCCCCCGCACATGATCGACGTCGCGCCAGGCCCAGCCCGCCCGACGTCGGGACCGGAGACACCATGAGCACCACCGTGCACCTCGAGATCCAGGTCGACGAGAGCCGCCTGGCCGACGTCGCCGACGTCCTCGCCGAGACCCTGCAGGCCACGCGCGCCTTCGCGGGCAACGAGGGCCTCGAGGTCCTCGTCGACGACGCCGACCCCGCCCGCATGGTCGTCGTGGAGCAGTGGGCGTCCACCGCCGACCACGACGCGTACGTCGCCTGGCGTGCCACGCCCGAGGGCACCGCGCGCCTCGGCGAGGTGCTGGCCGCGGCGCCCGTGACGCGCGTGTTCAGCGGGCGCATCGCGCTCGCGCTGTAGCGGCTCGCGCACGACGCACGGCGAGGGCCGCCCGGGCATCCGGGCGGCCCTCGTCGTGCGCGGTCGCGATCCCGCGGTCAGCGCCCGCTGAGGTCGTAGGGCCGCTGGTGCGGATCCACCGTGGCGAGGTAGCCGCCGTCGGCGAGCGCGGACGGCACGGCGATCGTGCCGCGCACCGTCGCCGTCGTGCCGGAGACGTCGATCTCGAGGACGGACCCCGTGCCCGCGCGGGACAGGAACAGCTCGGATCCGTCGTCGGACGCGGCGAGGAACCGCGCGGCGGATCCGGCGCCCTGCGTCTGTCCGAGGGCGGGCAGCCGCACCGACGTGATCGCGCCGTCGTACAGGCCGGCGCGTCCGCGGGCGACGAGGGACAGCGTGTCCACGCCGCCGGCCGTCACGACCGCGGCCGCGTAGCCAGGGGTCACGACCGCGCGCGTCGACGCGCCGGAGCCGAGCGCGACGCTCACGACGCCGGCGCCGCGCATCGACGACGACGTCAGCAGCGTGGGCGCGCCCGGCCCGGTGCCGGTCTGCGTGCCCACGGCCGTCTCGCCGTCGGGCGCCATGCGCGGGCGGTAGCTCTGCACGGCGGGCTCGGGGTAGGGCCGGGAGACGGACGCGCCGAAGCCGCCGCGGGTGAGCGGCACCGTCTCGATCCCGTCATGCAGCGTCGAGCCGATCACGGTGCCCCGCGCATCCGCGACCGGGCCGTGCGGGTACGCGCCGAGCGGGGTCGTCGTCACGGGCGCCGGCGCGGTGTCGCCGCCGAGGATCGCCGACACGTCGTAGGAGTCGAGGCGACCGCCCGCGGTCACGACGAGCCGGAGCGGCGATCCGACGAGGAACGTCTCCATCTCCTCGGTGCCGCGCTCCCCCGTCGTGGCGAGGGTCACCTCGCTCGTGCGGATGGTCGCGGTGCGCGCCAGCAGCCTGCGGGTGTCCACGACCGTGACCTGCTGCGTGGTGGATCCGTCGATGTCCGAGCCGACCGCGACGAAGCGGTGGCCGGGGTCGTCCGAGATCCATCCCGCGCGCGTCCACGCGCCGGCGACCGCCGGGATCGGCGTGGATGAGGCGATGCGCGGGACGGACGACGAGCCGATATCGACGACGTCGAGCCGCGGCCCGGCCTCGTCCACGAAGGCCACCCGGCCGTGGCCCATCTGGATCACGCCGGCGTGCGTGCCGAGGACGGCCCCGGGAAGAGAGCCCGTGATGCGCCCCGTCGAGGCCTCGGCGACCGAGACGGCGTGCGCGGCGGGGTCGGCCACGAGCAGCCAGCGGGCGCGCGGGGCCGCCTCCGCTGCAGGGGCGGGTGCCGCGAGCGAGCCCGCGAGGAGGCCGAGGGCGGCGACGCCGGCGACGAGGAGGGAGGGGATGCGCATGGTGCCCGCTTTCTGAGAATGGTTCTCAGGACACTACGGGCTCGAGGTCGCGCACGGGACGCGCTGTGGACGGATCCACCCGGCGACCGGCCGACGCGGTGCGGCCGCCGGGCGGATCGTCAGACGGCGACGGCGACCGAGGACGGCGCCGTCCCGGGCACGAGCCCGAGGCTCTTCGCGCGGCGCGAGCGCCGCGTCACGAGGTACGACACCGCGAGGCTCAGCAGCAGGAAGAGCGCGAGCGCGCCCGCCGCGCCCCACGCCACGCCCGGGGCGCCGCCCGCGATGATCGCCTGCATGCCCGACGCCGCGTAGGTGAGCGGCAGGAACGGGCTGATCGCCTGGAACGGCGCGGCCACGAGCTGCAGCGGGATCACCCCGCCCATCGCCGCGGCCTGGATGGCCAGCAGGATCAGCGACACCACGAGCCCCGCGCGCCCGAACGCCTGCCGGAGCAGGTAGTGGATCGCCGTGAAGGCCGCCGCCGTGACGGCCGCGAACCCGAGCGTCGCGGGCAGCAGCGCGAGGGACAGCCCGAGCGCGGCGTGCACGAGCGCGACGAGCAGCACCACCTGGGCGAGCGCGATGAGGGCGGCGCGCGCGAGCACGCGCCCCATCACGCGGCCGGTCGCGGCCGAGGACGCGAGGAGGCGTCGAGCGGCCGGGCGCAGCACGAGGAAGGTCGCGAACGCGCCGAGCCAGAGGCCGATCGGCACGAAGATCGCGGCGATCGCGTCGCCCGGGCTGCCGATCTCGTTCTCGCGCTCGACCGTGAGGCCGACGGGATCCGCGACGACGCCCGAGGCGGAGGACGCCTGGTCGGCGTCGAGCGACGGGATCTGCTCGGCGCCCTCGGTGAGGCCGGAGCCCAGCTCGGTCGCGCCGGACGCCAGCCCGTCGGCACCCGTGGCGAGGTCGCCCGCGCCCGTCGCCGCCGAGGTCGTGCCGGTGCGCAGCTGGCCGAGGCCGTCGCTGAGCTGGCGCGCGCCGGAGACCAGCGCGCCGCCGTTGGCCGCGAGCTGCGACGCGCCCGAAGCGCTCTGGCCGATGCCCTGCTGGACGCCCTGGATCCCGGCGGCCGCCTGCGTCGCGAGGGTCTGCCCCTGTGCCGCGTACTGGTCGAGGCCCTGCTCGAGCGGCTCGAGCTGCGCCGCGATGGGCGCGCTCTGCGGGTTCGCGGCGAGCTGCTGTCGGAGCCCGGCCACCTGCGCCGCGATCTGCCCGGCCCCGCCCGCGTACTGCCCGACGCCGTCGGACACCTGCGAGAGCCCGGCCGCCCCGGTCTGCAGCCGGTCGAGCCCGGAGGAGAGCTGCGAGACGCCGCCCGTGTAGGCGCCCAGGCCGTCCGCGAGCTTCGACGCGCCCTGCTGGGACTGCCCGACGCCGTCGCCGAGCTTCGTGATCCCGTCGCCGAGCGCGGTCGCGCCCGTCGAGAGCTGCGTGGCCCCGTCGGCGAGCTTGTCGGCGCCCGTTCCCGCATCCGTCAGCGACCCCTTGAGGCCGCCGAAGGTCGTGTAGATGCCGGAGACGAACTGCGACGTGATGGCGTTGCCGAACACGCTCGTCATGCCGACGCCGACGGCCTGGGTGGCCGCGCCCGTCAGGTAGCCGTGCGCGTCGTCCGTCTTCACGCTGATCTCGGCGCGCTTCGGGGCGTCCGTCGACAGCGACACGATCGAGGAGGAGAAGTCCTTCGGCACCGTGAGCACCGCGTAGACCTCGCCGTCGTCGAGCATCCTCTGGGCCTCGTCGGCGTTGGTGATGGTCCAGTCGAAGGCCTGGTTGTCGTCGCTGGTCAGCTGCGTGACGAGCAGGCGTCCGGCGAGCACGGGCGACTCGGTGCCGTCCTGGGCCTTCTGCTGCACGATCTCGTCCTGGTTGACGATGGCGGCGGGCACCCGCTCGACGCCCTTCGCGACGTCCGAGAGCGAGCCGATGAAGAGGCCGGCGACCGCGAGGGGCACGATCGCGACGAGGGCGACGGCGAGCCGTCGGCGTGCGGAGCGGGTGGTCATCGGCGGGTCTCCTTGCCGGTCGTGACGGGCTGGTCGATGTCGGGGCGCTCATCGGCGTCGGCGTCGAGAGCGGGCGCAGGCGCGTCGCCGGCGACGAGGCGGAGGCGCACGGTGGGCCTGCCCGGGATCCCGTGCTCGTCCGGGAACCACGGCGCGCCCAGCAGGACGGTCGTGCTCTCGTGGACGAGCGCGGGCAGGGCGGCGAGGAACGCGCGCTCGGCGGCGGCGTCCGGGAACGGATCCACCACGTCGAGCACGAGCACGGGCGCGCGTCCCGCGGCGGCGACGGCGGTCAGGGCGATGGCGCGCTCGAGCGGCAGGAGCGATCCCACGGGGTCGTCGGCGCCGATGCGCCGGGCTCCCGCCGCGTCGGCCGCCTGGTCGATGCGTTCCCACCACTCGGCCTGGCGCGCCCGGGCGCCGCGGCGGCGTCCCATCGGCTCGGACAGGTCGATGCGCTCGGCCAGCAGGTCTCCGACCGTGACGCCGGAGTCGACCCGGTCGACGCGGCCGAGGTCGGCCATCGCGACGCTCGTGAGCACGCGGCCGGCCTCGGAGGCGAGCGGGTGGCCGGCGACGTGCGCGCGGCCGGACAGCGGCGCGAGCCGGGCGCCCAGCGTGGCGCCGAGGAGGCGTCGGTCGGCCACCGCGCCCTCGACGAGCACGAGGGATCCGGCCGGGGCGCTCAGGTCGACGGGCAGGAGCCTGCGTCCCGGGACGCCCACGACGAGCCGCTCCGCCGCGACGGACGCGCCGGACGCGTGGGCCCAGTCGACGTCGTCCTGGTGCTCGCGGAGGCCCTCGCCCTCGATGTCGACGTCCGGGAGGATGCGGTCCAGCCAGCGCGGGATCCACCACGCCCGCTTCCCGAGCAGCGCCATGGCGGCGGGCACGAGGGTCATGCGCACGAGGAAGGCGTCGAAGAAGATGCCGACGGCGAGGCCGAGCGCGATGGTCTTGATGACGCCCGCGCCCTCCGGCACGAACGCCGCGAAGACGAAGAACATGATGAGCGCGGCGGCCGTGACCACCCGCGCGGCGCCCGAGAAGCCCGTGACGATCGCGCGCTTGGCGTCCCCGTGGTGCACGAAGTCCTCGCGCATGCCGGAGACGAGGAACACCTCGTAGTCCATGGCGAGGCCGAACAGGATCGCCATGAGCAGGATCGGCATGAAGCTGAGGATCGGGCCGGGCGTCACGCCCAGCGCGTCCGCGAAGAGGCCCTGCTGGAAGATCAGCACCACGGTGCCGAAGGACACGACGACGCTCAGCAGGAAGCCGACCGCGGCCTTCACGGGCACGAAGATCGAGCGGAACACGATCATCAGCAGGAGGATCGACAGCCCCACCACCACGATGCCGAACGGCACGAGCGCCTGGTCGAGCCGCTGCGAGATGTCGTTCTGCACGGCCGTCGTGCCCGTGACGGAGACGCGCGTGTCGTAGCGGTCCTGCAGGCCGGGCGCGAGGTCGCGGATCGACTGCATGAGCGCCGTCGTCTCCGCCGACTCGGGCGGGCTGTCCGGCACGACCTGGATGATCGCGGTGTCGACCGACGGGTTCGGCGTGCCGGTGCCGACGAAGGCCACGTCGTCGAGTCCTCGGATCTCGTCGCCGATCCTCCCCAGCACCCCGATCGGGTCCGTGGTCTGCGTGATGTCGACGAGCACGACGAGCGGGCCGTTGTGGCCGGGGCCGAACGCGTCCGAGACGGTGTCGTACGCGACGCGGCTGGTGGATCCGGCGGGCTGGGTCGCCCCGCTCGGCAGCCCCAGCTGCAGCTGCGACGCGGGCACGGCGAGGAGGCCGGCGATCCCGACGACGATCACGACGGGGATGATCGGCACCTTCGTGACGACCTTCACCCAGCGCGCGCCGAGCGTGCGCTGCGTCCCCTCGGCCTGCGCCTTCGCGCGGCGCGCGGCCCGCGAGCCCTCCTTCGGCCGGAGCCGCTCCCCCGCGAAGCCGAGCATCGCGGGCAGCAGCGTCGTCGCGACGCCCATCGCGAGCAGCACCGCGAACGCCGCCCCGAGGCCCATCACCGTGAGGAACGGGATCTGCACGACGAGCAGCCCGAGCAGCGCGATGATCACCGTCACGCCCGCGAAGATCACGGCGCTTCCAGCGGTGGCCACCGCGGTCGCCGCCGAGCGCTCGACGGGCATGCCGTTGGCGAGCTGCGTGCGGTGCCGCATGAGGATGAAGAGGGCGTAGTCGATGCCGACCGCGAGGCCGATCATCACCGCCAGCAGCGGCGACGCGCTCGAGACCGTGACGAACTTCGAGGCGGCCATGAGCGCGCCCGCAGAGGCCGCGACGCCGACGAGCGCGCCGATGAGCGGCAGGCCGGCCGCGAGCATCGACCCGAACGTGAGCACGAGCACGAGGCCCGCGAACAGCACGCCGAACGCCTCGGTGACTGTGACGCCGTAGTGGACGTCCTGGAACACCTGGCCGCCGAACGAGACCGTGAGGCCCGCGTCCGTCGCGGCCTGCGCCGACTCCTTCAGCGCGTCGAGCGTCGCGGGCGTCACCTGGTCGCTCTGGCCGGAGAACTGCACGGTCGTGATCGCCACGGTGCCGTCGTCGGAGACCGCGTCGGTCGCGTACTCGGAGAACGGGGACAGCGCCGTCGCGACGCCCTGCACCTCGCCCGCCGCCGTCGCGGTGGCGTCGATGGCGGCCTTCGGGCCGTCGTCGGTGACCTTCTGCCCGGCCGGTGACTCGGTCACGATCTGCGCGCTCGCGCCCGCGGCCTGCGGGAACACGGCGGCGAGCCGGTCGATGGCCTCCTGCGACTCGGTGCCCGGGATCGAGAACGACTCCTGGGTCTTGCCGCCGAGCGCGAGGCCGCCGCCCAGCAGGATGCCGAGGACGAGGATCCACGCGGCGACGACGCGCCACGGGTGGAGGAACGAGATCCGGCCGAGCCGGTACAGAAGCGTGGCCATGGGCTGGTGGCTCTCCTTGCGTGGGACGTGCGCGTGGGACGTGCGCGTGGGGTCGTGCGGGGGCGGAGCGTGATCAGGCGGAGCGGGTGCCGAGGGGGGCGAGGAGCTCCCCCACGACCACGACGAGAGCAGCCCTGATCTCGTCGTCGGGCAGCGGTTCGTTGGTGGACCAGTCGTCGCTCGCGGCGAGGATGTACGCCGCACCGCCGAGCGCCACGCCGAAGCGCAGCTGGTCGAGCGTGCTGTCGAGCGCGCCCGCGGTCTCGCCGAGCGCGCGCACGAGGTCGTTGGCCCGCTCGATGACGGCGAGGTGCCCGAGCGAGCGGCCCTGCGTGATGAACAGCGCCACCTCGTGCCGGTGCAGCAGGAGGAAGTCGATGAAGCGCTCGACGAACTGGCGCCTGGCGTCCTCGTCCCCGCGGATCGAGTCGGCGCGGTCGATGACCTCGGCGAGCGCGTCGATCGTCGGCTCGAGGAGGGCGTCGAGCAACGCCTCCTTGGAGGCGAAGTGGTAGAGCACGCTCGACTTCGAGTAGCCCGCCTCGTCCGCGATCTGCTGCAGCGAGGTCGCCTGGAACCCGTCGCGGGCGAAGCGCGCCGCGGCGATGGTGCGGAGCTCGTCGCCGGCGGAGGCGCGGGGGGATCGGGTCACGCGGAGAGCCTATGTCGACCGATCGGTCAGTCCCTGCACGATCGGTCAGACTGCCAGCGGCCTGACAGGTGAGGAAGCGGGATCAGCGCGTGAGGACGAAGGCGAGCATCGCGAGGCCGACAGTGAGCGGCGCGACCACGAGGCCGAGCAGCACGTAGCGCGACCACTTGATGTGCACGCCCATGCTCACGAGCCGCTCGTGCCAGAGCAGGGTCGCGAGCGAGGCCCACGGCGTGATGAGCGGGCCGGCGTTGACGCCCACGAGGATCGCGACCAGCCGCTCCGGGGATCCCGCGACCGGCTCGAGCGCGAGGTACGCCGGCAGGTTGTCGACGGCGTTGGCGCTGAGCGTCGCGACGCCCGCGAGCCGGAAGAGCGCTCCCGCGTCCTGGCCCTGACCCGAGATCGCCGCCATGACGGCGGTGAGCCCGAGCGACTGCGCGGCCTCCATCACGATGAAGAGGCCCGAGGCGAACACCACGAGCTGCCACGGCAGCAGCCCGAGCCGGAGGACGCGCGGGCGGCGGACGGCCGTGAGGATCGCGAGCACGACGGCCGCGGCGAGCGCGGGGATCCACACCTCGACGCCCGAGACGAGCGCCGGCACGAGCAGCCCCACCACCACGGCGCTGCCCACGAGCAGCACGCGGTCGGACGGCGCGGTGGGGGGCCCGACGTCGTAGCGCGTGAAGAGGTCCCTGCGGTGGATCACGAGGATCGCGAGCACGGGCACGGCGATGGCGACGATCGCCGGGGCGACCGTGAGCGCCGCGAACCCGGCCGGACCCAGCCCGCCGAGCTCGTGCTCCGCGAGCAGGTTGGTGAGGTTGGAGACGGGCAGCAGGAGCGACGCGGTGTTCGCGAGCCACACGGTCGTGAGCGCGAACGGGAGCGGCGGCAGGCCGCAGTGGCGGGCGAGCACGACGACCACGGGCGTGAGCAGCACGGCGGTCGTGTCGAGCGACAGGAAGATCGTGCAGAGGCAGGCGAGCACGACGGTGGCGAGCCAGAGCGCCCACGTCCGGCCACGGCCGAGGCCCGCGGCGCGCTCGGCGATCCAGGTGAAGAGCCCCGCCTCGCTGGCCAGCTCGGTGACCACGGTGATCGCGACCACGAAGAGGAGGATCGGCCAGACCCGCTCGTAGAGGACGCCGAGGTCGTCGAGCGGGAGGGCTCCGGTGGCCACGGCGACGGTGCCGACGACGAGGAGCACCACCCCGATGAGGGCTGTGCGCACGGGCGCCTCCTGTCTGATCCGCGATCACTGTACTCATCGCCCGCCGGGAGTCCGCACGGCCTGCGGAAAGGGGACGGCGGCCGGGACCGCGCGCCCGCCGGCGGCCGGGCGGCGGACGCGGCCGGCGGATCCCGGTACCGTGGAAGCACACTGGGAGGTGTCATGCGCAAGTACATCCTGAACGGCAGCGTCCTCAGCGCCCTCGTCGGCGGCTGGAGCACCATGCAGACGACCCGTCGGGGTCCGCGCGACTGGAAGCTCGGCCTCATGTGGCTCAGCTGGGGCATCACGGTGGCGATCGCCATCGGCACCGTCATCGAGGACTCACGCGACGGGCAGATCGGCAACTAGCCGCTCGCTGCGCGACGCGCACGCCCACCGGGCGTGCGCTTCGTCATGCGCCCGTGGGTGCGCGTGCGTCAGTCGTGCGTGCGCCACCTGTCGCCGTCGACCTCGAGGTCGATGCGCTCGGCGTCCGGCACGGTGGAGATCGGCCCGGTGAACCGGCTCGCGCGCGAATCGCCCTGCGCCGTCCCCGAGAACAGGCCCGTCGGCTCGGCCTCGGCCGCGCGCCGTCCCCCGCGGGGCGCGTCGCCGCGCTCGTGCGGATCCACCATCTGGACGCGCGTGCGCGGCAGCGACTGCGGGCTGTGCTCGTGCAGGAACGCGACGAGGCGCTCGCGCACGAGGCAGCGCAGGTCGAACAGCGTGGGCGCGTCGACGGCCGAGACGAGCACGCGGATCCGCACGTAGCCGCCGACCGCGTCCGTCACCTGCAGCACGGAGACGCGGCCGTCCCAGAGGTCGGTCGTCGCGAGCACCCGGTCGAGCTCCTCGCGCATGCTGGCGGGCGTGGCGCGCCAGTCGAGGTCGAGCTCCACCGCGCCGAGCAGCTCCGACTTGGTGCGGGTCCAGTTCTGGAACGGCGTGGTCGTGAAGTAGGTGGACGGCAGCACCATCCGCCGGTCGTCCCAGATGTGCACGACCACGTAGGTCAGCGTGATCTCCTCCACGCGGCCCCACTCGGTCTCGACGATCACGACGTCGTCGACCCGGATGGCGTCGCTGAAGGCGAGCTGCATCCCGGCGAAGACGTTGGCGAGCGTCGACTGAGCGGCGAGGCCCGCGACGATCGACACGAGCCCCGCGGAGGCGAGGACGCTCGCGCCCGCGGCCCGGGCGCCCGGGAACGTGAGCAGGATCGCGCCGATCGCGACCACCACGATCGCCACCACCGTGAGCCGCCGGATGATCAGCACCTGCGTGCGCACCCGGCGCGCTATCCGGTTGTCGGCGACGTCCACACGGTAGCGGCTGAGCCCGAGGTCCTCGAAGAAGATCGCGAGCGCGCACACCAGCCAGGCGGCGGCGACGATCGTGATCACGTGCAGCAGGTGGTCCAGCCCGTCGCGCACCTCGCCCGGCGCGACCGAGGCGCGGAGCGCGATCCAGACGGCGACCACCACGAGCAGCACGCGGAAGGGGCGGCGGGCGCGGGTGACGAGCTGCGCCGCCCACTCCCGCCGGCGGGCGACGACGCGGACGACGAGGGCGACGACGGCGGTGACGAGCAGGGCGGCGGCCACGGCGGCGAGCAGCGTGACGGTCACGGCGACGGCGGGTACGGCGAGCAGGGCGGGCAGGTCCACGGATCCTCCAGGTGGTGGGGCGGACCGCGCTGTCCCGGGCGTCCAGTCTCGCAGGCGCTCCGCGCTCCGCTGGCCGCGCGTCGAGGGGCGGACGGGGGCGCCGACCCCGCGCCCCACCGCGGGAACACCGGCGTGTCGCGGGTCAACCCGGGCGTGTCGCCCACGATGATGATCGTGATCGCGGCGGTGCGATCGGGGAGGCCGTGGATCATGTTCCGGTGGCGCAGAGGCAAGTCCGTCCCGACCGAGGCCGCGCCCGCCGCGTCCGAGCAGAGGCCCGGCGGACGGGGATCCGTCACCGCGCCGCCCGCGCCCGTGGTCTCCACCGCCACCGGCGAGCTGGCCGCGATCGCCGCCCGGCTCCACGGCGGCCCCGTGCGGCCGACGCACGTGCCCGCGCACAAGGCCGTGCCCGACGAGCCGTCCGCCATCGCGGCGATCACCGACGAAGTCGACGCGCCCGAGGCCGACCGCGAGCCGGACCTCCGCCCGCTCGCCCTCATCGTGCAGGCCGCGCTCGCGCACCACTTCGGCCCCGACGGCGCGTGGGCGCTCGTCCGCCGCACGCCCGACACGACGGCCGGCTTCTTCGACGAGCTCATGACGGCGCACATCGCCCGCGACGTCGCGCTCGCGCTCGGCGCCTCCCCCGCCGCGGCTTCCCTGCCGCTCGAGGACGCGCGCGCCACGGGATCCGACGGGCGCGCCGCGTCCGCGGGCGACGCCGCCTCCGCGCGTCGGGACTCTGTCGCGCGCGAGCTCGCGGTCTTCGACGAGGATCCGCTCGAGGGATCGCTCGCCGAGCTCGCCGGCGACCCGCGCCGCGTCCCCGCGACGCTCCGCGCCGTGCTGCGCGCCTAGCGGACCACGACGACCGCCCGGGCCTGGCGCGTCACCCCTTCGGCGCGACCTGCGGCCCGTCCCACGGCCCCGCGGATCCGGCCGGGTACTCCTCGAGCGGCACCTCGCCCGCGCGCCACGCGGCGACGACCGGCTCGACGATGCGCCAGCACTCCTCGGCCGTGTCGCCGCGCACCGAGAGCGCCTCGTCCTCCGAGATGATCCCGTCGATGACCTGGCCGTACGGCGGCAGGTCGCCCGGGTCGAAGGCCGTGACGAGCTCGGCGCGGTCGATGACGTCGGGGTCGGCCGGGCCGTTGACGTTGAGCTCCAGGTGCAGCTCGTCGGGGGCGATGAGGATGCGGATCCGGTCGGGCTCGTCCGCGCCGCGGAGCCCGGTGGGCACGTGCGGCGCGGGCTGGAAGGTCACGACGATCTCGCGCCGGTGGTCCTTCATCGCCTTGCCCGAGCGCAGCCGGAACGGCACCCCCGCCCAGCGCCAGTTCGCGATCTCGACGGTCATCTCGGCCAGCGTCTCCGTGCCGCGCGCCGGGTCCACGCCCGCCTCGTCGGCGTACGCCGGCAGCTCGCGGCCCTCGACGTCGCCCGCCGAGTAGCGCGCCCGCCGCGACGACGTCACCGGATCCCCGCCCCACGGCCGCGTCGCGCGGAGCACGAGCGCCTTCTGGTCGCGGATGTCCCGCGCCTCGGTGGTGGCGGGCGCCTCCATCGCGAAGACGGCCATCACCTGCAGCAGGTGGCTCTGGATCATGTCGGCCAGGGCACCCGCGCCGTCGTAGTAGCGGGCGCGGCCCTCGAGGGCGAGCTGCTCGTCGTAGACGATCTCGACGCTCGCGATGTGCTGCGCGTTCCAGACGGGCTCGAGCAGCCGGTTGGCGAAGCGGAGGCCGAGGAGGTTCCGCACGGTCGATCGGCCGAGGAAGTGGTCCACCCGATGCGTGCGCTCCTCGGGCACGAGCGTGGCGAGCAGCCGGTTGAGCGCCTGCGCGCTCGCGAGGTCGGTGCCGAACGGCTTCTCGAGCGACAGCGACGTGCCCTCGGGCAGCGTCATGCCGGTCATCGCCTCGCACGCCCTCTCGGTGACGGCCGGCGGCAGCGCGAAGTAGACGGCGGGCGCCGCGTCGCAGGCCGCGAAGAGGCGCTCGAGGTCGGCCTGGGAGGTGACGTCGGCGGCGTGGTAGCTCGTGCCGGCGAGCACGCGGTCGACCGCGGGGCCCTCCGCGCCGAGGGAGGCGAACGAGGTCCGGACGACCTCGCGCCACCGCTCGTCGTCCCAGTCCTCCGTGCCCGCGCCGACCAGCTGGAGGTCGAGGTCGGGGCGGTGGGCGAGCAGCTCGCCGAGGCCGGGGAGGAGGAGGCGCGCGGAGAGGTCGCCGCTGGCGCCGAGGACGAGGAGCGTGGAGGTCGCGGGCATGCGGCCAGGCTACGCGGCGCGGGCGGGAACGCAGCCAGCCCGTGGGAGCATGGCGCATGGCCATGCGCATCGAGGACTACGCACTCATCGGGGACTGCCACACGGGAGCGCTGGTCGGGCGGGACGGCTCCATCGACTGGCTGTGCCTGCCGCGGTTCGACTCCGCGTCGATGTTCGGGGCGCTCCTCGGCACGGACGAGCACGGATCCTGGCGCCTCGCCCCCGCGCACCCGGACGCATCCGTCTCCCAGCGCACCTACCTCGGCAACACCTTCGTGCTCTGGACGAGGTGGGAGACCCCCGACGGTGCCGTCGAGGTCACCGACTTCATGTCCATGGGCAACCGCCGTGCCGACGTCGTGCGGCGCGTCCGCGGCATCAGCGGCAGCGTGCGGATGCAGGGCGACCTCCGCCTGCGCTTCGGCTACGCGACCGCGCTGCCCTGGATCCGCAAGCTCGACGGCGGCGACCCTCGCCTCGTCGCGGTGGCCGGCCCCGACGCCGTCGTCGTCCGCGGTCCCGAGCTCACCGCCACGAACCACCACCACGGCGTGGCCTTCGACGTGGCCGCGGGCGAGACCGTCGACCTCACGCTCACCTGGTACCCGTCGCACCGCAGCGAGCCGCCCGCGTTCGACGTGGACGCCGCGCTCGAGCACACGACCGAGTGGTGGGAGTCGTGGGCCAGCTCCATCGAGCACTCCGGCCCGCACCAGGCCGCGGTGCGCCGCTCGCTCCTCGTGCTGCGCGCTCTCACCCACGAGGACACCGGCGGCATCGTCGCGGCCGCGACCACGAGCCTGCCCGAGCAGTTCGGCGGCCCGCGGAACTGGGACTACCGCTACGTCTGGCTGCGCGACGCGTCGCTGACCCTCGAGGTCCTGCTCGCGCACGGCTTCGACGACGAGGCCGACGAGTGGCGCACCTGGCTCCTCCGCGCGATCGCCGGAGACCCGGGCGACGTGCAGATCATGTACGGCCTGAGCGGCGAGCGGTACCTCCCCGAGCGCGACCTCCCGAGCCTGCCCGGCTACCAGGGGTCCGGCCCGGTGCGCGTCGGCAACGGCGCGTTCGAGCAGTACCAGGCGGACGTGATCGGCGAGGTGATGCTCGCGCTGCAGGCCGCGCGGGACGCGGGCGTCGGCGAGACCGAGTTCTCCTGGCCGCTCCAGCGCGCGCTCATCGGCTTCGTGGAGGAGAACTGGGAGCGGCAGGACAGCGGCATCTGGGAGATCCGCGGCGCCGAGCAGCACTTCACCCACTCGCGGGCGATGATCTGGGCGGCCCTCGACTGCGCGGTGCAGGGCGTCGAGCGGCATGGGCTCGACGGTCCGGTGGAGCAGTGGAAGGACCTGCGCGACCGGGTGCGCGACGAGATCCTCGACAGGGGCGTGGATCCCGAGACCGGCGCCTTCCGCCAGCACTACGGCACGACCGCTGTGGACGCCTCGCTCCTGATCCTCGCCCAGGCCGGCTTCTGCGCCTACGACGACCCGCGCATGCTCGCGACCGTCGAGGCGATGGAGAAGACGCTGATGCACGAGGGGTTCCTGCTCCGCTATGACACGAGTGCCGGCGTCGACGGCCTGCCCGCGGGCGAGTACCCGTTCCTCGCCTGCTCGTTCTGGCTGGTCGAGCAGTACGCCAGGTCCGGCCGCGAGGCCGACGGCCGCGCGCTGATGGACCGGCTCGTCGCCCTCTGCAACGACGTCGGGCTCCTCTCCGAGGAGTACGACCCGGTCGGGCGACGCCAGGCGGGCAACGTGCCGCAGGCCCTGTCGCACCTCGCGCTCGTCCGGGCGGCGGACGCCCTGGAGGCCGCCGCGGCCGCGCATCCGGACGACCTCGACCGCGCGCACCGCGACGGCAGCGCCGCGCTCGCGCACGCGGAGGCGGCGCGGGGCGCGTCGGCGACCGCGACCTGATCCGGTACGCCCACGCCGGGCGGTCCGCAGGGGCCGTACGTCAGAGCGCGTCGATGAAGGCGGTCACGGCCGGCAGCGCGCCGGGGTGCCGCGGGGTGTCCGCGTGCGTGGCCCCCTCGAGCTCCACGAGCGGCGCCTCCGGCCGGAGCGCCTTGACGTGGTGCGCGGCGCGGAGCCGCTCGGGATCCCGCGTGCCCGCGACGAGCAGCAGCGGCACCGAGGATCCGGCGACGACCTGGTCGGGCACGCCCGCGTCCCGCTCCGACTCGCGCATGTAGGCGGCGAGCGCCCGCGCGTCGTCCGCGAGGAACGCCCCGCGCGTCGCGGAGTCCACCGGATGTCCGCTGTGCCGCTCCCACGCGTCGAGGAAGCCGGGCATGCCACCCGCCTCCAACGCGTCGATGCAGCCGGGGAAGAAGACGCGGTCGAATACCCCGACGCCGCTGCGCGGGGATCCGCCGAGGCTCGACGTGGAGAGCAGGCGGTCGGGGTGCGCGGCCGCGAGCGAGAAGCCGACCCGCGCGCCGAGGCTGTAGCCCACGTGGTGCACGACGGACGCGCCGACCGCGTCGAGCACGGCCACGACGTCGGCGACCATGAGGTCCATCGCGTAGGCGGCGGGCTCGTGCGGAGTGTCGCTGCGACCGTGGCCGCGGAGGTCCAGCGTGATCACCTCGCGCTCCGGCGACAGCGCCCGCACCCAGCCGAAGCCGCGCCAGATCGCCTGCGAGAGGGCGGTGCCGTGCACGAGCACGACCGGTGCGTGCGCCGGGTCGCGGGGAGCCCCGTCAGCCGACCGGGCGTCAGCCGGCCGGACGTCTGCCGGCCGGACGTCTGCCGGCCGGACGCCGAAGGTCCGGTAGGCGATGCGCGTGCCGTCGAGGGGGTTGGTCGCGATGTCCACGGGGATCCAGGCTACGCGGATGCCGGTGCGCGCCCGGCCGGGTCGTCGGCCGTGGAGCGGACGACCCGGTGCCCGCGCGGGCCGCGGGCGCCGGGTCGAGGCGGCTAGGCGCCGTCGCCGCCCTCGTCCGTGTGGTGCGGCGTGTCCTCCTCGGGCTCGAAGTGGTCGTCCCCGCCGTCGTGGCCGGCCGCGACGCCCGTCGCACCAGCGGGGATCGTGCCGTCGCCGCCGAGCTTCGCGTCGCCGTCGTGCGCGTCGGCCGTGCCGTCGTGATGGGTCATGTCCGTGCCTCCTCCGTTCGCGCGGCCGGTGCCCGCGTCGTCGCGGGCGCATCGCGGCCGGCGATGTCCTCCCATCCTGCCCGGACGGGCGACCGGCGCCCCGGAGCATGTCCGTCCGCGGCGCGCTCGCAGGATCCCGTCACGCCCGGACGCATAGTTAGCAGGACTAATGAGCTAGCCTAAGCACATGCCCGACGCCCCCGATCTCAGCCAGAGCCTGCGCGCCGGCGTCATGCGCCTCGCCCGCCGCCTGCGGGCCGAGAAGGCCGACCACGAGCTGAGCGACAGCCAGTTCGTCGTGCTCGCCCTGCTCCTCCGCGACGGGCCGACGAGCCCCGGCCGCCTGGCCGAGATCGAGCGCGTCACCGCCCCGAGCATGAACCGCACGGTCAACTGCCTCGTGGAGTCGGGATACGCCGAACGCTCCCCCGCGCCCGACGACGGCCGCCGCGTCACGGTCACCGTCACCGACGCCGGCCGCCGGGTCGTGCAGGAGACCCGCCGGCAGCGCAACGCCTGGCTCTCCCTCCGCCTCGACGAGCTCACGGCCGCCGAGCGCGCCACGCTCGGCGAGGCCGCCGCCCTCCTCGGACGCATGGCCGCGTCGTGAGCGCCGTCTTCCGCAGCCTCCGCGCCCCGAACTACCGCATCTGGTTCGCGGGGGCGCTCGTCTCCAACGTCGGCACGTGGATGCAGCGCACCGCCCAGGACTGGATCGTCCTCACCGAGCTCACCCGCTACGACGCGACCGCGGTCGGCATCGTCATGGCCCTCCAGTTCGGCCCCATGCTCCTGCTCTCCCCCTACGCCGGCCTCATCGCCGACCGCTACGACAAGCGCCGCGTGCTCATGATCACGCAGGGCACCATGGCGCTCCTCGGCCTGGGCCTCGGCCTCATCGTGCTCTCCGGCCGCGCGGAGCTCTGGCACGTCTACCTCTTCGCGCTCCTGCTCGGCATCGCGTCCGCGCTCGACGCCCCCGCCCGCCAGTCCTTCGTCTCCGAGCTGGTCTCCGACGACGACCTCTCGAACGCCGTCGCGCTCAACTCGGCGTCCTTCAGCGCGGCGCGCATGATCGGCCCGGCCGTCGCGGGCGTGCTCATCGCGGGCGTCGGCACCGGATGGGTCTTCCTCCTCAACGCCGTGAGCTTCATCGCCGTGCTGTTCGCGCTCACGCGCCTCCGCGTCGGCGAGCTCCGCCGCCCGGAGCGCGTCGCCCGGTCACGCGGACAGCTCCGCGAGGGCTTCCGCTACATCGGCGGCCGTCCCGACATCATGGTGATCCTCGTGATCGTCTTCCTCGTCGGCGCGTTCGGCTACAACTTCCCGATCTTCACGTCCACCATGGCGAGCGTCGAGTTCGGCAAGGGGGCGACCGAGTTCGGCCTGCTCTCCTCGAGCCTCGCCGTGGGATCCGTCGCGGGCGCACTGCTGTCGGCCCGCCGCGAGCGGCCCCGCATCCGCCTGGTGTTCGTCGGCGCCGCGCTCTTCGGCATCGCCACCGGCCTGGCCGCGATCGCTCCGACGTACCTGCTCTTCGCGCTGGCCCTGGTGCTGGTGGGCGTCGTCTCGCAGACCCTCATGACGAGCGCCAACAGCACCGTGCAGCTGACGGTCGAGCCGCGCATGCGCGGCCGCGTGATGGCCGTCTACATGGCGATCTTCGTCGGCGGCACCCCGCTCGGCGCGCCGATCGTCGGCTGGGTCGCGAACACGTGGGGCCCGCGCGCGGCAGTCATGGTGGGCGCGGCCAGCGGCATCGTCGCCGCCCTCATCGCGATCGCGTGGCTCGTGCTGCACCGGCACCTGCGCGTCTCGTACCGGATCCACCGCACCCCGCACCTCCTCGTCACGCACGACGGCGACGGCCGCGACCGCCGCGAGGACGCGCGCGAGGACATCGAGGCGGACGAGGCGGTCGCCCGCCGCACCTGACGCGGCCCGTCCACGGGTGCGATGCGCGCGGCTCAGGGCGCTGGCGTCGGAGCCGCGGTCTGCGGCACGTAGCCGACGTCATCGAGGCAGTAGTCGAGGAACGCGCTCGTCGCGCGGAGGTACTGCCCGGTGTCGAGCGACGCCCCGTCCGTGTCGGCGCCCGAGCGCAGCGCCTCCAGCTCGTCGACGATCGTCGAGAAGGAGGCCACGAGCGGCTTCATGTTCTCCGGCGCCATGCCGGCGAGGGCGGCGTCGCCCTGCTTGACGCGGTCGAGGAGGGTGGGATCCACCTGCTTCCCGTCGCCGAGCGCCTGGACGAGCTTGGTGGAGTCGGGCAGCACCTGCGCGAGCGTGGAGCAGGTGGCGAGCTCGTCCTCGGTCGGCGGGCCGGGGGCGCGCGTCACGGTCGGCTCGGGGCTCGCGGTGCCGCCGGGAGCGGCCCCCGCTCCCGCGTCCGCGGACGCTCCGGCGTCGGGCGCCGTGGTCTGCGGGGCGGGCTGCCCGGATCCCGTCGTGCACCCGGCGAGCGCGAGCGCCCCCGCCACCGCGATGACGGGCGCCCACCCTCGGATCCGCCGTGCGGGACTGTGCGTGCGGGCCATGCGGGCCTCCTCGGCGCCTATCACAGGTGATCTGCCCCACGGAAGTCGATCGACGCGGGTGTCAGGGCGAATGCCCCGGAGCACTACCGTATTCGGATGACACGAAGCGAGAGCGACCGCAGCACCGTCACGCCCGATCCGGATTTCGTGGCGCAGGACTTCAGCCACGAGCAGGAGGGCTACCAGCACGGGTTGAAACCCCGTCAGCTCCAGATGATCGCCATCGGCGGCGCGATCGGCACCGGGCTCTTCCTCGGAGCCGGCGGCCGGCTGGCCTCCGCGGGCCCCGCCCTCGCGATCGTCTTCCTCATCTGCGGCGTCTTCGCCTTCTTCATCCTCCGCGCCCTCGGCGAGCTGGTGCTGCACCGCCCGAGCTCCGGGTCCTTCATCTCCTACGCCCGCGAGTTCTACGGCGAGAAGTTCGCCTACGCGGCCGGCTGGATGTATTTCCTCAACTGGGCGACCACCGCCATCGTCGACGTGACGGCCGTGGCGCTCTACATGCACTACTGGTCGGCGTTCACCGCGGCCCCGCAGTGGCTGCTCGCCCTCATCGCCCTCGCCATCGTCCTGGCTCTCAACCTCGTCGCCGTCAAGGTCTTCGGCGAGATGGAGTTCTGGTTCGCGCTGGTCAAGGTCGCCGCGCTCGTGGTCTTCCTCATCGTCGGCATCGTCTGGCTCGCCTGGAGCTTCCCCGTCACCGTGGGCGGCGCCGAGGTGCAGACCGGGTGGACCGTCCTCCAGCAGAACGGCGGCGTCTTCCCCCAGGGCCTCGTCCCCGTGGTCCTCGTCGTGCAGGGCGTCGTCTTCGCCTACGCAGCCATCGAGCTCGTCGGCACCGCCAGCGGTGAGACGCAGGACGTGGAGAAGGTCATCCCCCGCGCCATCAACTCGGTGGTCTTCCGCATCGCGATCTTCTACGTCGGGTCCATCGTGCTGCTCTCGCTCCTGCTCCCCTACACGGCGTACAGCGCCGACCAGAGCCCGTTCGTCACGTTCTTCTCCAGCCTCGGGTCGCCCGAGGTGGGTGCCATCGCCGGTTCCGTCATGAACTTCGTCGTGCTCACGGCCGCCATGTCGAGCCTCAACGCGGGCCTCTACAGCACGGGCCGCGTGCTCCACTCGATGGGCATGAACGGGTCCGCGCCGAAGTTCACGACGGTCATGTCGAAGGGCGGGGTGCCGTTCGGCGGGATCCTCCTCACCGGGTCCATCACGCTCCTCGGCGTCGCCCTCAACGCGGTCGTGCCCGACCAGGCATTCGAGATCGTGCTCAACGTCGCGGCGCTCGGAATCGTGGCCGGCTGGGCGACCATCATCCTGTGCCAGATGCGGCTGCGCACCTGGGCCAAGCAGGGCAAGGCGAAGGAGCCCACCTTCCGCCTGCCGGGGGCGCCCGTCACCTCGTGGCTCACGCTCGCGTTCCTCGTCAGCGTGCTCGTGCTGATGGCGATCGACTGGCCGATCGGCACCCTCACGGTCGCGTCGCTGGTGATCATCATCCCGCTGCTGGTCGTGGGCTGGTACCTGCAGCGCGACCGGATCCTCGAGATCGCGCGCGTGCGCGAGGGCGTCACGGGCCCGTTCCCCGTGACCGGGCGCGACGCGGCCGACCAGCGGAAGCGCTGACCGGCGCCCCTCAGCCCGACCCGACGCCGTCGTCCCCCTGCCCGGGGGCGGCGGCGTCCTCGTCCGACCCGGTGGCGGGTTGCCCCGGATCCGCCCCCAGCCGCCGCCCGAAGGCCAGCAGCTCGGCGTCGTGCTGCATGACCCACGCGACCGCGGCGTTCAGGCTGTCCCGCCGCTGGACCCACACCCGCAGCCCGTCGGCGCCGAGACCGCACGCGTAGACCTCGTAGGAGAACGGCGCGGCGAGGTCGTCCCGGTGGCGCAGCACCCAGCCGAGGGCCGGCCCGTCGCCGACGCGGACGAGCCAGGCACCGCGCACGGGGTGGGCGTGCGGATGCGCAGGCACCGGGCTGATCGCGCCGGTGGCATCGCCGCTCTGCTTGCTCCACATGCGGATCCCCTCGGGTTCGCCGGGCCCCGGGCCCCGCGCCCGCGCCGACGCCCGGCCGCGTCGACCCGAGCGTACGCGCGCGCACCGACGCCGACCGATCGGGGGCCCGTCACGAGCAGGCACCGAGGACGCGGTCGATGGCGTCCCGGTCCGCGTCGTCGATCGACATGCCGTACCTGCTCACGACGAAGGCGAAGCGGGTGACGTACAGGCACCGGTAGGCCGCGTCCGGCGGCAGCCACGTCCCCGGCCCCTGGTCCGACTTGTCCTGGTTGGTGGGGCCGTCCACCGCCTGCAGCTCGTCGAAGTCCGTCGCCAGGCGCTCGCGTCGCTCGTCGGACCACGACCACGCCCCGTGCTGCCACGCCCAGGACAGCGGCACGAGGTGGTCGATCTGCACGGCCGCGCTCGTGCGCGGACCGCGCGCGAAGTCGATCCCGTGCCCCGTGTACACGTCGTCGAGGTGCCCTGCGACCACCGTGCAGCCCGGGTCGGACGGCGCGAAGGCCACGCGGGCGAGATCCCGGACGAGCACGTCGTCGCGCTGGTCGCAGCCGTTCCCGTCGGTGTCCGCCCAGGCCGGGCCGAAGGCGTCGCGGTCGTAGCGCGGGTGCCGCTCGCGCCCGTCCGCGCGGACGGCGTCGGCCATCCCTCGCGCGGCCGCCACGTCGATGCGACCGTCCCGCACGAGCCCTGCGCCGACGAGCGCGCGCACCACGGCGCCGTCAGGGACCTCCGCGCTGAGATGCCCGACTCCCGAGTCAGGTCCGAAGGCCGCCTCGCGCACCCCCACGACCACAGCGGCGAGCACGATGACGGCGGCCGCGGTGGCGAGGAGCGCGCGCACCGCCTGTCGTCTGTCCTGCAGGAGCCGGACGGGCATGCGCCGCCCAGCAGCTCGCGCCGCGCCATCGCCCCGCCGCCCTCGATCGCCCATGTCGCCCCCGTCCCGGGACATGGGTACACGAGGAGCACGGCTGCCACCACGCCGTCGGCGGGACCGTGGGCGGGGACGACGAGGACGACGCGGGGAGGAGGCTTCGGGCGAGTTCCACCCGTCCCCGGACGGAACCGGCTCAGATCAGCGCGCGCGCCGCCTCGGCCAGGTGGATGACGGTGCCCAGCGAGGAGGGTCCCGGCGTGTTCTGCCCGGCGGTCGCCAGGCGCACGAGCGCGAACGCGATGACGGCGATGACGATGGCGGCGGCGATCACGTAGATCCAGATCCGCAGCCCGCCGCGCGCGGGCTGGAGGGGGTTCTGCTCGAGGGGTCCGTCGTGGTCGGGTCGTTCCGGGTGATCGCGCATGATCGCACCCTACGCCGGTCGGCACGCCGATCGACGGGTGCCCGGATGCGCCGACGGGCGGTCCCCCGTCGTCGAGGGACCGCCCGTCGGCGGTGCTGCGCTCCGCGGAGCGCGGCGGGAGGGGTCAGGCGGAGATGCTCTGCGCCAGGACGCCGTCGAGGACGACGGACGCCTCCTCGTCGGTGGACTTCTGCGCGAGCGCGAGCTCCGAGACGAGGATCTGGCGGGCCTTAGCGAGCATGCGCTTCTCGCCGGCCGAGACGCCGGAGTCCTGGTCGCGGCGCCACAGGTCGCGGACGACCTCGCTGACACGGCGCACGTCGCCGGAGCCCATCTTCTCGGTGTTGGCCTTGAAGCGACGCGACCAGTTGCCGGCCTCCTCCTCGACGTCGCCGCGGAGCACGTCGAACACGGCCTCCACGCCGGAGCTGTCGATGACGTCGCGCAGCCCGACGAGCTCGGCGTTGTCGACGGGCACGTCGATGACCAGCTCGCTCTGGTGGATCTGGAGGGTGATGTACTTCTTGTCAACCCCCTTGATGGTGCGGGTCTTGACCGCGGTGATCGTGGCGGCGCCGTGGTGGGGGTACACGACGGTCTCCCCTACTTCGAAAATCATGCAGTGCTGTCCTTCGATACCTCGAGATGTGTGCCGGAGATGTCGCGCACGCGCATGCACAGCCGCGTGGGCGCCGACGTCCCGCGCCTCGGCGCACGCCATGGGCGTGACCGTGGTGCGTGGCCGGTGCACCGAGATCACCGGCCGCCGCGGTGCTCCGCTAGGGGCGTCCGCGGTGATGGTCCGACCGGTATTCTCTCACGGTTCTCTCGAGCCCACGGACGCACGTGATGCACGTGGAGCGGTGTCGAGCTGCTCCGACGCGGAGCGTGTGGTGCACCCCCTCGGACTTGAACCGAGAACCCACTGATTAAGAGTCAGTTGCTCTGCCAATTGAGCTAGAGGTGCAGGTGAGGACCCTGTCGTGCGGGGTACCGGACCGAGAGATGACACTAGCACCACGTGCGCGGCGGACGCCAATCGGCCCCGTGGAGCGCCTGATCGGGCCCCGCGCGCACGGCCCTAGCATGGACGTCGACACCCGCGAACGAGAGGCTCCCCCATGACCGAGACCGCCCGCCTCGAGAAGGGGCAGCCCGCCCCCGACTTCACCCTCCCCGACCAGGACGGCACGCCCGTCACCCTCTCGGACCTCCGCGGCCAGGACGTCATCGTGTACTTCTATCCCGCGGCGGGGACCCCCGGGTGCACCACGCAAGCATGCGACTTCCGCGACAGCATGGACTCCCTCCAGGGTGCCGGCTACCGCGTCCTAGGCATCTCCAAGGACCCCCAGGAGGACCTCGCCCGGTTCCGCGAGGAGCAGGGCCTCGGCTTCACCCTCCTGTCGGACCCCGACCTCGAGGTCCACCGCGCCTACGCCGCGTACGGCGAGAAGTCGTTGTACGGCAAGAAGGTCACCGGCGTGATCCGCTCCACGGTCGTCGTGGACGGCGAGGGACGCGTCGCCCTCCCGCTCTACAACGTCAAGGCGACGGGGCACGTCGCGTCGCTGCGGAAGAAGCTCGGCGTCGACGCCTGACGCGCGGGCGCCTGGGCGGGACGCGTCGACTCAGTCGCGTCGGCGCGTGGCGAGGAGCACGGACCTCGTGAACAGCAGCACGAACACGAGCACGGACGGCACGATGAGGCCCCACCCGAGATCCTGACGCGCGTCGGCGCCTTGCAGGCTGCCTGCGCCGACGGCGATCTGCAGCACCTGCCAGGTGACGGCCGCCGGCCGGACCCAGCTCCGACCCCGCAGGATCCCTCGAACGACGGCCGCCAGGAACACGGCAGCGAGCGCGGCGAGGGCGATGAGCGCGACGGCGCTGGCCACGGACGACGGCGTCGAGGTGAGCAGGTCGACGACGAGGAGGGCCGTGACGCCGGCCATGCCCAGCGCCTCGAGCGCGACGAGCGCCACCAGCAGGAGCACGGCGGGAGATCGACGGGGCGCATCCGCGTCCTGGCGCGGATCCAGGGCATCACCGGTTCCGGTCACAGCACGTTCCCATACAAAGCTATTGATTGATCGTTGGCTCTATGCGACGATATTCGAGGTCGAGTTCGTTCACAGGGTGGTGAGCAGATCCGGAACCGAGCTTACAAGGGGCGAATCCCTGAAGCTGAGCATCTCACGAGGAGGGGCCGCGTGCCTCGTCCCGATGCGGTTCCCGGACGCCTCGCCCCACCCCCATCCCGCGGCAGATCTGCCGTGCAACGAGTACCGACCCGAGGAGCATCCCTATGGACTGGCGTGACAAGGCAGCCTGCCTGACTGTGGACCCCGAGCTGTTCTTCCCCGTGGGGAACACCGGACCCGCCGTCGACCAGATCGACAAGGCCAAGGCCGTGTGCGGCCGCTGCTCCGTCACCGAGATGTGCCTGCAGTACGCCCTCGAGACCGGCCAGGACTCGGGCGTCTGGGGTGGCCTCAGCGAGGACGAGCGTCGCGCCCTCAAGCGCCGCGCCGCGCGCGCCCGCCGCGCCAGCTGACGCACCCACCACGCACCACCGACGAGAGCCGGGCAGCCCACGGGCAGCCCGGCTCTCGTCGTCCCGGACGGGCCGACAGGCGGGGGCCCGGCTCAGGACGCCGTGACGGGCGAGAGCCAGCGCAACGGCACCTCGATGGTCACCTCGGTGCCGCTGCCCATGAGCGTGTGCCAGTCGATCGTTCCGCCCAGCTCGCCCTGGATGAGCGTCCGCACGATCTGCGTCCCGAGCCCCGTCCCGACCTTGCCCTCGGGCAGCCCCACGCCGTCGTCGCGGACGCTGACCGTGAGCGTCTCCTCGGTGCGCGCTGCCTCGATGGTCACCTCGCCCGAGCGCCCGGCCAGGCCGTGCTCGACCGCGTTGGTCACGAGCTCGGTGAGCGCGAGGGCGAGCGGCGTCGCGTACGCGCTCGGCAGAACGCCGAAGCTGCCCACGATCTTCGGATGCACCCGCGTGTTGTGCGCTGAGGCGACCTCGGCGATGAGCAGCAGGACGCGGTCGAACACCGCGTCGAAGTCGACGTTCTGGTTCAGCCCCTCGCTGAGCGTGTCGTGCACCACGGCGATGGCGCCCACCCGGCGCTGCGCATGTCCCAGAGCCTCGCGCGCCTCCTCCGTGTGCGACCGGCGGGCCTGGATCCGCAGCAGGCTCGCGACCGTCTGCAGGTTGTTCTTCACCCGGTGGTGGATCTCGCGGATCGTCGCGTCCTTGGTGATCAGCTCGCGCTCCTGGTGGCGCAGCTCCGTCACGTCGCGGCAGAGGACGACGGCGCCCACCCGCTCGCCGTGGCTGCGGATCGGGATCGCACGGAGCGACACGGTGACGCCGCGCGACTCGATGTCGGTCCGCCACGGCGCCCGACCGGCGACGATCAGAGGAAGCGACTCGTCGACGGTCAGCCGCTTGCCGGTGAGGAGGCTGGACGTGGCGTCCGCGAGCGACTCCCCCTCCAGCTCCTCGGAGAAGCCCATGCGGTTGAACGCGCTGAGGGCGTTGGGGCTCGCGAAGGTCGTGATGCCGTCCACGTCGAGGCGCAGCAGGCCGTCGGACGCCCGAGGCGCCCCGCGCCGGGGACCCGTCGGCGAGCCGAGGTCAGGGAAGTCGCCATCGGCGATCATCGCGAAGAGGTCGTTGGCGCACTCGTTGAACGTCAGCTCCTGGCGGCTCGGAGTCCGCGTCTCGCTGAGGTTCGTGTGGCGCGTGATCACGGCGATGGGGGTGTCCGTGACCTCGGGGCTGCCCTGGGCCAGGCGACGCAGCACCGGCACGGCCCGCACGCGGGTCGGCGTCTCCTCGTACCAGTCCGGCGCGGACGAGTCGATGATGCGGGCGGTCTCGTGCGCGTCGGTGACCTGCTTGCGCCACTCCGCCTTGATGGGCTGCCCGACGAAGTCTCGGTAGAACAGCGTGGCCGAGCTCGACGGCCGGGCGTGCGCGACAGCGACGAAGCTTCCGCTCACGGTGGGGACCCACAGGACGATGTCCGCGAACGCCAGGTCCGCGAGGAGCTGCCAGTCGCCGACGAGGAGGTGCAGCCACTCGACGTCCGCGTCGGAGGACAGACCCTGGGCATGCACGAGATCGCTGAGCGTGGACACGGCTACAGCCTATGCGGGCCGGGCCCGCTCCTCCCCCGGACGATCGACCCCTCGACGCCTCGAGCCGGCCTCTCGACGCACCCGCCGTGGCGCGTCCTCGGGAGGGAGGAGCGAGGTGCGGGTGAACCGCGACCACTCGACGAGCGCCGGCGACCGCGGCGCCATGTCGCGGAGCGTGGCGCCGGCGAGCACCGCGGCGTCGAGCGACTCCCGATCCTCGGGGACGTAGGCCGCGGCCTCCACGCTCCCGAACCGGAAGAGGGTGCGCCGCACCTGGCCGGCTGCATCCCAGCCACCGGCGCTCGGACGGACCCGGTTGACGAGCACCGAGACCCGCGACGGGTCGACGATCTCGAGGAGCTGCACGTACGCGCGGAAGAAGCGCGAGAGGCCGACCGTGTCCGCGGAGACGACGGCGACGACGTGGTCCGCGCCGCGCAGCACGGCATGCGTGGCGGCATTGCGACGCGGGGCGAACATGTCGCTCGAGATCTCCTCGTCGTCCTCCAGGTTGAACGAGGCGTCGACCACGGTGTAGTCGCGCCAGCCACGGCACGCCTGCAGCACGGCGGAGACCCGCCCCTCCGCGAGCTCCGGCCACCTGTCCGGGCGCGAGATGCCCGTGAGGACCGAGAACCCCGGTGCCCGGGTGGACGGGTGGTGCTGCGCGATCCGCTCCAGCTCCTCCACGGTGAGGCTGTCCGCCGCCGCGAGTCGACAGGCGGCAGCGAATCCCGGCGCCTCGTCCAGGAGTCCGAGCGTGGCAGCGACCGTGCCGCCATGCACATCGGCATCGACCAGCACGGCCGACCGACCCGCCGCCGCGATCTCGCCCGCGATGGCCAGCGCGGTCGTGGTGCGCCCCGGCGCCCCCTGCGGGCCCCAGACCGCGATCACCCGGCCGACCGGTTCCCGTCCACCCGCGGCCGTGTCGTCCGCGTGCTCGTCGCGAGTCACGGGAGCCGGCACGCGCGGGCGTCTGATGAGCCCGAGACGGCCTCGCAGCGATCGCCCTCTGCGGTCCCGCTCGGCGTGCGTGCGCGAGCCCCACCCGGAGCGCGACGAGCCGTCGGCTCCGATCCGCCCTCCGAGCTGATCCGCGCTGCCGTCGGGACCGCGTGCCGACCGTCGGCCCCCCGCGTCCGCCAGACGGGCCCGGTCGGGAGCATCACCCGAGCCGACGCGCCCGGGAGGGTCGATCTCCAGGTGCGCGGCGACGGCGTCTGCGCGTCGGACGCCGGCTGCCATCCCGCCGGACGCCCCGAGCGGGCGCACCGAGAGCAGCAGCTCCTCGATCTCGCGCCAGGTGGCGCCTTCGTCCACGACCTCGTGGTGTCCGAGCGACTGCGCATTGCGACGGTCTGCCTCGCTCGACGCCACCGCGACCGCTCGCGCGCCCCGCTCGTCGAGCGCCGTGAGCACGTCGCGGTCGAGCGTCGTCGCGGATGCGGCGATGACCAGGTGCAGGGGGTCGGCCGTGGTCGCCCGGACAGCTGCGATCACGTCCGCCGCGCCCGCGACGCGAGCGAGGACCGTGTGACCGGATTCGACGACATCTCGCAGGAGCGCGTCCTCCACGCGAGGCGGGAGGGCGAGGATGAGCGAGGCCACGCTCACGCCCCCGCATCGCCGACGGGCACGAGCGTCATCTGGTCGCGTGCGTCGGTGGATGAGAGGACCGCCGCCACGTCCTCACGCGGCACGGTCAGCTGCACCTGGGTGTGGTCCTGGTCCGCGACGAAGCCCTCGGGCCGGATGACCTGGGCGACGGTGGCCCCCGAGACGATGACGCGCGGCGCGTCGTAGGCGTTCGTGCCCGAGCCCTTGGCCGCGGCCGCCCAGATGTCGACCACGGTGCCCGGGGCTACGAGGTGGTCGGCGCCCGCGGACGTGGGGATGACGACCGATGCGGTGGTGCGCGCGTCCGCGGAGGAGAGCGACGACCGCGGGATCAGCTCGCCCGCGCCCACGAAGCGGGTGACGACCAGCCCGTCGGCGGAGTCCGGGGAGACGTAGAGGTCCGCGGCACCGTCGATGCGGACACGCACGGGTACCAGGTCCGAGGCATGGACGGTGGTCCCCGCGTCGAGGGCGGACCCCGCGGCCATGACGACCACCGAGGAGTCCGCGGAGCGCAGGAGCGCCACCACTCCGCCGGTCGACACGAGGACCATCACCAGCCCGAAGATGAAGCGGGGATCCGACCAGACGGGACGGCGCGCCGGGCGCGCGGGACGAGGGGTGGGAGGCATGCCGGTCAATGTCGGGGACGGCGCGCGCACGCGTCGCGCGTTGTCCACATGCCGCTGCGACGGGGACGATCAGACGCGGACGAGGACGATCCCCGCGAGGGGCACCAGCCGGTAGCCGGAGACGAGCGACTCCCGTCGCGGGGTGCCCACCTCGTGGACCGCGACGTCGACGTGGTCGCGAGCGACGCGGTCCAGCGTGCCGCCGACCACCGCGTCACGGAGCCGCAGCTCGACACGGGCACGGCGCCGACAGAGGTCGCGGAGGACGAACGACAGCCCGATCCGGTCGACGATGCCGCGCTCGGGCGGGAGCTCCGAGACGGGCGCGAGGCTCGCCCGGACCTGCTCGCGGTCCAGGGCGAGCACGTGGATGGAGGCCAGCGGCAGGATGCACGCGCGCTCCTCGCGCGACGGCGCGTCGCCCGGGACCGTCAGCTCCCCCGACATCCAGTCACGTCCGAGCACCTTGGCGCGGAGGTCGATCCACGTGCCGTCCGACAGCGACAGGCGCAGCGGCCTCGCCTGATCGGCCGAGGTGAGCGCCCTCAGGCGGTCGCGCAAGACGGTCCGCGCGACGCGGGTGCGCTCCTCCTCCGCGCGCTGGTCCCGCTCTTCGGCGAGCCGCGCCGTCTCCCACTGACCCTCGAGGTCATCGAAGAGGTTCTCCCACCTCATCGGTCGCCGGACCCCCGCAGGCGGAGGGACCGGGGTGACGGGGAGGACTCGTACATCCGGGTCACCTTGGGTCCCTTCCTTGAGATCCGCTCTCAGTTCTCCACATCTTGTGCGCTGGACGTGCGCCGAGCCTCTCGCACTGTCACAGTTGACCAGTCATCGTGGTCCCCCCGATCGGGGGGGAGCACCGGGATGGGAGTGACGCATGAGTGAAGCAGTGCCACGGGAGGATCTCCCTGACCGCCGGAGCACCGTCGCCGGTAACGCCGAGAGCACCCCGACCCGTCGGTCCGGTGCTCGGAAGCCCGCATCAGCGCCCGCGCAGTCGTCGAGCGCAGTCGCCGGTCCGACACCCGCGACGTCGCCCGCGACGACCGCCACCGTGCGGGGCACGGTCCGCAAGCGCTTCGACGTCGACGACTTCTTCGGGCGCCAGCCGTGCAGCAGCCAGGACCTCCCCCCGTCGGGTCCGTTGCTCGAGAACCTCACGCGGTGCGTGATCGAGATCCTCGCCGGAGCGCGCGAGCTCGACCAGATCGCCCGGTGGGTCAGCGACGACGTCTACCGCCATCTCCTCAAGCGCGTGGTCCTCAGCGCTCGCGCCCGGCGCGCGAAGGGGCAGTCGGTGACCCGGCCGGTGTTCACCATCGGCACGGTCACGTCGTTCTCCCCTCGAGACGGCGTCATCGAAGCGGTCATCGTGGTCCACGGTCGGGCACGAGCACGCGCCGTCGCCATCCGGCTCGAGGGCCTCGACCGCCGCTGGCGCGCGACGGCCATCAACGTCCTCTAGCGACCATCGCACGACGAAGGGCGCGCCTCCCGCGGGAGGCGCGCCCTTCGTCGTGCGAGAGATCGCATCGCGCCGGGCCGACAGGAGACCTGCCGGCCCGGAGATGACCTACTTGCGCCGGTCGGCCTTGCGGCGCTCCTCGCGGTTCTGCGGCGCGGACGAGGAGGCGCCCGTCGGCTGGCCGAATGCACCGCGGGCGGGCGGTCCCTGCGGGGTCTCCGGCTCGTCCTCGCCGACCAGGACGGCGTCCTCCGCCTGCTGGTCCTTCTGGGCCTTCGCGGTGGCCGCCTTCTCGATCTGGCCGCGCTGGTTGCGAACCTCGACGCCACCGTCGTCCGTGGGAGCGGTGTACCGGAGCTTGTCCGCCGTCGCCTGGTTCGCGGCGAGGCCCTTGGCCTGGATGCGCGGGCCAACGGACTCCGCGTCCGCCGGGGCCTGCACCTCGACCTCCAGGTTGAAGAGGAAGCCGACGGTCTCCTCGCGGATGGCGCCCATCATCTGCTGGAAGAGCGCGAAGCCCTCGCGCTGGTACTCCACCAACGGGTCGCGCTGGGCCATGGCGCGGAGGCCGATGCCGTCCTTCAGGTAGTCCATCTCGTAGAGGTGCTCGCGCCAACGGCGGTCGATGACCGAGAGCACCACGCGGCGCTCGAGCTCGCGCATGGCGGCCTCGCCGAGCTGCTCCTCGCGCTTCGAGTAGGCGAGCTTGGCGTCGGAGAGGATCTCGCGCCGGACGAAGTCGCGGTTGACGCGGCCCTTGCTCCCGGCCTCCGTGATGACCTCGTCGATGGTGATGGAGATCGGGTAGAGCGTCTTGAGCTCGGTCCAGAGCGCGTCGAAGTCCCAGTCGTCGCCGTTGCCCTCGCCGATGTGGGAGTCCAGCACGTCGTCGATGACGGCCTCGAGGAAGCGCTGCGAGCGCTCTTGGAGGTCGTCGCCCTCGAGGATGTGGCGGCGGTCGCCGTAGATGGCCTCGCGCTGGCGGTTGAGGACGTCGTCGTACTTGAGAACGTTCTTGCGGATCTCGGCGTTGCGCGCCTCGACCTGGCCCTGGGCGCTGCGGATGGCGCGGCTCACGACCTTGGACTCGATGGCCACGTCGTCCGGGACGCTGTCGCGGCCCATGAGGCTCGCGGCGGCGCCGTTGTTGAACAGGCGCATGAGGTCGTCGGTGAGCGACAGGTAGAAGCGGCTCTCGCCGGGGTCGCCCTGACGGCCGGAGCGCCCGCGGAGCTGGTTGTCGATGCGGCGCGACTCGTGGCGCTCGGTGCCGAGGACGTAGAGGCCGCCGGCCTCGATGACCTTCGCGGCCTCCTCGTCGACCTCGGCCTTGACCTCCGCGAACACGTCGTCCCACTCGGTCTCGTACTGCTCGGGGGTCTCGACGGGGCTCAGCCCGCGCGCGTTCATGGCGGCGACGGCAAGGAACTCCGCGTTGCCGCCGAGCATGATGTCCGTGCCGCGGCCGGCCATGTTGGTGGCGACGGTGACGGATCCGAGGCGCCCCGCCTGGGCGACGATGGCGGCCTCACGCGCGTGGTTCTTCGCGTTCAGGACCTCATGGCGGACGCCCTTCTTGGCGAGGAGCTTGGAGAGGTACTCGCTCTTCTCGACGCTCGTCGTGCCGACGAGGACGGGCTGGCCGGCCGCGTGGCGCTCGGCGATGTCCTCGACGACCTGCTCGAACTTCGCCTTCTCGTTCTTGTAGATGAGGTCGGACTGGTCCTTGCGCTGCATGGGCCGGTTCGTGGGGATCGGGACGACGCCGAGCTTGTAGGTGCTCATGAACTCGGCGGCCTCGGTCTCGGCCGTGCCGGTCATGCCGGAGAGCTTCTTGTAGAGGCGGAAGTAGTTCTGCAGCGTGACCGTGGCGAGGGTCTGGTTCTCGGCCTTGACCGCGACGCCCTCCTTCGCCTCGATGGCCTGGTGGATGCCCTCGTTGTAGCGACGGCCCATGAGGATTCGGCCGGTGTGCTCGTCGACGATGAGGACCTCGCCGTTCATGACGACGTAGTCCTTGTCCTTCTTGAACAGGGCCTTGGCCTTGATCGAGTTGTTGAGGAAGGAGATGAGCGGGGTGTTCGCGGACTCGTAGAGGTTGTCGATGCCGAGGTGGTCCTCGACCTTCTCGATGCCGGCCTCGAGGACTCCGACCGTGCGCTTCTTCTCGTCGACCTCGTAGTCGACCTCCGGGACGAGGCGCTTGGCCACGGTCGCGAACTCCGTGAACCAGCGGTTCGCGTCGCCCGCGGACGGGCCGGAGATGATGAGCGGCGTGCGGGCCTCATCGATGAGGATGGAGTCGACCTCGTCCACCACGGCGAAGAAGTGGCCGCGCTGGACCATGTCGGACGCCTGCCAGGCCATGTTGTCGCGCAGGTAGTCGAATCCGAACTCGTTGTTCGTGCCGTACGTGATGTCGGCGGCGTACTGCTCGCGGCGCTGCTGCGGGGTCTGGCCCGCGAGGATCACGCCGGTGGTCATGCCGAGGGCGCGGAAGACGCGGCCCATGAGCTCGCTCTGGTAGCTGGCGAGGTAGTCGTTGACCGTGATGACGTGCACGCCGCGCGACGCGATGGCGTTGAGGTAGGCCGGCAGCGTGGCGACGAGGGTCTTGCCCTCGCCCGTCTTCATCTCGGCGATGTTGCCGAGGTGGAGGGCCGCGCCGCCCATGATCTGGACGTCGAAGTGGCGGAGGCCGAGCGTGCGGCGGGAGGCCTCGCGGACGGCGGCGAACGCCTCCGGGAGCAGGTCGTCGAGGGACTCGCCGTTGGCGTGGCGCTCGCGCAGCTCGACGGTCTCGTTCTTCAGCTCCTCGTCGGTGAGGTGCGTGAAGTCCTCCTCGAGCTGGTTCACCGCCTTCGCGTAGTTCTGCAGCTTGCGGAGCGTGCGCCCCTCGCCGACGCGAAGGACCTTCTCGAGTACTGAGGCCATCGGTGTCTCCCTGCGTAGATGGGCGGGCGCCGGATGACGACGACCGCCGTGACGGCGCGCGGATGTCGCCGCCGACGAGCTTCGCCATAGTACCGGCTCGTCCGGTGCCGTTCCCGGGAGCGCCCTGACCCGCGCCGCCCGCGGCACGCACGAGGCCCCGCGCGCCGGAGCGCGCGGGGCCTCGTGGGAGGGCGTGCGGATCAGCGGCGGAGCGACCGGGATCCCGCGCCCGCGCCCGCGAGCTCCTGCTCGCCGTCCGCGAGGCCGATGACGCCGTAGTCCCAGCCCTTGCGGCGGTAGACGACGCTCGGGCGGTGCGTCTCCGCGTCGATGAAGAGGAAGAAGTCGTGGCCGACGAGCTCCATGTGCTCGAGGGCCTGGTCGACCGTCATGGACTGCGAGGGGAAGACCTTGGTGCGGATGACCACGGGGCAGTAGTCGTCCTCGTCGACGGGCTGGTCGACGGGCGCGACGCTCTTCCCGTTGACCCGCTCGATGAGCTCGGCGTCGGCCGGGTCGAGGTCGATCTGGGCGAAGCCGTCGGTCGCGGCCTCCTGCAGGGAGACGGGCCGGTGGTTGCCACGATGGATCTTCTTCTTGTCCTTGGCGCGGCGCAGCCGTTCGAGCATGCGCCCGAGGGCGAGGTCGAATGCCGCGAACTTGTCGGCGGCGCTGCTCTCGGCGCGGATGACGGGGCCGGGCCCCACGAGCGTGATCTCCACGCGGTCGTCCCCGGCGGATCCGCCGGACTTCTCGCTGTGCCGCGAGACCTTGATGTCGAGAGAGATGGACTTCTCGGCGAGCTGGACGATCTTGTCGGCCTTCTCGGTGGCGTACACGCGGAATCGGTCCGTGATCTCCGCGTTGCGGCCGGTGATGTTGATGTCCATGACGTACCTCCAGATCATGACGCGTCGCCCGCTGGAAGAGGGCGATCACTTTCACGCCTTTCGGGCGAGCCTAGACCTCGGGCTCCTCGCAGCGCGAGGCATCCGGCGGGTGGACCGCGGGCGCATCGGACATGCACAGGGAGCGACGGGTCGGTCGGCGGGCGGGGACGGGCGGCACCCCGCCGCGCGAGCGGGCCGGGACGGCCGTGAGGACCGCGCACGCGACGACCTCGCCGCCCGCCGCAAGGACGGCGCGGCAGGTCTCGCGGAGGGTGGCGCCGGTGGTGAGGACGTCGTCGACGACGAGGATGCGGCGGCCGGTGAGGTCGATGCGGGCCGCGAGGCAGCCGTCGACGTTGGCCGCGCGGGCGGCGACCCCGAGGCCGGCCTGGTCGGCGGGGCGTCGGGTGAAGCGCAGCGGGTGGCGCCGCAGGCCGAGGACGCCGGGCGCACGGAGCGGGCGCATGCCGGCGCGGGCGAGCAGCACCTCGACGGGCGCGTAGCCGCGCCGGCGCAGGGAGGCCGCCGGCGTGGGGACGGGGATCACGTCGAGGGGACGCCCCGCGATGGCACCGGCGGCTCCGCGCTCCGCGGCGACGACGGCCGCGCGGACGGCTCGGGTGAGGGTGGGCGCCAGCGCCCGCGCGGCGTCGGTGCGGCCCTCCTCCTTGAGCGCGGACAGGAGCCGCGGCCAGGGCGGCGCGTACGCGCTCCCGCAGCCCACCGGCACGATGCGGGCGGGCACGCGGCCGCTGGGGGCGGGGACGGCGGGCAGCGCGAGCCGCCGCACGAGGGGCGGGCAGGGGATCGCGACCCGGCAGGCCGGGCACACGGCGCGATCCGGCGCGCCGCATCCCGCGCAGGTCACCGGGGCGACGACCGCGAGGGCGTCGAGCAGAGCGTCGCGGACCGCGGGCGGGACGCGGGAGGGCATGGCGGGGGCGGGACGGCCGGGCACGGGGATCACCCGCGGAGGGTCGCACGCGACGGGTTCAGGGCGGACGGGCGGGACGGATCCGTGGAGGGGATCAGCGCTTCGTCGCGACGAAGGAGACGCCGGTGGCCGTCTGCTGCCACGTGCTGCCCCGCGGCGTGAGCAGTGCGCCCGCGCTCGTGAGCACCCGCAGGCCGCTCTCGTCGTTGGCGCCCGTGATGGAGACGCCGTCGGCCGAGGATCCCATGTCCTTCGACGGACCGCCGACCTGGTGCAGCTCCACCTGGCGCTCGCCGTCGGGCGCGAGGGTCAGGGTGGCGACGTCGAGCTCGTCGACCCACGTGGCGTCGAGCGGGGTGCCCGGCGACGCCAGGAGCTCGAGGGGCGTCGTGGTCAGGGAGGTCGGGACGCCGCCGTCGCGGACGATCGACGCGACGAGCAGCTGCGGCCCGGCGCCCGTCTCGAGCTGCACGAGGACGCGCGCGCCGTCGCGCGCGACCTCGAGCGAGACGACGCGGCCGGTGGCGGTCCAGCTGACGGCGACGGGGTGGCCGACGCCGTCGGGTCCCCAGGCGACGAGCCCGCGGGGATCCGAGGCGGGCGTCGACCAGACGTAGCCCTGCGCGTCGAGCGAGGGCGCGGCGAGGCCGGGGCGCGTGTCGAGGAGGACCGCGTCGCGATCGCCGTCGCCCACCGACCAGACGCCCGACGGGTTCCGCACGGCCGCCTGCTTGCCGTCCGCGCTGAGGGTCGCCGCGTCGGCGCCGAGCGCCGCCACGCGCGTGCCCAGGGTGCCGAGCGGGGCGACCTCTCCCCCGCCGAGGTAGCCGAACTGGCCCTGGGCGAGGACGAGCGGGCGCGACTCCGCCTGCGGGTCCTTGACCGGGCCGCGTCCGCCGAGGTCCGCGACGGTGATGGGCGTGCCGTCGACGAGCATCTGCACGTCGAGCACGGACGGGATGTTGGACAGGCTCTGCCGCAGCTGGAGCTTCATCCGCTGCTGGGTGACGCCGTCGGCGGCGCGCGCCTCCGTCGAGAGGTCCACCTGCGGCGTGCCGCCCGCGGTCGTGACGGCCGAGGACGCCAGCCGCGTGCCCTCGGGGAACGCCGTGACGACCGCGGGCTGGGACAGCCACGGCGACGGGCCCTGGAGGAGCGACTTGACGATCCGCGTGCTCACGCTCTGGGACGCGCGCGTGACGAAGAACCGGAGGTCCGGCACGAGGAACGAGAACGTGGGGTCGAAGAAGTACAGGGCGTGCGCGCTGAAGATCTCGCGGAAGTAGGTGGAGCGCAGGGCGATGCCGTCGGGCGCCTTCGCGATGCGCCACTCGCCGCGCTCCTGGACGAGCTGGAAGGACAGGCGCGTCTCCTGGTCGCTGCCGACCTCGCGGTAGTGGCCCTGCCCGTCGACCGTCGCGATGGTCGTCACGGAGTAGCTGTACGTGCCGTCGACCTCCTCCGAGGTGCTCGCCTGGCCCTCCCAGACGACGACGCTGGCGAAGGGATCCCAGCGCGACGCGAAGTCGGACGAGAGGAACTGGCGCGCGACGCCGTACTGGTCGGCGGAGCTGGTGGCGGCGTCGACGAAGCCGGCGATCACGTCGTCGGGGGCGTCGCCCGCCTGCGGGCCGTCCGGCTGGTAGCTGACGCCGGACTCGTCCGTGACGGTCGCGGGGTCGCCCTCGGAGACGGGTCCGCCGGACGGGATGGAGACGCAGCCGGAGAGGAGGACGGCGCACGCGGCGACGAGCGCGACGGCGGCCGCGCGGGCCGAGCGGCGGGCCGCGCGGGCCGAGCGGCGGGCCGCGCGGCGGGCCGAGCGGCGCGGGCGGGGATCAGGTGCTGGGGACACGGGCGTCCTCCTCGTCGGCGCGGTCGTCCGCGGGGTCGTCGGGCGGCAGCGCGACGGGCGAGCTGTCGAGGGGGACGTCGGGCCGGCGCGGCAGGGTCAGGCGGAAGCAGGATCCCTCGCCCGGCCGCGACCACAGCTGCAGCCAGCCGTGGTGCAGGTTCGTGTCCTCCAGCGAGATGGCGAGGCCGAGGCCGGTGCCGCCCGTGGTGCGCTGACGCGACGGATCCGCGCGCCAGAAGCGGTCGAAGACGTGGCCCATCTCCTCGTGCGTCATGCCGACGCCGTAGTCGCGGACGGCGAGCGCCACGGCGTCCCGGTCGCTGTCGACCGTGATGACGATGGGCCTGCCCTCGCCGTGGTCGACGGCGTTGCCGACGAGGTTCGTGACGATGCGCCGCACGCGGCGGGCGTCCATCTCCGCGTCGAAGTAGCCGCCGGGGGCGACCAGCCGGAGCTCGGAGCCCTTCTGCGCGGCGAGGCCCTCGAACTCCTCGATGGAGTCCTCGACGAGCCGCACGAGGTTCGTCGGCTCGGTCACGAGGTCCACCGCGCCCGCGTCGAACCGGCTGATCTCCAGCAGGTCGGCGAGCAGGGTCTCGAACCGCTCCACCTGGGTGTGCAGCAGCTCGGCGCTCCGGGCGGCCGGCGGGCTGAAGTCCTCCCGCAGGTCGTAGAGCACGCCGCCCGCGAGCCGGATCGTGGTGAGCGGCGTGCGCAGCTCGTGCGAGACGTCGGAGACGAAGCGCTGCTGCAGCTGCGAGAGGTCGGCGAGCTGCGTGATCTGCGACTGCAGCGAGTCCGCCATGCCGTTGAAGGAGCGCGCGAGCGTCGCGATCACGTCCTCGCCCTTCACCGGCAGGCGCTCCTCGAGCTGCCCCGCGGCGAGCTTCTGGCTGGTGTCGGCGGCGACGCGGATGGGCGCGACGACCAGTCGCACGACGAGCCACGCGATCGCCCCGATGAGCACGATGAGGAAGAGGAACGCCAGGAGGATCGTGCCCGCCACGAAGTCGAGGGTCTGCTGGATGTCGCCCAGGTCGTAGACGAGGTAGAGCTCGTAGCGGCCGGCCGAGGGGATGTCGATGCTGGATCCCACGACGATGCCGGGGCTGGTGGCGCCCTGGTCCCCCACCGGGATCGCCACCGACTGCCACTGCTGCGTGCCCGTGCCCTCGCCGACCGCGCGCCGGAGGTCGGCGCTCAGCAGGCTGTCGACGTAGTCGGCGGTGGACGCGTTCTGCAGCACGTTGCGCGCCTCCGTGCCGGGCGTGCGGCGGAAGGCGAAGTCGGAGAGGTTGATGGCGCTGCCGCGCAGCTCGTCGAAGACCTGGGTGCGCAGCTGCTCGAGCTCGGTCTGGTCGGAGGCGTCGGAGGAGGTGAACTGCTCCTGCATCCGGCTGGTGGCGCTGTTCGACTGCTGCAGCACGGTGTCGAGCCGCTGGCGGAAGAGGTCGCTCGAGATGCTCTGCGTCATGAGCACGCCGATGAGGAGCACCGTGACGCCCGAGAGCGCGACCGTGATGAGAACGGTGCGGAACTGGAGGGACACCGACCAGATCCGGGTGAGGCGGCGCGGCCACGACCTCCAGTCGACGAGCCACACGGGCAGCGGGCGCATGGGGCTAGGCCGCTGCCCCCGCGCGATAGCCGACGCCGCGGACGGTCATGACGATGCGCGGGTTGTCCGGGTCGTCCTCGACCTTCGCGCGCAGGCGCTGCACGTGGACGTTGACGAGGCGCGTGTCCGCCTTGTACTGGTAGCCCCAGACCTGCTCGAGCAGCATCTCGCGCGTGAAGACCTGCTGCGGCCGGCTGGCGAGCGCGTGCAGGAGGTCGAACTCGAGGGGCGTGAGGTTGATCCGCTCCTCGCCGCGGCGCACCTCGTGACCCTCGACGTCGACGACGAGGTCGCCGACCTGGAGGAGCCCGGGCGACGCGGCGGCCGCGGGGCGCAGGCGCGTGCGGATGCGGGCGACGAGCTCCTTGGGGTTGAAGGGCTTGACGATGTAGTCGTCGGCGCCGGACTCCAGGCCCTTGACGACGTCGGCCGTGTCGGACTTCGCCGTGAGCATGATGATGGGGACGCCGGACTCGGCGCGGATGAGGTCGCACACCTGGATGCCGTCGAGGCCGGGGAGCATGAGGTCGAGGAGCACCAGGTCGGGCTTCGCGTCGTGGAACGCGGCGAGCGCCTGGCCGCCGTCCCCGCAGAAGGAGGGCTCGAAGCCCTCGGTGCGCAGGACGATGCCGATCATCTCGGCGAGCGCGGTGTCGTCGTCGACCACCAGGATCCGTGCTGTCATCTGAAGGTGTTCCCTGCCTCGTAGGCCCCCAGGGTAGCCGGTGGATCAGCCGGATCGGCCGGGCACCACCGGCGCGGGACTTCGCGCGCGGCCTGTGGGAGGCTGGCGAGCGTGACCGATGACCAGAGCTGGCAGGCCCCGGGCGGCGCACCGTCCGGTCACGGAGGGTCCCCGGATCCGGATCGCGCGGACGCGGGACACCAGGCACCGCCGCCGCCCCCGCCCGCCGGCGGCTTCCCGCCGCCGCCCGGCTGGGGTGCCGCGCCCGGCTGGACCCCGCCGCCGAAGCCCGGCCTGCTGCCGCTGCGCCCGATGGGCCTCGGCGCGATCCTCGCCGGCTCGTTCCAGACGCTGCGCCGGAACCCGGGTGCCACGGTCGGCAGCGCCCTGCTGATCCAGGGGCTGGTCGGCGTGGTGACCCTCGTGATCGTGGGCGGCGTCACCGGGTTCGTCGTCACGCGCATCCTCTCGGCCCGCGAGGCGGACCAAGGGCCGCTCATCGCCGGCGGCGTCGCGGCGGTCGTGATCGCCGCCGTCGTCACCCTCGTGCTGTCGATCGTCGCGTCGGCGTTCCTCCAGGGCGTCGTCGCGAGCGAGGTGGCGCGCGGCACGCTCGGGGAGCGGCTGCGGATGCGCGCGCTGTGGCGGCTCGCCCGCCCGCGGATCGTGCCCCTCGTGCTGTGGAGCCTCTCCCTCACGGCCACGTGGACTCTCGTGTTCGCGGTGCTCGCCGGCATCGTCGCGCTGCTGGTGCTCGCCGGGGGCGCCGGCATCGCCGTGGGGATCATCGTCGGCGTGCTCGGCGTGATGGGCCTCGTGGTCGTCGCGGCCTGGGTCTCCACGCGCCTCGCCCTCGTGCCGAGCGCCATCGTGATCGAGCGGCTCCGGCCGCTGGCGGCGGCCCGGCGGTCGTGGTCGCTCACGATCGGCTCGTTCTGGCGCGTCCTCGGCATCCTGCTGCTCACGTCGGTGATCGTGTCCACAGCCGCGAACGTGGTGACGGTGCCGCTGACGCTGCTGACCTCCATCCTGCAGACGGTGCTCTTCCCGAACGGGGAGCTCGACTTCCAGACGTTCGACGCCTCGGTCGTCTTCTACATCGGCGCGCAGCTGCTCTCGCTCGTGGTGAGCGTGGTCGTGGGGAGCATCGGCGCGGTCGTCACGTCCGCGAACGCGGCCATCCTCTACATCGACCTGCGGATGCGGCGCGAGGGGCTCGACCTCGAGCTCGCGCGCTTCGCCGAGGAGCGCGCGGCCGGCGCTGAGTCCGCGACCGGGGCGGGCGCGCGGGACCCGTACGCGGCGCCCGCGGCCGGCGCGACCGCCGCCGGTCCGGGACGCGCGTGATCGTCTCCCTCCCCCTCCTCGCCGCTGCCGCGCGCGCGGCAGCGGTCCCGCTGGATCCCGACGCCGACGACGCGCGCCGTCTCCTCCTCGACGAGCTCGCGAAGCCGGAGTACGAGGCTGCGCGGCCCAACGCCCTCGACCTGGCGGCGCAGGCGGTGGGCGACTGGATCGCCGGGCTCCTCGGCGGGGCGGGCGGCGGCCTCGCGGACCTCGCGCCCGTGGTGATCGGGGCGCTCGTCCTCGCGGTCGTCGTGGTGGCGTTCCTCGTCTTCGGGGTGCCACGCCGAGACCGCAGGCGGGCGGCCGCGCGCGGAGACGGCCTGTTCGGATCCGACGACCGCCGCTCGGCCGAGGAGCTGCGGCGCGCGGCCGAGGCGTCGAGGCGGGCGGGCGACCTCGCGGCGGCCGCCTCCGACCTCTTCCGAGCCATCGCGCGCGAGCAGGCCGAGCGCACGATCGTGGCCGTGGATCCGGGCACCACGGCCCGCGGGTTCGCCCGGCGCGCGGGGTCCGCGCACCCGGACCACGCGGCCCGCCTCGTCGTCGCCGCCGACGACTTCGACGCCGTCCGCTACCTCGGCCGCCCGGGGTCCGAGGAGATGCTCGACAGGCTCACCGCGCTCGACCGCGACCTGCGCACGGCCGTGCCCGTGCTGCACGAGCCCGTGGGCGCGGGTCCCCGGTGAGCGCGCCCGCGGAGGCAGCCGCACGGGCAGCGCTCGCGACGGCCGAGACCCGGACGCCCCGGCAGGCGCTCCGCCGGGCCGGGACGTGGATCGCGCTGGCCGCCCTCGCCGTCGTCGTCGCGCTGGCCTCGCTCGCGGTGTCCGGCGCCGCACGGCAGGGCGACGCGCTCGCGCCCGACAACCCGGCGCCCGGCGGCACGCAGGCGCTCGCCCGCGTGCTCCAGGGCCAGGGCGTCGAGGTCACGCTCGCATCGACGCTCGCCGAGGCGCGGGCGGCCGTCGGGGACGGCGACGACGCGACGCTCGTGCTCGGCGCGACCTCCGACCGGCTCGACGACGAGCGGCTCGCGGAGGTAGGCCGCCTCTCCACGCGGACGGTGCTGCTCGCCCCCGACTTCCGGACGCTGCAGGCCATCGCGCCCGACGTCGCGGCGGGCGGCGCGGCCGAGTCCGCCGACCGGGCGCTCGACGCCGCGTGCGCGCTGCCCGCCGCCGCGGCCGCGGGATCCGTGCCCGACGACGCCCCCGTGTTCCGCTACCTCGGCGACGACGCGTCGGCCGCCGTCGCGTGCTTCCCCGACGACACCGGCGATGCGTTCGCGCTCCTCCGGGTGCCGGCGCCGCTCGCGCCAGGCGGCACCGTGACCGTGCTCGGCGCGGATCCGATCCTCACGAACGACCGCATCGCCGAGCAGGGATCCGCCGCCCTCGCGCTGGGCGTGCTCGGCGAACGGCCCCGGCTCGTCTGGTACACGCCGTCGCCCGACGACGCCGCGACGGACGCGCCGCCCACGCTCGGCGAGCTGACGCCCGGGTGGGTGACCCCGGCGATCCTCCTGCTGGGCGCCGCCGCCCTCGCCGCCGCCGTGTGGCGCGGCCGCCGATTCGGCCCGCTCGTGGTGGAGCGGCTGCCCGTCGTGGTGCGCGCCGACGAGACCGCGGAGGGCCGCGCCCGGCTCTACCAGCGAGCGGATGCGCGCGGGCACGCCCTCGACGCGCTGCGCGTCGGCACCGTCGACCGGATCGCGTCGACGCTCGCGCTCGGCCGCCTGGCATCCGTCGACGACGTCGTCGCCGCGTCCGCCGCCGCGCTCCGCGAGGACCCCGCGGGGATCCGCGCCCTGCTCCTCGACGACGACCCCCGGACCGATCGCGACCTCGTCGCCCTCGCCGGGCGCCTCGCCGACCTCGAGCGCCGGGTCGCCCGCGCCGCCGACCCCGCAGACCCCACCGACCCGACCAGGAGAATGGATCCATGACCGACGACCTCCGCACCAGCCTGCTCGCCGTCCGGACCGAGGTCGGGAAGGCCGTCGTCGGGCAGGACGGCGCCGTGACCGGCATGATCATCGCCCTCCTCGCGCGCGGCCACGTCCTCCTCGAGGGCGTGCCCGGCGTCGCGAAGACGCTGCTCGTCCGCGCGCTCAGCGAGGCGCTCCGCCTCGACACCGCGCGCGTGCAGTTCACGCCCGACCTCATGCCGGGCGACATCACCGGATCGCTCGTCTACGACTCCCGCGAGGGCGCGTTCTCGTTCCGGCGCGGGCCGGTGTTCACGAGCATCCTGCTGGCCGACGAGATCAACCGCACGCCGCCGAAGACCCAGTCGGCGCTGCTCGAGGCGATGGAGGAGCGGCAGGTCACGGTCGACGGCGAGAGCCACCCGCTGCCGGATCCCTTCCTCGTCGCGGCCACGCAGAACCCCGTCGAGTACGAGGGCACGTACACGCTGCCCGAGGCGCAGCTCGACCGCTTCCTGCTGAAGCTCGTGCTCGACCTGCCCGAGCGCGAGGCAGAGGTCGAGGTGCTCCGCCGGCACTCGACCGGCTTCGACCCGCGCGACCTCCACGCGGCGGGCGTCCGGCCGGTGCTCGACGCCGACGGCCTCCGCCGCGCGCAGGCGGCCGTGCGCGAGGTGCGCGTCGGCGCCGACGTGCTCGCGTACATGGTCGACCTCGCGCGGGCGACGCGCCGCTCGCCGTCGGTGCAGCTCGGGGTGTCGCCGCGCGGATCCACGAGCCTCCTGGCCGCGAGCCGCGCCTGGGCGTGGTTGAGCGGCTTCGACGCCGTGACGCCCGACCACGTGCAGGAGATGGTGCTGCCCGTGCTCCGCCACCGCATCGCGCTGCGGCCGGAGGCGGAGCTCGAGGGCGTCTCCGTCGACGCCGTGCTCCGCGGCGTCATGGCGCAGGTGCAGGTGCCGATCTAGTGGCGCGCCGCTAGATGGCCCTCACCGGCCGCACGGTCGCGCTCCTCCTCCTGGGGATCGCGCCGCTCGTCGCGCTCGGCGACGGGTCGGACGCGGCGTACGCGCTCCTCGCGGGCTGGATCCTCCTGGTCGCCCTGCTCGTCGCGACCGACCTCGCGCTGGCCGCGAGCCCCCGGGCGGTCGCGCTCGAGCGGAGCCTGCCCGCCAGGATCCGCCTCGACGAGACCGGCGAGAGCGCGCTGCTCGTGACCAACCGCGGGTCCCGCACGCTGCGTGGCGTGGTGCGCGACGCCTGGCAGCCGTCCGCGGGTCCGTCCTCCACGCGCGACCGGGTGCGGATCCCCGCCGGCGAGCGCCGCGCGATCCGCCTCACCCTCACGCCCACGCGCCGCGGCGAGCGCCGCACCGAGCGCGTGACGATCCGCGCGCACGGCCCGCTCGGCCTCGCCGCGCGCCAGGCGACGCTCCTCTCCCCCGGCGCGGTCCGCGTCCTCCCGCCCTTCCGCTCGCGCCGCCACCTGCCCTCGCGCCTCGCCCGCATGCGCGAGCTCGACGGCCGCACCGCGCTCATGGTGCGCGGCCAGGGCACCGAGTTCGACAGCCTGCGCGACTACGTGCGCGGCGACGACGTGCGGTCCATCGACTGGCGCGCGACCGCCCGGCGGCAGGACGTCGTCGTCCGCACCTGGCGGCCCGAGCGCGACAGGCGCGTGGTGCTGGTGCTCGACACGGGACGCACGGCCGCGGGCCGGATCCGCGACGAGACCCGGCTCGACACCGCGTTCGAGGCGTCGCTGCTGCTGGCGGCGCTCGCCACGCGCTCGGGCGACCGGGTGGACATGGTCGCGCACGACCGACGCGTCCGCGCGCGCGTGCGGGCCGGAGCAGGCGGCGACGTCGTCTCGCGCATGGTCGACGCGCTCGCACCCGTGGATCCCGAGCTGCTCGAGACGGACTGGACCGCGGTGCCCGCGCTCGTGCGCCGCATCGTCTCGCAGCGCTCGCTCGTGGTGCTGCTCACCGCCATCGACTCCCCCGGGAGCTCGCGGGCGCTGCTGCAGGTCCTGCCGCAGCTGACGCGGACGCACCACGTGCTGGTCGCCGCGGTCGTGGATCCCGGCCTCGCCGAGCGCGCCGCCGATCGCTCGGGCCGCGCCGCCGTCTACCGCGCCGCCGCGGCCGAGCGCGCGCTCCTCGACGTGGCGCGCGTGGAGGCGGCGGTGCGGCGGCTCGGGGCGGACGTGGTCACGGGCGCGCCCGCCGACCTGCCGCCCGCGCTGGCCGACCGCTACATCCGGCTGAAGGCGACCGGGCGGCTCTGAGGCGGCTGCCGGTGCCGCCGCCGATCACGCGGTCGCGGTCGCCGCGGCCGGATCCGCCGACGGCAGCGGGAGCACCCCGCCGCTGAGCGCGCGGATCGTCCGCTCGAGCGCGGCCCGCATGTCGATCTCCGGCCGGTAGCTCCACTGCAGCTGGAGGCCGTCGCTCACGGCGACGGCGACGCGGGCGAACGAGTCGGGGTCGAATCCGGCGGGCAGCTCGACGTCCAGCGCGCGCACCTGGTCGGCGACGGCGCCGACGACGCGGGCGTAGCGGCCGGCGATGTACGCGTGCGCCGGGTGCTCCGCGCCCGCGGCGTCGACGACGAGGCGGGAGTAGAGCGCGACGAGGCCGGGCGTCTCGGCGTTGTGCGAGCTCGCCCGGAGGAGCATGCCGACCATGTCCGTGGGATCCCGATCCGGCATCGCCTCCCGGAAGTCGGCGACCGAGTGGGCGTCGCGCTCCTCGAGCACGGCGGCGATGAGCGCCTCGCGCGACTCGAAGTAGTGCAGGACGCCCGCCTTGCTGATGCCCACCGCGTCGGCGATCTCCTGCAGCGACGACGCGGAGTAGCCGCGCTCGGCGATCAAGGCCAGGGCGGCCTCGAGGATCTCGCGGCGCCGGGCCGCTCCCTTGGCGTACCGGCGCGGGCCCTCGTCGACTGCCATGGCACGACCCTAGCGATCCGCGAGGGCCCTAAATACCTACCGCAGGTCGGTTTCGCGTGCTACCGTCATGCCGATCCCGCCGACGAGGGCGGGCAGGAACCTGGAGGCACCGTGGCCGACGCAGTCCGAGATCAGCACACCGAGGGCGCGTCGCGCGCCCGCAGCGGACAGCCGGACGGTGCGCGCCCACCCGGATCTCGCCGGGCCGAGATCGGCATGCCCATCGCACTGCTCGGCCTCTTCGTGGCCCTGCTCCCGCCGATCATCGTGTCGCTCGCGCTCAAGGTCGCCGAGGTCGCGCCGGACGACACGGCCGGCACCCTCAGCCTCGTGCTCGGCCTCGGCGCGCTCGTCGCCCTGGTCGTGAACCCGCTCGCCGGCCGCCTCTCCGACCGCACGCCCGGCCGCTTCGGCATGCGCCGCCCGTGGATCATCGGCGGCGTCGTCCTCGGGTACGGCGCGCTCATCCTCCTCACGCAGGCCACCACCGTGCTCGCGCTCGTGGGCGCGTGGATGCTCGTGCAGGGCTGCTTCAACGCCGCCATCGCCGCGCTCATCGCCGTCATGGCCGACTCCGCCCGCCCGCGCAACCGCGGTCGGGTCGCGGCGGCCATCGGCGTCGCCCAGAACGGCTCGCTCGTGGTCGGCACCTTCATCGTGCAGCTGTTCACGACCACGACGCAGCAGGTGCTCGTGCCCGGCGCGGTCGGCGTCGCCGTGGTCGTCGTCTTCGCGCTCGTCTTCCGCGACCGCGTGCTCACCGAGCGCCCGACCACCCGCCTCAGCGTGCGGGAGCTCCTCGGATCGTTCGTGTTCGACCCGCGCCGCAACCCCGACTTCGGCTGGGCCTGGCTCATGCGCTTCCTCCTCACGGCCAGCGCCGTGACCGCCACGAACTACCTCGCCTTCTACCTCATCGACGACCTCGGCGTCGCGCAGGCCGACGTCGCCAACGCGGTCTTCGTCTCGACGCTCTTCAACGTGATCGGCGTCGTCTCCACCACGTTCGTGGCCGGCTGGCTGAGCGACCGGCTCGGCCGTCGCAAGGTGTTCGTGGCCGCCGCGGCGCTCGTCGCCGTGATCGGCCTCGTGATCCTCGCTCTCGCGCCGAGCCTCGCCGTCGTCTACGTCGCGCAGCTCGTCATCGGCGCGGGCATCGGCTCGTTCTACGCGGTCGACCTCGCGCTCATCACCGACGTGCTGCCGAGCGACGCCGACAACGGCAAGGACCTCGGCGTCGTCAACATCGCGCAGGCGCTGCCGCAGTCGCTCGTGCCGACGGCCGCGAGCGGCGTGGTGGGGATCGCCGGCTACCCCGGCCTATTCCTCGCGGGCGCCGCCGCCGGCCTCCTCGGCGCGGTCGCCGCGTTCCGCGTGAAGGGCGTCCGATGACCGCGCAGCACGAGCAGGATCGACCAGACGCCGACGTCACCCGAGGAGCACCCATGGACCCGCACGAGAAGACCCCGCAGGACACCACCCCGCTCGACCCCGCCACCGCCCGCCTCGAGGAGCTGGCCGCGCGCCTCACCCTCGAGCAGAAGGTGCAGCTGATCACCGGCCGCGACTTCTGGACCACCTGGCCCATGGAGGGGATCGGCCTCCGCCGCATGCTCGTCTCCGACGGCCCGAGCGGCGTGCGCGGCGAGGTCTGGGACGAGCGCTCGCCGTCGCTCAACCTGCCGTCCGCGTCCGCGCTGTCGTCCAGCTGGGACACCGGGATCGCCGCCCGCTACGGCCGCGCGTCCGCCGTCGAGGCGCGCCGCAAGGGCGTCGACGTCGTGCTCGGCCCGACCATCAACCTGCACCGCTCCCCCTACGGCGGGCGGCACTTCGAGGCCTTCAGCGAGGATCCGCTGCTCACCGCCGACCTCGCCGCCGCCTACGTGCGCGGCGTGCAGGAGAACGGCGTGGGCGCCACCCCCAAGCACTACGTCGCCAACGAGTACGAGACCGACCGCTTCACGGCCGACAGCGTCGTCTCCGAGCGGGCGCTGCGCGAGCTGTACCTCGCCGCGTTCGAGAAGGCCGTCGTCGAGTCACGCGCCTGGCTCGTGATGAGCTCCTACAACTCCATCAACGGCACGACCTCGACCGAGAACGACCTGCTCGAGACGCCGCTCAACTCCGAGTGGGGCTTCGACGGCGTCGTCGTCAGCGACTGGACGGGCGTCCGCAGCGTGGACGCCGCGCGCGCGTCGCAGGACCTGGAGATGCCCGGCCCGGTCGGCGCGTGGGGCGACGCGCTCCTCGAGGCCGTCCGCGACGGCCGCGTGCCGGAGTCCGACCTCGACCGCAAGGTGGTGCGCCTGCTGCGCCTCGCCGCCCGCGTCGGCGCGCTCGAGGGCTTCGACGCCGTCGTGCCCGCGCCCGTCGAGGTCGAGGACGGCGTCGCGTTCGCGCGCACGGCCGCCGCGGCAGGCACCGTGCTCGTCCGCAACGAGGACGCCGCCCTGCCGCTCGACGCGTCCGCGCTCCGCTCCGTCGCGGTCATCGGGCACAACGCCGTCGAGGCGCGCACGCAGGGCGGCGGCAGCGCGACCGTCATCCCGGAGCACGTGGTCACGCCGCTCGACGGGATCCGCGCCGCCCTCGGCGACGGCGTCGACGTGCGCTACGCCCGCGGCGCGGTGGTGCAGAAGGGGATCCAGGAGCTCCCGCTCGCGGAGATCCGGAACCCCCGCACGGGCGAGCCCGGAGCCCTCGTGCGCTTCCTCGACGCCGACGGCGGCGAGATGTTCACGGAGGACCGCCGGGCGACGACGCTCATGTACTTCGGCGGCGACGCGCCCACGGGCACCGCGGCCGTCATCGAGATCACGACCCGCTGGACGCCGGCGGAGACGGGCGAGGTGCTGTTCGGCTTCAGCGCCACCGGCCGCGGCCGCGTCCACGCCGACGGCGAGCTGCTCCGCGAGGACGGCGCCGCACCCGTGGGCATGGACCTCGGCGCGAGCCTCATGTCGCCGCCCTCGATCTCCGCGCCGCTCCAGGCGACCGCCGGTCGGCCGGTGGATCTGAAGGTCGAGTTCGAGCTGACCAGCGCACCCGGCGGCCTCGCGGGCATCCTCGGGATCACGGTGGGCCTCGAGGCCGACGAGTCCGAGCCCGAGCGCCTCCTCGACGAGGCCGTCGAGGCCGCGACCGGCGCGGACGTCGCGATCGTCGTCGTCGGCACCAACGCCCAGGTCGAGTCCGAGGGCTTCGACCGCGAGACGCTCGCGCTCCCCGGCCGCCAGGACGAGCTGGTGCGCCGCGTCGCCGCCGCGAACCCGCGCACGATCGTGGTCGTCAACTCCGGATCCCCCGTGCTCCTCCCCTGGCGCGACGACGTCAGCGCCCTGCTCCTCGCGTGGTTCGGCGGCCAGGAGTTCGGCGGCGCCCTCGCCGACGTGCTGTTCGGCGCCGTCGAGCCGGGCGGACGCCTCCCCACGACCTGGCCCGCCACCGAGGAGGACGTCCCCGTCCGCTCCGTCACGCCGGTCGACGGGAAGGTGGTCTACGACGAGGGGATCCACGTCGGCTACCGCGCGTGGCTCCGCTCGGGCGCGACCCCCGCGTACCCGTTCGGCCACGGCCTCGGCTACACGACGCACGAGATCGACGACCTGCGCGTCGCCGAGGACGGCGCGGGCGGGATCACCGCGACCGTCCGCGTGACCGACACGGGCGACCGCGCCGGCAAGCAGGTCGTGCAGGCCTACCTGTCGCGCGCGGGATCCGCGGTCGACCGGCCGGTGCGCTGGCTCGCGGGCTTCGCGTCCGTCGAGCTCGCCGCCGGCGCGTCCGCCGAGGTGGACGTCGCGGTCGGCGCCCGGGCCTTCGCGCACTGGGACGGCGGCTGGCAGCGCGAGCCCGGCGCCTTCCGCCTGCACGTCGGCACGTCGGTGACGGCGACGCCGCTGGAGGCCGAGGTGGATCCGGCGGCCTGACCCGCTCCCCGGCACGACCCGCGAGGCGGGCGGTCGACGGATCCGGACGGGCTCAGCCCGCGACGATCCGCCGGCCGCCCGCCTCGAACTCGTCGAGGTCGCCCGTCGCGCCCGCGCGCACCGCCCGGCCGCCGACGACCACCATGTAGAAGAGGAACGCCCCGAGCGCGGCGGCACCGATCGCGATCTTGAGCGGCACGGGCCACGGCTGCGGTGTCACGAAGCCCTCGATGATGCCGGACACCAGCAGCACGAGCACGAGCCCCATGGCCACCGTGATGAGCGCGCGCCCGTCCTCGGCGAGCGCCTGGCCGCGCGTGCGGGCACCGGGTGCGATCCATGCCCACGAGATGCGGAGGCCCGCGGCGGCCGCGACGAAGATCGCCGTCAGCTCCAGCAGGCCGTGCGGGAGGATGTAGGAGAAGAACGTGCCGCCCTCGCCGTAGGAGAACATCACGGCGGTCGTCGTGCCGAGGCCCTGCGCGTTCTGCAGGATCACGTACGGCACCCACAGGCCCGTGATCCCGAAGGCGACGCACTGCGCGGCGATCCACGCGTTGTTCGTCCAGACCTGGCCCGTGAACGAGGCCGCCGGGTTCTCGCTGTAGTAGTCGATGAAGTCGTCCTCCACGTACTTCCGCAGGTCGGCGTCGCTGCCGAGGCTCGCGATCATCGAGGGGTCGCGGAGGATCCACGTGGCGTAGAGCGCGACGATCGCGACGGTGACGAGGGCGACGGCCAGCGTCAGCCAGCGGATCCGGTACAGGGCCGCCGGCAGGTCGACAGCGAAGAACGCGGGGATGCGCGACGCGACGTTCGTGCTCTGGCCGGTGAAGCGCATGCGGGCCCGCGAGAGCGCGACCGAGAGCCGGTCGCCCTGCGCGGTGGATCCGGCCGCCGCCTGGATCGCGGACAGCTCGGCCGCGCCCGCCTGGTACCGGTCGACGAGCTCGTCGGCGTCGGGTCCGCTGAGCCGGCGCCGGCCGGCGAGGCGGGCGAGCCGGTCCCAGTCGTCCCGGCGGGCGGCGGTGTAGGCGTCGAGGTCCATCTGCTTGACTATATGCATGGCGGCAGCCGACGCGCACGACCCGATGCTCTCGGACGGTCCCGACGCGCTCGTGGTCGGCGAGGCCGTCGCCCTCGACGTCCGTCCCGCGGGCTTCGTGCTGCGGGCCGCCGGCGCAGCCATCGACGTGATCGCCTCCCTGGTCGTCGGCCTCCTGCTCGTGCTCCTCATCGGCCGGCTCGCCGCGGCGGGACTCCTCGACGATGCATCGAGCGCCGCATGCGCCATCGCCGCCGTCGTGCTCGCCATCGTCGTCCTGCCCGTGGTGGTCGAGGTCGCGTCGCGCGGCCGGTCGCTCGGGCGGTGGGCCGTCGGCGCGCGCATCGTGCGGGCGGACGGCGGCGGCATCGGCCTCCGGCACGCGGTCGCCCGGGCCCTCGTCGGGATCCTCGAGATCTACCTCACGTTCGGCGGGCTCGCCGCGCTCGTGGGCCTCCTCAGCCCGCGCGCCCAGCGCCTCGGCGACCTCGTGGCCGGCACCCGCTCGCAGCACGAGCGCGTGCCCGCGTATCCCGCTCCCCTGCCGCCCGTGCCGCCGCACCTCGTCGCGTGGGCGTCCGAGGCCGACGTCGGCCGTCTGCCGGACGCGCTCGGCCGTCGCCTCGCCCGGTTCCTCACGCAGCGCGAGGCCATGACCCCGGCCTCCCGCGCGCGCCTCGCCGCGGAGCTCGCGAACGAGGCGGCGGTGCACGTGTCGCCGCTGCCGGCCGCGGATCCCGAGTCCTTCGTCACGGCCGTCGGCGCGGTCCGGCGCGAGCGCGAGCACCGCGCGCTGATGCTCGAGCGGGACCGCATGGCGTCGCTCGAGCCGATCCTCGCGGGGCTGCCGCACGGGTTCCCGGCGCGCGGCGGATCCACTCCCGGCTGACCCGCGCGCGACACCGCCCGCAGCCCGCACGCGCCGCCGCCCGCCCCCGCTGAGGGGACGGGCGGCGTCGGCGTGAGCGTCGCGGATCAGTACCGGTAGTGGTCCACCTTGTAGGGCCCCTCGACGGGCACGCCGATGTAGGCGGCCTGCTCGGGGCGGAGCTCCGTGAGCTCCACTCCGAGCGCGTCGAGGTGCAGCCGCGCGACCTTCTCGTCGAGGTGCTTCGGCAGCACGTACACGCCGATCGGGTACTGCTCGTTGCGCACCCACAGCTCGATCTGCGCGAGCACCTGGTTCGTGAACGAGTTGCTCATCACGAACGACGGGTGGCCGGTCGCGTTGCCGAGGTTCATCAGGCGGCCCTCGGACAGCACGAGCACGCTGCGGCCCGACGGCAGGCGCCACTCGTGCACCTGCGGCTTGATCTCGACCTTCTCCACGCCCGGGAGGCGCTCGAGGCCGGCCATGTCGATCTCGTTGTCGAAGTGCCCGACGTTGGCGATGATGGCCTGGTGCTTCATGCGCTGGATGTCGTCCACGCGCACGACGTCGACGTTGCCCGTGCCGGTGACCAGGATGTCGACCGTCTCGATGACCGAGGAGAGCTTCGCGACCTGGTAGCCGTCCATCGCCGCCTGCAGCGCGCAGATCGGGTCGACCTCGGAGACGATGACGCGCGCGCCCTGGCCGCGCAGCGCCTCGGCCGCGCCCTTGCCCACGTCGCCGTAGCCGACGACGAACGCGACCTTGCCGCCGATGAGCACGTCGGTGGCGCGGTTGAGGCCGTCGGGCAGGGAGTGGCGGATGCCGTACTTGTTGTCGAACTTGCTCTTGGTGACCGAGTCGTTGACGTTGATCGCCGGGAACAGCAGCTCGCCGTCGCGCGCCAGCTCGTACAGGCGGTGGACGCCCGTGGTGGTCTCCTCGGTGACGCCCTGGATGTCGGCGGCGCGGCGGGTCCAGCGGTCGGAGGACGCGGCGAGGCTGCGGCGGAGCGTGTCGAGGATGACGCGGTACTCGTGGCTGGCGTCCTCGGGCGTCTCGGGCACGACACCCGCGAGCTCGTACTCGCGGCCCTTGTGCACCAGGAGGGAGGCGTCGCCGCCGTCGTCGAGGATCATGTTCGGGCCCGTCCAGTCGGCGCCCGCGGCCTGGGCCTCGCCCGACCAGTCGAAGATCTGCTCGGTGCACCACCAGTACTCCTCGAGCGTCTCGCCCTTCCAGGCGAAGACCGGCACGCCCGCGGGCGCCTCCGGGGTGCCCGCGCCGACCGCGACGGCGGCCGCAGCCTCGTCCTGCGTGGAGAAGATGTTGCAGCTCGCCCAGCGCACCTGCGCGCCGAGGGCCGTGAGGGTCTCGATGAGCACGGCCGTCTGCACGGTCATGTGGATGGATCCGGCGATGCGCGCGCCCGCGAGCGGCTGCGACGCGCCGAACTCCTCGCGGAGGGCCATGAGGCCCGGCATCTCGTTCTCGGCGAGGCGGATCTGGTGGCGTCCGGACTCCGCGAGGGAGAGGTCGGCGACGCGGAAGGGCAGAGCGGTGGACGTGGCTTCCGGGAGCAGGGTCATGCCCCCAGTCTCGCATCCGACGCGTGACGCCCGGCCGTGGATGACGGCCGGGCGCGAGCCCGCTACCGGAAGGAGCGCAGGCGCAGGCTGTTCGTGACGACGAACACCGACGAGAGCGCCATCGCCAGGCCCGCGACCAGGGGGTTGAGGAGACCGAGCATGGCGACCGGGATCGCGGCCGCGTTGTACGCGAAGGCCCAGAACAGGTTGCCGCGGATCGTGCTGAGCGTGCGCCGCGCGAGCCGCACGGCGTCGGCGACGAGCACGAGGTCGCCGCGGACGATCGTGATGTCGCCCGCCTCGATGGCCGCGTCGGTGCCCGTGCCCATCGCGATCCCGAGGTCGGCCTGCGCCAGCGCGGCGGCGTCGTTCACGCCGTCGCCGACCATCGCGACGACGCGGCCCTCGGCCTGCAGGCGGCGCACGGCGTCGAGCTTGCCCTCGGGGAGGACGCCCGCGATCACCTCCTCCATGCCGACCTCGGCGGCGACGCGGTGCGCGGCGCCCGCGGTGTCGCCCGTGAGGAGGACGGGACGGAGACCGAGCGCGCGCAGGCGGCGGACGGCCTCGGCGCTCGTGGGCTTGACGGTGTCGGCGACGGCGAGGATCCCGCGGACGGCCCCATCCCACGCGACGGCGACGACGGTGGATCCGGCAGTCTCGGCCTCGCGCAGCGCCGCCGCGAGCGCCGCGTCGGGCTTCGCGGACCAGGCGTCGGCGAGCCACGACGGCCGCCCGACGGCGACCGCGCGCCCGTCGACCACGCCGTGGACGCCGAGGCCCGGAGTGGCGACGAAGCCCTCGACGGCGGGCAGGGATCCGGCGCCCGCGGCCTCGACGACCGCCCGCGCGACCGGGTGCTCCGACCGCGCCTCGAGGGCGGCGGCGACGCGCAGGAGCTCGTCGGCGTCGACGTCCGCCGCGGGCACGGCCCGCACGAGCGACATGACGCCCGTGGTGACGGTGCCGGTCTTGTCGAGCAGCACGGTGTCGATGCGCCGGGTCGACTCCAGGACCTCGGGGCCCGTGATGAGGATCCCGAGCTGCGCGCCGCGCCCGGTGCCCACGAGGAGCGCGGTCGGCGTCGCGAGGCCGAGGGCGCACGGGCACGCGATGATCAGGGTCGCCACCGCCGCGGTGAACGCGGCCTCGGGCGGGAACCCGAGCAGCAGCCAGCCGACGAGCGTGCCGACGGCGAGCACGAGCACGACCGGCACGAAGACGGCGGAGACGCGGTCGGCGAGGCGCTGGATCCGGGCCTTGCCGGTCTGGGCCTCCTCCACGAGCGCGGCCATGCGGGCGAGGCGGGTCTCCTCCCCCACGCGCGTGGCGCGCACGAGCAGGCGTCCGCCGGCGTTCAGGGTGGCGCCCGTGACGTCGTCGCCTGGCCCGGCCTCCACGGGCAGCGACTCGCCCGTGAGGAGCGAGCGGTCGACCGCGCTGACGCCGTCGACGACCACGCCGTCGGTCGCGATGCGCTCGCCCGGCCGCACGACGAACTCCTCGCCGACGCGCAGGTCGCGGATGGGGATCCGCCGCTCGACTCCGTCGCGCATGACCGCGACGTCCTTCGCGGCGAGGTCGAGGAGCGCCGCGAGGGCGGCACCGGACGCGCGGGCGGCCCGCGCCTCCAGGTAGCGGCCGCCGAGGAGGAAGACGGTGACGGCGGCGGCGACCTCGAGGTAGACGTCGCCGGATCCGCCGCCCGGATCCTGGACGAGGCTCATGGTCATGCGCATGCCGGGCTCGCCCGCGTCGCCGAGGAAGAGCGCGTACAGGGACCAGAGGAAGGCGGCCGCGACGCCGATGCTCACGAGCGTGTCCATGCCGACGCCGCCGTGGCGCGCGCTGACGGCCGCGGACCGGTGGAACGGCCACGCGCCCCACACCGCGACGGGCGCGGCGAGCGCGAGGGACAGCCACTGCCAGTCGTCGAACTGGAGCGCCGGGATCATCGCCATGAGGAAGACGGGGGCGGTGAGGGCCGCGGAGACGACGAGGCGCTGGCGCAGCGCGAGCTCGTCGGCGTCGGGGCGGCGGGCCGCGACGGCGTCACGGGCGGCGGGCGCCGCCGCGGGCTCGGGCGAGGGGGCGGATGCCGGATCCGCCGCGCCGGCGTCGGACGCGGCCGGGCGGAGGCGCGGGGCCTCGACCGCGACGGGCGCGCGCTCCGCGGCTGCGGATGCGGATGCGGCCGAGCCCGGAGCGGACGCGACGTCCGCCGCCCCGCTCCCCCACCCGGCCCGCTCGGACGCGCGGTACCCCGTGCGCTCGATGGTGCGGATGGCGTCCTCGACGCTCGTGCCCGCGGGCAGCCGCACGCGCGCGCGGTGCGTGGCGTAGTTGACGGCGGCCTCGACCCCGGGCATCCGGCCGAGCTTCCGCTCGATGCGCATCGCGCACGATGCGCACGTCATGCCCTGCACGTCGAGGTCGACGCGCGTCAGCACGCCGCCCTCCTCTGACCGGGCGGCGACGGGATCCCCGGCGGGCGCGGATCCGGATGCGGGGTCGGTCATGTCAGAGCCCCGCGACGTACCCGGCCTCGTCGACCGCGGCGCGCACGGCGGCGGGGTCGAGCGGCGCATCGCTCTCGACGGTGACGGTGGATTCGCCGCCCACGACGAGGTCGACGGCCACGGACGCGACGCCCGGCAGCTCGCCGACCTCCTCGGTGACGCTCGCGACGCAGTGCTCGCAGGTCATGCCGGTGACGGGGAAGGTCGTGGTGCTCATGGGGTCTCCTTCGTGTCGTGCGATGTCGATGGATGCGGCGGCGGCGGTCGGGCGGATCAGGACCGGACGAGCCGCGCGATGGCCGCGGAGGCCTCGCGCACCTTGTCGTCCGCGACCTGGCCGCCCTCGCGCGCCGCCTCCGCGAGGCAGTGGGCGAGGTGGTCGTCGAGCAGCTTCAGCGCCACGGTCTCCATGGCGCGCGTGACGGCGGAGACCTGCGTGAGCACGTCGATGCAGTACGTGTCGGACTCGACCATGCGCTCGATCCCGCGCACCTGCCCCTCCGCGCGCCGCAGCCGCTTGAGGATGTCGTCCTTGCCTTCGCTGTACCCGACCATGGCGGCCACCTCCCGTTCCGTCCATGGTACCCCCGAGGGGTATCCCTGCATACCCCCTGGGGGTGTGGATCAGGCGGGGCGGACACGACGACGCCGCGTCCCTCGGGAGGGACGCGGCGTCGTGGTGGTGCGGGACTGGGGATCAGGCCCCGCGGATCAGCCCCAGGAGCTCGTCGCGGAGGGCGGCCATCTTGGCCTCGGTCGACGCCTCGACGTTCAGGCGCAGGAGCGGCTCGGTGTTCGACGGGCGGACGCTGAACCACCAGAAGGATCCGTCGTCGCCGACCGGGCCGTCGACCGTGAGGCCGTCGAGCTCGTCGAACTCGCCGCGGCCGCGGAAGGCCTCGACGATGCGCTCGTAGGCGGCGGGCACGTCGTCGACCGTGCTGTTGATCTCGCCCGACAGCGCGTACGGCGTGTAGCGCGCGGAGAGGTCGGACATGAGGCCGTCGGTCTGGCCGAACTCCGCGAGCAGGTGCATCGCGGCGAGCATGCCGTTGTCGGCGCCCCAGAAGTCGCGGAAGTAGTAGTGCGCGGAGTGCTCGCCGCCGAAGACGGCGCCGGTGGCGGCCATCTGGTCCTTGATGAGCGAGTGGCCGACGCGCGTGCGGACGGCCGTGGCGCCCGCGGCCTCGATGGTCTCGGGGACGATGCGCGAGGTGATCAGGTTGTGCAGCACCGTGACGTCCTCATCCGGCGACTGCGCCTTCACGCGCGAGATCTCGCGGAGCGCCACGATCGCCGCGACGGCGCTGGGCGTGACCGCCTGGCCCTTCTCGTCCACGACGAAGCAGCGGTCCGCGTCGCCGTCGAAGGCGAGGCCGAGGTCGGCGCCGTGCTCGACGACCGCCTTCTGCAGGTCGACGAGGTTCGCCGGCTCGAGCGGGTTCGCCTCGTGGTTCGGGAAGGTGCCGTCGAGCTCGAAGTACAGGGGGATGATCTCGATGGGCAGCTCGGACAGGCCGGCCGCGGTGCCGAGCACGGCCGGGACGGTCATGCCGCCCATGCCGTTGCCCGCGTCGACCACGACGCGCAGCGGGCGGATGCCGGAGAGGTCGACCAGCTGGCGCAGGTAGCCCGCGTAGTCGGCGAGCACGTCGCGCTCGCGCACCTGGCCCGCGGGCTCCACCGCGGCGATGCCGTCGGCCAGGAAGCCGATGGCGCGGTCGCGGATGGCGCCGAGGCCCGTGTCGAGGCTGATGCCCTGGGCGCCCGCGCGGGAGAACTTGAGGCCGTTGTAGGTGGCCGGGTTGTGGCTCGCGGTGAACATGACCGCGGGGGCGTCGAGGGATCCCGACGCGAAGTAGGTCTCGTCCGTGGAGCACAGCCCGATGAGGAGCACGTTGCCGCCGCGGGCCGTCGCGCCCCGGGCGAACGCCTGCGCGAAGGACGGCGAGGAGTCGCGCATGTCGTGGCCCACGATGATCTCGCGCCCGGCCGCGCCGAGCTCGTCGACGAAGCCGGCACCGAGGGCGGTGACCAGCTCCTCGGTGAGCTGGCTCCCGACGAGACCTCGCACGTCGTAGGTCTTCACGATGGCGGTCAGCGTCTCGGCGGGAGTCGTCGTCATGCTCAGGAACCTACCTCACCGAGCACCCCGTGCCGGACGATCTGCCAGCCCTGCGGGGCCGAGAGACGGGCGGCGTGGCGGTCGCAGAGGTCGTAGCTGTGCGGCTCGGAGTCGTGGCTGAGGGGACCGAGGACGGCCATGGAGTCCGCGTAGACGTAGGTGAGGGTGGTCGTGGCGCCGCCGGTGCAGCCGACGCGGGAGCAGGGCCTGTTCGTCATGTCGGGCCCACACTACCGCCGACCCCGGGGCCGTACGATGGGGCCATGCCACGATCGCGCCGCCGGGGAGGCCACGTCTCGATCCGGGGCTCCTGGCGGGATCGGCACGGCCGCGGCCTCCGCTCCCCCGTCACCGGCCCGGAGCTGCCGGTGCTGCGCACGCGCGCCGACGTCTTCGACCAGACCGTCGCGTCCGCCGCCGAGTACCTCCGCGGCCTCTGGCCCGACGAGCTCGACCGGGTCTCGTTCGAGGTCGCCGCGCTGCCCGCCCGCAACAGCGAGCGGGACGGCATCGACCGCTGGAGCGTGCTCGCCGACGAGCGCCGCGTCATCTTCTACCGGCTCCCCATCGAGCGCCTGGCGCACCTGCACGAGGAGGACGAGTACCACCAGCGGGCGCTCGTCGAGGGCTGCGTGTACCGCGCGGTGGCCGAGCTGCTCGGCAAGGACCCGTGGGACCTCGCCCCCGACAGGTACGACCCGCACTGACGGCGGATCCCGAACGGGCGTCAGGCGTCCGCCCGGGCGGCCATGCCGCTGTTCCGGGCGGACGGATGCCCGGCGTCAGCGCCTCGCGGCGTCAGGGGTGGACGCGCAGCGGGTCCGCGGCCGGGAGCACCGGCACGACGGGCAGCGCCGCGGATCGCCCGGGCTCGGCGAGGGTCACGGTCGCGGTGAGGCCGGCGGAGCCCTCGAGCAGGTACGTGCGCCCGGCCTCCACGGCGGCGGAGACCTCGGATCCCGCGGGGACGTCGAGCGTGACGGCCGCCGCGCCGTCCGTCGGGCGCGCGGTGACGGAGGCCGCCTGGTCGCCGGCGTTCCGCAGGTGCAGGAGCGGCGCGGGGCCGGCGGGCACCGACACGAGGGCGTCGCGCGAGAGCGCCCCCGCGGACGGGAGCCAGGCGAAGTCGGTCGCGCCGCCCTCCGCCGCGCCGGACACGCTGCGCACGGCCGCCGTGACGGGCGCCGAGCTCTGCACGGTGACCGAGTAGCGGCCGTCGGAGAGGGCGGAGACGGGCACGTCGATCGTGCGGCCCGCGTCGGCCTGCAGCGTGAACGTGGTCCCCGTGCCGTCCGTGCCCTCCTCGGGGGCGACGCTGACGCTGACGTCGGCGTCCTCGGATCCGGGGACGACGATGCGAACGGCCGTCACGAGGTCGGGGTCGGCGCCGCCGTCCGAGCCGGCGCCGGGGGCGGCTCCGCCCTCTTCCGCAGGGGGCGCGTCCCCGCCCTCGACGGGCGCGACGGGCGCCGCCTGCGAGTCGATGCGGAGGCCGGTCATGGTGAGCGCGGTGGACGGGGCGGCGGCCGGGCCGATCCAGTCGACGCCGCCCGCGAGGAGCCCGCGGACCGTGCTCTGCTCGAGCCGGGCGACGACCTGGCCGCCGCGGCTCTGGACGTGCACGGCCGGGGAGGAGAGGTCGGGGGCGAGGCCCGCGAGGCTGAGCACGCGGCGGCCGCCGGCCGGCACGGAGATGCCGCTGGCGCCGGGGGCGCTGACGGCGCCCTCCTCGCCCGTGATGGCGAGGTCGACGGTGGAGGAGACGCCGGACGGGTTGTCCAGCACGACGAACGTGGTGCGGCCGGTGGTCGTCGCGCCGCCCACGAGCCACGCGTCGGCGGTGGCCTCGGAGCACGACGTGGCGGCGAGCCCCGCGATGTCGCCCTCCGTCGCGATCTCGGACGCCGCGCCCGCGAGGTCGGTCGGGGCGTCGTCGACGGCGCCCGCGACGGCGAGGACGGACGGCGCGCTCGACGCCCCGCCCTGCACCTCGGGGGCCTGGATGCGCGAGGTGCGGACGGCCGGGGCCGCGCCGGTCGACCCGGTCGCGGCGGATCCGCTCGTCACGGCGGCGCTCCCCACGGCGACCGCGGTGGTCGATGACGTCGCGTCCGCCGCGGGCGGACGGAGGAGCGAGCCGGGGCAGACGCGCTGCTGGTCGGTCACGACGGGGGTCACGAGGACCGAGGGGGCGCTCGCGTCACCCGAGGCGGGCGGGAGCAGCAGCGCGCCCGTCACCACGACCCCGAGCACGGCGACGCCGACGATCCCGGTGGTCACGCGCGTCGCGATGCGCACGGCGTCACGCCTGGCCATCTGTCCTCCTGCGGTCGTCGTCGGCGCCGCGGGGGCGGTCGTCGTCCCGGTCGGCGGCCGGCGCGGGCACGACGTCGTCGCGCTCCCCGTCGTCGCCGGCGCGGCGCTCCCCCGCCTGGCGGATGTCGCCGAAGGACGCGGCCTCCACGGCCTCGCCGGTCGGCTCGTCGATGTACGCGGGGGTGCCGCGGTCGTCGTGGGCGGGCCGCGGCTCCTCGGCATCCGCCGGACGCGCGTCGGCGGCGGCGGCGGGCTCGCGGTAGGCCGGCAGCGGGCGGCTGCGCGCCGCGAGGCCGCCGGTGGGGATCGCGAGGAGCAGGGTGAGCGCGAACACGAGCGCCTGCGCCGCGAGCACGCCCGCGCGCCCCGGGTCGTCGAGGTTGCCGGGTCCGGCGGTCTGGGCGACGAGGTCGTCGCTGCCCACGAAGCGCCAGAGGAGCCCGGCCTCGGTCTGCCCGACGGCCGTGAAGACCGGGTCGTCGTCGAGGGCGGAGCGCGCGCGGTCGTGCACGGCGGCCTCCGCGTCGCCCGCTGGCGCCTCGAGGAGCACGTAGCTCACGCCGAGCGCGCGGAGCTCGTCGGTGGCGTCGAGGCCGGAGCGGGAGGAGACGTTGCCCGCCAGCTCGGCGACGCGCGTCTGCGTGTCGGACAGCGGGCCGATGGTCGAGTCGACCGTGGAGACCTGCTCGAGCGTCCGTCCGGCTCCGCGCTCGACGTCGGCGGAGAGCGATCCGTCATCCGCGGCGCGGAGCACGAGCGTGCCGACGGCGGGATCCGTCGCCGCCTCCGCCACCACGAGGCCGGGGAGCGAGGTGTCGGTGGAGGCGCGCACCGCGGTGGATCCGGCGACCGCGGCCGAGACGAGCGGCACGGCGAGCACGACCAGGGTCACGGCGGCCACGAGACCCGGCACGAGCGAGCGGCGGCCGAGCGTCGCGAAGCCCAGCACGAGGGCGCCGGCGAGTCCCAGCCAGAGCAGGCTGAGGCCGGACCCGGGCCAGACCGCGACGACGTCGGATCCGGTCGACTGCACCACCGTCCGCGCGGCGAGCACCGCGGTCGCGAACCCGAGCACCGTCACGCCGAGCGCGAGGGCCGCGCGGTGCGATCCGCGGAGGAAGAGCGCGGCGATGGCGCCCAGCACGAGCGGCGCGACCAGCACCGCGACCACGACGAGCGGGACGGAGGCGGGGAGGCCGGCGCCGAGGCCGGCGACGAATGCGGACCAGCCGCCGAGGCCGGCCGTCGGGAAGCCCAGCGCGAGGCCGGGCACGTCGGCGGGCGTGAAGCCGGCGGGCACGGCGGGGTCGGCGGCGAGGGCGAGCGGCTGCCCCTGCAGCACGCGGTGCACGACGAGGGGCGCGACGAGGGCGAGCAGCGGCACGGGGATCGTGACGAGCCGTCCGGCACGGCGTCCGGCCCGCACCGTGGCGACGAGCCAGAGCACGAGCACGGCGGGCACGAGCGAGGGGGCGGATGCGCCGACGGCGGCCATGAGGATCCCCGCCACGGCGGACGCGGACCACGAGCGCGGCGCCCGCAGCACCGCGAGCGCGAGCCACGGGAGGAGCAGGTGCGCGAGCACGGCCGGCAGGCGGCCGTCGCCGATCGCGACGAGCAGGGTGGGCGCGAGGGTCCAGACGAGTGCGGCGAGCGCGCGCAGCCAGGCGTTCCGCGTGAGCTGCGCGGCGCAGAGCCACGCGGCGAGGGCGGCGAGCGGCAGGGCGGCCACGAACAGGCCGAGGACGGCGAGCGACGGCTCCCACGCGGTGACGCTGCCGAGCACGGCGAGCACGTAGGCGAAGGGATCGGAGGGGGCGACGGGCCCCGCGCCCGATCCGCGGACCCCGATGCCGACCTGCGCCCACAGCGCGCCGGCGCTCGGGCCGAGCGGCAGGAGCTGCCCGCCGACGAGGGCCGTGCCGGTGAGCCGCGGCAGCCACATGACGGCGGAGAGGAGGAGCGCGGCGAGCACGGTCCACCCACCCCCGGTCGCGAGGAACTCGACGCCGTCGGAGACGCCCATGTGCTCGACGCGGTACTGCTCCCGGGCCAGCGAGCGTCGTCGACGGCCGACCGCGAGCGGCTGGCGCAGGGACGCGATGCTCGACCAGGGCGCCGTCCGGCTGGCGGCGAGCCGGCGGCGGCCGGCGCGGATCCGCCCGGGCGCGACGGCGACCCGCACGGCCGCGCCGATCTCGCCTGGCGCGGCGGTCGGCCGCTTGCGGAGCAGCTGCAGCAGGGCGCGCAGGATGGCGAGCGGCACCAGCGAGAGCCAATGGAACGGGACGGCGGCCGGGGGCGCGTAGACGAGGCGGCGGTGCAGCTGCGCCTGCCTGCGCAGGCGACGGCGCCGTCGACGGGGCGTGCGCTTGCCCAGGAAGGCGGTGCCGGGGGCGGCGTCGCCCGCCGAGGCGACGCGCGCGGCCGGGACGACCACGACGCGGTGTCCCGCGAGGCGCGCGCGGACGCAGAGGTCGAGCGCGTCGTCGATCACGGGCAGCGCGTCGTCGAACCCGCCGAGCTCGTCCCAGAGGCGGTGGCGCACGAGCATGCCGCCCGCGGCGACGCCGAGGACGTCGCTCATGTCGTCGTACTGCGCCTGGTCGAGCTCCACGTCGACGACGGGCACGGCCGCGCCGAGCGTCGTGAGCGTCGTCCCGAGCTCGTGGATGTAGCCGGGGTGGTCCCACTCCATGGTCTTCGGGCCGGCGACCGCGACGCTCGGCGACGCCTCGACCGCGGCGAGCAGGCGCTCGAGCGCGTCGGGCGCCGGCGCGTTGTCGGCCGAGAGCAGCCAGAGCAGCTCGTGGTCGCCCTCGGGCGCGGGGATCACCCGGACGGCCTGGTCGACGGCCTGCCCGAAGGTCATCCGCGCCGGGGCCTGCACCATGCGCGTGGGGTCGGACGCCGCGAGCATGGCGGCGGATCCGTCGCGGGAGCCGAGGTCGACCGCCACCACCTGGTCGGGCCGCCGCGTCTGCGCGGCGAGGGCCTGGAGGGTCCGGTCGAGGAACTGCGCGCCCTCGTGGGCGACGAGGATCGCGGTTACTCGTGGCTGCATGACAGGGGAGACCCTACGTGGTGCGTGGTGGGGATCCGCCGCAGCGGGACGGCGCGCCGGAAGGCGGGCGCCGCGATGGCGGGGACGGCCGGATCAGACCGCGCGCTTGCGGAGCTTGCGGCGCTCGCGCTCGGAGAGGCCGCCCCAGATGCCGAAGCGCTCGTCGTTCTCGAGCGCGTACTCGAGGCACTCGCTGCGGACCTCGCACGATCCGCAGATCTTCTTGGCGTCCCGGGTCGATCCGCCCTTCTCGGGGAAGAACGCCTCGGGGTCGGTCTGCGCGCAGAGCGAGTCGGCCTGCCACGCGAGCGGGTTGCCTTCGTCGACGCTGCGGACGCCCGGGACCCCGAGTCGGACAGGGTCGACGAACCAGTCGTCGGGGACTCCGGCGTGGTACTCAGGTAGTGCCATGTCACGATCTCCCCACGCGGCCGGAGCGCCCGGCCGGCCCCAGCTCATCGTCATAATTACACCGGTGTAACTCGCTCGCGTCAAGCCGCGGAGGGTAAACCCTCAGCCGCTCCTCGAGGGTTGCGACGCGCCGCGGCTCGCTGCCGGCGCTACGCCGTGGCGCCGGCCTGACGGGCGTGCCAGGCGCTCGTGACCATGTCGTCCAGGGAGTGGCGCATGGACCAGTCGATGTCGCGCGCGGCGAGCTCCCCCGAGGCCACGATCCGCGCCGGGTCGCCGGGTCGGCGGTCGCGCACCTCCGGCTCGAAGTCGATGCCCGTGGCCCGCGCGATGGCCGTCATGATCTCCCGGACGCTCACGCCCGCGCCGCTGCCCAGGCAGTACACGGGCTCGACCGGCTCGCCGGCCTCGAGGCGGCGTGCCGCCGCGACGTGCGAGGCCGCGAGGTCGACGACGTGGATGTAGTCGCGGACGCACGTGCCGTCGGGCGTCGGGTAGTCGCCGCCGTTGATGCGCGGCGTGCGGCCGTCGAGCAGCGCGTCGAAGACGAGCGGGAACAGGTTGTGCGGGCTGGTGTCGAAGTAGCCCTCGTCGCCGGATCCCACGACGTTGAAGTAGCGGAGCGACGCGTGGCGGAGGCCCTTCGCGATGCCCTGGTCCCGGAGCAGCCACTCGCCGATGAGCTTCGACTCGCCGTACGGGGACTCGGGGGCCTTGGGCGTGCGCTCGTCGACCAGGTCGACGTCGGGCGTCCCGTACACGGCGGCGGAGGACGAGAAGACGATGCTGTCGACGCCCGCGCGCTCCATCTCCTCGAGCAGGACGGCCGTGGCGGTCACGTTCTGCTCGTAGGTGTGCAGCGGGCGCTGGACGGAGACGCCCGCGTACTTGTAGCCGGCCACGTGCACGACGCCCTGGATGTCACCCGATCCGAGGACGCGCGCGAGCAGCTCGCGGTCGAGCACGGATCCCCGGTGGAAGGGGACGCCGTCCGGCACGAACGACGCGTGCCCGCTCGAGAGGTCGTCGAGGACGACCGTGTCGATGCCCGCCCGCGCGAACGCGGAGACGATGTGCGAACCGATGTAGCCGGCGCCGCCGGTGACCAACCATGTCATGCGGCAACCCTATCGACGGCGGTCATGGCCCCCGGTCACGCGCCGTCGTCGTCGGCGGCCGCGGGCGCCGGGGTCGTCGCGAGGAACGCCTCGCCCTCCCCCGTGACGACGAGCCGGCCCTCGTCCGGCGTGACGAAGACGGCGTCGCCGCGGCGGACCACGACGGACGAGACCTCGCCGCGGATGGTCAGCTCGCCGGAGGTGCAGAGCAGGATGGCCGGCCCGTCGACGTCGACGACGCTCGCGCCCCCGTCGCCCTCGTCCGCGTCGCGCGTGGCCGGGGAGACGTGCGCGAGCAGGAAGTCGGGCACGTCGGGGCGGTACAGCTCGACGCCGGGCGCCGCGTGCTCGGGCTCGAGGTACGGCACGGGGAGCGCCTGGAACTCGAGCACGTCGAGGAGCTCGGGCACGTCCACGTGCTTCGGCGTGAGGCCGCCGCGCAGCACGTTGTCGGACGCCGCCATGAGCTCGATCCCGAGGCCGTGCAGGTACGCGTGGATGTTGCCCGCCGGCAGGTAGAGGGCCTCGCCGCGGCGCAGCGTCACGCGGTTGAGGAGCAGGGAGGTCACGATGCCGGGGTCGCCCGGGTACGCCTCCGCCAGCTCCCGCACGGTGCGCATCTCGGTCGAGAACTCGCGGCACTGCCGGTCGGATGCGAGGCTCGCGAGCAGGGTGACGCGGTCGACCAGGCGGCGCACCTCGGGTCCGCCGCCCATGAGGAAGGCGAACACGTCGCGCAGGACGTCCGCCTCGGAGCCGGTGAGGCGCGACAGCACGGTGCGGATCACGGCCGGGTCCGAATCGGGCCCCGACGCGTCGAGCGTGAGCAGCAGCGTGAAGACGTCGCGCACCTCCGCGAGCGGCCGGAAGCCGCAGAGCGCGTGGAACTCGTCGCTGAGGGCGAAGATCAGCTCGGGCTTGTGCAGCGGGTCCTTGTAGTTGCGGTGCGGAGCGTCGATCGGGACGCCGCGGTCCTCCTCGTCGCGGAAGCCGAGGCGCGCGCGGTGGAGGTCCGGGTGGGCCTGCAGCGAGAGCGGGCCGTCGGCGGCGAGCACCTTGAGGAGGAACGGGAGGCCGGGGCCGTCGCCCGGGCGGAGGCCCTGGGCGAGCGGGCCGAGCGTGGTCGCGGGGTCCGCGTGGATCCACCCGGCCAGCGTCGTCGCGCCGCCCGCCGCGGACGGGTCGACCACGCGCGTGGGCGAGCCGTCGTGCGCCCCGAGCCAGAGCTCCGCCTCCGGGCCTCCGGACGCCTCGTGGCCCAGCAGCTCGGCGATGGCGGTGCGGGAGCCCCAGGCGTAGTCGCGTGGGGTGTTGGCGAGGGCAGTGAACACGTCGGGATCCTGTCGGGCTTGGCGGCTACCTACAACGCCCGAGGGCGCGCGTCCTGTCCGGACGCGACCAAAGTACCAACCGATGGCGCCGCCGCCCGGACGCCGACCTAGGCTCGCCCGCAGGCGCCCGTCCCCGAGGGCGCCGACGAACCGCAACGGAGCATCGTGTCCCTCACCCCCCTCATCGGCGACTTCTACGGCTACGAGTCCCGGCTCGGCGACCGGGAGAAGGAGTCCCTCGCCGACCTCCGCGCCTACCTCGAGGCCGAGGTCAAGCCGCACGTCAACGGGCTCTGGGCCCGCGCCGAGTTCCCCCGCCACGTCGTCGCCGGCCTCGCCGAGCGCGGCCTATTCGGCATGCCGTTCCCCGAGACGCGCCCGTTCGAGAACTCGGCCGTCTACCGCGGCTGGGCCGCGCTGGAGCTCGGCCGCGTCGACGCGAGCATCGCGACCCTCGTCGGCATGCAGAGCGGGCTCGTGATGGGCAGCGTCGCCGTCGCCGGATCCCCCGAGCAGCGCGCCGAGTGGCTGCCCCGCTTCGCGTCCGGCGAGCTCCTCGGCTCCTTCGGCCTCACCGAGCCGCTGTCCGGATCCGACTCCGCCCGCGGCCTCCGCACCGTCGCCACGCGCCGCGGCGACGAGTGGAGCATCACGGGATCCAAGCGCTGGATCGGCAACGGCACCGTGAGCGACGTCACCGTCATCTGGGCCAAGGACGCCGACGACGGCCAGGTCAAGGGCTTCCTCGTCCCGAACGACTCCCCCGGCTTCAGCGCCACGCGGATCGAGGACAAGCAGGCGCTGCGCATCGTGCAGAACGCGGACATCGAGCTCGACGGCGTCATCGTGCCCGAGCGGAACCGCCTCCAGAACGGCACGTCGTTCGCGGACACGGCCGCGGTGCTGCGCCTCACGCGCGCCGAGGTGGCGTGGGCCGCCATCGGGATCTCCATCGGCGCGTACGAGGCGGCGGTCGCCTACACGGGCGAGCGCGAGCAGTTCGGCAAGCCGCTCGGCGCGCACCAGCTCATCCAGGACCTCCTCGTCCGCAGCCTCGGCAACATCACGGCGTCGATCGGGCTGGTGACGCGCGCGTCCGAGATGGTCGACGAGGGCACGCAGTCGGACGAGCACTCGGCGCTCGCCAAGGCGTACGCCACCAGCCGGATGCGCGAGACCGTCGCCTGGTGCCGCGAGGCGTTCGGCGGCAACGGCATCGTGCTCGACTACGACGTGGCCCGCTTCTTCGCCGACGCCGAGGCCATCTACTCCTACGAGGGCACCCGCGAGATGAACACGCTCATCGTCGGCCGCGCGATCACGGGGCACGCGGCCTTCGTCTGATGGACAGCGGGGGCGCATGGAGCGCCGGCGCGCGGGGCCCCGGCGCCGCCGCTCCCCTCAGGCGGCGGGACCCGGGCCTCGGGCCGGATACCCTGATGGGCATGCCCACCGCCAGCCGCCGAGCCCTCCGGAGCTTCGCGACCTTCGTCCTCGTCACCACGTTCGCCGGTGACATGTGGCGCGACAGCCTCAGCTGGTGGGGCTTCGGAGCCATTGCGCTCGCCGTGCTGGTCACCTGCATCACGCTGCTCGCGCGATCGCGCCCCCTCCCGCGCGTGCGCGTGCTGCCGATCCCGCTGCTCGCGTTCACGGGCATCGCGGTGCTCTCCATCGCGTGGTCGCAGTACCGGCCGGAGTCGGCGCTCGGCGTGCTCATCCAGCTGTCGACGTCCATCGCGGCGCTGACGCTCGTCGTCCTGCTGTCGTGGTCCGAGATCGTGCAGGGCCTCGGACGCGCGCTCCGCATCATCCTCGGCCTGTCGCTCGCCTTCGAGCTCTTCGTCGCCGTCGTGGTCCGCGGGCCGGTCATGCCGTTCTTCACCGACTACGGGCCCCGCGCGCCCGCCGCGTTCGCGTGGACCCGCGGAGAGCTCCTCAGCGGCGGCCGGATCCAGGGCGTCGTCGGCAACGCGAACCTGCTCGCCATGGTCGCGCTGCTCGGCCTGATCGTCTTCTCGCTCCAGTACGCGGCGCGCACGGTCCGCCGCCGCGACGCCGTGCTCTGGATCCTCGTCGCGCTCCTCACCCTGACCCTCACCGGGAGCTCCACGGTCCTGGTCGCGCTCATCATGACCGGCGTCGTCGCCGCCCTCGCGCTCGTCGCCCGCCGCGTCGGCATCCGGGGCCGGCTCGTGCTGGCGGGCGGCGTCGCCGTGGCCGCCGTGGCCGGGGCGGGCGTCGTCGCCACGCGCACGGCCGAGGTGTTCGAGCTCCTCGGCCGCTCCCCCGACCTCACGGGCCGGTTCCAGATCTGGGAGTCGGTGCTGGGCCTCGCGCAGCAGCACCCCGTCGTCGGCTGGGGGTGGATCGGCTACTGGGCGCCTTGGGTGCATCCCTTCCAGGGGCTCGCCGTCCGCAGCGGCGTCACCTACCTGCAGGCCCACGACGCGTACCTCGACGTCCTCCTGCAGGTGGGAGCGATCGGCCTCCTGGCCTTCGCCGCCTTCGTCGTCACCACCTACGTGCGCTCCTGGTGGGCCGCCATCGACCGCCCGCAGCACCGCAGGGACCGCGTCGAGCCGTACTCGACGCTCGCGCTCGCGCCGCTGCTGCTGATGACCGCGCTCGTCGTGCAGAGCCTCGCGGAGAGCCGGCTGCTGTACGAGGGCAACTGGCTGCTGATCGTCGTCATCGCGATCGCCACCAAGTCCGGCATGGTCGCGCGCGAGGACGTCCCGGGGCCCGACGACGCGCGTCGCCGTGCGGTCCGGCCCGAGACCGCGCCGGCCTCCGCGGTCGCGCCGTCTCCCCACGAGGGCCCCTCGATCCCCGCGGCCGTCCCCTCCGCCTCCGCGCCCGCCGCCGACCCCCGCGTCGCCTGATCCGCGCGGCCGCCCGGTGCCCCGCCGACCGCCCGTGATGGCCGACGCATGACCCGTCCCGCCCGCCTGCCGCTCCCGGAGCGCCTGCCCGACCTGCTCGGGTCGGCGCGCTTCTCCGCCGCGCTCACGCACTGCATCCTCGGCACGGCGATCCTGTCGCACGCGCTCAGGTCCACCGTGGGCTGGGCCGGGCTCATCGCGATCGTCACCGCGCTCGTGGCGATGGCCGCGGGATCCCTCGCGGCGAAGCGCGGCGACTGGGAGTGGCGGGGCCTCCTGCCCATCTCGCTGCTCGTCCTGGTCGGCTGGTGCGCGGCGACGCTCCTGTGGACGGCGTACCAGCCGGACGCGGTCGGCGGCGTGCTCTACCTCGCGGCGTCCGCGTTCCTCGCGGTGTACGTCGGCGTCGTCCGCGACCTCATCCAGATCGTGCGCGCGGCCGGGGACGTGCTGCGGCTGGTGCTGGTGTCGTCCCTCGCGCTCGAGGTGCTCGCGGGGCTCCTCATCGACGGCCCCATCCCGTTCCTCGGGATCCGCGGGGCCCTCGAGCGCCTCGGCCCCATCCAGGGGCTGCTCGGCGAGCGCAACGCCCTCGGGATCGTGGCCCTGGTCGCCGCCGTGACCTTCGCGGTGGAGCTCATGACGCGGTCCGTCTCGCGCGGCCGGGGCGTCTTCTCGCTGGTCGTCGCGCTCCTCGTGGCGTCGCTCACGCGGTCGTCGGTGATCCTCGGCACGTTCCTCGTGCTCGCCGTCGCCGCCCTCGCGATCCTCGGCCTCCGCCACCTCGCGCGGCAGGCTCGGCCCCTGGCCAACAGCGCGGTCCTCGTGCTCGCCGCCGGCATCGCGGTGCTGGTCGTGGCCTTCCGCTCCCCCGTGCTGCAGGTGCTGCAGGCGCGGCCCGACTACCTCCAGCGCGTCGCGCTGTGGCGGGAGATGCTGCGCCTCATCGACCTCAACACCATCGAGGGCTGGGGCTTCGTCGGCTTCTGGCGCCGGGACGCGTACCCGTACACGGCCCTCGACCTCGTCAGCCGCGGCGCGCAGGAGACCGGCCGGAACGCCTACCTCGACCTCTACCTGCAGGCCGGTCTCGTCGGGCTCGCGCTGTTCGCGGCGTTCTGCGCCCTCGCGCTCGGCCGGTCCTGGGTGCTGGCGACGACCAAGCGCGGCGTCGGCTACGTCTGGACGGCCCTCGTGCTCGTCGTCCTCGTGGTCGCGTCCCTCGCCGAGAGCGTCGCGATCGTGGAGTGGGGCTGGCTCCTGCTCGTGATCTGCGCCGTCAAGGCCGCGCAGGGCCGCAGCTGGCGACACGGGCTCCCGGAGCAGCACCGGCCCGGATGACGGGCGGGCGTCGGCCGGGCGTCGGGATCAGCGCGCCGCCTCGTCGCGCGGCCTGCGGAACGAGAAGAACTTGTGGCCGGTGTAGCTCGCCACGGTGATGACGATGGTCACGAGCACCTGCGCGACGATCGGCTGGAGCGGCGTCGTCTCCACGACCAGCGGCAGCAGGAGCATGTTCGCGAACAGGGGCATGAGGTTCACCAGCGTGTAGCGCGAGAAGTCCGGGAGCAGGTTGCCGCTCACCCGGAAGACGAGCTTGCGGTGCAGCGTGAACGCGATGGGGAGCTGCACCGCCCACGCGATGACGAGCACGAGCGGGTACGGGATCGTGTGGCCCCACAGCAGGTAGAGGAGCGCGAACCACGCGGTGCCGAGCACGGTGTTGAAGCCGCCGACCAGCAGGAACGCGACGCGCTCGTCCTTGATCAGCCGGAGCAGGATCCCCGGGGGCGGGGTCTCCTCGCGAGGGGCGTCGACGTCGTGCGCGTGCTGGTCCATGGCTCTCCTCGCCGCGCCGGGCGCTCGAGCGGGCAGCCGACGGGCCGCGCCGTGGTCGTCCGGTGCGGCCCCACTGTATCCGGTGGGCCCTCCGTGCCCGCCGCTCCACCGGCTGGCGGGCGGGCGGCGGGCTCGGCGGGACGCGGGTCAGTACGCGGCGCCCACCGGGATGCGCGCCAGTGCGGCGGCGCCCATCGTGGTGATGGTCGGCGACGACGTGCCCGCGAGGGCGACGAGCTTCGCCCAGCTCGAGACCGGTCGCGCCTGGCCGCCCTGCAGGACGAAGACGCTGGGGTCGGCCGCGCTCTTCACGAGCACGGACCCCGTCACGGTGGCCCCCGTCGCGTCGAGGGTGCGGCACGTGGTGGGCACGAGGTCCGTCACGGGGAGGCCCGTGGACCCGGGATTCGCGAGGGCGACGATGCCGCCCTGGGTGGCGAGGTACGACGTGCCGCCGCAGCGCACCAGCAGCGACAGGTTCGCCGCGGATCGGGCGTAGCCGTCGAGGGTGCCCTGCGTCACGGTGCTGTAGGCCTGGCCGAGTCCGAGCTCGCGCGTGACCGCGAAGTCCGGCACGCCCACCTTGCGGTTCAGGCCGTCGACGACGTAGACGTCCGCGCTGCTCGCCGACTTGACGAGCGTGCCGGGCTCCAGCGCCACGTGGCCCGTGGAGTACCGCGCGCCGACCTGGGAGCGCATCTGCGCGACGAAGGCCGAAGCGCCGCCGTTGAGCGCCACGAGCGCCGACCAGCTGGACACCGGGTACTTGACGCCGCTGTCGAGGAGGTACGCCGTGCCGTCGCCCGGCAGCGTGAAGAACGCGCTCATCGCGCCGGCCTGCGGGACCGCGCGGAGCTGGCCCGGGTCGAGCGGGACGGCGGCCGAGCAGCTGTAGCCGTACGACGCGACCAGGTCGCAGGAGGAGAACGCGTGCTGCCTGCCGCCCTGCACCAGGCTGATCGTGCCGTCGGACGGGTCGCGCACGAGCTCGGATGCGGGGACGCCCGTGACGAGCGCGTCGAGGTACGAGCGACCGACCGTGCTGATCCCCCCGAGCGCGGAGAGGGTCTGGTACACGGCGAAGTCGGTGACCGGGTGCTTCTGGCCGCCGCTCACGAGGTAGACGCTGTCGTCGGTGGCGACCTTGACGAAGGAGGACACCGGCCCGTCGCTCGTGCTGCCGAACCAGTCGGTGTAGAGGCGCCAGAAGTTGCGGTTGCCGTACGAGGAGCACGAGTCGCCGCTGCCGTAGAGGTTGTTTAGCGCGGCGGCGTTGGGCTGGTACGGCGTGTAGATGTAGAGGCCGGCCGTGGCCTGGTTGCGGATGGTGACCTGCGAGGATCCGCAGTCCGCGTTCGGGTGCCAGAGGATGCGGTTGCTGCGCCCGGCCTGGTAGTTCCAGCGCGTCGGCGTGGACTGGTACACCTTGAACTGGTGCGCCGCGTTGTAGACCTGGTTGAAGAAGCCGTAGTAGAGGGAGTCGCACGCGGCGGTGTCCGGGCAGCCGTAGCCCGTGGCGCTGCGGAACTGGCGGTCGGTCGGCGTGCTGTCGGTGACGAGGCCCTGCTCCTTCTCCAGGAGCACGAGGAGCGCGGCCTGGCTGACCCCGCACGCGCGGCCGACCCAGTAGACGATGTCGGCGCCGCTGAGGCGCGATGCCTGGAGGCTCGAGCAGCGGCTGTCCGCGGCGCGCGCGGGCGTGCTCTCCACGTAGTTCCTGAGGCAGACGTAGCCGGAGGCGCAGCTGGGGACGCGCGCCTGCAGGAAGGACTGGATGTCGCCCTGCGACATCGCGTCGCCGTCGTAGAACTTGGCGTCGCTGATGATCATGCCGGGGTCGAAGTCGGCCCCGGACGCCGCCTGCGCGGGATCGGCGGATCCGCCGATGGTGCCCGTGCCGACGAGCCCGACACCCAGGGCGACGGCCCAGACGGCCAGGCAGGCGATCAGTCGCGAGCGTCGGCGTGCGCGCCGGACGTCATCCACCCCGTTGTCGAACAAATGCGTCCCCCTGCGTCCCCGTGCCGTGAGATGCGATTCTCACACACGAAGGGGCGTCCGCCGCACCCTGGTGCGGATCGGACGCCCCCCGTCGCTCAGCGGACGGCGGATCCGCGGCTGGCTACTTCTTCCGGCGGCCTGCCGCCGGCTGGTCCACGCCGAACGTGCGGGCCCAGGTCTCCGGGCTCGTGACCGTGGGCAGGGCCGCGCGGTAGGCGGCCTTGAGCTGCGGCCAGCGGGCGAGGATGCGCCAGCGGAGCACGATGCTCGTCCACAGCATGCGGCGGAAGAGCACGGGATCCCGGCGGTGCAGGAGCGCCGCCGACCCCTCGGCGTTGGAGACGAGCACGCTGTCGAAGGACGGGACGACCCACCAGCGGGCGTCCTCGAACGCCAGGTGCGCCTCCGGGCCGCGGGTCGCGGCCTGGCTGAGCGGGGAGAACGCGTGGCGGGCCACGGTCCGGGCCAGCCACACCATGCGGGCGATGCCCGCGGGGGCTCCTCCCCCGCGTCGACGCTGCGGCTTGTCCGGAGCGACGATCTCGGGCAGGGCGGCGCGGTCCTTGATGGGGACGCCGTCCGTGAAGCCCTGCGCCAGCTCGCGCGTGCGGGCGAGGCGCGTCACCATGTCCTCGTGGAGGCCGCGCGGCCCGCGGAGGATGTTCCGGTACGCCTCGTGGCGGGCGGCGAGCGCGAAGTACTGCATCGACACCAGGTGGCGGACGTCCGTGGCGAGGTTGGCCGTGAGGAACCGGCCCCCGCGCTCGTACGGCGAGTGCAGCAGGGCCGCGATGAGGCGGTTGCGCGCGTGGAAGAAGGCCTGCCAGTCCTGCGAGTCGTCCTTGTCGACCCACGAGACGTGCCAGACGGCGGCTCCCGGGAGCGTGACGGTCGGCACGCCGACCTCCTTGGCCCGCAGCGCGTACTCGGCGTCGTCCCACTTGATGAAGACGGGCAGCGACAGGCCGACCTGCTTGATCGTGGAGACGGGGATGAGGCACATCCACCAGCCGTTGTACTCGGCGTCGACGCGGCGGTGCATCCACCTGGTCTGGCGGAGGTTCGACGCGCTGAAGTCGTGGCGCGTGGGAGTGACGGGACCCCACATGAAGTTCCACATGTCGAAGCCCTCGGCGTACGCGTGGAGCTTGCTCTTGTCGTACATGTCGAACATGTGGCCGCCGACGATCGTGGGCGTCCTGGCGTAGTCCGCGAACTTCACGGCCCGGCGGATGCTCTCCGGCTCGAGCGTGATGTCGTCGTCCATGACGAGGACGTAGTCGCTCGCGCCCTCCTTCAGCGTCTCGTACATGCCGCGGGAGAAGCCGCCGGATCCGCCGAGGTTGGCCTGGTCGATGACGCGGAGCTTCTCGCCGAGCAGCTCCTGCGCCTTCGGGAACGCCGGCTGGTCGGCCACCTTCTGGGTGCCCTGGTCGGTGACGTACACGTGGTCGAGGAGCGCGGCCACATCCGGCTTCTCGCCGATGTCGGTGAGGAGCTTCACGCAGTACTCGGCGCGGTTGAGCGTGGTGATGGCGATGCTCACCGAGCCGGCCGCTCCCGCGGTGGGAGCGGATCCGGCCGGGGCGTACCAGCCGGCCTCGACGAGCGCGAAGTCGGCCTCCTCGCCCATGAGGTCGAACCAGTACCAGCCGCCGTCCGCGAAGAACGTGAACGGGAGCTCGAAGCGGGAGGTGGTGGATCCGGTGACCGCCGCGCCGTCGACCTTCTGGATCACGCCGCGCGCGTTCGAGCGGTAGACGATGACCTGGCCCTCGCCGCTCGTCTCCACCTCGAGGACGACGCCGTCGAGCGTGGTGCTCGCGCGCCAGTACGAGGCGGGGAACGCGTTGAAGTAGGTGCCGAACGACACCTTGCGGCGGTGGGGCACCTGGAAGCCGCGGTCGCCGCGGATGGCGCTGATGATGCCCATGTCGCTGAGGCGGACGACGGCGTTGTGCGTGTCCGAGTCGACCACGCGCAGCGGCGAGCGCCGGCGCTTCTCGGGCGCGACCGGGATGCTCGTCCAGTAGTCCGCGTCCACGTACAGCGGGACGATGTCCGGGTCGTGCTCGGACGGCAGGATGACGCGCTGGATGAGGTCGAGCCCGGCGGGTGCGCCCGCGAGGTCGGCGGCCATCAGGAGGCGTCCTTCGCGAGGACGGGCTTCAGCTTGTTCTCGTACATCGAGAGCGCCGCGCCGATCGCCATGTGCATGTCGAGGTACTGGTAGGTGCCGAGGCGGCCGCCGAAGAAGACGCCCTCCTCCTGCTTGGCGAGCTCGCGGTACTTCAGCAGGCCCTCGCGGTCGGCCGCGGTGTTCACCGGGTAGTACGGCTCGTCCTCGCCCTCGGCGAAGCGCGAGTACTCGCGCATGATGACCGTCTTGTCCGCCGGGGCGTCGCGCTCCGGGTGGAAGTGGCGGAACTCGTGGATGCGCGTGAACGGCACGTCGGAGTCGGCGTAGTTCATGACGGGCGTGCCCTGGAAGTCGCCGACCGGGAGCACCTCGCGCTCGAAGTCGAGCGTGCGCCACGACAGCGCGCCCTCCGAGTAGTCGAAGTAGCGGTCGATGGCGCCCGTGTAGACGACGGGGACCTTCCCGACGACCGAGGCCCGGTTGACCTCCTGGGTCTCGTCGAAGAAGTCGGTCTCGAGTCGGACCTCGATGTTCGGGTGGTCCGCCATGCGCTCGAGCCACGCGGTGTAGCCCTCGACGGGCAGGCCCTCGTGCGTGTCGTTGAAGTAGCGGTTGTCGTACGTGTAGCGCACGGGCAGGCGGCTGATGACCTCGGCCGGCAGGTCCGTGGGATCCGTCTGCCACTGCTTCGCCGTGTAGTCGCGGATGAACGCCTCGTAGAGGGGGCGCCCGATGAGCGAGATGCCCTTCTCCTCGAGGTTCTTCGCCTCGCCGGCGTCGAGCTCGGACGCCTGCTCGGCGATGAGGTCGCGCGCGGCCTGCGGCCCGTGCGCGGAGCGGAAGAACTGGTTGATGGTGCCGAGGTTGATCGGCAGCGGGAAGACCTCTCCCTTGTGCTCCGTGTAGACGCGGTGCACGTAGGGCGTGAAGTCCGTGAAGCGGTTGACGTACTCCCACACCGTCTCGTTCGACGTGTGGAACAGGTGCGCGCCGTAGCGGTGCACCTCGATGCCGGTCTCCGGGTCCTTCTCGCTGTACGCGTTGCCGCCGATGTGGTCGCGGCGGTCGATGACGAGGACCTTGAGGCCCAGCTCCTCGGCGACGCGCTCCGCGATCGTGAGTCCGAAGAAACCGGACCCGACCACTACGAGATCAGGGCTCATGGCACATTCCTTTGCTGGGGTGGCGCCCGACGGGCGCTCGACGGGACTGGTCAAGGGTAACGGGGGATCAGGCGCGGGCCTGCGGGACCGTCCGGTCGCGCGTGATCAGGCGACGGTACAGCCCGCGGCGCACGGCCTCGGGGATGAGGCGGTAGCTGCCGCGGACGAGGACGTTGCGCAGGGCCTGGGAGAGGGAGGTGAAGCGGCGACGGCGGAACTCCCGCTGCAGGCGGAGCTCGGCGACGAGCTGCGCGACGCCGCCGCGACGGGCGTACGCGCCCGCGCTCACGCGGTACATCACGAGCGGATCCGGAAGGTTCTCCACGCGCGCGCCCGACTGGATCATGCGCGCGAAGAGGTAGTAGTCCTCCATCAGCCCGAGCGGCAGGTAGCCGCCCGCCCGCTTCACCGCCTGGCGCCGGTACACGACGGTGGGGTGGTTGAACGGGTCGTGGAAGCGCGCGTAGCGGGAGATGGCGTCGGCGCCGACCGGCGGGGTGCGGCGGCCGGCGATGGTGCCGACCTCGTCCGCGAACTCGTACATGCCGGTGCCGACGAGGTCGAGGCCGTCCGAGATGAGGGTGAGCTGGCGGGCGAAGCGCTCGGGGAGGCTGATGTCGTCGGCGTCCATCCGGGCCACGACGTCGTGCGCGCAGGCCTCGAGCCCGCGCTCGAGCGCGTAGGCGAGGCCCATGTTGCGCGCCAGCTCGACCGTGACGACGGGGACGGGCGACGCCTCAGCGAGCTCCGCCATGGTGCGGGCGAGCTCCGCGGACACCGGTCCGTCGCGGACGACGACGACCTCGTCCGGCCGGAGGGTCTGGTCGTCGACGCTGCTCCGGAACGCCCGGCGGAGGAAGTCGGATCGGTCGCCGCGGTACACGGGGAGGAGGAGCGAGAAGGCCTCGGTGGGCACGGGTCCTCCATCATGTTCCGTGCTGCGTGCGCAGCGGGGCCGTCGGTGCCGGACGGGCGGCCGGTCGGGCCGCGGCGCGTCGAGCACCAGAGTCTATCGGGAGCCCGGCCGGGGATCCCGGCGGCTGTGCGGCCCGGCGGACAGCGACGGACGGCGGGCCGCCGATCCCTCGCGGTGCGGTGCGGGAGCGCTCAGGAGCGACCGGCACCCGCCTCGATGCGGCGCACGCCCTCCGTGATGCCGCCGAGGTCGGCGAGGACCTCCGCGGCCGGGCGGGGACGGCGTCCCAGGCCCTGGCGGATCCCGTCGACCAGGCCCCTGACCAGCAGCGGCCGATCCGCCGAGCGCGCGATCGTGCGCGCCCACCCGACGAGCGCCGCGCCGGCGTAGAGCACGCGCTCGGCGGGCGCGAGGGCGCGGGACAGCCGCAGCATCCAGATCTTGTTGCGCACCTCGAAGACGAAGCGCGCGCCGGGATCCACGTCGGTCGACCCGAAGGCGCGGGTGCGGTGCTCGACCGTGCTGCCGTGCACGAGGTATCCGCGACCCTGGCGCAGCAGGCGCGCCGAGTACTCGAAGTCGTCGTTCCAGAGGAAGTAGTCGGCCATCGGCAGCCCGTGGGCGCGGATGGCGTCGACCTCGATCATCATCGACACGAAGGACGCCGTGCGGACGGGCGTGCAGCCGTGCCGTGCGGCGCGCGCGACGCTGCCGCGGCTCGCCGACGGCCTGGTCCGCGGCGTGTTCATGGGGTGCGGGCGGCCGTCCGTCCAGCGCACGGCGGACGCGAGGACCACCGTGCCGCGCGGGGCGGCGCCGCGGGCCCGCAGCAGCTCCTCGAGCGCGGTGGGATCCGGGACGGTGTCGTCGTCCATCAGCCACACCAGCTCGGCGTCGTGGGCCGAGAGCGCGCGCTCGATGCCCGCGGTGAACCCGCCGGCGCCCCCGGTGTTGGTCGGCAGCGTCGTGAGCGCGACCTCCGGGAACCGCGTGCGGATGACGTCCGCCGATCCGTCCGTCGAGGCGTTGTCGATGACGACGACGTCGTGCAGCGGCACCGTCTGCGCGGCCAGCGCAGCCAGCGTCTCGACGACGAGCTCCCGCCGGTTCCAGGCGACGACGACCGCGACGACGCGCGGCGGCAGGCCGGTCATCGTGCGGTCACCCGACGGCGGCGACGCACGACGAGGCGGCCGATCGCCCATGCCGCCGTGAGGAGGATCACGAGCACGGCGGACGCGACCTGCACCTGCCAACCCGGGCTCCAGAACGACACCGTGACGGTCTTGCCGACGTCCGCCGCGGAGACGTCCACGCCGAGCAGGAAGCCGTCGACCGGCTTCGCGCGCAGCTCGGCGCCCGACACCTGGTAGCCCGGCCACGGGATGAGCGCGAGGGCGACCGTGCCGCCGTCCGCCGGGGCGGCGTCGACCCGGAAGGTGGATCCCATCGGGTCGTCGTGCAGCAGCGTCACCCGCGTGCCGCCAGACGACCACGCGATGCCGCCCGCGCCCTTCAGGGGGGTGTCGCGGACGATCGTGCGCGTGGCGGGGGTGTCCTCGACGACGCTCCAGCCGGATGGGACGTCCTCCCAGTCGCTGCGCGCGACGGTCTTCGCCGGGTCGCTCCCCCGCTGGGCCTTGATGACCTGGACGGTGCTCGCGCCGATGAGGTCGACCAGGTCGACGCCGGTGTCGGATCCCTTCACCGGCTGGAACAGGCGCTCGTACAGTGCGCCGCAGGTGAGCCCGTTGAACTGCATGCAGACCTTGTTGCCGTAGCCCGGGTAGTAGACGGAGGAGTACGCGTTCTGGACCGGCTTGCCCGTGACGTACCAGGAGTTGCCGAGGAGGGTCTCCGCGTAGTCGGTGGTCTGCGGGAAGCCGACCACGAGGATGTCGCCCTCCGCGCGCGGGAGCTGCGTGCTGTACGCGCTGACGTCCGCGGGGAGGTCGTACGTCTCCAGCGGCGACTTGGGCGAGCGGTAGTGCTGCGGCACGAGCAGCGCGACGGTGCCCACGATCGCGACGACGGCCATGGCGGCGGACCGGGACCGGTGCGTGGCGCGGGCGCGGCCGGCGACGCGGCCGAGGACGGCGGGCCCGCGACGCGGTCGCCAGCCGACCGCCAGCCCGTAGACGAGGAGGACGAGGGCGCCGACGAGCACGACCGCGACGATCGCGGGCTTGAGCGCGCGCGGATCCTGCGTCAGGAGCAGGGCGCCGTTGACGGCGACGATGGCCCACGCGGCGTATAGGTGGCGCCGCGTGAGCACGCGGCGCATGCTGCGCGAGAAGCCGAGCGCGAGGACGACGAGGATGACCGCGGTGAGGTACGGGACGATGCGCACCGGGTAGCGGAGCGGGCCGATCTCCGAGGGCGCGAGCACGCCCGCGATCGCCGCGACGCCGATGATGAGGATCGACGGCCGCCCCCGCAGCAGCGCCCAGAGCCGGCGCCAGTCGATGAGCACGAGCAGCGGGAGGAGCCAGGAGATGTAGGTGATGGGGGCGCCGGGGATGTTGCCCACGTAGTAGTCCATGAACGGGCTGCCCATGGGCATCCCCGAGATGGCCAGGTCGCTGAGGTCGACCGTGAGGAAGCCGTCGTTGCCGATCGAGTTGGAGCGCCCGGACACGGAGGAGGTGAGCACCCCGGGCAGGTGGACCAGGACCGCGAAGAGCCCGGCGATCACCGAGAGCCCGAGGGCCCGCAGCACCTCCGGACGACGGCGGCGGATGAGCGCCTCGACGAGCAGGGCCCCGAGCGCAGCCGCCAGCATGAGGGTGGCGGCCGCGTAGCCGATGCCCACCACGGTGACGGCCGCGAGGACGGCTCCAACGGGGTTGGCGCGGGCCCGCACGACGCGTCGCGACAGCCCGACGGCGAGCGGCCAGAACGCCCAGGCCATGAGGCCGTTGACCCAGGAGGCGGCGTCGAAGTAGAGGGTGAAGCCCGCGAGGGGGACGGCGGTGGCCACGACCGCGGCCCAGGGACGGGTCACGCCGTAGGCGCGGGCCAGCACGTAGAGGCCCGCGGACGCGATGGCGAGGCACACGAGCTTGACGATGGTCGAGTACAGGGCCGCGTTCGACATGAGCTGCGAGCCGAGGCCGACCGCCCAGAGGAACGGGCTGTAGATGCCCCACGCGCCCTCGGCCTGGTAGTTGCCGGACTGCCACACGGTCGGGTTCAGCAGGGACCAGTTGCCGTCGAGGATCCGCCGGCCGATCTCGAACCACTGGCCGTAGGCGCCTGCCTCGGTGTCGTTCACGAAGTAGTAGCCCGTGAAGAAGAGGATCGGGATGATCGCGCCGACCACCGTGGCGGCGACGGCGGCGGTCGGCCACAGGAGCTTGCTGCGCATGGGGAGAGGAATCCGTTCGTCGTGTGCCGTCCGGGCCGGCTGGGTCGGCTCGGGCGGGACTCACCCTAACGCCTGGCCCCTCCCGGCCCCGTGAGCACCACCCGGTGCGCACCGCGGCCTCCCGGGTCGCGGGCGGGCGCCGTGAGAGGATGGCCCCCGTCCGCACGCGCACCGCGGTCGCCCACGGTCTCCGTCGCACGTCGCACGATGACGTGCACCGGGTGGGCCTCGACCCGGGCGCGTCCCCTCCTGCCTCGCCGAAGGAGAGCCACGTGCCCCCACGCGTCTCGATCGTCATCCCCGCATACAACAACGCCGACTACCTCGCCGAGACGGTCGACTCCGTGCTGGCGCAGACGTTCACCGACTTCGAGGTCGTGATCGCGGACCACTCCTCCACCGACGGGACCTGGGACGTCATGCAGCGCTACGCCGACGAGCCGCGCGTCCGCCTGCTCCGCACCGAGGCGGGCGGCGGGGCCCTCCGCAACTGGAACCGCGTGAGCCAGGAGGCCGGCGGCGAGCTGATCAAGCTGGTCTGCGGCGACGACCTCCTCTACCCCACCATCCTCGAGCGCCAGGTGGCCGAGCTCGACGCGTCGCCGTCCGTGGTGCTCGTCGCCTCCCCGCGGGACATCGTCGACGCCGACAGCCGTCCGATCGTGCGCGACCACGGCGTCTCCGGATCCCGCATCGCCATCTCGGGCGCCGCGGCCGTCCGCCGCACCATCCGCTCGGGCACCAACATCTTCGGCGAGCCGGGCTGCGTGCTCATGCGCCGGGCCGACCTCGAGGCCGTGGGCTGGTGGGACTCGCGCTGGCCCTACCTCATCGACGAGACCACGTACGCGAAGGTGCTGCTGCGCGGCGACTTCGCGTCCGTCGGCCCGAAGGCCCTCGCGGGGTTCCGCATCTCCGACTCGCAGTGGAGCGTGCGCCTCGCGGGCGAGCAGGCCAGCGCCGCGGCCGGCTTCCACCGCTGGGTGCTCGAGGCCCACCCCGGCGTCGTCAGCAGGGCCGACGTCCGGCTCGGCGACATGATGGCCCGGGCCAAGGCGCTCTCCCGCCGTCTCGTGTACCTCTACCTCGGGCGCCGCATGTCGCGCTCGGCCGGGAGCGCCGCGTGAGCGCCGTCGAACCGCTGGACGCGGGCGAGACCGTGCTCCCCCCGGACCACTCCGTCTCCGTCGTCATCCCCGTGTACCAGGGAGAGCTCACGCTCGAGGCGCTGCTCGCGGAGATCCAGCCGTTCACGGTGCCGCAGATCAGCCGCGACGGCCACAGCTACGCCGTCACCGAGGTCCTCCTCGTCTTCGACAACGGGCGCGACGGATCCCCGCGCGTCATCCGAGAGCTGAGGCGCCTGCACCCGTTCGTCCGGCCGATCTGGCTGAGCCGCAACTTCGGGCAGCACGCCGCGACCCTCGCGGGGATGGCCTCGTCGGGCGGGGACTGGATCGTCACGCTCGACGAGGACGGCCAGCACGACCCGGGCTTCATCCCCGACATGCTCGACGTCGCCATGCGCGACCTCGCGTCGGTCGTCTATGCGAAGCCCACCAACACGCCGTCGCACGGGCTCCTCCGCAACGTCGCCTCCCGCGGCGCGAAGGTCGTGCTCAACGCCATGTCGTCGGACCAGGACGCCGAGCAGTTCCAGAGCTACCGGCTCGTGCTCGGCTCCGTCGGGCGCAGCGTCGCGGCGTACGCGGGGTCCGGCGTGTACCTCGACATCGCGCTCGGCTGGGTCGCGAACCGCGTCTCGACGTGCGACATCACCCTGCGCGACGAGGGCGAGCGGCAGTCCGGCTACTCGCCGCGCCGGCTCTTCTCGCACTTCTGGCGGATGGTGCTCTCCAGCGGCACCCGGGGTCTGCGCGCCGTGAGCGTCCTCGGGGCGCTGTTCCTCGTCGTGGCCCTCATCTTCGTGGGCGTCATCGTGGTCAGCCGCCTCACCGACAACTCGGTCCCGGCTGGCTGGGCGTCGACCATCGTGACGATCCTGGCGTCGAGCGGAATCATCCTGTTCTCCCTGGGGATCATCGCGGAGTACATCGGCGTGTCCGTCGGCATGGCGCAGGGGCGGCCCGCCTACCTCATCGTGCGCGACCCCCTCGACGGCCCGCACGGCCGCCCGCCGCGCGGACACGTATGACGGTCGCCGTCCCGGTCTGGGTCATCGGCGCGCGGGGCCTCCTCGGCGCCTCGCTGCACGACGCCCTGACGGCGGATCCGCGCTGGGCGCCCGTCGCCGCCGAGCCCCTGCCCTGGTCGACCGCGGATGAGGGCGTCATGCGCCGGGCCGCGCGCACCGAGGCGGAGCGGCTCCTCGCGGCGGGCCGCGCGGCCGGCCGCTGGGCCGTCATGTGGTGCGCGGGCGCCGCGGTAACCGGCAGCACGCGCGCGCAGCTGGATCACGAGCTCGGGCAGCTCGAGGCCGTGCTGGACGAGATCGCCCTGGCCGTCGCGGCCGACCCGGCACCCGGCGGCGCCCTGTTCTACTCGTCGTCCGCGGGCGGCGTGTACGCGGGCGCGGCGAGCCCGCCGTTCACGGAGGCGACGGAGCCGCGTCCGCTCGCACCCTACGGGGAGGCCAAGCTCCGCGCGGAGGGCCTCGTGCGCGCGTTCGGCGAGCGGGCCGGCGTGCGCACCCTCATCGGGCGCATCGCGAACCTCTACGGTCCGCGCCAGGCGGTCGGCAAGCCGCAGGGCCTCATCACGCAGCTGGCCCGGGCGAACCTCTCCCCCACCCCGGCCTCGATCTACGTGCCGCTCGAGACGGTGCGCGACTACCTCTACGCCGACGACTGCGCCGGCCTCGTGCGGGACGCGACCGCCCGCCTGCTCGGCCTGCCGGCGGACACCCACGTGGTGAAGATCCTCGCGTCGGGGCAGCCGGTCACCATCAGCGCGCTGCTCGGGCACTTCACGGCCCTCGGCAAGGCGCGGCCCCACGTGATGCTCGGCCTGTCGCCCCTCGCGGGCTACCAGGCGGTGGACCTGCGCCTCGCGAGCGTCGTGTGGCCCGACCTCGACGAGCGCGACACGATGCCGCTGCCCGCCGGGATCCACATCACGGCGCAGGCCCTGATATCCGGCCTGCAGTCGGGCGAGCTCACCGCACGCTGACGCCGGCCGGGCCGGCCGGCCGCGGCGCTACGCGTCGAGCAGCGTGACGAGGTAGCGTCCGTACCCGCTCTTGATGAGCGGACGCGCGAGCTCCTCGAGGGCGTCGCGGTCGATCCAGCCGGCGCGGTACGCGATCTCCTCGATGCAGCCGATCTTGAAGCCCTGGCGGTCCTCGATGACCTTCACGTACTCGGAGGCCTGCATCATGCTCTCGAACGTGCCGGTGTCGAGCCACGCGGTGCCGCGGTCGAGCACCTGCACGTGGAGGCGCCCCGCCTGCAGGTAGTGGTCGTTGACGGCCGTGATCTCGAGCTCGCCTCGCTCGCTGGGCTGGATGCCCTTGGCGATCTCGACCACGTCGTTGTCGAAGAAGTAGAGGCCGGGCACCGCGTAGGCGCTCTTCGGTCGCGCGGGCTTCTCCTCGATGGAGACGGCCGTGAAGTCGTCGTCGAACTCGACGACGCCGTAGGCCGTCGGATCCGCCACGTGATACGCGAAGATCAGCGCGCCGTCGATCTCGGTGTTCTTCCGCAGGCTCGTGCCGAGGCCGGCGCCGTGGAAGATGTTGTCGCCGAGGACGAGCGCGACCGAGTCGTCGCCGATGAACTCCTCGCCGATGACGAACGCCTGCGCGAGGCCGTCGGGCGAGGGCTGCACGGCGTACTCGATGCGCATGCCGAGGTGCGAGCCGTCGCCGAGCAGGGCCCGGAACTGGTCGTTGTACTCGGGCGTCGTGATGATGAGCACCTCGCGGATGTCCGCCATCATCAGGGTCGACAGGGGGTAGTAGATCATCGGCTTGTCGTAGATCGGCATCAGCTGCTTGCTGATGCCCTTCGTGATCGGCCAGAGCCGGGTGCCGGATCCGCCGGCCAGGATGATGCCCTTCATGGGTCAGCTCACCTTCTGCGAGTCGTGGAAGGCGCGCATGTCCGACCATGTGGGGAGGAGTCCGGCGGCCGCCGCCTCGGCGAGCGTCGGGGCCTCGAGGTCCTTCGGGGAGAGGAGCGCCTCGCCGGCCTCCTCGGGGAACACCAGGCCGAGCTCGGGGTCGAGCGGCGTGATCCCGTGCTCGGCGCCGGGGTTGTAGACGTCGCTCACGAGGTAGGTGACGGCCGCGTCGTCGGTCAGCGCGACGAAGCAGTGGCCGAGGCCCTCGGAGATGTAGACGGCCTTGTGCGTCTCGGTGTCGAGCCGCACGCTGTCCCACTTCCCGAAGGTCGGGGATCCGACGCGGATGTCGATGACGAAGTCGAGCACGGCGCCGGACACGGCCTTCACGTACTTGGCCTGACCGCGCGGCACGTCGGCGAAGTGCACGCCGCGCACGACGCCGCGCTTCGAGACGCTCATGTTGGCCTGGCGCAGGTCGAGGCGGTGGCCGACGACCCGCTCGAGCTCGTCGAACCGGTACCACTCGAGGAACACGCCCCGGTCGTCGGCGCGCTGGACGGGGGTGATCTCGTAGCCGTCGGGCACGGCGAGCTCTCGGATCTGCACGGGTCGGAGTCTAGCAACGGGCCGTTCAGCGGCCGGAGCCGCCCTCGCCTGGCGGCCGGCGGAAGGAGAACCAGCGGTGCCCGACGTAGCTGATGAGGGTGATCACGACCACGATGAGCGCCTGCGCGACCAGGCGCGGCGCCCCGAGCGCGACGAGCAGCGGCAGCGAGACGGCGTTCAGCGTGATGGACACGGCGTACACCGAGACGAAGCGCGCGAGGTCGCGGAGCACATGCCCGCGGACGCGGAACACGAGCCGCCGGTAGAGGAGGAACGCCACGAGGATCGCGACCGCGTAGCTCCCGGCGAGCGGCACGAGCGATCCGAGCACCGGGAGCCCCGCCGCATCGAGCGACCGGCCGGCGGTGGCGGCGAGCCCCGCGAAGAGGAGGAACGCGAAGACGGTGTTGAAGCCGCCGACGAGGAGGAACGCCACGCGCTCGTCGCGGAGGAGCGCGCGGATGCGGGAGGCGGCCATCCCCGCATCCTGCCCGCTCGCCCCCGGGATCCGCCGTGCGGTCCGCGCCTCCCCCGCACGGGGACGTGGCCGCGCGGGTCGTCGCCGGTACACTCGCATGCGGTCCGCCCCCGAACAGCAGCGGACTCTCCCTCGACGTCGGCTCACCCGCCCGGCGTCTCGACGACAGGACGTATCCCCATGAGGATCCTCGTGACCGGCGGTGCCGGCTTCATCGGCTCCAACTTCGTGCGCCACGCGCTGCAGGACCACTACGCCGGGCTCGAGGGCGCCGACGTCGTCGTGCTCGACGCGCTCACCTACTCCGGCAACCTCGAGAACCTCGCGCCCGTCAGCGACTCGCCGCGCTACACGTTCGTCCAGGGCGACATCCGCGACGACGCCGTCCTCGACGAGTGGATCCCGCAGGTCGACGCGGTCGTGCACTTCGCCGCCGAGAGCCACGTCGACCGCTCCGTTCGCGACGCGAGCATCTTCGTGGAGACCAACGTGCTCGGCACCCAGAAGCTGCTCGACGCCGCGCTCCGCCACGACCTGAAGCGCTTCGTGCACGTATCCACCGACGAGGTGTACGGATCCATCGCCGAGGGCTCGTGGGACGAGGAGCGGCCGCTCGAGCCCAACTCCCCCTACTCCGCGTCGAAGGCCGGCAGCGACCTGCTCGCACGCTCGTACCACCGCACGCACGGGCTGAACGTCTCGATCACGCGCTGCTCGAACAACTACGGGCCGTACCACTTCCCCGAGAAGGTCATCCCGCTGTTCGTCACGAACCTCATCGACGACAAGCACGTGCCGCTGTACGGCGAGGGCCTCAACATCCGCGACTGGCTGCACGTCGACGACCACTGCCGCGGCATCGCGCTCGTGCTGGTCCAGGGCGCGCCCGGCGAGATCTACAACATCGGCGGCGGCACCGAGCTCACCAACCGCGAGCTCACGCAGCTGCTGCTCGACGCCACCGGCCGCGACTGGTCGTACGTCGACCGCGTCGAGGACCGCAAGGGCCACGACCTGCGCTACTCCGTCGACATCTCCAAGATCCAGCGCGAGCTCGGCTACGCGCCCCAGGTGCCGTTCGCCGAGGGCCTCGCCGACGTCGTGCAGTGGTACCGCGACAACCGCACGTGGTGGGAGCCGCTGAAGGCGCGCGCCGAGCTGCCCGCGTGAGCCGGATCCTCGTCACCGGCGGCCGCGGCATGCTCGGGCAGGACCTCCTGCCCGCCCTCGCCGCGCACGACGTGACGGCGCCCGGGCGCGCCGAGCTCGACATCACCGACGAGGCCGCGGTCCGCCTGGCCGTCGCCGGGCACGACGTGGTCGTGAACCTCGCCGCGTACACCGCGGTGGACGCGGCCGAGGAGCACGAGGACGAGGCCAGGGCCATCAACGCGACCGGGGCCGGCGTGCTCGCGCGCGCCGCCGCCGATACGGGTGCCCGCATCGTGCACGTCTCCACGGACTACGTCTTCGACGGATCCGCGACCTCGCCCTACCCCGAGGACGCGCCCCACGCGCCCGTGTCCGCATACGGCCGCACCAAGGCCGAGGGCGAGCGCCTGGTGCTCGCCGGCCACCCGGACGGCGCGAGCGTCGTGCGCACCGCGTGGCTCTACGGCGCGGGCGGACCGTCGTTCCCGTCGACCATGCTGCGGCTCGCCGCGTCGCACGACACGGTGTCCGTGGTCGACGACCAGCGCGGCCAGCCGACGTGGACGGTCGACCTCGCGGCGCGCATCGTCGAGCTCGTCGACGCCGGCGCGCCCGCGGGCGTCTTCCACGGCACGGGCACCGGCGAGACGACCTGGTTCGGTCTCGCGCGGGCCGTCTTCGCGGCGGCCGGGCTGGATCCCGAGCGCGTGCGGCCCACCGACAGCGCCTCCTTCGTGCGGCCCGCGCCCCGACCCGCGTACTCCGTGCTCGGGCACGACGCCTGGGCCCGCGTCGGCCTGGCACCGCTCCGCGACTGGCGCGAGGCGCTGTCCGACGCCGCCGGGCACGGCGTCCTCCGGGCACGCTGACGGTTACACTCGTGTCCGGTCCGATCCCGGACGCCTGATCCCCACCGCTCCGCGCCTCGCGCGAGCCCCACGCAGTCCGAAGGGCACCACCACGTGTCGAGCATGACGACCTCCCACTCGCGGGAGTTCTCGAGGCCCGGCACGGGCGCGGGGCTCCTCGACGTGTACCGCCGCCGCTACCTCCTCTCCCTCCTCGTGAAGAAGGAGGTGCAGGTCAGGTACCGCGGATCCGTCCTCGGCTGGCTCTGGTCGTACGTGAAGCCGGCGGCGCAGTTCGCCGTCTTCTTCGTGGCGATGGGCGTCTTCCTGCAGCTGAACCGCAACCAGGTGAACTACCCCGTCTACCTGTTCTCGGGCATCATCCTCATCAACTTCTACACGGAGGCGTTCTCCAACTCCACGAAGTCGCTCGTGGACAACGGGGCGCTGATCAAGAAGATCTACCTGCCGCGGGAGCTGTTCCCGGTGTCGAGCACGTTCGTGGCGCTGGTCAACTTCCTGCCGCAGCTCGTCATCCTGCTGGTCGTCTGCCTGCTGGTGGGCTGGGCGCCGACGCCCGTCCAGGTGCTCGGCATCTTCCTGGCGATCGCGATCATCGGCACGCTGGCCATCGGCCTGGGGATGCTGTTCGGCGCCGCCAACGTCTCCTTCCGTGACTCGCAGAACTTCGTCGAGCTCATCGTCATGGTGGTCGTGTGGGCCTCGCCCGTGCTCTACCCCTACGCGCAGGTCGCGAAGGTGCTGCCGGACTGGCTGCTCGTGATCTACCAGCTCAACCCCGTCACGGCGGCGGTCGAGCTCTTCCACGCCGCGTTCTGGTACCCCACCACGGGCGGCACCGGCGAGCTGCCGCCGAACCTCTGGATGTACGGGTTCATCGCCCTCGGCGTCTCGCTCCTGAGCCTCCTGCTCGGGCAGCTCGTCTTCAAGAAGCTGGAGGGGCGCTTTGCCCAGGACCTCTGAGTCGGACGCGCTCCCGCGCATCATCGTCGAGAACGTGCGGAAGTCATTCCTCCTCCGCCACACGCACTCCATCAAGGAGACGGTCATCGCGGCCGTCCGCCGGAAGCCGCTCGCCTCGACCTTCGACGCGCTCGAGGACGTGAGCTTCGAGGTGCGCCCCGGCGAGTCGGTCGCGCTCATGGGCTTCAACGGATCCGGCAAGTCGACGCTCCTCAAGCTCATCTCCGGCGTGTACCAGCCCGACAGCGGCGAGGTCCTCGCGCGCGGGCGCATCGCCGGCCTCATCGAGGTGGGCGCGGGATTCCACCCAGACCTCTCCGGACGCGAGAACATCTACCTCAACGCCGCGATCCTCGGCATGGAGCAGCACGAGATCGATGCGCGCTTCGACCAGATCGTCGAGTTCAGCGAGATCGAGAAGTTCATCGACACCGAGGTCAAGCACTACTCCTCGGGCATGTTCCTGCGGCTCGCGTTCTCGGTCGCCATCCACACCGAGGTCGACATCCTGCTGGTGGACGAGATCCTCTCGGTGGGCGACGAGCCGTTCCAGCGCAAGTGCCTCGCCAAGATCCGCGAGCTGCACGATCAGGGCAAGACGCTCGTGGTCGTCAGCCACGACCTCGACATGGTGTCGGACCTGTGCGAGCGCGGGATCCTCATCCAGTCGGGCAAGGTCGCGTTCGACGGCCCGTCCAAGGACGCGGTCGAGCGGATGCGCCGGAGCTGACCCCGCCGGGCGCTCCTCCCGGATCCCCGAGGCGCCCGCCGGTACGATGGTCCTCCCGCGGGCCGACCCGACACCCGCGCGATGGAGGACCGTGACCACCACGCTGCGCGTGATCATCGACCAGCTGACCGGCCCCACGCCCGGCGGCATCGGCCGCTACTCCGAGGACCTGACGAGGGCCATCGTCGCGTCGACGCCGAGCGGGTGCGAGGTCGAGGGCGTCGTCTCCGCGGTCACGCCCGAGCAGACGTCCGACCTCGAGCAGCGCCTGCCCGGCCTCGCCCGCATCGCCCGCGTCCCGCTCCCCCGTCGCGAGCTCTCCCGCGCCTGGCAGCTGGGCCTCCCGACGCCCGGCACGACCGGCATGGTCCACGCGCCCGGGCTCCTCGCACCGCTGCGCCGCCACGACCGCGTGAACACGAACGACCAGATCGTCGCCACCATCCACGACGTCAACGCGTGGACGCACCCGGAGAGCATGACGAGCGCCTCCGTCTCCTGGACGAAGGCCATGGCCAAGCGCGCCCGCAAGCACGCAGACGCCGTGGTGGTCCCGTCGCACGCGCTGGCCGAGGAGCTCGCCCGCTACGTCGACCTGGGCGACCGGGTGCGGGTGATCGGCGGCGCCGTGAGCCCGCGCATCGCCCTGCCGGAGGATCCCGACGCCCGCGCCGCCGAGCTCGGCCTCCCCGCCGACTACCTGCTCACCGTCGGCAGCCTCGAGCCGCGCAAGGGGGTCCAGGCGCTCGTGCAGGCGCTCGTGCGCCCGGAGACCGGCGACCTCCCGCTCCTCATCGTCGGCCCCGCCACGTGGGGCGACGTCGAGCTCGCGCAGGTGGCGGACGAGGCGGGCGTCGACCCGTCGCGCGTGCGCAGCCTCGGATCCCTCACGGACGCCGACCTGGCCGTCGCGCTCGACCGCGCCACGGTCTTCGTGCACCCCAGCCTGTCGGAGGGCTTCGGCCTGCCCGTCGTGGAGGCGCTGTCCTTCGGCACGCCCGTCGTGCACTCGGACGCTCCGGCGCTCCTCGAGGTCGCGGCCGACGCGGGCGTCGTGGTGCCGCGCGAGGATCCCGACGGCTACCCCCTGCGCCTCGCCGAGGCGATCGGCGGCCTGCTGTCCGACACGGCTGCGCGCGAGCGCCTCGCCGTCGTCGGGCAGGACCGCGCCCGAGCCTTCAGCTGGCGCGACTCCGCCGAGAAGGTCTGGCAGCTGCACGCCGACCTGTAGGCGCGGTTCCCGCGATCAGCCCGCTGATCCGTTCGCGAACTGCTGCTGGATCGCCTGGCGGATGGCCGGGAAGTCCGGCTTCTGCGAGTCGAACCTCGGCGGCACGATCTCGAGGTCGTCGATGGGCTGGTCCTTCGTCTTCAGCGCGAGCTGCGTGAAGTAGCCGAGCATGCCGCGCGGGATGTCGGTCTTCACCACCTGCTGGCCGGCCTGGGCGATCGCGTCGAACTTGGTGAGCACGTTGGCCGGGTCGAACTGCTTGAGCACCGCCTGCTGCACCTCGCGCTGGCGCGACATGCGGTCGTAGTCCGTCGTCTGGTAGCGGGATCGCGCGTACCAGAGCGCGTGGTAGCCGTCGAGCTTCTGCTCGCCGGGCTCGATCCACTCGGGGATGGGCACCGGCCGGAACTTGTCGTCGTGCCCGGAGCCCATGCCGATGCGGCGCTTCACGTCGATGTCGATGCCGCCGAGCGCGTCCACCATCTCGGCGAAGCCCTGCATGTCGATGAGCGCGTAGTACTGGATCGTGAGCCCCGTGACGCCCTGCACGGCCTCGCGCATCGCCTCGATGCCGGGCAGGCTGCCCTTCTCCTTCGCGTCGGGGTAGAGGTCCTGCTTGTAGACCTCGACCTCGGTGTAGATCGAGTTGAGCATGCAGGCGTCCACGTCGCAGCGCTGGTAGCCGTTCGGGTAGCGCTTCTGGAGGGGCGAGCCGTCGGAGAAGGGCACCTTCTCCATGTCGCGCGGCAGGCCCACCATGGTCGCGCGCCCGGTGTCGGCGTCGATGCTGACCACGGTGATGCTGTCGGGGCGGAGGCCCGCGCGGTCGCTGCCGGCGTCGCCGCCGAGCAGCATGATGTTGTACCGGCCGTCGACCGGGGCCTCGGTCGCGTAGTCGCCGAAGATCCCGCCGAGGGCGCCGCGGCCGACGCCGACGATGTAGGCGGCGTAGCCCGCGGATCCGGCCGTGCCGACCAGGAGCAGCACCGACAGCGCCGCGATGATCGGGCGGGCCCGGGGCGCGACGCGGACGATGCGCGCGAGCCGCAGGGTGTCGAGCGAGAGCACGACCCACAGCAGGGCGTACGCCGCCAGCAGCGCCTGCAGCACCACGAGCAGCCACTCCTGGGACACGACCTGGATGAGCGCGCCGCGCGCGAACAGCGCGAGGCCGCCGACCACGACGGCGAGCGCCCACACGGCGAGCGTCGAGGCGAGCCCGATGCGGCCGAGGCGGCGGTTCCCCGCGAGGACCTGGGCGGATCCGGGGATGAGGACGTTCAGCACCACGAGCCACCAGGCCCGGGTGGTCATGACGCGCGGGGACCGGCTGTCCGGGTGCCGGATGGGCTGGGTCAGGCTCACGTGCGCGACGACACCTTCTGCTGCAGCGCGGCGTTCTTCCGCTCGACGAGCTCGGCGAGCTCGGCGCGGTGGCGCGCGAGGGCTCCCGCGATGCGGTCGTCGGAGGTGGAGAGGATGCGCGCGGCGAGGAGCCCCGCGTTCTCCGCTCCGCCGATGGAGACGGTGGCCACGGGCACGCCCGCGGGCATCTGCACGATCGACAGCAGGGAGTCCATGCCGTCGAGGGTCGACAGGGGCACGGGCACGCCGATGACCGGCAGTGTGGTGACGGAGGCGATCATGCCGGGGAGGTGGGCGGCACCGCCCGCGCCGGCGACGATCACGCGGATCCCCCGCTCGCGCGCGGTCTGCCCGTACGCGATCATCCGCTCGGGCGTGCGGTGCGCGGACAGCACCTCGACCTCGTGGGCGATGCCCAGGGCGTCGAGCGCGACGGACGCCTTCTCCATCACGTTCCAGTCGGAGTCGGAGCCCATGACGAGGCCGACGAGTGCAGGGGTGTCGGGATTCACGGGCTCCATGCTAGGTGCCCGGTCCTGCGCGCCCGCCGCGCCACGCAGCCCGCCCGCGCCCGGTCAGCCCCGGAAGAACGCCGCGGCCGCGCGCGCCCGGTACGCGGTCTCGTCGAGGTCGTCGCCGACCACCGTGACGTGCCCGACCTTGCGGCCGGGTCGCGGGTCCTTGCCGTAGAAGTGGAAGCGCGCCTCGGGCTGGTCGGCGAGCGCCCGCGGGTAGCGGTCCGCGACGGTGCCGGTCTCCGGCCCGCCCAGCACGTTGATCATCACCGACCAGGGCGCGAGCGGCCGGGTGGATCCGAGCGGCAGGTCGAGCACCGCCCGCAGGTGCTGCTCGAACTGGCCCGTGACCGCGCCGTCCATGGACCAGTGCCCGGTGTTGTGCGGGCGCATGGCCAGCTCGTTGACGAGCAGGCGCCCGTCGACGGTCTCGAACAGCTCGACCGCGAGGACCCCCGTGACGCCGAGCCCCTCCGCGATCCCGCGCGCCATCCCCTCCGCCGCCTCGCGCAGCCGGGCGCTCGCGCCGTGCGCGGGCGCGATGACCTCGGCGCACACGCCGTCGCGCTGGATCGACTCGACGACGGGCCACGCGGCGATGTCGCCCGACGGCCGGCGGGCGACGGACTGCGCGAGCTCGCGCGCGTAGTCGACGAGCTCCTCCGCGAGCAGCGCGTCGCCCGCGCCGAGCGCGTCGAACCAGTCGCCCGCCTCGTCGGCGGAGCGCACCACCCGGACGCCCTTGCCGTCGTATCCGCCGCGCGGCGTCTTCACGACCGCGACGCCGCCGTTCTCGGCGAGGAAGGCGGCGAGCGCCTCCCGGTCGGCGACGCGCGCCCAGATCGGCACCGGGACGCCCAGCTGCTCGAGCCGCTCCCGCATGAGCAGCTTGTCCTGCGCGACGAGCAGGGCGTCCGGCCCCGGGTGCACCGCGACGCCCTCGGCGACGAGCGCGCGGAGGACGTGCTGCGGCACGTGCTCGTGGTCGAACGTGATCACGTCGACGTCCCGTGCGAAGGCGCGGACGACGTCGAGGTCCTGGTAGTCGCCGATCGCCGTGGCGGCGAGCCCGGCGGACATGCCGTCGGCCTCGGCGAGCACGCGGATCCCGATGCCGAGCTCGACGGCGGGGGCGATCATCATCCGGGCGAGCTGGCCGCCTCCGACGACTCCTACGGTGGGCGTCATGGTGTCCTCCTGGTGCGGGTGAGCGGGTCCGCGGGCGCCTGCGGCGGCCTCGGGACGGTCGGTGGGCGGGACCAGCCGGTAACATCGTCCGTCACGCCACCCGACATCCTCCCCCATCCAGGACGGACCCCGCCCATGTCCCCCCGTCGCTCCCTCGCCTCGCTCGGCGTGCAGATCGCGCAGTTCGGGCTCGTCGGCGGCGCGGGCTTCCTAGTCGACCTCGCGGTCTTCAACCTGCTGCGCGCCACGGTCTTCCACCCCGACGCCGTCGAGGCCGGGCCGCTGCTCGCCAAGGTCGCGTCGACCGTCGTCGCCATCGCCGTCAACTGGGTGGGCAACCGCTACTGGACGTTCGGCAAGCAGCGCACCACGCGCCGCGGCCGGGAGGCGCTCGAGTTCCTGGCGGTGAGCCTGCTCGGCATGGTCATCGGGCTCGCGTGCCTGTACGTCTCGCACTACGTGCTGGGGCTCACGTCGCCGCTCGCGGACAACGTCTCCGCCAACGTCATCGGCCTGGGGCTCGGATCCGCGGTGCGCTTCGTGCTCTACCGCCAATGGGTCTACTCCCCCGCCCGGCGCCACGCGGCACCGCAGGTCCCCGTGGCGTCCGGGGCAGCGCGCACGGACGACGCGGACCGGGTCGCGGTCTCCTAGGCCCCCGACCCGCGACCGGTCAGCCGCGCTGCCAGGGCTGCGTGTCGTCCGGCCACACCGATCGGGGCTCGTCCTGCTGCCGCCACGCCGGGTCGCCGGGCCGCCCGCGGCGCGACTCCTCCTGGCGGCGGCGCTCGGCCACCATGTTGGCGTTCTCCTCCATGAGGTCCTGGAGCGCCTGGACGACGAGCACCGCGGACGGCACGTCCCGGAGCACGACGGGCGACTCGAGGCCGGCGTTGATGGTGACGTGGCCGCTGCGGTGCAGGTGCTGCAGCGGGCCGCGGCGGAGGGTCACGTCGTAGCCGCGCGAGTGGAGCAGCTCCTGCCGGGTGCGCACGAAGAAGCCGTGCGACACGATGAGGCGCCTGGTCGTGACCGTGTAGCGGCGGTTCAGCCAGACCAACACGGGCAGCAGCGTGACGAACACCGCGACGCCGGCGAGGGACACGAGCAGCAGCGCGTTCTCCCACGGCTCCGGGAACCAGCCGCCGAAGTACCCGCCCGTGAGGCAGATCGCGAGCAGCAGCAGCACCGGGAGCGTGAGGGCGCGGCCGTGCGGGCGGAGGCGGACGAGCACGCGCTCGGGGTCGGCGGCGACCACCTGCTGCTGCGGTGCGGCGGGCGGGGCAGCGGGGCGGCCGAGGCGCGGATCCACGTCGTGCGACGAGATGAGGCGGCCCGCCTCGTCCTCGGCGACGCGACGGCGCTCCTCCTTCTCGGCCTTGCGACGGGCCCGGCGTCCGCCGCGGACGGGGAGCGCCCGCCCGCCCTCTCCGGGTGCGTACCGCTGCGTGTCACCCGTGTGCGCCATGCCTCATTGATACCGCAGATGCGTCACGTCGCCCGCGGCGACAGACGTCACGGCCCGATCCCCGGCGGACTCGACGGTGAGCCGACCGTCGTCGTCGACCCCGGTCGCGCGGCCGAGGAGCTCGCCGCCGCCCGGCAGCTCGACGCGGACGTCTCGGCCGATGGTGGCGCAGGTGCGGGCCAGCTCGTCGACGAGCCCCGCCGCGCGCGCGTCGCCGTCGGCGTCCGCCCAGGCCAGGTACCTGGTGCGGAACGCCCGGAGGTAGGCGGCCAGGATCGCGTCCACGTCCGGGTCCTGCACGCCCGCGAGCCGCAGGGACGTGGCGGTGGGCGTCGGCAGCTCCGCCTCCTCGAGCGTCAGGTTGAGGCCCGTGCCCACCAGCATGCGGCCGGGCGCGACCAGCTCGCCGAGGATCCCGGACACCTTCCGGCCGCCCACGTGCACGTCGTTCGGCCACTTGAGCGTCACCTCGGCGGGCTCCGGCACGACGTCGCGCAGGGTCGCGACCAGCCCGAGCCCGGCGACGAGCGGCAGCCAGCCGGGGTCGAGGTCCGCGCGCCCGGGGACGCAGAGGACGCTCACCGCCAGGGTGCGCCCGGGCGGCGCCGTCCAGACGCGGCCGCGGCGGCCGCGCCCCGCCGTCTGGTCGAGCGTGAGCACGACGGATCCGTCCGGCCAGCCGACCGGGTCCGCGGTCGCCCTCCGGGAGAGCTCGTCGTTGGTCGAGCCGACCGAGTCCAGGGCGAGGAGGCGCGGGGCGGCGAGGCGGCTGAGCGGGAGGTCCATGCCGTCACCGTACCGAGCGGATCAGGAGGTGATCGCACCCCGGACCCGCCGTCTTCTGTGCGTGGTCCACAAGAGCGGGGCGCGCACCCGCCGGTACAGTGAGGCGGGTGACTGCACACGAGCCAGACGAGGACGCCGGCGCCCCGGACATGTACACGACCGCAGGCAAGCTCGCCGACCTGAAGAGGCGCTACCACGAGGCCGTCACCGCGAGCGGCGAGGCCGCCATCGAGAAGCAGCACGCGCGCGGCAAGATGACCGCCCGCGAGCGCATAGACCAGCTGCTGGACCACGGGTCCTTCGTCGAGCTCGACGAGTTCGTCCGCCACCGCACGCACGCGTTCGGCATGGACGCCAAGCGGCCGTACGGCGACTCCGTCGTCACCGGCACGGGCACCATCGACGGGCGCCAGGTCGCCGTCTACTCGCAGGACTTCACGATCTTCGGCGGATCCCTCGGCGAGGTCGCGGGCGAGAAGATCATCAAGGTCATGGAGCTCGCCATCAAGACGGGCGTGCCCATCATCGGCATCCTCGACTCGGGCGGCGCCCGCATCCAGGAGGGCGTGGTCGCGCTCGGCAAGTACGGCGAGATCTTCCGCCTCAACACCCGCGCGTCGGGCGTCATCCCGCAGATCTCGCTCATCATGGGCCCGGCCGCCGGCGGCGCCGTCTACTCCCCCGCCCTCACCGACTTCGTGATCATGGTCGACAAGACCAGCCACATGTTCGTCACCGGACCCGACGTCATCAAGACCGTCACGGGCGAGGAGGTCGGCTTCGAGGAGCTCGGTGGTGCCCTCACCCACAACAAGGTCTCGGGCGTCGCCCACTACCTCGCGAGCGACGAGGACGACGCGCTCGACTACGCCCGCACGCTCCTCGGGTTCCTGCCGGACAACAACCTCGCCGAGCTGCCGGAGTTCCCGCGCACGGCCGACCTCGAGATCACGGCGCAGGACCTCAAGCTCGACACGATCATCCCGGACAGCCCGAACCAGCCCTACGACATGAAGACGATCATCGAGCTCGTCGTCGACGACGGCGAGTTCCTCGAGACGCAGCCGCTGTTCGCGCCCAACATCATCGTCGGGTTCGCGCGCGTCGAGGGGCGCTCCGTCGGCATCGTGGCCAACCAGCCGAACGCGATGGCGGGCACGCTCAACATCGAGGCGGGCGAGAAGGCCAGCCGCTTCGTGCGGTTCTGCGACGCGTTCTCCATCCCGATCCTCACGCTCGTCGACGTGCCCGGGTACCTGCCCGGCACCGAGCAGGAGTGGACGGGCGTCATCCGCCGGGGCGCGAAGCTGCTGTACGCGTACGCGGAGGCGACCGTGCCGCTCGTCACCGTCATCACGCGCAAGGCGTACGGCGGCGCGTACATCGTCATGGGATCCAAGCAGCTGGGCGCCGACATCAACCTCGCGTGGCCCACGGCCGAGATCGCGGTGATGGGCGGCCAGGGCGCCGTCAACATCCTCTACCGCGGCGAGATCAAGGGCGCCGAGCAGGCCGGCGAGGACGTCGCCGCCGTGCGCACGCGGCTCGCGAACGAGTACACGTACAACGTCGCGAGCCCGTTCCTCGCGGCGGAGCGCGGCGAGCTCGACAACGTCATCCAGCCGGCGGCCACGCGCGCGTCGGTCGTCAAGGCCCTGCGGGCGCTGCGCACCAAGCGCGCGAGCCTGCCGCCCAAGAAGCACGGGAACATCCCGCTGTGAGCGACGCGCAGACGCCGGCGGACGCCGCGCTCGGCGGCTTCCGCGTCCTCGGCGGCTCGCCCACCGAGGAGGAGCTCGCCGCAGCGACCGCGGTCATCGCGGCGCTGGCGGCGCAGCCCGCTGCCGAGCAGCCCGTGCGCCCTGCGCCGGACGCCTGGCAGCGGTCGCAGCGCAGCGTCCGCGGCACGCTGGTGCCGGGTCCCGGTCGCTGGCGCGGCTTCTCGGGCTGACCGATCGCCCGGCCCACGGGGTGCGTGCGCCGCACGCCGTGTCCTCCCAAATGACGACTTGGCCGGTCCCTCCCGCTGCGTGAGACTCGTCGTGCTGGGGGGCCCGCATCGCGGGTCAGTCAACACGGCGTCGTCCATCTGTGGTGAGCAGACGACGCCGGGGGGCGGATCATCCCGATGCTCGGGTCATCGGGATGACCGGAGAGGCGCGGGGGCGGACGGTGCAGGCACCGGCCCCCGCGCCTCTCAGCATCACCGACCGGTCACGCGCGCTGCGCCGGTCGACTCCGCGCAGGTCAGGTGCGCGGGCGCGGGATCTCCAGCCACAGGTCGACCTCGTCGTCCAGGTCGTCGCTGCCCAGGAGGCTCGCGCTGCCGTCGCCCGCGACGCTCAGGCCGACGACGGTTATGGCGGTGTCGGATCCCTCTGGCACCGTCCGGGCGATGATCTTGTCCGCCCGCGTGTCCCGCACGGCGGCGGCCAGCCGGTCGAGCACGACGTCGCGCGTGGCGTCGTCGAGGTCGTCGATGCCGCCCTCGTCCAGGAGCGTGACGACCGCCCCGCGGCGCCGGGCGAGCATGACCTGCTCGCGGACGGCGTCGTTGAGGAGCGTGCGCCCGCGGATCTCGTCGCGGATCGCGCCCTCGAGGTACAGGCACTCCTGCCGCTCCTCCGGGGAGAGGTCGCCGCCCGTCTCCACGATGCGGCGGAGCATGGGGACGGCCATCCGGCTGGTCTGGCGGAGCCGGAACTGCCGCTCGTAGAGGTGCGCCTCCTGCGCCGCCTGCCAGTCCGCCGCCTCGCGCTCGGCGCGATGGAACTGCCGGGCGTCGCGTGCGGCCTTGGCGAGGGCGTGCGCGAGGACGTGCGAGACGGCCACCCACAGCGCGCTGCCCGTGACGCCGTATGCGACGAGCCCACCCGGGCCGCCCCAGAGCACGGTCTGGACCGCGAGGATCACGATGCCCGCCCACGCGAAGCCCTGACGACGGCGGGCGGAGGTGATGGTCATCAGCGTGCCGACCGCGGCGACGTGCCACGTGGTGAACGGCGCGAGCGGCCCGGGCGTGAGCTGGCTGGTCACGAGGACGGGCACGACCGTCGCCACGGCGAGGTTGAACGAGGCGAGCCAGACGGGCATCACCGTGGGGCTCGTGGGCCACAGGCTCATGAGCGTGGCGACGAGGTACAGCGCGACCGCGACGAGCGTGACGGCCGGATCCGCTGGGGCACCGATCGCAACCAGCGCGAGCACCACGTGGTACGCCGAGAAGAGGGCGGCGAGGCCCAGCACGATCGAGCGCGGGACGACGATCACCGGTTGCCCCTCTCGCGATCCGGCCGTTCGGTCGGGGACGCGTCGAGGTCCCCGGGGAGGAGGGGGCGATCGGGCACGGCGGCGTCCGCCGGGGCGGGCCAGCGGATCCGCACGGCCGTGCCCTCCCCCGGCGCCGAGTCGATGGTGACGAGCCCGCCGGCCTGCGCCACGCGCTCCTTGATGGACACGCGGAGCCCCAAGCGCTCCGTGGGGATGCGGCGCTGGTCGAATCCGACGCCGTCGTCGACGACGTCGATCGCCACGCCCTCGTCGCCGTGGCCGGAGATGACGAGCATCCGGGTGATGCTCTCGGCCGAGGTGCCGGCGTGCTGGAGGCTGTTCATCATCGCCTGCACCGCCGCGGAGTAGATGGCCTCGGCCGTGGCCACCGGGACCGTGCGCGCGCCGAGGTCGCGCGTCTCGAGGACGAACGGCGCGGAGAGCGCGGAGGCGGCGTCGACGATGCGCTTCGCGACGGCGCGGAGGGGCACCGAGGCGTCGTCGTCCGTGCCCTGCTCCGCCGCGGCCAGGTGCCCCATCGCGTTCGCGGCCATCGTGGCGGCGAGCTTCCGGGCCGCCGGATCCGCGGTGCGGGCCGCCGAGAGCAGCGTGGTGAGCACGCTGTCGTGCACGATCGCGTCGACCTGCACGCGCTCCACCTCCGTGGCGTGCTGGCGCACCGCGTGCGAGTAGCGCGTCAGCGCGGTGCCCTGCGCCCAGTCGACCCCGAGGGCCGCCTGTCGGAGCACCGTGACGATCATCAGGACCGAGCCGCCGAGGATGATCGAGTAGAGGACCTGCAGGAACGAGTCGAGCGGCGTGATCACGCCGTGGCGCAGCGCCACCTCGAGGAAGCCGAGCCCGAGCGGCACGGCGACCGTGTAGATCACCGCGATCCAGAGGCGGAACGCCATCGCGGCGCACGTGGTCGCCACCGTGAGCTCCTGGTAGAGGAACGGCTGCGGGACGGTCGAGAGGGTCTCCGGCACGATCGCGAACGGCCACGTCGCGAGCGCGAGGACGAAGACCAGGGCGACGGTCGCATGCGCGGGCACGACCCCGCGGCGGATCACGCCGGCGACGCAGGTCCAGACGAGGCTGCCGAAGAACACCACCAGGAAGGCGATGCTCCAGGCCGGGCGCATGGCGTCCAGCTGGCCGTTGATGACCTGCAGCGACTGGAGGGCGAAGAGGAGGCCGAACGCGCTGGCGCCGCGGCCGAGGATCGTCTCGATGCGGGCGAGGCTGATGGGGTTGTCGGGGGTCCGCGGCGGGGCGCCGGCGAGGGCGCGCGTCACGGGAGCCGCGGAGCGCGGCGCGCTGGCCGGAGGCCTAGCGGCCATCGCCGCCGTCCTGGTCCAGTCCCGGGAGGATGCCGTCCTCCACGGCGCGGCGGAGCAGGTCGACCTTGGTGGGGGCGGGGCGGCCGACCTCGACGTACTTCACGCGGATCCGGTCGAGGTACTCGCGCGCCGTGCTGTTCGCGATGCCCAGCTGCTGCGCGACGAGCTTGAGCGGCAGGCCGGAGGCGTACAGGTGGAGCACGTCGCGCTCGCGCCGGCCGAGCTGGGCCTTCGCGAAGTCGCGGTCCGCGTCGATGGCGGTCGCCCACTCCAGGTTGTTGAGCACGTCGCCGCGCGCGACGGTGGCGACGGCCGCCATGACGGTCTGCGTGGCCGACGACTTGGGGATCACCCCGGCGGCACCGGCGGCGAGCGCCTCGCGGACGCTCGCGACGCGGTCGGCGATGCTGTGGACGAGCACCGCGGCACCCGTGCCCTGCGCGGCCTTGACGTTGTCGGTGACGGAGGAGCCGTCCCCCAGCGAGAGGTCGAGGACGACGACGTCGCACTCCCGGCCGACCAGGCCCTCGACGAGCTCGCGGGCGTTCGCGGCCGCGAGGATGAACTCGAACCCGGCGTCGACGCACGCGGCCTTGAGGCCGAGCCGCACCGACTCGTGGTCGTCGACGACGGCGACGCGGACGGGCGGACGGCCTTCGGTCACCTGATCGGATCCCTGCGTGGTCTCGGTCATCCGGATCCCCCTCGTCGCGTGGTGCCGTCGAGCTCCGACGATCGCCTCGCCCACTGTATCGCCCGTCCGCCGCGTCCCCTCGGCGGCGGATGCCCCGGTCAGGAGGCGGCGGGCACCAGCACGGCCACGCTCTCGACGTGGTGGGTGTGCGGGAAGAGGTCGAACGACCGCACCGAGCGGAGCTCGTAGCCGCGCTCGGCGAACAGCGCCACGTCGCGGGCCAGTGCGACGGGATCGCACGCCACGTAGACGACCTGCGCCGGGCGCAGCTCGGCGAGCGCGTCGACGACGGGCTTCTTCGCGCCCGCGCGCGGCGGGTCGAGGACGACGGTCGCCGCCTGCAGGCGACGACGCTCGGCGGGGCTCGCCTCGCGGACTAGGTTCTGCAGGTAGCGGTCGACGCGCGCCGTGAGCGACGCGGCGCCCACCCACTCCGCCAGGTTGTCGCCGGCGAACTCGGTCGCGACCTCGTCGCTCTCCACGCTCGTGATCCGCACGGTGTCGCCGAAGCGGTCGCCCACGGCCGCGGCCAGGAGCCCGACCCCGCCGTAGAGGTCGAGGTTCGCGGCGCGCGGGTCGAAGAGGGCCTCGTCGATGGAGGACTGGACGGCGTCGTAGAGGGTCTCGGCGGCACGGCGGTGCACCTGCCAGAAGCCGCCGGCCTCCAGCTTGAACTCGCGGTCGTGGACGCGCTCGGTGATGGTGTCGCGGCGCTGCGGCTTGCCGTCGATGAGGAGCATGCGCACGTGGCCGTCGGAGGGGGCGACGAGGTCGATCCCCTCGACTCCGGGGAAGCGCTGCCCGAACGGCGCCGCGCCGTTGACGCCGGCCGTGGCGAGCGGGAGCGTCTCGACGGGGATCACCCGATGCGAGCGCGAGGCGTACGGGCCGACCAGGCCGTCGTCGGCCACGTGCAGGCTGACGCGCGTGCGCCAGCCGAGCCCGTCGGACTCGTCGTCGCCGGGGAGCGCCTGGACCTCGACGTCCATGTCGACGTGCGCCATCCGGGACAGCGAGTCGACCACGACCTGGCGCTTGAGCTCGCGCTGGTGGGCGAGGCGGATGTGGCCGAGCTCGGCGCCGCCGACGCGGTCCTCGGGGGCGCGGTCGACGGAGGCCTCGGCCCAGACGTGCGGCCGGCGGTGCGGCGACGCGTCGAGCACCTCGACCGTGTCCGCGCGCCAGAAGGACTTCTTCGAGTCCTCGGTGATGCGCGCCCGCACCCGCTCGCCGGGGATCGCGTCCGAGACGAAGATCACCCGGCCGTCGTGCCTGGCCACGGACACCCCTCCGTGCGCCATGTTCGTCACGTCCACCTCGACCTCGCGGCCCACCTGCTCACCCATGCGGCAACCCTGACACACGCGGAGGCGTCCCCGGGACGCGCGGTGCGGGACGGGCGTGCCACCATGTCGGCGTGACCACGCGCCTCCACCTCGCCTCCACTTCCCCCGCCCGCCTGGCCCTGCTGCGCTCCGCCGGCATCGAGCCCGTCGTGCTGCCGTCCGACGTCGACGAGCCCGCGGCCGTCGCGGCGGCCGAGGTGAGTCAGGGACCGCTCGGCCCCGAGGACATGGTGCAGCTGCTCGCGCGCGCCAAGGCCGAGGCGGTCGTCGGGCAGCTCGTCGCGGGTGCGCCGATCACGGGACTCGTGCTCGGCGGCGACTCGGCCTTCGAGATCGACGGCCTCGTGCACGGCAAGCCGCACACCGTCGAGCGCGCCACCGAGCGCTGGCGGGCGCAGCGCGGTCGGGAGGGGCGGCTGCACTCCGGGCACTGGCTGATGGAGGTGGCCGACGGCCGCATCGTGCGCGGCATCGGGCGCGCGGCCGTCGCGGACGTGCGCTTCCGCGCCGACATCACCGATGCGGAGATCGACGCCTACGTCGCGACGGGCGAGCCGCTGCTCGTCGCCGGGTCGTTCACCATCGACAGCCTCGGCGCCGCCTTCATCGAGCGGATCCAGGGCGACCCGAGCACGGTCGTCGGCCTGTCGCTGCCCACGCTGCGCGGTCTCGTCCGGGAGCTCGGCACGGAGTGGACGGACCTCTGGAACCGGCAGGGTGCCGTGGAGGCGCGGCTCGTCTGAGCGGCGGGCGCGCCGGCGGGCGTCAGCCCATCCCGAGGACCTCGATGCGGTCGGCGAGGTACGCGTCGAGCGCCCGCGTCTCGTGCGCGGCCGGCCCCCACTGCACGCGGAGCTCGCGGCCGCGCAGGCTGAGGGGCCCGGATCCGCGCGCGAGCGACGCCGCGTCGAGCGCGATCGGCTCCCAGTCGTAGTCGACCGCGTCGCCCTCCTCGAAGGCGCGGACGGCCTGGCGCCTCGCCTCCTTGCGCGCCTCGACTCCCGAGTCCAGGCCCTGCGATCGCGTGGGCTCCACGGCGCGCGTGATGCTGCCGGTGCGGCGGAGGGATCCGTCGGCCGAGAGGAGCAGCACGCCGAGGCGCCAGGCCCGGCCGACCGGCACCATGGCCGGCTGCCGCTTGATGGGCCCGAACGAGCGCTTGGCGCGCACCTCGGCGAGCGCCTCGTCGGGCGCGCGGCGTGCCTGCAGCTCGGCGACCGTGGCAGCCAGCAGCTCCCGGAGGTCGGCCGCTGCGGCACGCGCGTCGTCGTCGCCGGTGCCGGGTGCGGTCATGCGTCGATCATGCCAGGGGCGCGACGCGACCGGCGGGTTGTGGGCGCGCCTACCCGACGGCCCCTCATGTTTGTGCGGACCCTCCGAAGCCGGGCGCTGCACGCACCCTAGGCTGGGGTCTCATGACGCGTGTGAACAAGGTCCTCATCGCCAACCGGGGCGAGATCGCCGTCCGCATCATCCGGGCGGCGAGGGATGCGGGGATCGGATCGGTCGCCGTCTACGCGGACCAGGACCGCGACGCGCTGCACGTCACGCTCGCCGACGAGGCGTACGCCCTCGACGGGCAGACGAGCGCCGACACCTACCTCGTCATCGCCAAGCTCCTCTCCATCGCCCGGCGCTCCGGCGCGGACGCGGTGCACCCGGGCTACGGGTTCCTCGCCGAGAACGCCGACTTCGCCCAGCAGGTCATCGACGCCGGCCTCACCTGGATCGGCCCGTCCCCGAGCGCCATCCAGCAGCTCGGCGACAAGACCACGGCCCGGCACGTCGCCGAGCGCGTGGGCGCACCGCTCGCCCCCGGCACGCTCAACCCCGTCTCCGGCGCCGACGAGGTGCTCGACTTCGTCGACGTGCACGGCCTGCCCGTCGCCATCAAGGCGGCGTTCGGCGGCGGCGGCCGCGGCCTGAAGGTCGCCCGCACCCGCGAGGAGGTGCCGGAGCTGTTCGAGTCCGCCACTCGCGAGGCCGTCGCGGCGTTCGGCCGCGGCGAGTGCTTCGTCGAGAAGTACCTCGACCGCCCGCGGCACGTCGAGACCCAGTGCCTCGCCGACTCGGCCGGGAACGTCGTCGTGATCTCCACCAGGGACTGCTCGCTGCAGCGCCGCCACCAGAAGCTCGTGGAGGAGGCGCCCGCGCCGTTCCTCACCGACGAGCAGAACGCCCAGCTCTACGCCGCGTCCAAGGCGATCCTGCGCGAGGTCGGCTACGTCGGCGCCGGCACGTGCGAGTTCCTCGTCGCGCAGGACGGCACCATCTCCTTCCTCGAGGTCAACACGCGCCTCCAGGTCGAGCACCCGGTCTCCGAGGAGGTCACGGGCATCGACCTCGTGCGCGAGCAGTTCCGCATCGCCGCGGGCGGCCTCATCGACTACGAGGACCCGGCGCCGCGCGGCCACTCGTTCGAGTTCCGGATCAACGGCGAGGACCCGGGCCGCGGCTTCTTCCCGGCTCCCGGTCCCGTGCACGTGTTCCAGGCGCCCGGCGGCCCCGGCGTGCGCGTCGACTCGGGCGTCCGCGCCGGTGACGTGATCTCGGGCGCGTTCGACTCGCTGCTCGCCAAGCTCATCGTCACGGGGTCCAGCCGCGAGGACGCCCTCGAGCGCTCGCGCCGCGCCCTCGACGAGTTCGAGGTGCAGGGCCTGCCCACCGTCCTCCCCTTCCACCGCGCGATCGTGCGCGACGCGGCCTTCGCCCCGGCGGACGGCGCGCCCTTCTCCGTCTACACGCGCTGGATCGAGACCGAGTTCGACAACACCATCGAGCCGTGGTCCGGCGCGCTGGAGGACGCCGCCGAGGCTCCCGCCCGGCACACCGTCGTGGTCGAGGTCGGCGGCAAGCGCATCGAGGTGAGCCTCCCCGAGGACCTCGCGCCCGCCGCGGGCGCGTCCTCGTCCCGCCGCGCGGCGGCGGCCCCGGCCCGGCGCAAGCAGTCCGGATCCGTCGACACCTCGGGCGGCGGATCCGTCACCTCGCCCATGCAGGCCACCGTCGTCAAGCTCGCGGTCGAGGAGGGCCAGCAGGTCGTCAAGGGCGACCTCCTCGTCGTCCTCGAGGCGATGAAGATGGAGCAGCCGCTCACGGCGCACACCGCGGGCACCGTCTCCGGGATCGCCGCCGAGGTCGGGCAGACCGTCCCGTCGGGGCACCGGCTGCTCGACATCGTCTGACCCGCGCACCACGCGACGACGGCCGGTCCCCTCGGGGGCCGGCCGTCGTCGCGTGCGGGCCGCGCGGTGCGGCCGACGCGTCAGAGGACGATGTGCATCGCGCGCGCCGCGTCGGAGATGCTGCCCGAGAGCGACGGGTACACGGTGAACGCGCGCGCGACGTCGTCCACCGTGAGCCGGTGCTCCACGGCGAGGGCGAGCGGGAAGATCAGCTCGCTCGCCTTGGGGGCGACGATGACGCCGCCGATGACCGTGCCCGAGCCGGTGCGGGCGAACAGCTTCACGAAGCCGTCCTTCACGTTCTGCATCTTCGCGCGGGGGTTGGACGCGAGCGGCAGCTTGTAGATGTCGCCCTGCGCGAGCCCCTCCTCGATCTGCTTCTGCGACCAGCCGACCGTCGCGATCTCCGGCTGCGTGAAGATGTTCGAGGTCACGTTGCGGAGCTCGGTGGGGCTGACCGCGTCGCCCATCGCGTGGTAGACGGCCGTGCGGCCCTGCATCGACGCGACCGAGGCGAGCGGCAGGAACGTGGTGCAGTCGCCCGCCGCGTAGACGCTCGGCACCGAGGTGCGCGCGACGCGGTTGACGCGGATGTGGCCGGAGTCGCTCATCTGCACGCCCGCCTCCTCGAGGCCGATGCCCGCCGTGTTCGGCACGGATCCGACCGCCATGAGGCAGTGGCTGCCCTCGACGACGCGGCCGTCGCTGAGCGTCGCGACCACGCCGTCGCCCTGGCGCACGACCGACTCGGCGCGCGACTTCGAGAGCACGGTCATGCCGTTGCGGGTGAAGACGTCCTCGATGACGCGCGCCGCGTCGGCGTCCTCGCCGGGCAGGACCTGGTCGCGGGAGGAGATGAGCGTGACCTTCGCGCCGAGCGCGGTGTAGGCCGAGGCGAACTCGGCGCCCGTGACGCCGGATCCGACGACGATGAGGTGCTCGGGCACGCAGTCCATCGTGTAGAGCTGCGTCCAGGTGAGGATCCGCTCCCCGTCGGGCTTCGCGGTGTCCAGGATGCGGGGACTCGCGCCCGTGGAGATGACCGTGGTGTCCGCGTCGATCTCGTCGAAGTCGGTGCCTCGTCCGCCACCGCGGCCCGTGGAGACGATGATGCGGTTCGGCCCGTCGAGCCGGCCCTCGCCCTGCACGATGCGGACGCCCGCGCGGATGAGGCTCGACTTCATGTCCTCGGACTGCTGGCGCGCGAGCCGCAGCAGGCGGTCGTTGACGGCCTGCAGGTTGACCGCGACCTCGGGGCGCACGGGCCGACGGGTCGCCTCGCCGCGGGAGAAGAACTGGACGCCGAGGTCGGCGGCCTCGCCGAGCGCGTTGGTGGCCTCCGCGGTGGCGATGAGGGTCTTCGAGGGGACGACGTCGGTCATCACGGCCGAGCCGCCGACGCCCACGCGCTCCACCAGCGTCACCTCCGCGCCGAGCTGCGCTCCGGCGATGGCGGCCTCGTAGCCGCCTGGACCCCCTCCGAGGATCGCGATCCGCTGGTTGGCCTCGAACTCGTATCCCATGCGCACATCATCCCGTAGGCCCGCGGCCCGCGCGAACCCGCTCGTCGTGGCGGCCGGGGCCGCCCGCGCCCGCGCATTTAGGATCGGGGCATGACGTACAGCAACCCCCTCGAGTCGCCCGACGCCGACCCCCAGGAGATCGCGCGGCAGGCGGCCGGGCAGATCGCCGAGCTCACGGGCGTCGAGCGCCACGACATCGCCCTCACGCTCGGCAGCGGATGGGGGAAGGCGGCGGATCTCATCGGCGAGACCACCGCGACGATCCCCGCGACGGAGGTCGTCGGCTTCTCGAAGCCCGCGCTGGAGGGCCACGTCGGCTCGCTCCGCAGCGTCCTGCTGCCCTCCGGCCGCCGCGCCCTCGTCATCGGCGCGCGCACCCACTACTACGAGGGCCACGGCGTCCGCCGGGTCGTGCACAGCGTGCGCACCGCCGCCGCGACCGGCGCGAAGACCATGATCCTCACCAACGGCGCGGGCGGCATCAAGGAGCACTGGACCCCCGGCACCCCCGTCCTCATCAGCGACCACATCAACCTCACCGCCGACTCCCCGCTCGAGGGCGCGACCTTCATCGACCTCACCGACCTCTACTCGGCGAGGCTCCGGGCGATCGCCCACGAGGTCGAGCCCGACCTCGACGAGGGCGTCTACTGCCAGTTCCGCGGCCCGCACTACGAGACGCCGGCCGAGGTGCGGATGGCGAAGGCGATCGGCGGCCACATCGTCGGCATGTCCACCGCGCTCGAGGCCATCGCCGCGCGCGAGGCCGGCATGGAGGTGCTGGGCATGTCGCTCATCACGAACCTCGCCGCCGGGATCCAGAAGACCCCGCTCAGCCACGAGGAGGTCATCGAGGCCGGCCGCGCCGCCGAGGGCCGCATCGGCGGCATGCTCGCGCGCATCGTGGGCGCCCTGTGAGCCGCGAGGAGACCGCGGCGCTGGTCGCGGCCGCGCGCGCCTGGCAGGCGCAGGACCCGGATCCCGTCACGCGCGCCGAGGTCGACGAGCTGCTCGCCCTCGTCGACGGCACCGCCGCCGGGGCCTCCGCGGCCGACCGCGAGCAGGCGGCCGCCGGGATCCGCGACCGCTTCCAGACGCGCCTCCAGTTCGGCACCGCCGGGCTCCGCGGCGAGCTGGGCGCGGGTCCGAACCGCATGAACCGCGTGCTCGTCTCGCAGGCCGCCGCCGGCTTCGCCGACTACCTCCGCAGCCGCAGCCCGCGGCCCAGCATCGTCATCGGCTACGACGGGCGCCACAACTCCCGGGTCTTCGCCGAGGACACCGCGCGGATCATGGCCGGCGCAGGCGTCCGCACGGTGCTGCTCCCCCGGGCCCTGCCCACTCCCGTCCTCGCGTACGCGGTGAAGCACCTCGCCGTGAGCGCGGGCGTCATGGTCACGGCGTCGCACAACCCGGCGCGCGACAACGGCTACAAGGTCTACCTCGGCGACGAGGACCACGGCGCGCAGATCGTCAGCCCGGCCGACCGCGACATCGCGGCCTTCATCCACAAGGCCGCCGGCGAGCGCACCGTGCAGCAGCTGCCGACGGCGGACGACTTCGAGATCGCGCCCGAGACGCTGATCGACGCCTACGTCGAGGAGACGGCCGACCTGTTCGCCGCCCCGCTCGCCCCCCTGAAGTGGGTCTACACGCCGCTGCACGGCGTCGGGTGGGAGACCGCGGCGCGCGTGTTCGACGCGGTCGGCGTCGACGCGCCCGTCGTCGTCGCCGCGCAGGCGGATCCCGACCCCGACTTCCCCACGGTCGACTTCCCGAACCCCGAGGAGCCGGGCGCGCTCGACCTCGCGTTCGAGGCGGCCGTGCGGTCCGACGCCGAGCTCATCATCGCCAACGACCCCGACGCCGACCGGCTCGCGGTCGCCATCGCGGACGAGCACGGGGCCTGGCGCCGCCTCTCGGGCAACGAGGTCGGCATGCTGCTCGGCCTGGGCATCGCCGAGCGCTACGCCGCCGACGGCAACACGGGCACGTTCGCCTCGTCCCTCGTCTCCTCCCCCGCGCTCGAGGTCGTCGCCCGGGAGCTGGGCTTCGGCTACCGCGAGACGCTCACGGGGTTCAAGTGGATCAGCCGCGTGCCGGATCTGATCTACGGATACGAGGAGGCGCTCGGCTACCTGGTCGCGCCCTGGATCACGAGCGACAAGGACGGCATCTCCGCCGCCGTCGCCGTGCTGCACGGCGTGATGCTGCTCAAGTCGCGCGGGCAGACCATCGACGACTACGACCGCGAGTTCGCCGAGCGGTTCGGCTCCTTCGCGAGCGACCAGATCTCGGTGCGCGTCACCGACCTCGCCGTCATCCCGCGGATCATGGCGAAGCTCAGGCAGTCGCCGCCGACGTCGATCGGATCCCGTCGCGTCGAGCGCATGGACGACCTCGCCGAGGGCACGGCCGACCTGCCGCCGAGCGACGTGCTCCGCTTCCACCTGGGCGACGGCGCGCGGCTCATCGTGCGTCCGAGCGGCACGGAGCCGAAGATCAAGGTCTACCTCGACGCGCAGAGCACCGAGGGCACCGTGGCCGAGCGCCGCGACGCCGCGCGTGCCGTCGTCGCCGACCTGGCGCAGGCCGTGCCGCTCCTGCTCGAGGTCTGAGGCGGGCACCCGCGGGCCGTCGGGCGGCCCGCGGGCGTGTGCGCGACGTTCACTGGTAGTGGAGCTATCAGTGCGCTAACCTCGCGGCATGCGCATCACCGAGCTGGCCGAGACCACGGGCGTCCCGCCGGCCACCGTCAAGTACTACGTCCGCGAGGGCCTGCTGCCCGCGGGCACCCGCATCGGCGGCAACCGCACCGACTACGACGACGAGCACGCGCGGCGGATCCGGCTGATCCGCGCGCTCATCGACGTCGGGCGGCTGCCCGTCGCCCGGGCCCGCGAGGTCCTGGCCGTGCTCGACGACGACGACCGCCGCGTGCAGGACGTCTTCGCGGTCGCGCAGGACGCCCTCACGCCCGGCCCGCCGGCGACGGAGCCGCCCGCGTCCGACGCGCTCGCCCGGATCGACGCGGTCACCGAGGCGGCCGGCTGGTGCGTCCTGGACGGGCACGCCGGCCGCGCGCAGGCAGCGCGGGCGGTCGACGCCTTCGCGCGCTCCGGGCACCCGGTGGAGGACGGCTACCTCGCGCGCTACGCCGAGGCGGCGGGCGTGCAGGCCGAGGCCGACCTCGCGGGGGTGAGCGCCCGGCCCGACCGCACGGCGATGGCCGAGCTCATGGTCGTCGGCACCGTGCTCGGCGACGAGCTGGCCGCCGGGCTCCGGCGGATCGCGCAGGCCACCATCGCGATGCCCACGAAGACCGCGTCATGATCCGCCGCGCATTCGGCTGGCACCGTCCTCTCATGGCGGTCGCCGCGCTCATGGCCGTCGTCGCGGCGGCCTGCCTCGTGGGCGGCCTGGTCGACGACCGCGTCGTGACGGGCGCGCCCGTCTGGGACAAGCCCGCCAAGTTCTCGCTGTCGATCCTCGTCTACGCCGTCTCGTGGGCGTGGCTCATCGCGCGGCTCCCGCGCTTCCGGCGGCAGGCCCACGTCGTGGGGACGGTGATCGCGGTGGCGCTCGTCATCGAGCAGGCGGTCATCGTGGGCGCGGCGGCGGCCGGGACGACGAGCCACTTCAACGTATCGACCCCGCTGGCGACCGCTCTATGGGGCGTCATGGCGGCCTCCGTCACCGTGCTGTACCTGTGCGCCTTCCTCACGAGCCTGGCCGTGCTGCGCCTGCGGCTGCCGGACCCGGCCCTGACGTTCGGGATCCGCGCCGGCGCCCTCATCGCGCTGGTCGGCATCGGCCTCGCGTACCTCATGACCTCCCCGACCGCGGCGCAGCTCGCCGACTTCCACGGCGTGGCCGGCGCGCACACGGTGGGCACGGCCGACGGCGGTCCGGGGCTCCCCGTGCTCGGCTGGAGCACCACGTCGGGCGACCTGCGGATCCCCCACTTCGTCGGGATGCACGCGCTGCAGCTGCTGCCCGTCGCGGCGCTGCTCCTCGGGCTCGCGGCGCGGCGGATCCCGGCGCTGGCGCCCGACCGGGTGCGCGTGCGGCTGACGGCGATCGCGGCCGTCGCGTACCTCGCGGTGGTCGCGCTCGTCACCGCGCAGGCGCTCGCGGGCCAGCCGATCACCGGCCCGTCGCCGGCCGTGATCGCGGCCGGAGCGGCGATCGCCGGGGCGGCGCTCCTCGCGGCCGGGATCGTCGTCGCCCGCGGCGGCCCGGTCCCCATCTCGACGGCCGATGCGGCATCGACCGCCGCCGGGGCGGATCAGCCGAGCGCGGCGTCGAGCTTGGCGGAGATCTCCTCGAGGTCGAAGTAGTTCTCGATCACCACCACGTCGGCGTACGTGGGCCCGATGCGGTCCACGAGCTCCGGCGACGTGAGGATCACCTGCGCGTCCTCGCCCAGTGAGGCGACGCTCGCGAGGTCGGCCGCGGTCACGTCCGCCTCGATGCCGAGCCGCGCGAGCGCCCGCTCCGCGTTGACCTTGAGGATGCCGGACGTGCCGATACCCACGCCGCAGATCGCGACGACCTTCATGCGCTCTCCTCGCCGGCCATGATGCGCCGGACCTCGTCGACGGTGGTGGCGGCGCGCAGCCGCGGGATGGCGGAGGCGTCGTTGAAGATGTTGGCCATGTCGGCGACCGACGAGACGTGCCGGTCGACCGTCGTGACCGCGAGGCCGACGATGACGTCGACGGGGTCGTTGTGCGCGTGCCCGAACGCCACCGGCTCGGTGAGCGTGACCACCGCGAGGCCGTCCGCGAGCGTCTCCGGACCGGGCCGGGCGTGCGCGAGCGCGAGACCCGGGGCGATGACGACGTAGGCGCCGAACTCCTCGACCACGCGGATCATGGCGTCCCCGTACTCCGCGGTGGCCGCCCCGGATCGCACGAGCGCGTCGCCGACGAGGCGCACGGCGGCGCGCCAGTCGGCGGCGTCGGCGCCGAGCGTGACGGCGTCGTCCGGGAGCGGTGGGAGCACGGGGTGCGACCTCTCTGTCGAAGCGGCGAGCGGGACGGGACGAGCGGGATGGGAGGCCGTGGCCCCCGCGCTACAGGCGGGCGAACCCGTCGGAGATGATGTCGGCGAGCGCCTCGCGCTCCTCCAGCGGCAGGAACGCCGCGGCGGCCGCGTTGAGCTGGAAGACCTCGTGGTCGTCGAGGTCGTAGGCGAACGCGTCCGTGAGGAGCGCCAGCTCGCGGCTGATGCTGGTGCCGCTCATCAGGCGGTTGTCGGTGTTGACCGTGACGGCGAACCCGAGCTGGTAGAGCAGGTCGAAGGGGTGGTCGACCATCTCGTCGCCCCAGGCCTCGATGGCCCCGGTCTGGAGGTTCGACGACGGGCTGAGCTCGAGCGGGATGCCGCGGTCCTTGATCCACTGCGCGAGCGTGCCGAGGGTGACGAAGACGTCCTCGCCCTCCTCGCTGTCGACCTCGATGTCCTCGGCGATGCGCACGCCGTGGCCGAGGCGCAGGGCACGGCCGTCGAGGAGCGCGCCGCGGATGGACTCGAGGCCGTCGGCCTCGCCCGCGTGCACCGTGCGGGGCATCCACTCGCGCGCCAGCAGGTCGAACGCGCCCTGCATGCGGGACGGCGGGAAGCCCGCCTCGGGCCCGGCGATGTCGAAGCCCACGACGCCGCGGTCGCGGTGGCGGATGGCGAGCTCCGCGATCTCGGTGCCCCGGTCGAGGTGGCGCATGGCGCTGACGAGCTGGCCGACGCGGATGGATCCGCCCGCCTCCTCGACGCCGCTCACGGCCTCCTCGATGCCCGACTGCACGGCCTCGACCGCCTGGTCGAGCGAGAGCCCGCGGGTGAGGTGCTGCTCCGGCGCCCAGCGGATCTCGCCGTAGACGACCCCGTCGTCCGCGAGGTCCTCGACGAACTCGCGGGCGACGCGCGCCAGCTGCTCCTCGGTCTGCATGACGGCGATGGTGACGTCGAAGGTCTTCAGGTAGTCGACGAGAGATCCGGAGTCGGCGCTGGTGCGGAACCACTCGCCGAGCGCCTCGGCGCCCGCGGCGGGCAGCTCGAGCCCGATCTCCTCGGCGATCTCGACGATCGTCCCCGGGCGGAGGCCGCCGTCGAGGTGGTCGTGCAGGGAGACCTTGGGGAGGTCGCGGAACGACCCTCCTCCGGGCAGCGTGGAGTCCTCGGGAGCGATCGTCATGGGACGAATCTACTAGCCTCGACGCGGCCCACGCCGAGGTAGTAGGCACACGAACGATCGGTGCGCGAGACGTCGGCGGCCGCGACCCGAGCCGGAGGACCCATGCCCACCAAGATCCTGATCGACTGCGACCCGGGGCACGACGACGCTCTCGCCCTGATGCTCGCCCACGGGAGCCCCGAGGTGGAGCTCGTCGGCATCACCACCGTGGCGGGGAACCAGACGCTGGAGAAGGTGACGCGGAACGCGCTCGCGGTCGCGACCGTCGCGGGGATCCACGGCGTGCCCGTCGCCGCCGGCTGCGCGCGCCCGCTCGTGCGTCCCGTGATGACGGCGCCCGAGATCCACGGCGAGTCCGGGCTCGACGGGCCCGAGCTGCCGGAGCCGACCGTCGCTCTCGACCCGCGGCACGCCGTGGACCTCATCATCGAGACGGTCATGGCGCACGCGCCCGGCGAGATCACGCTGGTGCCGCTCGGCGCGCTCACCAACATCGCGCTCGCGGTGCGCCGCGAGCCGCGCATCGTCGAGCGCGTCAAGGAGGTCGTGCTCATGGGCGGCGGCTACCACCGGGGCAACCGCACGGCCGTCGCGGAGTTCAACATCGCGGTGGACCCCGAGGCCGCGCACATCGTCTTCGGCGAGGCGTGGCCCGTGACGATGGTCGGCCTCGACCTCACGTACCAGGCGACGGCGACGCCCGAGGTCATGGCGCGCATCGCGGCCCTGGGGACGCCGGCTGCGCGGTTCGTGGTCGACTCGATGGAGTCGTACGGCCGGGCGTACCACGACCGGCAGGACTTCCCGAGCCCGCCCGTGCACGACCCGTGCGCCGTCGCGCGCGTGATCGACCCTCGCCTGGTGAGCGTCCGGCGCGCGCCGATCTCCGTCGAGCTCACGGGCACGCACACGACCGGGATGACCGTCGCGGACCTGCGCCGGCCCGCTCCCGCCGACTGCACGACGCAGGTCGCCGTCGACCTCGACCACGCCGGGTTCTGGGACGTGGTGGTCGATGCGCTCGAGCGCATCGGCTGAGTCGCAGGGCCGACCCGGCCGTCGTCGCGTGACGATGGCGGACGGACGGCGGATCAGCCCTCGGCGGTGATGCGCTCCCGCACCAGCGGGCCGCGCGCGACGTGCTCCTCCGGATCGCCGACGCGGTAGGCGCCCTCGAGCGACTCCAGCGCGCGGGCGAACCGCTCCGGCTCGTCGGTCGAGAGCGTGAACAGCGGGTCGCCGCGGCGGACGCGGTCCCCCGGCTTCGCGTGCAGGTCGACGCCGGCCGCGTGCTGCACGGCGTCGCCCTGGCGCGCCCGTCCTGCGCCGAGGCGCCAGGCGGCGATGCCGAACGGGAGGGCGTCCTGCTGCACGAGCACGCCGTCGCGCTCCGCGGTGACCACGTGGGTCTCGCGGGCGACGGGCATGGCGGCGTCCGGATCCCCGCCCTGCGCGCGCACGGTGGCGCGCCACGAGTCCATGGCCCGGCCGTCGCGGAGGGCGACGTCGACGTCGGCGTCCGGGATCCCGACCGCGGCGAGCATCTCGCGCGCGAGCGCGAGCGTGAGCTCGACGACGTCGGCGGGGCCGCCGCCCGCGAGCACCTCGACGGACTCGCGCACCTCGTTGGCGTTGCCGATGGCGAGGCCGAGCGGCACGTCCATGTCGGTGAGGAGCGCGGTGGTGCGCACGCCGGCGTCGGTGCCGAGCTCGACCATGGTGCGGGCGAGCTCGCGCGACCGGTCGATGTCCGTCATGAAGGCGCCGGATCCGAACTTCACGTCGAGCACGAGCGCGCCCGTGCCCTCCGCGATCTTCTTGCTCATGATGCTCGAGGCGATGAGCGGGATCGCCTCGACCGTGCCCGTGGTGTCGCGCAGCGCGTAGAGCCGCTTGTCTGCGGGGGCGAGGCCGCTGCCGGCCGCGCAGATCACGCCGCCGTGGTCCTTCATCTGCTGCACCATCTCCTCGGTGGAGAGGTCGGCGCGCCAGCCGGGGATCGACTCGAGCTTGTCGAGCGTGCCGCCCGTGTGGCCGAGGCCGCGGCCCGACAGCTGCGGCACCGCGACGCCGTAGGAGGCCACCAGCGGCATGAGCGGGAGGGTGATCTTGTCGCCCACGCCGCCCGTGGAGTGCTTGTCGACCGTGGGCTTGCCGAGCTGCGAGAAGTCGAGCGTCTCGCCGCTCGCGATCATCGCGAGCGTGAGGTCGCGGATCTCGGCGCGGTCCATGCCGCGCAGGAGGATCGCCATGGCGAGCGCGGCCATCTGCTCGTCCGCGACGTAGCGGTCGGTGTACGCGGCGACGAGCCAGTCGATCTCGGCGGTCGAGAGGCGGCCGCCGTCGCGCTTGGTGCGGATCAGGTCGACGACGTCGAACGCGGCGCTCACGAGCGGTCCCCGTAGGCGTTGAGCGTGCTCGGCCCGAAGGCGTCGGGCAGGACCTCGTCGATCGTGCGGATCCCGGACACGGTCTCCAGCAGCATCCCCGGCACCGCGTGCTCGAACAGCAGCTGCCGGCAGCGCCCGCACGGCATGAGGATGTTGCCGTCGCCGTCCACGCACGTGAAGGCGACGAGCTGGCCGCCGCCGGTGAGGTGCAGGACCGAGACGAGCGCGCACTCGGCGCAGAGGGTGAGGCCGTAGGACGCGTTCTCCACGTTGCAGCCGGTGATGACGCGGCCGTCCGTGGCGATGGCCGCGACGCCCACCGGGAAGCGCGAGTAGGGGACGTACGCGCGGCCCATGGCCTCGTGCGCCGCCTCGCGGAGGGATCCCCAGTCGATGCCGCCCGACTCGACGGGCTCCACGGCGCTCACGACTTCACGTAGGGCTTGCCGGCGGCGGCGGGTCCCCGCACCTGCCCCACCAGTCCGGCGACCGCGGCGATGGTCACGACGTACGGCAGCATCAGCATGAACTCGCTCGGCACGGGCGACCCGATGACGCCGAGGACGTTCTGCAGGTTGCTGGCGAAGCCGAACAGGAGGGCCGCGAGGGTGGCGCGCAGCGGATCCCACCGGCCGAAGATCACGGCGGCGAGGGCGATGAACCCGGCGCCGGCGGTCATCTCCTTGTTGAAGGCGCCGACGGAGCCGAGCGTGAAGAACGCGCCGCCGAGTCCCGCGATGGCGCCCGCGAGGGACACGTTCCAGAACCGGGTGGCGGAGACCTTGATGCCCACGGTGTCGGCGGCCTGCGGGTGCTCGCCCACCGCGCGGAGGCGGAGGCCCCAGCGCGTGTGGAAGAGGCAGTACCAGACGAGGAACACGGCGACGTACATGACGTAGACGATGATCGTCTGCCGGAAGAGCACCGGCCCGATGATCGGGATCTGGCCGAGGATCGGGATGTCGATGCGGTCGAACCGCGGCGGCGAGTTGAGGCGCCCCGGGTCGGCGGACAGGACCTGCGAGAAGAGGAAGCTCGTGAGGCCCGTGACCAGCACGTTGAGCACGACGCCCACGATGACCTGGTCGACCAGGTACTTGATCGCGAAGGCGGCGAGCACGAACGAGACCAGCATGCCGGCGACCATCGCGGACGCCAGGCCGATGAGCGGCTGCCCTGTGAGGGAGGCCACCACCGCGGACACGAACGCGCCCGCCAGCAGCTGGCCCTCGATCGCGACGTTGACGACGCCGACGCGCTCCGAGAGCACGCCGCCGAGCGCGCCGAAGATGAGCGGCACCGACAGGGCGACCGTGCCCACGAGCAGGCCGGGCACCGGGATCGTCTGGCCCGCGGACGCCCAGGTGAGGAACGCGACGAGGAACAGGATCGCGAACACGGCGGTGAACCACAGCGGCACCTTCGCCGACCGGCGCACCAGCACGGCGGACACCACCGTGAGCGCCGCGAGGAGCACGGTGACGGCGACGCCGGTGGCGGCGGTCGGCAGCACGAGCGGCGCGAGCTGGATGAGGTCGGTCCCGGTCGAGAGGCCGAACGTGCTCGATCCCTCGCGTCCGAGCAGCACGAACAGGACGAGGGCGATCACGGTGAAGACGCCGAAGGCGACGGGCGCCTTCCAGCTGGTCGCGACGGCGCGCTCGAGGGCGGCGGCCGCGGGATCGTGCGGCGCGGGTGACGCCGACTGCGTGGGGGTCGTCGCGGTCATGAGGCGATCGCCGCCTTCCGGGTCCGGGTGGTGCGACGCGCCTGGCCCGGCGCGGGGAGGCGGAAGACCGCCCGCACGAGCGGGGGCGCCGCGATGAACAGGACGATGAGCGACTGGACGACCACGACGATGTCGATGGGCACGCCCTCGGCCGCCTGCATCGAGAAGCCGCCGGCCTTGAATGCGCCGAACAGGATCCCCGCGACGAAGACGCCCCACGGCCGGCTGCGGCCGAGCAGCGCCACCGTGATGGCGTCGAAGCCGATGCCGGCGTCGATCCCTGAGCTGAAGCCCGTCGTGACCGTGCCGAGCACCTGGCTCGCCCCCGCGAGGCCCGCGAGCCCGCCGGAGATGAGCATGGCGTAGAGGTAGGAGTTCTTGACGTCGATGCCGGCCACCCGCGCGGCGCTCGGGTTCTCGCCCACCGCCCGGAAGCGGAAGCCGAGGCCGGAGCGGTTGAGGAGGTACCAGACGATCACGGTCGCGACGACGACCACGAGGAAGCCCGCGTGCAGCGAGTAGCCGTCGCCGAGGAGCGCGGGGAAGATCGCGTTCTCGGCCATCGCCGGGGTCTTCGGGTTGTTCGAGCCGGGCGCCTGCAGGAGGCCTGGCGTCCGCAGCAGGTAGGAGATGAGGTAGAACGCGACGTAGTTGAGCATGATCGTGACGATCACCTCGTGCGCGCCGGTGCGCGCCTTGAGGAGGCCGACGATCCCGCCCCAGACCGCGCCGCCCACGATGCCCGCGGCGACGGCGAGCACCAGGTGGATCACGGGCGGCAGGTCGAAGCCGAAGCCGACCCAGCCCGCGCACGCCGCCGCGATGAGCATCTGGCCGCGGGCGCCGATGTTGAACAGGCCCACGCGGAACGCGAGGGCGACGCCGAGACCGGCCGCGATGAGCGGGGTCGCGAAGGTCAGCGTCTCGGTGAGCGGCTTGATGCCGTTCGCGAAGCCCGGGCGGCGGAAGTTGTAGATCGACCCCTGGAAGAGCGCGGAGTACGCGCCCGAGGCGGCGTCCCACGCCGCGCTCAGCGTGTCGGTGGGGCGCTGGAAGAAGTAGACGGCGGCCGTCTGGACGCGCTCGTCCGTGACGGCGATGAGCAGCGCGCCCACGATGAGCGACAGCACGACCGCGAGCACGGACAGCAGCGCGCTGCCGCTGGCGATCTCGCGGAGGATCTGGCCGGCGCGGGATCCCCCGTCGCCGTCGGCGGCCGCCACGGCGGGCACTCCCGCGGGCGCCTCGGAGCGGATGGGGTCGCCCACGGATCCGGCCTCGCGACCGGATGCGGGCAGCTGCCCCGCGGACGGATCCTCGGGCCCCTGGCCCTCGGGACGAGTGGTGTCGTCGGTCATGCGGTGCGCCCTCCGGCGGTCGTGGTGGTGGTGACGGATGCGGGGACCTCGCCCGCCATCATCAGGCCGAGCACGTCGCGCGGGGTGTCGCCCGGCACGATGCCGACGATGCCGCCGCGGTACATCACGGCGATGCGGTCGGCCAGCGCCGCCACCTCGTCGAGCTCGGTCGAGACGACGATGACGGGCAGTCCCCGGTCCCGCGTCTCGACGACGCGCGTGTGCACGAACTCGATGGATCCGACGTCGAGGCCGCGCGTGGGCTGCGCCGCGACGAACAGGCGGAGGTCGCGGCTGAGCTCGCGCGCGAGCACGACCTTCTGCGCGTTGCCGCCGGAGAGCCGGCCGACGTGGGTGTCGATGCCCTGGGTGCGGATGTCGAACTCGCGCACGCGGTCGCGCGCGAACTCGTCGAGGTAGCCGAGCTTCAGGGATCCGGCGACGACGAACGGCGGGCTGTCCGAGCGGTCGAGCATGAGGTTCTCGGCGATGGTGAACTCGCCGACGAGCCCGTCCTCGTTGCGGTCCTCGGGCACGAAGCCGACGCCGGCGTCGAGCACGCGGCGGACGGAGCGGCCCGTGAGGCGGGTCCCGTCGAGCTCGATGGTGCCGGACACGCGCGGCTGGAGCCCGAGGATCGCCTCGGTGAGCTCGGTCTGGCCGTTGCCCTGCACGCCCGCGATGGCGAGGATCTCCCCCGCGTGCACCTCGAAGCTCACGCCGTCGACGACGACCTGGCCGGACGCGTCGATCACGGTGAGGTCGCGCACCACGAGCGCGGCGTCGCCGGGCGTCGCCGGCTCCTTCGCCACCGTGAGCGAGACGCTGCGGCCGACCATGAGGGACGCGAGCTCGGCGTTGCTGGCGGTGGGCTCGGCCTCGCCGACCACCTTCCCGAGCCGGATCACCGTGATGCGGTCCGCGACCTCGCGCACCTCGCGCAGCTTGTGGGTGATGAAGACGATGCCCGTGCCGGCGTCCCGGAGCTGCTTCATGATGACCATGAGCTCGTCGGTCTCCTGCGGCGTGAGCACGGCGGTCGGCTCGTCGAACACGAGCACCTCCGCGTCGCGCGACAGGGCCTTGATGATCTCGACCCGCTGCTGCACGCCGACGGGCAGGTCGGCGACGAGCGCGTCCGGGTCGACGTCGAAGCCGAACCGGGCGGATATCTCGCGCACCTTCGCGCGGGCGCCCGCCAGGTCGAGCCGGCCGCCGAGCTTCGTCTCCTCGTGGCCGAGCATGACGTTCTCCGCGACGGTGAAGACCGGGATGAGCATGAAGTGCTGGTGCACCATGCCGATGCCGGCGGCCATGGCGTCGCCGGGTCCGGCGAAGCGCGCCACCCGGTCGTCGAGGAGGATCTCGCCCTCCTCGGCCTGGTACAGGCCGTAGAGGACGTTCATCAGCGTCGACTTCCCCGCGCCGTTCTCGCCCAGCAGGCAGTGGATCTCGCCCGGGTGGACGACGAGGTCGATGTGGTCGTTGGCCACCAGAGCGCCGAAGCGCTTGGTGATGCCCCGCAGTTCGAGCTTCATCGGATCAATCTGTTCGGTGGGTGTGGTGAGCACGCGGCGGGGGGACCGGCGACTGCCGATCCCCCCGCGGTGCGTTCGATGCTACTTCGTCAGCGACGACGGCGACTCGACGGTGATCGAGCCGTCGATGATGCCGGCCTTGATGGTGTCGAGCTCGCCGGACAGGTCCGACGGGACCTCCGACTCGTAGTCGTGGAACGGCGCGATGTCCACGCCGCCGTTCTCGAGGGTGCCCACGTAGGGCGTCGCGTCGAACTTGTCGTCCGCCGCGGTCTTCACCACGTCCTCGACGCCCGCGTCGATGCCCTTGAGCACCGAGGTGAGGAAGAGGTCCTTGAGGTCGGGCGCGGTCTCGTACGCGTCGGAGTCGACGCCCACCATGACCACCTTCTTGTCGCTGGAGTCGCGGATGGCCTCGCCGGCGCTGAGGAAGATCGGGCCGCCGACGGGCATGATGACGTCCGCGCCCTGGTCGATCAGGGTCTGGGCCGCGGTCTTGGCCGTCTGGTTGGCGACGAACTCGCCCGTGAACGACCCGCTCTGGCTCGCGACGTCCCAGCCGATGGCCTTGACGTCCTTGCCCTTCTGCTCGTTGTAGTAGTTCACGCCGTCGACGAAGCCGTCCATGAAGATCGTGACGGTCGGGATCTGCAGGCCGCCGAAGGTGCCGACGGTTCCGGTCTTCGAGTAGGCCGCTGCGGAGTAGCCCGCGAGGAACGCGGCCTCGCTCGTGTTGAAGGTGATGGGCTTGACGTTGTCCGCGGTGATCTGCGCGTCGTCGATGATCGCGTACTCGATGTCGGGGTTGGCCTTGGCGGCCTCCTCGGTCGCCTCCTTGAGCAGGAAGCCGACCGTGACGATGAGGCCGCAGCCCTGGTCGGCCAGGTTGGTGAGGTTCGGAGCGAAGTCGGTCTCCGCGGCCGACTCGACCGTCTTCGGAGCCGTCAGGCCGAGGTCATCGACGGCCTTGGTGAGCCCCTCGTAGCCGAGCTGGTTGAACGACTTGTCGTCGAAGCCGCCCGAGTCGGAGACCATGCAGGTGAGAAGGTCGCTCTTCGCGGCGCCGCCGGTGCCTCCCGCGGTCGACTCGGGGGCGGCGCCGCAGCCCGCGAGGATCGCGGTGATGCCGACGGCGGCGAGACCGCCCAGGGCGGCCTTTCGGGTGGTGATGGTCACTGTGGCCTCCAGGTGCAGCCCGGGTCAGCCGGGCGATGTGCGTTCATGTTACCCATGCACGGGAATGCATCCCGTGCCCGGATCGGGCCCGCGAGCGCAAGCGTTACCGATCCGCGACGGCCCCGAAACACCGCGGCAACACGGGCTCTGCTACGGCGTCGAGACCGACTTCACCTGCACGTCGCCGGAGACGATGCGGGCCTTCAGCGCGTCGAGCTCGGACTGCAGCTCGGGCGACACCGAGGCGGCGAGGTCGTGGTACTCGGCGAGGCCCACGCCGCCGTTCGCGAGCGTGCCCACGTACGGCTCCGAGGTGAAGGTGCCCTTCTGGTCGTCGGCCACGATGTCGACGACGGCCTGCCCGGTGTCCTTGAGCACGCTCGTGAGCAGGAGCGGGCGGTACTCGGCGGGCAGGGTGTCGTAGCCGTCGTTGTCGACCCAGATGAGCTTGCCGCTGCCGTGGGCGAGGATCGCGGACGCCGCGCCCTCCCCCACCTGGCCGGCCACCGGCATGATCACGTCGGCGCCCTGGTCGAGCAGGTTCTGCGTCGTGGTCTGGCCCTTCGACACGTCCTCGAAGTCGCCGGTGAACGTGCCGTCCTGCGCCGCCGCGTCCCAGCCGAGCGCCTGGACGCTCGTGCCGTGCGCCTGGTTGTACGCCGCGACGCCGTCGACGAAGCCGTCCATGAAGAGGGTGACGGGGGGCTGGTTGCCGCCGCCGAAGGTGCCGACCTTGCCCGTCTGGCTCACGCCCGCCGCGAGGTAGCCCGCGAGGTAGGACGCCTGGGCCGTGTCGAACACGAGCGGCTTGACGTTCGGGGCGTCGACGACCTCGTCGACGATCGAGAAGTGCACGTCCGGGTTCTCCGCCGCGGCGGCCGACGTGGCCTCCGCCAGCTCGTAGCCCACGGTGAGGATGAAGCCGCAGCCCGTGCCCACCGCCTGCTCGACGTTTGGGGCGAGGTCGGTCTCCGACGTCGAGACGAGCACGTCGGCCTGGATCCCCAGCTCCTGCTCGGCGCGCTGGAGCCCTTCCCAGCTCGACTGGTTGAAGGAGCGGTCCTGCAGGCCGCCGGAGTTGGTCACCATGCGGGCGCAGTAGTCGCTCGCGGCGGCCGACGAGGCGCCGGGCTCGGGAGCCGCGCCGCAGCCGGCGAGGGCCGCGGCGGAGAGGAGTGCGATGGGCAGGATGGCGGCGCGGACGGCGCGGCGGGTGCGGGGCATCCCCGGAATCTAACGGCGGCGCTCGCGGCCCCTTCCGGCCGCGGGGAGCGCCCGGAGGGTTCGTTACCCCTTCGTTACAGGACGTCCGTCCCGCCGCTGAGCTTGAGCGCGTCCACCACGCTCTTGACGCGCTGCGCGTTCTCCTTGGTGGTCACGAGCAGGGCGTCGGGGGTGTCGACCACGACGATGTCGCGCACGCCGATGAGGCTGATCACGCGCTTGCTGTTGGCCACCACGATGCCGCTCGACGCGTCCGACAGGACGCGCGCGTCCTCGCCGAGGATCACGAGGTCGGACTTGCGACCGCTCGAGTGCATCTTGGCCACTGAGGCGAAGTCGCCCACGTCGTCCCAGGTGAAGCGACCGGGGATCACGGCGAGCGCGCCCCGGGCCGCGGCGGGCTCGGCGACGGCGTAGTCGATCGCGATCTTCTTGAGGTTCGGCCACACGCGGTCGACGACGAGGCCGCGGTCGGCGGTGTCCCACGCCTCGGCTAGCTCGAGCACGCCCTTCAGCAGCTCGGGCTCGGTGCGGCCGAGCTCCTCGAGCAGGCGGTCGGCGCGCGCGATGAACATGCCCGCGTTCCAGAGGTGGGTGCCGCCCTTCACGTATCCGCGGGCCACGCCGATGCTCGGCTTCTCCACGAACGACGCCACCTCGAGGGCGTGCGGGGCGTCGGGGATGCTGAGCGCCTTGCCCGTATGGATGTAGCCGAAACCGGTCGCGGGCTCCGTGGGCGTGATGCCGATGGTCGTGATGTAGCCCGCGTCGGCGGCGATGACGGCCTCACGCACGGTGTCGCGGAAGCGGTCCGGGTCGGCGATGACGTGGTCGGCCGCGAACGAGCCGATGATGACGCCCGGCTCGCGGCGCTGGAGGATCGCCGCCGCGAGCGCGATCGCGGCGGTGCTGTCGCGCCCCTCGCTCTCGAGGACGACGTTCGGGTCGGTGAGCTCGGGCAGCTGGGCCTCGACGGCGGCGCGGTGGGCGCGACCGGTGACCACCATGATCCGGTCCTCGCCGGAGAGCGGCGCGAGCCGCTCCCACGTGTCGCGCAGCAGCGTCCGGCCGGAGCCCGTGAGGTCGTGGAGGAACTTCGGGGCGTCCGCGCGGGACAGCGGCCAGAGGCGGGAGCCCACGCCTCCCGCGGGGATCACGCTGTAGAAACGGGAGATCGCGCTCGTCTGCTCGGTCATGCGCCCACACTATCGGCAGCCTGGGAAACAGCCGGATGCGCCGAGTTCACGCGACGGCAACGGGGCGTTCACGACAGGACGGCGGCGCGGTCGGCACCGGTGCCTAGCGTCGGAGGCATGCGCGTAGCCGTCGTCAGCGAGAGCTTCCTCCCCACCGTCAACGGCGTCACCACGAGCGTCTGCCGGGTGCTCGAGCACCTGCGGGACCGCGGGCACCAGGCCATCGTGATCGCCCCGGACGCCGGCGCCCCATCCGAGTTCGCGGGCTTCCCCGTCCACGGCGTGCCCGCCATCGCCTACCGGCAGTTCCCGGTCGGCATCCCCAGCCCCCAGGTGCTGCGCCTCCTGACCGACTTCGCGCCGGACGTGCTGCACGCCGCATCGCCCCTCTTCCTGGGCGCGCAGGCCATCGCGGCCGCGACGCGCATCGACACCCCCTCCGTCGCCATCTTCCAGACCGACGTGGCGGGCTACGCGCGCCGGAACCGGCTGGCGGCCACCGCGCCGTACGTGTGGCGGCTCGTGCGGTGGATCCACCAGGGCGCGGACCTGACCCTCGCGCCCTCGAGCGCCGCGGCCGCCGACCTCGCCGCGGCGGGCGTCGAGCGCGTCGCCCGCTGGGGCCGAGGCGTCGACCTCGACCGCTACCACCCCCGCAACCGCGCCATGGAGGACGCCGTCGCGCTCAGGCACCGCGTCGCGCCGGGCGGCGAGACGATCGTCGGCTACGTGGGACGCATCGCCCCCGAGAAGCAGCTCGAGCGCCTCCAGGCCCTCCGCGGGATCCGCGGCGTGCGCTTCCTCATCGCGGGCGACGGTCCGAGCCAGGCGTCCGCCCGCCGCGCGCTCGCGGGCATGCCCGTCACCTGGCTCGGTCGCGTGGGCGGCCGCGAGCTCGCCGCCGCGTACGCCGCCATGGACGTGTTCGTGCACACCGGCACCGAGGAGACGTTCGGCCAGACCGTGCAGGAGGCGCACGCATCCGGCCTCCCCGTGGTCGCCCCGCACGCGGGAGGCCCGATCGACCTCGTCGACCACGGCACGGACGGCTTCCTCTTCGATCCCGCGTCGCCCCGGGACGCGCACCTGCGACGCCTGGTGGACGAGCTCGTCGCCAGCGAGCCGATGCGCCTGCGGATGGGCGAGGCGGGCCGCCGGGCCGTCCTCGGCCGGTCGTGGACCACGATCGGCGACGAGCTCATCGGGCACTACGGCCGCGCCGTGTCGGCCCGTCGCTCGGCCCTCCATGCGGCGGACGTCGCGGGCGCCGGGCCCGTCCCGCTCCTCGCCTGACGCGGTCGTCGGCGAGCCGCGACGCTTAGGGTGCCCTAACGGGTGACCGCCCGGACCCGCCCGTAGACTCGTCGGCGACGCGCAATGTCGGCGCGAAGGCGCTCCGCCCACGGGGCAGCAGCATCAGGGAGGGTCGTTCCGTGTCCATCAAGACGGCAGGAACCCGCGAACCGCACATCGCTCGCGCACCGAAGGTCCCCGCGGGGACGCTGTACCGGGGCCGCGAGGGCATGTGGTCATGGGTGCTGCACCGCATCACCGGCGTGTCCATCTTCTTCTTCCTCCTCGTGCACGTGCTCGACACGAGCCTCATCCGGGTGAGCCCCGAGGCGTACAACGCGGTCATCGGCACGTACAAGAACCCGATCATGGGCATCGGCGAGGTCGCCCTCGTCGGCGCCATCGGGTTCCACGCGCTCAACGGGCTGCGGATCATCCTCATCGACTTCTGGCGCTTCGGCGCCAAGCACCAGCGCCTCATGTTCTACGTGGTGATCGGCCTGTGGGTCGTGCTCATGGCCGGCTTCGTGCCGCGCCACCTCCTCAACGTCTTCAGCGAAGCGGGATGGATCTGATCATGAGCGACATCGCACAGCAGGTCAGCGTCGAGCGCCCCCGCCAGCCGCGTCAGCCCCGCAAGCAGGGCGGCGTGAACTGGGAGAAGTGGGGCTGGATGTACATGCGCGCCTCGGGCGTCGTGCTCGTCGTGCTCATCTTCGGCCACCTGTACGTCAACCTCATCCAGGGCGAGGGCATCAAGGCCATCGACTTCGCGTTCGTGGGCGGCAAGCTGTCCGACCCGTTCTGGAAGGTGTGGGACATCGCGCTGCTCTGGCTCGCGGTCATCCACGGCGCCAACGGCATGCGCACCCTCGTGAACGACTACGCCGCATCGCCGCGCACCCGGACGATCCTCAAGGGCGCGCTCGTCACGTCCACGGTCGTGCTGCTCGTGCTCGGCACGCTCGTGGTCTTCACGTTCGACCCGTGCCCCGCCGGTCAGCCCGCCGACCTGCTGCCCTCCTTCTGCGGCGACCTCTAGTCGCTCCCCCTCCCGCCTCGAGAAAGAAGCCCGTGACCACTGACACCGCGACCCCCGGTTCCGAGCCCTCCGCGAGCACCATCGTGGACGGCGTCCACTACCACCAGTTCGACATCGTCATCGTGGGTGCGGGCGGCGCAGGCATGCGCGCGGCGATCGAGGCGGGACCGCAGGCGAACACGGCCGTCATCTCCAAGCTCTACCCGACGCGCTCCCACACGGGCGCGGCGCAGGGCGGCATGGCCGCCGCGCTCGCCAACGTCGAGGAGGATAGCTGGGAGTGGCACACCTTCGACACCGTCAAGGGCGGCGACTACCTCGTCGACCAGGACGCGGCGGAGATCCTCGCCAAGGAGGCCATCGACGCGGTCATCGACCTCGAGAACATGGGCCTCCCCTTCAACCGCACGCCCGACGGCAAGATCGACCAGCGCCGGTTCGGCGGCCACACGGCGGACCACGGCAAGAGCCCCGTCCGCCGCTCCTGCTACGCGGCCGACCGCACCGGGCACATGATCCTGCAGACGCTGTACCAGAACTGCGTCAAGTTCGGCATCAACTTCTACAACGAGTTCTACGTGCTCGACCTCGTCATGGCCGAGGTCGACGGCAAGGAGCAGCCCGCGGGCGTCGTGGCCCTCGAGCTGTCGACCGGCGAGATCCACGTGTTCCAGTCGAAGGCCGTGATCTTCGCGACGGGCGGCTTCGGCAAGATCTACAAGACGACCTCGAACGCGCACACCCTCACGGGCGACGGCGTCGGGATCATCTGGCGCAAGGGCCTGCCGCTGGAGGACATGGAGTTCTTCCAGTTCCACCCGACCGGCCTGGCAGGGCTCGGCATCCTCCTGTCCGAGGCGGCCCGCGGCGAGGGCGCGATCCTCCGCAACAGCGAGGGCGAGCGCTTCATGGAGCGCTACGCCCCCACCATCAAGGACCTCGCGCCCCGCGACATCGTGGCGCGGTGCATGGCCACCGAGATCCGCGAGGGGCGGGGCGCCGGTCCGAACAAGGACTACGTCTACCTCGACATCACGCACCTCGAGCCCGCGGTCATCGACGCCAAGCTCCCGGACATCACGGAGTTCGCGCGCACCTACCTCGGCGTCGAGCCGTACACGGAGCCCGTGCCCGTGCTGCCGACCGCGCACTACGCGATGGGCGGCATCCCCACCAACATCAAGGCCGAGGTCCTCTCCGACAACACGACCGTGGTGCCGGGCCTGTACGCGGCCGGCGAGTGCGCGTGCGTCTCGGTGCACGGATCCAACCGCCTCGGCACCAACTCGCTCCTCGACATCAACGTGTTCGGCAAGCGCGCGGGCAACTACGCGGCCGAGTACGTGAAGACGGTCGACTTCACGCCGCTGCCCGCCGATGCGGCCGACTTCGTGAAGGGCCTCGTCGAGGGCGCGCGCAACTCCAACGGCACCGAGCGGATCTCGACGCTGCGTCGCGAGCTGCAGGAGTCGATGGACCGCAACGCCCAGGTGTTCCGCACCGAGGACACGCTTATCGAGGTCACCAAGGTGATCGCCGACCTGCGCGAGCGGTACACGAACATCCAGGTGCAGGACAAGGGCCAGCGCTTCAACACGGACCTGCTCGAGGCCATCGAGCTCGGCTTCCTGCTCGACCTCGCGGAGGTCGTCGTCTACTCGGCGATGTACCGCAAGGAGAGCCGCGGCGGCCACTTCCGCGAGGACTACCCGACGCGCGACGACGAGAACTACATGGTGCACACCATGGCCTACCTCACCGGCGACGCCCACAGCACGGACGCCGGCGACCACATCAAGCTCAGCACCAAGCCCGTGGTCATCACGAACTACCAGCCGATGGAGCGGAAGTACTGACCCTCGGGTCAGCGCCGCCGCACATCACCGCACCACCTACGGAACAGGACCTCACACGTGAGCACCGCAACCCTCGACGCACCTCCCGCGGGAGAGGCCTCGGCCATCCCCACCTTCACGGTGACCCTCATCATCCGCCGGTACCTGCCGGGCCAGGACGCCGAGCCCCGGTGGGAGGACTTCGACGTCGAGGTCTACCCGACCGACCGGATCCTCGACGCGCTGCACAAGATCAAGTGGGAGCAGGACGGGTCGCTGACCTTCCGCCGCTCCTGCGCGCACGGCGTGTGCGGATCCGACGCGATGCGCATCAACGGCCGCAACCGCCTCGCCTGCAAGACGCTCATCAAGGACCTCGACATCTCGCAGCCCATCTACGTGGAGGCCATCAAGGGCCTGCCGCTGGAGAAGGACCTCGTCGTCGACATGGAGCCGTTCTTCGAGTCGTTCCGCGACGTGCAGCCCTTCCTCATCTCCAACACGAAGCCGGAGAAGGGCAAGGAGCGGATCCAGTCCGCCGCCGAGCGCGCCCGCTTCGACGACACCACGAAGTGCATCCTCTGCGCCGCGTGCACGTCGTCGTGCCCCGTGTTCTGGACGGACGGCCAGTACTTCGGCCCCGCCGCCATCGTCAACGCGCACCGCTTCATCTTCGACTCGCGCGACGAGTCGAACGTGCGCCTCGACATCCTCAACGACAAGGAGGGCGTCTGGCGCTGCCGCACGACCTTCAACTGCTCCGAGGCGTGCCCGCGCGGCATCCAGGTGACGCAGGCGATCGCCGAGGTCAAGCAGGCGATCATGCGCGGCAAGGCGTAGCGACACCGCTCCCCCGGACCACGAAGGCCCCGCAGCTCCCAGGAGCTGCGGGGCCTTCCGGCTGCGCGGGCGGGGTCAGCGCGCGGGTCTAGCGGGCGACGAGGATCCGCTCGGCCGCGGCCCGCGCCTCGGCGGCGGTGCGCGCCGTGAGGACCGCCTCCGCGGCCGCGCGCGCCTCGTCGAGGGTGCGGCGGCCGAGCTCGAGGCGGACGTCGGCCAGCGCGGCAGGGGTCATCGACAGGCTCGTGGCGCCGAGGCCGACGAGCACCACCGCGAGCAGCGGGTCCGCCGCCGCCTCGCCGCAGATGCCCACGGGCGTGTCGGACGCGCGGCCCGCGTCGCCCAGCGTGCGGACGAGGCGGAGGACCGCCGGGTGCCACGGGTCCTGGTACGACGCGACGGAGCCGAGCAGGCGATCCGCCGCCATCGTGTACTGCGTGAGGTCGTTGGTGCCGACGCTCACGAAGTCGGCGACCTCGACGACCTGGTCGGCGAGGAGGGCGAGCGAGGGCACCTCGGCCATGACGCCGACCGTGCGGAGGCCGAGCGTGCGACCCAGCTCGACGAAGTACGCGGTCTCCTCCGCGTCGGCGACCATGGGCGCCATGACCCAGAGGTCGGCCCCGGTGGCGGCGTCCGCCGCGGCGAGGGCGGTGAGCTGGTCGCGGAGGATCCCCTCGTTCGCCCGGAGCGCGCGGAGCCCGCGGAGGCCGAGCGCCGGGTTCTCCTCATCTGCGTCGGTGAGGAAGGCGAGCGGCTTGTCGGCACCGGCGTCGAGCGCCCGGACGACGACCTTGCGGCCCGGGAACGCCTCGAGGAGCGCGGTGTACTGCGCGGTCTGCGCCGCGACCGACGGCGCCTCGGCGGCGTCGAGGAAGAGGAACTCGGTGCGGAAGAGGCCGACGCCCTCCGCGCCGAGCTCGACCGCGCGCGCGGCCTCGTCGGGGGATCCGAGGTTGGCGAGGAGCGGGACGGGCGTGCCGTCGGCGAGCGCGCCGTCGGTGATGGGAGCGGCGAGCGCCTCCTCGCGGGCGCGGATCCGGCGGACGGCGTCCTCGCGCTCCGCGTCATCGGGGTGCACGATCACGATGCCGGCGGCCGCGTCGACGACGACCTCGTCGCCCTCGGCGAGGTCCGCGGCGCCCGTCGCGCCGACGATGGCGGGGATCGAGCGGCTGCGGGCGAGGATCGCGGTGTGGCTGGTGGGGCCGCCGTCGGTGGTGACGAGGGCGAGCACGCGGTCGAGGTCGAGCAGCGCGGTGTCGGCGGGCGCGAGGTCCCGCGCGACGAGGACGAAGGGCGCGTCCGCGGTGGGGATCCCGGGTGCGGGCACGCCGCGGAGCCGGGCGATGACGCGCTGCGCGACGTCCGCGAGATCCGCCGCGCGCTCGGCCATGTAGCCGCCCATGCCCGTGAGCAGCTCCTGGAAGGTGGCGAACGCCTCGAACACGGCGCGCTCGCCCGAGCGGCCCTGGCCGACGAGGCGGCCGACCGAGTCGAGGAGCGCGGGGTCGCGCGCCATGAGCGACTGCGCGTCGAGCACGTCCTTCGCGTCGCCGCCGGCGCGGGCGCCGCGCGCGGCCAGGTCGTCGGCGGTGGCGGCGAGGGCGTCGGCGACGCGCGCGACCTCGGCGTCGGCGTCGCCCGTGAAGGGCTCCGTGCCGGGCTCGGGAAGCGGGTCGGGCATCCTCATCACGGGCCCGGTGGCCACTCCGTGTCCTACTCCGATGCCGGTGATGCGCACAGGGACTCCCTCGCTCGGGTGCGTGACGCGCGGACGGACGGCGCCCGCGCGGGTGGCTGTCCGGTCGGGGTGCCGGAACGGCCCGTCCACGCTATCAGGGGGCTGGCGGCCCGTATCCTCGGGGGATGACCGCCCCCGACGGCCGCGGACGCCCCGCATCCCCCGCTCCCACCCCGGCCTCCGGGGGGCCGCCCGCGCCCACCGGCATCCCCGCCCTGTTCGCGCGCGTGATGGAGCTCAAGCCCGTGCGCGTGTTCCTCGCCTACGGGGCCGCGGGCGGACCGATCCTCGCGGCCGGCATGTCGTACCAGGCGGTGTTCGCGGTGTTCGCGGCGCTCGCGGTCGGCTTCTCCGTGGCGGGGTCCGTGCTCGCGGACAACCCTGCGCTCCTCGACTCGCTGCTCACGCTGATCCAGGGCGCGGTCCCCGGGCTCTTCGGCCCGAACGGGGCCATCAAGGACCCCGAGGCGCTGCTCGCCTCCGACGCCGTGCGCGCGACCGGGATCATCGGCTCGATCGGCCTCCTCGTCACCGCGCTCGGCTGGCTCGCCTCGACGCGCGACTCGGTGCGCCGCATCTTCGAGCTGCCGCCGCCGACGACGTTCTTCCTGCTCCTCAAGGTCAAGGACCTCGGGCTCGCGCTGGTGTTCGCCCTCGCGATGCTGCTCTCGGCCGCGCTCTCGGTCGTGAGCACCGGGCTCCTCGGGTTCGTGTTCGGGCTCATGCAGGTCGGCGAGGACTCGCTGCTCGCGATCGTCGTCGGTCGCACCGTCGGCCTCGCGCTCGTGCTCGCGCTCGACACGGCCGTGCTCGCGGGCGCCTACCGGATCCTCTCGGGCGTCAGGATCCCGCGGCCGCAGCTCCTGCAGGGCGCGCTCCTCGGCGGCGTGGCCATGGGCGTCCTCAAGGTGCTCGGCACGGCGCTCCTCGGCGGCGCCAGCCGGAACCCACTGCTCGCGTCGTTCGCCGTGATCATCGGCCTCCTGATCTGGTTCAACCTCATCTGCCAGGTCATCCTGATCTGCGCCTCGTGGATCGCCGTCAGCATGCGCGATCGCGGCATCGACGCGCGTCGGCTCAGCCCGGAGGAGCTGGAGAAGGAGCGCGTCGCCAAGCTCGACGAGGCCAGGCGGATCCTCAAGGAGGAGGAGCGCGCCCGAGCGCGCGAGAGGTACGAGGGGTCGCGCGGGCTGACCCGGGTCCTGCTCCGACTGCGGGGAGAGCACCGCCGTTAGGATCGTCTCCATGCCCTCGAACCTCCGCGTCGCGTCCATCAACACGAACGGCATCCGGGCCGCGTTCCGCAAGGGCATGGGCGACTGGCTCGCCACGCGCGACGTCGACATCCTCGCCATCCAGGAGGTCCGCGCCGAGACGAGCGACATCGAGGGCCTCCTCGGTCCCGAGTGGAACGTGCTGCACGACGCCGCGACCGCCAAGGGCCGGGCGGGCGTCGCCATCGCGAGCCGCCGCCGGGCCGAGATCCACCGCGTCGCGATCGGCGAGGAGGACTTCGACAGCGCGGGCCGCTGGCTCGAGGCCGACTACGACGTGGACGGCACCATCGTCACGGTCGTGAGCGCCTACGTGCACTCCGGCGAGGTCGGCACCGCCAAGCAGGACGAGAAGTGGAAGTTCCTCGACGGCATGGAGCGGCGCCTGCCCCAGATCGCCGCGCACTCCGAGCTCGCCGTCGTGGTGGGCGACCTCAACGTCGGCCACCGCGAGCTCGACATCCGCAACTGGAAGGGCAACGTGAAGCGCGCCGGGTTCCTGCCGCGCGAGCGCGCCTACCTCGACCGCATCCTCGGCGCGCGCGGCGAGGAGATCGAGGGCGTCGACGGATCCACCGGTCCCGGGCTCGGCTGGGTCGACGTCGGCCGCCAGCAGGCCGGCGAGGTCGACGGCCCGTACACGTGGTGGAGCTGGCGCGGCAAGGCGTTCGACAACGACACCGGCTGGCGCATCGACTACCAGCTCGCGACCCCTGCCCTCGCCGAGAAGGTCGTGGGCTACGCGGTCGACCGCGCCGAGGCGTACGACCAGCGATGGTCGGACCACACGCCCGTGGTCGTCGACTACGCGATCTGACCCGTCGCCCGCATCCCGCACTCCCCTCCCCCTCCGCGCCGCATCGGCGCCCCGCGAGCGTTCCGCGCTCCCCCTCACGAAGGCATCGCCATGACCGCACGTCCCGTCCTCTTCTCCGGCATGCAGCCGTCCGCCGACTCGCTGCAGATCGGCAACTACATCGGCGCGCTCCTCCAGTGGAAGGAGCTGCAGACGAGCCACGACGCCGTGTTCTGCGTCGTCGACCTGCACGCCATCACCGTCCCGCAGGATCCCGCCGCCCTCCGCGCGAGCACCCGGCGCACGGCCGCGCAGTACATCGCGGCGGGCATCGACCCGGCCGTGTCGACGCTGTTCGTGCAGTCGCACGTGTCGGCGCACACCGAGCTGGCGTGGATCCTCAACACCCTCACCGGGTTCGGCGAGGCCAGCCGCATGACCCAGTTCAAGGACAAGTCGCAGAAGCAGGGCGCCGACGCGACGACGCTCGGGCTCTTCGCGTACCCGACGCTCATGGCGGCCGACATCCTGCTCTACGGCACCGAGGTGGTGCCGGTGGGCGACGACCAGAAGCAGCACGTGGAGCTCACGCGCGACCTCGCGAAGCGCTTCAACGGGCGCTTCGGCGACGTGTTCACGATCCCGGAGCCCATGATCCAGAAGGACATGGCGCGGATCTACGACCTGCAGGACCCGACGTCCAAGATGAGCAAGTCCTCCGCCTCCGACGCGGGTGTGGTGTGGCTGCTGGACGAGCCCGCGAGGACGGCGAAGAAGATCCGCTCGGCCGTCACGGACACGGACCGCGAGATCCGCTTCGACCGCGGCGAGAAGCCCGGCGTCTCCAACCTGCTGACGATCCTGTCGGCGTTCGAGGGCACGGCCGTCGAGGCGCTCGAGGAGCGGTACGCGGGCCGCGGCTACGGCGACCTGAAGAAGGACGTGGCCGAGACCGTCACGAGCGTGTTCGAGCCGATCCGCGCGCGGACGCTCGAGCTGCTGGACGACCCGGCCGAGCTCGACCGCGTGCTCGCCGGCAACGCCGCGCGCGCCGAGGAGCGAGCCGACGCCATGCTGGCGCGCGTCCACGACGCCGTCGGCCTCGTGCGGCGCGCCGGCCGATGACCCTCCGGCTGGTCCTCCTCGACCTCGACGACACGCTGGTGGACCACCGCGGAGCCGTGGCCGACGGGATCAGCGCGCACCTCGCCGCGCGCGGCCTCCTCGACGTGTCCGACGCCGGCGAGCGCGACCGGGCCGTCGCGCTCTGGGTCGCGCTCGAGGAGGAGCACTACCACCGGTACCTCGCGGGCGAGCTCGACTACCAGGGCCAGCGGCGGGCGCGCGTGCGCGGGTTCCTGGCCGCGTGGGGATCCGCGGAGGCCACGGACCTGGCGTCCGCTCTCGCGGACGACGACGCCGCGACGGACGCCTGGTTCGGCGGATACCTCGCCGGGTACGAGGCGTCGTGGCGCGCGCTGCCCGGTGCCCTGGAGGCGCTCGACGAGATCGCGCTCCGGCACCCGGGCGTGCGGTTCGGCGTCGTGACGAACGGCGAGCGCAGCCAGCAGGAGCCGAAGATCGCCGCCGCCGGGCTCACCGCGCGCCTCTCCCCCGTGATCTGCTCCGGGGACCTGGGCTTCACGAAGCCGGATCCGCGCATCTTCCTGCTCGCGTGCGGGCAGGCGGGAGCGGATCCGGCCGACGCCGTGATGGTGGGCGACCGGCTGCGCACGGACGCGCTCGGCGGGGTCGATGCGGGGCTCGCCGGCGGCGTCTGGTTCGACGCCCTCGGCGACGGGGACGCTCACCTGCCGGCCGGCGTCGTGCGGATCACGGAGCTCGCGGACCTCGCCGACGCCGTGGACGTCGTCGGCGTCCGCTGACGGCGTAGGTCGCGGAGCGTCACGGGCCCCGGCCCCGCAGCCGCGTGGGCTAATCTCGACCCATACACGTGCTCCGGGGTCGGTGGAAATCCGAGCCGGCGGTGACAGTCCGCGAACGGACGATGCGCGACCGGGTCCCCGGGAGCCTCGTCCGCCGATCCGGTGGGAATCCGGGACCGACGGTGAGAGTCCGGATGGGAGGCGCACGCGGCGTCGGCGAGCCTGCCGGCGTCGAGGTCTCGTCGACCGCGCCCGGAGTCCGTCCACGGACGAGGACACCATGCACGACGACCCGACGGCACCGCACGCGGCCGCCCAGCGCGCGGCCGACGCGCACGCGCTCGAACGCGCGATGCGCCGCGGCCTCGAGCTCGCCGCCGAGGGTCCCGCGTGGGGCCCGAACCCGCGCGTCGGCTGCGTGATCCTCGACGCCTCCGGCCGCGTCATCGCCGAGGGCCGCCACCGCGGCGCCGGATCCGCCCACGCCGAGGTCGACGCGCTGCGGCAGCTGCCCGCCGGCGGGGCACGCGGATCCACCGCGGTCGTCACGCTCGAACCCTGCAACCACACCGGCCGCACGGGGCCGTGCGCCGCCGCGCTGATCGAGGCCGGGGTCGCCCGCGTCGCGTACGCGGTCGCCGACCCGGGTGCCGAGTCCTCGGGCGGCGCGGCCCGCCTCCGCGCCGCGGGCGTCGAGGTCACCGACGGCGTGCTCGCCGAGGAGGCCGCGGCGTTCCTGCGCGTGTGGCTCGGATCCGCCCGGCTCGGCCGCCCGTTCGTGACGGCCAAGTGGGCATCCAGCCTCGACGGCCGCATCGCCGCCGCCGACGGCACGAGCCGCTGGATCACCGGACCCGCCGCCCGGGAGGACGTGCACCGCCGCCGCGCCGAGGCCGACGCGATCCTCGTGGGCACCGGCACGGTGCTCGCCGACGATCCCGCGCTCACCGCGCGCCGGCCCGACGGGATCCCGTACCCGCACCAGCCGGCACCCGTCGTGCTCGGCGACCGCGCGATCCCGGACGACGCGGCCGTGCACCGGCACCCGCGGCGGCTCATCCGCATCGCGGGCCACGACCCGGCCGCGGCCCTCGCGGAGCTCGGCCGCCTCGGCATCCGGCACGTCTTCGTGGAGGGCGGCCCCACGATCGTCTCCGCGCTCGTCGCCGCCGGGCTCGTGGACGAGGTGGTCGCCTACCTCGCGCCCGTCCTCCTCGGCGGCCCCCGCACGGCTACCGGCGACCTCGGCGTGCCGAGCATGCCGGCCGCCCACCGACTCACCCTCATCAGCACGACGCGGCTCGGGGACGACATCCTCGTGACCGCGCGACCCACCACGGAAGGCCAGTGATGTTCACAGGGATCATCGAGGAGCGCGGACGCGTCCTCGCGCTCGACGCCGAGGGCGACTCCGCCCGGATCACGGTGGAGGCGCCGCTCGCGGTGTCCGACGCCCGGCACGGCGACTCCATCAGCGTCGACGGCGTGTGCCTCACGGTCGTCGCGCAGACGCCCGAGGGCTTCACCGCGGACGTCATGCGGCAGACGCTCGTGATGAGCTCGCTCGGCCGGCTCGGCGTGGGCGACCGCGTGAACCTCGAGCGCGCCGCGCGCGTGGGCGACCGGCTCGGCGGCCACATCGTGCAGGGCCACGTCGACGGCACGGGCCGCCTGCTCGCGACCACGCCGGGCGAGGCGTGGCGCATCCTCCGCTTCTCGCTGCCCGCCGAGCTCGCGCCGCTCGTGGTGGACCGCGGATCCATCACGGTGCAGGGCGTGAGCCTCACCGTGAGCGCGGTCAGCCCCACCGACACCCCCGATGCCGACGCCTGGTTCGAGGTGTCGCTCATCCCGGAGACGCTCACGGCGACGACGCTCGGCGCGCTCGAGCTCGGCGACGAGGTCAACCTCGAGACCGACGTGCTCGCGCGGCACGTGCAGCGGATGCTCGCGCTCGACGCACGCGACCGCGACGACGTGCCCAGCACCGGCACCGAGGAGGCGCGCGCGTGAGCCTCGCCGAGATCCCCGCCGCGCTGCAGGAGCTGCGCGCCGGACGGCCCGTGATCGTCGTCGACGACGAGGGCCGCGAGAACGAGGGCGACGTGCTGCTCGCCGCCGAGTCCGCATCTCCCGAGTGGGTGGCCTGGCTCGTCAGGCACTCGTCGGGCTTCATCTGCGCGCCCATGACGAACGAGATCGCCGACCGGCTGGAGCTGCCGCTCATGGTGGCCGACAACCGGGATCCGCGCGGCACCGCCTACACGGTCTCCGTCGACGCGGCCGACCGGCTCTCCACGGGCATCAGCGCGTCCGACCGCGCGCACACCCTGCGCGTGCTCGCCGACCTCGGCAGCGTGCCGACGAGCCTGCACCGGCCGGGCCACATCCTGCCGCTGCGCGCGGTGGACGGCGGCGTGCGCGAGCGCGACGGCCACACCGAGGCCGCGGTCGACCTCCTCACGCTCGCGGGACTCACGCCCGTGGGCGCGATCAGCGAGATCGTGCAGGACGACGGCGAGATGATGCGCCTCCCCGGCCTCCTCGCGCTCGGCGAGCGCGAGGGCGTGCTGGTCGTGACGATCGAGGCGCTCAAGGCGCACCTCGAGGAGTTCCACTGCGACCGGGCGCTCGAGCCGGCCGTCGCGATCCCCGAGGCGTCTCGCGTGATCTTCGAGGTCGAGACCACGGTCCCCACCACGCACGGCACGGTCAAGCTCCGCGCCTACCGGGACCGCACGACGGGCGCCGACCACGTCGCGATCGTCGCGGGCGAGCCGCGCGCGCACGGCACGCTCGTGCGCGTGCACTCGGAGTGCCTGACGGGCGAGGCGCTCGGATCGCTCAAGTGCGAGTGCGGACCGCAGCTCGACGCGGCGCTCGACGAGATCCAGCGCGACGGCGGCGTCGTCGTCTACCTGCGCGGGCACGAGGGGCGCGGCATCGGCCTCATCAACAAGCTGCGCGCGTACCGGCTGCAGGAGGACGGCTTCGACACGCTCGACGCCAACGTCGCCCTGGGCCTCCCGGCGGACGCGCGCGACTACGGCGCCGCCTCGGCGATCCTGCAGGAGATGGGGATCGAGGACGTGCGCCTGCTCACGAACAACCCCGAGAAGGTGCGGCAGCTCGAGGCGCACGGCGTGGAGGTGACCGAGCGCGTGCCGCTGGTCGTCGGCGTCAACGACGTGAACGCCGGCTACCTCGAGACGAAGCGCGACCGCATGGGGCACCGCATGGTGCTCGACACCGACATGCACATCGGACCCGACGCCTACCCGGACGCCGAGGCGCCCGACGGCCTGACCACCACGACGGCCGGCCCGGCCACCACCACCCCTGAGGAGGAGACCGCATGAGCGGACACGGAGCACCCGAGATCGACCCGACCGCGCTCGACGGGAGCGGCCTCCGGGTCACCGTCGTCGCCGGACGCTGGCACGACGAGATCAGCGCGGGCCTCCTCGCCGGGGCGCAGCGCGTGCTCGACGCCGCCGGCGCGACCACCACGGTGATCCGCGTGCCCGGGAGCTTCGAGCTGCCCGTGGTCGCGCGCGCGGCGCTCGACGCGGGGGCCGACGCGGTCGTCGCGCTCGGCGTGATCATCCGGGGCGGCACCCCGCACTTCGAGTACGTGTCGGACGCCGCGACCTCGGGCCTCACGCAGGCGTCGCTGCTCGCGGGCAAGCCCATCGGCTTCGGGCTGCTCACGCTCGACGACGAGCAGCAGGGCCTCGACCGCGCCGGGCTCCCGGGGTCGAAGGAGGACAAGGGCGCCGAGGCGGCCGAGGCCGCGGTGACGACGGCCCTGCTGCTGAAGGGGATCCGCGGGGCCTGACCTTCCGTCCGCTCGGTTTTGATATCGAGAACGGGTATCAGTAAGGTCGTCGGGAGCGCCGCCGGACCGCCCGGCAGCATGCGCGGACGGACGGGGGCCAGGTGCATCCCGCCCTCGACCTCCGCTCCCTCTCCATCGCGATCGACCGCGCGCCGCTCGTGCACGACCTCGATCTCCGCGTCGGGGCCGGCGAGCGCGTGGCGCTGGTCGGCGCGTCCGGGTCCGGCAAGTCGCTCACCGCGCAGGCCGTGCTCGGGACGCTGCCGCCCGGGTCGCGCGTGCGGGGCGTCGTCGAGCTCGGCGGCCGCGCGGTCGGGCCGGCCGCTCCTCGCCAGCGCCTCGGCCGCGTCGCCGCGGTGCAGCAGGACTCGCTCGCGGCGCTGAACCCGCTCGTCACGGTGGGCGCGCAGCTCGTCGCGGCGCTGCGCGCGAGCCGGGCCCGCGGATCCGCCGCGGACGGCGGGCTCCTCGCCCGCGGCGACGCCCGGCGCGAGGTCGTCGCCCTCCTCGCCGAGGTGGGCATCGAGGATCCGGAGGGAGCGCTCCCCGCCTTCGCCGCCGAGCTGTCGGGCGGCCAGCGACAGCGCGTCTGCCTCGCGCTCGCGCTCCTCTGCCGTGCCGACCTGCTGCTGGCCGACGAGCCGACGACCTCGCTCGACGTCGTGACGCAGGCGCGCGTGGTCGACGTGATCCGCCGCCGCCTCGACGCGACCGGCCAGGCGCTCCTCTTCATCACGCACGACCTCGCGGTCGCCGCGGCGCTGTGCGACCGGGTCGTCGTGCTCGAGGCCGGCCGCGTGGTCGAGGCCGGGTCGATGCGCGAGCTCGTGCGGCGGCCGCGGCACGCGTACAGCCGGGCGCTCGTGGCGGCGGCGACGCGGCGGGCGGGCGGCGGATCCCCGGACGGGGCGGCGGCGACGCGGCGGGCGGGCGGCGGATCCCCGGACGGGGCGACGGCGACGGCCTCCGCGTCGGCCCCGCTCGGCGCGGTGGCGGCCCGATGACCGACGCGCTCACCGCGATCGGGATCACGCACGGGTACCCGCCGCGGCGCGACCCGGCCGCGCGACGCGAAGCCCGGGCGGCCCGCGCGTCCGGAGCCCCCGGCCCGGCACCCGCGCTCGACGACGTCTCGTTCCGCGTGGCGCCCGGCGAGACGGTCGGGATCGTGGGCCGCTCCGGATCCGGCAAGTCGACGCTCCTGCGCATCCTGCTCGCGCTCGAGGCGCCGACCGCGGGCAACGTGGCGCTCGGCGACCGGGCCATCGCGCCCGGCCGCGCATCCGCCCTCCGCTGGTACCGGAGGCGCGTGCAGGCGGTGCCGCAGGATCCGGGCGCGAGCCTCGAGCCGCGCATGACCGTGCGGCAGCTGATCCGCGAGCCGCTCCGCCGCCTCGACGTGACCGGCGACCACGCCGCGATCGTCGCGCGCGCCCTCGACGACGTCGGGCTCGCCTCGTCGCTCGCCGACCGCCGGCCCCGCGAGCTGTCCGGCGGGCAGGCGCAGCGCGTGGCGCTCGCCCGGGCCATCGCGACCTCGCCGGGGATCCTCCTCGCCGACGAGCCCGTGAGCGGGGTGGACCTGCCGCTGCGGGACCGGATCATCGAGCTGCTCGGCGACCTCGTGCGCGAGCGCGGCCTCGGGCTCGCGCTCGTGTCGCACGACCTCGACGCCGTCGCGCGGCTCTGCGGGCGGAGCGTGGTGCTGGCCGGCGGGCGGATCGTGGAGGAGGGGCCGACCGGGCGCCTGCTCGCCGACCCCGCGCACCCCGCCACGCGCGAGCTCGCCGACGCCGTGCCGCGGCTGCCGGGAGCGCTCACCGCATGACCCTGTCCCACCGCGCCGCCCCTCCCCACGCCGCCGTCCTCCTCTCCAGCCAGCTCGTCTTCAACCTCGGCTTCTACGCGGTCGTCCCGTTCCTCGCCGTCGTGATGCGCGACGACCTCGGGCTCGGCGCCCTCGCGATCGGCCTGGTGCTCGGCGCCCGCACCTTCAGCCAGCAGGGCCTGTTCCTGCTCGGCGGGATGCTCGCCGACCGCTTCGGCCCGCGCACCCTCATCGCCGCGGGCTGCGTCGTGCGCGTGTCCGGCTACCTGGGGCTCGCGCTCGCCGCGGACCTCGCCGGCTTCCTCGTCGGCGCGATCCTCACGGGGCTCGGCGGCGCGCTGTTCAGCCCGGCGCTGCAGAGCCTCGTGGCGGCAGCGGACGCGAGGGGCCGCGCCACGCGACGGTCCGGCCGCCCGTCGCTGTTCGCCGCGCTCGTGCTGGTGGGCGAGATCGGCGCGGCCGTGGGTCCGCTCGCGGGCGCCGCCCTGCTCGGGCTCGGGTTCTCCGCGACCGTGCTCGTGGGCGCGGCGCTGTTCGCGGCCGTGGGGGTGGCGCTGTGGTGCGTGATCCCGGCGGACGCGGGGCGGGCCGTCGTCGCGTCGCCCATGGGATCCGCGCCCGTCGCCGGTGCCGACCCGGCGCCCGACGCCGCGCCCGCCGCCACCGCCGACCGCTGGGCCGCCGTCCGCGACCGCCGCTTCCTCGCCTTCTCCGCCCTCTTCGCCGTCGACCTCGTGGCCTACAACCAGCTCTACCTCGGGCTGCCGCTCGAGCTCGCGCGCGCCGGTGCGGGGACGGCGGCGGTCGGATCCGCGTTCCTCGCCGTCTCGCTCCTCACGATCGCGCTGCAGTGGCCCGTCGCCCTCCTCGCGAAGCGGCTCGGCCCCGGTCGCGCGCTCGCCTGCGGCTTCGCGACGACCGCGACGGGGTTCGCGGCGCTCGCGCTCGCGTCCGTCGTGCCGCCGCCCGCCGGTGCCGAGCTCATGCCCGCCGCGGTCCTCGTCGTCTGCCTCACGCTCGGCCACATGACCGCGGGCCCCGTGACGATGGAGCTCGTGCCGTCGTTCGCCGCCGGCCGCCCGACCGCGTCGTTCTACGGGCTGCTCGCGAGCTGCGGCGGCGTCGCCGTGCTCGTGGCCGGCGGCGTGGTCGGAGCCCTGCTCGACGACGCGCCCGCCGTCGCCTGGGGGATCCTCGCCGCGCTGCCCGTCGCGGCGGCCGTCGGCCTTCCCCGACTGCTGCCCGCGACCGTCCCCGCGCACGAAGCGCCCGACGCGCCCGCACCCGGCCCCGCCGCGTCCCCGCGCGCCACCCCAGCTCCCCCGACCACCACCCCCGATGCCCCGCGCATCGCCGCCGATGCCCCGCGCATCCCCGCCGAAGGACCCCATGCCCGCTAGACGCCCCCGCTCCGCCCGCCCCGCCCGCGTCACCCGCCCGGCTCGCTCCGCCGCGCTGATCGCGCTGGCCGCCGCGACGACGCTCGCCCTCAGCGGCTGCTTCGCCGCGAGCCCCGGATCCTCCCCGGGAGGCGCGCAGGACGGCGACGGCCGCATCCGCCTCGCCATGCTGCAGCCGCCGAGATCCGGCCTCACGCCCCTCAGCGACGACGCCTTCAAGCTCGCGCGGTGGAGCACGGCCGAGACCCTCGTGACCCTCGACGACCTCGGCGACGCGCAGCCGCAGCTCGCGACCGGCTGGACCCGCGTGGACGACCTGACCTGGGCATTCGACATCCGCCCCGACGTGACCTTCCACGACGGGACGATCCTCACGGCCGCGCAGGCCGCCGCCTCGCTCACCGCCGCCGCGACCGCGAGCCCGAAGCCGCGGATCCTCGACGGCGTCGACCTCACGGCCACCGCCGACGGCGACCGGGTCATCGTGCGCACCGCGACGGCCGACCCTCTCGTGCCGCAGCGCATGTCGAGCCCGCAGCTGGCGATCCTCGCGGCCTCCGCGTACGGCGCCGACGGCACCGTGTCCCCCGTCGGCACCGGCACGGGCCCGTTCCGCCTGACCGCGGTCGACGGCACGTCCTCCGCCAGGCTCGACCGGTTCGACGGCTACTGGGGCGGCCGCGCCGCGTCCGCCGGCATCGACGTGCGCTTCGTCCCCGACGGCACCGCGCGCGCCGCCGCCCTCCGCACGGGCACGGCCGACGTGGTCGAGGCGATCCCCGTGGGCCAGGCCGCGCAGGTCGATCCGCAGCTCCTGCACGAGGTCGCCATGCCGCGCACGAACACGCTGTACCTGAACACGCGGACCGGACCGTTCGCGGACCCGGCCGTGCGCGCCGCCGCCGAGGCCGCGGTCGACCGCGCCGCGCTCGTCTCCGGCGTCTACGAGGGCCGGGCAGACGAGGCCACCGGGCTCCTCGGCCCCGCGCTCCCCTGGGCCGCCGACCTCCGCGACGGCGCCTCCTACCGCGACGCGCTGGCGGGCCGGGCGACGCCCGCGCGGGTCGACGGCGTGCCCATCACCCTCGGCACCTTCACGGACCGCGCCGAGCTCCCCGAGGTCGCCGTGCAGCTCGAGCAGCAGCTGGAAGCGGCCGGCTTCGACGTGACCCAGGACGTGCGCGAGTACCAGTACATCGAGGCCGACGCGCTCGCGGGGAAGTTCGACGCCTTCATCCTGTCGCGCGCGACCGTGCTCGACTCCGGGGATCCGGCCGCCTACCTCTACAGCGACTTCGCCTGCCAGGGCTCGTTCAACATCTCGCAGGAGTGCGACCCCGCGGTCGACCAGGCCCTCGCCGAGGCGTCCGCGCTGCCGGCCGGGCCCGAGCGCCGCGCCGCGATCATGCGGGTCGAGGCCCTCGTGCTCGCCGACGACGCCGCGGTGCCGCTCCTGCACGAGCGCGTGATCCAGGGCGAGGCCGCCGGGGTGACGGGCGCCGTGCGCGATCCCCGCGAGCGCGCGCTCATCACGGTCGACACGCGCGTCGCGCGCTGATGGGCCGCGCGCGCGACGGGCTCGTCGTCGGGGCGTCCCGCGTCGTCGCGATCGGCGGCGTCGTGGCGCTCGTCGGCGCGCTGCCGTGGCTCTCCGGCCGCTCGCCCGAGTACACGATCCTCCGCGCGCGCTACGCCGACCTCGAGGCCACCCCGGAGGCGCTCGCGGCGGTGCGCGCGCAGCTCGGCCTCGACCGGGGGCCGCTGGCCGTCTCGCTCGACTGGCTCGCGGGCGTGGTCCGCGGCGACCTCGGCACGTCGTGGATCTCGGGCCGCCCGGTCCTCCCCGGCACCCTGGGCGCGCTCGGCGTCTCCCTCACGCTGATGGCGTTCGCGATCGCCGTCGCCGTGGGGGTCGCCGCGCTCCTGTGCGCGCCCGCACTCCGCGACGCGACGCGCGGGCGCCTGGCCCGCGGATCCGGCGCCCTGTCCGCCGCCCTCACGGCGCTCCCGGAGTTCCTGCTCGCGACCGCGCTGCTCGTGGTGGTCGCCGTCTGGCTGCGCTGGGCGCCGCCGTCCGGGTGGGACGGGCCGGCGAACGCGGCGCTCCCCGCGCTCGCCCTCGGGATCCCCGCGGGCGGGCTCGTCGGCCGCCTCCTCGCCGACGCGATCCGGGCCGCGTCCGCCGAGCGCTGGGTCGCGACATGGGCGATGGCGGGCCTCTCGCCCGCGCGCACGACCCTCGCGGTGCTGCGCCGCGCGCTGCCGTCGGTGCTCGGGCAGATCGGGCTCGTGCTCGTCGGCCTCACGGGCGGCGCGGTCGCGGTCGAGCAGGTGTTCGCGATCCCCGGCATCGGCCGCGCGACCCTCGGCGCGGCCGGCAGCCAGGACGTCCCCGCGCTCCAGGCGGGCGTGCTCGCGCTCCTCGCGGTCGCCGTCGCGGCCGGTGCGCTCGCGGATCTCGCCCGGCGCGCGCTCCTCGGCCCCGCCCTCCGCCTCGGATCGCTGCCCGTGCCCGACGCGCGCGTCCCCGCCCGTCCGCGCGACGCCGTCATCCCCGCGGTCGCGGCCGGGCTCCTCGCGCTCATCGTCGTGGCGGGCCTCGCGCGGGATCCCCTCGCCACCACCGCGGGCCGCCTCGCCCCGCCCTCGTGGGCGCTGCCGTTCGGCGCCGACGCGAGCGGCCGCGACCTCCTCGGGCGGGTCGGCCACGGCGCCGTCACGACGCTCGGCACGGCGCTGGTCGTGGTCATCGCCTGCTGCGCCATCGGGCTCGCGCTCGGCCTCCTGCCGCGCGCCGCGCTCGGGCCGATCGAGGTGGCGAACGCGGCCCCGCCGATCCTCGCCGGGATCGTGGTGGCCGCGATCCAGGGCCCGTCGAGCGCGGGGGCCGCCATCGCGGTGGCGGCCGTGGGCTGGGCGCCGCTCGCCGCGCACGCCGGGGCGCTGATGCAGGAGGCGCGCGCGCAGCCGCACGTGCGGATCCTGCCGGTGCTCGGCGTCGGACGCGCGCGGATCCTCCTCGCCCACCTCCTGCCCGCCGTCGTCGGCCCGGTCGTGCGGAACGCGATGCTGCGCCTGCCCGGCATCGCCCTCACGCTCGCGGCGCTCGGCTTCCTCGGCCTGGGCAGCGCCCCGCCGACGCCCGAGTGGGGCCTGATCCTCAGCGAGGGCAGCGCCTACGCGGAGCGCGCCCCGTGGGCGGTCGCCGCCCCCGCGCTCGCGCTCGTGCTGGCCGCGGTGCTCGCGGTGTCGCTCTCGGCACACGACCTGACGGGGCTGCTGAGGCGGCGACGCGGATCCGCCGCCGACGCGCGCCCGGCCGACGCGCCGGCGATGGTCCCGGCGGGCTAGCGCCGCTCGCCCGGTCCCTGGTCGTCCGGTCGCGGCGCCACCGGTCGCGGCTCCTCCTCCCGCGGATGCACGGCGACGCCGCCGTCCGCGTCCCACCTGAGCGCCTCCGCCTGGCCCTCCTCGGTCGGCTCCTCGGCGAGGCGGGCGCGCTCCTCGAGCTCCTGGTGCGTCCACCGACGCAGCTGCAGCACGCACAGCACGACGACCGCGACGCACGGGATGGCCAGGTACCAGTACCCGGTAGCGAGGGCTGCGAACACCCCGACGCCGCAGAGCTTCGCGAGCCCGGGCAGGACAGCGCGGCCGGTCTCGTGCTCCATGGGGCTCCTCGTGGTCGGCGGCGTCGCGGGTCCCGCCGGTCCGTGCCCAACCTACCGACCGCGCACAGCATCTCCCCGGGGGCGTAAACTCAGCTCCGCCATCACGAGTGGCTCCCTCGACTCCGCCGCACCCGGCGCCCGCGCCCGACCGGCGCGCCCGCCCCCTCCGCGCGCCCCTGCCGCTCACGCCGCACCAGCCGAAAGCCGTCTCCCCGCATGTCCACGACCCCCGCGGCCCGCACCGCCGCTCCGTCCACCGCCACCCCGCCCGCCGGGAACTCGCGCTCGCGCGTCATCATCGCGAGCCTCATCGGCACGTCGATCGAGTTCTACGACTTCTACGTCTACGCGACCGCGGCGGTGCTCGTCTTCCCCGCGCTCTTCTTCGCGAACGACGACCCGACCGTCGCGCAGCTCGCGTCCTTCGCGGTGTTCGGCGTCGCCTTCATCGCGCGGCCCATCGGATCCATCCTCTTCGGCCACTTCGGCGACCGGGTCGGCCGGAAGGGCACGCTCGTCGCGTCGCTGCTCACCATGGGCATCGCGACCGTGCTGATCGGCTGCCTGCCCACCGCGCTCACGCCCGGGTGGGAGGTCGCGGCCCCCGCGCTCCTCGTGATCATGCGCTTCGGCCAGGGCCTCGGCCTCGGCGGCGAGTGGAGCGGCGCCGCCCTCCTCGCGACCGAGAACGCGCCCGCCGGCAAGCGCGCCATCTACGGCACGTTCCCGCAGCTCGGCGCGCCCATCGGCTTCATCGTCGCCAACGGCGTCTTCCTCGCGCTGAGCCTCGGCCTCACCCCCGAGCAGTTCCAGGCGTGGGGCTGGCGCGTGCCGTTCCTCGCGAGCGCCGTGCTCGTGATCGTCGGGCTCTACGTGCGCCTGAAGCTCATCGAGACGCCCGCGTTCCAGAAGGTCGTCGACTCCGGCGAGGTCGCGAAGCTGCCCGTCGCGCGCGTGTTCGTCACGAGCTGGCGCCCGCTGATCCTCGGCACCTTCATCATGCTGGCGACCTACACGCTGTTCTACCTGATGACCACGTTCACGCTCACCTACGGCACCACGGCGCGCGACGCCGCGACGGCGGAGGCCGCCGCGACGAAGGCCGGCAAGACCTTCAACCCGGACACGTTCGCCGCGGGCCTCGGCTACGCGCGCAACGACTTCCTCATCATGCTCATCGTGGGCGTCGTGTTCTTCGGCATCTTCACGATGGTCTCGGGACCCCTCGCCGAGAAGCACGGCCGTCGCAAGATGCTCATCGCGACCACCGTCGGGATCCTCGTCTTCGGCCTGCTCTTCGTGCCGCTGTTCTCCGCCGGCTTCGTCGGCACGATGGCGCTCCTCATCATCGGATTCACGCTCATGGGCCTCACGTTCGGCCCCATGGGGGCGGTGCTGCCGGAGCTGTTCCCGACCAACGTGCGCTACACGGGATCCGCGATCAGCTACAACGTCGCGAGCATCCTCGGCGCCGCGGTCGCGCCCTTCATCGCGGTCGCGCTCTGGCAGCTGCTCGACGGGAACGTGCTGCTGGTCGGCGTGTACCTGAGCGCGATGGCGGCGATCACGCTTGTGGCGCTCATCATCAGCCGCGAGACCCGCGACGCCGATTACGCGGGGAACGTCAGTTGACACGCGTCATGTGAACGGCCGGCCCGGAGGGGCGGGGAGCGCCGGTACCGTCGGCGCGCCACGTTCGTGGCGTCTCCCCGTCCCTGAAGTCGGAAGCCACCGCCATGACCGCTGCCTCCACCGTCTCCCCGCCCGGCATCGCCCCGGCCAACCCGCGCTCGCGCGTGCTGGTCGCGAGCCTCATCGGCACGTCCATCGAGTTCTTCGACTTCTACGTCTACGCCACGGCCGCCGTGCTGGTGTTCCCCGCGCTGTTCTTCGCCAACGCCGACCCGGCGGTCGCGCAGCTGCAGTCCCTCGCTGTGTTCGGCGTCGCGTTCTTCGCCCGGCCCATCGGATCCGTGCTCTTCGGCCACTTCGGCGACCGGTTCGGCCGCACGCGCACGCTCGTCGCGTCGCTGCTCACCATGGGCATCGCCACCGTGCTCATCGGATCCCTGCCGAGCGGCCTCACGCCGGGCTGGGAGATCGCGGCCCCCGCCGCACTGGCCGTGCTCCGCTTCATCCAGGGCCTCGGCCTCGGCGGCGAGTGGGGCGGCGCGGCGCTGCTGGCGACCGAGAACGCACCGGCGGGCAAGCGGGCGATCTACGGCACGTTCCCGCAGCTCGGCGCGCCCATCGGCTTCTTCCTCTCGACCGGCCTGTTCCTGGTGCTCTCTCTCACGCTCTCCCCCGCCGACCTGCAGTCGTGGGGCTGGCGCGTGCCGTTCCTCGCCAGCGCCGTGCTCGTGCTCGTGGGCCTCTACGTGCGCGTGAAGCTCGTCGAGGCGCCGGAGTTCCAGGCGGTCCTCGACCGCGGCGAGACGTCGCGGCTGCCGCTCGGCCGCACCATCCGCACCGGCTGGCGGGGCCTGGTCCTCGGGGCGCTCGCCCTCCTCGCCATCTTCACGCTCTTCTACCTCATGACCACGTTCACGGTCACCTACGGCACGTCGCCCCGCACCGCGGAGGCCGCGCAGGCCGCCGCCTCCGCGGCGGGCAAGCCCTTCGACGCGGCCTCGTTCCACGCCGGGCTCGGCTACGCCCGCACCGACTTCCTGCTCATGCTCCTCGTCGGCGTCGTGTTCTTCGCGATCACCATCGTGGTCTCGGGCGCGCTCGCCCAGCGCCGCGGCGCGCGTCCCATCGTGGCCGTGAGCGCCGCCGGCATGGTCGTCTTCGGCCTGCTGATGGATCCCCTGCTCTCCGCGGGCCTGCCCGGCACGCTGATGTTCGTGATCCTCGGCTTCGCGCTCATCGGCATCGGGTACGGCGCCGTCGGATCCCTGCTGCCCGGCATGTTCGCCCCCGACGTCCGCTACACGGGCGCGTCCCTGGCGTTCAGCCTCGCGGGCATCATCGGCGGCGCGGTCGCGCCGTTCATCGCGACGTGGCTCTGGGACATCGGCGGCGGCGGCGTGATGCTCGTCGGCGTCTACCTCAGCGTCGCGTCCGCGATCTCGCTCGTGGCGCTCCTCGTGCTGCGCGAGCACGGCACGACCCGCGCCGCGGGCGGAGCCGACGCGGCCTGATCCCGGGCGGTCTCATCCGAGCGGGCGGCGGCGGACCGGCGGGCTCACCAGGCCCGGCGGATCGCCTCCGCCCGTTCGAGCATCGCCGCGGACCGGCCGTGGATCACGAGCCCGAGCGCGAGCGCGGCCGACGCCACGAGCGCCACGGTCGGCAGCGCGATGAGCAGCGGGGCCACCGGGATCAGCAGGTACGCGGCTCCGCCCGCATCCAGCAGCAGCCCGGCGATCGGGCCGAGCACCGCGTACGCCCCCGTGGCCGCCGCCATCACCGCGAGCGCGACGCGGGCGAGCGGCTCGAGCAGCCGTCCGCGCAGCACGACCACCGCGAGCACCACGAGGGCCGCGCCACGGACGAGGTCGAGCGCCGTGGTCAGCGTGATGAGGCCGGTCGACCGGAGCTCGTCGAGGGAGGCCGCCTCGGCGAAGGGCCGCATCGCCGCCTGCGCGGCCGCGATCGCCACGACCGCGGCCGCGTGCGCGAGCACCGCGACCCCGGCGGCGCGCGATGGCCGGAGGAGCCCCGGCTCCCCGCGCACGCCGCGGGCGAGCACCACGGCGGCGACCACCGTGAGCACGAGGCCGAGCACGTCGACGACGGGGCCCCGCAGCACGATCGTGGACTCCATGTCGGGCGTCGGCTGGATCCGGAAGCCGCCGAGGACCGCCGGCTGCAGCAGCAGCGCCCCCGCGGACGCGATGCCCGCGACCAGGGTCGTGCGCCGGGATCCGCTCATGGCCGTCGCGTGCATGGTCTCCCCCATCGCCGTCGATGCTCAGAACCTAGCGGGCCGCGTGTCTCCATGGGGGCCTCGGGCGGATCCCGCCCGAGGGCTCGCCGGATCCGCGATGCGCCGATATCGTCGCACCCATGCAGCCGTCTCCCGCCGCCCGGGTCGTCGCCGTCGCGCGCGACGACGCCCACCGCTTCTCCAAGCCCGTCCGCCCGTCGATCACGCTCCTCGCCGGCCTCGGCGTCGAGGGCGACGCGCACCTCGGCACCACCGTCCAGCACCTCTCGCGCAAGCGTCGAGACCCGGATGCGCCGAACCTCCGCCAGGTGCACCTCGTCCACGCCGAGCTGCACGACGAGCTGGCGGAGAAGGGCTACCAGGTCGGGCCGGGCGACCTCGGCGAGAACGTCACGACCGCGGGCGTCGCGCTCCTCGACCTGCCGACCGGGACGCGCCTGCACCTCGGCGAGGACGCCGTGGTCGAGCTGACCGGCCTGCGGAACCCCTGCATCCAGATCGACAAGCTCGGCACGGGCGCCATGAAGGCGGTGCTCGACCGCGACGCCGACGGGAACGTCGTGCGGAAGTCCGGCGTGATGGGCGTCGTCATCACCGGCGGCGAGGTCCGCCCCGACGACGCCGTCCGCGTGGAGCTCCCCTCGGGCGAGCAGCTCGCGCTGCAGCCCGTCTGATGGTCGCGGACATGAGGATCCTCGCGGCGACCCTGGCCGGGTCCGGCGCGCTCGTCGTCGCGGTCGCGCTGGGCGCCGTGATGGGCGGCATCGTGGGCGAGGAGCCGGCCGGCATGGAGATCGCCTGGTGGTTCGCCGCGGCCGGTGCCGCGCTCGCGCTGGCGGGTCTCGTCGTGGAGATCGCGCGCCGCCGGGGGCTCCGCCGCTAGGAGACCCGCGTCAGCCCCGGCAGCCGCAGCTCTCGCGCACCACGAGCTTCGTGCCGAGCCGCAGCGTCACGGGATCCGCCGGCTGCGTGCCCGTCGTCGTGTCGATGAGGATGCGGGCCGCCGCGCGCCCCATCGCCTCCATGGGCTGCCGGACGGTGGTGAGCCGCGGCGTCGCGAGGAGCCCCGCGAGGATCCCGTCGAAACCCGTGACCACGACGTCGCCCGGCACGTCCACGCCCTCCGCGCGCAGCAGGTCCACGAGCGCGAGCGCCAGCTGGTCGCTCGCGCACACGAGCGCGCGCGGCAGCCGCCCGGCGCGGAGGGCCGCGATGACGCCGCCGAAGCCGGATCCCTCGCCGAGCACCGTGTCGTCGAGCACCTCCGCGGGGGCGGCCACCCCGAGCTCCGCCAGCGCGTCGCGGTACCCCTGGAAGCGCTCGCGGTAGTCCCCGACGCTGGTCGCGCCCACGAAGCCCGTGTCGGTGATCCCGTGCTCCACCACGAGGTGCCGCACGAGCTCGCGCGCTCCCCCGGCGTTGTCGGACGTGACGCGGTGGTGCCCGTCGTCCGCCGGGGGGTAGCTGAACAGCACGATCGGCATGGCGAGCGAGACGCGCTTCAGCGACGCCGCGGCGGACGGCCCCGGGAAGATCGCGAGCCCGTCGACCCGGCCGGCTGACTCCGCGACGGCGGTGGTGGTGTCGCTGCCGCGGCTGAGCATGACCGGGCGGTCGTGGGCGCGGCACTCGAGCTCGAAGCCGCGGCGCACCTCGTCGACGTAGAGCGGGAACGCGCGCGGATCCGCCGCGATCTCGCCCGCGTCGTCCCAGGGGATGAAGGTGCGGCCGGGTGCGTACGGCGTCGCGACGGACGCGGGCTCGACGGACGCGTCGGGATCCGCGGGCTCGCGCTGCAGCGGCCGGTCGATGAGGAGGTCGAACGAGTGCAGCCCGAGCGCGCCCGTGCGGCCGCGGGCGAGGCCGCGGGCGGACGCGCTCGGCATGTAGCCGAGCTCGCGCGCGATCTCGAGCACGCGCTCGCGGGTGGCGGCGCTGATCTGGTCGGGCCGGCTGAACGCGAACGACACGGTCGCGATGGACACCTTCGCGCGTTCTGCGACGTCGTAGACCGTGGGGCGCCGGGGGCTCATGCGACCGTCCTCTCTCCTGGAAGCGTAGGCGAGGCGGGCCCGACCGACCGCGCCCCGACGCCGGGCGGAGCCGTCGCGGGTCCGATCGCGTGCGCCGGCGCCGGAGCGCTCAGAGGATCCGCAGGCCGTGGTGCAGCGGGTACACCGGGTCCTCGGTGTCCGACGGCACGTCCGTCCGCGAGGCCCGCACCGCGTCCATCGAGCGCGGGATCTCCACGGGCAGCCGGCCCTCGGGCGCGATCCGTCCCGTGAGCGCCGCGAGCACGGCGGCGTCGGAGCTGCCGTAGTCCACGGCGAGCGCGGCGGCGAACGGCACGAGCGGCGTCATGATCGCGGGCCGGTCGAGGTTCACCACCACCACGAGCGGGCAGCGGTCGGCGATCCGCCGGAGCCGGTGGACGAGACCGGGCGGGAACTCGAGCGACCCCTGGTGGAACCACGCCTCGAGGAAGAGGTCCGACCGCGGCTCGAAGGGGGCGCCGAGCCGCACGATCGCGAGGTCGGCGTCGTCGGGTCCCTCGGCCGGATCCGCCCAGCCGTCGAGCGACTCCGGCCGCATGCCCTCGACGTGCACGCGGAGCCGGGGCCCGTCGACGGGGAGCGGCAGCGTCGGCCGGCCATCGCGCTCCCGGTTCTCGAGCACGGTGACCGACGCGGCCTGCGCGCGGAAGCCGAGCTCGCGGAGGTCCGCGCGGCCGACGATGCGCTCGGCCTCGTCCTCGTCGACGTACGGGTCGTCGAAGAGACCCAGGCGGAACTTCACGAGCAGCAGGCGCCGCACCGACTCGTCGATGCGCGCCTCCGTGACACGACCGGAGGCGACGAGGTCGAGCAGCACGTCGACGCACTCCTCCCCGCCGAACTGGTCGCAGCCGGCCTGGATGATGCGCTCCATCCGCTCGTCGGGCGTCAGCTCCTCGACGCCCCACGCGCGTGCCGGCAGCACCTGGTCGCCGACGTGGTTGTCGTTCACGAGCTCCCAGTCGGTGACCACGACGCCGTCGTAGCCGAGCTCCTCGCGCAGCAGCCCGGTGATCACCTGCCTGTTGAAGCCGAAGCCCACCGGCTCGATCTCCTCGCCGTCGCGCACGAGGCCCTCGGGCATCCCGTAGTACGGCATCATCGCGGCGGTCCCCCGCGCGATCGCCTCGCGGAAGGGCGCGAGGTGGTACTCGAACATGCCGCCCGGGTACACCTGCTCGCGGCCGTACGGGAAGTGCGCGTCCTCGCCGTCCTTCTGCGGGCCGCCGCCCGGGAAGTGCTTGGTGGTGCAGGCGACGCTCGCGGATCCGAGCTCGTCGCCCTGGAACCCCCGGAGGTACGCGGCCGTGAACTCGGCCACGCGGTCGGCGTCGTGGCCGAGCGTCTGCGCCTGGCGTCCCCAGCGCGGCTCGGTGGCGAGGTCGATCTGCGGGTGCAGCGCCGCGCGGATGCCGACGGCCACGTACTCCTGCCGGGCCGCGTCCGCGAACGCGCGGATCGCGTCCACGTCGTCGAGCGCCGCGAGGCCGAGCGCCTCCGGCCACTGCGAGAACGGGCCGGCCGAGAAGGCGACGCCCGCGTTCTCGACGAAGGCGTGGCGCGGATCCGTGCTCACGGTCACGGGGATCCCGTGCGGCGTCGACTCCGCGAGCTCCTGCAGCCGGTTGCTCCAGCGCGCGGCCTGCCGGGCCGAGCGGATCTCGTGCACGTTGAAGTGGTTCATGGCCTTGCCGACCACGACCTCGGTGGTGCCGGACTTCGAGATCGCGCCCGGCTCCTCCTTCAGCTCGCCGTCGGCGCCGACCTCGATCACGGTCTGGAACATGAGGCCGGCCTTCTCGGCGAGGCTGAGGCGCCCGACGAGGTCGGCGGTGCGCTCCTCGGGGGTCAGCCGCGGATCCTCGTAGGGCGCCATCACCCCGTCGCCGTCGAGGTCGCGGAACCGGGTGCCGTCGGGGGCGGTGAGGAGCGTGCGCGGGGCGCGGGGCATGGGGGTCTCCAGGGGTCGGAGGCGGGAGGTGGTCACTTGAGGCCGGCGGTCGCGACGCCCTGGATGAAGTAGCGCTGCAGGAACACGAACAGGGCGAGGATCGGCGCGATCACGAGCACGGATCCCGCGAGCAGCAGGCCGTAGTCGGTCGCGTTCTGCCCGGTGGAGTACAGCGACAGGGCGATCGGCAGCGTGTACATGCCCTCGGTCTGCGCGGCGACGAGCGGCCAGAGGAAGTTGTTCCACGAGGCGAGGAACGTGAGGATCCCGAGGGTCGCGAGCGGCGGCCCGCACAGCGGCATGACGATGCGGGAGAAGATGCGGAACTCCCCCGCGCCGTCGAGGCGCGCGGCCTCGATGAGCGCCTCGGGGATCCCGAGCATGAACTGCCGCATGAGGAACACCCCGATGGGCGCCGTGATGAACGGGAGGATGAGCGCCGCGTACGTGTTCACGAGGCCGAGCCCCGAGACCATGACGAACAGCGGGACGAAGGTGACGACGCCCGGCACCATGAGCGTCACCATCACGGTGAGGAACAGGATGCGCTTGCCCGGGAACTCCATCTTCGCCAGCGCGTAGCCGACCATCGAGCAGAACACGAGGTTGCCGAGCACCGTGACGAGCGCCACGACGAGGCTGTTGGAGAAGAACGTGCCGAAGTCGAGCGGCCCGAACCACTGCGCGAAGTTGTCCGCGACGGGATCCTGCGGCCACCACGTCGGCGGACGCTGCAGGATCTCGCCCTGCGTCTTCACGGAGCCGAGCGCCATCCAGATGAACGGGAGGAGCCAGACGCAGAGGACGGCGGCGAGCACGACGTAGACGATCGCGCGGGCGCGGCGCCCGCGGTCGGTGCGGCGACGACGCGGCGGGGCGCCGGTCGCGGCCTGCGCGGCGACGGCGGCCGTCGCGGCGGGGGCGGATGCGGTGGTGGTCATGCGCGTGCCTTTCAGTCCTTCGACCGCAGCAGCCGGAACTGCAGCAGGCTGAGCAGGGCGATGGCGAGGAAGAGGACGTAGCTCGCCGCGGAGGCGAGGCCGTACTCGCCGAAGCCGAACTGCCGGTACGTGTAGTACGCGACGGACAGCGTGGAGTCGAGGGGGCCGCCGCGGGTCATCACGAACGCCTCCTCGAAGAACTGCAGGAACCCGACCGAGATGAGCACGGATCCGAGCAGCAGGGTCGGGCGGAGCAGCGGCAGCGTGACCGAGATCAGCCGGCGCCAGGGGCTCGCGCCGTCCATCACGGCCGCCTCCTGGACCTCCTCGGGCACGGCCTGCAGCCCGGCCAGGAAGATGATCATCAGGGTGCCGACGTTCCGCCACACCGCCATCACGACGAGCGAGGGCAGCGCCCAGGTGGTGTCGCTCAGCCAGTTGGGGCCGGTGATCCCGACCAGCGCGAGCGCCGAGTTGAGCAGCCCGTCCGGCAGCAGGATGTAGCGCCACACGACCGAGACCGCGACGATGCTCGTCACGACGGGCGCGTAGAAGCCGACGCGGAAGAACGACACGATGCGGCCGCGACCGGAGTTGAGCGCGAGGGCCAGCGCGAGCGCGATGACCATCGTGACCGGGATCCCGACGACCACGAAGAAGGCCGTGACGCCGATGGAGCGGAGGAACGTGGCGTCCGTGAAGAGCTTCGCGTACTGGTCGAGGCCCGTGAAGTCCACCGCGAACGGGGAGCGGATGTCGGTCGCGCGGAAGTCCGTGAACGACATGGCGAACGAGCTGACCAGCGGCACGAGCATGAAGACCGCGAAGACGGCGACGAACGGGAGGCAGAAGCCCCAGGCCACGATCGCCTGGCGGCGGCGCTGCCGGGCGACGAGCGGGGACCGGGTGCGGCCGGGACGGGTCCCGGCCGCACGGGGAGCGGTGATGGCCAACGGCTACTCCGCCGAGCCGATGGAGTCGGCGTCCGACTGCAGCTTCGCCAGGGCGTCGGGCACGGTGGCGGTGCCGCGGCGGATCTGCTCGAGCGCCGAGTCCGCGGCGGATCCGACCTTGACCCAGTTCGTGCTCACGGGCACCGACTTCGCGGTCTTCAGCTGCTCGCCGAAGGCGGCGAGGGTGGGGTCGGACTGCAGGGCCGGATCCTGCCAGGCGGACTGCGACGCGGGCAGGTCGCCCGTGGCGGCGTACCAGGCCGCCTGCGTCTCGGGCTGGCCGAGCCAGCGCGCGAGCTTCCACGCGGCGTCCTGGTTCTTCGCCTGGTCGAAGACGACGAGGTTCGCACCGCCGCTGAACGACGCCGAGGTCTCCTTCGCCGGGAGCACCGCGGTGGCGAACTTCGAGGCGAAGCCCTCGCCGCCGACGGCCTTCAGCTGGCCGATCTCGAAGGGGCCCTCGATGAGCATGGGCGTGGATCCGTCGACGAACGAGGCCTCCTGCGCGCCGGACGAGACGTCGACGTCGGGGTCGGCGATGCCGTCGGCGAAGAAGCTGCCGTAGTACTCGTACGCCTCCTGCATCTGGGGGGTGTCGAGGGTCCACTTCGCGCCGTCGGCGATCTCGGCGCCGTTCGACCACGGCATCCAGAGCGTGCCCTGGAACGCGTCGTTGCCGGCGGGGAGGCGGATGCCGTGCGCGGCGCCGGCCTTCGTCTGCATGTCGGACGCCATCTGCTTGAGCTCGTCCCAGGTGGTCGGCGCCTTCGTCCAGCCGGCCTTCGCCGCGAGGTCGGTGCGGTAGTAGAGCACGCGGGTGTCGACGTACCAGGGGATGCCGGCGGCGCGGTCCTCGACGGAGTTCGTGGCCAGGGAGCCGGGGAAGGAGTCGCTCGCGTCGACGTCGGTCGGCACGGTGGTGAGGGCGTCGGCGAAGTCGGCCATCCAGGTGGTGCCCATCATCGCGATGTCGGGGGTGGTGCCGCCGGCGATCGCGGTCTGGAACTTGTTGTGGGCCGCGTCCCACGGGATCGCCGTGACGTCGACCTCGACGTCCGGGTTGGCGTCCTCGAAGGTCTTCAGGAACGCGGGCAGCGCCTCGCCCTCCGCGCCCATCGCCCACATGGTCACCTTGCCCTTCGCGGGCTCGGAGCCGAGGGTGGTCGCGGCTGCCGGACCGGATCCCTCGTCGGCGGACCTGCCGCAGCCGGTCAGCGCGACGGTGGCCGCCAGCACGGTCGCGACCGCGCCGAGACGCATGGATGTCTTCACGTGTTCCTCCTTGAACGAAGCGCCCGCGTCGCGAGCCGGTGAGTTACTTATGCGCATAAGAAGCGCAGCGCGTCGAGCATCTCATGGACCCCGTGCAGGGGGCAAGCGCGGGATCCGGCGGCCTCCGTCCGCGCCGTCGCGCGGGTGTCGCCCCGTTGTCGGGCGGATGTCGTGGGCCTGTCGGGTCCGCGTCGTGGTGCGGACCGCGTCCGGCCGCCAGGCTGGCCCCATGAACGAGACACGGGTGGCGGACCTCCGCCGCGAGCGGGGTTGGACGCAGGACAGGCTGGCCGAGGCCAGCGGGATCACGGTGCGCACGGTGCAGCGGCTGGAGGCCGGGAACGACGCGAGCCTCGAGACGCTGTCGCTCGTCGCGAAGGCGCTGGAGGTGCCCGTGCGGGACCTCTTCGGCGCCGTCGGCGCGGACGACTTCGGCCGCACGGTGTCGGCACTCGACGACCGCGCGGAGCGTCAGCAGGAGAAGCGCGACCAGGCGGTCGACGGCTACCGGTCCCTCTACTCCGGGGTCGGGATCGTCTGGACGCTGCTCGTGGTGGCCGGCATCGCCACCCATGTGCTGCCCGGTGTCGCGGCGCTCCTCATCGGGGCGTACTGGGCCGGCGGCGCGCTGCTGTCGCGGTTCCTGCTCCGCGTCGTCGTCGGCCCGCGCCTCGACAGGGCCTACCCGCTGTCCCGCGACCGCTCGTTCGACGAGGAGGCGGTCAGGCGGGGTCGGCGGCTTCCGCGGTGACGACCGGGGCTCCGCCGCCCGCGGCCGCCTCGGCGCGCGCGGACCGCTCGCGGTGATCCACCCACACCATCACGCTGCTGTCGACGCGCTCGAAGAGCTGGACGCTCACCTCCAGCTCGCCGACGTCCCAGAGCACGGGGCTCGACTGGCCCTCGATCGGCGAGCGGGAGCGGCCGAACACGGCGGCGAGGGCCGCGACGAGGGCGTCGTGGTGGCGCCGGACGAGCGGATCCCGCGGGCCGCCGTGCCGCGCCAGGTGGAAGCCGACGCTCGCCACCTCGCCCGCGTGGGTGCCGTACGAGAGGTGGTGGACGGCGTCGGGTCCGCCCGTCAGGGCGCGGAGATCCGAGTCGGGGGCGTACGCGTCGATCTCCCCCGCCGGGCGCACGCCGAGGGCGGCGAGCATGCGCTCCGCGTCCGCCGCATCACGCGGCCATGGCGGCGAGACGAGCGCGCGGACGAACGCGACGACGGCGGCGGTCGCCTCGTCCGGATCCGGATCCGGATCCGGATCCGGATCCGGCGCCGCGTCGGCCACCGGGATCAGTCGTCCGCCGGCTGCGCGCCCTGGCGCTGCACGACGACCGCGGCCGCGTCGGCCGCGACGACCAGGGCCGCCTCGCGGTCGGCGCCCGCGGCGAGCGCGGAGGCCAGCGCGCCGCAGAACGCGTCGCCCGCGCCCGTGGTGTCGACGACGCGGGAGACCTTCGACGCGGGTACCTCGACGTCGCCCCACACCGCGCCCTCGGCGCCGAGGGTGACGAGCAGCGACGCGGGCGCGGGCGTGCCCGATTCGCGGAGGAGCCCGGCCTCGTGCTCGTTGACGACCACGGGATCCGCGAGCGCGAGCACATCGGCGGGCAGCGCGGCGAAGGGCGCGAGGTTGAGCACGACGCGGGCGCCGGCGGCGTGCGCGCGACGGACGCCCGCGGCGACCGTGTCGAGGGGCAGCTCGAGCGAGGCGAGCAGGACGTCGCCCGCGGCGAGCGCGTCGAGCGGATCGAGGTGGGCGTCCGTCACGCGCCCGTTGGCGCCGGGCGCGACGATGATCGTGTTCTCGCCGTCGGCGTCCACCGCGATGATCGCGAGGCCCGTCGTGGCGCCATCCACGGTGACGAGGCCGGACACGTCGATGCCGCGGTCGGCGAGGCGCGCGCGGTAGGCGGATCCGTCGGCGTCGTCGCCCACGGCACCCACCATGGCGACCTCGCCGCCGGCGCCCGCGGCGGCGACCGCCTGGTTCGCGCCCTTGCCGCCCCAGAGCCGCTCGGGGTCGGATCCGATGAGCGTCTCCCCCGGCTGCGGGTGCCGCTGCACGCGCACCACCTGGTCGACGTTGAGCGATCCGAGCACCACGACGCGGCCCATGGGCACCTGCCTCCCCCGGCGCGTGGCCGGCCGCGCCCGGGTGGCGCTCTCGGCCAGGGTACCGAGCGGATCCACCCGCCCGGCACGGCCCGGGCACCGCCGCGCCTGCCGCTACCGTGGGGAGGAGACGACCGATCGGAGGCCGCCCGTGCCCGACCCCGACCGCCGCGCGCGCGACCCGCGACCTCCGCTCCTGATCTCCCGCTCGTTCACGCTCATCTGGCTGGCGCAGGCGCTCTCCGCCTTCGGCGAGTACGTGCTGGCGGCGACAGTGACCGTCTGGCTCGCCACGGGCCTCGCCCCCGGCGACCCGGCCCTACCGCTCTACATCGGCGCGGTCATCGGCGCGACGAGCCTTCCGCGCCTCGTGCTCGCGCCCATCGCGGGCGTGCTCGTCGATCGCTGGCCCGCCCGCCGAGTGATGGTCGCGGCCGACCTCGCGCGGGCCGCGCTGCTCGTGCCGCTCATGGTGATCGCCGTCACCGGTCCGACGCCCCTGGTGATCGCCGCCGTGATCACGACGCAGCTGGTCATCGGCTGCGTGTCGCAGCTCTTCGACCCGGCGCGCGCCGCGCTCGTGCAGGTCGTCGTCCCGGCGGATCGCCGCGCCGCCGCCGCCGGACGCTCGCTGCTCGCGAGCACGGGCGTCGGGATCCTCTCCGGCCTGACCGGCCCGGCCGTCTACGCGCTGCTCGGCCCGGAGCCCGCGCTCGTGATGGACGCCGTGTCGTTCCTCGCGTCGGCCGCGCTGGTGCTCGCGGTGCGCGAGCGCGGGGCCACGGCCGCCGACACCGGGTCGCCGGTCGCGGAAGGCGGCGCGCACGCGCACGGCACGGTCGCTTCCGCGGGAGCCCGGTTCCGCGCCGAGCTCGCCGCCGGGATCCGCATCGTGCGGGCCTCGCCGCGCCTCCGGATCCTCGTGGCCGGCCTCGCCGCCTACGGCGTGACCCTCGGCGTCAACAACGCGACCCTCGCCCTCCTCGCCCTCACCACGATGGGCCTGACGGCGGCGGAGTACGGCGTGGTCACGGCGATGTTCGCGGTCGGCGGCCTCGTCGGAGCGCTGACGGCGCCCGCGCTCGTGACCCGCATCCGCCCCGAGCGCGCGGTCCCGGCCGCCCTCGTCGCGCTCGGCGCGACCTACGCGGCCTACTCGACCGTGCGCGCGTTCCTGCCCGCGGCGATCCTCATGGGGATCGCGGGCCTCGTCTTCGCGGTCTTCCTCGTCTCGCAGGGCCCGATCCTCCAGGGGGAGGCACCCGTCGGGACGATGGGCCGGGTCTCCTCGCTCACGTCGACGGTGCTGGCCGCGTCGTCGCTGCTGGCCACGGTCGTGACGGCGCAGGCGCTCGCCCTCCTGCCGCCGTCCGCGCAGCCGTCCGCCTACCCGGTCGCGGTCGCCACGGCCGCCGTCGTCATGGGCGCCGCCGGCCTCGCGCTCGTCGCGGGCGGCCTCAGTCGAGGAAGAGGATCCGCAGCCGCCGCGTCGTGAAGACCAGGCCGATCGCCGTCATCACCGCGAAGTAGAGCACGTGGCCGACGACCGCGAACGAGAGCGCGCCCGTCGTGAAGCCGCGCACGAGCTCCACCGCGTGCCAGAGCGGGAGCGCCTGGATCACCGTCTGGACCCATGCCGGGTACACCGACAGCGGATAGAAGGTCGCGGAGAACAGGAACATGGGCAGCAGGATGAAGTTGATCCAGTCCATCTGCTGGAACGTCTTCATGTAGCTCGTCACGGCCATGCCGAAGCTCGCGAACGCCAGCGCGACGAGCACGACGGACGGCAGCGCGAGGATCGCCCACCACGACAGGTTGAGGCCGAGCACCTGCATCACGACGAGGAAGCCCGACGAGTAGACGACGCCGCGGAGCAGCGCCAGCGAGATCTCGCCGAACGCCACGTCGAGCGGCCCGAGCGAGGTCGCGAGCATGCCCTGGTACAGCTTCGAGTGGTTCATCTTGAAGAAGACGTTCCAGGTGGAGTCGTACACGGCACCGTTCATGGCGGAGACCGCGAGGAGCGCGGGCGCGATGTAGGCGGCGTAAGGCACGGGCTGGCCGGTGCTCGTGGTCACGTCGCCCACGAGCGAGCCGAGGCCGATCCCCATCGCGAGCAGATAGAAGACCGGCTCGAAGAAGCCGGAGAGGACGATGGTCCAGTTGGTGCTGCGCGTGGCGAGGAGGCCGCGGGACAGGACCGAGCGGGCGTTGCCGGCGTAGAGCGAGCGGGGGCCGCCGCGGCTGCGACGCGCGGCGGGCGCGGGCGCGGGGGCGTTCGCGGGCATCGTGGATCCGGTCATGCGCGCAGCCTCCTCGTCGCGACGCGGCGCGACAGCGTCCAGCCGACCGCGAGCCAGAGCAGCAGGTACGCGACGTGCGCGACCGTGAGCCAGAGCGGCTCCTGCATGCCGTAGGTCGCGACCCGGCCGAGCTCGGTGCCGTGCCAGAGCGGCGAGATCCAGCCGATCCACTGCAGCCACACCGGGAACTGCGTGAGCGGGAAGAACGTGCCCGAGAACAGCGACAGCGGCGTGATGACGAAGCGCATCACCATCGCGATCTGCCCGCTGTCCTGCGTGAGGGTCGCGACGTAGGCCATCAGCATCACGCCGATCGCCATGCCCGTGAGCACGGCGGCGCCGATCGCGAGGAAGCCCGTGCCGAGCGGCACCGCGCCGAACAGGAGCATGAACGCGAAGTAGGCGATGCAGGTGGGCGCCATGCGGATCGCGACGCCGATGACCTGGCCGTCGATGATCTGGGCCGGCGTGAGGGGCGACGCGTTCATCGCCTGGAACACGGGGTTCCACTTGAACCCGCCGAAGATCGGGAAGCTGAACTCCTCGCTCGCGACGGTCATGGCGCTGGTCGCGAGGAGCGCCGGCGCGACGAAGACGAGGAAGCTGACGCCGAGGGCCTGGTTCGCGTCCGTGCCGCGGTCGACGACCGTGGCGAGGCCCACGCCGAGCGCGTAGAGGTAGACGTAGGGGCTCGCGATGCCGGTCGCGAGCGCCGTGCCGAGGTAGGCGCGGATCCCCAGCAGCCGGTGCTCCGCCGCGTACCAGGCGCCGAAGCGGCGGGGGCGGACGCCGCCGGCGACCGCGGCCTGCCGGGTGTCGACGGCGCTCACTCGACCAGGCTCCGGCCCGTGAGGCGGAGGAAGACGTCCTCGAGGCTGGAGCGGCGCACGAGCGTGGTGATGGGCTTCAGGCCCTGCTCGAGGATCCGGCTGAGCACGGCCTCGCCGTCGGACGCGTAGACGAGCACGCGGTCGGGCAGCACCTCGACCCGGTCGCCGTAGCCGGCGATCTCGCGCGACGCGGACTCGTTGCGGTCGGAGCCGAAGCGCACCTCGAGCACCTCGCGGCTCGAGTGGTCGCGGATGAGGGACGCGGGCGACCCCTCGGCCATGATGCGGCCCTCGTCGACGACGACGATCCGGTCGCACAGCTGCTCGGCCTCGTCCATGTAGTGCGTGGTGAGCACGAGCGTCGTGCCCTGCTCCTTGAGGCGGAACAGGCGGTCCCAGAGGATGTGGCGGGCCTGCGGGTCGAGGCCCGTGGTCGGCTCGTCGAGCAGCAGGATCCGCGGGTCGCTGATGAGGGCACGCGCGATCGTGAGGCGCCGCTTCATGCCGCCGGACAGGTCGTCGACCTTCGCGTTCGCGCGGTCGCTCAGCTGCGCGAACTCGAGCAGCTCATCCGCCCGCGCCGCGACCTGCTTGCGCGGCAGCCCGAAGTAGCGGCCGTAGACGATGAGGTTGTCGCGCGCCTTGAGCTCCAGGTCGAGGTTGTCGGCCTGCGGCACGACGCCCAGCTGCGAGCGGATCTCGGGGCCGTGCGTGTCGGGGTCGAGCCCCAGGATGTCGAGCGAGCCGCCCGTGCGCGACGAGACCGCGCCGATCATGCGCATGGTCGTGGACTTGCCGGCGCCGTTCGGCCCGAGCAGGCCGAAGGACTCGCCGGGCGCGACCTCGAACGAGAGGCCGTCGACGGCGACGTGGTCGCCGTACTTCTTCACGAGGCGGTCGGCGGTGATGACGGGGGTGGGCACGATCAGCCAGCCTAGGGAGCGGAGCGGGTTTCCACCATGGGCGGGAATGCCGGGTCGCGGCCGTCGGCCGCGCGGCTCAGGCGTCTCGGCGCAGCAGGGACAGCGCGGCCGCGGCACCCAGCGCCCCCGTCCACGCGAGCATGACCAGCGCGCCCGGCACCGGATCCAGCAGCCCCACCCCGGGGTAGGCGGTGAGCAGCTGGATCCCGGCGAGGTCCGGCAGGTACCGCACCGCAGGCACGAGCCCGACGAGCGAGACCGTGAGCCCCAGGACGAGCGGCACGAGGACCACGAGCGGCACCACGAGCGACCGCGTGAGCACGGTGACGGACGCGGCGATCAGGCCGATGAGCGCGAAGTTGACGACGACCCCGACGAGGTTCCCCGCCATCCCGGCGGTGAAGTCGGACACGGGCAGGCCGTCGTCGCCCCGCGCCGCGTGCGCGAGGAGCACCGCCGCGCTCGTCCCGACGAGCGCCACCACGGCGGCGAGCGCCGCGACCACCACGGCCTTCGCGGCGAGCACGACCCCGCGTCGCGGTACCGCCAGCAGGGTGGACCGCAGCTGCCCGTCCACGTGCTCGGTGCCCGTGAGGAGGACGGCCGCGAGGATCACGAGCGGCTGCGCGAGGCCCGCCGTGGAGAAGCCGAGGGACTCCACGGGGACCGCGCCCGCGGCGCCGGGAGCGGCATCCACCGCGAGCGCCTGGACGACGGCGACGATCGGAGGGACCAGCACCGCGGCGAGTGCCGTCGCCTGCACGCTGCGCAGCGTGCACGCCTTCGTGACCTCCATGCGGATCGCCCGCCGGACGGCGCTCATGCGTCCCGCCTCGCGAACACCACGAGCGCGGCGCCGAGGAGCACGACGGCCCACGCGGCCTGCACCAGGCCGCCCGCCACGGGCGGGAGGTGCGCCCCCGCGGCCGGGTCGGAGTACATGGCCGCACCCGCCGTGATCGGGAGGAACCGCGCGCCCGCCCACGCCCCGGCGAGGAGGTCGCCGATGCCGACCACGAGCGGCAGCAGGAGGATCAGCGGGAGGATCGCCGTCCTCGCCAGCGACCCGACCGCGAACGCCATGAGCGCCGTGAGCACCCACGCGAGCGTCACGCCGCCGAGGTGCGCCCAGATGGCGGGCGTCAGCCGCCACGGGTCGACGTCGCCGCCCGAGGACGCATGGGTGATGACGATCGCCCCCCACATGGTCAGGAACGCGACGACCGCGGTCACGACGGCCAGCAGGGAGGCCGACACGACGAACACGGGGACGCGGCGCGGGGAGGCGAGCAGCGTGCTGCGGATCTGCCGCCCGGCGCCGTGCTCCCCGCCCGCCCACAGCGCCCCGAGCGCCACGATGAGGACGTAGCCGAAGCCCGCCATCTCGAACCCCTGGTACTCGGTCGGGATGGGGACGGAGGAGAACAGCCGCGGGTCGTCAGACGGGATGTCGGCACCGGACGCGGCGTTCGTCCACGCCATGGGCCAGGTGGCGAGGATCGCCACGCCTGCGACGACCGGCATCGCCCGCAGCGTGCGCGCCTTCGTCAGCTCGGAGGCGGCCAGGCCCCGGACGCTCATGCGCGATCCCGGGACGCCACGTCGCCGGACCGGTGGTCGGCCCCGTCCTCCGTGAGGGCGAAGAACGCGCTCTCGAGCGAGTGGAAGCCCGTCGTGATCTCCGCCGACCCGCCCTGCGCGACCACGCGTCCGCGCGCGATGACGACGAAGTCGTCCGCGGTGTCCTCCATCTCGCTCATCAGGTGGCTGGACACGAGCACCGTGCGTCCCTCGTCGGCCATGCCGCGGAGGAACCGGCGGATCCACCAGATGCCGTCCGGGTCGAGGCCGTTGGTGGGCTCGTCCAGCACCAGGATCTGCGGGTCGCCGAGGAGCGCCGCCGCGATGCCGAGCCGCTGCCCCATGCCGAGGGAGAGGCTGCCGACGCGGGTGCGCCGCTCGTCGGGGAGGCCGACGACCTCGAGGACCTCGTCCACGCGACGGCGCGGGATCCCGTTGCTCTGCGCCATCCAGGTGAGGTGCGCGGCGACGGTGCGGCCGCGGTTCGCGCCGGGCCCGTCGAGCATCGCGCCGACCGTCCGCAGGGGATCGCGAAGGGCGCGGTAGGGCACGCCGCCGATGAGCGCGGTGCCGGAGGTGGCCGCGTCGAGCCCGAGCAGCACGCGCATCGTGGAGCTCTTGCCGGCGCCGTTGGGGCCGAGGAGGCCGGTGACGCGGCCGGGCTGCACGTCGAAGGAGACGTCGTCGACGTGCGTCCTGCCGCGGCGGCGCTTGACGAGGTGGGAGATCTGGATCATGGGGCCAGTCGATCGGCGCCGTGCCTCCCCGTCATCGTGCAAGTGTTGACGAAACTGCGGATCAGCCGCCCACGATCCCCCACTCGTAGCCGAGGACCACCAGCTGCGCGCGATCCCGCGACCCGGTCTTGGTGAGGAGGCGACTGACGTAGGTACGCACCGTCGCGTGCGTCACGAAGAGCTGCGCCGCGATCTCCTGGTTCGACCGCCCGCGGGCGATGAGCTCGAGCGTCATGCGCTCCCGCCGCGTCAACCGGTCCGACCGGGGATCGGGCGGCGTCGGCGCGCGTCCCTCCCCCGTCGCCAGGCGCATGACGCGCGCCGTCACCTCCGGGGAGAGGAGCGCCTGCCCGGCGTGCACCAGGCGCACGGCGCGCACGAGCTCCGCGGGCGGGACGTTCTTGAGCAGGAAGCCGGAGGCACCCGCGCGGAGCGCGCCGTCGACGTGCGCATCCGCGTCGAACATGGTGAGGACGACGATGCGCGGTCCGTCGGCCCGCTCACGCAGGCGCCGCGTCGCCTCGATCCCGTCGACGCCCGGCATGCGCACGTCCATGAGCACCACGTCCGGCCGCGTCTCGGCCACGACGCGGACGACGGCCGCTCCGTCGGCTGCCTCCCCCACCACGGCCATGTCCTCCTCGGCGTCGATGAGCAGGCGGAAGGATGCACGGAGCGGCTCCTCGTCGTCGACGACGACGACCCGGATGGGCGGCGACGTGCCGGTCACGAGCGCGACCCCGGTTCCTCCGCGCCGGCCGGCCGGGGGATCACCGCGTCTACCCGGACCCCGGAGCCCGCCGCGTCGCGGACGGCGAGGCCGCCGCCGAGGAGCGCCACCCGCTCCCGGAGGCCCCGCAGGCCGTCGCCCTCCGTCAGGGGCGCCCGGCCGACGCCGTCGTCCACGACGGACACCCGCACGGCGTCGTCGTCCGTGTGCACCGTGACGTCGCAGCGCGCGGCCCCGGCATGGCGGATCACGTTGGTCACCGCCTCGCGCACGACGTGGTGCACCGCGACGCGCTCCTGGCCCCGCAGGATGTGGAGGCCCTCGGCGGCGAGCGTCACGGCGATGCCGGCCGCCTCGGCGGCCGCGACGGTCTCCCGCAGTCGGGCGGGCAGCGCGCCGTCGGGGATGAGCTCGTCCGGCCCCGCGCGCGTCGCGGCGAGGAGGAGCCCGAGCTCGGCGACGCCGGACCGCGCCGTCCGCTCCACCTCCGCGAGGGTCGAGCGTAGCGCGGCCGCGTCGAGCGTCGTCACGTGCGCCGCGACTCCCGCCCGCACCCCGATCGCGCCCAGCGAGTGGGAGAGGACGTCGTGGACGTCGCGCCCGATGCGGGCGCGCTCCGCGAGCACCCCGTTCTCGACGGCGAGCCGCTCCGCGCGACGCGCGGCGACGCCCGCCGCCGCCGCACCGCCCAGGACGACCAGGCTGAGGAGCGCGCCGCGGATCCCGTCCTCGAAGGCGGGCGCGGCCACGAGCGCGAGGAGCCCCACGACGACGCCGGCGGCCACCGCGACCACCGCCGCCGTCCGTGCGGGACCCGGTCGGTCCGACGACCGGGCGACGGAGTGGAGGGCGACGGCGGCGAGCACGAACGGATCCCCCGTCAGGCCGGCGGACCAGGCCGCGGCGGTGGCCGCGGCGGCGACGGCGAAGGCCGCACGGGGCCGCCGATGCCGCAGCAGCATCCCGCCCGCGGCAGCAATCGCGAGCGCGACCTGCCACGCCAGGAGGACGCCCCCGCCCGCCGGGACCGTCATCCACAGCACGAGCACCACGAGGGCGGCCGCACCGAGGTCCACGGCGACGCGGACGGGCGGACGCGACGCTGCCGATCCCTGCATGTGCGTCCTCCGCGCTCGGATGTCCCGCTGCCACCCTCCCACGACCCGATGCCCGCCGGGCGGAGGGCGGACCCGCAGCCGCCGACGCGTAGAGTCCTGAAGGCGGCGCGATGCATCCGGCACCGGGTGTCGTCGCCTCGGCAGCGGCCACCGCCCGACGCCCGGGCCCGTCGCCGCGCACCGCACCCACCACCCGGGAGAACACGCATGAGCACCGCCCGTCCCGAGACCGCCGCCGCACCGCGCGCCCGCTCCCGCAACCCGTTCGCCCGCCGCGACTCCGCCGACGACGGACCCCGCGCGCGCTTCTCGGAGCTGCTGCCGTACATCCTCGAGCAGCGCGGGCTCATGGCCTTCGTCGTGGTGCTGAGCGTGCTCGGCGCGGCCGCGAGCCTCGGCCAGCCGCTCCTCGTGCAGCGCGTCGTCGGCGTGGTGCAGGAGGGCGGCCAGCTCGGCGTGCTCGTCTGGGCGCTCGTCGGCCTGGTCGTCGTGTCCGGCGTGCTCTCCGGCTACCAGCACTACCTGCTGCAGCGCATGGGCGAGGGCATCGTCCTCTCGTCGCGCCGCACGCTCGTGCGCCGGATCCTCCGCCTCCCCATCTCCGAGTTCGACACCCGCCGCACGGGCGACCTCGTCTCGCGCGTCGGCTCCGACACGACGCTCCTCCGCGCGGTGCTCACGCAGGGCCTCGTCGAGGCGATCGGCGGCGCGGTCACGTTCCTCGGCGCGATCATCGCGATGTTCATCATCGACCCCGTGCTCCTCGGCCTCACCGTGCTGGTCGTCGCCGTCTCGGTCGTCGCGGTCGTGGGGCTGTCCGGGCGGATCCGCGTCGCCAGCCAGCGCGCGCAGCGGAAGGTCGGCGACCTGGCCGCTAGCGTCGAGCGGGCCATCGGTGCCATCCGCACGGTCCGCGCGAGCAACGCCACCGACCGCGAGATCCGCACCATCGAACGGGACGCCGAGGGCGCGTGGGAGATGGGCATCAAGGTCGCGAAGGCGTCGGCCGTGGTCGTGCCCATCGCCGGGATCGCGCTGCAGGCGTCGTTCCTCGTGGTGGTCGGGGTGGGCGGCTACCGCGTCGCGGCCGGGGCCATCACGGTCGGCGACCTCGTGGCCTTCATCCTGTTCCTCTTCCTCATGATCATGCCGCTCGGCCAGGCGTTCGGCGCCGTGACCGCGGTCAACCAGGCGCTCGGCGCGCTCGGCCGGATCCAGGAGATCGTGAAGCTGCCCGTCGAGACCGACGGCGACGCCGCTCTCGCCGGTCGCCTCCGCGACGGCGCGCCCGCGGCGGACGACCGCACGGACGCGCCGGCCGTGGAGCTCGTGGACGTGCGGTTCGCGTACCCGGTGGCGGCGGATGCGGACGCGGACGCGGCCACCGCATCCGAGGGACCCGCGTCCCCCGCGGACGCCACGGACGCCGCACCCGGCGCCGACCGCACGGGCGGCGGCGTCCTCCAGGGCATCAGCTTCCGCGCCGAGCGGGGCGCGCGGATCGCGCTGGTCGGCCCCTCGGGCGCCGGCAAGAGCACGATCCTCGCCCTCATCGAGCGCTTCTACGACCCCACCTCCGGCGTCGTCCGCGTCGGCGGGCGCGACATCCGCACGCTCGACCGCGAGGACCTCCGCCGCCAGATCGGCTACGTCGAGCAGGATGCCCCCGTGCTCGCCGGCACGCTCCGCGAGAACCTCACCCTCACCGCGTTCGACGCGACCGACGAGGACTGCGTGAAGGTGCTGCACGCCGTGAACCTGACCGAGGTGCTCGCGCGCAACGAGCTCGGCCTCGACGCGCCCGTGGGCGAGGACGGCATCATGCTCTCCGGCGGCGAGCGCCAGCGCCTCGCCATCGCGCGCACGCTGCTCTCGGCTCCCCCGATCCTGCTGCTCGACGAGTCGACATCCAGCCTCGACGGCCTCAACGAGCAGCTGCTCCGCAAGGCGATCGACGCGGTCGCCGAGCACCGCACGCTCATCGTGATCGCGCACCGCCTCTCGACCGTCGTCGACAGCGACCTCATCGTGGTCGTCGAGAAGGGCCGCGTCGTCGGCACCGGCACGCACGCGGAGCTCGTCGTCTCGACGCCGCTCTACCGCGACCTCGCGAAGCACCAGCTGCTCGTCTAGCGGGCGCCCACGGCGCCCTCGGCCGGCCACGGCGCGGCGGATGCGCGGTGCCGCTCCGCGCGCGTGGCGGCGCTCAGACCGGCGGCGTCGGCTCCGCCCGCTCCGGCGCGCTCAGGTGCATCTCCCGCGCCGCGAGGAACACCGGCAGGGCGACCGCGAACGCGACGAGCGGGGCGAGCAGCACGTAGATCCAGACGCGGCGCATCCGCAGCCTGCGCCCCTCGACGACGATGAAGACGACGCTCGCGACCGCGGCGATCAGCAGGTCCCACGAGAGCGACGAGACGGACGGACCGCCGGCGGAGAGGTCCGCGAGGAAGTCGCGGCCCTCGGTGACCACGCGGATGTTCGCCGACCACGTGAGCACGAGGCCGGCTGCCGCGAGCACGAGGTAGACGACCGCGAGGCGCGTGGGGCGTCGGCGTGCGGAACGCGTGCTCATGGGGACCCCATCTCATCGGTGAGGCAAGGCTACGCGGCGGCCTGCCGGTCCGCGCGAGCCCCGCGGAACCGGTCGCGGGGCGGCGCGGTCCGAGCTGCCCGCTCGAGGAGGGATCCGCCCGCGCTGCCTGCGGCGATCAGCCGGGCGACGCCTCCGTGCGCACCCGCATCTCGCGCACGCCGAGGAACAGCGGGAGGGCGAACGCGAGCGCGACGAGCGGGATGAGCACCACGAAGATCCACGCGAACCGGATGCCGAGGCGGCGCCCCTCCACGAGGATGAGCACGACGGCGGCGATCGCGGCCATGAGCACGTCGGCCGTGAGCGAGGACACCGACGGGCCGCTGCCGAACCAGTCGCCCAGGTAGTCGCGCCCGGACGTGATGGCGGTGATGTTGTAGGTCCACGTCACCACGACGCCGGCGAGCGCCACCACGAGGTAGGCGTAGGCGAGCGGGGTGGGTCGGCGCCAGCGGTAGGTCATGTCGGTCTCCTCAGGTCGGTGCGGCACCATGAGGATAGCGGCAGTCTCTTGTGGCCGCGGACGGCGTCAGGTCAGCGCGTAGAGCGCGACCGCGCTGGCCGCCGCCACGTTGAGCGAGTCGATGCCGTGCGCCATGGGGATCCGCACGACGGTGTCCGCCGAGCTGATCGCCTCCGCGGACAGCCCGGGCCCCTCCGACCCGAGCACGATGGCGAGCCGCTCGTGCTCCTCGGCCGGGAAGTCCCGGATCGACACGGCGCCCGGGGTCAGCGCCAGCGCCGCGACGTGGAAGCCGGCGTCGGCGAGGGCGGCCCGCGTCTCCGGCCACTCCCCCGTTCGCGTCCACGGCACCTGCAGCACGGTGCCCATGCTGACGCGGATGGCGCGACGGTAGAACGGATCCGTGCAGCGCGGCGTGACGAGCACCGCATCCGCCCCGATGGCCCCGACCGAGCGGAAGATCGCGCCGACGTTGGTGGGATCCACCACGTCCTCGAGCACCACCACGCGCCGGGCGTCCGCGAGCAGCGACGCGACCGAGGGGAGCGCCGGCCGGTCGAGCGACGCGACGACGCCGCGGTGCAGCACGTACCCGGTGAGCTCCGCGAGCAGCTCGCCCGGCCCGGTGAACACCGGCACGTCCCGGTCGCCGACCAGCGCGAGCGCCTCGTCGACCGTGCCGCCCAGCGCGAGCACGGACCGCGGCGCGTGCCCGGCCCGGAGCGCCCGCTCGAGCACCAGCGCGGACTCGGCCAGGTAGATCCCGTGGCCCGCGCCCTCGGCCTTGCGGAGGGCGACGTCGGTGCGGTGGCTGTAGTCGGCGAGCCGCGGATCCGCGAGGTCGTCGACCGGGACGACGTGCGCCACTACGAGGCGAACGGGTCGGGCGTGAGCGTGTACTTCGTGTTCAGGTACTCGTGGATCCCCTCGAGCCCGCCCTCGCGACCGAGCCCCGACTGCTTCACGCCGCCGAACGGCGCGGCCGCGTTGGAGATGACGCCCATGTTGAAGCCCGTCATGCCCGTCTCGAGCCGCTCGATCATGCGCTGCCCGCGCGCGAGGTCGCGCGTGAAGACGTAGGACACGAGGCCGAACTCGGTGTCGTTGGCGAGGCGCACCGCGTCGTCCTCGTCGTCGAAGGGCACGATCGCGACCACCGGCCCGAAGATCTCCTCGCGCAGGATGTCGCTGCCCTCGGCGACGCCCGTGATGAGGGTCGGCGGGTAGAAGTGGCCGGCACCGTCCTGCGGCTCGCCGCCCGCGCGCACGGTGGCGCCGCGATCGACCGCGTCGCGCACGAGGCGGTCGGCCTTGTCGACCGCGCGGCCGTCGATGAGCGGGCCGACCGTGACGCCCTCCTCGGTGCCGCGGCCTATGCGCATCCGGTCGATGCGCTCCTGCAGCCGGTCGGCGAAGGCCTCCGCGATCGACGCCTCGACGATGAAGCGGTTCGCCGCCGTGCACGCCTGCCCGACGTTGCGGAACTTCGCCGCCATGGCGCCGTCCACGGCCTTGTCGATGTCGGCGTCGGCGAAGACCACGAAGGGGGCGTTGCCGCCCAGCTCGAGCGAGACGCGCAGCACGTTCTGCGCGGCCTGCGCGCCGAGCTGGCGACCGACGGGCGTGGATCCGGTGAAGCTCAGCTTGCGCAGCCGCGGGTCGGCGATGAGCGGCCCGGTGACGTCGGCGGCGCGGGTGGTGGGGATCACGTTGAGGACGCCAGCGGGCAGCCCCGCCTCCGCCAGCAGCTCGGCGAAGCGGAGCGTGGTGAGCGGCGTGAGGTCGGCCGGCTTGATGACCACGGTGCAGCCCGCCGCGAGCGCCGGCGCGATCTTGCGGGTCGCCATCGCGAGCGGGAAGTTCCAGGGCGTGATGAGCAGCACCGGTCCGACCGGGTGCTGCGACACGATCATGCGCCCAGTGCCCTCGGGGTTGGTGCCGTAGCGGCCCGTGATGCGCACGGCCTCCTCCGAGAACCAGCGGAGGAACTCGCCTCCGTACGTCACCTCGCCGAGCGACTCGGCCAGCGGCTTGCCCATCTCGAGCGTCATGAGGAGCGCGAACTCGTCCTTGCGCTCCTGGAGCAGGTCGAACGCGCGGCGGAGGATCTCCCCCCGGGCACGCGGCGCGGTCGCCGCCCACGCCGCCTGCGCAGCCACCGCCGCGTCGAGGGCACGCGCGCCGTCCGCGGGGCTCGCGTCCGCCACCCGCGCGATGACGGCGTCGGTCGCGGGATCCCGGACCTCGAACGTCGCGTCGCCCTCGGCGTCGACCTGCTCGCCCCCGATGAGCAGGGTGGTGGGCGTGCCCGACAGGAGGTCGGTCTCGGTGGATGCGGTCATGCTGTCCTCGCTTCTTCCGTGCGGTGTGGTGCTGATGCTCGTGCCCGTGGTGCCGCGGGCCTCTGTGCCGCGGGCCGTGGTGCGGCAGGCCGTGGTGCAGAAGGCCGCCTAGTCGGCCGTGCCCTCGACGATCTCGGCCCCGGCGTCGCGGAGGCGGTCGAGGGCGGCGGCGCTGGTGGCAGGCGCCACGCCAGCGACGAGGTCGGCGAGGATCCGCACCCGCTTGCCCTGGTGCACCGCGTCGAGCGCCGAGGCGAGCACGCAGTAGTCGGTGGCCAGGCCGACGACGTCGATGTCGGTGATCTCGTGCAGCGCCAGCAGGTCCGCCAGCGGCACGCCCTCCTCCGTAGTGCCCTCGAAGATCGAGTAGGCGGGGGCGCCCTGTCCCTTGCGGAGGTGGAAGTCGACGGCGGTGACGTCGAGGTCGGGGTGGTACTCCGCGCCCGGCGTCCCCTGCACGCAGTGCGCGGGCCACGTGGTCGAGAAGTCGGGGACGGCGCCCGCCGCGGCGAAGTGCCCGCCGTTGTCGCCCGTCGCCTCGTGCCAGTCGCGCGACGCGAGGACGTGGTCGTAGCGGTACGGCTCCGCGGCGAGGAGCCGGGTGATCCCCCGCGCGACGTCGCCGCCGCCGTCGACGCCGAGCGCGCCGCCCTCCGTGAAGTCGTTCTGCACGTCGATGATGAACAGAGCACGACTCATGCGCCGCTCCTTCCCCGGGCCGGGCCCGGTGCCGTGGATCCGCCGCCCGGGACCGGGCCGCGCGTCACTCGTCCCCCAGGTCCGCCCCGCAGCGGTACGTGCCCGCGGCCAGCGCGTCCAGGGCGATCTTCGCGTCGCCCGTCACGTTCCCGATGGCATAGAAGGCGAAGGTCAGCTTCGTGCCGTCGGCCGCGTCGACTATGCCGGCGAGCGTGTAGCCGGTGTCGATCCAGCCGGTCTTGGCCACGATGTGCCCGCGGGCCACGGCGCTGTCTCCGGTGAATCGACCCGCCAGGGTGCCGGTGCGGCCCGCGACGGGGAGCCCGTCGTGCAGGTACCCGAGCGCCTGCTGGCGCTGGTCGACCTGGATCATCAGCTGCGCGAGCAGCGAAGGGGGGACGCGGTCGTCGGGGCTGAGGCCCTGGCCGTCGACGATGGTGAGCGTGGAGGTGTCGAGCCCGTACGCCTGCAGGGCCTTCGGGATCCCCGTCGCCAGCGACTGCTGCGTGTTCCCCGCGCCGACCTGGATGCTCACGAGCCGCGCGAGCGACTCCGCGAGCACGTTGTCGGAGTTGATGAGCGCGGTCTGGATGAGCGAGGAGACCGGCTGCGACTCGACCTTGCCGAGCACGGCGGCGCCGGCCGGTGCCGTGCCCTGCGTGACGTCGGCCGACCCGCCCAGCATGGAGCGGAACGTGCTGCCGACGCGCGCCAGCGGATCCTCGCTCCGGGCGGAGACGACGGCGGCGGGATCCGCGCGGTCGGCGTCGAGCTGCAGCGGCGTCATGAAGCTGGAGTACCCCGCCTTGCGTTCGGAGGCGGCCCACGACGGGATCCACGTGTCCCCGGAGAAGAGGGAGGTGTCGAGCACGATGCGGGTGATGGGCGTGCCGGCCGTCGCGGGATCCGCGGCCCACGCCGTGCGCACCTGCTGCGCGAGGTCGCTGAGGCGCGGTGCCCCCGGATAGACGGAGCTGCCGGACGTGAGGCGCGACAGGGTCGGATCCCCGCCGCCGACGAGCACGACGGTGCCGGGCTCGGCACCGCGGACCACCGTGGTCGCGATGCGCCGGTCGGGGCCCAGCGCCGCGAGGGCCGCGGCCGAGGTGATGACCTTCATGACGCTCGCCGTGCGCTCCGGGGTGCTGCCGTTCCGGTCGAACAGCACGCGGCCGGTCGCCACGTCGCGGACCTGGCCCTCGAAGGTGGCGAGGCGCGGATCCTGTGCGAGGGACGAGATGGAGCACATGCGGAGGTCGCGCGCGGCCTGGTCGACGGGCGCGGGACGCGGCGGCGCCTGGGTGGGGGTGGGGCTCGGCGTGGGCGTCGGGTCGGCGGTGGCGGCGACGCTCGCGGAGGCGCTCCCCGCGCGGCCGGTCAGAGCACCTGCGCCGACGGCGCCGGCGGCGAGCAGGGCGACGACCGCGACGGCGGCCGTCAGGGACCGGGTGCGACGGCGGTCGCGCGTGCGGGCCAGATCACGCGTGCGGCCCCGGGACGTGGGCGCATCCCGGTCGGTGCGGTCGGCCCGCGCGCGGTCGGGGCCGTCGGCAGGGGATCGCATGGGGCCATGTTAGACGGCGCACCCGAGGACCGGTCCGGCTGCCTGGGCTCCGGGGACGTGCGCCAGGACAGCGCCCTGTGAGGGACGTGCGACGCGGCTCCGCGGTTCTCGCGGGAGATCGCGACGAGCGGGAGGGATGGTGGAGCCGCCTGTCAGAATCGAACTGACGACCTTCTCATTACGAGTGAGATGCTCTACCGACTGAGCTAAGGCGGCCCGGCCCGGACTCAGCGAGTACCGGGCACGAGTAGAGAGCATACCGGATCCCGGAGGCCGCTCCCGCACACCGGCAGCGCCGACCCCGTCCAGGCCCGCCCGCGGTCCGCCCTCGAGGCGTCAGCCGCAGGTCGTGCCGGCGGCAGGCGGATCCCCGCCGAGCAGGTAGCCGTCCACCGCGGACACGATGCACGGATCCCGTTCGTCGTAGGCGATGTGCCCCTCCCCCTCGTAGGTGAGGAGCACGCCCGAGGCGAGCTGGCCCGCGAGCGCCTCGGCCCACGTGTACGGCGTCGCGGGATCGCCCGTGGTGCCGACGACGACGATGGGCGCCGCGCCCTCCGCCGACACGGGCGCCGGGGTGTCCCGGGCGGGATAGGGCCAGTTGCCGCACAGCGGGTCCGGCTCGCCGTCGCGGGAGGTGTCGTCATCCGCCAGCTCGCCGGCGGCGGCGCGGAGCTCCGCCGCCTCCGTCACGAGCACCGCGGGATCCCGCTCCACCGGGTAGTCGATGCACTGGATCGCGAGGAAGGCCTCGTAGAAGTTGCCGGAGTAGGTGCCGTCCGGCTTCCGGCCGAAGTAGGAGTCGGCGAGCGAGAAGGCGGTGGCGGACTCGCCGCGGAGCGCCTCGGTGAACGCCGTCGTGAGCGCCGGCCACTGCTGCTCGCTGTAGAGCGCGGAGTCGATGGCGCTGCGCATGACCTGCCCGTCGAGCTCCCGCCCGTCGCGGGCGCGCAGCGGGCTCTGGTCGAGCCGATCGAGGAGGGTCGCGACCATCTGCTCGCCCTCGTCGACTGATCCGCGGAATGGGCACCCCTGCCCCGCCAGGCACGCCGCCATGTACGACTCGAACGAGGTGCGGAATCCCGTCGTCTGCGCGAGCACGACGTCGAACGAGCTCGCGGACGGATCCGTCGCGCCGTCGAGCACCATGCGTCCGACGTGCCCGGGGAAGTCCTGCGCGTACTGCGCGCCGATGCTCGTGCCGTACGAGTAGCCGAGGTAGTTCAGCTGCCTGTCCCCCACCAGGGCGCGCAGCATGTCCAGGTCGTGCACGGTGCTCTGGGTGTCGATGAACTGCAGCAGCGGGCCGGACCGGGCGGCGCAGGACTCCGCGAACGACTTCGACGCCTGCACCAGCTCCTCGTCGTGCGCGGGGGTGCCGGGCGGCGCCTCGGTCTCGCCGTAGAGGAAGGAGTCGAGCTGGGTGTCGTCGACGCAGTCGACGGCGGTCGACGCCCCGACGCCGCGGGGGTCCCAGCCGACGATGTCGTACGCGTCCTGCAGGTCGCGCGAGACCGCGTAGTCGACGCTGGCCTTCACGAAGTCGACGCCGGACGCCCCCGGGCCACCGGGGTTGACGAAGAGCGAGCCGCGCGGGCCGTCGGCGCCGCGGGCGGTGTGGCGCACGAGGGCGAGCTGGATGTCGGTGGCCGGATCCGGGGCCGACCAGTCGAGCGGAGCCGTCGCGGTCGCGCACTGGGCGCCGTCCTCGCACGGGGACCACGTGAGGGCCTGCTCGTAGTAGCGGGCCAGGTCGGGCGCGACCTCCTCCGTCGTGGGGCTCGAGGTCGAGCTGCGCGGCTCGGGGACGGGGATGAGACCGCAGCCGCTCAGGGCGACGGCCGCGGCGAGGAGGACCGCGCCCAGCGCTCCCGCTCTACGCCCGGCCCTCACCGGCGTACTCCGGCGCGTCACGCGCGACCCGCCGTGCGGGTGCGGGTGATGGAGACGAGCATCGCCTCCAGGGCGAGCGCCGGCGAGACGTTGCCGTCGATCCGGCGGCGAGCGACCCCGACCGCGTCGAGGACCGCGAGCGACGCCGCCGCGGATCCGGCCTCCGCGGCCTCCGCGATCCGCGGGGCGATGGCCGCGTTCACCTGGGGCAGGTCCGCCCCCAGCTGGTGCAGGAGCACGTCGCGGTGCAGCGACATGAGGTCGACGAGGATCCGGTCGATGCCGTCGCGGAGGCTCCGCGTGGCCCGCCGCTTCTGGTCCTCCTCGAGCTGCCGGATCTGCGATCGCAGCTGCGGTGGGATGGATCCGCCCTCCTGCACGCCGAGCGACCGGAGCGCGCGCTCACGCTCGTCGGCGTCGCGCTGCACCGTGAAGGCCTTGGCGTCCTGACCGGCGAGCTCGAGCATCGCGGCGGCGGCGCGGACGGCGTCGCCGACCGTGCGGATGCCGAGCGCGAGCTCCAGGGTGCGGCTGCGGCGCTCGCGCGCCTCCGCGTCGGTGGCGAGCCGGTGCGCCATGCCGATGTGGCTCTGCGCCTCACGGGCCGCGCGCGTGGCCGTGGCCGCGTCGACGCCGTCACGGCGCTGGATCAGCGCGGCCACGTCCTCGACGGACGGGATCCGCAGCCGCACGCTGCGCACGCGCGAGCGGATGGTGGGGATCAGGTCGGCCTCGCTGGGCGCGCACAGGATCCAGATGGTGCGCTCCGGCGGCTCCTCGAGCGCCTTCAGCAGCAGGTTCGACGTGCGCTCGGTCATCCGATCGGCGTCCTCGACGACCATGACGCGGTAGCGCCCGACCGACGGCGAGTACTGCGACGACGTGACGAGCGCGCGCACCTCGTCGATCGCGATGATGACCCGCTCGGTCGCGAGCACGCCGAGGTCGGGGTGGCTGCGGGCGGCGACCTGGCGAGCGGTCGCCGCGTCTCCCTCCGGCGTGCCGTCGCTCAGCAGCGCGGTCGCGAAGGCGTAGGCGAGGTTCGAGCGGCCGGATCCGGGGGGCCCGGTGATGAGCCACGAGTGCGCGAGCGCGGTGCCGGCGGCGTCGCGCGCCGTGGCGCGCGGGCTGCTCGCGGCGGCGAGGAGCGCGACGGCCTCGGACTGGCCGGTGAGCTCGTCCCAGATCGCCCTCCCGTCGGGGCTCGCGGACGACCCGTCGGCCGGCGCCGCAGCCGCCCGGTCCGGTGTCGCGTCGCTCACGCCGACGCTCCCGCCGCGATCAGCGCATGCGCCCTGGTCCGGATGTCCGCGGCGATCTCCTCGCGCGGGCGCGCGGCGTCGACGACCAGGAAGCGCTCCGGCTCCGCGTCGGCGAGACCGAGGAACGCCTGGCGCACGCGCTCGTGGAACTCGGCGCGCTCGGCCTCGAGGCGGTCGAAGCGCGTGCGAGCCGCGTCGAGGCGGACGCGGGCGGCGGCCTGGTCGAGGTCGAGCAGCACGGTCAGGTCGGGAAGGAGCCCCTGGGCGGCCCACAGCGACAGGTCGCGGATCTCGACGGCGTCCAGCACGCGACCCGCACCCTGGTACGCGACGGACGAGTCGAGGTAGCGGTCCTGCAGCACGACGGCGCCCCGTTCGAGCGCCGGCCGGACGACCGTCTCGACGTGGTGCGCGCGGTCGGCCGCGTACAGGAGCGCCTCGGCGCGCGGCGCGATGTGGCCGCGACGGTGCAGCACGATCTCGCGGATCTCCACCCCGAGGTCGCTGCCCCCGGGCTCGCGGGTGACGACGACCTCGTGGCCCTCGTCCTCCAGCCATCCGCGGAGGAGCGCCGACTGCGTGGACTTCCCCACGCCGTCGCCGCCCTCCAGGGTGATGAAGACGCCGGTCACGTCGCGTCGGACGCCGTCGCCGCGGCAGCGGCCGCCTTGTTGGCGGCCCTCGTCGCCGCCGCCTTCGTGGCGGCGGCCGACCGCGCGGCAGTCGTCTTCGCGGTGGCGGTCTTCGCGGTGGTCGAGTTCGCGGCGGTCGTCTTCGCGGTGCCGGTCTTCGCCGCGGTCGACTTCGCTGCCGTCGTCTTCGCCTTTGCGGGTGCCTTGGCCTTCGCCTTGGCCGGAGCCTTGGCCTTGGACTTGGGCTTCGCCGGCCCCTTGGCGCGCTTGTCGGCGAGGAGCTCGACCGCACGGTCGAAGTCGATGTCCTCGACGGACTCGCTCTTCGGGATCGTCGCGTTGGTCTCGCCGTCCGTGACGTACGGACCGAAGCGCCCGTCCTTCACCTTGATGCCCTTGCCGCTCACGGGATCCGCGTCGAACTCCTTCAGCGCGCTCGACGGGCGCCGGGCGCCGTACTTGGGCTGCGCGAACACCTCGAGGGCACCGGGCAGGTCGATCTCGAAGATCTGCTCCTCGTTCGTGAGCGAGCGCGAGTCCGTGCCCTTCTTCAGGTACGGGCCGTACTTGCCGTTCTGCGCGGTGATGGCTGTTGCCGTCTCCGGATCCTCGCCCACGACCCGCGGGAGGTCGAGCAGCCGCAGCGCCGTCTCGAGGTCGACCGTGGCGAGGTCCATCGACTTGAAGATGGAGGCGGTGCGCGGCTTGACGGCCGCCGCCTTCTTCGCCGCCGGCTTCCTGGCGGGCGCCTTCTTCGCGGGTGCAGCAGTGGTCGTCGCCGACGCGCTCTCGAGCACCTCACCCGTCGCCGGGTCGACGCCGTCAGCGGGGGCGGCGGGCGCCTCCTCGGGCTCGGGATCGAGCTCGGTGACGTAGGGGCCGTAGCGACCGTCCTTCGCCACGACCTGCTTGCCGTTCTCGGGGTTGATGCCGATGACGCGATCGGTGACGACCGGTGCGTCGATGAGCTCGCGGGCCTTGGCCGCCGTCAGCTCGTCCGGCGCGAGGTCCTCCGGCAGGTTGACGCGGCGAGGCGTCGCGTCCGCGGCGGCACCCTCCTCGTGGACCTCCAGGTAGGGCCCGTACTTGCCGATGCGCAGCGTGATGTCATCCGCGATGCGCAGCGAGTTGATCTCCTTGGCGTCGATCTCGCCGAGGTTGTCGATGGTGGGGCGGAGCCCCTTGTGCGCGTCGTTGCCGTAGTAGAAGCCCTTCAGCCAGTCGACGCGCTCGGCCGAACCCTCCGCGATGCGGTCGAGGTCGTCCTCCATGCCCGCGGTGAAGTCGTACTGCACGAGCTCGGTGAAGAACTCCTCGAGCAGCCGCACCACCGAGAAGGCGATCCAGTTCGGGACGAGGGCCGTGCCGCGCGGCGTGACGTAGCCGCGGTCGACGATCGTCGAGATGATGGCCGCGTAGGTCGACGGACGACCGATCCCCAGCTCCTCGAGCGTCTTGACGAGGCTCGCCTCCGTGTAGCGCGGCGGGGGGCTGGTCTCGTGCCCCTTCGCGTCGACGTCGACGAGGCGCAGGTCCTGGCCCTTCTTGAGGTCGGGCAGCTTGGCCTCGCGCGGCTCGGCCGCGCCGTGGCGCTCCTCGTCGCGGCTCTCCTCGTACGCGGCAAGGAACCCGCGGAACGTGATGACCGTGCCCGAGGCGGCGAACTCGGCCACCTCGCCCGCGGACGTGGGGCCCGCGGCGATGACGACCGACGCGGTGGATCCCTTCGCGTCGGCCATCTGCGAGGCGATGGTGCGCTTCCAGATGAGGTCGTAGAGCTTGTGGTCGTTGCCGCGCAGCGTGGATGCGAGCTGCTGCGGCGTGCGGAAGGTCTCCCCGGCGGGACGGACGGCCTCGTGGGCCTCCTGCGCGTTCTTGCTCTTGCCCGCGTAGAGGCGCGGCTTGTCCGGCACGGTCTCGGGCCCGTAGAGCTCCGCTGCCTGCTTGCGCGCCGCGTTGATCGCCTGCTGCGAGAGCGAGGGCGAGTCGGTGCGCATGTAGGTGATGTAGCCGTTCTCGTAGAGCGACTGCGCGACGCTCATGGTCTGCCGCGCGGAGAAGCGGAGCTTGCGCGCCGCCTCCTGCTGCAGCGTGGACGTGGTGAACGGCGCGGCGGGGCGACGCGTGTAGGGCTTCGACTCGACGCTCTGCACCTTCAGCGGCACGGACGGGTCGCGGAGCGCCTCCGCGAGGGCTTCCGCGCTGCTCGCGTCGAGCGGGCGCGAGTCGTTCTTGAGCGCGCCCTTGTCGTCGAAGTCGCGGCCCGTGGCGATGCGCGCACCGTCGATGCGGACGAGGCGGGCGTCGAACGGCAGCTGCTGGTCGACCGGCGAGAGCGATGCCGTCAGATCCCAGTACGAGGCGGTGACGAAGGCCAGCCGCTCGCGCTCGCGGTCAACGACCAGCCGCGTCGCGGCGGACTGCACGCGGCCCGCGGAGAGGCCGGGCCCCACCTTGCGCCAGAGGACGGGCGACACCTCGTAGCCGTAGAGGCGGTCGAGGATGCGTCGCGTCTCCTGCGCGTCCACGAGGGCCGTGTCGATGTCGCGCGTGCTGTCGCGGGCTCGCTCGATGGCCTCCTTGGTGATCTCGTGGAAGACCATGCGCTTGACCGGCACCTTCGGCTTCAGCACCTGGAGCAGGTGCCACGCGATGGCCTCGCCCTCGCGGTCCTCATCCGTCGCGAGGAAGAGCTCGTCGGCGTCCTTGAGCGCCCGCTTGAGGTCGGCGACCGTCTTCTTCTTCTGGTCGCTGACGACGTAGTACGGCTCGAAGCCGTTCTCCACGTCGACGGAGAACTTGCCGAGCGTGCCCTTCTTCAGCTCGGGCGGCAGGTTCTTGGGCTCGATGAGGTCGCGGATGTGGCCGACGGAGGCCTGCACCTCGTAGCCGCTGCCCAGGTACTGGGCGATCGTCTTGGCCTTGGCCGGCGACTCGACGATGACCAACTTCTTCGTGCCGGGCACGTGACTCCTTATATATGCGTTCATGGGGCCGGTGGCCGGCCCGGTGTCCGGGATGCGTGCCCGCTCGGATCGGATCCGATCCGGGGCGACGTGCGGCGGGGTCCCCGACAAGGCACACCATACACACGCGCACCGACCGGGCACCTAATCGCGGCGCCGCCCGGACGAGACGCGACCGGGCGGCGCGATGCCCGGACTGGAGCGCCCCAAGCGGACGTGGACGGAGACGCCCGACAGGGTCCCGACCGCTCTCGCGGGCCGCCCGCGAGACGCCCTCGACCAGCACGCCTCGACTCCGGCCTGAGGGCGAGGACGCCCACGACGACCGTGCCGCCGCGGGTCATCCCGACACCCGGGACGGCGGTTGACCGGCTCGCGCGCGCGCCGTCACCTGGAGTCCCATCGGGCCGTCGCGACGCTCTGCCATCACGACCGCCGTCGTGCCCGACATCTCGCAGCCCGTGAGCGCGGCCCCGGCGGCGACCACGACCTCCTCGGCCGCCGAGCAGGGAGAGCCGGCCGCGTACCCCGCGGCGACGTCCGCCGCCGCGAGCGCCCCGGAGTCCGCGGCACCCGCCGCGGCCGCCCTCTCCACCAGCACGGATGAGACGGCGACCGTGGCCAGCGCGAGCGCGGTGACCGCGCCGAACACGCCGACCGCGACCACGGTACCCGAGCCGACGTCGCCGTCACGGGGCACCGGGATCCTCCTGCCATGCGCAGCCCCGGGCCGAGACGCTCAGGCCCGCAGCGCCAGCGGGCGCGAACCGGCTGGGCGCCGTGAGCCGGACGCAGACGGCGTGACCCGACCGGTCCACCGCCATCGACGCTCCCCCTGCCGCGCCCTCGATGCGCGCCGCCGCCGTGCCCGCGTCCTCCCCGCGTCCGAGGCTCCGTGCCGCTTCTTCCGCCGCGGATGTCAGCACGATCTGCTGCCCGACCGTCTGTACCGCGCCCAGGCACAGCCCGAGGACCAGCACGACCGCGGGCAGCACGACCGCCAGCTCCGCGGCCGCCGCCCCGCGATCCGCGACCGGGCAGGCACGCGGATCGCCGTTCGGACATCCCTCCGCCGAGGTGGACGGGGTCACCGGTCGTACGTCAGCGCGCGCCGCACGAGGTCGAGGAGCATCCCGCGGACCTCGTCGCTCTGCAGGATGACCACGAGCAGACCGGCGAACGCCACCGCCGCCATGGTCGCGATGGCGTACTCGGCCGTGGCCGCACCACCGTCGCCCGCCGCGCGCCGGAGGAGCGCACGACGCGCCGCCCGGGCGACACGGGCGGAACGCGACGGCGCGAGCCTCGGGACCGCCGTGACCACCTCCGCACCGCAGGCCCCCGCGCAGCCCATGCCCCGCCCCGATGGACGCGACGGAGCGACGGGCGCAGCCCCCGCCGCGGCCAGCGGCCAGACGGCGCGGCCCTCCGGCGCCACCGCGGCTCCCATCGTCCCGGATCCGTGCCCCCGCGCTGCCGCGACCTCCACGTCGCGCACGTCGATCGGGTGCGCCCGCTCCTCGACTCGTCCCATGTCCTCGTCCTCTCCCTCTGGCGGGCGATGCCCGCCGTCCTGTCCCTGCCGACCATCGGCCGGGACGCCACCATGCCCCGTCCGACCTGCTCGGCCCGTGGCGGGATCCGCGATGGTGGATGCCCTCATCCGCGGCCGAGTGTTGAGGACACGACGGCCAGCAGCATCGGCACCACGCCCACCGCCAGGAACGCCGGCAGGATGCACACGCCCAGCGGCAGCATGAGCCGCGCCGCCAGTCGCGCCGCCGCCCGCTCCGCCCAGGTCGCCGCGTCCCTGCGGACCCGTTCCGCCTCGCTCCCGAGGAGCGCGGCCACGGGCGCGCCCGTGCGGGCGGCCGCGTCGACGACCGACCCGACCGCATCGAGGTCGTCACCAGCACCCAGTCCGGCGCGCTCGCACGCGCGTCGGACGACCGCGACCGCGCGAGGCACGGAGGCTCCGCCGGACATGGCCATCGCCACCAGGTCGAGTACGAGCCCCGGTGCGGGCTCCCGCGGAAGGGCCCGGCTCACCAGGCGGCGGTTCCACCGCCAGCCGATCGCCACGAGCGAGGAACCCATCACGAGGCACACGAGCCCGGGCACGGTGGTGACCAGGACGCGGAGCGGATCGAACCCGAGCCCTGCCGCTAGGAGCAGGCCTGCGCCGGGCATGAGGAGCACGGTGCGGCTGGTCGCCACCGGGCCGGCGAGCGCCGTGCCCGCGTCGCGGCGCACCCTGGCGATGTCGACGAGGGAGTCGGCGAGCCGGTCGAGGGACCGCGCGAGCGGCGCTCCCGTGCGATCCGCGACCTCGAGCCCCGCGGCGAGCGCGGACCACGATCGCGCGGTGCCTCCGCCTGCCGCCTCCCCCGCGGTGGACGCGGTGGACGCGGTCATGACGCGATCGGCGAGGGGAGCCGATCCGGCGCCCGCGGCGACGCGACGGACCAGGGCGGGCACCGCGCGCTCACCGCGCCGGGCGCGACCGCCCGGCGGCGCCAGCTGCGACCACGCGCGCTCGAGGTGCAGCCCCGCGCCGAGCAGCACCGCCAGTCGTCGCACGAACGCGGCGATCTCCTCGGCCTCCTCGACCGCTGTCTCGTCGCCCCCGCCCCGCAGCCGCACACGCAGCCCCGGGCGGTCGGCGTGCGCGCGCCGGATCATCCACGACCCCCGAGCGCCTCCGCGGCCGATGCCGCCACCGCGGGCCGCGCCACCGGACCCGCGCCGGCATCCCAGCGCACCGGGACGACCCGCAGGCGGCCGTCGTCGCCCGTCGCGAGGCGTCCGGCGGCGGCCACCCGTCGCCCCCGCGGCGTCCGGGCGAGGTGGACGACCAGGCCGATCGCGCTCACCGCCTGGCGTGCGGTCGTGACCGCGTCCATGCCGGCGAGCGCGCCCAACGCCTCGAGCCGGGCCGGCACGTCCGCGACGCCGTTGGCGTGCAGGGTGCCCGCGCCTCCGTCGTGCCCGGTGTTGAGGGCTCCGAGCAGGTCCCTGATCTCGCTGCCCCGGCACTCCCCCACGACCAGCCGGTCCGGCCGCATCCTCAGCGCCTCCCGCACCAGGCGCGGCAGGGACAGCTCCCCGGCGCCCTCGATGTTCGCCTGCCTGGCCTCGAGCGACACGACGTGCGCGTGGTGCACCCGCAGCTCGGCGACGTCCTCGACGAGCACGATGCGCTCCCGCGGATCCGCCCGGGCGAGCAGCGCGCCGAGCAGGGTCGTCTTCCCGCTGCCGCCGGCGCCGGTGATCAGGAGGTTCGTGCGTCGTCGCACCGCCTCCTCGAGCAGCGCGCGGCATCCGGGAGGGAAGGCCCCCGCCGCGTCGAGCGCGTCGAGCGTCGGCCTCGCCCGCGAGGGGAGCCGGATGGAGAGCAGGGTGCCGCGCGTCGACACGGGTGGCAGCACCGCGTGGATGCGCATCCCGTCACCCAGCCTCACGTCCACGCACGGGGCCGCCTCGTCCAGATGCCGCCCGCCCGCCGCGGCCAGCCGCACGGCCAGCGCCCGCACGGACGGCTCACCGCCGAGGTCGACGTCGGGTCGGCGCTCGGGGCCGGATCCGCGGTCGACCCAGACCTCGCCGTCGCCGTTGACGAACACGTCCGTCGCCCGGGGGTCCTGCGCCAGACGAGAGAGGGGACCGAGCGCGGACGGGACCCGGCGCAGGGGCGCGAGCGATGCGGCCTCGGCGACGGGACCGACCGCCGGGAGGCGGAGGGCCCCGCCGGGCCCTGAGCCCCGGGCGTCGGACGACGCGACGCCCCGACCTGCGCCAGCGGGTGTCCGGGGCCGCGGGACGAAGGCCGCGGGAGCGACGACGAGCGGACGGTCGCCCGGCCCCGCGCCTCCTGCGGGCCTGTGCCGCGGGGCCTCCCCCGGGAGGACGCCTCGACCCACGACGGATGCCTGCCACTCGATCATGCGCGGACACTAGGCGCAGCCGCCCGCGGTGATGACGAGCCGACGCGAGCCGGGGAGGACGCGTCACCGCCACGCGCTGGGGAGGAGAGAGGGGCGGCGCCCATCGGGGGAACGGGCGCCGCCACGTGACGAAGGATCGGGGGAATCCTGGATCCGCCACACGCCGGGCTTGGCCCGACGGCATGAGCATACGCCGCGAGCCTCCCCCCAGGGGAGGGTCATGCGCGTTCTGGCCGTTCCCCCACCGGACTCCCGGGCAGCGGGGTCACCACATCAGCCCCTGGGGCCGCGGTGCCGGACCGCCCACCCGCTAACGTGGGTCGCGGAGAGGATGACGATGACGATGTCCACGAACCCCCGATCGACCCAGCCCGGAGCCTCGAGCCCCGCCGCGCACGACCAGGACGAGGAGGGGACGACCATCCCCTCGCGCCCGGCGCCGACGACGGAGCCGGGGCCCGTCCACCCGCCGTCGGAGGCGTTCCGCGCCACCCGCGTGGCCGACGAGTCCCTCGCCGAGTCCGCCGCCGCAGACCGTCTCGGCTTCTGGGCCGACAGGGCACGTGAGCTGGTGACCTGGGAGACTCCGTTCGAGACGGTCCTCGACTGGTCGGGCGCCCCCGTCGCCCGCTGGTTTCCCGAAGGCCGGCTCAACGTGGCCTACAACTGCCTCGACCGGCACGTGCTCGCCGGGCACGGCGACCGCGTCGCGCTGCACTGGGAGGGCGAGCCCGGCGACACCCGCGACCTCACCTACGCCGAGCTCACCGCGGAGGTCAAGCGCGCCGCGAACGCCCTCGGCGATCTGGGTGTCGTCGCGGGCGACCGCGTCGCGATCTACCTCCCGATGATCCCCGAGGCCGTGATCGCGATGCTGGCCGTCGCGCGCATCGGGGCCGTCCACTCCGTCGTGTTCGGCGGCTTCAGCGCCGAGAGCCTGCGCGCGCGCATCGATGACGCCGCGGCGCGCGTGGTCATCACCGCCGACGGCGGCTGGCGCAAGGGCAAGGTCTTCCCGCTCAAGCCCGCCGTGGACGCCGCGCTGGTCGGATCGGCCGGATCCGTCGAGCACGTCCTCGTCGTCAGGCGCGGCGAGAACGAGGTCGACTGGGACGAGAGCCGCGACCTCTGGTGGCACGAGCGGATCGCCGCGGCGGATCCGGAGCACGAGGCCCGGGCCTTCGAGGCCGAGCATCCCCTCTTCATCCTCTACACGAGCGGCACGACCGGGAAGCCGAAGGGCATCCTGCACACGTCGGGCGGCTACCTCACGCAGGTCGCGTACACCCACCGCAACGTCTTCGACCTGCACCCCGAGACCGACGTCTACTGGTGCACGGCGGACGTCGGCTGGATCACCGGCCACAGCTACGTCGTCTACGGCCCGCTCGCGAACGGCGCCACGCAGGTCGTCTACGAGGGCACGCCGGACACCCCCGAGCCCGGCCGCTGGTGGGACATCGTGGAGAAGCACGGCGTCACGATCCTCTACGCGGCGCCCACCGCGATCCGCTCCTTCATGAAGACGGGCCGCGAGATCCCGGACGCGCGCGACCTCTCCTCCATCCGCCTGCTCGGCTCGGTCGGTGAGCCCATCAACCCGGAGGCGTGGCGCTGGTACCGCGACGTCATCGGCGGCGGCGACGTGCCCGTCGTCGACACGTGGTGGCAGACGGAGACCGGCGGCATCATGATCTCCGCCCTCCCCGGCGTCACCGCGACGAAGCCCGGATCCGCGCAGACCCCCATCCCCGGCATCCAGGTCGCCGTGGTCGACGACCAGGGCGAGCCCGTCGCCCGCGGCGAGAGCGGCCTACTGGTCGTGACCGAGCCCTGGCCCGGCATGCTGCGCGGCATCTGGGGCGACCCGGAGCGCTACCGCGAGACCTACTGGGACCGCTTCGGCGACCGCTACTTCGCGGGCGACGGCGCGCGGCTCGACGAGGACGGCGACATCTGGCTGCTCGGCCGGGTGGACGACGTGATGAACGTCTCCGGGCACCGCCTGTCGACCGCGGAGATCGAGTCCTCCCTCGTCGCGCACCCCTACGTCGCCGAGGCGGCGGTCGTCGGCGCGTCCGACGAGGCGACCGGCCAGGCGGTGGTGGCATTCGTGATCCTCCGCACGGCCGAGGCGAGCGCGCTCGGCGACGAGGATCCGAACGAGGTCCTCCGGAAGCACGTATCCGACCAGATCGGCGCCATCGCGAAGCCGCGCCGCGTGTTCGTGGTGCAGGAGCTGCCGAAGACCCGATCCGGCAAGATCATGCGCCGCCTGCTGCGCGACGTGGCGGAGGGCCGGGCGGTCGGCGACACTACCACGCTCGCCGACACGCAGGTGATGCAGGTCATCAGCGACCGGATGAGCGCGGGCTGACCCGACATCACGACGCCGGACGACAGGAGGGCCGGGTGCGATGCGCACCCGGCCCTCTCCCCTGCCCGCCGCAGCTGACGGCGGCTACTCGACGAGCGCGACCACGAGCTCGACCTCGACGGGCGAGCCGAGCGGCAGCTCCGCGACGCCCACGGCGGAGCGGGCGTGGATGCCGGCGTCGCCGAGGATCTGCCCCAGCACCTCGCTCGCGCCGTTGATCACGCCCGGCTGTCCGGTGAATCCCTCGGCCGAGGCGACGAAGCCCGTGACCTTGATCACGCGCGCGATGCGGTCGACGCCGCCGGCCGCATCCGCCGCCGCCGCGAGCCCGTTCAGCGCGCACGTGCGGGCGTGCGCCTTGGCGTCCTCGGCCGACACCTCGGCGCCGACCTTCCCGGTCGCCGCGAGCACGCCGTCGACGAAGGGCAGCTGGCCGCTCGTGTAGACGAGCCCGCCGTGCACGACCGCGGGGACGTAGGCGGCGACGGGGGCCGCGACCGCGGGCAGCTCGATGCCCAGCTCGGCCAGTCGATCGGAGATCGAGCCCATCAGGCGCCGTGCTCCGCGCCGGCGACCGGACGCTTCATGTACGCGACGAGCCCACCCTCGGGGCCGGTGACGACCTGCACGAGCTCCCAGCCCTGCGATCCCCAGGTGTTGAGGATGGCGGCCGTGTTGTGGATCATCAGGGGCGTGGTGAGGTACTCCCACTGCGCGGGCGTTGCGGTCATCTCGGCTCCTTGCCGGTCGGGTCTGGATGCATGACGGGACGGGCGCGGGCGGCCGGCGCACAGGTCTCACGGGTTCCCATACACCCTTCCCGTACTCTGGAGTCTATGTCTGCTTCCAAGAACACGCCCGGCCGCGTCGCCGCCGCGCTCACGGGCGTCCTCGGCATGAGCGCCGTCGCCGGCGTGCTGGTCGCGGCGATGGTCACCCCGGCCATCGCCGTCACGAGCCTCGCGGCCAACAACACGATCGGCCTCTTCGAGGACCTGCCGGACTACCTGCAGATCGACAACCTCGCCCAGAAGACCGAGCTCTACGCCACGCAGGGCGGCCAGCCGGTCAAGTTCGCCGAGTTCTACGCGCAGAACCGCCAGGAGGTGAGCTGGGACGAGGTCTCCGACAACGCGAAGGCCGCGGCCGTCGACACGGAGGATCCCCGCTTCTACGAGCACGGCGGCGTGGACGTGCAGTCCACGTTCCGCGCGCTGGCGCAGAACGTCATCGGCGGCGGCGTCGAGTCGGGCGCCAGCACCATCACCATGCAGTACGTGAAGAACGTGCTCGTGCAGAAGGCGGAGACCCTCGCCGAGACGGACCCGGACGCGGGCAAGAAGGCGTACGCGGAGGCGACGCAGGAGTCGACCGCCCGCAAGCTCAAGGAGATGCGCCTCGCGATCGGCCTGGAGAAGAAGTTCTCGAAGAACGACATCCTGCTCGGCTACCTCAACATCGCGAACTACGGCGGCAGCGTCTACGGCATCCAGTCGGCCGCGAAGTACTACTACGGCGTGGACGCGAAGGACCTCAGCATCGCCCAGGCCGCGAGCCTCGTCGCCACGGTGAACTACCCCACGGCCCTGCGGATCGACGAGCCCGGGAACATCAAGGCCAACCAGGAGCGCCGCGACGTGCTCATCGACAACATGCTCAAGCACCACAGCATCACGCAGGCGCAGCACGACGAGGCGATCGCCACCCCCGTCACGCCGGCGATCACCCCCTCGGTGAGCGGCTGCAACGCGGCCCAGCCCGCCAGTGCCGCCTACTTCTGCGACGCGGTGAAGTACACGGTCGAGAACTCGAAGGAGTTCGGCCAGACCCCCGACGAGGCCCGTCGGAACCTCAACCGCAACGGCTACAAGATCTACACGACGCTGAACCTCGACCTGCAGGCCAAGGCCACGGACGACATGCGCAAGCAGATCCCCACGACGATGAACAGCATCAACGTCGGATCCGCCATGACGAGCATCGAGGCCAAGACCGGCCGCGTGATCGCCATGGTGCAGAACACCGACTACGGGAACGCCAGCGACACTCGCGGCGTCACGAGCGTCAACTACAACACCGATGAGGCGCTGGGCGGCTCCCGGGGCTTCCAACCCGGATCGACCTACAAGATCGTGACGCTCCTCGACTGGCTCAAGGAGGGGCACTCCGTCAATGAGGTCGTGCGCGCGTCGAACGGCGTATGGACCGGGCGCGACTTCACGAACTCATGCGGGGGCGGGAACTCCCCCGGGGACACTCTCCGGGTGACCAACGACGGTGCAGCCCCCGGGCCGAACCGCACGGTCATGTCGGGTACGGCGAACTCCACCAACACCGCGTTCATGGCCATGGCGTCCGAGCTCGACATGTGCGGCATCCAGCAGACCGCCCAGGACATCGGGATCCACCAGGCGCAGACCGGGAAGAAGCTGTCCAACCTGATCGCGGACATCATCGGATCAGGCGCGAACAACGTGTCGCCCTTGACGATGGCGTCGGCGTACGCGACCGTCGCCAACAACGGCACCACCTGCACGGCGGTCCTGATCGACAAGGTCGTGCTGCCGGATGACACGGAGGTGACGCCGCCCCAGGCGAACTGCACCGAGACCGTGAGTCCGGACGTCGCGCACACCGCCGCCTACGCCCTCGCCGGGGTCATGGGGGCCACCGGTGCCGCCGCCGACACGAACGACGGCACGCCGCTCATCGGCAAGACCGGAACCACGGATGCAGCGAAGGACACCTGGTTCGTCGGGTCCAGCACCGAGGTCACGACCGCCATCTGGGTGGGCAGCTCCTCGGGCCAGCAGATCCAGCAGCGCAAGACCAAGCTCCCGAGCGGGCAGCTCATGTCCACCGCTCGGTTCGCGGTGTGGAAGCCGTTCATGCAGTCCGTCAACGCGGTCTACAAGGGGTCGGCGTTCCCTGGTCCGGCAGCCGAGCTCACCCGCACGCCGACGGTCCAGGTTCCGGACGTCTCGGGCATGTCGCCCGCCGACGCCCAGTCGGCCATCGAGGGCGCGGGCCTGTCCTTCGCCCAGGGCGGCTCGCGGTCCTCCGCGAACGTGGCCGCCGGCCAGGTCGCCGGATCCGACCCGGGTGCCGGCGCCAACGCGGCGCGTGGATCGACCGTCACGGTGTTCATCAGCAGCGGGCCCGACCAGAGCCAGCAGCAGGGCACCCCGGGCACCGTCCCTGACGTGCGCGGGCAGGACATGACGAGCGCCCGGCAGACGCTCCGGGGCGCCGGATTCGACGTGACCATGGCCCAGGAGCAGGTGCAGGACAACTCGCAGATCGGCAAGGCGACCCGCACGGATCCCGCGGCCGGGCAGCAGAGCGGCGGCCCCGTGACGCTCTACATCGGACGCAGCTGATGGGCGTGCTCGGCACCATCGCACGCACCGTCGGCGGCGTCGCCGCGGCCGGCGCGGCGGTCTTCGCGTACGCGTCCTTCTATGAGCGGCGCCGCTTCACCCTCCGCGAGGTGACGGTGCCGGTACTCCCTGTGGGCGCCGACCCCATCCGCGTGCTCCACCTGTCGGACATGCACATGGCACCGTGGCAGCACAAGAAGCAGCGCTGGGTGCGCGAGCTCGCGGAGCTCAAGCCCGACCTCGTCGTCGACACCGGCGACAACACGGGACACGAGCAGGGCATCGTCGCGGTCGAGGAGACGCTCGAGGCCTTCCGCGGGATCCCAGGTGTCTTCGTGCACGGCTCGAACGACTACTACGGGCCCATGCTCAAGAACCCGTTCAAGTACTTCACCGCCAACACGCACGCCACGCAGCGCCCGGCCGACCTCGACCTCCCCCGGCTCGAGCGGCTGTACGCGTCGCTCGGCTGGGTCGACCTCAACAACGCCGCGGGCGCGATCGAGGTCAACGGCACGCTGCTCGAGTTCTTCGGGGTCGACGACCCGCACCGCGACTTCGACCACCTCGAGGCGCTCCCCGGAGCCCTCGACGCGCTGCGCGAGGACGGGGAGGCCTACCAGGGCGCATCGGACGCCCCCGTCGTGTCCATCGGCGTCGCGCACGCCCCCTACCGCCGAGTGCTCGACTCGTTCGTCACCAACGGCGCCCGCATGATCTTCGCCGGGCACACACACGGCGGCCAGGTCTGCGTGCCCGGCTACGGCGCGCTCGTCACCAACTGCGACATCCCGCGCCGCCAGGTGAAGGGCCTCAGCGTCTGGCCGCACGCCGACCGGGCGTCGTTCCTCAACGTGAGCGCGGGCCTCGGCACGTCGATCTACGCGCCCGTGCGCTTCGCCTGCTTCCCCGAGGCCACGCTGCTCACGCTCACGGCGGTCTGACCGCCCGCGGCGTACTCCGGACCCGTGAACATCGGGTATCGTAGATCCCGGCCCTCGGGCCATCGGGGTGTGGCGCAGTTTGGTAGCGCGCTTCGTTCGGGACGAAGAGGTCGCAGGTTCAAATCCTGTTACCCCGACACACCGCCTCCTCCGCGAGGCACAGCATGACCGGCATCATGATCAAGGGCCGCTCCCCCGGGAGCGGCCCTTCGTCGTCCGGGCGATCAGCCGAACGCCTCGCGAGGCTCGGACTGGCAGATGTGAGGCGACTCGACCGGAAGCGCTACACGATGCAGGCCCCGTCGGGCTCATTCGATGAGCGAAATCCAGCCACGCCCCGTGGGTGCGCACACGAGATGGATGTCGACAATCGCCACAGACCCACCCTCTGGGTCGAGATGCAGAGCATAGGCAGTCCGGACGAGAAACGCAATGCACCCTACGCTCCATTGTCGAACGCGCGGCTCCGACGTAACTTTCAGACATTGGCGTCGGCCAGGAGGGGAAAATGAACCGCAAACGCGCATTGCTGACTGCCTGCGGGCTCGGCGCCGTATTCGCGATCAGCGCTCTCGCGACCACCGCGATGACTGCCACACCACGCACCGACCCATCACGGGAATCGTCTCAACTAGACTTCTTCACCGACTCGCAAGTCGACACCGCATGGACGCAGGCTGTCAGCGCATTCCCCAATCCGCTTCCGCCGGGACAAGCCTTCCCCGCGACCGCACCGAGCTTCTTCCACCCCGATGACGGGAAGGTGCATTCGTACCACGTCGATCTCCCTGCGCAATTCGTAGCTCGATACTGGCGATGCGCGTGGTTGAAGATCAGCCTGCATCCCCCTGAGTCAGACGCGGGAACCGGTGTCGGCGAGGCCGATCTCCAATTGAGGGCCGAACAGTGGGAGAAGATACCACAGGTTGCACGGAACATGGACGTCCGCGCATACATTCACGACATGGAGACATATGCCGAGACCGTAGGAAAAAGCGAAGCCGCGGTCGAGTTCGAAAGTGAATGTTGAACAACGAATGGAGCAATCTGATGAAGCATGAAAGCAACTCCAACCGTCGGCGGGCGCGCGCGCTGGTCGTCGTCGCCCTGACAGCGGGTCTGGGGATCCTCGCCGGGACGTCGACACCGGCGATGGCCGAGACGAGGGCCCTGGATGGCTACCAACCGGTCGGGCTGTCGTTCTACCCCCATGCGTACCGTGAGACCAACCCACACAACGCGGAGTTGATCATCATCGATGACATGCAGGGCGGTGGGGGGCCTCCTGTCTACGCCGGCATCACCAGATCTCAGAACACCAGTTCGTTCGCGACGACGGAGGAGACATTCGGGAAGTGGTCGTACTTCATAAACAAGGCCACAGGTCGAGCCAGCAACGCTCCGGGAACCTTCTTCCTCCGGGTCGAGGTCGTCGGCGGATGCGGCGGAGACTGCGGGGTGGGTCACTGGACGGGCAGGATCTCGTTCAACAACCCCGTCTCCAATGGACAAGCGACGGATACGAAGTAGATGCCGAAGCGTCACTGCAGGTGACTCCTCAGATGACGTGATGGCCACCCTGATGACGACCGCTGAATCGTCACCAGGGTGGCCCCCGTACGCGCACGCTCCCCGCCCGTACTCGATTCCGAGAAGCGCTCGCCGCCCCATCACGCGTAGTCCGGCGAAGCTCGTCGATGTGACGACCTCGGTTCACGGCCAACTCGCACTCGGCAGTCGCCGACGATTCAACGCCCTTCGTCGACTCTGGGTCCGGATCTCGATTCGATGCGGATCCAGAGCAAGAACCTGACGACGAGAACTGAGACGGGTCCTCGCGTCCTACGCAGTGATGGGACGATGACGGCCGTCGGCCCGAATCGAACAGCGGTGCCCTTCGCCATCATGGACGGGACGCTGATCGCTCCCTCGAGCTCCTCGAGCGCCGACGGGCCGCGGTCGTGATCGGGCTGGAAGGCTGCGCGGGGCGGCGCCGGCCACACCACGGTGCGCTCTCGCCGACGATGCCCCGATGCGAACTCCTAGTCGGCGCCCGACGGATGACTGTCGATGCCCCATAGGCCCTCCACGCGTCGAGATGCCCTCGGGAGGAGCCGGAGCCGGACCGCCGCTCGGCCGCGGGCAACGCCCGCCCGGCGGACACGGCAGATGGCACGTGAGCTCCTCCACGAGCATCGGACAGGCACGCAGACCAGGTTCCGGAGATGACGCGTCGATCGCCTGTGCGCTCGGTCGCCAAGCCGTCCGGCGATCATGCGGCGCGGTCTAGCGCGAGACGGCCTTCAGCCGCAGCGCCGGCCGCTCGATCGCGTAGTAGGTCGCTGCCGAGAGCGCGAGCGTCACCGCCCCCACCACGAGCGTGTTGAGGGCGAAGCCCGCGAGCGTGTCCGGGAGCACGAGGCCCGCGCGGCGGAGGAAGCGGATCACCGGCAGGTGCCAGAGGTACACGCTGAACGAGATCGTGCCGAGCCAGGCGATCCAGCGCAGCTCGAGGAACCGCGTCACCGGGCCGAGGGATCCCCCGCGCCGCGGCAGGGCCACGAGGAGCAGGAGCGTCGCGCACGAGGCGGCCACGATGCTCTCCTCGAACGCGCCCACGGGCGCCTCCGAGGCGACGACGATGAGCGCGGCGGCAGCGATCCCGGCGGGCACCCGCCAGGCGGTGACGCGGTCGCGCAGCGCCTCGTCCGCGGACAGGGCGAGCAGGACGACCGCCGCCGCCATGCCGTAGGCGAAGAGGTCCGCGTGCACGAGGATGCTGCGGTTCGCGACCGCCTCCCACGTCACGCCCCACTCGCTCGCGAGGCGCCCGCGGTGACCTAGCGGCGCCTGCGCCATCATCGACCACACCTTGCCGGCCACGCCGATCAGCAGGAGCACGGCCGCGGGTGCGAGGGCGCGGATCCACGTGGCCCTCCCCCGCAGCAGCCGCGCCGCGAGGAGCGCCACGACGGGCAGCACCACGTAGAAGGACACCTCGACGGCGAGCGTCCACGCGACCTCGATCCCGCTGCGGAGCGTGCGCGGTGCGTAGCCCTGCAGCAGCAGCGCGTTCACGATCGTGTCGACCGGTCCGAGCGTGCCCACTGAGATGCCGGCGTCGCGGGTCTCGCGCGGCAGGATCGCGATGCGCAGCACGAGGCTCACGAGCAGCAGCACCACGATGTATCCCGGGAAGACGCGGAGGACGCGGTTCGCGGCGTAGCGCGACAGCCGCGGCATCGCGCCCCCGTCGACGAGTCCGCGGGCGAACGGCAGGAACAGCAGGAAGCCGCTGAGCACGAAGAACAGCGTGACGCCGTGGCTGAAGAAGGCGACCTCGCCGACGAGCGGGACGTCGGTCGTGGGCCGGGCCAGCTGACGCTGCACGTGGTACAGCAGCACGGCGACGGCGGCGACCCCGCGGAGCCCCTCGATGCCGGGCAGGAGCATGCGCACGCGCGCGGGTGCGGACGTCGGGGTCCCGGTCATGTCGGCCTTCCCGGGTCGGTGGAGCGGCGGTCGTCCAGTCTACGAGGCGCGCCATCGGGGGGGGGGATCTGCGGCCGGGCGGCGCACGGCACGACGGCCGCCGCCCGGAGGCGACGGCCGTCGGCGCGCGCTCCCCATCGAGCGCGGGCTCATCCCTCCGCGGGAGGGGCGGGCTGGGCGGGCGCCGCCGGAACAGCGGGCGCCTCGGGTGCCGTGGGCGCCGCCGACTGCGTGGGCTTCGGTGCCGGCGGCACGTACGGCTTCTTCGTCAGCGTGCTGCTCGGGGCGGGGAAGCCCTCCGCCGGGTAGCGGTCGTCGATGAATGTCTGCAGCGGCTTGAAGATCCGGTGACGCGCGCTGTCCGCGGCCGAGCCGTTGAGGACGTTGCGGCGCATGGACACGAAGCCCTCCACGTTGCCGACCCAGACGGCCGTCGTGACCGCGGTGGAGGACCCGACGAACCACGTGTCCTTCGAGCGGTCGGTCGTGCCGGTCTTGCCCATGATCTCGGTGCCGTCCCGAGGGTTCGACGCCGCACCCGTGCCGCCCATGACGGCCTTGAGGGTGAAGGCGGCCGTGTTGGCGACCTCGGGGCTCATGGCCTGCGTGCACTCGCTCTTCGGGGTCACGAGCTCGGACTCGTCCGGGAGGACGACCTTGTCGATCGCGATGGGCGGGCACGTCGTTCCCTGGTTCGCGACGGATGAGAAGGCGGTGGCCATCTGGAGCGGGGCGACGTTGTTGCCGCCCGAGCCCACGACGTCCGAGGGCTGGTTCGAGACAGGCTGCTGCGGATTGGCGTTGTACACGCCCATGTCCCTGGCGGTGTTCGTGATGTCGCAGATGTCCAGCTGGCTGGCCATGGCGATGAACGCGGAGTTGACGGACGCCACAGTGGCCTGGAGGACCGTCTGGTTGGAGGTCGCGCCGGTGTTCGTGTCATTCGTGACGGGATAGGGATCTCCGCTCAAGCGATCACCACACGCGGTGAACTCGCTCTTCTGCCACGTCGTCTTGGACGCGTTCACGGTCTGGTAGACGGACTTGCCGCTCTTCAACCAGTCGACCAGCGTGAAGATCTTGTACGTCGATCCCACCTGGAAGCCCCGAGAGCCGCCGTGCGCGAAGTCGGCGGAGTAGTTGACCTCGGTGATGCCGGGCTGCTCGCCGACCCCGTAATCCGTGTTCTGCGCCATCGCGATGATACGGCCCGTCTTCACCTCGCGGGAGACGACGGATCCGCCGATCTTCGTGAAGCGCGCGGTCGTCGGCACCTGCTTGCGCATCTGCTCCGCCGCGTTGCCCTGGATGTCGAGGTCGAGCGTCGTATAGACCTGCATGCCGCCGCGCTTGAGCAGAGCGTCGCGATCCGCTCGCGTGTCGCCGAATTCATCGTTCGTGAGGATCTCGTTCTTCACGTAGTCGCAGAAGTACGCGGCCGAGATCGGGTTGGCCTGGATGCAGCCGCTCGTGGAGGGCGTGATCGTCGGCGTGATGGCCGCGGCCGACGCGGTGTCGTACTGCTCCTGCGTGATCTTCTGCTCCTTGAGCATGTTCCTCAGCAGGAGGTCGCGGCGCTCCTTGTTGCGCTCCAGGTTGTCCGGGTTGTCGATCTTGAAGACCTCGGGCGCGTTGACGGTCGCGATCAGGCTCGCGGCCTGCTCGAGGGTCAGGTCGGCGGCGGAGACGTTGAAGTAGTAACGCGCCGCGGACTCGATGCCGTAGACCCGGCTGCCGAAGTTCGCGATGTTGAGGTACGCAAGGAGGATCTCGTTCTTGGAGTACTTCTTCTCCACCCCGATCGCCATCCGCATCTCCTTGAGCTTGCGGGGCATGTCGGGCTGGGTGGCCTCCTTGAAGGCCTTGCGTCCCTCGGCCTGCGTGGCCTCGTCGGAGGAGTCGACCATGTTCTGGGCCTTCTGCACCAGGACGTTGCGGACGTACTGCATCGTGATGGTGGAGGCGCCGGACTGGACCTCCTTGTTCAGCACGTTCTGCGCGAGGGCGCGAGCGGCCGAGAGGACGTCGACGCCGCCGTGCTCGTAGTAGCGGGGGTCCTCGGTCGCGATCGCGGCGTCCTTCGCGTACGACGAGACGGCCTCCCACGGGACCTCCTCGCGGTCCTGCGAGAAGAACTCGGCGAAGGGCACCTGCTGGTCGCCCTGCTTGGCGAAGAGCACGGTCTTCTGCGCGAGGTTGTCGATCTGCAGGTTGTCCGGGATGTCCTCGAACACGCCGATGGTGCTGTTGGCCGCGATGCCGGAGACGGCGATGGCGGGGGTCACCATGGCGGCGACGAGCACGCCGGCGATCGTGCTCATGCCGACGAGTCCGAGGAACGCGCCCAACCGGGTCGAGATGGTCAGGTCAGTTTTCCTCATGGTACGAATCTAACCCGCGCCCGGAGGCGCCACATCCGCCTCAGGGAGGGTCTCAGCTCCCCGTGGCCGAAATGTGATGAGTGCACTCGCGATCAGGCGGCGCTTGCCTCGCCGATGGCCAGATCGCGCACGGTTCGGAGCGTCTGGATGCGGTGCTCGAGCGTCGTGGACGACGGCGCGACGATGAGCTCGTCGGCTCCCGTGCTCGCGAGCAGGCGCTCGAGGCCGATGCGCACGGCGTCGGGCGAGCCGATGGCCTGGCGGCGATCGCGCGCCCCGATGATCTCGCGCTCGAGGTCGCTGAACGCGTATGCGGCTGCCTCAGCGGGATCCACGGGCTGGGGCTTCCCGCCCTGCCGCATGCGGAGCCACGTGATGCGGCCGGCGCGCGCCTCGCGCTCGACGACATCGGGGTCCTCGTCGGCGATGACGCTCACGGCGATGGCGCTGTGCGGCGCGGCGAGGTCGTCGCTCGGCTCGAAGCGCTCGCGGTACAGCGCGAGCGCCTGCTCCGTGCGGTCGCCGGCGAAGTGGTGCGCGAAGGCGAACCGGATCCCGAGGGCCGCGGCGACCTGCGCGGAGTAGCCGCTGGATCCCAGCAGCCACATCTGCGGGCGGTCGCCGAGCCCCGGCACGGCCGTGATCCCCCGCAGCGGGTTGTCGTCGGCCATGCCGCCCGTGAAGAAGCCGACGAGGTCGACGAGCTGCTGCGGGAAGTCGTCGACGCCGAGGCCCGCCTCGCTGCGGCGGAGCGCCATCGCGGTCGCGCCGTCGGTGCCGGGAGCCCGGCCGATGCCGAGGTCGACGCGGTCGCCGTAGAGCGCGCGGAGGGTCCCGAACTGCTCGGCGACGACGAGCGGCGTGTGGTTCGGCAGCATGACGCCGCCGCTGCCGACGCGGATGGTGGAGGTGCGGGCGGCGATGCCGGCCAGCAGGACGGCCGGGGCGGAGCTCGCGATCCCCGGCATGCCGTGGTGCTCGGCCACCCAGAACCTCGAGTACCCGGCGGCCTCGGCGGCCTGCGCGAGGCGGATGCTGCCGGCGACGGCGTCGGCGTTCGTGCCGCCGAAGGGACGGGGAGCGAGGTCGAGGACGTCCAGGGGCACGCGTTCGAGGTGGGTCACCCCGGGGAGAACGGGCGCGATCCGCGGCGCATTCCCCGCCGAGGGCGCGTTGCTAGGCTGCGCCGCGATGGATCCCGCCGCCCCCGCTCCGCCGCCGGACGCGCCGGCCGAGGGCACCGCGACCGGCCGTTCGACCTGGGGCGCGAGGCGGGACCGCGAGCGCCGACTCATCCGCCGGCGGCAGGCGACCCTCCTGCTCCTGGCGTACGTCGCCCTGATCGGGCTGGTCACGCTCACCCCGGACAGCGTCGACCGCGGCGTCTACCCCTACCTGATGCGCGGCGTCGTGTTCGTGCAGCACCACGGCATCCCCGGGTTCCGCTACTCGATGATCGAGGAGGTCGCCAACGTCGCCCTGTTCGCGCCGCTCGGCATGCTCGGCGTGCTCGCCTTCGGGGCTCGGCGCTGGTGGATCGTCGTGATCGCCGGGACCACCATGTCGGCGACGGTGGAGCTCGCGCAGGGCGCGTTCCTGCCGGCGCGCGTGGCGTCCGTCACCGACGTGGCGGCCAACGGCGCAGGAGCTCTCCTCGGTGCGACGACGGCGGCGCTCATCGCGGCCCGGACGCGACGACGCGGGCGGATCCGGTCGTGATCGGATCCGCCCGCGTCGGGTCGGGAGCGGCGTCGGGCGTCAGGACGCGCGGCGACGGCGGGCCGTCGCGATGCCCGCGGCCGCGGCGCCGGCGAGGAGCAGCCCGCCGCCGGTGATCGCGAGGCCGATGGGCAGCGTGCCGCCCGTGACGGGGAGCGAGCCCGCATCCGCAGCCGTGCGGGTGCTCGCCGGGACGACGGAGACGATGCCGCACCAGTGGTCGCCCGACGCGGCGGTCTGGTTGGCGCGCCAGGTGCCGGTCGCCGTCGTCGGGACGACGAGCGTGCCGGCGACGGAGCCGTCGGCCGCCGCGGTGACGGATGCCGCGGGGTCGCCCGCGGCGGCAGGCGCGCCGGCCGCGGCGGAGAGGCGTACGGCGACGGTCTCGCCTGCGGTGAAGGATCCCGCGACGCCGGCGATCCGGACCGACTCGCCGGGGGCGACGGCCGCGGGGGTGACGGACATGCCGCTGCAGGCGACGGTGGAGTCCTTGGGGACGTAGTTCTCCGCCTGGGCGGCGACGGGGACGGAAACGGTGATCGCGAGCGCGACGAACGCGCCCGCCAGGGTCTTGGCGAGCATCTCGGGTGTGCCTTCTCTGATGCGCCCGGGACGGACGTGCGGGGGGCACGACGGGTATCGCCTCGGAGCGGTGGTGTCCGCGGCGCGCGATTTCGGGTCGGCGCCTTCAGGCAGACAGCGGGTCGGGTAAACCCACGATCGAGATGCTAGCCGCGTCCGCGGCCCCGCCGAGGCGCACGGGCGGGATCGGCCCCGGACTGGGGTCAACCGCCGCCCGGTCACGGCACCCGGAGACGGCGGAAGGCCCCGAGGCGGATGCCTCGGGGCCTTCCGTCGCTGGGCTCCGCGAGGGAGTCAGGCGACGCTGTGCGTGATGTGGATCAGGCCGTGGCGCGCTGGCGACGGACCGTGGCGAGCACGACCACGAGAGCGGCACCGAGCAGCAGCAGGCCGCCACCGGTCCAGATGAGGACGACGGGCAGCTGGCCACCCGTGACGGGGAGGCCCGCGGCGCCGTCGGCGCTGCTGCCGCCGGTCGCGGTGCCGTTGCCGGCGGCCGCGACGACCGAGATGGTCGTGGAGACGGTGTTGCCCTGGGCGTCCGTGCCGGTGAGGGCGTAGGAGCCCGCGGCGGAACCGGCCGGGAGGGTGACGGTGACGCGGAGGCTGCCGTCGTTGGCCGAGGTCTTGGTGATGGAGTTGGTCGTCACGGCCATGGGGGCCGTGCGGAAGGAGGCGAGCGTGGCGTTGGCCGCGTCCTCACCGGTGATGGTGATGGTGACGGGGCTGACGGGAGCGAACGAACCGGGCCCGAAGGACAGGACGGTGCTCTCGCCGGGCGCGACGGTCGGGTCGCTGACGGAGACGCCGCCCTCGGGCGTGTACGGGTCCGCGTTCGCGGCGGTGGCGACGGTGAACGTCGCGGCGAGGGCGATGGCCGCCCCGGCGAGGATCTTCTTGAGCATGTGGTTCCCCCAGTGTGAGTTGCGCGTGGTGCATAGGGGCCACTAGCGGACTCGGGTCCGCCGTCGATCATTCCCCCACTGAGGAGACTACTGGGAAGCGTCGCAGGACAGGGATCGGAACTCTGTCGCGATCGTGTCAATTACCGGGGTGGTCACGATGGAGAGGGGTGTGTCGGTCTTTTTGTCCCCCAGCGTGTCCACCGTTATGCGGACCTCCTGACCGGGCTTGAGCGTCACCTCGACCTGGGCGACGGCCCGCCCGCCGACGATCTCCGGCTGGAACTGCGTCTCCTGGCCGTCGATGTGCACCCGCAGCGGCACCGTGCCCGGGGGACCGTACACCGCCACGCGCGTCTTGACGTCACCGGGCGCGACGCCGTACACGCCTCCGCCCGTGACGACGAAGGGCAGCGAGGCCGCGTCGGCCGGGGCCGTGGATCCGAGGATCACCTCGGTGCGGTAGTCCGGCCTGCCGTCGTCCCGGCACATGGCCATGGCCAGCGTGGTCCTCAGCGAGAGGAAGTAGTCCATCTTCGCGCCGGTCGAGTCGTTGAGGAACACGCCGAAGACCGTCGACTCGTCGTTGTCGGCCGGCAGCGAGCCCTGGAACGTGGTGCCGTCGAGGGTCGCCTGCTCGTCGGCGCGCGAGTTCCAGATCAGGATGCGACGCTCCTCGGCGGCGTGCCCCAGGGCCTTCACCAGCGCGGCCGGGTCCACGTCCCCCGAGGAGACCTTCGCGAACACCGAGTCGGCCACGCTCGCGAAGACCGCGTCCTGGACGTCCGGGTTCGGGTACCGGAGGTACACGTCGTGCAGGAGGAGGTCGACGGCGTCGTCGGAGCGGAGCACGTCGCCGGTCGCGAGCGTGATGGGGCCGGTGGCCTCGAGCAGGTACGAGAGGGCGACCGGGTCGATGCTGATCACGCCGTCGACGGCCTGGCCGTGCTTGAGTCGCCACATCTCGGCGGCGAGCGGCGCGGCCTGGGGGAACTCGGGCGTCAGCGTCACGTCCTGCATGTAGCGGCCGGTGATGGTGCCGTAGAGGCCGGCGGTCTGGGGATCCAGCGGCAGGGCGGGCTCCGCGAGGCGCGGGAACGCGCGCGCCGAGTCCTGGCCGGCGAGCGAGAACGCGCCGCCACCCGTGCGGACGAGCGCCAGGGCGCCGGGGATGCCGCCCGTGGAGCGCACCTCGGCGTTGTTCTGGAACATGAGCAGGTAGCTGCGGTCGCCGTCGGCGCCGAGCATTGCGGGCGCGAGGTCGGTGACGTGGCGCACTACGGCGAGCGTCTCGGCCGCCTTGCCCACCGTCTCCTTGAGGCGCGCGACGGCGTCGGCGACCGGGCGGATGGTGCTGCCGGTGTCGATGGCCGTCACGTCGGTCAGCGCCGTGTCGAGCGCTTCGTCGGCCTGGCGGACGGGATCCTGCGCGGCCACGATCGGGTCGAGGTCGAGCCGTCCGTCCTTCGGCGTGAGGCTCGCGACGTCGAGCGTGCCGGCGATGCCGACGACGGGCTGCAGCGCTTCGCCGCCGATGCGGTCGACGATGCCGGAGATCTCGCGGAAGGCGCGGAGGTTGGGACCCACGAACGGCACGTGCTCGGTGACGGCCCAGACCGGATCCCCCGTGAGCGACACCGCGCGCGCGGAGTGCTCGCGCAGCTGCGCGACGTTCGCCGACGCTCCCGCGGGGTCGCCCGCCAGGAGGTCGCTCTGCACGGAGGACGCGAGCGGCACCGCCTGCTCGAGCTCCCCGCGGGCGAGGAGGGCGCGGGCGGCGACCCACGCGATCCAGAGGACGAGGATGGCGGCGATCGTGGCACCGGCGACCGTCACGACACGACGACGCGTCCAGGGGCGCCGAGCCCGGCGTCGACGCGGCGACCGCGCGAGACCCGTCACCGAGGTCACCAGGTGGCCCCGCCGTCGGAGGAGATGCTGACGGAGTCGCCGGTGAGCAGCCAGACGTCGCGACCCGCCGCCGAGAGGGCCACGGATCCGCTGGTGGGCGCGGCCGCCGCGCAGCCGAGGACGCTCATGGCGCCCGAGGCCGGGACGATGCGGCCGACGCTCGTGCCCGCGCAGGAGCCGGTGGTGCCTGCAGTGAGGATGCCGTCCGTGCCGAGCGCGAGCGCGAGGACGCCGGGGGCGTCGATCGGGCGGAAGTCGCCGCTGCCCGAGCGGACGTGCAGCGCTCCGGATCCGCAGAGCACCGCCGCGGCCTGGCCGCTGTCGACGACCTGGACGGCGTCGTCGCACGGCGCGTCCCGCGGGCCCTGGACGAGCTGCACCGTGCCGGGCTCCGTCGGGTCGACGTACGCGGTCGTCGCCGTGAGCGCGGGCGCATCGCGCCAGAACTCGCCGCCCGTGAAGCTCTGGAGCGTCGTGCGCGTGCACGCGGCGGTCACGTCGGCGACGATGCTGCCGACGTCCGGGCTCTCCACCTGCAGGGCGAGGATCCGTCGCGCGTCGAACGAGCCCGTCGAGCGGGTGTCCCAGGTGCGGCCCTCGTCGATGGTGGTCTGGATGCGGGCGGGCTCGCCCGTGCAGGAGCCGCCCGTGGTGCGCCAGGCGACCTCGGCGTTCCCCGCCGCGAGGAAGACCGTGGGCGCGGCCACGGTCGCGCTCGGGGTGGTGCTCGGCGCGGGCGTGGGGCTCGCGGCGGCGTCGGTGCTGGCGGCGGACGGCGCGGGGGCTGCGGTGCCCTCGTCGGTGGATCCCCCGCCGGTGCGGGTCACGGCGGCCGAGACGAGGATCAGGTCGATGACGAGGAAGGCGACCACCGCGGTGACGCCGACCCCGGGGATGATGCGGCCGAGCGAGGGACGACGACGCCGGGTGCGTCCCGTGACGGCCATGGGCTTCCGGCCGTCCGGCGCCGACCTAGCCACGCGCGGCGCCCGCGGATCGAGTGGCGCGGTGGCCGGACGGACGTCGTGGGCGGCGCGGTCGCGCCTCGGCGTGAGCCGACATGGTGTCTCCCGGTGTGGCGGGCATCGTGCGGCGCGCGGGCGGCCCACCCTCGCGGGCGGCCGGATCCGGTCCGCGCCCCGCCGACGAGCCGCGACCCGCTCCTCCGGTGGAGCACGGGCCGCCGATCCGCGCGACGGGAGATGCGGGGTCGAGCGGTGGTGTCATCCGGATCGTACAGGCCCCCGCGGGGCCAGCCGGGACGACACGGGTCGACGGCGGGTCAGGGAGCGGCCGGGCTCGTGGTCTCGGCGCTGTCGGGGCGCACGTACGAGTAGCCGTACTGGCCGTACCCGTAGGCGTCGGGGCCCTTGGTCGGGAGCATGGTCAGCACCACGCCGAGCACCTCGGCGCCGACGCTGTTCAGCGACTCGATGGCCGCGTGGACCTGTCCCCGGTGCGCGCGACCGGACGACACGATGAGGATCGCCCCGCCCGCGCTCTTCGACAGCACGGCGCTGTCGGTGACGGGGAGGAGGGGCGGCGCGTCGATGAGCACGGTGTCGAACTCCGCCTCGAGCTCCTTGAGGAGCGTGACCATGGTGCGCGAGCCGAGCAGCTCGCTCGGGTTCGGCGGGATCTGACCGGCCGGCAGCACGAACATGTTGCGGTTGCCCCACGGCTGCAGGACGTCCTTCAGCTCCGCGCGGCCGATGAGCACGTCGGTGAGCCCGACCGCGCCCTCGAGCCCCAGGTAGGACGCGAGCTTCGGGCGGCGCAGGTCGGCGTCGATGACCGCGACCCGGGCGCCCGCGTCGCTCAGCGCGATGGCGAGGTTGGCGCTCGTGGTGGACTTGCCCTCGGACTCCACCGCGCTCGTGATGACGAAGCTGCGCGCGCGGCCGCCGAAGTCGAGGAACTGCAGGTTCGTGCGCAGGCTCCGGAAGGACTCGGCGCGCGGGCTGCGCGGATCCGACTGCACGATGAGCGGGCGCTCCTTGGCCTTCGGGTCGTACGCGATCCCGCCGAGGATGGGGGCGTGCGTGACGAGGCGCAGGTCGCGCTCGCCGCGGATCCGCGTGTCGAGCGTGGCACGCAGCACGGCCGCCGCGACGCCGAGCGCGAGGCCGATGAGACCGCCCAGCGCGAGGTTCAGCGGGACCTGCGGGGACACGGGCGAAGCCGGGATCCGCGCCTCCTGCAGGGTGGTGATCTTCACCTGCGGCTGGCCGTTGACGTCGAGCGGCGTGAGCTCGGCGACGAAGTCGGTGAAGCTCCGGGCCACCGCGTTCGCGATGGTGGCGGCCGACTCGGCCTGCTCGTCCTCGACGGAGATCTGGATGATGACGGTGTCGGCCGCCGCGGTCGCGGTGACCTTCGGGGCCAGCGAGTCCGCGGTCGCGTCGAGACCCAGCTGGGCGATGACCGGCTCGAGCACCGCGGGCGTCGCCACCACGTCGGCGTAGCTCTTGACCGCCTGCTGCGTGAACGTGCTGCCCTGGCTCAGGTCCTGCACCGTGCCCGCCGACTGCGTCGAGACGAACACCTTGGACGACGCCCGGTACTCGGGCGTCTGTACGAGCGAGTAGCCGGCCGCGGCGCCCACGCCGAGCAGCAGGACCAGCAGGATGAGCACCCACGACCGTCGCAGGATCCGGATGTATTCACGCAGTTCCACAGGCGATCCCCCTCGTCGATGGAGCGCCCCCCAGCGGCGCTCGAGCCCCATGCTCCCACAGCCGCGGACCCGTTCCGGTTCCCCGGAGCGGGGAATGACGCCCCGCGGATGACGCCCCAGCAACTGGGGCGGGCCCTTGGTGCGACGGTCGGTCTAGCGTGGATGCGGGTCAGGCCACCCCACCTGCCCCATGCGCATCGCCCCCCCGCTCACCCGAAGACGAGGTCCGCCCCATGCTCGATGCCTGCGTCGCCCTCCTGCCGCTCGTCACCCTGCTGGTCACGGGGGTCCTCACCGCGTGCGGCCTCCGCTACCTCCGAGACTGACGACCCGCACCGCCCGGCGACCGGGTCCGATCAGGCGAAGTCGGCGTCAGGGCCCGCGGGGTAGCCGAAGGCCGACGCGCTCGCCTCGACGGGCCGGCCGCTCGTGAGCACTCCCCCGCTCTCCGCGAGGTAGCAGGCACCGCAGAGCGACATGTACGTGACGTCCTCGCCGTCGATCGCGACCTGGTCGCCGGCGAAGATGAACCGCTCGCCGACCTGGCGCGCGTTGAAGACGGCCTTGCGGCCGCAGCGGCAGATGGTCTTCATCTCCTCCAGGCTGTGCGCGATCTCCAGCAGCCGCCGGCTCCCGGGGAACGCGACCGTCTGGAAGTCGGTGCGGATCCCGTAGGCGATGACGGGCACGTCCTGCAGGATCGCGATGCGCAGCAGGTCGTCCACCTGCGACTCGCGGAGGAACTGCGCCTCGTCGACGAGGAGGCACGCCGTCGGGCCGCCCTTCTCCTGCAGGACGCGTTCGCGGTGGATCCCGAACTCCTGCCAGACGTCCGCGTCCGGCTCGAGGAGGAAGTCCACCGGGCGACGGACGCCGAGCCGAGACACGATGTCGCGGTCGCCCTTGGTGTCGATCACGGGCTTCGTGAGCAGCACGTGCTGCCCGCGCTCCTCGTAGTTGTAGGCGGCCTGGAGCATCGAGGTGCTCTTGCCGCTGTTCATCGCGCCGAAACGGAAGTAGAGCTTGGCCATCTACCGAAGGTAGCCGTCCTCGGTGGCGCGATCGATCAGGTCGGCCCGGCGACCCGCGATCCTCCCGACGAGGCGGTACTTCGCGCGGACGCGACGCAGGTACGTCTTCGCGGTCTCGTACTGGACGTTCATCGCGGTGGCGACGGCCAGGGTCGACCGACCCGTGACGTAGAGGCGGAGCGCCTGCTCCTCCCCCTGGCTGAGGCGGGGGCTCGCGAAGGCGCGTGCGAGGGGCCCGCCCTCCTCGTGCGGCGTCCCGTCGTCGCGCCGGTGCGCGGATCGCGCGCCGGCGGCGACAGCACGGACTGCGGCCACGATGTCCGCCGTGGGCACGGGCCCGGTCAGCAGCGCGGCGGCCCCCGCGTCGACCACGCGACGACGGACCGCGTCCGTGCCCGAACGCGACAGGACCACGACGGCCGCCCCCGCCGCGCGGCAGGAGCGGATCCGGCCCTCGAGGCTGACGGCGTCGGCGAGGTCGTAGTCGACGACGACGACGTCCGTCGGGAAGCGCGGCGAGCGCACCAGCTGGAGCCAGCCCGTCGTGCTCACCACGACGTCGATCTCGGGAGCCCGGCGGCGGAGGATCGCGCAGACCTCGTCCAGCGCGGGCTCGTGGCCCATGAGCACGCCGACGCGCACGGAGTGCGGCGTCGACGGCCGGGAGGCGTCGCGCGTGCCCGGTGCGGGGTCGCGCTCGCTCGTCATGTCAGAACTTTAGCCAGCGGGCGCACCGGGACGGCATCCGGGGGCGTGGGTGGACACCTCGCGCGCCGCGTCAGAACAGCGTGGCCTGCGTCGAGGAGGCCGCGGGCAGCGCCGCGGCGACCAGCGGGCCGGGCGCCGGCACCTGGGTCCAGCTGCCGCGACCGCGTGCCGTGGTGGCGCGGCTGTCCGCGCCCTCCTGGCTCCAGCCGGGGCGCGGCCGGCCGCCGTGCGGAGCGCGTGCGGCCTCGACGCCCGGGAGGTCGGCGCGGGACAGCACGCCGCCGGTGCGCGGATCCACCCGCCCGCCGCCGAGCCCGTGGCGGCGGACCAGCGGATCCATGCGCGCCTTCAGCCACGACCGGTACGCCTGGGGGGCGTACGCGCCGCGGGCGTAGAGGTCGAGGTAGCGGCCCACGAGATCCGGGCGCTCGCGCTCGAGCCACTGGAGGTACCACTCCTTCACGCCGGGCTTCAGGTACAGCGCGGAGTAGAGGACGCGCGTGCCACCGGCCTCGCGGATGCGCGTGAGCGCGTGGTCGAGGTGCTCCACGCCGTCCGTGAGCATGGGCAGGATCGGCATCATGAACACGGTGCAGTCGAGGCCCGCGTCGCGGATCGCCGTGACCGTCGCGAGCCGCGCCGTCGTCGTGGGGGTTCCGGGCTCCACCGACTGCTGCAAGTCGTCGTCGAGCACGGCGATGCTCATCGCGAGGTCCACCGGCACGCTCCTCGCCGCCTCGGCGAGCAGCGGGAGGTCGCGGCGCAGGAGCGTGCCCTTGGTGAGGATGGACAGCGGCGTGCCGGACGACGCGAGCGCCGCGATGATCCCGGGCATGAGCGCGTAACGGCCCTCGGCCCGCTGGTACGGATCGGTGTTGGTGCCGAGCGCCACGGCGTCGTGGGTCCACGTGGGCTTCGCGAGCTCGCGGGCCAGCACCTCGGCGACGTTGACCTTGACGACGATCTGGTCGTCGAAGTCGCGGCCCCCGTCGAGGTCGAGGTACTCGTGGGTGGGGCGGGCGAAGCAGTAGACGCAGGCGTGCGTGCAGCCGCGGTAGGGGTTGATGGTCCAGCCGTACGGCATGACCTTCGACTCCCCCGGCACGCGGTTGAGGGCCGACTTGGCGAGCACCTCGTGGAAGGTGACGCCCTGGAACTCCGGGGTGCGGACGCTCTGCACGAGGTTGCTCAGGCGGGCGAGCCCGGGCAGCGCATCCGCGCTCGCGTCGGCCAGCCTCTGCGCGCTCCATCTCATGCGCCCATTCGAACACATATTCGAACGGGATGCGAACGGGCGGGCGGGATCTCGGGCCCGCCCGTCCGGTCAGTGCTGGAGCTCGAGGACCTCGGCGGTCTCCTGGATGATCTTCGGCGTCTTCTTCGGGTCGGACGCCACGAGCGTGCCGTAGTTCGGGATCATGCGCGTGAGGGGCTTCTTCCATCCCGCGATGCGGTCGGGGAAGCAGCGCTCGAGGACGTCGAGCATGATGGGGACCGCCGTGGAAGCGCCGGGCGATGCGCCGAGGAGGCCGGCGATGCTGCCGTCCGCCGCCGCGACGACCTCGGTGCCGAACTGCAGCACGCCCCCCTTCTTCGCGTCCTTCTTCATGACCTGGACGCGCTGGCCGGCCGTGACCTGGTACCAGTCCTTCGGGTCGGCCGTCGGCATGAACTCGCGGAGCGCGTCGAACTTCGTCTCCTTCGAGGCGAGGAGCTGGCTGACGAGGTACTTGATGAGGCTCAGGTTGTCCTTCGCGACGGCGAGCATCGGGATGATGTTGTGCGGCCGGATCGACGCGAACAGGTCGAGCAGCGAGCCCTTCTTGAGGAAGCGCGGGCTGAAGCCGGCGTAGGGCCCGAAGAGCAGCGAGGTCTCGCCCCCCACCACGCGCGTGTCGAGGTGCGGCACGGACATGGGCGGGGAGCCGATGGCGGCCTTGCCGTAGACCTTCGCGCGGTGCTTCGCGACGATCTCGGGGTCGTCCGTGCGGAACCACTCGCCGCTGATGGGGAACCCGCCGAAGCCCTTGATCTCGGGGATGCCCGACTTCTGCAGGAGGGGCAGCGCGCCGCCGCCCGCGCCGATGAAGACGAACTTCGCATCCACCTGCACGGTCGAGCGGCCGACGTCGTTGCGGATGCGGAGGTGCCAGCTGCCGTCGGGATTCTGCGACAGGCCGCGGACCTCGTGGTTGAGGTGCAGGGCCGCGCCGTGCTCCGTGAGGTAGTCGATGAGCTTGTTGGTGAGGGCGCCGAAGTCGACGTCGGTGCCGCCCTCGAAGCGCGTGGCGGCGATGACCTCGTCCTTCTCACGCTGCAGCACGAGGAGCGGGGCCCAGGAGTGGATGACCGCGGGATCCTCCGAGTACTCCATCGCCTCGAAGAGGGGGTGGGCGCGCATCGCGTCGAAGCGGCGGCGGAGGAACTCGGCGTTCTCCTTGCCGCGCACGAACGTCATGTGCGGGGTGGGGTTGATGAACTCCTTGGGCTCCGGCACGGCGCCGGCCGTGACCAGGTGCGCCCAGAACTGGCGGGAGAGCTGGAACTGCTCGTTGATGCGGGTCGCGGACCCGATCTCGATCTTCCCGTCCTTCTCCGGCGTGTAGTTCAGCTCGCAGAGGGCGGCGTGGCCCGTGCCCGCGTTGTTCCACGGGTTGCTCGACTCCATGGCGACCTCGCCCAGGCGCTCGAAGATCTGGATGGTCCAGTCGGGTTCGAGCTGCTTGATGAGGGTGCCGAGCGTCGCGCTCATGATCCCGCCGCCGACGAGGACGACGTCTACCGGTTCCGCTGATTCACTCACCGGATCAGTGTACGCCCGGTCCTCGGGGCCCCCTCGGGGACGCGAGGAGTGGTACGGGAACCCTCACGCGCACCGGCCGGGGACGGATCAGCGACGGGCCGCGACGACCTCGGCGATCTGCACGGCGTTGAGCGCGGCGCCCTTGCGCAGGTTGTCGTTGCTGATGAAGAGGGCGAGCCCGCGGCCCTCCGGCGCGCCCTCGTCGGCGCGGATCCGGCCGACGTAGCTGGGGTCGGTGCCGGCCGCCTGGAGCGGGGTGGGGATGTCGGACAGCTCGACGCCGGGCGCGTTCGAGAGCAGCTCGACGGCGCGGGCGACGCTCAGCGGCGACGCGAACTCGGCGTTGACCGAAAGCGAGTGGCCGGTGAATACGGGCACGCGCACGCACGTGCCGCTGACGAGGAGGTCGGGGAGCCCCAGGATCTTGCGGCTCTCGTTGCGGAGCTTCTTCTCCTCGTCGGTCTCGAAGAGGCCGTCGTCGACGATGCTGCCGGCGAGCGGGATCACGTCGAAGGCGATGGGGCGCTGGTACACGGCGGGCGCGGGGAGCTCGACGGCGCGACCGTCGTGGACGAGGCGGCGGAGCGCCTCGGGACCCGCGGCGACGGCGGCCTCGGCCTGGCCCGCGAGCTCCTCGGCGCCGACGAGGCCGGATCCGGAGACGGCCTGGTACGTGCTCACCACCAGGCGGGTGAGGCCGGCCTCCTCGTGCAGGACCTTGAGGACGGGCATCGCGGCCATGGTGGTGCAGTTCGGGTTCGCGATGATGCCGCGGCTGGCGTCGTCGATGGCCTCGGGGTTGACCTCGGAGACGACGAGCGGGACCTCGGGGTCCATGCGCCACGCGCTCGAGTTGTCGATGACGAGCACGCCCGCCTCGGCGAAGCGCGGCGCCTGGGCGCGCGACGTGGTGGCGCCCGCGGAGAAGAGCGCGATGTCGAGACCCGTGGGATCGGCGGTGGCAGCGTCCTCCACGATGACGTCGCGTCCGGCGAACGGCAACGTCGTGCCGGCGGAGCGCGCCGAGGCGAAGAAGCGGATCTCCGCGATCGGGAACGCGCGCTCCTCGAGCAGGCGACGCATCACAGCGCCGACCTGGCCGGTGGCGCCGACGACGCCGACACGGAGGCCGGGGGCGTCCTGAGCGGGGGCGGTGGATCCGGCGGGTGCGGTGTCGGTCACGGGTGGCTCCTCCTGCGGTGCGCGGGCGTGCGGGTCGGACGTGCGGATCGGGCGGGTGCGGCTCAGCGGCCGGTGCCGGCGTGGACGACGGCGACGTCATCCGCGTCGAGGCCGAAGGCGTGGTGGACGACGCGGACGGCCTCGTCGATGGTGTCGGCGCGGGTGACGACCGAGATGCGGATCTCGCTGGTGGAGATCATCTCGATGTTGATGCCCGCGTCGGACAGCGCCGTGAAGAGCTGCGCCGAGACGCCCGCGTTGGTGCGCATGCCGGCGCCCACGAGCGCGAGCTTCCCGATCTGGTCGTCGTGCTGCAAGCCGGTGAAGCCGACCTCGTCCTTCTCGGCGGCGAGCACCGTGAGGACGCGCTGAGCATCCGACTTCGGCAGCGTGAACGAGATGTCGGTGAGGCTCGTGGCGGCCGCCGACACGTTCTGCACGATCATGTCGATGTTCGCGCCGGTCTTGGCGACGATGGTGAAGATCTGCGCGGCCTTGCCCGGGACGTCGGGGACGCCGACCACCGTGACCTTGGCCTCGCTGAGGTCGGCGGCGACGCCGACGATGACGGGCTCTTCCACATTCTCTCCATCCGTGGGGTTGTAGACGATGGTGCCCTCGTTGTGCGTGAACGAGGAGCGGACGTGCAGCAGGACTCCGTGCCGGCGGGCGTACTCGACGGCGCGGATGTAGAGGACCTTCGCGCCGGACGCCGCGAGCTCCAGCATCTCCTCGCTCGTGATCCGGTCGATCTTGCGGGCGAGGGGCACGACGCGCGGGTCGGCCGTGAAGATGCCGTCGACGTCGGTGTAGATCTCGCAGACGTCGGCGCCGAGGGCCGCGGCGAGCGCGACGGCCGTGGTGTCGGATCCGCCGCGGCCGAGCGTGGTGATGTCGCCCGTGCCGCGGTTGAAGCCCTGGAAGCCCGCGACGATGGCGATGGCTCCCTCGCCGAGCGCGTCGCGGACGCGGCCGGGCGTGACGTCCACGATGCGGGCGGCGCCGTGCTGGGCGTCGGTGATCATGCCGGCCTGGCTGCCCGTGAAGGAGCGCGCGTCGTAGCCCATGCTCTTGATCGCCATGGCGAGCAGGGCCATGGAGATGCGCTCGCCCGCGGTGAGGAGCATGTCGAGCTCGCGCGGCGCGGGGATGGGGGTGACCTCGTGGGCCAGGTCGAGCAGCTCGTCCGTGGAGTCGCCCATGGCGGAGACGGCGACGACCACGTCGTTGCCGGCCTTGCGCGTGGCGACGATGCGCTTCGCGACGCGCTTGATGCTCTCGGCATCGGCCACCGACGATCCGCCGAACTTCTGCACGATGAGGCTCACGGGCGACTCCTGGGGTTCGGGTGGGCGCGGGCGGCCCGGATGACGATTCTAGGGCGGAGGTCCCGGTGGGCCCGCCGTGTGACGGCGCGGACGCGGCGGCGCGCCGGCGTCACTCCCCCACGAGGCGCCGGCCCTCGAAGGCTCGGCCGAGGGTGACCTCGTCGGCGTACTCGAGGTCGCCGCCGACGGGGAGGCCGGAGGCGAGGCGCGTGACGCGGATGTCGAAGGTGGAGAGCAGCCGCGAGAGGTAGGTGGCGGTCGCCTCGCCCTCCAGGTTCGGATCCGTGGCGATGATGACCTCGGTGACCGTGGCGTCGGCGAGGCGCTGCATGAGCTGTCGGATGCGGAGGTCGTCCGGCCCGACGCCGTCGATGGGGCTGATGGCCCCGCCGAGCACATGGTAGAGCCCGCGGAACTCGCGCGTGCGCTCGATGGCGACGACGTCCTTCGCCTCCTCGACCACGCAGATGGTGGCGGGGCTGCGGCGTGGATCCCGGCAGATGCCGCAGGTCTCCTCCTCGCTGACGTTGCCGCAGATGGCGCAGAAGCGGACCTTGTCGCGGACGACCGTGAGCACCTCGGCCAGGCGCGAGACGTCGAACGTCTCGGTCTGCAGGATGTGGAACGCGATGCGCTGGGCCGACTTCGGGCCGATGCCCGGCAGGCGGCCGAGCTCGTCGATGAGCTCCTGGACGATTCCCTCGTACATGCGGCGCTAGTCCTGACCTGTGGGGCGGATGGTGGGGCGGGCCTTGCGCTCGACGGGCTTCTCCTCGATGAAGGTCGCCTGGAGGAGCTCGCGGACCACGGACTCGCCGTAGCGCTGGGGCGCGCTGGCCGGAGACGCGGCCGGGGCGGCGGCGGGCGTGTCCGGCCGTGGAGCGGATCCGGACGCGGCGGGGGCGGGCTGCTGCTGCTGCGCGGGGACGGATCGGGCCACGGGCGGGGCCGAGTCCGGAGAGGCACCGCCGGTGGCCCAGCCGGGCTCGGCGGGGCCGAACTCGTCGGGCTCGGGCTCCTCGAAGTCGGGGACGTGCGCGTCGGGCACGACCGACGATCCGCGGGTGGGCGCTCCCGGGGCCGCGGCGCGTGGTGCGGCGGCCGGTGCCGTCGGCGGGACCGCGGGAGCGGCGGGGGCAGCGGGAGCCGCGGGCGCGGACCGCTCAGGGCGGGAGGCGGGCGCCCGGACGGCGGGGGTCTCGGTCGCGCCGGGGTCGGATGTGGGGATGGCCACCGTGGCCCAGCCGCCGCCGGCCGGGGTGGTCTTCGCGGGCGGTGCCTTCGCCGCGGGTGACGCCGTCGGGCTCGTCGGGGCGGACCCCGCCGGGGCGCTCCCGCCCGTGGAACGCGTGCCGGTCGACGTCGCGGGGGACGCCGTCGGGCGGGAGGCGTCGGGTGCGGGCGATGCGGATCCGCCGCCGGTGGGAGCGGGCGCGCCAGTCGAAGCGGCGGTGCCCCCGTGCGGCTCCACGCGGGCGATGAACTTCACGCGGATGCCGAGCACGTCGAGGATGGCGGTGCGCAGGATGTCGCTGACGCCCTGTCCCGGAGCGCCGCGCTCCTTGAACCTCTCCGCGTCGTTCGCGCTGACGAACGACAGCGTGAGCACGTCGCCCGCGAGGGCGCGCGGCGTGGCCGTTACGGCGACGAGCCAGGCGCTGCGCTTGGCCTTCTCGACCGCCTCGACGACGGACGGCCAGGAGTCGCGCAGCTGCTCGAAGGTGACGGGGCCGACGGGCGCGGCGGGCGCGGCGGGCGCGGCGGGCGCGGCGGGCGCGGGGGCCGACGGTGCCTCCGCGACCGGAGCGCCCGTGCCGGACGACGACGGGGAGGACTCGACGGGAGCGTATGCTGTCGGAGCCGACGTTCCGGTCTCCGTGGGCTCGGCGTCGGGTGTCGGGTCCGGAGCCGCGACCGGTGCCGGCGTGGCCACGGGATCCGGCGTGGCCACGGGAGCGGGAGCCGGAGCCGCTGCGGGTGCGGGAGCGGGTGTCGTGACGGGCGCGACCGCGGCGGGCGCCGGATCCGCTCCCGCATCGGCCACGCCGACCCGGCGCTCGAGGCGCTCGACCCGCGCGAGGGCCCCGCGGTGCGTGTCGTCGCTCGCGGGCACGAGCACCCGCGCGACCAGCAGCTCGAGGTGGAGGCGCGGCGAGGTCGCGCCGGTCATCTCGGTGAGGGCGGCGTTGACCACATCCGCGGCGCGCGACAGCTCGACGGCGCCGAAGGCGACGGCCTGCGCGCGCATGCGCTCGAGCTCGTCCTCCGGGGTGCCGCGCAGCACGGCGGCGGCGCCCTCGGCCGATGTGGCGCCCACGATGATGAGGTCGCGCAGCCGCTCGAGCAGGTCCTCCACGAAGCGGCGCGGATCCTGGCCGGTCTGGATGACCCGGTCCACCCCCGCGAACGCGGCGGCCGCGTCGTGCCGGGCGACCGCGTCGATGACCTCGTCGAGCAGCGCCGCGTGCGTGTACCCGAGGAGGGCGACCGCGCGCTCGTACTCGACGCTCTCATCCTCGGATCCGGCGATGAGCTGGTCGAGCAGGGAGAGGGTGTCGCGCACCGATCCGCCGCCGGCCCGCACGACGAGCGGCAGGACGCCGGGCGCCACCTGCACGCTCTCCTCGCGGGACAGGTGCTCCACGTAGTCGAGCATCTGCGCGGGCGGCACGAGCCGGAACGGGTAGTGGTGCGTGCGGGAGCGGATGGTGCCGATGACCTTGTCGGGCTCGGTGGTGGCGAAGATGAACTTCACGTGCTCCGGCGGCTCCTCCACGATCTTCAGCAGCGCGTTGAAGCCCTGCGGCGTGACCATGTGCGCCTCGTCGAGGATGAAGATCTTGTAGCGGTCGCGCGCCGGGGCGAAGACCGCGCGCTCGCGGATGTCGCGCGCGTCGTCGACGCCGTTGTGGCTCGCGGCGTCGATCTCGACCACGTCGAGGGATCCGCTGCCGTCGCGACTGAGCTCGACGCAGCTGGGGCAGACGCCGCACGGGGTGTCGGTGGGGCCCTCGGCGCAGTTGAGGCAGCGCGCGAGGATGCGGGCCGACGTGGTCTTGCCGCAGCCGCGCGGGCCGCTGAACAGGTACGCGTGGTTGACGCGGTTGGTGCGGAGGGCGGTGCGCAGCGGATCCGTCACCTGCGTCTGGCCGATGAGCTCGGCGAAGTTCTCTGGCCGATAACGGCGATACAGGGCGGTGACCACGATCCTGAGGATACCGGGCACCCCCGACCGCCAGGCCGCCGGCGGTCAGCTCTCCGCGGGGACCTCGGCCGGCGCGGCTGGGGAGGAGCGGCGCTCGCGCGGCTCGCGGAGCCGGCCGGGCGCCTCCTCGCGCACGCGGCGAGCGAGCGCGATCCCCTCGCGCCACGTCGCGTCCCGGATGAAGAGGAAGTCGAGCGCGATCATCGCGAGCGAGAAGGGCCAGAGGCCGAGCAGGATCCCGATCATCACGTGCATGCCCGTGATGACCACGAGCGCGACGACGCGGGTGGGCCGCCACAGGATGAGCAGCGGGAACAGGCCCTGGAACGCGACCGCGAGGAAGCTCGCGAGCACCACGCCGACGCTGGCCTGGGCGAGCAGGTCGCTCAGCCACGGCCACGGCCGGTAGCCGTCTATCACCAGCGAGTAGTAGGTGGCGGATCCGTCGCGCCACTCCGGCCCCTGCAGCTTGAGGATCGCGGAGTTCACGTACACGAGCATGATCTGGTACGCGCAGAGCACCAGCGCCGTGTTGTGCAGGAGCACGCGCACGAGCCGCGGGATGCGGTCGACGAGCGACCGCACCGCATCGACGTGGCGACCCGGTGAGCGGCGGGGCGCTCCCGCCTCGAGCTCGCGGCGCCGCCGGACCGCGTCCAGCGACACGTGCCTCGACAGGTCGGCGAAGAGCACGAAGAAGAGGGTGATGCGGAGGACCGTGTCACCGCCGTTGGTGAGCAGCGTGCTGTTGGTCGACAGGCCGATCCAGAAGAGGAGGAGGAACGGGGTCACGATGCGCGTGCGCCAGCCGAGCGCGAACAGGGCGGCGAGCACCACGAGCACGAGGTAGGCGATGTCGAAGAGCGTGGCGTCGGTCTTCGAGAAGAGGCCCGTGAAGAGCGGGAGCCAGCCGCGGCGGGAGGCCTCGGGGTCGATGAAGCGGGATCCGACGCCCCACAGGTAGTGGCGGTCGGCGAAGCAGGTGACGAGCACCATCAGGATGACGGCGCCGAGGGTGATGCGGAGCGCCGCGAAGCTGTAGGTGGCGTGCTCGCGCTCGGTCATCCAGGTCGCGATGCCGCGGGGCCAGCCGGCGGGGTTCCGGAGCGCGGTGAGGAGCTCCCGGTCCTGCAGCAGCCGGCGGACGCGGGCGGCGCGGGCGCTGGGGACGGCGCGGACGGCCCGGGCGCTGGGGATGGCACGGGTGGTGCGCGCCGATCGGGTTCGACCCGCCCAGGATCCCGCGGCCGCGGCCTTCGGCGTCGACGTGGGCTCGTGCGTCCTCGCGCTCATCGTGCGTACCTCTCCACGATCCCCTGGTAGACGCTGAGGGCCTGGGGGTCGATCACGTCGTCGGCCTCGCGCCACCCGAAGGTGCGCGTGGAGGGGGCGAACTGCTGCTGGTCGTCCGCCCGGTGGGCGAAGTCGTTCGGCCGCTCGGTCACCACGCGCCAGCGGACGCGCTCGATGTCGCGACCGAACCAGGCCGTCGACCAGTAGGTCGTGAACTCCTTGAGCACGTAGTCGGCGCGGAGCATCGCGATCACGCGGCCTCGGCTCCCCTCGTCGAGCGCGGAGAGCTGGTCGATCAGGGAGACGGCCGTCTTGGCCGCGAACCCGGAGTCGGTGTCGGCGCGGCGGATGAAGGTGTCCTGCACGATCACCTGCTGCTCGGGCGTGAGCCCGCGGAAGCGCTCCGTGTAGGTCTTGAGCAGGTTCGCGCTCTGCTTCACGGTGCGCGAGGACTGGATCCGCCCGTCCCCCGCCTCGTACTCGGCGCGCGTGATGTCCACCCACTCGCTCTTCACGAGGGCGCCCGAGTCGTCGCGCCACTGGGCCTGCATCTCGAGGTAGCGGTTCGTCTTCTGGATCGAGGGGGCGAACACGTTCCACTGCTGGCTGAAGTAGGGGCGCGCCGCGGCGGTGAGCGCGCGGGTGGCGCCGCTCTGCGGGACGACCATGAGGATCGAGGTGGCCACGTAGACCACGACGACGAATGCCGCGATGGCCGTGCCGATGCGGGCGGCGCGCGTGAGGCCGGGCGGCGCGGGATCCGCGGGCGGGGAGGGATCGACGGTCGGCGGCGTGGACGGAGTGGCGTCGTCGTCTGCGCCGGGGATGACGTCGGCGTCGACGTCCGGGTCGTGGTGGGTCGTGTCGGTCATCGTGAGCCGTCCCCCTCGTGCGTCGGGTGGGTCTTCGTGGTGCGGGTCGTGCTGGTCGTGCTGGTCGCGCGGGTCGTGCTTGTCGTGCGGAGGGCCCCGGAAGCGGATCCGGCGGGCGGCCCGGCTCTCGCCGGACCGCCCGCCCTCCTCGCGCTCAGCTCGAGCGGATCACGCCCGTCGGCTGCGGCCTCGGTGCAGAGCACCGGCGCCGGTCAGCATCATCAGGAGCGCGATGCCGCCGAGCAGCAGCATCCCGTCGCCGTCGCCTCCGGTGACCGGGAGGATCCCGCCGCCGTAGCCGCCGCCGTAGCCGCCGCCGTTGATCGGGGTGCCAGGCCCGCCCGCCGGGACGGTGGATCCCACCACGCGGAACCGCGTGATCATCTCCTCCGCCATGCCCGAGTCGACCCCGACGACCTCGACCCGGTGGTCCCCGAGCTCGAAGTCCGGACCGATCTCGAACATGAACGTCGCACGTCCATCGGCATCCGCGACCATCGGCGTCAGCGGCTTCGGCGTGGAGAACACCGTCGCGTTGAGCGTCTCACCGGGGTTGAAGCCGGAGGCGTCGACCATCTGCATCGAACCGCTCCCGCGGACGATCTCCGTGAAGCGGACGACCGCCCGGGTGGGGGCGTCGCTGCCGTCGGTGGATCCGTCGGTCGCGTCGGCGGCGTCCGTGGCGTCAGCCGCGTCCGTGCCAGCAGCGTCCGTCGCGTCAGCACCAGCGGCGTCCGTCGCGTCGGTGCCAGCGGCATCCGACGCGTCGGTGCCCGCGGCGTCCGTTGCATCGGTGCCAGCAGCATCCGTCGCGTCGGTACCAGCAGCATCGGTCGCGTCGGTACCAGCAGCATCCGTCGCGTCCGCACCAGCAGCATCCGTTGCATCGGTGCCAGCGGCATCCGTTGCATCGGTGCCAGCGGCATCCGTCGCGTCCGCACCAGCAGCATCCGTCGCGTCGGTGCCAGCGGCATCCGTCGCGTCAGCGCCAGCAGCATCCGTCGCGTCGGTGCCAGCGGCATCGGTCGCGTCGGTGCCAGCGGCATCCGTCGCGTCCGCACCAGCGGCATCCGTCGCGTCGGTACCAGCCGCATCGGTCGCGTCGGTACCAGCGGCATCCGTCGCGTCCGCGCCAGCAGCATCCGTCGCGTCGGTGCCAGCGGCATCCGTCGCATCGGTGCCAGCAGCGTCTGTCGCGTCCGTACCGGCGGTGTCAGCCGCGTCGGTACCAGCGGCATCAGTTGCATCGGTGCCAGCGGCATCCGTCGCGTCAGCGCCAGCAGCATCCATCGCGTCGGTGCCAGCGGCATCCGTCGCGTCGGTGCCAGCGGCATCCGTCGCATCCGTGCCGTCGACATCCACAGCGCCGTCGACATCCACGCCGCCGTCAGCGTCCACAGCACCATCGACATCCACGGCTCCGTCGACGTCCACGGCACCATCAGCATCCACGTCGCCGTCAGCATCCGAGTCGCCATCGACATCCACAGCGCCGTCAGCATCCACGCCGCCATCGACGTCAACGGAACCGTCGACGTCTGCTGCACCATCGGCATCCATGTCACCATCGGCGTCCATGTCACCATCGGCGTCCATGTCACCATCGGCGTCCATGTCACCATCGGCGTCCATGTCACCGTCAGCGTCTACGGCGCCGTCAGCATCGACGCCGCCATCGGCGTCTACCGCGCCATCAGCATCCACAGCACCGTCAGCGTCAACCGCGCCATCAGCATCCACAGCACCGTCAGCGTCAACCGCGCCATCAGCATCCACAGCACCGTCAGCGTCAACCGCGCCATCAGCATCCACAGCACCGTCAGCGTCAACCGCGCCATCAGCATCCACAGCACCGTCAGCGTCAACCGCGCCATCAGCATCCACAGCACCGTCAGCGTCCACCGCGCCATCAGCATCCACAGCACCGTCAGCGTCCACGCCGCCGTCGACGTCCACGCCGCCGTCCACGTCGACCGCGGCGGCCTGGTCGGAGTCGACCCCCTCCTCGCCGTCCACGCCGACGTCGAACTCGACCGTATCGTCGCCGGCAGGAGCGCCGCCGATGGTCTGCGTCGCGATCGCCTCGTAGGAGCCGCGCTCCAGGCCGAAGAACGTCACCGAGTAGTTCCCGTCCTCGTCCACCTCCGTGGTGATCGGGTCGAGCCCCACGATGGAGACCGTCACCGTCCCCAGGGGGTCGGCCGTGCCGGAGATGGGCACGTCCCGGGTGGTGGCCCCGCCGGTGAGCGGGAAGGTCTGGAAGTCGAACGGCGACTCGATGACCACCGGCACGCCGACCGTGAACGTCACGGTGTCGGTGCCGACGGCGACGCCGCCGATCGTCTGCGTGACGGTGCCCGTGTACGTGCCCGAGGGCAGCGCGGGCGTCGTCAGCGTGAAGTCGCCTTCGTCGTCCACCTCGGCCGGATCGGTCGTCTCGTCGCCGACCGTCAGTGTGACGGTCGCATCGGGGTCGGCCGTGCCCGTCACCGGGACGGTGACGGTGGTGTCCCCGTCGGGCAGCGGGAAGAAGTCGCCGTCCCCGGGGGTCTCGATGACGACCTGGTCGACGCCGGCGACGGAGACCGTGAAGTCGGCCGTGTCGCTGCCCGCGAGGGTGCCGGCGACGGTCTGCGTCACGGTGACGGTGTAGCCCGCCGCCGTGAGACCCGGGAACGTCGCGTCGAAGCGCCCGTCGGTTCCGACCACCTGCGTGATCGGGGTCTGGCCCGTCACCGCGATGAGCACGGATCCACGCGGGTCCGCGCTGCCGTTCACGGTCACGTCCACCGCGTTCCCGCCGGCCGGGACCTGGAAGTCCTGCCCGTCGGTCGGGGCGTCGATGACCACGTCGACCGCGGGTGCGACGACCGAGAAGGTCACCGTGTCCGTCCCCGCGGCGACGCCGCCGATGGTCTGGGTCGCGGTGGCCGTGTAGGTGCCGACCGGGAGGTCGGCGAACGCCACGTCGTAGATCCCGTCCCCACCGACGAGCTCGGTCTGCGGGTCCTGGCCGGGGATCGTCACCGTCACGCTGGCACGCGGGTCGGCGGTGCCGGTCACGGGGACGTCGGCCGTCGGCACGGCGCCGGTGCTGAGGATCTGGTCGTCGTCGTCCGGCGAGGTGATGGTGATCTCGGCGGCCGGGGCGCCGACCGTGAAGGTCACCGTCTCCGTCGTCTGGACGCCGCCGAACTGCTGCGTCACCGTCGCCGTGTAGGTGCCGGTGCCGAGATCGGGGAAGACCACGTCGTAGAGCCCGTCGGTCCCGACCGGCTCGGTCTGCGGGGCCTGACCGGGGATCGTCACCGTGACGTCCGCCCGCGGGTCCGCCGCGCCCTCCACGGGCACGTCGAGCGTCGGGTCGGTAGGCGTCGTCAGGAGGATCTGACCGGGCGTCGGCGTCGTGATCGTGAGCGTCGCGAGCGGTGCACCGACCACGAAGGTCACGGTGTCGGATCCCGCGGGCGCGCCGCCGATGGTCTGGGTCACCGTCGCCGTGTAGGTCCCGGCGGGCAGGGCCGCGGTCGTGAGGGCGAACGTCCCGTCTGCGTCGACGTCGACCGGCTGCGACTCGGTACCGCCGTCGACGCTGAGCGTGACGGTGGCGTCGGGGTCGGCGATACCCGTGACGGGGACCGCCACGGTGGTCGCGCCTGCGGGGAGCGGGACGAGCTGCCCCTCAGCCGGCGCCTGGATCACCACGTCGTCGGCCGCGGGGACGACGGCGCGCACCCGGGCGGTGGCCAGGTCGAGGACCGGGCCGCCCACCACGGGGAGCAGCGCGATGCGGAGCGCCGAGACGGCGTCCCCAGTAGCATCGGCTGCCTCCGGGTCCTCGAACTCGCTCGCACCCTGCACGTTCGCCGTCAGCTGCACGACGTCCGCGAGAGCGTCGACAGCGGGCGCGAGGGATCCGATGAGCGGGGTCGTCACGGCCGTGACGTCGCTCAGCTCGAGCAGGTTGCCCGTCGACGTTCGGATGGACGGGAGGAGCTGGTCCACGAGCGGCTGCACGAGCGCACCGGCGTCGAGCAGCAGCACGGTCGTCGCGACGTCGATGTCCGGCGCCTCGTTCCCCGGCCCCGTGGGGTTGAGGAGGTTGGCCAGCGTCGTGTCGATGTCGATGCTCACGGTGCCGACGGGGACGGCGACGCCCAGCCCGTTGAGCAGGCGGACGCCCGCGTCCACGTTCACGACCACGCGCGTCGCGTCGAGGGTCGCCTCGAGCACGGCCGCCGGGAGGGCGTCGCTGAGGAGGCCGCTGACCACGCCGGCGAGCACGGGTGCCGAGAGCAGCTCCGTGTTCGGGTCGAGGTCGTTGAGGGTCGCGCCCTCGGTGACCTGGATGTACTGGGCGATGTCAAGCGTGACCGTGCCCGCGTCGAGGTCGACGGTCACGCCGTCGCTCGTCAGGGGCTCGGCCAGCACAGCTCGTACGGCCGCGGCCGTGTCCACCGTCGTGACGATGTTCCCAGAGGGGGTCGCGATGTCCACGACGCCGGTGAGGAGGGGGCCGACGACGCCGGTGAGGATGTCGTCGACGTCCGCGGAGAGCGCGACCTGGGCCGTCGCTCCCGGCGCGAGCTGCTGCACGGCGCCGTTGACGTCGTCGGCGAGCGCGCCGACGAGCGGGCTGACGATGGTGGCGTCCGCGGAGGCGATGCGGTAGTCCCGGACGACCGCGCCGTCACCGGGATCCGTCGCGGTCGCGGAGACCGCGCCGAGGGAGATGTCCGCGTCCGACGCGACACCGGCGAGGCCCCGCGACGCGAGCAGGGGCGCGAGGTCGAGCGTCACGGCGTCGTCGGTGCCCGTGTTGACGGCGATGGCCCCGGAGTCGGTGAGGACGCCCGCGGAGCCCGTCGCGCCGGCCGAGCCCGCCGAGGCGAACTGGTCGGCCGCGCCGCCCGCGACCGCCTGGTCGAGCGTGAGCACGTCGCCGAGTTGGACGCCCGCGGCGATCTGCGCGGAGAGCACGCCGCTCAGGACGTCGGCGTCGATGTCGCTCGCGTCCACCTGCGGGTCCGGGGTGTCGCCGGGCGCGTATCCGGCGTAGGCGCCCGAGAGCGCCACCAGCCCGGACAGGTCCGGGGTGCCGGAGAACGTCAGCAGCTGGCCCTCGGCCTCCGCCGTGTCCCCCGGTGCGGCGTTCGCGGGCGCGGTGCCCCCGAACGCGACGATCGCCGCGGCGAGCCCGAAGGCCGTCGCGGTCGCCAGCCTGCTTCTGCGGCTGGGCATGTGTAGTGCCATCTGCGTTCCCCTCGATTGCATGGCCGGCCGCGCTCGTGGGGCGCAGCCGTGCGTCCCGCGGGGCGGCCCCCACCACACCCACGGTCATCGAAGGCTCGCATCCGCTCACGGGGCGGACAACACTGCGCGGCACTGGTCTACGCGGTCGCGGACCACGCGGTCGGATCAGTAGGCGACCCAGTGGCGCTACTGATCCGCGCGGCGCGGCAGCACGGCACGAGGCCCGCGATCCGGTCGGATCACGGGCCGTGGCTGTCTCGGCGGGGAGCGCCGGCGGAGGGGTCGGCGGGTCAGTTCCCTGTGGCCGCCAGCGACTGCCGGGCGATCTCGAGCTCCTCGTCGGTGGGGATCACGAGCACCGCCACGGGCGATCCCTCGGGGCTCACGAAGCGCGCCTCGGAGCTGATCAGCTCGTTGCGGTCGTCGTCGATCCCGATGCCCATGAACTCGAGGCCCGCGAGCGAGCGGCGGCGCACGAGCGGGTTGTTCTCGCCCACGCCCGCGGTGAACACGACCGCGTCGACCCCGCCGAGCTGGGCCGCGTACGCGCCGACGTAGTGGCGGATCCGGTGCCGGTAGACCCCGAGCGCGGTCTGCGCCGCCTCGTCGCCGTCGGCCGCCGCGCGCTGCACGTCGCGCATGTCGCCGAGGCCGGTGAGCCCGAGCAGGCCGCTCCGCCGGTTGAGCAGCGTCTCGAGGTCGTCGAGGCCGAGGTCGGTGTGGCGGGCGAGGTGGAAGAGGATCGCGGGGTCGATGTCGCCGGAGCGGGTCCCCATGACGAGCCCCTCGAGCGGCGTGAGGCCCATGGACGTGTCGATGGACCGCCCGCCCTGCACGGCCGCGGCCGACGCGCCGTTGCCGAGGTGCAGCACGATGATCCGCGTCTCCTCCAGCGGCTTCCCGAGCAGGCGCGCGGCGGCCTCGGAGACGAACTTGTGGCTCGTGCCGTGGAACCCGTAGCGGCGGATGCGGTGCGCGGCCGCGAGCTCCCGGTCGATCGCGTAGGTGTACGCCTCGGCCGGCAGCGTCTGGTGGAACGCGGTGTCGAAGACGGCGACGTGCGGGACGTCGGGGAACGCGGTCTGCGCCGCCTCGATCCCCTGCAGGGCGCCCGGGTTGTGCAGCGGCGCGAGCGCGGAGAGGTCGTCGATGTCGGCCTTGACCTGGTCGGTGACGACGGTCGGCTCGACGAACACGTCGCCGCCGTGCACGACGCGGTGCCCGACCGCGACGGGCGGCCCCTCCTCGAGCGACGGCCCGTGCTCGGCGAACGCGTCGAGCATCGCCTGGAAGCCGGCGGTGTGGTCGGCGATGGGCAGCTCGCGCTCCCACGAGTCGCCGCCGGCCTTGTGACGCGTGGATCCGGTCGGCTCGCCGATGCGCTCCACGAGCCCGGACGCGAGCACGGACTCCGTGTCCATCTCGATGAGCTGGTACTTGAACGACGACGATCCGGAGTTGACGACGAGGACGACGGGCACGGGGATTCTCCTGACGGGGCGGGTGCGAGAGGGGGCGAAGCGGACGGGCGGGACGCGCGAGACAGGACGGGCGGGCGGTCAGCCCGCCTCGATCCCCTCGGCCTGAATGGCGGTGATGGCGACGGTGTTGACGATGTCCTGCACGAGCGCGCCGCGCGACAGGTCGTTGATGGGCTTGCGGAGCCCCTGCAGCACGGGCCCGATGGCGACCGCGCCGGCCGAGCGCTGCACGGCCTTGTAGGTGTTGTTGCCCGTGTTGAGGTCCGGGAAGATGAACACCGTCGCGCGGCCGGCGACCGCGGAGCCGGGCATCTTCGTGGCCGCGACCGCCGCGTCCGCCGCCGCGTCGTACTGGATGGGGCCCTCGACCGCGAGGTCCGGCCGCAGCTCCCGCACGCGCGCCGTCGCCTGGCGCACCTTCTCCACGTCGGCACCGGCGCCCGACTCCCCCGTCGAGTACGACAGCATCGCGATGCGCGGCTCGATGCCGAACTGCGCCGCGGTCTCCGCCGAGGAGATGGCGATGTCGGCGAGCTGGTCGGCCGTGGGATCCGGGTTCACGGCGCAGTCGCCGTACACGAGCACGCGGTCGGCGAGCGCCATGAGGAACACGGACGAGACGACGGAGACGCCCTCGGTGGTCTTGATGATCTCGAAGCCCGGCCGGATGGTGTGCGCCGTCGTGTGGGCGGCACCCGAGACCATGCCGTCGGCGAGGCCGAGCTGCACCATCATCGTGCCGAAGTAGGACACGTCGGTGACGGTCTCGCGCGCGATGTCGAGGACCATGCCCTTGTGCGCGCGGAGCTTCACGTACTCCTCCGCGAAGCGCTCGCGGAGCACGGCGTCGAAGGGGCTGAGGACGGTCGCGCGGCCGATGTCGATGCCGAGGCCGATGGCACGCGAGCGCACCTCGATCTCCTCGCCGAGGATCGTGACGTCGGCGATGCCGCGGCTGAGGATCGTGCCGGCCGCGCGCAGTACGCGGTCGTCGGTGCCCTCGGGCAGCACGATGCGCTTGCCCGCCGTCCTGGCCCGCTCGATGAGACCGAACTCGAACATGAGCGGCGTCACCACGTCGGAGCGGCTGACGTCCAGCAGCTCGAGCAGCCGCGAGGTGTCGACGTGCTGCTCGAAGGCGGCGAGCGCCGTGTCCATCTTGCGGGTGGACTCGGGCGAGAGCCGGCCGCGGGTCTGCGTGATGCGCTTCGCGGTCTCGTAGGTGCCGAGCTCGGTGGAGATGATCGGCAGGGTCTGGTCGAGCCCGGCGATGAGCGTCTCGATGGTGGGCGACAGCGCGAACCCGCCGTTCAGCACGATGCCCGCGACCGTGGGGAACGTCTCCGAGGCGTGCGCCGTGAGCACGCCGAGGAGGACCTCGCTGCGGTCGCCGGGGATCACGACGATGGCGCCCTCGGTGAGGCGCGCGAGCACGTTCTCCATCGACATGGCGGAGACGACCACGCCGAGCGCCTCGCGGCTGAGGAGCGCCTGGTCGCCCTTGACGAGCGTGCCGTCGACCGCGTCGAGCAGCTCGGCGACCGTGGGGGCGACGAGGAAAGCGTCCTCCGGGATCGCCCACACCGGCACGTGCGGCGCCCGCGCCTGGAGTGACGCGGGGACGGCGGCGGGGATCGCGGCCGTGATGGCGTCGAGCCGCTCGGGGTCGGCGCGGTTGACGACGACGCCGAGCAGGGCCGCGTGCGCGGTGACCAGCTCGGGGATGGCGAGGTCGGCGATCTGGCGCATCTCGTCGGGGCTGCGGCCGCCGGTCTCGTCCGTGCGGCGGCCCGTGAGCACGAGGAGCACGGGGGCGCCGAGGTTCGCGGCGATGCGCGCGTTGAAGGACAGCTCGGTGGGGCTGCCGACGTCGGTGTAGTCGCTGCCCACGATGACGACCGCGTCGCACTTCGACTCGACGGCCTTGTAGCGCTCGACGATGCGCGAGAGGGCGGCCTCGGGATCCGCGTGCACGTCGTCGTAGGTGACGCCCACGCACTCGTCGTAGTCGAGGTCCACGCCGTCGTGCGCGAGCAGCGCCTGGAGCACGTAGTCCGGCTCCTCGATGGAGCGCGCGATGGGACGGAACACGCCCACGCGCTGGATCTGGTGGGTGAGGGTGTCGAGCACGCCCAGCGCGACCGTCGACTTGCCCGAGTGCCCTTCGGCGGACGTGATGTAGATGCTCCGAGCCATGCCCGCAAGCCTATGGGCGTCGCCTGCGCGGCAGCCTGCGCGTGTTAAAAGGAGAAGACCCCTCGCGCACCTGCCAGAGCCCGGCTGCCCTTGCTGCGTCTCCGCCCTGGGGGAGTTCACCTGGATGGCACCACGCGAGGAGCCGACACCGAGTGTACCCGACGCGGGAGCCCGGTCGGGCGGGCGGCGGCGCCCAGGAGCCGGTCACCGCGCCGGGCGTAACGTGGACGGCATGCGCATCATCATCGCCGGAGGACACGGCCAGATCGCCCGACTGCTCGAACGACGCCTCGCCGACCAGGGCCACCAGCCCGTCGGCATCGTCCGCAACCCGGACCACGCGTCCGACCTCGCCGACGCGGGCGCCGAGGCGCTCGTGCTCGACCTGGAGAAGAGCGACGTGGATCAGGTCGCCGAGGCCCTCCGCGGCGCCGACGCCGTGGTCTTCGCGGCCGGCGGCGGGCCCGACTCCGGTCCCGAGCGCAAGCTCACGATCGACCGCGACGGCGCCATCCTGCTGGCCGACGCCGCCGAGAGAGCGGGCGTCACGCGCTACGTCATGATCTCGGCCATGGCCGTCGACGGCTTCGACCCCGACAGCGACGACACCTACGAGATCTACCAGCGCGCCAAGTCCGAGGCGGACGCCGACCTCCGCGCCCGCGACATCGACTGGACCATCGTCCGCCCCGGCGGCCTCACCGACGACGCGGGCACCGGCCGGATCCAGGTGGGCACGTCCACAGGCCGCGGCACCATCCCGCGCGCCGACGTCGCCGAGATCGTCGCGACGGCGCTCATCGACGGCACGGGCGTCCGCGTCCAGTTCGAGGCGATCTCGGGCGAGGAGCCCGTCGCCGAGGCCATCGCGGGGCTGCGCTACTAGCGGCACCCGCTACTAGCGGCACCCTCTGCTGCTGGCGGAGTCTGCTGCGCGCGCGATCCACGCCGACCTGGATGGCGGCCCCCTCCTCCCCGGAGGGGGCCGTCATCCGCTTCCGGGCTGCTGAGGCACCCGGGTCGTGCCACGGGCGACGCGTCGGGCCGACGGCACCCGAAGCCGTCGTGGTCCCGTGCGTCGCACGCATGATGCGTCGGAGCGCACCGTCCGGAGCATCCCCATGCCCGGACATGTAAGAGACGTTAGGAGCGTCGGAACGTGTCCCCCACAGTGCGGACTACTTATTTCCGCGACCCATCCGATCAGTAAACGTCGGTTCGCCTGGCTGGAACCCCGCATTCCGCGCAAGATGTACCCACAAGGACCGCGCAGCCTCGGGGGATGCGGCGCGGACCACCGCTTTGACGCGACGGGGGTCACATGAAGCAGATGACGCACACCTACATACGGTCGAGCGGCCGCGTCGAGAGCCCGCCAGCCCGCGGTGGCCGGGCGCGCGACCTGGAGACGCTCGAGCGCTGGCTCGCGGCCGGCACGAGCGCCGTGGTCACCGGCAGCGTCGGCTCGGGTCGCAGCCACGTCGCCGGTCGCGTCGCGGACGCCCTCACGCGCAACGGCCTCACCGTGATCCGCGCCCACGCCTCAACGCCCGACCTGGCGGACGTGCTCCGCCGGGTCGTCGACCAGGTCCCGGGGATCCGCACCGCGCGCCCGCTGCCCGCCGCGCGACCCGTCGTGGTCATCGACGACGGGCACCTCATGCCACCCGACCTGCGCGCCGCCCTCGTCGACGCGCGCGCGAGCGAGCGCTGCACGCTGCTCGTCACCGTCGACGACACGGGCGGCGATCCCCGCCACCTCCGGGCCAGGGACCTCGAAGCAGGCGGGGACCAGGCCGTGCGCACCGCGCAGGCGGCCCACGAGATCCTCGGCCTCTGGCGGAACGGCTACGCCGAGCGGCTCGACCTCTCCCCGCTGGACGCGGCCGAGGTCGACGCGATGATCGACTCGATCGCCGGCCAGGTGGCGCTCGACCAGGCGACGCGGGTGCAGATCCAGCGGCGCAGCGGCGGACGCCCGTTCCTCGTCCGCGAGCTGACCTTCGAGGCGCTCGAGTCGGACGGGACGGAGCGGACCGTCACGGGCTACGCCTTCCCGAGCCCGCACGCGCCGCGCGCACGGATCCTCGAGCTGGTCTCCTCCCGCGTCTCGATGCTCGACGACGACGAGCGGAGCACGCTCGTGCTCCTCGCCCGCCTCGACGGCGTCCCCTACCAGCGTGCTGCCCGCCTGTTCGGCGAGACGATCCTGCGGGTGCTCGGCGCGCGCGGCCTCGCGCGCGTACAGGGCCAGGGCGACCGGATCCTCCGCGCCGACCTGCTGGAGGCCGAGGCCGCGCTCGCCCGCACCGACCCGGAGGCCGTCGACGCCCTGACCCGTCGCGTCGTCGCGTCGCTCTTGCAGGAGGCGGCGCACGGCGTCCCGCTGAACCCCAAGGAGAGCCTGCTGATCGCGCGCACGCTCACCGACGACGGTCGCCGCGACGCCGCCGAGCGCTTCGGCGAGGACACCCTCGCGGCCGTGCACCTCGTCGCCGCGCGGCTGGCCAACGACGTCGGCATGACGCACGACGCGCTCGCCTTCGCGGAGATCGCCGGTCGCGGCGGCTCCGACGCGTACGCGGCCTGCGAGCGCGGACGCGCCCTGACCGTCCTCGGCAACCCGGCGCGCGCGATGGAGGTGCTGGAGGCGCTGGACACCGCGTCCCTCACCCCGGCCGAGCGCATCGAGGCGCTGCACTGGCGCGTCCTCTCGACGCATGCCGCGATGCCGGGGACCGACCGCGTCCACCGCCTGCTCGACGCGATCGCGAACGGGGCCGACGCGGATCCGGACGAGCGCGCGCAGGCGGCCGTCATCGGCGCCGCCATGTCGCTCGGGCTGATGGAGTGGGAGTCCGCGCTCCGCGCCGCCCGGGACGCCTCCGCCCTCACGGCCAGCCCGCTCGTGCGCCTCCGCGCCCAGCGCGCCGTCGTCCTCGCGCTCGGCCACCTCGGACGCGGCGCCGAGCTCGGCGACGCCATCGACGAGGGGCTCGGCCTCGTCTCCCGCCGCTCCGACCGCCGCGGGACCTACGACGACATCCTCCTCGAGGAGGCGCGCCTCGAGCTCCTCTCGGCGAGCGCGTTCAGCCGCCGCCTGTGCCGCCTCGACCTGCCCGACCTCGAGCGCGAGCTCGACGCGTGGGTGGAGTCGGCGATCGCGCAGGACGCGCAGTGGTTCATCCCCGTCCTCGGTGCCATCACGGGCGGCGTCGCCCTCGACCTCGGCCGGCTCGACCGCGCGGAGGCCGAGCTGACCCTCGCGGACGACCGCCTGATCGGCCCCGACATCGGCACGTGGCGGCTCTGGATCGGCATGCAGCGGGCCCGCGTGCTCGCGCTCCGCGGCCGCACGGAGGAGGCCGAGCGCATCGCGACGGAGATCGCGCACCGCGCCGACCCGCGCTACCCGTACCAGCGCATGCTCGCCGAGGGCGTGCGCGTGGAGATCCTCGCGTCCCGCGGCCGGCCGGAGGAGGCGGCAACGCTGCTCCTCGACGTGGGCGAGCTGAGCGGAGATGCCCACGCGCTCCGGGCGGGGATGCTCTTCCGGGCCTGGACCCTCGGATCGGCCGACCCCCGCCTCGTCGAGGGCGCCCGCCTGGTGCGCGAGCGCACCGACGTGCCCGCCCTGCACGGCATGGCCGAGGTCGTGGAGGGATCCCGGACGGCGGACGCGGCGCTCGTCGCGCAGGGCGTCCGCACGCTCGAGGAGTCCGGCCTGCACCAGCAGGCCCTCACCGCGTGCGAGGACCTCCTCCGGATGCTGGCGGGCGGCGAGCCCGGGCCCGCCCTCACCGACGCGCGGGCGACGCTCGGGCGGATCCAGGCGCGCATCGACCGCGGTGCGCCCGCGACGGCGACGTCCACGGTCGCGCCCGTCCTCGACGTGAGCATGCTCACCCGCCGGGAGCTCGAGATCGGTGTGCTCGCGGCGCAGGGGCTGAGCAACCGGGAGATCGCAGGGCGCCTGTTCCTGTCCGTGCGCACGGTCGAGTCGCACCTCTACCAGGCGCGCGCCAAGCTCGGCGCGCCCTCGCGTCGGGCCCTCGCGGGGCTGCTCGACACCCCTGGTGCATCGAGCCTGGTCGCGGGCAGGTAGTATCGACGGGTGCCGCCGCGTTCCTGACGCCGCGGCACGCGTCATGGAGGATTCGCCTAGTGGCCTATGGCGCACGCTTGGAAAGCGTGTTGGGTGAAAGCCCTCAGGGGTTCGAATCCCCTATCCTCCGCCAGTCGCACGAGAGCCCCGACGGACCCCGGTCCGGCGGGGCTCTCGTCGCATCCGGGTGCGGATCCGCGCGTCCCCGCCACGTCGCCCGCCTGCCCGACCGCGACGTCCCTCCTGTACCCCGGCCGGCGCCCCGTGTCCCCCATTGCGCCCCTGCCCGCCGGGCCGGCACCCGCCTAGGCTGGACCGGTCGTCCCGCCCGCACCCGCGGGTGCCGCCCGTCCCGAGATGCGCGCGGCGCACCTGGCGACGGCAGACGCGACGACGGCGTCGGACGACCGGAGGCGACGTGCAGCACGACGGCGACGCGCCCGACGACGGCGCGAGCACGCTCATCCGCCCTCGCGCCGCGCTGCTCCGGCAGCTCGGCCTCGCCACGCTCGCGCTCGTGGTCCCCCTGGGCGCGGCGCTCCTCGTGCTCGCCGTCCCCACGGGGAACGCGGCGGCCGTGATCCTCGGCGTGGTCGTGATCGTGCTGCTGGGCGCCGTGCTCGCCGGCCTGTACCTCACCTCCTACGTGCGGATCTCGCACGCCACGGGCGACGTCGAGTCCCGCTTCCTCGGGCGGCGCACGCGCATCCACGGCAGCACCGTCCACGACCTCCTGGTGGTGCACGTCTACCAGGGCCTCACGCTCGACACGCAGCCGCGCCTGTTCGTCATGGACGTCGACGGCCGGCTCCTCCTCCGCCTCAGCGGCCACGTGTACGACCTCTGGACCATGCGCTCGATGGCGGCCGACCTCGACCTCCCGCTGACGGAGCAGGCGAAGGTGCTCACGATGGCGGAGCTGCGCGGGGCCAGGCGCGGGATCCTCCCCTGGTACGAGCGCTCGCGGATCGCGCTGGCCGGAGCGCTCGTGCTCCTGGGCGTGGGCGTGATCGGCGCCGTCGTCGGCATCATGGCGCTCACGGGCGTGCCCGTGTCGATCCGGCTGTGACGGACGCGGACGCGGCGCTCCGTCCGCTGCTCGAGCGCTGGCGGCTGGATCCGGACGGCCCGGCCGTGCGCACGGCCAGCAGCGTGCTCGCCCCGGTCCGCCGCGACGGCGCGCGCCTGATGCTCAAGGTGCCGCTCGTGGAGGAGGAGCGGCGCGGCGGGCGGCTGATGGCGGCCTGGGCCGGACGCGGTGCCGCGCCCGTGCTCGAGTCGGACGCCGACGGCACCGTGCTCATGGCGCGCGCGGGCGACCCGGGGATCCTCGTGCGGGAGGCCTCGGCCGACGGGCCGGACGCGGACGCGCGCGACGACCGGGCCACGCGGATCCTCGCCCGCGCCGCCGCCCGGCTGCACCTGGTCCCGCTGGACGCGCGGACGGTCGCCGAGGCCGTGCCGCTGGCCGTCTGGTTCCGCGAGCTGGTCGAGCCCGCGCGCCCGCTCCCCCGGTCCCTGGATCGCGGCGCCGGCGTCGCCCGCGAGCTGCTCGCCGGATCCGGGCCGGGCGTCGTGCTGCACGGCGACGTCCACCACGGCAACGTCCTGCGCTTCGGCGACGGCGACATCGGCAGCGACAGCGACAGCGACAGCGACAGCGACGACGCCTGGCGCGCCATCGACCCCAAGGCCCTCGTCGGCGACCCCGGCTTCGACACCGCGAACGTGCTCGCCAACCCGACCCCCGCGATCGCGCTGCGGCCGGGACGCCTGGCCCGCCGCGCCGGCGTGGTCGCCGAGGAGACGGGCGCCGACCTCGACGCCGTGCTCGCGTGGACGGAGGCGTGGTGCGCGCTGTCCGCGGCGTGGGACGCGGACGACGCCGCGAGCCTGCCCCGGGTGGAGGCGCTCGGCCGGCTCGGGGCCGCCGCGCGCGACGCCCGCCGCGGATCCGGCCGGCTGCTCTAGCTGGCGCCCTCCGGCTCGCGCTCCCCTCTCTCGCGCTCCCCTGTCCCGCGTGGCGCGGGGTCGGACGCCCGCCCTGCGACCGCGCCCAGCGCGCGCTCGAACGGCCCGCGCCCGATGGTCCGGGTCCAGAGCAGGCAGAGCAGCACCGTCACGATGACGAACGCCAGGTAGGCGCCGTCGTCCGCGATGAGGTCGCCCTCGGGCGCGACGAGGTCGATCACCACGATGTGCACCGCGTACACGGTGAGCGCGAGCTGCCCGACCGCCTCGAGCGGCGCGAGCACGACCGGCAGGAGGGCGGCGATGCGCAGGCACAGGCCGATCACCGCGATGGCGAACCCGCCGGATCCCACGACCTCGAACGGCGAGCCCTCGTGCGGCGTCGTCGAGAGGATGAACTCCCACCCCGGCGGCGGCGCGGGCAGCGCGGCCTCGAGGAGCGCCGAGCCGCCGTACGCGAGCACGGCGAGCCCGGCGCCGACGGTCACGAGCAGCAGCTGCACGCGCGCCGAGCCGAGCGCGAGGCGGCCGATCCCGAGGCCCGCGATGGCGAACACCACCCAGGTGAGCGCCGGGTAGTGGCCCGTGACGACGAGCACCACGAACGGATCCGGCCGCATCAGCGCGCCGTCGAAGTGGATGGCGAGCGCGGTGGTCGCGACCGGCAGCGCGACGGCGGCGACCGCGGCGAGCGCCAGCAGCCGAGACGCCCGCCAGCGCAGCAGCGGCAGCACGGCCACGAACAGCACGGCGTAGACCTCGAGGATCACGGCGACGTACGTCTGCAGCGACGCCAGCAGCCCGCCGAGGAGGAACAGGCACGCGGCGCGCACGAGGATCCGCAGGCGCACGCGCGCGAGGTCGCTGCCGTCCGCCGGCCGCTCGCGCCCCGACATCAGCGCGATGGAGAGCCCCGCGAGCGTCGCGAAGAGGATGGAGGAGCGGCCGTCCGTGATGGCGAGCCAGCTCGCCGGCTCGTCGAGCTCGAGGGTCCGCGGCACGGCGACGTGCGCCGCCATCATCCCGAGGACCGCGAGGCCGCGCGCGGCGTCGATCCCCCGCAGGCGGGCCGGGTCGCGGGCGGGGCTCATGGCCTCACCCTACCCAGCGGCCGCGGGCCGTCGACGGCCGTCAGTTCGTGAGGGCCGGCACCGTCCGCGGCTGGACGATGAGCCACATCGAGAGGATCGACACGACCGCGCACGCCCCCATGACGGCCGCCATCGGCACGCCCGAGGTGATGCCGATCACGCCGACGATGGGCGAGATCGCGCCCGCCAGCCCGAAGTTCACGGCACCGAGCAGCGACGCGGCGGTGCCGGCCTCGTGCCCGTGGTTGACGAGCCCGAGCACCTGCACGCAGGGGAAGCCGAAGCCGCACGCGAGGATGAAGAAGAACAGCGGGATCAGGGTGCCGAGCAGCCCCGCGTCGGTGAACGTCCCGAGCAGCACGATCGTCGCTGACGACAGGAACTGCACGGTGACGACGCCCGCGAGGATCCACTGCGGCCCGATGACCTTCGTGAGCCTGGCGGCGATCTGGTTGCCGATCACGACCCCGAGCGAGTTGATCCCGAACAGGATCCCGAACTGCTGCGCGTCGAACCCGTACACGTCCTGGAACAGGAACGACGAGCTGGAGAGGTAGGAGAAGAGCCCCGCGAACTGCATCCCACCGATGAGGGCGACGCCGACGAACACGCGGTCGCCGAGCACCGAGCGGTAGCGGCGGAGGAGCGTCCCCTTCTCCTCGACGCGCACCCGGTCCTTGGGCAGCGTCTCGACGATGAAGAAGGTGACGGCGATCACGACGAGGATCGCGTAGGCGGTGAGCGCGTAGAACACGCCGCGCCAGTCGACGAACCGCAGCAGCTGCGAGCCGATCACGGGCGCGAGGATCGGCGCGAGCCCGGTCACGAGGGCGAGCCGCGAGAGCATGCGCACGAGCGGACGGCCGCCGAAGAGGTCGCGCACCATCGCCATCGCCACGACCGCTCCACCCGCGGCGCCGGCGCCCTGGAGGATGCGGAAGACGAGCAGCACGGTGACGTCGGGCGCGAGCGCGGCGCCGAGCGACGCGAGGATGTGCAGGCTCGTGGCGACGATCAGCGGCAGGCGGCGGCCCACGCGGTCGCTCCACGGGCCGACCACGAGCTGGCCGAGGGCGAACCCGACGGTCGTGCCCGTCAGGGTCAGCTGGACGGCCGCGTCCGAGACGCCGAACTGGTCCTTGATCACCGGGAAGGCGGGCAGGTAGAGGTCGATCGTGAACGGCCCGAGGCCGACGAGGGCGCCCAGCACGAGGATGTAGACGATGCGCTCCCGGCGGGAGAGCGCGTCGCCGGGGTGGAGGACGGCAGACGACACGGGACGTTCCTTCGGGATGAGGGGGGGCGCGGGGGGCCGGAGGACGGAGGGCGTGCGCGTGCACCGCCTCGATGTCCAACTGGAGCGCGCCCGGCTTATTCCCAGCCCAGGGAATCGCCGCGCGGCCGCTCCTCAGCGCCGGAGCGCGCGGACGACCCGCTCCACGTCGTCCTCGTCGTTCCAGAGGTGGAACGCGATGCGCGCGCGGCCCGCGCGGCCCGAGGCGACGATCCCCGCCGCCCCGAGGGAGGCGAGGTCGGCGCCGTCCGCGTCCGGCCAGGTGACGATGGCCTGCCCGCGCGGCTCGATGCCGAGGCCCGCGCTCACGAGGTCGCCGAGCTCGACGTTCCTGCGGTGCACGGCGTCGAGGTCGAGGCGCGCGAAGAGCGCGATCGCCGGGGCGGCGCCCACCCACGCGCCGAACGCGGGCGACACGTCGAACGCGCGCGCGTCCTCGGCGAGCGCCATCGCGGGTCCGTAGCAGGACGCCCACACGTCGGCGCCGGCGTACCAGTTGGCCTGCACGGGCACGAGGGTGCGGCGGTAGCGGTCGGACAGCGTGAGGAACGCGGCGCCGCGCGGGGCGCAGAGCCACTTGTACGCGTGGCATGCCGTCGCGTCGAACAGGCTCGCGTCGATCGGCATGGCGCCCGCCGCCTGCGTGGTGTCGCAGAGCGTGAAGGCGTCGTGCATCCGCGCGGCCTCCCGGATCGCGGCGACGTCGGCGACCCGGCCGTCGGCGGACTGCACGAGGGAGAACGCGACCAGGTGCGTGCGCGGGCCGATCTCGGCCGCGAGCTCCTCGAGCGGCACGTGCCGCACCACGACGCCGCGCGCCTCCGCCACGACGAACGGGTACGTGAGCGAGCTGAAGTCGCCCGCCACGCACAGCACCTCGGCGCCCGCGGGCACGGCGGCGGCGAGCACGCTCACGAAGGAGGCGGTCTGCGAGCCGACGGCGACGGATCCCACCGGCACGCCCACGAGCGATGCGTACGACGCGCGCACGCCCTCGACGACGCCGCCGTAGCCGTGCGCGGTGGATCCGCCGGCCGACCACGTCGTGAGGTCGGCCCGCAGGCGCTCGACCGTGGCGCGCGTGGGCAGGCCCATGGTGCAGGCGGACAGGTAGCCGGGCCCGGCCTCGAACAGGTCGCGCAGGTCGGCGGGCAGGGGCGCGGTCGTCATGCGTCCAGCGTGTCGTCGCCCGATCCATCGAGCAAGACCCCTCCGAGCATGCGTCACATAAGCCCACGTTATGATCCGCGCATGACCGACGCACCCCCGCCCGCACGCGACCTGGATTCCGCGGCCCTCGCAGCGGTGCACGCCCTCGCCGTGCGCGGGTCGATCACCGCGGCTGCCCAGGCGCTCGGCGTCAGCCAGCCCGCCCTCTCTCAGACGCTCCGCCGCCTCGAGGCGCGCATCGGCGTGCCCGTCACCGCGCGCGCCGGTCGCGGCGTCGTCCTCACGGAGGCCGGCCGCGTCCTCGCGAGGCACGCCGAGACCGTGGTGCACGCCATCGACCAGGCCGCCGACGAGCTCGACGACCTGCGGGGCCTCCGCGCCGGGACCGTCCGCGTCGCGGCGTTCCCGTCCGCGTCGTCGACGGTCGTGCCCCGGCTCCTCGGGGGCCTCGCGAAGGCGCATCCGGGCCTCGGCTTCGGCTACCTCGAGGCCGAGCCGCCCGAGGCCGTCGCGGCGGTCCGCGCTCGCGAGGCGGACGTCGCCGTCACCTTCGCCTACCCGGACGACGCCGACGACCCGGGCGCGCGCTCCCTCGACGGCCTCGAGTCCCGGCCGCTCTGGCGCGAGACGCTGTGGGCCGTCCTGCCGGAGGCGCGCGCGCTGCGACACCGCGGCCCGCTCGCGCTCCACGACCTCGCCGACGACAGGTGGATCGCGGGCTGCGTGCGCTGCCGCCGCCACCTCGTGAGCGCGTGCGCCCGCAGCGGCTTCGCGCCGGCGACGTCCTTCGAGACCGACAACGCCGCAGCGGCCGTCGGCATGGTCCAGGCGGGGCTCGGGGTCGCGCTCCTGCCGTCGCTCGCCCTCGCGACCGCTCCCCTCCCCCGCGGCGTCGTCCGCCGGCGGATCTCGGGCGTCGGCGAGCGCGTGGTCCACGTCGTCACGGCACCGGGCGGATCCGCCTCGCCCGCCGTGCACGCCGCCGTCGCGGCGCTCGTCCGGCTGCGCGTCGGCGACTGGGAGCTCCGCCGGGCGTGAGCGCGCGCCGCCCGCGTGCGGTCGGCCCGCGCGATCCGTCCCCCGGCGGATTGTCGGAGGTCCTCCGTAATGTCTGAGGGGTCTGCCTCCGGTGTCCACCGCGGGCACCCTGACGCGGAGGAACGGTGACGCATGTCGGACGAGCACGGCGACGAGCACCAGGACGAGGTCCAGGCCTCGGGCGGATCCACGGAGCGGCTGAACCGGCACCTGCAGCGCAGCCACTCCGAGCAGGCCAGGTACCTGTCCGCCTACTTCGGCTGGAGCCTGCACGGCGACCTCATCCGCTCCCACGGCACGACCGTGGCGATGTTCGTGGAGGACCTCGCCGACGCCATGCTCGCGCTGGGCTGGCTCGACGGCTCCGGCATCATCTGGGACGCGGTGCCGGTCGACGCCGACCGCGCCGTCGCCGAGGTGCGCCGCCACCAGATGGAGCAGGGGTGGATGCCGCCCGCGACCGAGTGATGACGCGCGCCTCCGCGCGCGCTGTGCGTGCTGGCCCCCGTCGCGCCGCTGCTCGATCGCGGGAGTAGCGTCCGAAGGGATAAGGCCGTCGGGGGACGCGTCTCGCAGACGGCCAGGAGGACACATGACGGACCACGACGGAGCGCTGCTCGACCGCGACATGGGACTGCTGCTCGCCGCCGCGTCCCGAGCGGTGATCTCGCTCTACAGGCCGTTGCTGAAGCCGTACCACCTCACGCACCCGCAGTACCTCGTCATGCTCGCCCTGCACGAGCACGATCCGCGTCGCGCGGGCGACCTGAGCGACGCCGTGCAGCTCACGCCGGGCACGCTGTCCCCGCTGTTCAAGCGCCTCGAGCTCCTCGGCTACATCACGCGCCAGCGCGACCTGGCCGACGAGCGCCGCCTCCTCATCGCCCTCACCGAGCGCGGCCGCGGCATCCTGCCCGACCTCCTCCGGGTCGCCGAGCAGGTGCACGACGACGTCGTCCACCGCAGCGGAGCCGACTCGACCGCGCAGGCGCGCCTGCGCAGCATGACCGAGCTGCTCCTCGACGCCTGAGCGCCCGCCGGCCGCGCCGCGGCGCCCGTCAGCGCGCGCCGTCGACCACGCGCTGCCACAGCGTGTGGTCGCTCCACGCGCCGTCGATCCGCAGGTACGCCGGCGCGATGCCGATCGCGTCGAACCCGGCACGCGCGAGCACCTCCTCGGATCCGCCGTTCCCCACGAGGGTCGACGCCTCCAGCCGGTGCAGCCCAGCGGCGCGCGCGATGCGGACCGCCTCCCGGGCAGCCGCCGTCGCGAGCCCGGCGCCCTGGCGCTCGCGGTCGATCCAGTAGCCGAGGCTCGCGCTCTGCGCCGCGCCGCGCTTCACGGCGAAGAGGTCGCAGCGGCCGATGACGCGGTCGCCCTCGACGACGAGGTACGGCAGGCCGGATCCGGCCGCCCGCTCGGCGATGCGCCCCGCGAGCTGCGCGCGCTGTCCCGCCGACGTGAAGAACGCGTCGGTGCGCGCGGGCTCGAAGGGCCGGAGGTGCTCCCGGTTCTCGCGGTACGCGGCGGCGAGCGCTGCAGCGTCGGTGATCCGCGCGGGCCGCATCACGATCCCGTCGGCGAGCACCGCACGCTCGTCCGTGCCGGGCGGTGGCCCGCTCACGCCCCGGGGCGCACGTGGCGCTCGGGCCGCGCGTCGACCGCCGGGATGGCGCGTTCGGCGATGAGGCGCGCGTACCAGAGGGCGCTGTCCTTGGGCGTCCGCTCCTGCGTCGCGTAGTCCACGTGCACGATGCCGAACCGCTTCGAGTAGCCGTATGCCCACTCGAAGTTGTCGAGGAGCGACCACACCTGGTAGCCGCGGAGGTCCACGCCGCGGGCCATCGCGCGGTGGGCCGCGGCGAAGTGGCGCGTCAGGTAGTCGATCCGCTCGGGGTCGTGGACCACCCGCACGCCGTCCTCCACGGTCACCTCGTCGTCGAACGCGGCGCCGTTCTCCGTCACCATGAGCGGCAGGTCGGGGAACTCGTCGTGCAGCGACACGAGCAGGTCCTCGAGGCCCTGCGGCTCGATGTTCCAGCCCATGGCCGTGTAGGGGCCCGGCTGCTCGAGGAACTCGACGTCGTCGGTGCCGGGGAACGGGGTCGCGGCGACGTCGCCGTGGATGGACGTGCCGCCGCCCGCGACGGAGCCGTCCCGCATCCGCACCCGGCTGGTGTTGTAGTAGTTGACGCCCAGCAGGTGCAGCGGCTGGCGGATGAGCTCGGTGTCGCCGGGCAGCACGAACGACCAGTCGGTGATCGAGGCGGTGTCCTCGAGCACGTCGGCGGGGTAGCGGCCGTGCAGCAGCGGGTCGAGGAACACGCGGTTGCCGACGCCGTCGACGCGGCGCACGGCCTCGGTTCCCGTGCCGCCCTCGCCGCGGATCACGTGCAGGTTCAGCGTGATGGAGAAGCGCGCGTCGGCCGGCACGACCTCCCGGAGCGCCCGGACCGCGAGGCCGTGCGCGAGGTTGAGGTGGTGCACCGCGCGGAACGAGTCCTCGGCGTCGGTGCGGCCGGGTGCGTGCACGCCGGCCGCGTAGCCGAGGTACGCCGAGCACCACGGCTCGTTCAGCGTGGTCCAGGTGCCGACGCGGTCGCCGAGCGCCTCGCCCATGATCCGCGCGTAGTCGGCGAACGCGTACGCGGTGTCGCGGTTCGCCCAGCCGCCCTCGTCCTCGAGCGCCTGCGGCAGGTCCCAGTGGTAGAGCGTCGCGATGGGCGTGATCCCCCGCGCCACGAGCCCGTCGACCAGCCGCCCGTAGAACGCCAGGCCCTCCGCGTTCGCCGGCCCGCGCCCGGTCGGCTGGATGCGCGGCCACGCGATCGAGAAGCGGTAGGCCTCCAGGCCGAGCGCCTGCATCAGGTCGAGGTCGGACTCGAGCCGGTGGAAGTGGTCGTCGGCGACATCGCCGGTGTCGCCACCGAGCACCCTGCCGGGCGTGCGGCTGAAGGTGTCCCAGATGGAGGGGCCGCGCCCGCCCTCGTCGACCGCGCCCTCGATCTGGTAGGCGGCGGTGGCGGATCCGAAGAGGAACCCGGGCGGGAACTCGAGGCCCTCGCCCCGGTCGTCGGCCGGATCCGCGTGCCGTCCGGCTGCGGCGGGCGATGCGTCGGTCATGTCGGGTGGACCTCTCCGTCGGGGCGATGGCGGGTCGGCGGATGCGCACGCGCGCGGTCGACGACGACCTCCTGCCATCCTGCCGGGGTGCTCGCGGCGCGTCCAGCCGACCCGCCCCGGCGCCGTGTCGGCGTTGTGCCCCAGCCGCGCTCCGGTTAGGTTGTAGCTAGCAACAAATCATCGACGACGCTGACAGGAGACACCATGGCGCTCACCCCCACCCGCGAGGACAAGTTCTCGTTCGGACTCTGGACCATCGGCTACACGGGGGCCGATCCCTTCGGCGGCCCGACCCGCTCCGACCTCGACGTGGTCGAGGGCGTCGAGCGCATCTCGGAGCTGGGCGCCTACGGCCTCACCTTCCACGACGACGACCTCTTCGCGTTCGGATCCACCGACGCCGAGCGCCAGACGCAGATCGACCGCCTCAAGGGCGCCCTCAGCGACACCGGCATCGTCGTGCCGATGGTCACCACCAACCTCTTCAGCGCGCCCGTCTTCAAGGACGGCGGCTTCACCAGCAACGACCGCGCCGTCCGCCGGTTCGCGATCCGCAAGGTGCTCCGCAACATCGACCTCGCCGCCGAGCTCGGCGCGCAGACGTTCGTGATGTGGGGCGGCCGCGAGGGCGCCGAGTACGACTCCGCCAAGGACGTCCGCGGCGCGCTCGAGCGCTACCGCGAGGCCGTCAACCTCCTCGGCGACTACGTCACCGACAAGGGCTACGACATCCGCTTCGCGATCGAGCCGAAGCCCAACGAGCCCCGCGGCGACATCCTGCTGCCGACCCTCGGCCACGCCCTCGCCTTCATCGAGACCCTCGAGCGCCCCGAGCTCGTCGGCGTGAACCCCGAGGTCGGCCACGAGCAGATGGCCGGCCTCAACTTCACCGCCGGCATCATGCAGGCGCTGTACCAGGGCAAGCTGTTCCACATCGACCTCAATGGCCAGCGCGGCATCAAGTACGACCAGGACCTCGTCTTCGGCCACGGCGACCTGCAGAACGCGTTCTCGCTCGTCGACCTGCTGGAGAACGGCGGCGTGGGCGGCGGCCGCTCCTACGACGGCCCCCGTCACTTCGACTACAAGCCCAGCCGCACCGAGGACATCACGGGCGTGTGGGACTCCGCCGCCGCGAACATGCGCATGTACCTGCTCCTCAAGGAGCGCGCGCAGGCCTTCCGCGCCGACCCCGAGGTACAGGAGGCGCTCGCCGCCGCCAAGGTCGACGAGATCTACACGCCGACGCTGAACGAGGGCGAGTCGTACGACGACATCCTCGCCGACCGCTCCTCCTACGAGGACTTCGACGCCCCGTCGTACTTCGACGCCAAGGGCTTCGGCTTCGTGCGCCTCAACCAGCTGGCGCTCGAGCACCTCATGGGCGCGCGCTCCTAGCCCGCCCTGGGCAGCGGGAAGCCGCCTCCGCATCGCGGAGGCGGCTTCCTCTGCTTCACGGGGTCACATCGCGCGACGGCGCAGCTCTCGTGACTCGCACGGTGCCGTGACCCAGGTGGAGAGCAGCGTCAGGTCGCCTTCCCCCGAGCACGGCGCGCCGCTCACCTGAAGTCGTCAGCCGGCAGCTGACGGCAGACGTCCCCGGCTTGGATCATGGCCTTCCCGGTGTTGGGCCCGTAGATGCCATCGGCGGTGACGCCGATCTGCCGCTGGACCTGGATCAGCGCCCGGTACATGGCATTCGCGAACGTCCCGTCCACACCGAGGTCCTTCCCGTAGCACTGGTCGAGCGACGTCTGCAACGCCTGTACGCCATAGCTCGTGACACCTCCCTTCCTGAGGAGACATGCACCGGTACTGGTGTCCCCGTCGAAGTACACGGGTATGTGATTCAACGCGCGGCCCTCGCCGACGACGTCGCCGCCTTCGTTGCAGATGTGGAGAGCGCGACTCACGCTCGCCCCCTGCTGGACGAGCTCGTGGCCGTCCTTCGCCTGGGGATCGTCGGCTGCGCGACTCGCGGTCGCGCCTCGGTCGGAAGTCGTGGATGACGACGCGGCATGAGCGGCGGGACCGGCGAAGGCGGCCGAGGCCAGCATCACGAGGACCGCAGCGGAAACGGAACTGAGACGGATCTGCATGGGGCATCACTTGCGCTCGAGGCGCATCAAGGAGTTCATGACGAACCCGCCGTCCGCGGTGCGGTGGCGGGCGCTCGGGATCGTATCCGGGTCGCCGTGATGCACACGCATCTCTCCCCCACCGCGACTCGTCCCACGACGGGGGCCCGGCATCCTCGTGGATGCCGGGCCCTCTGCATCGCTCAGACCGGCCGCGCTCACTCAGCTCGGTGTCCAGCGCGCCGGCTCGACCTCAGTGCAGCGGCAGGTTGTAGCGGAGTTCCGCTCCCCAGTCGATCGTGCCGCAGCCGTCTCCCCCGCAGCCCCCGACGATCGAGACCGTGAGGTAGAAGGTGCCGGGCGGATTGCCGATCGTCCCGGTGCTCACGCTCTTGAACGGCGTGAAGGTCTGCCCGAGCTCGGGGATCCCCGTCGCCTTCGCATACGAAGCGCTGACCCCAGGTCGCCGCATGCCCATCGAGTACGTGCCGCCCGCTCCTCGGGAGACCGACGTGATCTTCACGCTCTCCCCATTGCGGGCGTTGTTCTCGTATCGAGCGTGCTGGTACATCACGTTCACGAAGGTCTCCTGGCTTCCGGTGATGTGCTCCTGATCCGCGGATGCGGGTTCGGCCACCGTCACCACGGCCCCGAGGACGATTGCACCCGCGAGGAGGGACATCCCGGTCGATCGCCTCCACCGCCGGAGGCCCGACCGCTCACGCGCCCTCATCGGTTCGACTCCGTGTAGACGGCGCACTCGCTCCGGAACTCGACCGCTCGCGGGTCCTGCCCGGTCGCGCGGGCGTAGTCGTCCACGGAGGCGAGGTAGGCGGAGACGTCCATGCTCTCCTTCACCGCCGGCATGGCCTGCCATGCCGCCGGATCGAGCTGCGCGTCGATCTCGCTCTCCGGATAGACGCTGAGGACGGTGTTCGGCGTGAAGGCGTCCGACTCCTGCAGCCAGGCGCACCTGGAGTAGCGGGCCACGATCTGCGCGGGGATCCCGGCCTCGTAGGAGTATTCGGTCCCGTCCGCGGGGTGGAAGAACGAGGGGGCGAGCTCCGGGAAATGCCGACCCGCCGGGAGCACCCCCGTGAATTCCCCGACGGCCTTCTGCCATGCCGCGTCGATCTGATCTTGGGAATAGAATTCGTGGCCGTCCGCCGTCACCGTCGGTTCGGCTGCGTGGTCGACCGCCTTCTGCGGACCGGCCATCGCCGGCAGCGCCGATGACAGGCAGGCGCCGATCAGCACGACGGCCCCGATCCCTGAGTACAACTTCACGTGTCGCATGAGCCTCAATCGATATCCGGGTCGATTTCCATTCCGATCCCCGGGCATTTGTGACGATATCTCCCCAGACCCCGGGGCACATGCGCCGTTCGGGCCATATTGATTCCTCCGCCGGATGGGATAGGAATGGAGGCGCCGCGCCCGCGTGACCGACGCGGGAATCCGGCTCCGAGGCGATCAGCGCATCCGGTTCACCACGTCGAGCCGCGAGACAGCTCCTAGCTTCCCCATCACATTGCTGACGTGCCGCTTCACGGTCCCCGGCGCTATCCCGAGACGGTGGGCGATCTGCCTGTTGGTCAGAGCCCGCGCCAGGAGCACCACGACCTCGACCTCGCGGGCCGTTAGACGCTGCGGCGTTCCGGCTGACCGGAGAGCGCCCCGGACAGTTCCCACCAGCACGGCGAACGACGCGGTCGTCGACACTCGCGCGTCCGAGCAGGCCTCATCGGCGGGCACCCCGCTGAGGGGCTGCCCACCCTCGTGCAGCGACACGACCCGGAACCCGGGATGCCGTGTGCGGATGCCGGCGGCCTGGCGCTGCAGCTGCGCACCCAGGAGGCGGGCGTCGACGACGAGCACGTCCGCGTCCTGCTCGATGCAGGCACGCGCAGCGGTGCGTCCGTCTTCGCACACGCCCACGACGTCGATGTCGTCTTCGGCGAGCAGCAGCGCACGCATCCCCTCCTGAAGGAGCCCGGGACCGACCACGAGCACGACGCGCACGGCACGGCCTCTCATCGAGGACCGTCCACTCCGGGGGCGCCATGGCTCCCCCGGCATCCGGATCCCGCGCCCCCGCCGAGCAGATGGGGTCCTCCGCCCTGGGGCGTGGCCGTCGATGTCGGCATGCCCACCCGGGCCAGCGCCATGCCGTCCATGGAGACCGAAGCTAACGGGGTGAGCGTCTCCCTGGTCCGCGTTCTCCCGTCCGACTCCCGGTCCTCTGACGCACGAGGGGCCCGGCATCCGTGTGGATGCCGGGCCCTTCGGGTGCGCGTCAGCGCGGGTGCTGCGGGTGGATCAGGTCGCGGACTTGGATCCGCGGCTCTTGTTGAACACGTCGAACGCGACGGCCAGCAGGAGCACGAGGCCCTTGATGAGCTGCTGGTACTCCGTGCCCAGGCCGAGCAGCTGCATGCCGTTGTTCAGCACGCCCATGATCAGACCACCGATCATGGCGCCGATCACGGTGCCGATGCCGCCGGTGACCGCTGCTCCGCCGATGAAGACCGCGGCGATGGCGTCGAGCTCGAACCCGTTGCCGGCGCCCGGGAGCGCCGAGTTGCTGCGCGCCGTGAAGGCGATGCCCGCGAGCGCTGCCAGGACGCCCATGTTCACGAAGAGCAGGAAGTCCACGCGCTTCGTGTTGATGCCGGACAGCTGCGCGGCGTTGAGGTTGCCGCCTCGGGCGTAGATGTGCCGGCCGAAGATGCTGCGGTTCATCACCGCCGTGTAGACGAACACCAGGACCGCGAGGATGACGAGCACGATCGGGGTGCCCTGGTAGCTGGCGAGCAGGTACGTGATGCCGAGCACGAGGATCGCGATGGTGGCGAGCTTCGTGATGAACCAGGCGAAGGGCTCGTCCTCGAGGTTGAGCTTGACGCGGGCGCGACGCTCGCGGAGCTGCTGCGCGACGAGGAAGACCGCGGCCAGCACGCCCAGCGTGACGGTGACCCACTCGAGGTAGGACGTGCCGCCCGAGGGGTCGGGCAGGAAGCCCGCGCCTACGGAGACGTACTCGTCCGGGAACGGCGTGATGGGGCGGTTCTGCAGGACGATCTGCGCGAGGCCGCGGAACGTGAGCATGCCCGCCAGGGTCACGATGAAGGCCGGGATGCCGACGTACGCCACCCAGAAGCCCTGCCAGGCGCCGATGAGGCCGCCGATCACGAGGCTCAAGACGATGGAGACGTACCAGGGCAGACCCCAGTTCACCGCGAACACACCCGAGACGGCGCCGACGAGGGCCACCACCGAGCCGACCGACAGGTCGATGTGGCCGGCGATGATGACCATCACCATGCCGATCGCGAGGATCAGGATGTAGGCGTTCTGGACGACGATGCTCGTGACGTTGCGGGGCTCGAGGAGCGTCCCGTTCGTGAGGATCTGGAACAGCACCACGATCGCGATCAGCGCGATGAAGATGCCGATCTGCCTGAGGCGACTGACGAGGAAACCCGCCACACTGCTGAGACTGGACATGCTTGCTATTCCTTTTCCTTGGTCATGTAGGACATGAGGCTCTCGGGGGTCGCCTCGGCGATCGGCAGCTGTCCCGTGATCCGCCCGGCGGAGAGGGCGTAGATGCGGTCGCAGATGCCGAGCAGCTCGGGCAGCTCGCTGGAGATGACGATGACGGCCTTCCCCTGCGCGGCGAGCGCGTTGATGATCGTGTAGATCTCGTACTTGGCGCCGACGTCGATGCCTCGGGTGGGCTCGTCGAGGATGAGCACGTCCGGGTCGGAGAACATCCACTTGGAGAGGACGACCTTCTGCTGGTTGCCGCCGGAGAGCTTCCCGGTGATGGCGCCCACGCTCGGGGCCTTGATGTTCATCGACTTCCGGTAGCCGTCGGCCACCACGTACTCCTGGTTCGCGTCGACCCAGCCGGCCTTGGCCAGCTTGTCCAGCGCGGCGCCGGAGACGTTGCGCTTGATGTCGTCGATGAGGTTGAGGCCGTAGTGCTTGCGGTCCTCGGTGGCGTACGCGATGCCGTGCTTGATGGCGTCGCCGACCGTCTTGGCCTGGATCTCCTTGCCGCGCTTGTAGAGCTTGCCGGAGATGTTCGCGCCGTAGGAGCGGCCGAAGACGCTCATCGCGAGCTCGGTGCGACCCGCGCCCATGAGGCCGGCGATGCCGACGACCTCGCCTGCGCGGACGTTGAGGTTGGCGTGGTCGACGATGACCCGGGAGTGCTCCTGCGGGTGGTGGACCGTCCAGTCCTCGATGCGGAGGACCTCCTCGCCGATGTCCGGCGTGCGGTCGGGGTAGCGGCTCTGCAGGTCGCGGCCGACCATGCCCTTGATGATGCGCTCCTCGCTGATGGAGTCGCGCGCGAGGTCGAGGGTCTCGATGGTCTTGCCGTCGCGGATGATCGTCACCGCGTCGGCGATCGCCTTGATCTCGTTCAGCTTGTGGCTGATGATGATGCTCGTGATGCCCTGGCCCTTGAGGTGCTTGATCAGGTCGAGCAGGTGGGCGGAGTCCTCGTCGTTCAGCGCCGCGGTGGGCTCGTCGAGGATGAGGAGCTTCACCTCCTTGGAGAGGGCCTTCGCGATCTCCACGAGCTGCTGCTTGCCCACGCCGATGTCGGCGATCTTGGTGGCCGGGTTGTCGCTCAGCCCGACACGGGCGAGGAGCTTCGCGGCCTCCACGTTGGTGGCGTTCCAGTCGATGAAGCCGCCCTTGGAGATCTCGTTGCCGAGGAAGATGTTCTCCGCGATGGAGAGGAAGGGGCTCAGCGCGAGCTCCTGGTGGATGATCACCACGCCCGACTTCTCGCTGTCGCGGATGCTGGAGAACTTGACGACCTCGTTCTCGAGGACGATGTCGCCGTCGTAGGAACCGGCCGGGTAGACGCCCGAGAGGACCTTCATCAGGGTCGACTTGCCCGCGCCGTTCTCGCCGCAGATCGCGTGGCACGTGCCGCGCGTGACCTCGAGAGTGACGTCCTGCAGCGCCTTGACGCCGGGGAACGTCTTGGTGATGCCGCGCATCTCGAGAATGTGGTTGGCCATGGCCTGCCTCACTTGTGTGGATGGTGGTGCCGGGTTCCCGGCGGTGGTGCTGCGGACGGCGGGTGACCGCCGTCCGGGATCCGGCCGGCCGCGGTGCGCGGCCGGCCCGAGCCGGTGGAGGGGGGGGGGGGGCCCCGGCCGCGCCCCCCGGCCGGGTGCGCCGCCGGGGCGGCGCGGGAGGGGGCTACTCGCCCTTGTCGATCTCGTCCTGCGTGTAGTAGCCGCTGTCCACGATGACCTCGACGAGGTTGTCCTTCGTCACGGTCACGGGGGCGAACTGCTTGGTCGGGACGTCCTTCACCTTGTTGTTGTAGGAGTCAGGAGCGTCGGGCGTGCCGCCGGTGAGCAGGTCGTCGACCATCGTGACGGCCTCCTTGCCGAGCAGGCGCGTGTCCTTGAAGATCGTCGAGTACTGGACGCCGTCGAGGATGAGCTTGTCGGACGCCTTCTCGCCGTCCTGGCCCGTGATGATCGGCATGGCGTCGCTGGCGACGCCGGCCGAGGTCAGGGCCTGGATGATGCCGCGCGACAGGCCGTCGTACGGCGAGAGGACGCCGTCCGGCTTGGCGCTGCCGGGGTACGAGCCGGAGAGCAGGTTCTCCATGCGGGCCTGTGCGCCCTCCTGCTTCCACTGCTGGATCGCGACCTGGCTGAAGTCCGACTGGCCGGAGCCGATCGTGATCTGGCCGGACTCGAGGAACGGCTTCAGGACGCTCATCGCGCCGTCGTAGAAGAACTGCGCGTTGTTGTCGTCCGGGCTGCCGGCGAAGACCTCGATGGTCTTCTTCTCGGTGCTGCCGGTGGCCTTGCCGTCGGCGTCCACGAGACCGAGGCCCTGCAGGAGGGAGTTGCCCTGGAGCACGCCGACCTGCTGGTTGTCGAACGTCGTGTAGTAGTCGACGTCCTCGGTGCCGTTGATCAGGCGGTCGTACGCGATGACCTTGACGCCGTCGTCGGCCGCGGTCTTGAGGACCTGGGTCAGCGCGGTGCCGTCGATCGACGCGACGATGAGCGCCTTGGCGCCCTTGTTGAGCATCGTCTCGATCTGCGAGATCTGGTCCTGCACCTTGTCGTTCGCGTACTGCAGGTCGACCTTGTAGCCGAGCTTGGTGAGCTGGTCGTTGACGTTGTTGCCGTCGTCGACCCAGCGCTCGCTCGTCTTGGTGGGCATGGCGACGCCGACGAGGGCGCCCTTGTTGTCCTCGGTGCCGCCGGCGCTGCCGCCGCGGCCTCCGCCGCCGCCGCCGGAGCAGGCGGCGAGGGAGAGGGCGATGCTCGTGGCGGCGATGCCGACGAGTACCTTCTTCATCTTCACGGTCGTGTCCTTTCGTACTGCTGCTGTGAGGCGCTCGCCCGGCTTCTGCGCCGGATGCGCACCCCTGGTGTGGGTGTTACAGGCCCTGGGCCAGGCGGTGGTACGCCTGGTTCCAGCGGACTTCCTTGGTGAAACCCTTGAGGGTCGTGTCCTCGTCGATGACGAGGAGCTCGGTGCGCGCGATCTCGGCGAAGTCCTCGAAGACCTCGACGCCGACCTGCGTGCTCATGACCGTGTGGTGGGCGGCCCCGGCGGTTAGCCAGGCCGCTGCGCTCGTCGCGAGATCCGGCGCGGGCTTCCACACGGCGCGGGCGACGGGCAGGTTCGGGAGCGGCTCGTCGAGCGGCACGACCTCCACGACGTTGGCGACGATGCGGAACCTGTCGCGCATGTCCGACATGGCGACGACGACCGCGGGGCCGGGGTCGGTGTCGAAGACGAGGCGCACGGGATCCTCGCGCCCGCCGATGCCGAGCGGGTGGATCTCGAGGCTCGGGCGGCCGGTGGTGAGCGTGGGGCAGATCTCGAGCATGTGCGCGCCCAGGATCTTCTCCTCGCCGGGGACGAGGTGGTACGTGTAGTCCTCCATGAGGCTCGCGCCACCCGGGAGCCCCGAGCCCATGACCTTCGCCGCGCGGATCAGCACGGCCGTCTTCCAGTCGCCCTCGGCGCCGAAGCCGTAGCCCTCGGCCATGAGCCGCTGGACGGCCAGGCCGGGGAGCTGGCGGAGGCCGCCGAGGTCCTCGAAGCTCGTGGTGAAGGCGCCGAAGCCGCCCTCCTCGAGGAACGAACGGAGCCCGACCTCGATGGCCGCGCCGTAGCGGAGCGACTCGTGGCGCTCCCCGCCGCGCCGCAGCTCGGGCTGGATGTCGTAGAGGGTCTCGTACTCGTCGACCAGCGCGTCGATCTCGGCCTCGGTCGCCGCGTCCACGCGCTCGACGAGGTCGTTGACGCCCCACGTGTTGACGCTGACGCCGAACTTGAGCTCGGCCTCCGTCTTGTCGCCCTCGGTGACCGCGACGTTGCGCATGTTGTCGCCGAAGCGGGCGACCTTCAGCTCGTGGACGGCGGCCCAGCCGGCGGCGGCGCGCATCCACGTGCCGATGCTGGCGCGCACGGACTCGGTGCTCACGTGGCCGACGACCGTCTTGCGGACGACGCCGAGGCGCGACTGGATGTAGCCGAACTCGCGGTCGCCGTGCGCGGCCTGGTTGAGGTTCATGAAGTCCATGTCGATGCTGCTCCAGGGCAGCGCGACGTTGGCCTGCGTGTGCAGGTGGAGGAAGGGCTTCTGCAGGGCGTCGAGGCCCTGGATCCACATCTTCGCGGGGCTGAACGTGTGCATCCACGCGATGAGGCCGATGGTGCGGTCGCTCGCGTTGGCCTCGAGGGCCATGCGGCGGATGCTGTCGGAGTCCTTGAGGACGGGCTTCCACACGACGCGGACGGGGATGTCCGACGCCTCCTCGAGCTGCCGGGCGATCTCCTGCGACTGCTCGGCGACCTGCTGGAGCGTCTCCTCGCCGTAGAGGTTCTGGCTGCCCGTGAGGAACCAGACCTCGTAGTGGTCGAGGGAGGTGGTGATGCGGCTCACTTCAGGGCTCCTTGGGGTGCTTGTCCGTAGACGTTCTGGTAGCGGTCGAACAGGGAGTCGACGGCGTCGATGGGGAGCGGCGCGGGCTCGCCGAGCTGGCGGGAGATGTGCACGGTGCGTGCCACGTCCTCGACCATCACGGCCGCCTTGACGGCGTCCTTCGCGTCCTTGCCGATGGTGAAGGGCCCGTGGCCGGCCATCAGGACGGCGCGCGAGCGGTGCCCGGTGAGCGTCTCGACGATGCCGCGGCCGATCGAGTCGTCGCCGATGATCGCGAACGGGCCGACGGGGATCTCGCCGCCGAACTCGTCCGCCATCGCGGTGATGACGCACGGGATGGGCTCGCGCCTGGCCGCCCATGCGACCGCGTAGGTCGAGTGCGTGTGGACCACGCCGCCCACCTCGGGCATGTTGCGGTAGACGTACGCGTGCGCCGCGGTGTCGCTCGACGGGGCGTTGCGCGAGCCGGGGGTGTCCGGGATCACGTTGCCGTCGAGGTCGCAGAGGATCATGTTCTCGGGGCTCAGGTCGTCGTAGCTCACGCCGGACGGCTTGATGACGAACAGGTCGGCGCCGGGGACGCGGCCGGAGACGTTGCCGCCGGTCCAGACCACGAGGCCGTAGCGCACGAGCTCGCCGTGCAGGCGGGAGACCTCGGAGCGGACGCGGGCGACCGCGACCTCGATCTCGGGGGCGAAGCCGCTCACGCGCGGGCCTCCCTCTTCAGCGACTTGAGGCGCTTCATGACGTCGTTGGCGCCGCGGCCGAAGTGGTCGTGGAGCGTCGAGTACTCCTCGTAGAGGCGGTCGTAGGCGAGCGCGCGCTCCTCGCTGGGCTGGTACCTGCCGCGCTCGACCTTCCCCATGGCGTCGCCCGCGACGCGCACGTCCGGGTAGGCGCCCGCGGCGACGGCGGCGTGGATCGCGGATCCCAGCGCCGGGCCCTGCTCGCTCGTGATGACCGAGATGGGGAGGCGGAGGATGTCGCTGTAGGCCTGCATGAGGAACGCGTTCTTCAGCAGGCCGCCCGCGACGATGAACTCGGTGACGGGGACGCCGGACGCGGCGAAGGTCTCGACGATCTTCCGCGTGCCGAACGCGGTCGCCTCGAGCAGAGCCCGGTAGACCTCCTCGGTGCGCGTGGTGAGCGTGGTGCCGATGACGAGGCCGGAGAGCTCGTGGTCGACGAGGACCGAGCGGTTGCCCGAGTGCCAGTCGAGCGCCACGAGGCCGTGGCCGCCGACGGGCTGGTCGGCCGCGAGGTCGGTGAGGTGCTGGTGCACGCTCTTGCCCGCGGCAGCGGCCTCCTCGGCGTAGCGCGCGGGCACCTGGTTCTTGACGTACCAGGCGAAGATGTCGCCGACGCCGGACTGGCCGGCCTCGTAGCCGTAGAGCCCCGAGACGATGCCGCCGTCGACGACGCCGCACATGCCGGGGACCTCGGTGAGCACGTCGCTGTTCATGACGTGGCAGGTGCTCGTGCCCATGATGGCGACCATCTGGCCGGGCTCGACGGCGCGGGCGACGGGCGCGGTGACGTGCGCGTCGACGTTGCCGACCGCGACCGCGATGCCCTCGGGCAGACCGGTCCAGGCGGCGGCCTCGGCGGAGAGCGTGCCGGCGGCGGATCCGAGCTGGCCGATCTCGTGCGCGACCTTGTCCTCGGCGAACGTGGCGAAGTCGGGGTTCAGGGCGCCGAGGAAGTCGCGGGTGGGGTACTCGCCGTCCTGGAGGATGCCCTTGTAGCCGGCGGTGCAGGCGTTGCGGACGTAGCTGCCGGTGAGCTGCCAGACGATCCAGTCGGCCGCCTCGACCCAGTGGTCCATGAGGGCGTAGAGCTCCGGGTCCTCCTCGAGCAGCTGGAGGCCCTTGGCGAACTCCCACTCGCTGGAGATGAGGCCGCCGTAGCGGGCCAGCCACTTCTCGCCGCGCTCCTCGGCCAGCGCGTTGATGCGGTCGGCGTGCGACTGCGCCGCGTGGTGCTTCCAGAGCTTGACGTACGCGTGCGGGCGGTCGGCGAGACCCTCGACCTCGTTGAGCGGGGTGCCGTCGGCGAGCGTGGGGACCATGGTGCACGCGGTGAAGTCGGTGCCGATGCCGATGACGCGGACGGGGTCGATGCCGGCCTCGCGGACGGCGGCGGGGACGGCCTGCTTGAGCACGTCCACGTAGTCGCTCGGGACCTGGAGGGCCCACTCGGGCGGCAGCTGCGCGCCGGTCGCGGCGAGCGTGTCGTCCATCACCGCGTGCGGGTAGTCGAGGACGCCGGAGCCGAGCTCGACGCCGTCCGAGACGCGCACCACGACCGCACGGCCGGAGAGGGTGCCGTAGTCGACCCCGATGACGTAGCTCTCGGCGTCCGTGCCGGGCTGGGCCTCGGCTGCGGTGCTCACGGGGGCGCTGGGCACGGGATCGACTCCTTCGTCTGATGCATGGCGATCCGGGAAGACCGCCTGCCGATGTGAACGGTCACATCAGCGGATGTCACTCTACACACGCCCGGGATCGACCTGTCAACCGGAGACGCCCCACCCCCTCGAAGTGGGGTGGCGGCGGCTGGGGAGGACGGGGCCGGGCGGCCACCCGATCACGAGGAGGGCGGGCCGGTGGATGCGCGGACGACCAGCTCCGGCGTGATCGTGCCGCGGTACCTGTCCCCCGTGCCGCCCATCCCGTCGAGCAGCAGCGCGACGCAGCGGCGGCCGACCTCGGCGAAGTCCTGGCGGACGGTCGTGAGCGGCGGCCAGAAGTGCGCGGCCTCCGGGATGTCGTCGAAGCCGACGATGCTGACGTCGCCCGGCACGTCGAGGCCCGCGTCGCGCACGGCGTGGATGAGCCCGAGGGCCATCTGGTCGTTGCTGGAGAAGATCGCCGTGAAGTCGCGGAGGCGCAGCATCTCGCGGCCCGCGTAGAACCCGAACTCCGCGGTCCAGTCGCCGAGGATGGGCGCCGTGGTGGGCACCTCGGCGGCCGACATCGCATCGAGGAAGCCGCGCATCCGCGCCTCCGCCTCGATCCAGTCCTGCGGACCGGCGAGGTGGTAGATGTCGCGGTGGCCGAGCTCGAGCAGGTGACGCGTGGCGAGGCGCGCGCCCGCGATCTGGTCGACGGAGAGGTCGTGCGCGTCGCCGCGCCCGTCGCTCTGCATGGTCACGTAGGGGACGTCGAGGGACATGCTCGCGATGACCTCGCGCACCCGCACCTGCGGCGCCACGACCACGAGTCCCTCCACGGCCTGGTCGACGAGGTGGCCGAGCGCGACCTGGATCGCGGCCTCGTCGGACGAGGGCAGGTTCGTGGTCGTGACGAGGTAGCCGGCCTCGCGGGCGGCCGCCTCGATCGCGGCGATGGAGGACGCCGGACCGTACTGCGAGCTCTGGGCGGTGAGCACGCCGATGGTGCGGGAGCGGCTGGTGACGAGGGCCCGGGCGGCGCGGTTCGGGCGGTACTGGATCTGCTCCATCACGTCGAGCACGCGTTGGCGCGTCTCGGCGCGGAGCGAGGGCGAGTCGTTGAGTACGCGCGAGACCGTCTGGTGCGAGACCCCGGCGAGGCGCGCGACGTCGCGGATGCTGGGCGCCCTGCCGCGCGGCGTCTCCGTCGTCATCATCGACCCCGTCTCCGTCCGGGCGTCCGCCCGGCAGCGCCCCGTGGCGCAGGTGTCACATTGTCACATGTGACTGTCACATGCCTCATGGCCACGGGATGGACCGCCGCCGGTAGGGCGCGCGCCCGCGGCGGGACGGCTGCGGCAGACTGGTCGTCCACCCGACGAGAGGCACCACCTGTGACGATCACCGCCGCGGCAGACGGATCCGCGCTCGGCAACCCCGGACCCGCCGGCTGGGCCTGGTACGTCGACGACGAGCACTGGGCGGCGGGGGGCTGGGCGCACGCGACCAACAACCAGGGCGAGCTGAAGGCCGTGCTCGAGCTGTTCCGCGCCACCGCGCACCTCGACGACGACCTGCTCGTGCTCTGCGACAGCCAGTACGTCATCAACTCGGTGACCAAGTGGATGCCGGGGTGGAAGCGCAAGGGCTGGCGGAAGGGCGACGGCAAGCCGGTGCTCAACGTCGAGCTGCTCAAGGAGATCGACGCCGAGATCCAGGGCCGCCGCTACCGCTTCGAGTGGGTCAAGGGCCACGCGAACCACCCGCTCAACGAGGCCGCCGACGTGCGGGCGCGCGCTGTGGCTACCGCGTTCCAGGGCCGGAGCGCGATCCCCGCGGGACCCGGCTGGGCGGGCCACGAGGCCGACGGCGTCGGATCCCCCGACGACGCGACGGAGACCGCGGCCGTCGAGGCCGACGCCGAGCGCGCGGCCGATCCCGTGACCGCGGCGGCGGAGGAGCTGGAGGCGGAGGTCCCCGCGCAGCCGGGCCTGTTCGACTTCGACGCGTTCGACGAGGAGATCGCACCGGAGCCCGGCGACACCACGCTCACGATCGCGCTCGACCGCGACACGATGGCGCGACTCAGCGCCCACGCGCGAGAGCGCGGCGTGAGCGTCGACGAGGCCGTGCGCGAGCTGCTGCCCTGAGGCCGACGCTCGACGGGGCGACGCCGCGGCGCGCCCCGTCGTCCGCGACTAGTGCTTGCCCTGCTTGAGGGCCTTGCCGAGCGCGCGCTCGAGGTCGACGACGAGGTCCTCGACGGACTCGATGCCGACCGACAGGCGCACCAGGTCGTCCGGCACCTCGAGCGGCGTGCCCTTGACGGACGCGTGCGTCATCTCTGACGGGTAGCTGATGAGCGACTCCACGCCGCCGAGCGACTCCGCGAGCTGGAACACGCGCGTCCCCTCGACCACGCGGCGCGCGGCCTTCGCTCCCCCGCGGACCTGGAACGAGATCATGCCGCCGAAGCCCGTCATCTGCGCCTTCGCGATGTCGTGGCCGGGGTGCTCGGGCAGGCCCGGGTAGTGCACGGCCGTGACGTCGGGGTGCTGCTGCAGGAACGCGGCGATCTCCTCGGCGTTCGCGGAGTGGCGCTCGACGCGGACGGCGAGGGTCTTGATGCCGCGGGTCGTGAGCCAGGCGTCCATGGGTCCGGAGACGGCGCCGACGGCGAACTGCAGGAAGCCGACCTTCTCGGCGAGGGCGTCGTCGTCGAGGATGACGGCGCCGCCGAGCACGTCGGAGTGGCCGCCGAGGTACTTGGTGGTGGAGTGCACGACCACGTCGGCGCCGAGCGTGAGCGGTTGCTGCAGGTACGGCGAGGCGAACGTGTTGTCGACGACGACCACGGCGCCCGCCGCGTGGCCGAGGTCGGCGAGAGCGCGGATGTCGCTGATCTTCATCAGCGGGTTGCTGGGCGTCTCGACCCAGAGGACCTTCGCCGGGCCGGATCCGAGCACCCGCTCGACCGCCTGGAGGTCGCTCATGTCGACGGTCTCGACGACGATCCCCCAGTCGCCGAGCACGCGCGTGAGGAGGCGGTATGTGCCGCCGTACACGTCGTCGCTCAGGACGATGCGGTCGCCGGGGCGGGTGATCGCGCGCAGCAGCGTGTCCTCGGCGGCGAGTCCCGAGGCGAACGAGAACGCGTGCTTCCCCTTCTCGAGCGAGGCGAGCAGCTCCTGCAGGCCGGTGCGCGTGGGGTTGGCGCTCCGGGCGTATTCGTAGCCATCGCGGAGCCCGCCGATCCCGTCCTGCACGAAGGTGCTCGTGAGGTAGAGAGGCGGGATGACGGCGCCCGTGGTGGGGTCCGGGTCCTGTCCGGCGTGGATCGCGCGGGTGTCGAAGTCGTGCTTGTCGCTCACGGGGACTCGTCTCTGTGGGTCGGGAGGGATGCGGGTGCTGCGCCGACGGATCAGTCGGTGAGGTAGGTGAGGAGGTCGTGCCGCGTGAGCACGCCCACGGGCTTGCCGCCGTCGCTCACCATGAGGGCGTCGGCGGATCCGAGCGCGCTCCATGCGTCGGGCACGGTCTCGTTCACGCCGATGAGGCCGAACGCCGCGCCCGCGAAGGGGCCGACCTGGTCGGACAGCTGCGCGCGGCCGCTGAAGACGAGCTCCAGCAGGCTCCGCTCGTCGACCGCGCCCGCGACCTCGCCCATGACGACGGGCGGCTCGGCCGAGAGGACCGGCAGCTGCGACACGTCGTACTCGGTCATGATGCGGATCGCGTCGCGGATGGTGTCGTTCGGGTGCGCGTGCACGAGGTCGGGCAGGCTGCCGGTCTTGGCGCTCATGACGTCGGCGACGGTGCGCTGGCCGTTGACGCGCGCGAAGCCGTACGACTGCATCCACTTCTCGTTGAAGATCTTGCCGAGGTAGCCGCGGCCGCCGTCGGGCAGGAGGATCACCATCACGTCGTCGGGGCCGAGGTGCTTCGCGGCCTTGAGCGCGGACACGACGGCCATGCCGCTGGATCCGCCGACGAGCAGCCCCTCCTCGCGCGCGAGCCGCAGGGTCATGTCGAACGACTCCTGGTCGCTGGAGGCGATGACCTCGTCGACGACGTCGGGGTCGTACGCCGCCGGCCAGAAGTCCTCGCCCACGCCCTCGACGAGGTAGGGGCGGCCGGTGCCGCCGGAGTAGACGGATCCCTCGGGGTCGGCGCCGACGATGCGCACGCGCCCCTCCGACACCTCCTTGAGGTAGCGGCCGACGCCGCTGATGGTGCCGCCGGTGCCGACGCCCGCGACGAAGTGCGTGATCTCGCCCTCCGTGTCGCGCCAGATCTCGGGGCCCGTGGTCTCGTAGTGGCTGAGCGGCCCGTTGGGGTTGGAGTACTGGTCGGGCTTGAAGGCGCCGGGGATCTCCCGCGCGAGCCGGTCGCTCACCGAGTAGTAGGAGTCGGGGTGGTCGGGCGCGACCGAGGTGGGCGTGACCACGATCTCGGCGCCGTACGCCGTCAGCACGTTGCGCTTGTCCTCGCCGACCTTGTCGGGCAGGACGAAGACGCAGCGGTAGCCGCGCTGCTGGGCGACGAGCGCCAGGCCGACGCCGGTGTTGCCGGAGGTGGGCTCGACGATGGTGCCACCCGGCTTCAGCTTGCCGTCGCGCTCGGCGGCGTCGATGATGCGCGTCGCGATGCGGTCCTTGGCGCTGCCGCCCGGGTTGAGGTACTCGACCTTCACCAGCACGGTCGCCGAGATCCCCTCGACCACCTTGTTGAGCTTCACGAGCGGGGTGTTCCCGATGAGGTCGAGGATCGTGTCGGCGTACTTCACGTGAGGTGGCGCTCCCGGTGTCAGGTGTGCGGTCCGGTGGGCCCCGCTCGTCCAGTGTAGGCGCGCGTCCCCGCCGTGTTACGGGGCCGGAGCGGCCCGTGCGGGCAGGGTCCGTCCAGGCCGAGCCGGTAACCTGGCCGCACATTCCCCCAGCAGAGAAGGACCCTCCGTGGCGCGACGCGACGACACCACGCCCCCCGGCGACGAGAGCGGACGGCCCGTCCCGCCGACCGCCAAGCAGGCCCAGAAGGACCTCACGGTCAAGCAGCAGCGCGAGGCCCGCCGCGCCGAGAAGGTGGCGGCGCTGAAGAAGCAGCAGGACCGCGCGCGCCGCAACCGCCTCATCGGCATCATCACGGGATCCGTGGCCGCCGTCGCCGTGGTCGCCGTCGTCATCGGCGTGGTCGTCTCGAGCGGGACGCCGAAGCAGGATCCGGCCGACATCTCGATCGAGGGTCTCCGCACCTGGGACTCCCTGCCCAGCACGCACGTGCAGACCCCCGTCGACTACGCCGGGCTGTACGACGGCATGAGCCCGCCCGCCGGCGGCGAGCACAACCCCATGTGGCTCAACTGCGGCATCTACGACCAGCCGCAGCCCAACGAGAACGCGGTGCACGACCTCGAGCACGGCGCCGTGTGGATCACCTACGACGCCGCGAAGATCACCGGCGACGACCTGTCGAAGCTGCAGAAGTACGCGGAGTCGTTCGGCGGCTACGTCACCATGTCGCCGTACGACGGCCTCGACACCCCCATCGCGCTGTCCGCGTGGGGCGCGCAGGTGAAGGTCGACTCGATCGACGACCAGCGCATCAAGGACTTCATGGCCAAGTACTGGAAGAGCCCGAACGCCCCCGAGGCCGGTGCCGCGTGCACCGGAGCCCTCGAGGGCGAGGGCCGGGTCGGCTGACCGTGACCGACCGCGGCACGGGCGGATCCGACCGCCAGGACGACGGCGACGTCGTCGTCGACCACGTCCCGGATGACGACATCCGCGAGGAGGAGCTCGAGGGCCTCGTCGCGCACGGCGAGGCGACGCGCGCCCGCGGCCGCCGGATCCGCATCGGCCTCGCGGCCGGCATCGTCGCGGTGGCTCTGGTGGTCGCCGGGCTCCTCGTCGGCCGCGTCACCGCGCCCGTCTCGGCTCTCACGCCCAGCACGAACAGCGCGGAGGCCGGCTTCTCCCGCGACATGCAGGTGCACCACGAGCAAGCCGTGCAGATGTCGCTCATGATCATCGACCGCACGGACGACCCCGAGGTCAAGCTCATCGCGCAGGACATCGCCCAGGCGCAGGCCCAGCAGGCCGGCCAGATGTACGCGTTCCTCACCTCGTGGGGCCTCGACCAGGCGCCCTCCCAGCCGCGCATGACGTGGATGACGCTGCCGACGCTCGACGGAAAGACCGACCACTCCTCGATGGACATGACCCCCGGCGCGACGATGCCGGGCCTCGCGTCGCAGGCCGACCTCGACGAGCTGCAGGGCCTCACGGGCGTCGCGGCGGAGCGCAAGTTCCTCACGCTGATGATCGCCCACCACCGCGGCGGCGTCGAGATGGCCCAGGGCCTCCTCGATCGCTCGCGGAACCCCCTGGTGACGGACCTCGCCAACGGCATGGTCATGATCCAGGACAAGGAGATCCTCTACATGCAGCAGCTGCTCGACGCGCGCTCCTGAGCCGCCCCGTCGCACCGCCCGTCCGCCTTCGCGGGCGGGCGGTCGTGCGTCCGGGTCAGGCGGCCGCGGTGCGCTGGTCGCTGTAGAGCCGCGCGTACTCGCCGCCGCGGGCGAGCAGCTCGACGTGGGTGCCCTGCTCGACGATGCGGCCGGCGACGACCACGAAGATCACGTCCGCGTCCACGACGGTCGACAGCCTGTGCGCGATCGCGATCGTGGTGCGGCCGCGTGACGCCGTGTCGAGCGCCTGCTGCACGACGCGCTCCGAGATCGCGTCGAGCGCGCTCGTGGCCTCGTCGAGGATCAGCACGGCCGGGTCCTTGAGCAGCACGCGCGCGATGGCGATGCGCTGCTTCTCGCCGCCGGAGAGCCGGTAGCCGCGCTCCCCCACGAGCGTCTCGTAGCCGTCGGGGAACGACGCGATGGTCTGGTGGATGTTCGCGGCGCGGGCCGCCTGCTCGATCTGCTCCTGCGTGGCATCCGGACGCGCGTAGCGGAGGTTCTCGCCGATGGTGGCGTGGAAGAGGTACGTCTCCTGGCTCACGATGCCGATGTTCTCCAGCAGCGACTCCTGCTCGAGGTCGCGCACGTCCTCGCCGGAGAACAGCACGCGTCCGCCCGTCACGTCGTGGAAGCGCGGGATGAGGTACGAGACCGTGGTCTTGCCCGCGCCCGACGGACCCACGAACGCCGCGAACTGGCCCGGCTGGATCTCGAACGACATGCCGTCGAGCGTCGGCCGCTCGCCGGCCTGCGTGTCGGGGTAGGAGAAGCGCACGTCGTCGAACGCGACGCGGCCGAGGGACGGGCCCGCGGCCACCTGGCGGGCGTCGTGCCGGTCGCGGATCGCGGGCTCGAGGTCGAGGTACTCGAAGATGCGGGCGAACAGGGCGCCCGAGGTCTGGAGGTCGAGCGCCACGCGCATCAGGCCGATGAGCGGCCACATGAGCCGCGCCTGCACGGTCGTGAACGCCACGATGGTGCCCGCCGTGACGCTGACGCCGCCCGTGATGAGGAACCCCGCGACCACGTAGACGATGGCCGGGATGATCGACAGGAAGATCTGCACCAGCGCGAAGAACCACTGGCCGCTCATCTGCTGGCTCACCTGCAGCCGGATCTGGGTGCGGTTCTCGGCCTCGTAGCGCTCGGTCTCGGCTGCCTGCCGGTTGAAGCTCTTCGAGAGCAGGATCCCGGAGACCGAGAGCGTCTCCTGCGTGATCGCGGTCATGTCCGACAGCGACTCCTGCGTCTTCGACGCGATCCGCGCCCGCACCTGCCCGACGCGGCGCTGCGCGACGACGAGCACGGGCATCAGCACGACGGCCACGAGGGTCAGCTGCCAGTTGAGCACGAGCATCGCGACGAGCGCCGCGATGACGGTCACGGTGTTGCCGAGCACGCTCGAGACGGTGTTGGTGAGGACGGCGGCGACACCGCCCACGTCGTTCTGCAGGCGGGACTGGATCACGCCCGTCTTCGTGCGCGTGAAGAAGCCGAGCTCCATGCTCTGCAGGTGGCGGAACAGGTCGACGCGCATGGATCCCATCACCCGGTTGCCGACCGTCGCGGTGAGGTACGTCTGCCAGACGCCGAGGCCCGCGCCCGCGACCCAGATCGCGATCATGATGGCGACGAGCTCGACGAGCACCGGGATGTCCGGGCCGCCCGTGGGCGGGAAGAGCCCGCGGTCGAAGGCCTGCTGCGTGAGCAGCGGCGGCACGACCGTGAGGCCCGCGCCGACCAGCACGAGCGCGATGGTGAGGACCAGCGCCCGGCGGTGGGGCTGGAAGAGCTCCGCGATCCGGCCCAGCAGGTTCTCGACGCGCGGCGCCTCGGCGTTGGCCCTGCGCTGCGCCTCGGCGTCGGCCGCGCTCACCCGTCCGCGGCGTCCGCCGCCCCCGCGCATCCCGCCGCCCGCGGCGATGTCGCCCATCCTCGTCATTCCGGCGATTTTACGCCCGTGGGGGATCTCTCCCGACCACGCCTGCGCCCGCGCCGGCGCCGACGCCGGGCATGACGACGGCCCGGCCGCCCGCGCGAGCGGGTGACCGGGCCGGGTCGGGCGGGTGGGGATCAGCCCTTCGTGGATCCCGCCAGCAGGCCCCGGACGAAGTAGCGCTGGAGGCTGAAGAACACGATCAACGGCACGATGAGCGAGACGAACGCCGCCGCCGTGAGCCGCTGCCAGTCCTGCCCGCGCGTGCCCGTGAGCTCGGCGAGGCGCTGCGTGAGCGGCGCGACGTCCGGGGTGCCGCCCGAGAAGATCAGCGCCACCAGCAGGTCGTTCCAGACCCAGAGGAACTGGAAGATCGCGAACGACGCGATGGCCGGGAGCGCCAGCGGCAGCACGATGCGGAAGAACACCTGGCCGTGGCTCGCGCCGTCGACCCGGGCCGCCTCGATGACCTCGCCCGGGATCTCCGAGATGAAGTTGTGCAGCAGGAAGATCGCGAGCGGCAGCGCGAAGATCGTGTGCGCCACCCACACCGGCAGGTAGCCCTGCTCGGGGATGAGCGGGATCACGCCGTGCACGGCCTCCTGCAGCGGGCGCAGGGTGCGCGTGAACATCTGCAGCAGCGGGATGAGCGCCATCTGCAGCGGCACGATCTGGAGGGCGAAGATCAGCACGAACAGGAAGTTCGAGCCCTTGAACTTGATCCACGCGAACGCGTACGCCGCCATGGACGCGATGACGAGCGGGAACAGCGTCGCCGGGATCGCGATGGCGAGCGAGTTCACGAAGTACGAGCCCAGCTGCGGCGACGACTGCGAGGTGGAGAGCAGCACGTCCTGGTAGTTGTCGAGCGTGAAGCCCGGGTTCTGGAAGATCGTCCACCAGCCCGTGGTCTGGATGAGGCCTGCCGGGCGGAACGACGAGACGAACAGGCCGAAGGTCGGCAGCGTCCAGAGCACCGCGATGATGAGCGCGGCCACCGTGGCGCGGCGCGACGTGAGCCGGTTCTTGACGCGGCGGCTCTTCGCGCCGACGCTGGCAGCCTGCTCGATGGTGCCGCGGCGCGTCCCGCGGTCCGCGACGGGCAGGTCGGCGGGTGCGACGCTCATCGGATCTCCCTCTGCTTGCTCATGACGCGGACGTTGTAGATGACGATCGGCAGCACCATCAGGAACAGCACGATCGCGAGCGCCGAGCCGCGGCCCTGCTCGCCGGCGCGGAACGCCTGCGTGTACATCTCGTTGGCGATGACGCTCGTGTCGAAGTTGCCCGCGGTCATGGTGCGGACGATGTCGAACACCTTGAGCGTCGCGATGGAGATGGTGGTGACCACCACGACCAGCGACCCGCGGATCCCGGGGAGCGTCACGTTGGTGAAGCGCTGCCAGGCGTTGGTGCCGTCGAGCTGGGCGGCCTCGATCTGCTCGGTCGGCACGCCCTTGATGCTCGCGGAGAGCACGACCATGGCGAAGCCGGTCTGGATCCAGATCATCACGATGATGAGCAGCGCCGTGTTGATGGGCGAGGTCTGCAGCCACTGCACGGGCTCCTGGCCCGTCCAGACGAGGATCTGGTTGAGCAGGCCGATCTGCGCGTTGTCGCCCGACTTGTAGTCGTAGACGAAGCGCCAGATGATGCCGGCGCCGACGAACGAGATGGCCATCGGCATGAAGACGAGCGCCTTGAAGTACTTCTCGCCGCGCGACTTGTCGATGAAGACGGCGTAGGCGAGGCCGATGGCCGTCGACAGCAACGGCACGAAGATCACCCAGATCACCGTGTTGAGCAGCGTGCGCAGCGCGGACGGCTGGGTGAACATCCAGACGAAGTTGTCGAACCCGGCCCATTCCCCCGAGTTGTCGCGGAAGGCGAGGAGGGTCGTGCGGAACGCCGGGTAGATGAGGCCGACGGCCAGCAGGATCAGCGCGGGGAGCACGAACGCGCCGAGCTGGACCCAGTCCTTGCCGCGCTTCGGCGCCTTGTCGATGAGGAAGAGGATCAGCCCGATCACCACGGCGAAGACGGCGAGCGCCACCACCACCTGGAGGATCTTGCCGATCAGATCAGCGGTCGTCATGGACGTCTCGCCCTTCGGGTCGGGGGATGTGGGAGCGGGGCCGCCGCGCGTCCGCGGCGGCCCCGCATGGCCCCGCACGGATGCGGGAGCCGGTGCCGGCCCGGTCAGGGCCGGCGGTGGATCAGCCGGCGGTGGAATCAGCCGGCGTCGATCAGGACGCGGGCCAGCTCGACTCGATGGCGTCGACCGTCTTCTGGGTGGAGTCGCCGCTCAGCCAGCCGACGATCCCCTTCCAGAAGGAGTCGGTGCCGACCGCGCCGGGCATGAGGTCCGAGCCGTCGAACCGGAACGTGGCGTCCGGGTCCTGCAGGATCTCGATGCTCTGCTTCAGGATGTCGCTCGACGCGTTCGCGGGGTCGAGCCCCTTGTTCGCGCTGATGACGCCGCCGAGGCTCACGCGGTTGTTCGCCCAGGTGTCGCTCGAGAGGTAGGAGAGCACCGCGGTGATCTCGTCGCTCGTCGTGAACGCGCCGACGAGCTCGCCGCCGCCGGTGACGGTCGTCGCGTCGCCCTCGTTCGTGGGCGGCAGGAGGAACGCGTAGACGTCGCCGTCGGGCGAGACCTTCGCGTCGGTTCCGTCGGCCTTCTTCCAGAAGCCCTCGTAGAACGACGCCTGGTGGTGCAGCGAGCACTCCCCGTCCAGGATCGGGAGGCCGGCGTCGCCGAACTCCGTGGAGATGATCGACGAGACGTCGCCCAGGCCGCCGTTCACGTAGTCCGGGTTCTTGATGATGTCGCCGACCGCGTCGAACGCCTGCACGATGGCGGGGTCGTTGAACGGGATCTGGTGCGTGACCCACTTGTCGTAGGTCTCGGCGCCGGCCTGGCGGATGACGAAGCTCTCGACCCAGTCGGTGCCCGGCCAGCCGGTGGCGTCGCCGGAGCCGATGCCGACGCACCAGGGCTTGTGGTCGCCCTCGTCGGCGATCTTCTTGGTGAGGTCCATGAGCTGGGCGGTGGACTTGGGGATCTCGTAGCCCTTCTCCTCGAACTCCGCCGGCGAGTACCAGACGTAGCCCTTGACGCTCGCCATGAGCGGTGCGCCGTAGAAGGTGCCGTCGACGGTGCCGTAGCCCTTCCAGTCGGTGGACCAGTTCTTGTCGACGTTCTCCTCGACCGCCGCGGGGGCGGGCTGCAGGAAGCCCTTCGTGGCGAGCACGTTGAAGAGGCCCGGCTGCGGGATGATGCCGATGTTGGGGGCCGACTGGCCCTCGGCGAGCACCGCGATCTGCGCCTCGAACTCCTTGGTGCCCTGGTAGTTCACGGTGATGCCCGTGCAGGACTCGAAGTCCTTCCACGACTCGACGAGGCGGTCGGCCTCGTCGTCCTGGATGGTGCCGCCGATGCTGACCTCGGGGCTCCCGTCGAACGTGCCGTACGACGAGTACGGCGAGCAGTCGGTGTCCGCGGCGTCCTCGGCCGCGATGTCGCCCGTGCAGCCCGTGAGCGCGAGGCCGGCGATGCCGACCGCTGCGAGGGGTGCCGCGAAGCGACGTCGGAATAGGGCGTGGCCCATGTGCGTCTCCTCTTCATCGAGTGGATGCGGGTCCTCCCCGCCGTCCTGTCATGCGCGCGTCGGCGGGTGAGGCGCCGTCGCCTGAAAACCTTTCCTCCATATGGGGAACCGGTTCCACAGGTCAACGTAGGGGAGCTCGCAGGTCACGGCAAGGTGGCTGAGGTAACGAAACGGTCTACCTCGCGGCGTCGGCCTGGGCGCACGCGCCGCGGATGGTCCATCATCGGACTCGGCCCCCGCGCATCCTGGAACCGCTTCCAGTGCGCGCGTCCGGCGCGACGAGGCGCCGCGGGTCCCGATGGAGGGAGCGCGATGAGCGCCATCGCCGACGTCGCCCGGCTCGCCGGGGTCTCCAAGGCCACCGCCTCGCGCGCGCTCAGCGGCCGCGGCTACGTCTCCCCCGGCACGCGCGACCGCGTCTCCGCGGCCGCCGCGGAGATCGGCTACGTCGTCTCCTCGAACGCGTCGAGCCTCGTGACCGGCCGGTCGAAGAACGTGGGCGTCGTCATGCCCTTCATCAACCGGTGGTTCTTCGCGGAGCTGCTCGAGGGGATCGAGGAGGCGCTCATCGAGGCCGACCACGACCTCACGCTGTACCGCCTCACCGCGGATCCCGAGCAGCGCCGCAAGGTCTTCGAGTACTTCCTCGTGCGCAAGCGCGTGGACGCGGTCATCGCGGTGAGCGTCGCGCTGACACCAGCGGAGGTCGTCCGGCTCCGCGCGCTCGACAAGCCGCTCGTCGGGATCGGCGGGCCGGTCGAGGGGATGAGCACCCTGAGCATCGACGACGAGGCCGCCGCACGTCTCGCGACGGAGCACCTGCTGAGCCTCGGGCACGCGCGCGTCGTGCACCTCGGCGGCGACCTGCACGCGCAGATGGCGTTCTTCGTGCACGCGAAGCGGCTCGCGGGCTACCGGGCGGCGATCGACGCGGATCCGCGCGGGCTCGAGGCGCGGTTCGCGACGGCCGAGTTCACGATCGACGGCGGATTCCGCTCGGCCATGGCGCTGCTCGCCGATCCGCGCACGCGGCCGACGGCCATCTTCGCGGCCTCCGACGAGATCGCCATCGGGACGATCCTCGCGGCCCGGCAGCTGGGCATCGCCGTGCCCGCCGAGCTCTCGGTCGCCGGGATCGACGGGCACGCGCTCGCGCCGCTCTTCGGGCTGACCACCGTCGAGCAGCACCCGCGGCTGCAGGGGCGGGCCGCCGTGGGCATGGTGTTCGAGGGGCTCGCGGCGGAGGGCGCCACGGATCGCACCGCGACGGTGCCCGTCGACTTCCAGGCGCGCACCAGCACGACAGCGCCCCCGGCCCCGCACGCGCCGTGAGGGCGGGCGGGATCGGGGGCGGCGGGATGCGCCTGCCGCGCGTCAGGCGTCGCCCGCGGTGACCGCCTGCGCCTCCTCGAGGGCGTCGACCGGCGCCTCGTCGACGCGGCGGAGCCAGCGGTGGCCGGCCACCACGATCACGAGGGCGACGAGGACCGACCCGGCTGCCGCGTAGTACGGCGTCGCGTCCGAGAAGAGGCCCGCGAGCTCCGTCGCCGCGGGCGGGGCGATGGCGCCGCCGAGGAACCGCACGGACGAGTACGCGGAGGACGCGACGCTGCGCGGGTGGTCGGTGGCCTCCATCACGCACTCGGTGAGCACGGTGTTGAGGACGCCGAGGAGGAGCCCGCCGAGGATCACGCAGACCACGAGGCTCGCGGCCGACCGCACCACGAGCCCGGCCGCGGCGAGGTCGACGGCGAGCAGCGGGAGCACGAGCCGGAGCACCGACGTGCGCGCCATGCGCCTCGTGAGGAGCGGCGCCACCAGCACCGACGTGATCGCGAGACCGACGCCCCAGCCGAAGAAGGTGAGGCCGAGGCCGATGGCGTCGAAGCCCAGCGGGAACGGCGTGTAGGCGAGCAGCACGAAGAAGCCGATGTTGTAGAACAGCGCGGCGGCGGCGAGCACCGCGAGCGCGGGGGTGCGCAGGGCGCGCAGCGGTGCGGAGAGGCGCATGGGCGCGCGGGGCCCGGCGTCCTTCCCGAGGAGGGCGAGGATCGCGACGAAGCCGACCGCCATGAGCGTCGCGGTGCCGAAGAACGGGCCGCGCCAGCTCCAGCTGCCGAGCAGGCCGCCGAGCAGCGGGCCGACCGCGATGCCGAGGCCGAGCGCCGCCTCGTAGAGCATGATCGCGGACGCCGTGCCGCCGGACGCGGATCCGACGATGGTCGCGAGCGCGGTCGAGATGAAGAGCGCGTTGCCGAGGCCCCAGCCGGCGCGGAAGCCGATGACCTGCTCCACGTCCTGGGACAGGCCTGCCGCCGCGGCGAAGACCACGATGATCGCCAAGCCGATGAGGAGGGTGCGCTTGGCGCCGATGCGGCTGGAGATCCAGCTCGTGATGAGCATCGCGAGGCCGGTGACGAGCAGGTAGCTCGTGAAGAGGAGCTCGGTCTCGGTGGCGGTGGCGTCGAGGCTCGAGGCGATGGCGGGGAGGATCGGGTCGACGAGCCCGATGCCCATGAACGCGATGACGCACGCGAAGGCGACGGCGAATACGGAGCGGGGCTGGCGGAAGATGTCGCGGAACGACGCGTGCTGCTGGGTGGACACGGGTGCGGTGTCGCCTCCTGGGCTCGGTGCGGATGGGCGGTGCGGATGGATGGATGGGTGCGGTCGGGTGGGGCGGTCTGGTGGTGCGGTGCGGTGCGGCGGTCAGTCGCTCGCGGACGCGGGGCCGCCGTCGACGCGCGCCATGACCACCTCGACGGCGCGCGCGAGCGCGGCCACGTCGGCGGCCGGGAGGTCGGCGAAGCGCGGCACGAGCGCGGTGGCCAGGCGGTCGCGCCAGTCGTCGAGCGCGGCGCGGCCGGCCGGCGTGATCTCGAGGAGGGTCGCGCGGGCGTCGGACGGGTCGGCCACCTGCGCGATCCATCCCTGGCCGACGAGCGAGCGCACGATCTTGGTGGTCGTGGGCTGCGAGACGCGGCTGCGCTCGGCGAGTACGCCGAGGCGCATCCCGCCCGGCCACGTCACGAGCACCGAGAGGGTGCGCCAGACGGCGGGCGAGCTCGAGCCGCCGACCTCGTGCGCGGCGAGCCGCGTGAGCCGGTGCCCGGCGGTCACCAGATCGCCGAGGAGGGCACGCAGGTCGTGATCGGTCATGCGACAAGTGTATAGCCAAGCTATGCGCATGTCGTCCCCCGTCTCGGGATGTCCTCGAACGGAAAGCCCCGCCCCTCGCCTCGACCCGGGTGACCGCGGGGACGTAGCGTGGAGGGACGTCGGCCGCCCGCCCGGGCACCCGCCCCGAAGGACCCCATGAGCGACGCGCCGACCATCGACGGCCTCGAGCACGCGATCAGCGAGGCCATCGCCGGCGGGGCCGACGCGCGCGCCGCATCGCTCCTCGCCGCCGGGTGGCCCCGGCACGTCGACCTCCACCCCGACCGCATCCGCGCCCTCTACGACCGCCTCGACCCGGCGCTGTGGGAGCACGACGTCCTGCTCGTCACCGGCATGGCCGCCACCTACCGCGGCGCGGTCGCGTCCGACCGGCGGGCCTCGATCGCCTACCGGTCCGCGCTCGACCTCCTCCTCACCGCGGATCCCGCCCCGAGCGCCCCCACCCGTGCGGCGGTGCTCGTGCACCGGGCCGCGGGCGACCGGCGCGTGGGCCGGCTGACCGAGGCGCGCGACTGCCTCGACGAGGCCCGGGCGATCCTCGACACCGAGCGCGGGATCCCGCTGCAGGAGCGCATCACCCTCCAGGCCCGCGTCGCGCTGCAGCACGGCCTCGTCCTCACGCACCTCGGGGACTTCACCGCGGCGCGCGACGAGCTCCGCATCGCGGAGGGCCTGGGCGAGCGCCACCTCGTGCTGCCCGACCGGCTCGAGTGCCGCGGCGCGCTCGCCTACCTCGCGTACTGCCTCGGCGAGATCGAGGAGGCACGCGACCTCGTCCTGCGCGCCCGCGGCCTGCTGGCCTCGCCGGGGGCCGATCCAGCGCTGGCCCGCAGCGGGTTCCTCGCGCCGGCCGAGATCGCCGCCACGCTGATCGCGGTCGACGAGACGCGTCCGGACGAGGCGACCCTCATCGTCGACGGCCTCCGTCCCGCGAGCGACGGCACCGACTGGGAGCTGCTCGCCCGCTACGCCGAGGCCACCGTGGCCGCGATCCGGGGCCTCCGGCTCGACGCGCTCGAGCACCTGCGACGGCTGCACAACCTCGGCGTGGGCTGGGCGGAGCACGGCCCCGTCCCGACCATGCGCGACACGCTGCGGGCGTCGCTCCTCGTGCACCTGGACCAGCCGGCCGCGGCGTGGGACCTGCTCCGCACGCTGGAGCCGACGGCGCAGCACTCCACATGCCCGGCGATGGTCGCCGGTCGGCTGCGGGTCCAGGCCGACGACCACGTCGGCGCCCTCGCCCAGATGGCGGACTGCCTCGCGCTCGGCGACGCGCACTCGGGGCGCACCCTCGACGACGTGCTGCTCGTGGTCGCGGCCGCGTACCACGGCCTCGGCGACCACGCCCGGAGCGACCACGCCTTCGACCGCGCGGCGCTCCACGCCGTGAAGACCGGCGTCCTGCGCCCCTTCGCGGTGTTCCCCGCCGCGGCGTCGCATGCGCTGCTCGACCGCGCCCTCGAGCGGGACCAGCTGCCGGACGTGCGGGAGATGCTCGTCGGCGTCCGCGCGGGGCGGGTGCGCGTCGAGTCCGCGCCGGTGGATCCGCTCACCGACCGCGAGCGCATCATCGTCGCGTGCCTGGCCGACGGCCTGACGGTGACGCAGATCGCCGCCCGGCTCTTCATCTCGCCCAACACGGTGAAGTCGCACGTGCGGAGCGCGTACCGCAAGCTCGACGCGACGTCGCGATCCGAGGCCGTGGAGCGGGCGCGCGCCCTCGGGCACGACCTGCGGCCGGGCGTCGCCTGAGCCGACGGGCACCGGGGACGACGCAGGGCGCCGACCCCCGAGGGGATCGGCGCCCTGAGCGCTGTGCGGTGGTGCGAGCTACTTGACGGTGACCGTCGCGCCCGCGGCCTCGAGCTGGGCCTTCGCCTTGTCGGCGGCCTCCTTGTTGGCGCCCTCCAGGACGGCCTTGGGGGCTCCGTCGACGAGGGCCTTCGCCTCACCGAGGCCGAGGCTGGTGAGGGCGCGCACCTCCTTGATGACCTGGATCTTCTTGTCGCCGGCGGCCTCGAGGATGACGTCGAACGCGGTCTTCTCCTCGACCTCCTCGGCGGGGGCAGCGGCGCCGGGGGCGGCGGCAGCGGCGACGGGGGCCGCGGCGGTGACCTCGAAGACCTCCTCGAACTTCTTGACGAAGTCGCTGAGCTCGATGAGCGTGAGCTCCTTGAAGGCCTCGATGAGCTCGTCGTTAGACAGCTTTGCCATTGTGTATCTCCTTGGGTTGGTGTGGTGTCTCTTGGGATCAGTGCATCGCGCCCCGGGGATGGGACCCGAGGGGTGCTACTGAGCCGATTCCTGCTTCTCGCGCAGCGCCTCGACGGTGCGTACGGCCTGCGAGAGCGGTGCGTTGAACAGGTACGCCGCGCCGAAGAGCGAGGCCTTGAAGGCGCCGGCGAGCTTGCCCAGCAGCACCTCCCGCGACTCGAGGTCGGCGAGCTTGTTCACCTCGTCCGCCGTCAGGGGGTTGCCGTCGAAGTAACCGCCCTTCACGACGAGAAGAGGGTTGGCCTTGGTGAAGGTGCGCAGAGCCTTCGCGACGGCGACGGTGTCGCCGTGCACGAACGCGATCGCGGACGGGCCGACGAGCTCGTCGTCGAACGACGAGATCCCCGCCTGGTTCGCCGCGATCTTGGTCAGCGTGTTCTTCACCACGGCGTAGGTCGCGTCTGCACTGATGCTCTTCCGCAGCTGCTTGAGCTGGGCAACGGTGAGACCGCGGTACTCGGTGAGCAGTACGGCGTTCGAGCTGCGGAACTTCTCCGCGAGCTCGGCGACCGAGGCTTCCTTGTTCGCCATGGCACTCCTTATCACGTGGTTCCCCGACACCGCGGAAGCGGTGCGAGGTGCTGGCAGCCCCCGGCTGCACACATGAGAAACGCTCCGGCACAGGAGGCCGGAGCGGGAGTGTCGCGCAGGCCCTCAGGGCATGCGCTGCATCGTGCTTCGATCACCTGCGCGGGCCTTCACATGAGTGAACCTTCGTCCGGCGCATCCCCTCGCGGAGGCACGCCGACGACCAGCGGTCTGTGGCTCCGCTCAGAGTAGGCGACGGAGGACCGCCCGCGCAAGTCGAGGGCGCGGGCGGTCCCGGTGCGGCTAGTAGCCGACCACCGCGTGGGGCACGTAGTGCTCCTCGAGGAGGGACACCTCGTCGTCCGTGAGCTCGAGATCCAGCGACGCGACCGCGTCCTCGATGTGCGCGACCTTCGTCCCGCCCACGATGGGCGCGGTGACGACGGGGTTCCGCGACACCCAGGCCAGCGCGACCTGCGCGCGCGGCACACCGCGGGCCCCGGCCACCTCGGCGACCGCGGCCGCGACCCGGCGATCGGAGTCCTCCTGCGCGGCGTAGAGCGTCTTCCCGAACTCGTCCGTCTCGCTCCGGTCGGTCGTCGCGTCCCAGTCGCGCGTGAGGCGGCCGCGGGCGAGCGGGCTCCACGGCAGGGATCCCACGCCCTCGTCGGCGCAGAGGGGCAGCATCTCGCGCTCCTCCTCGCGGTTCACGAGGTTGTAGTGGTCCTGCATCGTGACGAAGCGCGCCCAGCCGTTCGCCCGCTGCAGGTGCAGCGCCTTGGAGAACCGCCACGCGTCCATCGACGAGGCGCCGAGGTAGCGCACCTTGCCGGCGCGCACGAGGTCGTCGAGCGCCTCGAGCGTCTCCTCGAGCGGGGTCGCCGGGTCGAAGCGGTGGATCTGGTAGAGGTCCACGTGGTCGGTCCCGAGCCGCCGGAGGCTCTCGTCGATCTGCCACATGATGTGCTTCCGCGACAGCCCACGGGAGTTCGGCCCCTCCCCCATGGCGCCGTGCACCTTGGTGGCGATGACGACCTCCTCGCGCTTCGTCATGGCCTTCAACGCACGACCCGTGATCTCCTCGCTCGACCCGTCGGAGTACACGTTCGCCGTGTCGAAGAACGTGATCCCGAGCTCCACCGCACGACGGATGAGCGGGATCGAGTCCTCCTCCGAGAGCGTCCACGCGTGGTTGCCGCGCGTCGGCTCGCCGTAGCTCATGCAGCCGAGCGCTATGGCGGAGACCTCGGTGCCCGTGCTGCCCAGCTTCACGTACCTCACGACGGGTGCCCCGCGACCGGGTCGTCGCCCGTGGTGGCCGGGGCGTGGTCGCGCCAGGTGTGCTCGGGCTCGTAGCCGAGGATCCGGCGGGCCTTGTCGATGGACAGCAGCGTCTCGTGCTCGCCCAGCTCCCTCGTGACCTCGACGCCGGGGAAGACCTCGGCCGCGAGCTCGGCGCTGGAGCGGCTCATCACGGTGTCGGCGTTCGCGACGATGAATCGGTCGAATCCGGTCCCGTCGTGCTCGAGCGCCTTGCGGACCGCCTGCGCGCCGTCGCGGCCGTCGATGTAGCCCCACAGGTTCCACTTGCGCGCGAGCGCATCGTCGTCGAAGCCCGGGAACTCCTCGTAGTCGTCGACGTCCATGACGTTGGAGAAGCGGAGCGCGGTGACCTGCAGCTCGGGATCCCAGCGGCACAGCTCGATCGCCATCTGCTCCTCGAGGTGCTTGACGAGCGAGTAGGTGCTGTTCGGCTGCGCCGGGTACTCCTCGTCGACCGGGATGTACGGCGGCGGGACGTCGAAGGGGAGGCCGAGCACGGTCTCGCTCGACGCGTAGACGATCTTCCGGATGCCCGCCCGCCGCGCGGCCTGGAAGACGTTGAAGCTCGTGAGCATGTTGTTGTGGAACGTGGCCACGTCGCTCAGGATCGCGGGTGCGGGGATCGCGGCGAGGTGCACGATGGCGTCGAAACCCTCGTGCAGGTCCTGGACGCCGAAGAGCGCATCGATCACCTGCCCGTAGTCGGTGGTGTCCACGCGGACGTAGCCGGATCCGCGCTCCCCCACCTGGTCGATGTTGGTGACTTCGTGTCCGTGGGCGCGCAGGTCGGCCACGACGTGGCGGCCGAGCTTCCCCGAGCCTCCGGTGACGGCAATTCTCATCAGCGAGCATCTCCTTCGTGGGCGGTTCCGCCCGCATCCCATCCTGGCCCGCAGCCCGGGGAGGCGACAGCCGCATGGAGGACACCCGCAGCCCACCGGCACGGCGACGGCCCGCCGCCCCCTCTCGGGGACGACGGGCCGTCGTGGTGGTGCCGGCTGCGCGCTACTCGCTCGTGATGGCGAGGTCGGGCGTGCCGGTCCCGGTGCCGATGCCTGCTGCGACCGAGATGCCCTCGCGCTGCGTCGTGACGAAGGTGAACTGGCCGTCCACGTAGTCGACGTGCACGTGGTCGCCCGCGTTGAGCTCGCCCTGCAGGATCCGCTCGGAGAGACGGTCCTCGATCTCGTGCTGCACCGCGCGGCGCAGCGGCCGGGCGCCGAGCGACGGGTCGAAGCCGACCTCGATGAGGCGCTCCTTCGCGGCGGTCTCGAGCGTGATCGTGAGGTCGCGGTCCATCATGCGGTCCGACAGGCGCTTGACGAACAGGTCCACGATCTGGAGCAGCTCGGGCTTCGACAGCTGCGGGAAGACGATGGTGTCGTCCACGCGGTTGAGGAACTCCGGCTTGAAGTTCTTCTTCAGCTCCTCGCTGACCTTGCCCTTCATGCGCTCGTACGAGTTCGCGGCGTTGTTCTCGACCTGGAACCCGACCGGGGCACCCGTGATGTCCTTGGTGCCGAGGTTGGTGGTCATGATGATGACCGTGTTCTTGAAGTCGACCACGCGGCCCTGGCCATCCGTCAGGCGCCCCTCCTCCAGGATCTGGAGGAGCGAGTTGAAGATGTCCGGGTGGGCCTTCTCGATCTCGTCGAAGAGCACCACGGAGAAAGGCTTGCGGCGCACCTTCTCGGTGAGCTGGCCGCCCTCCTCGAAGCCGACGAATCCGGGAGGGGCGCCGAAGAGGCGGCTCACGGTGTGCTTCTCGCCGTACTCGCTCATGTCGAGCGAGATGAGCGCGTCCTCGTCGTCGAACAGGAACTCCGCCAGGGCCTTCGCGAGCTCCGTCTTGCCGACGCCCGTGGGGCCGGCGAAGATGAACGATCCCGAGGGGCGACGCGGGTCCTTGAGCCCGGCGCGGGTGCGGCGGATGGTCTTGGACAGGGCCGAGATGGCCTCCTCCTGGCCGATGACCCGCTGGTGCAGCGCCTTCTCCATGAAGACGAGGCGCGAGGACTCCTCCTCCGTGAGCTTGAAGACCGGGATGCCCGTGGCCTGCGCCAGCACCTCGGCGATCAGGCCCTCGTCGACCTCGGCCGTGGTGCGGACGTCGCCCGACCGCCACTGCTTCTCGAGGCGGAGGCGCTCGCCGAGGAGGTTCTTCTCCTCGTCGCGCAGGCTCGCGGCCTTCTCGAAGTCCTGGTCCTCGATGGCGGTCTCCTTGGCCACGCGGACCGTGGAGATGCGCTCGTCGAACTCGCGCAGCTCCGGCGGCGCCGACAGGATCGAGAGGCGCAGGCGGGCGCCGGCCTCGTCGATCAGGTCGATGGCCTTGTCCGGGAGGAACCGGTCGGCGATGTAGCGGTCGGCCAGGTTCGCCGCGGAGACGATGGCGCCGTCGGTGATGGACACCTTGTGGAACGCCTCGTACCGGTCGCGCAGGCCCTTGAGGATGTTGATGGTGTGGGGCAGCGAGGGCTCCTGCACCTGGATGGGCTGGAAGCGGCGCTCGAGGGCCGCGTCCTTCTCGAAGTGCTTGCGGTACTCGTCGAGCGTCGTGGCGCCGATGGTCTGCAGCTCGCCGCGCGCGAGGAGCGGCTTGAGGATGCTGGCCGCGTCGATCGCGCCCTCGGCGGCACCCGCGCCGACGAGGGTGTGGATCTCGTCGATGAAGGTGATGATGTCGCCGCGCGTGCGGATCTCCTTGGTGACCTTCTTGAGGCGCTCCTCGAAGTCGCCGCGGTAGCGGGATCCGGCGATGAGCGAGCCGAGGTCGAGCGTGTAGAGCTGCTTGTCCTTCAGCGTCTCCGGGACGTCGCCCTTGACGATGGCCTGCGCCAGGCCCTCGACGACGGCGGTCTTGCCGACGCCGGGCTCGCCGATGAGGACGGGGTTGTTCTTGGAGCGGCGCGACAGGATCTGCATCACGCGCTCGATCTCCTTCTCGCGCCCGATGACGGGGTCGAGCTTGCCCTCGCGCGCGGCCTGCGTGAGGTTGCGCCCGAACTGGTCGAGGACCGTGGAGCCCGCCTGCTGGCTCTGCTGCGCCTCGCCGCCGACGGCGACCGCCTCCTTGCCCTGGTATCCGGACAGGAGCTGGATGACCTGCTGGCGCACGCGGTTGAGGTCGGCGCCGAGCTTGACGAGCACCTGCGCGGCGACGCCCTCGCCCTCGCGGATCAGGCCGAGCAGGATGTGCTCGGTGCCGATGTAGTTGTGGCCGAGCTGGAGGGCCTCGCGGAGCGACAGCTCCAGGACCTTCTTGGCGCGCGGCGTGAACGGGATGTGACCCGTGGGCTGCTGCTGGCCCTGGCCGATGATGTCCTGGACCTGTTCGCGGACGGCATCGAGGGAGATGCCGAGCGACTCCAGGGCCTTGGCGGCCACGCCTTCGCCCTCGTGGATGAGGCCGAGCAGGATGTGCTCGGTCCCGATGTAGTTGTGGTTGAGCATCTTGGCCTCTTCTTGGGCCAGGACGACGACGCGACGAGCGCGGTCGGTGAATCTCTCGAACATCTGTATCTCCCTGGGCACCGGGGCAGGGGGCCGGCGCCGATATGTAGAGAGTAACGACGGGTCCGCGGAGTGCATGCCCCTGTTCGCCGTGGGCGTGACGCGATGCGCCGGGCGGCGGATCGGCGTCCGCGGCGAGGGCGCACCGGGGTCGGCGGCCGGCGCTGGCTGTCCGCGCTAGCGGTCGGCGTCGGGCGCCGGGACGCCCATGCGGGCGCGCTCCTTCGCCTCGATGGCGGCGTAGGCCTTGCGCTCCTGCTTGTCCGCCTGGATGACGGCTCGCATGATGAACCAGAAGATCAGGCCCACGCCGAGGGTGGGGAGGATCGACCAGATCGCGCTCGCCCAGAAATCATCCATGCGGCAAGGATACGCCGCGGTCTAGGTGAGGATGCCGTAGACGCCCTGGCCGATCATCACGACGGCGATGCCGCCCACGATGATCCAGAGGGCGTAGCGCGCGGTGGTGGGCTTCTTCGGGTTCGAGCCGTCGGGGCCGAGGGGCATGGTCGCCTACTTCACTAGGGGGAACAGGATGGTCTCGCGGATGCCGAGACCGGTGATGGCCATGAGGAGCCGGTCGACCCCCATGCCCATGCCACCCGAGGGCGGCATCCCGTGCTCGAGGGCACGGAGGAACTCCTCATCGAGAGGCATGGCCTCGTCGTCGCCGCGCGCCGACTGGCGCGCCTGGTCGACGAAGCGCTCGCGCTGCACGACGGGATCCACGAGCTCGGAGTAGCCGGTGGCCAGCTCGAAGCCGCGGATGTAGAGGTCCCACTTCTCGACGACGCCCTCGATGGAGCGGTGCGCGCGCGTGAGCGGGGAGGTCTCGACGGGGAAGTCGAGCACGAATGTGGGGCGCTCGAGGCCGCCCTTGACGAAGTGCTCCCAGAGCTCCTCGACGAGCTTGCCGTGCGTGCTCAGCGGCACGACGACGCCCTCGCGGTCGGCGATGGCCTGCAGCTCGTCGACGGTGGTGGCGGGCGTGATCTCGACGCCCGCTGCCTCGCTGAGCGAGCCGTACATGGAGATGCGGTCCCACTCGCCGCCGAGGTCGTACTCGGTGCCGTCGGCCCAGGTGACGACGTGGCTGCCGGCGACGGCCATGGCCGCGTCCTGCACGAGCGTCTGGGTGAGCTCGGCGATGGAGGTGTAGTCGCCGTAGGCCTCGTACGCCTCGAGCATCGCGAACTCGGGGCTGTGCGTCGAGTCGGCGCCCTCGTTGCGGAAGTTGCGGTTGATCTCGAAGACGCGGTCGATGCCGCCGACGACCGCGCGCTTGAGGTAGAGCTCGGGCGCGATGCGGAGGTACATCTCGGTGTCGAAGGCGTTGGAGTGCGTGACGAACGGGCGGGCGGATGCGCCGCCGTGCATCACCTGCAGCATGGGCGTCTCGACCTCGACGTATCCGCGCTGGCGGAACGTCTCGCGCATGGAGGCGTTGACCTTCGCGCGGTCGAGGACGTTCTTGCGCGCCTGGTCGCGCACGATGAGGTCGAGGTAGCGGCTGCGGACGCGGGTCTCGTCCGAGAGCTCGGAGTGCAGGTTGGGCAGGGGCAGCAGGGCCTTCGAGGCGATGCGCCACTCGGTGGCCATGATCGACAGCTCGCCCTTGCGGCTCGCGATGACGCGGCCCGCGACGAAGACGTGGTCGCCGAGGTCGACGAGCTCCTTCCAGGCGGCGAGCGCCTCCTCGCCCACCTCGGCCAGCGAGATCATGGCCTGGATGCGCGTGCCGTCGCCCGCCTGGAGCGTGGCGAAGCACAGCTTGCCGGTGTTGCGGAAGTGGACGACGCGGCCGGCGATGCCGACCACGTGGTCGGTCTCCTCGCCGGGCTCGAGGTGGCCGAACTCGGCGCGGACCGCGGGGATGGTCGTGGTGACCGGGACCTGCACCGGGTACGCGCCCTCGCCGGGGCCGCCCTCGGCGTTGAGGCGGGCGCGCTTGGCGAGGCGCACGGCCTTCTGCTCGGCGACGTCCTCGGCGGATCCCTCCACGGCGGGAGCGGGGGCGGTCTCGGGCGTCGCGGGCGTTCCGGGGCTGTCGGTCATGTGCGGGCGGATCCTCGCGGGTCGTGGGTTCTCGGCGGCCGAGCGGCCTCCCGTCGATTCTCGCAGGTGCGGGCGGGGCCCGGGCACGCCCGCGGACCGGATGCCCGCGGGGTCAGGCGATGACGACGGTCTCGTTGTCGATGAGGCGCGTGCTGCCGACGCGTGCCGCGATCACGGCGAGCGCGACGCCCGTGAAGCCGTCGTCCACGGACTCGAAGGTGGTCGGATCCACGACCTGGAAGTGGTCGAGCGCCACGGCGGGCTCCCCCATCACCACGGACTGGGCGGCGGCGATGACGGCGTCGATGCCGCGGTCCCCGGCGCTCTGCGCGGCCTCGAGCGCGGCCGGGATGACGCGGGCGGCCCGGCGCTCGCGGTCGTCGAGGTAGCGGTTGCGGCTGGAGAGCGCGAGGCCGTCGGGCTCGCGCACCGTGGGCAGGTCCTCGATGCGGACGGGCAGGTCGAGGTCGCGCACCATGCGGCGGACGAGGTGCAGCTGCTGCGCGTCCTTGCGGCCGAAGGTGGCGACGTCAGGCGCCACGATGTGGAGGAGCTTCGCCACGACGGTGAGCATGCCGTCGAAGTGGCCGGGGCGGGAGCGGCCCTCGAGCGTGAGGGCGACGGATCCGCCGGTGACGCGGACGCGCGCGGGCCCGTCCGGGTACATCTCGGCCGCGGACGGCGCGAAGACCAGGTCGACGCCGGTCTCCGCGAGCGCGGCCACGTCGGCGTCGAGCGTGCGCGGGTAGGCGTCGAGGTCCTCGCCCGCGCCGAACTGCAGCGGGTTGACGAAGATCGAGACGACCACGAGGGAGCCGAGCTCGCGAGCGCGCCGGGCGTGCGCCAGGTGGCCCTCGTGCAGCGCGCCCATGGTGGGGACGAGCACGACGACGGGCGCCTCCCCCGCCGCGGTGCGCGCGGCCCGGTGGTCCCGGACGCGGGCGCGCAGCTCGGCGATGCCGGTGACGACTGTGGGCGCGGGGATCGTCATGGCTTCGGGCTCCTCGGTGCTGCGGGACGCGGACGCACAAGGTTAGTGCGCGTCGGGGCCCTCGTCCGTCGGCAGCGGCACGTCGCCGGACGTGAGGCGCGCGCCGCCCGCCGGGGAGGAGCGGCGGAGCGCGTCATCGACGGCCGAGCGGATGAGCGGGCCGAGCACGCGGCCGGGCTCCTCCACCCCGATGCCCGCGAGGAGGCCGGCGGCCTGGTCGACGATCGCGGTGGAGAACGTCGTCGCGGTTGCGATGGCCTCCGCGTACGCCGCGCGGTCCCGCTCCTCCACGACGACGGGCTCGCCGCCCATCTCCACCACGAGCACCTGCGCGATGGGGAGGACGGGCGCGGGCGCGGTGACGGCGAACCAGCTGTCGACCATGCGGCTGAGGTCCATGCTCGTGCCGGTGAACGACATCGCCGGGTGGATGGCGAGCGGGATGATGCCGGACGCGAACGCGGGCGCGAGCACCTGGATCCCGTGCGCCGCCGAGGTGTGCACGACGAGCTGGCCCGCCTGCCACGCGCCCGTGGCGGCGAGTCCCGCGACGAGGCCGGGGAGCTCGGCGTCGGGGACGGCGAGGATCACGAGCTCGCTCCGCTCGATCAGGTCGGGGATCTCGAGGACCGGCACGCCCGGCAGCATCGCCTCCGCCCGCTCGCGGCTGGCCGCGGAGACGGCGGAGATGCCGGTGATCGCGTGTCCGGCGCCGGCGAGGGCTGCACCGATGACCGGGCCGACGCGACCCGCGCCGACGATCCCGACGCCGAGGCGGCCGGAGCGCTGGGACGGGACGGTCACGCGGGGTCCTCGGGGGCGGAGCGGTGGCGGGGGGCGTCGGCGGCGGGCGGCGGCCAAGCGGACGCGGACCCCGGCGCGGGCCAGCTCGCGGCCTCGGCGCCCCAGTGCGCGGACGTGTCGGACCGGGCCGATGCCACGGCGGCCTCGACCAGCCGGGTCGACAGCTCCATGCCCGTGGCGCGGTCGATGGCGCCGAGCCGCGTGTCCACGGGTCCGGCGACGGTGGCGGCGCGCACCGAGACGAGGTCGAGCCGGCGGTCGATGGGGCCCTGCGTGAGGTCGACGCCCTGCGTCCGGGCGTGCGGCACGATCACGAGGCGGCGCCAGATCACGCCGCGGCGGACGAGGAACGCCGACGCGTCGACCGCGAAGCCGGTGCGGCGCCAGGAGAAGGGCTTGAGGATCCAGGCCCGGCGCGGCGAGGTGGTGAAGCCGTCGTCGACCCCGCCGCGGCCGGTCATGCCCACGGCAACGAGGGCGAGCGCCTGGTCGCCCACGAGGTCGGGCAGGACGAGGCCGAGCACGCGGTCGACGTCGCGGCGGTCGCCCACCGGGAGGATCGAGGTGTTCTGCTGGCCGGCGGCGCCCGGCGACGAGGAGTGCGAGGCGCGCGTGATGCGGATCTCCCACCAGCCGGACGCGCGCCAGAGGAGCGGCTGCACGACCTCGACCGCGTGGATGCGGCCGGGCGGGATGGTGTCGTTGCTCGTGGACAGCAGGCCGAACCCGACGCGGACGCCGTCGGGCGTGCCGGCGACGCTGTAGCGGAGCGAGCGCGTGATCCGGCGCACGAAGAAGCCGGCGGATCCGAGGAGCGTCGGCAGCAGCGGCACGAGCAGGTACCAGGCCTCGAACCGGACGATGAGCGGGATCCCGACCGCCACGAACAGCACCAGCACGACCGTGGGCGCCGAGAGCAGCACGGCGCCGACGAGGCGCGGGATGGGGATGCGGACGACCGACTGCGGCGGGGCCGCGTCCGGGTCGAGCTCCGGCGCGAGGAAGTCGTCGACCCGCGAGCCGACGAAGCCGCGCGGGGCGCCTGCCGGAGCGGACGCCGGGGCGGCACCCGCCGCCTCCGCCCGTGCGCCGGAGGCGAGCCGCAGCACGCGCAGGCGGAACGCGTCGGCGTCGCGCGAGCGGAGGTACTGCAGCGGCAGGTTGGCGTCGTTGCCGGCGACCTGGATCTCGAGCTTGGCCGCGCCGATGAGCCGCGCGATGAGCGGGCGCACGATGTTGACGCCCTGGATCCGGTCGAGCCGCGCCCGCCGGTTCGTGCGGGAGAGGATCCCGCTGCGCACCTCGACGGTCTCCTCCGTGACGCGGAACGTGTGCATCCGCCACGAGAGGTAGGAGATGCCGACCGCGAGCAGCGTGAACGCGAGGAGGGCGAGGATCACCCAGATGAGGCTGCCGCTCTCCACGAGCATCGGGATGAGGTCCTGCTCGCCGTCCCGCCGCTGCCCGGGCACGAACTGCTCCACGAGCTGCTCCCGCAGGGACGAGACGAGGAAGCCGATCGCGACGATGAAGAGGACCCCGCCGCGGAGCACGGGGGTGGCCGGGTGGAGGCGGTGCCAGTCGCCGTCGGTGAGCTCCTCCGCGATCCGGGCCGCGGCGGCGGGGACGGACGCTGCGGGCGCGGCGCGCGTCGCGCCGTCGGGTGCCGAGTCGGGCGGGCCGGCCGCCGGATCCTCGGGCGTCGGGTCGCTCACAGCCCGGCCCGGCGCGTCTCGGCGAGGGCGACCAGGCGGTCGCGGAGCTCCTCGGCGTCGGCGTTCGTGAGGCCGGGGATCTGGATGCTCGCCGCGGCCGCCGCGGTCACGAGCTTGAGGTCGGCGAGGCCGAGGACCCGGCCGACCGGGCCGCGCGTGATGTCGACGAGCTGCATCCGGCCGTACGGCACGGCGACGACGCGCGTCCACATGATGCCGCGGCGGAAGACGAGGTCGTCCTCGCGCAGCTGGTATCCCATCGCCCGCACCCGGCGGGGGACGATCACGAGCGTCACGACGAGCTCCACGAGCGCGGCGGCGCCCAGCACGATCGGCAGCCAGCCGGGAGCGTCGACCGCGAAGAGGAACGCCGCGATCCCGCCGAGCACGAGGGCGGTGATCACGCCGCCCACCAGCTCGACGCCGACGAGGCGCGGGGAGACGCGGCGCCACGAGACGCCGTGCGGGTCGACGTTCGGGGTCACGGGGCTCCTCTGGTGGTGCTGTCGGGCCTACGAGCGGTGGTGCTGCGGGGTCCTACGAGCGGTGGTGCTGTCGGACCTACTAGCGGTGGTGCTGCGAGGTCCCACGAGCGGTGGTGCTGCGGGGTCCTACGAGAGCTCGCGCGCCGGATCCCCGGGGCGCGAGTCGTCCCGGTCGTCGGGCGGGACCGTGCACCAGTGCTCGGCGACCAGCCCGGCGACGAGGAGGACGACGGCTCCCACCGTACCGGCCACCGCGAGGCCGACGGAGGACGCGCCGGGCAGGACAGGGCGGGCCAGCACGAAGGCCAGCACTCCCCCCGTGATCCCGGTGAGCAGCGCGCCCGCGAGCGCCGACGCCTTCGCGAGCAGCACGACGCGCGTGGCGCGGAACGGGTCGACCCGGCCGGGCGTGCGGCCGAGCGTCGAGCGGCGTATGGGGCGGGCCAGCGCGAGCAGCACGATCCCGACGATGAGGAGCGTCGCGCCGAGCGTGAGCGGCGGGATGAGGAGCGCGCGACCGCTCATGACGAGCGCGTTCTCGGCGAACCAGCCGACGGCCGCGCCCGCGATGAGGAGGGCGATGAGGGTGGTGGAGCGCGTGCGGGTCATGCGCGGGCCTCCGCGGGAGCGGGAGCGGGTGCCGGCTCGAGCGCCGCGAGCAGCGCGTCGACGCGACCGTGGCCGGGCAGCTCCGCGTCGGGATCCGCCTGCAGCCAGGGCGCGAGCACGAAGGCGCGCTCGGCGGCGCGCGGGTGCGGGATCGTGAGGCGCTCGTCGTGGACCCGCGCGTCGCCGTACGCGACGACGTCGAGGTCGATCGTGCGGTCGCCCCAGCGCTCGGCGCGCACGCGGCCGAGGTCGCGCTCGATGTCGGCCAGCGCGTCCAGCAGCGCGTGCGGGCCGAGTCCGGAGTCGACCAGCGCGACGCCGTTGAGGTAGCCGGGCTTCGTCGGGTCCTCCCCCTCGGGCGTCACGGCCACGGACTCCACGAGATCCGAGGAGCGCGCGACGCGGAGGCCGGGCACCTCGTCGATCAGGGCCAGCGCGCGCTCGATGGTCGCGCGCCGGTCGCCGAGGTTGGATCCCACGGCCACCACCGCGCGCACGGTCTCCCCCGGCGCCGCCAGCGCGGACGCGCGGTCGATCACGACCGCCACGTCGTCGAACGGCACGGCGATGGGCGCGTCCGGCTTGTGCACGGTGACGCGCACCCACCGGGCGACCGGATGCGCGAGCACGACGTCCGCGACGCGCTCCGCGAGCGTCTCGATGAGGTCGACGGGATCGCGCTCGACGGCCGCGGCGACCTCCTCGGCCAGCTCGCCGTAGTGCAGCGTGCGGCCGAGCTCGTCGCTGCCGCCGGCCGGCGCCAGGTCGAGCGCGACCTCGAGGTCGATCACGAACGGCTGGCCGTCGCGGCGCTCCTCGGCGAACACGCCGTGGTGGGCGTGCACGCGCAACCCGGTGAGGAGGATGCGGTCGGTCGGGAGGCCGCTCACCATGAGCGGCCCACGACGATGGAGGGGAGGTCGCCCGGGTCGGCCGGGTCGTACCAGAGCGGCAGCTTGCCGCCGACGGCCGGGAGCAGGCGGTCGGCCGTGGTGACCGTGCGCGTGACGTGGTGGTCGCGGCCGTCGCCGTCGGTGAAGGCGACCGTGAGGCGCGCGCGGACGGCGTCGCCGGATCCGTCGAGGCGCTGCACGGCGGTGACGATCGCGGAGGTGCGGCGGCCGGTCTCGGTCACGCGGCGGGCGTTGGCGGCGAGGCGCGCGACACGGCGCTGGACGACGGCGCAGGCGATCGCGGCGGCGATCCCGAGGACCGCGAGCACGGCGGCGACCAGCGCCAGGACGGGGTTCGACGCGTCGCCCTCGGGGGCGACCGGCGCGAAGGCGAGGGCGCACACGATGCCGAGCGGCGTGCCGAGCAGCACCACGGCGGTCGGCCAGAGCAGGGCGCCGACGGTGGTGAGCACGGGAGACAGCAGCACGACGGATGCGTAGGCGCTGCCGAGCGAGCCGATCAGCCCCAGCACGATGGCCACGACCTTCGCCACGACGATCGCGGCGCCCGAGTCGGCGGCGAGGTCGGCCGGGACGGTCAGACCGATGCCCAGGATCACGGACGCGACGAGCGCGGCGACCGCGGTGCGGACGAGCACCGCCTGCGGGGCGACGACGACACGGTCCTGGCTCACGGCGCTCATGCTCCTACTCTGACAGACCGGCGGCGGCGGACCACCCGGCGGATCCGGCGTCGAGCGCCTCGGCACGGCCGCGCGCCCACGCGGCCTCGACCGCGAGCGCGGCGCGGGTGGAGGCGACGTCGTGCACGCGCACGGCCCATGCCCCGGCCCGCGCGGACAGGGCGCTGACGACCGCGGTCGGCACGTCGCGGTCCTCGACGCCCGCGCCCTCCGGCAGCAGCCGGCCGAGGAAGCGCTTGCGGGAGGCGCCCACGAGCACGCGGTGGCCGAGGCCCGTGAACGCGTCGAGGCATCCGAGGAGCTGCCAGTCGTGCGCCGCGTCCTTGGCGAACCCGAGGCCGGGGTCGATGGCGATGCGGGCGGGATCCAGCCCCGCGGCCACGAGCGCATCGATCCGCGCGAGCAGCTCGTCGCGCACCTCGGAGACCGTGTCGGCGTAGGTCGCGCGCGCGGCCATCGTGTCGCTGTGCCCGCGCCAGTGCATCGCCACGTAGTCCACGTCGGCGCCGGCGACGACCGCGGCCATGCGCGGATCCGCGAGGCCCCCCGAGACGTCGTTGACGACGCGCGCCCCCGCGCCGATGCAGGCCTCCGCGGTCGCGGCGCGCATGGTGTCGACGCTCACGGCGATCCCCTCCGCGGCGAGCTCCTGGACCACGGGCAGCACGCGCGCCAGCTCCTCCTCCGCGTCGACGCGCTGGGCGCCCGGCCGGGTGGACTCCCCGCCGATGTCCACGAGGTCGGCGCCCGCGGCGACCATCCGCCGCGCGTGCGCGAGCGCGTCGTCCAGGGCGAGGTGGCGGCCGCCGTCGCTGAAGGAGTCGGGGGTCGCGTTGAGGATCCCCATCACGAGCGTGCGCGGCGCGGCCACGGTCACGTCCGCCCTGCCGCGGTGGGGAGCAGCGCGAGCACCTCGGCGCGCGCCGCGGGCTCGGCGAGGGATCCGCGCGCTGCGATGGTGATCGTCGTGCTTCCGGCCTGCCGGGTGCCACGCGCGGTGACGCAGCCGTGCGTCGCGTCGAGGATCACGGCCACGCCGCGCGCCCCGAGACCGTGCTCGAGCGCCTCAGCGATCTGCTCGCCCAGCCGCTCCTGCATCTGCGGGCGCGACGCGAGGTCGTCGACGACGCGCGGCAGGCGGCCGAGCCCGACGATCCGCTCCCCCGGCACGTACGCCAGGTGCGCGACGCCCGTGAACGGCAGCAGGTGGTGCTCGCAGATGGAGCGGAACGCGATGCCCGTCACGATGACGGGCTGCGGCGCCGCATCCGTCTCCGGCAGCGGGAACGTCTCGCGCAGGTGCCGGAGCGGATCCGCGCCGACCCCCGAGAAGAACTCGCCGTACGCCTCGGCCACCCGCGCCGGGGTGGTCGCGAGGCCCTCCCGGCCCGGATCCTCGCCGATGGCCAGGATCAGCTCGGCCACGGCCGCCTCGATGCGCGCCCGGTCGACGCCCACCGGATCAGGCCGTCGCGGGGCGCGGGAAGGGCGAGCGCTTCGGCTTGCCGGCCGGCGGCTCCGAGTCGACCGCGCCGTCGACGACGCCCTGGTCGATGGGCGCCTTCTGCGGCATGGCCACGGGGGGCAGGTCGGACAGCGGGCGCTTGTCGCTCGAGAGCCACTGCGGGCGCGGCGGCAGCTTCTTCACGTCCGCGAAGATCGCCGCGAGCTGGTCGTGGTCGAGCGTCTCCTTCTCGAGGAGCTCGGTGGCCAGGCGGTCGAGCACGTCGCGGTTGTCGTTGATGACCTGCCACGCCTCGTCGTGCGCGCCGTCGAGGAGCGCGCGCACCTCGGCGTCGACCGTGAGGGCCATGTCCTCGGAGTAGTCCCGGCTGCCGCCGAGGTCGCGCCCGAGGAACGGCTCGCCGGAGCTGGAGCCGAGCTTCACGGATCCGACCTTGGCGCTCATGCCGTACTCGGTGACCATGCGACGCGCGGTCGACGTGGCCTTCTCGATGTCGTTCGACGCGCCCGTGGTGGGGTCGTGGAACACGATCTCCTCCGCGACGCGGCCGCCCATGGCGTACGCGAGCTGGTCGAGGAGCTCGTTGCGGGTGACGGAGTACTTGTCCTCGAGCGGCAGCACCATCGTGTAGCCGAGGGCACGGCCGCGCGGCAGGATCGTGACCTTGGTGACGGGATCCGTGTTGTTCATGGCCGCCGCCGCGAGCGCGTGGCCGCCCTCGTGGTACGCGGTGATGAGCTTCTCGTGGTCGCGCATGATGCGGCTGCGGCGCTGGGGCCCGGCCATGACGCGGTCGACTGCCTCGTCGAGCGCGCGGTCGTCGATGAGCTGCGCGTTCGAGCGCGCCGTGAGGAGCGCGGCCTCGTTGAGGACGTTCGCCAGGTCGGCGCCCGTGAACCCCGGGGTCTTCCGCGCGAGGACCTCGAGGTCGACGCCCGCGGCGAGCGGCTTGCCGCGCCCGTGCACCTCGAGGATCTGCTTGCGGCCCTGCAGGTCGGGGGCGTCGACGCCGATCTGGCGGTCGAAGCGGCCCGGGCGCAGGAGCGCGGGGTCGAGGACGTCGGGCCGGTTGGTGGCCGCGATGAGGATGACGTTGGTCTTGACGTCGAAGCCGTCCATCTCCACCAGGAGCTGGTTGAGCGTCTGCTCGCGCTCGTCGTTGCCGCCGCCGACGCCGGCGCCGCGGTGGCGGCCGACCGCGTCGATCTCGTCGACGAAGATGATGGCCGGCGCGTTCTGCTTGGCCTGCTCGAAGAGGTCGCGCACGCGGCTCGCGCCGACGCCCACGAACATTTCGACGAAGTCGGATCCGGAGATCGAGTAGAAGGGCACGCCCGCCTCGCCCGCGACGGCGCGCGCGAGCAGGGTCTTGCCGGTGCCGGGAGGGCCGTACAGCAGCACGCCCTTGGGGATGCGGGCGCCGACGGCCTGGAACTTGGCGGGCTCCTTGAGGAAGTCCTTGATCTCCTCGAGCTCCTCGATGGCCTCGTCCGACCCGGCGACGTCCGCGAACGTGACCTTCGGGGAGTCCTTGGAGGCGAGCTTCGCCTTCGACTTGCCGAACTGCATGACGCGGTTCCCGCCGCCCTGCATGCCGGAGAACATGATCCAGATGAAGAAGCCGATGAGCAGCAGCGGCAGCAGGATGCTGAACGCCGACAGCAGCCAGCTCGGCTGCGGCACCTGGTCGTCGAAGCCCTCGGCGGGGTTCGCCGTCGTGATGGCCGACACGATCTCCGTGCCGCGCTGCGCGACGTAGTTGAACTGCACCATGGTGCCGTTGTCGCCGTCGGCGCTCGCGAGCGTGAGGTCGACCCGCTGCTCGCCGTCGATGATCTTGGCGGAGGCGACCTTGCCGTCCTGGATCAGCTCGAGGCCGTGCTGCGTGGTGATGGTCTTGTAGCCGGATCCGGTGATGAGGCTGAAGCCCACGGACACCACGACGATGGCGAGGACGACGATCAGGATCGGGCTGCGGAGGAGTTTCTTGAAGTTCATGAGCGTAGGGGCGCGGGCCCGACACCTTTCTGCCCGTGCCGCGCCGTACGGCGACGAGATGTCTCGAGGATACAAGCGGCCGTCTGAGCGTGGCCGCGGTGTTCGCCGCCAGCCGAACGTGCGCCGGCATGGAGGCGGGTAAGAGGAGCGGGGCGCCTCAGCTGTAGACGTGCGGCGCGAGGATCGCCACGTCGCGGAGGTTGCGGTAGCGCTCGGCGAAGTCGAGGCCGTAGCCGACCACGAAGTCGTCCGGGATCTCGAAGCCCACGTACTTCACGTCGACCGCGATCTTCGCGGCCTCGGGCTTGCGCAGCAGGGCGCACACCTCGACGCTCGCCGCGCCGCGCGAGCGCAGGTTGGCCAGCAGCCAGGAGAGCGTGAGCCCGGAGTCGATGATGTCCTCGACGATGAGCACGCGCCGGCCGGTGAGGTCGGCGTCGAGGTCCTTGAGGATGCGGACGACGCCGCTCGACTTGGTGCCGGAGCCGTAGGAGCTGACCGCCATCCAGTCCATGTGGATCGGCAGCTCGAGCTCGCGCGCGAGGTCGGCCATGACCATGACCGCGCCCTTCAGCACGCCCACGAGGAGCAGCTCCTCCCCCGGGTTGTCGCGCTCGATCTCGCGGCACATCTCGGCGATGCGGCCGTGGATCTCCTCCTCGGTGTGGAGGACCTCGGTCAGGTCGTCGGCGATGTCGGTGGATCTCATGTCACTCTTCCGTCGTCCTGGCGCTGAGGACGATGAGCCCGTCCTTGCGTACGACCCTAACGCCCGGCAGGTCGACCGGCCCCTGCCCGTGCCAGTCGGTGACGAGCCGCGCGACCTCCAGGACGTGCGTCCGCGAGAGGTGCGCCGCGAACTCCTCCCGGGCCGCGAGACGGATCAGCCGGTGCCGCAGCGCGGGCGGCGCGGCCAGGAGCGACGCGACCTCGAGGGAGATGCCGGCCTCGGCGTGGTCGGCGATCTCCTCGATCATCTCGGCGGCGAAGTGCTCGAGCGCGTCGTCGTCCTCGCGCAGCTGGTCGGCCGTGCGCGCGAGGGCCTCGGCGATGCCGGGGCCCAGCTCGCGCTCGAGCACGGGCAGGACGTCGTGGCGGACGCGGACGCGGGCGTAGGCGGGGTCGGCGTTGTGCGGGTCCTGCCACGGGTCGAGGCCCTGGTCGGCGCACGCGGCGCGGGTGACGGCCGCGCGGATCCCGAGCAGCGGACGCAGGTAGACGGCGTCAGCGGCGCGCGCGGGCGTCGACGCGGCCATGCCGTGCAGGCTCGCGGCGCCGGATCCCCGCGCGAGCCCGAGCAGCACGGTCTCCGCCTGGTCGTCGAGGGTGTGGGCGAGGAGCAGCGCGCGGGATCCGGTGTCCCGGAGCGCGTCGTCGAACGCGGAGTAGCGGGCGGCGCGGGCGGCGGCCTCGGGACCGGATGCGCTCCTGTCCACCCGCACGCGCGTCACGACGACCGGCGCGAGTCCGAGGTCGCGCGCGGCCTCGGCGGCCCGCTCGGCGACGGCGGCTGATCCGTCCTGCAGGCCGTGGTCGACGACCACGGCACCCGCGGCGACGCCCGCGCGCGGCCCTTCGAAGGCGGCGGCCGCGGCCAGGGCGAGCGAGTCGGCGCCCCCGGAGAGGGCGACGAGGACGGGTCCGGACGAGGACGGATCGAGCCCGGCGAGCGCCTCGCGGACCGCCCGCCTGAGGTCCGCGACGGCGGGGGTGAGACGGGGGCGCTCGGAGGGCATCCACTAACGTTATGGCAGCAATCCGCCCACGTCAGAACCACGAGGAGCACGCGCATGGCCAGCTACGACGTCGTCGTCGAAATCCCCAAGGGGTCCCGCAACAAGTACGAGGTCGACCACGAGACGGGTCGCGTGTACCTCGACCGGGTGCTCTTCACGTCGTTCGTCTACCCCACCGACTACGGCTACTTCGAGAACACGCTGGGCCTCGACGGCGACCCCGTCGACGTGCTCGTGCTCCTCGAGTACCCGGTCTTCCCCGGCGTCGGCGTCTCCATCCGCCCGGTCGGCGTGTTCAACATGAGCGACGAGGCCGGCATCGACTCCAAGGTCATCGGCGTGCCCGCCAAGGACCCGCGCTGGGCGCACATCCAGGACATCGACGACGTGCCGCAGCAGACGCGCAACGAGATCGAGCACTTCTTCGAGCACTACAAGGACCTCGAGCCCGGCAAGTGGGTCAAGACCGAGGGCTGGGGCGACGCGGCCGAGGCCGAGCGCATCGTGCAGGCCGGCTTCGAGAAGCTCCAGGCCGAGGGCGACGGCCACGGCCACGGCGGCGAGCCGGACGAGGACGCCTGATCCCCGTCATCCCCTGAGCCCGCGCGGCTGACACGACGACGCCCGCCCCCCGCAGCAGATGCGGTGAGGCGGGCGTCGTGGCGTGACGGCTCGGGATCAGCCGGGTCGTCCGACGTACGGCATGATGTCGCTGCCACCCCAGAGGGCCTGGATCTTCACCACGTCGCCGGGCTTCGGCGCCGCGATGATCGTGTTCCCGCCGAGCGAGATGGCGTCGTGGTAGAAGCCGCTGCCGTCGTTCCAGAAGACGATGTCGCCGGCCTGGCGCTGCGAGAACGGCACGAGGCGTCCCCTCGCCTGCATGGTGTTGTACTGGCTGCTCACCGAGTGGCTGCCGACGTCGATGCCCGCAGCGCGGTAGGCCATCATCACGAGACCCGAGCAGTCCCACACGTTCGGGCCCGCGCCGCCGAGCACGTACGACTCGCCGAGCTGGGCCTTCGCGAACGCGATGGCGACCTGCGCGGCGTTGCCCGAGGGCGCCGGAGCGGGAGCCGGCGCGGGAGCGGGGGCCGGCGCGGGAGCGGGGGCCGGCGCCGGAGCCGGGCCGGGCGCGGGACGCGACGGCTGCTGGGTCACGGGGGCGGGAGCGCTGGATCCGCCGCCGGACGAGGATCCGCCCCCACCGGACGAGGAGCCCCCCGCCGAGGATCCGCCGCCCGAGCCGGATCCGCCGGAGGACGGCGCCGGTGCGGCCACTGCTGCGGGGATGGGCGGCTGCGTGATGCCCTGGATGTACTGCGCCTCGATCTCCGAGGTGGAGTCCTTGAGGAGCGCCAGCTGGGCGATGAGCTGGTCGCTGTTGCGGGTCTGCTCGGTGACGGCGGCCTGCGCCGTCGCGGCGGCGGAGTTCGCGTCGTCGAGCGCCTTCTGGGCCTCGTCCGCGAGCGTGGCGAGGTCGTCCTTGGCCACCTGCGCCTGCTGGCTCAGCGACGCGGCGCTGTTGCGGTCGGCGAGGGCCTGCTGGTACACGGACTGGGTGCTCTCGGACAGCTTCGTCATGGTGCCGAGCGAGCGCAGCAGCTCCTCCGCGTCGTCGCCGTCGGAGGCGAAGAGGCTCGCCGTGATGTCCTGGCCGCCCGCCCGCGCGAGGTGGCTCGCGAGGAGCCCGGCGCGCATCCGGCTGGTGAGGGCCGTGGCCTGCGCCTCGTCTGCCTTCTTCTGCAGGCGCGCGAGCTCGTCGGCCTTGGCGTCGCGCGCGGCCTGCGCCTCGGCGTACTTCTCGCCCGCGATCAGCGCGGCCTTGTTCGAGTGGTCCGCGGACTCCTGCAGCCCCGTGACCAGCTCGGTCACGCGGTCGATCGCGGCCTGCGTGTCGGCCTGGTTCGCCTTCGCCGCCTGCACGTCGGCCCACGAGGGGTAGTCGGTGGCGGCGAACGCGGTCTGGGCGGCGACGCCGCTGGACACCGCGATCACCCCCACGGCGATCGTGGAGATGACGACCGTGGTCGGGCGGAGGTGGTTCATGTCGTTCCTCATGTCAATGCGTGCTGGTGATGGAGACGCCCTGGCCGTGCATGAACGCCACCGGGTCGACGGCGTTCCCGTTGATGCGGATCTCGAAGTGGAGGTGGCAGCCGGTGGAGCCGCCCGTGGTGCCCGTGCGGGCGATGGGCTGGCCCGCGACGACCTGCTGGCCGGTGCGGACGAGCGTGCCGCCGTCCATGATGTGCCCGTAGGCGGAGGCGACGCCGCCGCCGTGGTCGATGCGGATGTAGTTGCCGTAGCCGCCGTTCCGGCCCGCGAAGGCCACGGTGCCCGAGTGGGCGGCGTACTGGGTCTCGCCGCAGCTGTATCCGCGGACGAGGTCCTCGCCCGCGTGCATGATCGTGGTGTGGTAGATCGGGTGGACGCGGTACCCGAACTTGCTGCTCGTGACGGCTCCCGGCAGCGGCGCCGTCCAGCCGGATGCGCTGATGGCGCCGGGCGAGACGTCGCCGCCCGCGCTGCCCTGGCTCGCGGCGAGCGCGTCCGCGTCGGCCTGCCGCTTGCGGACGCCGGCCTGGTAGTCGTCCTCGGTGGCCTCGCGGTTCTCGGTGATGACGGAGAGCTTCGCGTCGGCGTCGGCCTTCTGCGCGCTCTGGTCCTCGAGCGCCTGCTCGAGGTCCAGCTGCGCCTGGGCGGCCTCCTCGAGCAGCTGCTCGGCCTTCGCGTTCAGCGCGTCGAGCTCCGTGAGCGCCACCTGGGCCTGGTCGCTGAGGGACTTGGCGGCGTTGCGGTCCTGGAGGGCGATGGCGTAGATCTGGTCGGACTTCTCGGCGACCTTGCTCATGGTGCCGAGCTTGTCGAGGAGGTCGTCGGTGCCGTCGCCCTCGCTGAGGAGGAGGGTGCCGGAGAGGTTCTGGCCGCCGGAGCGCATCAGCTGCTTGGCGAGGCCGGCAGCCTGCTCCTGGGACTTGGTGGCCTTCGCCGCGGCCGCGTCGACCTTCTGCTGGAGCAGGACGGTCTCGGCGTGCTTGTTGTCCGCATCCTGCTGGGCCTTGTCGTGCTCGTCGCCGCGCTGGACCACGAGGGCCTGCGCGTCGACGACCTTCTGCTGGAGGGAGGCGATCTCGTCGTTGATCCGCTGCACGAGCGCCTGCTGCGCCTGCTCGTCGCCGCGCGCCTTCTGCACGTCGTCCCAGGAGGCGAAGGTGTCGGCGTGGGCGGGCGCGGCGATCGAGCCGGTGAGGAGGACGGCGGCGATGGCGACGATGGCCTGGAGGCTGCGGCGTCCGCGCGGGCGCGATCGTCGGGCGCCCGAGGCGCGCGAGCTCCGGAGGAGGTCATGGTGCATGGTGATCCCGATCATCGTGTCGCCCGGCTGGCCGGCTGCGCCTCCCTGCAGGGCCGGCGGGGAGCGCGGATCACATCCGTCACGCCTTCACCGGCTTTCACAGTAGCAACGGGGTCCGGCGGCGCACAGCGCGCCGACGCGGGGATCCAGCACGGGGATCCCCTCCCCGGGAGGGTCGACCGAAGGCTAACCCCGCGGAAGGGGCAGACTGCGGCAGCGCGCTGGCCGTGTCGCGAACCTGGCAGGAGGCCAGGACGAGCGCCCGCCAGCCGCTCCCCGAGCCCGTGGACGAGGAGGCGACACGCCGCCCGATCCGCATGCCCGCGGGGCGAGGGTGCGCACGGGGACGGCCGATTTGAGTCCTCGCCCGGAGTGCGGTTATGCTGACGTGTCGGTTGCTGCGAGACCTGGGAGACCAGGGCGAGCGGCCCCATCGTTTAGTGGCCTAGGACGGCGCCCTTTCACGGCGTTAACACGGGTTCGAATCCCGTTGGGGTCACCAGGCAATGTGATCGACATGCAAGGCCCTGTAGCGCAGCTGGTTAGCGTGCCGCCCTGTCACGGCGGAGGTCGCGGGTTCAAGTCCCGTCAGGGTCGCCACGGATATGAGCCCTCTCTCACGAGAGGGCTTCTGTCCGATGTGGGCGTCTTCTCGCAAGTCGCCCGCTCGCCTGGGTAGCTCAGTTGGTAGAGCGTTCGACTGAAAATCGAAAGGTCCGCGGATCGACGCCGCGTCCAGGCACCACCCGCCGGTCCCAGTGATTCACTGAGGATCGGCGTTTTTCGTGATCGGCACCACGTCGTGCTCTGCCCGCAACTGCGCGCGAGGCGTAGTTAATCAGAGCCGCAGCGACGGCGTCGAGGTCGTCGTCGAACAAGTCCGTGTACATGTTGAGCGTCATCGCGGCCGACGCGTGCCGAGCATTCGCTCCACCGACTTCAGATTGGCGCCTGCCGCGACTGCCCGGCTTGCCGCCGCGTGCCGGAGGTCGTGCATGGTGACCTTCGGGAAGTCGGGATCGCCGTCCTAAATATCCCGAACGGCGGAATCGAAGTGCCGGCAATGGAAGTTTCCTCCCCGCAGCCTTTTGGTGTATGACAGCAATTCGATTTGCAAGTGAGATTCGCGCTCAGCAAAGCGACGACGATTGCATCTCTTGGCGGACAGCTATGTTCGACACATGGACAGTGGCTGGTGGAGCTCGTGGCAGTGGGGACTCGTGAAGGACGCGATCATCCCGCTCGCCGCGATATTAATCCCGACTCTCTTCGCCCTGTGGCTAGCAAGGATCGAGCGCCGAGCAGCGGCACGTAGCCACTACCTCGAGCGCAGGCATAGCGCCGCGGAGGGCGTGATACTGGCTCTCGCGCAGATGGTGTCAATGAACCCGTCCATGGAGGAAGTTGCGCCGCTTCTCCGTGACTTGCGAGGGCGCATCGCTGTGTACAGGGCTTCACTGTCCTCAGGGGACGTACTGTCGGGCGACTGGTTGGCGATCAAGCACTCCGAGGGCCTGGCAATTTGGGCCGAGGCACAAGCCCTTCTGCAACCTGTAGCGGGCACGCCACCTTTGAGCCCGGACGACCTGCTGAGGGTTCTCTTCCCCGGCCAGCGCTGGGCGCAGAACACGTTGGAGACACTCTCCGGCTGGCTTTCGGGACACGTCTCGGACGAGCACTTGCGGCTTGAGGGGTCTGCTCTTAGTGCTACACGACAGCAACCGTCGCCTGGCTGATGGCCCTAAGATGAAGCCCCCGAGTTCCCCTTAAGGACGAGCCCGGGGCTTCTGTGTGCCGTTCACGAGCACTAGTCAGGCTAGTTCGGGCCGGTGATCGAAACTCCTGCGGAAGTACCGAGTCATCGCCTCACGGTCGATCGTCTCGTTCGCCGGCGCGCCCTCGATGGCACCGACGCGGGCTCGTGCTTCCGCCCACGGCGTATCGCGGCGGTGCGTGAGATCGCTCAACTCTGCGCCTGAGAGAGCCCCGTAGTTGCTGAGGACGGCGTCGATGACAACCCGTTCTTCGTCGCTGACGGCGTTGGCATCTCCCCGGCGCCAATCGCTGACCGAGTAGAGGCCCCTGTGCTCGTTGTACAAGGCGTAGGCGACTGGTCCTCGAGTCCAAGCTGAAAATTGCTCTTCGAACAGTGGTCTTCCCAGCAGGGCGAGCGTCCAGCCCTGGCTGAAGTACGTCAGCTTCTGAAGCTTCATGGTGGAGATGGGCCCGGTGAAGCGCTGCGTGATGTACGCCGCGACGTCGTGGATGTTCGTCATCGAGATCGTCCCTCCTCGCCCTTGTCCTCTTTGACACTAGCCTCTGCTGCAGACGCCGCCGGCGTCTGACCCGCGGTATGTCCACCAACGCCGAACCTGATCCGGGCCTCGGTCAGCTGCTGCAGGCGCCCGCGCGCGGTGGCCAACTCAGGTGAGGGATCTACACCTCCGCGCCGCAGCGCTCCCATACCGAGAGCGATGACCTGCGCGATGGTCCATCCGATGCTGATGTCCTCTGTCGTGAACTCGACCGGCTCCCGAGTGTCGAGCATCAGGACTCCGAGGGACTCTGCACCGTCCTTGAGCGGGATGAGGAGGGTGGACTGCCAAACACTGTTGGCCGGGCGATCCACAGGGATCTCGGTCTGGTAGGGATTGCTGATCGAAACTGCGCGGTGTCCTTCCGCCGTCTCGATGACCGCCGCGCCGTGCGGAGTGTCGGCGGTGAACTCGTTACGAGGTCGATCGCTTCGTCCGCCAAAGGACTCAAGTCGCAGGTATTTGGAGCTGGCCAGGATCACGGCTTCGTCCTCGGTCCCCGATACGTCGCCGTCCTGCGCCTCATCAGCTTCATCCAGCTTGTACACGCAGATACGCACTCCGTCGTGTGACATGAGGTGCCGGGCTTCCCGGAGGGCCGCGGCAAAGAATCGAGCGCTGGCAGCCTTGTCTTGGTCGGACATCAGCAGCTCGATCACAACCTGCAGTACAGAGGAGAGCTCATCGTTGAACCGCGTCAAGTGCTTCATACGCCTGCGCTCGTCTCGCGCTGCCTGCCGGATGCCGTGCACCTGATTCACGACTTCCAAAGCAAAGCCCGCCACCAGCACGACAACACTGCCAAGCATGAGAGTCGAATTGACACCCTCCTCAGGAGACACTGCGAACCCGACCCCGGTGGTACCGAATGCGGCCAGGACAAGAGCCAGGACGAGAGCCCCCCATGTCCAGAATCCGTCGCTGAGGGTGTTGCTCGCCTTCGCCGCGGGCGGAACGCTTCCCTCTTGAGGCTCTCGAACGCCCATCAGCACCCTTCGGTAGTCGTGCTGAGTAGCACAGTTGTAAGTGTCGTCGTTTTCAGGGCGGGAGCATGCCACCCGAACGGGGCCGTTTTTTGCCTTGCCCACACGCTGACCACAATTGGCACGCATTCGTTGCCATCGAGGCCCACCGCAAGTGACCCAACGATGCTTCGAACATCAGGATCAGCTCCGCGCTCGCCGTACTTGGGCGAGCCTGTGTTCGACTGAAAATCGAAAGGTCCGCGGATCGACGCCGCGTCCAGGCACCACCCGCCGGTCCCCGTCATAGACGTCAGGGCCGGCGTCCTCATTCCCGGGTCGGCTCAGATCCCGGACGCGAGCGCCGCCTCGAAGGCCGCGAGCACCTCGCGGGAGAAGAGCACGAAGCGGACCAGCTCGATGCCGTCGGCCGCCCCGTCGGCGAGCGCGCCACGCACCGCGGAGACCGCCACGCGCGCCGCGTCGTCCACCGGCCAGCCGTAGACGCCCGCCGAGACCGCGGGGAAGGCGACGCTGCGGATCCCGAGGGCGGACGCCACCTCGACCGACCGGCGGTAGGCGCTCGCGAGTACCGCGGTGCGATCGTGGGACGCCGACCAGACCGGGCCGACCGTGTGGATGACGTGGCGCGCGGGCAGGCGGAAGCCGGGCGTCGCGATCGCGTCGCCCGCGGGCAGGCCGTCCGGCAGCTCGTCGGCGCGGATGCGGCGGCAGGCGGCGAGCAGCTCGGGACCGGCCGCGCGGTGGATCGCCCCGTCCACTCCCCCGCCGCCGAGGAGCGACGAATTCGCGGCATTGACGATCGCATCGACGTCCTGCCGGGTGATGTCGCCGCGCACGGCCTCGATGAGCGTCATGGATCCAGCCTGGCCCGGGTCGTCGCGGGCGGTGGACCCGCGCGGACGACGCTGTCCGGCGGGCGGCGACCGGAACCGTTCGGGTGGGCTCCGGGCGCATCGGAGGTATTCGGAGGCCGAGGAAGAAGGGATTGGGCGACCCCGCGAGTCCGCTTCCGGTCGACGGCCCGGTCGCGCGGAGGGGACCCGGGGATACTGGAGCGGTCGGTGCCCTCCTGCCGGCGTCGACAGGAGTCCCATGGCAACGCCCGCATCCCGCCCCGCCCCCGAGCGCACCGACGGCTACGTCGCGCTCCGCAGCTACGCCGCCATCGGGGACGGGCGCACCGTCGCCCTCATCGCGGAGGACGGCGACATCGACTGGCTGCCGCTGCCGAACCTGCACACGCCGCCCGCGTTCGCGGCGATCCTCGACGCCCCGCACGGCGGCCGGGTCACGCTGCGGCCCGACGAGGACTTCGAGGTGACGCGCGCCTACGTGCCCGGCACCAACGTGCTCACCACCACATTCACCACGGCGTCGGGCAGCGTGCGGGTGACAGACGCGCTAGTGACCGGCGTCGCCGGGCGGCTGCCGTGGTCGGAGCTGGGGCGCCGGGTCGAGGGGCTCGCGGGCGAGGTCGCGATGAGCTGGCTCGTCGCGCCCGGCACCGCGCTCGGCACGTCGTCGCCGTGGGTGCAGACGACGCACAACGGCCCCGTCATCCGCGTGGACGGCGTGACGCTCGCGGTCGTCGGCCTCGACCACGGCCCCGCCGAGCCCGGGACGCAGTCGCTGTCCGGCGCCTTCACCACGAAGGAGGGGTCGCGCCACGTCATCACGATGGTGGGCACCGAGCGGGAGCCCGTGCGAATCCCGAACCCGGAGATCGTGGACGAGGGCATCGACCGCACCATCCGCAACTGGGAGTACTGGAGCGCCGAGTTCCGCTACGAGGGCGAGTGGGCCGAGGCCGTGCAGCGCAGCGCCCTCGCGCTCAAGCTGCTCGTGCACGCGCCCACCGGATCCATCGCCGCGGCCGCGACGACCTCGCTGCCCGAGCGGATGGGCGGCGGCAAGAACTGGGACTACCGCTTCGCCTGGGTGCGCGACCTCGCGTACACGGTGAACGCGCTCGTGAAGTTCGGTCTCCGCGAGGAGACGCACGCGGCGGTGTCCTGGATGCTCCGCACGATCCGCGACAACGGCCCCGACCTCCACGTCTTCTACTCGCTGGAGGGCGGCGTGCCCGAGGGCAGCTCGAACCCGGAGGTGCCGGGTTGGCGCGGCGTCGGGCCCGTCGTCGACGGCAACGACGCGCAGTCCCAGCTGCAGCTGGGCGTGTTCGGCGACCTGTTCGACGTGGTGCGCACCTACGTCCGCGACGGCAACGTGCTCGACGCCGAGACCGGCCGGCTCCTCGCGACCTTCGCCGACCGCACCTGCGACATGTGGCAGAAGCGCGACGCCGGCATGTGGGAGCTCGAGGACGAGCAGCACTACACGACGTCGAAGCTCGGCTGCTGGCAGGCGCTCGACTGCGCCGTCGAGCTCGCGGAGCTCGGCCAGATCCCCGGCGTGCCGGACCGGTGGCGGGCCGAGCGCGACCGGATCCGCACGTGGGTCGAGGAGGAGTGCTGGGACGAGGGACGCGGGGCCTACGTGATGCACCCGGGCAGCCAGCGGCTCGACGCGAGCATCCTGCTGCACTCGATCTCCGGCTTCGACCGCGGCGAGCGCATGTCCTCCACGCTCGACGCGCTGCGCTCGGAGCTCGGCCGCGGGCCGCTGCTGTACCGCTACTCCGGCATGCCCGAGGAGGAGGGCACGTTCACGGCGTGCGCCTTCTGGCTGGCCGGCGCGTACGCGTGCGTCGGGCGGATGGACGAGGCGCGCGAGCTCATGGACCAGCTGGTCGACCTGGGCAACGACGTCGGCCTGTACTCCGAGATGATCGACGCCGACGACCACGCGTTCCTCGGGAACCTGCCGCAGGGGCTCAGCCACCTCGCGCTCGTGAGCGCGGCGCTCACGATCGACGAGCTGTCGGGCGGGAAGGTCCGCTCGACGCGGACGCCGCGCGCGAAGCGGTAGCGCGGGCCGCCCACGCCGCGCGGGCCGCGCGGGCCGCGGGCTACGCGCGCGGGCGGAGCGGGCCGGCGAACTCCGTGCGGACGCCGCGGGAGAAGAGCACCGAGTCGGGCGCGCGGTCGACGATGCCGCGGAGGCCCGCCGCCGCGACGAGCTCGTCGTCGAGGCCGACGAGCTCGGCCCGTTGCAGGGTCCACGCGTCGTGCGTGTTCGGCCAGTACCGCGTGACGCCGCCGCGGGCCACGTGCATGCCCCAGCGCGCGGTGAGGAAGTCGGCGAGCGGATCCCCCTCCACCTCCTCGCCGAGCGGTCGCACCGAGATGCGCGACGACGGGCGCGCGCCCGTGTGCCGGCGCGAGGTGTAGGTGACGACGCCGTCGTGCTCCTCGTGCGTCATCGACGCCCACATGTAGGGCAGGCCGAGACCGACGCGCGCGCCGATGGTGGGCAGCAGCTTCGCGGCCTCGAGCGAGCGGAAGACCACGCCGCGGCGGCCGTCGTCGCCGACGCTGTAGAGGCGCACGTTGAGCTCGGCGAACGTGCCGGCCCACGGCACGGCGGGCAGGGGCGGGAAGGCGCTGCGGGACAGGACGAACGGGATGAGGCCGACCCAGCTGGATCCGTCGTGGACGTCGGGGCGCGTGCCCGGCGGGAGGAGCGGGGCGACGAGCGCGGGATCCACGCGCCAGTGCACGAAGGCGAGGTCGCTCCAGACCTGGCGGATGACCGCGCGGCCGGGCAGGTCGGGGGCGGCGGCGGAGACGGGATCCGCGGGGCGGGTCATCGTGCGCGCCCCGGGGTGTCGGCGGGCGCGGCGGTGCCGGCAGGCGACGCGGGCGATGCATCGGCGGGCGCGGGGCGGCCGGCCGCGCGGATCACGTCGATGAGGCCGCGGCGCATCTCCTCCGAGCGGGCGAGCTCCGGGACGACGTCCTGCTCCAGGGCCTGCGCGCGCTCCCACGCCTCGGTGCCCGCCTCGGTGCGCGCGACGACGTGGCGGCGGCGGTCGGCGGGATCCGGCGCGCGCGACACGAGCCCCTCCCGCTCCAGCCGCTCGAGCGTGCGCGACATGGTCTGCGTCTCGACGTGCGCGGAGCGGGCGAGCTGGATCTGGCTGAGCGGCCCGTCGCGGAGCAGGTGCAGCGCGATGAGGCCCGCGTGCGTCACGCCGAGGGTCGCGAGCGCCTCCGACCAGGCGTGCTCGACCGCGCGCGCCGCCGTGGACAGCAGCCGACCCGTCGGCCAGCTGGCCAGCTCGTCCTGGGCGGACATCCCTGCCGCCATGCGCGCACCTCCTGCTACAGTCATTGTCAGCAGGCTTACTATCCGCCTGCTGACCATCCCATCGTAGAGGAGCAGGCCGCATGGGCACCGTGAAGGACATCGTCCGCCAGATCGTCGTCATCTCGAGCATGGCGTTCGCCGTCATCGGCTCCGCGTTCGGGTCGGGCGCGTTCAGCGACCAGAGCATCCAGAACGCGTCGAGCGGTGCCTTGAGCGCGAGCTACACGCCTGTCGCGCCGGCCGGCCCCGCGTTCTCGATCTGGAGCGTGATCTACCTCGGCCTCGTCGCGTACACGATCTGGCAGGCGCTCCCCGCCCAGCGCGCCGACGAGCGCCAGCGCCGCGTCGGCTACCCCGTCGCCGTGACGCTCGTGCTCAACGCCGTGTGGATCCTCACCGCGCAGGCAGGCGCCCTGGTGCTCAGCGGCGTCGTGATCGTGGCGCTGCTCGTGACGCTGATGTGGGTCTTCCGCGCGCTCATGGCGACGCGGCCCCGGAACGCGGTCGAGGGCGTCGTGCTCGACGGGACCATGGGCCTCTACCTGGGGTGGGTGAGCGTCGCGTCGATCGCGAACATCGCCTCGATCCTCACGGCGTCGGGCTTCCAGCCCGGCACCACCGGGCGCGACGCCTGGGCCGTCGTGCTGCTGGCGGTCGCCGGCCTCGTCGGCGCGGTGCTCGCGCTCCGCGACGGCGGGCGGCTCGCGCCCTCCGCGGCGATCGCCTGGGGCCTCGCGTGGGTCGCCGTCGGACGGCTCACGGGCGAGCTGCTGTCGACGCCCGCCGCCGTGGCCGCGGTCGTGGCGGCCGCCGCGGTCGTGGTCGTGACGCTCGTCGCCCGCGCACGTGCCGGGTGGACCGGGCGGGTCGCCGCGCGTCCCGCGGTCGCCGCCGCCCGCTAGCGCCGTGCGTCGGCCGGCCGTGCGTCGGCCGGCCGCGGGTCGGCCGGCCGCGCGTCGGCCGGCCGCGCGTCGGCCGGCCGCGGGTGGGCCGGCGCCGGATCAGCCCGCCGCGGCTGCGCGGTAGGCGGCGTCTGCCGCGTGCTTCGCGTCGACGAGGCGCTGGATCCTGCGGTCGGTGTCCGCGTCCGGCCGCGTGAGCTCGGGGTGGGCCGCCCGCCACGCGACCACGCCGCGGACCGCGAGGTGGAACGGGATCCGCGGCTGGAACGCGGGGACCAGACGGCGGATCCGCGTCGTGTCGAACACGGCGCTGTGCGAGAGGTCGCCGAGGACGAGCTCCGACCAGCACCAGTCGGGCTCCACGATGGGGAACTGCTCGGCGGGCACGTGCACCAGCCGCGCCTCGACGCCGAGCGCGTCGGCGACGAGGTGGTGGATCCGGTCCCACGTCATCACGTCGTCGCTCGTGATGTGCAGCGCCTCGCCGACCGCGCGCTCGTCGCCGAGGATGCCGACGAGGCCGACCGCGAAGTCGTCCGCGTGCGTGAGCGTCCACAGGGACGTGCCGTCGCCCGGGACCACGACCTCGTCACCGCGCGCGATGCGGTCGACCACGGTCCAGTCGCCCGCGAGCGGCGGGCTCGCCTCGTCGTACGTGTGGGACGGGCGGACGATCACCACGGGGAAGCCGCTCGCGGCGTGGTGGCGGAGGAAGGCGTCCTCCATCGCGATCTTGTCGCGCGCGTAGGAGAGGGACGGGTTCGCGCGGAGCGTCGATTCGGTGATGGGCGTCTGCAGCGCGGGCTTGCGGTAGATCGACGCCGAGCTGATGGCCACGAACTGGCGGGTGCGGCCGGCGAACAGCCCGACCCGGCCGTCGGCGCCCGCGGCGTCGAAGGACAGGAAGTCGACGACAGCGTCGAAGGTGCGGTCGCCGATCGCGGCGAGGAGAGCGGCCGGGTCCTGGACGTCGGCGACGCGCGTGGTGACCCCGTCGGGTGTGCCCCGCCCCTTCGCGTCGGCGCCGCGGTTGACCACCGTCACGTCCATCCCGGCGGCGACGGACGCACGGACGCACGCGGCGCTGATGGTGCCCGTCCCCCCGAGGTAGAGCACGGACAGGCGGGCGGCGTGTGCGGTCACGGGGGTCCTCGTCATCGAAGCGGGGGCGCCGGTCGGATCCGCGCCCTGCGTGCACGCTACGCCCGCTGCCGCCCCCTCCCCACCCGTCGCGGAGGGGGAAAGGTTGCGGACATCGGGGGCGCCGTGGACGTCCGCCGCGCGCCCCGCGTAGGTTCCGCAACGACCGCACCGACGCATCCGCCCGCGGCCCGCTCCCCTCCCTGCCTCGCGGCGCGCGGGTGCCGGGCGCGTGGCGCCGACCCTCGAGAGGGACCCATGCCCGCCACGCCATCCGATCCGTCCTCCGCCGGGCGCCGCCCGACCGCGATCCCCGACGCCCGCCGCGCGGATGCGGTGATCACGGTCCGCGGTGCCGACGGGGAGGCGCTCCGGCACGCCGACGTGCAGGTCGAGCAGGCGTCGCAGGACATCGCGTTCGGCAACATCGGCTTCGACCTCATCCCGCTGGCGAACGGCGAGACGGATCCCGAGGCCGCGGGCGTCGAGGCCTTCGGCGGCGCGCGCCTCGAGGGGCTGGAGCGCCTCGCGGAGCAGTGGCTCGACGTGTTCGACACCGCCACGCTCCCCTTCTACTGGGGCCGGTTCGAACCCGTGCGCGGGCGGCCGGACACCGAGCGGCTCCTCACGACCGCCCGCTGGCTGCGTGAGCGCGGCGTGGACGTGAAGGGGCACCCGCTCGTGTGGCACACGGTGACAGCGCCCTGGCTGCTCGACCTGCCGCTCGACGAGGTGGAGCGCGTGCAGCGGGAGCGGATCCGGCGGGATGTGGGCGACTTCGCCGGGGTGATCGACACCTGGGACGCCATCAACGAGGCCGTGATCATGCCCGTGTTCGATCGGGAGGACAACGGCATCACCCGGCTCGCGGCGGCGCGCGGCCGGCTCGCGATGGTGCGCCTGGCCTTCGACGAGGCACGCGGCGCGAACCCGGCCGCCACGCTGATCCTCAACGACTTCGACCTGTCGCCCGCCTACGAGGAGCTCATCGAGGAGGTGCTCGGTGAGGGGATCCCCGTGGATGCGATCGGACTGCAGACCCACATGCACCAGGGCTACCGCGGCGAGGAGGAGGTGCTCGGCATCGTCGATCGGTTCGCGCGGTTCGGGCTGCCGATCCACATGACGGAGACGACGCTGCTCTCGGGCGATCCGATGCCGCCGGAGATCACCGACCTCAACGACTTCCGGGTCGAGAGCTGGCCGTCGACGCCCGCGGGCGAGGAGCGGCAGGCGGACGAGATCGAGCGACACTACCGCTCGCTCGTCGGGCACCCGGCCGTGGCGGCCATCACCTACTGGGGGCTCACCGACGACGGCATGTGGCTCGGCGCGCCCGGCGGCCTGGTGCGGGCGGATGGCACGCCGAAGCCGTCGTACGAGGCGCTCCGCCGGCTGATCCGCGAGGAGTGGCGACTCGCGCCGACCACGTCGCGGACGGACGCGGAGGGGCGCGTGCGCGTGACGGCGTTCGCGGGCGGCGTGCGGGTGGCGCACGCCGGGCGCGCGGCCGTGGTGGCCGTCGCTGCGGGGGCGTCGGAGGCGGACGCGACGCTCGGCTAGGCGGAGGCGCGAGCGCGGGTCGCGGCGTCGGCACCCGCGGCCGCGTCGACGCCGGCCGCGCCGCCGTCTTCGTCCGTCGCGGGCGCGCTGCCGGCCGCGACCCCGCTCCCCCGGCGGGCGCGCGGGAGCACGCGCGCCAGGTCGAGCACCCCGCGCACGTCGCGGCGCACGGCCGGGACGAACGCGATCGCGAGCGCGTAGAGCACCGCGGTCGTGCCGACGCCCGCGAGGAGCTGCAGCACGTCGGATCCGGTGTCGACCATGGCGAGGAGCGCGCCGGTCGCGACGCTCACCGAACCCACGACGCCGATGATCCGGAGGGCGCCCATGTAGAGCCGGCGCGTCGGGATCGGGGCCTTGCGCGAGAGCCACCACAGCGAGATCGGCCAGCAGATCGCGGGCGCGGCCGCGTACCCGGCGGCGATGCCCACGATGCCGAACGAGGAGCCGATGAGGATGCAGCTCACCTTGATCACCGCGCTCAGCAGCGAGAAGCGGAAGAGGTCGCCCGTCAGGCCGCGCGAGACGTAGACCCAGTAGCCGACGAAGGCGAGGGTGTCGAAGATCCCGGCGATGGCGAGGAGGCGGAGGATCGGCGCGACGCTGTCCCACTGCGGCCCGAGGAACACCGCGGTGATCGGCACGGCGGTGGCCGCGACGAGGCCGAGGCCCGCGCCGAGCGTGTAGCCGAGGGCGAGCTGGCCGCGCGCGACGTAGTCGGCGAAGCGGCGCTGCTCGTCGGCGAGGCGCGAGAGCACGGGGATCGCGACCGTGGTGAGGGGGCTGCGGATCTGCGCGAGCGGCGTCATCAGCAGCTGGAACGCGCGGTTGTAGATGCCGAGCGAGCCGGCGCCGAAGCGGAGGCCCACGAGGAACGTGTCGATGTTGTTGCTGACGTAGCCGACCATCTGGCTCGAGACCATGTTCCATCCGAAGCGCAGCAGCGGGCCCATCGGCTCGCCGCGGCTCGGGAGGCGCGGGATCCAGCGGGCGAAGCCGACCGCGAGCGCGAGCAGCACGAGCGTCTGCGTGAGCTGCTGCGCGACGAGCGCCCAGTAGCCCCAGCCGAGGAGCGCGCCGCCGATCGCGACGAGGAGCGCGACCGCGGGAGCCGTGACGTCGGCCGTCGCGAGCGCGCGGAAGCGGAGGCTGCGGGTGAGGCTCGCGCGGTACTGGGTCGCGAGGCCGTTGAAGACGAAGGTGAGGCTGAGGGCGTGGGCGATGGGGATGAGCTCGTCGTGACCGAAGACCGCCGCGAGCGGCCAGGCCGCGCAGAAGACGAGCGCGGCGAGCACGAGGCCGATGCCGGCGTTGATCCACCAGAGGTTGTCGCGCTGGCCGCGGCTGAGGTCACGCGCCTGGATGGCCGCGTTGGAGAGGCCGAAGTCGCGGAAGATCTCGCCGACGCCGATGATGGCGAGCACCATCGCGAGCAGGCCGTAGTCGGTGGGCGTGAGCAGCCGGGCGAGGACGACGACGGACGCGACCTGGATGAGGATCCGCACGAGCTGCGCGCCGATCGTGACGATCGCGCCGCGGGCCGCGCGGGCGCCGAGGCCCTGCGTGGCGGCGGGCGGCGTCTCGGGCGCGGGAGCGGCGGCGGACGCGGGGTCGCCGGGCAGGGCGGGATGCATGGGGCTCCGTCGTCGGGTCGAGGAGGGGTGGCGATCGGGTCGGCCGCGGGTGACGGCCGGATCACCGCGAGCTCGGGTGTCGGGTGGTGGGGTCCGCCGGGTATGCGGGCCCTCGTCGATGCTATCCGCGTGGCCGCGCGGATCCAGCCCCCGAACGCGGGTGGGCCGGCTCAGCCCCGCTCGACGCCGCGGCGGATGCGGAGCGCGCGCCGGTACGCGGATGCGTGCGCGGTGCCCGCGCGGTCCCAGTCGCGCGCGGAGAGGTCGGGCGACGCGGCGCGGGCCCCGGTGCGCACGGCCTCGGTGGCGCGGAGCAGCGCATCGGGCGTCAGGTCGCCGTCGAACAGGTGGATCCAGCCCGGGCCGACCTCCTCGGCGAGCGCGCGGTTCACGGCGTTGTCGGGCACGAGCACGGGCCGGTCGAGCGAGAGGGCCGCGAGCGCGCCGCCGGAGTTGTGCATGAACCGGTACGGCAGCACGACGAGCTCGGAGGAGGTGACGATGTCGACGAGCTCGGCGTCGGACTGGAAGCGGAGGTCGAGGCGGATCCGGTCGTCGCCCGCGGCGAGCGCGCGGATCGTGCCGGCGAGCTCCTCGGTGGATGGGTTGCCGCCGATGCGCAGCGAGAGGTCGGCGCCCGCGTCGCCCGCGCCGCGGAACGCCGCGACGAGCTGCTCGACGCCCTTGTACCGGCGGACGAGGCCCACGTAGCCGAGGCGGCCGGGCACGGCGTCGGCCCGCGGCTCGTCGCGGAACCAGTCGCGGTAGTGGCCGTGCAGGATCGTGGCGTGCGGCTGGTCGGCCGGGATCTCCGTGATCGGGTTCACGCGCACGCGCAGCGTCGTCATCCGCTCCATGAGCGCGAGGAGCAGCGTCTCGCGTCGGCCGATGCCCTGCGGCCGCTCGAGGTTGTGCACGGTGCGGACGATGGGGATCCGCCCGAGCGTCAGCTTCGCGAGCAACGCGACCGTGAGCGCCTGGCGCACGGCCTTCTTCAGGGGACTGCGGCCGTCCACGAGGATCTCGGGCCAGTGCACGTGGAAGACGTCGTACCGGCCGAGGAGCGCGGTGCGCCAGCCGAAGTGCAGCGGGCGGACGCCGGGGGTCTGGGCGAGGGCGCGGCCGAGCATCACGATGTACGGGTTCGTCGTGGGGCGCGGCGCCGGCGACGACTGGAGCACGACGAGATCGCGGCCGGGCGGGCGGGCGGGGACGGTCATGGAGCTCCAAAGCGGGATGACCGGGCGGGTCGTCGGGCACGGCCACGGGCTCATCGGTCGAGGAAATAGACTATGCCACCACCCGCCCGCACCCGAGGGCGGCCCCGCCGGCGCCACCCCGCCGGCGCGCCCCGCCGCATGGCCGAACGATGGGACCCGCATGCCCCGCCCCGCCCTCCTCGCCGTCGTGGTCGTCAACTACGGATCCGCCGACCTCGTGCGCGAGAACGTGCTGGCGCTCGTCGAGCGCCTCGACGACGCGCTGCTCGTGGTCGTCGACAACCGCACGACCGACGCGGAGCGGGAGCGCGTGCGGTCGCTCGCGGCGCACCCGTCGACGCGCGTGCACGGCGTCTACCCCGACGGCAACACGGGCTTCGGCACCGGCATGAACATCGGCGTCGACGCGGCCCGAGCGCTCGGCGCACGCGAGTTCCTGCTGCTCAATCCCGACGCGACCATCGCGCCCGACCAGCTGGCGGTGCTCCGCGGCGTGGTCGCGACCGACCCCCTCGCGCTGGTGGCGCCGCTCATCCTCCGGCCCGACGGGAGCACGTGGTTCCGCGGATCCGACCTCTACCTCGCCGACGGCCGGATCCGCTCGGCCGCCCGCCGCGCGCAGCACCCCGGCCAGGCCACCGAGCCGTGGCTCACGGGCGCGTGCCTCCTGGTGACCGACGAGCTGTGGACCCGCGTCGGCGGCTTCTCCGACGACTACTTCCTGTACTGGGAGGACGTGGACCTCTCGCGCAAGGTCGTGGAGGCGGGCGGACGCTTGCGGGTCGTGGAGGACGCCGTGGCCGTGCACGCGGAGGGCGGCACGCAGAGCGCCGGCCACGAGAGCGCGGGCCAGGCGAAGTCGGGCACGTACTACTACCACAACATCCGGAACCGGCTCCTCTACGGGGCCAGGCACCTCGACGCGGCGGCGCTCCGCAGGTGGCGCCTGCTCACGCCCGTGATCGCCTACGAGGTGCTGCTGCAGGGCGGGCGGCGGCAGTTCGCGCACCCGGTGGCGCCCGTGTCGGCGGCCGTGCGGGGGATCCGCGACGGCCTCCGGCTCTCCGGCGGCTGGCGCGCGGTGCCCTCCCCCGCGCCGACGACCGCGGCGTCCGCCGGCCCGGTCGCGCCCGCCTCCTCGCTCGTGGTCGCGATCCTCACCTACCGGCGCCCCGACGACATCCGCGCGGTGCTCCCGCTCGTCGCCGCGCAGGCCGCGGAGCTGCGGGAGGCCGCGGAGTCCGACCCCGCGCTCCCCCGCGCCGTGCGGATCGTCGTGGTCGACAACGACCCGGCGGGCGGCGCGGGCGAAGCGGTCGAGGACGCCGCCGCGGACTCCCCCGTCCCGATCGCCTACGTGCACGAGCCGACGCCCGGCATCTCCGCCGCCCGCAACCGCGCGCTCGATGCCGCGGCCGAGGACGACCTCCTCGTGTTCCTCGACGACGATGAGCGGCCGGATCCGGGCTGGCTGGCCGCCCTCGTCCGCGCCCGTCAGGCGACGGGCAGCGCGGGCGTCGCGGGACCCGTGCGCAGCGAGCACGAGGTCGAGCCCGACGCGTGGGTGCAGGCCGGCGGGTTCTTCGTGCGCCGCCGCCCCGCGACCGGCACGCGCCTCGAGGTCGCCGCGACCAACAACCTCCTGCTCGACCTCCGCGCCGTGCGGGCGGCGGACTTGCGCTTCGACGTGGACCTCGGCACGCAGGGCGGCGAGGACACGCTCTTCACGCGCCAGCTCGTCGCGTCCGGCGGCCTCCTCACCTGGTGCGCCGAGGCGGGCGTCGTCGACGTCGTGCCGCGCGCCCGCACCACGCGCCGCTGGGTGGTGCTCCGCGCCTTCAGCAGCGGGAACTCGTGGAGCCTCACCTCCGTCGCGCTCGCCCCGGCCTCCCCCGTCGCCCGCACGCGGATCCGCGCCTCGGCCACCGCGCGCGGGCTCGTGCGGGCGCTCGGCGGCACCGGGCGGATCGCGGTGGGCGCCGTCACGGGCAGCGTCGCGCACCGCGCCCAAGGCACCCGCACGCTCGCGCGCGGCGCCGGCATGGTCGCGGGCGCGTTCGGCTGGTCGTACCAGGAGTACGCGCGGCGCGACTGAGCGGATCCGCGCGGCCGGTCCAGCGGCGGCCTCCCCTGGACGGGGGTCTCGTCGGCACGCGATGCCGGACGTACGATGCCAGGGCAGAAGACCCGGAATCCTGCGTCGGTCGACCACCCATCGCCCGCCCGCCCCGCGCCGCCGACCCGCCCTGGTCGTCGGGCCCGTCTTCCGCCGTACCCGACGAGCGAAGAAGGCCATGCCCGCACCCGACAGCACCCCGTCCGACCTGCGTCCGCGCCGCGAGCGCCGCGCCCGCAGCCGCCGCACCACCGTCGTCGTGATCGGCGCCGCCTCCGTCCTGGCGGTCGCCGCCGTGGTCGGCACGGTCGTGGTGAACGGATCCGGATCCGAGGCCCCCGCGGCCGCCGCAGACACGAAGGACTGGTCGGAGGTCGCCCCCACCGCGGGCGCCACCGAGGCCCCGGCCCCGCTCCCCGACGGCGACACCCGCGCGCTCGGCCAGGAGGTGGCGACCACCGTCGGCCTCGACGAGACCGCGACGTTCCCCGGCTCGATCCAGGCGCGCATCGTCTCCGTCACGCCGACCAGCACCGACGGCGGACGCGTGGGCGAGCTGAGCGGCGACGCGGTCGACGTGCGGCTCGAGCTCGTCAACGTCACGGGCGAGGCCGTCGCGGTCGACTCCGTGGCCGTCAACGTGTTCTACGGCGCCGACCGCACGCCTGCGACGCCCGCGGACTCCGACACCGTGATCCGCGGCTCGCTCGCGCCCGGCGCCTCGGCGACCGGCGACTACGTGTTCAGCGTGCCCGCCGCATCGGCCGACGCGATCAGCGTGGTCGTGGCGCGCGACGCCGGGTCGCCGGTGGTCGTGTTCCAGTAGCGGCGACGCTGCGGTCGGTCGTGGAGTCCGGCGCTCCACGGTCGCCATGGCCTCGTGCGCCCGGAGGCTGACGACCACCCGCCTGCGTGCCGCGTCGTCCTCGGCCGGGAGCAAGTCCGCGCGCGACGCGGCCATCCATGCTGCAGGCGACGGCCGGGCAGAGCCCCTTCGAGGCTCGCGTGCGCCTGATGGTCAGATCCCGGATGACGGCGCTGCTCGTCGCCGTGCGATCTGTGCGAAAGTGCGGCTATCCCCCACCGCGTTCGGCCGCTACCACCATCGTCACGTCGGGAGGGCGGCCCGTACGGTGAGGCCGTGAACATCGTGACCGCCATCTGGACCTCCGCCGTCGACCTGCTGATCGACGCTGTGCTGGGTCTCGCTTGGGTCGTGATCCTCGTCACCCTGCTCGCCACCGGGATCGGAACGCTCCCCGCGGCCGGACTCGGGGTGCTCGTGCTCGCCGCCACCGCCGTGATGATCCGCGGCATCGGCAAGGTCGAGCGGACCCGGACGGCTGCCGTCCACGGGATCGCGATCACGCCGCCCACCCGCCGGCGCACGCGGGTCACGAGCAGCTGGCGCTTCCTCGCGCAGCCGCTCCTCGACCTGATCGACCCGGTGACCTGGCGTCAGCTCCTCCATCACGCGCTGAGCATGATCCTCGGCCTCATCTTCCTGACGATCCTCTTCGCGGTGCCGCAACTCACCGTCACCGTCGCCGCGGGGGAGCTTCCCGGCGTGCCCGGCGGGACGGTTCCGGGCGTGGTCGTCGCCCTGCTCTTCACGGTGCTCCTGCTCCTCTACGTGTGGGGTGCCGGCACGCTCGACCGGGCGGCCTCCCCCGCGCTTCTCGGCACCAGCCGCACGGCCGCCCTGGAGAGCCGGGTCGACACGCTGACCGAAGCCCGGCAGGGGGCCGTCGACGCCGCGTCCACCGAGCGGCTCCGCATCGAGCGCGACCTGCACGACGGTGTCCAGCCCCGGCTCGTGGCCCTCGCGATGACCCTCGGCATGGCCCGCTCCCGCATGGACAGCGACCCCGTTGCAGCCCGCGAGCTCCTCGACCAGGCGCACCGCGACGCGAAGGACTCCATCACCGAGCTGCGTCAGCTGGCCCGCGGCATCCACCCGGCCGTGCTCACCGACCGTGGCCTCGACGCCGCCCTCTCCGCCGTCGCCTCCCGCAACGCCGTCCCCACGACCGTCCGCGTGGACCTCTCCACCCGCCCCCGCCCCGAGGTCGAGGCGGTGCTCTACTTCGCCGTCGTCGAGGCCCTCACCAACGTCGCCAAGCACTCCGGCGCGGGCCGATGCTCCGTCGCGATCGACGAGGTGCCGGGTGGGATCCGCGCCGTGATCTCCGACGACGGCCGCGGCGGGGCGACCCGCGACGGGAACCCCGGCGGCGGCCTCGGCGGCATGCACGACCGCGTGCGCGCCGCCGGCGGCACACTGACCACCTCGAGCCCCGCAGGCGGCCCGACCGACGTGACCGTGGAGGTCCCGTGCGCATCGTGATCGCCGAGGACTCCGTCCTCCTCCGAGCCGGCCTCGTCCGACTCCTCACCGACGCCGGGCACGAGATCGTGGCCGCCGTCGCCGACGCGTCCACGCTCCTCGCGGCCGTCGACCGCGAACGCCCCGACCTCGCCATCGTCGACGTGCGGATGCCGCCGACCTTCACCGACGAGGGCATCCGCGCCGCGGTCCTCATCCGCGCGCAAGACCCGGACGCCGCCGTGCTCGTGCTCTCCCAATACGTCGAGGAGCGCTACGCCGCCGACCTCATCGCTTCCAACTCCGCTGGGCTCGGCTACCTGCTCAAGGACCGCGTCGCCGAGGTCGACGAGTTCCTCATCGCCGTCGCCGACGTCGGGGCCGGCGGCACGGTCTTCGACCCGGAGGTCGTCGCGCAGATCGTCGTACGATCCCGCCGCTCCGACGGAGTCGACGCCCTGTCGCAGCGCGAGGCCGAGGTCCTGCAGCTGATGGCCGAAGGACGCTCGAACAGCGCGATCGCCGACGCGATCCACGTCTCGGAGAGCTCGATCGAGAAGCACGTCTCGGCCATCTTCACGAAGCTCGACCTCCCGCTCGAGAGCACCGGCAACCGCCGGGTGCTCGCCGTCCTGCGGTACCTGGCGCGCGTCGCCGACCCGCGCGGCTGACCCGCGCATCCCGCTCCCTCCTCCGACAGAAGGCCGCCATGACCACCACCGCCCCTCCCGAGACCGCCAGCGGCCCGACGGCGCCCCGACCGGACCGGGCCCTCCGCGTGGCGCTGATCGCGACCGGATCCGCAGCGCTCGTCCTGGTCGCCGGCATCGCCATCAGCCAGGCCGTCAGCGCCGCGGAGCGGGTCGACGGCTCCCAGGACAGCGCCGTGGCGGACCCGTTCGACCGCCTCGGGGTCGAAGCCGGAGACGCGGACGTCACCGTCCGCTACGGCGACGTCGAGCAGGCCCACATCGACTTCACCGCGGGCGACACCGGCCTGACCGAGACCCACGCCGTCGACGACGGGCAGCTCCTCATCAAGCTCAGCAGTCCCGCGTGGCGACCCTTCGACCTCTCCCTCGGTGCCACGGAAGGCGCCACCATCGACGTGCTGCTCCCCGAAGCGGACCAGGGCCTCCCGGCACTGGAAGTGCAATCGACGACCGGCGACATGGACGTCTCCGGCTTCTTCGGTGACACCACCCTCACCAGCACAGACGGCGACATCCTCATCACCGGCGCCACCGCGGACCTCACCCTCGGGACCGCGGCCGGCGCCATCGACGCGCGGAACGTCTACGTCGCCGGCGAGCTCCTCGCCACCAGCACCGCGGGGGAAGCCCGACTCATCCTCGACGACGCACCATCGGCCATGACCGTGGAGACCGCCGGCGACCAGCTCATCCGCATCCCGGTCGGCGCCTACGACATCCGGACCAGCGCGCCGATGGGAGAGGCCACCAACACGCTCGGCAGCGACCCGGACTCCACCTACCCGTACCGGTTCTCCAGCGCGTCCGGCGACATCGTCATCACGCAGAGGCGCTGAGTCCGTCCGCACAGAAAGGGTCCGACCGGGGATCGGGTGTCGGGACCCTCTTCCCTCAGGCAGGCGCATCGGAGCTCGATACTGATGCCATGGCATCGCCGCTCGTCTCCGACATCGCCCACTCCGGCCTCACCGTGGCCGACCTCGACGACGCGTTGGTGCTGTGGTGCTCCGGTCTCGGGTTCGTGCTAGAGCGCACCTTCACGCTCGACGTGGACGTCACGGCGGCGACCACCGGCGTCCGTGGAGCCGTGATCCGCGCAGCGACGGTGGCACTCGGCCCCCACCGGGTGGAGCTGCTGCAGTACGACCCGCCCCGACTGCCCGAGTCCGCCGGCTCGCCCGCACAGGTCGGCGTGGTGCACATCGCGCTCACGGTCTCCGACCTCGATCGTGTGCTCGAGCTCTGCGCTGGGCACGGCTGGAGACCAGTCGGGACACCGCACTTGATGACCGGTGGCGCCCGAGCCGGCACACGCGTCATCTACCTCGAGGGTGCCCTCGGTGGATTCCTCGAGCTGATCGCGCCCCCACACCTCCCGTAGTCCGCGTCGGCCATCGGATCTCGTCTGGTCCTCGATGTCTCGACCACCGGATGCCGCCCGGACGCGCGCCATAGGGAGCCGTACGACGCTCGCTCGCAGCGTCCGGCAAGGGATCCCCCACCGGATGGCTGAGGTAGCTCTTGCGCGCGCCACTCTCCAGTCAGGGCTTCCGCGAGCCAGCGCTACGGTCAGGGCATGCGACGCGATCAGCCAGATGCCGAGGTGCCCTACGGGCTCTTCCTGATCGGAGGGGCCCTCATCGTCCTCCTGTCTCCGTTCATGCTGCTCTCGCAGCACTGGCCGTCGTTCTTCACGGCACCGTGGCAGCTCGCGCTGCTGCTCTTCGCCGTCGGAGCGCTCCTCGTCGGCTTGGGCCTCGACCTGCGCCGCCGGAACGGGCCGCCCTTCTAGTCCCCGCCGGGCAGGCGTCCGGCAAGGGATTGCCTGCCGGACGCTCGCGGCGCCGCAGGCATCGGCTGCTGACCCACGTCACGCGGTAGCTCAGCGTCGGCCCGTACGCAGCACCCTCGGGGCACGGAGAAGAGCGACGAGCGCGAGCACGATCCCGGCGAAGTGCGCGACCGCGACGGGCCCGGTGACGAGGAACGCGGTCCCGGCCGCAGTCACACTCGGCCCTGCCATGGTCACGACGAGAGCCCCGACCGAGTAGGCCACGTGGACGAACACGCACACGATCGAGGCCGCCCACCAGGCCGGCCACCGCACGAGGAGCGGTGGCACGGCGATCAGCACCCATATGGCTGCGCTGATCAGGAAGCCGATCGATCCAGCGTTCGTGAAGGCGAGGAGCGCGAAGACGGTGAACGGAGCCGCGATGACGGCGACAGCAAGCTGCAACGACTTCGACGGCAGGGACAAGCTGGGGCGGATCGCCCGCCCCCGACGCATCGTCTGCTCATCCAGCGCCGACCGGGCGATCGCCGACGGGGCACCCAAGGACTCGACGGCGAAGTGCCCCTCGTCGAGGGCCATGTGCTCCTCGATGCCGTCGAGGATGTCCCGTGCGGATCGTCGCGGCAGCACGGCCAGCTCCCGCCGGAGATCGGCGGCGTAGTCGCCCTGCGCGGCAGTGATGATGGCGGTCGTCATGGGTGAGTCTCCAAGAGGTCGTCGACTGTGGTGCGGAACGGCGCCCAGGCGGCCCGGAAGTCCTCGAGCCGCGCTCGGCCGCTGTCGGTGAGCGAGTGGTACCGCCGCTGACGCCCCTCGCGCGGATCGGTGAGCTCGGAGGTCACCAGACCGGCGTCGCGAAGCCGGAGCAGGAGCGGGTACACCGTCCCCTCCCCTGCCAGCAGGCCCTTCCCGCTCAAAGACAGTGCCAGGCTGCGGCCGTACTGCGGCTCACCCGCCAGCGCTGCGAGCACGCAGAACTCCAGGACGCCCTTGCGGAGGTTCGTCAGGATCTTCTCGGCATCGCTCGCCATGACGCCAGCATGCCTTGCGACGCAAGGCATTGCAATGTCCACCTTAGAGAAGCAGCCCCGCCGTCAAGGGTCCGGTGAGGGATCCCTGGCCGGACGGCGGCCGCAGACTCGTGCGATCTGGGGCTCAGCGCAGTACGTGTCGGACATCGGCGAGGGCAGGTTTGAGGGATCGGCCGCGTGCTGGACATGTAGGTAGTGAGAACAGCCAACGATGGAGGCATCATGACCCGCGACCCGATCGACGAACTCCTCGATAGCTCCGCACCGCCGACACGACCGGCCGCGAAGCACGATCTGGACGCCATGATCGCCGAGGCTCGCCAGTCGGCACCACGCGCTGCCCGCTCCCGCGTCCTCGTCGCGGCGGGTCTCGCGGCCGCCTTCACCTTCGGCGGAGTGGGCATCGCTGCCGCTACCGATGGACTCTCGTGGGCACCGTGGGCTCAGGACCCGATCGGCGCCGTGCAGTTCACTATGGGCAACGGCTTCCAGTGCGAGCTGCGATTCTCCGAGTACACGAAGGGCCGCGACGCGAGCTTCCAACGTGAGGTCAACGGCATTCTGGAGCACTGGTACCGATCCACGGACGTGCTCCCCATCGTGCAGGCGATCGTTCCCACCAGACTTGCCGGTCTCGACCCCGAGGACCTGGAGATCGGGATCGGCGAAGCCGGCGAGGTGCTGCCACCCGGCGAGGCCGAGCGGCGCGAGTGGAGCCGCCAGTGGTTGGCCTGGGACCTCGCGGTCGGCGACGCGGAGTCGCACGAGCTCGCAGCCCACGGCATCCAGCCCGACGACGAACGCTTCGCCGGGAGCGAGAGAAGCGGCCAGATTCAGTGTCGCGACGAGAACGGCGAGCCCTACGCGCTCGGTCCCGCGTCGTGATCCGAGAACGCGCGCGCATCACCTCCGCACTGACGCGATCCTCCGGGGACCTCCTGGCGTACCTCCAGCGCCGTGCCGGGCTCGATGAGGCCCCCGATCTGCTCGGCGAGACGATGGTCGTCGCCGGGCGCCGAATCGACGACCTGCCCGACGATCCCGATCAGGTGCGCATGTGGCTCTTCGGGATCGCTCGCACCACACTCCTCAACCACGTTCGAGGAGAACGCCGCCGATGGGCGCTTGCCGACCGCATCCGCGGGAACGCGGCCACGGAGGCCACCTCGCCCGCAGCCGACCACGGCGCCGAGGTGAGAGACGCCGTGGCGCGCCTCGACGCCGACCTCGTCGAGCTCGTACAGCTCGTGCACTGGGAGGGGATGACGATCACTCAAGCCGCTGCGCTCGTCGGCGTCTCGGAATCGACTGCGCGCATTCGCTACGCCCGTGCGAAAGAGCAACTTCGCGTGACCCTCGAGGTTCCCACCAGCTGAGGCGCCACACAGCCCTGACGCCGCACGCCCTACTTAGGGCCCTGTGCGCCGGTCCGGTAGGCAATCTCTTACCGGACCGGGTTGGATCTACTGCGCGAGTTGGTGCTTGAAGTGGCGTCGGATGGCTGTTGCGGTGACGAGCCCGAGCGCGGTCACGATCGCGGTCGCGAGGAAGACGGCGCTGGTGCCGGCGGTGCCGCCGAGCCATCCGGCGAGGATGGGGCCGGCGACCTGGCCGATGTACTGCGCTGAGACGTTGTAGCCGAGTACCAGCCCGACGCTCGTGTCGGGGAGAAGCCGGCGGATGGTCGCAACGACGGTGGGGGTGATGCCGCCCAGGGCGACTCCGGTGAGGAATCGCAGGATTGCGAACATGATCAAGTTGTCCGCGAACGACTGCGCGGCGAGGAAGATCGTTGCGGCGATCAGGCTCATGGTGAGGACCTGCATGTGCCCGATCCGGTCGGCCAGTTTGCCGAGGTTTGGACCGGAGAGGATCGTGCCGAACGCCGTGAGGGAGAACACCACGGCCGCGTAGATGGCCACGTTGTCGGTCGAGCCGGTGAGGGTACGAACGTGCTCCGCGATGATCGGCTCGACGGAGATCGTCGCGAACATGAGCAGCGTCGACAGGCTCAGCAGAGCGAGCACCGGCAGCTTGTGCGGCACGGCGGCCCAAGAGCCCGACCGCTTCGGCTTCGCGGCTCCCGAGCCTGACCGCGGGAGCTCCTTGAGGAACAGGGTCGTGCCGAGGAAGGCGATGAAGATCAGCCCGCCGGTCGCAAGAAACGCTCCCTGCACGCCGACGGTCTGCGCGAGGGTTCCGCCGATCAGAGGGCCCGCGATGGTGCCGGCCATGATGGCGGACGAGAGAACGCCCAGTGCCCACGCGGACCGGTCCTTCGGGGTCTGGGCTGCGACGAGGATGGTCGATCCGGAGGCGTAGCCGCCGAGCAGGCCAACCAGCAGGCGCAGCAGCACGAGCTGCGTGACGTCCTGCGCCAGGCCGATGAGTGACATAGCGATCGCCATTCCAAGGCTCGCGCGGATCAGCATCGGCTTCCGGCCGAACCGGTCACCGAGGTACCCCCACAGCGGCGCCGTCAGTGCCGCGGTCAGGAACGTCGCGGCATACGCGATCCCCGACCAGAGGGTCACGGCCGCCGGGTCCTCGACGCCGAGGTCGCGGACGTAGAGGGGAAGGATCGGCAGGATCAACGTCATGCCGATGATGGTCGTGAACGATCCGAGCGCGCACACGAGAAGATTGCGGCGCCAGATCTGGGACGTGTCCGAGGCTGATCTGAGAGAGGTCATGGGTGCTCCGAGAGTGAGGGGCCCCACAGGCTGCGCCTTCGCCTTAGTGGTAACCCGAACTGGTATCCTCGAATGGTATACCGAAGGAGAGTTATGACCCGTACGAGCGAGAGCGGCGCCTATCCGGGACTGCGGGCAGCGATCCTGTCGTTGGACCTGGTGCCGGGAGAGAAGTTAAGTGAGCGAGGGCTCGAGTCCTTGCTCGGGGCATCACGCACCCCGATCCGAGCCGCTCTGATGCGCTTGGAGAACGAGGGGCTCACTCAACGATCGGGTCGAGGGTGGCAGGTCACTCCGATCGATCTAGCCGAGGTTCGAGCCGTGATGGAGTACCGGGAAGCGGTTGAGACCGCAGCTGTTGCTCTTGCTGTTGAGCGTGCAGGTGATGAGGAACTGGCTGCGCTTCGCGCTCTCATCGACACGCCCGTGGGCGACGACGACGAGGAGACCGGACTTCGGGACGGCGGTGACTTCCACGTGGCCCTCGCCCGGTTGTCTCGCAACAAATTCCTGGCCGACGCGATGAGTGGTGCGTTGACCCGGCTCAGCCGGACGCGGTGGCTTGAAGTGCGGACCGCCGAGTCCCGTGCACACGCTCGCGCGGAACATCTGGAGATCATCGCCGCAGTCCGATCGAGGGACCCCGAGAAGGCAGCAGCGCTTGTCGTGTCCCACAGCCGAGGAACCCGCGACCGCCTGCTGGGCTACTTGTCCGACGAACGGCGCCGGCTCCGCGGTCGCGGATTCGCGATCATCGAGTCGTCCACCACTCCGCCACCCCTGGTCGCTGTCTGACCGTCCGGTGGCGTCTCGATAGGGGATCCCTCTCCGGACACGGAAATCGGTCCTGTACCGTCGCGGCATGGCGATGCACACAGACGAGCTCCACGTCGACGCAGCGACAGCACGCCGCCTTATCGCCGAGCAGTTCCCCCAGTGGAGCCGCCTCCGTGTGCGCCCCCTCACGACCGACGGCACCGTCAACGCCATCTACCGGATCGGCGACGAGCTCACCGCACGATTCCCCCTCCACACGGCGGACCCGGCGGCCATCGGCGCCGAACTCATCCGGGAGGCGAGCGCGATGCGAGAGCTGCACGACAGCTGCCCCTTCCCGACGCCGACCCCGATCGCCGTCGGGCGTGGCGGACACGGCTATCCCCTGTCCTGGTCGGTGCAGTCCTGGCTGCCCGGAGACGTCGCATCTCCGACGGCAGTCGCCGACTCGACCGCCTTTGCTCTCGACCTCGTGACGCTCATCCGAGCGCTACGTGCCACGGACACGCGTGGTCGGGCGTTTACCGGGACCGGCCGCGGCGGACACCTCCCGGCATCCGACGCCTGGATGGAGACCTGCCTCACGAACAGCGCCGGGTTCCTGCCGGTCGATCGGCTCCGTGCTCTCTGGGGCTGGTTCCGCACTCTGCCACCAGCGGGCCCGGACGTGATGACCCACGGCGATCTGACTCCCGGCAACGTCCTCATCGAGGACGAACGCCTAGTGGGTGTCCTCGACGGAGGCGGCTTCGGGCCGGCCGACCCGGCCCTGGATCTCGTCGCCGCATGGCACATGCTCGACGCGGACGCTCGCACGCTCCTCCGGAGCGAGCTCGACAGCGGAGACGTCGAATGGCATCGCGGTGCGGCGTGGGCCTTCGAGCAGGCGATGGGCGCCGCTTGGTACTACCGCGAGTCCAATCCGGGCATGAGCACTCTCGGCCGGACCACGCTGGCTCGCATCCTCGACGACACGAGCATCGCCGCCGCGGCCGGCTACTAACTCGACGCCTCCTCCAGACAGCCTCCCCTCCGCCCGAGCCTCGCCAGATCCCTGCCGGATGCTCGGAGAATGGCGGCATGCGCAGGCGCTATGACCCCACGACGGACCTCTGGTGCCCCCTGTCCGTCGACGAGGTCCGCCCTGTCCTTGCGGGCTCCCGGGCGTGGCTCTCCGGCGGCGTCGCTCTCGACCTCTGGCTCGGCATCACCTCCCGCCCTCACGGTGACATCGACATCAGCGTCCTCGCCGACGACTGGCCCCGACTCGCCGCCATGCTGCCCGCTGGACTCCGCCCGTATGCCGCCCAGTCCGGATGGCTGACGCCGCTGGATGAAGCGACGACGGACGAACCGATCGAGAATATCTGGTGCCTCGACGAACTCCGCGGCGCCTGGCGCCTGCAAGTGAACTTCGAGACCGGCGACACGGAACGGTGGACGTACCGGCGGGACCCCGGGATCCACCGGCCCTGGTCGGAGGCGGTCATCGACGTCGACGGGGTGCGTGTGGTCGCCCCGGCCGTGCAGCTCCTCTGGAAGAGCCTGAGCCCCGAGCCGAAGGACGATGCCGACCTACGGATGGTCAACCCTCTGCTTCCCGCCGTCGAGCGGGCGTGGCTGGCCGACTCGATCGCATCAGCCCATCCCGATTCGCGATGGCTCCGGCCGGTCCGGTAGGGGATGGCTACCCGGACGGACACCCATTCACCCCAGCGCGGGCGCCGGCTGGATCTTGCGACGCTCCGCGATACGGGCGAGCACGGACTCCGTGTCCTGCCGGGCGAGGAGCACGGCGGCGGGGCCTGTCGGGATCGTGTCGGCCGGGCGCTTGATGGTGACGCTGAGCGCACGGCCGCGGAAGCGGACGATCGACGCAGAGCTCGACGGCAAGTAGTCGACGTAGGCGCACACCTCGTCGACGTCGACGAGCCGCCACCACCCGATCCACTCGGCTGAGTCCACGACGTCGCCCAGGCGGTCCATCTCGTCGAGGTACTCCTGCGGAACCTCGTTCGTCGGGCCTCCCCCGCCCCAGTAGACCTGGATGTGGTCGTCCGGCTGCTCGACGAAGCGGAACCCGATCGCCCTCGCCTGCCCCGTCGGCTCGATGGGTAAGGGCTCTCGTTGACCGCCGCGTACCTCGATGGACCCTGTCTCCGCGTCGAGCGCGAAGCTCCCGCGGTCGCCCAGGATGATGCCAGGGACCGACACCCCTTCCATGGTCGTGCTCGACGTCCACCGCAGACTCCGGGCCGCGCGGTGGAAGTGCCAGTACGTGGATCCACCGATGATCTCGTCCGAAAGTCGCGACGACCGCTCGCCGCGCAGCTCCTCCACCTCGACCCGGAGCCGGAGGAAGCCGTCGTCGCGGAGGACACCGACCAGCCGCATCCGGCGGGACCGGCTGCGGTCCTGCTTCCACGGGCCGTACCGCGGGATCTCGTAGTCATCGCGACGGGCGGCGTCGGCAGCGCGGTCCACGGCGGCAGGGTCGCCGCCGCGACGCGCCACCAGCCGCTTCAAGGTCTCCCGCCACATCAGCAGCACCAGCGCATCCCTCGCGCGGACGCTGAGGTCGTGGAAGCCCGCCGGGACACCGACGTGCGCGATGTCCTCCCCACCGGCCATGTAGTCCGAGATCTCGACCTCGAGGTCACCGCTCGCGGACGGCTCACCGGGCACCAGCCGGATGCTCGCGAACGGCGTCGTGATGCTCTCTTCCGCGAGGCATTCGCCGAGGAGCTCCGTGACCTTCTTCGACCCACGCAGGAGCGCGTCCATCTCGAGGACCGGCGCGTGCGGGTCATCGTCCATCTCCGGCGGGCACCACCGGCTATCCGGCCAGCCGGTGTCCGGCCACATGTGCACGTCTCTCAGCGTCGGCGCCATCTGCTGATCATGGCAGCGACAGCCGTCTAGGTCGCGCCCCGCCGCTGTCCGGTAGGCGATCGCTCCCGGTCGCCTAGCCGCGCGAATCGCCGGGAGGTTCATCGGCCGGCGGTTCGCCGCCTGCGCGCTCGCCCTTCATGCCAGGACGGACGGTCTAGACGACCCTCGCAACCGGCCAGCATCCTTCGCGACGGCCGCACGTCCGCAGCCTCTAAGCGCGTCGCAGCCAGCACCCTCGCGCAGACCAAGAGCAGCAGGTAGGGCCGCTGCCTCACCGGACGAACGCGACGACGACCCGCTGCATTTCGCCCCCTCCCCTGTGGGGAGGGGGCGCCGGCGCCGCTGTACCTACGGTGCGTCTACACCGCGGCCGTCACGCGAGGTGTCCCGCACCCCTTGGGTTGCGAGACGAGCTGGTTGCGCTAAGCCCCGCATTCACTGCACGACGAAGGTCAGGCCGACTCGACTAGGCGTCGCGCTCCGTGAGCAGCGTCCGGAATATTTGCGCGAGCGGGCCCGCCAGTTCCTCTGCGGTGGCGGTCGCGACGGGCTGTACCGCCGCGGAGGTACGGAGCATCACCACTCCCGTCATCGTCGCGATGGTGAGCTGAGCCCGCAGGAGTATCGAGGCGGTGCGGGCATCGTCGTCGTGCCAGCCCGCGGCCCTGGCGATGCTCTGAGTGAAGTGCTCGAGGGTCCTGCGACGGATGCGGTCGGCGTTCTCATCTCCCGAAGAGCGCAGCAGCAACAGCAGTTGAAGCGGATCGTCTTCATCCGGGGTGTTCGCGACGTGAGTGATGAGGCGGTCGATCAGGCCATCCAGGTCGGCTGCACGTGGCGATGCATATATCTCGAGCTCATCGAAGGTGCACAGCATGCAGGCCTCGAACAGGCCTTCCTTGGACTCGAAGTACCGATTGATCAGTGCCACGTTGACCCCGGCGTCGCCGGCGATCTGCCTGACCGTCGTGGCTCGGTAACCGTCGGTCGCGAACCTGCGCCGAGCTGCCCCCACCAATGCGCGGCGAGTTGCTGCCCCGCCCCGTTCCGGGCGCTGCAGTTCGTCCTCGTCGGAGAGCGGGAGCTTGGGGAGTGCCCTACTCCTTGTCTGGGTTTCGTAGCTCATGTCTCACATCCTCGACGCAACCGTAGCGCGTCCTGCGACCAGTGTAAACGCGTGTTGACACATGCCCCGGGAATGAGAAGACTCACTGGGTCAGCAGACGTTTACATTCTGAGGAGATTCATGTCCACCATCACCCACGGCTCTGCCACAGGCTCGGATCCAGCTCAGACCGGTCAAGATGCGGAGGCTCCTCGGCCCCGCGGCGCGCCGATCATCCTGTTCCTCTCGCTGGGAGGGTTGTCGTTCTCGGTACTGCAGTCGTTAGTCGCGCCGACGCTCGGCATCATCGGAGCGGACCTCGGCGTCGAGACGTCTGACGCGAGCTGGGTGCTCACGGCATACCTGCTCTCCGCCGCCGTGCTGACTCCGATCCTCGGGCGCCTGGGTGACATGGTCGGCAAGCGGAAGGTCATCATCGTCGTGCTCGCGCTGCTGCTGGTCGGCACGCTGCTCGCCGCGCTCGCACCGGACCTCGGCGTGCTGATCGTGGCGCGCATCCTCCAGGGTGCCGCTGGTGCCGTGATGCCGTTGTCGATCGGCATCGTGCGCGACGAGCTCCCGAGAGAGCGCGTGAGCGTGACCATCGGGCTCCTCTCGGCCATCTTCGGGATCGGCGCGGGCGTCGGCATCGTCGCGGCGGGACCGATCGTCGAGACGTTGTCCTGGCACTGGCTGTTCTGGCTTCCCGCGGTGCTCGTGCTGATCGCCCTGCTGGGCGCGATCTTCGGCATCCCGGAGTCCCCCGTGCGCACGCCGGGTCGCCTCGACATGCTCGGTACAGGCATCCTCTCCATCGGCCTCGTCGCCCTGCTCCTGGCCATCAGCGAGGGAGAGAAGTGGGGATGGGGTGACGGCAAGACCGTCGGGCTGCTCGGGCTCGGTGCCGTCGCGCTCGTCGTATTCGTGTTCGTGGAGCTCCGGGCGGCGAACCCGCTGATCGACGTCCGCCTGTTCCGACATCGTGGGGTCTGGACCGCACACATCGTGGCGCTTGCGTTCGGTTTCGCCATGTTCGCCACCTTCATCCTGGTGCCCACCTTGCTGCAGCTGCCCACCGTCCTCGGCTACGGGTTCGGCAAGTCCGTGAGCGAGGCCGGCCTCTACCTTCTGCCGACCGTGGTGGGGATGGTCGTATCCGGTGTCGTCGCCGGCATCCTGATCCGCCACATGGGGCCGAAGATCGCCATGGTCGTCGGCGGTGTCGCGGTGACTGCCGCATTCCTCATCCCCGCGCTCGGGCACGCGGAGGAGTGGCAGATCCTGCTGTCTGGCGTTCTCACCGGCATCGGCGTCGGCATGGCCCTCGCCGCCACCTCCAACGCCATCGTGGAGAGTGTCCCGGCCGCGCAGACCGGCGAAACCATCAGCGCCAATACGGTGATCCGGACCGTGGGAAGCAGCGTCGGCACGGCTGTCATAGCGGCGCTGATCTCCTCGAACATGACGGCACAGGGCGCTCCGACCGACGACGCGTTCACAATCGGATTCTGGGCCTCCGTCGGCGTCGGAGCCCTCGCGATCATCGCCGCGCTGGCCGCGCCGTCACTGCGTGCGCGCCGACGCGAAGCCATCGCAGCCGGAGTCGACGACTACGAGCCGCTCGAAGCGCACAGCAGCTAGGGCCCTCTTCAACCTTCGATGGCGGGACGCCTCGTTTGCCGGACGGGACGCCTTACAACCGATCCCCCTCCGGACGCTCCGGGGTTTCGTGAACTGCTACTGAGCCGCCGCGATCGCAGGTCCCCTGTGAGGCAGGGTCGAGCTCAGTAGGTGGCGGCGTAGTTGACGCTGACCGTCTGCGGGACGTAACCCAGCCCCTCGAACAGTTCGAGGCCCGTGCCGTCTCCGTCGGTCGCGACGTCGAGGACACTGCGATCCACGCCCGCATCATTCGCCGAGCGCAGGTGCTGCGCGAGCAGCGCGCGCGCGACCCCGCGGTGACGTGCATCGGGGACGACCCCGATGACCCACACGTAGCCACTCGAGGCCGAAGGCCCATCCGCTCCATGCTCCGTGAGGAGCGTCAGGAGAAGTCCGACGACGCGATCCGCGTCATCCAGGGCGAGAAACGAGAGTCCGTGGTCGAACGTCTCAAGCGACGTCATCGAGTCCCATTGCTCGTCGCTCATGGGCTGGCTGCTGCCATGTCCGCGGAACGCGGCGTCTCGCGCAGCATGCGCCGCCTCGGAGTGCTCGGCACCGTATTCCACGATGCGGATCCCGTCGGGCGCAGTGACGTCTGCGAGAGGTCCGGTCGTCGTGCGTGCGAGGTTCTGGAACCACCTGTTCGGAGCGAATCCCGCACGCCGGAGCGTGGATGCAGCACCCGAGGCGCGCTCGTCGGCAGCGACGACGACCCACCCGGGCAGGGTGCTCTCGGACCCCGCGAGCTGCTGCAGGGCTCTCGAATGCTGCCAGGCGAGGAGGGAACGGCCGATGCCCTCTCCGCGTCGGGTCGGATCCACACCGCCGGTGAGGATGGATCGCACCAGGGTCTCCTGGGTCGGAGGATGGATCACGAGACCCCACGCGACGATCTCGCCGTCTTCCGTCACGGCGGCGAGCGAATCCGACGCGAGGTCCATGTAGCTGTGGCCGAGCTCTTCGAGGATGTCCTCGCGAGTGTCGACCCAGTCAGGATGGTCGGCCTCGGCGATCCTCTCGCCGATCTGCACGAGGGCGTCGACGTCGCCGAGGACGACGGGCCGCCAACGGATGCCGACCAGCGGTGCGGGAGCCATCGAATCGGGACGGTCGATGCGTCGGGAGAGGGGAAGAGCGCTCATGTCGAGAAAGCTACCGCGCCCCTCTCACGTACTTTCCCGCACGAAGACCAGCTCTGAGAACCCACCCGAGATCTCCGAAGGGTGATGGGCACATCCCATAGGACGGCCCTCCGGGATGCGTCGACGTCAGCTTGGGGATTCCCTACCGGACACGCGCAACTGGCCGCTCAAAGGAAGGCGACAGCTCGAGCTCAGCCTGCCGGCGTGCTCGCCGAGAGCCAGGCGGCAGTCCTAGCGACGCGATGGTCAGAAGTCGTCTAGCCACGGCAGGAGCCTCCGTTTGCGCAGGGGCAGCAACGGTGCTGGTTTTGCGCGTGAATCTGCTGCTTCACGACAGCTGCGCCCTAGTTCCAGTGTGGGCTGGCGTGACGATGCCGTGGTCGTACGCGTAGACGATCAGGCTGTTACGCGAAGCGAGACCGAACTTGGTGAGCACGTTGCCGACATGGGTCTTCACGGTCGCCTCGGAGATGAAGAGCTCGTCCGCGATCTCTGCATTGGATCGGCCTCGGGCAATGAGTAGGAAGATCTCTCGCTCCCGTTGGGTGAGGGAGCGGTACTCATCAGCGGCGGGATCCGCGCCGACGCCCGTGGTGATCGCCGCCTGAGGCACAGTCGGCACTTCAGCTGGCGGCCGGCCGAGCTTCCAGCCAGCCAGCGCGAGGCCGATGCTGATGACGAGGGAGATGCCGATGCTCTGTAGAACCGGCATCGGGTTGGCCCAGGGCGCACCGGTAAGTGTTCCCCACTCGCCGGACATCGACAGCGACGGCAGGGTGAGGAGTGCTGCGATGGAGACTGCTGCGCCCAGGACGGTCGTCAAGAACCGGCAGCGCTTCTCCGAGCCGATTCGTTGGCTGAGGAGCACGGGGAGGGGGACCAGGACGAAGTATCCGACCCAGCTCAGTTGACCGAAGCGGGCGGGCCAGAAGAGCAGTTGCGTCACGAGCAGCGCCCCGACCAGTGCCAGAGCCCACGTCGGCCGCATCTTGGCGATGGCGATGGCGATCACGAATCCAAGGAGGACGAGAGCGGCGTAGGGGCTGGTGGTCATCGTGTCGTCTCGCGTCGGCACAGTGTCCATCAGGACTGCGCGACCCTCGGACAGCCACCAGAGGGAACCGGCAACTACCGCAACGGCGGGCGCCAATGCGTGCTTCAGGAACTGCTTCATGCGATCACCGTATGGCCGTGTGAGCTTCGGGCTGAGCGACCAGACAGACATGCGCGTTTGTCCCCGAGAACTCCGACCAAAGGACTACCCCCAACTTCAGGAGTAGTTGGCGTAGGGCCGCTGGCAGGTGCGCTCCGATGCCCTATGTGCAGGGTCGCTGCGTCAACGGCGTGCACTGAGCCAGTCGTTGAATCGAGGGCCCATGACCTCGACGTCCGTTCCGGGGAGGAGGGCGCCTTCCCGGAACGCTCGTCCCATGCTTCCCGGTATGCGCAACGGCACCGGGGTGACCCCGGGGCTTGGGGTCGCCTTCGTCATGCCCCACAGTGTGGTGGTCTCGGGCCCCGCAACCTCGATCAAGGGTTCCGGGCGGTCGCCGACGGTGACGTCGGCGATGATGGCCGCCACGGTGTCGAGCGCGACGGGTGCGATCGTCATCCCGGGAACGAGCGCGAATGGGCCGAACTTCATCCGCTGGAGGTTCTGACTCGCGAACTCATCCCACTGCGTGGACCGCACGAGGGTGAGACGAGGGCTCGCGGTCAACGCGGCCTGCTCCTGAGCGGTCTTGCCGGCGAAGTACCCGTACCCCTGCACCTCGGGGAGGGTGCAGTTCAGGATCGATAGCAGCACGTGACGTGCCCCCAGGTCCGCGGCAGCGGCGCTGAGGGCACGGGTCGACGCGGTGAAGAAGTCGGTTGCCTGCTTCCGGTTCGTCGTGAACTGCCCGGTCGCCTCGATGATCACGTCCGCGCCCATCAGCGCGGGCCGCGCGTCGTCTCGGAGCACGTCGAACCCGGTCGAGCGCGACAGCCGCGTCACCGAGCACCCCCGTGCTTCCACTGCCCGGACGATCGCGTCCCCGGACATCCCGCCGCCCACTACTGCTACCTGCATGCCACCCTCGTTTCTCTACTTTTGTAGAGATTACTACGATGGTAGAGACCACTGGGAGGGCGGCATGAAGCGACGGGACGACCTGGCTGACGCCGGGGTCCGGCTGATCGCGCGCGGCGGCGTCCGTGCTCTGACTCACCGCGCCGTCGATACCGAGGCGGGACTCCCTGCGGGCTCGACCACCTACTACGCCCGGACGCGGCGTGAGCTGACCGGTCTCGTCGTCACCCGCATCACCGAACAGCTGGCATCGGACCTGCAAGGCCTCACCCTTCCAGCCTCGATGGACGACGCGGCGGCCGCACAGATCGCCGGAGCCTTCCTCGACGGACTCGCGCAGCGGGAGGAGGCGCAGGCCGCGCGCTTCGCGCTCCTGTTTGAGCTGCGGGGCGACGACGACCTCCGTGCACCGCTCACGGCTGCCGATCCGGTGCGGGCCGCCCTCATTGACACCGCGCGCGCCATCCTCGAGGCGATCGCTGTCGCTGATCTCGAGGAGGCGGCCGTCGACATGGTCGGGCTTATCGACGCGTTGCTGCTCTACCGCACCGCGGGAGCTGGCCCGGTCGATCCTTCCCGGATCCTGGCGGCATACCTCGCCGGTCTCCGCCGGGAGTACTCACCGCACGCGTAGCTAGGACTGCGCGACCGCGTCTTGCTGTTACGTCCCAGCGGACACAGAGTCGCGCAGCGTGCCTTCCGGACTCTGCGTGCGGAAGGGATTCTCCATCGGGACGGTTCCGTGTCCGCATCTGCGATAGTTCCGGCATGGGTATCGACACCACCAACCCACCGCGCGCTGAAAGACGGGTCCGCTCGAGTCGCGGCGTCGCGACCACCGCAACCGGGTTCTGGATCCTGGTCTTCTGCTTCAGCGTCGTGTGGATACCGAAGTACGTGACCGGCTTCGACGGCATGCTGCTTTTCTTCCCCTTCTACGTCCCCATCAGTTTCATCTGCCTGGGTCTCGGGATCGCAGGCATCATCCGCTGGGCCACGACCCCTGCGGGCTACGTGGCCCCACGGTGGGTCCCATGGCTGGCATCGGTCGCCATTCTCGCTCCGTACTTCATGCTGGGCGGCAACGTGCCGCTGGAGCTCCTAGGTACCAACTCCAACTGACTCCACCTCGGCGCGTAAGGAGTGCTCGAGGGTGGCTTGAGCCTGTCCGGTGAGGGATGGCTACCCGGACACCCGCTCGCGCACGCCGCGTGGAGCATCACGTGGACAGGCGCCCATGCTCACAAGCCCACGGACGCGGAGATGCGGTGGTCAGAAGCCCCTGTCTCAACAGACTGGTCCGGTGACGATTCCGGTGGAGGGACGCTACGTGAGACACCCTCCGTGTCCTTCCGGCCTCAACGGGACGAACCGCGGCCGTGTGGCTCGAACCCATGCGGGCGACCACTCCCCCGGGACCACGACGCTCGTGACGGTTCGCATGTCCGGCGACGTTCGCCCCAGGGCCGCTGGACGGGGACGTGTGCGTCAGCGCCGGCCCGGGAAGCCCTCGACAGCCTCCCCCAGAGACATCGAGCATGTGCCCGTCGAGTTCCGAGGCGACGCCTCGCCGACACTCGTCGTCGCACAGGACCCGAGAACCAGCGGCGCCTGTCCGACCGGCGTCTGCCCACCACCTCACGGATCGGGCGCCTAGATGCCTGGGCACCCGGCGCCGTCATGGCTGCGGATCACGACGGGGTCGCTCGCCTGCTCTCGTCGGAGCACCGCGTCCCGATCGGGGCCGATCCAGCCGCGCCCCTCGTCGTCCGTCCCGCGCCTCACCCCGCGACGGGCGCCTTCCCCGCCGCGCGCCCCGCCCGCCCCGTCTGCTCCGTCTCCGCGCGGTAGTACGCGCGCTTGTCCTTCGTGGGGCGCACCTTGTTGAGCACGACGCCGAGGACGGATCCGCCCGACTTCTCGACCGCGTCGAGCGCCTCGGAGAGCTGGGCGCGGTGCACGCGCGTCTGGTCGGCGACGACGATCGCGCCGTCGGTCATGCGCGCGACGAACGCGGCGTCGGCCACGGCGATGAGCGGCGCGGTGTCGATCACGATGACGTCGTAGGACGCCTTGGCCAGGCCGACCAGGTCCTCCATGCGCGATGACGCGAGCAGCTCGCTCGGGTTCGGCGGGATCTCGCCGCTGGTCAGCACATGGAGCGTGCCGTCGCCCCAGGGCTGCACGACGTCCTCGAGGAGCGCCTGCCCGACGAGCACGGTGGTGAGGCCCGCGTCGCCCTCGAGCCCGAGGTACTGCGCGACGACGGGCCGGCGGAGGTCGGCGTCGACGAGCAGCACGCGGCGCCCGCCCTCGCTGAGCGACATCGCGAGGTTCGCGGCGACCGTGGACTTGCCCTCGCCGGGGATCGAGGAGGTGACGACGATGCTCGACGACCGGTCGCCGAGGAGCACGAAGCGCAGGTTCGCCTTGAGCTGGCGGAAGCCCTCGGCCGCGGTCGACAGGGGCCGGACCGCCATCGCGAGGCCCGTGACGCCGCGCTCGCGCTCGAGCGCCCCGAGCAGCGGCGCGGTCGTGAGGTGCGCGACGGTCTCGGCGGAGCGGACCCGCGTGTCGAGCAGGCGCACGAGCGCGAGGCCGAGGAGGCCCGCGAGGAGCCCGAGCAGCAGGCCGGCGAGCGTGTTGGTGCGGCCGTTCGGAGCGGACTGGTTCTCCGGCTCGGGGGCCTCCTGGATCACGCGCACGGAGACGGTCGGCGAGCCCTCGGCGCCCGTCGGCGCGTACGCCTCGGCGGTGTCGCGGAGGCTGGTCGCGACCGCGTTGGCGATGTCGGCGGCGTCGGACGGCGACGGCTCGGTGACGCTGATCTCCATGATCACGGTGTTCTGCGGCGTCGTGACGGTGACGGCGCGCGCGAGCTCCTGCGGCGTGGCGTCGAGGCCGAGGCGCGTGATCACGGGCTCGAGCACCGCGGGCGACTCCGCGAGCTCGCCGAACGACAGCATCTGGCTCTGCGTGTAGGTGGCGCCCTGGTTGAGGTCGCTCGCGCTGGAACCGCTGCTCAGCGAGAAGTAGAGGCGCGACTGCGCGGTGTACACGGGCGTCGCGAGCTGCGACAGGCCGAACGCGACCGCGCCGCCCGCGAGCGTCGCGGCGACCACGACGTACCAGAGTCGGCGGAGCAGGGCGGTGAACTCGTGGAGCGTCATCGTGAGGGGGTTCTTCCGGGTAGGAGCGGCGGGGCGGTGGTGCGGGCGGGATCGGGGTGATCGGCGGCGAGTCGGTCGGCGTCGGGGACGGCCGGTGCGTCGACGGGGTCGGGCGGCGGCTCGGGCAGGGGCACGGCGTCGCGGCGGAGGATCTGGCTGGTCGCCGCGACCCCCGCGAGGAACCACACGAGCGTCGCGTACTGCGTGATGAGCGCCACCGACGCGAGCGCGGGGATCTGCGCCACGAGCGCGATGGTCGCCGCGGTCGCGTGCCCGCGCAGCACGAGCCAGACGCCGACCGCGAGGGCGACGAGCACGGCGCCCGCGACCAGCAGGCCGAAGGTGAGTCCCGTGAGCACGAGCTGGCTGTCGATGGAGCGGAACGGCCCGTAGAAGACGCGGCCGTCGCTGCCGCGGTGGGCGTCGGGAGTCGTGCCGAGGATCCCCATGCCGGGCACGAGGCTGTAGAGGTCGCCGCGGTAGTCGGAGCTGGCGCTGGCCTCCGTGCCGGCGTCGTCGAACACGGACTGGACGAAGGGGGCGACCGCGGCCGCGACGACCACGACGCCCGCGGTGACGGTCGCGCGCACACGGAGCGAGATCGCGTCGCGCAGGAACACGATGGACAGCGCCAGGCCGAGCACGGCGCCCAGCATCCCGACGCGGCTGAAGGTGAGGACCGCCGCGAGCATCATCAGGGCCGTCATGCCGAGGCGGGTCACGAGGCCGAAGCGGGAGGCGAGCGTCAGCGGGATCGCGATGGCGAGCGCCGAGCCGAGCGCGATCGAGTGCCCGTACGCACCCTCCGCGCGGACGATGCCACCGCGCCCCTGCAGCGTCGCCCACGTCTCGCGGAGCCCCGCGTTGCCGGGCAGGAGCACGAACGGGTTCCAGCCGGTGACGAACTCGACGATGGCGAGCGCGGCGACCACCGTGAAGACCACGGCCACGATCCGCTCCAGCGACGCCATGCCGATCCGGTGCGCCGCCATGCGCCCGAGCAGGTATCCCGGCAGGGCGTAGGTGAGGAACGTGACGAGCGTGGACATGCCGATGCCCGCGCCGCCGCCCACGACCACGCCGGCGAACCCGGCCGCGGTCATCAGCACCACGAGCACGTCGAGCGGCGAGACGCGGAAGCCCGGCACGGGCACGATCGCGAGGATCACGAGGACGGCGACCACCGTCGACGGCGGCAGGTAGTAGCCGCCGAGCGGGACCCCCGACCAGACCGGGACGAAGGAGAGCACGACGAGCCACAGGGCGACGGCCGTGCGCGGCAGGCGCCGCAGGACGAGCAGCAGCAGGGCGCCGCCCGCGAGCGCGATGCCGAGGAGGAGCAGGGTCTGGAGGCCGGATCCGGCGAGCAGCGCGCTCATCGCGCGGCCGCCCCGGGGAGCGCGCGCAGGCATGGACGACGCATGGCTCCCCCTCTCATTCCCCCGGCCGCCGAACGGCCCTGTCGATCATCTCAGTGCGACGCCCCGGCGGGCGGGTCCGCGGGGACCCGCCCGTCGGGGCGCGTGGTTCCGGACTCAGGTCATCGAGCCGTGCCGTCCGTGACCACGAGGTCGTCGAGCGTGAACGCGACGGGCCCGGCGGCCGAGCTCGACAGGTACGTCTGGATCCCGAACGTGCCCGCGGTCTGCAGGGCGGCCAGGGTCCCGGTCGTCGTCGACTGCCACGCGGTCGGCTCGGCCTGGCCGACGGGCCAGACCTTCGCGTTCATCGTGGTGGGCGACGTGCCCGTGACCTGCACGCGGACCCGCAGCTGCTGCCCGGCCGTGTACGTGACGTTCGGGACGACCACCGACTTCAGGTTGGTGCCGTTCTCGGACTGCACGATCATGACCTGGCCGGTCGACCGCACCCAGACCTGCGTCTGGTAGTACGACGTGCCGACCTGGCGCGAGTTGATCCGCACGTACGCGCCGCCGCCCGTGGGCACTCTGTCGAGCGCGAAGCTCACCTGCGCGTCCGATGCGGTGGTGCTCACGGCGTCGAGGCTCGCGGTGCGGGTCTCGCCGGCGGGGCTCGTGACCTGCGCCTTCCCGTCCGCCACCTTGAGGATCGACGCGTTGCCGGTGATGCGCCAGGCGCCCCCGGTCTCCGCCGTGCCCCAGCCGTTCGAGGCGGTGCGGGTGAAGGTGTCCTGCGCGAGGATCCCGGCGGCGGGCGGAGCGACGACCGGCGCGGTCACCGTGACCGTGCCGTCCTTCTTCGCCGACGCGAGGCCCTTGTCGTCCGTCACCGTGAGCGACACCGTGTAGGTGCCGGCCTTGGCGTAGGCGTGGTCGACGGTCTTCCCGGTGCCCGTCGTGCCGTCCCCGAACGCCCAGGCGTACGAGGCGACGGTGCCGTCGGCGTCCGTCGACGTGGATCCGTCGAACGAGGCCGTCAGGTCCTTGGCCGTCGACGTGAACGCCGCGGTCGGGGCCTGGTTCACCGGCGGGGCGACGACCGGCGCGGTCACCGTGACCGTGCCGTCCTTCTTCGCCGAGGCCAGGCCCTTGTCGTCCGTCACCGTGAGCGACACCGTGTACGTGCCGGCCTTGGCGTAGGCGTGGTCGACCGTCTTGCCGGTGCCCGTCGTGCCGTCCCCGAACGCCCAGGCGTACGAGGCGACCGTGCCGTCGGCGTCGGTCGAGGTGGATCCGTCGAACGAGGCGGTCAGGTCCTTGGCGGTCGACGTGAACGCCGCCGTCGGGGCCTGGTTGGCCGGAACCGGTGCGGGCGCCTGGCCGTCGCGGCTGACGACCAGGTCGTCGAACCGCGTCGTGACGGGAGCCGTCGCCGACCCCGAGAGGTAGGTCTGGATCCCGACGGACCCGGCGGCCTGCAGCGCGGCGGTCGAGCTGGTGACGCTCGTCTGCCACGCGGCGGGCTCGGCCTGGCCGGCGACCCACACCTTGGCCTTGACGGTGGTCGGCGAGGTGCCGGTCGTCAGGACGCGGACGCGGAGCTGCTGGCCGGCCCGGTAGGTCGTGCCGGGGAGGATGTACGACCCGATGGTCGTCGCCCCCTCCGACTGCACCAGCTGGATCTGCCCGGTCGCCTTGATCCAGACCTGCGTCTGGTAGAACGCCGACCCGACCTGGCGCGAGTTGACCCGCGTGTAGGAGCCGCCGCCGGTCGGGACCGCGTCGAGCGAGAAGGTCGCGCTGACGTCCGACGACGTGGTGGAGACCGCGTCGAGGGTCATCGTGCGGGTCTCGCCCTTCGGGGAGACGACCTGGCCCGTGCCGTCCTGCACCTTGACGATGTTGGTGCCGCCGGTGACGCGCCAGGCGCCGCCGAGGTCGGCCGTGCCCCAGCCCGTCGCGACCGCGCGGCCGAACGAGTCCTGCGCGAGCACGTTCGACGCGGGCGCCTGGACGGTCACCGGCGAGGTGGTCGTCGTGGCGAGGCCCTTGTCGTCCGTGACCGTGAGCGACACCGCGAAGGTGCCGGCGGCCGCGTAGGCGTGGGTCGTGGTGCGGCCCGTGCCGGTGGTCCCGTCGCCGAAGGCCCAGGCGTAGGACGCCACGGTGCCGTCGGAGTCGCTCGACGCGGAGGCGTCGAGCGAGGCGACGAGGTTCGCCGCCGTGCTCGTGAACCGGGCGACGGGCGCCTGGTTCACGGGCGGGGCGGTGACCGTGACGGTCGCGGTCGTGCGACCGGTGGCCCCCTTGTCGTCCGTCACCGTGAGCGCGACCTGGTAGGTCCCGGCCGTCGCGTACGGGTGGGCGATGGACGCCCCGGTGCCGGTCGTGCCGTCGCCGAACTCCCACGCCCAGGACGCGATGGTGCCGTCCGGGTCGCTGGATGCGCGGCCGTCGAGGTTCGCGACGAGATCCGCGGTGGTCGACGCGATGACCGCGGTGGGCTCCCGGTTGACCGGGGGCGCCGCCACCGTCACCTGCGTGGACGCGGTGCCCGTGAGGCCCTTGTCGTCCGTGACCGTCAGCGCCACCGTGTAGGTGCCGGCCGCGGAGTAGGCGTGCGTCGGGGTCGGGCCGGTGCCCGTGCGGCCGTCGCCGAAGTCCCACGCGTAGGAGGCCACGGTGCCGTCGGCGTCCGTGGACGCGGATCCGTCGAGCTTCGCCGTGAGGTCGGTCGCGGTGGCCGTCACGACGGCGGTCGGCGCGATGTTGGCGGGGGCCGCCTTCACCGTGACGTCCTGCTGCGTGCGATTCGTCGCGCCGCGGTCGTCCGTCACCGTGAGCGACACCGCGTAGGTGCCGGCCTCGGCGAACGTGTGCGACTGCTGCGCGCCGGACGCCTGGACGCCGTCGCCGAAGTCCCAGGCGTAGCCCGTGATCGTGCCGTCGGCGTCGGTGGATCCGGCCGCGTCGAACGACGCCGTCAGGAAGTCGGCGGTCTGCGCGAACGCGGCCTTCGGGGCCTGGTTCGGCACGCGGCCGCTGGTCCCGAGCGAGTAGTGCGTCGCGACCGCGGTGGGCGTGAGCACGGTCGGGTACACCGCGACCTCGTCCATGCGGCCCTCGAAGGTGCCGCTGGAGGAGCCCCACGTGTTGTCGCCGCCGATGCGCCAGTAGCCGTCGTAGCCCTGAGCCTGCGTCTGGCCGTTCTGGCCGACGAGGTCGCCGTCCACGTAGAGCTTCAGGCCGTCGGATCCCTGCGACGCGACCATGTGGTGCCACTGGCCGTCGTTGTACGCGCGGTCGGAGGTGGCGAGGTTGCTCTGGCCGGTCCAGACGCCGAACTGCAGGCGTCCGTCGTCCTGCATGTAGACGTGACGGTCGTAGTTGCCGGAGAAGTTGAACGGATCGGCGTTGTCGCCGAAGCCGATCAGCTTGCCGCCGCGCGTGGTGGTCGTCTGGAACCACATCTCGAGCGAGTACGTCGTGGGATTGGAGACCCGCTGCTGGCTCACCGCGATGCTGTCCGAGAACGCGGCCGCCTGGCCGACGGGACCCGTGAGGGCGCCCGCCTGGCCGAAGCGCACGTTGCGTCCGACGTTCGCGCCGACGTCGTTCTGGCCCGCGTCCTTGAGCGTCGACGAGCCGTCGGCGTCGTCGAGGCGCCAGTAGGAGGACGGGTCGGCCGCGTAGACGGCCTTGCCGTACGTGTCCGTCGGGGCCGCGGGGATGGGCGAGGTGCGGCCGGAGGCGACCAGGTGGTCGACCACGTCGGCGCGCGTGAGGGCGGTCGGGTAGACCGCGACCTGCGCGATGTCGCCGGCGAGGTAGTAGCTCCGGGGCTGGTTGGGCCAGCCGCCGAGGTTGTCGCCTCCGACGCGCCAGAAGCCCTTGTAGTCCTGGCCCTGGGTCGTGTCCGCGCGCTGGCCGGCGAGCTTGCCGTCGACGAACAGCTTCATGCCCTCGGCGCCCATGGTGGCGACGATCTGGTGCCACTTGCCGTCGTTGAACCCGGGGGCCGAGGCGAGGGTCTGGGTGGCGCCGGTGTACACGCCGAAGAGGACGCGGCCGTCGTTGTCGAGGTAGACCATGCGGTCGTAGTTGTTCGACGTGCCCGTGCTGCTGCCGCCGAAGCCGACGACCTTGCCGCCCGAGGTCGAGGTCGTCCTGACCCACGACTCCACGCTGAAGGTGTTCGGCGCCTGCAACGCCTGGGGCGTGACCGCGAAGGACCCGTCCTGGCCGGAGAAGGTGGTGGCGGTGGATCCGTCGATCGGGCCCGCGGCGCCGCGTGCGGCGTTGTCGACGCGGAGGTCCTCGAACGCGACGTGGTCGAGGCCGGCGGTGCCGTCCTTCTCGTCGAGCGGGTAGTACGCGGTCGCGCCGTCGTCCTTCACGCTCGTCGCGTAGGCGTCGCTGCCCGACTGGTCGGTGATGGTGACGGGAGAGGCGCCGTTGCGGTCGGTGGAGTTCCCGGCCGCGTCGGTCACCACGACCTTGTAGGTGTGCGAGCTGCCGGGCGCGAGGCCCTTGTCGATGAAGCCCATCGACGGACGCTGCCAGAAGGTCGAGTCCTGCGTGACCTGGTAGACGGGCGTCGCGGTCTTGCCGTCGCGGATCACCTTGTAGGTGAGGCGGGAGCTGTCGCGGTCGAAGGTGGCCTGCCACGAGACGCGGGCCTCGCCCTTCGTGTACGAGATCGCCTTCGGGACGAGCTGGTCGTTGCCGTTCGGGCCGACCTTGTTGGGGGCGTCCTTCGCCATCGCGTAGCGGACGAGGCCCTGCTGCGCGGTGGTGTTCACGAACGGGAACTCGCCGCCGACGACGATGTAGTCCTCGTTGCCGTTGACGCTCCAGGCCGCCTGGCCCTGGCCGGTGAAGGATCCCGTGACGTACTTCGGGAACCAGTTGAGCAGCGACGGGGAGGGCGTGCCCGCCCAGTTCGCGTAGCCGTACGGGTCGGCCGTGGCCGTGCCGGTCGCGGTCTTCGAGAAGGCGAGGCTGTGCTGGAAGGTCCACGGCTCGGTCTGCGGGAAGCCGCCGATGTTGCCGCAGTAGTGCGGGTGGCCCGCGACGTACGCGACCTTGCTCGTGGCGAAGACCGAGTAGGTGTCGCCGTGGCAGTCCTCGACCCAGGTGACGACGCCCGTGTTCGGGTCGGCCGAGAAGGCGCCCTCGAGGTTGCCGCCGGCGCCGAACGTGTAGCCGGATCCGTAGACCCGGTCGTCGGTCGCGTACAGGCTCGTGATGGAGGACTCCGCGCCGGCGTTCTTGACCTGCTGGTTCGCGGCCCACGGGAGCGACGCGCCCGAGGCGGGATCCACCGCGCCGAGCCCGTAGGTCGGGGTGCCGCTGAGCTGCGTGAAGCGGCCGCCGACGATGAGCTTGGACGCGTCCTTCGTGAGGGTGAGCGCGTCCACGACGGTGTCCGCATCCGCGACGAAGGCCGTGTTCTGGCCGTTCGTCGCGGACACCGCGGCGAGGTACTTCCGAGCGGCGCCGTTGACGCTCTGGAAGGTGCCGCCGAGGTACACGGTGTCGTTCGAGGCGCTCACCGTGCGGGTCTGGCTGCCCATGATGGGGCGGAACGTCGGGATGATCTTGCCGGTCGCGGTGCTGAACGCCGCGGCGCGGTAGTAGCCCTGGCCGTCGATGTCGGTGAAGTCGCCGACCACGTAGATCCGGGATCCGTCGGGCGACGCGGTGACGGAGAGCGCCTGCGCGTTGAGCTTCGGCGCGAAGGACGTGATGAGCGCGCCGGTGCGGATGTCGTACGCGAGCAGGTTGCTGCGGGGCGTGAGGTTCGTGCCGGCCGCGGCGCCCGCGGGGCGCGCGTTCTGGAACTTGCCGGCCACGTAGACCGTGTTGCCGACGACGACCTGCGACCAGGCGACGCCGTCGATCTGGGTCGTGGGCAGCGGGTCGGCGGTGACCGTGACGGGCGTCTTCGGGTCGGTCGGGTCGACCGGCGCGGAGTCCGCCATCGCGGGCTGCGCGACGACGACCGCGGACAGGATGACCGCGGCGGCCGCGGTCATCGCGGCCAGGCGACGTCCCGCGGAGGAGAGGATGCTCATTTCGTCCTTGCTTCGGGTGGGTGGAGCGGGTGAGGGAGGGTGCCGGTGGTCAGCGGTCGCTGGCCGGTCGGGGGCTGCCGACGCGCGTCGTGGCGCTGAGCATCGTGCCCACCGACCGCGCGATGCGCTGCCGGTAGAGCTCGGGTCCGTGCCGGTGCTCGGCGCGGAAGCGGTCGCGCGCGGCCCGGGCGCGGTACGCGTCCCAGTCCGCCGCGATGGACTGGAGGGCGTCGGCGAGGGCGGCCGGATCCGCGGGCGGCACCAGCTGCGCCGACTCGTATCCGCCGGCGGCCTCGCGGAGGCCGGAGGTGTCGCTGACGACCACGGGCCGCGCGGCCAGCAGCGCCTCGACGGCGGTGTTGCCGAACGGCTCGTCCACGCGGGAGGGCACGACGCACGCGTCGGCGGCGGCCACGAACGGGGTGACGTCGGCGTGGAAGCCGTGCAGCGTGATGCGGTCCTCGAGGTCGAGCACGCGGATCGTCGTGCGCAGCTGCTCCTCGTAGGCCTCGTAGCCGGGGAAGACGGCACCCACGATGTCGAGGGACGCGTCGGCACCGCGGTCGCGGAGCTCGACGATCGCGTCGACGGCGACGTCCACGCCCTTGCGGTCGGAGAGCCGGCCGACGTAGAGGACCCGGAGGCCCCCGTCGAGCGCGGCGCGCGCGGGCTGGACCGCGGCGGGGCCGGGCACCCCGTTGTAGACGACCTGGGCGCGGCGGGCGACCCGCGGGAGGGCGCGGGCGAGCACGTCGACGCTGTAGCGGCTGTTCGCGACCACGCTCGTGGCGAGCGCGAGCGGCAGGGCGAGCGCGGTCCCGACGGCGCGCGACGCGGATCCCTCCGCCTCGTGCACGTGCGCGAGGACGGGGCGGCCGGCGAGGCGGCCGACGAGGATCCAGAGCGGGATCGTGACGGTGTTGACGTACACGGCGTCGGGGCGCTCGCGCCGCACGAGGCCGAGGCCCGCGGACAGGCCGCGGACGGACTGGCCGACGAGGGCCGCGAAGCCGCGCGGGCGCAGCATGCTCTTGCGGAGCACGGGCGTCGGGGCGCGGTGCACGGTCGCGCCGACGCTCGTGAGCGCGGCGACGAGCGGGCCGTCCGACGGCAGGGTCACGACGGTGCGGGCGCCCGCGGACACGAGGCCCGCGACGCTCTCGAGCAGCACGCGGTCGGATCCGTACAGCTCGGCGCTCGGGTGCGCGACGAGGATCGTGCGGCCCCGGAGGTCGGCCCCGTCCGCGTCGCCCTGCGCGAGCGCGTGCTCGACGCCGGCGAATGCGGTCACGCGGGCACCCGCGCGGATGCGGCGGACGACGCGGCGGACTCGGCACGGCGCGCGTCGAGCGCTCCCATGTCGCGGAACCACTTCACCGACGCGAGGGCGAGGTGCCCGGCGTTGGCCAGCATCATCAGCGCGTAGACCGCGAGGAAGACGACCGGGGCGCCGAGCAGCGCGAACACGATGCAGAGGAAGCCGTAGTCGGTGGGGATCACGAGCAGCGAGCGCAGGAGCGTCGAGCGGCCGGCGTCGGGGGCCGTGGCGCCCGAGACCTGGTGCACGCGCTTGAGCTGGTCGTTGAGGATCATCGCGAAGAAGCTCGCGGCGGCCACGATCGCGTAGACGATCGGCACGAGCAGCCACGCGTCGGAGTCCGTGGCGGGCCAGCGGAACATCGACACGAGCACCGCGAGGTGCAGCGACGAGATCTTGATGCAGTCGACGACGTGGTCGAGCCACTCGCCGGAGAGCGAGCCGCCGCCGCGGAGGCGCGCGACCTGGCCGTCGGCCGAGTCGAACGCGTAGCCCACGGCGAGCAGCAGCCACACGGCGATGCCGAGCCAGGCGGCGGGCTCCACGAGCGCGACGAGCGCGATCCCCGTGAACGTGAAAGCCGCGCTGATCGCGGTCACCTGGTTCGGGGTCAGCCCGGCACGGAACGCCCACGCGGCGAGCAGACGGCCGGCCGGGCGGTTGACGCGGATCGAGTACGCGGGCGCGCCGCGCGCCGCCTTCTTCTGGGCGGACGCCAGGCGGCGGACGACGTCGAGGTAGGACTCGGCGCGCGGATCGGCGGCGGCGGTCATCGGCTCTCCTCGAGGAGGAAGGACGTGCGGCCGGCGTCGCTCGCGCGCAGCTCCGGCTCCCAGCGGGTGGCCGAGCGGATCCCGCGGCTCATCCCGTGCGTGGAGTAGCCGCGCGTCATGCGCGCCGCGAGCTCCTCGTAGCCGTCGGCGATGGCGTCCCAGTCGTAGGTCTCCTCGGCGCGCTCCTGCAGGCGGCGGCCGATCGCGACGGCCTCGTCGGCCGCGGCCTCCGCGCCCTCGACGAGCGCGGCGACGCCGGCGGCGTCCGACCAGAAGCGGCCGTCCTCGCCGAGCACGTCGCGGTTGAAGACGTTGTCGTTGGCGAGCGTCGCGGTCGCGGCGCCCATGGCGCGCAGCAGCGACGGGTTGGTGCCGCCGACCGAGTGGCCGTGGATGTAGGTGAGCGCGTGGGCGTAGAGCTGGTCGAGCTGCTCCTGGTCCCACACCCCGCCGAGGCGCTGGATGCGGGGGTCGGCGGTGGCGACCTGCTCGATGCGGTCGGTGTACGCGGCGGAGTACGGCGCGGATCCGACGACGACGAGCGGCAGGGTCGCGTCCGACGCGGTGTACCCGTCGACGATCACGTCGACGTGGTTCTCCGGCTCGAAGCGCGCGACGACGAGGTGGTACTGGCCGGGCTCGAGGCCGAGCTCGGCGAGGCGGTCGCTCGCGGGGTCGCGCAGGATGTTGGCGCCGTAGGTGAGCAGCTCCGTGGGGATCCCGAACTCGTGGTCGTAGTAGTCGGCGATGCCCTGCGCGTCCGAGATGAGCGCGTCGGCGTTCTTCACGGCCATCTGCTCGGCGATGCGGTAGTACCTCTTGCCCATGCGGCCCCACTTGCCGCGCTTCCACTCGAGGCCGTCCACGTGCACGGCCGTGGCCGTGCCGCGCGAGCGGATGAGGGGGACGAACGGCGCATTGGCGGCGTTGAACACGAAGGCCGCGTCCTGGGCCTTGCCGAAGGCCAGGTGGATCGCGGACAGCGCGGTGTGGCTGAGCGTCTCGATCGACTTGGTCTTGAGCGCGGGCAGGTGCACGAGCGTCATGCCGAGGTGGGTGCGCGGGCGCGCGCGGTTCGCGGAGCGGCAGTACACGGTGACGTCGTGGCCGCGGGCGGCGAGGCGCTGCCCGATCTCCTCGATGGCGGTCTCGAATCCGCCGTACGCGGCGGGGACCCCCCGGGTCCCGACCATGGCGATGCGGAGTCGACGCGGTTCGATCACAGACATTTCAGTAAGCCCCTACGGGTCGGGTGAGCACACGGAAGGTGCGCCACATGATCATCACGTCGCCGGTCAGGGACCAGTTCTCGACGTAGTACAGGTCGAGCCGGACGCTCTCGTCCCAGCTCAGGTCGCTCCGGCCGTTCACCTGCCACATGCCCGTGAGGCCGGGCTTGATGAACAGACGGCGGTGCACGTGGCTCTCGTAGCCCTGCACCTCGCGGCGCAGCGGCGGGCGCGGGCCCACCAGGCTCATGTCGCCGACGAGGATGTTCCACAGCTGCGGCAGCTCGTCGAGCGAGTAGCGGCGGAGCACGGTGCCGACGCGGGTCACGCGCGGGTCGCTGCGCATCTTGAACAGCGGCCCGGATCCCTCGTTCGCCTCCGCCAGCGCCTCGAGCTCCGCCTCGGCGGTGACCCGCATCGAGCGGAACTTGAGCATGTGGAACTCCTGGCCGGACTTCCCCACCCGCTCCTGGCGGAAGATGGCGCCGCCGGGGCTGTCGACGCGGACGACGACGGCGATGAGGAGCATCACCGGCGCGAGCACCACGAGCGCGAGGCCGGCCACCGCGATGTCGAGGGCGCGCTTCATCACGTGCTTCCCGCCCTCGAACTGCGGGATCTCCACGTGGATGAGCGGGAGGCCCTCGACCGGGCGGAAGTGGATCCGCGGGCCCGCCACGTCCGTGAGGCGCGACGCGAGCACGAGCTCGATCGACGAGCCCTCGAGCTCCCAGCCGAGCGTGCGGACGGCGTTGCTGCCGGCGCGCGGCTGGCTGGCGACGATGACGGCGTCGGCGGCGGTGCGGGCGGCGGCCGCGGCGACGGATCCGAGGTCGGAGACGACGGGGATCGTGCGCCCGGCGACCTCGAGGCCGTCGAGGTGGTCGTCGATCGCGACGCCCACGACCGTGTAGCCCGATGCGGGGCGCAGCAGGATCTGCGCGGCCACGTCCTCCACGTCGGCCCGGGCGCCCACGACCACCACGCGGGAGAGGTGCGCGCCCTGGTCGCGGCGGCGGATGAGCCACTGGCGCCAGGTCCATCGGCTCACGAGCAGCGCGACGACGCCCAGCGGGAACGCCAGCACGACGTAGCCGCGGGCGATGTCGACCTTGAGGAGCAGGAAGCCCACCGCGAGCGAGCCGAACGTGATCGCCGACGCGTTGACGACCCGCTTGTACTCGGAGACGCCCACGCCCACGATGCGGGCGTCGCGGGTGCGGAACGCGCCGAGCACGGCGATCCACGCGGCCACGACGATCACCGAGACGATGCCGTAGTCGAGCTGCATCGAGCCCGCGTCGACCGCCGCGTCCCCCGTGCCGAAGCGCGTGAGCTGGGCGACGAGGACGGTGGCGACGATGATCGCGTAGTCGCTCGCGATGAGGCGGGTGCGGTAGTCGCGGGCCCAGCGGCGGCCCGAGGGGACGGGGGGTGCGGCGGGCGCGACGCCGGATCCGATGATCGGGCGGTGCGCCGAGCGGCGCTCGGTGCGCAGGCGGGTGCGCTCGCCCCGGGTCGCGGGGCGGTTCCTCGTGGTGCTCATCGCGTGCCGGGCAGCGCGTCGAGCGGTCGGAGGGCGTCGTGGGGTCGGGTGGATGCGGGGAGGCGCGGCCGACGGGCTCGGTCCAGCGCCGATGACGGGTTCATCGGGTGTGTGCCTGCGTTTCGGGTTACAGGTGGGTGATGCGGGGTGCGTCGAGGTCCGGGAAGACCTCGTCATGTCCACGGCTCCGGGATGGACAGGCTGGGTGGGCCTCGTCCGAGAGCGTCCATCGCGGGTACGACGGGTGAACAGCGGGTGGTGACGGTGGCAATGCTAAACGCACCCCGAGCCCCGTCGCCCGTCCCCCTTCGGGGGACGGATGTCCCCCGACCGCGGTCCGGCCGTCCTCAGCCGGCCGCCGCGCCGATCACGCGGGCGCCGGTCGCGACGCCGCGCAGGGCCGCGACGGCGGCGGGCACCGCGACGGCGACCGTCGCCTGCTGCGCCTGGATCTCGCTCGTGAGCCGCCAGCCGGATCCGAGCGCCTTCCGCCCCACGACGTCGAGGCTCGTGCGGTCGTTCCCCGTGGCCGCGGTGAACGCCCCGACCGTGTCGTGGACGGCCGGGTCGCCGGGACCGCGGGCCCACACGATCGCCCACCTGGGGCTCGAGGCGACGTCGCGCTGGTAGACGTTGCCCGCCGTCGTGATCCCCATCTGCGTGGCGGAGCGCTCGTGCGAGTGGTCCTCCACGGCGAGCAGCGCGTTGCCGGTGCTGCCCTGCATCACGTTGTCCGCGACGGTGATGTCGGTCACGATCCACGTGACCGTGGGATCCGGCAGCTGCTGCCGCGGGTCGTGGCCCGCCTCCCCCAGGTTCGCCGCGCGCCGGGTGCCCTGCGCGATGTCGACGTCGCGCCTGTTGCCCGAGAAGGTGTTGGCCCAGACCTGCGCGTGGCCGGAGTCGTCGATCCAGAGGCCCGCGGCTCCGTTGCCGGCCGCGACGTTGTCGACGAACGCGAGCTGCGCGGAGAGCTCGAACACGACGCCGTTGCCCGTGTTCGCCAGCACGTCGTTCCCCGCCACCGTCGCGTCGTGGACCGACTCGTCGAACCAGAGGCCGTTGCCGGCGCTCCGCAGGAACACGCTGTCGGTCACGTCCACGTCGCGGCTGCGGGTGATCTTGAACCCGCCCGAGACGGGCGCCCGGTTGAAGCCCTCGGTGTTGTCGTCCGCGACCAGCAGCTGCGAGGCGCGGAGCCGGTCGGCGTGGTTCGCGTGGATCCCGAGCATGCCGTTGCGCGCCGAGGTCACCGCCCGCAGGGTCGTGTCGGTCGCCTGGACCGAGAGGCCCGTGGTCGCGTTGTCGGTGATCGCGACGTCCGCGAGGGTCACGTTCCTGCCGGTGACGACGACCGCGCCCATGTCGGGGACGGACGGCGCGTAGCGTCGGATGCCGAGGCCCCGCACGGTGCTGCCGTCGCCGCGGACGGCCAGGGCGCTGACGCGGTCGCTGGCGCGCACGGCCTGGCTCCCCGGATCCGACCCGAGGTAGAGGCGGTCGGCGGCGGTGTCCACGAAGAACGTGCCGGCGGTCACCTGCGCGAGCGACGCGACCTGGCGCTGGGCGGCCTGGCCGATCCAGACCTGGTCGGGGTGCGCGGCCATCGGGCGCGTCGGGTCCACGAACGCCCAGCCCTCCCGCGTGCCGTCGGGCGCGCCGCGCGTGTAGGTGGGGCTCGCGTCGAAGGTGACGTCCCAGCCGGCGGCGTGGCGGGTGGATCCGGATGCGGTCCACGAGGTCAGCGTGCGGCTCCCGTCGAGCCACACCGCCTCGCCCGGGTACGACTGCAGCGTGAGCGCCTTGCCCGCGGGCATCACGACGGTCTCGCGGTAGGTGCCGGCGCGGACGACGATCGTGCGTCCCGACGGAGCGGCATCGACGGCCTTCTGGATGCTCGCGTACGGGGACGCCTTCGTGCCCGCGCCCGCGTCCGAGCCGGAGGGCGACACGTAGACGCCGTCGGCGGGCGCCGGGTAGGTCGTGGTGCCGATCGCGGCGGCGCCGGATCCCGTCCCGGGGCGCGCGTCCCCGTGGGGCACCGCCTGCTCCGGGTCGGACGAGGTCGGGGCGGGGGCGGTCGGGGTGGGGGTCGGCGTCGGCGTCGGCGTCGGCGTGGGCGTCGGGGTGGGCGTCGGGGTGGGCGTCGGCGTCGGAGTCGGCGTCGGAGTCGGCGATGCCGCCTTCGTCAGCGGCCGGACCGTGACGTCGTCGAACGCGACGGCCTGCGTGGGCGACGACGAGGAGAGGTACGACCAGACGCGGGTGGCGGATCCCGAGACGAGACGGGCGGCGCTCGAGTCGACCGCGGCCGCCTGCCAGGCGGGCACGGCGGCGCCCTGCGCCCAGACCCGGGCGTCCACGGCGACCGCGGACGAGCCCGAGACGCGCGACTGCACGGTGAGCACCTTCCCCGGCAGCACGCCGCGGGCCACCACGACGTCGCCCACGACGGTGGTCTGCGCGGCCGTGGATCCGTTCACCCGCACGACGGACAGCCGCGCGTCCCCCGCCGGGTCCACGCGGACGCTCGTCTGGTAGTACGACGAGCCCGTCACCCGCTGCTGCAGCCCTGCGTAGACGCCGCCGCCCGCGGCCGGGATCCGCGGCAGCATCACCTTCATCGTCGCCTCCGCGTCCGCGGAGACCGCGGCCGGCAGCGTCGCGGAGACGGAGGCGCCGGACCGCGGCAGGTCGACGACGCCCTGCGTCCCGTTGACGCGGAACGCCGACGGCAGGTCGTAGGCGTAGGCCGCGGCGCCGGGGGCCGTGCCCCAGCCGCCGCTCGTGCTGCGCGTGAACGCATCGGAGAAGACCGGGGCGCCCGCGACCAGGTCCTGGCCGCCCGCCGCGGCGGCGGGACCGGCGGCGACGAGCGCGGCGGGCAGGACGAGCCCGGCGGCGACCGCGAGCGCGATCGCGTGCCGGGGGCGGGCGGTGGGGCGGAGGGAGCGGGGCGTGCCGTTCATGGGACGGTCCTTGCGTCGGCAAGACGATGGATGGCGGTGGATGCCCGTCCGGGGACGGGCTCGTGGGTGCTCGTCCCAGGTTCCGTCGCGGCCGCTCGCCGGTCGCGGCGCAGGGGCCAGTAGTCGTACTCATCCCGCCGGATGCCGCACTGGTCGCCGCCCTGGCTCCGCCTCCCGGCCTACCGGCGCCCCTACCGGCGGCAGTACCGGCGCCCCCGCGCGGGGACGCCCGAGCACGACAGGACCGGCCGACCCCCACTGGGATCGGCCCGTCCTGTCGTGCGTGCGCGCGGGATCAGCCCACGTCGGCCCCGAGCTCGCGCGCGCCGGTCAGCCAGCCGATGAGGCCCGCGACGGCGCCGATGAGCGGCACCGCCACCTGCGTCTCGACGCGGCGCACCTCGTCGGTCAGCCGGAAGCCGGAGCCGACGACCGGGCGGCCGTCGATCGCGAGCGCGGTGCGGTCGTTGCCGGTCGCGGCGCTGAACGCCTGCACGGATCCGTACACGGCCGGATCGCCGGCGCCCCGCGACCAGATCACGGCCCAGCCCGGGCGGTTCCCCGCGTCGCGCTGGTACACGTTGCCGGAGGTCGTGATGCCCATCTGGCCGGCCGAGCGCTGATGCGAGTGGTCCTCGACGGCCAGCACGGCGTTGCCGGTGGATCCCTGCATCACGTTGTTCGCGATGTCGATGTCGGTCACCACCCACGTCACGGTGGGGTCCGGCAGCTTCTGGCGGGGGTCGTGGCCGGGCGTCGCGAGGTTCGACGCGCGACGGGTGCCCTGCGAGATGTCGATGTTGCGGTCGTTCGCGACGAACGTGTTGTTCCAGATGTCCACGTGGCCGGTGTCGTCGATCCAGACGCCCTCCTCGCCGTTGCGGGCCACGACGTTGTCGACGATCGCGATGGTGGCGGAGAGCTCGAACGCGACGCCGGATCCGGTGTTGTCCATCACGTCGTTCCCGGTGACGTTCGCGTCGTAGACCGACTCGTCGAACCACAGGCCGTTGCCGGCGTTGCGGAGGATCGCGCTGTCCTTGACGTCCACGTCGCGGCTGCGGGTGATCTTGAACCCGCCGGACACGGGCGCCCGGTTGAAGCGCTCCGTGTTGTTGTCGGCCACCAGGAGGCGCGTGGCGCGCAGCCCGTCGGCGTAGTTCGCGTGCATCCCGAGCATGCCGTTGCGGGCCACGGTGAGCGCCGTCGCCTTCGCACCGGTCGCCGTGATGGAGAGGCCCGTGGTGGCGTTGTCGGTGATCACGAGGTTCTCGACCGTGACGTTCCGGGCCTGCACGACGACCGCGCCGAGGTCCGGCACCGAGGGCGCGAAGCGGCGGATCCCGATGCCGCGCACCGTGCTGCCGTCGCCGCGGACGCTCAGCGCCTGCACGAGGTCGCTCGAGCGCACCGTCTGGCCGCCCGGATCCGACCCGAGGTACAGGCGGTCCGCCGCGGTGTCGACGAAGAACGTGCCGGCGGCGAGCCTGTCGCGCGACGCGACCTGCTTCTGGGCGGTCTGCCCGATCCACACCTGGTCGGGGTGCGCGGCCATCGGGTACGCCGGGTTGACGAACTGCCAGCCGACCGCCGTGCCGTCGGGCTTGCCGCGCGTGTATGTGGGGCTGGCGTCGAACGCGACGGTCCAGCCGCTGGCGTAGCGGGTGGATCCGGATGCGGTCCACGAGGAGACCTGGCGGCTGCCGTCGAGCCACACCTTCTCGCCCGGGTACGACTGGAGCGTGAGGGCCTTGCCCTGCGGCATCACGACCGACTCGTGGTAGCTGCCCGCGCGGACGACGACGGTGCGCCCGGCGGGGGCGGCGTCGACGGCCTTCTGGATGGTGGCGTACGGCGAGGACTTCGATCCGGATCCGCTGTTCGAGCCGTTCGGCGCGACGAACACCGCATCGGAGGGGACCGCGTAGGACGTGGACCCGACGGGCGCGGAGCCGGAGCCGGTGCGCGCGTCGCCGAGCGAGACGCTCTGCTCGGCGTCGGAGGATCCGGTGCCCGAGCCGGATCCGGTGCCGGGCGCGGGGGCGGGCGTCGTCGGAGCGGGCGTCGGGGTCGGCGTCGGCGCGGGTGCCGCGACCGGCGCCGTCAGCGGCCGGATCGCCACGTCGTCGAACGCGATCGGCTGCGGCCCGGACGACTTCGAGAGGTACGACCACAGGCGCGTGCCCGTCCCCGCGGCGAGGCGTGAGGCGCTCGTGTCTACGGCCGCGGCCTGCCAGCCGGGGACGGCCTGGCCGTCCACCCACGCGCGGGCGTCGATCGCGACCGCGGTGGATCCGGAGACGCGCGACTGGATGGTCACCACCCGGCCGGGCACCACGCCGCGGGCGACGACGGTGTCGCCGACCACGGTGGACTGCGCCGCGGTGGATCCGGTGACGCGCACGACCGAGAGCCGCGCGTCGCCGGCGCTGTCGACCCGCACGCTCGACTGGTAGTAGGAGGAGCCCGTCACGCGCTGCTGGACGCCCGCGTAGACGCCGTTGCCCTGCGCGGGGACGCGCGGGATCAGCACGCGCACGGTGGTCTCGCTGTCGAAGGGGGCCGCCACCGGCACGGCGGCCGACGCGGCGGTGCCCGCCCGGGTGAGGTCGATGACGCCCTGGGCGCCGTTCGCGCGGAACGCGGAGACGCCGTCGTAGGAGTACGCCCCGGTGCCCGAGGCGGCGCCCCATCCCCCGGTCGCGCTGCGGGTGAAGGAGTCGGAGAAGACGGGGGTGCCCGCGGTGAGGTCCTGCCCGGTCGCGGCGCCCGCGGTCTGCGGGGCGACGAGCGCGGCCGGGACGGCGAGGCCGACGGCGACGGCGAGCGCGATCAGGTGGCGGGCGGGGCGGGGGCGGGATGCGGGTGCGGCGTGCCGGGCGGTTCGGGTGGGGATCGATCGGGTGGGTGGGGTGCGGTGGCGCATGCGGGCGGGTCCTCGCTCGGATCGGTCCGTCAGACGGGCTGATGAAAACCCACCAGACGGGTGGGGTTCGTTGAATGTAACCCAGAAACAGCCTGTTGTGTCCCCCGAATGGAGGTCATGGCCGCCGCGACGGGGGCGCGCCCCCGGGATCACCGGGATGCCCCCCGTTCGGGTATCCCGCTTCCGCGGTCGGCCGGGTCGCCCGTAAGATCGCCGGAGGTCCACCCGCTCCCGTCACCCCCACCCAGGGCGGCCGACGTACCCGCGTCGTGAGGAGCAGGAGGCCCCCGCCCGGCGTACCCGCACCGGGCTGCACCCGATCCCGCATCCGCGCGTACCCGCGCCCGGACGGCGGACGACCCGAGACACGTGTGCCATGACCCGAATCGGCTACGCCGCCGGTGCCTTCGACCTCTTCCACGTCGGACACCTCAACATCCTCAAGCACGCCAAGAGCCGCTGCGACTTCCTCATCGCGGGCGTCGTCTCCGACGAGATGCTCGAGCTCAACAAGGGCATCACGCCCGTGGTGCCGCTCGCCGAGCGCCTCGAGATCGTGAGCCACATCAGCTACGTCGACCAGGCCCGCGCGGAGACGCTGCCGGACAAGGTCGACACCTGGCGCGAGGTCGGCTTCGACGTCTTCTTCAAGGGCGACGACTGGCGCGGCACCCCGAAGGGCGAGCGCCTCGAGGCCGAGTTCGCGGCCGTCGGCGTGGAGGTCGTGTACTTCCCGTACACGATGCACACCTCGAGCACCCGGCTGCGGCGCGCGCTCGACATCCTGAGCGGCGTGGGCGCGCCCGCGGCGGCTCCCGCGGCGACGCTGGCCCAGCCCGCCGCGCACGGCTCCCCCGCGCTCGTCGGCCGCTAGCGGCCGGGCGGATGCGCGGCTAGCCCGCCAGCCGGTCCGCCGCGCGCTCGGTCGCCGCGATGAGCGCGTCGAGGATGCCCGGCTCGTCGAACGCGTGCCCGGCGTCGGGCACCATCGTGAAGCGCGCGTCCGGCAGCGCCCGGTGGAGGTCCCACGCGGTGACGGCCGGCGTGCACATGTCGTAGCGGCCCTGCACGATCTCGGTCGGGATGCCGGCGATGCGGTGCGCGTCGCGGATCAGCTGCCCGTCCTCCATCCAGCCGCCGTGCATGAAGTAGTGGTTCTCGATGCGCGCGAACGCCAGCGCGTACGTCGGCTCGGCGAACCGCGCGACCACCTCGGGCTTCGGCAGCAGCGTGATGCCCGACGCCTCCCACGTGCTCCACGCGACGGCCGCCGGCCCGTGGACCTCGGGGTCGGGATCCGCGAGCAGCCGCGAGTACGCCGCGATGATCCCGCCGCGCTCCACCCCGGGGACGGGCGCCGTGAACGCCTCCCAGCCGTCGGGGTAGACCATGCCGGCCGGCCCCTCGTAGAACCAGTCGAGCTCGGTCGCGCGGAGGGTGAAGATGCCGCGGAGGATGAGGCCGGTCACGCGGGCCGGGTGCGTCTCGGCGTAGGCGAGAGCCAGGGTCGAGCCCCAGGATCCGCCGAACACCAGCCAGCGCTCCACACCCAGGTGCTCGCGCAGCCGCTCGAGGTCGGCCACGAGGTGCCACGTGGTGTTGACGGAGAGGTCCGCCTCCGGGGTCGACACGTGCGGCGTGCTCCGGCCGCAGCCCCGCTGGTCGACGAGGACGATGCGGTAGCGGGCCGGGTCGAAGAGGCGCCGGTGGGTCGGGCTCGTGCCGCCACCGGGACCGCCGTGCAGGAAGACGACGGGGATCCCGTCCGGGTTCCCCGAGACCTCCCAGTGGAGGAGCTGGCCGTCCCCAACGTCGAGCATGCCGGTGTCGTGCGGGTCGATCTCGGGGAAGAGGCTCTGCATGCGACGAGCCTACGGGCGGGCGACGCGGGGCCCGCCGAGCGACGCCGCACCCACCGGGCGGCGGTGTCCGCGCACCCCCGACCGCCCCGTCGATCCGCGGGTCGGGTGGGCGCTGCGGCCCGCTCCGCGTACCCTGCGAGGGAACCCACCGCATCCCCGCCCTGAGACGAGGACCCATTGCCCGCCCTGCCCGTGAGGCGTCCCTCTCCACGGACCGTCGCCCGCGCCGCGCTACGGCCGCTGACGCCGCTGGCCCACGGCGCCGTGGCCGCTGTGGCGCGGCCCACCCTGCGCCTGCACCTCCTCCTCTACATGCGCGAGATGGAGGCCGGGATCTTCCCGCAGCACGACGCCGTCTCCACGGCCCCGGGCCCGGATCCCGAGCGCGTCCTGTTCATCGGCGACATCGGCGTCGCCGGGTACGGCGTGCTCCTCGCCGGGATGGCCATGCCCGCGCAGATCGCCGCCCGGCGCGCGGCGCAGACGGGCCGTGGCGTGGAGTGGGAGAGCATCGCGGCGTACGACATGACGGCGCGCAAGGCCGCCACAGCCGTCGCCGGCCGCACCGCGGCGCCCCTGGATCTCGCGGTGGTGGCCCTCGGCATCCCCGACGTGCTCGTCGCCACGTCGGTCGAGGAGTGGCTCGACCGGCTGACCGTCATCGTCGGCTGCATCCGCGCGCAGGCGGGCGACGCGTGCCGGATCGTCCTCACGGGCATCCCGCCCATGGATCGCTTCCAGCCGATCCCGATGGTCGCCCGGAAGCTCCTCCAGGCCCAGGTCTCCCGGCTGAACGGGGCGACGGCGCTCCTCGACGACCCCGAGCGCGGCGTCATCCACGCGCCCTATCCCGACATCTCCGGCACGCGCCTGCACGTCCGCGACCGCTTCTCCTACCGCGTGATGCACGCGCACTGGGCCGAGGCGGTCATGCCGTTCCTGGGCGACGCGCGTCCCGTCTCCCGCTGACGGGGACCCGGGCTCCGGCCACGGCCACGGCCACGGCCGATGGAGGATCCGACGAGCGGGGTATGACCGGTTATACTCGCGGCCATGAAGACCGCCATCTCCGTCCCGGACGTCGACTTCGAGAGATTCGATCGCGTCGCCAAGCGCTTCGGGATGACCCGCTCCGAGTTCTACCGCGTCGCCGGACAGAAGCTCGCCGATGAGCTGGAGGGAGCCGGCAAGGCGGAGCTGACGCGCCTCGCGGACGCTGCCATCGCCGAGGTCGGACAACCCACTGCGGGCGGGGAATTCCTGCGCGAGTCGGAGCGCATCGCGCGGACCGGTTCGGAGTGGTGATCTCCCGCGGGGACGTCGTGTGGGTCGACTTCGGAGCTCCGAGAGGGTCGGAGCCGGCGAAGATCCGGCCGTCCCTCGTCATCCAGGACGACTGGCTCAACGAGAGCGGCGTCGCCACGATCGTGCTGATCCCGTTCACCTCGCAGGTGCGACTCCAGGCCTTCCCGGGGAACGTGTTCATCCCGGCGGCCGCGTCAGGCCTGGACAAGGACTCGGTGGCGGTAGTCCCTCAGATCGGGCCGGTCAGTCGCGAGTCCATCGAGCCCCACCCCGTGGGCCACCTCCCCGGCTACCTCATGGCGGAGGTGTCGGCCGCGGTGCGGCTCCTCCTCGCCGTGTGATGCCTGCCTGTCGCGCACGGTCGTCGTGGGCGAAGCGGAGGCGGCGCCGCACGCGCCGGCGCGCCCCGGGCTACCCCTTCGCCGCCTTCCTCTCGCTCTTCTCCATGCGCGGCGCCGTGCCGTCGGCGATACGGGCGTCGCGGTAGGCGCGGGCCTCGTCCTGGCGGTCGCGCTCCTCCCCGGAGGCGACGGGAGCCCGGACGTGCGCCGCCGAGTAGCCGAAGGAGTCGACGAGGTCCTGCGCGTGCGGGCGGAGGCGCGCGACGAGCCGGTCGACGTACGCCCTGACGGCGCGGGCGCGCGCAGAGCTGATGCGGCCGTGGATCAGGTACCAGGCCAGGTCGTCCTCGATGAGGCGGAGGCCGAACAGGTCGCGGGTCCAGGTGAGGATGCGGCGCGTGCCGTCGTCCATCGCCCGGCCGGTCTCCGACGCGGGATCCAGCGCCTCGGTGAAGGCCTCCCACTGCAGCAGCTGCGCGTGCGCGCGGGCGGCGTCGATGAGCGCGTCCTGGTGCCGGTTGAACAGCGCCGCGGCCTCGGCCGGCGGCATCTTGCGGGTGGCCCGGAGCGCGGTCGCGATCTCGCCGACCATGGTCTCGACCCGGCCCGTCAGGAGCGCGCGCTGGGTGTCCGGCTCGCGGAGCTGCCCGACGGAGCGGGCGGTGGATCCGCGGTCCGCGAGCGCCTGCCCGAGCGTCCGGAGGCCCGTCGACCGGAGCGTCCGATCCGCGGCCTGCTCCACGGCGTACCGCGCGAGCACCCCGAAGTCGGCCTTCGCGAACCGGCGGTTGACGTCGGTGAGCAGGCGCTTCGCGACGAGCTGCAGGAGCACGGTGTTGTCGCCCTCGAAGGTCGCGTAGACGTCGAGGTCGGCGCGGAGCCCGACGAGCCGGTTCTCGGCGAGGAAGCCCTGGCCGCCGCACGCCTCGCGCGCCTCCTGGATCGTGTCGAGCGCGTGCCACGTGCTGAGGGGCTTGAACGCGGCGGCGAGGGTCTCGAGGTCCTGCCGGTCCTGGTCGGTGTCGGTCTTCCCGCTGAACACCGAGTCGAACTGCACGAGCAGCTTCTCGTGCGCGAAGGACGCGGCGTAGGTGGTGGCGATGCGCGGTATCAGCCGGCGCTGGTGGCGCTGGTAGTCGAGCAGCACCTCCTCGTCGGTGCCGCCCGCGACGAACTGGCGACGCTGGTTGCCGTAGGTGATCGCGATCTGCAGCGCGATCTTCGCGGCGCTGGTCGCCGCGCCGTCGAGCGAGACGCGGCCCTGCACGAGCGTGCCGAGCATCGTGAAGAAGCGGCGGCCGGGGCTCGCGATCTCCGACGTGTAGGCGCCGTCCTCGGCCACGTCGCCGTAGCGGTTGAGGAGGTTCGCGCGCGGCACGCGCACGTGGTCGAAGTGGAGGCGGCCGTTGTCGATCCCGTTGAGCCCGCCCTTGAGGCCGTCGTCCTCGCCGCCGACGCCGGGCAGGAACGCGCCCGTCTCGTCGCGCAGCGGCACGAAGAAGCAGTGCACGCCGTGGTTGACGCCCTGGGTCACGAGCTGCGCGAACACGGTCGCCGCGCGGCCGTCGACGGCCGCGTTGCCGAGGTAGTCCTTCCACGCGGCGCGGAACGGGGTGTGCAGGTCGAACTCGCCCGTCTCGGGGTCGTAGGTCGCGGTCGTGCCGATGCTCGCGACGTCGGAACCGTGGCCGGTCTCGGTCATCGCGAACGCGCCGGGCGTCGCGAGCGTCATGATCCCCGGCAGCAGCTCGCGGTGGTGGCGCTCCGTGCCGAGGTGCATCACCGCGGAGCCGAACAGGCCCCACTGCACGCCGGCCTTGATCTGGAGCGACGGATCCGCCGCCACGAGCTCCTCGAAGCCCGCGATGTTGCCGCCGTGGTCCTCGAGCCCGCCGACGGACATCGGGTAGGCGCGGTGCACGCCGCCGTGCTCGACGAGGATCTTCAGCTGCTCGCTCACGCGCGCCCGGTGCTGGTGCATGTCGAGGCCCTCGATGCGGTGCAGCTCGGGGCGGCTGGTCAGCTCGCGCGACGAGCGGCGGACGTCCGCCCAGCGCCCGAGGAGCACGCGACCGAGGCCCTCGACGTCGACGCGGGGGCCGGAGTCGGTCCCCGCATCGCCGTCTGCGCGGTCGAGCTCGAGCGCGACCTCGGCGTCGACATCCCCCGCGACCGGGACGCCCGCCTCGCGGAGCGCGCCCTCGGGGAGCACCGCCTCACGAGCCCCGTCCTGCGCACCCGCGGCGGGGCCTCGTCCCCTCGTGCCGCGGGTGGTGCGTCCTCGTGCCGCCGTGTCGACCATGGATCCTCCGTGCCGTCGCCTGCGCCGGCATCCCTGCCGGCACTCGCCACGCTATGCACGGATCCTCCACCTGCCGAAAAACACGTCGCGGGCCTCCAACGCGCTCCCGCGGCAGGCGGTCGCGGGTTGTGGGAACCCTCAGCGACGGGCCGACCCGGCGACCCGATCGGCGACGGCGCGGGTCAGGCGCGGGCGCCGCGCGCGCTCACCCGCTGGGGCACGCCCCACGGGTTCGCGGTGCGCAGCGGCTCCGGCAGCAGGGCGTCGGGCACGCCCTGGAACGCGACGCCGCGGAGCAGCCGGTCGAGCGACGCGGTGCCGACGCTCGTGCCGCGGTCGAGCGTGGTGGCGGGCCAGGGTCCGCCGTGCTGCTGCGCGTCGGTGACGGAGACGCCCGTGGGCCAGGCGTCGACGAGCACGCGGCCGGCGCGGGCGGCGAGCACGCGGATCAGCTCGGCCGCGGCCGGATCGGCCTCCTCGGCGCCGAGGTGGACGCTCGCGGTCAGCTCGCCCTGGAACGTGCAGGCGGCGAGCGCGGCGAGGTCGGTGCCCGCGGGGTACTCGACGAGGAGCGCGAACGGCCCGAAGACCTCGTGGCGCAGCACGTCGGCCGCGGCCTCGAAGTCGGCGAGCGAGACGGCGGCCACGGTGGGGGTCACGGATCCGTCGTCGCCCGCGGGCGCGCGGCCCTCCGCGACGAGGCGCACGCCGTCGACCGCGATCGCGGCGGCACGGCCGCCCGCGTAGCCCTCGGCGATCCTCGGGTTGAGCATCCCGTGCGGCGCGACGGCGCCGGCCTCCTCCGCGAGGACGGGGTCGAGGCCGTGGCCCGCGGGGATCAGCACGATGCCGGGCGCGGTGCAGAGCTGCCCGGCGGATCCGGCGGCGCTCGCCACGAGTGCCGACGCGATGTCCTCGCCGCGCTCGGCGGCGGCGCGCTCGGTGATGACGACGGGGTTGACGCTGCCGAGCTCGCCGAAGAACGGGATCGGGTCGGGGCGGGCGGCGGCGACGTCGGCGAGGAAGCGGCCGGCGCGGAGCGATCCCGTGAAGGTGGCGGCGCGGATGCGCGGGTCGCGCAGCACGGCGAGCCCCGCCTCCTCGCCCTCGACGAGCTGGAGCGTGCCCTCGGGGAGGCCCGCCGCCACGAGCGCGGCGGACGCGGCCTCGGCGACCCGGCGCGACAGCTCGGGGTGACCCGGGTGCGCCTTCACGACCACCGGGCAGCCGACAGCGAGCGCCGACGCCGTGTCTCCGCCCGCGACGGAGAACGCGAACGGGAAGTTCGACGCCGCGAAGTTGAGCACCGGACCCACCGGCACGAGGTACCGGCGGATGTCGGGGCGCGGGGCGGGCGCCGCATCGGCGTCCGCGTGGTCGATGCGGGCGTCGAGGTAGCGGCCGTCGCGCACGGCGGCCGCGAGGATCCGCAGCTGCACGGTCGTGCGCGTCAGCTCGCCGGCGAGGCGGCCGGGCGCGAGCGCGGTCTCCCGCTCGGCCACCGGCAGCAGCTCGGGGCGGATCGCCTCGAGCGCGTCGGCGACGGCGTCGAGCGCGCGGGCACGGGCGGCGGGCGCCAGGGCGGCGAGCGGCGCGGCGGCCAGGGCGGCGCGCGCGGCGACGGCGTCGACGGTCGCGGCGACTGCGGGATCCACGGTCGGGTCGATGGTCGTGTCGGTCTCGTGCGGGGTCATGTCTCTCCTCGGTGGGGGCGCCGGTTCAGAACCGGAAGCCGCTCGGGAACGGGTCGGTGGGGTCCAGCAGGTACTGTCCCATGCCGGTGATCCACGCGCGCCCGGTGATGGCGGGGACGATGGCGGGCCGGCCGGCGACGGTCGTCTCCCGCAGGATCCGCCCGGTGAAGCGGCTGCCGATGAACGACTCGTTGACGAACTCGTCGCCGACCGCCAGCTCGCCGCGCGCCCACAGCTCGGCCATGCGCGCGGACGTGCCGGTGCCGCACGGCGACCGGTCGAACCAGCCGGGATGGATCGCCATGGCGTGCCGCGAGAGCCTGGCGTCCGATCCGGGCGCGAGGAACTCCACGTGGTGGCAGTGGTCGACGCCGGAGATCTCCGGGTGCGACGGCGCGTCCTGCTCGTTGATGGCGCCCATGATCGCGAGCCCGGCGGCGAGGATCTCCTGCTGCCGCTCGCGGTCGAACGGCAGCCCCAGCGCGTCGAGCTCGACGACCGCGTAGAAGTTGCCGCCGAACGCGAGGCTGTACGGGACGGCGCCGTAGCCCGGCACATCGACGACCGCGTCGAGCCGCTCCACGTAGGAGGGCACGTTCTCGATCGTGACGGACGCGGCACGCCCGTCCTCGACGTCGACGCGCGCGATCACGAGGCCGGCGGGGGTGTCGAGCCGGATCGTGGTGACCGGCTCCTGCACCTCCACGAGCCCGGTCTCCACGAGCACGGTCGCGACGCCGATGGTGCCGTGGCCGCACATCGGCAGGCAGCCGGACACCTCTATGTAGAGGACGCCCCAGTCGCAGTCGTCGCGCGTGGGCGGCTGCAGGATCGCGCCGCTCATGGCCGCGTGGCCGCGCGGCTCCGTCATGAGCAGGAGCCGCAGGTGGTCGAGGTGCTCGATCAGGTGCAGTCGGCGCTCGTTCATGGTGGAGCCGGGGATCACGCCGAACCCGCTCGTGACGACGCGGGTCGGCATGCCCTCCGTGTGCGAGTCGACGGCGTGGAAGACGCGGGAGGACCTCATCCCTCGATCATCGCCCGGCGAGGTGGTCGAGCGCGCGGCGCGTGTCGCGCGTGACCTCGGCGGCGACCGCGGCGGGCAGGGGCGCGCGCGGCGGACGCGTCGGGCCGCCCGTGCTCTCGCCTGCCACGTCGATCGACAGCTTGATGGCCTGCACGAACTCGGTGCGCGAGTCCCAGCGGAACACCGGCACGAGGTGGCGGTACAGCTCCTTGGCCTCCTCGATGCGGCCGCTGGTCGCGAGCCCGTACAGCTCGACGGCCTCGCGCGGGAACGCGTTCGGGTAGCCCGCGAACCAGCCGACGGCGCCCATGATGAGCGACTCGAGCAGCAGGTCGTCGGCGCCCGCGATGACGTCGAGGCCCGTGAGGTCCTGGATCTCCGTCACCCGCCGGATGTCGCCCGAGAACTCCTTGATCGCCACGACGTTCTCGAGGGCGTCGAGGCGCTGCAGGAGCTGCGGCGTGAGGTCGACCTTGGTGTCGAACGGGTTGTTGTACGCCATGATCGGCAGGCCCACCTCGTCGACGCGCGCGTAGTGCTCGACGACCTCGTCGTCGCTCGCCCGGTAGATGGTGGGCGGCAGGAGCAGCACGCCGTCCGCGCCGTCCTCGGCCGCGATCTCGGCCCACTTCTTGGCCTGGTGCCAGCCGACGCCGTGCACGCCGGCCACGACGATCCCGCGGTCGCCGACGGTCTCGACCGCGACCTGCACGACCTTGCGGCGCTCCTCGTCCGTGAGCGAGGAGTACTCGCCCAGCGATCCGTTCGGGCCGACGCCGCGGCAGCCGTTCGACATGAGCCAGTCGCAGTGCCGGGCGTACGCGTCGTAGTCGACGGCCAGGCCGGCGGGGGCCGACGCGTCCTCGCGGAACGGCAGCGTGGTGGCGACGACGACGCCTCCGAGGTCCAGGGCGGGTGCGGTCAAGGGGTGTCCTTCCGGTCGGTGGTGCGGGGAGGTGCGGGGGTGGTCGGGGGCGCGGTGTCGCGCGGCGGATCGGCGGCGGGCGGCGGATCCGCGACGCCGGCGGGCGGGTCGTCGACGCCGGGCGCGGCCGCGGCGAGGGAGGGGGGTCCGGCGTCGCGGCGCTCGTACGCGGCGGCGAGCTCGCCGAGGCGCACGGGCGAGGCGATGGGGCGGCGGTCGGATCCGGGGCCGGCAGGGGCGACGGTCGCGGGAGCGGTCGCGGCGGAACCCCCGCAACTCGGCGCCTCGGCCTCGAGCAGCTGCTCGACGGTGCGCCCGCAGACGCGGCCCTGGCAGATGCCGAGGCCGGCGCGCGTGGCGAGCTTCATGGATCGCAGGTCGGTGGAGCGCGCGGCGCGGGCGGTCGCGCGGATCCGGCCGACGGGCACCTCCTCGCAGCGGCACGCGAGCGTGTCGTCGCGGAGCCAGCCGGTCCAGCCGGGGCGGATCCCGTGCGCGGCCTCGATGCGGACGGCCACGTCGTGCGCGACGGCGCGGCGGCGGACGGCGGCAGCGACGGCGGCGTCCGACGGGGATCCGCCCGCGGCGCAGTGCCCCGCGACCTCGCCCTCCGCGAGTGCCTGATCCACTCCCCCGATGCCCGTGATCTCGCCCGCCGCGTGCACGCCGGCGGGCCCGGCGCCCTGGGACGCGTCGACCTCGACGAAGCGGTCGGCGCCGATGCGGCAGCCCGCGGCGATCGGCAGCTCGAGCCGGGGCGTGAACCCGTGGCCGACGCACACGGCGTCCACGGCGATCCGCCGCTCGGTGCCCGGGATCGGCGCCCACGACGCGTCGAGCCGCTGCACGGTCACGGCCTCGACGCGGTCGGTGCCGTGCGCCGCGACCACCGCGCTGCCCGTGGAGTAGCCGACGCGCTCCCGCGCCAGCACGGAGACGTACCCGGCGAGCTCGGCGGCCTTGTGCGGGGCGCGGGCGAGGCCGAGCGGACTGCGCAGCCAGCCGCGGGCGAGACCGGGCACGCGCGCGGCCTCGTGGATCCCGACGACGCGCGCCCCCGCCTGCACGAGCGACACGGCGACGGGCAGGAGGAAGGGGCCGGCGCCCGCGACGATCACGCGGTCGCCTACGCGCACGCGCTCGCCCTTCGCGAGGGCCTGCGCGGCGCCCGCGCTGAAGACGCCCGGCAGGTCCCAGCCGGGGAAGGGCAGCGTGCGGTCGTGCGCGCCGGTCGCGAGCACGAGCGCGTCCGGGCGGAGGGTCAGGGGCTCGCGGCGGGATCCGTCGACCTGGCCGACCAGCACGTGCACGACGGCGGCGGGCGGCGCGGGCGCGTCAGCGGGCCCGGTCGCGTCCGGATCCGGCCGCTCGATCGCCCACACCTGCGCGCCCGTCACGATCTCGCAGCCGTCGTCGGCCGCGAGCCGCCCGCGGAGCGCCGTGAACGCGTCCCAGCCGTGGTGCAGGATCCGCTCGCGCGCGGCGGGCCGCGTCGCCGGGAGGTGCCGCCAGTACTGGCCGCCGAGCTCGTCGGACGCGTCGAGCAGCGTGACGCGCGCCCCGCGACCTCGCGCGGCGACCGCGGCGGCCAGCCCGGCCGGTCCCGCGCCGATCACGACGACGTGCCGCCGGTCGTCCGCGCCGCTCACGACGCCTCCCCCGCGCGCGCGTCGGGCACGGTCGCGCCCGGCCCGGTCTCGACCACGTCGCCCTCGACCGCGCGCCGCTGGCAGGCGCGCACGTCGGGCAGCCCGTTCACGGTCACGGTGCAGTCGAAGCACACGCCGATCCCGCAGAAGACCCCGCGGGGACGGCCCGCGCTCGCGGTCGTCCGCCAGGCGAGCGTGCCGGAGGCGAGCAGCGCGCCCGCGATGGTCTGGCCGCTGACGCCCTCGACGGGATCCCCGTCCACGGTGAAGCGGACGGCAGCGGCCGGCTCCGGGCGGATCGGGTCGCGCGCCGGATCCACGCGCCGCGGCGTCATGCGCGCGCTCCGGCCGCGTCGGTCGGCAGCGCGACGCCGGGCGCGGCGGCCCCGGGCATCAGCAGCCCGAGCGAGGCGCGCGCGACCGAGAAGGGCCGCACGTCGAGCGGCGTCGCGACACCCATCATCTGCGCCACGATGAGGTCCGCGGTCGCGACCGACAGGCCGATCCCGGCGCCCTCGTGGCCGCTCGCATGCCAGAGGCCGGGCAGCCGCGGGTCGGGTCCGACGACGGGCAGGTGGTCGGGCAGGTAGGGCCGGAACCCGCCGTAGGAGCGCATCGCGTTCGCCTCGACGAGGAAGGGGAAGAGGCGCACGGCCTTCGCGGCGAGCTCCTCGAGCACGGCCACGCGCAGCGACGCGTCGAAGCCGACGCGCTCGCGGCTGGATCCGATGAGCACCGTCCCCGACGGCGTCGACTCCACGACGCCCGAGGTCTGCAGCGCGCCGTCGCCGGATCCGACCGCGCCCACGTAGTCGCCGTCGTAGACCTTGTGCCGGATGCGGTGCGGCATGCGCGTGGTCACGAGGACGACGCCTCGGCGCGGCAGCACGGGCAGCTCGACGCCGAGGGTCCGCGCCACCTCGCCCGACCACGGCCCTGCGGCGATCAGCACGTCGTCCGCGGGGATGTCGCCCGCGCTCGTCCGCACCCCGCGGAGCGCGCCGTCCGCGTCGAGCAGCGGCCCGATGACCTCGACCCCGGTGCGCACGACCGCGCCCGCCCGCCTGGCCGACGCGGCGAGCGCCTCGGTCGCGATGGCGGGCTGCACCTGCGCGTCCTCGGGGTAGTGCACGGCCGCGGTGATCGCCGGGTTCAGCCACGGCTCGAGCTCGAGCGCCCGGCGCCGGTCGACGGGCACGGCGTCGACGCCCGCGGAGCGCTGGGTGGCGGCGAAGGCGAGGAGCGGATCCGCGCCCTCGTCGGTGGTCGTGACGACGAGCCCGCCCTTGGGCTCGTACTCGATGGAGGGCAGCGCGTAGCCCAGCTCGTCCGCGAGCTCGGCGGCCACCTCGGGCCAGCGGCGGGCGGCCAGCTGGGCGAGCTCGAGCTCGGCGCCCGGGCCCTTGTCGGACACGAGGATGTTGCCCTCGCCCTGCGCGCTCGTGCCGGAGGCGACCGCGGCGCGCTCGACGACCGTGACGCGGATCCCCGCGCGGGCGAGCGACCGGGCGCACGCGGCCCCGACGATGCCCCCGCCCACGACGACCACGTGACGCGTCATGGTGTCCCTGCTCTCACGGGTGGATGCGCCTCGGGGAGGCGGGGTGGCGAACGGCGGTGACAGTAATATGTCACACATCGTGGCGCAGGGGAAGCGAGGCGGCGCCGAGCGGATCAGGCGTCCTGATCGGCCCGGGAGGCGTCCGCATCCCCCGCGGCCTCGTCCTCACCGTGCCCCGCCCACCAGCCGGTGGCGTGCCGGATGTGACGCACCATCACCTCGTGCGACCCGGGTCCGTCGCCGGCGACCAGCGCGCGCAGCAGCTCGTGGTGCTCGGCCGCCGACGCGTCGAGCATGGAGCTCTCCTTCATCGACGCGAGTCCGACGAGGCGCGTGCGCGAGCGGAGGTCCGCGATGGCCTCCGTGAGCACGGGGTTGCCGAGGATGCGCGTCAGCGAGAGGTGGAACTCCTGGTCGGCCTCGAGGTACGCGCGGAGGTCGCCCTCGCGCGCGCCCTGCTCGATGCGGTCGGCGAGCGCCTCGAGGCCGGGCAGCGCGCCCTCGGGCAGGTGCCCGGCGAGCCGCTCCATGGCCGGCGCCTCGAGGAGCTGGCGCACCTGCACCAGGTGGCCGAGCTCCTCGTCGCTCACGGCGGTGACGCGGAAGCCCTTGTTGCGGACGGTCTCCACGAAGCCGCGCTTCTCGAGCTCGAGCACCGCCTCGCGGACGGGCGTGGCCGAGACGTCGAAGCGCACCGCGAGCGTGGGCACGGTGATGAGCGTGCCCGGCTCCAGCTCGCCCGAGACGATGGCCGCGGACAGGGCCTGGTGCACGTGCTCGCGCAGGCTCTCGCGCGGGGGTGCGGGACGCAGTGCGGAGAGGCTCACGCGGGTCCTCCTCTGTGTCAGGACGGGGACCGCTGCTCCCGCATCCAGGACTCCAGGCCCCGTGCGTCGATCGGCAGCGCATCCGACAGCACGTCGGACCCCGTCTGCGTCACCACGATATCGTCTTCGATCCGCACGCCGATGCCCCGGAGCTCGGGCGGTACCATCCCGTCGTCCGGCGCGAAGTAGAGACCGGGCTCGACCGTCAGCACCATGCCCGCCTCGACCGCGCGGTCGTAGCCCGCGACCCCGGCGCCCGAGCAGTCGTGCACGTCGAGCCCGAGGTGGTGGCCGATGCCGCACACCAGCCAGCGCCGGTGGTGCTGGCCTGCGGGCGAGAGCGCCTCGTCGACCGAGACCGGCAGGATCCCCAGGTCGTGCAGCCCCTGGGCGATGACCTCCATGGACGCGTGGTGGAAGTCGACGAGCGGCCGACCGGGTGCCACGGCCTCGAGGCCCGCGCGGTGGCTGCGCTCCACGATGTCGTGCACGAGCCGCTGCTCGGGCGTGAACGTGCCGTCGACGGGGATCGTGCGGGTGACGTCGGCGGTGTAGAGGCTGCGTGCCTCCACGCCCATGTCGAGCAGCACGAGCTCGCCGTCGCGGAGCGGGCCGTCGCAGCGCACCCAGTGCAGCGTCGTCGCGTGCCCGCCGCCGCCCACGATGGTGGCGTAGCCGGGGCCGTTGCCGACCGTCCGCGCGTGCCGGTCGAATGTGCCCTGCAGCCAGCGCTCCCCGCCGTGCGCGCGCGCCCGCGGGATGGCGCGCACGACCTCGGCGAAGCCCTCGACGGTGTCGTCGACCGCGCGCCGCAGCTCCTCGATCTCCCACGCGTCCTTGATGACGCGCAGCTCGCCGAGCGTCGCCACGAGCGCCGGGTCGCGCCGGACGTCGGCGAGGGCGGACGGCACGCCGGTGACGGCGCCCGCGCGGCGGACGTCGCGGACGCCCACGAGGTCCGGCGCGATGCGGTCGGGGTCGCGCACGGGGATCCCGAGCACCCGCTGCCAGTCGGCGTGCGCGGGCGCGGGGCCGACCCACAGCTCGCCGTGGTCGGCGTCGGAGTAGAAGCGCGGATCCCCGGGGTGCGCGGGCGCCGGCACGTGCAGGACGGCGTCGTGGCCGCCCGGCACCGCGTGCATCACGAGCACCGCGCCCTCGATCTGCACGCCGGTGAGCCACACGAAGTCGCTGTCGGCGCGGAACGCGTAGCGGCAGTCGTCGTTGCGCGTGGGCGCGTACCCGCTCGCCACCGCGAGGGTGACGCCGGGCATCGCGGCGCTCAGCCGTTCGCGGTGCGCGGCAGCGGCCTCGACCGCGCCGGGCACGGTGGTCGGCGTGCGGTCGGGCGTGATCCAGCCGCCGGCCATCAGGTCCTGGAAGGCGGGCAGCTCCGCGAGGCGCGGCGGGCGGCGCTCCTCGGAGGTGAAGGGGGCGCGCGGCGCGCCGGGGTCCGTGGCGGGCGTCGTGTCGTGGGTCGTGTCGTGGGTCGTGTCGGTCATCGGGGCAGGGCTCCTCCGTCGCGGGCGATCGTGTCCATAAGCCGCCCGAGCACGCCAGGCGCTCCGAGGCCGTCGTGCTCGTGCTCGTTCGTGATCCACGCGCGGGCGTTCCCCACGCGCGCGACCGTGTCCTGCTGCAGGCCCGCGTCCACGTACATGTCGTCGTGGTAGATCGCGGCGGCCAGCGGCACCTCGTTGGCCGCGAGGCGGGCCGGGTCGTAGAGCTCCGGCCAGTCGTCGCGGCGGGCCATCTCCTCGACCGCGCCGCGGAACGGGCGCAGCAGCCGGATCTCCTCGAACATCCAGGGGTACATCATCTCGCCGGTGAGCAGCAGCGGCCGGGCGGTCGGCGCGAACGCCGGGTGCCGACCGCGCTCCCGCTCGGCGGCCCACGCGGTCGCGGGCCGGGTGCCGGACGCGTAGATGCTCTCCTGCATCGCCGCGAACAGCGGGTTCGCCGCGTACGAGGTGAGGCGCAGCGCCTCGGCGAGCAGCACGTCGGTGGGCTCGCCGCGCTCGTCGAGCGCCTCGTCGAGGAGGGCGTGGATCCGCTCGCGCCCGGGCGCCATGCCGAGGTCGATGCCGATGGTCTGCAGGCGCTTCACGGTGAGCACGTCGCCGTCGGGCAGCGTGACGTCGCCGACCTGGAGACGGTCCGCGAGGCGGGACAGGATCCCCACGTCGCCCGGGTAGCGCGCGTGGTACCCGGCGTTCTTCCGGACCGTGCGCGGGTAGGTCCGGCGGTAGACCTCCTCGGCGTCGGGATCGAGCGACGCGAGACCGCCCGTCACGTAGCAGGCCGACAGGGCCTCGGGCGCGAGCGACAGGTAGGTGAGCGTGAGGAACCCGCCGTAGCTCTGGCCGAGCGTCGACCAGCGGCGCCCGCCCTCGAGGTGCTGCCGCAGCGCCTCGGCGTCCTGCACGATCGCGTCGGCGCGGAAGAGCGCGAGGTACCGGGCGGCGGACGCGTGGTCGTCGCCGAACCGGATCATCGTGCGCGCGGTCACGGGCGTGCTCCGCCCGGTGCCGCGCTGGTCGAGGAGCACGACGCGGTGCGTGCGGAGGGCGTGGCCGATCCACCCGCCGTCGTCGAGCACGCGCGGCGACTTCCCGCCCGGGCCGCCCTGGAGGTAGAGGAGCGCGGGCAGGTCGTCGCCGCGGCGGTCGGGCGCGACGAGCTCGCGGGCGAACACCGTGATCGTCGCGGTGGGCTCGCCGGCGCGCGCCGCGGCCCAGTCGAGCGGGACCTCGATCTCGTGGTCGGTGACGTGGACGCCGGGGACGGTCGCGGATCCGACGATCACGCGGCCGACCCGCCCGCCGTCTCGATGGCGGTGGTGTCGAGCCCGGCCGCGACGCGCGCGGCCTGCCGCTTGCGGTCCCACTCGGGGTCGATGCGCGGCACGGCGTCGAGCAGCGCGCGCGTGTACGGGTGCTGCGGGCGCTCGAACACGTCGTCGCGCGTCCCCTCCTCCACGACCTTGCCCGCGCTCATGACGGCGACGCGGTCGGAGAGCTGGCGCACGACGGCGAGGTCGTGCGCGATGAAGACGTAGCTGAGCCCGCGCTCCCGCTGGAGGTCGCGGAGCAGCGCGATGACGCGCGCCTGCACCGTCACGTCGAGCGCGGAGACCGCCTCGTCGCACACGATGAGGCCCGGGCTCACGGCGAGCGCCCGCGCGATCCCGATGCGCTGGCACTGCCCGCCCGAGAACTGCGCGGGGTAGCGCTGCGCGTGGTCGGGGTTCAGCCCCACCCGGTCGAGCAGGTCGCGCACGAGCTGCGCTTGCCCGCCCGGCGTCGTGATGCCCTGGTACCGCAGCGGCGCGCTGATGATCTGCTCCACCGTGTGCCGCGGATTGAGCGACGACGCCGGATCCTGGAACACCACCTGCACCTGCCGCCGGAACTCGCGGAGGGCGGCGCCCTTCGCGTGCGTCATGTCCTCGCCCTTGAGCGCGAACGTGCCGGAGGTCGGGTCGAGCAGGTGCGCGATGATGCGCGCGGTCGTCGACTTGCCGGATCCGGACTCCCCCACGATCGAGAGCGTCTGCCCGGTCGGCACGTCGAGGCTCACGCCGTCGACCGCGAGGAAGCGGCGAACGGGCGGTCGGAGCCCCCGGCCGCCGCGCGTCACGTACTCCTTCGTGAGGTCGCGTGCGGAGAGGAAGGGCTCGGGCGTCGCCGCGGCGGGCGCGGGCGAGGTGGGTGCGGGCGCGGAGGCGTCGTGGCGGCTCATGATGCGGGTCCCGTCGTCTGGCGGTCGTAGGCGGCGTCGATGCGGGGGATCGCCTCGAGCAGGGCGTGCGTGTACGGATCCTCCGGCGCGGTGAACACGCGCTCGGTGGTGCCGCTCTCGACGCGGTGCCCGCCCTGCATGACGAGCACCTCGTCGGCGAGGGAGGACACGACGGCGAGGTCGTGGGTGATGACGAGCATCCCCATCCCCGTCTCCGCGCGGATGGAGCGCATGAGGTCGAGGATCTGCGCCTGCACCGTCACGTCGAGCGCGGTGGTGGGCTCGTCGGCGATGAGCAGCTCGGGCTCGAGGCACAGCGCCATCGCGATCATGATGCGCTGCCGCATGCCGCCCGAGAACTGGTGCGGGTAGTGGTCGACGCGCGTCGAGGCCTCCTTGATCCCGACCCGCTCGAGCGCCGCCACCACGGTGGACCGCACGGCCTTCCGGGATCCCGAGCGATGCGACCGGTAGGCCTCCTCGATCTGCAGCCCCACCGTGTAGTAGGGGTTGAGCGAGGAGAGCGGATCCTGGAAGACCATCGCCATGCGGTCGCCCCGCATGGCCCGCAGCTCCCTGTCGCTCCGGCCGACGAGCTCCTCGCCCGCCAGCTTGATGCTGCCGGTGACCTTCCCGCCGCGCGGCACGAGGCCCATCACGGCGAGCGAGGTCATCGACTTGCCGGATCCGGACTCCCCCACGATGCCGAGGGTGCTGTCCGGCTCCACCCGGAAGGAGAGGTCCTTCACCACCTCCACCGGCCCCCGGGAGGTGGGGAACGCGATCGTCAGGTTCGCGACCTCGAGGAGCGGCGTCCCGGGGACGGCGCGGGCGGGCGGCTGGTGCGGTGCGGTGGCGGTCACGAGGTGATCCTCACTCGGGGGTCGAGCACGGTGTACAGCACGTCGACGACCACGTTCCCGACGACCACGAATGCCGCGGCGAGGAGCGTGACGCCCATGATGACGGGCTGGTCGTTCTTGGCGATGGAGTCCGCGGCGAGCTTGCCTGCGCCGTTGAGGCCGAAGATGCTCTCGGCGATCAGGGCGCCGCCGAGCAGGCCCGCGAAGTCCATGCCGAACAGCGTGACGACGGGCGTGAGCGACGGCCGGAGCGCGTGGCGGCGGATCACGAGCGCCGCCGACAGGCCCTTGGCCCGCGCGGTCCGCAGGTAGTCCTCCTGGAGCGTGTCGAGCACGTTGGCCCGCACGATCCGCGCGTACACGGAGGCGTAGCCGAGCGCGACCACGATCCACGGCATGAGGTACGAATCGAACCACAGGACGGGGTCGTCGCCGAACTCCACGGACTGCGGGAACGGCAGGATCTGCAGCTGCACGACGAGCACGTACTGCAGGAGCAGCGCGGCGAATGTCGTCGGCACGCTGATCCCGACGAGCGCCGCCGCCATGGCGGTCCGGTCCCACACGCTGCCCTGCTTGATCGCGCTGACGAGGCCGCCGGCCACGCCGAAGACGACCCAGAGGACCGCCGCGCCGACCGCGATGGTGACGCTCACGGGCAGGCGGGACAGCAGCAGGTCGAGCACGGGCTGCTGCGTCTGGAAGCTGAAGCCCAGGCAGGGCGCGGAGCACTGGATCGCGGTCGGGCCGTCCCCGTAGGTGCGGCCCGTGAAGATGCCCGTCACGAAGTCGCCGTACTGCGCCCAGAACGGCCGGTCGAGGCCGAGGAGCTGGCGGATGGAGTCGATCTTGTCCGGCGTGCAGGTCTTGCCGCAGATGGTGACGGCGGGGTCCGGCTGGAGCAGGAAGAAGATCATGTAGGTGAACAGGCTGATGAGCGCGAGCACGATCAGCGCGGATCCGGCGCGGCGGAGGAGATAGCCGATCATGCCGCCTCCCCCTGCTCGAGCGCGGTGCGGAGGTGGTCGCCGAAGACCGTGAACGCCAGCACCGTGAGGAAGAGGAACGAACCCGGGACGACGAAGTACGCCGGGTCGACCGTGTACCAGTTCACCGAGTCGGCGATCATCTGGCCCCACGACGGCGTCGGCGGCAGCACTCCCACGCCGAGGAAGGACAGGGCCGCCTCGGTGCCGATGTAGCCCGGCACCGCGAGCGTCGCGAGCACGATCACGGTGCCGCGCAGGTTCGGCAGCACCTCCCGGAAGATCACGCCCATCGACGAGGCGCCGGATGCCCGGGCCGCCTCCACGAAGTCACGCGTGCGGATCGTCATGGTCTGGCCGCGCACGATGCGCGCCGTGTACGGCCAGCCGAAGATGCCGAGCGTGAGGACGAGCAGCTCCGGCCGGTTGCCGGCGGGCAGCGCCGAGAGGATGGCGATCATGAAGATCAACGCCGGGAAGGCCATGAGGAAGTCCATGACCCGGGAGACGATCTGATCGACGATCCCCCCGAAGTACCCCGCGACCATGCCCGCGACCACGCCGATCGTCGTGGTGACGACCGTGGCGGAGACCGCGATGAGCATCGACACCCGCGCGCCGTACGCGATGCGGGCGAAGATGTCGCGCCCGTTCTGCGGCTCCACGCCGAACCAGTGCGAGGCGCTGACGCCGCCGAACGGGCCGATGGGGAGACCGCCGAGGACGGGATCCACGGCCGTCGCGTCGAAGGTCGTGGGACCCCATCCGGTGATCCCGGACAGGAGCGGCGCGAAGACCGCGAGCACGGTGACCAGCACCACGAACACGACGCTGGCGATGACGGACGGCTTCGACCGGAGGGCCGCGACCACGCGCTTGGCCGGCGTGACGGCGGGCGGCCGGCCCGTCGGGTACGGAGAGGCGGAGTCGGGCGCTGAGGCGCCCTGCAGGGTGGCGGTCACCGCCTACTTCCCCGTGTGGAGGCCGATGGTGGCGAAGTCGGGGGCCCCGTTGAAGATCGGGCTCGAGTACGCGTTGCGCACGTTCTGCCCCAGCACGAGCACGGCCTGGCCGTAGAGGAGCGGCACCACGGGTGCGAGCTGCTGGACCTGCTCGTCGAGGTCGCCCCAGGCGGTGTCCGCGGCCTGGAGGTCGGTCATGGCCGAGACCTCGTCGATCTTCGCGTTGATGGCGGGGTCGTTGATCTGCGACAGGTTGCTGTTGCCCTTCTCGGGGATCTGGCGTCCGTCGAAGAGGATCGGCAGCACCGTGCTGGCGGAGTTCCAGTCCGGGCACCAGCCGGCCTCGGCCGCGTCGTGCTGCTGCGAGGTGGTGGCGATGGTCTCGTTGTAGGTCGCCGTGTCGAGGAGGTTGATCACCACGGTGATGCCGACGCGGGCGAGGGACTGCTGGAGCGCCTCCGCGGCCTTCTGCGACGTCGGAACGCTGGCCACGTCGAGGGTGATCGAGAAGCCGTCCTGCAGGCCCGCCTCGGCGAGGAGCGCCTTCGCCTTGTCGACGTCACCCGAGCTGTCGGTGCTGGGGTAGAGGTCGAAGTCCTTGTGACCGGGGACGCTGCGGGTGAGGATCGTCGACGCGGGCTCGGCGATCATGGGGCCGCCCGCCACGTCGGCGAGCGACTTCTTGTCCACGGCGTAGGCGATGGCCTGGCGCACGCGCACGTCGCCGAGGTGCGGCTTCGTCGTGTTGAGCGCGAGGTACGTGGTGCAGCCGCTGTCGCCCGAGACGGTGCGCGCCTTGATCTGCGGCGTCTGGATGCGGGACACCGACGCCGCGGTGATCCCGTAGGCGATCGCGTTCGCGTCGTCGCCCTGGCCGGCGATCATGCGCTCGTCGATGGTGGCCTGGTCGAGCCCCATCGTGAAGTCCCACTCGTCGGGCTTCGCGGTCCGGACCTCGTCGGTGGACGCGTCCCACTCGGGGTTGCGCACGAGCGTGAGCGACTGGCCGGGCGTCCGGGCGCTCACCTTGTACGGGCCGGAGGAGATGGGCTGCTGGTCCACGCTCGTGACGGTGACGCGGTCCTTGTCCACGGGGAACGGCACGAACGTGCTCTGCGCGGTGACGCTCGCGAACTCGGGCACGGAGCGGTTGAGGTGGAAGACGATGGTCTTCTCGTCGGGGGTCTCGATGGAGGACAGGTCGCCCGACACGTACGGGCCCTGGTAGCTGTCGCCGCCCTGGAGGTACATGCGGGCGTACGGCGAGCCGATCGCGAGCGCCTTGTCGAACGAGCGCTCCACGCCGAACTTCATCGACTGGCTCGTGATCGGGGAGCCGTCCTCGAACTTCAGGCCGTCCTTGAGCGTGAACGTCCAGACGGTGTCGTCGTCGTTGGGGGTGCCGGTGTCGGTGGCGAGGTCGGGCGCGATCGTGGCGCCGTCCTTGCCCGTGGTCGTGGTGAGCGTGCGGTAGATGAGCCGGTAGACGTCCGCGAGGTCGGTCTCGTAGCCCATCGCGGGATCCAGGTGCGGGAAGTCCGACACCTGCAGGACGTGCATGGTGCCGCCCGTGTCGGCGGGGCCGGTGATGTCGGCGGCGGCCTTGCCGCCTGCGCCGGCGCAGGACGTGAGGGCGAGGCTGGCGGCGACAGCCAGCCCGACTGCGGTGATTCGTCTGTTCATCGGACTCTCGTTTCGTGGATGGCGGCCGGGGCGCGCCGGGTGGGGAGTGACGGACGGGGTCGTGCGATGGGAGGGATGGGGAGGAAGTGGAGGTGCGCGCGACCGCCCCGGATCGGGTGGATCCGAGTGGCGTGCGCGCGCGGGACGGCTCAGCCGGTGTCGGCGGCGCGGATCCAGACCCGCATGGCGGCGGGCGACCGGTTGCCCCAGAGGGCGTACGGCACGAGCACGGCGTCGACGGGGTCGGCCGACGCGGCGGGTGCGGTGGTGCCGGGGACGACCTCGGGGTAGAGCTCGTCCGGAGCGGGGAGCGCGCGGCGGAGCCGCACGGCGAGCGCGACGCCCGACGCGGGATCGGCGGCGCCAGACGCCGGGCCCCACGGCGCGGCGAGCGGGAGCGGCACGGTCCGTGCCTCCGCCAGGTCGCGCGGGTCGAGGAGCAGGTCGTCGACGGGTGCGCCGGCGTCCTCCTGCTCGAGGGCGAACACGACCGGTCCGCGCACCACCGCGAGGGCTCCGCGGGTGGCGTCGAGGTGCGGGTGGGATCCGAGGGCGCGCACCGGCATGTCCAGCTCGACCACGAGCGCGTCGCCGGCGGCCCAGGCGCGGGTGGCGCGGATCCACCGGTCGTCGGCTTCGGCGCCCACCTCGGCGCTCGACCCGTCGGCACCCTGCAGGACCGCGGTCGCGGAGTGGCACCAGCCCGGACGGCGGATCACGATGCCGCTCTCGGCGCCCGATGCGCGCAGCACCTCGACACGCACGGCGCCGTCCCACGGGTAGTCGGTCGTCACGCGGACGTCGATCGCGTCGGTGCGGATGACGCACCCGGCCGGGTGGGCGATCACGAGGTCGTCGCCGTCCTGGACGGACACGTGGTCCTGCAGCTCGCTCATCCAGCGGACGATGTTCGGCGGGCAGCACGGGCAGGTGAACCACGGGCGGCGCATCAGCTCGCCCTCGGTCTCGGCGCCCGACTGCGCGTGGTGGTCGGGCCGGCGCTGCAGCGGGTTGTCGTAGAAGAAGCCCGTGCCGTCGGCGGAGAGCCCCACGGCGTAGGCGTTGAAGAGCACGGTCTCGTGCGTGTCGAGGAATCGGGGCTCGCCGGTGGCGAGGAAGAGGCGCCAGGCCCACTGCATCACGGCGATGGCCGCGCAGGTCTCGCTGTAGGAGCGCTCGCTCGGCAGCTCGTACGCGTCGCCGATGGCCTCGTCGGAGTGGCGGCTGCCGAGCCCGCCGGTCACGTAGAGGCGGGTGCGCACGGCGTCGTCGAACAGGCGGACGGAGGCGGCGAGCAGATCCGCGTCGCCCGTCTCCGTCGCCACGTCCGTGGCACCCGCGGCGAGGTACGCCATGCGGACGGCGTGGCCCGTGACGGCCGGCATCTCGCGGAAGGGGTGCGCGTCCTGGAAGTACTCGGCCGGGAAGATCCGCGTCGCCACGGTGCCGTGGCCACGCCGCTCGACGAACGCGGAGGCGAGGTCGAGGTAGGCGCGCTCCCCCGTCTCGCGGTGCAGCTCGACGAGCGCCATCTCGACCTCGGGATGCCCGCAGACCTCCTCGCGTCCGCCCGGGCCGAACTCGCGGACCGCGGCGTCGGCGAAGCGGCGGGCCACGGCCAGGAGGCGTCCGTCGCCGCCCTGGCGGGAGTCGGCGACCGCGGCCTGGATCAGGTGCCCGAGGTTGTAGAGCTCGTGGCCCCACGCGAGGTCGGACCAGGGCTCGCGGTCGGATCCGAGCCGCTGCGCGTACGAGCCGATGTAGCCGTCGGCCGCCTGCACGCGCTCGAGCACATCCGTCGCCTCGTCGACGAAGGCCCGCATCTCCGCTGTCGCGGTGCCCCGGCCGATCTCGTAGGCCACGCCCTCGAGGGTCTTGTAGACGTCGGTGTCGAGGAACGGGTAACGCGGGACGGGCCGCTCCCCCGGCCCGTCGACCGCCGCGCGGAGGTCGTCGAGGTTGCCCGCCGTGGCCATGGAGGCGATGGCGTGGGGGATGGTGCGGGCCCGGTTGCGCTCCTGCCAGGCGGCGAGCAGGCCGCCCTCGAGGGCGACGGCGTCGGTGCCCAGCGGGCGCCGGGATCCGGTGGTGGGGAGGACGGCGGCGCGACGTGCGCCCACGCGGATAGCATCCGCATCTGCTCCGGTCACTGCCATGGCGCTCCCTCGTCCGGCCTCGGGCAGCCGGTGGTAGGTGACATATTACAAATACGCCATACGGTGTTGGCAATCCCGATGAAGCGTTTGCGGCCTCCCGTTACACGCTGTTTACATGCGGCCCCGATGGCGCGGCCGTCGCCGGGCCCGACCGAGACCACGCCCCGCCCGCTCCCCACAGCCCGCAGAGGGCGCACGGCCGGACCAGTACGATCGTGGGCAACGGCGACAGCTCTTCGGGTGAGCTGTCCCGCCAGCGCCGGGCCGGTCTTCGGGTAAAAGTCGGCCGTGTGCGCGGCTCGGTCCCGCAGCCCTCGAGGCTCGGGACCGGGTCCCTCTCCCCCTCCACCGCTCCGGCCGGCCGGCGTTCCCGATCGCGGAGGCCCTGCTGGGCGGGCGCTCTAGTCGGCCGCGGCGGATCCGGCGACGACCGCGAGCAGTCCCTCGCCGTAGGTGTCGAGCTTCTTCTGCCCGACGCCCGTGATGCCGGCGAGCTGCCCCAGATCAGCCGGGCGCACGGTCGCGACCTCGCGCAGGGTGACGTCGGCGAACACGACGTACGCGGGCACGCCCTGCTCCTTCGCCTGCTCCGAGCGCCATGCCCGGAGCGCCTCGAACAGGCCCTGCGCCTCCTCGGGGAGGTCGACCACCTGGCCGCCCTTCGCCCGGGTGGTGCGGGTGCCGCGGCCGCGCACGATGCGCTCCGGCTCCTGCCGCATGGGCACCTGCCGGGATCCGCTGAGCACGTCGCCGCTGCCCGCGGTGATGACGAGCGTGCCGTATCCGTCGTCGCTCACGCCGAGCAGTCCCTGGGCGAGGAGCTGGCGGACGACGCCGCGCCACTGCACGTCGGTGAGCTCGCCGCCGATGCCGAACGTGGCCAGCTGGTCGTGACCCTGCTGGCGGACGCGGTCGGTCTCGTTGCCGAGCAGGATGTCGATGAGGTGCGCCGCCCCGAAGCGCTGGTTCCGTTCGCGCTGCAGCCGGACGATGGTGGACAGCAGCTTCTGCGACGGCACCGTCGCGTCCCACGTCTCGACGGGCTCGAGGCACGTGTCGCAGTTGCCGCATGGACCCGTCTCCTCGCCGAAGTAGCGGAGGAGCTGCACACGGCGGCAGCCGACCGTCTCGCACAGCGCGAGCATGGCGTCGAGGTGCTGCGACAGCCGGCGTCGGTGCTGCGCGTCGCCCTCGGACTGGTCGATCATGCGGCGCTGCTGCACGACGTCCTGCAGGCCGTAGGCGAGCCATGCGGTGGAGGGCAGGCCGTCGCGGCCCGCGCGACCCGTCTCCTGGTAGTAGCCCTCGATGGACTTGGGCAGGTCGATGTGGGCGACGAAGCGCACGTCGGGCTTGTCGATGCCCATGCCGAACGCGATGGTGGCGCACATCACGATGCCGTCCTCGCGGAGGAAGCGCGCCTGGTTGCGCTGGCGCACCGCGGCGTCGAGGCCCGCGTGGTACGGCAGCGCGGTGATCCCCTGCTTGTTCAGCGCCTCGGCCGTCTGCTCGACGGTCTTGCGGCTCAGGCAGTAGACGATGCCGGCGTCGCCCGCGTGCTCGTTCTTGATGAGGTCGACCAGCTGCTTGCGCGGCTCCGCCTTGGGCACGATGCGGTAGCGGATGTTCGGCCGGTCGAACGACGAGACGAAGTGGCGCGCGTCCTGGAGGCCCAGGCGCGCCGTGATGTCGGCGTGCGTGGCCTCGTTGGCGGTGGCGGTGAGCGCGATGCGCGGCACCTCGGGCCAGCGCTCCTGCAGCATCGACAGCGCGAGGTAGTCCTTGCGGAAGTCATGGCCCCACTGGGAGACGCAGTGCGCCTCGTCGATGGCGAACAGGGCGACGCGCGCCTCGTCGAGCAGCCGGCCCATCCGGTCGAGGATGAGGCGCTCGGGCGCGAGGTAGAGCAGGTCGAGGTCGCCGTCGAGCAGGGCGCGCTCGACCTCGCGGCTGGTCTCGAGGTCCTGGGTGGAGTTGAGGAACGCGGCGCGCACGCCCACGGCGCGCAGCGCGTCGACCTGGTCCTGCATGAGCGCGATGAGCGGGGAGATGACGACGCCCGTGCCCTCGCGGACGAGGCTCGGGATCTGGTAGCAGAGCGACTTGCCGCCACCCGTGGGCATGAGCACGAGCGCGTCGCCGCCGCCGATGACGTGCTCGACGATCTCCTGCTGGTCGCCGCGGAAGGCGTCGTACCCGAAGACCGTGCCGAGGCGCTCGAGGGCGGGGGCCAGGGCGGTGCCGGACGCGGCGGATCCGGCAGGAGCGGGAGGGGTGGAGGTCATCGGGGCAATCGTATCCGGGGGCCGGTCGGCTGACGGCGGGGAGGGCGGTGGCGGGAATGCCGACGGCCCCTCCCGGCTGGGGAGGGGCCGTCGTCGCGGATCAGGCGCGGATCAGGCGCGGGTCAGATCGCGGTGGGGTCGGCGCTCGCGCCGGGCGTGGCCTGCGCCGCCTCGGCGGCGGCCTGCTCCTTCAGGGCGGCCACGTCGACGGCGCGCACCTCCTCGATGAGCGACTCGAGCGCCGGGGCGGGCAGCGCGCCCGCCTGGCTGAAGATGAGCGTCTGGTCCTTGAAGATCATCAGCGTCGGGATGGCGGAGATGTTCGCCTGCTGCGCGAGGAACTGCTGCGCCTCGGTGTCGACCTTGCCGTGGACGATGTCGGCGTGCTTCTCGCTCGACTTGTCGAAGACGGGCGCGAACTGCTTGCAGGGACCGCACCAGTCGGCCCAGAAGTCGACGACGACGATGCCGTTGGAGTCGACGATGCTCTCGAAGTTCTCGGCGGTCAGCTCGGTGGTGGCCATGGTGCGTCCTCTTCTCGTGCTCGGTTCGTGCGGTCTCGGGGTGCAACCGGGCGCGCGGCCCGCGCATTCCGCGTGCGGCGGGCGGCTACCAGACGAGGACGATCGACGGCCAGACGGTGCTCGACCCCTTCGCCTGGCCGTCGCCCGCGTAGCTCGCGGTGATCAGGTGGATCCCGCGGGAGAGCTTCGGCAGCGTGACCGTCGCGCGGCCCGCATCGGCCGCCGTGACGTCGACGGTGGCGATCGCGCGGCCCCGGTCGAGGATCTGCACGCGGCCGGTCGGAGCCGTCGCGCCGGCGGCGAGCTTCACGGAGTACCTCACGGCCTGGCCGCTGCGGACGAGCAGGCGGTCGGCGTACCCGACGAGGGTCGACGCGTCGCGGATCGTGTCGAGGCCGACCTTCACGGGATCGTGGTCGCTCGAGCGGAAGGCGCTGGATCCGTCGGTGGCGGCCCCGCCGTACTCGCGCGCCGCCCACTCCGGCGCGTTGATGTCCCAGACCCCGACGCCCGTGACCGCAGCCGCGCCCGCTCGGGTGGCGAGCACGTGGTCGAGGGATCCGACCTCGCCGTCGAACGAGTACGTGCGCTCGCCGGGGGCCTTCGCGGCCACGAGGTCGACGAAGCCGGCGTCGCGGAGGACCTGGATCGGGTCCTCCTCCGAGTAGGCGTTGAAGTCGCCGAGGAGGTAGACGAGGTCGGATCCGCTCGACGCCTGCAGCTCGCCCGCGAAGCGCGCCACGGCCTCCGCCTGCGCGACCCGGTCGGCGTTGAAGAAGCCCTGGCCGTCGGCGGGCTGCGTGCCGGACCCGGACTTCGACTTGAGGTGGTTCGCGACCACCGTGAACGTGCGGTCGCCGCCGCGGAAGGACTGCGCGATCGGCTCGCGCGCGTTGCTCCACACGGTCTCGTCGATCTGCGTGGCCGCCTGCCCGACGGGCGTGACGGCGTCCGTGCGGTAGATGATCGCGTTCTGGATCTCGTCGGTGGGCGTCGACTGCAGCGCGGTGGGGGTGCGCACGTACTCCCAGACCGGCTTGCCCGCGGCGTCGTTCAGGCCGCGCACGAGGTCGGCCGTCGCGGTGTCGGCCGGCTCGCCGAAGCGCGTCGAGTTCTCGATCTCCATCAGCGTCACGACCTGCGCGTCGAGGCCGGTGATCGCGGTGACGATCTTCGCGCGCTGCTTTGCGAACTCCTCCGCGGTGGCGGCGCCGCGCTCGCCGAGCGTCGTGAAGTAGTTGAGGACGTTGAACCCGGCGATGCGGACGTCGCCGCCCACCTCGGGCGACGAGGCCGGACGCGGGTTCCCGCTCGTGAAGGTCGGCACACGGCCGGCCGCGTCGAGCGACGTGACGGGCGTCGTGGGCTGCAGGCGCCAGTCGTCGAAGCCGTAGGCCAGCACGTACGGGGTGGTCGGGAAGACCGGGACGTCGCCGTTGCGGACCACGCGGTCGGCCGAGTAGTAGGGCTGCGTCGCGCCCGCGGGGTAGGCCGCGTTCGTGAGCTGGATGTTGTAGCCGTCGTCGAGGAGGAGCCGACGCGCGCGGTTGTCGGCGGCGATCCGGTCGGCCTCGGCGCCCGGCCGCACGACGTCGGTGGCCTTGACGGGCAGGTCGGCGCCGGCGCTCAGCCAGAGCGTGCCGAAGGTGTCGAGCTGGTGCGCGGATCCGACGCGGTAGTCGCCCGTCGGCGTCACGAGCATGCTCTCGAGCGACTCGCGGTCGGCGCCGCGGAGCGTGTCGGGCAGCGGGGTGGCGGCGGGGACTCCGACGCCGCCCTGCACGAGGTCGGTCGCGGTCGCGGCGAGCTGGGTCTGGCCCTGGCGCTCGGAGGCGGTGCCCGTGACGCGGACGAGGTCGCCGATCGCGACGGCCGGGTCGGCGCTCGCGAGGTAGACGAAGATCCCGTCGGAGGCGCCGGGCGTCTGGTCGGTCGTGCCGCCCGAGCCCGGGGTCTGGATCACGATGCCGGCGTACCCGCTCGCCCCGCGGTAGTCGGCGGTGACGACGCCCTCGACCGTGACGACGCGGCCGGCGAACGGGGTCGCGCTGCCGCTGCCCTGCACGTCGGCGATGGCGACGGTCGCGGCCTCGGCGGGCGACGCGACGAGCGCGGACAGGCCGAGGGCCAGGGCGGTCGCGACGGCGAGCGGGCGGGCGATGCGGCGGGCCGGGCCGGATCGGCGGTCCCGGGTCGCGGGTGCGGTGTCGGTCTCGGTCATGGCGTCGTCCCCCTCGGCGTCGCGGTTCCCCCGCATGGGGGATCACCCGTCGAGCGTAGGCCGGGCACGACCCCCGGTGGAGGGCCGCCACCGATTCGTCACCGGCTCGTCATGCGATCGTCGCGGCGCGCCCGGAGGAGGCGTCGGCCACGATGGCGGAGGACCGCCGCCACGTACTATCGTCAGGACAAACATCCGCCCGACGGCCCGAGGAGCAGTGCGACGCCGCATGGTCCAGACCCGCACCACCCCCGCATCCCGCGCCGCCGCGACGGACCGCGCGAGCCGACCCGCGGGAGCCGCCGCGTGAGGGCGACCGTCGCCGGCGCACCCGTGAGCTTCGGCGTGTTCGAGCTGACGCCCGAGGGCGCCGAGGTCGTCACGCCCGACGACATGGTCGAGGCGCTCGCCGAGACGGGGTACGCGGGCATCGACCTCGGCCCGGTCGGCTACCTCGGCCGCGGGCGCGAGCTGCGCGACCGGCTCGCGGGCGCGGGCCTCGAGCTCGCGGGCGGCTGGATCCAGCTCCCCCTCTCCGACGACGACGCCTTCGAGGCCGCCCTCCCCGAGCTCGACGCCTCGCTGCGCGTGTTCCAGGAGGCCGCCGAGGCGGGGCCCGCGCGCCTGCCGCTGCCGACGCTCGCCGACGCCGGATCCGCGACCCGCGCCGCCGCCCCCGGCCGCGGCGCCGAGGCCGACCCGCTCGACGACGCCGCGTGGTCGCGCCTCGTCCGCAACACGGCGCGGGCCGCGGACATCACGCGCGCCGCGGGCTTCGAGCCGACCTTCCACCACCACGCGGGCACGTTCGTGGAGTCGCCCGAGGAGATCGACCGCTTCCTCGACCAGGTCGACGTGGGCCTCACGCTCGACACCGGCCACCTCGTGATCGCGGGCGGCGACCCGCTCGCGGCGATCTCCCGCTGGGGCGGGCGAATCACCCACCTGCACCTCAAGGACGTCGACGGCGCCGAGCTCCGCCGCGTGCTGGCCGCGCGCGGCGGCATGCGCGAGGTCTGGTCGTCCGGCGCCTTCGTGGCGTTCGGCCGGGGCGACGTCGACCTCACGAGCGTGATGGCCGCGATCGAGGCGCAGGGCTACGACGGCTGGATCGTGGTGGAGCAGGACGTGCTGAACGCGCCCGACGCCGACATCCGCCGCTTCCGCGCCGAGCGCACGGAGGACCAGCGCGTCAACCGCGAGGCCCTCCGCACCTGGGCCTGATCCGGCGCGCCACCCCGAGCGCACCGGCACCACCACCACGACACACGAGGACCCACGACATGACCACGACCCCCCTGCGCTTCGGCCTGATCGGCACCGGCCGCATCGGCCAGGTCCACGCCGCGAACATCGCCGCGGATCCGGACGCCGAGCTCGCGTGGATCTGCGACCCCTTCGTCGACGGCGCCCGCGCCCTCTCCGCCCGCCTCGGCGGCCGCGTCACCGAGGACGCGGCCGAGATGATGGCGTCGGGCGGCGTCGACGCGGTCCTCATCGCCTCGCCCACGCCCACGCACGTCGACCTCATCGCGGCCGCCATCGACGCCGGCCTGCCGGTGCTCTGCGAGAAGCCCATCGACCTCGACATCGCGCGGGTGGATGCGCTCCTCCCCCGCGTGCTGTCGTCCGGCGTGCCCGTGGCGCTCGGCTTCAACCGCCGCTTCGACCCGGCCTTCGCGGAGGCGCGGGCCCGCGTGGCCGCGGGCGAGATCGGCGAGCTCGAGCAGCTGTCGATCATCAGCCGCGACCCCGCTGCGCCGCCCGCCGCCTACGTCGCGGTCTCCGGCGGGATCTTCCGCGACATGACCATCCACGACCTCGACATGGCGCGCGCGTTCCTGCCGGACATCGTCGAGGTGCAGGCGACCGGGTCCACGACCTTCGACCCCGGCGCCCGCGAGCACGGCGACTTCGACACCGCGGTCGTGACGCTCCGGGCCTCGACGGGCGCGCTGGTGGTCATCACGAACTCGCGGCACAGCGCCGTCGGCTACGACCAGCGGATCGAGGCCTTCGGCTCGCGCGGATCCCTGCAGGTCTCGAACGCCCTCACGAGCCTCGTCAGCGTCTCGACCGCCACGAGCGTCGAGGGCAAGCCGCCGTACCAGGACTTCTTCCTCGAGCGCTACGCCGCCGCGTACGTCGCGGAGCTGCGCGCCTTCATCCGCCTGGCCCGCGGCGAGGCCTCGGACAGCCCGACCTTCGCCGACGGCCGCGCGGCGCTCGTGCTCGCGGATGCGGCCCAGCGCTCGGCCGAGGAGCGCGTGGCGGTGCCCGTCTCGCTCTGACCGAGGGCTCCCCGCACGACCCGCCCGACCGCGCGCGCCGCGGCCGGCGTCGTCGCGCGCGCAGGATGCCCCGAGGAGGCGGCACACTGGAGGGTCGGACCGGTCGGGGAGCCCGCCGGACGACGACGGGTCACGACTGGGATCCGTCTTGTCAGCATGTGTTGACAAAGCACGTCGGCCGGGACGAAGATCGCCCCGACGACGACGTCCAGGACCCCGCGCGCGGGCGTCCGCCCGACAAGGAGCATTCGATGAAGAACAGATTCCTCGCCCCCCTCGGCCTCGCGATCGCGGCCGGGTTCCTCCTCACCTCGTGCGCGGGCACCGGCCAGGAGGCCCCGCCCACCGCGGGCGGAGCGAACGGCGGCGGCGGCGACCTCACCTTCGCGGTGGTCACGCACTCCGGCCCGGGCGACGCATTCTGGGATCGCGTGAAGTCGGGCGCCGAGACCGCCGGCGGCCAGTACGGCGCCACCGTCACGTACAACGCGGACCCGGATCCCGCCAAGCAGTCCCAGCTCATCGACAACGCCGTCGCGCAGAAGGTGGACGGGATCGTCGTCTCGATGGCGAACCCGGACGGCGTGAAGGACAGCGTGGAGAAGGCCGTGGCCGCGGGCATCCCCGTGGTCACCATCAACTCCGGGATCGAGCGCTCGGCCGAGTTCGGCGCCCTCACCCACATCGGCCAGAGCGAGACCGTCGCGGGCGAGGCCGTCGGCAAGCGCCTCGGCGAGGCGGGCCTGAAGAACGCGCTCTGCGTGATCCAGGAGGCCGGGAACGTCGGCCTCGAGGAGCGCTGCTCCTCCGCGGCGAGCGCGTTCTCCGGCCAGATGGCGAACCTCCAGGTGGACGGCACGAACGACGCCGACGTGAAGGCGACGATCAAGTCGAAGCTGCAGGCGGATCCGTCCATCGACGGTGTGCTCACGCTCGGCGGCCAGTACGCGATCGACGCGGTCGGCGCCGTCGAGGAGTCGGGCAGCAAGGCCCAGATCGGCACGTTCGACCTCTCGGAGGACGTCGTGAGCGCGGTCGAGGCCGACAAGATCCTGTTCGCGGTCGACCAGCAGCCCTACGTGCAGGGCTTCCTCGGGATCACCGCGCTCGACCTCTACGCCACCAACGGCAACGTCATCGGCGGCGGCCAGCCCGTCTACTCCGGACCCGCGTTCGTGACGAAGGACAACGCGGCGCAGGTCGCCGAGTTCGCGAAGAACGGCACCCGCTAGGCGGTCGGGCCGGGCGCGCCCGAAGCGCCCGGCCCGCCGCCTCCCCTCTCCCCCATCCGCACCCCATCGCACCGCCCGACGCCCACCGAAGGAGCCCGCGTTGACCACGACGGACATCGTGACGATCGCCACGAGGCCGCGCCTCGAGAACAGGCCGATCCGCAAGATCCTCGCCCGGCCGGAGATCGGCGCCCTCGTGGCCGCCCTCGCCGTGCTGGTGTTCTTCTCCCTCTACACGCCGCAGTTCCTCACCCTCGCCGGCGCGGGAGTGTGGCTCGAGTCGGCCTCGACATTCGGGATCATGGCGGTCGCCGTCGCGATGCTCATGATCGGCGGCGAGTTCGACCTCTCCGCCGGCGTGATGACGGGCTTCTCGGCCCTCGTGGTCGGCATCCTCACGTCGCACTACGGACTCAGCATCTGGGTCGCGGTGCTCGTCTCCCTCGCCGCGGCCCTCGCGGTCGGCGCGCTCAACGGCTTCCTCGTGATGAAGACGGGACTGCCGAGCTTCATCGTCACGCTCGGCACGTTCTTCGCGCTCGCGGGCGTCGACCTCGCCGTCACGAAGCTCATCACCGGCCAGGTCGCCATCCAGGGCATGACGAAGGTGCCGTCGTACGACGCCATACAGCCGATCTTCGGCTCGTCGCTCGAGATCGGCGGCGGCAACTTCTACGTCTCGGTGCTGTGGTGGTTCCTGGTCGCGGCGGTCGCCACCTGGATCCTCCTGCGCACGCGCGCCGGCAACTGGATCTTCGCGGTCGGCGGCGCCAAGGAGTCCGCCCGCCAGGTGGGCGTCCCGGTCTTCAAGACCAAGGTCGGCCTCTTCATGGGCACCGCGGGCGCGGCCTGGCTCGTCGGCATGATCTCGCTGTTCCGCACCTCAACGGTGCAGGCGAACACGGGCGTCGGCCAGGAGTTCATCTACATCATCTGCGCGGTCGTCGGCGGGTGCCTGCTCACGGGCGGCTTCGGCTCGGCCATCGGCGCGGCACTCGGCGCGCTGATCTACGGCATGGTCTTCCAGGGCATCACGTTCGCCCAGTGGGACACGAACTGGCTCCGCACGATCCTCGGCGTGATGCTCCTCGCGGCCGTGCTGCTCAACAACCTGGTGCGCACGCGGGCGGGAGGCGGACGATGAGCACGGAGACGACCCCGAGCGCGAGCGCCGCGTCCGAGCCCCTCGCGGGCGCCGTGCCCGGCGCCGCCGAGGAGGCCGGCGGACGCCCCACTCTCCCGCTGCCGCCCGCCGGCACGACCATCCTCGAGGTCCGCGACATCGGCAAGAGCTACGGCGCGGTCAACGCGCTCACGGGCGTCTCGACCGTGGTCGCCGCGGGCGAGGTCACGTGCGTGCTGGGCGACAACGGCGCCGGCAAGTCGACCTTCATCAAGATGCTCGCGGGCGTGCACGCGCCCAGCGAGGGCACGATGCTGCTCGACGGCGAGCCCGTGACGCTCGGATCCCCGCGCGCCGCGCTCCAGGCCGGCATCGCGACCGTCTACCAGGACCTCGCGGTCGTGCCGCTCATGCCCGTGTGGCGGAACTTCTTCCTCGGCTCTGAGATCACCAAGGGGAAGGGTCCGTTCCGTCGGCTCGACGTGGCCGCCATGAAGGCCGTCACGCACGAGCAGCTCGCGCAGATGGGCATCGACCTGCGCGACGTGGACCAGCCCATCGGGACGCTCTCCGGCGGCGAGCGCCAGTGCGTCGCCATCGCCCGGGCCGTGCACTTCGGCGCGCGCGTGCTGATCCTCGACGAGCCCACGGCGGCCCTCGGCGTCAAGCAGTCGGGCGTCGTGCTCCGGTACATCGCGCGCTCGCGCGACAGGGGGCTCGGCGTGGTCTTCATCACGCACAACCCGCACCACGCGTTCCCGGTGGGCGACCGGTTCCTGCTGCTGAACCGCGGATCCAGCCTCGGCACGTTCGAGAAGGACGAGATCACGCTGGGCGAGCTCACGAGCCTCATGGCGGGTGGGGCCGAGCTCGACTCGCTGGCGCACGAGCTCGCGCGTGATCCCGGCCCGGAGGAGGCAGCGCCGGCGTCCGGCCGCTGAACCGCCGCATGCCAGGATGAGGCGTTGACCTGACCTACGAGGGAGCGATCGACGTGAGCCAACCGGAGCAGATCCTGCCGCCCGACCTGTTCCTCGCGCTCGACCGCTCGGGACCCGTCCCCCTCTACTACCAGGTGGCCACCCTGCTGGAGACGGCGATCCACGACGGAACCCTCCCCGCGGGCGCCCGGCTCGAGAACGAGATCGCGCTCGGCGCCCGGCTCGGGCTCTCGCGCCCGACCATCCGGCGGGCGATCCAGGACCTCGTCGACAAGGGCCTGCTCGTGCGTCGCCGCGGCATCGGCACGCAGGTCGTGCACGGGCGGGTCACCCGCAACGTCGAGCTCACGAGCCTCTACGAGGACTTGGAGCGGCAGGGCCAGACGCCGCGCACCGAGATGCTGTCGTCGTCCCGGGGCGAGGCCGACGAGAAGGTCGCCGAGGCGCTGGGCGTCGAGGTCGGCAGCCCGGTGCTGCACCTCACGCGGCTGCGCACGGCGGACGGCGTGCCGCTCGCGATCCTCGACAACGTGCTCCCCGCGCCGTTCGTCGACCTGGATCCCGACGACCTCGCCACCCACGGGCTGTACCAGCTGCTGCGCGGACGCGGCGTGATCATGCGGGTCGCCAAGCAGCGCATCGGCGCCCGCGCGGCCACCGCATCCGAGGCACGCCTGCTCGACCTGCCGCGCGGCGGCGCCGTGCTGACGATGTCGCGCACGGCGTTCGACAGCTCGGGCCGCGCCGTCGAGTACGGCCAGCACTGCTACCGGCCCGACCTCTACTCGTTCGAGATCACGCTCGTCGACCGGTAGCGCGTCGGGTCGCCCGGACGGCGTCGCACGCGTGCGCTGCCACGATGGGTGGATGATCCCCGACGCCGACCCCGACGCCGCCCCGCTCGACCGCGTCACGTGGCCGCTCCGCACCGAGCGGCTCCTCCTCCGCCGCATGACCACGGCCGACGCGCCCGCGATGTGGGCGTACCGGCGGCTCGACGAGGTCACCCGCTGGGTCACCTCCCGGCCCGTCGACGAGGCCGCGTGGATCGCCGGTAGCGCGGGGATGCTCCGCGACCAGCTCGTGCTCGAGCTCGACGGCCGCGTCGTGGGCGACCTCATGGTGCGGGTCGAGGACGCGTGGGCGCAGCGCGAGGTCTCGCACCTCGCCACCGGGACGCAGGCGGAGCTCGGCTGGACCCTGGATCCGGGCGTCGGCGGACGCGGCCTCGCGACCGAGGCGGTCCGGGCAGCGCTGCGGATCGCGTTCGAGGGGCTCGGCGTCCGCCGGGTCGTCGCGAGCGCCTTCGCCGACAACGCGCCGTCGCTCCGGCTGGCCGAGCGCGTCGGCATGCGGCGGGAGTCGTACGCGGTCGCCGACTCGCTGCACCGCGACCTCGGCTGGATCGACGGGGTCGGCTACGCGCTGCTCGCAGAGGAGTGGGCGGCGCGCGACTGAGCCGCGGGTCCCGGGACCCGCCCCACGGGATCCAATATCCTATAGGATCTCCTCACGTGCTCGATGAGGAGGACACACGGATGACCCGGCTCTGGAACGACCCCGCGGACTTCGCCGACGACATGACGGACGGCTTCGTCCGCGCCAACGGCCGGTGGGTCCGGCGCGTGCACGGCGGCGTCTCCCGCTCCACCCGCGCGACCGAGCCCGAGGTGGCGGTCGTCATCGGCGGCGGCTCCGGCCACTACCCCGCGTTCGGCGGGCTGGTCGGCCCGGGTCTCGCGCACGGCGCCGCGATGGGCAACCTCTTCGCGTCGCCCTCCGCGCACCAGGTGGAGTCGGTGATCCGCTCGAGCGAGCAGGGCCGCGGGGCGCTCCTCCTCTACGGCAACTACGCGGGCGACGTGCTGCACTTCGACGACGCGCAGGAGCGCGTGCGGGGCGACGGGATCGCCTGCCGCACGGTCGTCGTGACGGACGACATCTTCAGCGCCTCCCCCGACGAGCAGGCCAAGCGGCGCGGGATCGCCGGCGACCTGACCGTGTTCAAGGCGGCGGGCGCCGCATCCGCCGCGGGCTACGACCTCGACGACACGGAGCGCGTCGCCCGGCTCGCGAACGCGCGCACGCGGTCGATGGGCGTCGCCTTCACCGGCTGCACGCTGCCGGGCGCGGACGAGCCGCTGTTCTCGGTGCCGGAGGGGCGCATGGCGATCGGCCTCGGGATCCACGGCGAGCCCGGCATCGACGAGACCGACATCCCGTCAGCCGACGGCCTGGCCGAGCTGTTCGTGACGCAGCTGCTCGCCGACGCCGAGATCCCGGAGGGCGTGTCGGTGCGCGGCGCGCGCGTCGTGCCCGTGCTCAACGGCCTGGGATCCGTGAAGACCGAGGAGCTGTTCGTCGTCTTCACGCGCGTCGCTGACCTGCTCGAGGAGGCGGGGATCACGCTCGTGGATCCGCAGGTCGGCGAGTTCTGCACCAGCTTCGACATGGCGGGCGCGTCCCTCACGCTGTTCTGGCTCGACGAGGAGCTCGAGCGGCTCTGGACCGCGCCCGCCGACACCCCGGCGTTCCGCAGCGGCGCGTTCGACGGATCCGCCCTCCAGCCGGTCGACGCGCGCGAGGACGACGAGGTCGACGCCGCGATCCCGGACGCGAGCGACGCGTCGCGTCAAGCCGCCGGACGCATCGCCGCGGCGCTCGACGCCGTGCACGCGGTCGTCGCGGAGCACGCCGACGAGCTCGGCCGCCTCGACGCGGTCGCGGGCGACGGTGACCACGGCATCGGCATGCTCCGCGGATCCCGCGCGGCCTCCGAGCGGGCGACCGCCGCGGTGGAGCAGGGGGCCGGCGCGCGCACCGCGCTGCGGCTCGCGGGCGACGCGTGGTCGGACAAGGGCGGCGGCACCTCCGGCGCGCTCTGGGGTCTGATCCTGCTGGCGTTGGGCGACGCGCTCGACGACGCGGACGCGGATCCCGTCACCGCCGACGCGGTGGCCCGCGGCGTGGGCGACGCGCGCGACGCCGTCATGGGCCACGGCAAGGCGTCCCTCGGGGACAAGACCATGGTCGACGCGCTCGTGCCGTTCGCCGAGGCGCTGGCCGGACGGGTGGGATCCGGCGCCCCGCTCGCCGACGCGTGGGCCGCCGCGAGCGACGCCGCGCAGGAGGCCGCCGACGCCACCGCCGCGATGAAGCCCGGCATCGGGCGCGCGCGGTCGCACGGCGAGCGCTCCGTCGGCACCGCCGACCCGGGGGCGATCTCGCTCGCGCTCATCGCCGCGGCCGTCGGGCGCACGCTCGCCGAGCGGTGAGATCCATCGACACCACCACCAGCACCACCATGAGGAGGACCGGATGACCAGGACCTGGCGCATCGTCGTCGGCGCGGACGACGCGGGATACGACCACAAGGAGGCGATCAAGGCCGACCTCGAGGCGAGCGGCCTGGTCGTCTCGGTGGTGGACGTGGGCGTCGACGCCGACGGCCACACCGCCTACCCGACCGTCGCGACCACGGCGGCCGAGATGGTCGCGCGCGGCGAGGCCGACCGGGCGGTGCTGATCTGCGGCACGGGCCTCGGCATGGCCATCGCGGCGAACAAGGTGGCCGGGATCCGCGCCGTCACCGCGCACGACGGCTTCTCGGTGGAGCGGAGCGTGCTGTCCAACGACGCGCAGGTGCTCTGCATGGGGCAGCGGGTCGTGGGGCTGGAGCTCGCACGGCGGAACGTGCGCGAGTGGCTGACGTACGAGTTCGACAGCTCGAGCCCGTCGAACGACAAGGTCGACGAGATCCGCGCGTACGAGGCGAAGTAGGCGCGTGACCCCGCGGCCGGCCGCGTCGCCGGGCGTGATCGGCGTGAGCCTGAAGATGTACCTCGGGCACGCCGAGACCATCGCGTGGTGCGAGGCCGTCGCGTCGATCGCGCGCGCGCATCCGGCGACGACGGGCGGCGAGGCGGAGCTCGTGGCGCTGCCGTCGTACCTGTCGCTGCCGGCCGCCGTCGGGATCCTCGACGGGCTCGCCGCCGTGGGCGCGCAGGACCTCGCGGCGGAGGACGCCGGCGCGTTCACGGGCGAGGTGTCGGGCGGGCAGATCCGGGAGCTCGGCGGCGCCTTCGTCGAGGTCGGGCACGCCGAGCGTCGGCGCCTGTTCGGCGAGACGGACGGGGTCGTGCGGCGGAAGGCGGACCAGGCGCTGCGCTCCGGGCTCGTGCCGATCCTCTGCGTCGGCGAGGAGACGCATCGGGATCCGACCGACGCAGCCCGCGAGTGCGTCCGCCAGCTCGACGACGCGCTCGCGCTGGCCCGGGAGTCCGGGCACGGCGGGCGGGTCGTCGTCGCGTACGAGCCGCAGTGGGCGATCGGCGCGGCGGAGCCCGCCTCCGACGCGCACATCCGCGGGGTCTGCCGCGAGCTGCGCGCGCACGTGCGGGCGCTCGACGCGCACCCGGGATCCGCGGTCATCTACGGCGGCAGCGCGGGGCCCGGCCTCCTCACGCGGATCGGCGACGACGTCGACGGCCTGTTCCTCGGCCGGTTCGCGCACGACCCGCGGGCGGTCACGTCGATCCTCGACGAGGTGCACGCGCGCGCCGCGGCCCGCCCGGCGTCCGACGCCGCGCGCTGACGGCAGACTGTCCTGGTGACCACCGGCCTCCCGCTCGACGCGACCTCCATGCCCGCCCGGCAGGGCCTGCGCGACCGCGTCTACGACCTCGTGCTCGACATGCTCATGGGATCCGCGATGGAGCCCGGCTCCCGCCTCGCCATCGACCAGATCGCGCGCGACCTCCACGTCTCCCCCACGCCCGTGCGCGAGGCGCTCGTGCAGCTGGAGCGGACCGGGCTCGTCGCGCGCGAGGCCCACAAGGGCTACCGGGTCGCACCGCCGATCGCCGGGGAGCAGCTGGAGGCGCTGTTCGACGCGCGGCTCGTGCTCGAGGGCGGGGCGACGGCGCTGGCCGCCGCGGATCCGGCGCGCCTGGTCCCCGCGCTCGAGGACGCGCTCGCCGCGCACGAGGAGACGACCCGACGGGTGCGCGCGGCGACCGGCGACGGCGAGATGCCCGTCGGCCTCATCCGCGAGTACTTCGTCGTCGACTGGGACTTCCACCACCGGATCTTCGAGGCGACCGGCAACCCGTTCCTCCTCGACATGTCGGAGGCGATCTCCACCCGCGTCCACCGCATGCGCCAGACGATGCGCACGGGCGTGCACGACGCGGACGACGCCGTGCACGAGCACCGCGCGATCATCGCCGCGGTCGCCGAGGGTCCGGAGGCTGCCGCCGCTGCGATGCGGGCGCACATCGAGCGGGTGCGGGAGAGGTCGCGGCGGGACGCGGACGACGCGACGTCGGCGTGACGCCCCCTCATCGAGCGCGGGCCGCCTCCTCGCCGTCGTCCCCGGACGCGGATCTGACGCGGAGCTCGTGCTCCTCGCCCGCGATCGAGAACGTGACCACCACGTCATCGCCGTCACGCCGCACGCGGTAGCCGCCGTCGCTCGACGGCGGCGGCCCGCCGTCCACGCTCATCGAGGAGGGCGATCGGTCCGGAGCGGAGGACGGCGCGGGGACGAAGGACCAGCCTTCCCGACGGCCCACGGAGACCGACACCCCCGCGAGCGACGACCCCTCGGCCACAGCCACCATCTGGCCGTCGACGGTGCCGACATCGAGGTACCGGACGGCGCCGAGCATCGAGAACAGGACGTGGAGGCAGAGCAGGAGCGACACCCCGACGGCCGTCGCCACCGCGATCGACATCGCGCCGATGCGGATCACGCGGTGCGCACGCGCGGTGACCGCTGAGGTCCCGACGACGAGGGCGACGACGAAGGCGAGGCCGCCGCCGATCCACGTGACCTCCCACAGGGCCCCAGGCCCGAGCTCTCCCACGGCGAGCACCCGCTCCGGGTCCCTGTGCACGGCGAGGACGGCAGCGGACAGGGCGGCCAGCGCGAGCACCGATCCCGACGCGGCGAGGAGGACGACGGTGACACGACGGGGCATGCGTCCGAGCGTGACACCGCGCACGCGCAGAATCGTCGTCGGGGAGGCGCACATCCCTCATCCGAGGAGCGGACCTCCCTCCGGCCGACACGACGACGGGCTAGGACCGCTCGAACCGCTGCTCCCCCACCACGCCGAGCAGCGCGAGCGCCTCCGCCGCCCCTGACCCCGGCAGCGGGGTCAGCACGAGCAGCACCTGCGACTGGTCCTCCGTGAAGAGCGCCTGGCAGTGCACCTCGATCTCGCCCACCTCCGGATGCACCAGGGTCTTCCGCTCGTCGAACCGGTTGCCGACCTCCTGCAGGTCCCAGTAGCGGCGGAACTCCGCGCTCGTCGCGAGCAGGCTCGCGAGCACCTCGGCGGCGAGCGGATCCGGATCCGCCTGCGACGCCGCCACCCGCAGCTGGGCGACCTGGAGCCGCCCCTGCCGCTCGTGGTCGCGCTCCGGGTAGTGCCCGCGCTCCTCGGGGTGGGCGAACCAGCGGTGCACGCCGCTGCGGTCGAGGTCGGTGCGGGTCACGTCGTCGCCGAAGAGGGCGGAGGCGAGGCGGTTCTGCGCGAGCGTCTCGCCGAGCTCGGTGATCACGAGGGCGGGGGTGTCGTCGAGGCGGTCGAGCACGCGCATGAGGCCCGGGCTGACGTGCGGCGACAGCCGTGCCCGCCGCGGCGTCCCGTGGCCGGCCAGGCGGAAGAGGTGGTCGCGCTCGTCGAGGCCGAGGCGGAGCCCGCGGGCGATGGCCGTGAGCATCTGGTCGGAGGGCTGCGGACCCCGACCCTGCTCGAGCCGCGCCCAGTAGTCGGCCGACATGCCGACGACCGCCGAGATCTCCTCGCGGCGGAGGCCCGCGGTGCGGCGACGGGCGCCCGGGGGCAGGCCCACGTCGGAGGGCTGCAGCGCCTCGCGCCTGGCGCGGAGGAACTCGGCGAGCGCGGGACGGTCCATGGCCCCATCCTCGCCCCTGGTGCGCCGCTCATCCAGGGACCGCCGCTCCCCCGATGCGCGCTCCCTTCCCGGCCGGCCGCGTCCGACGCAGGCTGGACGACGACGGGGCGCACGGCCCCGCGGAGGAGGCACCATGAAGACCAGCGGCAGCACCGTCCTGATCACCGGAGCGACGTCGGGCATCGGCCTCGGCCTCGCCGAGCGCATGCAGGCCCGCGGCGACACCGTCATCGTCGCCGGCCGCCGCCGGGCGCTGCTCGACGACATCGTCGCCACGCACCCCGGCATGCACGCCGTCGAGCTCGACGTCACGGATCCCGCGTCCATCGCCGCGGCCGCAGAACGAGTGACCCGCGAGCACCCCGACCTCGACGCGGTCGTCACGATGGCCGGCGTCATGCTCCCCGAGGACCTGCGCGACCCGGCGCACCTCGAGGTCGCGGAGGCGACCATCACGACGAACCTGCTCGGCACGATCCGCACGGCCGCGGCCTTCGGGCCCTGGCTCGCGGCGAAGCCCGACGGCGTGCTCATGACCGTGTCCTCGGGGCTCGCCTCCGTGCCCCTGCCCGCGACGCCGACCTACTCGGCCACGAAGGCCGCCGTGCACTCGTTCACGCAGAGCCTGCGCGTGCAGTGGTCCGGCACGCCCCTCCAGGTGATCGAGCTGGTGCCGCCCGCGGTCCGGACGACCCTCATGGGGCAGCAGGACGAGGAGTCCGCGATGCCGCTCGACGAGTTCCGCGACGAGGTCATGGGGATCCTCGAGCGGCAGAGCGACGTGGAGGAGGTGCTCGTGCAGCGCGTGCGGTTCCTCCGCGACGCCGAGGCCGAGGGCCGCCACGCGGACGTCCTCGCGATGCTCGCGCAGCGGACGCACTGAGGCACGGGCGCTCGCGGGCCGGTACCGCACGGCAGCTAGCCGATCGGCGCCGGCCCCAGCTCGTCCATCAGCTGCTTGATCGCGACGTACGCCTTGTTGCGGTACGCGACGAGCGCCGCGGTGCGCTCGGCGGGCACGTCGAGGTAGCCGGATCCGGTCTTGGTGCCGTACTCGCCGGCGTCGACATGCTCTTGGAGCGACGCGGGCGTCGCGAAGCGCTCGGGCCAGCGGGTCTGCAGCGACGCGTAGCAGAACGCGTACACGTCGAGGCCGGCCATGTCGGCGATCGCGAACGGCCCGAAGACCGGCAGGCGGAAGCCGAAGGTCGTGCGGACGATCGTGTCGATGTCCTCGGGGGTCGCGATGCCCTCCTCCACGATCTGCGTGGCCTCGTGGAAGAGCGCGTACTGCAGGCGGTTGAGCACGAAGCCCGTGGAGTCGGTGACGCGCGCGGTCTCCTTGCCCGTGGCCGCGACGATCTCCTCGGCCATGGTGACTGCCCGCTCGTCGGTGCCCGCGTGCGGGATCAGCTCGACGCCCGGGATGAACGGCGCCGGGTTCGAGAAGTGCACGCCGAGGAACCGCTCGGGGTTCGTGACGGCCTCGGCGAGCGAGCCGATGAGGATTGTGGAGGTGTTGGATCCGATGACGGCATCGGGCCGCGCTGCCGCCGAGATCCGCCGCAGCGTCGCGTGCTTGATCTCGAGCTTCTCGGGCACGGCCTCCTCGATGAAGTCGGCGTCGGCGACGGCCTCCTCGATGGACGCGGCGGGGGTCACGGCCGCGCGGATCCGCTCCACGGCGTCGGCCGGGAACAGCCCGTCGGCGACGAACCTCGCCGCCTCCTCCAGCAGGCGCGCGTGGTTGGCGACGGCGATCTCCTCCGAGATGTCGGCGATGCGCACCCGGGCGCCTGCGAGCGCGAGCACCTGCGCGATGCCGCCGCCCATGTACCCGGATCCGACGATGGCGATGCTGCGTGCGGTGCTGTGCTGGTCGGTCATGGTGCCCTCTCCTATGCGTCGCGCGTCTGCGGCAGCAGCGTGCGGATGTACTCGCGGTTCTCCGCGCAGACGCCGAGGCTGTCGCCGCCGTACTGCTCGGTGAGGATGATCCCGTCGAAGCCGAGCTCGACCGCGTCGCGGATCACCTGCCGGTAGTCGATGAGGCCGGCCTTCATGGTCGTGGGCACGCTGGTCGCCCAGCTGCCGTCGGCCGCCTCGTCGCGCATGTAGTTCTTCACGTGCCAGTAGTTGGCGTACGGCAGCGTCTTCGCGTACAGCTCGCGCCAGCTCTCGACCGGGCGGTGCAGGCGGATGAGGTTCGCGACGTCGGGGTTGAGGCCCACGTTGTCGAGGCCGATCTCCTCCACGAGCCGCACGGCGCTGTCGGCCGTGCCGAGGTAGGTGTCCTCGTACATCTCGAGCGCCATGCGGAGGCCGAGGTCGGCGGCGTGCCGGCCGAGCTCGCGGAGGCGCGTGACGGCGGCGTCCCACACCTCGGGATCGTCGGGGTCCTTCGGGCCCTCGGCGGTCCAGAACCACAGCGCCTTCCGCTGCGCCACGCTGAACGGCTGGTGCAGGCCGGTCGAGAAGACCTCCATGCCCATCTCGGCGATCGCGTCGATGGTGCGATGCGCGTAGGCGAGGTTGCGCGCCTCTGCGCCCGGCATGATCACGCTCTGCCGCTGCAGGTGCACCGACGGGATGCCGACGCCGTGGTCCCGCGCGATGGAGACGAGCTCGTCGCGGCGGGCGGGCTCGAGGTCGGCGGGCCGGACGTGGCTGTCGGCGAGCTCGGCGAGGGTGAAGCCCTCGCGCGCGATGTCGGCGAACATGCGATCCCAGACGGCGACGTCGGCGTCGTGGAGGGCGGTGCCGTCGCGGCCGACCGTCGCGAACGAGTGCAGGCAGGTGGCGATGGGCCAGTCCGCGGCGCTGAACGCCGGTGCGATTCGGTCGGCGGGCGCGGGGTGGGTCGCGGGGGTGTCCGGCATGCTGCTCCATCGCGGTCGTCGGGTCCCGGACGCCCGGGGTCAAGATCCTATAGGAAATAGCATCCGCGCGGACAGGGCGGCCGCGACGACCGCGACCGCGTCAGCCGAGCAGCGGCCGCTGCGCCCTCTTCCGCTCCACGTACTCCGCGTGCGCCGCCTGCGTGGACGGCATATCGGAGACGCCGGGCACGGGCACGTCCCACCAGCCCTCGCCGTCGGGGCCGTAGACGAGCGGGTCGGACTCGACGTGGATCACGGTGGTGCGGTCGGACGCCTTCGCGCGCCGCACGGCGGCCCCGAGCGCGGTCGTGGCGTCCGGGCCGGGGGCGACCTCGATCACGTCCACGCCGTAGCTGCGGGCGTTCGCCGCGAGGTCGACGGGCAGCGGCTCGCGGCCCTCGAAGTTGCGGGTCACCGCATCCAGCGCCCGGTAGCGGGTGCCGAAGCGCTCGGTGCCGACCGTCTCGGAGAGGTGGCCGATGGACGCGTAGCCGTGGTTCTGGATCACGATGACGATGATCTTGATGCCCTCGGCCACCGCGGTCACGAGCTCCGTGTGCAGCATGAGGTAGGAGCCGTCGCCGACCATGACGATCACGTCGCGGTCGTCGCCGTACGCCTCCGCCCCGCGCTTCACGCCGAGGCCGCCGGGGATCTCGTAGCCCATGCACGAGAACGCGTACTCCACGTGGTAGCCCAGGGCGTCGCGCACGCGCCACAGCTTGTGGAGGTCGCCGGGCAGGGATCCGGCCGCCTGCACGACGACGTCGCGCGGGTCGCTCGCGGCCTGCACGGCGCCGATGATCTCGGGCTGGCCGGGCAGGGATCCGGCCGTGGGGGCGAGCGCGCGGTCGACGGCGGCGTCCCACTCGCGCTTCTCGCGGGCGATGCGGTCGGCGTACGCGGCGTCGACGCGCGTGCCGACGAGCGCCTCGATCAGCGCCTCGAGGGTCTCGCGCGCGTCGGCCACGACGGGCAGCTGCGTGCCGTGCTTGTAGGCGTCGAACGCGGCGACGTTGACGTTCACGAAGGTCACGTCCGGACGCTGGAACGCCGTGCGGCTCGCGGTCGTGAAGTCGGAGTAGCGCGTGCCGATGCCGATCACCACGTCGGCCTCGGCCGCGAGGCGGTTCGCGGCGGTGGATCCGGTGGCGCCGACGCCGCCGACGTACTGCGGGTGGTCCCAGGCGAGGGATCCGCCGCCGGCCTGCGTGGTGCCGACCGGGATTCCCGTGGCCTCGGCGAAGCGCAGCAGCGCCAGCTCGGCCGCCGAGTAGATCACGCCACCGCCCGCGACGATCAGCGGCGTGCGCGCGTCGCGGATCGCCTGCACGGCGCGCGCGAGCGGCCCGCGCTCCGGTAGCGGCCGGCGCAGGTGCCACTCGCGCGGCGCGAGGAACGCGAGCGGCACGTCGAGCGCCTCCGCCTGCACGTCCTCGGGCAGCGCGATGGTGACGGCGCCCGTCTCGGCCGGGTCGGTGAGCACGCGCATCGCGGCGAGCGCGATCGAGTACAGCTGCTCGGGCCGCTGCACGCGGTCGAAGAAGCGGGACAGCGGGCGGAAGGCGTCGTTCACCGAGATGCCGGTGTCATGCGGGTGCTCGAGCTGCTGCAGCACCGGATCCGCCACCCGGGTCGCGAAGGTGTCGCTCGGCAGGAGCAGCGCCGGCAGCCGGTTGGCCGTCGCGAGGGCCGCGCCCGTGAGCATGTTCGCGGCGCCCGGCCCGACGGACGCGGCGCTCGCGTACGTGGCGAGGCGGCGGTGCATGCGCGCGAAGCCGACGGACTGGTGCACCATCGCCTGCTCGTTGCGGGCCTGGTGGTACGGCATGAGGTCGGGATCCTGCGCGTTGGCCTGCATGAGCGCCTGGCCGATGCCGGCGACGTTGCCGTGGCCGAAGATCCCGAAGACGCCGGGGATGGTGCGCTCGCGGTGGTCGCCGTCGACCGTCCACTGGTTCGCGAGGAACGCGACGAGCGCCTGGCTGACGGTCATGCGTGTGGTGGGCTCGGTCATGGGGTCGGGGCTCCCTGGTCGGATGCGGTCGCGGCGGGCGTGGGGGCGGCGTCGGGGGCGAACGGCAGACGCGGGTCGATCTCCTGCCCGGCCCACGTGCCGCGGATCCAGCCGTGCGCGGGGTGGTCGCTGATGAGCCAGGCGCGGTCGGCGCCCGGGCCCGCCATGACGTTGAGGTAGTAGAGGTCGTAGCCGGGCGCCGCGACGGCGGGCCCGTGGTAGCCGTAGGGCACGAGCGCGACGTCGCCCGTGCGCACCACGGCGTCGATCGCGATCTCGCCCGCGGGCGAGGACGACGTGTGGAACAGGCCGAACGGATCCGCGTCGGCGGGAGCGTCCAGCCCGCGACCGACGGCGGTCTCGAAGTAGTAGATCTCCTCCAGCTCCGACTCCTCCCCCGGCCTCTCCTCGTCGTGCTTGTGCGCGGGGTAGCTCGACCAGTTCTCGGCGGGCGTCAGCACCTCGCAGACGATGAGGCGCTCGGCGTCGAGGGATCCGGGCGTGCCGGGGGTCCCGAAGTTGTGCACCTGGCGGCTCGACCGGCCGGCGCCGCGCAGCTCGACGGGCACGTCCTCGCGGGCGATGCGGCGGCTCGGCACGGGCCGGGTGGCGGGCGACTCGGCGACGGCCACGCGGCCGGATCCGGTGAGCACCGCGCTCGCGTCGCACGACAGGTAGAGCACGTCCGTGGGTCCCGCGAAGACCGACTCGCGGCCCGCGAGGTCGGTCACGCGCTCCTCGCCGTCGGCCTCCCGGTGCCGCACGGCGAAGGATCCCGCGAGCGGCACCACCATCCGCTCGACGCCCGCAGCCGGCAGCGCCAGCTCCTCGCCGTCGCCGAGCACGGCGACGCGGAGGCCCGTGTGCTCCCAGTCGGGCAGGGATCCGTCGACCACGGTCTCCCAGCCGTCCCGCCCGAGGCTCCCGCGGGGGTGCAGCCACTCGTTCGTCGTCATGCGCGTCTCCGTCGTCGTCGTCGGGTGCCCGGTCGGCCGGGCGGGGTGGGTGCGGATCAGTTCTGCGGGAAGCCGAGGTCGACGCCGCCGTGCGACGGGTCGAGCCAGCGGCTGGTGATGGCCTTGGCTTGCGTGAAGAACCGCACGCCCTCGGCGCCGTGGGCCTTGGTGTCGCCGAAGAGGCTCGAGCGCCAGCCGCCGAACGAGAACGTGGCGACGGGCACGGGGATGGGGACGTTGATCCCGATCATGCCGACCTGGACCTCGTTCTGGAAGCGGCGCGCGGCTCCGCCGTCGTTCGTGAAGATCGCGGTGCCGTTGCCGAACGCGCCCTGGTTGATGAGCGCGACGCCCTCCTCGTACGTGCGCACCCGCACGACGCCGAGCACGGGTCCGAAGATCTCCTCCGTGTAGGCGCGCGAGCTCGTGGGCAGCTCGTCGATGAGAGTCGGGCCGAGCCAGAAGCCGTCGGCCTCGCCGTCGACCTCGATGCCGCGGCCGTCGACCACGACGCGCGCGCCGTCCTCCTCCGCGATGGCGATGTAGGAGGCCACCTTGTCGCGGTGCGCCTCGGTCACGAGCGGCCCCATGTCGCAGCCGCGGCGGCCGTCGCCGACCCGCAGGGACGACATGCGCGACGTGATCCGCTCGATGAGCGCGTCCGCGACGGGCTCGACCGCGACGACCACGGAGATCGCCATGCAGCGCTCGCCCGCCGAGCCGAAGCCCGCGTTGACGGCGGAGTCGGCGACGAGGTCGAGGTCGGCGTCGGGCAGCACGAGCATGTGGTTCTTGGCGCCGCCGAGGGCCTGCACGCGCTTGCCGTGCTTCGTGCCCGTCTCGTAGACGTACTGCGCGATGGGCGTGGATCCGACGAACGAGATCGCGCGCACGTCCGGGTGCGTGAGCAGCCCGTCCACCGCCTCCTTGTCGCCGTTCAGCACCGTGAAGACGCCGTCGGGGAGCCCGGCGCGCTTCCACAGCTCGGCGATCCAGATGGCCGCGCTGGGGTCCTTCTCGCTCGGCTTCAGGATCACCGTGTTGCCGGCCGCGATGGCGATGGGGAAGAACCACATCGGCACCATCGCCGGGAAGTTGAAGGGCGAGATGATCCCGACGACGCCGAGCGGCTGCTTCGTGGAGTACACGTCGACGCCCGTGGACACCTGCTCCGAGTACTCGCCCTTGAGGTGGTGCGCGAGGCCCGTCGCGAACTCCACGACCTCCTGGCCGCGCGTGATCTCGCCGAGCGCGTCGCTCACGACCTTGCCGTGCTCCGACGTGATGATCTCCGCCAGCTCGCCCTTCTCGGCCTCGAGCAGCTCGCGGAAGCGGAAGAGGATCGCCTGCCGCTTGGCGAGCGAGAGGTCGCGCCAGGCGGGGAACGCGGCGTGGGCCGATGCGATCGCGCGCTCGATCTCCGTGGCGTCCGCGAGCGCGACCTCCTTCGTGACGACGCCGCGGGCCGGGTCGTAGACCGGGGCGGTGCGGCCGGAGGTCGAGGGCGAGCGGGCGCCGTCGATCCAGTGCGGGACGACGGGGAGCGGGGCGGTGTCGGTCATGGTGTCCTCAGGCAGTGGCAGTGGCGGTGGCGGGTGGTGGACGGGTCGGGTCGGTCTTCGGGGTCAGGGGCGGGCGCGGCCGTGCACGAGGTCGACGGCCTGGTCGACCGCGCGCGCGACGTCGCCGTCGGCCGGGTGGATGAGCGTGCGGCCGACGACGAGGCCGCGGACGCCGGGGAGGTCGAGCGCGTGCTCCCAGCCGGCCCAGGTGTCCTCGCTCGCGCCCTGCGGATCCCCGCCGAGCAGCAGCGTGGGCAGGGTGGTCGCGGCCATGACGCGGGCCATGTCGTCGACGACGGGCAGCTTCATCCACGTGCGCGCGGACGACGAGCCGAGGCCCGACGCGACGGCGATGGAGGTGATGACGGCGTCGGGCGTGAGGTCGTTGACGATGCGGCCGTCCTGCCACGCGCTCATGAACGGCTCGAGCATGATCGGCAGGCCGGCGCGCACCGCGTCGTCGACCGCGCGCGCGTTGGCCTCGAGGGTCGCGGCCGTGCCGGCGTCGCCCAGGGCGATACGCACGAGCGTCTTCGCGAAGTCGAGCCCGTCGCGGATGATCCCGGCGACGTCGTAGGCCGTGAAGCGGTCGTCCATCTCGAAGACGGCGCCGCGGAGGCCGCCGCGGTTCATGGATCCGACGACCACCTTGTCGTCGAGGAGGCCGAGGAGCGCGAGGTCGTCGACGATGTCCGGGGTGCCGAGCACGCCGTCGACGCCGTCGCGCGTGAGGGCGGTGGCGAGGCCGGCGAGCAGCTCGTCGCGGTCGGCGAGCGCCATGGGGTCGTCGCCGACGCCGAGCGCGCCACGGGCGGGGTGGTCGGCGGCGACGATGAGCAGGCGGCCGTCGTCGCGGATCAGCGGGCGGCGGACGCGGCCGGCGAGCGCGCGGGCGACGGCGTCGGGATCCGTGGCGCGCACGTCGCGGAGCGCCTGGAGCGCGCCCGGCAGATCACCCGCGCGGAGCGCCTCGGCAGGCGCCCGGGTCGCGTCGACCGACGTCATCGGATGCGCTCCAGCACGGCCTCGACCTCGGCGGTCGTCGGCATGGCGGTGGAGCACTCGCGGCGGGAGGCGACGATGGCGCCCGCGACGTTGGCGAAGCGCAGGATCCGCTCGAGGTCCCAGCCGGCGAGCAGCCCGTGCACGAGCGCGCCGCCGAAGCCGTCGCCCGCGCCGAGCCCGTTGACGACCTCGACCGGGTACGGCGGCACCTCCACGGTCTCGTCGCGCGTCTTCGCGAGCACGCCCTTCGGACCCTGCTTGACGATCGCGAGCTCGACGCCGCGGTCGAGCAGCGCGTCGGCGGCCCGGAGCGGATCCGTCTCCCCCACCGCGATCTCGCACTCCTCGCGGTTGCCGACGGCGACGGTCACGTGCTCGAGCGCGCGGCCGACCTCGCGGGTCGCGTCCGCGGGGGACGACCAGAACATCGGCCGGTAGTCGAGGTCGAGCACCGTGAGCGGCCGGCGCGCGCGGGCGGCCCACGCGGCGTGGTGCGCGGATCGGCTCGGCTCCTCGCTGAGGCCCGTGACGGTGGACCAGTAGACGCGCGCGCCCTGGATCGCCGCCCGGTCGAGCGCGTCGGCCTCGATGCAGAGGTCGGGCGCCTTCGGGCGGCGGTAGAAGTAGAGGGGGAAGTCGTCGGGCGGGAAGATCTCGCAGAAGGTGACGGGCGTGGGCAGGTCGTCGATCGGCGTCACGAACTCCGCGGAGACGCCGAGGCGCTCGAGCTCGCGCGTGACGTAGCGGCCGAACGGGTCGTCGCCCGTGCGCGAGATCAGGGCGGCGGATCTGCCGTGCCGGGCCGCCGCGACGGCGACGTTCGCCGCGCTCCCGCCGAGGTACTTGCCGAAGGTCTCGACGTCCTCGAGGCCCACGCCGTCCTGGAGCGGGTAGAGGTCGACGCCGACGCGGCCGATGGTGATCACGTCGTGCGTCGGGGTCGGGGCAGAGGCTGCGTTCTCGGCAGAGGCTGCGTTCTCGGCAGAGCTCATGTCGGCGCTGCTTTCTCTTCGGCGGGGGCGGTTCGGATGCCCGTCCAACGTAGCCTATGTTCTGACATGTGCACATCGTCCCGCACGCCGGATCCGGTCCGCTCAGTCGAGCGGCAGGTGCATCACGTGCAGGCCGACGAGCCCGTGATCCGCGTGGTCGAAGGCCGCGGGCACGGTGCCGACGATCCGGAAGCCGAGCGACCGCCACAGGTGCACGGCCGCGTGGTTCGTCTCCACGACCGCATTGAACTGGATCGCCCGGTAGCCCTCCGCGCGCGCCCACGCGATCACGTGCTCGCCGAGCGCGCGACCCACGCCCCGGCCGCCGTGCGCGGGATCCACGAGGAACGACCCGGTGGCGACATGGGCACCGCGACCCGGGCGGTTGGGTCCGGCCTTGGCGGATCCGAGCACCGTGCCGTCGTCGTCCACCGCCACGAGGGTGCGGGCCGGCGCCTCGGCCATCCAGTTCGGCCGCGCCTCCTCGAGCGACTGCCCGGCCGGGAGCGCGTAGGTGCGGCCGGCGTCGACGATCGCCCGGTAGAAGGGGAAGATGCGGGGCCAGTCGACGTCCGTCGCGGGGCGGATCTGCATGCGGTCGAGGCTATCCGGCGGCATCCGGGACGCCGAGGGCCGGGAGCAGCACCTCGTCGATCACCTGCACGAAGAACGCGCGCCGCACCGGGCCGCGCCCGGCCGCCAGGCGCTGCGTGCTCATGGCGGGGACGACCTCGGCGAGCACGGCGACGGCGGCGTCCGACCGCGCGGGCGCCTCGCCCCGCTCGACGGCGCGGCGCAGCAGGCGGCCGTAGACCTCGACGTACGGATCCGTGACCTCGGAGCGGATCGCCCGCGCCAGGCGCTCCGAGCCGCGCATCGCGGGCGCGAGGCCGGCGAACACTGCCGCGCGCCGGTCGGGGCCGCCGAGCCAGCCCGAGTCGACGACGGCGAGGAGGTCGTCGCGCAGGGATCCGGTGTCGGGCAGGGCCTCGGCCTCCGGCGGGCGGCCGACGCTGCGGATCGCGGCGAGCACGAGATCCTCCTTCGTCGCCCAGCGCCGGTAGATCGTGGTCTTCGCGCGGCCGGTGCGCGCGGCGACCTCGTCGAGGGCCATGCCGTCGTAGTCCCGCTCGGCGACGAGGTCGAGGGCGGCGGCGAGGATCGCGGCGTCGCCCGAGCGGTCGACCGGGCGGCCGACGCGGGGTCGGGGTGCGGCGGCCGGCGTGTCCATCCCGACCAGGATAGGCCCGTCATCCCATTTCGCTACTCGGGGGTAGCGTTCCTCCTCGCAGGTCGCGTCGCGGTCGCAGGAGGAGGAGCCATGCAGATCCAGGACGCGGTCGTCGTCATCACGGGAGCGTCGTCGGGCATCGGGGCGGCCACGGCACGTGCGGCCGCCGCAGCTGGCGCGCGGGTGGTGCTCGCGGCCCGGCGGGAGGAGCGGATCCGGCAGCTGGCGGCGGAGATCGGCGGCGACGCGATCGCCGTGCGCTGCGACGTCACCGACGCGTCCGACGTCGCCGCGCTGGCGCAGGCCGCCCTCGACGCCTTCGGTCGCATCGACGTGCTCGTGAACAACGCCGGCCAGGGCCTCCAGTCGTCGGTCGAGGCCCTGGCGCTCGACGACCTCCGCGCCGTCCTCGAGCTCAACCTCGTGGCGCCCCTCGCGACGATGCAGGCGGTGATCCCGACCATGCGCGCGCAGGGCACCGGCGCGATCGTCAACGTCAGCTCGGGCACCACGTTCGCCGACGTGCCCGGCACGGGCGGCTACGTCGCATCCAAGATCGCGCTGGAGCGCCTGTCGGCGATCGCCCGCGCGGAGCTGGACGGCACGGGCATCGTCGTCTCGACGCTCATCCCGTTCGCGACCGAGACCGAGTTCATGGCCTCGATCCGCGCGGGCCGCGCCGAGGCCGAGGCGATGACCGCGGGCGCGACCTTCGACACCCCGGAGACGGTCGCCCCTGCGGTGCTCGCGCTCGTCGCGAGCGGCGACGCGCGCATGGACCTGGTGCCGGCGGCGTACGGCGGGTCGCGCTGATCCGCCGACCAGGGTCAGACGGCCGGGTCGTCCGCCAGCCGCTGGAACAGCACGTGGTCCTGCCACTCCCCCGCGATGCGCAGGTAGCGCGGAGCGAGCCCGAACCGCGTGAAGCCCGCGCGGGCGAGCACGGCCTGCGACGCGGCGTTGTGCAGGAGCGTGCCGGCCTCGACCCGGTGCAGCCCGAGCTCGCCGAACGCGAGGGCGACCGCGGCCTCGACCGCGGAGGTCGCGAGCCCGCGGCCGGTGCGATCCGCCGCGAGCCAGTACCCCATCGCGCACGACTCGAAGGCGCCACGCACGATGCCGTCGAGGTTGAGACGGCCGGCGACGGATCCGTCGTCGTCCAGGATCGCGAGCGGCACGCCCTGCCCGCGCGCGTGCTGCGCCAGCGCCGCCTCGAGGTCGGCGCGCTGACCGGCGGGGGTGTCGTGGTCCGGCTGCCGGATCGGCTCCCACGGCGCGAGGAACGCGCGGCTGCGCAGGCGCAGCTCGGACAGGGCGGGGGCGTCGTCGGGCGTCAGCAGGCGGATCCGTTCGGGCACGGCATCGAGGATGCCAGACCGCCGAGCCACCCCACGCACGACGACGGCCGCCCCATCCCGCTGAGGGATGGGACGGCCGTCGTGGTCGTGCGTGAGCGCTAGACGCGCGCGAGGTCCGCGATGACGCGGTCCCCGGCGGCGGCCATGACCGTCGTCGCCTTGATCTCGGCGCGACCCAGGAGGTCGTCCATGCGGCGGCGGCGTGCCTTCGTGATCAGCGTCACGACGGTGCCCTGCTTGCCCGCGCGGCCCGTGCGGCCGGCGCGGTGGAGGTAGCTCTTGTACTCGTCGGGCGCGTCGGCCTGGATGACCAGGCCGATGTCGTCCACGTGGATGCCGCGGGCGGCCACGTCGGTCGCCACGAGCACGCGGACCTTGCCGCTCGTGAGGAGCTGCAGGTTGCGCGTGCGGCGCGCCTGGTTGAGGTCGCCGTGCAGCGACGTCGCCGGGATGCCGGCGTCCTCGAGCTGGTCGGCGAGCTGCTCGGCGAACGCGCGGGTGCGGGCGAAGATCAGCGTCTTGCCCTCGCCCGAGCTGAGCTGCTCGATGATCGCGGCCTTGTCGCGCTGCTCGATGAGGAGCACGCGGTGGTCGATGGTCGACGACGCCTGGTCCTCGCCCGCGACCTCGTGGACGCGGGGGTTCGGCAGGAACTCGTTGACGAGCGTCGCGACGCCCTTGTCGAGCGTGGCGGAGAAGAGGAGGCGCTGGCCGTCCTTCTTCACCTGGCGGAGGATCCGCTGCACGGGCTCGAGGAAGCCGAGGTCGCACATATGGTCGGCCTCGTCGAGGACCGTGACGACGATCTCGGAGAGGTCGAGGCGGCCCTGGTCGATGAGGTCCTCGAGGCGGCCGGGGGTCGCGATGAGGATGTCGACGCCGCGCTGCAGCGCACCGACCTGCTTGAACTGCGGCACGCCGCCGAAGATCGTGGTGGTGAACAGGCCGACCGAGCGGGCGATGGGCTGCACCGTGCGGTCGATCTGCATGGCGAGCTCGCGCGTCGGGGCGAGGATCAGCGCGCGGGGCTTGCGGCCCATCTTGCGGTTCTTCGCGCCGTCGTTCTCGAGCAGGCGCTCCACGAGGGGCGCGCCGAACGCGATGGTCTTGCCGGATCCGGTGCGACCGCGGCCGAGCACGTCGCGACCGGCGAGCACGTCGGGGATCGTGGCGGCCTGGATCGGGAACGGGCTGGCCGCACCCAGCTCCTCGAGCACGCGGACGATGTTCTGGCCGAGGCCGAGGGCCGCGAAGGTCACGCCGTCGACGTCCTTGGCCGTGGTGGCCTGGGCCTCGAGGCGCTCGAGCACGAAGTCCTCGGACGGAGCGTGGCGCGGGGCGCCCTCCTTGCTCGGGTAGAAGTCGCTGTCGCGCTTGGGGCGGGCGTCGTCGTAGGACGGGCGCTCGTTGCGCTGGGGGCGGTCGCCGTATGACGGACGCTCGGACCGCTGCGGGCGGTCGCCGTACGACGGGCGCTCCGTGCGAGCAGGACGGTCGTTGTACGCGGGACGCTCAGAGCGCTCGGCGCGGTCGCCGTAGGAGGGGCGCTCCGTGCGCGCCGGGCGGGAGTCGTTGTACGACGGGCGCTCCGTGCGAGCCGGACGCGAGTCGTTGTACGACGGACGCTCGGTGCGAGCCGGGCGGTCGTTGTACGCGGGACGCTCGGAACGCTGGGCGCGGTCACCGTACGACGGGCGCTCGGCGCGGTCGTTGTACGCGGGACGCTCGGAACGCTGGGCGCGGTCGCCGTACGACGGGCGCTCGGAACGCTGGGCGCGATCGCCGTACGAGGGGCGCTCGTTCCGGTCGTTGTGGGCCGGACGCTCCGACCGCTGCGGCCGGTCGTTCCCGTACGAGGGACGGTCGTTGCGCGGCGCGCGGTCGTTGTAGGACGGACGCTCGGAGCGCTCGCCGCCACGGTCGGGACGCGAGTTCCCGTACGACGGACGCTCGGAGCGCTGGCCGCGCTCGGCGCCGTACGAGGGGCGCTCGCTGCGCTGGCCGCGGTCGTTCCCGCCGCCGTAGGAGGGGCGCTCGCCGCGCTGCGGTCGGGCGTCGCCGCCACGCTCGGGGCGCGCGTTGGCGCGGTTGGGGCGGTCGCCGTACGCGGGACGCTCGCCGCGACCGGCGGGGCGCTCGGCGCGGGGCTCCCAGTTGGGGCGGTCGCCGCCGCGCGCGGGGCGGGCTGCGCCGCCGCGCTGGGGGCGGTCGTCCTGGCCGGAGCGCTGGGCGCGCTCGTCGGCGTTCCAGCGCTGCTTCTTGGGGGCGGGATCCGAGTTGTAGCCGCGGTGGTTCGGGCTGCGGGATCCGGCGGGGGCGCGCTTGGCGCCGCGCGGGGAGTCGTTGTTGTAGGGCATGAGGGATTCCTCGTTCTGCTCGAGTGCATGACAATGCTCATTCGAAGCAGCGCGCTACAGGATCAGGGTGCGCAGAGCTGCTCTCAACCCGGGCAGTCGTCGACCGGGGGCCGTGTCATCGCGTGACGTACCCCTCTGCGGAACGAGAGGGGGAAACCGGCCCACCTGACTGACAAATCCATCCGCCCGGATGGATGGTCCGGTAGCGGTGTCAAGAGCCGACTGGAGCACACTACCGGACGCGCGCCCCGGGCACCAGGGCGGCGCTCCGCCCGGGCGCGCCACGCGGCGCCCCCGGGCGGGGTCGTGAGGCGCGGATCAGCCCGCGGCGCCGGCCTCGGTCGTCGTCGCGGATCCGCCCGCCGGCAGCCCGCGCTCGGCCCGCTTCCGCTCACCGCGCGCCCGGATCCGCAGCGCCGCGCGCTCCACCAGCGAGTACAGCGACGGCAGCACCAGCAGCGTCAGCACGGTCGACGACAGCAGGCCGCCGATCACCACGATCGCGAGCGGCTGCGAGATGAACCCACCGTGCCCGGTGAGCCCGATCGCGAGCGGCAGCAGCGCGAAGATCGTCGCCAGCGCCGTCATGAGGATGGGCCGGAGCCGTCGACCGGCGCCCTGCAGGATCGCCTCGCGGAGCGCCATGCCGCGCGTCCGGTACTGGTTCACGAGGTCGATGAGCACGATCGCGTTGGTCACCACGATGCCCACGAGCATCAGCAGGCCGATGATCGACGCGACGCCCAGCGGGATCCCCGTCACGACCTGCAGGAGCACCGCGCCCGTCGCCGCGAACGGCACCGAGACGAGGAGCACGAGCGGCTGGATGAGGCTCCGGAACGTCGCCACCATGATGATGTAGACGATCAGGATCGCCGCGAGCACCGCGAGCCCGAGCTGCCCGAACGCGTCGGACTGCTGCGACGCGACGCCGCCGAGCGAGGCCTGCGCGCCCGCCGGCAGCTGCACGCCCGCGACGGCCTGCGACACCTCCGACGAGGCGAAGCCCACGTCGTCGCTGCCGGGCGTCGCGCTGACGGTCGCGCTGCGGAAGCCGCCCGTGGTCGTGACGGTCGCGGGGCCGTCGGCCACCTCGACGGTCGCGAGGTCGCTGAGCGGCACGGACCCGCGCGCGGTGGGGATCCGGAAGTCGCGCAGCCCCTGCAGGCTCTGCGCGGCGTCCGGGTCCTGGATGTAGATGGACAGCGTCTTCTCGTCGATCACGACCTGACCGACCGCGGCCGGCAGCCTGCTCGCCGTGACGATGCCGCCCACGGCCTGCTCGCTGAGCCCGGCGGCCGCGGCCTTGGCCCGGTCGACGGTCACCGCGATGTACGGCTGCGTCTCCGAGAGGTTGCTCGTGGCCTGCTCGATGGACGGGATGTCCTTGACGGCCGCGAGGACCGCGTCGGCCGAGGTCTTCAGGTCGTCGGAGTCGTTCGCGGTGATCTCCACCGTGATGTCGCTCGAGGAGAACCCGCCCGACGCCGCCGCCAGCGACACGTCGCCCACGTCGGTGAGGCCGTCGACCGCGGTGCGCACGCGCTCGCGGATGGCGTCCTGGTCGGCGTCCGCGTCGGTGGTGAGCGCGAACGTGATGCCGCCGCCGCCCCCGAACGCCGAGGTGAGCGAGGTGCTGTCCGAGCCGATCGAGGTCTGCACGGTGTCGACGCCCTGGACGTCGATGAGCGCCTGCTCCACCTTCGTGGCCGCGGTGTCCTGCGCCTCGAGGCTGGTGTCGCTCGGCAGCTCCTGCGACACGGTCAGCGTGTTCTGGCCGCTGTCGCCGAGGAAGTTGGTCTTCATGCTCGGGATGAGCGCGACCGTGCCGCCGAGCACGAGGATCGCGAGGACCAGCGTGACGGCCGAGTGCTTGAGCGTCCACGCGAGGATCGGCCGGTAGCCGCGCTGGAGGCGCGTGGGCGCGCCGATCCCCTCGCCGCCGCTCTGGCCCTCGCTCTGGCCGTCGGCGGCGTGCGATCCGCGGGCCCGCCGGCCCGATCGCCCGCGGTCGTCGACGGATCCGCGGACCGCGGCGTGCGCTCCCGTGCGCGTGCTCTCCGCAGCCGCGGCGGCGGCCGCCTTCCTCCGCGACCGACGCGACTCCCCCTCGGGCCGCAGGAACCAGTACGCGAGCACCGGCACGATCGTCAGCGAGACGAACAGGGACGCGGCGAGCGCGATGGTCACGGTCAGCGCGAACGGCCGGAACAGCTCGCCGGTGATGTCGCCCACGAGCGCGATCGGCAGGAACACCGCGACGGTCGTGGCGGTCGACGCGGTGACCGCGCCCGCGACCTCGCGCACGGCCGCGCGGATCGCGTCGAGCCGGTCGGGCGTGAAGGAGAGGTGCCGCTTGATGTTCTCGATGACCACGATCGAGTCGTCCACCACGCGCCCGACCGCGATCGTCAGCGCGCCGAGGGTGATGATGTTCAGCGTGTAGCCCGAGGCGAGCATGCCGATGAAGGTGATGAGCACGGACGCCGGGATCGAGATCGCGGTCACGATCGTGGACCGGATCGACATCAGGAACACGAGGATCACGAGCACCGCGAACACGAGGCCGAGCAGGCCCTCCGTGGTGAGGCTCGAGATCGACTGCTCGATGAACGGCGCCTGGTCGAACACGACCGTGAACTTCGTGTCGCTCCCCAGGTCGTCCGACAGCTGCGGCAGGAGCTGGGTCACGAGATGCGAGACGTCGACCGTGTTGCCCGCGGGCGTCTTCGTCACCGCGATGGTGAGGGACGGCTGGCCGTCGACGCGGGAGATGCCGGTGGTCGGATCCTGGCCGAGCTCGACCGTGGCGACGTCGCCGATCGTGAGCGCGCGACCGCCCGCCGCGCCCAGCAGCGGCAGCGAGGCGAGGTCCTGGGTGGATCCGAGGCGCGTGCCCGACTGCACCGACAGCGTCGTGCCGTCCTCCGTCACGGATCCCGCGGGCAGGAGCGAGCCGTTCGCGTCGAGCGCGTCGCGGATCGCCTGGTTCGTGAGGCCGGCGGCCTGCACCTCGGCGGGATCCGGCGTGATGACCACGCGCTGCCCGACCGTGCCCAGCAGGCTCGCGTCGCGCACGCCCGCGAGCTTCCGGATGTCCCCGAGCGTCGAGCGCTCGAGCGCGGCCGTGAGGTCCTGCGGGCTGAGGTCGCTCGTGACGGCGATCTGGATCACCGGCAGGTCGTCGATGCTGCCCGCGATCACGACGGGGTCGATGCCGTCGGGCAGCGTGGTGCGGATCCGGTTGATGGCCTGGTCGATCTTCTGCTCGGCCGTCGCGAGGTCGGTCCCGTAGGTGAACGACGCGGAGATGACGGACGAGTCGGTGCGCGAGGTCGCCGTGGAGGACTCGAGGCCGGGCACCGCCTGGATCGCGCGCTCGATGGGCGTCGACACGTCGGTGTCCACGACCGCGGGCGACGCGCCCGGGTACGCCGTGACGACCGCGAGCTGCGGGAACGACACCGAAGGGATGAGCTCCTGCTTGAGCGTCGTCAGCGCGATGCCGCCGAACACCCCGATGACGATCGTGATGAGCGCGATCAGTGCCCGGTTGCGGAGGCTGAAGACGGAGAGGAGATGCAGGGGGTGCTCCTTGTGGGACGCGGGCCGCGGGTGCGGCGGTCGCTCGGACCGCTGATCGCCCGCACCGGGAACCCGCCCCGTGGGGGAAGTATCGCACCCGGCGTCGGGAAATCCCCGCTCGCGCCGGGTTTTCAGTACCGGATCACCGCATCCAGCCGACGCCCCTCTCCGCGGAGCATGCTGGAGGGATGGCGCACCGGGCATCGAGCACGAAGGAGCGCGTCCCCGAGCCCAAGACCTGCGCCTCGTGCGGCCGCACCATCGAGTGGCGGAGGAAGTGGGAGCGCGACTGGGACGAGGTGCGCTACTGCAGCGACGCGTGCCGTCGCCGCGGTGTCAGCGACGTCGACGAGCGGCTCGAGCGGCGGATCCTCGACCTCCTCGCGCACCGCGCCGGCGGCGCCACCATCTGCCCGTCGGAGGCCGCGCGCGCGGAGTCGCCCGACGACTGGCGCGAGCTCATGGAGCCCGCCCGCCGCGCAGCCCGGAGGCTCGTCGACGCGGGCGAGGTGGAGATCACCCAGAAGGGCTCGGTCGTCGATCCCTCCACCGCCAAGGGGCCCATCCGGATCCGCCGCCGTCGCTGACGAGGCACACTAGGGGGATGCATCGACCGACCCTCACCGTCCTGGCCGCCGTCGCGAGCGCGGCGCTCCTGTCCGGATGCGGGGCCAGCGCGCAGTTCACGTCGCCCACCACGGAGATCTACGCGACCACGGCGGACGCCCAGACCGCGCTCGGCGCGGCGATGCCGACGTGGATCCCGGCGGACGGCACGCTCATCCGCACCAAGTCCGAGGCGAAGGCCGGCAGCATCGTCGCCGTCCAGACCGCGACGCCCGCCCCCGCCCCCGGCGGCTGCACCGACCTGCAGATGCCCACCATCCAGGACACCTGGTGGCCGCCGGAGATCGACCCCGCGACGGTCACCTGCGCCGACGGATGGAACCTGTTCGGCGCGAACGGCCGCATCTACGGCTGGAGCACCACGGTCCTCCCCTAGGCCCGTGCGCCATGGCCGCCGCATCCGCCCGCCCCGATCGCTCCCGCGACCGGCTGCTGGTCGCGGGTGCCGTCCTCTGCTTCGCGATCCTCGCCGCCGCCGCGCTGCTGGGCGCCGTCGCGCTGGGGCAGAGCGCCATCCTCGTCGACGAGCTGCCATCGCCCGACCTCGGCACCGCGACCTCTCCCGAGCACGAGGCGCTCGGTCGGCGGGCGCTCCTCGCCGGCGCGGTCGCGGCGCTCGCGCTGACCGGCGGCATCCTCTGCGTCGTCCGCCGCTACGCCGTCCCCACCGCCGCCGGCCGCTGACGCCGCGCTGCCAGCGCGCGCAGCACGAGGATCACGACCACGCCCACCGCGGCGCCGACGACCGTGTCGACCACCCGGTCCGCCACGAGCGGCAGCACGGGCAGCGTGCGACCGAGGCCGCCCATCACGAGCGCGAGCGGCGTGATGAAGACGAGCGCCACCCCGTAGTGCCGCCCCACCGCGATCTCGGCGGCGAACTGGCAGGCGACCGCGACGGCGATCACGGCGGGCGCCGGCAGGTGCAGCGCGAGGATCCCCGCGGCCACCACCGACCCGGCCAGCGTCCCGAGCACCCGGTGCGCCACGCGCGTGAACGACAGCGGGCCGCGCACCACGGGCAGCACCGCGACGAGCGTCACGACCGCCCAGTAGTGGTGCCCGAGCCCGAGCGCCACGGCGATCGCGCCCGCCACGAGCGCGCCGACGACGTTCGCGACCACGGCGGTCCACGCGGCGAGGTCGCGATGCACGCCGGCATCGCGCACGGGGATCCGGGGCAGCGCGCGGAAGCGGTGCGCGTGCGCGTCGGGCGTCCAGCGGCGGAGCAGCCAGCCGGACATGCAGACGCCGGCGGAGAACAGGATCGCCGCGACCGCCGTCACGAGCGCCTCGCGCGCCTGCGCCGCATCCACTGGCACGGCCGCGCACACCACGAGCCCGAACACGGGGAACAGCGGATGCGGCGGCACCAGGCTCATGGCCGTCGACACGAGCGACGCCCCGCCCAGCACGATCGCGAGACCCACCGCCTCGAGCCCGAGCGGGGCGTCGAGGAGCGAGAGCAGCACGCCCGTCGAGATCGCGACGAGCATCATCGCGGCCCCGGCGCCGACGCTCGCGAGCCGCAGCCGGTACCGCTCGTTCCGCCCGTAGAGCCCGGTGAAGGCGCCGAACGACGCGTAGAGCGCGAGGTCGAGGCGGTCGATCGCGAGCAGCACGACCAGCGGCACGAGGAGGCCGACGCTCGCGCGCATCGCGGCCTCGAGGTCGAGCGTCCGGGTCGACGGCGGCCGCGGGGCGGGCGATGAGGTCACACGGGATCCGATCTCCCCGGGAGCGGAGACGGGGCGTCCCCACGGTACGCCCGCCCGGCGCCGACCCCGGACGCGGCGACGCGCCCCCGGTCTCCCGGGGGCGCGTCGGCCGATCTCGCGGGGCGGCTAGGAGCGCGCGGCCCGCAGCACGGTGAACGAGCGGTCGCGCACGAGGATGCTCGTCGCGTCCTCGTCCGTGTTCTGCTCGGAGTCCGAGGAGATGGCGAGGTGCCACGAGACGCCCAGGCCCTCGGGCAGCTGGAACTCGACCGGACCCTCGGCCGCGTTGAACGCGACGAAGAACGCGTCGCTGTCCTTGCCCTTCATGATCACGCCGATGCTGAAGGCGTTCGGGTCCGTCCAGTCCTCCGGGTTCAGCGTGGCGCCGTCGGCCCGGATGAAGCGCACGGCCTCCTCGGCGCCCTCGACGTCGTCGCCGCGGAACCAGATCGGACGCAGCGCCCGGTTGCCGCGGCGCAGGCGGATCAGCTTCCGCGTGAAGTCCTGCAGGTCGCGGTCCGCGTTCGCCCAGTCGAACCACGAGATCTCGTCGTCCTGGCAGTACGCGTTGTTGTTGCCGCCCTGCGTGCGCGCGATCTCGTCGCCGCCGAGCACCATCGGGACGCCGGACGACAGCAGCAGCGTGCCGAGCATGTTGCGGCGCTGGCGGTCGCGGATCGCGTTGATCTCGGGGTCGTCCGTCGGCCCCTCGACGCCGGCGTTGGAGGAGCGGTTGTCGCTCTCGCCGTCGTTGTTGTCCTCGCCGTTGGCCTCGTTGTGCTTCTCGTCGTACGAGGTGAGGTCGGCGAGCGTGAAGCCGTCGTGCGCCGTGATGAAGTTCACGCTGCACAGCGGCGAGCGGCGGCCGGACTCGTACACGTCCGGGCTGCCGGTGATCCGCTGGGCCAGGGCGCCGAGCACGTTCTGCCCGCTGTGCCAGAAGTCGCGCACGTCGTCGCGGAACTTCCCGTTCCACTCCGACCAGTCCGCGGGGAAGCCGCCGACCTGGTAGCCGGCGGTGTCCCACGGCTCCGCGATCATCTTCACGGGGGCGAGCACCGGGTCCTGGTGGATGAGGGTGAGGAACGCGCTGTGCAGCTCGGCGTCGCCGTCCTGGCGCGTGAGCGTCGTGGCGAGGTCGAAGCGGAAGCCGTCGACGTGCATCTCCTCGACCCAGTAGCGGAGCGAGTCCATGATGAGCGCGAGCGCGGCCGGGTGGCCGACGTTGAGGCTGTTGCCGGTGCCGGTGGTGTCGAAGTACGACGCCTCGTCGCCCTCCACGAGCCGGTAGTAGGACGCGTTGTCGATGCCCTTGAGCGACAGCGACGGGCCCATGTGGTTGCCCTCGGCGGTGTGGTTGTAGACCACGTCGAGGATCACCTCGAGGCCCGCGGCGTGCAGCGCCTTCACCATCTCCTTGAACTCGGCGACCTGCTGGCCCCCGTCGCCCGCGGAGCTGTAGTCGGAGTAGGGCGCGAGGAAGCCGATGGAGTTGTAGCCCCAGTAGTTGCGGAGGCCCTTCTCCTCGAGGTGCGAGTCCTGCATGAAGTGGTGCACGGGCAGGAGCTCGACGCTCGTGACGCCGAGGTCGGTGAGGTACTCGATGGCGCTGGGGTGCGCGAGGCCGGCGTAGGTGCCGCGGATCTCCTCGGGCACCGACTCGAGCTGCTGCGTGAAGCCCTTCACGTGCACCTCGTAGACGACGGTCTCGTCGAGCGGGGTGCGCGGGGCCTCGTCGTCCTCCCAGTCGAAGCGGCGGTCGGCCACGACGGAGCGGGGCATGGATGCGGCGGAGTCGACCTCGTTGATGGCGGACGGATCCGCGAAGGTGTGCGCGAAGACCTCCTCGCCCCAGGTGGGGTGTCCCTCGATCGCGATGGCGTACGGGTCGAGCAGGAGCTTGGCGGGGTTGTGGCGGAGGCCGCGGGCGGGGTCCCACTCGCCGTGGACGCGGAGGCCGTAGCGGGTGCCGATGCCGGCGCCCTCGACGAGGCCGTGGAACACGTGGCCGGTGCGCTCGGAGAGGCGGGTGCGGGACTCGGTGCCGTCGTCGTCGAAGACGCAGACCTCGATGGCCTCGGCGGTCTCGGAGTACACGGCGACGTTCAGGCCGCTGGGCAGCCCTCCGTCGCGGGCGACGACGGTCGCGCCGAGCGGGTAGGGGCGGCTGATGTAGGAACGGCTGACGGGAGGCAGGTCGATGGTCACCGGTTCAGTATGCTCGCGCCCGTCGTACCCGTTCGTGCACGAAGGGGATTCCCCAGGCAGCGGTCCGAGACCGTCGCTCGCCGGCTCGGGCGGACCGCTGCCCGGGGATCGGCTACCGCCCCTGGAGCGAGGAGAAGGCGCGCTCGGCGTCGGCACCCCACGGGGCGAGGAGCACGCCGCGTCCCGCGGAGGGCCGCGCGACGACCGCGTGCTGCTCGCCGGTGAACGTCAGCACCGGGGCTCCGGCGGCACCCGTGCCCAGCGTGCACGGCAGCGAGGTCTGGCCGCCGGTGTCGTGCCGCGGGCGGCCCTCGCACGCCTCGAGGGACGCGGTGGCGGATCCGGCGGTCGGGTAGCCGAGGACGGCCAGGTTCGGCGCCTGTACCGTAGCCGGGACGAGCGCGGATCCGAACACGGGCTCGGCGGCGCCCACGGAGGCCGCGAGAACCTCGCCGGCGGGGCCGCTCACGCGCGCGAACCCGGCGTCGTCCGAGGCGCGGCCGGTCGCGGTCCACGCGGAGGAGACCGCCGCGACGCGCACCGGCCAGATGCCGTGCGGGGCCGAGGCGCCCTGGGCTCCGGGGATGAAGGTGGCCAGCGTTGTCGCGGCGCCCGTGCGACGGTCGGCGAGGCAGTGGGCCGCCGTCGCGATCGTGTCGCCGCTCGGGGTGTCCACGACGCTGGCGGTGCACGCGTGGTTCCGACCGCCCGAGACGTAGAAGAGGACGCCGACGAACGGCTCGTCGGGGTGCGGGACCGGCGCGCCGGACGCGGCGCTCGCGTCGTCCGATGCGGAGAGGGTCGCGGACCGCGTGGACCCCGACGCGGAGGCCGACCCGGCGACCGACGGCGCATCGGCGGCCAGGGCAGCCGCGCGGGCGGCGGGCGTCCAGTGCGCAACGGCCGCGGCGTGATCGGCGGACGCGGACGCGACGACGACGGACGCGTCCTGCGCGGAGGCCGCGACCGGCACGGCGAGGACGGCGGCCGAGGCCAGGCCGCCGGCGAGCGCCAGCGCGGCGACCGCGCGACGGGAGCGGGGACGGGGGGCGGATGCACCCGCCGGGGCGGGTGCGGTGGTGGATCGGATGCGCATTTCGTTCCTCCGGATCGATCGGCTCGCGACCCCGGCGGGGACGTCGCTCGCCGACGCGGAGGTCGAGACGGACAGCCCTCGGGGGACGCGCGGACCCCTGGACGGTAGAGGGATGCGCCGCCTGGCCGTCGGCCGCGTCCCCAAGGCCGGGCGGCGATCCTCAGACCAGGACCGACCGGTCCACGACGTCGTGCTCGCGGCCGGCGTCCGGCCGGCCGACCTCGGGCGCGAGGCCGCGCCACGCGTCCTCGAGGATGTCGAGCGCCCGGTCGGTGGCGGCCGGCGTCGCCGTGACGGGGATCCGCAGGAACCGCTCGAACGCGCCGTCGTGCCCGAATCGGCTCCCGCCCGTGATCGCCAGGCCGCGCGACCGGGCGGCCAGCGCGAGCTCGGTGCTCACGGGCGCGCCGATCCCGACCCACACCGCGAGCCCGCCGTCGACGTGGGGGACCTCCCAGCCGGGGAACCGTCGCGCGAGCTCCGCCTCGACGTGGTCGCGCGTCTCGCGCAGGCGTGCGCCGCGCTCGGCGAGGATCCCGTCCATCCCGCCCAGGACCTCGGCCACCACCAGCTGCTCGAGCACGGGCGTGCCGAGGTCGCGGGCCGAACGCGCCCGGGCGAGGTCGCGCAGGAGCGGCCGGCCGGCGCGGATCCAGCCGACGCGGAGCCCGCCCCACACCGTCTTGCCCACCGAGCCGACGAGGACCACCGCGCCCGGCGACCCGTGCACGGCGAGCGGCGGATGCGCGGTCGGCCTGTCGATGTCGAGCTCGGCCGTCGTCTCGTCGGCGATCACGGTGACGCCGTGCGCCTCGGCGAGCGCCACGATCCGCGCGCGCTGGTCCTCGGGCATCGTCCGGCCCGTCGGGTTGTGGAAGTCGGGCATGAGGTAGGCCAGCGCGGGCCGGGTGCGGCGGATCGTCTGCTCGAGCACGTCCTCGTCCCAGCCGTCGGCGCCGACGCCCGCCCCGACGAGCCGCGCGCCGGCGTCGCGCAGCGCCTGGATCGCGTGGGGGTAGCTCGGCTGCTCGACGAGCGCGCGGTCGCCGCGGTGCACGAGCACGGAGGCGAGGAGGCCGATCGCGTGCTGCGCGCCGACGGTGACCATGACGTCGTCGGCCTCGGTCGGCAGGCCGCGCGCCCGGTAGCGGGCGGCGATGGCCTCGCGCAGCTCCGGCAGCCCCTCGACGTCGTAGCCGTGCCCCTCGAGGTGCGCGGGCAGCCGGGCGGCGGCGCGCATCGCGGCCTCGGCGAGCGCGGGCGCCGCGGGCACGGCGGCGCGGCTCATGTCCGCGACCTCGCGGCCGCCGCCCTCCGCGCGGAGCGGGCTCCGGGGGATCCGCGTCACGCTGCCCGAGCCGCGGCGGCTCGCGAGGTGGCCGGTCCCGCGCAGCGCCGCGTACGCCGCCGCGACGGTGGTGCGGCTGAGGCCGAGCGCGGCGGCGAGCTCGCGTTCCGCGGGCAGGCGCGCGCCCACGGGCACGCGCCCGTCGAGCACGAGGTGCCGGATCCCGTCGGCGAGCGCCTGGTACGCCGGGCTCCCGGGTCGCGCCCACTCCCCCAGCAGCGTCGTGAGGGCGGTCGGGCCGAGCACGGCGGAGGGCGCGGATCCAGCGAGGGTCATGAGGCCACAGCCTGTCGATTGGCCTCTTGTCCCGCAACCCCCGGCCGCGATTGGATCTCCCACATGCTCCGTCGCTCAGTCCAGTTCGCCATCGGCATCTTCCTCTACGGCTTCGCCATCGGCATGATGCTCCAGGCCGCCATCGGCGTCTCCCCCTGGGACGTGCTCAGCCAGGGCCTCGGGCTGAAGACCGGCATCCCGTTCGGCGTCGCCACCAACATCATCGGCGCGCTCGTGCTGCTGCTCTGGATCCCCATCCGCCAGCGCCCCGGCTGGGGCACCGTCCTCAACGTCGTCTTCGTCGGCTACAGCGCGCAGGTCGCGCTCGCCGTGGTGCCGGCCGTCGAGAGCCTCTGGATCCGCGTCCCGCTCTTCGCCGCCGGCCTCGTGCTCCTCGGCGTCGCGACGGGCCTCTACATCGGCGCGCACTTCGGTCCCGGCCCGCGCGACGGCCTCATGACCGGGATCCACCGCCGCACGGGCTGGCCGGTGTGGCGCGTGCGCGTCGGCATCGAGCTGGTCGTGCTCGCGATCGGCTGGGCGCTCGGCGGGAACGTGGGGGTCGGGACGCTCGCGTTCGCGCTGCTGATCGGCCCCGTCGTGCAGCGCACGCTTCCCCTCTTCGACCTCCCCGTGCCCACCCGCGCACCCCGCCGTCGCACGCGCGGCGCCGCCCCGGAGGACCCCGCAGGCACCCTCCCCACCGGCCCGGTCGCGACGGTCGGGTAGTCCGCGGGGCGACGGGGATCCAGCGGGGTCACGGGCCGCGCCCAGCGCCGTCGCGTCCCGGGCGCGTCGCCATGTATCGTGGCCGCTCGTGACTCCGGACCCCCAGGCTCCCGAGAGCAGCCCCGCCAAGCGGCTGCTCATCGGCGAGAAGCTCGCCAGCGACAAGCTCGAGGGCCAGCTGCTCCCCAAGCACCTCGCGCTCCCCATCTTCGCGAGCGACCCGCTCAGCTCGGTGGCGTACGCCCCGCAGGAGCTGCTGCTCATCCTCACGCTCGGCGGCCTCGCGTTCCTCAGCTTCGCGCCGTGGGTCGCGGCCTGCGTCGTGATCCTGCTGGTGGTCGTGGTCCTCAGCTACCGCCAGCTGATCAAGGCGTACCCGTCGGGCGGCGGCGACTACGAGGTCGCGCACAAGAACCTGGGCGAGAAGGCCGGCCTCGTCGTCGCGTCCGCGCTCCTCGTCGACTACATCCTCACCGTGGCGGTGTCGGTGGCCTCGGGCGTCGACAACATCATCAGCGCGATCCCGGAGATAGCGCCGTTCCGCGTCGAGATCGCTGTCTTCTTCGTCGCGCTCCTCGCGGCCGTGAACCTCCGCGGCGTGCGCGAGTCGAGCAAGGCGTTCGCGGTGCCGACGTACCTCTTCATCGCGAGCGTCGGCGTGATGATCGTCGTGGGCCTCACCCGCACCGCGCTCGGCGACCCGCCCGTCGCCGAGTCGGCGGGGTACACGGTGGACACGCCGACCCTGTCGCAGGTCGCCTTCATCCTCCTGCTGCTCCGCGCGTTCTCGAGCGGCTGCTCGGCGCTCACGGGCGTCGAGGCCATCTCCAACGGCGTGCCCGCGTTCCGCACCCCGAAGGTCAAGAACGCGCAGGCCACCCTCGTGATCATGGGCGGCACCGCCATCGTCCTGTTCGTGGGCCTCACGACCCTCGCCCTCATCGCGCGCGTGCACTACGGCGAGCACCCGTGCGACCTCCAGGGCTGGGCGGAGTGCGCGACCGAGCCGCAGAAGAGCCTCATGGCGCAGGTCGCGGCAGCGACCTTCGGCAACGGCAGCGTGATGTTCTACCTGCTGCAGGCCACGACCGCCGCCGTGCTCCTGCTGGCCGCCAACACCGCGTTCAACGGCTTCCCGCTGCTCGGCTCCGTGCTCGCCAAGGACGCCTACGCGCCCAAGTCGCTGCTCACGCGCGGCGACCGCCTCGTCTACAGCAACGGCATGCTGCTCCTGGCGCTCGGCGCGACGCTCATCCTCGTCGTCTACCAGGCCAACCTCACGCAGCTCATCCAGCTCTACATCATCGGCGTCTTCGTGTCGTTCACGCTCGGCCAGACGGGCATGGTCGTGCACTGGACCCGCATGCTCCGCGAGGGCTGCGCGAACCGCGGCGAGGTGATCCGCGGGCTCGCCATCAACGCGTTCGGCGCGCTGCTCACGGCGCTCGTGCTCATCGTCGTCACCATCACCAAGTTCACGCACGGGGCCTGGCTCGTCTTCGCGATCATGCCGGTGCTGTTCCTCCTCATGCTCGGCGTGAACCGCTACTACCGCGACGTGGAGAAGGAGATCGAGGTCGACCCGGTCACCGTCTTCGGCTCCACGGGCGACCACGCGGTCGTGCTCGTCGGCCGGATGCAGAAGCCGGTCCTCAAGGCCCTCGACTACGCCATCGCCGCGAACCACGACAGCATCGAGGCGGTGCACGTCTCCGTCGACGACGAGGCGACCAAGCTCCTCGAGCGGCAGTGGGTCGAGATGGAGATCGAGATGCCGCTGCGCATCGTCGCCTCGCCGTACCGCGACATCAGCTTCCCGCTCATCAAGTACCTGAAGTCCCGTCGCGCGGAGCACGGCAGCGAGATCATCACGGTCTACACGCCCGTCTACATCGTCGGCCACTGGTGGGAGACGCTGCTGCACAACCACAAGGCCAGGCGGATCCGCCAGAAGCTGCTCCTCGTGCACGGCGTCACGCTGGCGCTCGTGCCGTGGCTGCTCGACTCGTCGGAGCTCATCTACGGCCGCCGGTCCCGCCCGGTGCCCGGGCAGGATCGCCGCGGCGAGCCCGTGCGCCCCGCGGTCCGCCGTTCCGGCCCGCCGCCGACCACCCCCGTCAAGCACACCAGCGGACGCCGGACGCCGTAGGCCACGGCCCGTCATGGACTCGTGTCCTCGAAAAGGAGGACACGGCTGTAGACTCGTTGGTGCACGAACTCTTCCCCCGAGAGCTCGTGCAGGTCGACCGGATCGAGGGGTGCCCCAGCGTCGGCGCACCTCGTGCCGGTCGGATCACGTCCGGACCGACCCGAGCCATCCGGACGGACGTGGGGGCCACGCCGCGAGTTCCCGCGGACGGCGCGGGCCCCCACGACCCCTCCTCCGCGGATGCCCTGCGCGCGGCGACGCCGGGTCTCAGCCGAGGGCCGCGACGACCTGCCTGGCCACGCGACGACCCGCGCGGTTCGCGCCGATGGTCGACGCCTGCGGACCGTAGCCCGCGAGGAACACCCGCGGATCCCGGGCCGACACCCCGGACTCGACGCGCACGCCGCCCTCCTTCTCCCGCAGGCCGAGCGGCGCCAGGTGCCGGATCTCGGGCCGGAAGCCGGTCGCCCAGATCACCGCGTCCACCTGGTCCCGCTCGCCGTCCGCCCAGACGACGGCGTCCTCCTCGAAGCGCGCGACGGGTCCCCGGCTGTCGAGCACCCCGCGACGGATCCCCGCGACGATGCGCCGCGTGCGCGGGACCCCCGTGCCGCTCACGATGCTCGGCAGCGCCTCCCCGGCGCGCGCCGCACGGTCCTGGAGGTCCACCGCGCGCACCGCGGCCTCGACGTCGAGCTCGCCCGCCTCGAGGAAGTCGACGGGTCGCCGGGTCGACCACATGGTGCGCGCGGCCACCCCCTCCAGCTCGAGGAGGAAGCCGATGGCGGACGTGCCGCCGCCCACGACGAGCACGCGGAGCCCCCGCAGGTCGGCGGCGGCCCGGTAGCCGGACGTGTGCAGCTGCCGCCCGCGGAACGTCGCGAGCCCGGGGTACGAGGGGATGAACGGCGCGCCCCACGTGCCGGTGGCGTTGACGACGAACCGCGCGACGCGGTCGCCGTCCGTCGCGCGCACGAGGAGCGGGCGGGCGGAGTCGGAGGGGTGGGCGGCGCGGCGCCGCGACGCGACGGCCGGCGGCGCCTCCGCGTCGAGCACCGCACGCACCTCCACCGGGCGGGCGACCAGCAGGTCGAAGTGCTGCTCGTAGCGGGCGTAGTGGTCGCGGACGACGTCGCGCGCGGGCAGGCGCCGATCGGCCGTCGCGAACGAGATGCCGAGCTCGGACATGCCGGGGAGGTCGGCCACGCGGTGCGCGGATCCCAGGCGGAGGGCCGCCCACCGGTGCTGCCAGGCGCCGCCGGTCCCGGGCCCGCGGTCGAGGACGACGGCGTCTTCGCCCATGCGGAGGCCGAGCCGCTGCAGGTGGTACGCGACGGAGAGCCCGGCCTGTCCGGCACCGATGACCACGACCTGGGTCTCTGCCGGCTGGGGGGTCATGGGACGACCAGGCTAGCGCCCGCTACGCGGCGCATGGCCAGCACGGATCCAGGTCGTACGATGCCCGTGCACGCTCCTCGGACGGGGAGGACACGCCCGGGACGACGAGGGCCACATGTTAGGGTAGCCCCTAGGTTTTCTCCAATCCCTGTCCGCTGATTCCAGCGTTGTCACCGCCCGTCGGGGCCTGAGTCGTGAGGGGGTCTCGCATGGGGCGCGGCCGTCAAAAAGCTAAGCACACCAAGATCGCGCGAGAGCTGAAGTCGTTCAGTCCCAATGTGGACTACACGCAGCTGGAGCGCGAGCTGACCACCCACGGGGCGGTCGACGAGCAGTACGCGGCCGAGGCCGCCAAGTGGGACGAGTACGCGGACGAGCCGGACGCCTACGTCCCGGGCGACGAGCAGAAGCGCGCCTGATCCGTCGCCGGCCCCGGTCGGACGAGCATCGGACCCGCCTCCTCGTGAGGCGGGTCTCCTCATGTGCGCCCGCGTGTCACGCGTCCGCCCGCGCCCGGCGCCGGGTCGCGGGCGGACGTGCCGGGCGTGACGCGGATCAGTCGCGGTAGCGGCCGGTGAGGCGCACGGCCCCGCCGTCGACGCCCTTGGCGCCCTGCTCGAATCCGGCGCCCACGGGGGCGTCGCCGATCGTCACGCGGCCGGCCTCCCACGTCGGGATGCCCGCGGCGGTCAGCGCGCGCGCGATGCCGTCCGCAGCCGCGGCGTCGACCACCGCGATCATGCCGATGCCGAGGTTCCAGGTGCCCTCCGCGCTCTCGAGCGTCGAGCCCGCGATGCCGGCGAGCGCGCGGAAGACCGCGGGCGGCGACCACGTGGAGCGCTCGAGCTCGCTGAAGGATCCGCGGGGCAGCACGCGCGCGAGGTTCGCCGCGATGCCCCCGCCGGTGACGTGGCTGATGGAGTGCACGGCCGGGCCGAGCTCCGGCTGCGCGAGCACGTCGAGCAGCGGCGTCGTGTAGAGGCGCGTCGGCTCGAGGAGGACCTCGCCTACCAGACCGCCGAGCTCGGCCGACGTGTCGCCGAACCCGATGCCGGCGGTGGCGAGGATGTGGCGCACGAGCGAGAAGCCGTTGCTGTGCAGGCCGCTCGAGGCGAGCGCCAGCACCACGTCGCCGTCGCGCACGCGCTCGGATCCGAGCACGGAGTCGGCCTCGACGGCGCCCACCGCGGCGCCCGCCACGTCGTAGTCGTCCGGGCCGAGGAGGCCCGGGTGCTCGGCGGTCTCGCCGCCGACGAGGGCGGTGCCGGTGTCGGAGCAGGCCCGCGCGATGCCGGCGACGATGTCGGCGATGCGCGCGGGCACGACCTTGCCGCACGCGATGTAGTCGGTCATGAAGAGGGGACGCGCGCCCACCACGACGATGTCGTCGACCACCATGCCCACGAGGTCCTGGCCGATGGTGTCGTGCTTGTCGATCGCCTGCGCGATGGCCACCTTTGTGCCCACGCCGTCCGTGGAGGTCGCGAGGAGCGGGTGGCGGAAGCGGGTGAGGGCGCTCGCGTCGAACAGGCCCGCGAATCCGCCGAACCCGCCGATGACCTCGGGGCCGTGCGTGCGGGACACGGCCTCCTTCATCAGCTGGACCGCGAGATCGCCGGCCTCCGTGTCGACGCCGGCCTCTGCATACGAGCTCTTGGTGGTCACGCGTACAGGGTAGCGGCCGGGCGCGTCGCTCCCGTGTGGGAGACTGGCCGCTCCCCCACCTCTTCTACTCTTCAGGAGTCAGCCGAAGCATGTGCGGCATCGTCGGCGTCGTATCGTCCGAACCCGTCAACCAACTCGTCTACGACAGCCTCCTGCTCCTGCAGCACCGCGGTCAGGACTCCACCGGCATCGCCACCGCCGAGGGCAACACCTTCCACGTGAAGAAGCTCAGCGGCCAGGTCCGCGAGGCGTTCCGCACGCGCGACATGCGCTCGCTGCTCGGCACGATGGGCCTCGGCCACGTGCGGTACGCGACCCGCGGCAGCGCAGCGGACGAGGACGAGGCGCAGCCGTTCTACGTGAACGCGCCCTACGGCATCGTGCTGGTGCACAACGGCAACCTCACCAACACGCGGGAGCTGGCGCAGGAGCTCTTCCACGTGGATCGCCGCCACACCAACACGAGCTCCGACACCGAGCTGCTCGTCAACGTCCTCGCGCACGAGCTGCAGTCGCAGGTCTCGGGCCTGGCGCTGGATCCCGAGCAGGTGTTCACGGCCGTCGAGCGGGTGCACGAGCGCGTGCAGGGCTCGTACGCGTCGATCGCGATGATCGCCGGGCACGGGATGCTCGCGTTCCGCGACCCGTTCGGGATCCGCCCGCTCACCCTCGGTCGTCGCGAGCTCGCGGGCGGCCGGATGGAGTGGGTCGTGGCGAGCGAGTCGCTCGTCATGGAGTCGCTCGGCTACGAGATCGTGCGCGACGTCGCGCCCGGCGAGGCCGTCTTCATCACGATGGACGGCGAGATGCACGCGCGCCAGTGCCATCCGGCGCCGCGCCTCATCCCCTGCGCCTTCGAGTTCGTGTACCTCGCGCGGCCCGACTCGGTCATGTCCGGCATCGGCGTCTACGACGCGCGCCTGCGCATGGGCAACCGGCTCGCGGCGACCATCGCCGAGCACAGCCCCGCGGGCGACATCGACGTGGTCATGCCCATCCCCGACTCGTCGCGGCCGTCGGCCATGCAGGTCGCGCAGACGCTCGGCATCGAGTACCGCGAGGGCTTCTACAAGAACCGCTACGTCGGCCGGACGTTCATCATGCCGGGGCAGGCGCAGCGCAAGAAGTCGGTGCGCCAGAAGCTCAACGCGATGAGCTCCGAGTTCCAAGGGAAGAACATCCTCATCGTCGACGACTCCATCGTGCGCGGCACGACGAGCCGCGAGATCGTCACGATGGCCCGGCAGGCCGGCGCCAACAAGGTGACGTTCACGTCCGCCGCGCCGCCGGTGCGCTACCCGCACGTGTACGGGATCAACATGCCGTCGCGGCAGGAGCTCATCGCCCACGGGCGGAAGATCCCCGAGATCGCGACCGAGCTCGGCGCCGACCACCTCATCTACCAGGAGGTCGCGGACATGCGCGACGCGATCCTCGAGGGGTCCACCGGCGTGGAGGACCTCGAGATGAGCTGCTTCACGGGCGAGTACATCACCGGCAACGTGACGCCGGAGTACCTGTCCTGGCTGGAGCGCACGCAGCTCAGCTGATCCGCGTGCCGGGCCGGGCGGAGGCCGGGTTCCGGCCGGTCTCCGGATTCCGGGTCAGGCGCCCGGCTCGCCCCGCTCGCGCTCGGCCGTGAGGACGCGGGACCGGCGCGAGGCCGCGCGGTCCAGCGCGAGCGCGAGGAGCGCGGCCAGCCCGCCGAAGAGGACGACCGCGAACAGCGCGAGGAACGCCAGCACCTGGGCCTCGGAGAACTCCGGGTTCGGCGGGAAGGTGAGCGTCAGGACCATCGCCACGACGATCCCGAGCACCGCGCCGACGCCCATGAAGCGGAAGTAGCGGGGGGACCGCCGCACGAGGACCTCGGTGCGGCGCTCGTCGTCGGGCTGGGGGCGGGCGTCGGTCATGGGTCCATCATCCCCCGCGCCGCGGACGCGCGGCGAACCGCGGACGCGCCGGCCGGCGCTCAGCGGTCGGCTGGGAGCTCCCACGGCACGGGGAGGAGGCCGCGGAGGTCGGCACGGAGCCCGGACGCCCGCACGGCGCCCGCCTCGACGCCCGCGTCCCAGGTCGTGCCGCCCGTGGCGAGCGCGATCCACGTGGCGGGGTCGGTCTCGATGACGTTCGGAGGCGTGCCGCGCGTGTGGCCCGGGCCCTCGATGCACTGGACGGCGCCGAACGGCGGGACGCGCACCTCGACGGTGCCGCCGGGCGCGAGATCCGCCAGCGACTGCAGCAGGAAGCGGACCGCGGTGGCCCGCGTCTCCCGGTCGGCGACGGCGCCCTGGGCGAGCGCGGCGCGCACGGCGGGCTGTCCGACGGTGGGATGGATGCGCGCCTTGGCCATCGTCCCAGGATGCCAGAGCGGCGGGGTCGGTCAGCCCGTCCGGCGTCGCCGCGCCCCTCCTAATGGGGCGTCGCGCCGGGTCCGCGCTTTGGGGGACATCCATTACCGTGTATGGAAGTGCCCCGCGGTGACACGACCCGCGCGGCACGGGAGGACGTCCTCCCTCCCGTGGCCTCCCCCGGCCTCGGGAGGGCAGGGACGATGCGCCCGCCGGCGGACCCGAAGAACGCCGGAGAGGGCAGGGAGCCGACCCGCGCCGTACCCGCGGCGGGTCGGCCTCCCGCCCTCCGCCCCTCTCCCCGGTGCGCGGATGCGGCGCGCTCGCCGGCGCCCCCAGGGGCCCGGGCCGGTGGGGTCGGCGTCGATAGGGTGGGGGCGTGAAGATCCTGGTACTCGGTTCCGGTGCGCGCGAGCACGCCATCGTCACGGCCCTGCTCCGGGAGGACGCGGGCCACGAGATCGTCGCGGCGCCCGGCAACGCGGGGATCGCGCGCGCCGTGCCCGTGGTGAAGATGGACATAGACGACCCGGTCATCGTGGCGGAGCACGCGCTCGCGGAGGGCTTCGAGCTGGTCGTCGTGGGGCCCGAGGCGCCGCTCGTCGCCGGGGTCGCGGACGCGCTGCGCACGCGCGGCATCCCGGTCTTCGGGCCGGGCCGCGCGGCCGCCGCGCTCGAGGGATCCAAGACCTTCGCCAAGCGCATCATGGAGGAGGCGGGCGTGCCCACGGGCCGCGCCGCCCAGGCCGGCACGGTCGACGAGGTCGAGGCCGCGCTCGACGAGTACGGCGCCCCGTACGTCATCAAGGCCGACGGCCTCGCGGCGGGCAAGGGCGTGCTGGTCACGGCCGACCGCACGCTGGCCCTCGAGCACGCGCGGCACTACCTCGGCCAGGGCACGGTGCTCGTCGAGGAGTTCCTCGCCGGGCAGGAGGTGTCGCTCTTCCTGCTCTCGGACGGGCACGACGTCCTCCCCCTCTCCCCCGCCCAGGACTACAAGCGCCTGGGCGACGGCGACGCGGGGCCCAACACGGGCGGCATGGGCGCGTACTCGCCGCTGCCGTGGCTGCCGACCGGCTTCGTCGACGAGGTCATCGACACCATCGCGCTGCCCACCGTGCGGAAGCTCGCGGAGGAGCAGACGCCGTTCATCGGGCTGCTCTACTGCGGCCTGATCCTCACCGCCGACGGCATCCGGGTGATCGAGTTCAACGCGCGCTTCGGGGATCCGGAGACGCAGGTCGTGCTGCCCCGCCTCGTCACGCCGCTCTCGGAGCTGCTGCTCGCGGCCGCGTCGGGCGAGCTCGGCGGGGTCGCGCGGCCGGAGTTCTCCGACGACGTCGCGGTCACCGTGGTCGTCGCGAGCGAGGGCTACCCGGAGTCGCCCCGGACGGGGCGCGTCATCTCGGGCGTGGAGGAGGCGGAGCGCGTCGAGGGCGTGAGCATCGCCCACGCCGCCACCGCGGAGTCGGAGGCCGGGCTCGTCGCCACGGGCGGGCGGGTGCTCAGCGTCGTCGCGACCGGGGCCTCCTTCGTGGAGGCGCGGTCGCGCGTCTACGAGGCCGTCGGGCGGCTGTCGCTCGACGGGTCGCAGCACCGCACGGACATCGCCGCGCAGGTCATCCGATGAGCACCGGGACGCCCGTGGGCCACGCCGCCGACTGGGACCTCCCGGGCTGGGAGCACGCGTACTCGGGCAAGGTCCGCGAGCTGTTCAGCCCCGCGATCGACGACACGGAGGAGCGCGCGCTCGAGGGCGAGCCGCATGTGCTGGTCGTCGCGACCGACCGCGTGAGCGCGTACGACTTCGCGCTCGAGCCGGGGATCCCCGGCAAGGGCGAGCTCCTCACGCAGCTCAGCCTGTGGTGGTTCGACCGGCTCGACGTGCCGAACCACCTCGTCGACGGCGCCACCCTCGACCGGATCGGCATCCCGGAGCAGGTGCGCGGGCGCGCCATGCTCTGCCGGGTGCTCGAGATGCTGCCCATCGAGTGCGTCGTGCGCGGCTACCTCGCGGGATCCGGCTGGGAGGAGTACCGGCAGCACGGCACGGTGTGCGGGATCCCGCTGCCAGCCGGCCTCGCGCAGGGCGACCGCCTCCCGGAGCCGATCTACACGCCCGCCTGGAAGGCGCCGCAGGGCGAGCACGACGAGAACATCACCTTCGCGCGCACCGAGGAGCTCGTGGGGCACGAGGAGGCGGCGCGCCTCCGCGACCTGTCGCTCGACGTGTACCGCCGCGCGTCGGCCATCGCGGAGGAGCGCGGCGTGATCCTCGCGGACACCAAGTTCGAGTTCGGCATCGATCCGCGCACCGGCATCACCACGCTCGCGGACGAGGTCCTCACGAGCGACTCGTCGAGGTACTGGGACGCGGAGGCGTACGCGACGGGCAACCGCACGGACAGCTTCGACAAGCAGATCGTGCGGGACTGGCTCGCGGCGAACTGGGATCGCACCGGGACGCCGCCCGTGCTGCCGCAGGAGATCGTGGAGCGCACGGCGGAGCGGTACCGGGAGCTCATCGCGCGGCTCACCGGGCGCTAGGGCCGCCGGCTCCGCCTGCTGCCGGGGCGGGCCGTGCCGTGCTCCGGCGCGCTGCGTCGGCGGTGCGCGGGCCCCGTGCGGATCCGGCTACAGGTGCTCGTAGCCGCGGACGACGCGATCGATGGCGACCTCCGCCACCTCGCGGGCGTCCGCGTCGGGCAGCTCGTCGAGGGCTCCCTCGATGTCCTGGCCGCCCATCCTCAGGACGGCGAGGCGCTCGAACTCCTCGACCGCCTCGGGCGTCGGCTCCTCGGCCGGACCCTCGGGGGCGTGCTCGCGGGCATGCGGGTCGGTGTGCTGGTCCATGGTGGATCCCCTCTGTCGTGCGTGGGCGGTGCGGATCGCGCCCCAGCCCTGCCGTCAGGGTCCCACACCCGCATGGCCGGGGGATCCGAGGCGGCCAGGATGCCACACGATCGCGGTGTCGCGCCGCCCCCGGGCAGCCGGACTCGGACGCTTGTAGGTTCGAAGGACGACCGGGCCCCGCCCGGCTCATCCCTCGACGATTCGGCGCCCCACCACGTGACATCCGGCCCCCAGCCCGCACAGCCCCTCGACGCGGACGATCCCGCGCGCGTCCGCCTCGCATCCGGCGCGGTGCCGTCGGGCGATGACGGGCCTGGACCCGCCGTCGCGCTCGTGCGCGCGGCGCTCGCGGAGACGCCCCCGGGGCCGGCGTGGACGACGGAGCGGGCGCTGGCGCTCGCGGTCGCGCTCGGCAGCGGCGGCGCCCGGCCGGGCGCGGGCGGCACGGCGGACCTCTGGGAGGCGCTCGCGACGCTCGCCGCGGCCGACCTCGGCATCGCGCGCACGGTCGAGCCGCACCTGGACGCGCTCGCGATCCTCGATCAGGAGCGCGAGGACGCGGGCGGGGACGGCGCGAGCCGTGACGACGCGCACCCGGGCGACGCCGCGGCGCGCACGTGGGGCGTGTTCGCGGCCGAGGGCGGCGGGGACCCGCTGACGGCCGTGTCGGACACGAGCGGATCCGAGACCGTGCGGCTGTCCGGCACCAAGCCGTGGTGCTCGCTGGCCGGATCGCTGACGCACGCGCTCATCACCGCCGCGGTCGACGACGGTTCGCGCGGCCTCTTCGCGGTGGACCTCCGGCAGGACGGCGTCGAGGTCGTTCCCGGCGCGTGGGTCGCCCGCGGGCTCGTGGAGGTGCCGAGCGGGCCGCTGCGCCTGCGCGACGTCTCGGCGCGACGCGTGGGCGCACCCGGCTGGTACCTGGAGCGGCCCGGGTTCCACTGGGGCGGGATCCAGGTCGCGGCCTGCTGGTACGGCGGCGCGGTCGGGCTGGCGCGCACGCTGCTCCGGGCCGCGTCCCGCGAGGGCGCCGACCGCCTCCTGCTCATGCACCTGGGCGCGGTCGACGCGGCGCTCGACGGCGCGCGCGCATCGCTCGCCGAGGCCGCCCTGCTGGTCGACCGCGGGCGAGCCTCGGGCGAGGAGGGGCGCCTGCTCGCGAAGCGGGTGCGCGCCGTCGTCGCCCGCGCGGTGGACGAGACCCTGACCCATGTGGCGCACGCGCTCGGGCCGGCGCCGCTCGCGCAGGACGCGGACCACGCCAAGCGCGTGGCCGACCTCGGGCTGTACGTGCGACAGCACCACGCGGAGCGCGACGACGCGTCCCTCGGCGGGGCGCTCGCGGAGGCCGTGCGGCGACGCGCGGCTGAGGCGGACGCGACGGACCAGGCGACGACCGCGACCGGGACCGGGACCGGGACCGACGCGATGCCCGCCGCGGGCGTGGCCTTCGACGCGCGCGAGCCCGGCACCGACGCAGGCGCCTGGGACGCGGATCCGCGCTGGGACTCGCTCGCCGCGCCCGACCTCTCCGGGATGGCCGCGCTCCTCGTCGTCTCCGCGCACGCCGACGACGAGTCGATCGGCGCCGCGGGGCTCATGGCGACCGCGGCCGCGCGGGGAGTGCCGGTGACCCTCGTGATCGTGACGGACGGCGCGGCCTCGCACCCCGGATCCCCCACGCGCACGCCGGACGAGCTCGTGGCCGTCCGCCGGGACGAGGCCCGCGCCGCCCTCGACGCGGTCGCGCCCGACGCGCGGCTCGTGCTCCTCGGGCACCCCGACGGCGGGATCCGCGAGCGCCGCGACGCCGTGCGCGACGACCTCAGCGCGCTCCTGGACGAGGCCGCGCCCGGCACCTGGGTCGCGGCTCCCTGGCGCGGCGACGGGCACCGGGACCACCGCGTCACGGGCGAGGTCGTGGCCGAGCTGGTGGGCGCGCTGCCCGCCGAGCGCGGGATCCGGCTCGCGGAGTACCCGGTGTGGATGTGGCACTGGGCGACGCCGGACGATGCGCGCGTGCCGTGGGCCGCGATGCGCGCCCTGCCGCTCGACGCGCGCACCCGGGACGCCAAGCGGGCTGCGATCCGGGCGCATGCCAGCCAGGTGGATCCGCTCTCCGCCGCCCCCGAGGACGCGGCCGTGCTGCAGCCCGGGTTCCTCCGGCACGCCGACCGCGACCGGGAGGTGCTGATCGTGGGGAACGACGCGTCCGCGACGCCCACCGCCGCCGAGCGCTTCGACGCCGCGTACGCCCGCGCCGAGGATCCGTGGCGCGTCACCACGCGCTGGTACGAGCGCCGCAAGCGCCTCGCCACCCTCGCGGCCCTGCCCGACGAGCGGTACGGGCGGGCGCTCGAGATCGGCTGCTCCATCGGCGTGACGACGGCGGGCCTCGCCGAGCGCGTGGACGAGCTGCTGGCCGTGGACGTCGCCCCGACCGCGGTCGAGCGGGCCCGCGTCCGCCTCGCCGACACGCCGCACGTGCGCGTCGAGGTGCGCGACGTGGGCGCCGACTGGCCGGAGGGCGCCTTCGACCTCGTCGTGATGAGCGAGGTCGGCTACTACCTCGACGACGCCGCGTTCGACCGCGTGCTCGCCGCCCTGCCCGGCGCACTCGGCGCCGACGGCTCGCTGGTGGCCTGCCACTGGCGACACCCGGAGGGCGACTTCCGGCGCACGGGCGACGAGGTGCACGCGCGGCTCGCCGCCGTCCCCGGGCTGCACGTGCTGATGCGGCACGAGGAGGACGACTTCCTGCTCGAGGTGCTGTCCGCGGATCCGCGCTCGGTCGCCGTGCGCACGGGGCTGCGGTGACGAGCGGGTCGGCCGCGGCGGTCGGGGTCGAGCCGGCCCCGCGGATCCGCGCGGTCACGGTCGTCATCCCGGCGCGCGACGAGGAGGAGCTGGTCGGCCGCTGCCTCGCGTCCGTCGAGGTCGCCGCGGCCCGCGCACGGGCCGCCGGGGTGCGCGTGCGCGTGATCCTCGTGGCCGACGACTGCCGTGATCGCACCGCGGAGGTGGCGCGCGCCGCGGGCGTCGAGGTCATCGAGAGCGCCGCCGGGCGCGTGGGTGCCGCGCGCGCCCAGGGGGTCGACGCCGCCCGCGCGGGCTGGGACGGCGACGACGCCGAGCACTGGATCGCGTGCACCGACGCCGACTCCGCGGTGCCGCCCGCGTGGATCACGAGCCAGCTCGAGCTCGCCGACGCGGGTGCCGACGTGGTCGTGGGCACCGTCCGCCCCGAGCTCCACGACCTCAGCCCCGCGCAGGTCGCCGCCTGGCGCGCGACCCGAGTGCCCGGCCACGCCAACGGGCACGTGCACGGCGCGAACCTCGGCGTGCGCGCCGACGCCTACGTCGCGGCCGGCGGCTTCCCGGCCGTCGCGGAGCACGAGGACGTCGACCTGGTGGGCAGGCTCCGGGCGCTCGACGCGCGGATCACGGCGTCGGCGGCCGGCGAGGTGCTCACGTCGAGCCGCCGCGAGGGGCGCACGCCGGGCGGATACGCGGGATACCTGCACGTGTCGCTGCTGGAGCGGGCACGCGAGCGGGAGATCGAGCGCCAGCGCGCCGCGGGCTGCGACAGCCCCTGCGTGCCGGCGGGCTGACCGGGCGGTCGCCCCTCAGCCGCGCGCCGCGCCGTCGCCCGTCATCCCGCGGGTCCCCGCCGCCGTCCCCTCCGCGACCGCGCGCACGACGGCGGCCGCCGTGCGGAGCTGCTCGGCGGTGAACCCGTCGAGCGCCCGGTCGACCTCGGCCTGCGCGCCCTGCAGCACGTCCATCACATGCTCTCGGGACGCGGTGGTCGGCCGCAGCGTGACCACCCGCCGGTCGGCGCTCTCGCGGCTCCGCCCGATGTGCCCGCCGCCCTCGAGCCGGTTGATGAGCGCCGTCGTCGCCCCCGAGGTCAGGTGGAGCTTCTCCGAGAGGCGGGCCGGGGACAGCGCCCGGCCGGCGGTGTCCGCCCAGATCACCTCGGCGAGCGCCGTCGTGTCCGTCGTCGGCAGCCCGACCGCCGCGGCCAGCTGCCGCACCGACTCGTCGAACGCGGTCGTGTAGTCCCGCAGCCGCTCGAGCACGTCGGAGCGGTCGCCCGGGATCGCGATGGTGTGGGACATGTCGTGTTCCTCCGAGTCGACCCGATTGCTTCACCATGAAGCATCTACGCCATAGAGTCTACTCGTGCCCGAGATCACGGGCCAGCTCGACGACACGAGGAGATCATCCATGGCCGACACCGCCCACCACCGCCCGAGGGTCCTCGTGACCGGAGCCAGCATCGCCGGACCGGCGCTCGCCTGGGGGCTTACGCGCGAGGGCTTCGACGTGACCCTGCTCGAGCGCTCCGCCGAGCAGCGCCAGGCCGGGCAGAACATCGACGTGCGTGGCCTCGGCCGCGACGTCCTCCGACGCATGGGCATCGAGGACGCCGTCATGGCGAACCTCACCGGCGAGGACGGGACGCGCTTCGTCGACGAGGACGGCCGCGTCGTCGCCACGTTCCCCCGCGCCGTGGGGAAGGACGGGCCGACGGCGGAGGTGGAGATCCTGCGCGGCCGGTTCGCGGGGATCCTCGTGGACCTCGTGCGGGACGACGTCGAGCTCCGCTACGGCGACTTCGTGACGGGGGTGCGCCAGGACGCCACCGGGGTCGACGTCGAGCTCGCGAGCGGATCCCGCGAGCGCTACGACCTCCTGCTCGTCGCCGAGGGCCGCAGCTCCCGCACGCGTCGGCTGGCGTTCGCCGAGGAGACCACCCTCCGCGACCACGGCGTGAGCATCGCCTACGGGACGATCGACCGGATCCCCGGCGACACGGGCTACTGGGACTTCCTCACGGGACGCGGCGCGCGGAACGCCACCATCCGGCCCGACGACGAGGGCACGATCCGCGCGAGCCTGTCGTTCGAGTCGGAGCCGTCCGGGTTCGAGCAGCTGCCGTTCGACGCGCAGATGACCGTGCTGCGCGCGCGCTTCCGCGGCACGGGCTGGCAGGTCGAGCGGATCCTCGACGGCTTCCAGGCCCGACCGGACGAGTTCTACACGCAGCGCATGGAGCAGGTGATCGTCTCGACGTGGTCGAAGGGACGCATCGCCCTCCTGGGCGACGCGGCCTGGGGATCCGGCCCCACCGGCATGGGCACGACCCTCTCGCTGGTCGCCGCCCACGTGCTCGCGGGCGAGCTGGGACGCGCGCTCGCGGATCCGGCCGACACCTTCGCCGCCGCGTTCGCGCGCTACGAGGGGCAGCTGCGCCGCTACGCCGACAGCGCGCAGGGGCTGCCGCCGGGCGGGGCCCGCCTCAGCCACCCGTCGTCCGCGCTCGGGCAGCGGGCGATGCGCGGCGCCGTGCGGGTCGCGGCGTCCCGGCCCGTGCGCGGGATCGCCGACCGGTTCCTCCTCACGAGCGCGCGCCACGTGCCGACGCTCGCCGCCTACCCGCGGCTGCGCGGCTGAGGGGCGGGGCGGGCGCCGCATGCGGTCCCCGCGGTCCCGCAGCATGCACCGCGTAGGCTCGACGGCGATGGAGCGCGGGACCGAGGTGATGGGCACGCGCGGCGTGCGCGTCGCGCGGGGCGTCGTCACGTCCGGCGTCGCGATCCTCGTCGCCGCGGTCTCCCACATGGCCGGTGGCGGTGAGGCTCCGGGCGTCGTCGGCGTCGTCATCGCCGCGGCCTTCGCCCTCCCGGTCAGCACGTTCCTCGCCGGACGCACCATCTCCGTCCTGCGTCTCGCGATCGCCGTCGCGTTCAGCCAGGGGGCGTTCCACCTCCTCTTCTCCGTCGGCGCCGCGACGACCGCGAGCACCCGGATGGTCGGCGGGCACCACGGCATGGGCGGATCCGTCCTCACGACGGTCGCGGGAGGCGGCACCGAGACCGCAGCGATGGCCGGCATGCACCACGGCCCCGGCATGTGGGCGGCACACGTCCTCGCCGCCGCCGTCACCTGCGTCGCCCTGCGCTTCGGCGAGCGCGCCTTCTGGGACCTCGTCGCGCTCGCGCGCACCGCCCTCGTCGTGGTGCTGCACGCGGTGGCGCTCCTCGCCTCACCTGCCGGCGAGCTCCGCCACCGGGTGCCCGCCGCGTGGCACCCGGGTCTGCCGGACACGGGCGTCGCGCTGTCGTCGATGCCCCGCCGCGGTCCGCCCGCCTCCGCCTGATCCGAGCCCGTCCGGGCGCGAGGCCCTCGCGCCCGTCTCTCGCGCGTCCGCCCGAGGCGGCCGCGCGGCTTCCCGCGTCGCCAGACGCGCCTCCGCCGTGCCGCGATCACGCGAACGGCCCCGCCCGCGCCCATCGGCGCGCCTCACGGACGGATCCCCGTGCCCCCGAACTCCCCCCTGCCCACCGCCGCGACTCCGCGGGCCCCCGCGCCCGACGACCTCGACGACATCGCGTTCGAGACGCGCACCGCCCAGCTGCGGTTGCCGCGCGTCTCGGGCCGATCGGCGCTCCTCTGGCTGTGCCTGCCGCTCGCCGTCGCGGTGATGCTCCTCAGCGCCCTGTTCACGGGTGCCACGACGACGACCCTGCTGGTCGACCCCGGCGAGGTCGTCCGGTACGGCCTGCCCATCGCGCGCGTGATCCACGACGCCGCCGCCGCTGTCACCATCGGCCTCCTCGTGGTCGCGGCCTTCGCCCTCCCGGGGCAGGCGAAGCGGCCGGGCATGGCGAGCTTCGCGCAGTGGAAGGCCACGCGCTGGGCGTCGCGCGCCGCGGCCGTGTGGTTGGCCGCCGGCATCGCCGTGCTCGCCCTCTCGGGCGCGAACGTGATCGGCGTGCCCCTCACGTCGCCCACCTTCCGCGGCCAGTTCGCCTACTTCACGACCCGGCTGGAGCTCGGGCAGACGCTCGTCGCGTCCCTGGCGTGCATCGCGGTGGTGCTCGGCGTCACGATGTGGACCCAGCGCGTCACGGGGATCGGCATCGCCGCGGGCACGGCCATGCTGGCGCTCCTCCCACTCTCGCTCTCCGGCCACGCGGCGGGCACCTACGAGCACGCGAACGCGGTGAACAGCCTCGGGATCCACCTCATCGGGGTCACGGTCTGGGCCGGCGGCCTCGTTGCCGTGATCCTCCTCCAGCGGCACGTGCGCGGCGCGCTGCCCGCGGTCGTCCGCCGCTACTCGACGCTCGCCGGGTGGGCGTTCGTCGCGGTCGCGCTCTCCGGGATCATCAACGCGTCGCTCCGCCTGGGCGGGCCGCTCGACCTGGTGACCACCCCGTACGGCGTGCTGCTGCTCCTCAAGACGACGCTCCTCATGGGGCTCGGCCTCGCGGGATGGGCCCACCGCCGCATCGTGATCCCGGGCCTCGTCCGCGACGCGACCCGCCGCACCGCGTTCCTCCGGCTCGCGGTCGGCGAGGTCGTGGCCATGTCCGTCGCGATGGGCGTGTCCGTGGCGCTCAGCCGGAGCGCGCCGCCGGTCCCGCAGACCTCCGTCGCCGACGTGGATCCGCGCGCCTCGCTCATCGGCTTCACGTTCCCCGACCCGGTGACGACCGAGCGGATGCTGACGTCGTTCCATCCCGACTACCTCTTCCTCGCCGGGGCCGTCGTGCTCGCCGGCCTGTACCTCGTGGCCGTGCGCCGGCTGCGGGTCCGCGGCGACGCGTGGTCGCCCGCCCGCACGGTGCCGTGGCTCGCCGGCTGCGCGCTCCTCGTCTACGCGACCAGCGGCGGGCCCGGTGTCTACGGCGCCGTGCACTTCAGCACGCACATGATCCAGCACATGCTGCTGATGATGTACGTGCCGCCGCTGCTCGTGCTCGGCGCCCCCGTGCTGCTCCTGCTCCGCACCGTCCCCGCCCGGAGGGACGGCAGCCGCGGCGTCCGCGAGTGGGTGCTCGCCGCCACGCACTCCCGCTACTCGGCGCTCGTGACGCACCCGGTCGTCGCGGCCGTCGTCTTCGCCGGCAGCCTGGTCGCGTTCTACTGGACCGGCTGGTTCGAGTGGTCGCTGCAGACCCACCAGGGGCACCTGCTGATGTGCGTGCACTTCCTCATCAGCGGATACCTGTTCTTCTTCGTGCTGATCGGGGTGGATCCCGGGCCGCGCCGGCCGCCCTACCCGATCCGGCTCATCATCCTGCTCGCGACCATGGCGTTCCACGCGTTCTTCGGGCTGTCGATCATGTCGGGCACGTCGATCCTCGCGATCGACTTCTGGCACCAGCTCGGCATCCAGACGGACGCCCAGCTGCTCGCGGACCAGGCCGCGGGCGGCGGGATCGCGTGGGGCGCGGGAGAGCTGCCCGTCGTGCTCGTCGCGCTCATGGTGGTGCGCCAGTGGTCGACGTCCGAGACGCGCGCCGCCCGACGCTACGACCGCGCCGCCCTCCGCGACGACGACGCGGAGCTGCGCGCCTACAACGCGAACCTGCAGGCCATCCACCGGCACGATCGCGGCGCGGAGCCGACCGCATGACGCGCGCCCCGCATCCCGCGCCCTCCCCGGGCGCCCCGCCCCCGCACCGCACGACCGGACACCGCACGACCCGACCCCGCACGATCCCACCCCGCACACGAGAGAAGGACCGATGAGCAAGAAGACCGCAGCCGACCGCGACCGCACGCGTGAGATCCGCGAGAAGGCGAACGCGCAGAGGCGCATCGAGGAGGCCAAGCGCAAGCGTCGGCGACTGCTGACCCAGCTCGGCGTCGCCGGGGTCGTCGTGATCCTCATCGCGGCTATCGCCGGCGGCGCGATCCTCCTCCGCGACCAGGCGAGCGCCGGGGCCCAGCCGCCCACGGCCGACGCGACCGTCGCCCTCGGCTCGGGCGACCAGGCGCAGGTGACGACGGGACCCGACAGCGTGCGCGTGGGCGCCGCGGACGCTCCCGTCACCCTCGACGTCTACGAGGACTACTCGTGCCCCCACTGCCAGGAGTACGAGGCCGAGAACGGCCCGCTGCTCGACCGGCTCGCGGGCAGCGGCCAGGTGGCCGTGGTGTACCACCCCATCCAGATCGTGACGAACTACGGCCGGGTCGCCGGCAGCGCGGCCGCCTGCGTGCTCGCGCACGATCCGTCGGCCTGGCCCGGCGTGCACTCGGCGCTCTTCGCGAACCACTCCGCCGCCACCGACTCGTGGACGGGGAAGGACTTCTCCACGTGGCTCGAGGGCCGGGGCGTCACGGATCCGGACGCCCTCTCCTGCACGCAGAAGGGCGCGTACGTCGACTGGATCACGGCCAACACCGACGCCGCGCAGCAGTCGGGCGTGACCGGCACGCCGACCCTCCGCATCGGCGGGGAGACGATCACGACGGTCGGCGGCCAGGACCTCGTCGACGCCGTGACGAAGGCGGGCGCGCAGCTGCCGAGCGGCTTCACGGCGGGCTGAGCCGACGCCGGATCGCGGGCGGCGGTCAGTCCTCCGGGACGGACACCGCCCGCGACCCGGCCTCTGCCGCCGCCTGCCTCGCCGCCCAGCGCCGATGCGCGAGGACGTGCAGGACGACGAAGGCGGCCGCGACGAGCGCGAGCGCGGCCGCGAGGACCCATACCCCGGTGTCCCCGCCGATCCCCGCCACGACCGCGCTGGCGACGGCCAGCACGCCCAGTCCGATCCCCACTGCCAGGAGCCCGTTCGTCAGGCCGTCCCCGAGCTCCTCGACGGGATGCTCGGGCACGCGCTCCCACGTCACGATGAAGAACGTCGCGATCGGCCCGAGGACGATCGAGACGAGGAACCAGTTCCACCGGGATCGCCCCTTCTGCTCCGCGAGCCCCGCGTTCACGAGGGCGAGCGTGACCCACCCTGAGCTGCCGAGCCACGACCCGTCGAGCACTGTCTGATCCATGCCCCGACCGTAGGGCACGGCCGCCGCCGGACGACGACCCCGGCTATTTCCCCACCTGCTCCACTACCCTCGATCCATGCACAGAACCGCGCGGGAGCCCGCTCCCGACAGCCACAGTCCCGGCGCCCGGACGACCCCGGGCATGCCCCGCACCCTCCGCGCCACCCGTCTCCCGGCTGCCCGCGCGACCGGCACCAGCTCGACCGGCGCCCACCCGACCGGCACCCGCTCGTGAACGGCGACCTCGTCCTCAACATCGTCCTGGTGGTCGTGTTCGTCCTCGTCGGCGGCGTGTTCGCCGCCACCGAGATGGCGCTCGTCACCCTCCGCGAGGGCCAGCTCAACGCCCTCGCCGCCCGCGGACGCCGCGGCGAGAAGGTCGCCGCGCTCGCCCGGAACCCCAACACCTTCCTCGCGGCGGTGCAGATCGGCGTGACCGTCGCCGGCTTCGCGTCGGCCGCGTACGGCGCCTCGTCGATCGCGCCGTCGGTCGTGCCGCTGCTGGAGTCGTGGGGCCTCGAGTCGGGCCTCGCATCCACGATCGCGACGCTCCTGCTCACGCTGATGATCGCCTACCTCTCGCTCGTGCTCGGCGAGCTCGCGCCCAAGCGCCTGGCGATCCAGCGCAACGCGGGCTTCGCGTACGGCGTCGCCCCCGTGCTCAACGGCTTCGCGAACCTCATGCGCCCGGTGATCTGGCTGCTCTCCGCCTCGACGAACGTGGTCGTGCGCCTCCTCGGCGGCGACCCGCACAAGACCGGCGAGGAGATGAGCGAGGAGGAGCTCCGCGACATCGTCTCCAGCCACGAGGGCCTGCCTGACGACGAGCGCCGGATCCTCGACGACGTGCTCTCCCTCCGCCACCGCCAGCTCAGCGAGGTGATGAAGCCGCGCCCCGAGATCGCCGCGCTCGACGGCACGGGCACGGTCCGCGAGGCGGGGATAGACGTGCAGGACCGGCCGTACTCGCGCTACCCGGTGGTCGACAAGACCATCGACGACGTCATCGGGTTCGTGCACGTGCGCGACCTGTACCAGGCGATCGCGGTGGATCCCGAGCGGCCCGTCTCCGAGATCCTCCGCCCCATCCCCTACCTCCCGGCGACCGCGCGCGTGCTGCCGACGCTCACGATGATGCGCGCCGAGGGCCACCAGATCGCCGTGATCGTGGACGAGTACGGCGGCACCGACGGCATCGTCACGCTCGAGGACCTCGTGGAGGAGGTCGTGGGCGAGATCTTCGACGAGTACGACACCGACTCCGCCGCGCGCGACCTCGCGGAGGACGGCGGCACGATCGACGGCCGCCTCAACTTCCAGGACTTCGAGGAGGCGACGGGCGTGAAGCTGCCCGACTCCGCGTCGGACACGGTCGCGGGCTTCGTCATCGAGAACCTCGGCCGGCTCGCGCAGGTCGGCGACTCGGTCGAGGTCGACGGCGTGACCCTGCAGGTGACGGCCCTCGACAGGCGGCGGATCTCCGAGATCCTCGTCGTGCCGCGCGAGGAACCGGCGACGGAGGACGCGGACGCCGCGACCGCCTAGCGCGGGAAGGCGGCGGCCGCGGCGCCGGTCAGGGCAGCGGGATCACGCGGTCCGGCACCGTGCGGCCCCCGACCTCGGCGCGGCCGTCGTCGCGGAGGCGCGTCACGAGCACGCTGCCGCGGCCCTGCGTGATGCGGAGGTCGCGGCCGAGGCGCGCCGTGAGCCGGAGCGCCGCGGATCCGGTCGCCTCATCCTCGACGACGCCGAGCGCGGGCGCGAACATGCGCGCCCGCAGCTCTCCCGCGGCCTCGTCCGTCCAGGTCCAGGCGTAGAGGTGGTCGACCCCGGGGTCCACGGCGTCGGCGTCGAGGGCGCGGAGCGCGTCGGCCGTCGGGTGCTGCTGCCACGTGAACTCCTGGCCCCATTCGGGATCGGCGGTCACGCGCACCTCGTCGCCGACGCGGGTGACGCGCACTATCCCGGCGGGCACGCGCAGGTGGTCGACCGGCACGCCGCGCGACGCCAGCCACCAGGCGGTGCCGACGGTCGGGTGCCCGGCGAAGGGCAGCTCGCGCGCGGGGGTGAGGATGCGGATCGACGCGCCTCGCGGATCCGCGCCCGGCGCGTCCACCGCGTCGACGAACACCGTCTCGCTGAAGCCGAGCGCCTGCGCGATCTCCTGCTCCCGGCCGTCGGTCCGCGCGGACGCGAGCACGATCCCGAGCTCGTTGCCGTGCGCGCCGTCCGCATCCGCGAAGACCCGCACCACGTGCACCTCGTCCGGCCGCACGCCGTCGAGCGCGTCGACCGCACGCTCCATCAGAGCTTCGCGTAGCGCGCGCGGGCGCCGCAGTACAGGCCGTACGCGATGAGGCCGAGCCCCGTGATCGCGAGCACGGCGACGCCCGCGGGCAGCCCCGCGAGCGACTGGAGCGCGCCGTCGAGGCCCGTCGCGCGGCTCGGGTCGGCCGTCACCGCTCCGACGACGAAGAGCACGCCGACCGCGACGAGCGCGACGCCCTTGGCGATGTAGCCCGCGACGCCGAGCGCGGTGATCCCGCGCCCGAGCGAGCCCGACGGCACGGAGATGTCGTCCTGGAAGCGCTTCGTCGCGCCTTTGAAGCCGAAGTAGACGCCGACCGCGACGACCGCGAGCCCGAGGATCACGAGGAGCGCGACGCCGCCGGGTGCCTCGAGCAGGCGCGCGCTGAGCGACTGGGTCTGCTCGGACGAGTCGCTCGATCCGCCCGTCGCGAAGCGCAGCGCGGTGGCCGCGATCGCGAGGTAGGCGACGGCCTTGCCGAGCTCCTTGGCGCGCGCCGCCCAGGTGCGCTTCGCGTCCTCGCCGCGCGCGAGCACGGTCTCGACGAGCTGCCAGAGGCCGAGCCCGACGAGCCCGACCACGACGACCCACAGCAGCACTCGGCCGCCGGGCGATCCTGCGATGGAGCCGAGCGCGCCGGACTGGTCGGCCTCGCCGCCCCCGCCGCCGGTCGCCAGGCGGAACGCGACCACGCCGATCAGCAGGTGCAGCAGGCCGTTGACCGCGTGCCCGAGGCGCGCGGCGACGGCGAAGCCGGGCGAGCGCTGGAGGCCCGCCGCGGCGCCGGTCGCGCTCATCGGTCGGCGCGGGTGGCGGTGGCGGGGCGGCCCGTGAGCTTCGCGGTGAGGCCGCGCGCCGCCTTCTTCACCGGTTCGAGGGGCTCGGGCGCCGGTGGCTCGGGCTCCTCCTCGTCTGGCTCCATGATGATCTTCCACGCCGTCCAGGCGACGGCCGTGAGCGGCACCGAGAGGATCGCGCCGACGATGCCGCCGAGGATCGTGCCGGCGGTCAGGGCCAGCAGCACGACGAGGCCGTGCAGCTTGAGCGCGTTGCCGAGCACGACCGGCTGCAGGAAGTTCCCCTCGAGCTGGTTCACGAGGATCACGATGGCGACGACCCAGAGCGCGGTCGTGAGGTCGTTGGTCACGAGCGCGACCAACGCGGCCAGGATCCCGGCCACCGTGGCGCCGACGATCGGCACGAAGGAGCCGATGAACACCACGAGCGCGAGCGGCAGCGCCAACGGCACCTGGAGGATCAGGAGGCCCGCTCCGATGAACACGGTGTCGACGAGCGCGACGGTCGCCGTGCCGCGGATGTAGCCGCCGAGCACCTTCGAGCCCTCGTGGCCCACGCGCACGGCGCGCTTGCGGCCGCGACCGCGGAACGGGCGGATGAGGAAGGCCCAGATGCGCGGCCCGTCCTTGACGAAGTAGAAGAAGACGACGAGCCCGAGCACGCCGCCCGTGACGACCTCGGCGGCGGCCGAGACGCCCGCGATCGCGCCGGAGCCGAACTGGCTGCTGGTGAGGAAGTCGACGGCCTGCTTGCGGAAGGAGTCGATCTGCGCCGAGTCGATCGGCAGCCCGCCCTCCTGGATGAACGCCTGCAGCTGGTCGACGCCCTCGCTCGTCGCCTTCACGAGCGTCGGCCACTGGCTCTGCACGCCGAAGACGACGAGGGTGATCGCGCCGCCGAACAGCACGAGGCCCGTGAGGAGCGCGATGACCGCGGCGAGAGCGTCGGGCACTCCACGGCGCTCCATCCAGAGCACCATCGGGCGCACGGCGCAGGCGAGGATCAGCGCGATGATCACCGGGATCACGACGAGCTTGAGCGAGATGGCGGCGTACACGATCGCGATGGCGACCACGAGGACCGCCAGGATCTGCACGCAGCGGATGGAGAGGCGGCCGAGCTTGTCCTGCCAGACGGACTGCGGGGTGGTCATGCGCTCCACCCTACGGGCGGGCGGGCCGCGCGACCGGGCCGTGGCCGGGCCCGGACACCGGCGTGACCGGCCGATAACCTCGACCCATGGGACCCCGCCTCACCGTCGTCCGCGAGGGCGCGCTCGACGTCGCCGACCACGAGGGGATCGCGGCGCTCCTCACGCTCGCCTTCCCCGACTTCGCCGCGGGCTACACGGGCGCGCGCAGCTGGGCGGGCGCGCAGCCCGAGCTGCGGATCCTCGTGCGCGACGGCGACGAGCTCGTGGCGCACGCGGGGATCCGGCGCATCTTCGTGGAGGTGGGCGACGGCCAGGGCGACCCGGCCGACGACCTGCTCGTCGGATCCACCGGCATGGTCGCCGTGCACCCCGGCCGGCAGGGGCAGGGCCTCGGCACGCTGCTCGCCGACGGGATCCGCGGCGCGCTGGCCCGCCTCGCCGTCCCCTTCGGCGTCCTCGAGACCGGCGAGTCGACGTCCGGCTACTACGCGCGGCACGGCTGGCTGCCGCTCGACGGCCGCACCGGCCACTACAACGGCTTCACCCTGCTCGGCGCCGCCGGCGTCGTGCACCAGGACCACGGCTGGATGATGCTGCCGGTCACCGCGGCCGCCGACGCGTTCCCCGCGGGCGACCTGCACGTCAACGGGCAGCTGGTCTGACCGCGATGGACGCCGTGATCCACCGCCTCCGCGCCGAGGACTGGCGCGAGTACCGCGCCCTCCGCCTCGAGATGCTCGAGGACACCCCGCTCGCCTACCTCGAGACGCTCGAGAGCGCGCTCGGCCGGCCCGACTCCGACTGGCAGGCGCGGACGCGGCGCGCGAACCAGCCCGGGAGCACCGCGTACGTCGCCGTGGATCCGACCACCGGCCGCTGGCTCGGCGCCATGAACGCGTTCGTCGCCGCGGATCCCACGCGCGTGATGCTCGTGAGCGTCTACATCACGCCGTCGGCTCGCGGTCGCGCGGCGGGCGTCACCGACCTGCTCCTCGACGCCGTCATCGCCTGGGCCCGCGACCGCCCGAACGCGCAGGCCGTCCGCCTCGAGGTCCACGAGGACAACCCGCGCGCCCGCGCCTACTACGAGCGCCGCGGCTTCGTCCTCACGGGTCACAGCGTGCCGTACGCGCTCGATCGCTCGCAGAAGGACCTGGAGATGGAGCTGCCGCTGGCGTGAAAAGTACGACGGCGTGCATGCATGCATGCATACATGCATGCGCAAGTCGCATCACGACACTACGCGGCACACAAGCATCTCCTTTCACATCCTGGATCTTTTAACCACAGACGAGCTTGCCTCAACTTCCAATCACCGACAGGCAAGAACTGGGCACGATCGCATCGCCTCCAAGCCGGATCACTGGTACGGCGACGCCCCGCCTCAAGGGGATGCCGACACCCCCTGCATTGGGACCTTTCCTCTATCCAGCGTTTAGCCAATGCTTAGGTGGTTAGCTCCCACTCGCCAGCGTCAGATTCGGCGCCCCACCACGTAAGGAACGAATTGTGACCGCGCTCCAAGAACTGACGCTCGACGAACTTACCTCCTCACTACGCGCACAAACGGACTTATCCGAGCCAAACGATATAGGGGCCTGGAATACTTTAGTTCGGCTGGCAGAGGGACTAGATCGCGGCGACGGACACAATTACCTAATCAAAGATCGCCGATGGCTTCTTCAACGCCTTAGCGTGGAAGGATTTCGCGGCGCCAAGCAGGAAGTGAAACTGAAAGTAGCAAACGCAACCGGCGTTACCGTCTTGTACGGGCAAAATGGCTCAGGAAAATCCAGCCTCGCGGAGGCAGTTAGAGTCGCTCTAGAAGGGCGGACAGGCGCAACGCACTTAGGGGCGAACGGAACCCTTCATGAACTGTGGGGTAGTTCCGATGAAAGAAGCCGTGGCGCCGAATCCGCCAAAATAATGGTTCACCTGATGGACGAAACCACGAATGACCAGTTGAGTATTACGGCAGTCGTTACCGCCGCAGGGGTACGAAGAACCGGTCTACTTACATCTAATGGGGTAGACCAGACCGTTGCGGAGGACTCAGCCGCATGGCAACCATGGATCGAGGCGCTGAGAGCGTCTCCTCCCGTACTGGCGTATGCCGAGCTGGCAGATGAGCTTCAAAAGAAGCGAGACCTACAAAACTGGTTGACGTCATGCTTGGCCATGGACAACGCGACGCGTGTTTTCGATTCTTACGTCAAAGTGCACGTGGACGCAGCAACAGACGCCGCACGGCTAATTAGTACGGCGAAAGCAACTAGCGTATCGAAGATTGAAGACGTTGACGCGCAAGCAAGACAAAATGGCCTAGGGCAGATTCAGCCTCTCGTCTGGACGGACTTCAATTCCGAGAAAGAGCTGCGCGAGTGGCTCGTGCTAAACAAACTTAGCGAGCGAAAGGCGCTCGAGGATCAGTTCGAGAAGTCGTTTATGGAGACCGTTCTTGAATATTCTCGTATGTACAGCAAGGCATTGGCATCCTGGTCATCCGAGTCCTCGAAGGCCCTCCTTACACCACAGGTGACGGACTCTGTAATCGAGATGCACAAGCACGTTATTGAGTCCCGCCAAGGCAGCAATGAGGACATGTGCCCCGTGTGCGGGACGGTGGAGACACGGTGGAGGGAGCACCTCAGATCGGAAGTTGAACGGCTGCAAACTGCCAAAACTGCTGCCGCTGCTCTCCGCAACCTGGTTCGCGAATACTCAGCGAAACTCGCACATCCCCTCAAAGCCGCGCTAGCCGTTCTCCCAAAGCACAGCGACACGCAAAGTGCAATAACACTTGCTGCGCTGATATCCGACCTTGAAAAGACTTCGCCTGCCGCCGGCCCTCTTGACGTCCAACTCTTAGCCCGTCTTGACAGCCTGGCGAATTGGGCACTGTCAGCAGATGCCCAAATATTTATGGAAGCAGCGGTTGCCGAGTCAGGCCTCGAGCACCAATGGCGGAGCCAGCGGTGGAACGCATTATCGGACTACTTCACAATCTTCAATGCCAAAATAAAAGATGCTAGCCAACTCGCGATCCTCAAAAAGGCTCGTACGAAATGGAACTCTCATTTAGCTCATATGCGAAAAGATAGAAGCTCCACGCTGCAGTCCCTTGTTGGCCCCGCCGTCGCTTCCCTCCTCGAAGACGTTGGTATATCCGTGAAAGCAATCGACATCACTAAGTCAGAAAGTAGACTTGAGCTTGAAAACGCGAAAGGCGAGCCCGTTGCACTAGCCCATTTAAGCGCGGGCCAGAGGAATGCCCTTATCTTGGGTCCGGTGATAGCCACGGCAGAGTCCGGGATATTCGGGTTTGCCATACTGGACGATCCGGTTCATGCCTTTGATGACTTCCGAGTTGACAAGCTCTCGTCCACGCTTTCAAAGGTTGGCAGCAAACAGAGCCTCATCATCACCACTCACGATGCTCGATTCGTGGAGTACTTAAGGGTTCATGGCAGATCTGAGTTTTCCGTTCTCTCAACGCACCGAACACCAGATGGCGAGGTTACACTGACGCCAACACTAGACCCGCCTCGCGAGCTCATTAATTTTGCAAAGGAATTAGCAAAAGACTTGCGTAATCGACAAGCGACCGAAGGGCAAGGCGAGGTAAACGCTTTGCTCCGAATGGCTGTTGACGAGTCTTTTGAGCAAATCGCATTGCGCCACCTTGCTCGACTCCCTGTCGCCGCGGTCGAGCAAGCACGGGCGGAGTTTGCTTCTGCAATGACCACCGCAGAACGGAAAGATGTGTTGCGTGGCTTCTTGGGAGACAGTCCTTCGCAGCTCATTCATCTCACAAACGCTTGGCAAATCCTGTCCACACCCGTGAAGCGTTGGTCGACTGGCATACATGCCTCTGCTGCCGCAGTTGATTACCAGCAACTTGACGATGATGTCTCTACGGCAAGTTCAGCCGTCGCCCACATGGATCACGTTAGCTGGTTTTGATGCAGGCACTCGAAGTTAAACGCGCAGCACTTAAAGTGCGCCGTGAGATTGAAGTCCTTGCCACGGATTTCTGGGCCTCGGCGTCGGCCTTGCCAAGAGAGGGCATGGCAAAAACAGCTATTGAACGCCGCTTGGTTCTCATCGTTGCCTCAGTGCCACCCGAAAGCCGTCGCAATGCCTTCAAGGCCGCCCGGCAAGCGGGTTATGTCTACAAGGAGACTTCAGACGTCTTACATGGGCGAACGAGGGCATCGTGGATTAATGCGGTCCGCGTTCGAGAATGGAACAGCGACGTTGCTCGCTTAACCGCTATTGTTGCCAGCTTGTCCTGAATTAGCACCCCCTGCGCACGCACGATTCGACGACACGACGACGCGGCCCTGCTCGAAACGAAGTCGAATGTAATCTTCGAAACGACACTCCTTGTCTTCATCACGCAACGACGCCCGCCCCCTCAGCGAGGGGACGGGCGTCGAGTCGTGCGCTCAGCGGATCACCGCCACCGCTCAGTGGGCCGCGACGCCGACCTCCTCGGCGTCGCGCGTCGGGCCGGGGGTGGCCTCGGCGACGGGCGCGTCACCGGCGAGCGGCGGCAGGCCCGCGGCGACGGCCGCACCGAGCCAGGCGTCCACGTTCGTCCAGTACTGGATGACGCGGGCGCGCAGCTCGGCCGTGGTGACCTTGCTCACGTGGCCGACGATGTTGCCGACGAGGCGCTCGCGCTGGGCGTCGTCCATCGACTCGTTGACGAGCATCCGGGCCTGGACGAAGTCGTCGTCCTCCGCGTGCAGCGTGGCCGCGGCGCGGACGAGCTCGCCGTCCTGCTCCCAGCCGGCGCTCTCCGCGGCGCGAGCCGGGTCGGCGTGCGCGCCGCCATGCGAGTTGGGCGCGTAGACGGGCGTGCCGGCGTCCTGGAACGTGAACCGCCCCTGGCCGTCCTTCGAGTAGCTGTGCACGGGCGACTTCGGCGCGTTCACCGGCAGCTGCGCGTGGTTGGTGCCCACGCGGTAGCGGTGCGCGTCGGCGTAGCTGAAGATGCGCGCGAGGAGCATCTTGTCGGGGCTGGTCTGGATCCCGGGCACGAAGTTCGAGGGCGCGAACGCGGCCTGCTCGATCTGCGCGAAGTAGTTCTCCGGGTTGCGGTTCAGGGTCATGGTGCCGACCTCGATGCGCGGGTAGTCCTTCTGCGACCAGACCTTCGTGAGGTCGAACGGGTTGAACCGGTACGACTTGGCGTCCTCGTAGGGCATGATCTGCACCTCGAGCTTCCACTCCGGGTAGTCGCCGCGGTCGATGGCCTCGGTGAGGTCGCGGATGTGGAAGTCGGCGTCCTCGCCGGCGATCTGGTCGGCCTGCTCCTGCTTGAGGATCTCGATGCCCTGCTGCGTCTTGAAGTGGTACTTCACCCAGAAGCGCTCGCCGGCCGCGTTGATCCACTGGTAGGTGTGCGAGCCGAAGCCGTCCATGTGGCGCCACGAAGAGGGCAGGCCGCGGTCGCCCATGAGCCACGTGACCTGGTGGGCCGACTCGGGCGAGAGCGTCCAGAAGTCCCACTGCATGTCGTGGTCGCGGAGGTGCGAGCCGGGCAGGCGCTTCTGCGAGCGGATGAAGTCGGGGAACTTGATCCCGTCGCGGATGAAGAAGACGGGGGTGTTGTTGCCGACGAGGTCGTAGTTGCCCTCGTCCGTGTAGAACTTCAGCGCGAATCCGCGGGGGTCGCGCCACGTGTCGGGGCTGCCCTGCTCGCCAGCGACGGTGGAGAAGCGCGCGAGCATCTCGACCTCGGCGCCGGGCTGGAAGAGGGAGGCGCGGGTGTACGCGCTCACGTCGCCCGTGACGCGGAAGGTGCCGAACGCCCCGCCGCCCTTGGCGTGGACGACGCGCTCCGGGATGCGCTCGCGGTTGAACTGCGCGAGCTTCTCGACGAGGTAGTGGTCGTGCAGCGGGATGGCGCCGTCGGGGCCGACGGAGAGCGAGTGCTCGTCGCTGGCGACCGGGGCGCCTGAGTCGGTGGTCGTGAACTTCTGGTCGGTCATGGTGTTTCTCCTGTCAGCGGTGGAACGGGGAGGTGCTGGCTCGGGTCATCCGGCCGAGGGGCGGGCCGGTGGCGACCGCTAGGTCGCGACGGTGGAACCGGGATCCGCGGATGCGGTCCGGCAGGCGGGGCACAGGCCCCAGTACGTCACCTCGGCGCTCGCCACGAGGAACCCCGCCGAGTCGGACGGCGTGAGGCAGGGGGACTCCCCCACCGCGCAATCCACGTCGACGATCGTCCTGCAACCTGTGCAGACGAGGTGATGGTGATTGTCGCCCGTCCGGCGCTCGTAGCGCGCGGATGATCCCGCGGGCTCGATGCGACGCACGAGCCCCGCGGCCGCGAGCGCGCCGAGCACGCCGTAGACCGCCTGGATGCTCGTGCCGGGCAGCTCGCCCTTCACCGCGCGGAGCACCTCGTCGGCGTCCGAGTGCGGTGCCGCGTCGACGGCCGTGAGCACGGCCACGCGCGGCCGGGTCACGCGCAGGCCCGCCTCCCGCAGCGCGACGCGCAGGGCGTCGGCGTCGAGGGGCGGCGCGTGGTGGTGCGCGTGGTCGGTGGGCATGCGCCCGAGTCAAGCACAGTTCCCTTGATCCATTCAAAACAACGCGTGAACGCGGCGCGTCGCGGGCAGGAGCGTGCCTAGGCTCGAAGTGCGGCCCATCCGGCCGCAGGAGAACGGAGCACCGCATGAAGCACATCCACACCGGCACGGGCCTCGACGTCGGCCGCATCGGCCTCGGCTGCATGGGCATGAGCGCGTTCTACGACGGCCACGGGCAGGACGAGGCGGAGTCCATCCGCACCCTCCACCGCGCCGTCGACCAGGGCGTCACGCTCTTCGACACCGCCGAGGCGTACGGGCCGTTCACCAACGAGCGCCTGGTCGGATCCGCGTTGAAGGACCGCCGCGACGACATCGTCATCGCCACCAAGTTCGGCCTGCTCAAGCACGCGCCGGGCAAGGACGCCGAGGACTACGAGCGCGGCATGGACAGCTCGCCCACGAGCATCCGCATCGCCGTCGAGGCCTCGCTGCAGCGCCTCGGGACCGACCGCATCGACGTCCTGTACCAGCACCGCGTCGACCCGGCCGTGCCGATCGAGGAGACCGTCGGCGCGATGAAGGAGCTCGTCGAGGAGGGCAAGGTCATGCACCTGGGGCTCTCCGAGGCCGCGCCCGACACGATCCGCCGTGCGCACGCCGTGCACCCCATCTCGGTGCTGCAGAGCGAGTACTCCATCTGGACCCGCGACCCCGAGGGCGCCGTGCTCGAGGTGCTGCGCGAGCTCGGCATCGGTCTCGTGGCGTACTCGCCGCTCGGCCGAGGCTTCCTCACCGGCGCGATCTCGAGCGTCGCCGACCTGTCCGAGGCCGACTACCGCTCCTCGTCGCCGCGCTTCGCGGAGGAGGCGTTCGCGCAGAACATGCGCATCGTCGACGCCGTCAAGGACGTCGCGGGCGAGCTCGACGCGACGCCCGCCCAGGTCGCGCTCGCGTGGATCCTCGCGCAGGGCGACGACATCGCCGTGATCCCCGGCACGAAGCGCGTGACGCGCCTCGACGAGAACATGGCGGCCGACGCCGTGACGCTCTCCTCGGACCAGCTCGCGCGCCTCTCGTCGCTGCCCACCCCGGTCGGCGACCGGTACGCGGACATGGGTCCTGTCGGGCGCTGATCCCGTCGAACGCCCGTGGGCCCGGTCGCCTCGGCGGCCGGGCCCGCGTCGTGCCCTCACCGAGTGACGGCGATCACACCTGCTGCTCGAGCCCCCGGCGCCGGTTCGCGAGCACGGGCAGCGTGCCGCGTGCGGCCTCGACGGCCGACGGGTCGATGTCGACGACGAGCAGCTCCTCCTCGCCGCCGAGGCGGTGCAGCACCTCGCCGAGCGGGGAGACGACGGCGCTCCGGCCGATGCCCGTGGGCGCGCCGCTCGCGCGGTCGTGGCCGCGGGATCCGGTGGGCAGCGTTGCGGGATCCCCCTGGCCGACCGCCACGACGAAGGTCGTGGAGTCGAGCGCGCGCGCACGGAGCAGCAGGTCCCACTGGTCGGCCTTGCCGGGGCCGGCGCCCCAGCTCGCGCACACGATGCTGACGGCGGCACCGCGATCGGCGCCCGCGAGGAAGAGGGCGGGGAAGCGCACGTCGTAGCAGGTGGCGAGCGAGGCGCGGGTGCCGCCGACCTCGATCACGGCGACGGCATCGCCCGGGTCGACGGCGTCGGACTCGCGGAACCCGAACGCGTCGAAGAGGTGGATCTTGTCGTAGGAGCCGGCGCCCACCGCCTCCGCGCCGGACGGCCGGGCGACCAGCAGCGTGTTACGCACCCGGCCGCCGGCGCCCGGCGTGAACATGCCCGCGACGATCACGACGCCGAGTCGGTCGGCGACCGCCCGCACGGCGGATGCCCACGGCCCGTCGAGCGGCTCCGCGATCTCGGGCAGCGGGTTCCCGAACGCGCGCTGCGCCGCCTCCGGGAACACCACGAGCTCGGCGCCCTGCCGCGCGGCGTCCTCCGCGAACGCGGTGACGCGTGCGAGGTTCTCTACGGGATCCGGCGAGCTGATGATCTGTGCGAGCGCGATCTTCATGGTCCTCCTCGTGATGTATACATAGCGTATGCGAGAACGGGCGGGCGATCCAGGCACCTCGGCGAGCGCCCTCTCCGGCCGCGAGCGGGCCTACGAGTTCCTCCACGCGCACGTCCTCACCGACCCGGACCAGCAGGGCGCCTTCCTCAACGAGCAGGAGCTGGCGGAGCGCATCGGCGTCTCCCGCACGCCCGTCCGCGAGGCCCTGCTGCTGCTCGCCGCCGACGACCTGGTGGAGATGATCCCGAAGCGCGGTGCGCGGATCCCCGTCATCACCGGCCGCCAGATCGCCGAGCTGATGGAGCTGCGCGGCGTGCTCGAGCGGCACGCGGCCACGAGCGCCGTGGAGCACGACCGGACGCCGCTCGACGCGATGCGCGAGGTGCTCGAGCAGCAGCGCGCCATGGTCGCGACGCCGCCGCGCGAGAGCGGGCGGCAGTTCATCGAGCACGACCGCCGCTTCCACCAGCTCCTCGTCGACGCCGCGGGCAGCGAGCTCATGAGCCGCACCTACGCGAAGCTGCGCGCCCGGCAGATCCTCGTCGGCGTCGAGGCGCTCTACCGCGCCACCGACCGGCAGGACCGCGTGTGCGAGGAGCACGGCGGCATCGTCGACGCGCTGGCCGCGGGCGACGCCGAGGCGGCACGTGACGCGATCGACCGGCACCTCGCCGTCACGCTCGACGTGCTGCTGCGCGCCTGACGCGGATCGCTCAGCCAGGGGCCCGCAGGAGCTCGTCGACGCGGCCCCGCAGGCTCCCGCTCCGCTCCCGGCCCCTGAGCCACGGAGCGTCCACCCGCGTGGAGGATGATGCGACCATGACAACCGACGTCGACTACGACCAGATCGTCCGCGACTCCACCGAGCAGCTGCGGGCGAAGTTCCCCGATCGCTCTGAGGCGGAGCTCCGCACGGTGGTGGAGGAGGAGCTGGCGACGCTCCGGGATGCGACCGTGCAGGACTACCTCTCCGTGCTCACCGTCCGCGCGGCGCGGAAGCGCATGAAGGCCCAGCGCAGAGCCGAGTGATCACGACGCGCGGCCCTGCCGCGCGGGACCGGCCCGGTGCCGCGACGGAGGCGGAGGGCCGGCGATCCCGGAGCGCGCCTCCCCTCGGACGCGCCGACGCCCGGACCCCCGCTGCGGGGATCCGGGCGTCGGCCGGTCGCGGAGGGCGTCAGACGCGCGAGGCAGGCACGCCCTCGGCGCCCGTGCGCACGTACTCCTCGTCCTCGGAGACGTCCGAGTCGCGGCCCATCGCGAGGCCCACGAGCGTGAGGACGACCGCGGCGGTGAGGTACAGCGCGATGCCGACCCAGCTGCCGGTCTCCTCGTAGATGATCGTGAACATCAGCGGCGCGATGGCCCCGCCGATCACCCCGGCGATCGTGTAGGCGAGCGAGGCGCCCGTGTAGCGCAGCCGCGGCGAGAACTGCTCGATGATGTACGCCGCCTGCGGCCCGTACATGAAGGAGTGGAAGAACAGCCCGAGCACGATGCCCACGCCGAGCACGAAGGTCGACGATCCGTCGGTGATCGCGAAGAACACGTAGGCCCAGACGGCCGCGCCCACCGCGGCGGCCGCGTAGAGCGCACGCCGGTTGATCCGGTCGCTCACGGCGCCCGCGAACGGGATCGTGAACAGCTGCATGGCGGATCCGACGAGCACCGCCACGAGCACCTGGCTGCGCTCGAAGCCGAGCGAGTTGACGCCGTAGGTGAGCGTGAAGACCGTGAAGAGCGCGTAGAGGACGTCGGGTCCGACGCGGCTGAGGATCGCCGCGACTAGCGGGCGCAGCTGGGTGCGGAACACCTCGGACACGGGTGCGCTCGGCCGGTCGCCGCGCTCCTGCAGCGCCTTGAACACGGGGGTGTCCTCGAGCTTCAGGCGGATCCAGAGGCCGAACGCCACGAGCAGCGCCGAGAGGAGGAAGGCCACGCGCCAGCCCCAGTCGAGGAAGTCCTCCTCGGTGAGCAGCACCGTGAGCAGCGCGAGCGCGCCGTTGGCGAGCAGGTTGCCCGCGGGCGGGCCGACCTGCGCGGCCGACGACCAGAATCCCCTCTTCCGTGGATCCCCGAACTCGCTCGAGAGCAGTACCGCGCCGCCCCACTCGCCGCCGACGCCCACGCCCTGCGCGAAGCGGAGGAGCACGAGGATGATCGGCGCCGCGAGCCCGATGGTCGCGTAGCCCGGCAGCACGCCGATGAGGAACGTCGCGATGCCGATGAGCAGCAGCGTGAGCACGAGGACGGGCTTCCGGCCGATCTTGTCGCCGAGCCGCCCGAAGACGAACCCGCCCACGGGGCGCGACACGTAGCCGACCGCGTAGGTGGAGAACGCGAGGATCGTCGCCGTGTACGGATCCGACGACGGGAAGAAGACGACGGGGAACACGACGGCGCTGGCCGCCGAGTAGACGGCGAAGTCGTACCACTCGAGCGAGGTGCCGGTGAGGCTCGCGGTGAACGCCTTCACGAGCTCGCGGCGGGTGGGCTTCTCGGGCGCGGCGGGTGCCGCGTGCGCGCCGGATGCGGGCGCGGTCGTCGCCGGGGAGGCGGTGGGGTCGTCGGCCATGGGGCTCCTCGGGTGAGGGAGCCGGGCGGCGGATCCGGCGATCGGATCCCGCCCGGCGTCCGGTCGGTGTGTTGTATACAGTAGGCATACCGGAGCCCCGGCACCAGGGTCGGGCACCCGGATCCGCATCTCTTCACACGCTCGAAACACCACCGGAGGATCGATGACCACCCTGCGCTTCCAGCTGCCCGACGGATCCACCACGAGCGTCGAGGTCGTGTCGCTCCTCAACGCCGGCTACGCGGGCCGCGACCAGGCCGAGGTGCAGGCGCACATCGACGAGCTGGCCGAGCTCGGCGTGCCAGGACCCGAGACCACGCCCGCGCTCTACCCCGTCGCGCCGTACCTCGCGTTGCAGGCCGACACGGTGCCCGCGCAGCACGGCCGCACCTCGGGCGAGGCCGAGTGGGCCCTCGTGATCACCGACGACGACGTGCTCCTCACGGTCGCGTGCGACCACACCGACCGCGCGCTCGAGGTGCACGGCGTCGCGTGGAGCAAGAACGCCGGACCCGACGTGCTGGGGCGCAAGGCCTGGCGCCTCGCCGACGTGCGCGACCGCCTCGACGCGATCCGCCTCCGCGGCTGGGTCGGCGAGGAGGGCGCCGAGGAGCTCATCCAGGACTCCACGCTCGCCGCGCTCCTCACCCCCGACCACTGGCTCGAGGTGCTCGAGCGGCGCGGCCTGCGCGTCCCCGGCACCGTGCTCATCTCGGGCACCGTCGCGATGGTCCCGGGCGTCGACCAGTTCGCGTCGCGCTGGCGCGTGCAGCTCGAGGATCCCGCCACGGGCGAGACCATCGACGCCGCGTACCGCGTGGAGCTGCTGCCGGAGGCGATCGGCTGATCCCGTCCCGCGACCGACCCGCCGCCACCGCGCGCCCGCCCCGTCGGACCCGCCCGGCGGGGCGCGGCCGTCCGGTACGCTGAGCGCATCCACCCGCCTCCAGGAATCCGGAGTCCCATCGTGCCCACGATCGTCGTCGAAGTGATGCCCAAGGCCGAGCTGCTCGACCCCCAGGGGAAGGCCGTCGCCGGCGCCCTGGCCCGCCTAGGCGAGGACCGCTTCACCGGCGTCCGCATCGGGAAGCGCTTCGAGCTCACCGTCGAGGGCGAGGTGGACGACGCGCTGCTCGCCGACGTCCAGTCGCTCGCCGCCGACATGCTCTCCAACTCCGTCATCGAGGACGTCATCAGCGTCCACGTCGCCGGGCTCGACGGGTTCGGCATCAGCGCCGAGGCCGACATGGCCACGGGCAACGTCACCGACGACCACACCATCGCGGACGGCGGCACGGCCGACACCGACGTCGCCGCGCACCCGCTCCCCCACGGTTCCGCCGCGGCGGAGCAGCGCTGATGCGCGTCGGGGTCATCACCTTCCCGGGATCCCTCGACGACCGCGACGCGCAGCGCGCCGTCCGCCTCGCGGGCGCCACGCCCGTCGCGCTCTGGCACGGCGACCACGACCTCCAGGGCGTCGACGCGATCGTGCTCCCCGGCGGCTTCAGCTACGGCGACTACCTGCGCGCGGGCGCCATCGCCGCGTTCGCGCCGATCATGCGCGAGGTCGTGGACGCGGCGGAGCGCGGCGTCCCGGTGCTCGGCATCTGCAACGGCTTCCAGATGCTCACCGAGGCGCACCTGCTGCCCGGCGGGCTGATCCGCAACGAGGCCGGCGCCTTCGTCTGCCGCGACCAGCGCCTCCGCGTCGAGGCCACCGGCACCGCGTGGACGAGCGCCTTCGCCGAGGGCGAGGAGATCACCATCCCGCTCAAGAACGGCGAGGGCGGCTTCATCGCCGACGCCGACACGCTCGACCGCCTCGAGGGCGAGGGCCGCGTGGCCTTCCGCTACCTCGGCGGCAACCCGAACGGATCCCTGCGCGACATCGCCGGGATCACCAACGCCCGCGGCAACGTCGTCGGCCTCATGCCCCACCCCGAGCACGCCGTCGAGGAGGGCTTCGGACCGGACACCCCGGCCGCCATGCGCTCCGGTGTCGACGGCCTCCGTCTCTTCACGTCCGTCCTCGAAGGAGTCCTCGCGCAGTGAGCGTCCACCCCGATCCCGCATCCGTCCCCACCGAGACCCCCGCGGGAGAGGGACGCAGCGCACGCCGCCACGTCGCCGACACCGTCGAGATGGCCGAGCGCACCCCGGAGAAGGAGCAGCCGTACGCGGCGCTCGGACTCACGGAGGGCGAGTACCTGAAGATCAGGGAGATCCTCGGCCGCCGCCCCACGAGCGGCGAGCTCGCCATGTACTCGGTCATGTGGAGCGAGCACTGCTCCTACAAGTCCTCGAAGAAGTACCTGCGCCAGTTCGGGCAGAAGGTCTCCGAGTCCATGAAGAAGGACCTCATGGTCGGCATGGGCGAGAACGCGGGCGTCGTCGACGTGGGCGAGGGCTGGGCCGTCACCTTCAAGATCGAGAGCCACAACCACCCCTCCTACATCGAGCCCTTCCAGGGCGCGGCCACGGGCGTCGGCGGCATCGTCCGCGACATCATCTCGATGGGCGCGCGTCCCGTCGCCGTGATGGACGCGCTGCGCTTCGGCGACATCGACGACCCCGACACCGCGCGCGTCGTGCACGGCGTGGTCGCGGGCATCAGCTTCTACGGCAACTGCCTCGGCCTCCCGAACATCGGCGGCGAGACCTACTTCGACCGCGTGTACCAGGGCAACCCGCTGGTGAACGCGCTCGCGGTCGGCGTCCTCCGCCACGAGGACCTCCACCTCGCCAACGCCCGCGGCGTCGGCAACAAGGTCGTGCTGTTCGGCGCGCGCACGGGCGGCGACGGCATCGGCGGCGCGTCCATCCTCGCGAGCGACACCTTCGCCGACGGCGGCCCGACCAAGCGCCCCGCGGTGCAGGTGGGTGACCCGTTCGCCGAGAAGGTGCTCATCGAGTGCTGCCTCGAGCTGTTCGCGAAGGACCTCGTCGAGGGCATCCAGGACCTGGGAGCCGCCGGCATCTCCTGCGCCACGAGCGAGCTCGCGTCCAACGGCGACGGCGGCATGCACATCCGGCTCGAGGAGGTGCTGCTGCGCGACCCGTCGCTCACGGCCGAGGAGATCCTCATGTCGGAGAGCCAGGAGCGCATGATGGCGGTCGTGAAGCCCGAGAAGCTCGAGGGCTTCCTCGAGGTAGTCGCGAAGTGGGACGTCGAGACGAGCGTGCTGGGCGAGGTCACCGACACCGGCCGCCTCGTCATCGACCACCACGGCGAGCGCATCGTCGACGTGGAGCCGCGCACGGTCGCGGTCGACGGCCCCGTCTACGACCGGCCCGTCGCCTACCCCACGTGGATCGACGCCCTCCAGGCCGACTCCGCGTCGCGCCTCGCGCGCCCCACCGCGCCCGACGACATCAAGGACCAGTTCCTGCAGCTGCTCGGCAGCCCGAACCTGGCCGACGCGTCGTGGATCACCGACCAGTACGACCGCTACGTGATGGGCAACACGGCCCTGTCGTTCCCCGACGACGCCGGCATGGTCCGCGTCGACGAGGAGAGCGGCCTCGGCTTCTCGGTCGCCACCGACGCGAACGGCCGCTTCTGCCAGCTCGACCCGTACCGCGGCGCGCAGCTCGCCCTCGCGGAGGCGTACCGCAACGTCGCCGCATCCGGCGCCACGCCCGTCGCCGTGAGCGACTGCCTCAACTTCGGCAGCCCCGAGGACCCCGAGGTCATGTGGCAGTTCAGCCGCACGGTCGAGGGCCTCGCGGACGGCTGCCTGGAGCTCGAGATCCCCGTCACGGGCGGCAACGTCTCCCTCTACAACCAGACGGGCACGCAGGCCATCCACCCCACGCCCGTCGTGGGCGTGCTCGGCGTGATCGACGACGTCGCGCGCCGCATCCCCTCCGGCTGGCAGGACGAGGGCGACAACATCTACCTGCTCGGCGTCACGCGCGAGGAGCTCGACGGATCCGCCTGGGCCGGCACCGTACACGACCACCTCGGCGGCGTCCCGCCTGTGGTCGACCTCGCGGCCGAGAAGGACCTCGCGTCCCTCGTCGCGGCCGGCGCCACGCAGTCGCTCATCGCGAGCGCGCACGACCTCTCGGACGGCGGCCTCGGCCAGGCGCTCGCGGAGGCCGTGATGCGCTTCGGCGTCGGCGCCCGCGTGTGGCTCGACGGCATCGTCCAGCGCGACGGCGTCGATGCGGCCACCGCGCTCTTCTCGGAGTCCACCGGCCGCATGCTCGTCACGGTGCCCCGCGAGGACGACGTGAAGTTCCAGGGCCTCTGCGAGGGCCGCGGCTACCCGGTGCTCCGCATCGGCGTCACGGACGCGCAGGCACCCGGCCTCGAGCTGCAGGGTCTCTTCACCCTGTCCGTGGACGAGCTGCGCGGGATCCACCGCGCCACGCTCCCCGCGCGCTTCGGCACCGCCGTGGAGGCATGAGCATGACCGACCCCGCATCGACCCCCTTCTGGTCGCCGTCCCTCGCCGAGCTCACCGAGCGCGTGCCGCTGCCCGCGGGCGCCGACATCCGGATGGGCCCCGTGCTGTACGACCACGAGGGCACCGAGCTCGAGGGGCTCCTCGCGCGCGACGCCGCCCGGAGCGGCCGCCGCCCGGCCGTGCTCGTGATCCACGACTGGTTCGGCGTCGGCGGGCACGTGGCCGCGCGGATCGAGATGCTCGCCCGGCTCGGCTACGTCGCGTTCGCCGCCGACGTCTACGGCCGCGACGTGCGCCCCGGCCCGGAGGAGGCCGGCCAGGTCGCCGGGTCCTTCTACGCCGACCTCCCGCTCATGCGCGCCCGCGTGCAGGCCGGCATCGACCGCCTGGCGGCCGAGCCCGACGTCGACCCGTCCCGCATCGCCGTCATGGGCTACTGCTTCGGCGGCAGCGCGTCGCTCGAGGTCGCCCGCGCGGGCGCCGACATCAAGGCCGCGATCTCCCTGCACGGCAGCCTCGTGGTGCACGAGCCGGCCGACGTCGCCGACGTCAAGGCCGCGATCCTCGTGCTCACCGGCGCGGACGACCCGATGGTCCCCGACGAGAAGGTCGCCGCGTTCCAGGACGAGATGCGCACGCGTCCCGCGATCGACTGGCAGGTCGTCACCTACAGCGGTGCCATGCACGCGTTCTCCGTCCCGGGCGTCGACTCCCCGGAGCACGGCGCGCAGTACCAGGACCGCGCCGAGCGCCGCTCGTGGCGGGCGCTCACCGACTTCCTCGCCGAGTACCTGGGCTGACGCTCCTCCACCTCGATCCGCGCGCCGCCGGCACCCGCCGGCGGCGCGCGCGTCTGCCAGCGGGCCATGCGCCGGCTGGCGGATCCCTCCGCGACCCGCCGACACGCCGCCCTCGGGTTGCCATCCCCGCACCCCTCGCGTAGACCTGTCCGTGCAGTTCACGCATCCGCCATGCGCCGTTGGTCCCCGCAGGGGTCCCGTCGCGCAGGCTGATCATGCGAGACACGTGCGACCCGAGGAGATCTCCATGATGGCCAGCGGCGGATTCAGCCGACGCGACCTGTTCGACGGTGCCGGATCCTCCGATCCCGGCGTCGGGCGGCCCACCCGAGGTTCCGGCACGGCGCTCCTCGAGCGCCCGCGCGCGGACGAGACGACCACGACGACGGACGGGCCCGACGGCACCGCGGAGGCCGACCCCCCTCCGTCTCGTCAGGCGGCAGCGGCGCAGACCGCTCCCGCCCCGCCCCAGCAGGCGACCATCGGCTCGGCCGAGGGCGACCTCGTGCACGTCATGACCTGCAACATCCGCCTGGCCCGCCCCACCACCGAGCCGGGCGATCCCGACCACTGGGCCGACCGCGAGCCCGTGCTCACCCGCTTCCTCCAGCTCGAGCAGCCCACCGTCCTCGGCGTGCAGGAGGCCCTCGCGGCCCAGCTGCCCGCCATCGCCCGGGCGCTCCCCCACCACCGCATGCTCGGCTACGGCCGCGACGGCGGCTCCGGCGGCGAGTACAGCGCGATCTTCTACGACGAGCGCCGCCTCGACGTCGTGGCGTGGGACCAGTTCTGGCTGTCCGACCTGCCTGAGCTCATCGGATCCCGCTCCTGGGGCTGCAGCACCACCCGCATCGCCACGTGGGCGCGCTTCCGCGACCGCCGCAGCGGCGCCGAGTTCGTGCACCTGAACACGCACCTCGACCACGAGTCCGAGCTCGCGCGCGTGAAGAGCGCCGACCTCATCACCGAGCGGCTGCAGGAGGTCGCGTCCGGCGCGCCCATCGTGGTCACGGGCGACTTCAACGCGCCGGCCGAGGAATCCGCGGCGTACGACATCCTCACGCGCGACGCCGGCCTCGCCGACACCTGGACCACGGCCGCGCACCACGCGACCCCTGACATCGGCACGTTCACGGCGTACGGCGCCCCGGTGCCCGAGGGCGAGCGCATCGACTGGATCCTCGCGGGCCGCGGCGTCGAGGTGGTCGACTCGGCCATCAACCCGTACACGTTCGAGGGCCGCTCGCCCTCCGATCACGCCGCCGTCCAGGCGCTCGTGCGCCTCGCGCGCACCGCCTGACCCGCGCCGATCCGAACCCCGGTCGCCAGCCGGTCGGGCGCCCGATCACGCCCTCCGGGGATCGGCGGCGCGCCACGCCGCCACCGGACCGACGGAAACCGCATGCCACAATGGTTTCCGAGCGGCCCCGTGATCGCAGCGGCTGACGGGGTCACCGGCTCGCCGCTGCCGCGGACCCCTCCACGATCGGATGAACACCTATGCCCGCACGTCGCATGGCCCGGGGCGCTCTCGGCGCCCTCGCCGCCGTCCTCCTGCTCGCCGGGTGCACCAGCGGGCCGCAGCCCGCCCCCACCGCGACCGAGGGCGAGCCCGCCCCCGAGGCGTCCGCCACGACGGCGCCCGAGGACATGACCCGCATCGTCGTGATGGGCGACTCGAACACGAACGGCTTCGTCGGCACGCTGCCCCAGGGCATCGACCAGGGCATGGCCTACGTCGACTACGTCGTCGGCGACCCGCTGACCTTCGCGGGCGGCTGGGGCACCGACGGCGCGACGAGCACCGTCATGGCGGCCAACACGCCCACCGTCGAGGACGTCGACGTGGCGCTCATCATGATCGGCACGAACAACCGCATCGCGGGCGTGCCGGACACGCAGCTCGACGCGGACATCCTCCAGACGGTCGAGAAGCTCGCGCCCAAGGAGACCGTGATCCTCGGGATCCCGCCGCAGAACGCCTCGCCCGAGACGCCGCCCGAGGTCAACGCGCACCTCGAGCAGTTCGCCGACGCGCAGGGGTACCACTTCTTCAACCCGTGGAAGAACCTGACGAACAAGGACATGAAGTGGCGGACCGAGTTCTTCCGCGACGGGATCCACACCAACATGACGGGCTACAAGCTCATGGGCGCCGAGGTGCGCAAGTTCGTGCGCACCGAGGTCCTCGACGACAGCGCCCAGAAGTAGGGGCATCCCCCCGCCCTACCGCGCGCAGCCCGGCGGTTAGGGTCGAAGCGGTGCCTCGGGAGCGTCGCGCCCGCACCAGAGGAGAGCCCGCGTGACCAGCACCGTGACAGTGAAGAGCGAGACCGGTCGGAAGATCGAGTTCCTCGAGGCGGTCCGCGGCGTCGCGTCGTTCATCGTGGTGCTGCAGCACCTCATCGCCGCGGAGTACCCGGCGTTCGAGGACTTCAGCCGCCAGTGGATCGACGCGGGGCGCGTGGGCGTCGTCGCGTTCTTCCTCGTCAGCGGCTACGTCATCCCCCTCAGCCTGCAGCGCCAGGACACCCGCACCTTCCTCGTGCGTCGCCTCTACCGGCTCTTCCCGCTCTACTGGCTCGTGCTCGGCCTCATGATGCTGTGGATCGGGACCACGGGCGACGGCGAGCTCGGCGGCCCCCTCGTCATCATGGCGAACGTGCTCATGGTGCAGGGCGCCGTGGGCATCTTCACGATCGTGCCGACGGCGTGGACCCTCGGCATCGAGCTGATCTTCTACGGCCAGTCCCTCGTCGCGAAGCTCATCGGCCGCCTCGACCGCAGCGTCGTCATGGGCTACGTCTGGCTCGCCGGCTTCGTCGCCGCGGCCATCGCCGGCCGGGTGCTCGAGCGCGAGCTGCCCTGGACCCTGCCGCTGCTGCTCTACACGGCGTCGCTCGGGCACGCGATCCACCTGCGCGACCGCGATGGATCCACCGCCTGGCGCGGCCTGCTCGTCGCCGGCGTCGTGGGCGTGCCGCTGTTCACGTACCTCAACGGCGGGCAGGACGCGGCATGGCCGCCGTTCGACTACGCCGTGTCCTTCCTCCTCGGCCTCGGCCTGTTCTTCGCGTTCTACGCGTCGCGCCGGGCGGCCCACTCGCGCGTGCTGATCTGGCTCGGCGCGATCTCCTACGCCGCGTACCTCCTGCACCCGCTCGCCTACCGCGTGGTGCGCGCCGTCGACGTGCCCGAGGGGATCGTGCGCGTCATCGCGGCCATCGCCGTCACGCTCGTCGTCTCCTGGCTCGTCCACCGGTTCGTGGAGGTGCCGTTCATCGGCGTCGCCCGCCGCCTCACGAGCCGCTCGCAGGCCGCGAAGGCGCCGCGGGGCTGATGATGCTGCCAGCCGCGCTCCCCGGGGCGCGCTGACCGCGTCCAGAGCGCTGACGGCGCACGGGCGGGCCCGCATTTGAGCCCGGATCCTCCGCACGGTGATCCGTCGTGCTCAGGGCGTGGTCCACGACCGAGCGACGAGCGCCGGACCCGTCAGTGCTCGCCACCTGCGCGAGGGACAGGTCGTGCTCCCGTCGGTCGGCGCTCGTCCTCGCCCACCGCGCGGACGCCCGCGCCGCCGGGCGCACGACGACGGGCGCCCCTCCCGGAGGAGGAGCGCCCGTCGTGGCGTGCGGTGGTGCGGGCGGATCAGCCGGCGGCCGGAGCCGGGGCCGCGCCGATGCCGAGCGGGGAGAGGATGTCCGCCATGATCGGCGCGAGGTCCTGCGACTGGCGGGCCGTGAGGTGCGACGTGTCGCCGCGCACGGGGATCCCGTTCACGAACGCGGGGCACGTGCCCTGGCTGCAGAACCAGCCCTGCGTGTTGATGAACTGGACCGGCGCGCCGACCTCCGTCGCCGCCGCCTCCATCGTGCGCGCGTGGCTGATGAAGGAGGGCGACACCGTGGACTGGCAGTCGTTCGGCGAGCTCGTCGGCGTCTTGCACTCCACGAGGGCCGTGGCTGCCGGCGGGCGGGACAGGACGATCACGTTGGACGCCGCGGTCTTCAGCGAGTTCATCGTGGTGAGCGCGCCGGCCTGCCATTCGCGGTCGGCGGCGCCGCCCGTGGCCTTGCTCGACAGGTAGGAGTTGTCGACGGCCTCGCTCATCAGGATGAGCGCGGGCTTCGTCGCGTTCATCTCGTTGAGCGCCCAGTTGCGGAAGTCCGTGCACTCCGTGTACTCGGAGCCGTCGGTGTCCGTGCTCGTGACGGTGGACGCGGGGCAGCGCGCCATGGTGAGCACGCGCACCTTCCAGTCGTCGCCGAGGCTCGTGCGGAGCATGGGCGCGTAGCTGATCGCGAGCGAGTCGCCGAAGATGACCGCGGTCTTCTCCGGACCCGCGGCGGCGTTGCCGTACACGCAGTGCTCGGTGTTCTTGATCGCGTCCTTGTCCTTGGCCAGGTCGGCGCCGAGGCAGCCCTCCTTCGCCCACTCGGGCGCGATGACGTCGCGGCCGAAGTCGCCGAACGACTCGACGGCGGGATCCAGGGCCGGCCACTCGTCCGCGGCGAGCGCCGCGGTGACCTGCTCACCGCGGACCTCGAGCGCGTTGCCTGTGGCCGGAGGCGGGGTCGCGGTGCCGCCCGTGCCGTTCTGACCGCTGCCGAGCTGGCTCTGCCCGCTGGGCTCGTCGCGGACGACGGCCACGGCCACGACGCCCACCACGGCGACCGCGACGACGGAGAGCGCCGCGACGGTCATCTTCAGCTGCGCGCCCGAGGACCGACGGCCGGCCTTCTTCGGGTCGAGCCAGCTGGAGCGGCGGATCGGGTCCTCGACGAGGTGGAACGAGGCGATGGCGAGCACGAGGGTCGCGCCGATCGCGGCGCCGTAGTACTCGAGGGTGCCGGTGCCGAGCAGCGACGCCAGCAGGATGATCGCCGGGAAGTGCCAGAGGTACAGCGAGAACGACAGCCGGCCGATGTAGGTGGTCACCGGGTTCGTGATCGGCACCATGGCCTTCGACACCCCGCCGATGCCCGACGCGATGACGAGCGCGGTCGCGACGACCGGCAGCAGGCCGAAGGGCACGGGGAACGCTTCGTCGCCGGAGACGAGGAAGAAGGACGCGATGATGCCCGCGAGGCCGACGTAGCCGAGCACCGGGCGGATCGCGGCGGGCAGCGTGGCCAGCCGCGCAGCGAAGATCGCGAGGAGCGCGCCGATGCCGAGCTCCCACGCGCGGGAGAACGTGGAGAAGTACGCGACGGTCGGGCGGGCCGAGGTCTCGTAGAAGCCCCACGCGAGCGACGCGACGATGAGGACGCCGACCGTGATGCCGATCGTCTGCGTGAAGAGGCGCGCGCGCTTGACGCGGTTCTTGGGGGTGCGGCGGCGGGCGAACGTGATCACCAGGAAGATCAGCACGGGCCAGACGAGGTAGAACTGCTCCTCGACCGAGAGCGACCAGTAGTGGCGGAACGGCGAGATGGGGCCGTCGGACGCGAAGTAGTCGGTGCCGGCGCTCGCGAAGTGCCAGTTGGAGACGAAGAGGGCCGACCAGATCGCGTCCCACAGGCTGGCCTGGGCGCGCACCACGTTGAAGACGAGGAACGAGACCGCCGTCGAGACCACGAGCACGAGCAGCGCGGCCGGCATGATGCGGCGGACGCGGCGCTTGTAGAAGTCGAGGAACGAGATCGTCTTGGTGCGCTCGTACTCCTTGAGCAGCAGGCCCGTGATGAGGAAGCCGCTGATGACGAAGAAGACGTCGACGCCCACGAAGCCGCCGGACGGCCAGTCGAAGAGGTGGTCGACGATGACGGCGACCACCGCGAGGGCGCGCAGGCCCTCGACGTCCGGGCGGAAGCCGCGGTTCACCGTCGGCGAATCCCCCTCAGGTGGTGGGTTCTTGTCGTCCGGTGCGGAGCGGAGCTCCGACGGATCCGGGAGCGCGGGCGTGCCCCGGCGAAATGTCTGCGAGCTCATGGCCCAGGTCCCTACTCACTCGTGTACCGCCGTGCAGCACTGCTGTCTGAGCGACCCTAACAGGGCGTCACAGGCCCTACCATGCCCCGGACGGGGGCGTTCCGGGCTGCTAGCACCACTCCTGAGCTGTGTGATGATAGACAGCCGAGGCTGTGGATATCCCACGTATGCGGACACTCCGCGCCTGTGTGCTTTTGGGGAAGGGTTCTAAGTTATGGCGCTCCGTGACTTCATTCGGATGCTGCGTAGGGGCGCGGTGCTCATCATCCTGACGCTCCTGGTCGGGGTGGGCGCCGCAGCGGCCTTCTCGCTCCTCCAGACGCCCGAGTACGAGGCGTCCACCAAGATGTACGTCGCGCAGAGCAGCTCCTCCAACGTGCAGGACCTGCAGCAGGGCAACAACTTCATCACCCAGGCGGTGAAGAGCTACGCGGACGTCGTCACCACGCGCGCCGTCCTCCAGCCCGTCATCGACCAGTACGGGCTCGACGTCACGTCGCGCGAGCTGGCCGAGTCGGTCCGCGCCTCCGCGCCGCTCGACACCACGATCATCGACATCACGGTCAAGGACCAGTCCCGCCAGGACGCCGCGACGCTCGCGGACGCCATCGGCGAGAGCCTCAAGACGGTCGTCGGCACGCTCGTCCCCGAGACCATCGAGGGCACGCCGCAGGTGCAGATCACGCAGCTCGAGCAGGCGGAGATCCCCGAGTCGCCGTCGTCGCCGAACCTGCCCGTCAACATCATCGTGGGCGCGCTCATCGGCCTGCTGATCGGCGTGGGCGTCAGCCTCCTCCGCGAGACGCTCGACAACCGCATCCGCGGCGAGCGCGACGTCGAGCTGGTCACCACCAAGCCGATCCTCGGCGGCATCGCGTACGACCCGAAGGCGACCGAGCGTCCCCTCATCGTGCAGGACGACCCGCGGAGCCCCCGCGCCGAGTCCTTCCGCAGCCTCCGCACGAACCTCCAGTTCCTGGAGTTCGGCGGCCGCTCGCGCAGCTTCGTCATCACCTCGTCCATCCAGGGCGAGGGCAAGTCGACCACCAGCTCCAACCTCGCGCTGGCGCTGGCCGACTCCGGCATCAAGGTCGTCCTCATCGACGCCGACCTCCGCCGCCCGCGCCTGGCCTCCTACATGGGCCTCGAGGGCGCCGTGGGCCTCACCGACATCCTCATCGGCCGCGCCGAGATCGAGGACGTCATCCAGCCCTGGGGCTCGGGCATGCTCTCGATCCTCCCCGCCGGCCAGATCCCGCCGAACCCGTCCGAGCTGCTCGGCTCGCAGGGCATGGCGCGACTGCTGCAGGACCTCGAGGCGCGCTACGACGTGGTGCTCATCGACGCCCCGCCGCTGCTCCCCGTCACCGACGCGGCGATCCTGTCGAAGAACGCCGGCGGCGCGATCGTCGTCGTCGCCGCGGGCCGCACGCACCGCACGCAGCTGAAGAGCGCCATCGCCAACCTCACCAACGTGGGCGCGGACGTGCTCGGCCTCGTGATCACCATGCTCCCCACCAAGGGCCCGGACGCGTACGGCTACGGCCACTACGGATACGGGTACGGGTACACGGAGGACGAGGACGGCAACAAGTCCAAGGCGCCCATCGAGAAGATCAAGGCGTAGCTCTCCTCCATGTCGGAACTCCCCCCCACGAGCCGCAGGGCCGCACGCGCGGCCCTCGGCGACGCATCCTCCGAGGGCGTCGACGACGGCTCGTTCCGCGTCCTGTTCGTCTGCTCGGGCAACATCTGCCGCTCCGCCCTCGCCGAGCAGGTCCTCCGGGCCCGGGTGCGGGCGATCTTCGGAGGCCACGCCGCCGAGGCCGACTCGGTCGTGCGCTTCTCCAGCGCCGGCACGATCGCGGCCGAGGGGCAGCGCATGCCGGAGCAGGCGGCCGAGCTGTCCGTCCGCTACGGCGGGGACCCGAGCGAGCACCAGGCGAGGTTCCTCACGCCCGGCATCATCCAGGGCGTCGACCTGGTGCTCACGATGGCGCGCGAGCACCGCAGCGCCGTCGTGCGCGCGGTGCCCCGCGCGAACCGCTTCACCTTCACGATCCGCGAGTTCGCCGCGCTCTTCGAGCACCTCGTCGAGGTGTCGGCGGACGAGAAGCACATCGCCTGCGACGGCGACGTGCCGGAGCAGCTGCGTGCGCTCATCCCGCTCGTGGCGGCGCAGCGGGGAGTCACCCTGCCGCCCGCGAAGGAGGACGACTACGACGTGGTCGACCCCTACCGCCGCTCGCAGGCCACCTACGACGCCTCGGGCGAGCAGGCCGGGGGCGCCATCGAGTCGATCCTCGAGTCGGTGCGGGCCGTGACCCGGACCGACGCGCCCCGCCTCCGGGGCTGACCCGACCAGCCCGCCACCGCACACGCGAGCGCTCGCCGCTCGATCACACACCACCGGCTCCCGCGCGGAGCCGCCTGCCCCGGGGGACCAGTGGACACGCAACAGACACGACGCACGGACGAGGCCCAGGAGGGGTCGCGCTGGCGGGTCGTCTACGCCCGGCGCCTGGCGCTGAGCGACGCGATCGTCATCATCCTCACGACCTTCGGCGTGCAGTTCCTGTGGTTCGGCACGACCGCCGGCACAGTCGACCTCGGCGGCAACGCCCAGGGCGTGGCCGTGACCTACACGATGGTCTCGGTCGTGCTGATCCTCGCGTGGCTCTTCGTGCTCACCGTCTACAGCACGCGCGACTACCGCATCGTCGGCACCGGCACGGCGGAGTACAAGCAGGTCGCGGATGCGACGCTGCGGCTCTTCGGGATCATCGCCATCGTCGCCTTCCTCGTGAAAATCGACCTGGCGCGCGGCTACATCGTCACGGGCCTGCCGCTCGGCCTCGTGCTCCTGCTGCTGTCGCGCGCGCTCTGGCGCGTCTGGCTCTCCGCCCAGCGCCGCCGCGGCGAGTTCTCCTCGCTGATCCTGCTGGTCGGATCCCTGGAGAGCACCACCCACACCGCCACGACCCTCGCCCGCGCCCCCAAGGCCGGCTACCGCGTGGTCGGCGCGTGCCTCACGGGAGACGCGCGGCCCTCGCGCCTCCCCGGCCTCGACGTGCCCGTGGTCGGCAACGCGGACGACGTGCTCGTGGAGCTGGAGCGCCTCGGCGCCGACACGCTCGTGCTCACCTCGAGCGACGAGCTGCCCCCCGAGCGGATCCGCGAGCTCAGCTGGTCGCTCGAGCCCGGCCGCCACCACCTCGTCATGGCGCCCGGCCTCACCGACATCGGCGGCCCGCGCATCCACACGCGCCCCGTCGCCGGCCTCCCGCTCATCCACGTGGAGACGCCGCGCTTCGAGGGCCGGAAGCTGCTCTCCAAGCGCCTGTTCGACATCGTCGTCTCCGGCATCACGCTCATCGTGCTGAGCCCCGTGTTCCTGATCCTCGCGATCCTCATCAAGGCCACGAGCAAGGGCGACGTCTTCTACAAGCAGGAGCGCATCGGCCTGAACGGCGAGCCGTTCCACATGCTGAAGTTCCGCTCGATGCGCATGAACGCCGACGCCGAGCTGTTCGCGCTGCTGGAGCAGCAGGGCACGGCGGACACGCCGCTGTTCAAGGTGACGGACGACCCGCGCATCACGAAGGTCGGCGGCGTCCTCCGCCGCTACTCGCTCGACGAGCTGCCGCAGTTCCTCAACGTCCTCCTCGGATCCATGAGCCTCATCGGCCCGCGCCCGCAGCGCGAGGGCGAGGTCGCGCTCTACGACAGCGCCGCGCGCCGCCGCCTCCTCATCAAGCCGGGCATGTCGGGCCTGTGGCAGGTCTCCGGCCGGTCGTCGCTCTCGTGGGAGGACGCCATCCGCCTCGACCTCTACTACGTGGAGAACTGGTCGCTCACGGGCGACATCATCATCCTCGCGCGCACGTTCAAGGCCGTCTTCGGCGCGGACGGGGCCGTCTGATGGGCGGGCTGCTGGTCCAGGAGTGGATCGAGAAGTCCGGCGGATCCGAGAAGGTGTTCGACGCGTTCGCGCACGCCTTCCCCGACGCCGACCTCTTCACGCTCTGGAACGACGACCCGGGCCGCTTCGGCGACCGCCCGGTGCGGGAGAGCTGGATCGCCCGCACGCCGCTGCGCAAGCGCAAGCCGCTGGCCCTGCCGTTCATGCCGCTCACGTGGAGCTCGCTCGACCTCGACGCGTACGAGTGGACCCTCTCGAGCTCGCACCTGTTCGCGCACCACCTCGGCCACGGGGATCGCGCGACCCGCCAGCACGTCTACGTGCACAGCCCGGCGCGCTACCTCTGGACCCCCGACCTCGACCAGCGCGGCGCCAACCCGCTCGTCAAGGCCGCGGCTCCCCCGCTCCGCGCGCTCGACCGGCGCCGCGCGCAGGCGTCGCACGCGGAGTTCGCCGCGAACAGCGCGTTCGTGCGTGCGCGCATCCGCAAGGCCTGGGACGTGGACGCGCGCGTGATCCACCCGCCCGTCGACGCCACCGCGATCCGCGACACCGCGTCGTGGGAGGGCGAGCTGACCGGATCCGACGCCGAGCTCGCCGCGTCGCTGCCCGACCGCTTCCTCCTGGGTGCCAGCCGCTTCGTGCCGTACAAGCGGCTCGACCTCGTGATCCGCGCGGGCGAGGCGGCCGACGTCCCCGTCGTGCTCGCCGGATCCGGCCCGCTCGCCGAGGAGCTGCGGGCGCAGGCGGATGCCGCGCGCGTGCCCGTCACGATCGTCCCGCGGCCGAGCGACGCGCTCCTCTACACGCTGTACCAGCGCTCGCTCGCGTACGTGTTCCCCGCGGTCGAGGACTTCGGGATCATGCCCGTCGAGGCGATGGCCGCGGGCGCGCGCGTGCTCGTGAGCGACGTCGGCGGCGCGACCGAGAGCGTCGTCGACGGCGTCACGGGCGTGCACGTGCACGACTGGGAGGGCGCCGGCCTCGCCGACGCCGTGGCGCGCGCCGCCGCGCTGGACCCGGCCGACAGCGTCCGCCGCTCCGCCGACTTCGACGCCGCCGTCTTCGAGCGCAGCATCGCCTCCTGGGTCCGCCACGACGGCGCGCGCCTCGACGGAGCGGCCGCGTGATGCGCCGGCTCGTCGTCAACGAGGCGTACGCGGGGCAGCGGGTCACCGGCCAGCAGCGCTACGCGACGGAGATCGCCCGTGCGCTCCAGGGCAAGCAGGGCGTCACGCGCGCCACACCGTCCGATGGCATCGCGTCGTCCGGCGCGCGCAGCTGGCTCTGGGTGCAGACGACCCTGCCGTGGATCACGCGCCAGGACGTGCTGCTGTCGCTCACGAGCCGCGCGCCGCTCGTGCACCGCCGCCACATCGTGGTCGTGCACGACCTCTTCGTGCTCACGAACCCCGAGTGGTACAGCCGGGAGTACGTCGTGACCCACGTGCCGCTCCTGCGGGCGAACCTGCGCGACGCGCGCGTCATCGTCACCGTGAGCGAGCCCGTCGCCGAGCAGGTGCGGGAGCTCGGCCTCTCCAGCGCGCCCGTCGTGGTCGCGCCCAACGCGCCGAGCCCCGTGTTCGGCGAGCCGCGCGACGCCGAGGAGCGCGCCCGCGTGCTCCAGCGGTTCGGCGTGACGGACGGCGGGTACCTGCTCGCGGTCGGCAGCATGGATCCGCGCAAGAACCTGAAGCGCCTCACCGAGGCGTACCTCGAGCTGCCCGCGGAGACCCGCGCCCAGGCGCCGCTCGTGCTCGTCGGCGCGAAGAGCGCCGTGTTCGGCGACGTCGACATGGCCGAGTCGGACGACATCAAGCTGGCCGGCTACGTGACCGACGACGAGCTCGCCGTGCTCTACGCGGCATCGCGCGGCGTGGTCTTCCCGAGCCTCGCGGAGGGCTTCGGCCTGCCGCTCGTGGAGGCGATGGTCGCGGGCGCGCGCCTCGCCGTCTCCGACATCGACGTCTTCCACTGGATCTGCGGGGACGACGCCACGTACTTCTCGCCCGCCGACACGTCCGCCATCACCCAGGCGCTCGCCCGGCTCGCGGCCGCCGACCCGCTCGACGAGGAGGAGGCCGCCCGGATCCGCCGCGCCGTCACCTGCCGCTTCGACTGGCGCACCTCCGCGCAGACCGTCCACGACGCCTACCAGAGCATCGGGACGCGATGATCAGGCGGATCGGGCTGCTGCTCCCCACGGGAGCCGCAGGGCTCACGCGCGTGCTCCAGCTGGTGCTGCTCGTGGTCCTCACGCGCCTGTCCGAGGGGTCGGCGCAGAGCGCGCTCGTCACCGGGTTCGCGCTGCTCAGCTCGTTCGCGATCATCACCGACTCGGGCGCCGCGAACTTCCTGCTGTCGCTGCCGCGCACGCGCCTGACCCGGAGCGTGCACGCGCGCGCGGTCGCGTTCCACGCGGGCCTCGGGTCGCTCGGCGCGGCCGTCGCGGTGCTGATCACCGTCGCCGCCGCCTCGTCCATGCCCGGCGAGGCCGTGCTGCTGCTCGTCGCGCTCGGCGTCAGCCAGGTGCTCGACTCGCTCACCCGCACGATCCGCGCGCCCCTGCTCGTCGGCCGCCGCGACGCCTCCTACGCGTTCCCCGACCTCGCGCTCGTCGTGCTGAAGGCCGTGCCGCTCGTCATCGCGTCCGTCGTGCCCGAGATCCTCGTGCTGCTCGCGTTCCCCGTGGTGTCGCTGATCGTCACCGCGGGCACCTGGATCGCCGTCCGCCGCGGCCTCGCGACGACCGGCGACGAGCCCGTGCGCGTGTTCCCGCAGATCCTCGAGTTCGGCCTCTCCGGATCCCTCAGCGCGCTCTACTCGCAGGCGCCGCTCGTGCTCGGCACGGCGATCCTCGGGGCAGATGCCGTCGTGCCGCTGGCGCTCGCGTACCGCATCGTGCAGCCGCTCGAGGTCCTGCCCGCGACGCTCTCGCAGCAGCTGATCCCGCGGATCCGCGCCGCCGGCCGCCCCGCGCGCGCCTACTGGTGGCGGTTCGCGCTCGGCGGCCTCGTGCTGGCCGGGATCCTCGCGCTGATCCGCGAGCCCGTCGAGCGGGTCCTCGGCGGCGACGCGTTCGACCAGGCGATCTTCCTCGTGATCCTCCTCTCGGTCGCCCCCAAGTTCGTCAACTACGCGCTCATGGCCTACGCGATGGGCTCCGGCCTCGTGCGCGTGCGGCTCACCGCGACCATCGTCACGGGCGTCGTCGCCGTGGTCCTCACGCTCGCCGCCGCGCTCACGGGCGGCCCCGCCCTCCTCGCCGGCGTCACGCTCGTCGCCGAGCTCGTCCTGAGCGCCGCCATCGCCGCGCTCCTCATCCGCCACCGCCACCGCTCCGTCAGGAAGGAGGACGCATGAGGACCCTCATCGTCTCCGCCGACCGCACCCTCGCGTCCGGCCACCCCCAGAACCTCGGGGACGCCTTCCTCACCGACGCGCTCTCCGAGCGCCTCCGCCGGGCCGGCCACGAGACCGTGATCGCCGACTTCGGGCAGACCGCGCGCGTCGACTCCACCGAGGAGCGCGCCCGCGTCTCCGGCGTGCGCGCGCTCGCCGACCTCGTGCGCCAGGTGGACGCGGTCGTCGTCGGCGGCGGCACGCTCCTCGCCGACGACCAGCCGGCTCGCCCGTTCGCGGGCCTCCCCCGCCTCATGGCCGTCACCGGGCTCATCGCGCGCACCGGACGCACGCCGCTCGCCGTGTTCGGCGTGGGCGCGGATCCCGTCACCCGCCGCCGCGCGCGCCTCGCCCTCCGCGCCGGTCTCGACGGCGCCCGCGTCTGGACCCGCGACCCCGACTCCGCCGGCCGCGCCGCCGGGTACTCGAAGCTCCCGGTCGAGGTCGCCGCCGACGTCAGCCTCTTCGCCGCCCCCGAGCTCGCCCGGATGGCCGCGCCCGCCGGCCGCCGCCGCGGCGCCGTGGTCGCGCTCAACGCGAAGCACTCCCCCGAGGTCACCCTCGCGCACGTGCAGGCCCTCGAGGAGCGCTTCGGCGAGGTCGTCTTCGTGTCGATGGACCAGGGCGACGACTCCGACGCCGGCGCCCTGGCCCCCGATGTCCGCGCCCGGCTCACGACCGAGCCCGGCGACCACGGCTGGCGCCGCGCGGCCGAGCTCATGGCCGATCGCGAGGTCGTCATCGCCTCTCGCATGCACGCCATGTACCTCGGTACGATGCTGACGACGCCCGTGGTCGCCGTGGGTGGCGCCACCAAGGTCGGGGCGTTCACGACCGAGTTCGGCACGCGCACGGAGCCCGCGTTCGACCGGGCGGTCCGCACCGCCATCGCAGCGCCGGCCGACGCCGACGCCGCATCCACCACCGCGGCGGCTCTCGTCGCCGCCACCGCCCGCCTGGACGCGGCTTTCGAGGAGATGACCACATGGGTCCGACGTACCGCCTAGCGACCCCGGCGGTCTTCGCGGCCGCCGTGGTCCTCACCGTCCTCGCCGCGCTCGGCGGCGTGGCGCTGCTCGGCAACGAGCTCTCCTACCCGTTCATGATCGCGGTGCTCGCGATCCTGCTCGTCGGCGTGCTCGTGAAGGAGACGGTCTCCAACGGGGATCCGATCACCCCCGGCGGCATCGTCGCGTTCACGGGCCTGCTGCTGTTCGTGCTGCGCCCGCTCACGGTGGCCAACAGCATGGAGACGAGCCCCGGCGCCATCGCCGACACCCGCTTCTTCTCCCCCACGCTGCAGCTCGCGGCGAGCTCCGCGCTCATCGAGGCGCTGATCTTCTTCTCGGCCTTCTTCGTCATCTACTACTACTCGGTGGCCCGGGAGGCCCGGCGCATCGCCCGCGGCGGCGAGGACGCCAAGGCCCTCGAGGACAACGCCCTCGCGGGCGGCCCCGCCTTCGTCGACCCGGACACGCAGGTGCGCTGGCAGCGCGTGTTCAACACGTCGGTGGCGCAGGCGCTCGTGGTCATCTCCTCGGTCGTGGCCCTCGGGCTCCTCGTGTACCTGGTGCTCTCCTCCGGCGGGATCCAGGCGTACACGACGGGCCTCGCCAACCGGAGCGACTTCCTCTCCGGCAAGTCGTTCATCGGCCTCTCCTACATCCCGGTGCAGATCGCGATCGTCTACAACGTGCTCGCGCGCCGCCAGAAGGGCCTCGAGGGCTGGAACTGGGTCAACCTGGTCGCCGTGCTGGTGCTCGTGGTGTGCGCCGGGTCCGCCGGCGGCCGCGGCCCGCTCATCATCGGCGTGTTCCTGCCGTTCCTGATCCTCAAGCAGGTCGGCCCGAAGCCCTTCCGCTTCCGCAGCATCGCCCTCATCGGCGGCGTGACGGCCGTGGTCGCGATGGTCTACTCGATCGTCATCCGCGAGTCCACGTTCGACAACGGCCGTTCGCTCGACCGCCTCACGCAGGACCCGGTCGGCGTGCTCCTCGACCGCCTCACCAGCGGCATTGAGACCCGCCCGTTCGACGTGCTCATCCGCCTCAACGAGGTCGCCTCCCTGCCCGACTTCGTCTACCAGTGGGGCGCCACGTACGCCGCGGTGCCCGCCTGGTTCGTGCCCCGCGGGCTCTGGGAGGACAAGCCGTTCGGCGGCGGCAACACGTGGTTCACGTCGACGTACGTGCCCCGGTTCTACGGCGTCAACCGCGTCGAGACGAGCCTGTCGGCGATCGGCGAGGCCTTCTCGAACTTCGGCATCCCCGGGGTCGTCGCCGTCGGCGCGCTCCTCGGGCTCGTTGCCGGCCTGTTCATCCGCGCCCGCATGCGCCGGCGCGGGCTCCTCGGCGCGGCCATCGCGGTCGTCGTCACGCCGTACCTCTTCTCCCTGATCCGCGGCGACGCGTACCAGGGCATGTCGACGAGCATCGCGTCGCTCGTGATCCTCCTCGCGTTCTTCTGGATCTCCTCCACCCGCAAGCAGGTCACCGGGCCCGTCAGCGCACCCGTGCCCCTGCCCGACGAGACCGCGCCCGCGGCCGTCCGCGAGCAGGCGCTCATCGGCGCCGGCGCCGCCGGCTTCGGCGCCGTCGGCGGATCCGCCCCTGCACCCGCGGACGCGCGCCCCGCGATCGGCAACGGCCGCGCCTTCCCGGCCGGCAAGCCGGCCGTGAACTGGACGCCCGACCGGTGAGCGGCATCGACGACATCCTGCCCCCGGCCGACGGCTCGGACGGATCCGACGGCTCGACCGGCCGCCGCAGCCGCCGTGCCGACCGCGCGGATCGCGACGCCACCCGACGCCCCCTGTGGAAGCGCAAGCGCCTCTGGATCCCGGTCGGCGTGATCGGCGTCCTGGTGATCGGCACCGCGGTCTCCGCCGCGCTGATCCTCCCCCGCGTCGACACGGTCCAGTCCGAGCTCCGCGACGCGCTGCCGCTCTCCGACCAGGTGCAGACGGCGCTCCTCGCGGGCGACATCGACACCGCGAAGACGGGCGCCGCCGAGCTCCGCGACCACACGGCGAAGGCCGCCGAGGCCGCGGACGACGGCGTGCTCGGCGCCTACGAGTGGCTGCCCTTCGTCGGCCCGAACCTCCACGCCGCCCGCGTGCTGGCCGCCACGAGCGACCGGCTCGCGACCGACGTCGTCACGCCCGCCACCGAGGTCTCCCTCTCGGCGTTCACGCCCGTGCTCGGCCGCATCGACCTCGACGGGATCCGCTCGCTCGGCCAGACCGTGCAGACCGCGAGCGACGGCCTGGCCGGCGCCCGCGCCGAGCTGGACACGATCGACCGCGACAGCCTCTGGGCGCAGGTGGCCGACGACGTCGACCTGATGGACGACACGCTCACGAGCACCGAGGACACCGCGGGCACCTTCCGCGAGGTCACCGGGGTCCTCCCCGACCTGCTCGGGGCCGACGGCGCGCGCAACTACCTGCTGATGTTCCAGAACAACGCGGAGGTGCGCTCCACCGGCGGCAACCCGGCCGCGCTCGTGCTGCTGACCGTCGAGGACGGCACCGTGCGGATCGCGAAGCAGGCGTCGAGCAACGACTTCCCGCGGAACGTGCGCCAGGGCGACGTGCCCGACGAGACCGTGCGCCTCATCGAGCCGCGCTCGGACCGGTTCGAGCAGAACATCACGATGTTCCCCGACTTCCCCACGTCGGGCGCCCTCGCCAAGTCGTACTGGGAGGCCAACATCGGCGACCGGGTCGACGGCGTGCTGTCGTTCGACCCCATCGCGCTCAGCTACCTGCTGGAGGCGACCGGGCCGATCACGCTCGCCACGGGCGACCAGCTGAACGCGGAGAACGCGGTGCCCACGCTCCTCGGCGCCGTCTACAGCCAGTACCCCGACTACCTCGCGCAGGACCGCTACTTCGCGAGCGCCGCCAGCACGATCTTCGCGAAGCTCGTCACCGACACCCCGCCCGTCGTCCCGCTGGTCACCGCCATCGACCGGGCCATCGACGAGCGCCGCCTGCTGCTGTGGAGCACGGTGCCGGAGGAGCAGGCGCTCATCGAGGGCGGGCCGCTGAGCGGCGCGCTGCCGGACGACAACACCGACCAGACCGCGATCGGGCTGTACTTCAACGACATCGGCTCGGGATCCAAGATGAGCTACTACCTGCGCTCCGGATCCCGCATCCAGGCGGAGACCTGCGGCGACACCACCACCTACACGGTGTCCGTCGACATGACGAGCATCGCGCCGGTCGACGCCGTGACGAGCCTGCCGCGCTACGTCACGGGCCTCGACGGCAAGGCCAAGGGCCGCCAGTTCGACGACCTGCTCGTGTACGGCCCCGTCGGCTCCACGGTCGCCGACTGGAAGACGGACGCCGACCTCACCACGGAGGAGGCGCGCGGCACCGACATGGGGCGCGGCATGATCCGCATCCGCACCGAGCTCGCGCCGCAGGACACCAAGACCGTCGACGTCACGTTCACCATGCCGACGTCCGACGACCAGGGCCCGCTCGAGGTCCGCCACACGCCCCTCGTGCGCCCGCTCGAGTCGGAGATCACGCAGGTCCCCTGCTCCACGGGCGGCTGATCCGCCGCCCGCCGCCACGACGCCGCGCCGCCCGCCCCGGATGGGGGCTTCGCGACCGTCAGAGCTCCCCATAGGCTCGATGAGCCGCAGGGGGACTCCACCGCCCCCGCACGCCCGCACGCCGCCCCCGCGGATCCTCCAGGCCGAGAGCACACGTTGACACCCAGCACCACCACCACGACGCCCCGCCGGGCGCACCGCGTCCGTCGTTGGATCGTGCGCACCCTCCTGGCGCTCCTCGTGCTCCTGCTCGCCTGGCTCCTGGCCGGCATCCCGCTCTTCGTCTTCCCGCCGGCGAGCCAGCCCGACAAGGCCGACGTGATCTACGTCATCGGCCCGCCCAACCCCACGCGCCGCGACCTCGCGGCGAAGCTGGTGGACGAGGGCTACTCCGACACGGTCGTCTTCTCGGTGCCGGCCACCGGCCCGCAGTCCGCCGCCGAGCTCGCGGCCTGCAACGGCGAGTACCCCTACGCCGTCACGTGCGACACCCCGTCGCCCTTCACGACGCAGGGCGAGGCGCGATACCTCAAGGAGAAGTCCGAGGAGAACGGCTGGACGAGCGCCATCGTCATCACGTGGACCCCGCACGTGACCCGCACGCAGCTGATCTTCTCGCGCTGCTTCACGGGCGACCTCATGGTGGTCGAGGACCCGGTGGACTTCAGCCTCCGCCAGTGGGTCTCGCAGTACACGTACCAGACCGGCGCCTTCGTCAAGGCGCTCGTCACGCCCGGCTGCTGACGCCGACTCCCGGCGCGATCGACCCTGCGTGGCCAGGCGGTCAGCCGCACGGGGTTGAATGGTCGTCATGACCCCCGCGATCGGCCCGACGACCGGCGACGACATCCACCTGATCTCGCTCAACGTGCGCATGCCCTGGCACGGCACCCGCGAGGGCGAGGCCGACCACTGGCCCGAGCGCCAGGATGTGCTCACGCGCTTCCTGCAGCAGGAGCGGCCCACGGTGCTCGGCGTGCAGGAGGCGCTGTGGCCGCAGATCCAGGCCATCGAGAAGGCGCTCCCGCCGTCGTACCGCATGGTCGGCCAGGGCCGCGAGGGCGGAAGCCACGGCGAGCACGGCGCGATCTTCTACCAGGCGTCACGCCTCACGCTCCTCGAGCACGACGTGATGTGGCTCTCCGACACCCCCGACGTGATCGGCAGCATGACGTGGGGCAACCCCATGCCGCGGATCCTCACCTGGGCCCGATTCCAGGACGAGGCGACCGGCCACCCGCTCGTCGTGCTCGACACGCACCTCGACCACGACGTCGCCGAGGCCCGCGACCGCGCCGCCGAGGCCATCGCCGAGCTCGTGCGCACGCGCTTCGCGGGGCTGCCGCTCGTGCTCATGGGCGACTTCAACGCGCCCGTCGACTCGTTCCCCTACGACGCCCTCACCCGCCGCGCCGGTCTCCGCGACTCCTGGCTCGACACCGCGCGCCAGGCCAGCCCCGCGTTCGGCACGTTCCCCGACTACCGGCCGCCGGTGGTCGACGGCCCGCGCATCGACTGGATCCTCGTGAGCGAGCGGGTGGACGTCCGCGCCGCCGCGGTCAACGACTTCGCCTGGCGCGGCCGCATGATGAGCGACCACCTGCCCGTGCAGGCGCTGGTGCGGTTGAGCTGACTCCGCCGAGTGGGCTGACACCCGCCGTCACGCGTGCGTCCGCGGCGCCCGCGCCTCGTAGCCTGGGGTGATGACCACCGCACCGAAGGTATTCGCCATCCACGAGAACCCCGAGTGGTTCGGGCCGTTCGCCGCAGCGCTCGACGCGCGCGGCGTGCCGTACGAGGAGTGGCTCCTCACCGACGGCGTGCTCGAGATCGACGAGGCGCCGCCCGAGGGGATCTTCTGGTCGCGGATCAGCGCCTCGGCCCACACGCGCGACCACGCGCTCTCGAAGGACTACACGCGCGGCCTCATGTCGTGGCTCGAGGCGCACGGCCGCCGCACGGTCAACGGGCGCCGCACGATCGAGCTCGAGGTGAGCAAGGTCGACCAGCTCACGGCGTTGCGCGCCGCCGGCATCGAGGTGCCGCGCACGCGGGCCGTGATCGGCAGCCACCGCATCGTCGAGGCGGCGCGCGGACTGCCGACGCCGTTCATCACCAAGCACAACCAGGGCGGCAAGGGCCTCGGCGTCCGCAGGTTCGACAGCGTCGAGGAGCTGGCCGCCTACGTGGACGGGCCCGACTTCGAGGAGCCGCAGGACGGGATCACGCTGCTGCAGGAGTTCCTCGAGGCGGCGACGCCGCGGGTCACGCGCGTGGAGATCGTCGGCGGGCGCTTCGTCTACGCGATCCAGGCCGACACCGCGCGCGGCGGGTACCAGCTGTGCCCCGCGGACGCGTGCGCGATCGACCCGACGACCGGCGCCCTCGTGATGCCGCCCGGCGCGACCATCGCGCAGCAGCCGGGAGACACGATCTTCTCGCTGCGGGAGGACATCACCGCGGAGCACCCGCTCGTGGAGGCGTACGTGGCGTTCCTCGCCGGGCTCGGGATCGAGGTCGCCGGGATCGAGTTCATCGAGACCGCGGACGGCAGGCTCGTGACCTACGACGTGAACACGAACACCAACTACAACGCGGGCGTCGAGGCGGTCGCGGACGCATCCGGCCCGGGCGCGGTGGCGGAGCTCCTGGAGCGCGTGCTGCGGGAGGCCTACCCGGAGGGCTGAGCCCCCGTGGCCTGACGGATCAGGCCGCCGGCCGGCCGTCCTCCGGCGCGACCGCGGAGGTGGCGGCGCCCTGGTCCTCGGCGATCCGCGTGTGGTGGTGGATGACCTCCGCGACGATGAAGTTCAGGAACTTCTCCGCGAAGGCCGGGTCGAGCCGCGACTCCTCGGCGAGCGCGCGGAGGCGGAGGATCTGGCGGCGCTCGCGCTCGGGATCCGCCGCGGGCAGCCCGTGCGCGGCCTTCAGCCGGCCGACCGACTGCGTGAACTTGAAGCGCTCGGCGAGCAGGTGCACGAGGGCGGCGTCGATGTTGTCGATGCTCCCGCGGATCTCCCCCAGCTCCTCGAGGGCGGCACGGGCGTCGTCGTCGAGGGGCGCCCCTGCGGGGCCGGTGTTCTCAGGCATGCGATGACCCTACCCATCCGTGCCTGTACGACGGAGGCGGGCGTCCCCGATGGGGACGCCCGCCTCGTGTCGTGCGGGTGGATCAGTCGACGATGGTGACCTTCACGTCGATGTTGCCGCGCGTGGCGTTGGAGTACGGGCAGACCTGGTGGGCCGCGTCCGCGATCTCCTGGCGGCGCTCGGGCGCCACGTTCGGGAGGTAGACGTCGAGCTCGACCGCGAGGCCGAAGCCGCCCTGGCCGTTGTCGCCGATGGAGACGCTGGCGGAGACGCCCGCGTCCTTCGTGTCGACGCCGGCGTTCTTGCCCACGAGGTGGGTGGCGCCGAGGAAGCAGGCGCTGTACCCGGCGGCGAAGAGCTGCTCGGGGTTCGTGCCCTCGCCCGAGCCGCCCATCTCCTTGGGGGGACGGGTGTCGAAGTCGATGCGGTCGTCTTCGCTGCGGACGTGTCCGTCGCGTCCTCCGCCGGAGGCGTGCGCGATAGCGGTGTAGATGGGTTCCATGGATCCATCAGACCACGACGAGCCTGGGAGCGCTCGTCGCGGCACGTGGACGTTCGCGGCACGGACGGTGGATCACGGGCGAACGCGGCGGGGCACCCGGGTGGGGTCCGCGGGCCGCCCGGGCGCGTCGCGGCGGACGCGCTCGCGGCCCGGTCGGCGAACCGGTGGCGACCCGCGGCGGCCGGCCGCCCGTCAGGGCAGGAGGCCCGAGCGGTAGCCCCACACGACGGTCTGCAGGCGGTCGCGGGTGCCGAGCTTGGTCATGATCCGCGTGAGGTGCGACTTCACGGTGCTGGTCTCGATCACGAGCCGGCCGCCGATCTCGTCGTTGGAGAGGCCGTCGCCGAGGAGCCGCACGATGTCCTGCTCGCGCGGCGTGAGCACCTCGGTGCCCGGGTGCACGGCGGACGCGGCACGGCGACGCGTGAACTCGGCCATCACGCGCCGGGTGGTGACGCCGTCGAGGGCGGCGCGGCCCTCGGCGAGCGCCCGCACGGCCTGGATGAACTCCTCGGGCTCCGCGTCCTTGAGCACGAAGCCGCGGGCGCCGGCCTCGAGCGCGCCGAAGACGTACTCGTCGAGGTCGAAGGTGGTGGCGACGAGGACGGCGGGCGGCGGCCGATCGGCGCCTGGCCGGTGGTCGGCGGCGTCCGCGTCGGCGCCGGTGATCGCGCGGGTCGCCTCGATGCCGTCGCCGCCTGGCATGCGCACGTCCATCACCACGACGTCGGGGGCGAGGCGACGCACTGTCTCGACGGCCTCACGGCCACCCGCGGCCTCGCCGACCACCTCGACCCCGCCGGCCGTCTCCAGCACGACGCGGAAGCCGGCGCGGACGATGGACTGGTCGTCGACCAGCACCACGCGGATCACGCGTCGGCCCTCGGCGCCGGCATCGGCATCGGCTCGACCGGCATCGGCTCGACCGGGAGCTCGAGGCGCACGCGCCAGGTGCCGGATCCGGTGGGGCCCGCCTCCAGGCGGCCGCCGACGAGCCCGGCCCGCTCGCGCATCCCGACCAGGCCGTAGCCGGGCACGGTCGCCGGGGCCGCGGCCGGCAGCGCGTTCTCGATGGTGAGGGCGATGCGCGCGGGGCCGGCCTCCGTCGTGAGGGTGACGGCGGATCCGGGCGCGTGCCGCCGCGCGTTGGCGAGCGACTCCTGCACGGTGCGGTACGCGGTGACGTCGGCGAGCGGTGCGAGCGCGGGTGCCTCGCCGGTGGTGCGCTCCTCGACCTCGGTGCCCGACGTGCGGGCGGCGGCCACGAGGCCGGGCAGGTCGGCGAGGCCCGGCACGGGGGCGGTGCCCGCGTCGCCGCCGCCCTCGCCGTCGGAGCCCTGGCGGAGGATCCCGACGATGGAGCGCAGCGCGTCGAGCGTCTCGCGGCCCTGGCGGCGGATCCCCCTGAGGGAGTCCTTGGCGCGCTCCGGGTCGAGGTCGACCAGGCGCTCGGCGGCGCCCGCCTGCACGACGAGCGCCGTGAGGTGGTGCGCGGCCACGTCGTGCAGCTCGCGGGCCATGCGCGTGCGCTCGGCGGCGACCGCGGCCCGGCTGAGCGCGGCCTGGTGCTCGAGAGTCTCGGCCGCCCGGGCGAGCACGTCCCCGTCGTGGCGGCGGCGGAGCGCCACCCAGGAGCCGACGGCGGCGCTCGCGGCGGCGATGAGCAGGCCGCTGACGAGGATCGACACGGCCGCGATGACCGTGTCGACGCTGATCCCCGCGTGCACGGCCGTGGGCACGAGCAGCGCCCTCACCTGGCCGGTGGCGGCCAGGTAGGCGCCGACGGCCTCGATGCCGATGGCCGCGGCCACCAGGCGGATCGCGGAGGCCGGCGGCAGGAGCGCCCCGACCGTGTAGGCCGCGACGACGGGTGCGGCCGCCCAGAATCCGAAGTGGGGCGGGATCACCGCCACGAGCGCGCCCTGCAGGAGCGACACCGCCAGCAGGGTCGAGCGCGGGTGCCGGCGGCGGAACGCGAGGGGCGCGCACTGCGCGACCGCGAGGATCCCGATGAGCGCGCCCTGCGCCGTCGACATGCTGCGCGAGGTGCCGTCCGCCCAGACGAGCGCGGCGAGCACGCCGAGGAGCAGCAGCGTGAGGACCGCCCAGGCCGCGGCGGCCGCCGCGTCGCGCCCGGCGTCCGTGCGGATGCCGACGCGGGCGAGGCCGTTGCGGATCCCCTCGGCGAGCGCCCCGCGCGGACGGGCGGCGACGCGGGCGCTCGCGGCGGCGTCGGGCGTCGGGTGGGTCACGCTCCGAGCATGGCAGCCCGGCCGGCCCGCGCCCGCGTCGTCGCGCATCAGTAGCTCACGCTCGGCGCGAGCAGACGGAAGCCGACCGCGAAGGCGGCGACGGCGATCAGCGCGACGAGGACGAGGATCCGGCCGGCGACGATCCACGCCCCGCGCCGGGTCCGCACGGCCTGCCACGCGGCGAGCGCGGCGGGGATCACCGCGAGGGCGCCGAGGAGCTGGAGGCCCTGCAGGGTGCGGAGCGCGGCGGCCGGGACGTCGACGAACGAGAGCGCCTGGACGGCCGCGGCCGACCAGCCGAGGAGCGCCACGAGGGTCACGGCCTGGCCGATGCGGGAGAGCAGGCGGGCGCGGCTGCGGCGGGGTCGCGGTGCGGCGGTGACGGCGGCGTCCGCGGCCTGCGCGCGGGCGGCGCGGCGTCGGCCGAAGCCGGCGATCGCGGTGGCGGGCCACGCGATGACCGACACGAGCAGCACGGCCACGGCCGCGAGCAGCAGCGGCATCGCGACGGATGCGACCTGCCAGGGCTCCGCCCGAAGCATCGTGAAGGACGCGCCCCACGAGATCGCGTCGACCGGTGCGCCGTCGGCGGAGGCGCGGGTCGCGAGCACGGCGTCGCCGCCCACCTCGCGCCACAGGTCGTCGCCCGCCTTCTCGTAGACGCCCGTCGTGACGCCGAGCGGCTTCGGGGTGACCGCGATGGTGCCGTCGGCGCGCGGGACGATCTCCGTCTGCCCGCTGAGGTTCAGCAGCGCGCCCGGGTTCGAGAACGGGGAGCGGGAGGAGAGCCAGGTGCCGGCGAGCGCGGCGGCGGCCTCGGGATCGCCCGTAGGCGCGGCGGCGGATCCGACGGCGGAGGAGGCATCGCGCAGGTACCGGTCGGCGAAGCCCTGCAGCACGGTCGTCCGCAGCTCGAGGGTGTCGACCGCGTCGCGGCCGTTGCCGTTGAACGTCACGAAGATGCCGGCGTCGCTGTCCGGGAACATGCGCATCGCCGTGTGGAAGACGTTGGTGTCGCCGTCGTGGCCGAAGGCGGGGACGCCGGGCGTGCTGTCGTCGAAGAAGGCGAGGTCCATGCGCTGGCCGGCCGCGAGGGTGCTGAGCTGGTCGGCGCCGAGGGCGGGGCGGTGCATCTCGTCGAGGGTGGCGGGATCCAGCAGGGCCTGGTCCTCGGGCAGGTCGCCGAGGTGGCCGAGCATGAACCGGGCCATGTCGGATGCGGTGGCCGAGAGCGCGCCGGCCGGCGCCGCGTTTACGACCTCCGTCGGGTAGGAGGGCTGGGAGTCGTCGGGGTAGCCCTTGGCGAGGCGCGCGTCGAGGTCGGCGGGGAGCGGCTGCGCGAAGGACGACGAGGTCATCCCGGCGCGGTCGAGCACCTCCTCCTGCACGAGGTCGACGAAGGGCTTCCCGGCCACGCGCTCGGCGACGTAGCCGGCGAGGCTCGCGCCGTAGTTGGAGTAGGCGGGCGTGGTGCCGGGGACGAAGACCTGCTCCGGCGGATCCGTCCTCATCACGTCGCCGAGGGCGCGCTCGCTGCCGGCCACGCCGATGAGGCCCGTGATGACCTCCTCGAACCCGGACGTGTGGGTGAGGAGGTGCCGCAGGGTGACGGCGCCCTTCGGGGTGTCGAGGTCGAAGTCGAGGTACTGCTGCACGTCGGCGTCGAGGTCGAGGCGGCTCTCCTCGACGAGCTGCATGACGGCCGTGGCGGAGACCACCTTGGAGACGGAGCCGACGCGGAAGAGCGTCTCGTCGGGATCCACCTGCCGAGCGGGGCTCCCCTCGGTCCCGGTGTCGGCGAGGCCGTAGCCGCGGGAGGTGAGCACCTGCCCGTCGGCGACGACGGAGACGGCGGCGCCGGGGATCCCGGTCGTCTGCAGCGCGGAGCCGACGACGCCGTCGAGCCAGGTGTCCACGTCGGCCTGCGTGAGGTCGTGGCCTCCGGGCTGGTGCTGCGGCGGGGCCGGGGGCGGCGGATCCGCGGGGGTCGCGGCGGTGGCGGCGCCCGCGGCGAGCGGGATCGCGAGGGCCAGGGCGAGCACGCCGACGGTCGCGGCGAGGCGCCGGGGTCGGCGGCCGCGGGTCGGGGCGGCGGGGGTGGATCGGGGTGTCGTGTCCATGCCTGCAACGCTCCCGGCTGGGGCGCTCCCGCACAGGGCGCGGGAGTCGGCACCCGGGTTGCGACTCGAGTCGCAGGCGCGGGGCGACGGGCGTCGACGGCCGGGCGGCTACGCGTCCGCGACGAGCTCGATCTTGAACCGCTCGCCGTCCTCCAGGAACGCGGCGCGGTGGTCGGGCCCGCCCGCGAACGGGTGGCGGTCCGCGTAGAGGCGCGCCCAGCCGTGGTCGGGCGCGTCGGCCCAGAGCCGGTCGACGTCGGCGGCGGATCCCGCGTGGAACGCGAGGTGGCTGAGGCCCGCCGTGCGTCGGTCGTGCGGGGCGTCGCGCGGGGCCCGGGCGATGACGAGGTACGCGTCGCCGAGGCGGAGGCTCCGGCCGTCGGCCCAGCTGGCGTCCTCCGCGTAGCCGAGCTCGCCGAGGATCCAGCCCCAGGAGCGGAGCGCCGCGTCGAGGTCGCGCACCTGCAGCTCCACGTGGTGGAGGGATCCGCGGGTCGTCACGCGGGGCGCCGACGCGCGACGGCGTGCTCCGCGAGGAAGACGGCGGGCCCGAGCGTGAGCCGCCGCTCGGCCCGGCGCAGCATCCGGGTCGCCGCGACGGAGTCGGCCTCGTGCGCCGGGTCGGCCTCCGCGAGCGTCCGCTCCGCCCATTCGAGGGCGGCGGCCGGCGGCTGCCCGCTCGTGGCGGCGGGTCCGCCGAAGATCGCGTGCAGCCGTGCGCGCGGATCCTCCCGGTCGCCGAGGATCGCGGCCGCCCACCTGCTCTGCATCGTGCGTCTCCCGTCGTCGCGTCGTCGCTCCACGGTACGGAGGGGATGCCGCGACCGCGTCCGCCGTGCGGGGGACGCGGCCGCGCGGGACGGTGCGCGGAGACGGGGGCGCGGCCCGCGCGCGCCGCGCCCGGACGCCGTATGGTGAGCCCGTCGCCCCGGATCGTCGGGGCCGAACGACGCGCCGACCCGACGTCCCCTTTCGTCACGTGCGCGAGATGGTCCACGATGCACGCGCCGCCGCCGACACCGGCCCGACGCGCCGCCCCCGCAGGACCGGGCACGGTTTCCCGGCCGGTCCCGACGCTGCGTCCCGACACACCGATGTGCACCGCCCGGAGGCACTCCATCCCCCACGCCCGCTGCTACCCGGCCGTCGACGCCTCTCGCGTCCACGCCAGCGCACCGCCGCCCGAGGACGCCGATCCCGGCAGCCGCAGCTACCTCGACTTCGCCGTCGTCGCCGAGCACGACGGCCCGCACGCCGTCTCCGTCACCTACGACCACTGCGGATCCGCGCCGCTGACCCTCGGCTTCGCCCTGGACCGCGCGCAGACCCGCACCGTGCGCTACCCGCCGCTCGCCGAGGGCGCCACCCGGCGGACGCTGGTCCTCGCCGTGCAGATGCGCCGCGGACCCGGCGTGATCCGCGTGGCGGAGGGCCCCGACGACGCCCGGCTGAACGTGCACTCCCTCCGCGTCACGCGGATCCACCCCGGCGAGGAGGCGGACGACGGCGTCCCCACCCCGCGCACGACCGGGACGCTCGTGGCGGAGGACGCCGCGCAGGCGGACATCGCGAAGGCGGACGCCGCGTAGACCTCCGGCCCGCGACGCGGGACGACGGCCGCGGGGCCGCGCGCGGGAGCAGCGCCCCCGAATGGGCCCGCCCCTGGCAATCCCTCAGCTGAGGGGCTGCGTTCGCACCAGTCCCGAATGCTCACCCGTCGCTGGGGACGTCGTGTGGCATCGCCGGAACGCGACGGTCCGGCGATGCGACATCGATCACACCAGGTGCCCGCCCGATCCGAGCACCTGGGAGCAGGGCCCGACGCGCGGTCGCGCGTTCGTCGGGCTCGGGCTCGGTGACGGCCCCCATCTCCGCCTCCCCGCTCGGCCCGCACGGCGGGCGCCGGATCAGCTCGCGCACGTGCCCGCCCGCCGACGTACGACGATCCAGGAGACGCCCATGACAGCGGAGGCCCCCATCCCGCTCGGCAGCCGCTCGATGCGACGCGGGGACATCGAGTTCATGGTCGCGATCGCCTGGAACGCCGAGGGGCAGCAGCGTGGCCTCCGCCCGCTGGCGTGGGAGCTCGGCGACGAGGACTTCGTGCACTTCATCGGCAGCGCCGACGCCTACTCGCGCCCGGCGCGACGGGAGATCATCGAGGACTGGATCGCGGAGCTCGGCCTCGCGGACGTCATCGACTCCACGGCTCCCCCGCTGCACTGCGTCGGCGGCGACATGGTGTGGACCGGCAGCATCGACTCCGTCGGCATGCAGTTCCACTACCCCGTCGAGGCCGGCGACGCGTATTCGTCCGCCGACTGAGCCGCCGCCGTCCCCGTGCTCGTCGCCTGTCGCCTCAGGCCGCGGGCGTCCGGAAGAGGACCGGTCGTCCCTCGTGCGCGGCGATGCGCGCGTCGAGGCCTGCGCGGACGGCGGGCCACTCCTCGGCGAGGATCGAGTGGATCGCCGCGTCGCGCCAGGTGCCGTCGGCGCGGAGCTGATCGCGGCGGCACACGCCCTCGAAGGTCGCGCCGAGCTTGAGGATGGCGCCGCGGGAGTGCGCGTTGCGCGCGTCGGCCTGCAGCTTGACGCGCCCGAAGCCGGACTCGAACGCGAGGCCGAGGAGGAGGCGCTTGGCCTCCGCGTTGACGACCGTGCCCCAGACGCGCGGGTCGTACGCGGTCCAGCCGAGGTGCGCGCGCTCGCGGCGCGTGTCGAGCTCGGTGAGGCTCGTGGTGCCGACGAGCTCGCCGTCGTGCGGGCCGCCGACGAGGATCACGGCGCACGGCAGGTCGTCCCAGCGGAAGTAGCCGCGGGCCCACGCGTCGAACTCCGCCGGGTCGGTGCGGAGGCCGGCCGACCCGCCGCCGAAGCCGCCCGAGAAGACGGCCGGGTGCGCGATGGCGGCGCGGAGGGCGGGGAGGTGATCCGGCGTGAGCGGGTCGAGCCGGACGTGGGTGCCGATGAGCGGGGCGGGCGCGGGGACGGTGGCGGTCACCCGGCCATGGTGGCAGACGCGCGGCCGGGACCCGCGGTGGTCGCGGGCCCCGGCCGGGCGGTGGATCCGGTCTAGCTGCCGGACGTCGACGTCGGCGCGGGCGTCGTGGCGGGAGCGCCACCGGACGTCGAGCCCTCGGAGGATCCGGGCGTCGTGGCGGGAGCCGCGGGACCGGCGGGCGGGGTCGGTGCCTTGCCGTCCGCGCCGACAGGCGGGGCGGGCGGGGCGCAGCCGTCGGCAGGCGGCGCGGGCGGGGTCGCGGGAGTGCCGTCCGCGTTCGTGGGCGGGGTGGGCGGCGTCGCAGGAGTGCCGTCCGCGTTCGTGGGCGGGGTGGGCGGCGTCGGAGGCGTCGCCGGCGTGCCCTCCGCGTTCGTCGGGGGCGCAGGCACCGTGGCCGTGGATCCGTCCGCGTTCGTCGGCGGCGTCGGAGGCGTGGGCGGCGTCGCCGGCGTCCCGTCCGCGTTCGTCGGCGGGGCCGGGGGCGTGGATCCGTCGGGCAGCGTCACGGGTGCGGGCGGCGTCGTGCCGTCGGGCAGCGCGGGCGGGGCGGGGCAGGTCGCGGAGGTGCCGCTCCCGGATCCGGCCTGGCCGCTCGTGTCGCCGCCGTTCCCGTCGGCGAACGCCGGCGAGGAGAACAGCGCGACGAGGCCGAGGGAGGCGCCCGCGATGCCGACGGCGATGCCCGTGCGGCGCTTCCGCGGCGCGGGAGTGGGCGCGCCGGGCTTCCGCGCGCCCGGCCGCTTCTCGAAGACGGTGATGGTGTCGTCCATGGTGGTCCTTCCGTGTCCGCCGCGGCGCGGTGCGCGCCGTCGGTCGTGGATCCAGGTTCGGCAGCGGATCTGAAGTCCTCCTTAAGTTCCGCGCCCCGAGCGGACATGCGGCCGGGAGCGCCCATCCGCGGCTCCTACAGTCGGCACATGCTCCCTCCCGCACGCGTCCTCGTGGTCGAGGACGACGAGGCCATCCGCGCCGCCGTCGTCTCGACCCTCACCGCCGAGCGCTTCGTCGTCCGCGGCCTCGCGTCCGGCGTCGAGCTCGAGGAGGAGGTCACGGGCTTCCTGCCCGACCTCGTGGTGCTCGACTGGATGCTGCCCGGGCCGAGCGGGATCCAGCTGGCCGAGGGGATCCGCCGCTGGAGCGACGCGAGCGTCATCATGCTCACCGCCCGCGACGCCGTCGAGGACCGCCTGCGCGGCTTCGGCCAGGGCGTCGACGACTACATCGTCAAGCCGTTCGCGCTCGCGGAGCTCGTGGCCCGCGTCACCGCGGTGCTGCGGCGGCGCGGGCGGCTCGCGTCGGTGGTCGAGATCGGCGACCTGCTGGTGGATCCCGACTCCGGCCTCGCCCGGCGCGGCGGCGAGCAGCTCGAGCTGACCTCGATCGAGTTCCAGCTCCTCGCGTACCTCGCCGCGCACCGCGGCCGGACGCTCTCCAAGACGCAGCTGCTCACGCAGGTGTGGGGCTACGACCAGGCCGACCCGAACCTCGTCGAGGTCCACATCAGCGCGCTGCGCAAGAAGATGGAGGCGCGGGGGCCGCGGCTCCTGCACACCGTCCGCGGGCTCGGCTACCGGGTGGAGGCGTGAGCGCGATCACCCGCGCGCGGCGGCTCGTGCCCGGGCGCCCGGCAGCGACCGCGCCGGACGCGCCGCTGCGCACCGGATCCCTCCGCAGCCGCACTGTGCTCGCGGTGCTCGCGCTGCTCGCGGTGCTGCTCGTGGCGCTCTCGCTCACGGTGCAGGCGATCCTCGGGTCGCAGCTCCGGCAGCAGATCCAGGATCGCCTGGCCGACCGGGCATCCGCCGCCGCCGCGCTCGTGGGCGTGCTCGACGACGACGCGCTCGCCGAGCGGCTGAGCGCGCAGGGCGTGGCCGTGCAGATCACGAGCCCGGACGGCGGCGCGGTCTCTGCCCGGCCCGGGCGGGATCCGCTCGGCGCGACGCTGCCCGGGCCGGATCCGCTCGGCGAGGAACCCGGGCCCGGGTCCGTCAGCACCCCCGCGACGCCGCGCGCCGACGCCGTCACCGTCGCCTCCAGCTCCGTGAGCTCCTCCGCGGGCGGCATCACCCTCCGCTCCGACCTCAGCGACGGCACCGTGCTCGAGCTGTCGGCGGGCACCGGATCCGTGGACGGCACCCTCGCCTCCCTCCGCGGGATCCTCGCGGTCGCCTCCGTCGCGTTCCTCGCGCTCGCCGCGATCGCGCTGGTCGTCGTGGTGCGCCGGACGCTCAAGCCGCTCGAGGACATGACGGGCGTCGCCCGCTCCATCGGCCGCGGCGACCGCGGACGCCGGCTCCGACCCACCCGGCCGGGCACCGAGCTCGGCCGCACCGCGACCGCGTTCGACGAGATGCTCGACGACCTCGAGCACGCGGAGCACCAGGCCCTCGCCGCCGAGGCTCGCATGCGCGCCTTCGTGGCGGACGCGGCGCACGAGCTGCGGACGCCCGTCGCCGGTATCCGCGCGTCCGCCGACGCGCTCGTGCGCACGGACCCGACCGCCGAGGAGCGCGAGCGGCTCGCGGTGCACGTGGTGCGCGAGGCGATCCGCGCCGGCCGCCTGGTCGACGACATGCTCATGATGGCGCGGCTCGACGAGGGCCTCTCCGTCGAGGGCCGGCCGGTGCGGGTGCCGCAGGTGGTGGAGGCCGCGGTCGCTCAGCAGCAGGCGCGCATGCCCGGCACGCGCGTGGTCGCCGAGGTCCGGGGCGCTCCCCCGGCCGTGCGCGCGGATCCCGACCGGCTCGCCCAGATCCTCGACAACCTCCTCCAGAACGCGGCCCGCTACGCCGCGTCCGAGGTGCGCGTCGAGGCCGAGGGCGCCGACGACGGATCCGTGCGCATCACGGTCGTCGACGACGGCCCGGGCGTCCCCGATGCCGACCGCGAGCGGATCTTCGACCGCCTCGTGCGCCTCGACGACGGCCGCGACCGCCAGCACGGCGGCGCCGGCCTCGGCCTCTCCATCGCCCGCGCGCTCGCCCGCGCCCAGGGCGGCGACCTCGTGTGCCTGCCCGCCGAGCCGGGCGCCGGCGCGCGCTTCCGTCTGACGCTGCCGGTGGTGGATGCGGCGGCTGATCCGGCGTCTCGTCCTGCGTCTGCGCCGAGCACCCGGCCGACGCCTGATCCCGTGCGCGGCGGACGTCGCCCCGCAGAGGAGCAGACGGGGACGGAGACGGAGCGCAGCTGGTCGAGCCGGGCTCAGTAGAGTCCTCACGTGGTGGCACAGGGTCGGAGGAGGGTCACGCTCAGCGACGTCGCCGAGCGGGCGGGCCTCTCGGTGATGACCGCGTCCTACGCGTTCAACGATCCGGGACGCGTGTCCGATCGATCGCGGGAGCGCGTCATGCGCGCCGCCGCCGAGCTCGGATACCAGGGGGCCAATCCGTGGGCGCGCTCCCTGCGCACCGGCCGGTCCCACAGCCTCGGCGTGGTCTTCGGCGAGCACCTGGCCTACGCGTTCCGTGATCCGCAGGCCGCGGAGTTCCTCTCCGGCGTCTCCGGCGTGTGCACGGAGAACGACCTCGGCCTCACGCTCATCCCGACCACCGGCGGGCCCGGCGACCGCGACCGTGTCGCCGCAGCGGCCGTCGACGGATACGTGTTCTGGACGACGTCCGACGACGACCCCTCCCTGGCGGCGGCCGTCGGGACCGGACGGCCCTGCGCGATCCAGGGCGGCCCCGACGTCGACGGCATGACCCGGATCGGCCCCGACGACCGGCGCGCGGCCGGGGAGCTGGGGGCTCTCGGGCTGGTCGGCAGCCGATCCCCCCTCATCGTGAGCTTCCCGCTCGACCGATCGCGGACCGCGTGGCAGGGGGACGGGCTGCCTCTCGAGCAGGCGACGATGCCGGTCACGAGAGAGCGGCTGCGTGGATTCGGCGACGCGCTCACCGTGGCCGGATTCGACCCCTCGGCCGTCCCGGTCGTCGCCCTCGCGCGCAACGGACGGGAGGAGGCGCGACGTGCCGTCTCCGCCTTCCTGGCAGATGGCCGGCCCGCGGACTCCTTCCTCTGCATGAGCGACGAGACGGCGATCGGCGCCCTCGAGGCCGCAGCCGAGGCCGGCCTGCGCGTCCCCGACGACCTGAGCGTCGTGGGCTGGGACGACGGTCCCCGAGCCGCCGAGCTCGGCCTCACCTCCCTCCACCAGTCGATGCTCGACCAGGGACGGGCGTGCGGGCAGATCGCGGCGGGCCTCACCCCTACCGACGCCGGATCCGGGGCCGGATGGCACGTCGTGGCGAGAGGGACCACGCGGTCACGCTGAGCGGCCGCGCACCGGCCCTCGCCGGCGACCCCGGCCGCACCCGGCAGCCGGACGGACACCGCCCCTCAGGGGATCGACCGTCCAGCGCCCTCGCAGGCTGCGCGCGCGTCGTCACGCGGGCTCCGCGGGCGGGCGGCGGAGAGGACCAGCAGCAGGGCGGCCAGGGTCGCCGCCGCCGACAGGTACGGCACAGCGTCCATCCGCCCGCCGTCGAGGAGCATCCCGCCGGACAGCGACCCGCCCGCGATCCCGACCTGGAACGCGACGACGTAGATGGATGACGCGACGTCGCTCGCGGCGGGAGCGACGCGGAGCACCGCGGCCTGCAGGCACACGGGGACGGCCGCGAACGCCCCGCCGACGAGGACGACCGACACCACGACGAACCCGGGCGCCGGGATCGCCGAGCCGAAGACACCGAGCCCGCCGAGCCCCGCCGCGAGCACCGCGAAGCAGACGCCGACGGTCAGACGCGGCCTCCGGTCCTCGAACCTGCCGACGGCGGCGACCGAGGCGAGGCCGGCGACGCCGAGGCCGGCGAGGACAGCGGACAGGGCGCGGCCGTCGAGCCCCGCGTACCGCCCGAGGAAGACGCTGACGTAGGTGTAGGTGGCGAAGTAGCCGATGACGACGACGATCGTCGCCGCGCAGACGAGCGCCAGACCACGGTCCCGGAGCAGCCCGGCGAACGGACGCCCGTGCCGCTTCTCGGGTTCCGCCTCGACGAGGAGCGGGGGCAGGCCGGCGCGGAGCCCCACGGCCGCGAGGAGCGACACGACCCCGAGGGCGGCGGCAGCGGCTCGCCACCCGACCGTGGTGCTCATCGCCGCCACGAGCGGCGTGCCGGCGACCAGGGCCAGCGAGCTGCCGGCGAACACGACGGCCGTCGCGTACCCCCGGCGCCCCGCCGGCACGAGCATGGCGGCCGTCGGGGCGAGGACCGACCAGAAGACGCCGTGGGTGGTCGCGGACAGGAGCCGGGCGAGCAGGAGCACCTCGTAGCTCGGCGCCGCGGCGATGGCGAGGCTCGACACGGCCAGGGTGACGATCGTGATCATCACGAGCCTCCTCCGCGCGACGCGGGTCGTCATGACGACGAACGGGATGGCCGTGACGGCGACGACGAGGGCGTAGACGGTGAGCAGGGCGCCCACCTGCGACTCGCCCACCCGGAGCCCGGACGCGATCTCCGGGAGGGCTCCCACCGGGAACGACTCCGACGTGTTGTAGACGAAGGCCGCGACCGCGAGCATCGCGAGGGGGAAGGCCGATCGATTGCGGGGCATTGTGTAACCATACACAAGCCCGTCGACCGGTCCGCCGCCCTCTCTCGCGAGCCGACCCTGCGGCAGCCTCCGGCCTACGCTGACGACATGAGCACCGACGCCCGCGCCCCGCGCACCCTGTCCGAGCACCGGCCCGAGGACGCGGAGGACCTGACCATCGAGGTCCCCGCGGCGCGACTGTCGGCCGTGCGCGTGCCCGCCCGCACCGGGGATCCGGCGACCGCTCCCGTCGCGCTGCTCGTGCCCGGCTTCACGGGATCCAAGGAGGACTTCTTCCCGCTGCTCGGCCCGCTCGCCGACCGCGGCTTCACGGTGGTGGCGTTCTCGCAGCGCGGGCAGTGGGGATCCACCGGCCCCGGCCAGGCCGAGCCGCCCGTCGACGCGACCAGCTACGAGCTCGAGACCCTCGGCCAGGACGTGCACCACGTGGTCGACGCGCTCGCGGGACGCGGCGGATCCGGCGGCCGTCACGTCGCGACCGATGCCGCGCCCGCCGCTCCGCTCGGCCGCGTGCACCTCCTCGGTCACAGCTTCGGCGGCGTCGTCGGGCTGCAGGCCGTGATCCGCGACCCCGGCCGCTTCGCCAGCTACACGCACTGGAACTCCGGCCCCCGCAGCCGCGGCGAGCGCTCCGAGCAGATCGCCGCCGTCCGCGCGTCGGGCAGCGCCGGGCTCTGGCCGCTGTGGTTCCTGCCCGAGCAGCTCGACGGCGACGACCCCGAGGTGGCCTGGTTCCGTACGCGCCTCTTCGGCACGGCGTCCGCGCAGCTGCTCGGCGCGCTCGAGATCATGCAGGCGCAGACCGACCGCGTCGACGAGCTGCGCGCCACCGGGATCCCGGTGCTCGTCTCCCACGGCGACGCCGACGACGCGTGGCCGCAGGACTGGCAGCGCGACATGGCCGAGCGCGCGGGCGCCCGCTACGAGGTGGTCGCGGATGCGGGCCACTCGGCCCAGGTCGACCAGCCGCAGGCGAGCGCGGACCTCCTCGCGGACTTCTGGCGGGGCGCGGCGCCCGACGCCTGATCGCCCAGTAGCCCGCCGACCGCCCTCTGGTACCTTCGCGCCCATGCTGGTCACCCGCTACCTCCACGCCCTCGAGACTGCCGACGCCGAAGCGGCGATCGCCCTCTTCGCGCCGGGCGGCATCGTCCACTCGCCGCTCTACGGCACCCTCCCCGCCACGGACTTCTACCCGGCCCTGTTCGCGGACACGGCCGCATCGCGGCTCACCCTGCGGCGCGTGATGCGCGGCGACGACGACGGAGCCCCGACGGTCGCGTTCTGGTTCGACTTCGCGTGGGTGCTCGCGAACGGCGATCCCGCGCCCTTCACCGTCGTGGACGTGGCCGAGCTCGACGACCAGGGCCGCATCGCGCAGCTGCACATCGTCTACGACACGGCCCCGATCCGCGCGGCCTTCGACCGCCAGCGCGCCGCTCGGCCTACGGCGTGACCGAGCGGATCCCCGACAGCCGGTAGAGCACGCGCGTCAGGACAGCCGGCCCGTGTCCTCCTGGAACCACCGGATCAGCTCGAGGAGCGCGGGCCGGATGGCGTCGTCCGGACGCTCGCCCTGCAGGTCGTCGAAGGTGTCGCGGTAGCCGGGGATCCGCTCGGCCACGCGGGCGTCGTACTTCGCCATGCCCATGGTCCAGTCGGGGAACTGCCGCTCGGTGATGCGCTCCTCCATCAGCGTGGAGATGCGACCGTGGCGGTCGTCGGCGAGGATCGCGTCCATGCGCTCCCGGACGTCGGCGTCCTCGCCCTCGATCAGCTGGAGGAAGCGCCCCTGCCGGTGGACGAGGAGGCCCGTGAGCCCGTGCGCCGCGTTGGTCGCGCGGCTCTGCGCGAGGAGCTGCGCGAGGTCGACGTCGTCGAAGGACCGCTCGGCGGTGCTGGAGTAGACGATGCAGAGCATGGTGTCCTTCCGCGCGCTCGGGGGCGCGTCCTCGGGCGGGACCGGATCCCGCCGCCCTTCCAGCCTGGTCCTCCGGCGCGGCTGCGACCAGGGCGACCAGGGATCCATCGTCCGGCCGATGCCGTCGGCGCGGCGTCCCCGATAGCTTCCGGCCATGATCATCTGGCTGAACGGCACGCACGGGGTGGGCAAGACGACGACGGCGCGGCTCGTGCAGGAGCGGATCCCCGACAGCCGCGTCCTCGACGCAGAGAAGGTCGGCGAGGTGCTCATGGACATCCGGCCGCCGCTCCCGCAGCTGGACGACTTCCAGCACTGGACGCCGTGGCGGCCGCTCGTCGTCGAGACCGCGCGCCGCGTGCTCGACTACGCGGGCGGCACGCTCGTGATGCCCATGACGGTGCTCGTCGAGGCGTACTGGCGCGAGATCAGCGCCGGGCTCGCCGCGCACGGCATCCCGATCCGCCACTTCGTCCTGCATGCGGACACCGCGACGCTGCGGGACCGGATCCAGCACGACCAGGATCTCGGCCCGTCGGCCTTCCGCTTCTCCCGCGTCGAGCCCTACGAGGAGGCCGCGCGCACCTGGCTGCACGCGGAGGCCGAGGTCGTCGACACGTCGCGGATCACCCCGGAGCGGGCCGCCGATCGGATCGCGGAGGCGGTGCTCGGGAGCTGACGACGCAGGAAGCCGCCGACAGCGCCGTGCGACACTCGACGACGTGGATGAGGTCCGGGTGCTGGTCGCCCACAGTGAGCGGGCCACGATCGCGTCGGAGACACGTTCCTGAAGATCGACGCCGACGGCCGACGGCTCGACCGCGAGGTCGCCGCCATGGGCCTGGCGCCCCTGCCGACCCCGCCGGTCCTCTGGCATCGGCCGCCGGTCCTCGCCCTAGCCTGCGTGCCCGGCCATGCGCTCGGACGACTCGGCGTGGAGGCCACGGCACCGGCCGCGGCATGGAGCGCCGCCGGCGCCGAGATCCGTCGACTGCACGACGCACCGCTCCCGCCGTGGCCTGCGAAGGCGCCCGCCGACCCGGCGGTGCGCGCGCGGCTCGACCGAGAATGCGCGTGGCTCGTCGAGAGCGGCATCCTCCCGGCCGCCGTCGTCGAGCGCAACCACCGGATCTGCGAAGCGTCCTTCCGCCCGTGGCAGCCCGTCTTCGCGCACGGGGACCTCCAGATCGCCCACGTCTTCGTCGAGGAGACGACGGTGACCGGCGTCATCGACTGGAGCGAGGCCGGCCCGGGAGATCCGCTGGCCGACCTGGCCACGCTCACGCTGGGACACGAGGGCCGCCTCGCTGACGTGCTCGTCGGCTACGGGGCGGACGTCGATCCGGACGTGATCCGTGCACTCTGGTCTCGACGCTGCCTCACCGCGATCCGCTGGCTCGTCCAGCACGGCTTCGACCCGGCGCTGCCGGGATGCGAGGTGGACGTGCTGCTCTCCCGGATGTGAGGCTCAGCTCGCACGGCGCAGATCTTCGCGGGATCCTGGCCGCACAGCGCACGGGTCACGCCCTGTCGTGCAGCGTCACGTGGTAGCCGTCGGGGTCGGCGAAGGTGAAGGTGCGGCCGAACGGGCCGTCGATCGGCGCGGCGACGATGGTGCGGCCGTCGGCGACGAGCGCGTCGTGGATCGCGTGGACGTCGGTGGCGTGCAGCCACAGGGCCGCGCCGATCCCGGGCTGCGGGGTACCCGCGATGTCGGTGCCGGGCACGACGTCGCGGAGCGCGAACGCGATGGGCGTCGTGGTGAAGACGACGGCGTGCGGGGGTCCGGCGGGCGAGCGGACGAGGCCGAGGAACCGCTCGTAGAAGACGCGCGAGGCGTCGAGGTCGGTGACCTGGAGCGAGATGAAGTCGGGGCCGGTGACGGGCATGGTGCCTCCTGTGTTCAATGTCAGATGACTGACATGGAGGAGTGTATGTCAGACTGCTGACATGAGTCAAGGCGCCGACGGCATCGACCTCCCGACCTCGCTCGGCTACCTGCTCAAGGAGGCCGCGAGCGCCCTGCGCGCCGCCATGGAGGTGGCGCTGCGCCCCCTCGGCATGACGATCACGCACTACTCGTGCCTGGAGCTCCTCGCCCAGCGCCCCGGATCCTCGAACTCCGACCTCGCCCGCGGCGCCTTCGTCACGCGCCAGTCGATGAACGTGCTCCTGCAGACCCTCGAGCGCGACGGGATCGTCACGCGACCGGCCGAGGAGGCGGTCGGCCGTATGCAGCCGACGCGCCTCACGGCGGCGGGCCGCCGGCAGCTGGCGAAGGCGAGCGCCGCCGTGCGCGAGGTCGAGCTACGGATGCTCGGCGACCTCAGCGACGCCGAACGGGAAGCGGCGACGCGGATCCTGCGCAGCATGGTGCGGTCGTTGCGCGGAGGCCGGGCCTGAGGCGCGACCACCCGGGCGTCACCGCGAGGTCACGGGCTTCTCCGAGATCCAGCGATGTGATGGTCAGCAACTGCTATCGCTCGATTTCCTCGGTGTCATCGGAATCGCGGACGAACGCGCCGCGAGCGAGCAGGGCGACCCCCGCGAGGAGGACGAGGACCGCGGCGACCTGAGTCGCCCAGCCCGCAGCGCTGTCCTTGCCGACGATGGACTGCACCGCCTCGTGATTGCGGATGAGCATCCACGCCAGGAAGACGCCGACGAGCGCGATGCCCGAACCGATGAAGAGGGCTGTGCGCAGACGGTTCCGATCGTGACCCATGGGAGACCTCCTCACACCCTTCCGTGCTCTCACCAGCCGACCGTGGCGGCCATCGCGGTGTCCGAGGAACCGCCTGTGATCACCGTACCGGCCGGATCACCCGGCCTCTGTAGTCGCTTCGGGGGACACGCCCCGGGTACTCTCCCGGTCGCGGCAATCGGACCGCGGCCGCAGAGCGACCTCGGCCCGAGCGGCCCGACCCCGCGGCATCGTGGCGGGGCGGGCTCCCGCGCAGCTGGGCTACGCGACCGCCGCGGCCGCGGCCACGGCCCGCCGGTAGGGCGTCGTGGACTGGCTGGTCGCCGAGGAGACCCTCGATGCGCTCGGCCTGGGCTACCTCGCCGACCCGCACGAGCTGATGCTCGAGGACGGTTCGTGGCTGCGCGTGCGGATCGCCGAGGTGTCGCCCGAGGAGATCAGGGTGACGAAGGACGAGTGGGGCGAGACGACCGCGACGCAGCTGTCGTACACCGTGCCCTTCCCGGTGGACGAGCACCTGCTCCGCCCCGCGGATCCGCTCCAGCGGTAGCGTGCCGCCCTCCGGACCTGCCCTACCGGTCGACGACGAGCCGCCGCAGCTCCGCCGACGACACGTAGCCGAAGCGGTGCAGCTCGCGCCAGGCCGCGACGTACTGCTCCTGGCCCATGTCGAGGTCCGCCTGGAGGCGCGCGCGGTTCATGGTGCGGGCGTCCGCGCGGCTGAGGAAGCGCGCGAGGTCCGACGCGTCCGTGCCGAGGCGGGCGTCGTCGGCCCAGCCGTCGTGGATCAGGGTCAGGCCTCGAGGAGGTCGTGCAGCACGACGACCTGCTCGCGCTCCGGGCCCACGCCGATGGCGGAGATGCGGGCGCCGCTCATGCGCTCGATGGCCGTCACGTAGTCCTGCGCGGCCTTCGGCAGGTCCTCGAAGCGGCGGCAGGCCGTGATGTCCTCCTGCCAGCCCGGGAACTCCTCGTAGATGGGGGTCGCGTGGTGGAAGTCGGACTGCGAGACGGGCACCTCGTCGTGGCGCACGCCGTCGACGTCGTAGGCGACGCAGACCGGGATGGTCGCGAGGCCCGAGAGCACGTCGAGCTTGGTGAGCACGAAGTCGGTGACGCCGTTGATGCGGGCCGTGTAGCGCGCGATGGGCGCGTCGTACCAGCCGCAGCGGCGCGGGCGGCCCGTGGTGGTGCCGAACTCGAAGCCCTTGGCGCGCAGGTACTCGCCCGACTCGTCGTGGAGCTCCGTGGGGAACGGGCCGGCGCCGACGCGGGTCGTGTACGCCTTGACGACCGCGATGATCCGCTCGAGGCGGTTCGGCGCGACGCCCGAGCCCGTGGCCGCGCCGCCGGACGTGGCGCTCGACGACGTGACGAACGGGTACGTGCCGTGGTCGATGTCGAGCATGGTGGCCTGGCCGGCCTCGAACAGGACCGTCTTGCCCGCGTCGAGCGCGGCGTTCAGCTCGAGCGACGCGTCGCCGACCATCGGGCGCAGGCGCTCCACGTAGGAGAGCAGGCTCTCGACGATCTCCTCGGCCGAGATGGCGCGGCGGTTGTAGATCTTGACGAGCATGTGGTTCTTGGCGTCGAGGGCCGCCTCCACCTTCTGGCGCAGGATGTTCTCGTCGAAGAGGTCCTGGATCCGGATGCCGACGCGGTTGATCTTGTCCGCGTACGTGGGCCCGATGCCGCGGCCGGTGGTGCCGATCTGGCGCTTGCCGAGGAAGCGCTCCGTGACCTTGTCGATGGTGCGGTGGTAGTGCGTGATGACGTGCGCGTTGGCGCTCACGCGGAGCTTCGACACGTCGACGCCGCGGGCGGCGAGCGCGTCCAGCTCGTGGAAGAGCACCTCGATGTCGACCACGACGCCGTTGCCGATGACGGGCACGACGCCCGGCGTGAGGATGCCCGACGGCAGCAGGTGCAGCGCGTACTTCTCGTCGCCGACGACGACCGTGTGGCCGGCGTTGTTGCCGCCGTTGAACTTGACGACGTAGTCGACGCGGCTGCCGAGGAGGTCGGTCGCGCGTCCCTTGCCCTCGTCACCCCACTGGGCTCCGATGATCACTACTGCGGGCATGGCTCACTCCTCGTCGGGGGCGGGTCGGTCGGGGTGGATCGGGTGGCGTGCGGTGGTGCGGGCGGTGCGGTGGTGCGGTGGGTCAGTCCTGGCCGCGGATGACGATGGCCTCCGTGGGCGGGAGCGCCCCGGCCGTCATCGCCTCGATGTGGCCGGCGGCCGTGGGATCCGCGTCGCGCAGGAAGGCGCTGAGGCGCGAGACCTCGTCCTCCTCGCCGATGGCGGCGGCCGCCCGACGGAGCGCGTAGAGGGAGCGGAGCACGCCGCGGTTGGGCTCGTGGCTCCACGGCACGGGGCCCTGGCCCTTCCAGCCGGACTTCCGCAGGGAGTCGAGGCCGCGGTGGTAGCCGACGCGCGCGAAGGCGTAGGAGGCGATGCGGTCGCCCTGCACGTACGCGGAATCCGCGAGCAGCGCCCAGACGAGCGACGACTGCGGGTGGTCGGCGGCGATGGCGCCGAGGGTGTCGTGGTGGCCGTCGGCATCCTGGATGCGGGCAGCGACCTCGGGCTCGTCGGCCAGGCGCGTCTCGGGCACGCCGAGCAGGTTCTCTCCAGTCACACTCGATCCTACCAAGGCGGCTCTCCGGGCAGGCCGGGTGGGCGGTGCCGCCTGCAGGCCCGGGCGGCGCGATCCGCCGAGCCGACGCGTCGGCTCGCGCGGCCCATCCCGAGCATGTGCATGGATCGCCCGACGTGCCCATACCACCGCCATGCTGACCGAGTCCCGTGAGCGAACTTCCCTCCCCGATCGCGGCTCTCACCGGGACCACGATCCGAGGAGCCCCCGTTGGCGCACGCACTCCGCCCTTCGTCTGCACGCCGACCACGCCGCTGGATCTCCGTGACGCTCGCCGTCTCGGTCGCCGCCGGACTCCTGACCGGGACGGGCGCCACGGCTTCCGACGCGGCCCCGAGTCCGACGGCAGCGCGCACGGCAGGAGCCCTCCCCGCGGAGGACGATGCCTCCCAGGTCGCGCCGGTCGATCGCGACCGCCTGCTCGGCACCGGGTGGAAGGATTCTCGGGACCGCGCCACGACGGCGATCGGGAACCCGGACGGCTTCACGATCTACGCAGCGGACGCATCCGCCGGGTACGCCTGGGCGCCCGTGGCGACGCTCTCTGTCCCGGGCGTCGAGACCGATCGCTGGATCGGCAACACCTGCCTCACGCAGGACGGCTCCCGCATGGGCGTGGTCTACGGCACGCGCGCCATGACGAACGACCCGCGGCTCTTCGATGCAGGGGCCTGGGGTGCGATCGTGGACATGGCGAACGGGCAGGTCACGCAGCTCGGGCGCGGCTTCTCGCTGGCGTACTTCGACCCCGGCTGCGGCACGGGCGACGACGTGGTCATGACGGCCTTCACCGAGGACGCGCAGACGCGGCTGGTGCGCGTGGACGCGTCGGCGCCGGAGAAGCAGTCGATCACGGCGCTCCCATTCGAGGCGGCCTCCGCGATCCCCGTGGCGTCCGGGATCGTCGCGGGCGCCTCCGGCTCGGTCGTGCACGTGTCACCGGACGGGACGACGACGACGCTCGCCGCGGCCTCAGGAGTCCCGTACGACATGACCACGACGGATGGAGACGATGTCCTGTTCGTCGACAAGCAGGACGCCACCGCGTCGGTCCGGTCGGTTCCCTCCGAGCCCACCGGCGAGGCGAGCCATCCCGCTCCGCTCGCGACCGGTCCCGTCGCCGACCTCGGGATCGAGCGCGACGCGGCCGGGCACGCGTACGTCACGGGCAAGACCCCCACGGTCACAGGCGACCTCCCCACGGGGACATCGTTGCTGCGGTCCCCGACCACCGCCGGCATCTCGTCGACCGGCCAGCTGATCGTGACGGGCACCACGGACACGAGCGGCGCGACCACCGACAGCACGGACGAGATCCCCCCGGTGAAGGTGGACGCGACCTCGGCCGTGACCCAGGAGGACCTCGCCTTCGTCGTCCCGCCCGGGCAGCCCGACTCCGCCGGCTCGCCGGGCGGATCCGCACCTGCCGCAGGAGCGGGACGCGTGCGCACCCAGAGCCTGGGCCGGTCGGCCGCGGCCGTCGTGGGCGACCCGCACAACCCCATCGAGTCCGAGGCCACCTGCGCCATCCCCCGCAACAACCCCGCTGACCAGGCGATGCAGCCGAAGCCGAGGCAGGTCGAGTGGGCGGTCGACCAGGCCGTGACGGGCACCCTCGACAAGCCCCGGACGTCCGCGTACCTCGCCGCCGCCGGCCTCAACGGCTCCACACCGCAGGGCATGTTCCCTCGCGTGGCGCTCGCCGGGGGCGGGAACGTCCCCGCGCAGGTGATGCTGGGCATCATCGCGCAGGAGTCGAACCTCTGGCAGGCGTCCCGGTACACCACGCCCGGCGTGACCGGGAATCCCCTCGTCGGCAACTTCTACGGCAACGACGTGAGCTCCGCGAGCTTCAGCTGGACCGCCGACTTCTCCAAGTCCGACTGCGGATACGGCGTCGCGCAGATCACCGACGGGATGCGCAAGGCCGGAACAGGGCAGACCGCTCGTCCTGCCCAGGCGCAGCGCGCGATCGCGCTCGACTACGCCTCCAACGTCGCCGCCGGGCTGCAGATCATCAGCCAGAAGTGGAACGACACCCGGGCGGCCGGACTCGTCGTCAACGACGGGAATCCCGCCTACATCGAGAACTGGTTCTACGCGATCTGGGCCTACAACTCCGGCTTCCACCCGGAGTCCGAGAAGGCGGCCAACGGCGGGGCATGGGGCGTCGGTTGGTCGAACAACCCGGCGAACCCCAAGTACGCGCAGAACCGCGCCCCGTTCCTCGAGCTCGGTGCCGCCGACGCGTCCCGACCCCAGAACTGGCCCTATCCGGAGAAGGTGCTCGGCTTCGCCGCCTGGTCGCTGCAGCTCTACGAGGACGCCACCAAGGCGGTGACCGGATTCGTGCCGTCCTGGTGGAACACCGAGAAGGCACGGACCGAGGTCAAGCCGCCGGTGGACCTGTTCTGCGTGGCGAGCGTCGACGACTGCGATCCGTCGACGAGCCAGAAGCCCACAGCCCCTGGCCTGTCCGGGGAGCCCGCCGGTCCGTGCACCCACACTGACGCGAATGGTCAGCTCGACCTCCGCTGCTGGATGCACGGTTCGGTGACATGGAAGGGCGACTGCGCGAGCACCTGCGGCCACGGCTCCCTGCGCTTCTCCGCCGGATACGCGGAGCAGGCGGACGGCACCGCCTTCTCGCCCGACTGCGCGGTGCAGGCACCCCGTGCCGGGTCCCCTCAGTCCCGGGACACCCTCCCGAGCTCCGCCCTCGTGGTCGATGACACCACGGTGGCACCCATCCGTCCCTGCACGCGTCAGTCGACCCACGGGACCTTCCAGTTCACGTTCGGCGCCGGTGCCGGCGGATACCCGAGCAAGATCGACACGCATCAGCTCGGCGCCGGGTGGAACTCGCACTTCTGGTTCGCGCACACGCGGCAGGCAGGGACGGACAGCGACCTCCACGGCGCACTCGACGTGACGGGCCGATGGACTCTCGACCGGTCGCTCGCAGGGAAGTGGACGCGGGTCTTCGTGCACCTCCCCGACCACGGGGCGTGGACCCAACAGGCCTCCTACGCGATCGGCCTCGGCGACGGCACCATCAAGAACAGGGTGATCCCGCAGCGCACCCAGACCAACGCCTGGGTCTCGCTCGGCGTGTTCCCGATGAACGGGATCCCCACCGTGTCGCTCTCGAACCTCACGCACGACGGCGACGGCGTCGACGACATCGCCTGGGACGCGGTGGCCTTCCAGCCGCTGGCGGCCAAGCCGGACAACATCGTGGTCGCGATGGGCGACTCCTACTCCTCGGGTGAGGGCAGCTCCGAGAGCGGCGGCGGGAACTTCTACCGGGAGACCGACCTCTACGGAGCCCACTCGACCTCCAGCGCCCCGGCGTACGACAGCGACGTGGCGAACAACCGCTCCAGGAACGCCTGCCACCGCTCCGACCGCGCCTGGTCCCGCGAAGCGACGCTCCCAGGCAACGCCTCGCCTATCGGCGATCTCGCCGACACCTACGACAGCTCGATGGACTACCACCTCATCGCCTGCTCGGGGGCGCTGACGCAGCATGTGCTGCCGTACTACTCCGTGGCGCCTTCCGCAGCTCCGTCGGTCGTCTACAGGAACAACACCCTCAACGGGCAGTTCGGCAAGTACCGCGAGGTGAGTCAATTGGACTCAGGCTTCCTCGACGAGAACACGACCTTGGTCACCATCTCCATCGGAGGGAACGACGCCAGGTTCTCCGAGATCGTGGCCGCATGCGTCAGTCTCCTCACGGACTGCGAGACGCAGTCGCTTCCCGGCGACACGGAGAAGATGCCCCAGGCGACCGCCGAGCGCGCCGCGAAGGACGTGACACCGGCGGTGACGACCGTCCTCTCCCAGATCCACAAGAAGGCCCCGAATGCGAAGGTGCTCGTCATGGGATATCCCAACGTGTTCGGAGGAGATGTCATCGCCTGCATGGGCATACCTAAGGAGGAGGGCGATTGGCTGAGAGGCGCCTCCCTCGAGGTGAACGAGGCGCTCAAGGACGGCACCTCGGCCGCGAACTCAGCGCTCGGCAGCATCTTCGCGACCTTTCAGGATCCTGTGCCCTACTTCGCCGGCCATGAGGTGTGCACGAGCGACAACTACCTCAACGGCATCAGGACCGACCTCTCTCCCGGAGACGATCCGAACCTCGGCCCCTACCCGTTCCACACCGGGGTCACCTCCGCGCAGAGCGTGCATCCCAATGCACTGGGCCAAGCGGCCTACGCTCGTGCCATGACCGATGCGCTGAAGTGATGTGTGCCGAGCGGCCTGTTCCTCGGACGGAATGACGTTCATGCCACATGCCGCGACCGGTCTACCGGAGCACACTCGCACTCGCCGTCTGCCCGCATGGAGTATCGCCGTCATGCTCGCCGGCGCTCTCAGCATCGCCGGATGCGCACCTTCCGGAGTCGAGGTATCACCTCGCCTCGGAGACGGCAATCTCCCGCATGCCACCGAGCTGGTGACCGCCACCGTCACCCCGCCCGGCCTCACGAGGGCCGGGCTCCGGGTGACGGCCGGCTGCGGGGTGGGCGGTGACGGTCCGGAGGGTCAGATCTTCCCCGATCACCGTCCCCGGGAGTACGGGTGCAGCGTGACCGCGGAGGCCGCCTACGCGCTGCCCGGCCAGGAGACGGCGCGATCGGCCGTCCAGGCCGCGGAGGCCGCGATGACACAGGCGGGTTGCAGCACCAGCGAGCCGGCGTCGGCGACCCTCTCGGAGCAGGACCTAGCCCGATTGGACACCGACCCGACCGCATCGATCGTGCAGGTGGGGTACCTGTGCGATTCCCAACGCGTCGACGTCTACTTCGGCCGGAGCGACTCCGTCGCCATGCAGGAGGACACCGACAGGCTGTCCGAACATGGCGGCGGCACCGCGGTCCGAGAGGATCCTCGCCTCGATCTGTCGTCCCTCTCATCCGCGCTCGAAGCGCGCGAGCACGTGACGAACAGGTTCATGGTCGTCATCTTCTCCGGACGCAGCTACCTGTCGATCCAGGAGTGCGGCATGCGCGCCTGCGACACGCACGGCGAGCCCGTCATCCCCGACACGTCGTTCCCGACGCCGCAGCCGTGAGCCCCGGCCGTGTCGGCGCCCTCCGGTAGCGTGACGGGAACCGCCGCTCGCCCCGAGGAAGGACCCGCGTGCGCATCCTCCACACGAGCGACTGGCACCTCGGGCGCACCCTCCACGGCGAGGACCTGCACGCGCATCACGCGGCGTTCCTCGACCACATCGTCGATGTCGTGCGCGAGCGGGAGGTCGACGTCGTGCTCGTCGCGGGCGACGTCTACGACCGCGCGGTGCCGGGCGTGCCGAGCGTGCGGCTGCTCGGGGACGCGCTCGCGCGGCTGAGCGCGCTCGCGACCGTCATCGTCACGCCCGGCAACCACGACTCCGCGGCGCGGCTCGGGTTCGCATCGGCGCTGCTGCGGGACGGGCTCCACATCCTGGCGTCGGCCGAGACGCTGGATCAGCCCATCGTGGTGGAGGACGCCGGCGGGCCGGTCGCGTTCTACGGGGTGCCGTACCTGGATCCGGATGCCGTGCGCGCGACGCTCGCCGCGCCCGGGTCGCCTCCCCTCCCGCGCTCGCACGAGGCCGTGCTGGGTGCCGCGATGGATCGGGTGCGCGCGGACGCCGCCGCCCGGCCCGACGCGCGCGTGGTCGTCGTCGCGCACGCGTTCGTCACGGGTGCTGCGCCGAGCGAGAGCGAGCGGGACATCCGCGTGGGCGGGTTCGACCAGGTGCCGGCGTCGGTGTTCCGGGGCGCGGACTACGTGGCGCTCGGGCACCTGCACGGGGCGCAGGAGGTGCGGGCGGGCGGATCCGCGCGGCCGGTCGTCCGCTACTCCGGCTCGCCGCTCGCGTTCTCCTTCGGCGAGCGGATGCAGCGGAAGTCGAGCGCGCTCGTGGAGCTGGCGGCCGACGGATCCAGCACGGTCGAGCTGATCCCGGCGCCGGTGCCGCGGCGGCTGGCGGAGGTCACGGGGACGCTCGCGGAGATCGTCGACGGGCGGCACGCCGACCTCGTCGACGCGTGGCTGCGCGTGCACGTGACGGATCCCGTGCACCCGCCGCACCTCGTCGCGCGTGTGCGGGAGGCGCTGCCGCACGCGCTCGTCGTGCTGCACGAGCCCGAGGGACGGGTCGAGGGCGTGCGGTCGCGCGTGGTCGACGCGACGACGGATCCGCTCGAGGTCGCCGCCGACTTCGTCGAGTACGCGACCGGCGCGCCGCCCACCGAGGCCGAGGCGCTCGTGCTCCGCCAGGCGTACGAGCACGCCCTCGCCGCGGACCGGAGCGCCTGATGGACCTGCACCGGCTCACGCTCCAGGCGATCGGGCCGTTCGCCGGCGAGCACGTCATCGACCTCGCGGAGCTCGGGCGGTCGGGGCTGTTCCTGCTGGAGGGGCCGACCGGATCCGGCAAGTCGACGCTCATCGACGCCGTCGTGTTCGCGCTCTACGGGTCGCTCGCGAGCGAGGGCTCGAGCCGCGACCGGCTGCACAGCCACCACGCGACGCCCGGCGTGGAGCCGTACGTGGAGCTGGTGTTCGAGACGGCCGCGGGGATCCACCGCATCCGCCGCAGCCCGCAGCACCAGCGCCCGAAGGCCCGCGGCACGGGCACCACGAACCAGAACGCGACGGCCACGCTCGTGCGGCTCTCGTCGCCGGACGCCGACGCGGGCGAGGTCGTCGGCACCAGCACGCAGGAGGTCGGCACGGAGGTCGCGCGGATCGTGGGCCTCACGCGCGCGCAGTTCGTGCAGACGGTCGTGCTGCCGCAGGGCGAGTTCGCGGAGTTCCTGCGCTCGACGGGCGAGCAGCGGCGGCTCGTGCTGCAGTCGCTCTTCGGCACGGCCGTGTACGAGCGGACCGCCGCGCAGCTCGGCGAGATGCGCAAGGCCGCGAAGGCGCGCACCGACGCCGCCGACGCGAAGGTCGCCGAGGCGCTCACGGGGCTGCGCGAGGCGACGCGGGTGGATGCGCTGGAGATCGCCGACGCTCCCGACACCGTGCGGCTGCTGGCCGAGCTGGCGGACGCGGCGGAGGCGGCGCGCGCGGAGGACGAGGGAGCGCGCCAGGACGCGGCGATCGCGCTCGCCGACGCGGAGCGGGTGACGCGCGCGCTCGACAGGCGGCGGGCGCTGATCGCGCGCGAGGAGGCCGTGCGCGCGGCGGCCGAGGAGATCACCGGGCTTGCGCGGCGCGTCGAGGAGGCACGGCGGGCGGCGGCGGTCGCGGGCCAGCTGGCCGCGCGCGACCGGGCGGACGCGGAGAAGACGACGGCCGAGGTCGACGACGACGACGCCCGCGCGGCATGCCGGGCGGAGCGGGCCGCCCTCGCGAGCGCGACCGCCCCGGCGCTGGCCGAGCGGCGCGACGCGCTCGTGGCCGAGCTGGCGACGCTGGCCGACGCGGAGGCTCGCGAGCGCGGGCTGCCCCGGCGTCGCGCCGACGTGCGGGCCGCCGAGGACGCGGTCACGGCACGCGAGGCGGAGGCGGACGCGGCGGAGGCGGCGCTCGCGGAGCGGCCGGCCGAGCGGATCCCGCTGGTCGAGGCCCGGGACGCCGCGGCGGCCGCGGCCGGCGGCGTCGACCAGGCGCGGGCGGCGGTCGCCGAGGCGGAGGCGACCCGGCGTCGCGTTGCCGAGCTCGAGGGGCTGGAGGCGCGGATCCGCGCGGCCCGGGATGCCCTCGACGTGCGCTCCGCCGCCGCGACGACCGCCGTGCGCCACGAGGCGGAGCTGCGGCAGCGGAAGATCCGGGGGCTCGCGGGCGAGCTGGCCGCGGAGCTGGAGGACGGCGTCCCGTGCCCGGTGTGCGGCGCGGCCGACCACCCGCATCCCGCGCCGAGCGCGCCCGGGCACCCGGACGACGACGAGATCGAGCGGGCCGCGGAGGCGCGCGCCCGGGCGGAGGCGGCGCAGGGTGACGCGGTGGCGGCGCTCTCGGCCGAGACCGCGCGGCACGAGGTGGCTGCGGCGGCGCTCGACGGGATCACTGCCGAGACCGCCGACGCCGAGGTCGTCGCCCGGGCCGCGCGTCTCGCGGAGGCCGAGGCGGCGGGCGGCGCGCTCCGGGCTGCGGAGGCCGCGGTCGTCGCGCACGACGCGGAGACCGAGCGGATCCGCACCCGCCGCGACGACGCCCGCGCCGCGCTCTCGGGGCTGCGCGAGCGGGTGATCCGGGCGCGCGAGCTCCTGACGGAGGACGAGGCGGCCGTGCGCGCGGCGCTCGCGGAGCGGGACGCGGACGACACGGACGGCGCAGACACCGACGACGACACCGCGCCCGTCCCTCGCGTCGCCGCCCTCGTCGCCGACCGCGCCGCGGAACGCGCACTCGTCGACCGCCTCATCGCCCTCGGCACCGCGCGCGAGCGCACGGCCGCCGAGGCCGCCGCGCGCGCCGCCGAGCTCGACCAGGCGCTCGCCGACCGGTCGTTCGCGACCGAGGAGGACGCGCGCGCCGCCGCCCTCCCGCCGGCCGAGCTCGAGGCGGCCGCCCGGCGGGTCGCCGCGCACGAGCGGGAGCAGGCGGTCGTCGCGGAGGGGCTCGTGGATCCCGAGGTCGCGTCGCTCACGGGCGCCGAGGATCCGGATCCCGACGCCGCCCGCGCCGCCCTCGACGCCGCCCAGGCCGCGGCGCGCGCCAGCGCCGAGCGCGCCGCCCGCGCGCGCGACCGCGCCGACCGGAGCGCATCCGCCCTCGCCCGGCACGAGGCCGCCCGCCGCGAGAGCGCCCGCGCAGGCGACCAGGCGCGCGCCGCGATCCGCATGGCCGAGGTCGCGAACGCCATCACCCCCGAGAACACGCGTGGCACGACGCTCGGCACCTACGTGCTGCTCCGCCGCTTCGAGGACGTGGTGCAGGCCGCCAACGCGCGCCTCAGGATCATGTCGAGCGGCCGCTACGAGCTGGAGGTGAGCGAGGAGCGGGAGGCGACGAGCAGGTCGCGGAAGACGGGTCTCGCCCTGCAGATCCGCGACCACGTCGTCGACCGCGTGCGCGAGCCCGCGAGCTTCTCCGGCGGCGAGACCTTCTACGCGTCGCTCGCGCTCGCGCTCGGCCTCGCCGACGTCGTGCAGGCGGAGGCGGGCGGGCTCCAGCTCGGCACGCTGTTCGTCGACGAGGGCTTCGGCACGCTGGACCCCGAGACCCTCGACGCCGTCATGTCCGAGCTCGGGCGGCTCTCCTCGGGCGGCCGCACGGTGGGCATCGTCAGCCACGTGGAGGAGCTGAAGCAGCGCGTGGCCGACCGGATCGAGGTGCGGCGGCGAGCCGACGGGTCGTCGACCCTCACCTCGACGGTCGCCGACCCGGCGTGACGGGTCGCGCGCCCCGGATGCCTCAGCTGAAGGGCCCGCGCCTCAGCTGAAGGGATCGCGCCGCTTCGCCGCCAGGTGCCGACGCCAGTAGAAGGTCGCGCCGCCGCCGAGGCCCGCGGCGAGCACGAACGCGACGACGCCCACGACGCCGAGCCCGCCTCCGGTCTGCACCGTGACGACGCCGAGGGCGACCATCACGAGGCACGAGCGCAGCAGGATGAAGGCCAGGGACCGGTCGCTCGTCATGCGGCGCCTCTCGGGAGTGCGGATGCGGTGGGGGAAGCCGGCCGCGGAGTCTGAGCCTAGGCGGCCCGGCCGTGCGGATCCGGTGCGTGCCCGGGACGCCCGCGGTGCGTCTCCCGAGCGCGGATGGGGCGCACCCGGGGAGCCGCCGACCCAGGCCGTCGCAAGCGCCCGGGGGACGCATCTTCGCTCACCGGATATCCGCGGAGCGACGACCCGCTCTCCGGCGGGGCCGCGCCGAAGGACTGTCATCTCCCGGCACGAGGGAGGGGCCTGACCGCGAGTGCACGATGCATGATGAGCGGGAGGGCGGAGACGACCGACGCCCAGAGACCGCAGGAACCATGACCACCACGCTGCCCCCCATCGGGACGAGGGATGCCTCGCTCCGCGCCCGCACGCTGCACGCCGACCCCGCGGGGGTGGAGGCAGCGCTCGTCGCATCGCCGACCGCCGCGTCCGACGCCGCGTCGCTCCTCGCGCCGTCGCCGAGCGGCGGATCCTCCATCGCGTCCCCCTCCGACGCGACCCCCGACACCGCGTCGCTGAGAACCGGACCCCTCTCGCTCGTCGCAGGGGCCGGCGCGGCCGTGATGGGCATGGCCGCCGACTCCCGCGCCGCCGCCGCGACGACCGCCATGCCCGCCGCGGCGGACGCCGTCGCGGCGCCCGTCGACACAGCCACCGCCCCCGCTCCCGCCGCCGCGTCGACCGAGCCGTTCCTCCGCGCCGTCATGGCCGGCGCCGACATCGACGAGGCCACCACGAGCTTCGGCTCGATCCTCGAGGGGATCCGCTTCGCCCCGGACCGCCGCACGAAGGCCTTCTCCTACCGCTACGCGATCCTCGGCAGCGAGCGCGTCACCCTCCGCACCTCGCGCATCGCCGGCACGCAGTGGGCCGAGAGCGGTCAGCTCCCGGAGCACGTGGTCACCTGGTTCCTCGAGGGGCAGATCACGGTCGACCGCGGATCCCGCGCCGTCACCTCCCGCGGCCAGCTCCCGTTCCTCCTCCCCACCGGACGCCCGTTCCAGTACCAGGCGAGCTCCACGCGGCAGAACTGCGTCCACCTCGACGCCGGCTTCCTCGAGCAGACCGCGACCGAGTTCCACCACGGCCCCGCGCGTCCGCTGCTGTTCGAGCACCGCAGCGTGCCCAGCGCCGAGACGGCCGCCGTCTGGCGGCAGGCGGTCGCCGCAGCGGCCCCGATCATCACGGATCCGGACGCGTCGCCCCTGATGCGCCTCGAGGCCGACCTGTCCCTCGCCCGCGCGACCCTCCGCCTCTTCCCCTGGGACGACGTGGAGCTGCCCGCCGAGCTGCGCGCGCCGCGCATGGCGCACATCCGCGTGGCCGTGGAGTACCTGCACCACAACGCGCACCTGCCGATCACGCCCGCCGAGGCCGCGGCCGCCGCCGGCATCTCCACGCGCGTGCTCCAGCTCGCGCTCCGCCGCCACCACGGCCAGACGCCCACCGAGTACCTGCGCGGGATCCGCCTCCGCCGGGTGCGCGCGCAGCTCCTGGACGCGACGCCCAGCACCACGACCGTCCGCAGCGTCGCCGAGGAGTGGGGCTTCGCGCACCTCGGCCGGTTCGCGGCGTCGTACGCGGGCGTGTTCGGAGAGCTGCCGAGCGAGACCCTGCGCAGCTGATCCGAACGGGCGCGCGCACGCGGGACGGGGCGAGAGCTGGGAGCTCGCCGGACTAAGTTGCACACACGTGTGCAGGATAGCTAGCCTGGTCGCATGACCTCCCTCGCCTCCGCGCGCGCGCCCCGCAAGGACGCCGCGACCAACCGCCAGGCCCTCGTCGACGCGGCCGTGGTCGCGCTCGACCGCGACCCGGACGCCTCCCTCGAGACCATCGCCGCCGTCGCCGGGCTCAGCCGCCGCGCCGTCTACGGGCACTTCGCCACGCGAGACGACCTCGTGCGCGAGGTGCTGCAGCGCGGCGCCCGGCGCGTGGTCGAGGCGCTGGCCGGGATCACGCACGACGACAGCCGGATCCACGTCGCCCTGATCGGCGCGCGCCTCTGGGTCGAGGTCGAGCAGGTGCGCGTGATGGCCCGGGTGGCCGTCCGCGGACCTCTCGCGCGCGAGATCGGGTCCGAGCTCGCGCCGATCCGGGCCGATCTGCTGCGCGTCGTCGAGCGCGGCATCGCCGCGGGCGAGCTGCGCGGCGACATCCCCGCGGCGACGCTCGCCCGGCTGGTCGAGGGCGGCGCGCTCGCGGTGCTCGACGAGGCGACGCGCAGCGACATCGGCCGCGAGGAGGGCCACTCGCTCGTGATCCTCACCTCGCTCGCCCTCTGCGGCCTCGACTGGCGCGCGGCGGGCGAGCTCATCGCCGCCACCCCCGAGCTCCGCGAGTGCACGCCCCACGCGGCCGCCGCGCCCGCCGCGGCGGCCCGCACGGAGGCCGCGTCATGATCGTCACGCTGACCGACGCGCGCGTCGGCGACGGCCCCGCGCCCGCCCTGCCCGCGATCTCGCTCTCCTACGGCGGCCCGGAGCCCGTGATCGCGATCGCCGAGACCGAGCTGCGCCCCACCGTCCTCTCCCTCGTCGCGTCCGGCCGCATGCGGATCGACGGCGGATCCATCGCCCTCGACGGCGACGACTCGGCCGGCGTCGCCCTGCGCGTCGCCGAGCGCGTCGCGCTCGTCGACACCCCGCGGATCAACGAGCCCGCCGACGACGTCACGCTCCGCGCGGTCGTCGCCGAGGAGCTCGCCCTCGCCGGGCACCGCTCCGGCCGGCACGAGGTCGGCGTCATCCTCGACGATCAGGGCCTCGCCGACCTCGCCCGCGCCCCCTTCTCGGCCGTCCCCGCGGTCGCGCGGATCCGCCTCCTCACCACGCTCGCCGCCTCGGGCGACGGCGTCGAGGCCGTCGTCGTCACCTCGCCCGAGCGGCACGGCGGCGCGGTGGCCGAGTGGATGCGCGTCCTCCGCGACCTCGCCCGCACCGGCACCGGCGTCCTCGTCGTCACGAGCGAGGCCGCCGCCGAGGCGATCGCCGCGCTCCCCGCCGACGCCGGATCCGGCGCCATCCCCGAACCCACTCCCTCGAACGACGGAACGCAGACCCGATGAGACTGATCCCCCTGGTGCGCGCCGAGCTGACGCGCCTCACCGCCACCACCATGTCCAAGATCGCGCTCGTCGCGCTCGTGCTGGTGCCCGTGCTCTACGGCGGCCTGTACCTCTGGGCGAACCAGGATCCGTACAGCGCCCTCGACAAGGTCCCCGCCGCGCTCGTCGTCGCCGACCAGGGCGCGACGGTCGACGGGAAGCCGGTCGACTACGGCACCGACGTCGCGAAGGACGTGCTCGACGACGCCTCGTTCGACTGGCACGAGGTCTCCTCCGCCGAGGCGCGCACGGGCCTCGAGGACGGCACGTACGACTTCACGCTCACCATCCCGTCCGGCTTCTCCGCTGCGCTCTCGTCGACATCGGGCACGGATCCGCAGCAGGCCCGCGTGGTCATGGCCACCGACGACGCGAACAGCTACCTCGCCACGACCATCGCGCAGCAGGCCGGCGCGCGGATCACGAAGTCGGTCGCCTCGCGCGTCGGCACCGAGGCCGCGGGCAAGCTCCTGCTCGGCCTCGCGGACGTGCGCTCGAGCCTCGGCGACGCGGCCTCGGGCGCGCAGCAGCTCGTCGACGGCACCGCGTCCGCCCGCTCCGGCGCCGATGCGCTGGCGGACGGGACCGGGAAGCTCGCGACGGGCGCCGACACGCTCTCCTCCGGCCTCGGCCAGCTCCGCACGGGCACCGCGCAGCTGCCCGCGCAGACGCAGAAGCTCGCGACCGGCGCCGACCAGGTGGCCGCGGGCGCGTCCACCCTCTCGACCGGCGCGACGGACCTCTCGACCGGTGCCGCGGCGCTCACGCCGGGCGCACAGAAGACGGCGGAGGGCGCGCGGCAGGTGGCGGACGGGAACGCCCAGATCGCGGCCCTGGGATCCACCGCCACGGCCGGCGTCGACCAGCTCGCGGGGAGGGTGCCCGCGCTTCGGACCGCCATCCAGGACCGCATGGCGAAGGCGGGCATCCCGCAGGCCGACATCGACGCGACCCTCGCGAAGCTCGACGTGCTCGGCACCGACATCACGGGAGCCGCGTCCGGGGCCGACGGCCTCAACACGCAGCTGCAGCAGCTCGCGACCGGCAGCGAGCAGGTCGCCCAGGGCAGCGCCCAGGTCGCCGACGGCGCCGGGAAGCTGCAGACCGGATCCGCCGCGCTCGCGACCGGAGCCGGCACGCTCGCGTCCGGCAGCTCGCAGGTCGCGACGGGCGCGGACGCGCTCGCCAAGGCCTCCCCCGCCCTCGCGGACGGCATCGCGCAGGCCGCCGACGGCAGCGCGACCCTCGCCACCGGCGCGCACTCCGCCGCCGACGGCGCCACCTCGCTCGCGTCCGGGCTCGGCACGCTGCAGGACGGCACGACGAAGCTGCGCGACGGCCTCGACTCGGGGCTCGACCAGATCCCCGCCTCCACGGACGCGCAGCGGAACGCGCAGGCCGACACCATCGGCGACCCGGTCGCGCTCCGCCAGGACGCGGTGACGCAGGCCGGCGAGTACGGCGCCGGGCTCGCGCCGTTCTTCATCAGCCTCGCCGCGTGGATCGGGATCTACGCCCTGTTCCTCATCGTGAAGCCGCTGTCGCGCCGCGCGATCACGGCCCGCAGGTCGCCGCTGAGGATCACGCTCGCAGGGTGGCTGACGCCCGCGCTCCTCGGCATCGTGCAGATGGCCGGCCTCTACGCGATCGTCGCCGGCGCGCTCGGCTTCCGCATCGCCCACCCGCTCGCCATGTACGGGACGATGGTGCTCGCCTCGATCACGTTCGCGGCGATCATCCTCGCGCTCAACGTGCTGCTCGGCAGCGTCGGGCAGTTCCTCGGGCTCGTGCTCATGGTCGTGCAGCTCGTCACCGCGGGTGGCACGTTCCCCTGGCAGACCCTGCCCGGGCCGCTCGCCGCGCTGCACCACGTGCTGCCGATGAGCTTCGCGGTGGATGCGCTGCGGCAGCTCATGTACGGCGGCGACCTCGGCCAGGCGGCGCAGGACGCCGGCGTGCTCGCGCTGTGGCTGGTCGCGGGGCTCGCGGTGGCGCTGGCCGGGGCGATCCGCATCACCTCGCACCGCACGCTGCGCGACCTGCGGCCGTCGCTGATCGGCTGATCCGGGCGCGCCGGCTGCCCTCAGCGGCGGGCGCGCGGGGGTCGGTCGTCGCGACGGGCGCGGCCGCCCAGCCGGATCCCGAGCGCGAGCGCCAGGCCCGCGAGACCCGCGACGAGCACCACCGCGCCCACGATCGCGGTCGTCGTGAGGAAGTGCACCCCGGATCCGCGGAAGGGGTTCCCGGGGCCGACGGCCGCGAACGAGGCAATGACGACCGGCTGCGACAGCGCGACGACGAGGGCGATCGCCCCGCCCGCGGTCGCGAGCACCGCCACGGCGAGCAGCACGCGCATCCCGGCGCGGCTCATCGGAGCGCCTCGAGCGGGTTCGCCGCCAGCTTCGCGATGATGCCGCCGTCGACGAGGCGACGCGCGGCCGTCGCCGGCTTCCGCTCCGCCTGGTCGACGACGCAGGCGCCGAACTCGGCGGCGAGGTCACCGCGCGGATGCACCGCGAGCACCTCTCGCAGGTACTCCTCGGGGAGCGCGTCGGCCCGGGCGCCGGAGATGTCGAGGCCGGTCGCGACCTCCAGGAGGTGCCCCTCGACGTCGAGCTCCGGATCCACCGACGGCCAGTTGTGCCGCACGATCGCGTCGAGCACGCGCTGCCTGCGGGCGGCCGGCCAGCCCGCGCCCGCCGTGAGCGCGACCCCGACGTGACCGCCCGCGTGCTCGTACGACACCGTGTGGGCGTCGAACTCCGTGACCGTGCCGATGTCGTGCAGCACGGCCGAGACGTAGAGGATCTCGTGGTCCACGTCCGCCAGACCCTCGACCACCGCGAACGCCTCGGCCCAGAGCCAGGAGCGGAGCGCGTGGGCCGTGATGGCGGCGGACTGGTACGAGGTGGCGAGCTCGAGGGCCCCGCGGGCGGCGACCGTGTCGGGCACGGGGAAGTCGGCGATGCGCATGGACCACTGTGACACGGGCGGATCCCCGTCAGGCGTCGTCGCGACGGCGGCCGATCCGGATCCCCCACCAGAGCGCGAGGGCGACGACGCCGAGGGCGAGCACGGCGGCGGACACGATCGCCGCCGTCGACACCAGGTGCACGCCCGCCGGGACGAACGACTCGCCGGACAGCGGCGCGTACGCGAACCAGCCGGAGGCGGCGGGCTGCAGCAGCCCGACGCCGAGGGTCACGGCTCCGGCCACCACGGCGAGCGTCGCGACGACGAGCAGGAGGCGCAGGGATCGGGTCACGGATCCACCGTAGGGGCGGGCGCTACGGTTCTCGCATGATCCGGCTGAAGGACGTCACCTACCTCGTCCGCCACCACGACGAGGCGCTCGCGTTCTTCGTCGACGCGCTGGGCTTCGTCGTGCGGCAGGACGAGACGAGCGCGACCGGATGGCGCCGGGTGGTGGTGGGACCCGAGGGCCCGGGCGCCGGCTTCGTCCTCGCGCTCAGCGACGACGCCGACCGCGTGGGCCGGCAGGCCGGGGACGACGTCGTGTTCTTCCTCGAGACCGACGACTTCGCCGCCCAGCACGCGCGGATGCTCGCGCACGGCGTCGTCTTCCGCGAGGAGCCGCGTCACGAGCCGTACGGCACCGTCGCGGTCTTCGAGGACCCGTACGGCGCGCCGTGGGACCTCATCCAGCCGCCGGTCGGCTGACCTGCGCCGCCCGTCCACCGCGGTGCCGTGTCGCGTTCACCCGCCGCGCCTACGGTCGTCCCCCGTGACCCAGGACCCGACGACGTCTCCCTCCTCCGCGCTCTCCCGACGCGGCTTCCTCATCACGAGCGGCGCGGCCGGCGCGCTCGGCGTGGCCGGCCTCGGCGGGGCGCTGCCCGCGGTGGCAGCGACCGCATCCGACGACGCGCTCGGCGCCAGCGCCGTGAAGGCGCCCGCCGCGCAGCCGGGATCCGGCGCCCGATGGAAGCCCGACCCCGCGTCGCCCCGCTTCACGATCGCCGTGCTGCCGGACACGCAGTACCTCTTCGACGGCGCCGCCATCCACCCGGAGCCGCTCGAGGCGTCGCTCCGCTACGTGCTCGCCGAGCGCGACCGGCACAACATCGTGTTCCTCGCGCACCTCGGCGACGTGACCCAGAACGGCGCCGCGAAGGAGATCCAGGCCGCGAGCGCGCAGTTCACGCTCCTCGACAAGGCGGGCGCCGCGTGGAGCGTGCTCGCCGGCAACCACGACGTCCCCTCCTCCACCGACGACCAGCGCGGACGCACGCCCTACCTCGACGCGTTCGGCCCGAAGCGGTTCAAGAAGTCCCCGAGCTACCGCGGATCCAGCCCCGACGGCTACAACTCGTTCCACACCTTCACGGCGGGCGGCCGCGACTGGCTCGTCCTCGCGCTCGACTGGCGCACCAGCGCCCGCGGCGTGGAGTGGGCGCGCGGCGTGATGCAGGCGCACCCGACGCTGCCGGTGATCCTCACGGCGCACGACATCGTCGACTCGAAGCCCGACGGATCCGCCGTGCTCGACGACTACGGCCAGGGCCTCTGGGACTCGTTCATCAGCCAGCACGACCAGATCTTCCTCACCCTCAACGGGCACTACTGGAAGCCCGGCCGCACGACCATGACCAACCGCGCGGGCCACGACGTGGCCATGCACCTCGTGAACTACCAGGACCGCTACTACGGCGGCGCCGCGATGATCCGGCTCTACCACGTGGACCTCGAGCGGAACGCGATCGACGTCGAGACCCTGTCGCCGTTCATCCTCGGCGGCGGCCTCGGCGCGGGCAACGAGCTCGCGGATGAGGAGGCGGCCCTCTCCGGCGACGTCGACCGGTTCACGGTCAGCATCGACTTCGAGCAGCGCTTCGCCGGGTTCGCGCCCGCCCCCGTGCGGGCCGCCCGGCCCGCCGCGCAGATGCTCGTGCCCGGCACGGTCGCGTACTGGCGGTTCGACGGGCAGGCGGACGGATCCGCGCTCGGCACGGCCACCCGCATCCGGGACGCGTCCGGCCGCGGCAACGACCTCGTGGTCGCGAACCGCGCGGGAGCGGCACCCGGATCCCTGCGCTTCGCATCCGCGCACCACGACGACCAGCCCGGCTTCGGAAGCCTCACCCTCACGGGTGGCAAGAAGAGCGGCGACTACCTCCGCACCGTCGACGGTGCCCCGCTCGACGCCGCGACCTTCCGCCAGGGGTACACGGTCGAGGCGTTCGTCCGCATCCCGGCCGACTTCGACGGCGACGCCGACGGCTTCAGCGCGATCCTCTCCCGCGCCGCATCCGCGAAGGACTCGGGCAAGACCCCCGGCGACGCGGGCGACCCCGACGAGCCCGCCGCGACCCTCAGCGTCTCCGGCAGCCGCGAGATCCAGTGGTGCGTCTACCCGACGACCCAGCAGGGGTCGCTCACGAACTGGTCGCACGAGCTGCCCGCCGCGACGTGGTGGCACGTCGCGGTCGTGAACGACAGCCAGCACACGACCATGTACGTCGACGGCTGCCCGGTGGTGCGGAACCCGTCGACGACGAACCGCGGGCTGGCAGCAGCGTCCCCCGCGACCTCGTGGCTCCTCGGCGCCAACCTCTACGCGGGGAAGCTCGACCACGTGCTGCCGGCGTCGATCGGCGACGTGCGCATCGTGGAGCGGGCGCTGAAGCCGTCGGAGTTCATGATCGCCTGACGCGGGGCCGCGTGAGCGGCGGACGGCCGTGCGGCGTCAGAGCTCCGGGTGGTCGTCCTCGAGCAGGTGGAAGCGGCGGTCGCGGTAGACGAGCGGCGGGGCGGGCTCGCCGAGGATCACGTCGAGGACCTCGGCGACGACCAGCACGGATCCGCCGACCGGCACGGTCTGGATGGTGCGGCAGCGCAGGGCGGCGCGCGCGTCGGCGAGCAGCGGCTCCCCGGTCGGCAGCTCCTGGAAGCCCTGCTCCTCGGTGAACCGCGGCGACCCGGAGACGGCGAACGCGCGGGCGAGCGCGGCGTGCTGCCCCGCGAGCAGGTGCACGACGTAGCTGTCGGCGGAGAGGATCGCGCCGGCGGATCCCGTGGCGCGCGTCACCGAGAACGACAGCGCGGGCGGATCCACCGACAGCGACGCGACGCTCGACGCCGTGAGCCCGGACGGCCCGTCGGCGGTGCGCGCGGTGATCAGCGCGACGCCCGCCGGGTGCCCGCGGAAGGCGGCCTTGAAGAGGTCGGGGTCGGCGCTCACGCGGTCTCGCCCTGGCGCGGCACGGCGGCCACCACCGGGTGGTCGTACGCGACGGTCCCGACCTTGACGGCGCCGCCGGGCGACCCCATCTCGGCGAAGAACTCGACGTTGGCCGTGTAGTAGTCCGACCACTTCTCGGGCAGGTCGTCCTCGTAGTAGATGGCCTCGACGGGGCACACCGGCTCGCAGGCGCCGCAGTCGACGCACTCGTCGGGGTGGATGTAGAGGGAGCGCTCGCCCTCGTAGATGCAGTCGACGGGGCACTCGTCGATGCAGGCGCGGTCCTTCACGTCGACGCACGGCAGGGCGATCACGTAGGTCACAGGGCGTCTCCACGGGTGGGGGCCGTCGTGACGGCGGGGCGGGTCATGCGCATGGTGTCCACGTTAGAACCTCACGTACCCTTGAGGTCAATCGAGGGGAGACGTCGTGGCGGATGCGCAGGAGCCGACGGCCGTCGCGGCGACGCCCCGGCACGCGCCCGGCGAGCTGCTCACGGTCGGCGAGATGACCCGCCGCACGGGCGTCGCCGCATCCGCCCTCCGCTTCTACGAGGACCTCGGCCTCATCGCCGCCGAGCGCACGGCCGGCAACCAGCGCCGGTACGCGCGGCACATGCTCCGGCGCGTGTCGTTGATCACGGTGGCCAAGCGCCTCGGGATCCCGCTCGCCGACGTGCAGTCGACCTTCGACGACGTGCCGCTCGACCGCCCGCCGAGCCACGCCGACTGGCAGCGGGCGTCGCGTCGCTGGAAGCGCCTGCTCGAGGAGCGGCGGCAGGGCATCGAGCGGCTGGAGCGCGAGCTGACCGGCTGCATCGGCTGCGGCTGCCTGTCGATGCGCGCCTGCGGCCTCCTCAACCCGGACGACGCGCTCGGCGACCGCGGCGCGGGGCCGGTGCGGGTGCAGGGCGGTTGAGCGCTCCCGATCGGCCGGGCGGTGACGACCGCATCGAGCGGACGCCGACCGGCGCGCGCCCGGCGGCGCCCGGGAGCGCCGGATAGCATCGGCCCGACCCGTCCGACGCGGGGCGACGGAGGTGCTCGTGCGGGACGGCATGCTCAACGCCCGCGGCGTGCGGCGCCGGGCGGAGATCATCGCTGCGGCGCGCTCGGCGTTCGCCGTGGACGGCTACCGCGGGGCGACCATGGCCGCGATCGCCACGCGCGCGGGCGTCACGCACGCCGGTCTCCTCTACCACTTCGCCACCAAGGAGGACCTGCTGGAGGCCGTGCTCGCCGACGAGAGCGGTCGCCAGACCGAGCTCCTCAGCGCGGCCGAGGTCACCGGCGGCCGCGCGGACGAGGCGGGCGGCGACGCCCTCGACCGGCTGCGCGCCCTCGTCCGCCGCAACGAGTCGGAGCCCGAGTGGGCGCGCCTCTTCTCGACGCTCCTCGGCGAGTCCGTCGCGCCGGACCACCCCGTCCGCGCCCGCATGGCGGAGCGCTACGACACCGTCGCGCGGAACCTCGCCGCGACGCTCGACGGCATCGGCGAGCGGGCATCCGGGCTCCCCGCCGACGAGGCCGAGAGCCTCGCACGACTGCTGCTCGCGGTGATGGACGGGCTGCAGTACCAGTCGCTCACCGGGTCCGCGGTCGACGTCGAGCGGGAGTTCGCCACCATGGTGGCCCTCGTCCGCGCGCGACTCGACGACACTGGATCCGCAGTCTCTTAAGTCCGCTTGACACAATTTCCCCACCCGGCCAAGCTCAAGCTGCGCCCTCGATGGAGAGGGTGCGCGGACACGAGGGAGTGGACATGAGCGGACCCCGCAGGGCGTCTCGACGACGGCGGATGATCGGGACGGCGGCGGGGGGAGCGCTCCTGGCGGCCGTCGCCCTGGGAGCGGCGGGGGTCCCGGCCGCGGTCGCCGCGCCGGAGGAGGCCGCGCAGCCGGAGCTCGAGTCGGCCGGATCCGCGCCGATCATCACGGTCGACGGCCTGCGGTTCCGCGACCTCGACAAGGACGGCGCGCTCACGCCCTACGAGGACTGGCGCCTGTCGTCCGACGACCGCGCCGCCGACCTCGTCGCCCGCATGTCGCCCGAGGAGCGGGCCGGCCTGCTGATGCACGCGAGCCTCACGAACGTCGGGAACGCGTACGACCGCGCGGCGTTCGATCCCCTGCTCGCGGAGCGGCACATCACCACGTACATCTCCCGGCTCGGCGCCGACGCCCCCACGCTGGCGCGCGAGCACAACGCCCTGCAGGAGGCCGCGGAGGCCGAGCGCTGGGGCGTCCCGCTGAAGATCAGCACGGATCCGCGCCACGGCTTCACCGTCACCGAGGGCCAGACCGTGTCGAACGGCGACTTCTCGCCGTTCCCCGACCCGATCGGCATGGGCGCGATCGACGACCCCGCGACGACGCTCGAGATGGGCCGCATCATCGCGGCCGAGTACCGCGCCGTGGGCATCACGGAGGCGCTCTCGCCGCAGGCCGACATCAGCACCGAGCCGCGCTGGACCCGGCAGGACGGCACGTTCGGCAGCGTCGGGGCGGACGTCGCGCCGCACGTCGCCGCGTACGTGGAGGGCCTGCAGGGCGGCACCGACGGGATCACCCCAGACGGCGTCGCCACGGTCGTCAAGCACTGGGTCGGCTACGGCGCCCAGGTGGACGGCTACGACAGCCACTACTACTACGGCCGCTACGCCGCGTTCCCCGGCGGGAACTTCGCGGAGCACATCACGCCGTACGAGGGCGCCTTCCGGAACCAGGCGGCCGGCATCATGCCGACGTACTCGATCCTGAAGGACCTCGACCTCGGCGACGGCGTCATCGAGCAGGTCGGCGCGAACCACAACGAGCACCTGCTGCAGGACCTCCTGCGCGGGCGCTACGGCTTCGACGGCGTGATCACGAGCGACTGGGGCATCGCCAACGACTGCCCCGAGGCGTGCCGCGAGAACCGGCCGCCCGCGTTCTTCGTGGGGCCGTGGGGCGCGGGCATGCCGTGGGGCGTCGAGGACCTGACCCTCCCGGCCCGCTACGCCAGCGCGATCTCCGCGGGCGTCGACATCATCGGCGGCAGCGACCAGCCGCAGCACATCCTCCAGGCCGTGGAGCAGGGGCTCCTCACCGAGGCCCGTGTGATGGAGGCCGGGCAGCGGGTGCTGCAGCAGAAGTTCGAGCTCGGGCTGTTCGAGGACCCGTACGTGGACCCCGCCGCCGCGGACGCGATCGTGGGCAGCGCCGCTTCGCGCGCCGCCGGCCTCGACGCGCAGCAGCGCAGCCTCACTCTGCTCAGCGACGCGACCCCCGCGGCCTCCGAGGCCCGCGTCGCGCGCGTCGCGGGGTCCCCCGCGCTCCCCGTGCGCGTCGAGCCGGGCATGACCGCGTGGCTGAGCGGCGTGCAGGCGTCGGCCGCCCGATCCGCCGGATTCACCGTCGTCGACGACCCGGCCGACGCCGACGTCGCGATCGTGCGCCTCGCCGACCCGCGCGGCGGCGACGACCTCACGGACCTCGGCTTCACGGGGTCCGAGGCCGACTACCAGGCGCTCGTCCGGGCCCACGACGCGGGAGCGCGCACCATCGCGGTGCCGCAGCTCACGCGTCCGCTGATCCTCGGGAACGTCGTCGCGAACAGCGACGCGGTGCTCGCGTCGTACGGGGTGTCGGACGAGGCGCTGCTGAACGTGATCACGGGGGCCGCCGAACCCGAGGGGCGCCTGCCCTTCGAGCTGCCGTCCACCATGGACGCGGTCGCCGCGCAGCTGTACGACGTGCCGAACGACTCGGCGTCGCCGCTGTTCGCGTACCGCGCGGGGCTGTCGTTCGCGGCGGCGCCGACGGAGCCGACGCCCGCGCCCACGCCCGGCCCGGGCGAGCCGACCGCCGCGCCGACGGCGGCACCCGCCCCGGGGACCGTGCCCTCGCCCGGATCCGCGTCGGGTGCGGACCCCGCGCCAGCCCCCGCGGCGACCGGTCGCGGCGGACTGGCGACGACCGGCTTCGAGGCGCTCCCGTGGGTCGCGGGCGGCCTGACGCTCGTCGCCCTCGGCGTGGTGCTCACACTGGTCGCCCGACGCCGGAAGGCCTGATCGCGGCGGGCGATCCGCACGCGCGGAACACGACGGGGCGCCGGGACACCGGCGCCCCGTCGTCGCGTCCGGCCGTCAGCCGCGGTCGAACCGCATCCCGCAGGCGCGCGCGTCCGCATCCGCCGCCACCGTGCCCGTGCGCGCGAAGTCGGCCCACACCCGCCGCGCGGCCCGGCCGCGCGCGGCGACCTCGGGCCACGCCTCCGGGGGGACCAGGCGCATGCGGGTCCACGCCTCGCGCGTGCCGAGGATCAGCGGGACGTCGGACGTGTGGCCCGCGCCGATCGGGCTCGACGGCGGCGCCGCCCGGAGGACGTAGCGCACGGCCCGGCCGCCCGCGGCGCGGTGGCGTGCCGCGAACGCGCGGACGGGTCGCGTGTAGACGGCGCGGGTGGTGGGCCCGACGACCGTGCGCATGAGGATCGCCCGCAGCGCCCGGCCGAGCACGGGTACGCGGAGCAGCGGCGCGATCAGCGGCAGCGCGGGCAGGTACATCGCCGTCTCGTCGCGCGTCGTGCCGATGAGGAGGTCGACCTCGGGCGCGACGGCCCGCCATGCGCCGTCGCGGTCGGCCTCGGCGGGCAGCGGCGCGTGGCCGTAGCGCGGTCCCCAGGGCAGGCCCGCGCGGATCCCCGACGCCCACGACGCGCGCTCGGCCCGCGCCTGGCGCCGCATGACCTCGGCCAGCGGCGCATCGTCCGGGAGCGATCGCGTCACCCGCGCCATCGCCCGGAACATGCGCTCGCGCCCGCCCGTGATCCCCACCGGCGGGCTCTGCACGATGGCCCGCCGGAAGAGCCCGCGCGCGCCGTCGCTGATCATGAGGTGCAGGATCGCGTCGCCGCCGGCCGACTGGCCCATCGCGGTGACGGAGTCCGGGTCGCCGCCGAACGCGGCGATGGAATCGCGGACCCAGCGCAGCGCTTCCAGCTGGTCGAGCAGGCCGAGGTTCGCGGGCGGGGCGCCAGGACCGCCGCCGCCGAACCCGAGGTACCCGAGCCGCGCGGTCACGGCCACGACGATCACCCGCTGCTCCACGACGAGCGCGCGCGAGTCGTGGATCGCGAGGTCGCCCGCGCCCGTCGTGTAGCCGCCGCCGTGGAACCACGCGATCACGGGCAGCACCTCGCCGGGAGCGAGGTCCGCGGGCAGCGTGATCGAGAGCCGCTGGCAGCCCTCCGAGCGCCCGATCCCGTCGAGAGCGCCCTGCATGAGCGTGTCGAGGATCCGCGACGAGGGCTGCGGGCACGCGGGCGCCGGATCCACCGCCGCGAGCAGGACCGGCGAGCCGTCCGATCCGCGCACGGGCACCGCCGACACGGGCGGGACGCCGCGCTCCGCCGTCGCGTAAGGAATGCCGAGGTACCGGATCACGTCGCCGTCGCGGACTCCCGTCACCGGCCCGGATCGCGTCGGAGTCGGGCCGGGGACGGTGGGAGCGGGCATCCGGCCACGCTATCCGGCGACCGAGGATAAGCCGCGCGGTTTCGGGGAACCGCGTCGGCGGGCGTACCGTCGAGGGGTACCGCCTCCGAAGAGGGCGCGGCCGGATCGACCCGATCCCTCCCCTCCCCCACCGGACAGCACAAGGAGAACCCATGCGCACCGTCAACGCCTACGCGGCCCCGTCCGCCACCGACCCCATCGTCAAGACCACCATCGAGCGCCGCGACGTCGGCCCGAAGGACGTCTCCATCGACATCGCCTACTCGGGCGTCTGCCACTCCGACATCCACACCGTCCGCGGCGAGTGGGGCCCCATCGCCTACCCGCAGGTCGTCGGCCACGAGATCGTCGGCCGCGTCACCGAGGTCGGCTCCGACGTCACCAAGCACCAGGTCGGCGACCTCGTCGGCGTCGGCTGCATGGTCAACTCCTGCAAGGAGTGCGAGCAGTGCAAGGCCGGCCAGGAGCAGTACTGCCTGAAGGGCAACATCCAGACCTACGGCGGCACCGACCCGGCCGACGGCACCATCACGCAGGGCGGCTACTCCGAGGCCGTCGTCGTCGACGAGGACTTCGTGCTCCGCGTCCCCGAGTCCCTCGACATCGAGAAGGTCGCGCCGCTGCTCTGCGCCGGCATCACCACCTACTCGCCGCTGCGCCACTGGAACGCGGGCCCCGGCACGAAGGTCGCCGTCGTCGGCATGGGCGGCCTCGGCCACATGGCCGTGAAGATCGCGCACGCGATGGGCGCCGAGGTCACCGTGCTCTCGCAGACGCTCTCCAAGAAGGAGGACGGCCTCCGCCTCGGAGCCGACCGCTACTTCGCCACCAGCGACGACGCGACCTTCACGGAGCTCGCCAGCTCGTTCGACCTGATCATCAACACGGTCTCCGCGAAGCTCGACATGTCGAAGTACATCGGCCTGCTCGCGATCGACGGCACGCTCGTCAACGTCGGCGCCCCGTCGGAGCCGCTCGAGATCCCCGCGTTCGCGCTCATCCCCGCGCGCCGCAGCTGGGCCGGATCCATGATCGGCGGCATCGCCGAGACGCAGGAGATGCTCGACTTCTGCGCCGAGCACGGCATCGTGCCCGAGACCGAGCTCATCTCGGCCGAGCAGATCAACGAGGCCTACGAGCGCGTCCTCAAGTCGGACGTGCGCTACCGCTTCGTCATCGACGCGAAGACGTTCGCGTAAGCCGCGACAGCACGTCGGAAGGCCCCGCGGATCCTCGTGATCCGCGGGGCCTTCCCGCGTCCGGGCGCGCGGCCGGCCGCCCGGCCGCCCGGGAGCCCCGGCGCCAGTCCCCGCGGACCAGCGCGTGCAACGACCGCAGATGCTCTCACAGCGACCCCCGTCGACCATCACGCGCCATCGCGACGCGGCGGACCACCGCCCATGCCAGATCGAACGACACGACGGCACCCCAGACCATGTTCCCCGTGTAGAGAGCATTGGACAGCGTGTCGGCATGGGATTCTCGTCCCCACACGAATCCGCCGGAAGCGAACATGTCGCGATACCAGGACAGATCAGCTGTGATGAGGGGGATCTGCGCCAACCCGTAGATCGTGGCGTGGATGAGAGCGCCGGAGGCCGGGGATCTCCGCTCGTCCTTCATCGAAAGCCGTGAGGCGATGGGTGCCGGGTCATCGCCCGGGGCCGCCACCTGACGGCCGTCACGATCGAGCTGATCGGAGCGGACGATCTTCTCATCCGCAATTCTTCGCGAGCCCCTCAGCGACTCCGGTGCGCGTTTCGAACCGACTCGACGGCGATATAGGCCGGGAACGACCGCGACGCACACCAGGCAGACCGTGACCGCAGCCCCAGCGACCCACCCAGGGGAATTCGAGTCCACGGCGAACCCGCCGCCGACAGCCCCCGCCGCGCCGCCTATCAATGTCCAGCTCTCGTAGCGCCCCAGCGCACGTCCGACCGCGCCGGGGTGGATCATCACGGTCGTCGCCTGCTGGACGGGGTTGAGCCAGCCCCATGACCAGCACATCATCGCCCAGCCCGCCGCGAGCGCGATCTCGCGAGCGCTGAGAGTCACGAGCAGGATTCCCCCTGCTGACAGCAGCAGAGCGACCACGACTGCGGACCGTTCCCCGAGCACGCGAATCACGATCTGTCCTGTGAATGGCGCTATCGAGTAGGCGACCAGGCCAGGGAAGTAGACCCATGCGATCTGCATGATGTCCAGCCCGAAGGCGCTTTGAAGCCTCAACAGCAGATAGACCGACGCCGCCGCTTCGACGAACGACACGAGCACCACCACGACCAAGAGGCGCCGGCGCTGTGCAGCGAGACCGCTGACAGGACCATCGTCGCCGGATGCTCGCGCCCGGGGTGTCGGCGGATCGTTCCTGATCCCGCGTGCGCCAGATGCTCTCAGGATGAACAAGGCAGCGACTGCGGCCGCTGCTGCCCCCAGCGCGAGCACTCCTCGGTAATCGAGCACCGGCAGCAGGGACAGCGCGAGGACATAGGCCACCCAGACACCGGTCCCCTCCGCTGACGTGAGTGCCGAGAAGCTCGAGTGAGCTTCCCTCTGCGCCGCGACGTGCGCTCGCAGCGGTACCCAGAAGAATGCGGATCCGGCTCCGAGCAAGAGGGCGGAAAGCAGGAAGGCATCGAGACCGTGCGCGAATGCCATCAACGTGATGCCGCCCGCGTAGAGGGCCGCCCCACCCGCGGCGAGTAAGGGTCCAGCACCGCGGTCGACTGCGCGGCCCGCCACCGGACGCAATGCGAATGCGACGGCCAGTTCCACAGCCAGAATGATGCCGATCACGGATGGGGAGAGCTCGAGCGCTATACCCGCCCACAGGGGGAGCAAGAAGTCGATGAGATCTTCCAGCCCACCCATGATTCCAGCGGAGAACAACAACGCGGTGGGCACGAGGCGCTTCGGTTGCGTCGCGGGTATCGGATCTGGCTTCACCACGCTCATGCTACGCAGTGTCGGTCACGTTCCGCGGAGTGATGGATTCTCTCAACACCGCGCGGATCAGTGGTATGTCTGAGGATATCTCGAGGAGCGCCACCGCTTCGTCGATGATCTCGGTGGGATTGTCCATGGTGGACGGATGAAGCATGGCCGCTTGGGAGAAGTGGCGCCGTTCGCCGGCTTCCCACTCGTCGCGATCTGCGGCGATCGCGAGAAGCTGGTCCGGAAGCCTTCGTTCGCGAACACGCAGGGGAAGCCTCGGGCGGCGAAGGTGACCACACCGCGCTCACGCGCAGACGAGGGTCCCGCGGATCAGTCGATCCGCGGGGCCTCTCCGCGTCCGGGCGCGGGCTGCGCGGGCACACGCAGCAGGGCATGCAGCGACCGGGTCATGCTGGCGACGAACGCGTCCCGCGTCCCCTCGTCGACGAGGTCGAGCGAGAGGTACGGGTTGAGGTCCTCCAGCTCCACGAGCAGCAGCTCCCCGTCGCGGGTGCGGCAGGCGTCCACCCGCTGGATGCCGTGCTCGACGTCGTTCCAGTCGACGAAGCGCTGCGCGAAGTCCCAGTCCTCGGCGCTGGCGGCGTACGGCTCGAGCTGCCACCTGGCGGCGGGATCCGGGGCGTACAGCGCGTACTGCGGCGCGCGATCCACGAAGCAGAACGAGATCTCGTGCGCGAAGTCGATGCGGGGCTGCAGGAGCCGGCCCCCGAGGTCGACGGTCGCGAGGTCGTCGCGCGTGACGAACTCGAGGCCCAGGGAGTCGGCGCCGAACCGCGGCTTCACCACGAAGGCGTCCACCGCCGGGAGCCGGTCGAGGTGCGCGAGGTCATCGATCGTGGGGATCACCGGATACCCGGCGGCGAACAGGTCGAGCAGGTACTGCTTGCCGACCTGGTCGGCCTTGCCACGGAGGTCGGTGAAGACCGGGACGCCGCTCTCGCGCGCTGCCGCGCGGAACGCCTCGTAGCCGGCCATGTCGCCGATCACCGGCCCGCTGTTGCGGACCACGACGACGTCGAAGCGGTCCATGAGGCTGGTCGCCGCCGACGGGTGGCAGATCGCGATGTCGAAGTCCCGGCCGAGGCGCACGGACAGGTCGATGTCCTCGTCGCAGTAGCGGCGGCCCTTCGCCTGGTAGCCCAGGTCGCTCACGTAGAGGAGGCGGGGGCGGGTCGCGTTCGCGGGCATCCCCGCACCGTAACGGACCGGCGCACGGTGGCGGCCGACCGCCTCCCAGCGCGCCGGTGCACGATGCTCCCGTGAGGTCCTCCTCACCCGGGGCGACTCGCCGGAGCGCACGGTCGTCGACACCCCGATGGGCGGGATAGCGTGGACCACACCACCACCGTGCACCTCTCCGACCCGACGCGCTCCTTCGTCGAGCACTACCCGGACCTCGTCTACGCGCAGTACCAGGACGGGCATCTCCTCCCCGGCGGACGGAAGCTGCGCTTCGACCTCCTGAAGCCGGTGTCCGCATCCCCCACACCGCTGGTGGTGTTCATCAAGGGCGGCGGATTCCGCGACGTCCACCGCGTCCGCTACCTCCCCGCCCTGGTGCGGCTCGCGGAGCGCGGCGTCGCGGTCGCCAGCGTCGACTACCGGACGAGCAACGAGGCGCGCTTCCCCGCGCCGCTCGACGACGTCCGCGAGGCCATCCGCCATCTCCGCGCGCACGCGTCGGAGCTGAACCTCGATCCCGCGGCCGTCGCGCTGTGGGGGAACTCGGCCGGCGCGACGATCGCCACCATCGTCGGAGCGGCGGAGTCCGAGCGGATCTGCGCCGTGGCCAGCTGGTACGGCATGCACGATCCGCTGATCTCCGCCGGTCTCCGCGCGGCGGGCTCGCCGCTCCGGGCCGCGCTAGGCGCACCCGACGAGGACGGCGCGCGGTGGTTCCGGCCGGGCGACCACATCACCCCCGCCTCGCCGCCGGCGTTCCTCCTGCACGGCACGGACGACCGGGTCGTCCCCGTCGAGCAGAGCCTCTCCCTGGCCTCGACCCTGGCGGAGCAGGGCGTGGAGCACGAGCTCGTGCTGGTGGAGGGGGGCCGCCACGACTTCGCCGAGATGAGCACGCGCACCGACGCCCTCGAGCGCACCGCCGACTTCCTGCACGGGCACCTCCTGCGGGCGGCGGCCGGCTCGTCGGCGGTCAGCCCACCCGGGGTGTGAGCGTGGGGTCCGGCCACGCGATCAGGGGCGCGGGGCGGACCCGCGGGCGGTCGCGCTCGTGACGAGGCAGAGGACCGCGATGACCGGCACCGCCACGAGGACGGCCGTGTCGAGGCTCGTCGCCGTCGCGAGGGCGCCGACGAGGACGGCCGCGCTGCCCTGCGCGAGGTAGGCGACGAGGTACATGGTCGAGAACGTGCTCGCGCGGCGCCCGTCGTCCGCCGCGGCGGTGACGAGCCCGAGCCCGCCGTACATGAGGAAGCCGTAGCCGACGCCGGAGAGCACCGCGGATGCGAGGAACACGGCGAGCGAGTCCGCGACGCCGGCCGCGATCAGCAGCGCGAGGCCCACGGCGGCGACCAGGCCTCCGATCCGCACGGCCGCGGTCGTCGGGATCCGGCGCGCGAGGAGCGTGGTCGGCACCACGACCAGCGGCCAGGTCGCGAGCGTCGCCGCCGCGTGGAAGGCGTCCGCGGTGCCGACGACGTCGCGGATGATCTGCGCGCCCAGGGCGAGGAAGACCGCGCCGGTGACGAACGCCACGGTCACCGCGGCCGTGCCCACGAGGAACGGCCGCCGTCCCTCCCGCGGCACGGCGAGCAGCGCGCGGCGACCGACCGCCGCGGTCGGCCGCGCGGCCACGGTCCGCGCCGGCTCGGGCAGGAACAGCAGCGCGACGAGGAGCGCGAGCACGGCGGCGAGGAGGATCCAGAACGCCAGGTGCGTCGGATCCGCCGTGTTCCGCACGAGCCAGCCGCCCACGAGGATCGCGGCGGTCGCCCCGAGCGAGGTCGCGGCCGCGTTCACGGCGCTCGCCCGCGTCGGGTTCCCGGACCGGTCGAACTCCACCAGCGCGGCGCTCGCGGCGCTCATGGCGAGCCCCACTCCCGCGCCCTGCATGATCCGGCCGGCGAAGGCCCACGCGGGCCCGTCGGCGAGCGAGAACAGGACCGTCCCCACCGCGACCACCGCGACGCCGGCGAGCATCAGCCGCCGCCGGCCGAAGCGGTCGGACAGCCCGCCGCCCGCCAGCATGACCACCACGAGCGCCACCGGGTAGACCGCGAACAGCGCGGTGGTGACCACCGGCCCCGTGCCCCAGAGCGCCGAGAACGCCGGGTACAGCATCGCGGGAGCCCCGCTCGCCCCGAGCGAGAGGGCGAGGACGCCGGCCGCCACCCCGAACGAGGCCGCGGGCGGGAGGGCGGGGCGTCGCGACACGGGAGGGCCTTCCGGTGGACCGCTCCGAGCGGAGCCGAGCGTGCTGCCAGCGTAGGCGCGCGCCACCGCCGCAGGGTCCTTCGCGCGACGGACGCGGCCTCGGCGGGGCCGTCGGTAGCGTCGATGCCATGGACATCCCCTCGATGATCATGGGCGCCGCGATCGCGTCCGTCGCCTGGATCGGCTTCTCCCCCTTCGCCGAGCTGAAGCGGCTGCGTGCCAGGGAGGCCGCCGCGGATGCGGCCGAGGATCCGGGGGCGCTCACGTGACGCCCAGCGGCACGGGCCGGATGATCGTCAACCCGGGGCCGTGGGACGACCCGCCGCGGAAGTGGGTCGCGGGTGACGAGGACGGGGAGATCAACTTGAGCATCATCGTGGACGCGCTGGGCGCCCGCGAGTCCCTGATCCGGCTGCATCGCGGTGACCCGCTCGACGACCACGACCTCGCGCTGTTCGGGATCGTGAACTTCCAGGCCTTCCTCATGACCTACGAGCCCGTCGTCGCGCTGCTCCGCGAGCCGAGGCGCCCCCAGCTGCACCCGGCGGTCATCGAGCTCATGCCGGTGCTGGCCGACGATCCCGCGTCGCCGTAGGGACCCGAGCCCGGCCCGCGCTCAGGAGAAGCGGAACACGGGCCCCTTCGGGCGGAAGGGCAGGGTCGCGCCCACGGGGATCAGGAACGCGTGGCTGCGGCGGATCCGCAGCACGTCGATCGCGCCGTCCGTGATGATCAGGATCGGGCCGTCCTCGGGGAAGTCCGCGGCGTGCTCGAGCGCGTGGATGCCCGGCTGCAGCACCGTGCCGCCGCGACCCCGCACGCGCACGCGGCCGGCGATGTCGTCGACGTCGAGGTAGCCGGCGTCGTAGGCCGCGGCGTCGCAGAACACGACCCGGGCGGCGGGCACGTCGTGGGCGCGCGCGTACGACGCGATGGCGCCGAGCGCCTTCCCGAGCAGGCGGGCGTCCATGGATCCCGAGGTGTCGAGCACGACGCCGAAGGTCCGCAGGACGGTCGGCACCTCGGGCGTGAGCCAGCCGGGCCGCGGGATGTCGGGCGTCGCGGCCTGCCTGCGGGAGGGACGGGCGTACGTGCGCACCGGATCCAGCGCGGGGAACATCTCCTCGAACCACCGCGCGAGCTCGACGTCCCAGCGGAGCGGCGGCTGCGCCAGCGCGCGGATCTCCGACACCAGCGCGGACGGCAGGCGGCCGCGACCCTCGCCCAGGTGGAGGTCGAGCCCCGTCCCGAGCGACCGCCGGAGGACCTCGTCGAGGTCGACGGATGCACCGGCGCTCGGCATCCGCCCGCCGGAGTCGAGGACGTCGGGCTGCGCGCGGCCGCGCAGGGTGGAGAGCTTTCGGTACCGGCGCGCGTCGGTCGCGATCCGGTCGTACACCTCCTCGCTCGACTGCCCGGCGAAGAGCGGGTCGTGGAGGAGGCCCGCGGGCATCTCCCCCACGCCCATCTCGAGCAGCCAGCCGTTGATGACGAAGTCCGTCGCGATGTTGAAGAGGTAGGGATCCCGACCGCCGGTGCGCGTGTGGTGGGCGAGCGCGGCGTGCAGGGACTCGTGCGCGAGGACGAACCGCCACTCCCGCTCGGTGAGCACCGCGAGCGGGTTCACGTACAGCTCCCCTGCCACCGGGTCGACCGCCGCGATGGGGATGTCCCAGCCGCGGGCGAGCTCCGCGTCGGCGACCAGCGTCAGCGCGGACATGGTCGCGCCGAGCAGCGGATAGGCCGACAGGAACCAGCGCCGGGCGCGCTCCCACACCGGCAGGGGCGCGGATCGGTCGCTGAGCGAGAGCCGCGCACCGCCGGCCACGTCCATGGCGGCCGACACCGCGTCGGTGAGGCCGTAGGCGAAGAGCTGGCGCCAGTCCGGAGGACCGCTGTACGAACGCCGGCCCTGCGTCACGCACGAGGCCGCACCCGCGGTGCCGCACGTCTCGAACCCGGCCGGGACGCCCGTGAGCCGCCACTCGGCGACGAGGCGCTCGGGCGATCCGACGGGCCAGATCACGGGCAGCGCGAACGGGCTCCGGCCGAACCTGAGGGACGCGAGGAAGCGGTCCACCTCGACGTCGGCCGCCGTGGCCTCCACCCGGGACGAGGACGGCGGGCGCGGCTCGAGGTGTCCGAATCCGAGGTGCAGCACCAGGTGCGCGAAGACCCAGGCCCACTCCTCCGGGCTGGCCCGACGGACGGGGTCGACGACGATGTCGCACGTCTCGGAGTCCACCTGCGCCCACCCGTCGTCGGGGCGGATCCCGTCGCGCCGGATCACGTCCAGCTCCTCCGCGACGTGGGAGAACATCGGGTGCAGGCGCACGCTGCTCCAGCCGAGCATGACCGCCGCGAGCCCCGGGTCCTTCGGTCCGGTCGCGTTCCTCCGGGGCGTCACGCCGAGCGCTTCTCCGCCAGACGGGGCACGTCCCGCACGAGCTCCACCAGGAACCACGCCGGCAGGACCGGCGCGCCCGTGTCGTCGGGGGCCACCACGATCTGCCCGATCTCCAGCGAGATGTCGGCCAGCTCGATCAGGAGGTCCTTGGAGCGGACCGCGAACTGCCGTCCGGCCGGCGACGCGTGCCGGATGTCGGCGGGCAGCTCCTTCGCGAGCCGGGCGCGCAGGGAGAGGGCGTGGAAGTGCAGGAGGTCGCGGTCGGCAACCTCGGACGGCCAACGCAGGTCGCCGCGGATGATGGCGTCGAGGTCGTACGCCCGCTCGCGCATCTTGCACCAGGCGGCGAACGAGGCGGCGTGGGAGGCCGAGACGCAGCCCGCGGCGAGCATCGCGACGACGTCCACGTCGGGATCCGCGCCCCAGGATGTCAGCGCGTCGGCGAGCGCGTGCCACGACCGGGGCGTCGAGAACGCCTCCTCGGTCTTCGGCGGCTCGACGTGGAGGTGGTCGGGCCGCTGGGTGATGTACTCCACCACCGCCGGGTGGATCTGCGCGTCGACGGCCCAGGCCAGCCAGTCGTCCACCGACGAGCGCAGGTGCACGTGCACGAATCGGTTGACGAGGGGTGCCGGCATGGGCTTGATCGCCGCCTGGTCGGTCGCCCGGTTGCCCGCCGCGATCACGACGCTGCCGGCGGGGAGCCGGTGATCCCCGACGCGGCCGGTGAGGACCAGCGAGTACAGCGACTTCTGCACCTCGGGCCGCGCGCCGTTCAGCTCGTCGAGGAAGAGCACGAAGGGCTCCGTGCGCACGAGCATCTCGGGAGGGGCGAACCGGGAGAAGGTCACGCCGTCCTCGCGCGTGATCAGCTGGGGCACGCCCGCGACGTCCTCGGGCGCGAGCTGCGTCGCCATGAGCGTGACGCAGTCCATGCCGAGGTCCCGCGCGAACGCCTCGACCATGGTCGACTTCCCGATGCCCGGCGCCCCCCAGAGGTGGACGGGTCGCGCGAGCGCGACACGGAGCAGGACGTCCGGCAGCTGGGCCGGGGTGATGGGGTGGAGGGCGCGCACGGGCCATCCTCCCGTGTCGGACCCGTGCGACCCGGGCTGAGTGCACATGGGCTCCGCGCTACCGTCGGGGCATGCGCCTGATCCTGATCCGCCCACGGCCAGACCAGCTCCAACGTGGCGGGAGTCCTCGACACCCGCATCCCCGGCCCCGGGCTCACGGACCTCGGGCGCGCGCAGGCGGCGCGACTGCCGGAGACGCTGCGCGGCGAGGCGATCGGCGCCCTCCACGTCTCGACCATGGTCCGCACCCACGAGACGGCCGCGCCGCTCGCCCGGGCTCTCGGCCTCGCTCCCGTCGAGCGCGCAGGCATCCGCGAGATCGCCGCGGGTGGGCTGGAGATGCGCGGCGACCGGGCGGCGGTCGTGGAGTACCTGGAGACGATGATCCGGTGGGTCGCCGGCGAGGACGAGCTGCGCCTGGCGGGCGGGGAGACGGGGCGCGAGTTCGCGGCGCGGTTCGACGCCGTTGTCGCGGAGGCGGAGGACTCGGGCCACGGAACGGTCGCGCTCGTCAGCCACGGCGCCGCCATCCGCTGCTGGGCGGGGATGCGGGCCCGCGGACTCGACGCGGCCTTCGTCGCCGACCACGCCCTGGAGAACACCGGCGTCGTGGTGCTCGAGGGATCCGGCCGCGACTGGACCCTCGAGTCCTGGGAGGGCGAGCCCGCGAGCGGCGTGGGCGACGACGCCCCGTCCGGCCCGACGGGCGAGCCGACGGCCTAGGCCCGGCCGCCCGGAGCGGACGGCGCCCTCGGGGATCACGCCTGGACGGCGGCCAGCGCGACTCCCGTCGCCAGTCCGTTCACGACGACGTGCATGCACAGCGGCGCCCACAGGGTGCGGTGGAACTCGCGCAGGTATGCGAGCGACAGGCCCAGCATCAGCATGTACGGCAGCAGCACGGGCACCCCGTGGCACGCCGCGAAGATCGCGGCGCCGAGCAGGGACGCCATCACCGGGCCGAGGCGTCGGCGGAGCCCGCCGTGGACGAGGCCGCGGAAGACGACCTCCTCCCAGAGCGGGGCGAGGAGCACGACGCCGATGAGGACGACGACGACGACGACGGGTGCTGTGTCCCCGACGAGCGTGTCGACCGCCCGCCCCTCGGTCGTGGGATCCCCGGTCAGGAGCAGGGCGAGCCCCTGGACCAGGAGGAGCAGGACCAGGATCGTCGGGACCTGCCAGAGCAGGTGCAGCATCCGGACGGTGGGCCGCCTCAGCCCGATCGCGCGCCATCCGCTCCCCGCCCGGCGGAGACCGACGTGCAGCGTCAGGAGCATCGACGCCGGGTGCACGAGCAGCGCCGCCGCCATCACCGGGACGAATGCCGCGCGGGCGCCGGGGATGAGCAGGAGCCCGAGGAGCACCGTGCCGAACACGACGACGGTGACGATCAGCAGCGCCGCGTGGATCAGGACGATCGCACGCGGGCCGAGCGATGACGCGTCCCGGGGGACGGCCGCGGGCGAGACCCGGTCGCGGCTCGGGGTGGCGGGCTCGTCCCGGTGGATCACGGTCGCGTCGGAGGGCATGCTCCCAGCGTGGCCGGTGGATCCTCCGCGCGGCTCGACCGGAGGGATGAGTTCCCGGCCGCTCGCGCCGGCTGCCGCTGCGGACGCCGCTCCGGGCGCCGCCCGCGTCAGCCGGCCGCGGGATCCTCCGCCGGCCGCTGCCCGATCGACGACTGGAACCGCACGAGGTACCCGTCGGGATCCTGCACGAGGAACTGCCGGACCCCGGCCTCCTCGTCGCCGATCCGGTACCAGGTGGTCTCCGGCTCGAGGAAGAGCGCGACGCCCGCCGCGGCGAGCGCCTCCGCCACGACGTCGGCGTCCTCGACGGCGATCTGGAAGTTGATCCCCCGCCCGAACGGCCGCTCCAGCGGGCCCGTCACCCAGTTCCGGATGATGCCGGTCTGCTCGAGCATGAGGTGCGCCCCGCCCCGGGCGATGTACGCGAAGCCCTCGGCGGGCCTGTCGTACTGGACGGCGAAGCCGCAGAGGTCGCGCCAGAACGCGAGGCTCGCGGCGAGGTCGGTGACCAGCAGCTCGGGGACGAGGTCGGGCTCGGCGTCGGGATCCATGCGGCCATGCTCGCAGACGCGTCGCGGGCCCCGGCCGCCCCTCGAGCTCAGCCCGCGTCGCGGAAGCGGGCCGGGACGAAGCCCGCGAAGTCCTCGCCGATCCCGCCCGGCTCGGAGAAGCCCTCCACGAACGCGGTCGCCTCGGCGATCAGCTGCTCGGGCGTGCGCGGCGCTCCCCCGACCGTGAACCCGTACGTGCCGTCCGCCGGCCCGTCCAGCCAGTCGAGGTCGTAGGTCGGGGTCGCTCCCCCGGGCTCGCGCTCGGCGATGCGCCACCGCTCCCCGAGCACCGTGACCTCGAACGCCTCCATCCCCCGAGCCTACGAGCGGCCGCCCGTCGAGCGGCCGACCCGCCGGTCGCCCCGCACCCGCCCGTTACCGTGGACGGATGATCTCCACCCTCCCGCCCACCGCCGAGCTGCACCTGCACGTCGAGGGGACCCTCGAGCCCGAGCTGGTGTTCGAGCTCGCCGAGCGCAACGGCGTCGAGCTGCCGTACCAGGGCATCGAGGACCTCCGCTCGCGCTACGCGTTCACCGACCTGCAGTCGTTCCTCGACCTCTACTACGCGTGCACGGCCGTCCTCCGCACGCGCCGCGACTTCCACGACCTCGCCGCCGCGTACCTCGAGCGGGCGGCGGCCGACGGGATCCGGCACGTCGAGATGTCGTTCGACCCGCAGGCGCACACGATGCGCGGCGTGCCCGTCGACGACGTCCTCGACGGCCTGCTCGACGCCCTCCGCGACGCGCGCGTGCGCCACGGCATCTCGGGCGGCCTGATCCTCAGCTTCCTCCGCGACCGGCCGGTGGACGAGGCGATGGCGACCCTCGAGTCGGTCGCCGGCCGCGCGCACGAGATCCTCGCCGTCGGGCTCGACTCGGCCGAGGTCGGCTACCCGCCGTCCCTGTTCGTCGACGTCTTCGGGCGGGCCCGCGAGCTGGGCCTGCACGCGGTCGCGCACGCCGGCGAGGAGGGCCCGCCGGCCTACATCCACGAGGCGCTCGACCTGCTGCGCGTGGAGCGGGTGGACCACGGGGTGCGCTGCCTCGAGGATCCCGCGCTCGTCGACCGCCTCGTCGCCGAGCGGATCCCGCTGACCGTCTGCCCGCTCTCCAACGTGCGCCTCGGGGTCAACGAGTCGCTCGACGAGCACGCGCTGCCCGAGCTCCTCGCGCGCGGCGTGCTCGCGACCGTCAACAGCGACGATCCCGCGTACTTCGGCGGCTACCTGGGCGAGAACCTCCGGCAGCTGCGCCAGGCTCATGCGTTCGACGACGACGCGCTGGCGCTCCTCGCGCGCAACTCCTTCGAGGCGTCCTTCCTCCCCGACGACCGCCGCGCCGAGCTGCTGGCCGCGGTGGACGCCTGGCGCGCGTCCGCGCTGTGAGGCGGAGCACCATGCCGTCGTCCGCCGTCCGGGTGCCGTCGCGACAGGACGCCCGGCGCCGCGTCCATGATCGGATCGGAGCATGACGCCGCACGAGGATCCCGACGACAGCCGCTCCCTCACGTTCACGATCGGGCACGAGGAGCTCGTCATCCGCCGCAAGTACGAGGTCGCGAGCATCGTCAACGACATCATGGTGGCCGCGTGGTTCGTGGTCGGCAGCGTCCTCTTCTTCTCCGAGTCGACCACCACGGCGGGGACGTGGCTGTTCCTGGTCGGCAGCGTCCAGCTGATGATCCGTCCGCTCATCCGGCTGCGCCGCCGCGTGCACCTGACCCGGCTGGGATCCCGTGCGCCCGGTGACACGGGACGCGACTTCTGAGGCTCCCCCGTCAGTCCACGACGGCCGCGACCGCGCTCGGATCCCCGGCCCGACCCCCGGTCAGTCGACGACGGCCGCGACGGCCTCGACCTCGACGAGCTGGTCGTCCGTCGAGCGGGCAGGATCCCGCGAGGAAGATCAGCCGCGCGTCGGCGGGCGCGGTCGCGGCGTAGGCGTACTCGGCGGCGTCCGCGAGGGCGGCGGAGCGGATCAGGGTCACGGCGGTCATGGGTCTCCCGTCTCGCGCGGGCGGCCCCGCGGCGGCCCCAGCCTCCCATCCGCGCGCGCCAGCCGGATGTCCGCGGAGCGCCCCGGCTGTCCATCCAGCGCGGCCCGCTATCCACTCCGCCCCTCGAGAGGTGGGATCCGCAGCAGCCGTCCCTAGCATCGCCGCGTGCCCGACTACGTCCGCTTCCAGAGCGCCGCGCCCAACCGCCGCGGCACCTTCCCCGGCGTCTTCGCGCTGGCGAACGGCCTGCGCCTGAGCGGCATGCTCTCCGCGGAGGAGGGCGGGTGGATGGACGCCGCCAACGCGCGGGCCGCCGAGGCCTACGCGGATCCGCGCTCCGTCGACCCCGACTGCTACGACCGCGTGCGGAACCCCGGCGCCCGCGCCTGGTTCCTCGCCGACGCCGTCGACCTCCTGTCCTTCACGGCCGACTACCTCGCCCTGCTCGACCGGCACGACGTGCCGTGGCAGGAGCTGCGCACCCGGACGCCGGGCCGCATCGTCTACGCCGATCCCGTGCAGGTCATCGCGGTGCCGCACACGGTCGACGACTGGCCGTTCCGCTAGCGCGCCGCGCGCTGCGGGTGCGCGGCCACGGCGCGACGGCGGACGGACACCGATGGCCAGCGCGGGCCTGGGGGCATCGCCATCCCACGCCGCACGCACGGGGCTACCCTCGCGTGATGCCCGAGCTCGTGCGCTTCCAGAGCGCGGCCCCCAACCGTCACGGCACCTTCCCCGGCGTCTTCGCCCTGGCGAACGGGCTGCGGGACGAGGGCCGCCTGTCCGAGGAGGAGATGGCCTGGATCACGGCCTCCAACGCGCACATGAACGAGGCGTACGCGGATCCGTCCACGGTGATCCCCGACTGCTACGACCGCACGCTCAATCCGCGGGCGCGCGCCTGGTTCCGCGTCGACGCCGTCGACCTCCTCGGGGTCACGCGGGACTACCTCGCTCTGCTCGACCGGCACGACGTGCCGTGGCAGGAGCTGCGCACCCGGACGCCGGGCCGCATCGTCTACGAGGACGACGTGCAGGTGGTCGCGGTGCCGCACACGCACGCGGAGTGGCCGTTCGGCTAGCGAGCCGCCACGCGCGCGCGGGCCAGGATCCCCTGGATCACCTCGGACTTCGCGTCCGCGTAGGCGTCCATCGACTCCCACCGCCGGGTCATGAGCTCCCGCTTCGTGCGCTCGTAGAGCTCGCGGTCGGACTCGTCGGAGCGCAGCCGGTCGCGGAACAGCAGGTACGCCTCGACGGCGGGATCACCGTGCTCGTAGACGTGCACGTGGACGTCCCGTTCGGGCGTCTTCACAAGGCGATGCCCCGGCTCGCGGACGCGCAGGTCGTATCCCGCGGCGACGAGCCGCTCGACGTGGTCCTCCTCGGCCGTGATGTCGGCCACCACGACCACGATGTCGACGATGGGCTTGGCGGCGAGGCCCGGGACGGACGTGGAGCCGATGTGCTCGACGGCGAGCGCGTCGTCGCCCAGCGCCGCGGTGATCCTCTCCCGGTGCTCGCGGTAGGCGTCCGACCAGGCGGGGTCGTGCGCCTGCAACCCGACCGTGAGCGGCGTCCGCCCGCCCACGATCTCCACCTCGGTCACATCGGGTCGGCGGCGGTCGCGGTCGTCCATCACCGGGACATCCTGCCAGGCGTGGCGTCGCCCGTCAGCCGAACGACACGTGCTGCGTGACCCACGCGTGCATCACGACCGCGGCCGCCGCCGACGCGTTGATGGAGCGGGTGGATCCGAACTGCGAGATCGCGACGGTCATGTCGGCCGCAGCCACCGCCTCGTCGCTGAGGCCCGGGCCCTCCTGGCCGAAGACGAGCACGCAGCGCTCGGGGAGGCGGGTGGTCTCGAGCAGCACGGATCCGTCGACGTTGTCGATCGCGATGATGGGCAGGCCCTCGCCGCGCGCCCACTCCACGAGGTCGGCGATGGTCGCGTGGTGCACGACGTGCTGGTACCGGTCGGTGACCATGGCGCCGCGCTTGTTCCAGCGGCGGCGACCGACGATGTGCACGGTGTCGGCCGCGAACGCGTTGGCGCTCCGCACGATCGACCCGATGTTCATGTCGTGCTGCCAGTTCTCGATGGCCACGTGGAACGGGTGCCGGTGCTGGTCGAGGTCGGCGACGATCGCGTCCATGCGCCAGTACCGGTAGCGGTCGATCACGTTGCGGGTGTCGCCGCGCTCCAGCAGCTCGGGATCCAGGTGCGGCTCGTCGGGCCACGCGTCCGGGCCGCCGGGCCAGGGTCCGACGCCGTGGGTGCTGTGCTCGTGGGTGGGCGCGGGCTCGACGGTCGGCGTCGGCTCCGACCCGTCGGGCTCGGCCATCAGATGTAAATCCCGGGATCGACGAAGAACGCCGGATCCACGTGCGCGTCCGGCGCGCGCCCGGCCCGCTTCCCGGTCTCGACCGCGGGGATGCCCGTGAGCACGGATCCCGCGGGCGCGTCCTTCACGACGACGGCGTTCGCGCCGATGACGCTTCCCGCGCCGACCGTGATGGGCCCGAGCAGCTTCGCGCCGGCCCCGATGGTCACGCCGTCGCCGACGGTCGGGTGCCGCTTGCCGTGCACGAGGCTCTTCCCGCCCAGCGTGACGCCGTGGTACATGAGCACGTCGTCGCCGACCTCGGCCGTCGCGCCGATGACGACGCCCATGCCGTGGTCGATGAACAGCCGCCGGCCGATGCGCGCGCCCGGGTGGATCTCCACCCCGGTCAGCGCCCGCCCGGCCTGCGCGAGCAGCCGCGCTGCCAAGCGCAGACGCCGCCGCCACAGCGCGTGCGACACCCGGTGCAGCCACACGGCGTGCAGGCCCGGGTAGCCGAGCACCATCTCCAGGTACCCGCGCGCGGCCGGATCGTGGGCGCGTGCTGTCCGGAGGTCCTCGATGACGCGGGCGACGATCCCCACGCCTAGTCGCGCAGGTCGTCGAACAGCACGGTGGAGAGGTACCGCTCGCCGTAGTCGCACACGATCGCGACGATGGTCTTGCCCTTGCTCTCCGGCCGCTTCGCGATCTCGAGCGCGGCCCAGACGATGGATCCGGACGAGATGCCGCAGAGGATGCCCTCGTCGGTCGCGAGCGCGCGCGAGACGCGGATGGAGTCCTCGAGGGAGACGTCGACGACCTCGTCGTAGATCTCGGTGTCGAGGATCTCGGGCACGAAGTTCGCGCCGATGCCCTGGATCTTGTGCGGGCCGGGCTTGCCGCCGTTGAGGATGGGCGAGTCGAGCGGCTCGACCGCGACGATCTGCACGCCGGGCTTCCGCTCCTTGAGCACCTGGCCGACGCCCGTGATGGTGCCGCCCGTGCCGACGCCCGCGATGAACACGTCGACGGCGCCGTCGGTGTCCGCCCAGACCTCCTCGGCCGTGGTCTCGCGGTGCTTCTGCGGGTTGGCCGCGTTCGCGAACTGCTTCGCCCAGATGGCGTTGGGCGTCTCGTCGACGATCTGCTTCGCCCGGTCGACCGCGCCGCGCATGCCCTCGGGGCCGGGGGTCAGCACGATCTCGGCGCCGTACGCGCGCAGCACCAGCCGGCGCTCGACGCTCATGGTCTCGGGCATCGTGAGGACGACCTTGTACCCCCGTGCCGCACCGACCATCGCGAGCGCGATGCCCGTGTTGCCGCTCGTGCCCTCGACGATCGTGCCGCCGGGCTTCAGCGCGCCGGCAGCCTCGGCCGCGTCGATGATCGCGACGCCGATGCGGTCCTTCACGCTGGACGCGGGGTTGTGCGACTCGAGCTTCACGAGCACGGTCGCGTCGAGCCCCTCGGTGAGCCGGTTGAGCCGGACGAGCGGCGTGCCGCCGACCAGCTGGGTGATGTCGTCGTAGACGCGACCTGCCATGGGTTCCACCTTCGTCGTGATCCTGATCGGTGCGGGGCCGGGCCGCGCGCACCTGCTCGTCATCGAGCCTATGGGAGCCCAACCGCGTGTGACGCGGGGGAATTCCGGCAGGCTGGACCCATGAGCGCGCGCATCGAGGTGGAGGGGCCCGGCGGGCCCGAGGTGATGACCCTGACGGACGGGCCGGTGCCGGATCCCGGGCCCGGCGAGGTGCGGATCCGGGTGCACGCCGCGGGCGTCAACTTCATCGACACCTACCGGCGCAGCGGTGTCTACCCGATGGCGCACCCGTACGTCCCGGGATCCGAGGCGGCGGGCGTCATCGAGGCGCTCGGCGACGGCGTGGGCGGCGTGCACGTGGGCGACCGCGTCGCGACCGCCGAGGCGTCCGGGACGTACGCGCAGCACGCGCTCGTCCGCGCCGAGACGCTGCTGCCCGTGCCCGACGGCGTGGACATGGAGGTCGCCGCCGCGCTCCCGCTGCAGGGCCTCACCGCGCACTACCTCGCGACGAGCTCGTACCCGGCCGGCCCCGGGGATCGCGCGCTCGTGCACGCGGGCGCCGGCGGCGTGGGGCTCCTCCTCACGCAGCTCCTCCGGGACCGCGGCGTCGAGGTGATCACCACGGTCTCCACCGAGGAGAAGGCCGCGCTCTCGCACGCGGCCGGCGCGACGCACGTCCTCGCCTACGACGACGTGCCGGTGCGCGTCCGCGAGCTGACGGACGGGCGCGGCGTCGACGTGGTCTACGACGGCGTCGGCCGCGACACGTTCGACGGCTCGCTCGACTCGCTGCGCATCCGCGGCACGCTCGTGCTCTTCGGCGGCGCGAGCGGGCAGGTCCCGCCGTTCGACCTGCAGCGGCTCAACTCCGGCGGATCCCTGTCCGTCACCCGGCCGACGCTCGCCCACTTCCTGCTCGACGCCGAGGAGCGGCGTTGGCGCGCGGGCGAGCTGTTCGCCGCCGTGCTCGACGGATCCCTCGACGTGCGCGTCGGCGCGACGTACCCGCTCGCCGACGCGGCGCGCGCCCACGAGGACCTCGAGGCGCGGCGCACGACGGGGTCGATCGTCCTCATCCCCTGAGCCGGCCCGGATCCGCACCGCCTACCCTCGTCGCATGCCCGCACCCGGATCCGCGCTGAAGCGCCTCGGCTTCCTCACCACCGGCCCGTTCGACCCGGCCGACCCCGCGACCGGCCTCGAGGACGCGCTCCGGCTCGTCGAGCTCGGCGACGCGCTCGGCCTCGACACCGCATGGCTCCGTCCGGACCATCTCCGGAACGCGATCTCGTCCCCCGTCGCGATGCTCGCGGCCGCGTCCCAGCGCACGCGTCGCATCGCGCTCGGCACCGCGTCGATCCCCGTCCGCGCGGAGAACCCGCTGCGCCTCGCCGAGGACCTCGCGACCGTCGACCTCCTCTCCAGCGGACGCCTCCGCCCCGGACTCTCGGTCGGCAGCCCGAAGCGCGTCGCGGCCGTCGACCGGGCGGTGCACCCGCTCACCGCCGAGCTCGAGGAGCCGGGCCGGGAGCGGCTGCTGCGCTTCCGCGAGCTGCTGCGCGGCGGAAGGGTGCCGGGCGCTGACGACCAGCCCGACGGATCCGACGACGACGAGGCCCTCACCCCCACCGTCCAGCCGGCGTCGCCCGGGCTCGCCGACCGCCTCGGCTACGGCGCGGCGACGCTCCGCACCGCGGCCTGGGCGGGCGCGCACGGCTTCCGCCTGCTCGCGTCGGACGTGACCGAGCGCGGATCCGGCGCCCGCGGCTTCGCGGAGGACCAGCGCGCGCTCATCGACGCCTACCGCGCCGCCCACCCCAGCCCGGAGGCCGCGCACGTCACGCTGGCGCTCGTCGTGGTCCCCACCGACGGCGCGACGGCTGAGCAGCGGGCCAGGTACGCGGCCGACGCGGCGGCGCGCGCCGAGCGGGCCGCGCGGGCGGACCAGGCGGAGGGAGCCGGGGCCGCGTCGAGCATGGTCCGCGCCCCGGACCTCGTGGGCCCGTCCGACGAGCTCGCCGCCGCGCTCCGCGCGCATCCCGCGATGCAGGCCGCCGACGAGCTCGCCATCGCGCTCCCGGCCGGGCTGCCCGCGGGCGACCTCGCGCGGATCCTCACCGACGTCGCGGAGCACCTCGGCCCGGCGCTCGGCTGGTCGCCCGCGTCCGCCTGATCCCCCGCCGCGCGCCGACGACCCGACGACCGCCCGCTGCGGACTCCGCTCGCCGCCAGGATCCCGGGCCGCCTACCCTCGATCCATGCCCGCATCCGGTACCCCGCTCTCGCGCCTCGGCTTCCTCACCATCGGCACGTTCGACCCGGGGGATCCCGCGGCCGGGCACGAGACCACGCTCCGCGTCATCGAGCGCGGCGAGGAGCTCGGCTTCGACAGCGCGTGGCTGCGGCACCGCCACCTGCAGCACGGGATCTCCTCCCCCGTCGCCGTAATGGCCGCGGCATCGCAGCGCACGAGCCGCATCCAGCTCGGCACGGCCGTCACGCCGATCGGCGCGGAGAACCCGTTCCGCCTCGCCGAGGACCTCGCGACGGTGGACCTCCTCACCGGCGGCCGCGTGCAGCCGGGCTTCTCGGTGGGGACGCCCATGCGGTTCGAGACGTACCGCGACGCGATCTACCCGGCGACCGCCGACCTCGAGGACCTCGGCTACGACCGCCTCCTCCGCTTCCGCGACCTGGTGCGCGGCGACACCGTCAGCGACGCCGCCGCGCGCGAGGGCCAGGAGGAGTACGCATCCACCGTGCAGCCGCACGCCGCCGGGCTCGCCGAGCGGATCTGGTACGGCGCCGCGAGCACGCGGTCCGCGGTCTGGGCGGGCGAGAACGGCTTCCACCTGCTCACCTCCAGCGTGATCCAGGGCGAGCTCGGGAACGACTTCGGCGCGAACCAGCGGGCGCAGATCGACGCCTACCGCGCCGCCCATCCGGCGGGCGCGGCGGCGCGCGTCTCGCAGGGCCTCGTCGTGATCCCCACCGACCGCGCGACGCCCGAGCAGGTCGCCCGGTACGAGGCGTACGCCGCCTCCCGCGCGCACCGGGTGGGCGTGCCGATGGGACCGCGGAAGATGCTCTTCGCGGCGGATCTGGTCGGCACGTCCGAGGAGATCGCCGCGACCCTTCACGCCGACCCCGCGTTCCAGGCGGTCGACGAGGTCGCGTTCGCCCTGCCGTTCACGTTCGGGGAGGCCGACCTCGAGCAGATCCTCACCGACATCGCGGAGCGCCTCGGCCCGGCCCTCGGCTGGTCGCCGGCCGCCTGACCCGGCGCACGCACGACGACGCCCCTCCCGCCCGACCATGAGGGTCCGTGCGGGAGGGGCGTCGTCGTGACCCGGGACGGGATCAGTGCATGCTGACGGCCTCGGTCGACGCGCCCTCGCGGAAGCGCGAGAGCGGCACGCGCACCATGGAGAAGGCGATGGGCGACGCGAGCGCCACGCCGATGGCCGCCGCGAGGAACACGACGTGGTACCCATCGACCTGCTGCTGCAGCGGGTTCGCGACGCCGTCGGTGACCGACGCGGTGACCGCCGAGGCGAACAGGGCGGTGAAGACGGCCGTGCCGATGGATCCGCCGATCTGCTGCGTGCCGGTGAGCGCCGCGCCCGCGACGCCCGCGTCCCGCGGCTCGATGCCGGAGAGCGCGACGTTCTGCATGGGCACGAACACGAACGCGAGCCCGATGCCGAGGAGGATCTGGCCGGGCAGCACCTGCACGACGTACGCGCCGTCGACCGTGATGCGGCTGAACCACAGCAGCCCCGCCGCCGCGAGGAGCGGGCCGATCGTCATGAGGACGCGCGGGCCGACCCGCGGCAGGAGCCGCGCGACCTGCGGTGCCGTGAGCATGATGGTCGCGGCCATCGGCAGCGACGCGAGGCCCGAGATCAGCGGCGACATGCCGAGCACGATCTGGAAGTGCAGCGTGAGGTAGAGCAGCCCGCCGAGCAGCGCCGCGCCCACCATCACGGAGGTGAGGTACGCGCCGCCGCGGGTGCGGTCGGCCACCACGCGGAGCGGCAGCAGCGGGTTGCGCGCCCGCGACTCCCACCAGACGAACGCGACCATGATCCCCACGCCGAGCGCGAGGAAGCCGATGGTGTCGGGCTCGCCCCAGCCGTTCTCCGCGCGGGAGAAGCCGTAGACGATGGATGCGAGGCCGAGGGTGACGAGGAGCGCGCCGGGCACGTCGTAGCTGCGGTCGCCGTCGGCGCGGCTCTCCTTCACGAGCGGGATGCCGGCGACGATCGCGACGATCGCGATCGGCACGTTGACGAGCAGGCACCAGTGCCAGCTGAGGTACTCGGTGAGCACGCCGCCGAGCAGCAGGCCGACGGCCGCGCCGGATCCGGCGATGGTGCCGTAGACCGCGAACGCCTTGACGCGGTCGGGGCCGGACGGGAACGTCACCGACAGCAGCGCGAGCGCGGCGGGCGCGAGGAGCGCCGCGAAGACGCCCTGCAGGCCGCGCGCGATGAGGAGCATCTCGCTCGAGACGGCGAACCCGCCGATGGCGCTGGCCGCCGCGAAGCCGACCATGCCGAGGAGGAAGGAGCGCTTGCGGCCCCAGTAGTCGGCGATGCGGCCGCCGAGCAGGAGGAGCGACCCGAACGCGAGCGCGTAGACGGTGACGACCCAGGTGCGGTCGGCGTCGGTCATGCCCAGGTCGCGCTGGGCGGCGGGCAGGGCGATGTTCACGATGGTGCCGTCGAGCACGACCATCAGCTGGGCGAGGGCGACGACGGCGAGGAGGATCCACTTGCTGCGGGCGGACGGCGCGGCCGGAGCGGCGGGGCCGGCGGGCGCGGCGGGGCTGGCGAGCGATGCGGAGGACGTGGACGGCGGTGCGTCCTCAGGGGTGCGTGCGTGCGAGATCTGGTGCTCCTGGATGGTCGTGCGGCGCCCGGGCGGGCGAGGACGGTCCAATCTAGGGCGACGTCGTGGACGGAGTCAAACGAACCGGTTCGTTTGACATACGCTGTTCACATGGCAGAGACGACGGGGTCCGCCCGACCTACCGACGAGAAGCAGGACGACGTCCGGCACCGCATCCTCCTGGCCGCGCGCGAGGAGTTCGCCGCCCACGGGCTGGCGGGCGCACGGGTCGACCGCATCGCCCGCTCGGGCCGCGCGAGCAAGGAGCGGCTGTACGCGCACTTCACCGACAAGGAGTCGCTGTTCCACGCCGTGCTGAAGCTCAACGGCGTCGAGTTCTTCTCCGCCGTGACGCTGGATCCCGCCGACCTTCCCGGCTTCGTCGGCCAGCTCTTCGACCACGCGTACGAGCACCCGCAGCACCGCCGCATGCTGGCGTGGGCGCGGCTCGACGGGCTGGAGCTCGACGTGCCGCACAGCGCGACGTCGCCGTCGGCCAAGGTGCAGGCTGTGCGCCGCGGGCAGGAGGAGGGGCACATCGACCCGTCGTGGGATCCGCAGCGCCTCCTCACGATGCTGTTCGCGCTCGCGCAGGCGTGGGTGCAGTCCCCGTACCCGGCGATGCACGCGGACTCGCCCCGGGCGCGCGCCGCGGACCGCGCGGCCGTCGTCGAGGCGGCCCGGCGGATCACGGCGCCGGCCGCGCCCTGACGCCCCGCCGCCGACGACGGCGCACGGCCCCTGGTCGTCACGCCATCCTGCGGATTCCCCGGATGAGGGAGACGCTTCCCAGGCCCCGCCCGTAGCGTGAACCCATGTCCGACACACTGACCCGCGAGTACGAGGCGGGCTCCAGCCACGCGCATCCGCTCCGGCGGTTCCTTCGTCGCTGCCGGGCCTGGATCGAGCTGCACCCCAAGGCCCGCTGGCTCTACCGGATCCTCGTGGGACTCCTCGGCATCGCCATCGTCCTCGTCGGCATCGTGCTCATCCCGCTGCCCGGACCCGGCTGGCTCATCGTCTTCCTCGGGATCGCCGTGCTCGGCACCGAGTTCCCCGCGGCCCACCGCGTGAACGTCTTCCTCAAGCGCCAGCTCCATCGCTTCTGGGACGCCTGGCGCCGCTGGCGCGCCTCCCGCGCGGAGCGTCGCGCGGCCCGCACCACGCGCTGACCGGCCCGCTCATCTCCCCCTTCCGGTCGATCCGGCGGGCGCACCGCGCTCCGTAGGGTCGGGGCATGCCCTCCTCCACGCTCGTCCCCCGCATCGGGCCCGCCCGCCGCGCCCGCGCCATCGGACGGGAGGCGGCGCTTGTGCTGCTGTCGCTCGTGGTCGGCACGCTCTCGTTCGGCGCCATGCTGACGCTCGTGGACGAGGCAGGTGCCACCGGGATCCGGATCGAGCTGCTCCTCCTGCTCGACGCGGCCGCCGGGCTCCTCGGCATCGCGATCCTCCCGCTGCGCCGCCGGGCGCCCCTCGCGGTCGCCGTCACGCTCGGGATCGTCGCGGCGGTGTCGAGCCTCGGGCTCCTCGCCTCGGCCGTCGCGCTCGTGTCGCTCGCGATCCGCCGCCGGCCGAAGGAGATCGCCGTCGCCGCCGCCGTCTGGATCGCGGCCGTCGGCACGTGGGAGCTCGCCGGCCTCTCCTACCTGCCGGTGACGCCGGAGGAGCTGCCGCTCACGGCCGCGCTGATCCTCGTGGTGCTCGGTCTCCTCATCCTCCTCGGGCTCTACGTCGGCGGCCGCCGCGAGCTGCTGGCGTCGCTCCGGGAGCGCGCCCGGCTCGCGGAGGAGGAGCAGGTCCTCCGATCCGCGCAGGCGGCGGACCACGAGCGCACCCGGATCGCGCGGGAGATGCACGACGTGCTCGCGCACCGGCTCTCCCTCGTCGCCCTGCACGCGGGCGCGCTGGAGTACCGCGACGACCTCGACGCGTCCGAGGTCCGGGCCACCGCGGGCGTGGTGCGCGACAACGCCCGCACGGCGCTCACCGAGCTGCGCGGCGTGCTGGGGGTGCTGCGCGATCCGTCGGGAGCGCCCGCCGTGGTGCCCCCGCAGCCGACGCTCGCCGACCTCCCCGCGCTCCTGGACGAGGCCCGCGCCCTCGGCGTCGAGGTGCACGCGGACGTCGACCCCGGCACCCGGGACGACCTGCCTCGGCTGTCCGCGACGACCTCCCGGCACGCCTACCGCGCCATCCAGGAGTGCCTGACGAACGCGCGGCGGCATGCACCGGGCGTGCCGGTCGAGGTGTCGCTCGGAGGGCGGGCCGGCGGACGCCTGCGCATCGTCGTGCAGAACCCCGCCCCCGAGGGTCCCGTCCCGACCGGCGGCCACGGCCTCGCCGGGATCGCCGAGCGCGCCCACGCCGTGGGCGGCACGCTCGACGTCGCCCGACGCGACGGCCAGCACGTCGTCGAGGCGGTGCTCCCGTGGACGGAGTGAGCACCCCGGACCCGCGGGCGGCGGGCACGGATCTGCCGGGCGTCGTGCCCGCGGGCGGCCCGCCGATCCGCGTCGTGATCGTCGACGACGACGCGCTCGTCCGCGCGGGCCTCGCGATGCTGCTGGGCGGCGGGCACGGGCTCGAGGTGGTGGGCGAGGCGGCCGACGGGCTCGTGGCCGGCGCAGTGATCGCGCGCACCGCGCCCGACGTCGTGCTGATGGACATCCGCATGCCGGTCTGCGACGGGATCACCGCGACCGCCCGCGAGGTCGCCCGCCGCCCCGACCTGCCGGTCATCGTCCTCACGACCTTCGACGCCGACGAGCTCGTGCTGGGGGCGCTCCGGGCGGGCGCCCGCGGCTTCCTGCTCAAGGACACCCCGCCGGTGGAGCTCGTCCAGGCGGTGCGGCAGGTGGCGGCGGGTCGGTCGATCCTCTCGCCGTCCGTGCTCGACACCGTGATCGGCGTGGCGGCGCAACGCGACCGCGCGGACCGCACGGCCGAGCGGGAGCGCTTCGCGACGCTCACGGAGCGCGAGCAGGAGGTCGCGCTCGCCATCGCGCGCGGCTGGTCGAACGCGCGCATCGCCGCCGACCTCCACCTCGGCATCGCGACCGTGAAGACCCACGTGGGCCACGTGCTGGACAAGCTCGGCGTCGAGGGCCGCGTGCAGGTCGCCGTGCTCGTGCACGAGGCCGGGCTCGCCCCGTCGGAGTGAGCCCGGCCTCGGGCGGTGCCGGCCGCAGCCGGTCAGGCGATGCGGATCAGCTCGCGAGCGCCGGGTAGTCCGTGTAGCCCACGGCGCCGGGGCCGTAGAACGTGGCCGGGTTCGGCTCGTTCGTCTCGAGCCCCTGCTCCCAGCGCTCGACGAGGTCGGGGTTGGCGATGACCATGCGGCCGACGGCCACGACGTCGGCCGTGCCCTCCTCGACCAGCTGGAGCGCCTCGTCGCGCTCGGTCTGCACGCCGAAGCCGCTGTTGATCATGAGCGGGCCGCCGAACGTCTTCCGGAGGCCCTGCACGAGCTCGCCCGCGGGCTCCGCGTGCAGGATGCTCACGTAGGCCAGGCCGAGCGGCGCGATGCCGGACAGCAGCGCCTCGTAGGTGGCACGGGTCTCGTCGGCGTCCTCCTCGAGGACGTCCTGGATGTTGTGCGACGGCGAGATGCGGATGCCGACGCGCTCGGCGCCGATCTCGCGCGAGACCGCGTGCGCCACGTCGATGCCGAGCTTCGCGCGGTTCTCGGGCGATCCGCCGTACGCGTCCGTGCGGACGTTCGAGACGGGCGAGAGGAACTCGTGCAGCAGGTAGCCGTTGGCCGAGTGGATCTCGACGCCGTCGAACCCGGCGTCGACCGCGTTGCGCGCGGCGACCGTCAGCTCGTCGACGATGAGCGGGACCTCGTCGGTCTCCGGCTCGCTCGGCACGGGGTACGGAGCCTTGCCGGTGGGCGTGTGCACCTCGCCCTGGATTGCGATGGCGCTCGGCGCGAGCAGCGGCAGGCCGCCCGTGATCTCCTCGTGCGAGACGCGGCCGCCGTGCATGAGCTGCATGACGATGCGGCCGCCGGCCTCGTGCACCGCGTCGGTGACCCGACGCCAGCCGGCGATCTGCTCGTCCGTGACGATGCCGGGCTGGCCCGGGTACGCCTTGCTGCGCTCGCTCGTGAACACGCCCTCGGAGACGATCAGGCCGGTGGACGCGCGCTGGCGGTAGTACTCGACGACGATGTCGCCGGGCACGCCGTGCTCGTCGGAGCGCATGCGGGTCAGGGGCGCCATGGCGACGCGGTTGGGGAGCTCGAGGGCGCCGAGGGCGACGGGGGAGAACAGCTTCACGTGGGAGATCCTTCGTCTCGCGGGTGGCCGGCGCGCACCGCGACGGATCGCGTCGGGGAGGGAGGCGGGGCCAGCGGCCCGTGCGGACCGCGCTGGGGCAACCCGATCCGCCCGGGTCGGCATTCCGCGGCCGATCCTTCTCCCAGGCCCTCGTCAGGCTCGCGGCGCCCCGGGCGCGTCCGCAGGGGGATGGCCCGGACCACGCGGAGAGGGCCCGGCACCCTCGCAGATGCCGGGCCCTCCCGGTCGTGCTGGTGACGCTCGCGTCAGCCCTGGATCTCCCCGCGGGAGACGGCCTCGGCGTACTTGCGGAGGTCCGGCCCCGGCTCGAAGTCGATGAACCGGCCCTTGAGCTGCTCGAAGAGGCGCTGGTACACGGTCTCCCAGTCCTCGCCCTCGAGCTCCTTCGCCGCGGTGAGCACGGCCTCCTGGAGCACGCGGTCGCTGTCGGTGAGGATCTTGTCGCGCGCTTCCTGGTTCCAGACGATCTCGGAGGTGTCCATGATCAGGCCTGGACGTCCCCGCGCCAGGCGCCGTCCTCGGAGCCGCGCTTCTCGATGAACTCCTTGAAGTTCTTGAGGTCGGCCTTGATGACGTGGTCGTCCACGCCGATCGCCGCGCCGACCTTCTCCACGAGGCCCTTCGCCTCCCAGTCCAGCTGGACGGTGACGCGGGTCTCGGTGTCGCTGAGCTTGTGGAACGTGACGACGCCGGCGTGGTCCTCGTCGCCGCCCGTGGAGTTCCAGGCGACGCGCTCGTCGGGGTGCTGCTCGGTGATGTTGGCCTCGAACGTGCGCTCGATGCCGCCGATCTTGACCTTCCACTCGGTGAGCGTGTCGGTGACCTGCGTGATCGACTCCACGTAGCTGAGGAAGTTCGGGAACGACTCGAACTGGGTCCACTGGTTGTAGGCGGTGCTGACGGGGACGTTGACGTCGACGGTCTCGATTACTCGGGGCATTGCTTCTCCTCGTTCGGATTCGGTGCGTGGGGTCGGATCGTCGTGCGATCCGAGAGCCCGGGCGTCGATGTGGACACCGGCGCGGGCACGTCTCAGACGCTACGCCCGGGCCCGACCGGGTATCCGGCACCCGAGGAATGCACAGGGAACGTTCAAGCGCAGGTCACGCCTCGGCGGCACGGGGCGGCTCGAGCATCCGCCGGACGCCGGCGCGCGACCACTCCGCGTAGACGCGGGACGCCTGGGCTGCGTCCGGATCCCCCAGCGCCATCACGCTCTCCCCCGGGAACGGCACGGCGTCCACGGAGGCGCGGGACGCGACGATCTCGGCCGTCACGCGGTTGAGCAGCCGCGCGTGACGGGCGGCGACCGCGCGCCACGGCGAGGGGATGCCGACGCTCGCGTTGAGCGGCGGCACCTCGGGGATGAGCACGCGCGCGCCCTCCGGCAGCCCGCGCATCAGGTCGTCGATGGCCGTGCAGAGCAGCCTCCGCCACGTGCGCTGCGGCGTGAGGCGGATGCTGTCGCCGGCGCCGACCATGAGCAGCACGACGTCGACGCCCGCGAGGAGCGGCCGGTCGCGGACGGTGCCGGCGGCGGTGTGGATCGTGAGGTCGGAGAATGGGCGCGTCGCCCACTCGACGCCGCGGCCCGTGCGACGCGCGAGCTGCCGAGAGAAGTGGCCGGCCATGCCGAGCTCGTGCGAGAGGACGCCCATGCCGACGGCCGTCGCCTCCCCGATGACCAGCACGCGGTGCGGGGAGTCGCCCGGCACGACGCCGGACTCCGCGTCACGCGGGAATACCGACCCCTGGAGGCCCGTGCGCAGGGCGACGTACTGCACGAAGATCGCCGGCCGGGCCACGGCCTGCGCGACGCGTCGGATGCGCCCCGTCATGCGTCGCAGCCTCCGGTCATCGACGCGCCCCGCGGAGTCGGCGCGTCAGACGCCGCGGTTGCGGAGGAAGGGCATGGGAGAGGTCGCGACGCCGCCCTGCCGGATCTCGAAGTGGAGGTGGCAGCCGGTGCTGTACCCCGCGCTGCCGACGGCGCCGATCTGCTGCCCCGCCTGCACGGTCTGGCCCGTGCGCACCATCACGCCGTACGAGTACATGTGGCCGTACACGCTCGTGACGCCGCCGCCGTGGTTCAGGGTGATCGCGTTGCCGAAGCCGCTGGATCCGCCCGCGAACTGCACCGTGCCGGCGGCCGCCGCGTAGATGGGCGTCCCGCACCCGGTCCCGAAGTCGTCGCCCGCGTGCAGGCGCCAGACCTTCGCGATGGGGTGCAGGCGCATGCCGTAGGACTGGTAGAAGCCGTAGCTGCGGATGGGCATCGTCCAGCCGGACGACGAGGGCTGGCCGCCCGACGACGGCGGGCGGGGCGCGTTGGCCGGCGGACGCGCGGCGGCGTTCGCGGCGGCGGCGGCAGCTGCGGCCGCGGCACGCGCGTCGGCCTGGCGGCGGGCCTCGGCGGCCGCCTCCTCCTGGCGCTTCCGCTCGCCGATAGCGAAGCCCTCCTCGACGGAGATGCGGGAGTCGCGGAGCGTGGTGAGCTGCGCCTGGAGCTCCGAGCTGCGGGCCTCCTGCTCGGCGAGCGCCTGATCCGCGCGGGACTGCGCCGCGGACGCCTCCTGCAGCTTGGCCTCGGCGTCGGCGGCGAGGACGGCGAGCGCCTCCTTCGCGACGGACGCCTGCTTGCCGAGGGACGCGGCCGTGCGGGCCGAGGTGACGGCGGCGGTGAACGCGGTGTCCTGCCGGTCGGCGAGCTTGGTGGCCGTGCCCATGCGGGCGAGGAGGGCGTCCGCGTCCTCGCCGCCGCTCGTGAAGAGGCGGAGCGAGACGTCGCCGCCTCCGCCGCTGCGCGCGAGCTGCGCCACGAGCTGGCCGACCTGGCGCTTCGCCTCGTCCGCGTCGGCCTGCGCCCGCTCGGCCTTGGACTCGAGGGCCTGGAGCTCGCCGGTGGCCTCGTCGAGCGCGTCCACCGCGGCGGCGTGCTCGTCGGCGCGCTGGAGGGCGAGGGCCGTGGCGGCCTCGACCTCGGCGGAGAGGCCGGAGATGAGGGAGGTGATGCGCGTGACCTGGTCGGCGGTGGCCTGCTCGCTCGAGCGCGCGGCCTGCACCTCGGACCAGGTGGGGTACTCCTCCGCGGCCTGCGCGGACGGGACGCCGAGGCCGAGCAGGAGGGCCGAGGCGGCGATGGTCGCGGCCATCCGCAGGCGCGGCGCGGTCGCGTTCCGCGGGCGCCGGTCGGCGGGGCGGGAGGTGCGTGCGGTGCGGGAGATGGCGGGCCTCGTCGAGGTCGGTGGAGCGCGGACCTTTCGACGGTAGCCGAAATAGAGCCGAACATCACCATCCCCTTCTATTTCCGCGGGTGAGGAGATCCGCTGGGCGATGACGGACCGGCGCGGAGCCGACCCTAGGATCGGGCGGCAGGACGACCGGCGTCCGGTCGGGAGCGCGCATGACGGCCATCGAGGTGCCCGGCGGCCGGGCGCAGGCCCGCGGAGCCGGGATCGTCACCGCCGTCGTCGGGTTCGCCGGCACGTCGGCCGTCGTGCTCACCGGCCTCACCGCGGTGGGTGCGTCGCCGTCCCAGGCCGCGTCCGGGCTGCTCGCGCTGTGCGTCACGCAGGGGCTCGGCACCGTGCTCCTCGCGCACCGCTTCCGCCGTCCGATCACGCTCTCGTGGTCGACGCCCGGGGCGGCGCTGCTCATCGGATCCGGCGCGGTCGAGGGCGGATGGGCCGCGGCGGTCGGCGCCTTCCTCGTCTGCGGGATCCTCGTGCTCGCGACCGCGCTCTGGCCGCTGCTCGGCCGGCTCGTGCGCCTCATCCCGGCGAGCGTGGCCGCGGCGATGCTCGCGGGCGTGCTCCTCCCGCTCTGCGTCGCGACCGTGACGGCGGCGGTCGCCTCCCCGCTCGTCGTGCTGCCCGTGGTCCTCGCCTGGCTCGCCGCCGCCCGCCTCGCCCCGCGCTGGGCGGCCCCGACCGCGCTGGCCGCCGCGCTCGTGGTGGTCGGCGTCTCGCTCGCGGTCGCAGGGCCCGCGACCGGGGCGTCGCTCGACCTCGCGCACCTCGTGCCGCGGATCGAGCTGACGGCCCCCGTGTTCACCGTCGCCGCGGCCGTGGCGCTCGGGATCCCGCTGTTCGTCGTGACCATGGCGTCGCAGAACCTGCCGGGCGTCGCGGTGCTCGCGAGCTTCGGCTACGAGACGCCGTGGCGCGCCGCGATGACGACGACCGCGGCGGCGACCCTCGTGAGCGCGCCGTTCGGCGGGCACGCCGTGAACCTCGCGGCGCTGTCGGCCGCGCTCTCCGCCGCGCCCTCCGCGCATCCGGACCCGGACGAGCGGTGGCGCGCAGCCAGCGCGGCGGGGTGGACCAACCTCGTGCTCGGGCTGGCGTCGGCGGCGCTCGCGGCCGTGATCGTCGCGGGTCCGGCGGGCGTCGTGGCGGCCGCCGCCGGGCTCGCGCTCGCGCCGTCGCTCGCGTCCAGCCTGGCGTCGGCGGTGCGGGATCCGGGGGCGCACCTGCCCGCGGTCGCGACGTTCGTGGTGGCGGCGTCCGGGATCACGGTCGGCGGGCTCGGCGCCGCGTTCTGCGCGCTCGTGGCCGGCGTCCTGGTGCACCTCGCGCTCCGGACGCGCGCGATGCCGCGTGACAGACTCGATCGACACGAGGAGCGCGACGCCGCATGAGCCACGACACCACCCCCGCATCGCCCGGAGCCGGAGCCGGAGCCGACGCCGCCGTCGCGCCCCGCGACCCCGAGCTGCAGAGCACGACCTGGACGCTGGTCCTGGCGCTGAGCGCCGAGCAGGTCTCGGGCGACGGCACGAGGTCCGCCCGCCTGGCCGAGGCGCAGGCAGCCTTCGAGCGCCTGCTGCCCGCCGACCACGTCGTCGTCAGCTGGACGCGCGAGGTCGGCCGCATGATGACCGAGGAGGCGCGCCTCTGGACCCGGTGGGAGCTGTTCACGCCCACCGTCGCGACGCCGCTGAAGCTGTGGTCGGAGGGCTACGTCGACGAGACGTGGTTCTCCGAGCGGCTCGAGGACGACCCGTTCGTCCCCGTCGTGATGAAGGCGCCCGAGGGCCAGGCGGGGGTCGGCGCGTGAAGGTCCTCGTCACCGGATCCCGCGGCAAGGTCGGCCGCGCCGCCGTGGAGGCGCTCGTCGCCGCCGGGCACGACGTCACGGGCGTCGACCTCGTCCGCCCCGTCTTCGACGCCGGCGTCGTGGTGCCGGGCCGGTACGTGATGGCCGACCTCACCGACCAGGGCGATGCATTCGCGGTCGTCGCCGGCATGGACGCGGTCGTCCACGTCGCCGCGATCCCGCAGCCCACGGGCAACCCCGCGCACGTCGTGCTGCAGACGAACCTGATGTCGACGTTCCACATGATCGAGGCCGCGGTGCGCTTCGGCGTCCCGCGCTTCGTGAACATCTCGAGCGAGAGCATCGTCGGCAACTTCTTCCCGGAGCGGCCGTTCCTGCCCGACTACGCGCCCGTCGACGAGGAGCACCCGCTCCGCCCGCAGGATCCGTACGCCCTCTCCAAGGCCTTCGGCGAGCAGCTGATGGACGCGGCCGTGCGCCGCTCCGACATCCGCGTGATCTCGCTCCGCCCGAGCACCGTGCACAACGAGGACAACTACGCGTCGAACCTCGGCGAGCAGGTGCGCGACGCGGCCGTGCTCACGGCGAACCTCTGGAGCTACATCGACGCGGACGACCTGGCCGACGCGATCGTGCTCTCGGTCGCGTCCGACCTGCCCGGCCACGAGGTCTTCTACATCGCGGCCGCCGACAACGCGGGCGGCCACGACTTCGCCGCCGAGCTGCACCGCCACTACGGCGACGCCATCGAGCTGCGCGCGATCGAGCGGGTCGACTCCTCGGGCATCTCGACCGCGAAGGCGCGCCGCCTGCTCGGCTGGGAGCCGACGCGCAGCTGGCGCGACCACCTCGACGCGGACGGGAACGCGCTGCCGCGCTAGGCGGATCCGCCCGCGCCATGCCCCACTACGTCCGCCCCGCCATCGACCGGCCGCCCGCGATCGACGACGACGGCGTGCCCTACGGATCGCGGTGGGACGACGCCGACGGCCTGCCAGAGGCCGCGTACTCGCGCACCTCGCACCTCGAGCGGTTCGCGCCGCTGCATGCGGTGGCCGACGCGCTGGTGGCGCACCTCGCCGCGACGCACGAGGTGACGGTCGTGGAAGGCCCGGATCCGGCCCTCGCGGATCCGCACCCCGACGCCGTCCGCTCCGTCCGCATCGCTCCGCGGGACGGGGCCGGACCGACGCTCACCCTGGAGCTCACGGCGTTCCCCGGCGTCCTGCTGCACGTGGACCAGCGGATGGCCGAGGCATTCCCGCCCTGCGGCTGCGACGCGTGCGACGACCGATGGGAGGACGTGGCCGACCACCTGGAGGAGGCGGTCCTCGCGGCAGCCGGTCGGCTGCCCCCGCCGCCCGAGCCGTTCGGCGACCTCGTCAGCTGATCCGCCGCACGCCCGCGCGCGCGACCCGGTCGCCGCTCACCCGCGTCGGTACGCTCGCGAGGTGACCAGCCCCGGGGACCGCGCCGAGCCCGCGGGCGCGCACCCCGGATCCGCCCCCGGCACCACCCCGGCCGGCGTCGAGGGCGCGGTCGTCGGCGCGACGGATGCCCACGGGGCCCGCAGCACCGCCGCGGGCGCCGCCCTCCAGGTCGGCACGATCGTGAGCGTCAGCTACGGGTCGTCGCTCGCCGGGCTCGTGATCCCCGTCGTCGGCCCCGTGCTCGTCGTCGCCGCGCGGCAGGTGATGATGGCGGCGCTCGTGCTCCCGGTGGCGCGGCCGCGGATCCACCGCATGACGCGCGCCCAGCTCGTGCCCGCCGTGATGCTCGGCCTCGCGCTCTCGCTGATGAACCTCTCGTACTACGCGGCCGTCGACCGGCTGGGCCTCGGCATCGCGGCGACCATCGAGTTCCTCGGCCCGCTGTCGATCGCGCTGCTCGCCTCGCGCCGCCTGCTCGACGCCGCGTGCGCGCTCGTCGCGGCCGCCGGCGTCGTCGTGCTCACCGGGCTCGAGGGGCGGATCGATGCGTTCGGCCTCGTCTGCGGCGCGACCGCCGCGGTCACCTGGGCCGGCTACATCGTCTTCACGCGCCGGGTCGCCGAACGGCTGCCGGGCTTCCAGGGGATCGCGGTCGCCAGCATCGTGAGCCTCGTCGTGCTCGTGCCGTGGGCGCTCCTCACGCTCGACGTCGGTGCGATCGACGGGCGGATCCTCGGCCTGCTCGTGGCGATCGGCCTGCTGTCGTCGGCGGTGCCGTACTCGCTCGACACGGTGATCCTCCGCCGCATCACCCCGCGCCTGTTCGCGGTGCTCACGAGCCTCAGCCCGGTGGTCGCGGCGATCCTCGGCGTGATGGTGCTGCGGGAGTCGCTGTCGCCGATCCAGCTCGGGGCGATCGTGGTCGTGTGCGTCGCGGCGGGCGTGGCCATCGCGACGCGCGCGCCCGCGGGACCCGCGGCGCCCCGCCGGCCGCGCGGCCCCCGGGCGCGGACGCGGACGCGCCCGGCCGCGTCGTAGGGCGGCCGGGCGCGGATCGGGTCAGCGCGGTGTCGAGGTCAGCGCGCCCCGAGCTCCGCGAGCACCTCGGCGAGCTGGCCGACGGCCCAGACGAGGTCCTCCTCCTCCACCACGATGGGCGGCGCGAGCCGGATCGTCGAGCCGTGCGTGTCCTTCGCGAGCACGCCGCGCTCGGCGAGCCGCTCGCATACCGCGCGGCCCGTGGCGAGCGCCGGGTCGATGTCGATGCCGGCCCACAGGCCGCGGCCGCGCACCTCGAGGACGCCGTGGCCGACGAGATCCGCCAGCCGGGCGTGCAGCACGGCGCCGAGGCGACGCGCGCGCTCCTGCGGCTCGCCCGTCGCGAGCATGTCGACCACCGCGTGGCCCACGGCCGCGGCGAGCGGGTTGCCGCCGAACGTGGATCCGTGCTGCCCCGGCTGGATGACGCCCAGCACGTCCGCATCCCCGACGACCGCGGAGACGGGCACGATGCCGCCCCCGAGCGCCTTGCCGAGCAGGTACAGGTCGGGCACGACGTCGGAGTTGTCGCACTCGAAGGTCGCGCCCGTGCGGCCGAGGCCGGACTGGATCTCGTCGGCGATCATCAGCACCCGCTCGCGCGAGCAGATCCGGCGCACGTCGGCGAGGTACCCCGCGGGCGGCACGACGATGCCGGCCTCGCCCTGGATCGGCTCGACGAGCACCGCGACCGTGTCCGCGTCGATCGCGGCCTCGAGCGCCGCGGCGTCGCCGTACGGCACGGTGACGAAGCCGGGCGTGAACGGCCCGAAGTCGGCGCGCGCCTCCTCGTCGTCGCTGAAGCTCACGATGGTGGTGGTGCGGCCGTGGAAGTTGCCGGCCATGACGATGATCTTCGCGCGGCCCGCTGCCACGCCCTTCACGCGGTAGCCCCAGGCGCGCGCGACCTTGATCCCGGACTCCACGGCCTCGGCGCCCGTGTTCATCGGCAGGACCATGTCCTTGCCGGCGAGCTCGGCGAGCGCCGTGACGAACGGGCCCAGCTTGTCGTTGTGGAACGCGCGGCTCGTGAGCGTGATCCGTCCGAGCTGCTCGGTCGCGACCCGCACCAGCTCCGGATGCGAGTGCCCGAAGTTCACCGCGGAGTACGCGGCGAGGCAGTCGAGGAGGCGCCGGCCGTCGAGGTCGGTGACCCACGCGCCCTCGCCGGACGCGACCACGACGGGGAGCGGGTGGTAGTTGTGCGCGGCGTGCGCCTCCTCGGCGTGGATCGCGAGGGCGCCGGCGTCGGATGCGGCGGGGCGGTCGATGGTGTCGGTCATGGCGGGCCTACTTCCGCAGCTCGAGCGTGCAGCACTTCACGCCGCCGCCGCCGAGCAGCAGCTCGGACAGGTCGACGCCGATGGGGTTGTACCCGCGCTCGCGCAGCGACGCCTCGAAGCCGACGGCCTTCTCCGCGATGACCACGTTGTAGCCGTCGCTGTAGGAGTTGAGGCCGAGGATCGAGGCGTCCTGCTCGCTGACCTCGACCGCGTCGGGGAAGCGGCGCTCGATCTCGTCGAGGCTGTCGGCGTCGAACGCGCTCGGCAGGTAGGCGATGTTGGTGTCGTCGAGCACGGCGATCGCGGTGTCCAGGTGGTAGAACGACGGGTTCACGAGGCGGAGGGTCACGACCTCGCGGTCGAAGATCCGGGCCACCTCGGCGTGGCTGGTGCTGTCGCTGCGGAAGCCGGTGCCCGCGAGGATCGTGTCGCCGACGAGGAGGATGTCGCCCTCGCCCTCGTTGACCTGCTCGGGCACGCGCACGTCGAAGCCCGCCTCGCGGAACCAGTCCATGTAGGCCGGGCCCTCAGGCTGGCGCTCCGCGTGCTGGAAGGCGGCGCCGTAGGCGATGCCGTCGAGCGTGAAGCCGCCGTTGGCCGCGTAGACCATGTCGGGCAGCCCGGCGATCCCGTCGATGAGGTCGACCTGGAAGCCGAGGCCCACGTACGTGTCGTAGAGGGTCTGCCACTGGCGCACCGCGAGCGACGTGTCGGTCGGGACGGCGGGATCCATCCACGGGTTGATCTTGTAGACCACGTCGAAGTGGTCGGGCCGGCACATGAGCACGCGCTTCGCGACGGGCGTGCGGCCGGCGGTCGTGTCCGCGGATCGGGAGAGGGTGGAGGGCATGGTGCTCCTGCTTCGTGCGGCGCGCCTCGCGGCGCGGTCGTGGAGGCGGACGATGTCCCAGAGCCCCGAGGGGACGCCTTCCGCACAGCCTGGCAGGCGCATCGCGCCCGTTCGAGAGGGTGCGACGCGGATTCCGCGCGTGGGGGCCCGGTCCCACGCACGATCCCGCCATAGGCTCGGGGCATGGACAACCTGGACCACCGGATCATCGACCTCCTCCGCCAGAACGGGCGGGCCGGCTACGGCGACATCGGCGGGACGGTGGGCCTCTCGGCCAGCGCGGTGAAGCGGCGGGTCGACCGGCTGGTGGCCGACGGCGTGATCCGCGGCTTCACCATCCAGGTCGACCCCGCGGTCGACGGCCTCAGCACCGAGGCCTACGTGGAGCTGTTCTGCCGCGGGACGGTCGCGCCCGACGAGCTGCGCCGGATCCTCCAGGGCGTCCCCGAGGTCGTCGACGCGGGCACCGTCACGGGCGACGCGGACGCCATCGTCCGGATCCGCTCCCGCGACATCCCGAGCCTCGAGGACGCCCTCGAGAAGGTGCGCCTCGCCCCGAACGTCGACCACACGCGCAGCGCCATCGTGCTGTCGCGGCTGGTGAACCGGACGCTGGAGTAACGGCACCCGCAGGACAGTGGGGTTCTCCCCACTGCGCACGGCGCCGCCGCCCACCAAGCTGAGGGCATGAGCGATGAGGTGCACGTACGCGCGGTCGAGGTGACGAAGGCGTTCCCGGGGACGCGGAAGATGGACGAGGTCCGGGTGCTCGACGGCATATCCCTCGGCATCCGTCCCGGGGAGATGGTCGCCATCGTCGGGCCGTCGGGTTCGGGGAAGTCCACGCTGCTGTACTGCCTGTCGGGCCTGGAGCAGGTGACGGGCGGATCCGTCTCCCTCTTCGGCCGCGACCCCCGCACGACCCGCGCCGAGGACCTCGCGCGCATGTGCCAGCAGCAGGTGGGGTTCGTCTTCCAGTCGTACAACCTCGTCCCGTCGCTGACCGCGCGGGAGAACATCGCCCTCCCCCTCCGCCTCGCGGGGAGGAAGGTCGATCCCGCCTCGATCGACGCGGCGCTGGCGTCCGTGGGGCTCCGGGACCGCGGCGGGAACCTGCCCGGCGAGCTGTCGGGCGGGCAGCAGCAGCGCGTGGCCGTGGCCCGCGCCCTGGCGACCCGGCCCCAGCTGCTCTTCGCCGACGAGCCGACGGGGGCCCTGGACTCCCGGACCGGCGCGGACGTGCTGGCGCTGCTCCGCGAGATGGCGGCGGGCACGCGGTCCGTGGTGCTCGTCACCCACAGCGCGGAGGCGGCGGCGGTCGCGGACCGCGTGCTCGTCCTGCGGGACGGGACGATCCACGCCGAGCTCATCCGGCCGACAGCGGACGAGGTCTCGACGGCGATCGCCGCGGCCCGGCCGGCGCATGTCCGGGATGCCCGGTGATCCGCCTCGTCGTCGCCGAGCTGCGTCACGACCTGCGCCTCTGGATCGGCTCCGCCGTCATCGCCGGCGCGGCCGCCGCGATCCTCGCGATCATGGCCGGCATCGTGTCGAGCGCCCTGCGCCTCGCCGGCGCCGGCCGCATCTCCGACGCGGACCTCGAGGGCGTGATCGGCTTCACGGCCACGCCCGTCCTCCTCAGCGGCATCACCATGATCATCGTCGTCGGCGGGGCGGCCGAGCTGTCCGTCGCGGCACAGCGGCAGGACCACGCCAGGTGGCAGCTGGCCGGCATGACCCCGCGTCGCGTCCGCCGCACGATCCTCGGGCTCCTCGCCGTGCTGGCCGTCGCGGCCGCCGTGGCGGGCATCGCGATCGGCGCCGCCCTCACGCAACCGGTGTTCGGCTGGCTGACGTCCCGGGTGCCGACGCTGCAGGGCGCGCGCGCGAGCCAGGATCCCCTGAGCGCCGCGTCCGTCGTCGTCCTCATCACCGCCCTGATGCTCCTCGGCGGCCGCCGCGCGGCCCGTCAGGCGTCCCGGGTCCCGCCGATCGCCGCCCTGCGCACGCCCGAGGACCCGCGGATCCGGATGACCGTGCTCCGCTGGATCCTGGCGGCGACGGGGGCCGCCGCCGCCGCCGCCATGGGAGTCGGCATGCAGGACCTCCCACTCACGGGCATCGGCCAGAACGGCCTCTTCGTGGGACTCGCGATGATGGTCGCCCTCGCCGCCATCGCCCCCCTGGCGGTGCGGCCCGTGCTGCGCGCCTGGACCGCCCTGATCCCCGCACGCGGACGGCCCGCCTGGTACCTGGCCCGCCACGCGTGCGCGCACCGCATCACCCAGTCGACCTCGGCCGTGGTGCCGCTCACCCTGGGCATCGTGCTCGTGGGCTCGGCCACGAGCGTCACGGACATGTTCGCGAGCGCGCGGGCCTCCCTCTCCGGGATGCCGGCCGCCGCGCCGGACCGCGAAGCGGACCTCCTCCTCTTCGGGGCGCCGCTCGTGCTCACGCTGATCGCCTCCGCCGTCAGCGTCTTCATGACGGGGCGGGCCCGGGACCGCGAGTTCGCCCTGGTGCAGGCCGCGGGCGCGACCCCGCGGCTCGTGCGCAGGGCCGCGGCGCTGGAGGCCGTCGTCTACGCCGGGACCGCGTTCCTGCTCGGCGTCGTGATCGTGACGGTCGCCTCGGTCGTCGTCTTGGACGCCCTGCGGCGGACGGCACCGGAGACGCAGCTCTCCGTGGGTGCCGTCCCGATGCTGCTGCTCCTCGGCGCCGGCCTCCTCGGCCTCCTGCTGGCGACGCTGGGGCCGACGCTCGTGGCGCTCCGTGCGAGCATCCCGCGTGCCGTCTCGGCCTGAGGGATCAGCGGCCGCGGCCGGGTGGGACGTGGGTCACGCGAACAGCGCCACCAGGATCACGACGTAGATGACCACGAAGAGGGCCGGGATCGCGTAGCGGACGAGGTTCGTGAGGCCCTCGGCGGCAATGACCACGCGCGCCGCGTGCGACGAGGCGCCCGACTCGCGGAGGTCGCGGGCGATGGCGATGGCCTGCGAGTTGACGGAGAACTGCACGGCGGATCCGAGGGCGCCCGTCGCGAGGAGGATGAGCGCGGCCGCGAGGCGCGTGCCGAGATCGGCCTCGGCGAGGCCCGTGCGGAGCAGGACCACGGTGGAGGTGAGCAGGAAGATCGGGCCGAGCTGGCTCGTGATCATCTGCTTGCGGGCGCGCGACCACATCGTGATCAGCTCGAGCTCGGACATGCGGGACCTCCTGTCGGCGGCCGGGCGTGCCGCTCCCCCATCCTCTCGCGCGCCGCGGCCCCGCGCATGTCGCCGTGCATGTCGCGCCCGGCGGCGGCCCGCGGCTCGCTAGCCTCGGCCCATGGATCCCGCGCCCGGCTACCGCATCGACCCGGGCTCCGCGGTCCCGCCCTACGAGCAGCTCCGCGCCGAGGTCGCGCGCCGGGCCGCCGACGGCGAGCTGCCGGTCGGTGCGCGGCTGCCGACCGTGCGGGCCCTCGCCGAGCAGGCGGGTGTCGCCGTGAACACGGTGGCGCGCGCGTACAAGGAGCTCGAGGCCGACGGCGTCATCGAGACGCGCGGGCGTGCCGGGTCGTTCGTCGCGGCGCAGGACGACGTGCCGGCGCCGCTCCGGGCATCCGCCGTCGCCTACGCGCAGCTCGCGCGGCGGCTCGGCGCCTCCGACGCCGACGCGCGCCGTCTGGTGGACGAGGCGCTCGCGGCCGGCTGACTCCGGCCGCGGGCTCCGGAGGCCCGGGGTCGCCACGATTCCACCTCCCGTTCACCCGGAGGCCCGACAGTACGCACGCCGCCCGTCCCGATCGGAGATCACATGCCCGAGTCCTCCCCGGACGCGGCGACGCCGCACGACGCCGACGCCGACGCCGACGCCGCGCAGCGCGTCCTCGACCGGGCCGACGCCGTCACTCCCCCGCGCACGCTCGTCGACGTGCTCCGCGCGACCGTCGCCGCGCATCCCGACGCGTCGGCCATCGAGGACGGCGACGGCGCGCTCAGCTACCGCGAGCTCATGGCGCGCGTCGTGCAGGTCGCGGCGTCGCTGCGGGAGGCGGGCGTGGGGAAGGGCGACCGGGTCGGGATCCGCATGCCGTCCGGATCCCGCGACCTCTACGTCACCGTGCTCGGCGTGCTCGCGGCCGGCGCCGCGTACGTGCCGGTGGACGCGGACGACCCCGAGGAGCGCGCCCGGCTCGTGTTCGGCGAGGCGCGCGTCGCGGGCGTCGTGACGGGCACGGGCGAGTTCACGCCGCGCGCCGCGGACGCCACCGCCGCCGAGACGGCCGAGACCGCCGAGGCCGCCGCCGCATCCGCCGCATCCGCCGCGCTCCGCATCCTCCCCGCCGCCGCCGCGCACGCCTCCACCTCCGCGCTGCCGCTCGTGGCGCCGCCCGCGCCCGAGGACGACGCGTGGATCATCTTCACCTCGGGATCCACCGGCACCCCCAAGGGCGTCGCGGTCTCGCACCGCTCGGCCGCGGCCTTCGTCGACGCGGAGGCGCGCCTCTTCCTCCGGGAGGAGCCGATCGGCCCGGGCGACCGCGTGCTCGCCGGCCTCTCGGTCGCGTTCGACGCCAGCTGCGAGGAGATGTGGCTGGCCTGGCGCCATGGCGCGTGCCTCGTGCCCGCGCCGCGCAGCCTCGTCCGCAGCGGCATGGACCTCGGGCCCTGGCTCACCACGCACGGCGTGACGATCGTGTCCACCGTCCCGACGCTCGCGGCGCTGTGGCCCGCGGAGTCGCTCGAGAACGTGCGGCTGCTCATCTTCGGCGGCGAGGCCTGCCCGCCCGAGCTCGGCCAGCGCCTCGCGACCGACGGGCGCGAGGTCTGGAACACGTACGGCCCCACCGAGGCGACCGTCGTCGCGTGCGCGGCACCGCTCGGCGGCCCCGGCCCCGTGCGGATCGGCCTGCCGCTCGACGGCTGGGACCTCGCGGTCGTCGACCCCGAGGGCGCGCGCGTGCCCGAGGGCGGCGTGGGCGAGCTGATCATCGGCGGCGTCGGGCTGGCCCGCTACCTGGATCCCGCCAAGGACGCCGAGAAGTACGCCCCGTTCCCCGCGCTCGGCTGGGATCGCGCCTACCGCTCGGGCGACCTCGTGCGCTTCGAGGCGGAGGGCCTCGTCTTCCAGGGCCGCGCCGACGACCAGGTGAAGGTCGGCGGCCGCCGCATCGAGCTGGGCGAGATCGAGGCGGCGCTGCAGGGCCTCGACGACGTGCAGGGCGCGGCCGTCGCCGTGCAGACCACGGGCGCGGGCAACCAGGTGCTCGTCGGCTACCTCGTGCCCCGGGATCCCGCCGCCTTCTCCCGCGAGGACGCCGTGCAGCGCCTCCGCGTCGCGCTGCCGGCCGCGCTCGTGCCGCTCATCGGCGTGGTCGAGTCGCTGCCCACGCGCACGTCCGGCAAGGTCGACAGGGCCGCGCTGCCCTGGCCGCTCCCGGGCGCCGCGGGCGACGACGGCGCCGACCTCGACGCCGAGCTGCGCCCGCTCGCCGAGATGTGGTCGGCCGCGCTCGGCACGCCCGTCGCGAGCGCCGACGCCAACTTCTTCGACCTGGGCGGCGGATCCCTGTCGGCCGCGCAGCTCGTGGCCCGGATCCGCACCATCGACCCGGAGTTCACGGTCGCCGACGTCTACGCCCACCCGCGCTTGGGCGCGATGCACGCCGCCATCGCCGGTCGCGCGCCGCGGGCGGAGCGCAGCGGGCCGCGCGTGGACGTGACGCCGACGCCGCGCCGCACGCAGTGGATCCAGACCCTCCTCGGCGCGCCGCTCCTCGCCCTGCAGAGCCTCCGCTGGCTCGCGCTCCTCCTCACCGCGAGCGCGCTGCTGCGCCCGCTCGGCGGCTTCGACGCGCTGCCCGACGTCTCGTGGTGGCTGCTGATCCCGGGCCTCCTCCTCTTCGCGACGCCGTTCGGCCGCATGGCGATCTCCGCGGTCGCCGCGCGCCTCCTCCTCCGCGGCCTCACGCCGGGCGACCACCCGCGCGGCGGCCGCTGGCACCTGCGGATCTGGCTGGCCGAGCAGATCGCGCAGCAGATCGGCGCGGTCGGGCTCGCGGGCGCGCCGTGGATCACGTACTACGCGCGCGCGCTCGGCGCGCGCATCGCCGACGACGTCGACCTGCACACGCTGCCGCCGGTCACGGGCATGCTCCGCATCGGCCGGGGCGCGTCCGTCGAGCCGGAGGTCGACCTCTCCGGGTACTGGATCGACGGAGACACCGTGCGCGTCGGCGCGGTCCGCATCGGCGCGGGGTCCACGGTCGGCACGCGCTCGACGCTCCTGCCGGGCACGCGCATCGGCAAGGGCGCGGAGATCGCGCCGGGCTCGGCCGTGTTCGGCCGGGTGCCGTCGGGCCAGCGCTGGGCCGGATCCCCGGCCGCGCGCGAGGGCAAGGCCCGCGTCTGGTGGCCCGACCACCGGCCGCCGCGCAACACGCGCTGGGTCACGGCGTACGGCGCCGCCTCCGTCGCGACCGCCCTCGTGCCGGTGGTCGGCTTCGTCGCGGGCGGCGGGATCCTCGCGGCCGCGATCCGCGGATCCGCCGACCTCGGCGACGTGTGGTGGCGCGGCCTCGGCGCGCTCGTGCCCGCCGTGCTCATGACCGGCCTCGTGCTCGCGCTCCTCGTCGTCGGATCCGTGCGCCTCCTCGGCCTCGGCGTCAGCGAGGGCATCCACGCGGTGCGGAGCCGCGTCGGCTGGCAGCTGTGGACGACCGAGCGCCTGCTCGACCTCGCCCGAACCGTGCTCTTCCCGCTCTACGCCGGCCTCTTCACGCCCGTGTGGCTGCGCCTCCTCGGCGCCCGCGTGGGCAAGGACGTCGAGGCGTCGACCGTGCTCCTCATCCCCGCGATGACCACCATCCGCGACGGCGCCTTCCTCGCCGACGACACGCTCGTGGCGGGCTACGAGCTCGGCGGCGGCTGGATGCGCGTCGCCCGCGCCGAGATCGGCCAGCGCGCGTTCCTCGGCAACTCCGGCATGGCGGGCCCCGGCCACAAGGTGCCGAAGGACGGCCTCGTCGCCGTGCTCTCGGCGGCGCCCACGAAGTCGAAGTCCGGATCCTCATGGCTCGGCTCCCCGCCCGTCCGGCTCCGGCGCACGGTCGCCGCCGCCGACGACTCGCGCACGTTCCGGCCGCCGACCCGGCTGCGCGTGGCCCGGATCCTGTGGGAGCTGCTCCGCGTCGTGCCCGTCTTCGTCACCTGCGCGATCGGCCTGGCCGTCCTCGTGACGCTCGCCGCGCTCACCGAGGCGTGGGGTCCGCTCGTCGCATTCCTGCTCGGCGGCGTGGTGCTGCTGGTCGCCGGCGCGGTGGCGGCGGCGATCTCGACGGCGGCCAAGTGGATCCTCATCGGCCGCATCCGCGCCGAGGAGCACCCGCTGTGGTCGTCGTTCGTGTGGCGCAGCGAGGTGTCGGACGTCTTCACCGAGATGGTCGCGGCGCCCTGGTTCGCGTCGTCGGCGGCGGGAACGCCCGCGCTCGTCTGGTGGCTGCGGAGCCTCGGAGCGCGCATCGGATCCGGCGTCTGGTGCGACTCGCACTGGCTGCCCGAGGCCGACCTCGTGACGCTCGGCGACGCATCCACGATCAACCGCGGATGTGTCGTCCAGACGCATCTGTTCCATGATCGGATCATGAGCATGGACACCGTCACCCTCGACGCCGGTGCGACCCTCGGGCCGCACAGCGTCATCCTCCCCGCGGCGCGCATCGGCCCGCAGGCCACCGTGGGGCCCGCGAGCCTCGTGATGCGCGGGGAGCTCGTGCCCGAGGCCAGCCGCTGGAGCGGCAACCCGATCGGCCCGTGGCGCGAGGTGAAGACCGGCCGCTACCTGCCCGCTGGCGCCGCCGCGACGACCACGGACACCGCCGCCACCGCTCCCGCCGACACCGCCGCGCGCGCGACCGCCGGTCGCCGGTGAGGGCCACGGCCGGCCCCGCGTCCGGCGACGCCTACACCCCCGAGGTCGGATCCTCCGCGTACGCCGTCGAGCGCTACGACCTCGATCTCGATTACCGCGTGGCCCGCAACCGGCTCAAGGCGCGCGCCGTCATCACCGCGGTCGCGCGCGAGCCGCTCGCCCGCTTCGAGCTCGACCTCACCGGCCTCCGCGCGGGCGACGTGCGCGTCGACGGCCGCCGCGAGACCCGGCACGTGCAGCGCGGCGGACGGCTCGTCGTCACACCTGCAGCGCCGATCCCCGCTGGCACCACCTTCACGGTCGACGTCGCCTACTCCGGCGAGCCCGGCCCCCGCCGCACCGTCTGGGGCGACCTGGGCTGGGAGGAGCTCGGCGACGGCGTGCTCGTCGCGTCGCAGCCGAGCGGCGCGTCCACCTGGTTCCCCTGCAACGACCGGCCGGACGACCGGGCCGCGTTCCGGATCCGCATCGCGTGCGAGGTCGACTACACCGTGATCGCGAGCGGCCGGCTCGTCTCCCGCCTCGAGCGCTCGGGCCGCGCGACCTGGACGTACGAGCAGGACGCACGCACCGCGCCGTACCTCGCGACCGTGCAGATCGGCCGGTACTCCGAGAAGCGCGTGCCCGCCGGATCCACCCAGGCCGTGTTCGCGTACCCCAAGCCCCGCGAGGCCCGCGTGCTGCAGGACCTCGCGCTCGTGCCCCGCATGATGGCGTTCTTCGAGACGCTGTTCGGGCCGTACCCGTTCGACGAGTACCGGGTGGTGGTCACGGACGACGAGCTGGAGATCCCCCTCGAGGCGCAGGCGATGGCCGTGCTCGGCTCCAACCACGCGGACGGCACGGGCGGATCCGAGCGGCTCGTCGCCCACGAGCTCGCGCACCAGTGGTTCGGCAACTCCGTGGGCCTCGCGTCGTGGCAGCACATCTGGCTCAACGAGGGCTTCGCCTGCTACGCCGAGTGGCTGTGGTCGGAGGAGTCCGGCGGGCCCACCGCGGACCAGCTCGCGCGCCAGCACCACGCGCGCCTCGACCGCTACGGCACGCAGATGGGCATCGGCGATCCCGGCCCCGAGTCGATGTTCGACGACGTCGTCTACAAGCGAGGCGCCCTCGCGGTGCACGCGCTTCGGCTCACCCTCGGCGACGCGGCGTGGCGGCAGCTGCTGCTGCGCTGGACGGATCCGGCGTGGACGGCGCCGCGCACCACGGCGGACCTCGTGGGCGCGGCCGGCGACGCGGGCGCGCTGCTGCGCGCGTGGCTCGCGGACGCGCCGCTGCCTGCGCTGCCGCGGGTCGGGCGGCGCTGAGGCGTCAGGCGCCGGATCCCGGCCCGTCCGGGTCCCGGATCCGCACGACCACCTGGCCGAGGCCGCGCCGCGCGACCGCCACGACCAGCCAGCTCCCGAGCTCCGCGTCGACCACCCGGTAGCGCGCGGGCTCGCCGTCGATCCACGCGACGGTCCCGCGCGCGTCGCCCGCGAACCGAACGCGCGCCGGATCCACCGCGAGCCCGCGGCCGTCGGCCTTCAGCACCGCCTCGATCCGCACCCACTCCGCGAGCGTCGTCCCGGGCGGCGCCTCGCGACCGCGCGGCTCGGCGTCGATGCCGATCGGGCCGTCCGTCGACACCCCGACCACCACGGCGTCGCCCGCGTGCGCGACGCTCGCGTGCAGTCCGTCGAGCGCGCGAGATCCGCCGAGCACCGGACGGCCGTGCTCTCCGCCGCAGGTCGCGCAGCGGGCGCGCACGGTGACGTCGGCGGGATCCGCGCCGGCGACCCCCGCCACGAGCGTCCGCAGCGCGACGCGGCCGGCGGCTGTGCGGGCCGCGCGGTCGGCGGTCTCGGCCACCCGCGCCACCGCGACGTGCATGACGGCGGGAGCGGGGATCACGTGTCGACCCTAGGCGGCGGTCAGACCGCCATCCGCACGAGCGTCACGGCGGCCGCCATCAGGGCAGCGGCGAGCAGCACCGCCGACGGGCCGATCCACCACCAGCCCCGGCGGGCCCGTGTGCCCTCCACGACAGCGGCCACAGCGAGCAGGACGAGCCCCACCGCGACGCCGCCGCGCGCGGGGGACGTGGCGTCGTCGCCGGTCAGCGCGACGAGCCCGGACATCAGGAGAGCGCCGGAGAGCAGCAGCCAGCCGAGCACGTGGACGGCATGCGCGATCCGGCTCCGCAGGTCGCACGGTCGCAGCGGCTTCGCGCCGCGCCAGCCGTCAGGGGCGCGGAGACCGTCCACGATCGCCATGACCTCGTCGAGCTCGGCGGGCCGCTCGCCCGCGGGCAGCGCGAGGAAGCGCCCGAGGCGGTCGTCTGGCACGCCGGACGACGCGATCAGCCGCGCCAGCAGCTCGCGCTCGCGCGGGGCGGTCCAGCCGGGCAGGGCGATCCCCCAGCGTCCGGCCTGGTCGGGCGCGCGCACCTCGCGGTACCACGACGCGAGCAGCAGTCGCGCGACCGCGTCGCCGGGCTCCTTCCGCACGCGGGCCCGCAGCTCGACGATCGCGTCCCTCCGCCGGCCGCCGTCCCACAGCGCGCGGGCGCGGTCGACGGCCACGGATGTCTGCATGCGCCCAGGGTCGCGGATCCGGGAGGCCCGCGAGCGGATCATCCCCGGCGCTGCGCCCGCGTCCCGTCCGTCTCCGCGGCCTGGAGCGCGCGGACCTCGATGGCCGTCGCCTAGATGACCGCCTCGCTCCAGTCGTCCGGGTTGCCGAAGCGGTGGGCCGTGATGCTGATGGCCTGCTCGCGCAGGAACGTGAGCATCTCGACGCGGCCGGCGGCGGTGATCTCGTCCGCGAAGACGGCCACGTCGGGCGTGCCGCGGAGCGCGTCGGACAGGGCGCGCGCCTCCACGAGCCGCGAGTCGCGCGCGGCGACGAGCCGCACGCGCTCCGTCGCGATCCCGTCGGCGGCGACCCGGGCGAGCCACGCATCGTCGGTCTCGATGGTCACGTGCACGCTCGGCAGGTCGTCGAGCACCTGGCCGAGGCCGGCCGGGAGGATCCCCGGCACCGACACGTGCATCTCCGCACGCGCCAGCCGCCCGGCCGCGAGGACGCGCAGCAGGTCGGCGAGCGCGCCCGACTCCGTGAGCCGCACCGTGACAGGCAGCGGGCGGTAGCGGAACAGGTTCCGCTCCACGCCGAGCCCGCTCGGGTCCTTCACCTGGCCGAACTCGTCATGCCACGCGACCGCGTCGCTGAGGGCGGAGCGGCGCACGAGGTCGAAGTCCTCGTAGCGGATGGCGGGCTGCGCCGACTCGATGAGCTCCGTCACCCGCGGCGACAGCCCGCGCAGGTGCAGCGAGCTCGAGTGCCGGCCCGCGTCCGCGACCCAGGACCCGAGGCCCATGAGGTAGTTCGGGCCGCCGGCCTTCGTGCCGGATCCGACCGAGGAGCGCTTCCACCCGCCGAACGGCTGGCGCTGCACGATCGCGCCCGTGATCCCGCGGTTGACGTAGAGGTTGCCCGCCTCCACGGTCTCGAGCCACTGCTCGAGCTCGCGCGCGTCGAGGCTGTGCAGGCCCGCGGTGAGGCCGTAGGGGATGGCGTTCTGGAAGCGGATCGCCTCCTCGAGGGTGCGGGCGCGCATCACGCCGAGCACGGGGCCGAAGAACTCGGTGAGGTGGAAGTACGACCCGGGCTTCACGCCGTCGCGGACGCCCGGCGACCAGAGGCGCCCGGTCTCGTCCTTGGCCTCGGGCTCCACGAGCCACTTCTCGCCGACGCCGAGCTGCGTGAGCGCGTGCTTGAGCTTGCCGGCGGCGGGCTCGATGATCGGGCCCATCTGCGTGGTGGGATCCGACGGGTAGCCCACGCGCAGCGACGACACGGCGTCGGTGAGCTGCGTGAGGAACCGTCGGGACTTGCCGACCGAGCCCACGAGGATCACGAGGCTCGCCGCCGAGCACTTCTGGCCGGCGTGGCCGAAGGCGCTCTTCACGACGTCGGCCGCGGCCAGGTCGAGGTCGGCGCTCGGGGTCACGATGATGGCGTTCTTGCCGCTGGTCTCCGCGAGGAGCGGGAGGTCCGAGCGCCAGGAGCGGAAGACCTCGGCGGTCTCGTAGCCGCCCGTGAGGATCACGCGGTCGACGGCCGGGTGCGAGATGAGGTGCTCGCCGAACTCGGCCTCGCCGGCGTCGACGAGCGCGAGCAGCTCGCGCGGCACGCCGGCCTCGCGGAGCGCCTCGACGAGCACGGCGCCGGATCGGCGGGCCTGGCCTGCGGGCTTCACGACCACGCCGCTGCCGGATGCGAGGGCCGCGAGCATGCTGCCCGCGGGGATCGCGACGGGGAAGTTCCACGGCGGCGCCACGACGGTGACGCGCGACGGGACGAAGCGGGCGCCCTGCACGCGGTCGAGGTCGCGGGCGCGCTCGGCGTAGTAGTGCGCGAAGTCCACGGCCTCGCTGACCTCGGGGTCGGCCTCGGCGATGGTCTTGCCGGTCTCCGACGCCATCACCTCGATGAGGCGCGCGCGGTTGCGCTCGATCGCGACGCCGACGCGGTGCAGGAGCGCCGCGCGCTGGTCGCCGGGTCGGGCGCCCCAGGAGGCCGCGGCGGTGCGGACGCCGTCGATGATGTCGTCCAGCTGCCCGGTGGAGTCGATGCGCGCGGACTCGATGGTCGCGACGCCCAGCTGCGAGGCCTCGACGCGCGACAGGATCTCGCGGCCCCAGGCGCGGTTCGTCGGCAGCGCCGGATCCGTGTCGGCCGCGTTGTGGAACGGCGTCGCGGAGGCGTCGGGGTCGACGAGCGCGTCGGGCGTCAGCAGGGATCCGCGCGTGAAGCCCTGCACCACGCTCGTGAGCTGCGGGTCGACCTCCTCCTCGGGCTCCTCGGGCGTCTCGGGCTCGGCGAGCGGATCCACGTCGTCGAGCTCCGGCGGGAAGCGGCGGTCCTGCGTGCGGTTCGGCGCCGGGATCGCGTCGTCGACGCCCTGGAGCGACGCCCGGAACCGCGACTCCTCCCGCGCGAACAGCTCGGACGACGTGCTCAGCTCGAACACCGCCGACATGAAGTTCTCCTGGCTCGCGTTCTCCTCCAGGCGGCGGATGAGGTACGAGATGGCCACGTCGAACTCGGTCGGGTGCACCACGGGCGTGTAGAGCAGGAGCCCGCCGACCGTGCGCTTCACGGCCTCGGCCTGGCCGGTCGCCATGCCGAGCAGCATCTCGAACTCGATCCGGTCGGTGACGCCGCGCTCCTCGGCGAGCAGCCACGCGTACGCGACGTCGAAGAGGTTGTGGCCGGCGACGCCGATCTTCACGGCGTCGGCCGCGGCGGGCTGGAGCGCGTGCTCGAGCATCCGCTTGTAGTGCGTGTCGGTCTGCTCCTTGGTGGCCCAGGTGGCGACGGGCCAGTCGTGCATGCGGCCGTCGACCTGCTCCATCGCGAGGTTCGCGCCCTTGACGATGCGGACCTTGATGGGCGCCCCGCCCGCCGCGCGGCGCTCCTGCGCCCACGCGGTCAGCCGCTGGAGCCCCGCGAGCGCGTCGGGCAGGTACGCCTGCAGCACGATGCCGGCCTCGAGGTCCTTGAGCTGCGGCTGGTCGAGCACGCGCGTGAACACCTCGATGGTGAGGTCGAGGTCCTTGTACTCCTCCATGTCGAGGTTGATGAACTTCGGGGTGGCGGCCTTCGACGCCAGCTCGTACAGCGGGGTGAGCCGCTCGACGACCTTGTCGACGGCCTCGTCGAACGCCCACATCGACAGCTGCGAGACGACGCTCGACACCTTGATGGAGACGTAGTCGACGTCGTCGCGGGCGAGCAGCTCGCGCGTGCCGGCGAGGCGGCGCGCGGCCTCCTTCTCGCCCAGCACGGCCTCGCCGAGCAGGTTCAGGTTGAGGCGGGATCCGCCCTCGCGCAGCTTCTGGATCGCCGGGCCGAGCTTCTCGCTCGTCGCGTCGACGATGAGGTGGCCGACCATCTCGCGCAGCACGCGCCGCGCGACGGGGACGACGACCTGCGGGAGGACGGGGCCGAGGATGCCGCCCGCGCGGATCGCGCCCTGCATGTACCAGGGCAGGAAGCCGGGGGTCTTGGCGGTGAGCGCGGCGAGGCTGTTGCCCGCGACGGGCAGGTCCTCGGGGCGGACGACGCGGTCGACGAAGCCGATCGTGAAGTCGAGGCCGTTCTCGTCCTTGAGGACGCCCGCGAGGCGCTCGGCCGACGGATCCGCGGGGTGCTGGGCCGCCTCCGCGAGCCACGTGCGCACGAGCGCGACGGACCGGTCGGCGAGCGCCTCGCGGTCGGGTGCTGCGGCGGTGCCCTCGACCGTCGGGAACTGCGCCGTCTCGGAGGCGGGTGCGGTCTCGGGGGCGGATGCGGTCTCGGCGGTCATGCGGGAACCTCTTCGTCTCGGGTCGGGCGATGTGCCCCGGCGTCGGCCGCGCTGCGGGCGCGTCCTCCCAGTGTGCGACCATGCTCTCATCGGATGCGCTGAACGTTTCCGATGATCATCGTGCGGCCCTGCCGATGATTCCACGCTCGCCTGAGATCCCGGGGAGGCGCACGTGCTCGAGATGCGACGGCTGCGGCTCCTGCGCGAGCTCAAGCTGCGCGGCACGATCGGCGCGGTCGCCGACGCGCTGTCATTCAGCCCGTCGTCGGTGTCGCAGCAGCTCGCGCAGCTGGAGCGCGAGGCGGGCGTCCCGCTCCTGCGCCGCGTCGGCCGGCGGGTGGTGCTCACGCCGCAGGCCGAGATCCTCGTGGAGCACACCACGGCGCTGCTCGAGCGGCTCGAGCGCGCCGAGACGGAGGTCAACGCGTCGCTCGCGAACGTGTCCGGCACCATCCGCGTGGCCGCGTTCCAGTCGGCGCTGCTCGCGCTCGTGCCGCCGGCGCTCACGATCCTCCGCGACGACTACCCCGACCTGCGGGTCGAGATCACGATGCGCGAGCCCGAGTCGGGCCTGCACGACGTATGGGCGCGCGACCACGACCTCGTCATCGCCGAGCAGTACCCGGCGCACGCGGCGCCGCGGCCCGCCGACCTCGACCGCGAGGAGCTGTGCGTCGATCCGCTCCGCCTCGGCCTCCCGCCCGGCCGAGACGACGTCCGCTCCATCTCCGACGCGCGCCGCCTGCCGTGGGTGATGGAGCCCGCGGGCACGGCGTCGCGCCACTTCGCCGAGCAGGTGTGCCGGGTCGCGGGCTTCGAGCCGGACGTCCGGTACGTGACGGCCGACCTGCAGGCGCACATCGACCTGGTGCGCGGCGGGCACGCGGCGTCCGTGCTGCCGGATCTGGTGTGGGCCGGCCGCGAGCCCGACGTGCGGCTGATCGGCCTGCCGGGCTCGCCGCGGCGCACGGTGTTCACGTCGTCGCGCGTGGGCAGCCTCGACCGGCCGGGGATCCGAGCCTGCCGCGACGCCCTCGCCCGCGCCGTCGAGGTGATGGGGCCCGGCGCGGGCTGACCCGGCTCCCCGCGCGGACGACGACGGGCCCGGATCCGCAGGGATCCGGGCCCGTCGTCGCGAGTCGCGTGCGGTCAGGCGGCGGGTGGGCCGCCCTCGCGCGGGCCGACGGCGTCGGCGTCACCCGTCGCGGCCGTCGCGGCCGTCGCGCCCGGCTTCCGCCGACCGGTCACCACGATGAGGACGACCGCTGCCGCCGCGAGCACGACGATCCCGATGCCCACGCCGACGATGACGCCGAGGTAGGGCGCGACGCCCTGCTCCTGGCCGGCTGCGGTGCCCGGATCGGCGGCGGACGCTCCGGCGCCACCCGACGAGGTCGCGCCGGATCCGGCCGCCCCCTCCTGCGCCGCCGCGCAGCCCGGCCCATCGGGCGTGCCCGCCGCGGCCGTCGCGCCCGCGGGCGCCTGGTACGTGAACGCGATCGAGTCGGAGACCGGGTGCCCGTCCGCCGAGACCACGCGCCACGTGACCGTGTACTGCCCGGATCCGCCGAGCGCGACCGGCACCGAGACCGTGCGCCCGGAGTCCGTCGCGCAGCCGGTCTCGAAGTGCGTTCCCTGCCCGTCGGGTCCCGTCACCTGCACGACGGACGAGCCGCCCGCGGGCGCGGAACCGGTCGACGCGTCGCCGCCTCCCCCGCCCGCCGCGGCGAGGTCGAGGATCACGTCGTTGAAGGTCAGCGTGACCTCCGACGGCGGAGCGTCGATCGTGGATCCGGCCGCGGGCGAGCTCGACACGAGGTAGTTGTGCGCGGACGCCGACAGCGCGCCGTCGGGACCGCTCCCCTGCGCGAGCCCGGCGAGCGCGAGCGCTCCGGTCGCGAGCGCGGCGCCGGCGACCGCCGCGGCGAGCCGCCGGAGCGGGCGCCTGCCGGCGCGGGCCGGGATCCGGTCTCCGGGCGTCACGCCTGGCCGCCGCCCTCGCGGCGCACGCGGGTGAGCGCGAAGACCGCGACCACGAGGGCCACCGCGCCGAGGGCGAGGCCGCCCACGCCGAGGCCGACCGCGACCGCGCTGCTCGTGGCGCTCGTGTCCGAGGCCGCCGTCGCGACCGTCGCGTCGGGCGCCGCCGTGGTCGTCATCGCGCTCATGGAGTCGGCGGGCGGGGCGTCGTCCACGTAGAGCGTGGGCGCGGGGTGCTCCGGCTCCTCGCCGGAGGCCGGGGTCGCCTGGTCCCAGTCGACGACGGATCCGTCCGAGTAGCCCTGGTGCGCCGGGAGCATGATGCTGCCGGTGTCGGGCACGGGTCCGACGGAGACCGTGAAGCGCTGGAACTCGCCTGCCTTGATGCCCACGCCGTCGTCGGCGGTCCAGGTGACCTCGACGGGCGCGTCCGTGATGGTCGCGTCGTCCGTCTTCACCGGGGTGTCGAGCTTCTCGGTCGTGACCTTGGCGGTCCAGCCGGGCACGGGCTCGGTGGAGAGGCTCGAGAAGGGGGCGTCCTTCGGCAGGTCGACGGTGACGCTCGTGGTCGTCGCGGTCGCGGACTCGGTCGGGACCTTGAAGGTCAGCGTGCTGTAGCTGCCGGCGGCCGCCTGGTCGGGCGAGACGCGCACGTGCGCGGAGGCCGCGAGCGGCACGGCGACGGCGAGCGCGATGCCGCCGACGAGCGCGGTGGCCGAGCGGAGGATCCGGCGGCGGGGGGCGGAGGGGGCTGAGGTGATCATGGCTGGTGTCCTGTTCCGGGCCGCGCGGGGCGGCCCCGGGAGCGGACGCGGCGGTGCCGGCGTCCGGTGAGGGAGGAGAGGGGGCGGGCGATGCGTGGCATCGCGTCCGCGGCGCGAGCGGGCTCGCGCGGTGGGCCGGCATCCGCAGGTCGCGGGATCCGGCCGGCGCGTCAGGCTGCGGGGAGGGCGCGCGGGTGCGGCGGGCCGCGGTGCCGCAGGCGGCCGAGCCGGGCGCAGAGGTCGCGCAGCGCCAGGGGCGCCCGGACGGCCAGGGCGAGCGCGGTGTCGCGCCGCCCCTCCGGCCGGAGGAACGGGATCGCGAGGGCGCGCACGACACGGAGCGCGGAGGCGTCGACGAGCGCGCGGATGGCCGCCTCGCCGTGCCGCAGCGCGAGCACGGTGACGACGAGGGCCGCGCCGTGCGAGAGCAGCATGCCGGGGTCGAACGCGCCGGCGTCGCCGGCCGCGGCGTCGAGGCCCGGGATCGCGAGCGCCGACGCGCCGTGCCCCATGCCCGCGTGCGGATCCGCCGCGACGGCCTGGCCGGTCGCGTCGCCCGCTGCGGTGAACAGGCCGTGGAAGAGCAGCTGGCTGACGCCCACCGCGGCGACGAGGCGCCACAGCGACGTGCGCGTGCCGGCGAGCGCGATGGCCGCGAGCGACGCGAGCGCGAGCCCGAACGCCACGACGGCCCACGACGGGGCGGCCCCGCCGCCGGCCTCGTGGAAGAGGGCGGCCACGAACGTGGCGGTGGTGGATGCGGCGAGCCCCCGGATCACGCGCTGGACGCGCGGCGGGATCGGGGTCGGGGACGGGGCGGGCATCGACAGCGAGTGTAGATGAGCGGCCCGGGAGGACGCGGCGACGACGGGATGACCGCCGCCGCCGCGCCTCGCCCTACTGCGGCGGGTGCGCCGGGTCGAAGACCCGGGTCGTCGGGATGTCGGCGTACCCGCCGAGCCCGCCCTCGCCGTAGCCCCGGTCGAGCTCCGAGGTGTCGCCGTCGAACTCGAGCCTCACGGTCGGCGCAAGCGTCCCGCCGCGGCGGAAGGACTCCTTCGTGCCGACGGCGTCGATGAACGACTCCACCAGCCCGCCCGGGAGGATGTAGTGCGAGTACGCCTGGAACGCGCCCGGCGTCTGGTTGTAGTCGGGCGCGTACGCGGTGCCGCCCGCGTAGTTGAGGTTGGTCGGGTTGCCGAGCACGAGGCCGGACCCGCCGTTCATCGGCTTGTAGTCGCTCCGCAGGCCGTTCCCCACGAAGCCGTAGACCCCCTCGGGGCCGTCCATGCCCTTCGCGAACGTCGAGCGGTGGCTGATCGTGAACAGGTAGTGCTTGCCGTTCTCGATCATCACCTCGGGCCGCTCGGTCTGGTCGGTGACGCAGGCCGACTCGAGCAGCGGATCCAGGAAGTGCCACTTCGTGAGGTCCGCGTCGTCCGCGACCGCCAGGCCGATCGAGGCCATCTGGTAGTTCGCGCCGCTCGCGGTCACCTCCTTCGGGTCCTCCGCCGCGGGGTCGCCCTTCCGGTAGCCGAGGTCGGTCTCGTCGCACTCCTGCTCGCCGCGCTTCCCGGCGACGTTGGCCTCGAACACCATGTAGGTCTTGCCCGGGTGGTCGGGATCCGTGAACGTGAACGGGTCGCGGAAGTTGGTGGACCAGTTCTGCTCGTTCGTCTGGTACCTCTGCCCGTCGGGGCGCAGGAGCGGCGTCACCGTCTCGAAGCCGGCGACCTTCACCGCGCCGTCCGTCTTCTCGATGCGCCCCTGGCTGAGCGAGATCACCGGGTCGGCGGGCTTCACGTCCTGGCCCTTCGCGTCGCGGTAGAACGCCACGTCGGTGAAGAACAGCTTGACCGTGCCGTCGGCCATGATCCGCGCGGAGCCGGACCACTCGGCCTGCTGGGTGAACGACTGGTCGGGGAAGATCCCGTCCGTGACGCCGTCCTCGAACACGTTGCCCTGGTAGGTCCAGCCGCCGTTCTCCGGGCGCTGCTCCGACGGGATCCCCGTGGGCCGCGTGAAGTAGCCGATCTTGGCGTACGTGTGCCGGTCGTCGAACGACAGGGTGCGCGGGGCAGTGAGCGCGAAGATCACGTCGTAGCCGTCGACGCTGTAGGTCTGGCCGGACGAGTCCGTGAGCGGCCAGGTGTCCCAGACGAACGCCTTGTCGGTCATCGTCGGGAAGTCCTGCGGCACCTGCGGCATGGTCTGCGCCGCGGGCATGGAGTTCGTCCGGGGCGGCGCGGTCGGATCGGACAGCTTCGCGATCTGCTTGGCGTCCGCGCGGGTCCAGTGGGCCGTGAAGTCGTCCTCCGGCGCGTACGCCTTCTGCGTGTGGACGGTGGGCCGGGGCGGCGTCGTGCCCGCGGCCTGGGCGGATCCGCCGGCGAGCAGCGCGGACGCCACCACCAGGGTCGCCGCGGCGGACGCGGACAGCCCGCGCCTGATTCTCTTGGTCACCTGTTCTCACTCTCGTTCTCGTATCGATGAGACCGATCGCGACGCGCGGTGCACACTCCCCCGGTCGGGGAGCCTAGGGGGTGATGGGGTCCCGGCGCGCCCCCGGGCGGGGTCGCGGGCGGATCCCGGGCGTGTCCCCCGAACGGGGTGGACGCGGCCCGGCTCGCCGTGTACGGTCGCCGGATCGGTCGTGCGGCGGTGCATGCTCTCCCGCTCCGCTCCGCCACCCGTCTGCCCCCGATCGCCCACCGCGAGGAGACCGACGACATGACCGCATCCCCGTCCCGCCCGCCTGCTGCCGGGCTCGCGCGACGCGTGCGCGACCGTATCCGGCCGCTCGCCCGCCGCCATCGCCGCGCCCTCGTCGTGGCCGTCGCGATCCTCCTGGTCGCCGCCCTCGTCGTCGCCGTGCGCGGCATCACGGGTGCCGACCGCGGGCCCGTCGAGCCCCCGCCGCCCGCGCCCCGCGCCGCCGACGACGGCATCCACATCCGCCCCTCGGGCGAGTTCATGAACGACCCGCAGCGCCCCTTCCTGCTCGACGGCGTCTGGCACGCCTACGCGCTCGTCAACGCCGACCACCCGGGCGGCAACGGATCCTCGTGGCGGCACTACACGTCCGCCGACCTCGTCACGTGGCACGACGAGGGCGTCGCCATCGACAAGTACGACACGCCGCTCGGCGACGCCGAGACCGGCAGCGTCGTGGTCGACACGGGGAACACGTCCGGGCTCGGCGCGGGCACGGTGATCGCGATCCTCACGCAGCAGTCCGAGGGCGTGCAGCGGCAGTCCCTCTACTACTCGACCGACGGCGGCTACCGCTTCCGGCCGCTCGCGGGCAACCCCGTCATGGAGAACCCGGGCAGCCCCGACTTCCGCGACCCGAAGGTGGTGTGGGACGGCGAGCACGGGCGATGGAGCATGGCGCTCGCGGAGGGCCGCCGGATCGGCTTCTACACGTCGCCCGACCTCATCCACTGGACCTACCGCTCCGACTTCGCGCGCGACGACCTCGGCACGATGGAGACGCCCGACGTGTTCCCCATCGCGAGCGCTGGCGATCCCGACCGCGTCCGCTGGGTCCTCGGCGTCGGCGCGGACGGCGCCGCCGAGGGCCGCGGCACGGGTTACGCGTACTGGGTCGGCGACTTTGACGGCGAGCGCTTCACGACCGACGACGACGCCCCGCGCTGGCTCGACCAGGGCGCCGACCTCTACGCGGGGGTCACCTGGGCGGATCCGGCCGACGGCACGGCGCCCACCCGCCGCTACGCGATGGGCTGGATGAGCAGCTGGGCCTACGCGGGGCGGCTGCCGCTGCGGGACGGAGGCGCGGGCGGCGGCCAGTCGCTCGTGCGGGAGCTGCGGCTCGTGCCCGACGGCGCGGGCTGGGCCCTGCGCTCGGCTCCCCTCGACGCGCTGGCGGCGCGCGAGGGCGATGCCCGGGCCATCCCGGACGCGCGGATCGACGCCGCGACCCCGCTCGCCGACGCACCCCGCGGCCCCTCGCGCCTCCGCCTCACGCTCATGCCCGACCCCGCGGATCCCGCGCGCGAGGCCCGCGTGCGGCTCGCCTCCCCCGAGGGCGGCACCGTCACGGTCGGGTACGACGCGGCCAGGCGGCAGGCGTTCGTCGTGCGCGACGACGACCCGGACGGGATCATGCCGGACTCCTACGACCGGCCCGCGACCGCGCCGCTGCCCGACACGGCGCCCGGGGATCCGGTCACGCTCGACCTCGTCCTCGACGACCGCACGCTCGAGGCCTTCGTCGACGGCGACGCCGCCGTCCTCACGAGCGCGACGGTCGGGACCCTCGACGGCGCCGGCCTCTCCGTGGAGGCCGTGGACGGGACGACGCGGGTGACCGACGCGAGCTGGGCACCGTTCGACGGCGGCCGCTGAGCGGACAGGCCATCCCGGCGCCCTTGCCCGCGGGCACGACCGCGCGGGAGGATCGCCCTGCGGACGCGCCCTCCGCGGAGAGGTCGCCCGCCATGCCCCGCACGCCCACGCGCCGGACCCGTGCCGTCGTCGTCGTCGCGGCCGCCGCCGTCATCGCGACGGGGACCCTCGCCGTCGCGACGGCCATGCAGCCGGAGGAGCGTCCGGCGGTCCGGGAGGCCGCCGCCGCCGCGCCGACCGCGACCCCCTCCGCCGAGCCCGACGCGATCGACCGGCAGATCGACAAGCGCCGGATCTTCGCCCTGCGCTCCGATCGCGCCTACGTCGAGAAGGTGGCCGCCGCATCCGACACCGTGTCCAGCGACTGGACGGGCCTCCGCCTCACGCCGGCCGAGGCCGCCGAGTTCGCGCGCCAGGAGACGCTGCCGGCGAAGCTCGAGGAGATGCGCGCGATCCTCGCCCCGCTCGGCGCGTCCGGCGGCGTGTGGGTCGAGAACCCGGTCGCCGAGCCGCAGGTGATGGTCGTGGCGATCGTCGGCGAGGTCGGGCCCGACGTCCGGGAGAGGATCGCGGAGATCGCGGGCGCGGACCCGCTGCGGGTCACGACCGCGGAGCGCACCGAGCAGCAGCTCATGGACATCGGTGCCGCCCTCGACGCGACCCCGGCGGGACGCGCGGGCTGGCTCACGGGATGGGGCGTCGACATCACCCGCGACCGCGTCAGCGTCTCGGTCGATCCCGCCGCCCCGGCCTCGGTGGAGGCCGACCTCGTCGCGTCCTCCGGCGACGTCTTCAGTTTCACCCGCCAGGGCCCGGCGACCGTCGGCACGGGCTGATCCGCGGACGGGAGCAGCGGATCAGGCCGCCCCGCCGTCCGGGAGCGCGCCCGTGAGCCGCCCCACCACGTCGTCGAGCGCGTCGCGCAGCGCCTCGAGCTCGGCGACGGTCAGGCCGGTGCGCGCGGCCGCCTGCGCGGGCACGTCCACGGCGCGGCCGCGGAGCTCACGGCCGGCCTCCGTGAGGGAGACCACGACGACGCGCTCGTCCGCGGCGCTCCTGGCCCGGCCGACGAAGCCGGCGGCCTGCAGGCGCTTCAGCAGCGGCGTCAGCGTCGCCGGCTCCAGCTGCAGCGCGGATCCGAGGTCCGAGACCGAGCGGTCGTCCCGCTCCCACAGCGCGAGCATCACGAGGTACTGCGTGTGCGTCAGCCCGAGCGGCTCGAGGATCGGCCGGTAGACCGCCACGACCGTGCGGGCGGCGACCACCGCCTGGAAGCAGACCTGGCTCTCGAGCGCCAGGGGGTCCGTCGTCGTCATCGTGTCCTCCTCGACCGGGTCGTGCGCTTGTCGGCACGCGCTCGTGCGCACCGCCGCCGGCAGGGTCGCGGATCAGCCCGCGACGACGAGCTCGACGTTGATGTCGTCCGGGTCCTGCACGGAGAGGATCGACATGCCCGTGGGGAAGTCGATGACCTCGCCGTGGGCGATGCCGCGCTCCTCGAACAGCGCGGCCGCGCGCACGAGGTCGTCGCGCGAGCCGACCTGCAGGCTCACGTGGTCGAGGCCTCGGGCCGCGGGGTCGAACGCGGCGCCGACGTCCGCGGCCCCACCGTCCGCGGCCCCGCCGTCCGCGATGGGACGGAGGCCGAGCAGCTGCGAGCCGACGCCGTAGATCACTCCGCCGAAGTACTGGGCGGGATCCTCGCGCACGGCGGGGTCGCTCGCGTCGCCCTCGCTCTCGATGGCGGGGGTCAGGCCCAGCACGCCCTCGTAGAAGGCGCGCGAGCGGCCGAGGTCGGTGACGGAGAGGCGCACGTGGTGCACGCCGGTGATGGAGTCGAGGGCTGCGGTGGTCGCGCTGGTGTCGGTCATGCTCCGACGCTAGGACGGTCCGCGCCGGGCGTCCCGGGTCGCTTCGGTTTCCGACCACGGCTCCCGGCGGACGGCCGGACGGTCGCCACCCGACGCGCTCAGTCGTGCAGGTCGATGCCCCAGGTGCCCGACCACTCGGATCCGGGCGCGAGCGTGATGAGGCCGTCGCCCGAGTTGAACGCGTCGGCCGGCGCCGTCATCGGCTCCACCGCGACCGCCCACACGTGCCCGTCGGCGACGGGGTACCACGGCGTGACGAAGACCTGCCAGTAGGTGAACTCGCCGTCGGCCCAGATCTCGGTGCGGCGGCCGTCGGGCGCCTGCACGCCGTGGCGGGTGACGCCGTCGACCACGCGGGCGTCGGCCCACGCGTCGTCGAGCTGCGCGTCGCGGACGCGCACGCCCTGGCGCAGGTCGTAGCGGGTGCCGTCGACCGGAGCCTGGACGCCCGTGGGGTTGAGGCGCACGGGATCCACCTCGATGTGGGTGGGCGCGTCGATGACGACCTCGAGGTCCTCGGTGGGCACGTCGCCCACGCGGAGGAAGGGGTGCGTGCCCACGGCGACGGGCGCGTCGGCTGAGCCGACGTTGCGGATCACGTGCGTGACGCGCACGCCGGAGCCCGTGAGCTCGTAGCGCACGCTCGTCTCGAGGGCGAAGGGGTAGCCGCGCTGCGGGTGGACGTCGGCGGCGAGCGTGACGGAGACCTCGTCGCGCTCGGCGAGGCGGTACGGCGAGTGCTGGAGCAGACCGTGGATCGCGTTCTCGCGGTCGACCTCGGTGATGTCGAGCTGGTGGGTGACGCCGTCCTGCTCCCAGATGCCGTCGCGGATCCGGTTGGGCCAGGGCGCGAGCACGATGCCGCTGCAGAACGGCGGCCGCGCGTGGTCCGGGTAGGACTGCACGAGGTCCGTGCCGTCGACCTGCAGCACGCGGAGCGCGGCGCCGACCTCGGCGATCACGAGGCGCTGGAAGCGGCCGTCGACCTCCGCGGTGAGCTCGTGCTGCTGGCCGGTGGGGAGGCGGGGTACGTACGTCACGTCGTCGGGCACGCGCCGAGCCTATCCATACGCGGCGCTGTGGCGCCTCCCAGGGCCGCGGGCATGCGGATCCCTAGGATCGTGGCCATGGCCCGGCATGAGAACGAGAAGGTACGCGCGATCCGCGAGAAGGCACGCATCGAGCGCGCCCTCGACGACCGGCGCCGCAAGCGCCGCCGCCTCATCGCCCAGTTCTCCGTCGCCGGCGGCCTCGTCATCGTCATCGCGGCCATCGCCGGCGGCGTGTACCTCCTCGGCCAGTCCCAGTCGGCGAGCGCCGCGGGACCCTCCCAGGACACGACCGCGGCGCTGTCCACGGGCGACCAGGTGCGCATCGCGACCGAGCCCACGGGCGTCAGCGTGGGAGCGGCCGACGCCCCCGTCACCATGGACGTGTACGAGGACTACTCGTGCCCCCACTGCGCGCAGTACGAGGCCGAGACCGGCCCGCTGCTCGACCGGATCGCCGCCACGGGCCAGGTGCGCATCGTCTACCACCCCATCCAGATCGTCACGAAGTACGGGGTCGTCGCGGGCAGCGCCGCCGCGTGCGTCCTCGCCGAGGAGCCCGACAAGTGGCCGGCCGTGCACTCGGCCCTGTTCGACAACCACTCCACGATCACCGACTCGTGGACCCACGCCGACTTCGTCACCTGGCTCACCACCCAGGGCGTGACGGCCGACGCGGCGCGCACGTGCGTGGCCGAGGGGAAGTACTCGTCGTGGATCACGAGCAACACCTCCGACGCGACCTCGGCGGGCGTCACGGGCACGCCGACGCTGCGCATCCAGGGCGACATCATCACGACCGTCGCCGGCCAGGACCTCGTGGACGCGCTCACGAAGGCGGGCGCGCAGCTGCCCGACGGCATCGCGGCCGACAGCTGATCCCACGGGCGCCGGCCGCCGCGCGGCGCTCAGTGCGCGCGGTGGTCCTGCACCGTCATGCGCGGGCCGAACCGCGGCTTCCGGAACCCGCTCGACTCGATGAGCCGCATCACCCGCTGACGCTGCCCGCGCCACGGCTCCAGCAGCTCGAGCATCCCGTCGTCGTCGACCGCGTGGCCGGCGAGCGCCCACCCGACCATGTCGTGCACGTGGTAGTCGCCCACGCTCACCGAGTCCGGATCCCCGTGGGCGCGCTGCGTGGTCTCCGCCGCCGTCCAGATCCCCACGCCCGGGATCGAGCGCAGCCGCCGCGTGATCTCCTCGCTCCCCCGCCCGAGCGCGAGCGTGCGCTCGAGGCCGGCCGCAGAGGTGGCGACGGCGATGAGCGTGCGCGACCGCTTCGGGTCCACGCCCGCGCGGTGCCACTCCCACGACGGGACGAGGCGCCAGCGCTCGGGCGACGGCAGCACGCGCATGCCGGCCGGTGCCGGACCGGGCGCGGGATCGCCGTGCGCGAGGATCAGCTGCCGCCACGCCCGCCTGGCCTCGAGCCCGGTGACCTTCTGCTCGAGCACCGCGGAGGCCATGGCCTCGAAGACGTGGTTGGTGCGCATGAGGCGCAGCGCGGGCAGTCGGCGGTGCGCGTCGCGGAGCAGCGGGTGGGCGGAGACGTCGAGGTCGGACCAGTCGTCGCCCTCGCCGAGGAGCTCGGGCACGCCCGCGATCACCCACTCGGCGCCGGGGCCCCAGGCGCGCGCGTCGACGCCGCCGTCCGCTCGCGGATCCAGTCGGAGCGACGCGTCGCCGAGCGGCGTGCGGGCCGTGCGCCAGACGCCGACGCGGCGGGATCCGGGCGGGGCCGGGTCCCAGCGGCAGGTCGGATCCACGACGCCGCGGAACAGCGGGCGCAGCACGAGCCGGAGGTCGACCTCGCGGTCGGGGAGGTAGGTCGTGCGCGCGTCGGGAGCCGTCACCTCCGCGCCGCCCTGGTCCATCCCCTCAGGGTACGCACGGCCGCCGACCCTCCTCGGCCGTGCCGGGCGCGCGTAGCGTCGGCCGCATGACCGAGACCACGAACGACCACCAGGACGACCGCGAGCGCGTCGCCGAGCTCGTGAAGAGCGCTCGCATCGCGCTGCTCACCACCGTCAACGCCCACGGACAGCTCGTCAGCCGCCCGCTCGCCAGCCAGGAGCGCGACTTCGACGGCGACCTCTGGTTCTTCACGCAGGATCCGAGCGACAAGACCGCCGAGATCCGCGCGAACGACCAGGTCAACGTGTCGCTGCAGTCCGGCGACGGGTTCCTCTCCATCGCCGGGACCGCGGAGATCACCCGCGACCGCGCGCGCGTCGACGAGCTGTGGTCGGCGGGCGCCGAGGCGTGGTTCGAGGGCGGGAAGGACGACCCGACGGTCGCGCTGATCCGCGTGCACGCCGACGCCGCCGAGTACTGGTACCAGGACACCCCGAAGCCGATCGCGCTGATCAAGTACGCGAAGGCCGCCATCACGGGCGAGCGCCCGAAGGACGTCGGGGAGCACGGCACCGTCGAGCTCTGATCCGCGCGCGCTAGCCGCTGATCGCCCCTGGCACCCCCGCGGCCGTGCCGTCCACGACGAGGTCGGCGCGGCCGCGGGTCCCCTCGATGAGCGCGGCGTTCGCGCCGTCCACCTCGCGGGCCCAGGCCTCGGCCGCGCTCGGCGCGCGCCCGCCGGCCGTGTGCCGGTCCACCAGCCGGGCGAAGCGCTCTGCCCCGGGCGTCGCGCAGAACCACGCCTCGTCGAGCTCGGCGGCCAGCTGCCCCCACGGATCCTCGTCGACGAGCAGGTAGTTGCCCTCCAGCACGACGAGGCGGGTGCCGGGATCCACCGCGACGGCGCCCGCGACGCCCTCGTCGACCGCCCGGTCGAACGACGGCGCGTAGACGACGTGGTCGGTCTCGACGCGGAGGCGCCGCACCAGGGCGAGCACGCCCCAGCCGTCGAACGTGTCGATCGCGCCCTTGCGGTCGTGGCGGCCCAGCCGGTCGAGCGTCGCGTTGGCGAGGTGGAAGCCGTCCATGGGCACGCAGGCCGCGGTGCCGTCGCCCGCCAGCTCGTCGACGCGCGCCACGAGCGCCCGCGCGAGGGTCGTCTTGCCTGCGCCGGGGCTGCCCGCGATGGCGAGGATCGCCCGGCGCCCGTCGCGCACGAGGCCGATGGCGCGGCGCGCGAGGGCATCGAGGTCGCCCGTCTCGGGCGGTGCGGGAAGCGGGCGGCCGTCGGGTCCGGAGTCCATCCCGCCAGTCTCGCGGACCCGTGCCCCATGATGGACGTGTGCGCATCGGAATCCTCACCTCAGGCGGAGACTGCCCCGGACTCAACGCGGTCATCCGCGGGGCGGTGCTCAAGGGAACGACCATCCACAAGCAGGAGTTCGTGGGCTTCCGCGACGGCTGGCGGGGCGTCGTCGACGGCGACGTCATGCCGCTCGCGCGCCGCGACATCCAGGGCATCGGCAAGCAGGGCGGCACGATCCTCGGCACGAGCCGCACGAACCCGTTCGAGGGCGACGGCGGCGTGGAGCGGATCCAGGAGAACCTCGACCGCCTCGGCATCGACGCGATCCTCGCCATCGGCGGCGAGGGCACGCTCGCGGCGGCCAAGCGCCTCACCGACGCGGGGCTGAAGATCGTCGGCGTCCCCAAGACGGTCGACAACGACCTCGACGCCACCGACTACACGTTCGGCTTCGACACCGCGGTGCAGATCGCGACCGACGCCATGGACCGCCTCCGCACCACGGGCGACTCGCACAGCCGCTGCATGGTGGCCGAGGTCATGGGCCGCCACGTCGGCTGGATCGCGCTGCACTCCGGCATGGCCGCGGGCGCGCACGCGATCCTCATCCCCGAGCAGAAGACGTCGATGGACGAGATCATCGCCTGGGTCCGCTCGGCCTACGACCGCGGGCGCGCGCCGCTCGTCGTCGTCGCGGAGGGCTTCGTGCCCGAGCACGCGTCCGACGCGCACGGCGAGCGCGGGCTCGACGCCTTCGGTCGCCCGCGGCTCGGCGGCATCGGCGAGCAGCTCGCGCCCATCATCGAGGAGCGCACGGGCATCGAGACCCGCGCGACGACCCTGGGCCACATCCAGCGCGGCGGCACCCCGTCGTCCTACGACCGCGTGCTCGCCACCCGCCTCGGCCTGGCCGCGGTCGACAGCGTGCGCGACGGCCACTGGGGCCGCATGGTCGCGCTGCGCGGCACCGACATCGTGCATGTGGGGTTCGAGGAGGCGCTCGGCCGCCTCAAGACCGTGCCGCAGCACCGCTACGACGAGGCCGCGATCCTCTTCGGCTAGGTCGCGCCCGACCCCGGGCGTAGCGTGACGGCATGACGTACCGCGCGCTCGTGGCCGAGCAGACCGTCGCCGACGACGGCACGACAGGCATCGAGGTCGCGCTGCGCGACCTCCCCGACGAGCGGGCGACGGGCGGCGCCGACGGGCCCGGCCACGGAGAGGTCGCGCTCGACGTCCTCTACTCGAGCGTCAACTACAAGGACGGCATGCTGCTCGGCGGTCGGCCCGGCATCGCGCGCACCAGCCCGCTCGTCGCGGGGATCGACGCGGTGGGCACGGTCGCCGCGAGCGGATCCGACGCCTTCTCCCCCGGCGACCTGGTCGTCCTCGGCGGCGCGGGCCTCGGCGAGAGCCGCGACGGCGGGCTGGCCGAGCGCGTGCGCGTGCCGGCCGCGTCGCTGGTGCGCGTGCCCGCGGGCCTCGACGCCCGGCGCGCCGCCGCCATCGGCACCGCCGGGTTCACGGCGATGCTCTCGGTGCTCGCGCTCGAGCGGGGCGGCGTGGAGCCCGGATCCGGCGACGTGCTCGTCACGGGCGCGGGCGGCGGGGTCGGGTCCATCGCCGTCGCGCTCCTCGCGCGCCTCGGTCACCGGGTGGTCGCGTCGACCGGCCGCGTCGACGAGCTCGGCGACCGGCTGCGCGCGCTCGGCGCCGCCGAGGTGATCGACCGCTCCGAGCTCGGCGAGCCGGGGAAGCCGTTGCAGCGCATCCGCTGGGCGGGCGCGGTCGACAGCGTCGGCAGCGCGACCCTGGTCAACGTGCTCGCGCAGACCCGGTGGGGCGGCGTCGTCACGGCAGCAGGCCTGGCGCAGGGCCCCGACCTCCCGGGCACCGTGCTCCCGTTCATCCTCCGGGCCGTCACGCTCGCGGGCATCAACTCCGTCGAGGCGCCGGCCGCGCTGCGCGAGGAGGCGTGGGCGCGGCTCGCGAGCGACCTCGACCCCGCGCTCCTCGACATGATCACCACCACCGTCCCGCTCGACGGCGCGATCGCCGCGGGCGAGCGGATCCTCGCGGGCACCTCGAGCGGCCGCGTCGTGGTGGACGTCCGCGCCTAGCACCCGCCGGTCCCGGCACCGCGGCGACCACGCCCGCGCTACCCTGGGCCCCGTGCGGCACCGTGCCGCCGGAGTGAGGGATCATGACCGCAGTCGCTACCACCGGCACCATCTTCGTCGGACTCGCGGCGCTGCTGCACGTGTTCTTCTTCCTCCTGGAGAGCGTCTGGTTCGAGAAGCCGTTCGCCTGGAAGCGCTTCGGCGTCGCCGACCAGGAGAAGGCCCTCATCATCAAGCCGTGGGCCTACAACCAGGGCTTCTACAACCTCTTCCTGGCGCTCGGCGCCGGCCTCGGGCTGATCCTCTACTTCGTCGGCAACGTGCCCGCCGGCCTCACGCTCGTGCTGTTCACGACCGCGTGCATGGTGCTGGCGTCGATCATCATCGCGAGCACGGGAAAGAAGTACCTCGTCCCCGCGCTGATCCAGGGCGTGCCGCCGCTGCTCGGCCTCGTCTTCTTCGCCGCCGCCTCCTGAGTCGCGGCCGCGCGACCGCGGCGCGTGAGCGCCGCGATCCGGCCCGCCGCCCTCTTCCGCGCGAGCGGCAGATGAGGTTAGGCTCACCTACATCATGAACGTCGTCCCCCTCACCGAGGCCCTCCGCGACCGGGCACGACCGCGTGCCGAGGCGACCGACGCGGACGAGTTCATGACCGCGCTCGTCACCGGCCGCGGCTGCCGCGACGACTACGTCGCGCTCGTCGCCCAGCACTACTTCGTCTACCGCGCCATCGAGGCGGCGACCGAGCGCATGGCGGCGGATCCCGTGGCCGCGCGCTTCATCAGCCCCCGCCTCACGCGCCTGCCCGCCATCGAGGCCGACCTCGACTACCTCGTCGGGCACGGCTGGCGCGACGTCGTGCGGCCGCTCGCGAGCACGGCCGCGTACGTCGAGCGGATCGAGCAGGTCGCCTCGGTCTGGGTCGGCGGCTTCATCGCGCACCACTACACGCGGTACCTCGGCGACCTGTCCGGCGGGCGCCTCCTGCGCTCGCTCCTGCAGCGCCAGTTCGGCTTCGACACGAACGGCGTGGGCCTCTACCTCTTCGCGGAGATCGCCGAGCCCCGACGCTTCTGCAGCACCTACCGCGAGGCGCTCGACCAGGCGCCGTGGGATGACGCCGAGCGCGCCCGCGTCGTCGCCGAGGTCGAGAACGCGTACCGGCTCACCACGGACGTGTTCGCCGAGCTCGCACGCGGGCGCGCCACGGCTCCCCTCCGTCTGGCCTGATCCGACCCTCCCGTCGCCCGCGGTCCGCTGCGCGTCCACCCGGCCCCCGCCCGAGCGTCCGAGGCCGGGCATAGGCTCCGGACATGGACGGCTACGACCTCGACTTCCTGCCCATCGCCCTCCCGCTGCTGGAGGCTCCGGCCGACGCCCAGCCCGTGCGGCTCGACTACCTGCACTTCACGGTGCTCATGGACACCGACCGGCGCCTCGCCGCCCTCACTGCCGTGAACATCGACGGCGCGCGCCTCGTGGACGTGGAGCGCTCCGACGACTGGCACCTGGATCCGCGCCTCCCGGCCGACCAGCAGTGCGGCCCCGAGCTGTACGCCCGCAACGACATCGACCGCGGGCACCTGGTGCGGCGGCGGGATCCGGTGTGGGGCGGCATCGCGGAGGCCGCGCGCGCCAGCGCCGACACGTTCGCCTACACGAACGCGGCCCCGCAGGCGGCGGAGTTCAACCAGTCCAAGGAGCTGTGGCTCGGCCTCGAGGACTACGTGCTCGACAACGCCGACCTCGGCGACCGGCGCATGACGGTCCTCACCGGGCCCGTGTTCTCGGACGACGACCCGATCTACCGTGGCGTGCGGATCCCGCTCATGTTCTGGAAGATCGCGGCCTGGGCATCCGGGGACGAGCTCGCGGCGACCGCGTACCTGCTCGACCAGGCGCCGGAGCTCGGCGACCTCGACCGGCAGTCAGCGACCGCGGACGCGCCCGAGCTCGGGCCCTACCGCACCTACCAGGTGGCGGTGTCGGAGATCGGCGCGCTGACGGGCTTCGACGTGGCGCAGCTCGCGGCGGCCGACAGGCTCGGCGTGCCCGCGACCGCGCGGGCCGGAACCCCCGCGGACGGCCGCGACGGCTGGGTCGAGCTGGAGCGGTTCGCGGCGATCACGCTCTGAGGAACAGCACCCGGCACGACGAGGACGGGCCCGGCCGACCGGCCGGGCCCGTCCTCGTGCGCGAGGGGACTACGCGGGCGGGGTCGCCGCGGCGGCCGCGCGTGCGGCGGCCGGGAGGGCGCGGATCACGCGGTCGAGCGACGCCTCGTCCATGGCGGCCGAGACGAACCACGCCTCGAAGACCGACGGCGGCAGGCTCACGCCCTGGTCGAGCATGGAGTGGAAGAAGGCCGGGTAGCGCCAGGTCTCCTGCGCCTGCACGGTGGCGTAGTCGGTGATCCCGTGCTCCGGCGGCGTGCCGAACGTGAAGCTGAAGAGGCTGCCCGCGCGCTGCACCGAGTAGGCGAGGCCGGCGCGGTCGAAGGCGAGCTCGACCGCGTAGATCAGGATGTCGGCGGCGATGTCGAGCGCGCGGTAGACGCCGGCGTCGGCGAGGCGGAGCGTGGTGAGGCCCGCCGCGACGGCGACCGGGTTCCCGGAGAGCGTGCCCGCCTGGTAGACGGGGCCGAGGGGCGCGAGGTGATCCATCACGTCGGCCCGGCCGCCGAGCGCGGCGACCGGGAGGCCGCCGCCGATGACCTTGCCGTACGTGACGAGGTCGGGCGTCCAGGCGTCGGCGTGGTCGGCCGCGAGGCCGGCGTTGTCGAGACCCCAGTAGCCGGCCGGGTGCACGCGGAAGCCCGTGAGGACCTCGTCGGAGATGAGGAGGGATCCGTTCTCGTGGGCGATGCGCGCGAGCTCGGCGGTGAAGCCGGGCAGCGGCGGCACGACGCCCATGTTGGCGGCGGCGGCCTCGGTGATCACGGCGGCGATGCGCGGGCCGTGCTCGGCGAAGACGGCGCGCACGGCGTCGAGGTCGTTGTACGGCACCACGATGGTCTGCGCGGCGATGGCCTCGGGGATGCCCGCGGAGCCGGGCAGCGCGAGCGTGGCGACGCCCGAGCCCGCCTCGGCGAGGAGGCTGTCGGAGTGGCCGTGGTAGTGGCCGGCGAACTTCACGAGCAGGTCGCGGCCGGTGAACCCGCGCGCCAGGCGGATCGCGGTCATGGTGGCCTCGGTGCCCGTGGACACGAGGCGGAGCTTCTCGATGGGGCGACGGTCCGGGGATCCGTCGACGCCCGCGACCCGCACGCGCTCGGTGACGAGCTCGGCGAGCTCCGTCTCCGCGGGCGTCGTCGCGCCGAAGCCGAGACCGAGGGCGGCGGCGTCCTGCACGGCCCGCACGACCTCGGGACGGGCGTGGCCGAGGATCGCGGGGCCCCACGAGTTGACGAGGTCGACGTACTCGACGCCGTCGGCGTCGGTCACGTAGGGGCCGGCCGCCTTCACCATCATGCGCGGGGTGCCGCCGACGGAGCCGAACGCGCGGACGGGCGAGTTCACTCCCCCGGGGATGACGTCGCGGGCGCGGTCGAAGAGGTCCTGGGAGTGGGTCACGGTGATGTCCTTCGGTGCCGGGCGGGGATCCGCTCGGAAGGTGGGCCGGACGCGTCCGGCGAGGAGGAGGGAGGTGGGCGGCTCAGCGCCGGGCGAGACGCTCGGCGAGCTCGACGGCCCAGTAGGTGAGGATCGCGTCGGCGCCGGCCCGCTTGATGCCGAGGACGCTCTCGTCGATGGCGCGCTCCCGGTCGATCCAGCCGTTCCGCGCGGCGGCCTCGATCATCGCGTGCTCGCCGGAGACCTGGTACGCCCAGACGGGGACGCTGCTCGTCGCGGCGACGTCGGCGAGGATGTCGAGGTAGCTCATGGCGGGCTTCACCATGACGATGTCGGCGCCCTCCTCGATGTCGAGCTCCACCTCGCGCAGGGCCTCGCGGCGGTTGCCGTTGTCCATCTGGTACGTGCGGCGGTCGCCCTTCAGCTGGGAGTCGACGGCCTCGCGGAAGGGGCCGTAGAACGCGCTCGCGTACTTGGCTGCGTAGGCGAGGATCGCGACGTCGTGGTGACCGGCGTCGTCGAGGGCCTCGCGGACGGCGCCGACCTGGCCGTCCATCATGCCGCTGAGGCCGATCAGGTGGGATCCCGCCTCGGCCTGGGCGAGGCCCATGGCGCGGTAGCGGTCGAGGGTGCGGTCGTTGTCGACCACGCCGTGCGCATCGAGCACGCCGCAGTGGCCGTGGTCCGTGAACTCGTCGAGGCACAGGTCGGTCTGCACGACGAGGGCGTCGCCGACCTCCTCGACCGCGACGCGCGTGGCGACGTTGAGGATGCCGTCGGGGTCGCTCGCGCCGGAGCCCTCGGCGTCGTGCACCTCGGGGACGCCGAACAGCATCACGCCGCCGATGCCCGCCTCGGCCGCCTCGACGAGCGCGCGGCGCAGGCTGTCGAGCGAGTGCTGGGAGACGCCGGGCATGGACGTGATGGGCGAGGCCTCCGTGAGGCCCTCGCGCACGAACATCGGCAGCACCAGGTCGGCGGCGTGCAGGCGCGTCTCGGCGGTGAGCCGGCGCATCGCCGGCGAGGTGCGCAGGCGACGCGGGCGGTAGTAGGGGGAGGTCATTCGGTGGTGCTCCGATCGAGGAGGTCGGCGAGGCCGGTGAGCCCCGCCGTGTCGGGACGCGGCTCCTCGTGGCGGGCGATCTCGACCAGGGACTGGATGAGCGACGCGGCCGAGCGCTCCGACGCGACCACGTCGACGCGCACGCCGGAGCGGCGGGCGTCCTTCGCGGTGCGCGGGCCGATGCAGGCGATGAGCACGCCGTCGGGCACGTCGCCGAGCTGCTCGTGCACCTGCTCCGCGACGCTGCCCGAGGTGACGAGGATCGCGCGGACGCGGCCGGAGGAGACGTCCTGGCGGATCCGGTCGCTGACGGGCACGCCGACCGTGCGGTAGGCGACGACCGAGCGCACGTCATGGCCGCGCGCGATGAGGCCGTCGGTGAGCGTCGGCTTCGCGATCTCGGACCGGAGCGTGAGCACGCGGTGGCGCGGGGACCCGGCGGCCATCTCCGTCCACTCCTCGAGGAGCGCGGTGGCCGACGAGTCGATGGACGGCACGAAGTCGACGGTGTAGCCCGCGGCGACGAGCGCGGCGGCCGTGGTCTCGCCGACGGCCGCGATGCGCGTGCCCTCGGGGACGACGGCGCGATGCGAGGCGAGCACGTCGACCGTGGTGGCGCTCGTGACGGTGAGCCAGTCGAAGGATCCCGCGGCCAGGTCGGCGAGCGCCGACTCGAGCGCCTGGGCGTCCTGCGTCGCGGCGAAGTTGATCATGGGCGCGACGACGGGCGTGGCGCCCTGCGCGCGGAGGTCGTACGCGACGCCGTCGCCCCACGGTCCGCCGCGGGGCACGAGGACGCGCCAGCCCTTCAGGGGCTTCTGGTCTGTCGAGGTCATCGGGTCCCTCCCAGCGGCGCGAGATCGGCCGCTCCGGCGTCGAGGAGCTCGCGGGACACGGGCCCCGAGAGCGCGGAGGCGGATGCGCCCAGGTGCGCGAGGTCGAGCCCCGCCGTGTCGAGCTCGTGGCTCGCGGCCATGCGCTGCGTGCCGTCGGGCCGGTAGACCACGGCGGTGAGGGCGAGGCGGGCGCTCGTGACGGTCGCCCAGGCGCCGATGGGCGCGGCGCACCCGGCCTCGAGCGCTGCCAGCACGCCGCGCTCCGCGAGGACGGCGGCGTGCGTGAACGGGTCGTCGACGGCCTCGACGGCGCGGCCGACCACCGACTGCGTCTCGGCGTCCTCCGCGCGGATCTCCAGCGCCAGCGCGCCCTGGCCGGGCGCGGTCGGCCAGCGGTCGAGCTCGAGGTGCTCGGTGGCGGCGTCGATGCGGCCGATCCGCTCGAGGCCGGCCGCGGCGAGCACGACGGCGTCGAGGTCGCCCGCGGTCACGCGGGAGAGGCGGGTGTCGATGTTGCCGCGGATGTCGACCACGTCGAGGTCCGGGCGCTCGGCGAGGATCTGCGCGCGGCGGCGCGGGGATCCGGTGCCGACGCGCGCGCCGCGCGGCAGGGTCGCGAGCGTGAGGCCGTCGCGCGCGCACAGCACGTCGCGCGGATCCTCTCGCACCGGCACCGACGCGACCGTGAGGCCCGCGTACGGCGCCGTCGGCAGGTCCTTCAGCGAGTGCACCACGAGGTCGCACTCGCCGCGGAGGAGCGACTCGCGGAGCGCGCTGGCGAACACGCCCGTTCCGCCGAGGCTCGACAGGGACTCGCGCGACGTGTCGCCGTGCGTGGTCACGGGCACGAGCTCGACCTCGAGTCCCGACGCGCCGGTGATCTCCGCGGCGATCGCCCGCGTCTGGGCCAGGGCGAGCGCGCTCCCCCGGGTCCCGATGCGGAGCGTGGTCGTCGGAGCCGACGTCGTGGGACCGTCCGTCACGGTGCGAGCCCGGAGACGGCGGGCTTGAAGCCCAGCCGCACGTTCTCGCAGCAGCCGGGCCGGCACACGTCGTACCAGGGTCCGAGGTCGGTCATGTGGGGGCGGTCGGCCGCCTTCATGCCGTCGCGGCGCTCCAGCACGAGGTCGATGAGGCCGTCCACGTACGCGGCGTGCACGCCCGGCGTGGGCACGCGCACCGAGTACAGGCCGTTCTCCTGGGCGGACTCGGTGGCCTCGTTGTCGAGGTCCCACTTGACCTCCATGTGGTCGCTCACGAACCCGAGCGGCACGATCACGACGGCGCGACGGCCCTGCGCGGGCAGCTCGCCGATCGCGTCGTTCACGTCGGGCTCGAGCCACGGCATCGAGGGCGGGCCGGAGCGCGACTGGTAGACGAGCTGCCACGGCACGTCCTGGTCGATGCCGAGCTCCTCCTTCACCTCGTGCATCACGACCTCGGCGACGGCCAGGTGCTGCGCGGCGTACGCGCCGTCCTCGTCGAATCCGCGCTCGGCGGGTCCGGACTTGGAGGCGTCCGACGACGGGATGGAGTGCGTGGAGAACAGGATCTCGACGTCCGTCGACAGGTCGACGGGCGCGCCCTCGGCCTCGAAGTGCGCGATGACGTCGCGGATCCCGTCGCGCGTGCCCTCGATGAACGGCGTGACGAAGCCCGGGTGGTCGAAGAACTGGCGCACCTTGTCGATGCGGACGACGCCCTGCAGCTGCGTGTCCTCGAGCGCGTCCGCGAAGTCCTCGCGGTACTGGCGGCAGGAGGAGTACGAGCTGTACGCGCTCGTGGCGACGGCGATGAGCTGGCGGTAGCCCTTCTCCTCGGCCTCGCGCAGCGCGTCGTTGAGGTAGGGGCCCCAGTTGCGGTTGCCCCACAGCACGGGCAGGTCGATGCCGCGCTCGGCGAGGCGCGCCTCGAGGGCCGCCTTCAGCTCGCGGTTCTGCTCGTTGATGGGGCTGATCCCGCCGAACGCGCGGTAGTGGTGGGCGACCTCCTCGAGGCGCTCCTCCGGGATCCCGCGACCGGCGGTGACGTTGCGGAGGAACGGGATGACGTCGTCCTGGCCCTCGGGGCCGCCGAAGGACGCGAGCAGGATCGCGTCGTACGCGACGGGCTCCTCCACGTGGGCGGGGCCCATCTTCGCGGCCTCGCTCGCGGCGGAGACGAGGGCGCCGGGCGCCCGGGGGGCGTCGGTGGCGGGGGCGGGCTTGCGACCCAGGTTGACTGCGGCCATTACTGGAGGACCTCCACGAGCTCGGCGGTGCTGATGCGGCGGCCCGTGTAGAACGGGACCTCCTCGCGCACATGACGGCGCGCGTCCGTGTTGCGCAGGTCGCGCATCATGTCGACCAGGTCGACGAGCTCGTTCGACTCGAGCGGCAGGATCCACTCGTAGTCGCCGAGGCCGAACGACGAGACCGTGTTGGCGACGACGCTGCGGAAGGCAGCGCCCTGGCGGCCGTGCTGGGCGAGCATGCGCCCGCGCTCCTCGGGCGGCAGCAGGTACCACTCGTAGGAGCGGACGAAGGGGTAGACGCAGAGCCAGTCGCGCGGCTCCTCGCCCCGGAGGAAGCCGGGCACGTGGCTGCGGTTGAACTCGGCGTCGCGGTGGACGCCCGCGGCGCTCCACGACGGGATGAGGGCGCGGATGAGGCGCGCGCGGCGGATCTCGCGGAAGGCCCACTGGAGGGTCTCCATCTGGGGGCCGTGGATCCAGACCATGAGGTCGGCGTCGGCGCGCATGCCCGAGACGTCGTAGAAGCCGCGGACGCTGACGCCCTCCGCCTCCACGATGTGGACGATGCCGTCGAGCTCGTCGACGGCCCCGGGGACCTCGCGACCGTCGAGGTCGTCGGGGCGGGCGGGATCGCGGCGGAGGACGGCCCAGAGGGCGTAGCCGCTGGGGGATGCCTCGGGGGTGGGCCCGTCATCAGGACGGGCCTCTCCGGGGGACTCGATCGGGGGGACCTGAGATGCCGCCGACTCGGCAGCCGGGATGCTCATGATCTCCATGGTACGTCTCGCGGGGACCCCTCCCCTGCATCGGACGGACGGCCGTCAGATCATTCGCGGGCTACCGGGCGTCGCGGCCCGTGAGCGCGAGCAGCCGCACCTGCAGCGGCGCGTCCTCGGCGACCGGCACGGGCGACGCGAACAGCCCGCTGGCCTCGAGCGTGTCCTTCTGCGGGGCGAACACCGTCCACGTGGCGCGCACGAGCTCGTCGTCGATGCGCTCGTCGGCGCCGACCGCGCGCGCGAGGTCCCAGCCGTGGATCACGACGTCGGACAGCTGCTCGCGCAGGTACTCCCGGGCGGGCACGCGGTCGGTCGACAGCAGGACGGGACGCTCCGGGTCGACGCCCTCCCACGCCGCGAGCGCCTCGCGGGAGTAGCGGCCCCACTCGGCCACGAGGTCGTCGTCGAGGTCGCGGATGAGCGACTGGCCGGTCTGCACGGTGTGGCCGGCGAGGAGGAGCGGCACCCACTGCTGCTCCTCGATGACGTGCGCCACGAGCTCGCGGACGTCCCACTCGACGTCGGGCGTGGGCGCCGTCCAGTCGGTGACGGCGGCGAGGCGGTCGGCGAAGCCGCCGTGGGCCCGGCGGATCAGGTCGTGCCAGTCGAGGTCGGTGTCCATGGTCGAGCTCCCGTCGGTGGTGTGCTCGGGGAACGTCGGCGGCCCTCGCCCGCATTCCCGCGCGCCTCGGCGGCGCGGGAGCGCGGATCAGGCCGGGGGCTGCCGTGCGGCCGAGAAGTGGTGGCGCGGCGCGCGGAGCGCCCGGAACGGATCCGTGCCCGCGAGCCCCTGCAGCCCCGGCGCGAGGATCCCGAGGACCCCCACGACCGCCACGACGACGACAAGCAGGCGCGGCCAGCCGGACGCGACGGAGTGCACGACGGCCATGGGCTCCAGCAGGTTCACGCCGACGAGGAACACGGTCGCCGAGACCGCGAGCGACATGGCCGCGCCGTCCGCGATGCCGACGACGGCGAGGATCACGAGCACCCACAGGCCGTACCAGGGGTAGACGACGGGCGACATCGCGACGATGCACGCGAACGCCAGCGCGAGGCGGGCCTCGCCGGAGAGCGTGCGGGTCGTGAGGATGCACCAGGCGGCGCCCGCGAAGCCCAGCAGGATGCCCGCGGTCTTGATGCCGCCCTCGACCGCGTCCCCCGGTCCGCCGAACGCATCCACCAGCGGGCCGAACGCGCCCGCGGCCACGCCGAACGGCATGAACCACGAGACGACGGAGACGGGGCTCGACAGCGCGGAGATCCAGCCCAGGCCGACGCCGAGCAGCTCACCGCCGAGCGCGAGGAGGCCCATGGCGGCGAGGCCGGACGCGGTCCACGCCGCCCAGACCCGCGGGTCGCGCGTGGGCGGGCGGAGGCCGACGACCCCGCCGGCCGACCCGTCGACGGCCACGCCCTCCGGCGCACGGTCGTCCACGCGACGGGCGCGCATCTCCGCGTGCACGATCGCGATGATGGGAAGGGCGACGAGCGCGATGGGCTTGACCGCCACCGCGCACGTGACGAGCAGGACGCCGAGCACGGGCCGCGAGTCGATGGCGGCGAGGAGGCCGGCGACCAGCAGGCCCATCATCAGCGCGTCGTTGTGCGCGGCCACCACGAAGTTGAAGCTGATGAGCGGGCTGGCGGCGAGGAACCACGCGGTGCGCACGGGGTCGATCCGGCGTCGGCGGGCGATGCGGAGGCCGCACGCGACCATCAGGACGACGCCGACGACGGCGACGCCGCGCGCCGCGAGGACCGCGACCTCGACGCCGAGGGCGTCGTCGATCGCGCCGATGACGCGCTCGATGGCGAGGAACAGCGGGCCGTAGGGCGCGGGGTTGTGGGCCCACAGCGGGTCGACGCCCGTGCTCCGCCAGTCGGGCAGCACGGCGGGCCCGTGCTCGTACGGCGAGAGGCCGGCGCCGAGCACGCGGCCCTGGGCGATGTACGAGTAGATGTCGCGGCTGAACAGCGGCGCGCTCACCAGGAGCGGGGCCGTCCAGATGACCGCGAGCCGCAGGGTGGCGCGCAGGCCCGCCGGGCCGAGCCGCGGGAGCAGCGCGCCCAGGAGGAGCCACGCGGCGGTGAGCATGAGCCCGCCCACGACGACCGCGACGGACCCGACGCTCGTCCCGACGGGCGAGACGCGGAGGGCGCCGATCACCGGGGTGCGGGACAGCTCCGACTCGGCCGGCGCGTGGCCGACGACGAACGAGGCCGCGAGGAGGAGGAGCGAGCCGACCAGCCCGACGATCCCGGGCAGCAGCAGCGGGTGCGCCCCCAGGGATCCCGGATCACGTGCCTCGCGGCGGCGCGGACGCACGGACTCCCCCTCGGCCATGACGGACGCTCGACCGGCGGGTCAGCGGCGCGCGGCGCGGGCCACGGCCCAGACCACTCCGCCGACCACGACGACCGCGCCCACCCCGACGGCCACGAGGAGCAGCGGGTCCTCGTCGGCCGTGCGGCGGATGCGGCGGCGCAGGTCGGCGATGCCGTCCTTCGCCCGGCGGCGGACGTTCAGCTTGGCCTCGAGGGCGTCGAGCGTCGCGGAGATCTCCTCGCGGGTGTGCTGGATGTCGAGCTTCAGCTCGGTGCGGGACCGGGGTCCCGTGGGGCGGGGGCGGTCAGTGGTCATACTTGCCGGTCCCCTTCACCGCGTCGACGTCCTCCTTGAGGCTGTCCACCGTCTCCTCGGGCGTCGGCGGGACGCCCTTCTTGATCCAGCGGATGCCGAGCAGCGCCAGCACCACCGTGATGAGGAGGAAGACGCCCGCGACGATGAGCGCGGAGAGCCACGGCGAGAACGCCTCGGACAGGCCGAGGATCGCGGCGGCGACGAGCACCAGGAACGCGATGAGCGCGAAGAACAGCGCCACGACGAGGAAGCCGGCACCGATCCCCGCGTGCTTGAGCTTGGAGACGAGCTCGTTCTTGAACGACTCGATCTCGTCCTTGATCAGCTGGACGATGAGCGTCGGCAGGTCGGCGACGAGCCGGACGAGCGAGCGCTTGCTCTTCGGATTGAGATCCTGATCCGTCATGCGGGGTTCCCTCCTGGGGATGGGCGGGCGGGTCAGCGGGAGGTGCCGGAGCCGTTCGGCTCGGGCGAGGCGGGGTCCATGGTCGGGTAGTGCGTGCCCGAGGCGCTCGAGGGGGTGGACCCGCTCGCGGAGTCCTTCTTGCCTCCGGTGACGGTGCCGACGACCTTCTTGGCGCCGCCCACGACCGCGTGCGCGACGTCGGGGGTGTGGTCCTTCACGAAGCCGGCCGCGTTGTCGACCTGGCGCTGGACCTTCGGGTCGTCCCAGACCTTCTTGGCGTTCGTGCGGATCTGCTCGTAGCGCTTGCGACCGGCGCGGGCGCCGAGGACGTAGCCGACACCGGCTCCGGCGACGAAGAGAAGCTTGCCTTTCATGGGAGATCTCCGATCGTTGAGGGGGCACGTGCAGCACACGTCGGTCCAGCGTATCCCTCCGGCGTGGACGCGTGGTCGGTGGCCGCGGGGTGGTCGGTGCCCGGCCATGCGGGGCCCCGACCGCGCATCAGCGGGCCAGGAGGCGCGCCGCGGCGGCCTGGGCGTCGGCCACCACGGAGGCGAGCCCGGTGCCCGCGACGGCGGACCCGGTGATCTCGAGCCCCGGGTGCTCGGCCGCCTCGTCGCGCACGGCCTGCACGCGCTCGCGGTGGCCGGATGCGGCGAACGGGAGGGCGTTCGTCCAGCGCACGCGGGCTGACCCGGTGACGCGGCCGGAGAGGTCGACCCCGAGTAGCGCCGACGCGTCGTGCACGGCGATCGCGGTGAGCTCGTCGTCGGGGACGCCCGCGGTGTCGTCGTCGCCGCCCGCGCGCCCGTAGGAGAGGCGCAGCACGTGGCGGTCGCCCGCCTGCTCCTTCAGCCACGGCCACTTGGCGGTGGCGTGCGTGAGGGCCTTGGCGCGGATCCCCGGGGCGTCGGCCGCGACGAGCACGCCGGTGCCGCGGGGAGCGGCGTCGAGCTCGGGCGCGCGCACGACGAGCGTGACCAGCTCGACGGAGGACGGCGCGGGCCAGCCCTCCGTGACGGCGCGCGGCGCGAGCCCGGAGAAGAGGTGGATGAGGCCCGCCGCGGGGATGGCGAGGATGACGCCCGCGGCGTCGACGCCGCGGCCGTCGGCGAGCTCGACGTGCCAGTCGTCGTACGCGGCCGCGCCCTCGTGGGAGCGGTGCCGGTGCACGGACTCGACCGCGAGCGACGTGCGGACGTCGACGCCGAGGCGCGCGAGGTCGGCGACCAGCGCGTCGACCAGCAGGTGCACGCCGCCGACGACGCCGCTGACGGCGGATCCCGCAGGAGACGCCGCGCGCATCGACGCGACCGCGCGCCCCAGCGACCCCTGCTCCGCGAGCCCCGCGCGGAGGCCGGGCGCGACCGCGTCGGCGTCGACCTCGTCGGGGTGGGCGCTGTGGACGCCGGAGACGATGGGCGCGACCAGCCGGTCGACGACGCGGTCGCCCATGCGCGCCCTCACCAGGCCGCCGAGCGTGCGCTCCTTCGCCCCGACGGAGGCGGGGAGGACGAGGTCGGCCTTGGCGCGGGCGACGCCGGCCCGGCCGATCGCGGTGGCGATGGTGGCGTCGAACGGGTGCGCGGGGATCCCGAGCAGTCCCGTGCGCGGTAGCTGGATGGCGCGTTCGGCGAGCTGCACCCACGCGCCGTCCGGGTTCGGCTGCACGATCAGGTCCGCCAGGCCCAGCTCGCCCACGAACGCGGCGACGGTGCCGCGGCGGGTGGCGAAGCTCTCGGCGCCGCTGTCGAGGCGGAGGCCGTCGACCACGTGGGAGCCGACGGTGCCGCCGAGCGCGGGCGACGCCTCCACGAGGATCACGCGCTTCCCGGCGAGGGCGCAGGCGCGGGCGGCGATGAGGCCGCCCATGCCGCCGCCGATCACGACGACGTCGGTCGGGTCGACCTCGCCGGCCGCCTGCCTCGGGTCGCTACTCACGGACGAGCTCCACGATGCGGGTGAGCACGGTCGGGTCGGTCTCGGGCGGCACGCCGTGGCCGAGGTTCAGGATGTGCGCGGGCGCCGCCTTCCCGCGCTCGAGCACGTCGCGGACGTGCGCCTCGAGGATGGGCCACGGGGCCGCGAGGAGCGCCGGGTCGACGTTGCCCTGGACGGGGACGGATCCGCCGAGCCGGCGCGACGCCTCGTCGAGCGGGATGCGCCAGTCGACGCCCACCGCGTCGACGCCCACGTCGTGCATCGCGCCGAGCAGCTCCCCCGTGCCGACGCCGAAGTGGACGAGCGGCACCGTGCGGCCGTCGGCGGCGGTGATGGTCCGCACGTGGTCGAGCGCGAGGGCGGACGCCGGCGCGACGCGCTGCGTGTAGTCGGCGAGCGAGAGGCCGCCGGCCCACGAGTCGAAGAGCTGCGCGGCGCTGGCGCCGGCCATGACCTGCGCGTGCAGGAAGACGCCCGTGATCTCGGCGCACCAGCGCATGAGGGCGTCCCAGGCGTCGGGATCCGCGTGCATGAGGCCGCGCGCCGCGATGTGGTCCTTGCTCGGGCCGCCCTCCACGAGGTACGCGGCGAGCGTGAACGGCGCGCCCGCGAAGCCGATGAGGGGGGTGTCGCCGAGCTCGGCGACCGTGCGCGCGACGGCCTGGCGGATGGGCTCGAGGGCGGCCGGGTCCAGCGACGGCAGCGCGGCCACGTCGGCCGCGGTGCGGACGGGCTTCTCGAGCACCGGCCCGCGGCCTGCGACGATGTCGACGCCGACGCCCGCGAGCTTCAGCGGGATGACGATGTCGCTGAAGAAGATGCCCGCGTCCACGTGGTGGCGGCGCACCGGCTGCAGCGTGATCTCGCTGGCCATCTCCGGGTCGAGGCACGCGTCGAGCATGCGCGTGCCCACGCGCAGCTCGCGGTACTCGGGCAGCGACCGGCCGGCCTGGCGCATGAACCACACGGGGGCGCGCTCGCCGCGATGGCCGCGGTAGGCCTCGACGAGGAGCGACGACGCGGTGCGCGTGTTGAGCGGATGCTCCGCGGGGAGCGGGACGACGGCGGACGAGGGCGCGGAGGCGGCGGCGGAGATGGGCGTGATCACGGAGGAGATCATCGCATCCCCCGCCTGCGCGCCCGCTCGGCTGGGGAGGCTGGCCGCTCGTAGTCAGGGTGCCCTCACCGACCCGGAGCACACGGCGGGGAGGTTTACCATGGAGCGTGCTCATATGTCTGACGGCGAGTCATCACAACGCCAGCTTCGAGGTCCTCGAGAAGCTGTCCGTGGCCGCACCCTCCGTCGCCGGCGCGCTCATGGAGCAGAACGACTTCATCGCGGGAGCCGTCGTCCTCGCGACCTGCAACCGCTTCGAGGCCTACCTCGACGTGGAGGAGCCCCTCACCGCGGCCCGCGCGCTGGCCGTGGAGGCCACCGTCGACGTGGTCAGCGGCGCCAGCGGCATCGCCCGGGACGACGTCCGCAGCAGCGTCGACGTGAAGTGCGGCGACGCGGTCGCCGAGCACCTCTTCGCCGTCTCCTCGGGCCTCGAGTCGGTCGTCGTCGGCGAGGGCGAGATCGCGGGCCAGGTCCGCCGGGCGCTCGAGGGCGCCCGCACCGGCGGCACCACGAGCACCGGCCTCGAGCGCCTCTTCCAGACCGCGTCCAACACGTCGCGCGGCGTCAAGACCCGCACGGGCCTGCAGAGCGCGGGGCGGTCCATGGTGCGCCTCGCGCTGGATCTCGCCGAGAGCCGCATCGCCGACTGGTCGGCCACCCGCGTCCTCCTCGTCGGCACGGGCGCGTACGCGGGCGCGAGCCTCGCCGCGCTCCGCGACCGCGGCGTCGTCGACGTGCACGTCTACTCCCCCTCGGGCCGCGCGCAGAAGTTCGCGGGCCCGCACGGGATCCCCGCCGTCGAGGGCCGCGACCTGCTGAAGGCGCTCGCCGCGTCCGACATGGTCGTCACCTGCAGCACTGCGCCCACCGCCGTGCTCGCCGCGCACCACATGCAGGGCGCGGCAGCGGTGTCGGGCGACGGACGCCGCCGCCTCGTCATCGACCTCGGGCTCCCCCGCAACGTGGATCCGGACGTCGTCACGGTCGATGGCGTCGAGCTGCTCGACCTCGAGACCATCAGCCTGCACGCGCCGCTGCGCGACCTCACCGCCACGGACGACGCGCGCGAGATCGTCAGCACCGCCGCCGCCGAGTTCCGCGCCGCCAGCGCCGAGGACGAGGTGGCCCCCGCCGTGGTGGCGCTCCGCACCCACATCTTCGACGTGCTCGAGGGCGAGCTGGAGCGCGTGCGCAAGCGCGGCGACTCCTCCGACGCCACCGAGAAGGCGCTCCGGCACCTCGTGAGCGTCCTCGTCCACCAGCCCTCCGTGCGCGCCCGCGAGCTCGCGCGCCAGGGCGAGGGCGCCCGCGTGGTGGACGCCGTCCAGGCGCTCTTCGGCCTCGACGTGGAGATGCCCGCCGCGGTGTCCTCCCCCGTCGCCGTCGCGCTCCCGCGCACGGCCGAGGCGGGCCAGGCGTCGTGAGGCCACGCATCCTCCGCGGTCCGCGCCTCGACGCGCCGCTCAGGATGACGGAGCCCGTGCGCACCGAGCGCCTGGTGATCCGGCCCTACACGGCGGACGACCTGGACGACTACGCCGACATCCAGCGCCGACCCGACGTGGTCGAGTACATGTTCTGGCCCCTCCGCGACCGCGAGGCGTCGAAGCGCCACCTCGCCGCCCGCCGCCGGAAGACCCGGCTCGAGCAGTCCAACGACTTCCTCGGGCTCGCCGTGGAGCTGCCGGACGAGCCGAGCCTCAACCCGCGCGCGGGATCCGGCCGCGTCGTCGGCGACGTTTCCCTCCTCCTCCGCAACGCGGCCTCGCGCCAGCTCGAGATCGGCTGGGTCATGAACCCGGACTTCGCAGGCCGCGGCTACGCCACCGAGGCCAGCCGCGCCATGCTCGACATCGCCTTCCAGCGCGCGGGCGCCCACCGCGTCCTCGCGCAGCTCGACGCCCGCAACACCTCGTCCGCCCGCATGGCCGAGCGCCTCGGCATGCGCCGCGAGGGGCACTTCCGCGAGGAGCACCTCGTGAAGGGCGAGTGGGTCGACAGCCTCTACTACGCCGTGCTGGCCGACGAGTGGGCGACGATGACGCCCGCCGCCACCTGACCGGCGGATCCCCGTGGACGGCGACCTGCCCGCGCTCGACCCGGTCGAGGTGCGCGGTCCCGTCCGCACGGCCCGGCTCGTGCTGCGGCCGTTCGCGCCGGACGACGTGGTCGCGATCGAGGCCTACGCGGCGTCCCCGGGCGCGCGGCCTCACCTCGCCGGATCCGCGTCCGACCCCGGGCGCATGCTCGCCGACCGCCTCGGCTGGACCCGGCTGGCGGAGGTGGGCGACCGGCTCGCCCTCGCGATCGAGCTGCCCGCGCAGGGCCAGCGGTGGGCGCGCGTGGTCGGCGAGGTGCACCTGCTGCTGCGCGATCCCGGGGCACGGCAGGCCGAGCTCGGCGTGGTCATGCACGAGGACGTGCGGGGCGCCGGCCTCGCGGCGGAGGCGGCGGACCGGATCCTCGAGCTCGCCTTCGCCGAGGTGGGCGTGCACCGCGTCGCGTGCCGGGTCGACGCGGCGGACGCGACCGCGCTCGGGTTGGCCGAGCGCCTCGGCATGCGGCGGGAGGGGCTCATGGTGCACGACAGGTGGGTCGGCGGGGCGTGGGCCGATACCGTTGTCGTCGCCCTGCTCGACGTGGAGTGGGCGGCTCGCACGAGCCTCGACGGGCTGTAGGAGGACCGCGTGACATCGACCCCCGACCCGGCAGGACGCCCCGTCGTCCCGGTCATCGACGACGACGATGACGACGACCTCGACGAGCTGGACGGGCTCGACCTCGACGGACCCGGGGACGCGGCCCTGCGTCGCGGCCCCGACGAGCGGCCGCTGCGCGTGGCCGCGCTCGCCCTCATCCGCGACCGCCGCGTGCTGATGGTGCGCGTCGCCGGGCACGACGTGCTCTACCTGCCCGGCGGCAAGATCGAGCCGGGCGAGGGAGCACGGCAGGCGCTCGTGCGCGAGGCCGCCGAGGAGGTGGGGCTCGACATCGACCCCGCCACGATCGAGGACCTCTTCACCGTCCTGGCCGACGCGCACGGCGTGCACGCGGGACGCCTCGTGAGCATGACCGTCTATCGCGCGGAACCGCGCGAGGGCACGAGCCAGGAGCCGGTGCCGTCGGGCGAGGTGGCCGAGGTCGAGCTCGTGGGATCCGCGGACGCTGACCGCTGCCCGCCCGCCGGCCAGGCCGCGCTGGAGCGCCTCGTGGCGCTCCGGCTCATCGACTGACGGCGTCGTCCCCGGGGGTCGGGGCATCGGCCGGGGGCACGGCGGCGTCCTCGGCGGTCGCGCGGAGTCCGGCGGCCAGCTCGGCCGCTCGCGTCGTGCGGACCTTGCGGCGCTGGTCGACGAACGCGACGGCGGCCACCACGGTCGCGATGCCGCCCGCGACGAGCGTGCCGGTCACCTCGCCGACGCCGTCGACCTGCACGGCGGCCACGAGGATCGCGACGGTGAACGCGGCGATGACGAGCCCGACCGCGAGGATGAGCCAAGACAGCAGGCCCTTGGCGCGGGCGTCGGGCGTGCGGGTGGCCATGCGCCCATCCTCCCACGGGCGGCGGCGCTTCCCCGGGTGGCGCCCGCCCGTGCGTCCGGTGCGAGGGGGTGACGCCGGACGCGCGTGGGCGTAGCGTCGGAGGCGTCCCATCCACCGAACGAAGGAGCGCATATGAGTGCGGATGACAAGGCCCAGAACACCGGCGAGAAGCTCGCGGGGAAGGCCGAGGAGGCCTTCGGGAAGCTGACCGGCGACGACAGCAAGGTCGCCGAGGGCGAAGCGAAGCAGGCCGGGGCAAGCGCCAAGCAGGCCGGCGAGAACGTGAAGGACGTCTTCAGGAAGTAGGACTTCCTCCAGGGACGTCCGTCCCGAGAGGCGAAGGGCCGGGTGCCGAGCACCCGGCCCTTCGTCATGCCCGGGGACCGGGCCGGGCGTGGCGGCTCAGGCGACCGGATCCGCGTCGGCCAGCGCCCGCAGCGCCCGGCGGTCGGGCTTGCCGGACGGCAGCGTCGGCATGGCGTCGATCCCGCGGACGACGGCGGATCCCGCCACGCGGCCGAGGCGCGCGGCGAGCTCACGCCGGACGCGCTCCGCGAGCTCCGCACCCACGCGTCCCGGCACGAAGACGACCGGCCGCTGCCCCCAGCCCGCATGCTCGCCCGGCACCGCCACGGCCTCACCGAGGCGCGGCTCCCACGCGGCGAGCGACCGCACCGCCTCCTCGACCGCGGCCAGCCGCAGCTTCTCGCCGCCGGAGATGACGACGTCGTCGAGCCGCCCGGTGATCCGCAGCACGCCGTCGACGACCTCGCCGCCGTCGCCCGTGCGGTACCAGCGGCGGCCGTCGTGCTCGCCGAACGCCGCGTCCGTCGCTCCCGGGTCGCCGAGGTAGCCCTCCGCGAGCATCGGGCCGGCGAGCTCGACCTGGCCGTCGACGACCGCGACCTCGGCCGTGGCGACCGGCACGCCGTCGTACACGCAGCCGCCCGCGGTCTCACTGGATCCGTAGGTGCGCACGACGCGCCAGCCCAGCGCGGCCGCGCGGTCGACCAGGTGCGGGGGCGTGGCCTGGCCGCCGACGAGGATGGCGTCGAGGCGTCGGACGGCGTCGCGGACGCGGCGGGCGTCGTCCCCCGCGCTGCCCTCCGCTGCCTCGACCAGCCGGTGCAGCTGGGTCGGCACCAGCGACGTGTAGCGGGCGACGCGCGCGTCCAGCGACGCGGCCAGCTCGGCGAACGCGCGCGGGTCGAAGCTCCCCGGCGCGAGGACCGCGGGCGCCGTGCCCGCCGCGATCGAGCGGACGAGCACCTGCAGGCCCGCGATGTAGTGGGTGGGGAGCGCGAGGATCCACTGCCCGGGCGCCCCGAGCGCCGCCTGCGACGCGGCGGCGCTGGCCAGCAGCGCGTCCGACGACAGCGCGACGCGCTTGGGCCGGGAGGTGGTGCCCGACGTCTCGACCACGAGCGCGACGCGGCGCTCGACCTCGGCGGGCGGCGGCGGATCCCCGGCGGCGACGGGAGCGTCCACCGGCCGCGCGAGCAGGGCCGGGCCGTCGCCCGCGAGCGCCGCGCGGAGGAGCGGCAGGACGTCGGCGCCGGACGCGGTCAGCCGCTCGAGCCGCCTCACGGGCGGACGCTCACGCGGATCAGAACTGCCACGGGAACGGCGACCAGTCGGGCGCGCGCTTCTCGAGGAAGGAATCGCGCCCCTCGACGGCCTCGTCGGTGCCGTAGGCGAGGCGCGTGGCCTCCCCCGCGAACACCTGCTGGCCGACCATGCCGTCGTCGACCGCGTTGAAGGCGAACTTGAGCATGCGGATCGCCGTGGGCGACTTGCCGAGGATCGTCTCGGCCCAGTCCAGCGCGGTCGCCTCGAGCTCGGCGTGCGGAACGACGCGGTTCACGGCGCCCATCTCGTACATGCGCTGGGCGCTGTGCTCCTCGGCGAGGAAGAACACCTCGCGTGCCGCCTTCTGGCCGACCTGGCGGGCGAAGTACGCGGATCCGTACCCGCCGTCGAACGAGCCGACGTCGGCGTCGGTCTGCTTGAAGCGGCCGTGCTCGGCGGACGCGATCGTGAGGTCGCACACGACGTGCAGCGAGTGCCCGCCGCCCGCAGCCCAACCGGGGACGACCGCGATGACGACCTTCGGCATGAAGCGGATGAGCCGCTGCACCTCGAGGATGTGGAGCCGTCCGGCGCGCGCCGGGTCGACGCCCTCCGCGGTCTCGCCCTCCGCGTACTTGTAGCCGTCGCGCCCGCGGATCCGCTGGTCGCCGCCGCTGCAGAACGCCCAGCCGCCGTCCTTCGGGCTCGGGCCGTTGCCGGTGAGGAGCACGACGCCGATGCGCGGATCCTGCCGGGCGTCGTCGAGCGCCTGGTACAGCTCGTCGACCGTGCGCGGGCGGAAGGCGTTGCGCACCTCCGGCCGGTCGAACGCGATGCGCGCGATGCGGCCCGTGAGGTCGTGGTGGTACGTGATGTCGGTGAAGCCCTCCGCGAGGGGGACGTCGCGCCAGCGGGTGGGATCGTGGATGTCGGAGACCTGCTTCACCATGCGTCCAGCCTAGGCGGCGCCCCGCCGGCCGCCCGCGGGTGCGAGCGAGACGACCGTCCTACGAGAGCCACCTTGGGCTGGGTCGATCGCGATAGGACTCCCTACAGGCCTTCCTCGTCGAGGTCGCTGTCGTCAGATTCCGCGAGGACGTTGCCTACCAGCGCATCCATGTCGATCGCTGAAGGGCTCGGAAGCTGCCGCCCTTCTGCCTCCGAGAGACGAGCCGCAGCGATGTAAGCCAAACGAACAGCTTGGATCACCAACACTCGACGCAGTCCGGCCGTCACCTCTCCGCGTTCCCGAGACACGGCTGCCAAGCGCGCGATGGTCTCCGCCCGGCGCGCGAGTCGAATGTCTGGATGGCCGCGCTCCTGCCGCATCTTCGCATCCACCAGTTGCCACCGCAGGGAACTCGGGACCTCCACCCTCGGCGAGACAGGCGGGATCTTCTCGTTGAGAATCGCGTGGAATCGAGACTTCTCGATTGCAGTCAGATATACGCTGTACTCGAGCGAGTTGAGGAGCTGTTTGGCCTCCGCATCGCCGCCTCGAGTGCTTTGAAGCTCCCAGAGCGGCCAGATCTCCACCTCGGCGACCTCGAACACATCGAGAATTCTCATGGCCACCGCGTCGGTTCGCTGATTCGTCAAATGCCTACGAATCCGCGTACGCAGCTGTTCGTTCGTTTGCCCGACATAGATCGGCTCGCCGTCGTAGTCGTAGAACGCATACACTCCCCATTTGGCGTCCGCCCATCGCCTGCTCTGGACATCCCTGGCCCCTTGGAACCTGTCAAGTGATTCGCGGAACTCACGCACGTCGCTCGCGGGGAGCGACCTCTTCGCCGGACGAGAAGTAAGTGCCCGATCAGGGACATCACTGGGCAAGAGAGATCCCGACTTCTTCGCGGACTGCCTGCGCGCGAACGAGGGGCATGAGGTAGTTCTTCCCCAACCACGCCACGGCCGGTACCGCTACGGCGTCACCGAAAGCGAAGAGGACCTTGTTGTCCCGGATTCCCGCGATGTTGTACTCCCCCGCCCCCATGAGCCGGGCATACTCGAGAGGAGTCATCCAACGAACGCGGATACCATTGCCGCTGATCTGCACAACAGCCTGCTTGGATGATCCACCACGAGCCGTCCGTAGGCACCCGGCAATCTCATCAGGGCGGACCTCCCATATCGCCACCCCATTCCTCGTGCGCCGGTAGGCGGTTCTATATGTCGTGGCCCGACTGTTGAGAAGCGTCTCCACCCTGGAAGCCTGGATAGCGGATAGGGATTTGACGAATGCCTGCGTGCGCTGCTCGTCCCACCAGCGATCATCGTCGTCCGACAGCGTCTCCACGACATCCGCGAGGCCGGACGCCAAGAGATCGGGCGGAGTGGGCAATGCTGCGCGGTGGGTTCTGAGGGAGACGTCCTCGAATACCCACGAGATGGCGGGCGGACGCAGCATCGACACGGAGCTGTCGGTCTCCTGCGGCGGTGTCATCGCGCCTACCAAGAACAGACGAGGGCGCGATTGCGGAATGAACCGGCGAGCATCGATCATGAGTACGTCGACCGAGTAACCGAGTTCGTTGAATGCCCGTATCGCGGCCGCCAAATCGTCGCCGCCGTGGCTCGTTGCTAGGCCAACGACGTTCTCCAGCACTACGACGGGCGGACGCCCCTGCCCGAGCGCATCTAACGCTTTAATGTACCCCCAGAACGCATTAGACTCGCCCGCACGAATGCCGCCACGGCTACCCGCCAGCGACAAGTCCGTGCACGGTGAAGACCCCCATGCGATAGAGGTACCGACGGGCAACGTGTCAGGATCGACGTCGAACACGTCGCCTAGCTCGTATGCATGATCAGGGTGCTGCTCTTCGTCACGGAAGTGAGCGGCGTACATCATCTTCTTGTCTGGCTCGTAGTCATTGGCCCAGACCACTCGAAAACCCGCCTGCTCAAGCCCCATACGTGCCAACCCCACTCCCGCAAAGAACTCCAGCGCCCTGGGTCGGGACGCCAAGATGGAGGTGACGTTGGTGTGGTCATGCATGCCTGAACTCTACCTAGGACCACGGACACAGCGGGCTTACCCACTGCTCGGCCGCCCGCGGGTGCGAGGCTGGATCCATGCTCCCCGCCCTGGACGACCTCCTCGCCACCGCACGCGTCGTCGCCCTCCCGCTCCGCACGCGCTTCCGCGGCCTCGACGTGCGCGAGGCCGCGCTGATCGAGGGCCCGCTCGGCTGGACGGAGTTCTCGCCGTTCGTCGAGTACGACGACGCCGAGTCCGCGGCTTGGCTCGCGGCCGCGATCGACTTCGGCTGGACGGATCCGCCCGCGCCGCTCCGCGACCACGTGCTCGTGAACGCGACGATCCCGGCCGTCGAGGCCGCCCGCGTCGCCGAGGTCCTGGCGCGGTTCCCCGGCTGCCGCACGGCGAAGGTCAAGGTCGCCGAGCGCGGCACGACGCTCGCGGACGACGTGGCGCGCGTCGCCGAGGTCCGCCGCCTGCTCGGCCCCGAGGGCCGGGTGCGGATCGACGCGAACGCGGCCTGGAACGTCGACGAGGCCGAGCACGCGATCCACGCCCTCGCCGAGCACGACCTCGAGTACGTGGAGCAGCCGTGCGCGTCGGTGGAGGAGCTCGCCGAGCTGCGCGCGCGGATCCGCCACCTGGGCGTGCCGATCGCCGCCGACGAGAGCGTGCGCAAGGCCGAGGACCCGCTCCGGGTCGCCCGTGCCGGCGCCGCCGACCTGCTCGTGATCAAGGCGCAGCCGCTCGGCGGGATCCACCGCGCGCTGCGGATCACCCAGGAGGCCGGCCTGCCCGTCGTGGTCTCGAGCGCGCTCGACACGAGCGTGGGCATCTCCATGGCTGCGTACCTCGCGGCCGCGATCCCCGACCTGCCGCACGACTGCGGCCTCGGCACGGTCTCGCTCTTCGTCGAGGACGTGATGACCGAGCCGCTCGTTCCGGTCGACGGCCGGATCCCCGTGCGGCGCGTCACGCCCGACGCCCGGCTCCTCGACGCGCACGCCGCGGACGCGGAACGCCGCGAGTGGTGGCTCGACCGGATCCGCCGAACGCACGCCGTGCTCGCCCGCGCCTGAGGCGGCGGACGTCAGCCGGCCGAGCGCGGCCTACAGACCGCTGTAGGTGTGCAGGCCCTTGAAGAACACGTTCACGACGCCGAAGTTGAACATGACGGCGGAGAATCCGATGATGGCCAGCCACGCCGACCGCGATCCGCGCCAGCCGCGCGTGGCCCGCGCGTGGATGTACCCGGCGTAGAGCACCCAGATGATGAAGGTCCAGACCTCCTTGGTGTCCCACCCCCAGTAGCGTCCCCACGCGCGCTCGGCCCAGATGGCGCCGGCCATGAGCGTGAAGGTCCAGAAGATGAAGCCCACGATGTTGAGGCGGTACGCCATCGACTCGAGCGTGACGGAGTCGGGCAGCGTGGCGAGGAAGCGCATCTTCGCGGCCTGGGCGTCGGCGGCGAGCGACTCGCGCCGGAATTGCAGCAGCTGCACGCCGGACAGCGCGAAGGCGAGGGCGAAGAAGCCCGTGCCGAGCGCCGCCACGAAGACGTGGATCACGAGCCAGTACGACTGCAGCGACGGCGGCAGCGGCGCCACCTCGACGCGGTACTGGACCACGGCGATGCCCAGCAGGATGAGGATGAGCCCGGTGACGAAGGTGCCGAGGAAGCGCAGGTCGCGGCGCGTGAGCACGATGAGGTAGACGCTGAGGATGAGCAGCGTGCCCGTCATGGCGAACTCGTACATGTTGGCCCACGGCACGCGCGATGCGGCGAGGCCCCGGAGCACGGTGGCGACGGCGTGGGCGACGAATCCGACGACGAGCAGCACCATGGCCACGTTGAGGCTGAGCGAGCGGCCGGCGGCGACGGGCGCGTCCGGCCCGGAGGCGACGCCGTCGCGACCCGACGACGCGGGCTCGCGCTCCATGGTGGCGGTGCCGCCGCGGCGGGCCGCTGTGGCGCCGACCGCGGAGGGCTGGCGTGCCGCGGCGGTGGCCGCGTCCGCCACGAGCGCGGACCGCCGCGCGAGGTCGAGGGCGAACGCGATGAACGCGGCCGCGTAGAGCCCCATCGCGACGAGGAGCGCGATGAGGGAGACGTCGTCGAGCATGGCCGTGTTCACGAGTGGAGCCTAACTTCTGCATCTGACACCGCGCCCGGCGCGAGGCCGGCCGCGTGCTTGTCCGCCAGGGCCGCGACGGCGGCCTCCAGCGTGGGGTCCTCGCCGCGGGCGAGCCCCGCGTACTCGAGGGTCGTGGATCCGTCTGCCTGCGGGACCGCCTTCACCCACACGCGCCGGCGCGGCACGAAGAGCGATGTGAGGAGACCGCCGAGGATGAGGATCGCGAACAGCAGCACCCAGCGCTGCGTCGGGTCGTGGTGCACGTCGAACGAGACGAAGCGCGGCACGGCATCGAGGCTCACGCTGCCGAGCCCGTCGGGCAGGTCCATCGTCTGGCCGGGGGCGAGCTCGATGGACTGCACGCCGGTCTTGCCGCCGGTGAGCTGCGTCAGGTTCCCCGTGTCGAGCGTGTACACCGAGGTGGGCACGCCGCCGTCGATTCCGAGGTCCCCCGTGTAGACGTTGAGCGTCAGCAGCGGGTTGTCGAGGTCCGGGTAGGAGGAGAAGAACGGCGCCTTCTCCGCGCCCTGCGTCGGGTAGAAGAACCCCAGCATGCCGACCTGCTCGCGGAGGCCGTCCGGCACCTTGACCACGCCGAGCGAGGTGAGCTTCGCGTCCTGCGGGAGGAACGGCACGTCGGCGCTGTAGACGACGGTGCCCGCGGGATCCCGCACCGTCACGTGCGGCGCGTAGCCGTTGCCGAGCAGGTACATGTCGGTGCCGCCGATGGCGAGCGGGTCGTTGACCTTGACCTCGCGGTCCTGCGGCTGGCCGCCGGGCACGTCCGCCGTCACGTCGGCCGTGAAGTCGAGCGGCTGGCCGATGGCGTTCGGGTTCTGCTGCTCGTACTGCACGTGCAGCGCGTCGAGCTTGACCCGGTACGGGGTGAGAGACGAGTCGTCGAAGAAGCGGCCCGGGTTGAACGAGTCGAACGTCGAGAGCGTGTTGACGAACGACTGGCCCTCCACGAGCACCTTCTGCCCGGAGTAGCCGAAGCCGCCGCCGATGCCGACGGTGATGAGGATCCCGACGAGCGCCGAGTGGAAGACGAGGTTGCCGGTCTCGCGCAGGTAGCCGCGCTCGGCCGAGACCGAGAGCACGCCGCCCGCGGCCGACGCGTCGTCGACGAGGACCGTGCGGTACCGCTGGCGCTTGAGCAGCGCGCGGGCCTGGCGGATGGCGTCGACCGGATCCGCGGTGGTGGTGCGCGTCGTGTACCCGGCGAGGCGGGAGAGCCGGGCCGGCGTCTTGGGCGGCGCCTGGCGGAGCGCGTCGAAGTGGTGCTTGGCGCGCGGCACGACGCAGCCGATGAGGCTGATGAACAGCAGCAGGTAGATGGAGGAGAACCACACCGAGCTGTAGGTGTCGAACACCTGGAGCTTGTCGAGGACCGGGTAGAGGTCCGGGTTGTCGGCGCGGAACTGCGTGACGCCGTTCGGGTCGGAGCTGCGCTGCGGCACGAGGGATCCGGGGATCGCCGCGAACGCGAGCAGCAGCAGCAGGAACAGCGCCGTGCGCATGCTCGTGAGCTGCCGCCAGAACCAGCGCAGCGTGCCGAGGAAGCCGAGCTTCGGCTGCGTGATGGGCGCACCCTCGCGCGGCGCCTGCCGCGGGGAGTCGACGTGGTCAGATGGCCGGGACATACGTGGCGATCACCCCCTGGAGCTGGAGCATCCACGCCGACCAGAGTCCGGAGACCATGAGCACGCCGGTGACGACCAGGAGCGCTCCCCCGACGAGATTGACGGTGCGGATGTGGCGGCGGAGGAACCCGACGGTGCGCGTCATCCAGCCGAGGCCGAGGGCCACGAGGAGGAACGGCACGCCGAGCCCGATGCAGTAGGCGACGCCGAGCAGCACGCCGCGGCCCGCGTCGGCCGAGGTGAGGCTCATGGAGATGACGACGGCGAGGGTCGGGCCGATGCAGGGAGCCCAGCCGACGCCGAACACGATCCCGAGCAGCGGAGCGCCCGCGAGCCCGGTCGCCGGGCGCCACGAGCTCTTCACCTGCCGCTGCAGGAACCCGAGCCGGCCCGAGAAGACGAGGCCCATCACGATGAGGACGACCCCGAGGATCCGCGTGATGACGTCCTGCCAGCGCATGAGCCAGAACCCGGCCGTGGCGGAGACGAGCGTCGTCACGATGAACACCGCCGAGAAGCCGAGCACGAACAGCGCCGTGCCGAGGAGCAGGCGACGACGCGTCGCGGATCCGCCCTTGGCCTCCGCCATGCCGCCGATGTACCCGAGGTAGCCGGGCACGAGCGGCAGCACGCAGGGCGACGCGAACGAGACCAGGCCCGCGAGCAGCGCGAGCGGCACCGCGACGAGGAGCTGGCCGGAGAGGACGCTCTGGATCTGGTCCACCTACCCCGCCGCCTCGGCGACGGTGTCCTTGACCAGCGTGCGGAGCACCCCGGGGTCGATCTTCCCGAGCACGCGCGACGCGACCCGCCCCTGGCGGTCGAGCACGAGGGTGGCGGGCACGGCGTTCGGCGCGATGGTGCCGGCGAACGCGAGCTGCATGGAGGTGTCCTCGACGTCGAGGACGGACGGGTAGGTGATGCCGTACGTCTTGTCGAAGGAGTCGACGTTCGGGCGCTGGTCGCGGGTGTTGACGCCGAGGAACTTCACGCCGTCCGCCGCGTGCTCCTCGCTCGCGGCCTGCAGGTCCTTCGCCTCGAGACGGCAGGGCGGGCACTCGGCGTACCAGAAGTTGAGGACCGTGACGGATCCCCGGTAGTCGGCGGAGGTGATCTCCGTGCCGTCCGACAGCGTGCCGGAGAAGTCGACGGGGGCCGCGCGCTCGGCGAGCGGGATCTCGGTGAACGTGCCGTCGCCGGCGATGTATCGCTTGTTGTCGCCGGCCTTGAACTCGGCGGCCAGCGGATCCTCGGTGCAGCCCGAGAGGGCGACAGCGGCCAGCACGGAGGACGCGGCGGCGGCGAGGATGCTGCGACGGCTGACGCCGGGCATCACACCGCCCCCTGATCGACGGCGTCCGCGGCGAGCCCCGCGGCCGCGTCGATGTAGCCCGTCTCGACGAAGCGGTCGCCGACGCGCTCGACCGTGGTGATGCTCGACAGGGCGCAGCGGCGCTGGCGCGGGTCGTGGAAGAGGCGCTCGCCCGCGAGGGAGAGGTGCACCATCCAGATGGGCAGCTGGTGGCTCACGATGACGACGTCGCCGTCGGGCACGGAGCGATACGCGGCCTTCACGGCCTCCGCCATGCGCGCGGCGATGGAGCGGTAGGACTCGCCCCAGCTGGGCTTCACCGGATCGACGACCAGCGGCCAGAGGCGCGGCGAGCGCGCGATGCGCGCGGGCGAGGGGAACTTGGATCCCTCGAAGCGGTTGGTGGGCTCGATGACGCGCTCGTCGGTGGCGACCTCGAGGGCGAAGCGCTCGGCCCACGGGGCGGCGGACTCCTGCGCGCGCTGCAGAGGGGAGGCGATGACGCGGTTGACCGGAGCGCCCTCCTCCTCGAGCGCGCGCGCCGCGGCGTCCGCCATGCGGTGGCCGAGCTCGGAGAGGCCGTACCCCGGGATCCGTCCGTAGAGGACTCCGTGCGGGTTGTGCACCTCGCCGTGACGGACGAGATGGATTCGTGAGGCGACCACCCGTCAAGTGTAGGTGGCGAGGAGATGTACAACCGCCGAGGATCGGGCGCAACCCCCTGCGCTAATCATTCGTCCCCAATACGATCGGGTGCACCGGTGGGGGCCGGCCTCTCGGGACCGGTGCCGACCGGATGTTACGTGCGTATACGAACGTTTGGGCCCCAAAGGAATCGCGCGCTAAGTTAGGCGCTCGAGGCCGTGATCCGGTCTCGGGCGGGAGCCCCGTGGAGCACGGGACCCCGCAGAGACCCCCGTCGAACGGACGCGGGCCCGCATGACGATGCCGTCCGCGACGGCACGGAAGGAACGGGCACCATGACGATGACACCGACCCGGCCCACGGCCGCAGACACCACCACCGACACCGCGCTCGACCAGGTCGAGTCCGTCAGCCCCGTCGATCCGTACGCGGACTCCGACCTCCCCGAGCCCTCGCTCGTCACCCCGGGCGCCAGCACCGACGCCGTCAAGGACTACCTGCGCCAGATCGGCCGCGTGCCGCTGCTCACCGCCGAGCTGGAGGTGAGCGTCGCCCGTCGCATCGAGGTGGGCGTCCTGTCGCAGGAGGTGCTCGACACGCGCACCGACCTCACGCCCGCGGAGCGCCGGGAGTACCAGACGCTCGCCCAGGACGGGATGCGCGCCAAGCAGCACCTCGTGAACGCCAACCTGCGGCTCGTCGTCAGCATCGCCAAGCGCTACACGGGCCGCGGCCTGCCGTTCCTGGACCTCATCCAGGAGGGGAACATGGGCCTCGTCCGCGCCGTCGAGAAGTTCGACTACCAGGCCGGCTTCAAGTTCTCGACCTACGCGTCGTGGTGGATCAAGCAGTCGATCACGCGCGGCATGGCCGACACGAGCCGCACCATCCGCATCCCCGTGCACACCGTCGAGCACATCAACCGCATCAACGCAGTGCAGCGCGAGCTCGCCGTGGAGCTCGGCCGCGACCCCTCCATGGAGGAGATCGCACGCGAGTCGGACACGCCCGTCACCAAGGTGCGCTACCTGCTCGACCGCGCGCAGGAGCCCATGTCGCTGCAGGTCCTGGTGGGCGGCAGCGGAGGCGACGGCGACACCGAGATGGCCGACCTCATCGAGGACGCGGACGTCACGCAGCCCATCGACGTGGTGACGCAGCAGCTCATGGCTGCGCACGTCACGCGCCTCATCGACGGGCTCGCCGAGCGCGACGCCGAGGTCGTGCGGATGCGCTTCGGACTGGCTGGTCTCGAGCCGCGCTCGCTCGCCTTCGTGAGCCAGCAGCTCGGCGTGACGCGCGAGCGCGTGCGCCAGATCGAGAAGAAGGTGCTCGCGAAGCTCCGCATCCCGGAGCTGGAGACGTACATCCGCGGCTGATCCCGCCGCATCCGTCGAGGGCCGTCCGCCACGCGCGGGCGGCCCTCCGTCGTGCGCGCGGGTCGCCTGACGCGCGGACGGATCTCGTGAATCTGCGGATCCCCTCAGAAGGGTGTCCACTAGTCATTAGTGCGCATACAGTCGAGGTCCACCATCCGAGAGACGCCGACGACGCGCATCCACGACGACGGCGACAGCACGCGGCTCGACGACGAGCCGCGGAGAAGGGGAGCGATGGCTCTCACGCAGACCGCACCCGGTAAGACCGACATCCCCGGGATCAGCTGGTCCCCCGTCGCGGCGGGGCTCTGGGTCGCCCGACGCGGCGACGAGTTCGCCGGCATGAGCGAGGAGAGGTGGGGCGCGGGCTTCCATGTCACCGACCGCCTCGGCCGCGACGTCGGGGACTTCCCCACGCTCCAGGAGGCGCGCGCCGCGCTCGGCTGATCCGGCCCGCGGGCGGGCGAGGCGCCCACCCGCCCGTGACCCGTAGCACCTCGCGGGTGCGCACGCACCGGATCGACGATGCCGCGTGCGCAGGCCTAGGGTCGAGCAGGTGCCTTCCTCCGAGATCCGCCCGACCGCAGCATCCCCCGACGACCGCTCCGACGGCTTCGTCCGCGTGCGGGGTGCGTCCGAGAACACGCTGCGCGACGTGGACGTCGACATCCCGCGCGACCGGATCGTCGCCTTCACGGGCGTCTCGGGATCCGGCAAGTCGTCGCTCGCGTTCGGCACCGTCTACGCCGAGGCCCAGCGCCGGTTCTTCGAGTCGGTCGCGCCCTACGCGCGCCGGCTGATCCGGCAGGAGCAGACGCCGCACGTCGAGAGCATCACCGGGCTGCCGCCCGCCGTCGCGCTGCAGCAGCGACGCGGTGCGCCGAGCACGCGCTCGACCGTCGGCACCGTGACCACGCTGTCCAACTCGCTGCGGATGCTGATGTCGCGGGCCGGCACCTACCCCGCGGGCCAGGGCAGGCTCGACTCCGACGCGTTCTCCCCCAACACCGCCGCGGGTGCCTGCCCGGTGTGCCACGGCCTCGGCGTCGCGCACACCGTGACCGAGGGCTCGCTCGTGCCGGATCCGTCCCTCACGATCCGCGAGGGCGCCATCGCCGCGTGGCCGGGCGCATGGCAGGGCAAGAACCTGCGCGACATCGTCATCGCGCTCGGGTACGACGTGGACGTGCCGTGGCGGGAGCTGCCGCGGGAGGCACGGGACTGGATCCTCTTCACGGAGGAGCAGCCGGTGGTGCAGATCACGCCGCAGCGCGACCGGGTGGCGAAGCCCTACAACGGGCGGTTCTGGAGCGCGCGCTCCTACGTGCTGCACACGCTCGCCGACTCGGCGAGCCCCCGGCTCCGGGAGGCGGCGCTCGCGCACATGGTCTCGGGCACGTGCGAGCGGTGCGGCGGCAGCGGGCTGACGCCCGAGGCGCTTGCGGTGACCTTCGCGGGCCGCAGCATCCAGCAGCTCAACGCGCTGACGCTCGCGGACCTCGCCACGGCCATCGCGCCGGCCGACGGCATGGGCGACGTGGCCGTGACGATCACGACCGACCTCGTCGCGCGCCTCGCCGTGCTGGTGGACCTCGGGCTCGGCTACCTCAGCCTCGGCCGCGTCACCACGACGCTGTCGCCCGGCGAGATGCAGCGGCTCCGGCTCGCGACGCAGCTGCGGTCGGGGCTCTTCGGCGTGGTCTACGTGCTCGACGAGCCGTCGGCGGGGCTGCACCCGGCCGACGCCGAGCCGCTGCTCGAGGTGCTCGAGCAGCTGCGCGACTCCGGCAACTCGGTGTTCGTGGTCGAGCACGACATGGACGTCGTGCGGCGGTCCGACTGGATCGTGGACGTGGGGCCGGGCGCGGGGCAGGCGGGCGGATCCGTCGTCTACAGCGGTCCCGTCGACGGGCTCCGCGAGGTGGAGGCCTCGGCGACCCGGCCGCACCTGTTCCCCGACCTCGCGCCGGCCCGGGCGGAGCGCACGCCGCGGACGCCGACCGGGACCATCCGGGCGACGGGAGTGACGCTGCACAACCTCGTGGACCTCGACGTGGAGATCCCGCTCGGCGTGATGGTCGCGGTGACGGGCGTCTCCGGATCCGGCAAGTCGACGCTCGTCAGCCGCGTGCTGCCGGACCTGCTGCGGGCCTCGCTCGCGCCCGACCGCGTGGTGATCGAGCAGGCGGATGAGGCGGACGAGGTCGACGACGCGTCGGGGCCCGCCCGCATCGCACGTGTCGAGGGCGCCGAGGCGGTGGACCGGCTCGTGTCCGTGGACCAGCGCCCCATCGGCCGCACGCCGCGCTCGACGCTCGCGACCTACACGGGCCTCTTCGACGCCGTCCGCCGCACCTATGCCGCCACCGACGAGGCGCGCGCCCGCGGCTACGGCGCCGGGCGGTTCTCCTTCAACGTCGCGGGCGGGCGCTGCGAGACCTGCCAGGGCGAGGGATCCGTGACCGTCGAGCTCCTCTTCCTCCCGGGCTCCTACGGACCGTGCCCCACCTGCCACGGCGCGAGGTACGAGCCCGGGACGCTCGAGATCGAGTACCACGGTCGGTCGATCGCCGACGTGCTGGCGATGACGGTGGACGAGGCGCACGGCTTCCTCCAGGACGTGCCGCTCGCCGCGCGCGCCCTCGCGACGCTCCGCGACGTCGGGCTCGGCTACCTGCGGCTCGGCCAGCCGGCGACCGAGCTGTCGGGCGGAGAGGCGCAGCGGATCAAGCTGGCCACCGAGCTGCAGCGGGCCCCGCGCGGCCACACCCTCTACCTGCTCGACGAGCCGACGACGGGCCTCCACCCGGCGGACGTCGTGCTCCTCCTCCGCCAGCTGCAGGGGCTCGTGGACGCGGGCAACACGGTCGTCGTGGTGGAGCACGAGATGGACGTGGTGGCGGACGCCGACCGGGTGATCGACCTGGGCCCGTCCGGCGGCGACCAGGGCGGGCGGATCGTCGCGCAGGGCACCCCGCGCGAGGTCGCCGACACCGCCGGCAGCCGCACGGCGCCGTACCTCGCGCGGCGGCTCGACGCCTCGTGAGGCCGGGCGCCCGGGACGGCGCGGGCCCAGCGCGACGTGGGTAGTGTGACCTCTTGGCGGTCGCGCCCCGGCGCGTGCGACGCCCATCGGCATCCGGCACCTCTTCCTAGGAGCACCTCGTGACTGACTCGACCGGTACACCCTCCACGCCCGCGGGCTGGTACGCGGACCCCGCGGGATCCGACCGCCTGCGCTGGTGGGACGGCACGCGCTGGACCGACCACCTGACGGACGCGCCGGCGGCGAGCGCCGCGACGACGCCCGCGGGGCAGCAGGGTGACGCGCACGGATCCGCCGAGCAGCACGCTGCCGCTCCGGCGTCCGGCCACGTCGCCCCGGAGGCTCACGCCACCCCCGCCGCGGTGCCGCCCGCGTACGGACAGCAGGCGCCCGGGCAGCCGTACGCGCAGCAGCCGTATTCGCAGCAGCCCTACTCCCAGCAGCCGTACGCGCAGGCCGGGTACCCGACCCCGACCCCGCCTCCCACAGTGGCGGCCGGCACGTCGCCGTTCACCTGGCAGGTCTGGGCCCTCGCTGCCCTGCCCGTCATCTCGGTCATCATCGCCGTGAGCCTCGACTACCGGAGCTTCCTCGACATGGGCCCGCGAGGACCTCGGGCCGACGTCGCGATCGCGTCCGCGCTCACCAACCTCGTCCAGTTCCTCGTGTACGCCGGGACCGTCGTGCTCGCGTACTTCGACTGGCGCACGCTCCTGCGCCGCGGAATCGTGCGCCCGTTCCACTGGGCGTGGGCCTTCATCCCCGTGGCCGGGGGTGTCTACCTCATCGGCCGGTCGATCGTCGTCCGCCGCCGTATCGAGGGGTCGCCGGCCTCCGCGCTCTCGCCCGTCTGGCTGTGGATCGGCTTGAACGTCATCATGGTGTTCGTCTCGCTCGTCAAGGGCTTCGAGCTCGTCTCCTCGACGATGCAGATGTACGGCACCCGCGGCTTCTGATCCGCAGGCGGCCTGCCCGCCGTACGTCCCGCGCCCCGGTCGGCGCGTCCGCTCAGACGAAGCGGATGCGCTGGCCGGGGCGCAGCTGCGCGGCCAGCCGCACGTCATCGCGCGCGACCACGCCGATCACCGGGTAGCCGCCCGTCATCGGGTGGTCGGCGAGGAACAGGATCGGCCGGCCCGATGGCGGCACCTGGAGCGCGCCCGTGACGACGCCCTCGCTGGGGAGCTCGCCGGGGATCCGCCGCTCGAGCGGTGCGCCGTCGAGGCGGACGCCCACCCGGTCGGCCTCGGCCGTCACCTCCCACGCGCGGTCGAGGAGGGCGGCCCAGGATCCTTCGACGAACCAGTCGAGGCGCGGGCCCGGCGTCGCGCGGAGGAGCACCTCGCCCTCCGCGGGCGCGGAGACGGCGAGCGAGTCCACCGGCGGCACGGGCCGAGCGGGCGCGGATCCGACGGGCAGCACGTCGCCGACCGCGACGGGCGCGGGTCCCACGCGGGAGAGCAGGTCGGTGGCGCGCGAGCCGAGGACGGGCGCGACGTCGATCCCGCCGCGCACCGCGACGTACCAGCGGATCCCGGCGACGGCCGCGCCGATCTCGAGCGCGTCACCGGCGTCGAGCAGCACGGCGGCGGCGTACGGCGCGGGCCGCGACCTCCGGCCCACCGTGCGCACGAGCGGTCCGACCGCGCCCGTCACGGCGACCAACACGGCGGCGGTCGCGCGGAGCACCGCGCCGCCGAGCACGATCTCGAGGCCCGCCGCGCCCTGTTCGTTGCCGACGAGGAGGTTCGCGTCGGCGAGGGCACGCGGATCCAGGGCGCCGGACGGCGAGACGCCGATGCCGCCGTGGCCGGGTCGGCCCTCATCCTGCACCAGCATGAGCGGGCCGGTGCGCTCGACGACGAGGCCGGCCGCGGCGGTCGCCTCGGCACGGCGTCCGCGGCGAGGGGCGGCCGCGCCGCTCACGCGTCGACCTCGCGGAAGCGCACGGCGGATCCGGGCTGCAGCAGCGCCGCCGGCTCGCGCCCCGGATCCCACAGCACCGCCCGCGTCGTGCCGATGAGCTGCCAGCCGCCCGGCGAGACGCGCGGGTAGATCCCGCTGAACTCGCCCGCGAGCGCGACGGCGCCGGCCGGGACCCGTGGCCGCGGCGACGTGCGGCGCGGCACCTCGAGGCCGGGGACGCCCGCGAGGTAGCCAAAGCCGGGGGCGAAGCCGCCGAACGCGACCGTCCAGGTGCCGGAGGTGTGCCGCTCCACGACCTCGCGCACGCCGATGCCGAGGAGCACGGCCACGTCGGCGAGGTCCTCGCCGTCGTAGACCACGTCGATCTCGACGGGCGCGCCGCCGCGGGCGCCGGCCTCGTCGGCAGGACGCGCGGCGAGCGCCCAGGAGCGGGCGGCGGCGAGCGGGAGCACGTGCGGATCCACCGTGACGAGGATGCTGCGCGCGCCCGGCACGATGTCGACGACGCCGCGCGGTCGCGTCGCGTCGAGGACCGGCTGCAGGCGGAGCACCTCGTCGAGCGAGTCGAGGTCGAGCATGACGGCGGCGTCGCCGCACGGCAGGGGCCGGAGGGTCACAGGGCGCGCCGGTCGCGGGCGGGGAGGACGCGGTGCTCCGGGAAGGATGCCGCGTCGGCGCCCGTCGCGTCCGGCACCGGCCGGATCTCGACGCCCGCCGCCTCGAGCGCGTCGCGCACCGCGCGGGCCAGCCCCACGGCTCCTGGGGTGTCGCTGTGCAGGCAGAGGGAGTCGGGGTCGAGCCGCACGACGGATCCGTCGATCGCGACGACCGTGCCCTCCGTCGCCATGCGCACGGAGCGGGCCGCGACCTCGGCCGGGTCGTGGATCACCGCGCCCTCCTGCCGCCGCGACACGAGGGCGCCCTCGGACGTGTACGCGCGGTCGGTGAACGCCTCGACGCGCGTCGGCAGGCCCGCCGCCGCCGCGAGCCGGAGGATCTCGGAGCCCGGCAGCCCCAGCACCGGCAGCGTCGGATCCAGCGCCACGACCGCGTCCACCACGGCCTGCGCCTGCACGGGATCGTGCGCGATGCGGTTGTAGAGCGCGCCGTGCGGCTTGATGTAGGAGACGCGGGCGCCGACGGTACGGGCCATGCCGGAGATCGCCGCCAGCTGGTAGAGCACGTCGCCCGTGAGCTCGGCGGGCGATGCGTCGAGGTCGCGGCGCCCGAAGCCCTGGAGGTCGCGGTAGGCGACGTGCGCGCCGACCGCGACGCCGTTCCGCGCCGCGCGCTCGAGCGCGTGCAGCATCACGAGCGGATCCCCCGCGTGGAAGCCGCAGGCCACGTTGGCGCTCGAGACGACGTCGAGCATCGCGTCGTCGTCGCCGAGGGTCCAGCGGCCGAAGGACTCGGCCAGGTCGCTGTTGAGGTCGATCTGCATGGCGTCTCCCCTGCACCGGGCGCGGCCACCGCTCGCCGCGAGGCCGTCCCCACCAGGCTAAGCGGCCCGCGGGGCGACCGGCCCGACAGCGGCGCGGATAGACTCGACGACCGTGACCACCCGAACTCTCATCAAGAACCTGGCCGCCCTCGACGACGGGGACGTGGCCGTCTCCGGCTGGGTCGAGACCGTCCGGGATCAGAAGAAGATCCAGTTCGTGATCCTCCGCGACGAGTCCGGCGCGGTGCAGCTCACCTACAAGCGCCAGGGTGACGAGGACGCGACCGCCGACACCATCTCGGGCCTCGCGGCGGGCACCTTCCTCACCGCCACCGGCACGCTCAAGCACGACGAGCGCGTGAAGCTCGGCGGCCTGGAGATCGGCCTGTCCGGCATCGAGGTCGCGGCCGCGGCCATCCCGGAGACGCCCATCGCGGCCGACTCCTCCATCGACAAGCGCCTCGACTGGCGCTTCATCGACCTGCGCGCGCCGCGCAACTCGCTCATCTTCCGCGTGCAGACCACGCTGGTCCACGCGCTGCGCACCTACTGGGTCGAGCACGACTTCATCGAGGTCTTCTCCCCCAAGCTCATGGCCACGCCCTCCGAGTCGAACGCCGAGCTGTTCAAGGTCGACTACTTCGACGGCGTCGCGTACCTCGCGCAGAGCCCGCAGTTCTTCAAGCAGATGGCGCAGTCCGCGGGCTTCGGCAAGATGTTCGAGGTCGGCCCGGCGTTCCGCGCCGACCCCTCCTTCACCTCGCGCCACGCGACCGAGTTCACCTCGGTGGACGCGGAGATCAGCTGGGTCGAGAGCCACGAGGACGTCGCCCGCCTCCAGGAGGAGCTCATCGTCGCCGCGCTCACCGCGGTGAAGGAGAAGCACGGCGACGAGATCCGCGAGCTGTTCGACGTGGAGGTGACCGTGCCGAGCATCCCGTTCCCGCGGATCCCGCTGCTCGAGGCCAAGGACATCGTCGCGAAGCGCGGCCACGTGATCGACCGCGCCGACGACGACCTCGACCCCGAGGGCGAGCGCCAGATCGCGGCGCACGTGATGGAGGAGTCCGGCCACGAGTTCGTGTTCCTCACCGACTACCCGTCGACGATCCGGCCGTTCTACCACATGAGGAACGCCGAGGACCCGACGATCACGAACAGCTACGACCTCATCTGGAACGGCGTCGAGATCACCACGGGCGCGCAGCGCGAGCACCGCGTCGACGTGCTCGAGGCGCAGGCCCGAGAGAAGGGCCTCGACCCCGAGGAGCTCGGCTCGTACCTCGACTTCTTCCGCTACGGCGTGCCGCCGCACGGCGGGTTCGGCATGGGCCTCAACCGCGTGCTGATGCTCCTGCTGCACCAGTCGAACCTGCGTGAGGTCACCTACCTCTTCCGCGGGCCGAACCGGCTCGCCCCGTAGGTCCCGCTCCATCCGGACGGCCCGATCCCCGCGCAGGGGGTCGGGCCGTTCCGCGTCGGCGGCCCGGTTCGGGGGTGCGGATCTACATCGCTCGGGGGAACCGCTCGCGCCGCCACGTCCGTATGGTGGCAGGCACCGCCGATCCGACCCGGACGGCCCCTGCCCCACGCCGAGGAGCCCGCATGTCCGACGAGACGCGACCCGACCGGCGCCTCGCGCACGGCATCGCCCGGCACGGCCGGCTGCGGAGGCCGAGCGGCGTGCGCACCGCGGTGAAGGCCCTCGCCGCGGTGACGGCCGTGGTGATCGCGAGCACGGGATCCGTCGCCGCGTTCGCCGCATGGGACCTGGCGCGCACGGTGCAGGCGAACTCGGTCGACATCTCGGACGGGAAGGCGCCGCCGCCGTCCATCGGGGGGATCGACGGCGGGGCGAACATCCTGCTGGTCGGCAGCGACAGCCGGAAGGACCAGGGGGACGGGTACGGCGACCTGAGGAAGGTCGGAGGGGCGAACAACAACGACGTGACGATGCTCCTGCACATCAGCAAGGACCACTCGCGCGCCACCGTCGTGTCGTTCCCCCGCGACATGCTGATCGATCGCCCGGCGTGCCCCGCATCCGGCACCTCGCCGGGAGGAGCCGCCGATAGCGGTGCGGAGATGAACTCGGCGCTGTCGAAGGGCGGGCTGGACTGCGTCGTGCGCACGGTGGAGTCCATCACGGGACTCGACATCCCCTACGGCGGCGTCGTCCAGTTCAACGGCGTCGTCGCCATGTCGAACGCCGTGGGCGGCGTCACCGTCTGCCTGGCGAACCCGATCAAAGACAAGAGGACCGATCTGGACCTGGGCGCCGGCCCGCAGGTGCTGCAGGGCGAGACCGCCGTGCAGTTCCTCCGCACCCGCTACGGCATCGGCGACCACAGCGACATCGACCGCATCAGCAACCAGCAGGTGTTCCTCAGCGCGCTGGTCCGGACGATCACCAGCACCGACACGCTCACCAACCCCGCGAAGCTCTACGGCATCGCGCGCGCGGCCGTCGAGAACATGAGCCTCTCGACGTCCCTCGACGACCCGACCGCGATCGCCTCCCTCGCGCTGACGCTGAAGGGGATCCCGCTCGACAGGTTCGTGTTCGTGCAGTACCCGAGCACCCGGCTCGAGAGCGGCCGGGTAGCGCAGGACGTCGACGGCGGCACGCGGATGATGCAGCTCATCGCGGACGACGCGGACTTCTCGCTCGCGCCCGACAGCACGGGCGCGGGTGTCGAGGCCCCGCCTGCGGACGCCGCGCAGGCGGATCCCGGGACCCCGTCCGCGGATCCGTCGCCCGCCGCCGTGCTGCCGTCGAACGCGACGGGGCAGACGGCCGCGGCCGAGACCTGCTCGAACGCGCGGTAGCGGCGCATCCGGCAGGAGAGGATGGAGCGTGCCCCGCTACCGTCCCGAAGCCGACGACGATGCCGTCGAGGTGTTCAAGGTCCTCGCGAACCCGGTGCGCCTGCGCATCATGCGGTGGCTGCGCGATCCCGAGGGCGAGTTCGCCGACTACGAACCCATCGCCGACCGGCGGGAGCACGGCGTCTGCGTCACCCACATCCAGCTCAAGTCGGGCCTCGCGCAGTCGACGGTCTCCTCGTACATGGCCGCGCTCGAGGGCGCGGGGCTCGTGACCTCGAGCCGCATCGGCAAGTACACGCACTACCGGCGGGACGAGGAGCGCATCGCCGAGCTCGTGGGCGGGCTCGGCGACGTCATCTGACGCGCTCGACCTCACACATCGCAAATCCTCGATATGTCGATACGGTGGTCCCATGACCACGAGAGACGCACCGCGCACCGCCCTGATCGTGCACGCGCATCCCGAGCCCCTGTCCTTCGCCACGGCGCAGATGCGGGAGGCGGAACGCGCGCTCGCTTCCCGCGGCGTCGAGGTCACGGTCGTCGACCTGCACGAGGCCGGATGGGATCCGGTGCTCTCGCGGGCCCGCTTCCCCGCCGCGAGCGGGCACTTCAAGCCGCAGGCCGAGCAGATGGCCGCCGTCCGCGACGGCCTGGTCGAGCCCGCGGTCGCCCGGCAGCTCGACGCGCTGCTCGCGGCCGACCTGCTCGTGCTCTCGTTCCCGCTCTGGTGGTTCTCCGTCCCGGCGATCCTCAAGGGCTGGCTGGACCGCGTCCTCGTCATGGGCGCGGTCTTCGGCGGCGACCACGGCCTGTTCGACGAGGCGGCCCTCGCCGGGCGACGCGCCGTGCTCCTCATGACGACGGGAGGCTCGCCGGAGTCGTTCGGGGCCGGATCGCGGTTCGGCGACCTCGAGGCGCTGCTGTTCCCGCTCCACCACGGCACCCTGCGCTTCGTGGGGTACGACGTCCTCGAGCCCGTCGTGACGCACGGCCCCGCCCGCCTCGACGACTCCGCGCGGGATACCGCGCTGCGGGAGGTGCACGCGGCGTTCGACTCCATCGCGGCCCGGCGCGTCCTGCAGCTGACGACCTGATGCCGGCCGTCCCCGCTCGCCGGCACGGGCAGGATCGACGCATGCCCGTCGACGCCGCATCACCACCCGCCCTCCTCCTCAACGGCACGTACGGCGTCGGCAAGAGCGCCGTGCTCGAGCGCGTCGGCGACCTGCTCGCCGAGGCCGAGCGGCCGTTCAGCCTGATGGACGTGGACTGGTTCCACCGGTCGTGGCCGCCCGCGTCGTGGGATCCGGACAACGTCGTCATCGAGGCGCGGGCCATGGCCGCCACGTGGGCGCTGTTCCAGGAGGCGGGGCCGCGGCAGCTCGTGGTCAGCGGGGTGGTCGCGGAGCGCGCCGACCTCGACCGGTACCGCGATGCCCTCGGGATCGACGTGCGGTGCGTGCTGCTGACCGCGTCGCCCGTGGTCGTCGAGGCGCGCCTGCGCTCCCGCTACGACGACGACCGGCGTGCCGCGCGCGACTGGCACCTGGCCCGCCACGCGGATCTCGCCGCGCGGCTCGGGGCGTCCGGCCTCGACGGGACGACGATCGCGACCGACGACCGCACCCCGCGGCAGGTCGCGCGCGCCGCGCTCGCCTGGTTCGACGCGGGCGCTCGGTAGGCATCCGCCCGGCGACCGGTCGCCCGCCCGGCGGGTCCGTGTTTCCTCTGTTGCCGTAATGTCTGCATCATCACTCGATGCCCTCACCCGCGGGTCGCCGAGACGTCGGCGCTGCGGGATCCGCAGGATCCGCGCCCTCGACGGGGACCCAGGACGGGACACGGAGGAGGGCAGGGCATGGGCCAGCTGATCTTCGACAGCACCACCCGCACCACCATCGACGACCGCGCGCTCGCGCACCTGCAGATCGTGATGCTGAACAAGCTCCGCCGCCGGGAGAGCTTCGCGTTCTCGTGGAAGTACCCGGCGTCGGAGGGCGACGGGCGCAGCACGGTGTGGGTCGCCCCCGAGCTCCCGCTGCACTTCCGGTTCTCGGGCAGCCGGGTCCCCGCCATCAACCCCGCCTGGGTGGACCTGCTCATGGACAGCGCGAACACCGGATCCGGGCTGCACCTGGTGCCGGAGCCGCCCTACGGCTCCGCCGCGCGCGCCGAGCCGCCCGCCGACTGACGCCGTGCGCCTGGACGACGGGCGTCCGCCCGCGCCTGCTCCCATCCCCCGACCACGCCCGCCTCGCACCCCAAGGACGCCCATGGCCCTCACGAACCTGCCCTACGACGACGACGCGATCATCGCCGCCGCCGAGTCCGCGACCGTCCTCGGCCGGGAGGTGCGCGACGTGCAGGTCGACTTCGCGAGCACCAGCGTCTCCGACGACAGCGTCGCGCGCGTGACGGCGACCATCACGTGGACCGTCCCTGCCGACGAGGCCGTGCGGATCCTCGACGAGGCCCGGCCGCGCGGCTGACCCCGTCTGCATCCCGGTGCGTACGCGGATGGCCCGCTCGGCCGACGACCCGACCCTGGACCGCTGCGAGGGTGAGGCCATGACCCGACCCGACGCGTCCCCCGCACGCCCCGCCGCCGCCCGACCACCCCGCTCGTCCTCGCGGCGGCCGATGAGCGCGACCCTGCTGGCCGCGTTCCGCGCCACGGTCGTCGTCCTCGTCTTCAGCCTCGTCGTGGGCGGCCTCACCAGCCCCGCGCAGGGGTTCCTCCCCTCGTGGATGAGCTCGCTCGCCAACTCGGCCGGCGGCTGGAGCATGCTCGCCTTCCTCGGGGTGTGGCTCTCCCGCGCGCGGCCGCTCCTCGGCGCCGTGCTCGGCGCGGTCTCCTTCGTCGCGATGGTGGAGGCCTACGGCGTCGTCAGCCTGTGGCGCGGGTTCTTCCTCGCGGACCCGCTCTCGTCCATGTGGATCCCGATCGGCCTCGTCGCCGGCCCGTTCATCGGCCTCGCGGCTGCCCTCGTGCGGCACGCGTCGCGCCGATGGACGATCGCCGGTGTCGCGGTGCTCAGCGCCGTGCTCGTCGCCGAGGGGATCCACGGCCTCACGGTCGTCGCCGAGACCACCAGCCCGGTCTACTGGACCCTCGAGATCGTCCTGGCGACGGGCTTCCTCGCCGCCGCGGTGCTGCGCGGGCGGCGACCGGCCGACGACGCGCAGGGCCGGGTCGCCCGCTCCTAGCCCCGCGTGGCCGCGATCCGCCCCCGCGTGCGGAGGGCCACCCCGAGACCCAGCGGCAGCACGAGCGCGACCCCGAGCGGGCCGACGGCCGCGGCCGCGGAAACGACCCCGAGCGTGGATCCGCCGGCCAGCAGGAGCGCGTCGGCCTGCCACGCGGCGATCACGAGCCCGGACGCATCGCCCGCCGGCGTGACCACGGGCGCCATGACGGAGAGCGGCAAGGGGCCCTTCGCGGCGTCGAACGCGCGGACCACGACGAGAAGCAGCACGACGGCCGGGGCGACGACGAGGGCGACGGCATCCGCGCCGCCGGCCACGGCGATCCCCGCCCCCGCGAGCGCGCAGGCGACCCCGGCCGTCGACGGGAGCACGGCGTGGAGGAGGAGCAGGCGCCCGGTCGGGATGCCGTAGAGCGGCGGCGCGGAGGCGACGTCGACGACATGCCGGAAGCCGTCCGCCCCGACGCCCAGCGCGAGGAACCCGACGAGCGCTGCGCCGACCGCGGCGATCACCCGCCCCGTGCCGTCGCCGTCGAGCGCCACCGCGAGCAGGACGCCGGACGCCGCGAGCCCGAGGCACGCGGACGCCGCGCGGACGGGTGTGCGGAGCGCGCCGACGAGGTCGCGCCGCAGGATGAGGGCCGCAGACGAGCGGCCGCGCACGGCTCCCCAGCCCCGCCCGATCCGCGGGACGGGCCGGAACCCGCCCGCCGCCATCGCGAGGTCGCCCGTGATCGCGAGGGTCGTCGCCGCCTGCCAGCGCTGCGCCTGGGCGAGCAGCTCGGATCCGCGGAGGCTGCGGAGGACCGACGGCACGGCCGCGATCACGGCGAGCGCCAGCGCGGTGAGCACCCCGAATGCCGTCCCGACGTCGGCGGCCGGCGACCACGCGTCGCCGCCCGTGCGCGCGCCGGGGAAGATCATGCCCACGGCCGCCCACGGCACGACCGCCGTCGGCACGAGCACCGCGAGCGCGGTGGATGCGAGCAGCACGGCTCCCCCGACGGCCCGCCCGCCCGCGCCCAGCCGCTGACCCGCGAGCCAGGAGCCCGCGAGGATCACGCCGACCAGCGCGCCGCCCGCCACCCAGGCGGCGACGGGCCCTGGATCCCCGTCGCCCACGACCAGCAGCGCGATCCCGGGCACCAGGGCCACGAGCCCGGAGATCGCGGAGAGACCGAGCGCGGAGAGGGCGAACGGGCGCCCGAGCACGGCCGCGCGCGGCAGCCCGCTGCCCGCGAGCGCGGCGGTGAGGAAAGGGGACAGCAGCGCGGGGCCGCGCGCGCCGCCGGCGACGAGGAGCGCCGTGGCGGCGAGGCCCGCCACCGCCGCGGCCGCGGTCGCCCCGTGCGCGCGGAGCGCCGCCGCCGCCGCCGGCTCCGCGAGCTCCAGCACGATGGCACGCAGCACCGGGATCCCGACGATCAGCACCGTGAGCACGCCCGCGTACACGGCGTACGCGAGGTCCATCGGCGTGGCCCCGCCGCGCTCGAGCCGGAGCGACGTGACCGTGCGGAGGACCTGCCTGGTGTTCACGCGGCGTCGCCGACGAGCGCGATCGCCCGGTGGGTCACCGCGTCGCGGAGCACCGGGCTGTGCGTCGCGAGCACGACCGTGCGGCCGGCGTCGAGCTCGGCGCGGAGGATCCCGATCACCAGCTGCAGCCGGTCGGGGTCGAGCCGCTGCTCGGGTTCGTCGAGGAGCAGCACGTCGTAGGGACGGACGGTCGCCATCGCGAGGGCCGCCAGCTGCGACTGCCCGCTGGACAGCTCGTGCGGGAACCGCCGCGCGAGGGGCGCGAGCCGCCACCGCTCGAGGTGCGCCGCCGCCCGGTCGCGGGCCTCCCCCGCGTCCATGCCCCAGGTCGCGGCGATCACGGCGAGGTGCTCCGCGAGGGTCAGGTCGCGCGCCACGGGCGGGTGGCCGATGGATCCCGACACCGCGCACCGGAACGCCGGGTCGCGCTCGTCGACGGGCCGGCCGCCGACGCGCACGGATCCCGTGCTCGGCCGGGTGAGCCCGGCGACGACTCGCAGCAGGGTCGTCTTCCCGGCGCCGTTCGGCCCTGTGACCGCGACAGCCTCGCCCGCGGCGACCGCGAGGTCGGTCGGCCGCAGCAGCGGGATCCCGTCGACGACCACCGACACCCGCTCGACGTCGACCGCATTCCCCATCTGGCCATCCTCTCGCACGGGCGGCGGGCGGCATCGGAGCGGGTCGGACACGCGGCCCGCGGGGACGCGCTCCGCCGCTCAGCGCCCGCCTGCCCCGAGCCCCGCCAGCGGCACCAGCCCGCCGTCCGCGAAGACCCGCGCCACCCACCGTCCGCCCATCTCCGCGTAGAGCTCCGCGTCCGGATGCAGCCCGTCGGGCAGCGTGAACCGCGCCACGTCGTCGGGCCCATAGAGCTCCAGGCCGTCGAGGTGCGCGATCCGCTCGCCCGTCTCCCGCCGCACGCGCGCGACATGCGCCACGTGCCGGCGCGACTCCGCCAGCGTGAGCGCCCCGCGCGGCACGTCAGCGGGGTCGCCCGCCGCGAAGCAGCGCACGGATCCGTCGTCGTGGAACTCCACCCCGGGCGGCCCGGGCGCGTGCTCGCTGCCCGGCCAGAGGATCGACGACGCGAGCACGATCGGCGTGTCCGGGTGGCCGCGTCGCACGCGGTCGAGGAAGCCATGCAGCGCGGGCACGAAGGTGCGCTGGTCCATGGAGCGCGCGCCCACGATGTTGATGCCGACGCTCAGCGAGATCACGTCGGCCGGCTCGTCGGCGATGGCGTCGGCGACGAACGGGTCGAGCATGCACTGGCCGCCGAAGCCCAGGTTCACGAGGTCGAGGCCTGCCTGCCGCGCGGCGACGACCGGCCACACGCCGGTCGGATCCGGCGCCTCGACGCAGTGGCTGATGGAGCTGCCGTGGTGGATCCAGCGCGGCAGCCCGAGCGGATCCGCGGCCCGCACGGGCGCGTCGGCCGCGACGCCGACGAGGTCCACGAGCATCCCCTGCGGCAGCCAGACGGTCACGGTCGACCACCTGCGCCCGAGACCGCGGAGCACGACGACGGACGCATCCCCGGATCCGACCGCGGTCTCCTCCGCCGCGTCGCCCGACGGCGAGATCCGGCGCACCACGTCGACCGGCGCCGCGACCGGGGGCAGGTCCACGCCGTCGACCTCCGCGACGAACGTGTTGCGCGGCCCCGGCAGCTCGTCGAAGCGGATGCGCGTGCAGCGCACCCGCAGCCGCACCTCGTCCGCCTGGGTCGTGAACCGGATCCGCACCCCGGCCGCCGTCGACACCTGCGCCCGCAGCAGCTCGCCCGCGGGCGGGAAGTCGCGCCATCTGGCCCCGGGCAGCCGGATCGGTCGCACGCCGCCCGGCACCGCCATCAGGCCGAGGTGCCCGTGGACGCGGACGGACCCGCCGTCGAGCTCGACGACCGCGCCGTCGCGCGCGGACGCGTCGCGCCCGCTCACGCCTCCCCGCCCCTCGCGTGCGCCCGCGCGAAGGCGACCGTCCGCTCGATGACCTCGTCGCGCTGCGGCAGCTGCGCCCAGCCGTGGTCCGCGCCCTCCACCACCACGAGCTCGGCGCGATCGCCGAACGCCTCCGGGTCGAGGTACCGCCTGGCGTAGTCGACGGGCACGAAGTCGTCCGTGCCGTGGAGCAGCAGCGCGGGACCCCGGTAGCCGGCCGCCCGCGCGTAGGGGTCGAAGCCGAGCGCGTCGTCGCGCATCGCCGGGCCCATCCGCTGCCCGGCGAAGTCGAACCAGCCGTCTGTGTCCAGGGAGGCGAGCGAGCGGCCCTGGATCGTGCCCGCGCGGATGTCGTCGACGAACACGGCCGCCGTCGACCACATCGCGAGCGACCGGATCCCCGGCCCCGCCCCGCCCTCGGCCGCGCGGCTCTCCTCCGCCGCGACCACCGATGCGACGACCGCGCCGAGGCTCATGCCGACGAGGTGCACGTCGCCCGCGTCCACCTCGGGCAGCGCCCGGACCGCGTCGAGGACGTGCCGGGCGTCGGCCACGTCGCCCGTGACCGTCGTGTCGAGGAACTCCCCGTCGCTCTCGCCGTGGCCCGCGCGGTCGTAGGCGACCACGCCGATCCCCGACGCCGCGAGGCGCCGCGCGAGGGCGACGAACACGCCGGTCGTCTCCACGCGCGAGCCGCCGAAGCCGTGCAGCAGCACCGCGGTGGGCCGCGGGCCGGGGAACTCCGCGAGGTGCTGCGATCCCCGGAGCGTCAGCCCGCGCACGCGTGCCTCGAACGGCCGGATCCGCATGGTCCCCGACCCGCCGGCGCTGCTGCCCGTGCCGCTCACGCCGCCGCCTCCACGGTCCGCACCGACGCGGTCGCCGGCACCTGCTCGTCCTCCACGTCGAAGGCCGTCCCGGTCGCCCGGCGGAACCCGATCCAGCCGACCAGGAACCCCGCTGCCGCGACCACGGACACCCCCACGTAGACCCCCTGCGGGTTCAGCGCCAGGAGCGCGGGCGTCACGGCGTTGAGCCCGGCGGTCGCGAAGCGCGCCACCCCGTACACGGTGCCCTGCGCGGTCGACCGGATGAGGGTCGGGAACGACTCCTGCGTCCAGACCTTCATGATCGTCTCGAAGCAGAACGCGCCCGCGAAGGTCGAGAGCACGACGGACACGACGAGCGTCGGCAGGCTGAAGCCCAGCACGACCGGGATGAGGTTCGACGCCACGACCACGACGGATCCGATCACGAAGTACGGCATGCGGAACCGCGTGTCCGCGACCGACATGAACCACAGCGCGCCGAGCACGGCGGCCGGCATCGCGAGGATCGTCCACGACTGGTACTCGTCGACCGCGACGCCGGCGACGCTCACGGCGACGTACGTGCCGAAGCTCCCCGCCACGCTGATCGCGAGCGATGCGAGCGTGTAGTAGACGAGCAGGGTCACGAACGGCCGGCGGTACGCGGGCCGGCCGAGGTCGCGGATCCGCCCGCGCTGCGCCCGCACCGTCCGCGTGCCGTCCGCGCGCTCGGCCCGCGCGACGAGCCACGACGCCGACTCGGGGATGGTCGTGCGCATGAGGAGCACGAGGAGGCCGACGACGCCGAACGCGCCGAACATCACGTGGCCGCCGGTGGGGCCGGCCTGGCCGAAGAGGATCCCGATGACGACGGCCAGGAGGATCCCGAACCCGCCGAGCAGGTTGGAGAACACGAGGATCTTGCCGCGGTTCCGATCGGTGGCCGCCTCCGAGATCGTCGCGAGCGCCACCGGCAGGTCCGCGCCGACGCCGAGGCCGATGAGCGCGATCCCGGGGAGCAGCACCGCGGACGAGACGCCGAGGAACGGCGTGGCCGAGCCGATGACGATGAGCGTCATCGTCACGAGGAACACGCGGCGCCGGCCGAACCGATCCCCCGCCCATCCGCCGAGGAGGGATCCGGCCGCGACGCCCGCGGTGAGCACGGCCGTGAGGTAGCCGACCTCGGCGCCCGACAGACCGGGCCCTCCGGTGGGCGGCGCGAGGAAGAGCACGAGCGCGATGCCCACGCCCGTCGTCGCGGCGGCGTCGACGAACGTCGCCATCCCGCACACGAAGCCCACCCACCAGGCGTTCGGGCCCCTGAGGGCACCATCGACAGCAGTCATCCCATACTCCTTCGTATGCGTCGTGAGATCGCGACCGGTCGGGCACCAGGCGCGCGGACAGGATGCTACAACGATCTAGCTGGAAAGCGCACGCCGATTTCCGGACGCCGGGTCACCGCACCGGCCCGATCGATCCTCCCGGCACCAGCGCCATCGGCACACGGTGCACGGCGGGCTCCGTCGCGCGGTCGAAGAGCAGCTCCACGGCGAGACGGCCGAGCTCGAGCTGGGGCAGCGCGACGGAGGCGAGCGGCGGATCCAGCGCGCGGCTGATCGCGCTCCCGTCGAACGCCACGACCGAGACGTCCTCCGGCACGCGGAGGCCCGCGCGGTGCAGCGCCTGGTAGGCCCCCGCGGCGACGGCGTCGTTCGCGCAGATCAGCGCGGTCGGGCGGGCGCCGGTCGCGAGCAGCCGGGCGACGGCCTCGCGCCCGTCGTCCGTGTCCCAGTCGCGCGCCACCTCCTGCACGCCGGCCAGCTCGACCCCCGCGTCGGCGAGCGCGCGTCGGACGCCGGCCAGCCGCTCGGCGAGCGCGACCGGCGCCCAGCCGCGCCAGGCGGGTCCGCCGGTGACGCCGACGGGGAGGCTGCCGACGAACCAGATCCGGTCGAGGTGGCCGAGGTCGAGGAGCGCCCGCGCGGCGTCGGCTCCCGCGGCGTCCTCGTCCGGCACCACCGCGTGCGCGACGCCCTCCTCGGGCACGCAGTTGAGCAGCACGTGCGGCACCTGGTCGAGCAGCGCGGGGGTCCGCACGACGCGCGTGAACATCGACGCGTAGAGGACCCCGTCGATGGTCCGGCCGAGCAGGCTCTCGAGCAGCTGCTCCTCCTGGTGGGCGTCGCCCTGCGTGTCCACGGTGAAGAGGATCGTGTCGCGCTCCCGCAGCGCGTCGAGCGCCCCGCGCACCATCGAGTTCGCGTGCGAGGTGCTGCTGACGAAGTCCGAGACGAGCGCCACGGTGCCCGAGCGGCCGGTGCGCAGCGTCCTGGCCGTCATGTTCGGGCGGTAGCCGAGCTCGTCGGCCGCGTCCTGGATCCGCGCGATCGTCTCCGTCGAGAGGCGCTGGTCCGTCCGCCCGGTGAGCGCGAAGGACACCGCGGAGCGCGAGACCCCTGCGCGCTCCGCCACCTGCGCGAGCGTCACGCGCCGCCGGGGCGCGGGCGTCGCCGCTTCCCCGCTGACGTCAGACCTCGAAGTCGACCGACGCCGCGGATCCGACGAGGCTCCGCACGATCGCGGCGACGCGCTGGTGCTCGGGGTGCACGTCGTACGCGTCGAGCGCGGCCCGGTCGTCGAAGTCGGCGATGAGCACGACGTCGTGGCTGCGCGCGGATCCGACCACGTCGCGCCCCAGCTGGAACGAGCGGATTCCGGGGACGAGGCCGGGCAGCGTGCCGAGCGCCTCTGTGATGCGGGCGGCGTCGCGGTCGAGGGCGGCGGGATCGCGGTCGGCGAGCTTCCAGGAGACGACGTGGCGGAGGGTCATGCGACGACCCTATCCGTGGCCCCGGCCGCCGCCGGGCTCAGCGCGCGGCGAGCGCGGCGCGGAGCCGGTCGGCGTCGATGCGCCAGTAGTTGTGCACGCGCCCGTCGATGAGGAGCACCGGGATCTCCTCGGCGAACCGGTCGGCGAGCGCCCGGTCGTCGAGGATGCTGCGCTCCTCGAGCGTCACCTCGCCGGCGCGCGCCGCGTCGAGGCCGCCGAGGACCTGCGTCACGACCTCGCGGGCGTCGTCGCAGAGGTGGCAGCCGGGCTTGCCGACGAGGGTGAGGACCGTTGCGCTCATCCGCCCAGCGTAGGCGAGGCCGCGCGCCGCCCCGCCCGGGATCCGGCCCCAGGAGCGTCGCCTACGCTGACCCGATCATGGTCGAGCAGGCGGGCACCCCGATCCTCGCGTTCTTCGACGTGGACAACACCCTGATCCACGGCGCGAGCGTGTTCCACCTCGTGCGCGGGCTCCGCGCGGCCGGCCTCCTCACGGCGCGCGACATCGTCGGCGCCGGCTGGAAGCACGCGCGCTTCAAGGCGCGCGGCGAGAACGACCGGCACCTCGCGTCGGCGCGCACCCGCGGCCTCGAGGTCGTGACCGGCGTCACGGTGGCCGACATGGCCGCGCTCGCCGACGACATCTACGAGCGGCACACCGCGCCCATGGTCTGGCCGGAGACGCTCGGCCTCGCGCAGGAGCACCTCGCGAAGGGCCACCAGGTCTGGCTGGTCACGGCGTCGCCGTCGTTCCTCGCCGACGTGATCGCCCGCCGGCTCGGCCTGACGGGCGCGCTCGGCAGCGCGCTCGAGGTGCGCGACGGCGCGTACACGGGCCGCCTCGAGGGCGAGTTCCTGCACGGCGCGCACAAGGCCGCCGCGGCCCGGGGGCTCCTCGCGCGGACAGGAGCCGACGCCGCCGAGTGCTGGGCGTACTCCGACTCCCGCCATGACATCCCGCTGCTCACGCTCGTCGGGCACCCGGTCGTCGTGAACCCGGACCAGGCGCTCGCGGCGCACGCGCGCGGATCCGGCTGGCCGTCGATGCGGCTCCGGCGACAGAGCATCCGCGACGCCCGCAGGCGCGTGCGCCGCGAGGCCGCGCAGGCCGACGGACCCGCCGGGAGCTGATCCGCATGGCGTCGCGCACCGGATCCCGCACCCACACCGCGCACGCCCCCACGAACGAAGAGGACGCCGCCCCGTCACCGGGTCGGCGTCCTCTTGATCACGTCGTGCGCCCTCGCGGACGCGTGCGCTCTACTTCTTGTTGCGACGCTGGTGGCGCGTCTTGCGAAGCAGCTTGCGGTGCTTCTTCTTCGCCATGCGCTTGCGACGCTTCTTGATCACTGAACCCATAGGGGCACCTCATCTGTTGCCGGACGGAACACGCGGGCTCTGGTGACCCGCGGAAAATAGCCTCAGAGGAGTCTAGCCGACATCCGACATGCCGGAGTGACGCGACGCCTCGCCGGGCTGGCCGGGCAGCGCGTTCGACGGGTCGATCGCGGCGAGGACAGCGGACTCGGGCACGCGGAACGAGCGGCCGAAGCGGATGGCGGGCAGGTCGCCCGAGTGCACGAGGCGGTAGACGGTCATCTTGGAGACGCGCATCATCTCGGCCACCTCGGCCACCGTGAGGAATCGGACGTCGGACAGGTCACGCGACATGGGCGGATCGACTCCTCGTTCTGCGTGACCGGCTCACGGACCTCGTAGCCCCCGCGATGCGGGCGCTGGTGCGCGATTCTAGGGGTCCGGATGGACGCGTGTCCATCGTGTCACATCCTGCATCACGCGTCCCGCGAGTTCCCCTGCTTCCGCGCCCGCAGGCGGCCGAGCGACGCCTGGCCCGCGGAGCCGGCGACGCGCGTGGCGTCGTGCACGGCGGCGGCCGCCTGGTAGCGGGTGTCGGCCCAGATCCGACCGAGGGACGCGGCGAACGGGTAGCCCGCCGGATCACCGTCTTCGCCTGCGTCGGGATCCGCGGACAGGCCGCCGCCGAGCAGCCCCGTGTCGGGATCCGCGTGCCCGTCGTCGGGGGCCGCGTCGTCGCGGCCGTCGTCGACGAAGGGCGCGACCCAGGCGTCCAGCGCCTCGAGCGGCGCGGGCTCCAGCCGGTAGTAGCGGTGCTGCCCCTCCTCCCGCACGGAGACGAGGCCGCTGTCGCGCAGGACGCGGAGGTGCTTCGACACCGTCGGCTGGCTGATCCCGAGCGTCTGCACGAGCTCCGAGACGCTGATCTCCCCCGTCGGCGCCTCGGGGACCGCGCGTCGGTCGAGCAGCACGCGGAGGAGGTCGCGTCGCGTCGGATCCGCCACGACGTCGAAGATGTCAGCCATCCCCGAAGGGTATTCCGTCCCGCGCTCGCAGTACCATGGCGAACCGGGCCGACAGGCCTCGGAGCGGACAGGGGACCATGCGCGTCAGGCCGGATCACGGACGTCCCCTCCTCGGGCGCATCCGCGACTTCCTCGACTACTTCGCGCACTCCACGCCGGCGCGCTTCGCGATCCTCATCTTCGCGGCGCTCGTCCTCACGCTCACGACGATCCTCATGCTCCCCGGCATGACGTCCAGCGGCGGCACGGCGCCCTTCGCCGACGCGCTGTTCACAGCCGTCTCCGCCATCTGCGTCACGGGCCTCGCGACCGTCGACATGGCGACGTACTGGACCCCGCTCGGCCACGCCTTCATCGCGCTCGGCGTGCAGATCGGCGGGATCGGCGTGCTCACGCTCGCGTCGATCATGGGCCTCATCGTGTCGCGCCGCCTCGGCCTCAAGGCCCGGCTCATGGCGGCGAGCGACAGCAACCCGCTGCGGATCCACCACGGCCCCGTCGCCGAGGGCCAGGCCGTGAAGCTCGGCGAGATCGGCACGCTGCTGCTCACGGTCGCGATCAGCGCCCTCGTCATCGAGCTGTCCATCGCCGCGCTGCTGTTCCCGCGGATCCTGCTGGAGGGGATCCCCGTGGGCCAGGCCGCCCTCGACTCCTTCTACTACTCGCTCATGGCGTTCACGAACACGGGCTTCGTCTTCAGCGAGGCGGGCTTCGAGCTGTACCACCAGGACTACTGGTTCCTCAGCCTGCTCATGATCGGCGTCTTCCTCGGCAGCATCGGCTTCCCCGTCATCTACGCCGTGTACCGCGGCTGGCGGAAGCCCCGGCGCTTCTCCGTGCACGTCAAGCTCACGCTCTGGACGTCGCTCATCCTCATAGTGCTGGGCACGCTCGCGTACGTCGTGCTCGAGTGGGACAACAAGAAGACGTTCGCGCTCATGGATCCCGTGCAGCACGGCTTCCAGGCGCTCTTCCTCTCCGTGATGACGCGCTCGGGCGGCTTCTCGACGCTCGACATGGCCGACTTCGGGAACGCGAGCCTGCTCGTCACGGACATGCTCATGTTCATCGGCGGCGGATCCGCGTCCACGGCCGGCGGCATCAAGGTCACCACCCTCGCGATCCTGTTCCTCGCGGCCTTCGCCGAGGCCCGCGGCAGCGAGTCCATGGAGGTCTTCGAGCGCCGCATCCCGAGCGACGTGCTCCGCCTCGCGGTGAGCATCGTGCTCTGGGGCGCGACGACCGTGGCGCTCAGCAGCATCGTGCTGCTGCAGATCTCCGGCGAGCGCCTCGACTACGTGCTCTTCGACGCCATCAGCGCCTTCGCCACCTCGGGACTCAGCACGGGCTTCACGGCCGAGGCGTCGGATCCCGCCAAGTACGTGCTCGCGACCACCATGTTCCTGGGGCGCGTCGGCACCGTGACCCTCGCGGCCGCCCTCGCCGCGAGCACCCGCCGGCAGCTCTTCCAGCGCTCCGAGGAGCGGCCGATCGTCGGCTGAGCCGGCGACGCGCACGACCCGACCACCGCGAGACCCGACCAGAGAGGCCCCTCATGGGCGAACGCATCCCCCACAACGCCCCCGTGCTAGTCATCGGGCTCGGCCGCTTCGGCGCCGCGACCGCCGGGCAGCTCGCGCGGCTCGACCGGGAGGTGCTCGCGATCGACGCGAGCGAGGGCCTCGTGCAGAAGTGGTCCGACCGGGTGACCCACGCGGTGCAGGCCGACGCGCGGAACATAGAGGCGCTGCAGCAGCTGGGCGCCAAGGACTTCTCGATCGCGGTCGTCGCGGTGGGGTCGTCCATCGAGGCGAGCGTGCTCATCACGGCGAACCTGGTGGACCTCAAGATCCCGCAGATCTGGGCGAAGGCCATCAGCCAGTCGCACGGCAAGATCCTCGAGCGCATCGGCGCGAACCACGTCATCTACCCGGAGGCGGAGGCCGGCGAGCGCGTCGCGCACCTCGTGTCCGGCCGGATGCTCGACTTCATCGAATTCGACGACGACTTCGTGCTGGCGAAGATGTACCCGCCGAAGCCCATCCGCGGGATGACGCTGCTCGAGTCGGCGGTGCGGAGGAAGCACCGGATCACGGTCGTCGGCGTGAAGACGCCGGGGAAGCCCTTCACGTACGCCACCTCGGAGACGCTGGTGTCGAACCACGACCTCATCATCGTGTCGGGCACCTCGGCCGACATCGAGAGGTTCGCCTCGCTGTCCTGATCCGCGGGCGCGGGCATGTGCGGCCCCGGCGGGCTCAGCCGGCCGCGAGCTCGCGGGCCCGGGCGAGCGCCGCGTCGGTCGCGCGGTCGAACAGGCCCGAGAGATCCGCGGCCTGCAGCACCTGGACGGCCCGCTCGGTCGTGCCCTTGGGGCTCGTGACCCGACGGCGCAGCTCCGCGGGCTCGTCGTCCGACGCGGCGAGCAGCTCGACCGCGCCGCGGAACGTGCCCTGCACGAGCACGCGCGCCTCGTCCCGGCTGAAGCCCTTCGCCTCGGCCGTGCGGGTCAGCTCCTCGATGAGCAGGAAGACGTAGGCGGGACCGGATCCGGAGATCGTGCTGAGCGCGTCGATCCTCTCCTCCGGCACCTCCACGACGTCGCCGACCGTGGCGAACACCGCGCGGGCGAGCGCCAGGTCCTCGAGGCTGGAGCGCGTGCCCGCGGCGAGCCCGGTGACCCCGCGGCCGACGAGCGACGGCGTGTTCGGCATCGAGCGCAGCACGGCCACGTGCGCGGGCAGCAGCGACTCGAAGGTCGCGATCGTCACGCCGGCCGCGACGCTGATCACGAGCGCACCGGGATCCAGGTCGTCCGCGATCTCGCGCAGCAGGTCGGGCACCATGTGCGGCTTCACGCCCACGATCACGATGCGGGCCCCCCGGACCGCGCGCCGGTTCGCGTCGGCGTCCTCCTCGACGCTCGACGCGGTGACGCCGTCCCGCTCCCCGAGCGTCGCCGCGCTGGCCGCCGAGCGGGTGGTCACGCGCACGTCGCCGTCGACCTCGACCCCCGGCTGCAGCAGGCCGCCGAGGATGGCGCCGTTCATGGATCCGGTGCCGAGCATCGCGAGCGACGGGAGGCGGGCGGCCTCGGCGGGAGCGGACGGGGCGGGGCGGGAGGCGTCGGGCATGCCCCGATCCTAGGGACCGGGCGCCGCGCGGTCGGGTGGTCGGCGGCGACGGCCGCGTGGCTAGGCTGAGTCGACCGGGGCATGCGCGCCCGGGCGGCCCGAGCCGCCTCGCCGGTCGAGGAGGACAGGCCTTGAGCGAATCCCACGGCAGCAAGGCGATCCTCGCCGCCCTCGCCGCCAACGTCGGCATCGCGATCACGAAGTTCGTCGCCGCGTTCTTCTCGGGCTCCTCCTCGATGCTCGCCGAGGGCGTCCACTCGCTCGCGGACTCGGGTAACCAGATCCTCCTGCTCATCGGCGGCAAGCGCGCCAAGCGCGTCGCGGACGAGGAGCACCCCTTCGGCTACGGCCGCGTGCGCTACGTCTACGCCTTCATCGTCTCGATCATCCTGTTCTCCGTCGGCGGCGTGTACTCGCTGTACGAGGGGATCCACAAGATCGAGCACCCGGAGCCGCTCGACGTGCCGTGGCTGCCGATCGTCGTGCTCCTCATCGCGATCGCCCTCGAGTCGTTCTCGCTCCGCACGGCCATCAAGGAGTCGAACCCGCTGCGCGGGAACCAGACGTGGGTGCAGTTCGTGCGTCGCGCCAAGAGCCCCGAGCTGCCCGTCCTGCTGCTCGAGGACACCGCGGCCCTCTCCGGCCTCGTGTTCGCGCTGCTCGGCGTGACCGCGTCGATCGTCACGGGCGACGGCATCTACGACGGCATCGGCACCCTGCTCATCGGCGTGCTGCTGGTGGCGGTCGCGGTGATCCTCGGGGTCGAGATGAGCAGCCTCCTCGTCGGCGAGGGCGCGTCGAAGCCCGACCTCGCCGCCATCCGCGCGGCGATCACCGCGGGGCACGAGGCCGAGTCGATCATCCACATGAAGACGCTCTACCTCGGCCCGGACGAGCTCCTCGTCGCCGCCAAGATCGCGATGCCCGCGACCAGCTCGCTGGGCGACGTGGCCGCGGGGATCGACGCGATCGAGCGCCGCGTGCGCGAGGCCGTGCCGGTCGCCCGCGTCATCTACCTCGAGCCCGACGTGCGGGTCGCGACGCGCTGATCCGCCCTCGCCCGACGGCGCCACGGAGATGCCCGCGCTGTGCAGGGGTCGATCCGTCGCAGCGCGCGCGCTGCGACCATGACGGCCGGACGGGTCACGCGGCCCGCACGTCGCGGACGCTCGAGCACGCCGCTCGGAGCACGGCCTACAGAGGAGACCGAAGATGACGCATGCGATGAAGGCCGCGGCAGCGGCAGCGACGCTCGCCCTGGGACTGGTCCTCACGGCGACCGGCGCCGCCCAGGCCGAGACCCCGCACACCCCGACCGCCTCCTCCGCGCACGTGACCGTGGAGCGCGCCGCCGGGGACCTCACGGTCCAGGAGCGCCGGCACGCGCGGACGACGGACCCACGTAGCGGCGGGCGGAACCACCAGCAGCACCAGCCGCATCAGGGTCGCCCCTGCGCCGGCTGCGCGGGCTGACCCCGGGAGCCCGGCTCCTCCTCCGCGCACGGCGAGCGGACGCCGGGGATGCCCCCATGGATGCCGGGTCAGGCGTCGGCGCGACGTTCCGCGAAGAAGCCGTCGAGGAGCGCCGCGCACTCGGCCGCCCGCACACCCGCGAACACCTCCGCGCGATGTGGCAGCCGCCGGTCGCGCAGCACGTCGTAGAGGGATCCGGCCGCGCCCGCCTTCTCGTCCCACGCGCCGAACACGACGCGGGGCACCCGGGCCGCGAGGATGGCACCCGCGCACATGACGCACGGCTCGAGCGTGACGACGAGCGTCGTGCCCACGAGGTGCCGATCGCCGGTGGTCGCCGCCGCCTCGCGGAGCGCCTCCACCTCGGCATGGGCGGTGGGGTCCTGACGGGCCTCCCGGAGGTTGCGCCCGCGCCCGATGACGATCCCCGACGCGTCCACGACGATCGCCCCCACGGGGACGTCGCCGGTGGCCGCGCAGGCCCTGGCCTCGTCGAGCGCCACGGCCATCCAGCGATCGACGTCGCCGGGCACGTGGAGGTCCAATCGCGTACCCCCTTGCTGATTGAATGGAGCCTATGCGAGTCCACGTAGCCGACCACCCGCTCATCACGCACAAGCTGACGGCGCTGCGGGACCGCACCACCCCCTCCCCCGTCTTCCGCAGCCTGGCCGACGAGCTCGTCACGCTCCTCGCCTACGAGGCCACCCGCGACGTCCGGGTCGAGACCATCACGGTGCAGACCCCGGTCGCGCCCGCCCAGGGGCTCACCCTCAGCGACCCGAAGCCGCTCGTGGTCCCCATCCTCCGCGCGGGCCTCGGCATGCTCGACGGCCTGATGCGCCTCATGCCCAGCGCCGAGGTCGGCTTCCTCGGCATGGTGCGCAACGAGGAGACGCTGCAGCCCGACATCTACGCCGAGCGGCTCCCCAGCGACCTCTCCAACCGGCAGTGCTTCGTCGTGGATCCGATGCTCGCGACGGGCGGATCCCTCATCGCCGCCATCGAGTACCTCTTCGACCGCGGCGCGGTCGACGTCACGTGCATCTGCCTCATCGCCGCTCCGGAGGGCCTCAAGGCCGTCGAGGAGGCGACCGCTGGCCGCGAGGTCACCATCGTGCTGGGCGCGCTCGACGAGAAGCTCGACGAGGTCGGCTACATCATCCCGGGCCTCGGCGACGCGGGCGACCGCCTGTACGGCACCGCCGCGCACTGACCCGCGCCCTCGGCTCTCCGGCGCCCGCTCCCCTCGGGACGGGCGCCGCTGTCCGCGCACGCACGATTCCTGCGCGTCCCGCACGATTCCGGCTCCTCCTGTTGACACGGGCGCACGGATCCGTGCAAGCTCTCCCCATGACTCTGAACGCGCACGTCCTGACCTCCTCCGAGGCCTCGGGAGTCGCCGGCATGATGATGCCCGGCCGTGTCGCGATGTGCTGTCGAATGTCGGCCTGACCCGCCGCCTTCGCCTGAGCGGTCCCGCGACGCATCCGTCGCCGACCCTCCCCGCCGTATCCGGCGCATCCGCCCCCTGAGGCGTCTCGCACTCCCCTGAGGTCCCGCGCACCCAGCTGCGCCGCACCCGCATCATCACAAGGACTCCGCCATGTCGCTCGCGACCATCGACCCCGCCCGCACCTCCCTCCGATCCGTTCCCGCCGCGCCCGTGCTCCGGGCCGCCGCTCCCCTCGCCCCGCCGCTCCGCCGGCCGCAGGCCGTCCCCGCTCCGGCCACGACGTCCACCGCTCCCGCTCAGGCTCCGGCCGCCGCGCCCGCACGTCCGGCCCGCCTCCGCGCCGTCCCCGAGGGCACCAAGGCACGCGGCTTCGCCATCTACGTCGGCCTCGACGAGCTGAAGGCCGCGGCCGCAGGCACCGACCTCGGCACCGTCGTCGCCGCGCTCAAGCGCCTGGCCGCCGAGCTCGCCCCGGGCGTCGAGACCCACGCCGCCGTCGCCCTCGCCCCCGAGGGCGCAGGCGGCCGCGACATCGACGTGGTCCGGCTCGCCCTGCAGGATCCCGCCGCCGTCGCCCAGCACCGCGAGCAGCCCGAGGACGACGAGCGCGTCGACGACGGTGTGACGGTCGACCTCTCCCGCAAGCGCGTCGTCCTCGACGGCGAGACCGCCCCGCTCACCTACAAGGAGTTCGAGCTCCTGCAGTACCTGGTGCTCCGCGAGGGACGCACCATCGAGCGATCGGAGCTCATCGCCTCGCTGTGGTCCGCCGCGGACGGGGACGACGTGCCGAACGAGCGCACAATCGACGTCCACGTCCGCCGCCTGCGCTCCAAGCTCGGCCGCTACGAGGAGATCGTCCGCACGGTGCGGGGCGCCGGGTACCGGTTCGACCGTCATGCGGACGTCGCCGTCCACCACGCGAGCACGCAGTCACCCGACCTGTTCTGACGCGGCCGCGGGCGCTCAGCCCGTCCTTGCGGAGCTGTCGGCGATCTCCCAGCACATCGGGCCGGTTCTAGGTAGCGGGGCGTTACGGGATCGTTATACAGTCTTCTCGTCCCCACCGTTTGCTGTGGCGGTGGAGACGGAATGTGATTGCAGGACACTCCTGGTGCAAGGGAGAGGGCCGGCCCCATGCCTCTGGGGTCGGCCCTCAGTCATGTCCGGCGCCGTTCCGACGCGGCCGTTCCCCGGGGCGCCGCTCAGTAGACTCGCCACCACAGAGTGCGCCCGACCGTCATCGCGATGCGCACCGGACGAGGAGGCCTGGTGGGCGAGACAGCAGACGCCGTGCGGGCCTGGGAGTCGCTGTTCCGGGCGCAGGTCAGCGTCATGCGCCGCCTCACCGCCGAGTTCCCCAGCCGCGACCTCTCGTTCAACGAGTACGACGTGCTGTTCAACATCTCGCGCCAGCCCGAGGGGCGACTCCGCCTGCGCGACCTCAACCAGCACGTCCTCCTCACGCAGCCCAGCGTGAGCCGCCTCATCGACCGCCTCGTCGCGCGGGGCCTCGTCGTGAAGTGCGGCGACGAGAGCGATGGGCGGGCCACGATCGTGCGGCTGACCGATGCCGGCGACGCGGCCTTCCGCGCGGTCGCGCGCGTGCACATGGAGTCCATCGCCTCGACCGTGGGCGGCGCGCTCACGCCGGACGAGCTGAACACGCTGCGCGCGCTCACCGACAAGCTGCGCGGGAGCGTCGCCGACGCCTAGGCCGCGGATCCGCCCGCCGCGCTCGGGCGGGCGAACGGCCCGCCGTGGGCGACGAGGAGACGCAGCAGGGCCATCACGAGGTCGGCGGCGGTCACGATGCACGCGGCCCAGCCGATCATCGTGGTGAGGCCGGCCGCTGCGGGACCACCGACCTCGGCGACGACGAGCACGCCGACGACGACCAGGGCCACCGCGGCGGCGGCCACGGCGTCCACCCGGGAGAAGGGCGGCACCGTCTCAGCCGCGGCGGGTCCGCGCCGGCGACCACGGCGGGCCATGCGGTGCAGGCCGTCGCGGATCCGGGAGACGCCGTACGCCGCCTCCGCCGCCTCGAGCGGGAGGAACGTCGCGCCGAAGAGGACGTCGGCGGCGGTGCGCTCGCGGATCCGACGGAGGGTGCGGATGTGCAGGGGCAGCCGCACGACGACGGGGACGGCCCACCACCACGCGGGCTCCAGCATCCCCTGCATGCCCGCGGCGGCCAGGTAGAGCGCCACCAGGGCGTAAGCCACGAACCGGAGGACGGGCCCGACCCCGATGCGCAGGGACGCCAAGCGGGCCCGACGCCGGTCGCCGACGTCGGCGGGCGAGCCGCCACGCGCGAGCCGCGCGACGTGCGCGCCCCACCGGTCGCGTCGCTCGCGCATCATCCCCCAGGTGACGGCGGTGTCGACCCGGGCGCGCGCGCGGGGGACGAGGGCCGAGCGGTCGTCCCCGGCGAGGAGATCCGTGAGGATCCCCTCCGACGGGGCGGCCGTCGAGGACGCCGCGTCAGCCGCGGGCAGCCGCAGGAGCGTGGCCGGGGCGAGCGGGACCGGCCCGGTGAGGCCGAGGTCGGTGCCGGTCTCGACGGCGCCCATGGCCCAGTGGCGCTGCAGGAGCCGGAGCGCACCCGAGAGGGGGCCGTGGGATCCGCTCGGCCGCTGGTCGAGGCTGGCGGACACGGAGGAGGCGCCCGGATCCCGCTCGAGGGCTGCGGCGAGGAGCTCGAGCACGTCGGGCTGCAGCTCGGCGTCGGGCGCGACGAGCAGCACGCGCCCCGCGTCGCCGACCAGCCGGAGGGCGAAGCCGTACGCGGAGCGGAGCGAGCTCTCGCGCGGGCCGCGGTCGATGACCGTGACCGTCGTGGCGACGGGACCCGCGCCGGCGAGGGCGTGGACGTGGCGTCCGTTGAAGGTCCGCGCCACGGCGAAGGTGTCGTCGCGGCTGCCCGCGACCACGACGACCACGCGCGCCGGGGGCAGGGTCTGCCCGAGGATCGACGTCAGCGTGGCCGCGATGGTGGATCCGGCGTCGCCCGCCACCACGACCGCCGAGACGGCGTCGCGCGACGACCGACCGGGGTGCTCGGGCGGGGGCAGGGACGTGCTCTGGTTGTCCATGGGCCTCTCGACGACGGCGGGTCTCGGGTGGGCGGTCGGACCCGGACGGACGCGCACTGCCATGTGCGATATTACGTGCCGCCGGGCGCCATGCGCGAAGCGACCTCGCGCCGGTCGCCCGCGTGGCGCCGTCCTAGGCTCGATCCATGAGCGACGACGACGCCCCCGACCACGGATCCGCGGACAGGGAGGGCGCCGGAGAGGCGCCCGGCCCGAGCATCGTCTGGCTGCGCGACGACCTCCGCGTGGCCGACAATCCGGCGCTGCACGCGGCCGTCGAGAGGGGCGAGCCGGTCGTCGTGCTCTACGTGCTCGACGAGGAGAGCGACGGGATCCGATCGCTCGGCGGCGCCGCCCGCTGGTGGCTGCACATGAGCCTGTCGCGCCTCGGGGAGTCGCTGCGGGAGCTCGGCTCGCCGCTCGTGCTGCGCCGCGGGAAGGCCGCTGACGTCGTCGACGGGCTCGTGCGCGAGGTCGGTGCCGGCGCGGTGCTCTGGAACCGGCGCTACGGCGGCGCGGAGATCGCGGTCGACACCGCCATCAAGAAGGACCTCGGCGACCGCGGGCTCGACGTCCGCAGCTTCCAGGGATCGCTGCTCGTCGAGCCGTGGACGGTGGCGAACAAGCAGGGCGAGCCGTTCCGCGTCTACACCCCGTTCTGGAAGACGGCGCAGGAGCGTGAGGAGCCGCGGAAGCCGTTCCCCGCGCCGCACGAGCTCGACCGACCACGGAAGGCGCCCCGCTCGGACGACCTCGACGACTGGGGACTGCTGCCCACGAAGCCGGACTGGGCGGCCGGCCTCCGCGAGGCCTGCGACCCCGGCGAGGCCGCCGGCCTGCAGCGCCTCGAGGACTTCGTCCACCACGAGCTCGAGGACTACGCCGCCCAGCGCGACGAGCCCGCGGCGATGACCACGTCGCGGCTGTCGGCGTACCTGCGCTGGGGCGAGGTGAGCCCGTTCCAGGTCTGGCACCGGATCCAGCGCACCCGCGGGAAGAAGGTGGGCGGCGACGAGGTCAACGCCACCAAGTTCCTCTCCGAGCTCGGCTGGCGCGAGTTCAGCTACCACCTGCTGTACCACCAGCCGGATCTCGCGACCCGCAACTTCATGCCGCGCTTCGACGCGTTCCCGTGGGACGAGCCGTCCGACGAGACGCTCGGCGCGTGGCAGCGGGGCGAGACGGGCGTGCCGCTGGTCGACGCCGGCATGCGCGCGCTCTGGAAGGACGGCCACCTGCACAACCGCGTCCGCATGGTCGTGGCGTCGTTCCTCATCAAGAATCTGCTGATCGACTGGCGCCACGGCGAGCAGTGGTTCTGGGACACGCTGGTCGACGCGGACGCGGCCAACAACGCGGCGAGCTGGCAGTGGGTCGCGGGATCCGGCGCCGACGCCGCCCCCTACTTCCGCGTGTTCAATCCCGTGCTGCAGGGGCAGAAGTTCGACCCCTCCGGCGAGTACATCCGCTCGTACGTGCCCGAGCTGGCGCACGCGCCCCGGGACGTCGTGCACGAGCCGTGGAAGGCGATGGGCGACCTCGTCGCGAGCGCGGAGGACGGCGCGGACGACCAGGACGGCGGCGGGCTGGCGGCGTACCCGGCGCCGATCGTCGACCTGAAGGAGTCCCGGCAGCGGGCCCTGGCGGCGTACGACGAGATCAAGGACCGGTGACGCTCGGGCCCGCGCGTGCGACGCGCGGGCCCGCCACCCGGATCAGGCGCCGTCGCCCGCGTCGTCCGCGCGTCCGAGGCGCTCGGCGCGCTCGTGGCGCTCGCGGATCCCGCGGCCGCGCTTCACGTCCTCGCGCTCCGCTGCGGCCTTCTTGTCGCTCACGGCGGTGTCGCGCGGCGGGAGCTGGAGCGTCTCCTCGGCGGCGATGCCGGCCTGCAGCTGGCGTCCGCGCTCGAGCTCGGCGTCGAACTCGGCGCCGAACAGCAGCGCGAGGTTCGCGATCCACAGCCACAGCAGGAACACCACGACGCCCGCGAGCGCGCCGTAGCTCTTCGCGTAGCTGGAGAAGTTGGTCACGTAGAAGGCGAACCCGACGCTCGCGACGACCAGCACGACGAGCGCGATGGCGGCGCCCACGCTCATCCAGCGGAACTTCGGCTGCTTCGCGTTCGGGGTCGCGTAGTAGAGGATCGCGATGAGCAGCACGATCGCGAACGCGAGCACCGGCCACTTGGCGATGGACCAGACGATCTGCACGGTCGGGCCGAGGCCGAGCGCCTCGCCGATGGCGTCGGTGACGGGGCCGGAGATCGCGATGATGAGCGCGCAGATCAGCAGGATCACGATGCCGACGACCGTGACGCCGAGCTGCATCGGCTTGAGCTTGAGGAACGGGCGGCCCTCGGGGATCTCGTAGATCCGGTTCATTGCCCGGGTGAAGGCGCCGACGTAGCCGGAGGCGGACCAGATCGCGAGCACGATGCCCGAGACGAGCGCGAAGCCGGCGGCGGGCGACTCGATGAAGCCGGTGAGGATCGGCTTGATGAGCGCCAGGGCGTCGGAGGGCGCGAAGCCGCGCAGCAGGTCCAGCACGGCCGTCACCGTCTGCTGCCCCTGCCCGAACACCCCGAGCAGCGAGATGATCGCGATGAGCGCCGGGAACAGCGACAGCACCGCGTAGTACGTGAGCGAGGCGGCGATGTCGGTGCACTGGTCGGATCCGAACTCCCGCATGGTCTTGCGGAGGACGTACTTCCAGGAGGGCTTCTCGATGTCGGTCGGGGAGTCGGGCTTGCGCGCGTCGTCCTCGTCGGGACGGTCCTCGATCGTGTCGGCCGTGTCTCGTCGTGCCACTGGTGCCTCCGTGCGGTCTGCGGGTCGGGTCCCCGTCTCCCCAGAGTGGCCCGCCCCGGCGGGAGCGCATAGCCCGCCGGCGTCTCGTACACTCGCCCGGGGGCCTCGCGCACCGAGGATCCGGCACCCGCCGGAACATCCGCGGGCCGCCGCGCGTTGGCCTCTCGTGATCGCCTTCGCGATCGTCGTGCTCCGCTTCCGCGCGCACGGACCGGCCCGCCGAGGAGCACGCATGCTGCGCACCATGATGACCGCGAAGATCCACCGCGCCACGGTGACGCACGCCGACCTGCACTACGTCGGCTCCGTCACGGTCGACCGCGACCTGCTCGACGCCGCGGACATCCTCGTGGGCGAGCGCGTCAGCATCGTCGACGTGACCAACGGCGCGCGGCTCGACACCTACACGATCGCGGGCGAGCGCGGCAGCGGCGTGCTCGGGATCAACGGCGCGGCAGCCCACCTCGTGGGCGTCGGCGACGTGGTCATCCTCATCGCGTACGGCCAGATGACCACCGAGGAGGCCCACGAGCTCGAGCCTCGCGTGGTGCACGTCGACGCCGGCAACCGCATCCGCGCCGTGGACGCCGATCCCACGGCGCCGCCCGCGCCCGGGCTCGAGCGCTCCCCGCTGGCCGAGCCGGTCTGACCCGAGCCCGCCCCACCTGATCCGATCCGAGCCGTCCTGCTCCGCGCGGGCCTCCGAAAGGGCCCGCAACTGTAGCGGGTCCCCCAAATGACGGACACAAGCACTTCCCCCCAATACGGGGTACATTCCCGTGCCTGCGGGGAGAACCCCAGCATGCGCGGCTACCGTGTAGTAATCCGGTACGGCTCTTCGGGTGAGCGGTACCGCACCAGCCGGTTCGTCTGCGGGTAACAGACGTTCACGTGCGCAGATCGGCCCGGGCCTCGAAGGCCCGGGCCGATCTCATTCCCCCGGCGGTTCCGCCGATCGACGGTCCTCGCGTCAGCGCCCCTCCGCGCGCCGCCGCGCGTCGCGCTCGGCGTCCGCGGCGGCGGCCTCCTCCGGCGTCGGCGCGGTGCCGCCCAGGTGCCGCGGCTGCCACCATGCGCCGCGGCCGTCCACCGGATAGGCGGACTGCAGCTCGTCGACCAGCCCCTGCAGCTCGGCGCGCAGGGCGTCCGTGACCTCGCGCGGATCCGCGTCAGGCGCCACGGGGATCCGCTCGCCCACGCGCAGGTGCACGGGCACCCCGATGCGGTCGCGCATGCGGATGCGGCGGTTCTTCGTGAGGAGGCGGTGGCCGCCCCACACGGCGACGGGCACGATCGGGACGCCGGCCTCCGCCGCGAGCCGGGCCGCGCCGGTCTTCAGCTCCCGCACGCGGAACGACGCGCTCACGCCCGCCTCCGGGAAGACGCCGATGAGCTCGCCCGCGCGCAGGGCGGCCACGGCGTCGGCGTATGCGGTCGCACCGGCGGTCATGTCGACCTCGATGTGGCGCATGCGGCGCAGGACCCAGCCGACGCCGGGCTGGTCGAACGCACCCTTCTTCGCCATGAAGCGGATCCGGCGGCGGTCGTGCAGCCACGTCGCCCACTCGACGAGCGCGAACTCGAGGTAGCCGAAGTGGGTCATGGCGATGACCGCGCCGCCGGTGTCCGGGATGCGGTCGCGACCCTCGGCGACGAGACGGAGGCGGAGGGCGGCGAAGAGCGCACGGCCCAGGGCGACGGCGGTCCCGTACACGGGCTCGCGGGTGCGGCGGCTCATGCACCGACCATACGGGGAGAGGATCGGCGCCGACCGGGAGCCGGCCCTCGGCGGATCGGCGCCCGCCGCGCCCCGCGCGTGGGCCGGGTCAGCGTCGGCGCTTGGCGGGATCCAGCCAGTAGTTCGCGAAGCCCGTGTCGGCCGGGTTCACGTTGAGGCCCGGCGGCACGATCTCGTCGATCCGGTCGAGCGTCGCGGCGTCGAGCTCCAGGTTCGCCGCGTCGAGCTGCGACTCGAGCTGCTCCATGGTGCGCGGGCCGATGATCGCGCTGGACACCGCCGGGTGGCGCAGCACGAAGGCGAGCGCGAGGTGCACGAGCGGCACGCCGAGCTCGTCGGCGAGGGCGCCCAGCTGGTCGGCGGCCTCGAGCTTCGGGTCGGACGGGTCGTAGCGCGACGGGTCGCGGTCGTTGCGGTGCGTCCTCGGGATGTCCTGGCCCTTGCGGTACTTGCCGGACAGCCAGCCGCCGGCGAGCGGGCTCCAGACGAGCGTGCCCATGCCGTGGCGCTGGGTGGTGGGGAGCAGATCCGCCTCGATGCCGCGCGTGAGCATCGAGTACGGCGGCTGCTCCGTGACGAACCTCGCGGTGCCGCGCTCGCGTGCGATCCACTGGGCCTCGACGACCTGGCTCGGCTGGAACGTGGACGAGCCGATGTAGCGGACCTTGCCCTGCGTCACGAGGTCGGTGAGGGCGCCGAGGGTCTCCTCGATGTCCGTGTGCTCGTCCGGCCGGTGCATCTGGTAGAGGTCGATGTGGTCGGTGCCGAGGCGGCGCAGCGAGTCCTCGACGGCCCGCATGATCCAACGGCGCGATCCTCCGCGGAAGTTGGCCTCGGGCTTCATCCCGTTGAAGAACTTCGTGGCGAGGACGAGGTCGTCGCGGCGGCCGGACTGCGCGATCGCCTTGCCGACGATCTCCTCCGACTCGCCGTACGCGTAGATGTCGGCGGTGTCGATGAAGGTGATGCCCGCGTCGATGGCGCGGTGGATCACCCGGATGGACTTCTCGTGGTCGGTCTCGCCCCAGGCGCCGAACATCATGGTGCCGAGGCAGAGGCGCGAGATCTCCACGCCGGTGCGGCCGAGGTACGTGGTGGGCTGGTCGGTGGACTGCTCTGTCATGAGCGCCACGCTACGCGCTAGGCGGAGGGGCGGCCGTCCGCGGCGTCGGCGGTCGCGACGTCGGACTCGGTGGATGCGCCGGGCTCGACCGTGGCCTGCACCTCGTCGTCCATGGTCTCCAGCGTGATGTCGGCCTCGGGGGCCTCCTGGCCGTCGGCGTCGAGCGGCACGATGTAGTCGCCGAGGCGACGGCGGGCCGCCTCCTCGCGCTGAACGCGGATCCGCTCGAGCTTCTCCTCGCGCAGGCGCAGGCGCTCGGTGTCGACCTCGACGCGGCGCACGGTGACGCCGCGGGTGGGTCCGGCGGCCTTGGCCGGCGTGGTCTTGCGGCTGGGCTCGCGCTTGGCGGCGTCGCTCGCGGGCTTCCGAGACGGGGCGGTGCCCGACTTCGCGGCCGCCGAGGCGGGCTTGGTCGACACGGCCGGCGGCTTGCCCGAACCCGGGCAGCGCTCGTGGTTCCGTCCGTGGTCGAGGATGTTGCCCGTGGCCATGCCGACGGGGTTCGCCTTGCCGCAGACCGAGCACTTCGTCGCGGGGGTTGCTGCCACGTTCGATACCACTTTCCATCGCCGCGCCGTCGCCGGACCGAGGATGCCGGTCGGCCGGACGGCGCTTGTCCACGCTACCCGACGCGGGAGGTGCGGGGATACCGGAGTCCCCCGCCCGGGGGTGTCACGACGGGACGCAGGTGGTCCGCATCCGCACCACGACGGCGCCGTCGGCCTCCTCGACCTCGAGGTCGATCGTGATGGACGCGAGCTCGTCGAGGCCCGCGAGGTGCGTGCCGCCGCAGGGGATCCGCGCGGTGCCGCCCGGCAGTTCGCACACCCAGGAGCGGCGCGAGGTGAGCAGGTCGCCCTCGCGCTCGATCCGCGCGGCGGCGCCCGAGGCGACCCAGCCGGCGAGCGTGGCGTCGACCGCGTCGCGCACCTCGTCGAGGCGCTCGACGAGGGCGGCAGGCACGAAGCCCTTCTTCCGGAGCGACTTGCCGAGGCGGTACGTGTCGACGGATGACCACGGCCCGATGCGCGAGGTGCCGATCGCGAGCGCGTCGAACCCGGGGGCGCCGAGCGCGTCGCGGGGCACGTCCTTGGTCCAGGCCTCGGCGAGCGCGCGGTCCAGGGCGAGGGAGGCGAGGTGGCAGCCCGTGTGGCCGGCGCTCAGGGCGCGACGGTGCTCGGGATCCACCAGGACCTCGACGGCGTCGCCCACGAGGACGTCGGCGTCGCCCGGCACGACGTGGACGGCGACGAACGACCAGCCGTCCGCGCCCTTCTTGGCCGGGACGTCCGCGCCGACGTGGAGCGTCGCATCCTCCGCGGGATCCGTCGACGCCGCGCCGACGACGCAGTCGAGCACCTCGATCCCCGCGCCGCGCACCCGCAGCACCGCGCGGTCGGCCGGCTGGTCCGGCCAGGCCGCGTCGACCGGGTGGCACGCGGTCGCGTCGAGCACGACGGCGCGCGTGCCGTCGGCGAGGTCGTCGACGCGGAGCACCTCGCCCCCGGAGGCGACGGATCCCGCCGGGTAGGTCACGCGCGTGGGCGGCAGGGCGACGGCGCCCGCGGGGGTGGAGGTCATGGCGGCTCCCGGCTCGGTGTGCCTCGATCCTCGCAGACGAGGTGCGCCGTCCCGGGCCGGTGGATCACGCGGGCGCCGTCCCGCGGGAGGGCGCGCGGCCGAGCAGGCGCCGCAGCGTCGCGCGCTCGACGAGCGTCCACGCAGCGCTCGACAGCAGGTACAGGGCCGCGGCGAGCGGGGCGATCCCGGCGAAGACGACCGTGATGAACGGCAGCACCCGCATCATCACGGTCATTCCCGCCATGCCGGGGAGCGCCGGGTCGACGGGTGCGGGCGGCCCCTGGAACCGCAGGTCCGCGCAGCGGCGGACCTCGATCACCACCGCGAGCAGCCCGAGCACGACGACGGAGACGACGAGCGGCACGACGCCCATGGCCGCCGCTGCCAGCGCGCTCGACCCCAGCGGGATCCCCGCGAACGGCGCCGCGAGCAGCGCGTTCGCCTCGCCGCCGATCCGCGCGTGGGCGAACAGGGCGTAGACGGCGGCGAGCACGGGCGCCTGCGCGAGCGTCGGCAGGCAGCCGGCGAGCGGCGACGCGCCCTCGCGCGCGTACAGCTCCTGCGTCGCGCGGGCCAGCTGCTCGGGCTTGCCGGCGTGACGGCGACGGAGCTCGGCGAGCGCGGGGGCGATCCGGCGGCGCTGGATCTCGGCGCGCACCTGCGCGACGCCGACGGGCACGAGGAGGGCCCGCACGCCGAGGGTCAGGAGGATGACGGCGACGCCGGTCGCGGAGGCGCCGGCGAGCGGGTGGATCAGGTCGGCGAGGCCGACGACGAGCTGGGACAGTCCGTCGAGCACGGCTCGGACGGGGGCGATCGATGTGGGGTCCACGGGGTTCCTTGCGACGAGAGCGGAGGGGGTCCGTCTGGTCGTCGCATGCGGGCGCGCGCCGGGTCCGTGCCGCGCGGTGGCGGCGGACCCCTGCTGGCCGCGGTCAGGCGGCCGTGAGCGGCGCAGGCACGACGACCTGCATCCGGCGGCCCGGCGCCCGGGAGCGCTCGTGCCCGTCCGCGTCCGGGTCGCTCGAGGAGACGAGCACCGGGAGGTCGACGTCCTCGTCCGGGCCGAGCGGCGGCGCGGCGGATCCGATGAGCCCGCGCGCGGCGGCGATGCGCACGAGCGCGATCGCGGCGGCCACGGATGCGGCGCCGAGAAGGGCCGCGAGGAGGATCGCGGGCGTGACGCCCGCGCCGCCCAGCACGACGTCGCCCACGAGGGCGAGCACGCGGCCGAGGGCCTCCAGGACGATGGGCATGCCCGACGGTAGCACCGGGCCCGGCGCGAGCACGAGGGTCGGCGCGCCCGCCCGCCGCCACGTGGCGCGCCGCCCTGCCCGGCACCCCGAGCTACCGTGCATTGCGTGATACCGTGCGACGCATGAGAGAGATCGACTGATGGACACCACGCAGCTGCTGAAGGGCGCGCTCGACACCGCGGTGCTCGCCGTGGTGCAGCACGACGACGGGTACGGCTACGACATCGTCCGGCGCCTGCGCGACGCCGGACTCGGCGACGTGGGTGACGCCTCCGTCTACGGCACGCTCCGCCGCCTCTACGCGGCCGGCGCCCTGTCGAGCTACGTGGTGCCGTCCGAGGGCGGACCGCACCGGAAGTACTACGCGATCAACCCGGAGGGCCGGGAGCTGCTCGCCGGGCAGCGCGCCACCTGGGCGGCGTTCGCGACGGCGATGAGCGGGCTCCTCGGCGAGCCCGCCCCAGCGCCGACCCACCGCACCAGGAAGGCCGGCGCCACCGGCGAGGGGCCCGTGCCCGCATCCGTGAACGTCCGCACGATCGGAGAGAAGCCGTGAACACCGCAGATCCCACCCTCGACACCCGCATCCGGGCCTTCGCGGCCGCCGTGCGCGCCCGGCTCGCGGACCTCGATCCCGAGGACGTCGACGACCTCACGGGCGGCCTCGAGGCCGACCTGCAGGAGGAGGCCGCGGATCACGACGGCGCCCTCGAGCTCGGCGACCCCGTGCGCTACGCCGACGAGCTGCGCAGCTCGGCGGGGCTGCCGGAGCGGGCGGCCGCGGCGGCCTCGACCTCGCCCCTGGCGCAGCTGCGCGCCGGAGTCCTCGAGCGCCTCGGGGAGCTGCACGCGCGGATCCGCGCCAACCGCGAGCTCTCCGCGATCCTCGACCTGCTCATCGTCTTCCGCCCGGTGTGGTGGTTGCTGCGGGCGTGGGCGGGGTACCAGGTGGCGCTGGTCGTGCTCGCCGCGTTCCTCGGCATCTACAGCCGTTTCCTGGTGCTCCCTTACGGATCTGCGCGCTGGCTGCTCCTGCTCCTGCTCCTCGTGGTCAGCGTCCAGTGGGGCCGCGACCGGTGGGTCCCGACGCGGCCGCTGCGGAGCCTCCGCACGGCCGTGAGCGTCGTCACCGCCCTCGCGCTCGTCGTGCTCATCCCCGTCTCGATCGAGCGCTCCGGTGAGAGCACGTACGTCGACTATTCGTCGTCGCCGAGCAGCTCCTACGTGCCGCAGGAGCTCACCCTCGACGGCAAGCGCATCAGCAACGTCTTCGCGTACGACGCCGAGGGGAACCTCCTCGACCGCGTGCAGCTCTTCGACCAGGACGGGGAGCCGCTGACCGTGGTGCCGCCCGCGCTCGCGGAGGTGGAGCCCACCACGGGCGAACCGCTCGAGCCGAGCACCGGAGCGTGGAACGCCTTCCCGCTCTCGCTCCGCGACGCCGGGCGGATGGGGCACCTGAGCGTCGAGGAGATGGGGTCCGGCCGCCCTCCGTTCGCGAAGGCGCTGCCGCTGCCCGCGCTGAAGGGCTCGACCTCCACGCCGACCCCGTCCGCGACCGCGACGCCCGGATCCGCTCAGGAGGAGGAGGGCACGGACTCGCCGACTCCCACGCCGAGTCCGGAGCCGACCCCGTGAGCGCCCTCGTCGACCACGGCCACGCGGCGCACGGGATGGACGCGGACCTCGCCCGGCTGACGGCACGCGAGCGGGAGATCCTCGTGCTCGTCGCCCGCGGGCTGTCGAACGCGGAGATCGCCGGCCGCCTGTTCCTCGCGCCCACCACCGTGAAGACCCACGTCAGCCGCACGCTCGACAAGCTCGGCGTGCGCGATCGGCTGCACGCCACGATCTGGGCGTACGAGAACCGCGTGGTGAAGCCGCTCGCGACGACGCGCTGAGGGGCCCGGATCCGGACGCTGTCCCAGAGACGCGAACGGCCCGCCGGTGGCGGGCCGTTCGGCATTCTGTCTCAACCAGAGTGATGCACCCGGAGGTGCTGTGCGCCCGGAGGGATTCGAACCCCCAACCTTCTGATCCGTAGTCAGATGCTCTATCCGTTGAGCTACGGGCGCAGTCGTGCGGCGATGATCTCCGCGAGCGGCAATCAGGCCGGGAGACAGACTACATGCTCGAGGGTCCCCCCGCGAATCCGCGCCGCCGACCGCCTGCCGCTGTCCGACGGAGCCCGGCCGACGGACGCCCCGACCCCCGCTCATTAGGCTTGATCGACCCGAACCGCGAGGAGCGACCCTTGGCATCCTGGACCGACCACGTCGTCTGGTGGCACGTCTACCCGCTCGGCTTCACGGGCGCGCCGCAGACCCGCGACGACCTCGCCGGGCCGGACGGCGGATCCCCCGCGCATCCCGATGCGCCACCCGCCCACCGCCTCGAGCGCCTGCGCGCCTGGCTCCCCTACCTCGTCGACCTCGGCGCCAACGGCCTGCTGCTCGGCCCGGTCTTCGACTCGGAGACCCACGGCTACGACACGCGCGACCACCTGCGGGTCGACCCGCGCCTCGGCGACGACGCCGACCTCGACGCGCTGCTCGTCGAGGCCTCGGAGCGCGGCGTGCGGGTGCTCCTCGACGGCGTCTTCAACCACGTCGGCCGCAGCCACCCGCGCTTCGCGCAGGCGCTGGCCGACGGCCCGGGGTCCGAGGCCGCGTCCTGGTTCCGCTGGGACGACGCCGGCGAGCCCGTCGGCTTCGAGGGTCACGGCGCGCTCGTCACGCTCGACCACGACTCCGAGGCCGTGCGCGCGCACGTGGCCGACGTGATGATCCACTGGCTCGACCGCGGCGTCTCCGGCTGGCGCCTCGACGCCGCCTACGCCGTCCCCGCGTCCTTCTGGGCCGCGGTCCTCCCGCGCGTCCGCGAGCGGCACCCCGACGCGTGGTTCGTCGGCGAGATGATCCACGGCGACTACGCGGGCTACGCCGCCGAGTCGACCATCGACTCGATCACGGCCTACGAGCTGTGGAAGTCGATCCGCAACTCCATCGCCGAGGGGAACCTGTTCGAGCTCGACTGGACGCTCACCCGGCATGCGGAGCTGCTGCCGTCCTTCACGCCGCAGACCTTCATCGGCAACCACGACGTGACGCGCATCGCCTCGGCGGTGGATCCGCGTCACCTCGGCCACGCGATCGCCCTCCTCCTGCTGCTCCCCGGCATCCCCTCGATCTACGCGGGCGACGAGCGCGGCCTCACCGGCGTGAAGGAGGACCGCGCGGGCGGCGACGACGCCGTGCGCCCCGAATACCCGGCCTCGCCCGACGACCTGCACGACGACGAGCACGCCGCGCGGATCCGCAGCCTGCACCAGGAGCTCGTCGGCCTCCGCCGGCGGCACGCCTGGTTGGTCGACGCGCGGATGGAGACGTCCGGCCTCACCAACACCGCGCTCACCATCACCCTGCGGCCGTCGGGGACGGGCGCGGCCGGCGGCGTGGCACCCGGATCGCCGGACGCGCTGCGTCTCGTGCTCAACATCGGGGACGGCCCCGTGGAGGTCGCGGGCTCGGCGGACGGTCGCGAGGCGGGCGACATCGCCGGCGACGGACGCGTCCCCGGGCACTCCTGGGCGGTGCTGGCCGGCGCGTAGCCGGATCCGGGCTGCGAGCCGCCACCGCACCGGTCCTCAGATGGCGCGGTGCGGCCAGCCGTAGACCTCGGCGAGGAGCGCGGCGCGGGCGGCGTGGGCCGCGGCCTCCTCCTGCGCCTCGGCGTCCGGATCCTCGTCCGCGGGAGCGAAGTGCCCGTCCGCGATCTCCGGCTCGTCGTCGTCGTCGAACGGCCGGTGCGTGAGCGGCCACTCGACGGCGGTGAGCGGAGGCCACACCGAGGGATCGGTGACGTCCGCCTCCCGTTCCCGCGGCTCGTCGTCGACATCCGCCTCGCACGCATCGGCGCCGAGGAGCTGCGCGTCGGCCGCATCCGGCTCCACCGCGCGCAGCCCCTCCCCGTCGCCGTACGGCGCGAAGAGGAACTGCGAGAAGTGGCGGGTCACGGCGTCAGGCTAGTAGTCCGCGGCTCCCAGGAACGGACCGATGGTCGGGTTGTGGAAGGCTGCCCACTACCTGTTCGCGGACGCCCGCCGGTCAGTCGCCCGAGCGTCCCGGCTGACCCAGCGGAACGGCCTCCGGACGCCCCACGGTGCTCCGGATCTCGCCCGTCGCGCCGGGGTCGAGGATCGCGTCCATGACCTCGAGCACGTGGAACGCGAGCTCGCCGGACGCCCGGTGCGGGACCCCGCGCCGGATCGCGTCGGCCATCTCCGCGAGGCCGCAGCCGCGGCCCGCGTCGACGAAGCCGGCGCTCGGCTCGACGTCCGCCCACTCGCGGTCGGCGGACGTCGCGACCTGCACGGGCCCGGAGAAGTGGTTGGGGTCCGGCACCGAGAGCGTGCCGGCGGTGCCGTACACCTCGATGTTCGGGATCCGCGTGGCCCAGATGTCGAAGCTCATCGTGACGGTGGATACCGCGCCCGACTCGTGCGTGAGCACGGCGCTCACGTGCGTGTCGACGGTGACGGGGATCTCGCGCGACTCGGGGTCGGACGCGGCCGAGCGCACGCGGTCGGAGCGCAGGGACGCGCCCTGCACGCGCGTGATCGGGCCGAGCAGCGTCACGAGGGCCGTGAGGTAGTACGGCCCCATGTCGAAGAGCGGTCCGGCGCCCGGCTGGTAGTAGAACGCGGGCGCCGGGTGCCACAGCTCGTGGCCGGGCGCGCCCCAGAAGGCGTTCGCCGCGACGGGTTCGCCGATCGTGCCCGCGTCGAGCACGGCGCGGGCCGTCTGGATCCCGGTGCCCAGCACGGTGTCCGGCGCGGATCCGACGCGCAGGCCCTTCTCCTCGGCGAGCCGGAGGATCGGCTCGGCCTCGGCGGGGCTGAGCGCGAGCGGCTTCTCGCCGTAGACGTGCTTGCCCGCCTCGAGCACGCGGAGGTCGACCTCGGCGTGGGCGGCGGGGATCGTGAGGTTCAGCACGGTGTCGATCCGCGGGTCGGCGATGAGGTCGTCGACGCTCAGCGCATCCACGCCCTGAGCCTCGGCGACGGTGCGCGCGCGGTCGAGGTCGAGGTCGGCCACGGCGACGAGCCGCACGCCCGGCAGGGTCTCGAACGCGGCGAAGTACTGCTCGCTGATCTTCCCGACGCCGATGATCCCGAGGGTCATCGCGTCGTCGTCGTGCGTCAGCGTGCTGCCCACAGGAGGCCCCTCTCGATGATGGTGCGGACGTTCGGGTCCTCGACGACCTCGATGCGGTGGCCGGGGGCGGAGACGAAGATGCGGCCCTCACCCCACTGGCGGGTCCAGATGGCGGGCGCGGTCACCGGGCGGTGCCACGGGTCCCACGGCCTGACGGTCTGCGTCGTGGTCGCGAGCACGTCGTTGTACTCGTCGCTCAGCACCCAGTACTGCTCCGTGACGAGGTCGAAGTCGGCGATCCCCTGCGTGATCTCGTGGGTGCGCCCGAGCTCGGTCATCTCGACCGTGTACGGGATGTAGTTGTCGGACTGCTCGCCCGTGCGCTCGGCCGGGTCCTTGCCCGCGTGGTGTGCGAACTGGCCGCCGATCATGTGCAGGTAGTCGGCCGTGTTCCGGTACGAGTCGGCGATGCCGCCGTGCCAGCCGGCCATGCCGGTGCCCGCGATGACGGCGGCGCGCAGGCCGGCCATCTCCTCGGGCTCGATGGTCGTCATGGTGTTGGCCTGCACGATCAGGTCGGTGGCGGCCATGACGTCGGCGTCGGCGTAGACGGCCGAGCCCTCCTCGACGCGCACCTCGAATCCGTTCTCCTCGAGGAACGGGATGAACAGGCCCGTGGTCTCCACGGGCATGTGGCCGTCCCAGCCTCCGCGGACGACGAGCGCCTTCCGGGTGGCGGTCACGCGAGCGCCGTCCGAATCGGGCGACCGCGGGGCGGGCGGGCATGCGTGCGGGGGATCTGCATCACTGGCGACTCCTTCGTCGGGCGCGACCTTGCGGCTGCCGCGCGCCTCGAACGCTACGCACCGGCGGTCGGGCGGGGCAAGGAGGGCGCCGCCGATCCGAAACGTTTCACTCGGGTGACGACACCGCGTCGGCCGCCGCGGGCGCGGCCGTGCTCGCGCGGACCACGAGCGCCGTCGCGAGGTCGAGCCGGGTGGGCTCCTCGCTCCGGCCCTCGCGGATCCGGAGCACCATGCGCGCCGCGGCCTCCGCCATCTCGCGGACGGGCTGCCGGATGGTGCTCAGCGCGGGCGAGACGATGCGGGCGAACGGGAGGTCGTCGTAGCCGAGCACGGAGAGGTCGTCGGGGATGCGGATCCCCCGCTCGCGCGCCGCCTCGTAGAGCCCGAGCGCCTGCTCGTCGTTGCCCGCGAAGATCGCGGTCGGTCGCTCGGCGCGGTCGAGCAGCTCGCCGCCCGCGCGGTGCCCGGCCGCCCGCCCGAAGTCGCCCTCGACCTCGACGAGCGACACGTCCGATCCAGCCGCCTCGAGCGCGCTGCGGAATCCCGACATGCGGGCCCGCGAGTAGAGGCGGTGCGGCGGACCGCTGATCGCGCCGATGCGCGTGTGCCCGAGCCCCAGCAGGTGCTCCCCTGCGGCGTGGCCGCCCTCCCAGTTGGTGGATCCGACGGCCGGCACGTCCGCGGCCGGCGACCCGGCGGGATCCACCACCACGAACGGGATGCCCCGGCTCCGCAGCTGCCGCTTCTGCGCGGGCGCGAGGTCGGAGAAGACGAGGACGAGGCCCATCGGCCGCCGCTGCATGACGCCCGCCATCCAGTCGCCGTCGAGGGCGTTGTCGCGCCCGTGCTCCGTGACGATGACGCTCAGCGCGTGCTCGCGCGCGACCGCCGAGACCCCGCGCAGCAGGTCGACGGAGAAGCCCGTGTCGACGACCTCCAGCACGATCTCTATCAGCGCGCCATGCGGCCGCTCGGCCCCGCGACGGCTGTAGCCGTGCAGCTCCATGAGCTCCTCGACGCGCGCACGGGTCGCGGGCGAGATGCCCTTGCGGCCGTTCAGGACCTTGCTGACGGTGCCGATGGACACGTTCGCCTCGCGCGCGATGAGGCCGAGGGTGGTGCCGGAGCCGTGCTCGGGGTCGGGCGACCGCGGCGCATCGGGAAACGTGTCGCTCATGGGGGTGATGCTAGGCCGATGCGCACGCATCGATGCGGGCCGGGTGCGGGGAGGGACGCCCCTAGGAGACGAGGCCGGGCATGGCGACCACCGCGTCGTCCACGGACGGCCTCCTCGGCGGGACGTTGGCCGGATGCACGTCCAGGTCGCTCGCGACCTCGACGGAGACGACGCGAGGGGCGAACGCATCGCCGTCCACGACGATCCAGCTGCCGACGAGGAGGAACGCGTCGTCGCCCGCGGTGAGCGGTCCCGTCACGTGGAAGGCACCGTAGGCGGGCTCGTCGAAGGTGACGCGCACCACGGTGCCGTGGTGGAGGTCGGCCACGGAGTCGGGCAGCCCGACCTGCGGCGGGAGGTCATCGCCCGGGCGGACGGAGAGCGCCTGGATCTCGCCGGCGGCGCCGAGCGCGGTGTCCGCGACGACCATCTGGCCGTTGGACGCGACGCGGACCGACCCGTCGACGGCGTAGAGGCCGTATCGCGGGGAACGGATGACGACGCTGACCAGGTCACCGGCCGACAGCGCGGACAGCGCGTCGCGGATGGCCTGCACATCGCGCCGAGAACGGCCCGTCGACAGCTGGTCGAGCATCTGGCGGTCCATGCGACGAGCGTACCGGCCCGCGCTCGCGCTCATGGACGGAGCGGCAGTGCCCCGGCGGCGATGGGAAGATGGCGGAGACGGTGGGATTTGAACCCACGGTACCCATACGGGTACTCCACCTTAGCAGGGTGGTGCACTAGGCCGAACTATGCGACGTCTCCAGACGTACCCGTCCACTGTACCTGACGCGGCGGCCCGCTCACATCCCCGCCCACCGGGACGCGGGCCCGAACGGGGGGTGCGGTTCGGTTGTCCCCCATTCGACGGACACGTAGTGTCTGTGTCGACGCGTGTGCCGGACCCGACCGGCTTACCCCCCGCGTGTCGATGTGTCAGCCCAGAGATGTCCCGCTCGCCCACGTGGCCGCGGCCCCGGATCCCCCGAACCGGCGCCGCTCACCCGCACGCACGCGACGACGTCGCGAGCCCCCCGTGGGCGAGAACACGAGATTCTCGTCCGGCGGAGGATTCGGGTCGAAAGCTGAACGAGATAGACGGGTCCCTGCTGCATAGGGTGTGCGGCGGGGCCCCGTCGCCCTCCCCGGTGCGCGGCGCGCGGCCGGGCGTCCGGCTGCGCTGGGCTCAGCCCTTGAAGGCCTTCGAGCAGGTGACGGTGCCGGCGTCCGTGCCCGTGACGGCCTCGGGCAGCACGGTCGGCGAGGACGACGCGGCGGGAGCGGATCCGCCGCCGGCGCCGGACGACGCGCTGGGAGCGGGCGTGGCCGTGGGCTGCGACGGCGTCTCGTCCACCGCGCCGAGGCCGGTGTTGCCGGCCTTCACCTCGAACGGGGCGTCCGTCTTGAGCAGCTGCATGAGCTGGTCGCCGTCGGTCTTCAACGGCTGGACCTTGCCGGCGTAGACGCCGGTGCCCGCGGTGGTGCCCGGGTACTGCAGGAAGTGCACCTGGTCGAGCGGGATGTCCTTGAGGGCCAGCGCCATGGACGCCATGGTCTGGTAGTCGAGCGAGGTCGAGCGCTGCATGTTGTCCACCGCAGCCTTGGCGAGGCCGTAGACGCGCGTGGGATCCGACAGCGTGCTCGACTGCTTCATTGTGCGCACGAGCGCCGAGAGGAAGACCTGCTGGTTGCTGATGCGGGCCAGGTCGCTGCCGTCGCCGACCGCGTGGCGGGTGCGGAGGAACTGCAGCGCCTGCTTGCCCTGCAACGGGGTCACGCCCGCGGGGAGGTCGAGGTCGGTGCGCTTGTCCTTGAGCGGGCTCGCGAGGCAGACGGGCACGCCGCCGACCGCGTTGGACATCTCGATGACTCCGTTGAACTCGATGAGGGCCGCGTAGGGGATGTCGAGCCCGGTGAACTGCGCGACGGTCTTCGCGACGCACGGCAGGCCGCCGTCGGAGAGCGCCGTGTTGAGCGGCGCGGCCGACTGGGCAGGAGCGGTGCCGGATCCGTCGCTGCGCGCGCAGGCGGGGATGGGCACGACCATGTCGCGCGGCAGGCTGACCACGCTGGCCTGCGAGTGGTCGGCGGAGACGTGCAGCACCATGTTGACGTCGTTGAGCGCGCCGTCGGTCTTGCCGTAGCCGTCGCCCTGGCCCTGGCGGGTATCGGATCCCGCGAGCAGGACGTTGAAGCCGCCGTCGAGCGCGCCGACGCCGACGGTGGTCTGCTCGGTGCCGTCGCTGATGTCGATGGTGTTCGCCTGGACGGACCTGTTCAGATCCCACAGCGCGATCGTGCCGACGGAGAGCCCGCTGACGAGCAGCACCGCGACGCCCATCGCGACGCCCTTGACTATCGTGCGCGCCGCGCTCGGGCGACCCAGCCGGCCGTGCCGGGCGATGACGGGGGCCGTGGCGGTTCGCCGGGGTCGCAGGGGCGCGTCGCTCATGCGGATCCTCTCCGGGCGGAGGGCGTGGGACTCCTACTACTTTTCGGAACCTGCCGGTCAGCCCTACATTCTGGGACTACCCCTGCAAGTCAATGACTCTACGGATGACTCTATGAGCTTCGCTACGGGGCAAAGCCCTGACCGTAGCCGGGCTCCCTGACCCGCCGCCGTACGTCCCCACAGCTACTCAGGCGCAGCCCACGACTGCCCAGGCTCCGAGTGCTCCCGAGACTCCTGCTCCTCTTCACTCAACGAGCCGTAGGGAGACCATGCATCAGCGTCCAAGATGCCCACGGCCTTGCAAAAGCTTCGCCCGTAGTCAGTGAGGTAAACCGCACCCCGCACTACTCGTATGTTCTCTCCGTGCTTGGCCTTCATACTGATGTATTCGTCATCCTTTTCAAGCCATTCGTATGCTCCGTCACGGGTCAGAATGTTTGCCATGTCAAGGTTGATGAGCCCCAACCGACGCCAATTTGTCAGATAAATGCTGATTCCATCGAATGTGTAATATTTATCCTCATCAGGCGCGATGAACCCCCATTTATATCCTCCGTTTGGTAGAAAACGGCCGTCCTCGTTACCCTTCGTGTAGTGATGTAATTGCACGACACCCCACACAGTTGCCGCGCGCCACATGGAGCGAAGAATAGCTGCTTCATCTGGCCCCAACTGGCTTATAACCTGCACAAAGGACGGATGGGTGCCCGATTCGCCGATCCTGTCGTCCATAGCACCGGCAATCAGGTTAAGATACAGGTCCCGTAAAGTTGGTTCATCAGCGACATTGCTTATGTTCTCCACCGCGGGGACGACGACGTACGCCTTCGGCTCCCGCACGTGCTCCTCAGGAATCTGCGCAACACGCTCTGCCAGTTGCTGAGGGAATACGTTCGCAAAGTAGTCCGACTTAAACTTCATCAGCATCCCAATGGGCTGCATAAATTTCAGCAAGACCACTTGCGATACCAGAGCCCGTTTGGCCCGTAGCTCCGCCGCCGCCGCAAAGTGTACGTTTGCCGACGCTTGTTTCGCCAGCTCGCTTTTAATATCGCTATCCGGGTCTAACGCATTCTTCGCCGAAGATATTGCTTTTGCACCGCCGGTAACTATGGGGAGTAACTCGCCGCCTGTCATGACCACACCCTACTACTGACCCTGAAGAGTTGAAAGTGCGAGTTATTCAGCGGAGTCACCCGCTCAGCCGACAACCCTTTCACGACCAACAAAAGGAAAGGTAAGGCCGCTCACGAGTAACGGACCCATAAAAGGCACGTCTTCAAATCGGACATATTAGATACACAAGACAGGGGCCCAGCTTTGTTTTCCAGGGCTGGAAGTCATGGCCCTATGAGAATGAGATGCAGGAATCAAGGGAAGAAGCGCAAATCATATCACGTGCGGAATGGGTGGAGAAGTACCGAGCCCTTGATTACGACTTCCCGGACTATTTCGGTGCGTACGATGCCCAATGAGAAACCAACACCTGACTACTTCCCGGCTCCCGAGCCTGACGAACTTATGCGATGGATGGACCTCGTCAACATGGAATACATCATCACAAAAGCGCTTTTCCCAGGATGGAATTACCTGAGTAGCGCCTTGGATGTTTGGGATGCTTTTGCTCCTGACGATTACATCTCCGGGGTCCAGGTAGTCATGCCTGCACAATAACTATAATGATGACTCTATGCGCCCCCTGTTCGGGTTCTGACCGGGCGGATAGCAGGCAGCTTGGGGCTTTCTCACGTGACAGCGGAGGGCGTGGGATTCGAACCCACGAGACATCTCTGCCCACCAGTTTTCAAGACTGGCTCCATCGGCCGCTCGGACAGCCCTCCCGATGCGCGCCCTCCCGCTGGGCGGGCGGGGCGATCGTGAAGGATCCTACCGGTGGCCGGTCGGCCCGCGGTGGTGCGGCCGGGTGACCGCGCGGGATGCGCCACTCTCGCACGAGGAGGATCAGAGGGAGCTGAACTCTCCCCAGGTGGGGAATCGGTGGTCGGCGGGCGTCAGAGGCGCGAGAGGACCGCGGCCGCGCCGTTCTCGGTGATGGGGCCCGTCACCTCGGTGGCGACGGCGATGACCTCCGCCGGCGCCTGGCCCATCGCGATGCCGCGGCCGTGCTCGCCGGCCCACTCCAGCATCTCGATGTCGTTCCGCCCGTCGCCCATGGCGATCACGTGCGTGCGGGCGATGCCGTGCAGCTCGCGCACGCGCTCCATGGCGGTGGCCTTGTTCACGCCGTCGGGCGCGATGTCGAGCCAGGCGGTCCAGCCGATGGAGTAGCTGACGCGGTGCAGGCCCATGCGCTCGACGACGTCCTGGAAGTCCTCCAGGTCGTGGCCGGGCGAGATGACGACGACGCGCGTCGCGGGCACGTGCAGCAGCTCCTCGAACTCGACCCGGCGGCCGTTGGCCTCGAGCGCGCCGTCCGGGAAGTCGCCGCCGGAGTAGAGGTACACGCCCTCCTCGTCCTCGACGGCGTAACGGCCGCTCGCGAGGTGGGGGCGGATCCGCTGCAGCACGTCGGCGGGGTCGAAGGTCTCGACGAAGCGGCGGGAGTACCCGGTGGGGGCGTCCGCGTCGCGCTCGAGCACGATCGCGCCGTTGGAGCACACCATGTAGCGCGGGTGGATCCCCAGGCGATCGACGATCGGCAGGGTGTCGGCGACCGAGCGTCCGGTGGAGGGCATGACCAGGTGGCCGATCTCCTCCATCCGCCGCACCTCGCGGATGACCGACTCGTCGAGCGACCCGTCCTCGCCGAGGAGGGTGCCGTCGATGTCGAGGGCGATGAGGAGGCGGTCGGCGTCGGACACCCGCGGGGTCATCGGGCGGCCTTCGCCGTGGCGGGTTCGAGGGCCTCGAGGCCGCCGAGGTAGGGCCGGAGCGCCTCGGGCACGCGCACGGAACCGTCCGCCTGCTGGTGGGTCTCGAGGATCGCGACGATCCAGCGCGTGGTCGCCAGCGTGCCGTTGAGCGTCGCGACGGGCGAGGTGCGGCCGTCCTCGCCGCGGAAGCGCGTGCCGAGGCGGCGGGCCTGGAACGTGGTGCAGTTCGAGGTGGAGGTGAGCTCGCGGTAGGCGCCCTGGGTGGGGACCCACGCCTCGACGTCGTACTTGCGGGCGGCGCTGGATCCGAGGTCGCCCGCCGCCGTGTCGATGACGCGGTAGGAGAGGCCGAGGTCCTGCATCATGCGCTCCTGCATCGCGAGGAGGCGCTCGTGCTCCGCCTCGGCGTCGGCCGGATCGACGTAGCTGAACATCTCGAGCTTCTGGAACTGGTGCACGCGGATGATGCCGCGGGTGTCCTTGCCGTAGGAGCCCGCCTCCTTGCGGTAGCAGGTCGACCAGCCGGCGTAGCGGATGGGGCCCTGGGCCAGGTCGAGGATCTCGTCGGCGTGGTACCCGGCGAGCGCCACCTCGCTCGTGCCCGTGAGGTAGAGGTCGTCGTCGTCGAGGTGGTACACCTCGTCGGCATGGGCGCCGAGGAAGCCGGTGCCGGCCATGATCTCGGGCTTCACCAGCGTGGGCGTGATGAGCGGCACGAGCCCGGCCTCGAGCGCGCGGGCCAGGCCGAAGTTCATCAGCGCGATCTCGAGCCGCGCGCCGATCCCCTTGAGGAAGTGGAAGCGGGCGCCGGACACCTTGGCACCGCGGCCCATGTCGATGGCGTCGAGGATCTCGCCGATCTCCAGGTGGTCCCGGGGGTCGAAGTCGAACGCCGGCTTCGCGCCGACCTCGCGCACGAGCGCCCAGTCGTCCTCGCCGCCCGCGGGGACGCCGTCGATGACGATGTTCGGGATCCGCCGCATCGCCTCGTCGAGGGCGGCCTCGGCCTCCTGCGCGCGCTCCTGCGCGGCGGTGACGCGGGCCTTCAGCTCCTGGACCTCCGCGATGAGGCGCGGCTTGTCGGCCTTGTCGGCCTTCGCGACGAGCTTGCCGTGCGCGTTCTGCTCGGCGCGGAGGCCCTCGAACTCGGTGACCGCCCGGCGGCGCTCGGAGTCCGCGGCGACCGCCTGGTCGACCGCCTCCACGGATGCGCCGCGCAGCGCCTGCGAGGCGATGACGAGGTCGGGATGGTCGCGGAGGGTCTGCGGATCGATCACCCCGTCACTCTAACGAAGCGGGTCGGGCGCGTCCGGGCGGGAACCGGACGACGGCGGTGCGTCAGGCGCCCGCGCCGGGCTCGGCCGAGACGATGCCGCGCAGCCAGTCGCGCGCCTCGAGGAAGACGTCGTCCTCGTAGCGGGCGCGGTAGGTGCTGGGCGTCCCGTCGGCTCGCGGGTACGAGCCGAGGAAGGTGACGCGGGGGCTGAAGCGGCGGATCCCGAGCAGGGCGTCGGCCACGCGCTCGTCGCTCACGTGCCCCTCCGCGTCGATGACGAACCGGTAGCGACCGAGCGCGTCGCCGATGGGCCGCGACTGGATGAGCGTGAGGTTCACGCCGCGGGTCGCGAACTGCTCGAGGAGGTCGAGCAGGGATCCGGCGCGGTCGTCGGGCAGCTCGACGATGAGGCTCGTCTTGTCGGCGCCCGTGCGCGCGGGCAGCGTGGTCGCGCGGCCGACGAGCACGAAGCGCGTGACGGCGTTCGGGTTGTCGCCGATGCCGCGGGCGACGGCCTCGAGCGGCTGGCTCTCGGTGATCTGCGGCGGCGCGATGGCGGCGTCGGCGATCCCGTCGTCCAGCAGCGACAGGGCCGCGGCCACGTTCGAGGACGCGGGCACGTGCCCGTGCGTGGGCAGCTCGCGCTCAAGGAAGCGGCGGCACTGCCCGTAGGCGACGGGGTGCGCGGCGACCGTGCGCACGTCGGCGAGCGCGGTGCCGGGGCGCACCACGAGGTCGAAGGACACCGGCACGAGGTGCTCGCTGAGGATCCGGAGGCCGGGGATGTTGGCGAGCGCGTCCTGCGTGGCCGTCACCCCGCCCTCGATCGAGTTCTCGATGGCGATCATGGCGGCGACCGAGGTGCCGGACACGACGTCGGCGAGCGCCTCCGAGGCGTTGTTGACCGCGCGCCAGGTGCGGCCTCGAGCGGCCTCCACCTGCTTGAGCGCGGCCTCCGTGAATGTGCCGGACGGGCCGAGGTAGCTGTAGGTCTCGTCGGGTCGCGGGGTCTCGGCCATGCCTGCACCCTAGATGGGAATCGGCGGGGGCCGGTGCCAGGATGGATCCATGCATGACCGCGCAGGCACCGCCGCCCTCCCGTCCGACCTCATCGACATCGACGAGCTGATCCGGGCGTACCACGAGCTCCACCCCGACGTGGAGGATCCGGAGCAGAAGGTGGCGTTCGGCACGAGCGGGCACCGCGGCAGCTCCCTGAAGACGGCGTTCAACGAGGACCACATCCTCGCGATCACGCAGGCGATCGTGGAGTACCGGGCCGAGCAGGGCATCACCGGCCCCCTGTTCATCGGACGCGACACCCACGGCCTGTCCAAGCCCGCCGAGGACACCGCGCTCGAGGTGCTCGTCGCCAACGGGGTGCGCGTGCTCGCCGACTCCCGCGACTCCTGGTGCCCCACCCCCGCCCTCTCCCACGCGATCCTCCGCTGGAACCGAGACGAGCAGCACGGCGACGACGACGTGGCCGACGGCATCGTCGTGACCCCCAGCCACAACCCGCCCGCCGACGGCGGCTTCAAGTACAACCCGCCGCACGGAGGCCCGGCCGACTCGGACGCCACCGGCTGGATCGCCTCGCGCGCCAACGCGATCATCGCGGGCGGACTCGTCGACGTGAAGCGCGTCCCGCTCGAGGAGGCCCGCGGGCGCGTCGAGGGCTACGACTTCCTCGGCCACTACGTGGACGACCTCGGCTCCATCATCGACTTGGAGGCGATCCGGAAGGCGGGCGTGCGCATCGGCGCCGACCCGCTCGGCGGCGCCTCGGTCGAGTACTGGGCCGCGATCGGCGAGCGCTACGGCCTCGACCTCGAGGTCGTGAACCCCGAGGTGGATCCCGCGTGGGCGTTCATGACGCTCGACTGGGACGGGAAGATCCGCATGGACCCGTCCTCCTCCTCCGCGATGGCGAGCGTGCTCGCGCGCAAGGACGACTTCGACATCCTCACCGGCAACGACGCCGACGCCGACCGCCACGGCATCGTCACGCCCGACGCCGGGCTGATGAACCCCAACCACTACCTCGCGGTCGCCATCGACTACCTCTACGCGCACCGCCCGAGCTGGCGCGCGGACGCCGCGATCGGCAAGACGCTCGTGTCCTCGAGCGTGATCGACCGCGTCGCCGAGTCGCTCGGCCGCCGCCTCTGGGAGGTGCCGGTGGGCTTCAAGTGGTTCGTGCCCGGCCTCATCGACGGATCCGTGGGCTTCGGCGGCGAGGAGTCCGCCGGCGCGAGCTTCCTCCGCATGGACGGCACGGTCTGGACCACGGACAAGGACGGGATCCTGCTGGCGCTCCTCGCCGCGGAGATCCTCGCGGTCACGGGGAAGACCCCGAGCGTCCTCTACCGCGAGCTCACCGAGCGCTTCGGCGACCCGGTGTACGAGCGCGTCGACGCCGCTGCGACCAAGGCGCAGAAGGCGACGCTCGGGAAGCTCGACGGCGACGCGATCACGGCCACCGAGGTCGCCGGGGATCCGATCACCGCCAAGCTCAGCAGCGCGCCCGGCAACGGCGCGGCCGTCGGCGGCGTCAAGGTCGTCACCGAGAACGCCTGGTTCGCCGCGCGCCCGAGCGGCACCGAGGACGTCTACAAGATCTACGCCGAGTCGTTCGTGGGCCTCGACCACCTGCACGCGGTGCAGGCGGAGGCCAAGCGGATCGTGGACGCGGCACTCGACGCGTGACGGGAGGTCGCGGATCCGGCCCCGCCCTGGGCGCGTTCGCATCCGAGGTGCTTACGCTGGGAGCATGCGCCATTCCGGGGATGTGGACGCGTTCGTGTGGGACGAGCCGTCGATGCATCCCGCCGACGGTCCCGCGGGCGCCGCGCCGGTCCTCGACCGGGACGTGCGGCTCCCGGACGGCCACGCACTCCGCCGGATCGTCGCCCTCACCGCGCTCCTCGGCGTCGTCATCGCCGGCATGGTCGTCACGCACGGCGACGGCCGCGGCCTCTGGCCGGACATCTTCTACGCCGCGGCGATCCACCTCGCGCTCATCGCCGTGATGCCGCGGGTCGACTCCGTGGTGCACGGGGCCGCCGTGCTCGTGTGGTGCACCGGGATCGAGCTGCTGCAGATCACGGGATGGCCCGCGCTGTGGGCGCTGCACGTGCCGCTCTGCCGCCTGCTGATCGGCACGGGCTTCGACCCGGTGGACCTCGCGGCCTACGCGGCGGGGGTCCTGCTCGTGCTGCTCGTCGACCGGCTGCTGCGCGCCGGGCGCGGGATCGGCGACGTGGGCTAGGCGACGCTCCAGAAGTGGACCTCGGCGCCCGGGTGCTCCGTGGTGATGGTCGCGTCGAGGTCGCGGTAGTCGTTGTCGAGGTTGTGGCCGACCATCTTGACGACGTTCCCGCCGTCCTTCGGCTCGATGGCCGAGACGATCTGCGTGTGGTCGGGCGAGGAGTTGCGGTTCCAGTCGAAGATGACGATGTCGCCGACCTTGAGCTGGTCGCGGTCGGCGAGCTCGAGGCGCTTCACGCCGAGCGTGGACGCGTTGGCCGCGAGCCACTTGTCGAAGGTGGGCACGTGGATCCACGCGTAGGTCCAGTCGGATCCGCCGCCGCGGTTGTGCCACTCGTTCGTCATCTGCCACCCGCGCTGGATGAGGCTCTGGCTGACGAAGTTCACGCAGTCGCCGCCGGACGGGTTGAAGTTCCCGTACTCCTCGAGGTTGTAGGCGTCCCAGTGGGCGAGCGCGTACTGGAGCTGCTTGTCGACGGGCGTCTGCGCGGCGTACGCGGCGGTCGCCGTGGTGAGCGGGGCGTCGCCGGCCATGACCTGGATGTCGGCGGAGCGATCCTCGTAGTCGGTCGATCGGGGTGCCACGACCGTGACGGATCCGTCGCCGGCGACCTGGAGGTCGGTGCCCGCGGTGCCCGCGAACATCACGGCGGTGGCACCGGAGAGGCCGGCGCCCGTGAGCGTGACGGTCTGGCCGCCGGACACGGAGAGCGACGCCGGTTCGACCGCGGAGACCGCGGGCGAGGACGCGGAGGCGGCGGGCTGGCCGTCGGCTCCGGCGCCGAGGGTCGCGCGCGGCGCCGGCTCCTGGCGGGTGCAGGCGGCGAGGACGGCGGTCACGGGGACCGCGAGCGCGGCGGCGAGGATGCTGCGGCGGCGGATGTCGGCGATCACGTGCTGCCTTCGGGGTAGATGGGTGGGCCCGGGATGCCGGACCCCCTCAGGGTAACCCCGGCCCCTGCGGATCGACTCCGCGCGACACCGCGCCTAGTGTGGCGGGATGAGCGTCGACGTGACCCACGACCCCGACGGCTCGCGCTACACGCTGTGGCTCGACGGCGAGCGCGCGGGCTTCGCGGACTACCTGATCCAGGGCGACCGCATCGTCTTCACCCACACGGAGGTCGACCCCGCCAAGCGGCGCGGCGGCCTCGGCGGGGAGCTGGTGCGGGCGGCGCTCGACGACGTGCGCGGCGGATCCCGGACGGTCGTGGCCGCGTGCCCGTTCGTCGCGGAGTGGATCGACGAGCACCCCGACTACCGGGAGCTGCTCGAGCGGGGCTGAGCCGGTGCGCTCGCGAGGCGCACGCATGCGCCTCGCGAGTCCGCTCCCCCCGACGGGTCTCCCCGTCGCCCGCGGTCGCGAGCGGAGCCTCCGGGGAGGTTCGATCGGACCGCTGTCGCCGCTCGGCCCCGCGGGGCCGGAAGGACGACGTGGTGACTCTAGGCGCGCGGATCCGGGAGCCGGTCGCGGCCGTCGCCCGGCGGACAGGTCCGACATGGAGCGGACATCCGGGCTTCGCCAGGCGGACAGTCCCCCGTTCAGGGGACGCGCGTGAGCCACTCCGGCGTCGAGAACTTGTCCTCCACGAGCTGGCGGGTCTTCGCCCACTCCTCGGGAGTGACCCGCCCCGGCTTCCCGCCGTAGAGGCCCGTGAACGTGTCCTTCATCCGGTCGATGATGTCGGCGCGGCTCATGCCCGTCTGGCTGCGGAGCGGATCCACGCGCTTGGCGGCGCTGGTGATGCCCTTGTCGCTGATCTTCTCGCGGCCGATGCGGAGCACCTGCACCATCTTCTCGCCGTCCATGTCGTAGCTCATGGTGACGTGGTGCAGCACGGCGCCCGCGCCCAACCGCTTCTGCGCGGCGCCGCCGATCTTGCCGGTGGGGCTCGTGATGTCGTTGAGCGGCTGGTACGAGGCGTCGATGCCCAGCGAGCGGAGCGCGGTGATGACCCACTCGTCGAGGTAGGCGTAGGAGTCCGCGAAGGTCATGCCCTGCACGAGGTCGACGGGCGCGTAGATCGAATAGGTGATGACCGCGCCGGCCTCCATGTACATGGCGCCTCCGCCCGAGACCCGGCGCACGACGTCGAAGCCGTGGGCCGCGGCCTGCTCGGCGTCGACCTCGTTGCGGAGCGACTGGAAGCTGCCGATGACGACGGCCGGCTGCTCCCACTCCCAGATGCGCAGCGTCGGGTTCCGGCGACCGGCGCCGACCTCCTCGGCGAGCACCTGGTCGAGCGCCATCTGCTCGACGGGCCGGTAGGCGCGGTCGTGGATGACCTCCCACTCGTAGTCGCCCCAGTTCGTGGCGCGCGCGAGCGAGCGTCGGATTGCGACCGCGACGGCCTCGGGCGAGAAGCCGAGGAGCACCGCCTGCGGCGGGAGCGCGCGACGGATGGCGGCGGCGATCGCGTTGGCGTCGCTGTCCTCCGGGAGGCCGTTCACCGCGCCGTCGATGGCCTCGAGCGCGTCGTCCGGCTCGAGGAAGAAGTCGCCCGCCAGGCGGAAGTCGGAGATGCGCCCGTCGGTCACGTCCAGGTCGACCACGACGAGCTTGCCGCCGGGGACCTTGTACTCACCATGCATCCACCCAGCCTAGGCCGCGGCACCGGCCGCGCACGGATCCCGGATCACCACCGCCTGGGCGATGTGGGACGGTGGAGCGTGCGCATCACCTGGGCTGCCATCCGCCTCCTCACCGCCCTGACCATCCTGGTCGCCGTCGCGAGCCAGTACGTCGTCAGCTCCTCCTACTGGCGGAGCATCGGGGTCGAGGGGATCTGGGGCAAGACCATCGACTTCCTCATGTACTTCACGATCGAGTCGAACCTGCTGGCGGCCGCCGTGATGGCGGTCGGCGCGGTGCGGCTGCTGAGGCGGGCGCCCGCGCCCGGCCGCGGCTGGACGACGCTCCGGCTGGCGGCGACCACGTACATGGTCACCACCGGCATCGTCTACAACCTGCTGCTGCGCGGCCTGCCGACGATCCCCGGCGGCAACCTCCCGTGGTCGAACGAGGTGCTGCACGTGGCCGTGCCGCTGCTCGTGCTCGCCGACTGGCTGCTCGCGCCCGACCGCCGGGCGCTCGGCTACGGCGCGGTCGGCCGCGTCGTGGTCTTCCCGCTCGTGTGGGTCGCCGTCACGCTCGCGCGCGGGCCGTTCACGGGCAACCAGGTGACGGGGGCGGCGACGTACTACCCGTACCCCTTCCTGGATCCCGCGACGGGCGGCGGCGGATACGGGACGGTCGCGGTCTGGGTGCTCGTCATCGCGGCGCTGATCTGCGGACTGACGCTCCTCCTGACGTGGGCCGGCCGTCGCGCGTCCCGCGCTCCGGCGGTCTGATCGGGCTCTCCCCAGCCGGCCGTCGTTCGAACATGCGTTCGAACATCCGGGCTATGCTCGCGCCATGAGCATCGCATTCCAGGCCTCCCTCTTCGACGACCTCCAGGCGGAGCCGGGCATCGGGGCGCTCGGCGCGGAGGTGGAGCGCCTGGACCTGGGACAGGGCGCGTGGCTCGACATCCGGCCCGGCTGGGTCAGCGACTCCGACGCGCTGTTCGAGCGCCTCGTGGAGGACGTGGAGTGGACGGCGGACACGCGGCTCATGCACGGCCGCACGGTCGAGGTGCCGCGCCTCCTGTCGTGGTTCGGGCCGCGCGCGCCCCTGCCCGCGCCCGTCCTCGTCGAGGCGCGCGATGCGCTCAACGAGCACTACGGCCGCCCGCCCGGGCAGGTGCTCGAGACCGCGGGACTGTGCTTCTACCGCACGGGCGACGACAGCGTCGCGTGGCACGGCGACCGCGTGGGGCGCGCCATCGACCGCGACACCATGGTCGCCATCGTCTCGGTGGGCGCGGCGCGCACGCTGTCGCTGCGGCCGAAGGGCGGCGGCGAGGTGCGGCGGTTCCCGCTCGGGCACGGCGACCTCGTCGTCATGGGCGGCAGCGCGCAGCGCACGCACGAGCACGCCATCCTCAAGACCCAGAAGGCCGTCGGGCCGCGCATCAGCATCCAGTTCCGGCCGGTCTGGCCCGCCTGACGCGCGAGGCCCGAGCCGCTCCCACCCCCCCCCCGTTCAGGGGGTGTTCCCCGGGCGATCACCGGAGGTGACGCGCCGTTCCCCCTCGGCGCGCATACTCGCCGACGACAGCGACGTCCCGTCGTCGACAGCGACGTCCCGCCGCTGTCGGCGACATCGACGGCCCGGGCGCGATCCGCATCGGGCGTCCCTCCCGTCGCCGCCCTCCCCGCGACGCATCTCCGCAGCACCCTCTCCGCACCGCCTCTCTCCGCAGCATCCCTCCCCGTCACGTGCGCGCGACTCGTCGCCCGCACCGTGATCCCGTCCGCGCGCCCGCCGTCGGGCGACCGCGCTTGGAAGAAGGACATCGCCCGTGAGCACCTCCCACCTCGACCAGCTACCCGACGACCACGCCGGGAGCGCCGGCATCGACGCCGCCCCTCCCCTGGATCCCACGCACGCCTACCGCGGCGGGATCCGCCCCGGCGTGAGCCGCCGCACCCTCCTCATGAGCGGAGCCGCCGCGATCATGGCCGGCGTCGCCGCCGGATCCGCGACGGGCACCGCGAGCGCCACCGCCGCGACGGCGGCCACGCGACGGAACCTCACCCGGTCGATCGCGGACGTCGAGCACGTCGTGATCCTCATGCAGGAGAACCGCTCCTTCGACCACTACTACGGCACCTTCCCCGGCGTCCGCGGCTTCAGCGACAAGCAGGCGGTCGAGTACCCCGGCGGCGGTTCGGTCTTCGCCCAGCCCGACGCCACCCGCACGGACGGCGGCCACCTGCTCCCGTTCCCCCTCGACTCCGCGAACCACAACGCGCAAGGAGCAGGCAGCCTCAACCACTCGTGGAAGGGCGGGCACGCGGCCTGGAACGAGGGCGCGTGGGACAACTGGGTCGTCGCCAAGACGCAGCAGACGATGGGGTACTTCACGAAGGAGGACGTGCCCTTCCACCACGCCCTCGCCTCGGCGTTCACGATCGCCGACCACTACCACTGCTCGCTCATCGGCCCGACGACCCCGAACCGCCTCTACCAGTGGACCGGCACCATCGACCCGGAGGGCAAGGCGGGCGGGCCGATCATCAGCAACCCGGAGCCCTACGAGCCGGTCTTCCGCTGGACCACCTACCAGGAGCGCCTGCACCAGGCGGGCATCACCTGGAGGACCTACGCCAACGACGAGGTCGGGGACCCGGACAAGGCGCCGTACGTCGGCGACTACGGCTGCAACCCGCTCTGGCAGTTCCAGCAGTACCACGACGCGTTCGCGTCGTCGGATCCCGCGGTGCGCCAGCTCGCCATCGACGGCGGCCTGCACGACGGCTGGAAGCCGGACTCGGGCAGGGGCCTCGACGTGTCCTACCTGCTGGAGCAGTTCGGCGCCGACGCGGCCGCGAACACGCTCCCCCAGGTCTCGTACGTCGTGTCGCCCTACGGCTGGAGCGAGCACCCCGAGGCGAGCCCGGACTACGGCGCGCACTACACGAACGCGGTCATCCACGCGCTCATGAGCAACCCCGACACGTGGGCCAGCACCGTCCTGCTCCTCAACTACGACGAGAACGACGGCTACTTCGACCACATGCTGCCGCCGCTCGCCGAGCCCGGCACGCGGGACGAGTACGTCGGCGGCCTGCCCATCGGCTACGGCACGCGCGTCCCGCTCACCGTCGTCTCGCCGTGGAGCCGCGGCGGCTGGGTCGACTCGCAGGTGTTCGACCACACCTCGATCATCCGGTTCCTCGAGACCTGGACGGGCGTCCACGAGCCCAACATCTCCGACTGGCGCCGCACCGTGTCCGGCGACCTCACCTCGTGCTTCGACTTCGCCCACCCCGACTTCTCGATCCCCACCGCCGACCAGGTCCTGCCGCTCAGCGAGACCCGCATGCTCCTCGCGGCGGCGGACGCGGACCTCGCCAAGCCGCCCGTGCAGGAGCCGGCCGCGGGTGCGCAGGTGATGCCGTCCCAGGATCAGGGCACCATGCGCCGCCGGTCGCTCCCCTACCGCCAGGACGCCGACGTGACGGTCGACCGCGGCACCGGGAGGGTCACGCTGACGATGCGCAACCCGGGCACCCAGGGGGTGTCGCACCAGGTGTTCCCCAACATCGCGCTGCCCTTCACCAGCACGCCGTTCACGCTGCCGCCGAGCGGCTCGGCGACGTACACCTGGGACAGCGCGGCGCACGCGGGCGCCTACGACTTCAGCGTCTACGGGCCCGACCGGTTCCTCCGCCGCTTCGCCGGCACCGTGATCCCCACGACGGCCGGCGACGTGCCCGTGCCCGCCGTCCGGGCCGAGGCCGTCGCGGACGGCAAGCCCTACCTGCGGCTGACGCTCGGGAACGAGGGCTCGCCCTCGGTGGACTACACGATGACGTCGAACGACTTCATCGAGCGCGTGCGGCACGAGACCGTGAAGCCCGGCCGCAGCACGACCGTCAGGTGGCCGCTCGACCGGTGGGGCTACTACGACGTGATCGTCGAGGCGCCCGGCGGCTTCCGCCACCGCTTCGCCGGCCGCGTCGAGTAGCCCGCGTCGCCCGCGCTCCGAGGAGCGCGGGCGACGCCGCTGCCTGTTCAGGGATCGTTCCCACCCGCGTCACGCCAGGTGACGCGCTGTTCCGACGGCGGCCGCATACTCGCGCCTGGCACGGCGTCGTCCCCGCGCGATCCGCACCCGGACGTCATCCCCGGTCGTGCCGGCGCCAGGGCGGCATCCCCGCCCCTGGCGCCCGGGATCCGCACCTCCCCGCTCCACAGCACCCGCATCCCCCTGCCGCGCCCGGACCCTCCCGGGGCGGCCGGATCACCGCCTGCGCGCGACGCCGGGCACGATCAGGAAGAAGGACCGTCACCGTGAGCACCTCCAAGCCCGAAGAGCACGCCCCGGACGTCGACCTCGCGGCCGGCGTAGACGCCGCGCCGCCGCTCGACCCCTCGCGCCCCTACCGCACCGGGATCCGCCCGGGCGTCAGCCGCCGCACCGTCCTGCTCGGCGGCGCCGCCGCGATCATGGCGGGCGTGGCCGCCGGATCCGTCGCCGGCGCGCCCGTGGCGGCCACGGCCGCCACCCGCAGGAACCTCACGCGGTCCATCAAGGACGTCGAGCACGTGGTGATCCTCATGCAGGAGAACCGCTCGTTCGACCACTACTTCGGCACGCTGCCGGGCGTCCGCGGCTTCGGCGACAAGCAGGCCGTCGAGTACCCCGGCGGCGGCTCCGTGTTCGCGCAGCCCGACGCCAGCCGCACCGACGGCGGGCACATGCTGCCCTTCCCGCTCGACTCCTCGCGCTTCAACGCGCAGGGCGCCGGCGGCCTCGACCACTCCTGGAAGGGCGGGCACCAGGCCTGGAACGAGGGCGCGTGGGACAACTGGGTCGTCGCGAAGAGCGAGCAGACCATGGGCTACTTCACGAAGGACGACCTCCCCTTCCACCACGCCCTGGCCTCCGCCTTCACGATCGCCGACCACTACCACTGCTCGCTCATCGGCCCGACGACCCCGAACCGCCTGTTCCAGTGGACCGGCACGATCGACCCGCGCGGGAAGGCCGGCGGCCCCGCCATCGACAACCCCGACGATTACGCCCCCGTCTTCGGCTGGACGACCTACCCCGAGCGGCTCCGGCAGGCCGGGGTCACGTGGAAGACCTACGCGAACGACGAGGTCGGCGACGACGGCACGCACCCCTACGTGGGCGACTACGGCGACAACCCGCTGTGGCTGTTCCACCAGTACCACGAGGCGCTCGCCTCGGAGGATCCCGCGACGCGTCAGCTCGCGCTCGACGGCGGGCTCCACGACGGGTGGAAGCCCGACTCCGGCAAGGGACTCGACGTCACGCACCTGCTCGAGGAGTTCGGGAAGGACGCCGCGGCGGGCACGCTGCCCGCGGTGTCGTACGTCGTGGCGCCGTACGGCTGGAGCGAGCACCCGAAGGCCAGCCCCGACTACGGCGCGCACTACACGAACGCCGTGATCCAGGCGCTCATGAGCAACCCGGACACCTGGGCGCGCACGGTGCTCCTCATCAACTACGACGAGAACGACGGCTACTTCGACCACCAGCTGCCGCCGCTCGCCGAGCCCGGCACAGCCGACGAGTACGTGGACGGCCTGCCCGTCGGCTACGGCACGCGCGTGCCGCTCACGGTCGTGTCGCCGTGGAGCCGGGGCGGCTGGGTCGACTCGCAGGTCTTCGACCACACCTCGGTGATCCGGTTCCTCGAGACCTGGACCGGGGTGCACGAGCCCAACATCTCCGACTGGCGACGCACGATCTCGGGCGACCTCACCTCGTGCCTCGACTTCGCGCACCCGGACTTCTCCATCCCGTCCGCCGACGAGGTGCTGCCGATGAGCGCGACACAGGCGCTCGTCGCGGCCGCCGACGCCGACATGGCGAAGCCGCCCGTGCAGGAGCCCGCCGTGGGCGCGCAGCGGATGCCGGAGCAGGAGGCCGGCAGCATGCGCCACCGCCCGCTCCCCTACCGGCAGGACGCCGACGTGGCCGTCGACCGCGCGAGCGGCCGGGTCACGCTGACGATGCGCAACCAGGGCAAGCAGGGCGTCTCGCACCAGGTGTTCCCCAACATCGCGCTGCCGTTCGCGTCGACGCCCTTCACCGTGGCGCCGCGCGGGAAGGCGGCCTACACGTGGGAGAGCTCGGCGCACGAGGGCGCGTACGACTTCAGCCTCTACGGGCCCGACCGGTTCCTGCGCCGCTTCGCCGGCACCGTGGTCGCGGCGGGCACGACCGACGTGCCCGTCCCGCGGGTCACGGCCGAGACGATCCCCGGCGGCAAGGGCGTGCTGCGCCTCACGCTCGCGAACGACGGGACGCCCTCGGTGCACTACACGCTGACGGCCAACGACTTCATCACGCGGGAGCGCCACGAGACCGTGAAGCCCGGACGCAGCACGACGGTGAACTGGCCGGTGGACGAGTGGGGCTACTACGACGTGGTGGTCACCGACGGCGCCGGCTTCCGCTACCGGTACGCGGGTCGCGTGGAGTAGCCGCTCCGATCGCACGACGACGCCGGCCGGCCCCGTGGGGTCCGGCCGGCGTCGTCGTGCGCGGGGTGGGTCAGGCGCGGGCGCGGTCCTCGTCCTCACCCGCGGCGGCAGCGGCGGCGTCCCTCGCACCCCGCGCCGAGCCGATGTGCGCCTCGGACGCGTCCGGGCGCCCGGCCTCCACGAGCTCCAGGTCGAGCGGCCGGGCGGCGCGGACGACGGCCTCCGCGTCGTCGATCCCGAGGCCGACCAGGAGCGGGATCCAGAGGCTGCGCAGGCGCTCGACGGAGTCCTGCGCGGGCGATCTCGGCGAACGGTAGGAGAGCACGCCGAACGTGGCGCTGAGCAGGACGTCGACGACGGCGTCAAGGTCTCCGGCCCGGATGCCCCGGACCGCGAGCTCCGCCTCCAGGTGCTGCCGGGCGAACCCCCACACGTCGAAGCGGCGCTCGACAGCGAGCCCGAGGCGCGGCATGTCCTGCAGCAACCGGATGGCACCCGCGGCGACGGGGCAGACCTCGACGGTGCTGGCGCCCGTGAGGAGGAAGACGATGAGCTCGTGCAGCGCCCCCGGTCGGTCGAGCGCCGCCTCGATGCGGAGCCAGCGCTCCTCCTGGTCCTCGACCACGGCGCCCGCGAGGCTCTCCTTGGACGCGAAGAGGTGGTACCCGATGGCCGACTTGGGCTTGCCCATCGCCTCGGCCACGCGCGAGAACGACGTGCCCTCGTAGCCGTGGGCCGCGAACTGCGCGCCCGCCGCCTCCATGATCTCGCGCCGTGCCCGGGACACCGCCGCCTGCCGCTGGTTCATGTCGCTCCTGTCCGCCCCTGTCCGGGGGTCGAGGAAGGATACCCGTCCCGATCGACGGGAGGCCCACGCCGGGATGAACGGAAGGAGCGGCGTGCGTGGCCGGAGGCCTTCGTCAGACGAGCGACTGACGGACATGCGTCGTTCATGCGGAGGTACCCGTTCGACCCCGGAACGGGGGCATCGCGCCCCTACCGTGCTCGCGGGGCGATGGTCGCCCCTCGATACGGAAGGTCAGTCATGTCCCTCGCATCACCCACAGTCCCGGCGCACTCCCGCCGCTCCGTCCGCCTGCTCGCGGCCGCCGCGACCGTCACCGCGGTCGCCCTCTTCGGGATGGGCGCCGGCGACGCCGCCCAGGCCGCCCCCGCCCACCTCGACCAGTCGGTCGTGGCATCCTCCCTCCTCAACGGCACGTTCGAGCACGACGTGAAGAGCGGCAAGATCACCGCCGACCAGCTCGCCACCGTCGCGACCGAAGGCACCGTCGTCGCCGGCCAGCACATCCCCGCGTGGGCCGCGAAGGGCGAGAGCCACGCGCAGGCCGCCGCCGAGATCCGCGCGGAGATCCAGAACACCGCCCCCTCCCACGCGAACGCGGTGGAGAACGCGGCGATCCAGCAGACGCTCGACTCGAAGGACGGCCGAGCGGTCACGAAGGCGGACGTCGTCGCGCAGGGCAGCGCGGGCAGCATCACCGAGTCGAAGTGGTTCTGGAGCAACCACGAGTGGCACATCCCCGGCTACATCATCAAGACGGCCATCACGGTCGGCGTGGCCGTCTACATCGGCACCATGTGCATCACGCTCGACCTGTCCAAGCTCTCCTGCCTCGCGCTCGGCGTGGTCGTGGGCGGCCTCGGCGAGTTCATCAAGAGCTGGACCTGCGGCCAGGGCTACTACTTCGACTTCCCGAAGGTCTGGAAGTCGCACTGCGGCGCATGACACCTGATCCGGTCTCCTGACCGGGACGCGGGGCGGGGGGGGGGGGGGCCCCCCCCCCCCCCCCCCCGCGGGGGACCCCCCCCCCCCCCCCCCCCCCCCCCCCCCCCCCCCCCCCCCCCCCCCCCCACTTTTCACCCAGAAGACGCCAAACGCGATGGTGTCATGTCTCGTGGGCTCACGCCCCTCGTCCCTCCCACCCGTCGAGGCCCGCGGTCCCGCCGAGCGCCCGCCGACGGAGGGCCGGATCCGCGCCCTCGTCCGCCGCCCGCTGTCGTCCCCCGCGCGATCCGTCGCCCTCGGCACGGGCGCCGTCGCCCTCGTGGCCGTCGCGGCGCTCGTCGCGAGCGCGCTGGCGGGCACCGGATCCGCGTCCGCCAGCGCCACCGCCGACGGCGACCCGGCCGCCGCGCGCGTCGCCGCGGGGCTCCGTGCGATCGACGGGTCGGCCCCGTCGTGGCCCGCCGGCACCTCCGCCGTCCGGGTCGGCGACGCACCCGCGGACGCGACGGTCGCGCTCACGGTGCTGCTGGATCCGGCCCGCCCCGACGCCGCGCCGGCCGTCGCCGCCTGGCTGCGCGACAGCGGCCTCGACGTGGGCGACGCGCGCGACGAGGTGTCCGCGCTGCCCGTCTCCGGCACGCTGGCGCTCGCGTCGCGCGCCTTCGACACCGGGTTCGCCCGGTTCCGCGTCGCCGGCCGGGAGGTCGTCGCCCCCGAGCGGACGCTCGCCGTGCCCGCCGCCCTGGACGCCGTGCGCGGCGTCGCCGGCACCGTGCAGGGCGACGTGCTGATGCCGTCGGACGCGGAGTCGGGCACGGCGCAGGCCGCCGACGACGCGCAGGCGCCCGACGCCACGGACCCCGTGCCCGCGCCGATCCCCGGGCAGGCGAGCGGCGGATCCCCCGCCTCCTCCGCCGACGACGGCACGTGCGCGGCCTGGTGGGGCCAGCGCCTCACCGACGCGTGGCCCGCGTCCGTCGACGTGGCCCACCGCTCGAACTCGCTGTGCGGCTACGGCCCGGCGCAGCTGCGGCGCGTCGACGACGTGCCGGCCGCGGACCGCGGGGCAGGCGCCACCATCGCGATCGTCGCCGCCTACGACGACCCGGACACCCAGGCCGACACCGACACCTACTCCCGCGCGGTCGGCGAGCCCGCCTTCACGGCCGGCCAGTACCGCGACCACCCGTCCGCCTCGCCGCGCACCGGCATCTGCGGCGGACCCACCGCATGGACCGACGAGCAGCACCTCGACGTGCAGGCGGTCCACGCGATGGCGCCCGACGCGGCCGTCTCCTACTGGGGCGCGGACGACTGCACGAGCACGAGCCTCTACACGCGGATCCTCGACGCGGTGGAGGAGGCGCCCGACGTGATCAGCCTGTCCTTCGGCGCGATGGAGGGCCTCGACACGGCGGACGACCGCGAGCTGCTGAACCGCGTGCTCGTGGAGGCGGCGTCGCGCGACGTGTCCGTCTTCGCGTCCACCGGCAACGACGGCGACTACAGCGGCGTCGGCGACCACGGCGGGAACGCGACCGTGGCGTCGCCCGCGTCGAGCCCGTACGTCACGGCGGTCGGCGCGACGAGCACCGGCCTCGCCGAGGACGGATCCATCGCCGTCGAGGCGGGCTGGGAGACCGAGACCCGCTTCGCGCGCAACGGCGCGCTGATCCCGCCGGGCTTCGCGTTCGGCGCGGGCGGCGGCCAGTCGGCCGAGTACGCGCGGCCCACCTGGCAGGCCGACCGGCTCGCCGTCGCGGGCACCGGGCGGCTGCTGCCGGACGTGGCCTCGCTCGGGGATCCGAACACGGGCTTCATCACCTACGGGCCGCACAAGGGCCGCACCCAGTACGCGGCGCACGGCGGCACGAGCCTCGCGACGCCGATGGTCGCCTCCATGGTCGCGATCTCCAAGGCCGTCACCGGCCGGCGCTTCGGGCTCGCGAGCCCCGCGCTCTACGCGCTGATGGGCACGGGCGCGCTGCGCGACGTGCAGCCGGCGTCCGCGGCCACGTGGTCGCCGAAGGGCCCGTCGGCGGGAGCGCTGTGGCCCGAGACGCTCTTCCTCTGGGACACGGGGAGGCAGGGACTGCGTTCCGCCCCCGGCTGGGACGACGTGACCGGGGCCGGCGTGCCCGCGGGCCGCGCGTTCATCGAGGGCCTCGGCGCGGAGGCGGGACGATGAGCCGGGCGATGCGCGGATCCACCTCGCGCCTGAGCCTCGGACTCCTCGGCGCGACCGGTGCGGCAGGAGCCGCCGCGCTCGCGGCGCTCCTCGCGCTCGGCGGGCTCGCGCCCCTCGCGGCGCACGCGGCCGACGTCGTGCTCGCGCGCGCGTCCGGCGTGGAGATCATCGACATCGACGGCGACACGCTCACGTCGCCGACGCCCCTGGCCGAGTGGTCAGCGGGCGCCGCGGTGACGCGCGCCGCCGCGTCCACCGGCGACGTGCTGAAGCTGAACACGACGCGCACGACCGGCCTCTCCTCCACCGCCGGTCCGACGGGCGCGTCCAGCACCATCGCGACAGGCGAGCTCACGCTCCGCGACCGGCCCGCGATCGTCTTCTCGGGCCTCGCCGTGTCGTGCACGCCGGGTGGCGCGCCCGCCGTGCACGTGGATCGGCTCACCATCGGCGGCGTGGACGTGACCGCCGACGCGAACGCGACGCCGGGCTGGTCGCGTGACCTGCCGGAGTCGGTCTACGGCGCGACCCGCGTCATCGTGGGATCCACCGCGGCGGGCGACGACGGATCCGCGACCACCGTCGGCATCGACGTGGAGGCGGAGGCCGGGGCGTCGGAGATCTGGCGCGTGCGCGCCGGATCCGTGACGTGCGCGGCGGCCGCCGCCGTGCCGGTGCCGACGCCGTCGGCCTCGCCGACGCCTGCGCCCGACCCGGATCCGACGCCGGCCCCCGGCCCGACGCCCGCGCCGGATCCCGCGCCCGCCCCCGCATCCGGCCGCGTCGCGACGGGCGTCACCGTCACGGCCCCCGACGGCACGCGCGTGATCGACGGGCAGCCGCGCGTCGACGGCCTCGACCGCTCCGCCACCGCCGACGCGCTCGCCGCGTCGGACGGATCACCGGAGCACGCCGCATCCGTCCGCGTCGAGACCGGCGCGGACGGCACGACCACGGTCGGCGTCGGCTCGTTCGAGCAGGTGCCGGGATCCCCCGCCGACCCGCTCGCCGAGTACCGCTGGACGGCGTTCCGGGTCTACGGCCTCACCGCCACGATCACGCCCGCGGGCGTCGTCTCGACCGAGTTCGCGGATCCCGGCAGCGCGGTCTTCGTGGACGGCCGCTGGATCGACACCACGACCGACCTCTACACGGGCGTCGACGAGCAGGGCGCGCCCCGCGTGACCGTCGCGTTCGGCGAGCGCGAGACGGCGGCCGACGGCACGGTCACCGTCACCGCCGTGCACTACCGCGACCTCACGGGTGCGCACCCGGACGTGCGCCTCGGCACGGTCGTCGTTCCGCCCGCTGCCGGGCAGGTCGTGGGCGCGTATGGGGTCGGCGTCACCGCGGCCGACGGCACGGTGCTCGTCGCGCCGCAGCCGGTCGCGACCGTCGCGGCGCCGCATGCCTCGGCGGACGCCGTGACCGGCACGGGGACGGATCCCGACACCTCGTCGGCCGTCGCCGTCGACCTCGGCACGGGCGACGCCGCGGGCACCGCGACCGTCGACGTGGGCGCGTTCCGGCAGGTGCCCGGCACCTCCACGGATCCGCTCGCCGACTACCGCTGGCCGGCCCTGCGGGTGAACGGCCTGCACGCGGCCGTCTCCGCCGCGGGCGCCATGACCGTGTCCTTCGCGGATGCGGGGAACGCGGTCTTCGTCAACGGCGTGTGGATCGACACCACGACCGACCTCTACACGGGCGTCGACGAGCAGGGCGCCCCGCGCGTCGAGGTCCGGTTCGGCGAGCGGTCGGTGGCCGCCGACGGGACGGTGACGCTGACGGCGCTGCACTACCGCGACCTCACCGGCCGCCACCCCGAGGTGCGGCTGGGAGTGGTGACCGTGGCGGCGGGCGGCTCGACGACGCCCACGCCGGATCCGTCGCCGACGCCCGTCCCGATCGTGCCGGACACCGCGCCTGCGGGCTGGTCGGCGTACGGGATCCGCGCGACCGGGCCCAGCGCCGTCGCGGCGACGCCCGTGGCGCGGCCGGAGGCCGACGCGACCGCGACCGCGACGGTCACGGGGCTCGCCCCGGACGCCCTCGCGGCGAGCGACGCCACCGCCTCAGCGGCCGGCGGCACCGCGGCCGACACCGCTGCGGCCGACACCGCCGGGGACGGCGCCGCCGGCCAGATCCGCGCCTCGGGGATCCGGCTCGCGTCCGCCCGCGGGTCCGGCAGCGCCGCCCTCGACGACGTGGACCTCTACCCGGGCAGCCGCGTGGCCGTCCGGATCCGCGGCCTGCGCGTCGCGGTCGACGGCGGCACGGCGCGCGTCTCGAGCGACGGCGGCCTCATCGCCGGGCAGGCGCTCGCGGCCGGCGACATCGCCCCGGGGACGCGGTTCGCGCTGCCCGACGGCGGATCCGTGCTGCTCGCGGAGGACGTCACCGCGTCCGCCGCGCGCACCGTCACGGGCCTGCACCTCGTCGACGCCTCCGGGCTCGCCGCGGACGTGGCGGCCGGGGTGGTCACCACGGCCGCGGTGCCGGTCGACCCGTCGGGCGGATCCGCGTCCGGCACGGGGTCCGGCACGGGATCCGGCGCCGCCGGCACCGCTCCCGGCACCTCGGCGGGCGGCGCATCCGTCACCGGCACGGGCGCGCTCGCGTCCGGAGCGCTGTCGGCGGACGGATCCAGCCCCGCCGGCACGTCCGGCGCGAGCGCCCGCGGATCGCTGCCGCGCACGGGGTCGTCGCCCGCGTCGGCGCTCGCCCTCGCGGCGCTGCTGCTGGTCGTCGGATCCGCGGCCGCGCTGGAGGCCCGACGCCGGCGACGCGCTCACCAGGGACGCCGCCCCGCGCGCGCCTGACCGGACGCGTCCGGCCGCGCACGAGCCGCCGCCCTCCGTCCCGCACCCCGCGGGCCGGAGGGCGGCGCGCGTCACCAGCGGAGCAGCAGCACGTCGGATCCGCCCTCGCGCCCCACGGCCACGAAGCCGAGCGAATCGTAGAGCGCGCGGGCGCGGTCGTTGCCGTCCTCCACGCTGAGGCTCACGGCCGGGGCGCCCGACGCGCGGACCGCCTCGACGAGCGCCACGAGCAGCGCCCGCCCGAGCCCCCGCCCGCGTGCCGACGGCACGAGCGCCATGCCCAGCTCGGGGATGTCCGGCGCGACGAAGCCGTAGCCGCGGTCGTCGTCGGCGTAGAGGCGCGCCCACGCGGCGCCCACCGGGTCCCCGGCGACCTCCGCGACCACGCCCACGTCGCCCGCGCGCGGCCAGCCGGACACGTAGTGGGCGAGCTCCGGGGTCGCGAGCATGCGCTCGCGGGTCATGGATCCGTCGCCGCGCCAGTCCATCGACGCCAGCAGCATGTCCTCGAGGAACGCGAGGTCGTCGGCGCGCGCGGGGCGGAGGTCCGCGTCCGCCGCGGTCACGCCGGCTCCCCGTCCCCCGGAGCAGCCGGAGCGCCCGGCACCACGCGCGACTCCAGCCAGCTGCGCAGATCGGCGACCACCTCGTCGCGGTTCGTCTCGTTGTAGATCTCGTGCCGAGCGCCCGGGTAGACGATGAGCAGCACGTCGCTGAGGCGCGAGCGCCTGCTGTAGTCGCGGGCGAGCAGCTGCATGCCGCGGCGGCCGCCGAGCGAGTCCTCCTCGCCGCCCTGGATGAGCACCGGCAGGTCGGTCGCGAGCCTCCGCGGCGGGCGGCCCATGATCTGCAGCGAGTCGCGCATCCGGTACGGCTTGAGCGCGTTCACGTCGAAGTCGCGGTCGTCGGCGCCGAACGCGCGCTGCGCCTCCGGATCCCGCGACAGCCACTCGAATCCGGATGCGGCCGGGTGCCGCCAGCGCTTGTTGAGGTCGCCCGTGTTGATGACGCCGGGCATCGCGAGCGACGCCCCGCTCAGCACGAGCCCCGCGTAGAGCCCGGACGCGCGCGCCACGATGCGCTGCGCGAGGAGCGCGCCCCAGCTGTGGCCGAGGAGCACGAGCGGGAGCTCGGGGTGCTCGCGCCGGAGCTGCTCGCTCACCAGCTGGATCCCGTCGAGCGCGGCCAGGTGCCGCCTCGGCCCCAGCACCCCGATGCCGAGGTGCCCGAGGCCGGTGGCGCCGTGCCCGCGGTGGTCGTCGGCCGCGACCGTGAAGCCCGCGGCGTTCAGCTCCCGCGCGAGCCGGATGTAGCGCAGCGCGTGCTCGCCGACGCCGTGCGCGATGTGCACGACGCCCCGCGGGCGCTCGGCCTCCCACACGTAGTAGTGGAGGGTCACGCCCTCCGCGTCCACGATGGTGCGGTGGTCGGCTCCGCCGGTGGAGCGCTCGTCGTCGGGCATGGATCCAGACTAGGGGCGCTCCCGCCCGGCACCCCCGATCGGGAGGCGCGCGGGATCAGGACTCCCGCGTGATCTCCACCCGCACGAACAGCTTCGACCGGAACGGCCCCGCGTAGATCCCGCGCAGGGGCGCCACGTCACGGTAGTCGCGGCCGCGGCCGACGAGCACGTGCCGGTCGCCGATGTCGATGAGGTTGGTGGGATCCCAGCCGCGCCACTCGCCGCAGAACCACTCGACCCACGCGTGGGACTCGCCCGTGACGGTCTCGCCGACTGCCGCGTTCGGCTTCGGGTGCAGGTAGCCGCTGACGTAGCGCGCGGGGATCCCGACGTGCCGGAGCGCGCCGATGACGATGTGCGTGATGTCCTGGCAGACGCCGCGCCCCTGTTCCCACGCCTCGCGCGCGGTCGACTGCACGCTCGTGACGCCGGCCATGTACTCGACCTTCTCGCCGATCGCGCGGGCGATCTCCGCGGCCGCCTCGCACGGCGTGCCCGCGCCGCCCGCGATCTCCTCCGCGAGCGCGCGGACCTCCTCGTGCGGCTCGGTGCGCATCGTCTGCGCGACCTGCTCCACGTGCTCGGTGGCCCGCTCCACGTCGACCGCGAGGTCGTCCCAGCCGAGCTGGTGCGGCTCGTGCGTGCGCGGCCGCACCTCGACGAGGCTCGTCGCCGTGAGCTCGAGCGAGCGGTGGGGGCTGAGGATCTCGAAGGAGGAGACCCGCGTGCCGAAGTAGTCGACGTACGTGTGGTGCCCCGGCTTCGGCTGGATGTCGAGGTTCGAGTACAGGACGAACTGGTTCTCGCTCGAGACGGGCAGCATCCGCGCCTCGTTGTACGAGGCGGTCACCTCGCCCTCGTAGTGGAAGCCGGTCCGGTGGGTGATGCGCAGGCGGTTCACGAGTTCTCTCCGACCCAGCTGGGTGCCGCGTTGGTGGGGAAGTAGCGCTGGCGTACCGCCTCGCTGGTGGCGGATGTCGCCTCCTGCACGGCGTCCATGAAGCGCGGGAGGTCGTCGAGGATCTCCTGGATGGGCCGGTACTCCAGCTCGCTCCGGATCTGCCCGAGCAGCCGCTGCGCCTGGTCGGACACCCCGAGGCGGTCGGTGCGCGGCTCGATGTCGTGCAGGCACTGCTCGGCGCGGCGGATCGAGTGGGTGATCGACCGGGGGAACAGCCGGTCGAGCAGCAGGAACTCGGCCGCGTTGCGGGCGCTCGGCACGCCGCGGTACGTGCGGAGGTACGCCTCGTACGCGCCGCAGGAGCGGAGGATCGTGGTCCACGACGGGCCGCTCGCCTCGGTGAGGGCGCGCGTGGCGAGGAGCCGGGCCGTCATGTCCGCGCGCTCGATGGATCTCCCGAGAGTGAAGAACTGCCACGCCTCGTCGCGGCTCGTGCCCGACTCGACCAGCCCGACCGCGAGGGCCGAGCGCTCGCGCACCCAGCCGAAGAACTCGTGCACGCGGTCGTTGGCGATCTTCCGCGGCATCCGGGCGCGCGTCGTGTTGAGGCACTCCCAGAGCTCCGACGAGACGATCTCGCGGGCGCGGCGGGCGTTCTCCCGCGCGGCGCCGAGGGAGTAGGCGATGGAGGCGGGCTGCGTGCGGTCCACCGCGAGGAGCGCGAGCACGTCGTCCCGGCCGAGGACGTCCTCGGAGGGCACGTCGCTGCCCATCACGCTGAGGAGCGAGCGGCAGGCGGTGTCCTCGTCGATCCACGGATCCTCCAGCAGGAGCTGCAGGTGCACGTCGAGGATGCGGGCGGTGCCGTCCGACCGCTCGATGTAGCGGCCGATCCAGAACAGCGACTCGGCGATGCGCGACAGCATGGGCATCAGCGGTCCCCCTCGGCGGTGGTGGTGCGGGCGTCGGCGGCGCGTGCGGCGGCATCGGCATCGGCGTCGGGCGCCGCGGCCTGCTGCTGCTGCTCGTGCTGGTCGCGGTTGCGCGGCCGGTCGTGCGGCGACTGGTCGGGCGCCTTCTCCCCGTTCTGGATGATGGGTATCGACGTGGTCACCGCGGCCTGGTCGGCCACGAGCGTCTGCACGCTGCGCTCGCGCGTGGCCGCAGGGAAGCCGGAGTCGCCGACGACCCAGGTGTCCTTGGATCCGCCCCCCTGGCTGCTGTTCACCACGAGCTGGCCCTCGGGGAGCGCGACGCGCGTGAGCCCGCCGGGCAGCACCCAGATGTCGCGGCCGTCGTTCACGGCGAAGGGCCGGAGGTCGGCGTGCCGCGGGCGCATCCCGTCCTCGACGAGCGTGGGGATGGTGCTGAGCTGCACGACGGGCTGCGCGATCCAGCCGCGCGGGTCCTTGAGCAGGCGCGCGCGCAGCTCGGCGAGCTCGCCCGCGCTGGCGGCGGGGCCGACCACGAGGCCCTTGCCGCCGGATCCGTCGACGGGCTTCACCACGAGCTCCGGCAGCCGGTCGAGCACCTCCTCGAGCGAGTCGGGCTCCTCGAGGCGCCAGGTGTCGACGTTCGGGATGATCGCGTCCTCGGCCAGGTAGTAGCGGATGAGGTCGGGCAGGTACGTGTAGACGAGCTTGTCGTCGGCGACGCCGTTGCCCACCGCGTTCGCGATGGTGACGTTGCCGAGGCGGGCCGCCAGCATGAGGCCGGGCGATCCGAGCATGGAGTCGGCGCGGAACTGCAGCGGATCCAGGAACTCGTCGTCGACGCGGCGGTAGATGACGTCGACGCGCATGGGACCGCCCGTGGTGCGCATCCAGACGCGGCCGCCGGAGCAGAACAGGTCGCGGCCCTCGACGAGCTCGACGCCCATGAGCCGCGCGAGCAGCGTGTGCTCGAAGTAGGCGCTGTTGTAGACGCCGGGCGTGAGGACCACGACGTTCGGATCCTCGACGCCGTCGGGCGCGCTCGCGCGGAGCGCCTGCAGGAGCTTGTTCGGGTAGTCGCCGACGGGACGGACGCGCATCGAGACGAACAGCTCCGGCAGGGTTTGCGCCATGACGCGGCGGTTCGAGATGACGTAGCTGACGCCGGAGGGGACGCGCACGTTGTCCTCGAGGACGCGCATCTCGCCGGCCTCGTCGCGCACGAGGTCGATGCCGGAGACCTGGATGCGCACGCCGTTGGCCGGGTCGATGCCGGCGGCCTGGCGGTGGAAGTGGCTGGACGAGCTGATGAGGCGGGCGGGGATCACGCCGTCGCGGATCGCGCGCTGCGGCCCGTACACGTCGGCGAGGAACGCCTCGAGCGCCCGGACCCGCTGCGCCACGCCCTTCTCGAGCCGGCTCCACTCGGCCTGCTCGATGACGCGCGGCACGGCGTCGAGCGGGAACGGCCGCTCCTCGCCCGCGAAGTCGAAGGTGACGCCCTGCGCGAGGTAGCTGGTGGCGAGCGCGTCGGTGCGGTCCTTCAGCTCCTCCTTGGTCATGCGGGAGAGCGCCGCGTGGATCTCGCGGTAGGCCGCCCGCGCGACGGCGGGCTCCCCGGCGACCGGCGGATCCCGGAACATCTCGTCGAACGGCATCGCGCCACCGGAGGCGCGGCGTGCGGCCGCGAGCGTGCCGTATCCCTCGAACAGATCACCCATGCCGGGAGCGTAGCCGGGCTGTGTGTCCGGTTTGTTACCTGGCGCGGCGGGCGGAGGCGACGCGGATCAGGCGTCGGTGCGCTTGAGGATGTGCGCGGGGATGGCGATGGACGCCGAGACGAGCAGGATGCCGGCGAAGAAGCTCAGCAGCTCGAAGCCCTCGATGTAGAACGCGAACGCGAACAGCGCCATGCCGCCCAGGAAGAGGGCGAACGCGATGATGAAAGCGACGATGTTCACGAGGGCACCTGATCCATTTCCGAGACTGTGGGCGACCGCCACGCCGGGGCGCGCACGCGGTCACCGACGAGTCTACGAGATCGCGGGACGGGCGTCGCCCGGCCGGAGGACCGGATCCGGCGACCGGCTCAGCGCGCGGCCTGCTCCGGCCGGATCCCGCCGGCCAGCGCCTGGTACGCGCGCTGCGGACCGGGCGAGCGCGTGAGCGACGTCGCGATGGCGTCGAGCCCGGCGCGCTGCGCGCCCGACGGGTTGAGCAGGAGCTTCGCCGCCTGCCGCAGCTCGGTGACGGTCGCGACGTTCGGGGCGAGCGCGATGCCGAGCCCCGCATCCTCGAGGGCCGCGGCCCCCGCGAACTGGTCGGTCGAGAGCGGCAGCACGAGCATCGGGACGCCCGCGGTCGCCGCCTCGGTGACGGAGTTGTTGCCCCCGTGCGTGACCGCGAGGTCGGCGTGGGCGAGCAGCGTCACCTGCGGCAGGAACGGGCGGACGAGCCAGTCGGACGGGATGTCGCCGAGCTCGGCCCGGTCGGTGGATCCGGTCGCGAGGGCCACGCGCACGTCCAGGTCGCGCAGGGCCGCCGCGATGCGGGCGAGCACGTCGCCGCGCACGGAGAGGAAGCTGCCGAGCGACACGTAGACGATGGGGTCGCCGCCCGCGTCGATCCAGTCGCGCACCTCGGCCTCGGGGGCCTCGCGGCGCACGGCCGAGCCGATGAAGGCGTGCGGCGGCAGGAGCTCGGAGCGGTCGGGGTCGTGCAGCTCCTCGGGGTAGTTGAGCAGGAGCACGTCGCCGGCCTCGGCGAACGCGTCGCGGCTCGGGCGCATCGACGGCGCGAGGATCGCGAGGGCGTCGTTCCACTGCGCGGTGAAGCGGTCGCGCACGCGCTCGCACAGCGCGTGGAGCTCGTCGAGGTCCTCCTCCTCGGGCTCGAACGCAGCGGGCCACGCGGGCGGGAAGCCGTAGACCTCGTCGCCGACGGGCAGGGCGCTCGGATGACCGAGCACGACGTCGGCGTGGCGGGTGCCCGAGGCGAGGAGCGCGAGGCGGGCGCTGAAGGCGAGGTGGTCGACGATCACCTGGTCGGGGCGCACCTCGTCGAGGATGCGCTGCACGGCGCGCGCGGTCTCCACGGGCTCCCACAGCAGGTCGTCGCTCCGGGCCTCTGCCTGGAAGCGCAGGGTCTCGACCATGCCGCGGCGCGTGGCGGCGAAGAAGCCGCGGAGGGCGTCGTCCTCGCCGGTCGGCTGGTCCTCGGCCTTGATGGTGCCGGGGTTGGATCCGCGGCCGAGGCGGAGGTCGACCCGCTCGAAGCCGGAGGCCTCGACGATGCCGGCGGTCGCGGATCCGGTCGCCACGACCACGCGCTCGCCGGCCTGCTGCCAGGCCGACGCGAGCGTGATGAGGGGGAAGAGGTGGGACGCGTAGTCCGGGCTGATGACGAGCAGGGTCATGAGGCGCTGAGCTCCCAGAGGGTTCGGTCGTCGGCTGCGGCGACGTCGCGGTAGACGCGGGACAGGGTGCCCGCCATGGCCTGGATGGTGAAGGTGCGGGCGACCATGTCACGGGCGCGGTCGGCGGCGGCCTCCGCGTCGGGGCCGGCCGCGATGTCGAGGGCGCGGGCGATCCCGGTGGCGAGCTCTCCCGGATCCGTCGTGTCGACGAGGAGGCCGGTCACGCCGTCCTCCACGTAGGTCGCGGGTCCGCCGGACGCGGGCGCGACGACGGGCAGGCCCATCGACATCGCCTCGAGGAGCGCGACGCCGAACTCCTCCTTGATGCTCGCGCACGCGTACGCGCCGCCCGGCGCCGTGAGCCCGGGGCGGCCGTAGCGGACGGCGGCGAGCCAGCGCGTGACCGTGTCGTTGCCGCGGTGGCCGGCGAGGAGGAGGCCGTGGCGGGCCGCGCCAGCGGGGCCGTCGGCACCGGGGACGGCGTCGAGGATCCGCGCGAGCTGCTCGCGCTCCTCGGAGGTCGGCGCGTCGAGGTCGCCGCCCACGATGAGGAGGTTCGCGCGGCCGCTGAGAGCGGGATCCGCCGCCCAGACGTGCGCGAGCTGCGCCATGCCCTTGACCCGGGCGATGCGGCCGACGCTGATGACGAGCGGCAGGCCGCGGCGGTCCTCGGGGAGGCCGCGCAGCAGGTCGTCGAGCTCGACGAACGCGCGGGCGGGCGCGCCGTCCGCATCGGCGCCGAGCATGGCGTCGTCGCGCGAGCGCTCGATGGCGGCGACGTCGATGCCCTCGGCGACGACGCTGTGGCGCTCGGGATGCGCGTCCACGTCGATGCCGACGAGCCGGCGCATGTCGCGCTTCAGCTCCGGCCGCGGGAAGAGGACGGTGTGCGCGGCGTCGGCGGCCAGGCGCTGCACGAGCCGCACGCGGAACCAGTAGTGCTCGCGCGCGTCGACCGCGCCGAAGCCGTCGCGGGTGAGCGCGCCGGAGCGGTCGAGCGCGTCGACGACGCCGTGCGGGTCCGGCGCGACCGTGAAGACGACGGGGATGCCGAGCTCGCGCGCGACCGTGGACGCGGCGAGCGTGCCGACGTCGGCCATGCGGAGGTGCACGGCGTCGACGCGGCCGGCGGCGCGCAGCACACGGCGGATCCCCCGCTCGGCCTCGACGCGGTGCGGCCACGCCTCCGGGAGCGAGCGCGGGCCGCCGAGCATCGGGATGTGCGCGAAGACGTGGCCGTCGTGGCCCGCGGTGACGCGGGCGAGCGAGGCGAGCGCCTGGTCGGGCGTGCCGCGGGAGAGCGTGATGACGCGGTCGACCGGGCGGTCGGGGACCGTCGTCGCGGTCACGTGGTGCGCCGCGGCGGCGCGCCCGGCCGTGCCCGCGGGATCCACGAGCGCGTCGCCGAGGCGCACGAGCAGCGTCGCGATGCCGCCGTTGTCGCCGGCTCCCACGTGCGTGAGGCCGGCGTCGATGTCGGCGTGCAGGAAGAGCTGGACGACGGTGAGGCCGGGCCGCTCCTGCGGCGCCGGGTGGTCGCCGTGCTGCCGCGCGATGTCGAGCACGGCCAGGCGCGCGACCGCGGCCACCTCGTCGTCCCCGCGCGCGATGTCGGCCACGAGGGCCGCGATCCCCTCGCCCGCGGGCCGGTCGCCGAGCGCTGCGACCGCGGCGGACCGGGTGAGCGGGCCCTCGGACGCGGCCGGGGCGATGCGGAGGAGCACGCGCTCGGGGATCCGCCCGGGCACGAGCCCCACGGTCTCCACGAGGCGCGACCGGGGGCCGTCCCCCTGCACGCCGAGCAGCGCGTTCTCGAGCGCCAGCGCGACGTGGTCGGGCGTCGACCCGGCCCACTGCTGCAGGGTGCGCTGGGCGAGCATGCCGGGGAAGCCGCCCTCGACGACCATCGCGACGAGGCCGGACACCGCATCGAAGCGCGGCAGGCGGGTGCCGAACGCCCAGGCGGCGTGCTCGCGGATCCACCGGGTGTCGTGGTCGAGGAGCGCGACGAGCGCGTGGTCGGCGGCCTCGTCGAAGACCTGGGCGAGCGCGTGGATGGCGGCGACGGCCGTGAGCTGGTCGGCGGGATCCGCGGCGGCGCGGGCGAGGAGCCGCACCGCGCGTCCGCCGCCGTCGCGACTGGCGGCGACCGTGAGCTCGTCGGCCTCCTGCATCACGTCGAGGATGCGCGCGGCCTCCGCGACCTGGTCGAGGCTCGTCTGGATCCCCATGCTCGTGCCCCTCCTCGGGTCATTACTCCTCGTGCGGAGCCGAGACGCGCCTCACGCGGGAGCGTTCGCTCCCGGGACAGCCACCCGGCCCTCGCGAGTATTCCCCAGTCTGCTGCGAGAACCCAGCCGGGCGCCCGAGACGCCGGCCCGGACGCCGCCCACCCGGAGGCCCGCGCGACCCCGCGCGTACGCTGGCGACCATGCCCCACCCCGCTCCGCCCACCCCGCAGATCCGCTTCGGCATCGTGGGGAGCGGCTGGCGCAGCGCCTTCTTCCTGCGGATCGCGCGCGCCCTCCCGGAGCGCTTCGCCGTCACCGGGCTCGTGACCCGCAGCGCCGACACCGGCCGGGCGCTCGAGGAGGAGTGGGGGATCCGCACCTTCCGCACCGCGGCCGAGCTGCTCGCCGAGGAGGCACCGTCGTTCGCGGTCGTCTCCGTACCCAGATCCGCCGCGCCAGACGTCATCGCCGACCTCGTGAACCGCGGCGTGGCCGTGCTCACCGAGACGCCGCCCGGCGAGACCGTGGAGGACCTCGAGCGCCTCGACGCGCTCGTGAGGCAGGGCGCGCGGATCGAGGTGGCCGAGCAGTACCCGCTCTCGCCGCTGCTCGCCGCGCAGCTCGCGATCGCGGCCGGCGGGCGGCTCGGGCGGATCAGCCAGGCGACCGTCGCGCAGTGCCACGACTACCACGGCGTCCGCGTGATGCGGCGGGCCCTCGGCATCGGCTTCGAGGACGCGACCATCACCGCGCAGCGCTTCTCGTCGCCGATCGTGGCCGGGCCCGACCGCGACGGCGACCCCGTGCGCGAGGAGATCGTGACCGCAGAGCAGACCACCGCGCGCTTCGACTTCGGCGACCGCCTCGGGGTCTACGACTTCTCCGACCGGCAGTACTTCTCCTGGATCCGCCGCAACCGCCTCCTCGTCCGCGGCGAGCGCGGCGAGATCGTCGACGAGCACGTGAGCTGGCTGCTCGACGCGACGACGCCCACGTGGGCCGACATCGCGCGCGTCGAGACCGGGCAGGGCGGCAACCTCGAGGGGCACCACCTGCGCGGCCTGCTGCTCGGATCCGAGTGGGTCTACGAGAACCCGTTCGCGCCCGGCCGGCTCGCGGACGACGAGATCGCGATCGCGCAGTGCCTCGTCGAGATGCACGCGCACGCGGCCGGCGGCCCGTCCACGAACCCGCTCGCCGAGGCGTCGCAGGACCACCACCTCGCGCTCCTCCTGCACGAGGCCGCGGCCACGGGGAAGCCCGTCCGCAGCACACGGCGGGCGTGGGCGGACTGACGCGCGTTCCCGGCTCGGGCGGTGGTGCCTCCGCGGGTCAGCCCGCCAGGTGCCGCCGGATCGACTCGACGCCGACCTCGACCTCGCGGAACGACGTCGTCAGCGGGCTGAGCCCGAGGCGGAGGCCGGAGGGCGCGCGGAAGTCGGGGATCACGCCCTCCGCCCACAGCGCGCCGACGATCTCGCGGAAGCGCGGGTGGTCGACGCTCACGTGGCTGCCGCGGCGGTCCTCGTCGCGCGGGCTCGCGACGCGGGCGCCGAGCGGCACGAGGTCGCGGTCGACGAGATCCAGCGCGAAGCCGGTGAGCGCGAGGGACTTGGCGCGGATCGCGGGCAGGCCCGCCTCCTCGATGAGCGCGAGCATGTCCTGCATCGCGAGCATCCCGACGATGGGCGGCGTGCCGCTGAGGAAGCGGCGGATCCCGTCCGCCGGCACGTACTCCGGCCCCATCGCGAACACGTCCTGCGCGCCCATCCAGCCCTGGATCGGCTGCCGCAGCTCGGCCTGCAGCCCGCTCCGCACGTAGCCGTGCGCGGGCGCGCCCGGACCGCCGTCGAGGTACTTGTAGCTGCAGCCGACCGCGAGGTCGACGCCCCACGCGTCGAGCTCGGTGGGCACGACGCCGACCGAGTGGCAGGTGTCCCAGAGCACGAGCGCGCCGGCGTCGTGCACGATGCACGTGATCCCCGGCACGTCCGCGAGGAATCCCGAGCGGTAGGCGACCTGGCTGAGCACGACGAGCGCGGTCCGCTCCCCCACCGCCTCGGCGACGAGCTCGGGCGTGACCCCGGCGTCGGGCGCGACGTCGATCCATCGGATCGTCATGCCGCACTCCTCGGCGACGCCCTCGAGCACGAAGCGGTCGGTCGGGAAGTTGTCGGTGTCGATCACGAGCTCGTCGCGGCCGGGACGCGCGCGGACGGCGGCGCGCACGAGCTTGTAGAGGATCACCGTGGTCGAGTCGCCGACGAACGTCTGGCCCGCCGCCGCGCCGTAGGCCACGCGGCCGAGGTCGTCGCCGATGCGCGTGGGCATCGCGAGCCAGTCCTCGTCCCAGCCGCGGATGAGGCGCCCGCCCCACTGGTCGCGCACGAAGTCGGCGACGCGGTCGACGCTCGCCCGGGTCGGGCGGCCCAGCGAGTTGCCGTCGAGGTAGGCGACCACGTCGTCGGACTGCACGAACAGGTCGCGGAAGCGCGCGAGCGGATCGCGGGCGTCGAGCTGGCCGGCTGACGGGATGGGGCGGGAGGGGGCGTCGGTGCCGCGCGCGTCGGGTGTCACGTCCGCAGCCTACGTTCCGCGCGGGAGGCCGCCGCGATCGCGCGCGCCGAGGAGGCCCCGGTCGCGCGCGCGGGCGGCATCCGGGCTGGCCGACTAGCCGGCCCGGAAGTAGTACGCGTCCGCGATCATCCCCGGCGCCGTGGCCCAGAGGCCGTCGGCGGCGCCGTCGATGGGGATCTCGACGACGACGTTCCCGCTCGCCGTGCCCTGCGGCTCGAGCATCTCGTAGGCATCCGTGAACGCGGGTGCCGGCGCCTGCACGAAGCTGTCGGCGGCCGAGTACTGCGTGCCGTCGGCGGCGAGGAACCCCAGGGCCAGCTCGGAGAGCGGATCCCCCGTGCTCGACCCGAGGTACGTCGCGGTGACCGGGACGACCGCGTACTGCATGCCGGCCGCGGGCGGTTCGTTCGTCGGATCCGCCGCGAGCACGGCCGCGGTCGCGTCGAGGATCGGCGTGCCCAGCGTGACCTGCCACTCCGGGCCGTCGATGCCCTCGCCCGTGACCGGGGTGCCGATCGGCAGCGGGTCGTCGGGGCTCGTGCCGGGCTGGGCCGTCGCGTCGCCGTCGCCGTCGCCGGAGGTCGGCTCGGGGCTGGCGAAGCCGGAGTCGGATCCGGGGCCCGCCGTCTCCAGCGCCTCGGTCACCGAGCCCACGAACGCGAACGTGTATACGAGCGCCAGCACGATGCTGAGGACGAATCCGACGGCGCCGAGGATGAGGCCCGTCAGCGCCAGCGGCTTGCCGTCCATCCGCCGGGCGAGCGAGACGATGCCGAGCACCACCGCGACCAGCGCCGGGATGGCCGTGACGTAGTTGAGGAACGGGATGAAGGCGCCCAGGACCCCGGCGATGCCCACGACCAGCGCCGCGATGGCGAGGCCCTTGCCGCCGCGGGGGCGGGGCGGCGGGCCGGAGACGTAGGGCGGCGCGGGGGCGGCCGGCGGGGCGCCGACCGGCGGCGCGTAGGCGGGGCCGGGCGGGGCGAAGGCGGGGCCGGGCGGGGCGAAGGCGGGGCCGGCGCCGGTGCTGGCGCCGGCGTCGGCGGATCCCGCTGCGGCGTCGTATCCGGCCGGCGGCAGGGGCGGCGCCGGATGGGCGGGCGCGGCCGCGGGCTCGGGCACGGGCACGGGTACAGCGGTGGGCTCAGGCGCGGGCCCGGGCTCGGCGGCGGGCTCGGCCTCGGTGGCGGGCCCGGCTGCGGGCTCGGCCGTGCGCGGGACGGCGGGCGGACCGTAGGGGCTCACGGGGTCGGCCGGGGTGCCCGCCGGGGACGGTTCCTCCTGGGCCAGGCCCTCGGAGGCCGGGCCGTCGGCTACCGGGCCGCTGGCTACCGGATCCTCGCCGCGCGGCTCGTCGGGGTGGGGTCCGTCGGTCCGGCCGGGGTCGCGGTCATCGCTCATGTGACGTTCATAGCGGAGGGTGCCACTCGCGCGGCAGAGCCGTGCGCGAACCGCCCCGGATTGGGGGCGTCAGGCACCGCGGGCGCAGCCGTCCGCGCGGCGTCCCTCCCGTCCCGGTGCGCGCCGCGCGCCCGCGGAGGTCCGTTAACCTCGGGGCGTGCCCCAGCCCGCGTGGACCCCCGACGGCCCGGACCTCGTGATCCACGCGGAGAACCTCGAGGCCGTCCGCGCGCTCCCCGACGGCGCCTTCCAGCTCATCTACCTGGATCCGCCGTTCAACACCGGCCGCACGCAGGAGCGGCAGAACCTCACCGTGACGCGCTCGCCGGATCCTGCCGCCGATCGCGACGCGAGCGCAGAGTCCGTGGCCGCCGCCAGTCCGGCCACGGAGGCCGAGTCCGCGGCCGACGCCGATCCGGCCACGGACGCCGAGTCCGGCACCCATCCGGCCACCACGCTCGACGGCGCGGTGGCACCCGCTCTCGATGGCGCCGCGGCACACGCACCCGGCACCGCACTCGACACCGCTGCGGAGCCCGCCACCCCCGTCGCCCTCGCCGCTGCGAGCACCGCGACGCCCGAACCGGTGCGCCCGCCCGGCGCTCGCCTCGGCTTCCACGGCCGCAGCTACGACTCCGTGAAGGGCATGCTCTACGGATTCGACGACTCGTTCGCCGACTACTGGGACTTCCTCGAGCCGCGCCTCATCGAGGCGTGGCGCCTCCTGGATCCCACGGGCACCCTCTACCTCCACCTCGACTACCGCGAGGTGCACTACGCGAAGGTCGTGCTCGACGCGCTCTTCGGCCGCCGCTCGTTCCTCAACGAGATCGTGTGGGCGTACGACTACGGCGCGAAGTCCCGGCGCCGCTGGCCGGCGAAGCACGACACGATCCTCGTCTACGTGAAGGACCCGATCCGCTACCTGTTCGACTCCGAGGGCGTCGACCGCGAGCCGTACATGGCGCCGGGACTCGTGACCCCGGAGAAGCGCGAGCGCGGCAAGCTGCCGACGGACGTCTGGTGGCACACGATCGTCTCCCCCACCGGCCGCGAGAAGACGGGCTACGCGACCCAGAAGCCGCTCGGCGTGCTGCGCCGGATCGTGCAGGCGTCGAGCCGGCCCGGCGACTGGGTGCTCGACTTCTTCGCCGGATCCGGCACCACGGGCGCCGCGGCCCGCGAGCTCGGACGCCGCTTCGTGCTCGTGGACGAGAACCCCCAGGCCCTCGAGGTGATGCGCGCGCGTCTCGCGGGCGGCGGCACCGTCTTCGTCGAGCAGGGGACGGATCCGGTCGCCGACTGATCCGCGATCGCCCGCCCGGCTACCCCTGCTGCGCGAGCGCGAACGGCAGCACGCGCGTGGCCCCCGCCTTCCGCAGCAGACGGCCGGCGACCGTGAGCGTCCACCGCGTGTCGACCAGGTCGTCCACGAGGAGCACCGGACGCGGATCCGCCGCGAGGTCGTCCGCGAGATGCGCGGGCACCTGGAACCGCGGGTGCACCCGCCCCAGCCGGTAGACGCTGTTGCCGCGCGCGGCGCCGGGCGCCCCGGGATCCACGAGGTCGAGCGACCCGAGGAACGGCAGCCGCCCCACCTCCGCGATGCGCTGGGCGAGGCTCCCGACGAGCTGCGGACGGCTCGCCGACGGCACGTGCACGACCGCGCGCGGGCGCTCGGCCCAGCCCCATTCGGCGAGCACGCGGACGCACGCGGCGACGAGCGCGTCGTCGACCGGCGCGTCCTCGGCGCCGGCCGCGAAGACCGTGCGGAGACGACCACCCCAGCCGAGGTCGGTGAGGCGGGCGAGGGCGCGGCCCTCGTCGACCTGCTCGCCCGCCGCGATCGCCCCGCTGAGCGGCACGCCGACGGTGGACGCACCCGTGGGCCAGCGCAGCCGCGGCTCGATCGGCAGCCCGACCCTGTCGAGCGCCTGCGACGCCGTGGCCGACGCCTGCTGGTCGAGCGACGACGGGTACCACGCGCCCGCGCACCGGTCGCAGCGCCCGCACGGTGCCGCGGTGTCGTCATCGAGCTGGCGCTGGAGGAACTCCATGCGGCAGCCGAGCGTGGTCTCGTAGTCGAGCATCGCCTGCTGCTCGCGCACGCGGGCCGCGGCGACCTGCTCGTAGCGGGCGCGGTCGTAGACCCAGGGGACGCCCGTGGCCGACCAGCCCGAGGTGTCCCGGCGCACGGCGCCGTCGACGTCGAGGACCTTGAGCAGGAGGTCGAGCCGGCTGCGCGAGAGGCTGACCCGCGACTCGAGCGCGGGCACGGACAACGGCCGATCGCTCTCGCCGAGCGCCCGGATGACGGCGGCCGCCTGCTGCTCGTCCGGCATGGACGCGGTGGCGAAGTACTGCCAGATGTCGGGATCCTCGCGGCCGGGCAGGAGCAGCACGTCCGCGTCGGCGGATCCGCGGCCCGCGCGCCCGACCTGCTGGTAGTAGGAGACGGGCGACGACGGCGCCCCGAGGTGCACGACGAAGCCGAGGTCGGGCTTGTCGAAGCCCATGCCGAGGGCGCTGGTGGCGACGAGCGCCTTGACCTCGTTGCGCTGCAGCTCGCCCTCCGCCTGCTCGCGGTCGGCGGGGTCGTCGCGCCCCGTGTACGCCTTGACGGCGTGGCCGGCGTCGCGCAGCAGCCGCGCGGTGTCCTGCGCGGCGGAGACCGTGAGCGCGTAGATGATGCCGCTGCCGGGCAGCTCGTCGAGGTGGCTGAGGAGCCAGCCCAGCCGATCGCGGCTGTTCTCCAGCCGCAGCACGCCGAGCCGGAGCGACCGTCGGGCGAGCGGCCCGCGGATGGTGACCACGGGCACGCGGTCGGTCTCGACGACGCCCGCGCCCGCGGATCCGACGCTCAGCTGCTCCTCGACGTCGGCCACCACGCGCGAGTTCGCGGTGGCGGTGGTGGCGAGCACGGGCACGCGCTCGTCGACGGAGGAGATGAGGTCGCGCAGGCGCCGGTAGTCGGGCCGGAAGTCGTGACCCCAGTCGGAGATGCAGTGCGCCTCGTCGACCACGAGCAGGCCGAGCCGGGCCCGGAGCGCGGGCAGCTGCTCGTCGCGGAAGCGCGGGTTGTTGAGGCGCTCGGGCGACACGAGGAGCAGGTCGACCTCGTCGGCGTCGAGCGCGCGCAGCAGGTCGTCCCACTCGTGGGCGTTGCTCGAGTTCATGGCGACCGCGCGCACGCCGGCGCGACGGGCCGCGGCGACCTGGTCGCGCATGAGCGCGAGGAGCGGCGAGACGAGCAGCGTGGGGCCGAGCCCCTGCTGGCGGAGGAGCAGGGTGGCGACGAAGTAGACGGCCGACTTGCCCCATCCGGTGCGCTGCACGACGAGGGCGCGGGAGCGGTCCTGCACGAGGGCCTCGATGGCCTCGAACTGCCCGTCGTGGAAGTCGGCGCCCGCGACGCCGACGAGCCGGGAGAGGTGCTCGCGGGCGGCGGACCGGAGGCCGGAGGTCGTGGCGGCGGAGGGCGCAGCGGAGGAGGGTGGCGTCGCGGAGTCGGGCATGCGGCCATGCTCCCATCCGCCCCCGACCCCGCCGGGCCGCGGCGACCCCGCGGAGGGAGGGAGCGGCGGCGCGCGACCTGGGGAGGGGCTACCGCTCGGGGCTGGATCCCGGCTCGATGGCCTTCGGCGCCCGCGCGGGTCCCGCGGCCCGGGCGGCCTGCACCGCCTGCTCGGCCTGGAGCTGCCGCATCCGCGCGATCCGCGCGTAGTGCCGCTCCTCCTCCTCGAGGTCGGCGAGCTGCTGCTCGGTGCTCCGCACGCGCAGGTCGACCGCGGCTGCCGCGCGCTCGTAGGCCGCGCTCCGGTCCGGCGGGCCGACGGGCTCGCGCCGCGCGTCCCAGTCGTGCCCGACGCAGAACCACACGATGCTGCCGATGAGCGGCAGGAAGACGATGAGCAGGATCCAGACGAGCTTCGGCAGGTGCTTGACCTGGTCGTCCGGGCGCGTGATGACGTCGACGAGCGCGCACACGGCCACGAGGAGGGGGAGCAGCCCGAAGAGGATCACGGTCAGGGAGCCTAGGGGCGGCGCGGGGCCCGGCGGAAGGCCCTTGCGCGGACGTCGCGGAGGGAGCTGCGCCGCGGCGTTTCGCTCAGTGGACACGGATCCCCCGTCTGTCAGGCGCTCAGGAGCCGTCGGTCCTACAGTCCAGATCGTGGGCTGCACCAGGTGGCCTCAGTGAGGAGGAGATCATGGGTCTCGACGACAAGATCAAGAACGCTGCTCAGGACATCGCGGGCAAGGCCAAGGAGGCGCTCGGCGACCACAAGGGCGACGAGAGCCTCAAGGCCGAGGGCCAGAAGGACCAGGCCGCGGCGTCCGCCAAGAAGGCGGGCGAGGACGTCAAGGACGTCTTCAAGTAGAGCCAGACCAGCAGCGCCAGGAGAGGCGGCGGCCCCCGGGGCGCCGCCTCTCCTCATGCCCGGACGGTCACGGCGCGGCGGGAGCGCCGGAGTCCGCCATGATCCGCTGCACCAGCTCCGCGTCGAGCAGCGCGACCTCGTCCCCGTCGTCCTCCGCGTACGCCCGCACCACGACCGACGCGACGCCGCCCGCCGGGTCGACGTCGACCACGAGGAAGCCGGATCCGCGCACGATGCGCTCCGTGCCGGGCTCGGCGGCCACGTCCGTCTCGTTCGCGACGCCGGGTGCGACCAGCACGGGCACGCCCGCCAGCGACCCGACGATGTGGTGGTGGTAGTGCCCCGAGAGGATCACCCGCACGTCGCTGCCGCGCACGATCTCGGCCAGCCGCTCCGGCCCCTGCAGCGCGAGCGACTCGTGCAGCGTCGTGGGCGCGGGAACGGGCGGGTGGTGCAGCACGAGCACGGTGCCGTGCTCGGCCGGGGTCGCGAGCAGCTCGCGGAGCCCGTCGAGCTGCTGCTCGCGGAGCGCGCCGTAGCCCTTGCCGAGCACGGAGGTGTCGAGGGTCGCGATGCGCCAGCCGTCCACGATGGTGACGCCGTCGATGGGCGGCACGGCCGCGGGATCGCGTCCGTCGTCGGTGCCGGGAGCGCCGTGGCCGTCGCCGAGCACGAGCCGGAAGCCGGAGCGCACGTCGTGGTTGCCGGGCGTGAGCACGAGCGCGGCGCCGCGCGACGAGGTCCACGGCACGAGGCGCTCGCGCAGGAGCGCGTACGACTCGGGGGTGCCGTCCTCCGACAGGTCGCCCGAGCCGACGAGGAGCCGGACGTGCGGGACGCGGTCGGCCTCGACGAGGACGCGCTCGAGGGCGGCGCCCGTGTCGACGACGCCCTGGTGCAGGCCGCCGTCGCGGAGGAGGTGGGTATCGCTGAGGTGGACGAGGCGCAGGGATCCGGGAGGCAGTGCGTGCATGCGCCGACCCTACGGGGGCCGGCCGACACCGCGGAGGACGGCGGGCGGACATCGGGTGACGCCGTCGCCGGTGCCCGGCGGCCGCGCATCCCCCGGCGGTAGCCTCGTGCCACGACGAGAGGGAACCCCATGGCGACGCGCGACGAGATGGACTGCTGGCTCACCGACATGGACGGCGTGCTGGTGCACGAGAACCAGGCCCTGCCCGGCGCGGCGGCCCTCATCCAGCAGTGGCAGGACCAGGGCAAGCCCTTCCTCGTGCTCACCAACAACAGCATCTTCACCCCGCGCGACCTGTCCGCACGGCTCCGCGCGTCCGGCCTGCACGTGCCCGAGGAGTCGATCTGGACCTCCGCGCTCGCGACCGCCGCGTTCCTCGAGCAGCAGATGCCCGGCGGATCCGCGTTCGTCATCGGCGAGGCCGGCCTCACGACCGCGCTGCACGAGGCGGGCTTCATCATGACCGACACGAAGCCCGACTTCGTGGTCATCGGCGAGACGCGCAACTACTCGTTCGAGGCGATCACGCGGGCGATCCGCCTCATCAACGGCGGCGCGCGCTACATCGCGACGAACCCGGACGCGACCGGCCCGAGCGCGGAGGGCGTGCTGCCCGCCACTGGCGCGGTGCTCGCGCTCATCTCGAAGGCCACGGGCAAGGAGCCGTACATCGTCGGCAAGCCCAACCCGATGATGTTCCGCTCGGCGCTCAACAAGATCGGCGCGCACTCGGAGAGCACCGGCATGATCGGCGACCGCATGGACACCGACATCATCGCGGGCATCGAGGCGGGCCTGCACACGGTGCTCGTGCTCACCGGGATCAGCGACCGCGCCGAGATCGAGCGCTACCCGTTCCGGCCCGACGAGGTGCTGTCGGGCGTCACCGAGCTGCTGGACCCGGAGCCGGTCGAGTCCGAGCTCTGATCACGCCGTCGCCGCGGGCGGCACGCTCCGGAGCCGTCGCACCTCCGGGCTGATCAGCGCGGCGAGCGTGGCCGCGACCACGAGCCCCGCGCAGGCGAGGAGCGCCGGCCCCGTGCCCGTGGCCGCCGCGACCGGTCCGGCCACGAGGAGCCCCAGCGGCGCGAGCGACAGGGATCCGAACGAGTCGAACGCGCTCACGCGCGAGAGCACGTCCTCCGGGACCCGCTGCTGCAGCGTGGTGGACCAGAGCACGCCGAACACGTCGATGGCGATGCCCGAGACGAGCATCCCCGCGCAGCAGAGCCAGACGGGCGCGGTGCACGCGAGCAGCAGCATGGGCACGGCGAGCCCGAGGGTCGCCAGCACGGCGGTGCGGATGGGGTGGGCGACGCGGATGCGGGCGGCGAGCGTCGCACCGCCGATGGTGCCGACGGCCTGCGACCCGATGATAATCGACCACGCGGTCGCGCCGCCGTAGTGCTGCGTCGCGACGAGCGGGCCGAGCACGCCGGCCGTCGCGTTGAGCGCAGCGACCACCACGGAGAACTGCGCGGTCGTGACCCACAGCCACTGGCGGGCGGCGAACTCGCGGGCGCCGCGCCGCAGGTCCACGAGGAGCCGCACGGACGCGCGCGCGGGGTCCGGCACGCGGATGCGGGCGATGAGGATGCCGCTGACCCCGAACGACGCCGCGTTCACGACGAGCGCGGTGGTCGCGCCGAACGCCGCCACGACCACGCCCGACAGGCCCAGCCCGATGAGCAGCGCGGCGTTCTGCCCCACCCGGATCGTCGCGTTCGCGCGCTGCAGCTGCTCCGGGCGGACGAGCTGCGGCACCACGCCGCTCATCGCCGGCGTGAACACAGCCGTGGCGATCCCCGAGACGGCCGCGAGCACAGCGAGCCCGGTGATCGACGGGGTCCCGGAGCCCGAGACGAGCGCGAGCCCCACCCAGGCGGCTGTCGCCGTGACCTCCGCGGACACCATGAGCCGCGAGCGCGAGACGCGGTCGGCGACGACGCCGCCCACGAGGATGAGCAGCAGCTGCGGCAGCGCCTGGCACGCGAGGACGACCGAGACCTCCGCTGGCCCGGCCCCCGGGACGCTCAGCACGGCGAACGCGAGGGCGACCCGGCCGAACCCGTTGCCCGCGACCGACACGGTGCGCGCGGCCGCGAGCGCGCGGAACCGCCAGCCGAGCGGGGCGGGCGCTGCGAGGGACATCACCTAACCCCCGCTCCTGGCCGACCCGACGAACGGTGCGCGCACGGGTGGACGACGGTAGGGGAGGGACGAGGTGCCGGGCCGCTCGGATGCACAGCCCGCGGTGGCGGACTAGCTGCTGTCGGGCGTCACCGAGCTGCTGGATCCGGAGCCGGTCGAGTCGGAGCTCTGATCAGCCGGCCGCCCGTTCAGCGGGCGCGGCGGGGGCGAGCAGGGCGCGGATGCCCCGTGAGCGCAGCATCGCGACGCCGACGAGCGCCTCGCCCACGCCGCCCGCGATGATCACGACCCGGAGCGCGGCCTCCTGCCCGAGCGGGTGCAGCGCCACCGTCAGCGCACCGCCGAGGAGCACGGCCGGCGGGTAGAACCCCTGGCCGAGCAGCTTCTTCGCGCCGAGGATCGCGCCCTGCCGCTCCGACGGCGTCCGCTCCTGCCACACCGCGGTGAGGGGCGCGCCCTGCACCTGGAGCGCGACGTTGCGGACCACGGCCGCGAGGACCCAGACCGCCAGGAGCGCGCTCGCCCCCAGCGCGACGCGGCCCACCAGGCCGAGGACGACGGCGGCGCCGGCGATGGCGACGAGCCGCGGGATCCGGTCCCCGCGCGCCGCGACGAACGCGGCGCCGACGAGGAGCCCGACGGATCCGGCGACGCTGAACGCCGCGAGGCTCGCGCCCGAGCCGATGCCGCGCGATCCGAGCAGCAGCACGTACGCGGTCGTGGCGGACGCGGCGATCCCGTTCGCGAGGTTCAGCGCGGCGAAGCCCGCCTGCAGCCGACGGAGCCCGGGGTGGCGGAGGATCCACGCGACGCCGTCGCGCGCCCCGCGGAACGGGTTAGGGGTGCGGCGGTCCGGCGGCGCGTCCCAGCGCACGACGAGGAGCGCGGCGACGCAGCCGAGCGAGGTGACCCCGTCGACGACGAACACGGCGGCGGGCGCGACGACGGCCGACAGGGCGGCACCGAGCACGGGCGCGAGCAGGGTCGGCCCGTCCTGCAGGAGCGAGGTGACGCCGTTGATACGCGTGAGGTCGGCCTCCCGGCGCATCCGGCGGACGCTCGCCGTGAGGGTCAGCGCCAGCGTCGACGCCGCCAGGGCAGAGACCAGGGTCAGCGGGTAGACCACGGCGAGCAGGCGCCCCGGGCCGAGGGCGGACACGACGGCCATCCCGCCGGACACGAGGGCGAGGACCGCGTTGCTCGCGAGCGCGGCCCGGCGGTGGCCCAGGCGATCGGCGGCCCAGCCGGTGAACGGCGCGAGGTAGATGGACGCCACGGTGGACACCACCGTGAGCGCCGACAGGGCGAGCGCGCTGCCCGTCTCGCCGAAGACCTGCAGCGTGAGCGCGAACGAGGCCGCGCTCGCGCCGAGGGAGGACACGGCCTGCGCGCCCCACAGGAGGAGGAACGCGCGGTCGTCGGGTCGGACGCGTGAGGTCACCGATCCGCCGTCCCCCTGGATCCGCGCGCCGGTCACGCGCACGGGGTGTCGAGGGTAGGGCGGGGGCGGGGATCCGCGGGGTCGGGATCCCCAGGCGGGCGGCGCTGCTAGGGGACGACGGGAGGCTGCGGCTTGCCGATGCTGCTCGTGAATGTGCCGCCGCCGGCGCGCGAGACGAAGCAGTAGGCATCTCGGTCGCCCGCGGCCCACTCCTCCTGGCTGATGGGGTACGCCGACTGGTACTGCACGTCGGAGTAGCCGCGGGCCGCCGCGTAGTCGATCACGGTGTCCGCGATGCAGAGCTCGTCGGCGGAGTCGCGCACGGCCTCCTCGCCGGGGAACGCGTCTCCGGTCTGCGGCAGCGCGACGCGGGCGACCATCTGCGCGTGGTGCTCGGAGCCGCAGTCGACGACCGTGAACTCCTCCTCCCACGGCGTCGTGTACGGGTCGATGCACTCGCCGCCGAGGAGCGCGTCCCATGCCTGGACGCCGGCCGCGGCCGGCCCCTGCACGGGATCGGTCGGGGTGGGCGACGGGGTCGGCGTGGCCTCGGGCGTGGCCGTCGCGACGGGGGCCGCGTCGGGCGCGGCGGCGGATCCGAGCCGCTGGCCCAGGTAGAAGAGGCCGACGAGGAGCAGGACCAGGAGGATCGCGCCGCCGACCCAGAGGCCCGTGCGACGCGGGCCGCGGGGTCCGCGTGGGGGCGCGGCGGCAGGAGGCGCGGGGATCCGGGCCGCGTCGAGGACGGGGGCGCGCGGCGCGGGCGCGCGGGGTGCGGGCGGGGCCGCGTACGGCGGCGGGACCGGCGCGGGGCGCGGGGCCGGATCCGGACGCGGGGATGCGGCCGGGACCGCGACGGTGGGGGCGTCGCGGTCGGGGCGCGGGGCGGCAGCGGCGGGAGGCGCAGCGGCAGGGGCGGCTGCCGGGAGGATCCGCGTGCGGTCGTCGGCGTCCTCGGGGTCGGCGGGCCGGTCCTCGGCGTCGGCGTGGGCGCGATCGCTCGCGGGATCCGACGCGACGTCGCCGAAGAGCAGGGAGATCGCGTCGACGGGTTCGGCGGCGGAGGCGTCCGGCGGCGCGAAGGAGCTGGGGGCGGGATCGGGGACGCGAGCGGTCGGGGCGGCGTCGTCCCGCGGCTCGGCACCGTGCTCGGGTGCGCGGTCGGCGTCCGACGGCTCGACGACCGGCGAGGACGGTGCGGCCGTCTCCGGGTCGGTCGCGGCCTCCGGCTCGGGCGCGTCCTCCGGGCGATCCACGGTCGGCGCGGCGTCGGCTCGCTCGGCGGGCGCGGCCTCAGCGGGCACGGCGGCAGGCGCAGCAGCGGCAGCGGCAGGCGCAGCAGCGGGCGCGGATCCGGATGCCCACGCCATCGCGGCGGCACGCGCAGCGGCGGCCGCGGGGGCGAGCGGCGCGGGAGCCGCGTCCTCGTCGTCGCGCTCGGGACCTGCGGAGGCGCCGGCGGACGCCTCCGCGTCGACGTCCCCGCCGAGCGGCTGCGGCTCGACCTCGTCCGCGACGCGTCCCGCGGGATCGTCGACGACCTCCGCGTCCTCGTCCATCCGGTCGTCCCGGAGCGGCGTCAGCTGGACCGGGTCCTCGTCGTCGGGGACTGCCGGCGCGGAGGGATCCTCGACGAGCTCGGCGTCGACCACCGGCGCGTCCGCGGGGACGACCGGCAGGGCCGCGCCGTCCTGCGCGTCGTCGACCGGCTCGAGGACCATCTCGGCGGGCGCGTCATCGCCCGGCGTGGGATCCGCCTCGACCTCGCCGGACAGCACCTCGCCCGGGCCGTCGGCTGCGGGGGCGGGCACGTAGCCGGGGTCGGGCTCGCCGGGGAACTCCACGTCGCCCGCGTCGACCGGGGCGTCCGCGATGCCGGGCTCGGGCGCCGGCGCGTCGAGGTCGGCGTCCGGATCATGGGCGTCCTGGTCGGCATCCACCTGGTCGAGCGGGGCGACGCGCTCGTCGTCCTCGGTCGGGTCGAGCGGCACGATCCCCGCGAGGATGTCGGCGTCCGGCCGCTGCGTCGCGTCGGCGGGAGCGGGATCCACGCCGGCGTCCTGCTGGGCGGCGTCCCGATCCGCGGGCACCGGCTCCCGGCCGTCCGGGCGACCCCAGCCGATGGGCGCGAGCGGCTGCGCGGGCCGCTCGCGGTCGGCGTCGGTGGCGGGACGGACCGCGAACGGGTCGTCGTCGTGGCCGGATCCGCCGCCGGGCGCGCCGCTCACTAGGCGAGCCCCAGGTCCTCGAGGCCGATCGCGTACAGGTAGCGGTGCCCCGCGGCCTCGATCACCTCGCGGGCGTCGGTCGAGCGGTCGACGACCACGGCGACCGCGGCGATCTCCGCGCCCACCTTCTCGAGCGCCTCGATGGCCTTCAGCGGGGATCCGCCGGTGGTGGATGTGTCCTCGACGACGATGACGCGCTTGCCCTTCAGGTCCGGGCCCTCGACCTGGCGGCCGCGGCCGTGGTCCTTGGGCTCCTTGCGGACGACGAACGCGTCGTAGCCGCGGCCGACCGCGGCGCCCTGGTGCAGGATCGCGGCGGCGATGGGATCCGCGCCCATCGTCAGCCCGCCGACCGCGGCCACGTCGGGCACGTCCGCGATGAGGTCGAGCATGACCCGGCCGATGAGCGGGGCGACGCGGTGGTCGAGGCTCACGCGGCGGAGGTCGACGTAGTAGGTGGCCTTCTTGCCGCTCGTCAGGGTGAAGTCGCCGTGGAAGACGGCGTCCTCCTTGATGTGGGCGATGAGCTGCTGGCGGGCGTCGGAGGTCGTCACGCAGCCGATCCTACGGGCGGGGAACGGCGTGGGCCGGTGCGACGGGCGGGCGGGACGCCGACCGGATCAGGCGTCGGGCCCGGTCGGCAGCCCGAACACCGTGCCGACCGCGGCCACGTCGTCGCCGCCGTGGCCGGCCGCCGACGCCTCCGCGTACGTCTCGCGGAGCGCCTCGAGCATCGCGGTGTCGAAGTCGTGCGCGTCGGCGCCGTCGAGCGCGGCGAGCATCAGCGTCACGTCCTTGAGCAGGCCGTCGAGCGCGAACGAGGGCGCGAGCTCGCCGGACAGCATCGAGCCGCCCTTGAGGTGCGCGTACGGGGTGTCGGCGGCTCCGCCCGCGATCGCGTCGAGGAAGAGGCGGGGCTCGACGCCGAGCAGGCGCGCGAGGCCGAGCGACTGGCCGGTGGCCGCGGTGATGGAGGCGATCCACGCGTTGCACGCGAGCTTGAGGGCGGATCCCGGTCCCGCGTCTGGCCCGGCGACCACGGTGCGCGAGCCGGTCGCCTCGAGGACGGGGCGGGCGACGGCGATGTCGTCCGCGGATCCGGAGACGAGGTGCACGAGGAGGCCCTGCTCGGCGGGGCCGCGCGTGCCGAGGACGGGCGCGTCCACGAGGCGGACGCCGTGCTCGGCAGCGAGCGCGGCGATCCGCCGTGTGCCCTCGACGCCGACGGTGGAGGACTGGAGGACGACGGCGTCGGGGCGGAGCGCGGGCGCGACCTCGGCGAGGACCGCGAGCACGGCGTCCGCGTCGAACAGCATCACGACAACGACGTCGGCGTCGCGCACCGCGTCGGCGGCGGTCTCGGCGACGGTCGCCCCGGCGTCGGCGAGGGGCGCGGCCTTGTCGGCGCTGCGGTTCCAGACCGTGAGCGGCAGGCCCGCACGGAGGATCGAGCGGCTCATGCCGGAGCCCATCACGCCGGTGCCGAGGAGCGCCACGCGGGGCTGCCCGTCGGACGCGGGGGTGGATGCGGGCGCGGCAGCGGTGTCGTCGGTCATCCCCCGACGGTACGCCCGCGATCTGCGAGGTCAGCGGGCACGGCCGGCCCGGGACAGGACGACGGGCCGCCCGTCGCGAGGACGGGCGGCCCGTCGGGTGGTGCGGGACGGATCAGACGGCGGGCGCCGCGGACGCGTCGTCGTCGGATCCCTCGCCGGGCATGACGATGTCCGCGACCGTGACGTCGACGCGCGTCACGCGGCGGCCGACGAGCTCCGTCACCGCGTCGGAGATGGCGGCGCGCACGCCGGCCGCGATGTCCTGGAGCGGCACGCCGTACTCGGCGACGAGGGTCACCTCGAACGCGACGCCCGCCTCCTGGGCGTCGACGGCGATGCCCTGCGTGAGGTCGGTCTGGCCGATGCGGTCGCGGAGCTGGCCGATGACGCGGGCCGCGCCGCCGCCGAGAGCGTGCACGCCCGGGATGTCGCGGACGGCGAGGCCCGCGACCTTGGCGATGACGGCGTCGGTGACGGTGGTGTCGCCCTCGGCGAGGACGCTCCCCGTGATCCCGGCGCTGGCGCCGGTGCTCGCGGGCGAGACGCGTGCGACGTCGGCGGGGGTGCTGGTGTTCTGGTCGCTCATGCGGTTCCTCCTCGTGGATGCCCGGTCGCCCGGGCGCGGCTGTGGTAATCATGGGTGAGACGCACGGACGGCGTGGTCCGTCACGGATCGCTCCCGGATCCGCCTCGTCTCCCAGCGCACACGGAGGTACGGCATGGCCCTCTCCTCCTCGTTGCAGGACGCGGGCGACGGCATCCTGGCCGAGCGCGCGGCCGACGGGGACGCCCGGGCGTTCGAGGTGCTGGTCCGCCGGCACGCCCCCTACATGCGCGCGTTCGCGATCCGGCTCACCGGATCCCGCGCCGACGCGGACGACGCCGTGCAGGAGGCGCTCATCACCGCGTGGGACCGCCTGCCGACGCTCGAGAAGCCCGACCGCGTGAAGAGCTGGCTGCTGCAGATCGTCAGCCGGAAGTCCATCGACCGGATCCGCGCCCGCCGTCCCGCCGACGACATCGACGACCACGAGATCGCCGACCGGCTCACGTCCCCCGAGCGCGACGCGGAGACGTCGTCGCAGATGCGCGCGCTGGCGGCGGTGCTCGACGCGCTGCCGCGCGAGCAGCGCGAGGTGTGGATGCTGCGCGAGGTGGGAGGCTTCTCGTACGAGGAGATCGCCGAGAGGCTGGGCTCGACGCCCTCGACCGTGCGCGGCCGGCTGTCCCGGGCGCGCACCACCGTGATGACGAGCATGGAGGAATGGCGATGAGCGGCACCGGACCGGGCGATCCCGGGGAGCGCCTGCCCGTGGATCCCGCACCCGCGCTCGACGCCGACGGCGCGCCCCTCGACATGGCCGCCCTCGCCGACTACCTCGACCGCGGGCGCACCCCGCGCATCGCCGCCTACGAGGACGACCCCGAGACCCGCAACGCGCTCCGCGCCCTCGAGCGCATGCGCGACCTCGGCCGCGAGCTCGTGCAGGTCGAGGCCGAGGAGCAGGAGGCGCCCGGCGACGACTTCTTCCGCGGCGTGCTCGCCCACATCAGCCGCGAGTCGCGCGCCGGCCGCGACATCCCGCTCTCCCACCCGGATCCGGCCGTCCGCCTCGCGCTCACCGAGGGCGCCGTGCGCACCCTGGTGCGGCAGGCCGGGGACGAGGTGCCGGGCGTCCTCGTCGGCCGGTGCACGCTCGACGGCGACGTCACGCGCGCCGGCGAGCCCGTGCGGGTGGCGCTCACCCTGAGCGTCGTGTGGGGGGAGCCGCTGCCCGAGCTCGCGCAGCGCGTGCGCGAGCGGGTGCACGCGGCCCTGCTCCGGCACACCGAGCTGCGCGTCGAGGCGATCGACGTGACCGTGGTGGACGTGCAGGCGCGTCCCGTGCAGGAGGAGGCCGGAGATGACCCTCGACGATGACGCATCGGCCGCCGCGCCCGTCCCCGTGCCGCTCCCCGCGCCCGCCGACCTGTCGCGCGACCTGACCGCCGTCCTCCGCGGCGTCGCGGGCGTGGCCGACGTCTACGCGCCGCGTTCGCCGATCCTGCTGGCCGCCCAGCAGGTGGTCGAGGGCGTCGTGGCCGGATCCTCCACGGCCGTCGAGCAGCTCGTCACCGTCGAGACCGGCGAGGGCACCGTGCTCGTCGAGGCGTCCATCGCGGTGGACGCGTCCGGCCGCGCGAGCGACACCGCGCGCGCCGCGGTCGACGCCATCCGCGCGCGCCTCGCCGAGTCGGTGGGTGCCGAGGCCGCCGCGCGGGCCGCTGTCACGGTGCGCATCGGCAGCATCGGCTGACCCTCCGCGCGGACGGCCGCCCCGCCCGCTCCCGGTACCGTGGACGCATGCGCGTCGCCACCTGGAACGTCAACTCCATCCGCACCCGCGTGGGCCGCGTCGTCGACTGGCTCGTGCGCGAGGACGTCGACGTGCTGGCGATGCAGGAGATCAAGTGCAAGCCCGAGCAGTTCCCGATGGCGGCGTTCGAGGAGGCCGGCTACGAGGTCGCCGTGCACGGGCTCAGCCAGTGGAACGGCGTCGCGATCGCGAGCCGCCTGCCCCTCGAGGACGTCGTGACGACCTTCGAGGGGATGCCGCGCTTCGGCAAGCCCGACGCCTCCGGGCAGCCGCCGCTCGAGGCGCGCGCCATGGGCGCGACCGTCGCGGGCGTCCGCCTCTGGAGCCTCTACGTGCCGAACGGCCGCGCCCTCGACGACCCGCACTACTCCTACAAGCTCGAGTGGCTCCAGGCGCTGGCCGCCGACACCCGCGCCTGGCTCGCCGCGGATCCCGCCACCCCGCTCGCGCTCATGGGCGACTGGAACGTGGCGCCGCTCGACACCGACGTCTGGGATCCGGCGCTGTTCGAGGGCAAGACGCACACGTCCGAGCCGGAGCGCGCCGCGTTCGCCGCGTTCCTCGACGCCGGGCTCGCGGACGTCGTGCGGCCGTCGATCCCCGACGGCTACACGTACTGGGACTACCAGCAGCTGCGGTTCCCGCGGAACGAGGGCATGCGGATCGACTTCATCCTCGGCAACGGCCGGTTCGCCGAGCTCGTGGATGCGCCCCGGATCCACCGCGACGAGCGCAAGGGCGACGGCCCGAGCGACCACGTGCCGGTGGCCGTGGACCTCGACGTCGAGACCGAGCTCGACGACGACCGGCCGATGATCTTCTGACCATCCGCCCCGCGCCGGCATGGCCGCTCGGCCTCCCGCCGATCCCGCCGATTCCGGCCCGGCGGGACGCGCCCCGTAGTCTCGTTCCGTGACCCCCGACGACGACGCGACCCCCGAGCGTGGCCGCCGCGCCGACCGCGGACGCCGCTCCGCCGGCCCGCCCGCCCGCAGCCGACGCCTGCCGCAGCTGCCGACGATCACGCTGCCGACCATCCCGCGCCGGTCGTCCCGGGACCCCGACGCGACCGAGGTCATCCGCCGTCCGTCGGAGCGGAGCGTCGCGCGCGATGCTTCCGCCGCTCGCCGGGACGACGACCGCGGACGCCGGGACGAGGACCTGCCCGGCCCCGACTGGGTGCCGCGCTGGATCCGCCGGATCGACCGCCGGGTCCTCGTCACCACGCTCGTCTCGATGCTCGTCGCCGCGATCGTGGGCGGCACGATCGGCGCCATGGGGCTCGGCCTGATCTTCGTCACCGACGCGTGCGACGTCGACGCCTACGTCTGCCGCGACTCGCTCTTCACGATCGGCTACGGGATCGCCGTCGCGGGCCCGCTGATGCTCACGGGGATCGCCGTCATCGTCGCGCTCGTCGGCATGATCCGCGGGCGCACCCGGCCATGGCTGGTGCTCCTCATCGGCGTGGGCGCGTCGCTCGCGGCGTACATCCTCGGCGCCGCGCTCGTGCTCGTCGCGGTGCCCGGCTCCTCCCCCGTCACCTGATCCCGTGCGCCGGCCCGGCGGCCCGCCGCCGCGGAGGCGGGGGTGCGGCGGTCCGCTAGCGTGGGAGGTCCGGCGCGCCTGACGCGGATCCGGGGGTACGGCCGCGCACGCGGCATGCGAGGGGGCGGTAGTGGACAGCGGACGTGTGGCTCTGGTCATCGAGGACGACGGCGACATCCGCCAGCTGCTCGAGGTGGTCCTGCGCCAGGGCGGCTTCGAGGTGCACTCCGCCGGCACCGCGACCGACGGCGTGCGGCTGGCCGAGGAGGTCTCCCCCGACGTCATCACGCTCGACGTGGGCCTGCCCGACTTCGACGGCTTCGAGGCCGCGCGCCGCATCCGCCTCGTGAGCGACGCCTACATCGTGATGCTCACGGCGCAGGGCGAGGAGGTCGACACCCTGCTCGGGCTCGAGGCCGGCGCCGACGACTACATCGTGAAGCCGTTCCGTCCGCGCGAGCTCCGCGCCCGCATCTCGGCCATGATGCGCCGACCGCGCGGCGGCGGGGACGCGACGGCGACGCCCGCTGCCGGGATGCCGGCCGCATCCGACGCCCCGGGCACGGCCGCCGACGCGGAGGAGCCGAGGCAGCCCGCGTCCTCCGCCACCACGGCCGTCGTCTCGCCCGCCCTCTCGCCCGCCCCACCGGCCGATGCCGCGACGGACGACGCCGACGTCCTCCGTCACAACGGCCTCGAGCTCGACGAGGGCACCCGCCACGTCACGGTCGACGGCGAGCCGGTCGACCTCACGCGCACCGAGTTCGACCTGCTGGCCTCGATCCTCGCGAGCGGCGGTCGCGTGCGCACCAAGGGCGACCTCGTGCGCGACATCCGCAGCGGCTCCTATGCCGTCGCCTCGTCCACCGAGCCGGAGGAGCGCGCCGTGGAGGTGCACCTCGGCAACCTGCGCCGGAAGCTGCACGACGACCCGCGCGAGGCGCGGTGGATCCAGACGGTGCGCGGCGTCGGCTACCGGCTCGCGCCGCCGCGCGGCTGAGGCGCCGGGCGCCGCTCGCTGCTCGCACCGCTCGCCGACGGGACTCAGGGGGCTGCCGCGGGACCGGTGGGTCCCGCGGCAGCTGCGCCGTGGATCGGGGTCCCCTCGGGTGGGATCCCGCTCCGTTCCTCCGACCGGCCTGTCGCGGGAGCCGGTCGGGCGTGCGCGTCGGCCGCCGGGGCGGCCTCGCGCACGGGTCTAGTCGGGCGGGTGTCCCGCCTCCGCGCGGATCCACGAGCGCATCGCGTCCATGCTCCGCTCGCCCACCTCGCCGAGCTCCGGCAGCATGGCCGCGGCACGGGCGTGGTCGGCGGAGCGGATCGCCAGCTCGAGGTGCGCCGCGACGTCGCTAAGCAGGAGCGCTCCCACCATCGCCGCCGAGCTCTTCACGCTCAGGCACGCGTCGAGCGCGGCCGCGCGGTCGGCGGCGCGCACGGCGGCGTCGAGGCGCTCCCAGCGGCTCGGCCACAGGTCGACGAAGAAGCGCAGGAAGTCGACGCAGGCGTGCTGCCCGTCGGTGAGCGCTCCGGGGCACGTCGGCTCCGAGGCGGCGGGGGCGGAGGTGAGGGCGCCGACCGGACGGGGGGATCCGGCCGGCGCCTGCCCGCGACCGGGTGCGGGGGCACCACGGGTCGCGAGGCGGTCGTCCGGATGGGGGGATCCGGACGACGGGGTCCCACGGCGCGGCTCGGGGTGGCCGCGCGGCGGGGTCACGCCGCCCGGCGCGGGAACGCCGAGGGGCGGAGCGGGGGTGCCCGTCGCGGGGACGACGGACAGACGGGCGGGGCCGGGCTCGTCCGACAGCTCGCCCAGCAGCTGCTCCAGGACGCGGACGTCGAGGAGCGGGGGGAGCTGCGGGACACGGGCGGCTCGGGCGCTCACGCCCGACCGCCGACGAGACGATCGGAAGGACCGGGGAGGCCGCCGTCGGGGACCGGCCGCGCATCCGTGGACCCGGCACGGCACCCGGTGCGCGCGGCTCGGGTGCCGCTCGCGGGGTGGTCGTGGGGGATCATCCGGTCCTTCGATCGCTCGTGTCGGACGGGTGGCCCCGTCGTTGCTCGAGCCTGACACCGCCGGATGCCGGATCGGATCAAGGTGGGGACAAGATCAGCTCAAGTCGGCCGCGACGTGGCACGCCCGACGCGGAGCGGCAGCCGCACGCGCATCGAGGTGCCCGTGCCGACGGCGCTCTCCACCTCGATGGACCCGTCGTGCGCCTCCACGATCGAGCGCGTGATGCTGAGGCCGAGCCCCACGCCCGCGACCGTGCTCGCGCGGGCGGAGTTGGTGCGGAAGAAGCGCGTGAACAGCTGCGACGTGTCCTCCGCCGACATGCCCACGCCGTCGTCGGTCACGCACAGGCGGAAGTGGTCGCCGTCGACCCCCACCTCGGTGATGACCGTGCCGCCCTCCGGCGTGTACTTCACCGCGTTGCTGAGCAGGTTGTCGAGCACCTGGCCGATGCGCACGGCGTCGACCTCCGCGACCAGCTCCTCGTAGTCCGGCTCGACCAGGGTGACGCCGCTCGCATGCGCGTGGGGGCGGATCACGTCGAGCGCGTTCTCGACGATCTCGCCCACGTCGACGAGGTTCCGGTTGACGGCGAGCGTGTGCTGCGCCGCCGTGAGGAGGTCGCCGATGAGGCCGAGGAGGCGCTGGGCGTTGCGCTCCACGATCGCGAGGCGGGCGGCGGTGATCCGGTCGTCGAGGTCGTCCTCCTCGAGGTCGTCGGCGATGAGCTCGACGTACCCGAGGATGGAGGTGAGCGGCGTCTTCAGCTCGTGCGAGACGCTCGCGACGAAGTCCTCGCGCTCGGTGACCGCGAGGGCGAGCGCCGTCACGTCCGTGCTGACCACGACCGTCCCGAACATGCGCCCTGAGGCGTCCACGAGCGGGGACAGCGACGAGAGCACGGCCTTCTGCGCGCCGCCCTCGCCGATCCAGTACACCTCCCGGCCGACGACCTCGCCGGCGCGGGCCCGGGCCACGAGCTGGCGCTCGGGCGGCACGACCGTCACGCGGTCCTCCTCGTAGACGAGGCGGCCGAGCATCGGGTCGTCCGGATCCACGGGGCCGGCGAGAGCCATGAGCTCGCGGGCCGCGCGGTTGCGCAGCATGATGCGGCCCGTCGCGTCGAGCACGATGACGGTGTCGTCGATCGCGTCGAGCACGCCGTCGATGATCGAGTTGCGCTCCTGCAGGTCGACGAGCGTGCCCGTCAGCTCGCGCTGCATGTCCTCCAGGCGCGCGTGCTGGCGGATCAGCTGCTGGGCGAGCAGGTTCACGGCGACGGCCACGAGGAGCATCACCACGGGCAGCACGACGAGGTGCGACCAGCCGGTCGTGCCCTCGGGCACGGTGCCCGTCCGGAAGTAGGGCAGCGCCAGCACCGACGCCGTGCCGAGGGCGCCGAGCCACAGGACGTGCAGGGCGAAGGCGTACGCCAGCCAGATCACCGGGAACACGATGAGGAAGGCGGTCGACGGCACCTGGTCGCCGATCGCGTCGTGGCAGAGGGCGAGCGCCACGAAGTCGACCATCGGCAGCACGGCCACCCAGTCGGAGTCGATGCGCTCCCAGGGGACGACGGCCGCCACGATGGTGACGATCGCGGCGACGACCGTGCCCGCGACGAATCCGGGACGGGCCACGGAGTCGAGGTCGCCCGCGCCCGCGACGACGCCGACGACGGCGAGGCTCAGGATGAAGGGCAGCTGCGCGTGCAGCGGCTTCGAGAGCGTCATGCTCCGGAGCACGGCCTGGGCACGGGACACCGGATCGCGCCGCACGTCGGAGGGAGCAAGCTCGCCCACGTGACCCCCCGGATGCGGTCACACCGTCCCGCTTATCGATGATAGCCACGAGTGGAGCGACCGCCCCTGGCCGACGTACCCCGTGGTATGAGCCCGTACGATTCCCGGATGGCCGATCTCCCGCACGAGCACCGCGTGGAGATCGCGTTCCTCGTCGCCTCGCCGGTGCACCGGCTGGAGGGACGCCCGTCCGACGGCCCGCGGGACGAGCCGGGCGAGCCGCCGTCGCGGTCCTCGGTGCGCGTGCGCGCCGGGCTCGGGATCGTCGGCGACCGCTACTTCGGCCAGCGCGCCCACCGCATGGCGGCGGTCACGGTGATGGCCGTCGAGTCGGTGGAGCGCGTGGCGCGGGAGCTCGGCGTCGAGGCGGGACTGGACCCCGTCGACACGCGCCGCAACGTGCTGCTGCGCGGCGCGGACGTCGACCGGCTGCGCGGCATGCGCTTCAGCATCGACTCTGGTCACGGGCCGGTCGAGTTCCAGGGCCACCGGCCGGCGAACCCGTGCGCGTGGATGGACGTGATGCTCGCGCCCGGCGCCTTCCGCGCGCTCCGCGGCCGCGGCGGGGTGCGCTGCGAGCCGCTCGGCGACGGGATCCTCACGGTCGGCCCGGCCGTGCTCCGCACCGAGCGGCCTCTCGGCGAGGAGGACGAGGCCGACGCCTGCGGGGCGCGGCTGTTCTGACGCGCCCCGCCGCCTCGGCCGCGGCCCTCGCGGCTCCGGTCAGTGGACGGGCGTGCCGCCGGTCACCGCGATCGTCTCACCGCTCGTGAAGCTCGACTCCTGGCTCGCGAGGAACACGTACGTCGCCGCGATCTCCGCCGGCTGGCCCGGACGGCCGTAGACCGACTGGGATCCGAACTCCTCCACGTCCGACGCCGACTGGCCGACGGGCTGCAGCACGGTCCAGAACGGGCCGGGCGCGACCGAGTTGACGCGGATCCCCTTCGGCGCGAGCTGCTGCGCGAGCCCCTGCGTGAAGTTGCGGATCGCGCCCTTCGAGACCGCGTAGTCGATCTTGTCCGGGCTCGGCTGGTACGCCTGCGACGAGCTCGTCGTGATGATGCTGCCGCCCTTCGGCAGGTGCGGGATCACGGCCTTGCTCAGCCAGAACAGCGAGTAGACGTTGGTCTTCATCGTGCGGTCGAGCTGCTCGGAGTCGAGGTCGAGGATGTCGTCCTCGTTGCGCTGGTATCCGGCGACCATCACGAGGCAGTCGAGGCCGCCGAGCGCCGCGACGGACGCCTGCACGATGTCCTGGCACGCGGTCTCGTCGGAGATGTCGCCGGGCACGAGCGCGGCGGTGCGCCCGTCGGCCTCGATGGTGGATGCGGTGTCGCGCGCGTCCTCGAGCTCCTCGTCGAGGAAGTTGAGCGCGATGTCGGCGCCCTCGCGCGCGAACGCGATCGCGACGGCCTTGCCGATGCCGGAGTCGGCGCCCGTGATGAGCACCTTGCGGCCCTCCAGGCGGCCGAAGCCGACGTAGCTGTCCTGGCCGTGGTCGGGCGTCGGCTCGAACCGCAGCTCGTCGCCGGGGCCCGTCTGCTCCTGCTGAGGGAACGGCGGCGACGGGTACTGCGCGATCGGGTCCTGGATCTCGTACTGGTTGCCGCCGTTGCGGATCTCGCTCATGCGATGCGCCTTCCTGTGGTCCTGCGTCCTGGGTCCCTTCCAGCCTGGCCCGGAGGGCGCGCGGCGTCCGGGGAGGCGGAGGGGGTTGACGCGGCGGCGCTCCTACGATCGACGCATGACGACGACGCCCGAGCCCGACCTCCCGCCCGTCGAGTTCGCGTTCCCGGGGCCGCTGCGGGACCAGCTCGTGGGCGCGATCGTCTCCGGTGAGAAGACCTCGACGAGCTCGCTGCTGATCCAGTACGACGCCGACGAGGAGGAGCTGCCGGTCGTCGGGTCCCGCGGCGCCGTCATCGACTCCGCCGGGCGGCCGGTGCTCGTGATCGAGACGACGGCCGTGGAGATCGCGCGGCTGGCCGACGTGCCGCTCGCGCACGCGGTGGACGAGGGCGAGGGCTTCACGACGGTCGCCGAGTGGCGGTCCGGGCACGAGGGGTTCTGTACGTCGGCCGAGGTGCTCGCGGAGCTGCCCGAGGGATTCGTGCTCGATGACGACACCGAGATCGTGATGGAGCGCTTCCGGGTGGTGGGCACCGCGGATCGACCCGCCTAGGTTCGGATCATGCGCCCCCTCCTCTCCGCCGCCCTCGCGACCGCCGCCCTGGTCGCCCTCTCCGGCTGCGCGGCAGCGGATCCGCGTCCGGCGTCCGCGCCGACCGTCGCCTCCGCCGACGCGGCGACGACGGGCCTGCTGGCGGCGGACACGACAGCGGCCGTCACCCTGCCGCCGACCGCCACCGGCTTCGACTACCAGCTCGGCGGCGCCTCCCCCGTGCCGGCCGGCGTCGGGATCGTCGTCCGCGACAGCACCGACGAGCCCGCGGAGGGCGCGTACGGCGTCTGCTACGTCAACGGGTTCCAGACCCAGCCGGGCGAGACATGGCCCGACGACCTGCTGGTGCAGGGCGACGACGGGCCGCTCGTGGATCCGAACTGGGACGACGAGTTCATCCTCGACACCTCGACCGCGGCGAAGCGCACTTCCATCGCGGCCCGGCAGGCGACCGCGGTCGACCGCTGCGCCGACGCCGGCTTCCAGGCCGTCGAGTTCGACAACCTCGACTCGTGGAACCGGTCCGAGGGTGCCCTGGACGCGGATGACGCGCTGGCGCTCGCGACCCTCCTCGTGGATCACGCGCACGACCGCGGCCTCGCGGTCGCGCAGAAGAACACCACCGGCATCGGCTCCCGCGGCCGCGACGAGGCCGGCTTCGACTTCGCCGTCGCCGAGGAGTGCGACCGGTGGAAGGAGTGCGCGGACTACACGGCGGTCTACGGGCCGCACGTGCTCGACGTCGAGTACACCGACGACCTGCGCGGCACGGCCGACGAGGTGTGCGCGCGGATCCTGGCGCTGGATCCCCCGCCCCGCGCCATCGTGCGCGACCGCGACCTCGTGCCCGCGAGCGAGGACGGATACGCGTACGCGGCCTGCTGAGCGGGATCGCCCGCCCCGTGACACGATGCGGGGATGGACGACGACCGGCGCGCGGAGATCGCGGAGCTGCGCCGGCGCGTGTTCGGGCCGGATCGCGACCCGCATGACGCCGCCTCGCTCGCGCGGCTGCGCGAGCTGGAGGGGCGGGGTGCCGCCCGTCCCGTCCGCGCTGCGTCGGACACCCGGGCCGACGGCTCGCCCGGCCCGTCGGCGGCGACTGTGCCGGAGCGCGGAGACCCGGCCGCCGGTGACCCGCGCGACGATCGGCCCCCGGCACGGCGGACACGAACGCGCATCCGCCCGCATCTCGTCGGAGCCTGGGCCGCATCCCTCGTGATCGTCGCGGTCGCCGCCGCGGGTGCCACCGCCTGGTGGCTCGGCGACGAGCGGGGCACCGTCGCGATGCTCGCGCTCGAGCCGCCGCCGGTGCCGGACAACGCGACCTACCTCTCGGTCGACACGGGATCCATCGCGCCGGGTTCCCTGTTCGCCGCGTTCCACGGGATCTCGGTGGCGCGGATACCCGTGCCCGACCCCGCCACGGGCGTCGAGGAGACGTGCCTCGTCGCTGGCGCGGCAGAGCAGGACGGTGCGGTCAGCGGCGTGCCCGGCTGCGCGACCGGCGCCGTCCCCGCGCGCACCGCGCTCGTCGTCACGGCCGACCAACCGCAGGAGCTCCGCGACGCGTTCCCCCTGGGAACGACGCTGACGTTCGAGCTGGACGACGACGGCGAGACGGTCCGGGTGCGGACCGTCGGCGGCTGACGCCTCCTCCCCCTCCGCTTCGCGACGTCGGCATCCCGAGCGCGACGGCCGAGGTGCGGCAGCCCAGGCGGATCCGCTAGGTTGTCATCCGTTCGGGGAGCGCACCTATCGGGGTGCCTCGTCTGGTTCGATTTCCGGAGCTCTCCACCATCCGCCGCCATCGCGGCACGCGTGCTCACCGCACGCGCTCCCGGTCGACTACTCGTCGGGTCGCGCGTACGAGACCGGCAGCAGGTCGCCGATCGCGACCATCTCCGGTCCATCCGCACCGGGGACGGCCACGCGGATGCCGGGCTGGAGATCCAGCATCACCTGGCGGCACCGGCCGCACGGCGGGGCGATCCCGCGACCGCCGTCGCCCACCGCCGCCATCGCCACGAGCGGTCCCGCGTGCGCGGCAGCCGCGGCACCCAGCGCGACGAGCGCGGGGCACGGGCCGCCCGTGAAGTGGAGGACGTTGACGCCGGTGTGGATCCGACCGGCCGCATCGAGGGCCGCGGCCGCCATGGTGTGGTCCGGGTCCGCGCCGAGCGTCCGCGCGAGGGCCTCGGCCGCGGCGATCAGCCGGACCTCGGAGTCGTGGAGGGGCATGCGCTCATCCTGCCGGACGTGTTCGCCGCCGCGTCTCGCGTGCCCCTAGGCTCGACGACCGTGCCCTCCTCCACCGCCCCCTCGCGTCGCGCCCTCGTCCTCGGCGGCACCGGAGCGATCGGCGGTGCGACGGCCGAACGGCTGGTCCGCGACGGGTGGTCGGTGGACGTGACGGGTCGCGATCCCGACCTCATGCCCGCCGAGCTCCGGGACCTCGGCGTGCGCTTCCACGCGCTCGACCGCGCCGACGCCCGCGGCATCGAGCGGCTGCTCGGTTACGGCGTCGACCTGCTCGTCGACCTCGTCGCGTTCACGGCGGCCGACGTCCGCGCGCTCGTCCCGGCGATGCGGGCGAGCGGGTCCGTCGTCGTCGCGTCCTCGCGCGCCGTGTACGTCGACGACGACGGACGCCACATCAACGGCGACGAGCCGCCGCGCTTCCCCATCCCGATCCCCGAGGACAACCCGGCCCTCGCGCCCGCCGCCGACGGCACCGATCCCTTCACGCGCGAGGGCTACGCGCCCTCCAAGGCCGCCGTGGAGCGGGCGGCGCTCGAGAGCGGACTGCCGGTCACCGTGATCCGCCCGTCCAAGGTGCACGGCCGGTGGGCGAGGAACGCCCGCACGCGCGCCATCGCCGAACGGATGCTCGCGGGCGCGGAGACGATCGAGCTCGCCGACCGCGGCGCGTCCGTCGACCACCTCATCGCGGCGGCGAACGCGGCGGCGCTCATCGCGCGGGTCGCGGACGTGCCGGGCGCGCGGATCCTCAACTCCGCCGACCCGGATCCGCTGACGGCCGCCGAGATCGTCGCCGTCATCGCCGACGAGCTCGGCTGGCGCGGACGCATCGTGCCGTTGGAGTCGGGCGTCGACGGCGGCGCGCACCCGTGGGCCGCGGCGCACCCGATCGTGCTCGACACGCGCGCGTCGCTCGCGCTGGGCTACGCCCCCGTCGGCCCGGGCGCCGAGCTGCTGCGCGCCGAGGTCGCGTGGATCCGCGACGGCGAGCGCCCGCGCGGCTGACGCCCGCCTGGGCTCCCGGAGCCCGCCGCCGCTGCGGCTGACGTGGACAGCCCGACCGCGGGCGCGCCCGCCCCTGCGACCATGCGCTGCATGCCCTCCGTGACCGTGCGCCCGATGACCCCGTCCGAGTTCGCCGAGATGATGGCCGCCGCCGACGAGGACTACGCGGCCCGGCAGGTCGAGGCGGGCCTCTGGCCGGCGGGAGGCGCGCGCGAGCGGTCGGCGGCGGAGACCGCGAAGTGGCTGCCCGACGGGATCCGGACTCCGCGCACCCTGCTCCTGCGCGGCGTCGACGAGCACGGCGTCGGGGTCGGCAGCGCCTGGGTCGCGCTCGACGACCCGAACGGCAGGCCCGACACGGCGTTCCTGTTCGAGCTCATGGTGGATCCGTCGCGCCGCGGATCCGGGTACGGCCGCGCCATGCTCGCCGCGGTGGAGGAGGCGACGCGTGCGGCCGGGGCCCCCGCGCTGGCGCTCAACGTCTTCGGCGCGAACCGGATCGCGATCGCGCTCTACGCGTCGGCCGGATACGACGTGACGGCGCAGCAGATGCGCAAGGCCCTCTGAGCCGGGCCGGTCCCTCCCCCGCTGCGCCCGCCTGGCCGTTCCCCGCCGCATCCGCTCCCGACCCGGTCGCGCGCGCCCGGACCTGGCAGGGTCGATGAGCGGGGATCCACCGATCCGCGCCGATCCCCCGAGGAGCACCATGCCGCTGATCCGTTTCCTGTTCGTCGCCGTCCCCGTGATCCGCAAGTTCCTGCGCAGCCGCCAGGGCAAGGCCGCGATGGCCAAGGGCAAGGCCCAGATGGCGAAGCGCTCGCAGAAGCGCGCCGCCCAGCGCGCGACGCCGACCCGCCGCCGCTAGGTCGACGCCCGCTGGATCCGGCGCCCGCTAGGTCCCGGGGGCGAGCAGCGCCGCGATCACCAGCAGCACCGGGATCGAGGCGACCGTCGTGATGAGCACGGTGTCGCGGGCGAGCACCACGCCGCGCTCGTAGCGCGACGCGAAGTTGAAGATGTTCTGCGCCGTCGGCAGGCCCGCGATCACGGTCGCGGCGAACGTCTGCGGCGCGTCCAGGTGGAACGCGAAGCGGGCCAGCAGGAACGCGGCGAGCGGCATGACCACCGTCTTGATCACCGAGGCCACGATGATCTCCCCGCGACCGGATCCGGGCGCGAGCGGCTTCCGCCCCACGAGCGACATGCCGAACGCCATCAGCACGATGGGGATCGCCGCGCCGCCGATGAGCCGGAAGGGCTCGTAGATCGCGTCGGGGACCTGGAGCCCGGTGATCGCGATGAGGATGCCGAGCATCGACGCGATGATCATCGGGTTGCGCAGCGGCTGGGTGAGGATCCCGACCACCGACGCGGATCCCCGGCTCGAGATGTCGAGGACCGTCAGCGTGGTCGGCGCGAGCACCAGCAGCTGGAGCAGCAGCACGGGCGCGACGAGCTGCGCGTCGCCGAGCACGTAGATCGCGACCGGCAGGCCGATGTTGTTGGCGTTGACGTAGCTGGCGGATGCCGCGCCGATGGTGGTCTCCGCGACCGGCCGGCGGAAGAGGATCCGCGCGACGATCAGGTAGAGGATCGCCGCGACGGCCACCGCGCTCGCCGACGTGAGCAGGAACGCCGAGAAGACGACGTGCAGGTCGGCCTTCGCGAGCACCGTGAACAGCAGCGCGGGCGTCGCGACGAAGAACGCGACCCGGTTGAGGGAGTGCTGGGCGCCGGGACCCGCGATCCCGGAGCGGCCGACGCCGTAGCCCACGGCGATGATGAAGCCGATGATGGCGAAGCCGGTCAGCACCCCGATCATCCGACTCCCCTCGCCCGCGTCCTCCCACCCTACGGGCGAGGTGCGGGCTCGGCCGACGCCCGGCGCCCCGCCCGTTCAGCGCCGGGACACCGCCGCGTCATGCGATCCGCCTAGCGTCGGCCGCGTCGCGCCCGCGACCGACCCGCACCCGCCGCCGCGCTCACCCCGCGCCGCGCCCGCTCCACCAGGAACCCATGCGCCTCCGCACCCGCCGCCGCCTGTCCGCCTCCGTCGCGCTCGCGCTCGCCCTCGGGATCGCCGCCGGGGGATCCGCCCTCCCGGCCCTCGCGGCGACCGGCACCGGCACCGGCACCGGATCCGCCGACCGCACGTACTACAGCAGCAAGACCCCGTACGCCCCGCAGGGCACCGCGGCCGACCTCGCGCCCGCACCCGCCGGGTTCGCGCCCGTCTACACGGAGTCCGTCGCGCGCCACGGATCGCGCGCCCTGTCGAGCTTCAAGTACGACTCGCTCACCACGCAGGTGTGGGAGCAGGCCCGCTCCGAGGGCGCGCTCACGACGCTCGGCCAGACCCTCGGCCCGGAGGTCGCCAAGCTCACCGCCGCGAACGAGAAGCTCGGCTACGGCAACCTCACCGGCCAGGGCGCCGATCAGCACCGCGGCATCGGCTCGCGCGTCGTCGAGCGGCTGCCGTCGCTGTTCGCAGGCGTCGACGCGGGATCCGACACCGTCGCGCTCGAGAGCTCGGGTGAGGCGCGCGCCACCGCGTCGGGCAAGGCGTTCGCGGAGGGGCTGAAGCGGGCGGATCCGCTCCTCGCGTCGCACCTGCCGAAGGACATCCAGAAGGATCCCGACACGCTCTACTTCCACAAGTCCGCCGCGAACGCCGACTACCGGGCCTACGAGGACGGACCCGTCGTGACCGCCGCGGTGGATGCGATCTACGCCCAGCCCCGCAGCCACGAGGCCGCGCGCCGACTGCTCGAGCGCGTCTACACGCCCGCCTTCGTCGGCCGCCTCGCGGCCGGGCAGTACCACTTCGTCGACGGCGGCGACGGCGGCACCCACGTCGACGACGAGCTCGACGCCGCGATGATGCTCTACAACCTCTACATCATCGCGCCGGACATGACGGAGGAGGTCAGCGTCGACTTCGACCGCTACTTCGCGGGCGACGACGCGGACACCGAGTGGTTCGCCTACCTGCTCGACTCCGAGGACTTCTACTCGAAGGGCCCGGCGTTCCAGGGCAGCGACATCACCTACCGGATGGCGACGCCGCTCCTCGACGACTTCCTCGACTCGATGGACGCGCGCCTCGCCGGATCCTCCACGGCCGCGACCTTCCGCTTCGCGCACGCCGAGACGATCATCCCGTTCGCGGCGCTCATCGGGCTTCCCGGCTCGACGCAGCCGGTGACCCCCGAGGCCCCGTACGCGTACGCGACGAACGCGTGGCGCGGCGAGACCGTCACGCCCATGGCCGCCAACGTCCAGTGGGACGTCTACCGGGACGCGAGCGGCCGCGCCATCGTGCGCATGCTCTACGACGAGAAGGCGATCCCGTTCCGCGCGGGCTGCACGCCCATCGCGTCGGGCTCGCTGTTCTACGACGCGAGCGAGGTGCGCCGCTGCCTCACGGGCGCTGCCGTGGTGGATCCCGGGACGACCTCGCCCGGCGCGTCCGACCCCGGCGCGCTCCCCGGCTCGCCCGCCGAGCTCGCCGCCGCCGACGCCTCCGCGGCCCGGGGCGACACCCTCGCCGCCACGGGCATGTCCGCCGACGAGCTGCCGTTCCTGGCCGTCCTCGCGTTCGCGCTGGGCGCGGCGGGCATCACCGCGGTCGGCGTGGTGAGGAGGCCGCGACAGGACCGGCCCGCCGGCCGCACGCGCTAGGCGTCCGGCGCGACCAGCCCCTCCATCACGTCGAGCGACGCGCCCAGCCCTGGATCGCCCTCTCGCGCGGCAGGTGGGATCAGATGTGGATCTCCCGATCCAAGATGCGCAGCGCTTGCTCGGAGCGCGTCTCCAACCGATCGAGCATCGTCTCGACGGTCGATGTCCGATGCGTCTCGCGCAGGCCCCCCGCGACGAGACGGAAGACGGCGGGCGCGATGGACACGAAGTCCTTGGCCCAGTGGATGAACGCATCGCCCGGCATGCCCGCTTCTCGCGCGACGGCGGCCCATTCGAAGGCACCCATCGATTCCGCCTCATACCGCCCTGCGATGGCCATGGACATCCGCGTCGCACCGAAGGCATGGAGCAGGTCTCGCGGCGCATCTCCCCGTGGCCGGATGTAGGGCAACAGGGAAGAGAAGTCGTACATCTCGGTCAGATCGGACGCGGGAGCAGCGTGCCTCAGCGAGAAGTTCTTGCCGTGGGCGTCGGTGTTCAGCAGGAACCACGAAGCGAAGAGCGCCTCGACGAATCGGGATCTCGCGAGCGCGGAGATCTCGCTGTCCGGGATGCGGCCGAGCCGGCCGAGGATGTCGCGATATCCCGGGCCGCCGTCCTTCTGGTACTTCTTCAACCGCGGGGTGCCGGTCGCTTGCACGAGGTCCTCTTGATGGAAGCGCGTCAGGCCGCCGTCCGCCGCGGGTTGTCGATCGAAGCGGGTGACCACGAGGGACCGCTCAGTGTCGAAGTCCAGCATCTCGGTCCGGGCGGCGGGAATGCCGAGCAACGGTAGCGCCGTCATCGTCACGTGCTCGATGATCTCCCCATCGACGAGGGCACCGACCTTGGGCTTGAAGATGTGGCTGGACGGGTGCACACCGGTCGGCGCGAACCACTCGCCTTCGCGGAGAGCCAGGGCGAACTTGCCCTGGGCGCCTCCCAGGGAGAAACGGCCTGCCTCGCCTTCCACGAGCGCGGGGTCGGGCAGATCGTGTCGAATGGCCCGGATGCGCTCGGCTATGGATTCGTGGCTGAGCGGTTCCAGATGGCCGTCCGAGCGGGATCCCTCCCCTGCCGGGTAGAACTCCAGGGCACCAGCGACGTCTGCACCGTGTACGGCGAGCAGCTGGAACGGCTCAGTGTCGGCGAGTCCCGCCTCCCTCGCCCATGCATCGCGCACAGGGCCGCTGTCCGGCAACAGGTTGTCGATGAAGTGGAACACCACTGCCCCTTCATGCCGCCGCTGCGTGACGGGAAGGGACAGTGAGACAGGCAGATCTTCCTCTTCGCTCCACTCCCTGGTGTATTCCAGGACGTATTCACGCGGCCGGATCTGCTCGAGGGTGGCGACGAGCACGCCGTATAGGCGCACATCTAGGACCCGGATCACTTCGCCTCCTGCTGGTCTTCCCCGCGAGCAGACCGGGAGCCGGAGGGGAGCTGCCCCTGTCCCCGCATCTGCTGCTGGGAGCGCGACAACCGTTCCATCGCCCCCGCCATGGTGTCTTGCATCGCGACCAGAGCAGACGCCAGTGCCTTCTCATCGGGCTTCTTCACCCGCGAAGCGACGAGGGCGAACTGCTCCAGGGCGGCAGCGAGATGAGACGTGTCCACGCTTGCGGGCTTGTAGACCGGGATCGTCGTGCGGGGCCGTGTGACCGCGACACGCTCCTCGGCGGCCACATCCACATGCAGCTTGAGTTCCCGTAGGACGCGCAGCACCTTCGACAGCGTGGGATCGCCTTTGCCCGTCTCGAAGCGCGTCAGCCACTGACGCGTCACCTCCGCCTTCGCGGCCAGTTCCTCCTGCGACCACCCCAGGTCCAGCCGCCGCTGGCGCGCGATGCGACCGAGATCCGTCGACCACGATGCGCGCATGCTCGCTCCCCTCACCTCGTGATGTAACGCCGATGTTACACGCGACAAATGGAATGTCCATGTGACATTGGCGCCATGGCGCATTCGCGTTCCATGGCGACCCCGCTGATCACGAGGTCGAGTCCGCAGATGGATGCGGACACGACCAGCAGTGGTCACCCGCTCGGCGCGACCAGCCCCTCCATCACGTCGAAGAAGGCGCTCCAGCCCTGGATCGTCATCTCGCGCTGCTCGTCGGAGAACTCGCCCGCGCGCTGCGTCATGGTCATGCGCGTCGCGCCGCCGGCGACCTCCTCGAGGTCGACCGTGAGCGGCTCGCCCGCGGGCTCGTCGGGCCGGTCGGTCATCGTCATCGCGATGCGCGACGGCCGGTCGAGCTCCACGTACTCGCCCGCCCAGTCGATGGCGTTCCCGTCGGGCAGGCGCATCACCGCGCTCCACGCGCCGCCGACGCGCACGTCCATCCGCAGGGTGTCGAGCGGCACGTCGACCGCGGCGGTGCCGAACCACGCGGCGAAGTCGGCCGGGGTGGTCCACGCGTCGAAGACGCGGTCCGGGGAGGCCGCGAACGTGCGGGTGATGACGATGGGCTCGCTCACGGCGACCTCCGGTGGGGCTGATGCACGGGATCCGCGGCGGGGACCGACGCGGAAGGGCCGCCGCCTCCGCGTGGAGACGGCGGCCCTTCCGCGATTCGACCAGCCGGGGAGCGCGTCGTCAACGGGTCGTGCGCCGACCGGATGCCCGGGTCAGCTCCCGGATCCGTCGCGCGCGTCGCTCGACGGCACCGCGATCCGCGACGCGTCGTCGGCCGCGTCCGGTCCGGTCGCCTCCGCGGGGCGCGTGCCGGCGCGGACGCCCGCGCGCTGCTCGGCCTCGAGCCGCTCGGCCTCCTCGCCGCCCACCGCCTCGCCGCGGGCCACGAGCCCGGCGACGTCCGACAGCGGGATCTGCTTGAGCACCAGCGAGAGCACGAAGGCGATCGCGATGAACGGCACGAGGTACCAGAACACCGGCGCCAGGGCGTCGGCGTACGCGTCGACGATCCCGTCGCGCACCGCGGGCGGCAGGGCGTTCAGCGTCTGCGGGTCGATGCTGCTGGCCGAGGCCGCCGCGTCGCCCGGCGCGGCGCCCGCCCCGGCGAACACCGTGGTGAGGTTCTCGGTGAGGCGCGTCGTGAACAGCGTGCCGAACACGGCAGTGCCGAGCGCGGCGCCCACCTCGCGGAAGTAGTTGTTCGTGCTGGTCGCGGTGCCGATCTGGGCGGCGGGCACCGCGTTCTGCACCACGAGCACCACTACCTGCATGATGAGGCCGAGGCCCAGCCCGAAGATGAAGAGGAACACGCAGATCAGCCACACCGGCGTCTGGGCCGTGAGCGAGGTCATCAGCACGAGCGCCAGCATCGTGAGGAGCGTGCCGACTATGGGGAAGATCCGGTACCTCCCGGTGCGGCTGATGAGGATGCCTGACGTGATCGACATGCCGATGAGGCCCACCATCATCGGCAGGAGCAGAAGCCCCGAGACCGCGGCGGAGGTGCCGGTGGACATCTGCAGGAACGTCGGCACGAAGCCGATCGCCGCGAACATGCCGATGCCGAGCGCGAGGCCGATGGCCGTGGCGTTCACGAAGACGGGGTTCCGGAAGAGGCTCAGCGGGATCACCGGGTCGTCCGCCCGCGACTCCGTGAAGACGAACAGCGACGCCGCGACCACGAGCCCGAGGCCCCACGCCCAGGTGAGGAGCGAACCCCAGCCGTAGGCCTTGTCGCCGCCGAAGTCCGTGAAGAAGATGAGGCACGTCGTGGCGATCGACAGGAGCACGACACCGGCCACGTCGATCCGCTTGGTCGCCTTCTTGCTCGGCAGCGTGAGCGTGATGAACGCCACGACGAAGGCCGCGATCCCGATGGGGATGTTGATGTAGAAGGCCCACTGCCACGTGAGGTGGTCGACGAAGAAGCCGCCGAGGAGCGGCCCGCCGACCGCCGAGAGGCCGAAGATTCCGCCGAGCGGGCCGAGGTACTTGCCGCGCTGGTTGGCCGGCACGATGTCGGCGATGATCGACTGCGACAGGATCATGAGCCCGCCGCCGCCGAGGCCCTGCGCGGCGCGGAACACCACGAACGTCCAGAAGTCGCCCGCGAACGCGCAGCCCACGGAGGCGAGCGTGAAGATCGCGATGGCCGCGAGGAAGAGGTTGCGTCGGCCGAGCACGTCGCCGAACTTGCCGTAGATGGGCATGACGATCGTGGTGGCCAGCAGGTACGCGGTGGTGATCCAGACCTGGTGGTCGACGCCGCCGAGCTCGCCGACGATGGTCGGCATCGCGGTGGAGACGATGGTCTGGTCGAGGCTCGAGAGGAGCATGCCGGCGATGAGGGCCGAGAAGATGATCCAGATGCGCCGCTGCGTGAGCAGGAGGGGCGCGGGGGCGGTGGCGGTCATGGGGTCCGTTCGTGCTGGCGGGTGGTCACGGTGGTGGTGGGATGGGCGATCTCGCGGAGGGCGTCGAGGCGCCGCCGCAGGATGAGCTGGATGGGGTCGGCGTTGCCGGGGGCGAGGAACTCGCGCGCGCTCGCCCGGCCGAGGGCGCCCATGGTCTGGACGACGACGGACGCGCGGAGGTCGCCGGCCGGCAGCCCCTCGCGGCGCTCGACGAGGAGCACGTCCTTCGCCTCGTCCTCCATGGCGGCCTCGAGCGCGCGCACGAGGAGGCCGGGCTCGCGGCGGAAGGTCGCGTGCATGTCCTGCATGGAGGTGCCGTCGGTGTCCAGGCGTGCCCAGCGCTCCAGGCACAGGTCCGCGAAGTCGCCGAGCAGCGAGGACGAGAGCGCGGGATCCCGAGGGTCGCCGGCCGCGACGAACGCGTCCTCGACGTCCTGGGTCTCGACGCGGGCGGAGCGCCCGAAGAGCGCGTCCTCCTTGGAGGCGAAGTAGTTGAAGAAGGTGCGCCGGGAGACGCCTGCCTGCTCGCAGACCTCCTCCACGGTGAAGCCGGAGAGGCCCCGCTCCGCGGTGAGGCGGCGCGCGAGCGTCGTCAGTCGCGCTGATGTCTCCACCCGGCGGCGCTCCCGCAGCCCTGTTGCACCATCTTCCATGGAGTGCATGTTTGCACTTTCAGGCGCGGAGTGCAATATGGACTCCTCGCGGGTTCCCGTTCGACGCGAGACGCGTGGCTCACGGTCACCCGCCTCCGCGCACGGGATACGACCCGAACGGCGGCATCCGGCCATCCGACCGGTGAACACGTCGATGCGAGATCGACAGAGAGCGAGTGACGCATGGATCGAGATCCCGGACAGCCCGTGCGGACCGCGGACGGCTGGGTCCAGGGCGTCGTCGAGGGCGACGTCGAGCACTGGCGCGGCATCCCCTACGCCGCCGCCCCGGTGGGTCCGCGCCGGTTCCGTGCACCGGCCCCCGCCGAGCCGTGGGAGGGGACCCGCCCGGCCGCCGAGTTCGGGCCAGGGCCCTGGGAGACGCCCCTCGGCCGCTCGAGCCGCCAGGTGCCCGGTGAGCCGACGGTCAGCGAGGACTGCCTGACCGTCAACGTCGCCGCGCGGACGGGGCGGCCTGGCCCGCGTCCGGTCATCGTCTTCATCTACGGCGGCGGGAACCGGAGCGGCAGGTCCTCGCTCTATCCGGGGGAACGGCTCATCGGCGACTCCGACGTCATCGCGGTGACCTTCAACTTCCGGGTCGGGGTGCTCGGCTTCCTCGACCTCGCCGGGCGCAGCGGAGGCGGCGACCACGACTCGAACCTCGCCCTCCGAGACCAGATGGCCGCTCTCCGCTGGATCCGGTCCAACATCGCCGCGTTCGGGGGCGATCCGGAGAACGTCACCATCTACGGGCAGTCCGCCGGGGCCCTGGCCGTCACGACGCTCCTGGCCTCCCCCGCCGCCTCCGGGCTGTTCGCCCGCGCGGTGTCCGCGAGCGCGCCGGCCTTCCACGTCTACTCGCGGGAACGGGTGCAGGACTGGACGGCCCGCTACCTCCGCCTGCTCGGGCTCGACGGCGACGACGTGTCGGAGATCCGACGCGTGCCGGCGAGGTCGCTCATCACGGCCGCCAGGACGTTCGACCGGCAGACGCGTGAGGAGACCACGGGCACCATCAGCATGAGCTACGTCGTCGACGGCGATCTGCTCCCCGAAGCGCCGATCGACGCGTATCGCGGCGGGCGCGCGCTCCGACTGCCCCTCATGATCGGCACCTGCCACGACGAGCACACGGTCTTCCAGAAGGCCATGAAGGGCGAGCTCGCATCGTCCCGGGATGAGCTCGAGAGGCTCTTCGCCGCGTCGCCCGCGGGGACGCTCGACCGCGTCCGCGGGGCGTACTCCTCCCGGGGGCGGGTCGACGAGGCGCGGATCGGCGGCGACGCGGCCTTCTGGCACCCGGCCGTCGCCGTCGCCGAGGCGCACAGCCGCTACGCCCCGACCCGGATGTTCCGCCTCGACAGGGGCCCGCGGCTCATGTCACTGCTCGGCTTCGGCGTGACGCACGGATCCGACATCGCCCTGCTGTTCGGACAGCTCGACCGCATCGAGAAGGCCATCGGCGCCTCGCGATCCGATGCCGACGTCGCCGGCGCCCTCCGCGCGGACCTCGTGTCCTTCGCGCACGGGAGCGGCCCCGGCCCGGAGTGGCCGCTCTACGACGCGGACAGGCGCGCGACGCAGGTCTACACGCGCGAGCGGACGATCGTCGACGATCCCCACGGGCCGCGTCGCGCCGCGTGGGAGGGCTTCGTCGGGTACCCCTAGCAGCGGGCGGGCACCGGGAGGCCCGACCCGTCGCGGACGGGGACGGCGACGGCCGGTGGAGACGGCGCTCGTCGTCGCGCTCGAGCAGTCCCGCGTCCACCCGCTCGCTCACGATGCGGTGCGCCGTGGTGCTCGGCAGGCCCGACCGGCGGCCGATCTCCACGGCCGTCTGCACGGTGCGCGTCCGCGTGAGGGTGACGAAGATGCGCAGGGGGCGACCCGTCGCGGAGTCGCCCTCGGGGGAGTCGGCCACGGCACGTCATCGCACCCGCATCAGCGCACCGACCGGTAGCCGACCGTGGATCAGCTGCGGTGCCAGCCCTCGATCGCCGCGAGCCGAAGGGGGCGAGCTCCTGAGGGCGGGCCCCGATCAGATGCGGAAGCCCTCCGGCCAGCCGTGGGACTCGAGGTAGGCGCGCACGCGCTCGATGTCGGCGTCCGACGGCATCTCGGAGGTGACGCCCGCGATGGCGGAGGCGACGTCGAGGCGGCTGGCGGGCAGCCCGCCCTCGGATGCGAGCCGGGCGCTCACCTCCTGCACCTCCTCGTCGCTGAGACGGCGACGCAGCAGCGCGAGCAGCGGGACGAAGTCCTGCTCGGGGAGCCCGGCCGGGTATCCGGCGCGCAGCCACGACACGATGCGGGAGACGAGGCCCGTGCGCTCGGTCGCGCGCGCGTCGGCGGCGTCCGGCTCGTGCAGGTCCTCCGGGGATCCGAGCGGCCAGCCCGCGGCCGCCAGCCGCGCCGAGACGCGCACCAGGTCCTCGGGCATGGCCGGGCCGAGCAGCATCGCCTCGACGCGCTCGCGGAGCTGGCTCCTGCCCATCTCCTCGCCGGCGGCCTCGGCCGCGACCGCGTCGTCGACGAGCTGGTCGACCACCTGCTCGAGCTCCTCGGCGGTGAGGCTGCGACGGAGGATCCCGAGCAACGGCACGTAGTCCTGGTCCGGCACGCCGGACGGGTAGCCCGCACGCAGCCAGCCGACGACGCGCTGGACGATGCCACGGTCGGAACGGCCGGGGACGACGACGCCGGTCGCGCCGTCGCCGGGCCCGCCGGCCTCGGATGCGCTGTCGGTCATGGTCAGCCCTTCGAGGTGAAGGTCGGGATGACGTGCTCGAAGCTCACCGTCTGGCCGAGGCCCGTCGCGATGATGAGCGTGAGGCCCGCGATCACGGCGAGGACGACGACCGCGTAGCAGAGGGCGCCGGCCACCTGGAGGACGACGGGCGGCGTGCGACGCGCGGAGTCGGATCCGGCGACGCGGCCGCTGGTCTCGGGGCTGGCGAGCGCGAAGGACCGCACGCCGAGCGCGAAGAGGGCGGGCAGGCCGGCGCCGAGGAGGAGGGCGACGAGGGCGACCTGGCCGACCGCGGAGAAGAAGAGGGGGAGCATGGCGGGGTCCTTCAGGCGTCGGCGGGCTGGGTGGCGGGGCGGGCGGCCTTCTCGTCGGACCACTCGTCGTTGACGTTGTGCGCGCCCACGTCGTCCTTGCGGGAGCGGACGTAGACGGTGATCGCGACGGCGACGAGCACGAGCGTCATCGCGATGCCGCCGGCCGCTCCGCCGATGAGGTGACCGAGCCACCACATGACCGCGCCGACGAGGGCGGCGGCCGGGAGGGTGATGATCCACGCCACGACCATGCGCAGCGCAACCCTCCAGCGCACCTGCGCGCCGGGGCGGCCGACGCCGGAGCCGAGGATGGATCCGGTCGCGACGTGCGTGGTGGAGAGCGCGAATCCGAGGTGGCTGGAGGCGAGGATGACCGCGGCCGACGAGCTCTCGGCCGCCATGCCCTGGTGCGTGTCGATCTCGACGAGGCCCTTGCCGACCGTGCGGATGATGCGCCAGCCGCCGATGTAGGTGCCGAGCGAGATGGCGAGCGCGCAGCTGATCTTGACCCAGAACGGCACGGACTCGGTGTCGGTCCAGCCGCCCGCCGCGATGAGCGCGAGCGTGATGACTCCCATGGTCTTCTGCGCGTCGTTCGTGCCGTGCGCGAGCGAGACGAGGGAGGCGCTGCCGATCTGGCCGATGCGGAAGGTGCGGTCGAGCCCGCGCCCGGCGAGGTTCCCGATGATCCGGAACACCAGCCAGGTGCCGACGGCGGCCACCGCCCCGGCGAGGATCGGCGACATGAGCGCCGGCAGGATCACCTTGCCCACGACGCCGTCGAGCTTGGATCCGTCGCCCGCCCAGTTCACGCCGTTCAGCCCGAGGCCCGCGAGCGTCGAGCCGATGAGGCCGCCGAACAGCGCGTGCGAGGAGCTCGACGGGAGGCCGAGCAGCCAGGTGAGCAGGTTCCAGACGATGCCGCCGATGAGGCCCGCGAGCACGATGAGCAGCAGCGCGGATCCGCCGCCCTGCAGCAGAGCCGGGTCGGGGGCGCCCGACTTGTCCTGGATCTTCACGACCGCGTTCGTGACCGTGAGCGCGACCTCGATGCTGAGGAACGCGCCGACCAGGTTGAGCACCGCGGAGAGCGTGACGGCCACCTTGGGCTTCAGCGCGCCGGTGGCGATGGAGGTCGCCATGGCGTTCGCCGTGTCATGGAAGCCGTTGGTGAAGTCGAAGGCGAGCGCCGTGATGACGACGAGCACGAGGAGAATGAATGGATCCACGGCGATGATCCTGCGCCCTGCTCGCATGTCCCCACTACGGGGGACCGTCGGGTTCACCCGCTGTTCACCCGCGCCTGTGGAGAAGCCGGCCCCCGCTGCCGTCGCTCGAACCGACCCGGAGGACCCCCATGCCCGAGACCCCGCCCGCATCCCCGGCCGCCGCGCTGGTCCCCGTCGACGTCGAGCGCGACCGCGACGCGCTCCGGGAGTTCCTGACCTCGAACGCGTTCCCGTTCCACGTCCGGCCCCGGCCGACGGCCGCGGACGTCGACGCGCGCATCGCCGACGGCGACTTCTCCGGGCCCGAGCACGCGGCCCTGTGGGTCGAGGTCGCGGGATCCGGCCGCGTGGGCCTCGTCGTGCTCGACGACCTCGCGGATCCGGGCGTGCTGTTCGACCTGCGCCTCGCGGAGGCCGCGCGCGGTCGCGGGCTCGGCGCGCCGGTGGTGCGCGCGCTGACCGCTCACGTGTTCAGCTCGTACCCGCACGTGACGCGCTTCGAGGCGCAGACGCGCGACGACAACCGCGCGATGCGCCGCGTGCTCGTGCGCGCGGGCTTCGTGAAGGAGGCGCACTACCGCGACGGCTGGCCCGTCGTGGGCGGCGAGCCGCGTGCATCCGTCGGCTACGCGATCCTCCGGCGCGACCACGAGACGGGGACGACGACGCCCGTGCCGGCCGACGACGAGGCGTAGCACTCGCCGCTCGCGCACGGATGCTGCGTCGCCGCTCTAATCCACGCGCGGATCCGGCACGCGGGACACGATCCGGCGCCGATCCCGCGGATACGGTGGAGGCACCGCACGCCACCCGCACGATCGGAGGTCGATCCATGTCCAGCGCCGCACCCACCGCAGCCGTCATCGGCGAGCCCGAGGTCGTCGAGGACGTCGCGACCGTCGCCTCCTCCCCCGCCTGGCTCGCCCTCAAGGACGCCGCCGTCGCGCTCCAGCCCATGCAGGTCAAGGACGGCTCGGTCCCCGACGCCGCGCACCACGCGGACGCCGCGCGGCTGATCCAGACCATCCGCGACTCCGTCCGCGCGCTCGCCCCGCTCTTCCCCCACGACGCCGCCTACCTCGCCGCGCTCGACGTGGACTTCGCGCGCTGGGTCGACGCCGGGCTCGGCGTGCCCGACTTCCTCGACTCCCTGGACGCGTTCCAGCCGCAGCGCGATCGCGTGGACGGGATCCGGCACCTCGTCGTCTTCCCGATGACCACGCAGAACGGCAGCGCGAGCCGCCTCGTCGAGGCCGTGCTCATCGAGGTCGTGTGGCCCGAGTTCGTCGCCGAGCTGGAGGCGGGCGACTACGGCAACGCGCTGTTCGTCCCCATCCGCTTCGTCGACTTCACGCCCGGCTACGACACCAACTCGGCCGTGCTGTTCCCCGAGACCGTCGCGATGCGCGAGATCCCGACCTTCACCTGGGGCGCGATCTTCGCCGACCGCGAGGCCGCCCGCTTCCGCCGCGTGGTGCGCCACGCGGCCGAGGTCACGAAGCTCGAGCTGCCGGACGACGCGCGGCGCCTGCTGGAGGACCAGCGGCTCGCGGAGGAGACCTTCGTGATGTGGGACCTCATCCACGACCGCACGCACATGCGCGGCGACCTGCCGTTCGACCCGTTCATGATCAAGCAGCGGATGCCGTTCTTCCTCTACTCGATCGAGGAGCTGCGCTGCGACCTCACCGCGTTCCGCGAGGCCGTCGCGATCCAGCGCCGGCTCGCCGCGATGGATCCCGCCGAGCGGACCGCCGCCGACGACGCGCTGCTCGAGCGCGCCGGCCTCGTGCAGCACGCGGTGATCTTCGACCGCATCTTCCGCTTCGCCATCACCGGATCCCGCGTGCGCAACTACGACGGCCTCGGCGGCCAGCTCCTGTTCGCGTGGCTGCACCAGCACCACGTGCTGCACTGGACCGACACGCGCCTCACGATCGACTGGGACGACGTCGCCGACGTGGTGATCGCCCTCGCCGACCGCGTGAACGACCTCTACTGGCGCTCCATCGACCGGCCGAAGACCGCGCACTGGCTGGCCGCCTACGCGATGGTCACCGAGACGGTCACGCCGCACCCCGCGTCCACCTGGGCGAAGGGGCCGGATGCGCTGCCGCTCGACGGGCCGCCGAAGGGCCTCACCGACCTCGTGCTCGACGACGAGTTCCCGCTCAGCATGTTCTTCGAGGCGCTGGAGAAGAAGATGCGCGACGTCATCGGATCCACCGCCGGGATCACGGGGCAGGCCGCGTGAGCGTCGACGGCCGCGTGGTCGTGGTCGCGGGCGCGTCGAGCGCGGCCGGGCGCGCGGTCTGCGCCGAGCTGGCGGCGGCGGGCGCGCGGGTCGTCGCCGTCGGCACCGACGCGGGCCGGCTAGCGGACGTCGACGCGTCCCGCCGCGAGGTCTGCGACCTCGCCGACCACGCGGCCGTCGTGGAGCTGGCGGAGCGGATCCGGGCCGACCTCGGCGGCGTCGACGGGCTCATCCACCTGGTCGGCGGCTGGCGCGGCGGCAACGGGCTCGAGGGCCAGACCGACGACGACTGGGACTTCCTCCACGAGCGGCTCGTGACCACGCTGCGCAACACCACGCGCGCGTTCGACGCCGACCTGCAGGCGTCCGACGCCGGCCGCCTCGCCATCGTCTCCTCCACCGCCGTGCAGCGGCCCTACCCCGGCGGCGCCAACTACTCGACCGCGAAGATCGCCGCGGAGACCTGGGTGCGCGCGGTCGACCGCGGCTTCTCGAAGGCCGGATCCCCCGCCCGGACCACGATCTTCGTGGTCAAGGCGCTCGGCGGCCTCGAGCGCGCGCTCGGCCGTCGTGTCGTCAAGCTGTGGACCTCCGTGCCGCCCGAGCGCGACCTGATCGAGGGCTGACGCGGCCGCTGCTCTAGCACACGGAGATCGCCCCGGATTGGGCACGTGCCCCGCTCCCGTGGGCGCCGACGCGCGGTATACGTTCACGTGGTGACACCAGCCGCCAGAACCGCCGAGCACGACGCCTTCGGCCCGTGGATCGACACTGTCCGCACGCTCGACGAGGTCCCCCGCCTGTATCGACCGCACGGCGTCGATCCGTTCGCCGCGCGCCTGGTGCTCAAGGTGCCGCGCGACATCCCGCGCCGCGACACCGACCCGACGATGGACCTGTACGACCACCTCCTCGTCGTCGGCGACCGCGAGCTGGAGGTGCTCTCGCGCGACGGATCCACGTACTCCGCCCGGCGCATCCCCTTCGCCGACCTCGTCGCCGTGCGCGACCGCGTCGACCTGCTCGACGGCCTGCTCACGGTGCACACCGCCGACGGCCAGGCCTTGCGGATCCCGTTCAACGGAGCATCCGCCGACGTGGTCGTGGACCTGACCGAGCTGCTGATGACGCTCGCGGCCGAGTCCGCCGGGGTGTCCGCGACGGGCCCGACGCAGACCGCGCGAGCGACGCCGCGCATCGACGTCGGGCAGGACGAGGCCGGCGTCGCGGCGGCGTACTGGGACCTGGCCGCGCGCGATCCGCAGCTCCGCTACCTCTCGTCGCGGCCGCGCACGCCGCTCGTGCCCACTGCCGACGGCCTCATGGGCGCGCTGCAGCGCCTCCGGCCGATGAGCCTGGCGGGCGCGGTGGCGGCGTGCTCGCCGCGCGAGCTGCTGATCCTCACCCGCCGCGACCAGGTCCTCCGCCGCCGCACCGCGACGCTCTCGATCGACCGCCTCCGGATCCTCCGCCACGCCATCTCCAGCACGACCGCCGAGCCGCACCCGCGCTGGGCCGGCATGTCGACGGTGACGATCCGCGCGGGCGCGGCCTCCTTCGAGATCGTCGCCGCGTCCGCGGACGAGCTCGAGTGCGACCTCGTCACGGGCGGCTGCTGAGGTGCGATGACGGACGCCGTGATCCTCACCGGCACCGTCGGCGCGGGCAAGACCACGACGATGCACGCGCTCGGCGCGCTGCTCGCCGCGCGCGGTGTGCCGCACGCGCTGGTCGACATGGACGCCGTGAGCCTGCTCCGCCCGGCGCCGCACGCGGATCCGTTCCAGCAGGAGCTCGCGCTCCGCAACCTCGGCGACCTGTCCCGCAACTACCGCGAGGCCGGGGCATCGGTCGTGATCGTGGCGGCCGTGGTGGAGCGGGCGGAGGACCTGGCGAGCTACGCGGCCGCGCTCGGCTCGCGTGATCCGCTGCTCGTCCGGCTCACCGTCGACGCCGGTGAGGTCCAGGCCCGCATCGACCAACGCCATCTCCACGATGCGCACGCGCGGGCATGGCACTCGGCACGCGCCCCCGAGCTGGCCGCGATCATCGACCGCGCTGGCCTGGGCGGCCTCGCGATCGACACCACGTCCCGCACCGCCGCCGAGGTCGCCGCGCTCATCGCGGACCGCGTCGGCCGGCGAGCGCGCGACCGTAGGGTCGACGGGTGACCGACGACCTCCCCCTCGACTTCACCGCGCCCCTCTGGGCCTGGGAGGCACGGCGAGCGCTCTGGACCTTCGTGAGCCTGCCCACCGAGCTCGGCCCGATGCTCCGCGAGCTCGGCGAGGCGGGCCGCCGCGGCTGGGGATCCGTGCCGGTGCGCGTCCGCGTCGGCACCACGACCTGGCGCACGTCCGTCTTCCCGCAGGGCGACGGCACGTGGGTGCTGCCCATCAAGCGCGCGATCCGCGACGCCCACGGCCTCGAGGTCGGCGACGACGTGCACGTCGACCTCGAGCCGCTGCCGTGAGCGGCGACCGCCGCCGCGCCTAACCCGCGGGCGGCGTGTACAGCTGCAGGTCGTTGCCCTCGCTGTCCTGGAACGGGAGGATGCGGCCCCACTCGTGGTCGCTGATCTCGCCCGTGATCTCGGCGCCGCGCGCACGGATCCGCTCCAGCTCGTCCTCGATGGAGCCGTCGGGCGTGAACGAGATGACCGCGCCGCCGCTCGACGAGCCGCTCGCCTCCTCGCGCGCGTTGAGCCCGATCATCAGGCCGTCCGCGTCGATCTCGCTCCAGTCCGCGTCCTCGCTCGTGATCGTGAGACCGAGCGTGTCGCGGTAGAACGCCACCGCCCGTGTCATGTCCTTGACGGGCAGCCAGACCGTCGCCACCGAATCGACCATGGGGTTCCTCCTCGTTCCGAGGCCGGTCGGTCGACCGGCTCTCCCTCCCGGTCTACTCCGGACCGCGCGCTGCCTCCGGCCCGGGCAGCGGATCCTCGGCCGGCCGAGATGGTTGACAACGATCCACCATCGGCATATGGTTGCCTGCAGTCAACTACCCGGAGGATCATGTCCCAGCACCACCCGGCCACCGCGCCATCCGCGAAGGCCCCCCGCCGCACCGTCTCGGCCGACGGATCCATGTCGAAGCGCCAGGTCCTCGAGTCCCTGTCGGGCCTCCTGCTCGGCATGTTCGTCTCGATCCTCGCCGGCACCGTCGTCTCGACCTCGCTGCCGATCATCATCAGCGACCTCAAGGGCGACCAGTCCGGCTACACCTGGGTCGTCACCGCGACCCTGCTCGCCACCACCGTCAGCACGCCGCTCTGGGGCAAGTTCGCCGACCTCTTCAACCGCAAGCTGCTCATCCAGCTCGCCCTCGGCATCTTCGTGCTGGGATCCGCGCTCGCCGGCTTCTCGCAGAACACCGAGACGCTCATCGTCTTCCGCGTGCTCCAGGGCCTCGGCGCCGGCGGCCTCGCGGCGCTGAGCCAGATCATCATGGCCGACATCATCAGCCCGCGTGACCGCGGCCGCTACGCCGGCCTCTTCGGCGCCGTCATGGCCGTCGGCACCGTCGGCGGCCCGCTCCTCGGCGGCGTCGTGACCGACGCGTTCGGCTGGCGCTGGAACTTCTTCATCGCGCTGCCCATCGCGATCATCGCGATCATCCTGCTGCAGGTCACCCTCCATCTCCCCGCGCACCCGAAGCGCAAGGTGCACGTCGACTACCTCGGCGCGGTCTTCATCGCGAGCGGCGTCTCGCTCCTGCTCATCTGGGTCTCCCAGGCCGGCAAGCAGTTCGAGTGGGCATCGGGCACGTCGTACCTCATGGCGGGCGGCGCGGTCGTGCTGCTGATCGCCGCGGTGATCACCGAGCTCAAGGTCGCCGAGCCGATCATCCCGCTCACGATGTTCCGCAACCGCACCTTCACGCTCTCCGTGCTCGCCAGCCTCGCGGTCGGCATCTCGCTGTTCGGCACCTCGGTGTTCCTCGCGCAGTACATGCAGCTGTCGCGCGGCGCCACGCCCACCCAGTCGGGCCTGCTGACGATCCCGCTCATGGCGGGCCTGCTCATCTCCTCGACCGTGTTCGGCAGCCTGATCAGCCGCCGCGGCAAGTGGAAGGCGATCATGATCTCGGGCGCCGTGCTCATCGTCGCCGGCACGTCGCTGCTGTCCACGCTGCGCTACGACACCGACTTCGTGCTCGTGGGCATCTACATGTTCGTGCTCGGCGCGGGCCTCGGCATGCTCATGCAGAACCTCGTCCTCGTCGTGCAGAACGCCATCGAGGTCAAGAACCTCGGCGTCGCCACCAGCGCCGTCACGTTCTTCCGCAGCCTCGGCGGCACGGTCGGCGTCTCCGTCCTCGGCTCGATCCTCGGCACGATCATCGCGTCGGAGATCACCGCGGGGATCATCAAGCTCGCTCCGGCCGACCAGGCCGCGGCCGCGCAGGCGCTCGGCTCCGGCGTCATCCCGCAGGTCTCGCAGCTCAGCCCGGCGGTCCGCGTCGTGGTCGAGAGCGCGTACGGCGTGGGCATCGGCGACGTGTTCCTCTACAGCGTGCCGCTCGCAATCGTGTCGCTCATCGCGGTGATCTTCCTGCCCAACGCGCAGCTCGGCAGCAAGAACGCCGTGCAGCTGAAGAGCGACAAGGCCGCCGCGCCCGACGCGCGCGAGGTGCACCGCACCGACGCCGAGGACGCGCTGATCGGCGCATCCGCCGGCGCCGTGGCGCTCACCCCCGCGGGCGAGGCGAACCCGACGGGATCCATCCGACTGCCCGAGGCCGAGGACGCCGGGGTCGACGCCCGCCGATGAGCGACGCCGACCGCTCCCCCGTGGGCGACACCGCGGGGGACATCCCGGGCGTCGCCGACGGTGTCCCCGATGGGGTGGCCGCGGGCATCGCCGAGGTGGAGGAGCAGATGACCGCCCTCGCCGCGCGCATCCGGGCCACCACCCGGGAGGCCGCCGCGCGGATCCACCCGGAGCTGCCGCCCATCGGCTACAAGATGCTCCGCGTCATCCGCCGCTGCGGCGCGGCCCACGCGAGCGCGGTCGCCGACCAGCTCGGGGTCGACCGCAGCGTGGTCAGCCGGCAGCTGCGCCAGCTCCAGGAGCTGGGGCTCGTCGAGGTCGGCGCCGACGCACAGGACGGCCGGGTGCGCGTGCTCGCGCTCACCCCGGCGGGCCGCGCGGGGATCGAGGCGGACGACGCCCAGGGTGGCAGCCGCCTCATCCGCGGGCTCGGCGGATGGACACTCGACGACCTCGACGCGTTCGCCGGGTACCTCGCGCGACTCAACGCCGGAACGACGCAAGACGCCATTGATGAGGACGGCGAACGCGATTCGGATCCTTCGCGATCAGCTTGCGCCGCGGAACCCTTCGAGGGCGGCCGCACGTGAACCGGCGCCACGGTAGACCTCCCATGACATGAGCATCCCACCTGCGCTGAACTCCTCGGCATGAGGTTCGGACAACGGCAGGACGACGATGACGCGGAGCCCCCTCTTCGTCGCTGACGCGAGGGCAGCCCGCGGCTCGTCTCCGTCTTCCGTGTTCATGAAGACGGATGGTGAAAGAGAGGCGTGCCACTCGGAGTACCCCTCGAGGTCCAGGAGCGATTGCGTCCTCTCATCCCAGGCCGGCGGCAGGACCTGGCGAAGCTGAGACCTGTCGCCGGACTCCAGGATGCGATGAGTCAGCTCCTGGCGGTGCGACGCATCGACAAGCCAGTGGAGGGAGTCCCGCCATTGACGCGACAACGCCTCCTCGTGCGTAGAACGACCCACCGCACCCAACACATCGCGCGAGCGTGACGTACGGGTTCTCCGTCCCGAAGCTGTCGACGGAATGCCTGCGACCTGCAGCCCGTGGACGTCTCGGATGTACAGCATCTTGAGGAGCGCGTCGTCGTCTACGCACACCGGCACCTCGGTGTCCGCTCGTCCTGGCGGCATCCCATCAGCGGATCTCCGCACCTCATGCCCTCCCGTTCCGGCGCCCTGGCGCGACCGACCTGACTGTGCGCATCACAACACCTCTCAATCGAAGGTGTCCGTCGGTCCGGCCGAGTAGCAGACCGTCCCATCGTCACCGATCACATGCGAGCTCAGCGTGACGCCCGCGACTCCAGGACCGACCAACGTCGCGGCGGCCTGGGCGGACCAGGCACCTCCGCTAGGTCCGTCCCACGGGAACGTGTGAGAGTCGAACACCGAGACCGCAGTGACGCGCCATGTCTTCTCGGCGACCGGAAACGGGACCTGGTAGCCGGTGTTGATAGCGAGCGTGTCGTTGGCCAGCTTGGTGGCATTGACGAAGGACGAGCCGCAGTCGCCGGGAAGGGCGTTGTCAAGCACGACCTCGCTCTTGGCTTCCGCGGACACCGGCACGCTCGTCTGACGTCCATGCGCGTCGGTCACGATGCGATAGCCGTGCGCCTCGGCCACAGACGTGTCGTAGCCTCGGAAGGACATCGGAGCAGATGAGCTGGTGACGGCCGCAGCTGGGCCAGCGTCTTCGGTGGCGGCGTGGGCGGGGAGTGCGATGGACGTCGATGCGACGATTGCGCCCAGCGCCATCACTACGGCGGCGGTGCGCGGACGGAATTGCATGTGCATGTTGATCTCCTTTGATCAAGTTGCGGGAAGGCCGCCATCATCTGCCTCCACGCGCACATGATGGCGATCCATCCACAGGGGCCATGAGCGACCAGGACTCGACGTCCCGAGCAGGGGCCCGGACCCAGAGGTCATGGGTGGGGCTTGTCGGCAGCCTCGGTGCGCCGGGGCTCGCCCCCTATCGCCGCGTGCAGGGCCTCGAGGGCCGGGAGCGCGCGGGCGATGGCGTGGCGCTCGTCGGGCGTGAGACGGCGGAGGGCGCCCACGAGCACGGCCTCGGCCGAGCGGTCGAAGGTGCGCAGCAGATCCCGCGCGTGATCCGTGAGGCCCACCTCGGTGCTGCGGCCGTCGCCCTTCGCGAGCCGGCGGTCGACGAGGCCGTCGCGCTCCATGGCGAGGATGAGGTTGCTGACGGTGGAGCGCGCGAGCCCGAGCGCGCGACCGAGCAGGGTGGGCGTGGCCCAGCCGATCGCCTCGAGGCGGCGGAGCACCTCGACCTGCGCGTCGGGGAGATCCGGCAGGTCGGCCGCGCTCCGCGACGCGTTCATGAGGCGGCGGCGGAAGGGGCCCACCTCCGCGCCCAGCCGCCGGGCGACGACCCGCAGCTCGGCGGCGGTCGGGTCGGAGGGCATGCACCGAGGATACCCAGGAAGATGCGCTTGTGACAAACGCATTCCGGTGTCAGGATCGCCGCATGACAACGATCACCACGAGCGTCGAGCACCCCGTGCCCGCTCAGGACCTCAGCCCCCTCGTCGGACACCGTCTCATCTACACGTACGCCAACGGCTGGCAGTACGAGATGTACGTGAAGAACGCCACGACCATCGACTACCGGATCCACACGGGCATGGTCGGCGGCCGCTGGGTCAAGGACCAGACGGTCGACCTCGTCGCCCTCGCCGACGGCGTCTTCAAGGTCTCGTGGAACGAGCCCACCGGCACCAGCGTCGTCGTGAACATCGTCCCGGCCGCCCGCGTGCTGCACGGCACGATCTTCTTCCCGCGCTGGGTGGAGGAGGACGGATCCAAGACCGTGCTCTTCCAGAACGACCACCTCGACCAGATGCGCGCGCACCGCGACGCCGGCCCCACGTACCCGATCTACGTCGTGCCGGAGTTCGCGCACATCACCCTCGACGAGTTCGTGGGAGCCGACGACGAGACCGTCGTCGACACCGCCCCCGGCGACCTCCCGGCCGGCTTCGCCGACCGGCGGAACTGATGGACCGGGCCGCCGCGGCCCGGGTCGCCCCGCTCGCGCTCGACCACGGCGGGCGCACCCTGCGCGGCTGGGAGCACGGCACCGTGCGACCCGGCGCCCCCGGGGCGCTGCTCGTGCACGGCTTCGGCGACTCGGGCACCGGCGGCCACGGCCTGTGGGTGCCCGTCGCCCGGGCGCTGGCCGCGTCCGGCACGGCGGCGCGCGCCTACGACCGGCTCGGGCACGGCGTGAGCGACGGCGACTTCGCCGACGTGCGCCTGCTCGACGAGGTCGACCAGGTGGCCGCGATGATCCGCGCCCTCGCCGAGGACGCGGGCGGACCCGTGCACGTGGTCGCCCACAGCCTCGGCGGCGTCGAGTCGGCCCTGGCCGCCGCCCGCGCGCCCGAGCTCGTCGCGAGCCTCACGCTGTGGTCGCCGGCCGGCGTGGTGGTAGACGACATCACCGTTCACGGCCGCGTGATGAGCGTGCCGCTCGCGGCGTCCCGGGAGCGCGGCGTCGTCGACGTCGCCGGCATGGGCCTCGGGCTGGGCTTCCCGGACGAGGTGCTCGCGGGCGTGGACGTCTACGGGCCGGTCGCCGGATACCCGGGACCGGTCGAGGTGCTGCACGGCACGGCCGACCAGGTCGTGCCGGTCACCTACGGCGCGCGCTACGGCGAGCTGATGCCGGGCGCGACCTTCACGGCCGTGGAGGGCGCGGATCACGGCTGGTCGTCGGTGGAGCTGCGCCGGATGCTGGTCGAGCGGCTGCTCGCGCACGTGGCGCGGGCGTCGGGCGGGGCTGCGTAGCCGCCGCGTCGCTCGGCGGGAGGGCGGGGTTCGACACCCCCTCCCGCCGGGCTCGCCCTCTCAGCTGGACGGCGAGCGACCGAGCACCATGGTGAGGAAGCCCAGCGTGCCGCGGTATCCGCCCATCCACGCCCGCCGGTGCTCGACCGATGCGCCCATCACCTGTTCCCGGTCGGGGTCGTCGGGGTGCTCCGTCGCCCACCTGGCGAGCGCGCCGGTCCACGACCACTCGTAGTCGTCCCACTCCTCCACGGTGCTGACGTGCCCCTGCAGCGGCACCCACCCGTTCGCGGCGGCGACCTCGACGGTGGCCGCGAGGTCGCCGTAGTCGCCGGGCTCGGCACCCAGCAGGTCCAGCACCCGCGGAGTCGGCGCCTGCTCCCAGAAGCACTCGCCGACGACCGCGGTACCGCCCAGGCGCAGGTGCCCGTCGATCGCGGTCAGGGTCTGCTCGAGGCCGCCGAAGGCGTGCGTCGCCCCCACGCTGAGCACGACGTCGAACCGGTCGGCGGAGGTCCACGTGCGGGCATCGGCGCACACGAGCTCGAGGCGATGCGCGAGCCCCTCACGCTCGGCCTGCTCGCGCACTCGGTCGAAGCCCGCGTCGGAGTGGTCGACGCCGACGGCGATCAGTGACGGCTCGCGGCGCAGGGCGCGCAGCAGCCAGCTGCCGTCGCCGCATCCCAGGTCGAGGACCGTGCCCTCCCCGGCGACCGCGGCGGCGAGGAGGCGATCGACGGTGTGATCGCTGAGCGGCGAGGCGATGGGGTGGTCGGCATGGGCGAGGTCGCTGATCCGGTTCCTGTCCATGTCGTCAGCCTAGGTCGGCCCCGCCGCGTCGCTCGGCGGGGAGGATGGGGGCGTGCTCGCCGACCTCGCCCTCCCCGTCCCGCTCGCCGCCCGCGTCGACGGGGTGATCCTCCGCCGCGCGACCGCCGCCGACCTCGCGCCGCTCATGGGGCTGCTCGCCGACGACCCCGTGAGCGCCTCGCGCGGCGACCGGGCGGATCCGGACGACGTCGACCTGTACCGCGACGCGCTCGCGCGCATCCTCTCCGACCCGGCGAACGACCTCCTCGTGGCGCACGATGCGGGCGGCGCGGTCGTCGGCACGCTGCAGCTCACGGTGATCCCCGGCATGGCCCGGCGCGGCAGCTCTCGCCTCCAGGTGGAGGCCGTGCGGGTGCGGAGCGACCTGCGCTCGGCCGGCATCGGCGGGGCCATGATGCGCTGGGTCGCCGATGCCGCAGCTCCCGCGCTCGGCACGCCCCTCGTCCAGCTCACCTCCGATGCTGCCCGCATCGACGCCCACCGCTTCTACGAGCGGCTCGGGTACGCGCCCTCGCACGTCGGGTTCAAGCTGCGGATCGACGGCGACGCGTAGCCGCGCTCAGCCGAGCGCCTTCTCCATCGCCGCGAGCACCGAGCGTGCCGCCGTCGGCCCGGTGTTGAGGTAGAAGACGTCGTCGTCCACGAAGGTGACCGCGTCGTCCTCGACCGCCTGCAGCGTCGGCCACAGCGGGAGCCCGGTGAGGGCCTTCTCGTCGCCGCCCTGGACGCCCGCGAACACGTGGTCGCCCTCGGCCAGGTCGATCTGCTCCTCGCTGATGTCGCGGGAGGTCTGGTCGGTGAAGTCCTGCGCCTGCGGGCGCGGGAGGCCCGCGTCCTCGGCCACGGATCCGGCGAAGGACGCCACCCCGAAGACGCGGATGCGGTCGGCGGAGGAGCGGAGGAACGAGACGGCCGGGCGCTCGGCGAGGCCCGCGCCGAACGCGGCCGCGTCGGACTGGTAGGAGTCGAGCCAGGAGGCGGCCTGCTGGGTGCGGCCGACCGCGTCGGCGAGGAGCAGGAGGTCCTGCTTCCAGTAGAGGCCGGTGCCCTGCGTCGCGACCGTGGGCGCGATGGCGGAGAGGCTCGCGTAGAGCGAGGCCGCGTCCTTGCCGGTGATGTTCATGAGGATCAGGTCGGGCTTCGCCGCGGCGACGCTCTCGATGTCGGGCGAGATGCGGTCGCCGAGCGGCGCGACGGCCGCGAGCGCGTCGGCGTCCTCGGGGAACGCGCGGGTCAGGTATTCGGGGACGACGGCCGCGCCGTCGGCCGCGGTGGAGGCGACGGGGACGATGCCGAGGGTGAGCAGCGAGTCCGCCTGGCCGGTCGAGATGACGGCGACGCGCTGCGGTGCCGCCGGGATGGTGGTCGTGCCCGCGAAGTGGACGACGGTGCGCGGGAAGACGTCGTCGGGCTGGCCGCTGCCCTTGCCCTCGGGCATGGTGCGGGGTGTGGTGTAGCCCGTGCCGGCGGGGTCGGCCGCGGCGCCGGTGCCCGAGGTGCCGGTGCCGCCGGTGGATGCGGCCGGCGCGGCGCACGCCGTGAGGGCGACGAGGACGGTGGCGGCGAGCGCGACGCCCGCGAGGCGGCGGTGGGTGGGACGGCGGTCGGGACGGGGTGGGGAGGCGATGATCACCGAGGCAGCTTAGGGTAGCCTTACCCGGCCATGCCACCGACCCGACCCGCGCCCGCCGCCGCCGCCGCGGTCGTGGCCCTCGCCGCGCTCGTCGCGCTGTGCGCCGTGAGCCTCGCGACGGGATCCCGCGACATCGCCCTCGACGCCGTGTGGCACGCGATCCAGCATCCGGACGACGGCAGCCGCGACGCGATCATCGTCTGGCAGCTGCGGGCGCCGCGCACGCTCCTCGCGGTCGCGGTCGGCGTGCTGCTCGCGGTCGCGGGCGTGGTGATGCAGGCCATGACCCGCAACCCGCTCGCGGAGCCCGGCCTCCTCGGCGTCAACGCGGGCGCGTCGCTCGCCGTGGTGCTCAGCGTCGCGGTCTTCGGAGTCGGCTCGGCGGCCGGATACGCGTGGCCCGCGTTCGCCGGGGCCGCGATCGCCGCCGTGGTCGTGGTGCTCGTCGGGATGCGGGCGGGGCCGCGCGCGGATCCCACGCGCCTGCTCCTCGCCGGAACCGCGCTGACCGCGAGCCTCGCCTCCGTCACCGGCGTCGTCACGCTCTCCGACCCGCGGACCTTCGGCGACTACCGCTCCTGGGTGGTCGGATCCGTGGCCTCGCGCGACCCCGCCGACCTCGTCTGGCTCCTCCCGCTCACGGTCGTCGTGGTCGTCGGGGCGCTGCTGCTCGTGCGCCCGCTCGCGGTGCTCGCGCTGGGCGACGACACGGCGACCGCGCTCGGTAGCTCCGTCGGGCGGGTGCGGCTCGCGGGATTCGCCCTCGTGACGCTCGCGTGCGGCGCCGCCACCGCGGTCGCCGGGCCGATCTCGTTCGTCGGGCTCGTCGTGCCGCACGCCGTGCGCCGGGTCCTCGGGCGGCGCGAGCGGCCGGTGCTGCTCGGATCCGTGGCGGCCGGACCCCTGCTCGTGCTGGGCGCCGACGTGCTCGGCCGGATCGTCGCGCGGCCCGGCGAGCTCGAGGCCGGCATCGTCACGGCGTTCGTCGGCGCGCCTGTGCTGCTCGCGCTCGTGCTCCGGCGGACGGGCGCGCGGTGAGGCCGCGCATCCCGCGGCGCGACCGGTTCGTGCTCGGGATCCTCGTGCTCGCGATCCTCGGCGCCGCAGCGGTCGGCCTCGGCACGGGCGCCTACCCCCTGTCCCCGGCGCAGGCGCTCGACGCCCTGCTCGGCGGCGGGGATGCGCAGGCCCGCTTCATCGTCGCCGACCAGCGGCTGCCGCGCGTGGTGTGCGCGGTCGCGGTCGGGGCCGCGCTCGGCCTGAGCGGGATGGTGTTCCAGAGCGTCTCGCGCAACCCGCTCGGCAGCCCTGACGTCATCGGCTTCAGCACGGGCGCGGCGACCGGCGGGCTCGTCGCGATCCTGGTGACGGGATCCACCGCGGCGGCGCCGTCCTCGGCCGGATCCATCGCGCTCGGCACGGTGGTCGGCGGCTTCGCGACCGCCTTCGCCGTGCACCTGATGAGCTCCCGCACCGCGACCACGGGCGAGCGGCTCGTGCTGGTGGGCATCGCGGTGGGCGCGATGCTCGCCTCGGTCAACGACTTCCTCATCACCCGCAGCGACCTCGAGCTGGCGCAAGCGGCGGCGACATGGCGATTCGGCACGCTCAACGGGATCTCGTGGCCGCAGGTCGCGCCCGCCGTCCTGGTGCTGGCCGTGATCGTGCCGCTCGCGTTCCTCGGCGAGCCGCCGCTGCGCATGCTCGAGATGGGCGACGACACCGCCCGCGCGCTCGGCCTCGACGTCGGCAGGTGGCGGACCGTGCTGCTCGCGGCCGGCGTCGCGCTGGCCGCGGTCGGCGTCGCGGCCGTGGGCCCGGTCGGGTTCGTCGCGCTCGCCGCGCCGCACCTCGCCCGCCGCCTGATGCCCGGCAGCCGAGGCCGCATGCTCGCCGCGCTCGTGGTCGGGGCGCTGCTGCTGAGCGTCGCCGACCTCGTGGCCGGGCGCCTGCTCAGCCCGTTCCAGATCCCCGTCGGGCTCGCCACCTCCGCGATCGGCGGCCTCTACCTGCTGTGGTTGCTCGCGTCGCCGGACACGTCCCGCCGGGCGGCGTCGGGCGGCTGATCCGCGGGCCGCCCCGCCGCTCAGTCCTCGACGCGCACGCGGAAGTGCCGCGCGAAGACCGGGCCGAGCGCCATGAGCTGGGTCGAGTCGAGCACCGCGCCCCGGAGGCCGTCGGGGGTGTCGAGGTCCATGATCTCGGCGCCGCGGAGATCCAGGTGCGTGAGCGACGAGTCGGCGAGGTCGAGCGTGCCGATGGTGGTGCGGGCGAACGCGATGCGCATGCCGGCGGTTCCGCGGAGGTCCAGCTCCTCGATGGCGCAGTCGGTGATGAGCAGGTCGGTGATCTTCGAGCCGCGCAGGTTCACGAAGCCGAGCCGGCAGTCGGTGATGTGCACCGAGGAGAGCGACGCGTCGTAGAGCTCGGCGGATCCGACGCGCGAGCCCTCGAGGCGCACGTCGCGCATCCGGATCCGCGGTGCCTTCAGCACGGGCGCGTCGAGGCGCGAGGCGAGCACGTCCACGAGGCTCGCGGCGGTGAGGTCGGCCTCGTGCAGGCGGATCCGCTCGAGCGCGCACTCCTCGAACCCGATGTCGACGAGGTCGGCGTCCGTCAGGTCGGCGTCGGCGAAGCGCAGCCGCTCGAAGGTCGCGTGCGCGTCGAGGTCGGACGGGTCGCCGTCGGCGAGTCCGTCGAGCCGCGGGTCGCTGATCCGGGGCGGCAGGATGCGGGTGGATGCGGCCATGCGGAGCCTCCGGGGCGGGTGCGGGTGCGGGTCGGTGCGGATGCGGCCGCCCGTCGGGCGGCGCTCCCACGGTACGGGAGACCCCCGCGCCCCGGCCTCCGGCCCGAACTGGGTACGGCGCCGGACGGCGAGCGCGCGATAGGACTGGGGCAGGCCGCACGGACGCGGTCGGGATCCAGGAGAGTCATGTCATCTGCACGTCGTCGGGCCGTCGTCGGCCTCGTCTCGTTGGCGCTCGTCGCCTCCGCGCAGGTGGGGATCGCCTCCGGCGCATCCGCCGCCGACGCGCCCACGCCCACCGCATCCGCGGCCCCCGACGCGGCACGCGGATCCGCCCCGGCCGCCGTGCAGGCCGCCGCCGCGTTCACCGCGTCGCCGCGACCCACCATCACCGGCACCGCGCAGGTCAGCTCGCCGCTCACCGCGGTCACCGGCACGTGGACCCCGGCGCCCGACTCGTTCTCCTACCGCTGGTGGCGCGACGGGGTGGCGATCTCGGGCGCGACCGCCGCCCGCTACGTGCCGGTCGCCGCCGACCAGGGGAAGAGGATCACCGTCACGGTCACCGCCGCGAAGAGCGGCTACGCGTCGCTCGCCCGCTCGAGCGGCCCGACCGCGGCCGTGACGGCCGCCCCCGCCGCGCAGCCCTTCACCGCGGCGCCCGTCCCGACCATCACCGGCACCGCGACCATCGGCAGCCCGCTGACCGCCGTGCCCGGCACCTGGTCCCCGTCGCCGCGCTTCGCCTACCAGTGGTTCGTCGGCGACAAGCCGATCTTCGGCGCCACCGCATCCACCTACACGCCGACCTACTCCGACCTCGGTCGCGCCCTGTCGGTGTCGGTCGCGGGGTACCGCGACGGCTACGCGACCACCGTGCGCATGAGCGCGCCGACGCCGGCCACCGTGGGCCGCGGCACGCTCACCACGGCCGTGCCCACCATCACCGGATCGGCCGTCGTCGGCTCCGCGCTGCGCGCCGTGCCGAACGCCTGGAGCCCCGACCCGACCTTCGAGTTCCGCTGGTTCGCCGACGACGAGGCGATCTCCAACGCCACGGGCGAGTACTACACGCCCGTCGCCGCGGACATCGGCAAGCGCATCACCGTCACGGTCACCGGCAGCGCGGCCGGCTACAACCCGGCGGCCCGGACGAGCGCCCGCACGGCCGCGGTCGTCGCCGCCACCACCCCGCCGCCCGTGCAGGCGACCGGCACGATCGTCGGCCGCGTGTACCTCGACTCCGTCGCCCCCGGCAACCTGATCTCGTCCGGCGAGGTCACCCCGTTCCGCGTCGGAGCGGCCGAAGCCACGTCGTCGCCCATCGTCGACGGCGCCTTCCGCGCCGAGGGACTCCTGCCGGGTGACTACCGGCTGGCCGCGAACGTGACGGTCGGCGGGCAGCGCCTGTACCAGTACTACGGCGAGGCGGACGGCGTCACGGACGGCCGCACCTTCACCGTGCAGGCCGACGGCACCGTGCGGCTCGACGTCGTGCTCAAGCGCTACGCGACCATCAGCGGCACCGCGACCCTGGCCGACGGCCGCCCTGCGGTCGGATCCCAGGTCGAGGTCTTCCGGGTGCGCGGAGGCGAGGTCTCCGGCGCGACCACGGATGCGTCCGGTCGCTTCGTGGCCGACGGGCTGACCCCCGGCCAGTACGAGGTGCACTTCACCGCCCCGTTCACGAACCCGGACGGCGTCATCGGCGAGTGGTACAGCGACACCGACGACCGCAACGCGGCCACGCGCTTCACGGTCGGCTGGGGCCAGGCCGTGACGGGCGTCGACCCGACGCTGGACGCCGGGTCCCGGCTCTCAGGCATCGTCCGCGCACCGGACGGATCGCCGTACGCGGGCGCGCGCGTCTACGTCGTCCCCGAGGCGGCGGCCCTGCTGGGCGCCGACCCGCGGACGGTGGGCGGCGCGCCGACCGACGCGACCGGCCGGTTCCGCATCACCGGGATCCTGCCCGGCCGGTACTACGTGTTCGTCGCGGCCGACCGCTCCGAGGCTCCCTCGTACGCGTCCCAGTGGCTGGGCGGCAGCGGATCGCTCGCCTCGGCGACGGTCTACACCGCGACGCGCCGCGCCGACCTCCCCTCCGTCGACGCGCGCTTCGTCGTCAGCTCCTCGGTGACCGCCACGATCTCGGGCACGCCGGCGGCCGGCTGGTCCGACCACGCCCAGGTCACCCTGTTCCAGGGCGGCACCGCCAAGAGGACCACGTTCGTCGACCCGGGCATGGACGCGTTCCTCGACTCGGTGCCCGCCGGCACCTACCGCGTGCAGGTGACGTACTTCCGCGACTACGTGCCGTCGTCCCGCTGGTGGGACGGCGGGACCGGCGCCGACCGCTCGGAGCTGGTCGTGCCCGCGGGCAAGGACGTGGCCCTCGCGATCCGCTCGGCCCCGGCGGTGGTCACCACGGGGACGCCGGTCGCCCGCTAGCCGCGCGACGCCGACCGACGACGCCGCCGCGACCCACCGGGTCGTGGCGGCGTCGTCGTGCGCGGTCCGTCGCGCCCCCGTTCCGCGCGACACGTCGACAGCCGACGGCTCCGCGCGGTAGGCATGCAGCGGGCACCGCGGTCGGCGGCGCCGGACCGGGGGATCCATGCACGCACCACGTCGACGCGCCCTGATCGGGCTGCTGTCGCTCTCGCTCGTCCTGTCCGCGCAGGCGGGCATCGCGGGATCCGCCACGGCGGCCGATGCGCCCGCCGGCGCCGCTGCCAGCGCGACCCGCGCCGCGTCGGCCTTCACCGCGTCACCCAAGCCGACCATCGCCGGCGCCCTCCGCGTCGGCTCCACGCTCACCGCGGTCACCGGCGAATGGGCACCGAAGCCCACGACGTTCGGCTACCGCTGGTGGCGCGACGGCGTGGCCATCGCGGGCGCGACCGGATCCACGCTGAAGCTCACCGCCGCGGACGCCGGCGCGCGCATCGACCTCACGGTCACCGCGCGCCGGGGCGGGTACGCATCCCTCGCCCGCTCGAGCGGGCCGACCACCGCGGTCGCGCCCGCCGTCACGACGCCGACGCCGACCGCGCCGACCCCGGCACCGACCGCGGACCCCGTGCCCGACCCCACGCCTCCCGTCGCCACGACCCCCTTCACCGAGGCCTCCGACCCGGTCATCACCGGCGACGTGCAGGTCGGCCGCCCGCTGCGCGCCGTCGCGGGCGTGTGGACCCCGCGCCCGGCGTCGTTCGCCTACGCGTGGGCCGTGGACGGCGTGACCGTCGCAGGCGCGACGTCCATCTCCTACACGCCCGTCGACGCGGACGCCGGGAAGCGGATCACCGCGACGGTCACCGGCACGGCACCCGGGATCACGCCCACCACCCGCACCAGCGCGGCGACAGCCCCGGTCGCGGCCGCCGGCGTCGACCTCCCCGAGCAGCCGTCGACCGGGAAGGTGGTCGGCAACGTCTACCTCGACTCCGTGGATCCGGCCAACCTCGTGTCCTCCGGCGAGATCTACCTGGAGCCCGCGCCCTACGAGTTCAGCGACGGCCTCGTCTCCGGCGTCGTCGGCGGCGCGTTCTCCTTCTCGGGCGTGCGCCCGGGCGAGTACCGGCTGCACGCCTTCTTCAACGTCGGCGGGAAGTACCTCTACCAGTACTACGGGCAGACGAACGACGTGAAGCGGGCGCAGACCTTCGCGGTGCAGGCCGACGGGACCGTCCGCGTGGACGTGGTCCTCAAGCGGTACGCCACTATCCAGGGCACGGTCACGACGACGGGCGGCGCCCCCGCGAAGGGACTCTCCGTCGCTGCCTACCGCACGTACGACGGCCAGCTCCTCGACTCCACGACCACGGACGCGCAGGGCGGGTACACCCTCTCGAGCGCGGAGCCCGGCGACTACCTGATCAAGGTCGGGACGCCCGTCGGCGACTCCCGCGGCATCATCGGCGAGTGGTACTCGGACGCCTACGACAGGGAGAGCGCGACGCCGGTCACGGTCGCGCAGTGGGGCACGGCGCTCACCGGGATCGACGTGGATCTCAACCGCGGCGCGAGCGCGAAGGGCCAGATCTACCGGTCCGACGGAGTGGGCACCCCCGCTGTGTCCGTGCGCTTCGTCCCCGTCGCCGAGGCCGCGGAGGGCGTGGCCCCGACCACCGGCCTCGTCGCGTCCACCGACCAGTACGGCCGCTTCAGCCTGAACGGGATCACGCCCGGCGAGTACGTCGTGTACGTCGCCGCGGCCGGCGAGACCCCGCGGCAGCTCCCGCGGTGGGCGGGAGGCACCGGAAGCCTCGCCACCGCGACCCGCTACACGGCGACGCTCGACACGCAGCTGCCGTCGATCTACGTGCAGCTCGCGCGGGATCCGTCGGCCGGGGCCTCCCGGGCCGCGCCGACCGCGCGCTGACCGCCCCCATCGGGGGTCGTGACCTCGGGGCGGCGGCGGAGTAGACCGGTCTCCTGACCGGCATCCCGCCGGTCCGAGCATCGGAGCGCCCATGCCATCCGTCCGCCGACGCGGTCTCGTCGGCCTCATCGCCCTGGCCCTGATCACCGCAGCTCAGGCCGGCCCCGCATCCCCCGCGTCCGCGGATCCCACCCCGGCGTCCAGCGCCACCACCGCCACCGTCGTCGGCCGCGTCTACCTCGACCGCGTGGACCCCCGGAACCTCGTCCGCACGGGCGAGGTCTCCCTCGAGCTCGCCGACATCCCGTTCGGCGACAGCGTCGACATCGTCGACGGCGCGTTCCGCTTCGAGGGGATGCGCGCCACGCGGTACACGCTGCGCGCCTGGGTCGCGTTGGGCGGCACGCCCGCATCGCAGTACCTCGGGCAGGTCAACGAATGGCGGGACGCGCGGTTCTTCACCGCGCCCGCCGGCCGCGAGACCCGCGTAGACATCGTGATCCGCACTCCCGCGGGCATCGGCGGCACGGTCACGCTCCCGGGCGGCGCACCCGCAGCGGCCGCACCGGTCGACGTCCTGCGCGCGACCGGCGACGGGCGCCTGGAGGCGTCCGGCTTCACGGACGCATCCGGCCGCTACTCGCTCGGCAACCTGGAGCCCGGCTTCTACGTGGTGCGCTTCGGCACGCCGTCGTCGGATCCGCGCGCCTACCTCCCCGAGTGGTCCGGCGACCGCACGCAGCGCGCGCTCGCCACGCGCATCGCCGTCTCCCGGTGGGGCCAGGTGATCACGGGCGTCGACGCGACGCTCGCGCCGGCCCCTTGACGCAGTTTCCCCGCCCGCAGGATCATGGCGCATGGCCGCCGTCGAGCACTTCGAGATCCCCGCCGAGGACATGGCGCGCGCGAGCGCGTTCTACTCCGCCGTCTTCGGCTTCCGCTACGAGCCGTGGGGGGAGGACGCAGGCATGATCCTCACCGGGAGCGAGGACGGGATCAACGGGGACCTGCACCGCCGCGCGGAGGTGCCGCACCCCACCATCGTGATCACGGTCGACTCCATCGAGGAGACGGTCTCGCAGGTCGAGGCGCACGGCGGATCCGCGATGGGCGGGATCCAGATGCTCAACGAGACCGACCGCTGGGCCTACGTGCGCGACAGCGAGGGCAACGCGATCGGTCTGTTCGACCACGGGCCGGATGCGTCCGCCGACCCCGCCGACCCGTCCACGGCCGCCGCCGGCTGACGGCGGCCGCGGCGTCACGCCCGGCTACGCGTTGTCGTCGCCGGTGTCGATCGCCGTCTGCCGGTTCGGATCAGCGAACGGCAGCCCCTCCGCGCCCGACACGTCGGCCATGTCCTCGCCGAACTGCCGAGTGTGCACGCGGTGCGCGATCCGCTCGTCGTCCATGCGCTGGGAGAGGGCCGCGTAGGTGGTCTCGAGGTGCGGCACGCGGCGGATCACGTCCATCACGAGCCGGAACCGGTCGAGGTCGTTGAGCATCAGCATGTCGAACGGCGTGGTCGTGCCGCCCTGCTCCACGAACCCGCGCACGTGCATGTTCGCGTGGTTGTGGCGCTTGTACGTGAGGCGGTGGATGAGCGACGGGTAGCCGTGGAACGCGAACACCACGGGCTTGTCGCGCGTGAACAGCGCGTCGAAGGATCCGTCGTCGAGGCCGTGCGGGTGCTGCGTCGAGTCCTGCAGCCGCATCAGGTCGACCACGTTGACGAAGCGCACGCGCAGCTGCGGGATCTCCCGCTTGAGAATCTGCACCGCCGCCATCGCCTCCACGGTCGGGATGTCGCCCGCGCACGCGACCACCACGTCGGGTTCGAGCCCCGGCACCTCGGTGCCCGCCCACTCCCACACCCCTACTCCGCGCGCGCCGTGCGCCCGCGCCTCCTCGAGCGACAGCAGGCTCGCGGTCGGCTGCTTGCCGGCGATCACGACGTTGATCAGGTCCGTGCCGCGGAGGCAGTGGTCCATCGTCACGAGCAGCGAGTTCGCGTCGAACGGCAGGTAGACGCGCACGATCTCGGCGCGCTTGTTCACGACGTGGTCGAGGAACCCCGGGTCCTGGTGCGAGAAGCCGTTGTGGTCCTGCCGCCACACGTGCGAGGAGAGGAGGTACGTGAACGACGCGACCGGCCGCCGCCACTCCACCTTCGAGCTCGACTCGAGCCACTTCGCGTACTGGTTGAACATCGAGTCGACGACGTGGATGAACGCCTCGTACGAGGTGAAGAGCCCGTGCCGCCCGGTGAGCAGGTACGCCTCGAGCAGCCCCTGCGTGATGTTCTCGTTGAGGATCTCGATGACCCGGCCCTCGTGCGCCAGGTGCTCGTCGACCGGCAGCACCTCGCCCTGCCAGGCCTTCGCCGTGACCTCGTAGACGTCGTCGAGGCGGTTGCTGGCGGTCTCGTCGGGGCCGAAGATCCGGAAGTCGAGCGGGTTGCGGGCGATCACGTCGCGCAGCCATCCGCCGAGCACCCGGGTCGGCTCGGCGATGACGCCGCGTCCGTCGCTGAGGTCGATCGCGTTCACCTCGAGCGGCGGCAGCCGGAGGTCGCGACGCAGCAGGCCGCCGTTCGCGTGCGGGCTGGCACTCATCCGCCGGTCGCCCTCGGGACGGTTCGGCTGGAGCGCGGGCGTCAGTCGCCCGTCGCGGTCGAACAGCTCGTGCGGGCGGTAGCTCTCGAGCCACTCCTGGAGCTGGCGGAGGTGATCCGGGTCGTCGCGGACCCCGGAGAGCGGCACCTGGTGCGCGCGCCACGTGCCCTCGACCTGCTTGCCGTCGACCTCCTTCGGGCCGGTCCAGCCCTTGGGCGTGCGGAGGATCAGCATCGGCCACGCCGGTCGCTCCTCGCTGCCGCCCGTGCGGGCCGCGAGCTGGATCCGGCTGATGTCGTCGAGCGCCTCGCCCAGCGCCAGCGCGAACCGCTCATGCACGGCGAAGTGGTCCTCGCCGTCGAAGCCGCCCGAGACGATCCGGGGGGAATAGCCGTAACCGGTGAAGAGCGCGAGCAGCTCCTCCTCGGGGATGCGCGCGAGCACCGTGGGGTTCGCGATCTTCCAGCCGTTGAGGTTGAGGATCGGCAGCACGGCGCCGTCGGTCTCGGGGTCGAGGAACTTGTCCAGGTGCCAGCTGGAGGCGAGCGTCGCGGTCTCCGCCTCGCCGTCGCCGATCACGCAGGACACCACGAGGTCGGGATTGTCGAGCGCCGCGCCGAACGCGTGCACGAGCGAGTAGCCGAGCTCGCCGCCCTCGTTGATCGATCCGGGCGTCTCCGGCGCCGCATGCGAGGGCACGCCGCCGGGGAACGAGAACTGGCGGAACAGGTGCCGGAGCCCGTCGCGGTCGGGCGTCGCCGCCGAGAACAGCTCGGAGTAGGTGCCGTCGAGGTAGGCGTTCGCGACCATGCCGGGGCCGCCGTGACCGGGGCCGGCGATGTAGATCATGTCGAGGTCGCGCTCGATGATCGCCCGGTTGAGGTGCGCGTAGACGAAGTTCAGCAGCGGGGTCGTGCCCCAGTGCCCGAGGAGGCGCGGCTTGATGTCGTCGCGCGTGAGCGGGCGCTCGAGCAGCGGGTCGTCGAGCAGGTAGATCTGGCCGACGGAGAGGTAGTTGGCGGCGCGCCACCAGCCGTCCACGACGTCGAGGTAGAGGGGCGCTGCGGGGTCTCGGGGTGCGGTGTCGGAGGCCATGCATCAGCCTACGGCGACGGGTTCGCGGTGTCCCGGGTGGGGCGGATCCGGTCAGGGGGCTCGCAGGGGCGGCGCCATCCGACCGGTCGACGGTCAGCCGAGGCAGGCGTGGTCGTCGAGCGGCGTGGCCGTGGTGCGGGCGACGAGCATCTCCTCGCCGGCCATGATCTGCGAGTTCCCGTTCGCCGCTTCCAGGTCGGCGATGCAGAGGCCGAAGCGGGCGGCGACGCCGGTCAGCGTGTCGCCGGATGCGGGCGTGTAGTAGGTCAGCGTGCCCACCACGGAGCTGACCTCGCCCTGCGCCTGGGAGCGCGGGCCGCCGTCCGTCGGCACGACGGGGTCGGGTGCCGAAGGCGACGTCGTCGGGGTGCGCTCGCCCTCCACGACGGCCGGCGTCGGGTCGGGTCCGCCGTCCACGACGGACGTGCAGCCCGCGAGCAGGGCCGTCGTCGCGAGGAGGGCGGCGGCGAGGAACGGACGACACGTCATGCTCGCGAGGCTAGCGGCCGCGCGGGCGCCGGTCACCGAACGCAGACCGACTCGGCCGAGAGGCTGAGGCCCTCGGAGGTGCCGCGGATGCTCGCCGAGGCGACCCCGTCGGCGCGGCCGTCGCCCGCCTTCCAGAAGTCGCGGCCCATCGCGCTTCCTCCGGGGACGAACCCCGCCTCGGTCCACGACCTGGTGATCGCGTCGAAGGGAGGCTGCGGCTCGTCCATCACGGTGAAGATCGGGATGAGCACGCTGCCGGTCGCCTGCGTCCCCGCGGAGCCGTCCTCGCACTGCGTCGCGACCGTGGTCACCTCGGCGGGCACACCGGTGGTGACCGCCGCGGCCTCGAGGAAGGCGCGCACCCCGGCCTCCTGCGCGCCGACGTCGACGAGGACGGGTGGCGCCGCGGGCGACGGCGGGGCGGCCGGGGTCGTGGGCTCGGGCGGCTCCGGGATGTCGCCGGGCTCCGGTGAGCCGAGGGGGAGTCCGAGCCAGCCCGTGATCTCCTCGTCCGGGTCCGCCGCGGCGAACGAGGAGGTGGGTGCGCGGACGGTGAACTCTGCCCTCGGTCCGCTGCCCGCATTCGCCCGCTCATCGACCGTCGCGGCCAGGACGGCGGCCACGCCCGCGCCGTCCCGCGTCTCGACGACGACCCGGTCGCGCGGTGAGGCCGATCCGGGCACCGCGTACACCTCCGCCACGTCGGGCCGGGCCGCGAGCAGGTCGACGACACCGAGGACCGCGGCCCGGGGCCCGTCGGCGGTCACGCCGACCGAGGCCGTGCCACGCCGGAGGGTCACCTGGCCCTCGGCGTCGCCGAGCGACGCGCGCAGGCGATCCGCCACCTCCGCGAAGGCCACCCCCTCCTGCAGGGAGACGAACCGGGCGGAGTCCACGACATCCACCGACGCGACCCCCGGGATCCGCCGCCACGTCTCCACGAGGTCGACGACCACCGGGTCCCTCGGGTCGAGTCGGACGGGCGCCGCACCGTCTCCCGCGGGGAGCGCGAGCGAGAGGATCAGCTCCGCCTGCGTGACCCCGTCGCCGAGGGCGGCGCGGACGGCGGCGGCGACGGCCGGATCCGGGGTGTCGGCGGTCGCCTCGACCTGCGCGGTCCACTCGTCCGGCACGAACCCCTCGCCGCTCGGGCTCAGATGCGTCGTCACGTCCGAGATCCCGTCGACGGCGGCGAGCCGCACGCGGAGCGCCTCCACGGACGACACCGTGGCCTCGGGCGGGTCCGGGTGGAGCCACGAGCACCCGCTCAGCGCGGACGCGAGGATCACGACCGCCGCGAGGGCCGTCGCCGCTCGGCGCCGTGTCCGCATTCCCATCCCCTCACCGTACGGAGCGCGGTCGCGCGCGGGCGTCCCTCGGAGGGATCACCGGCATGCGCCTGGCGGATGGGGTGCGCGCCGACCCCGCCGCGACTGGGCACGCCGACGGCGCCGCCTCCGCGAGGAGACGGCGCCGCCGCGTGGATCAGCTGACGCGGATCAGGCCTTCGCGGTCGGCCCGTAGAACGCCTCGACCTCGGCCAGCTCGCGCTCGGCCGTCTCCTGGATGAGGGCGAGCAGGTCCTTGTCGAGGCCCGGGGCGAACTCCTCGAGCCGCTCGGGCGCGATGGTGGACGGGACGCCGACGGGGGCCTGCTCGGTCGCGGTGAGGTCGGTGCCGTCCTTCGAGGGCGACGTGCCCTGGAAGATGCGGCCGGCCTCGCTCTTGCCGTCGAGGTCGAAGCTGTACTGCTTGCTCTGGAGGCCGAGGTCGACGAGCTTCTTCACCTCGGGGAACTGCTCCGCGTTGGTCTTCGGGATCGGCAGGAGCTTGCCCCAGTCGACGCCGAGCGTCTCGAGCGCCTTCGCGTACGCGTTCTCGTGCGCCTGGTCGCGCACGATGAGGTACGCGACGGTCGCGCGGGCGACGGGGTTGTCGGTCATCTCGTAGATGCGGCACTTCTGCAGGCGGCCGGTCGACTCGAGCATGACGTTGTAGAGGAGGTCGAGCGGGAGGTTGCCCGAGTTGTAGACGTAGCTGCCGCTCCACGGGTTGCCGGCGGCGTCGACGGGCAGCGCGCCCTGGGCGCCCACGAGGTGGTGGTGGATGTTGCCGTGGTCGAGCGCGATGCTCAGCGGCGTCGCGCCCCCCTTGCCCGGGGTGTCGAGCGGGTCGCTGAGCTTGCCGGTGTACTCGGGCGAGCCGTCGAGCAGGCGCGAGATGGTGGTGCCGATGAGCTCGACGTGGCTGATCTCCTCGGTGCCGACGCCCTGGATCAGGTCGCGGTACGGCTTGGCCGCGGCGCCGCGGAAGTTCATCGCCTGGAAGAGGTACTGCATCATCGTGCGCATCTCGCCGAACTGGCCGCCGAGGCCCTCCTGCAGCGCGTTCGCGGCGGCGGGGTCGGGCTCGCCGTCGGCGATCTCGTTGATCCAGGTCTGTGCGTGGAAGTACATAGGGGCTCCTATTTCTTCGTGCGGCGAAACCGCCGCCTCTCCAACCTGGTCCGGGGGCCGAGCGGCGTGTGGCATGCGCCGGGGGCTTGCCAGGGCCGGGCCGATCGGTTACGGGCGCGCGGCTGTCCGGCCGTCCACCGCACCGGGCCCGCGCGCATCCGCCCCGGTAGGGTGTGCGCAGCTACAGGAGATCCGACCGGCCCGACCCGGCGGGCGCGACGTCCGTCGCCGCCTCGGAGGATGCCGGATGGAGTGCGGGTGAGCGTCAGGAGCGGCGGCGAGCGGCTCGGCCTCCGCGAGGTCGCGGAGCGCGCGGGCGTCTCGCACATGACCGTCTCGCGCGTGCTCAACGGGCACCCGCAGGTCAAGGAGTCGACCCGGCAGCGCGTGCTCGAGGTCGTCGCCGAGCTCGACTTCCGGCCGAACAGCGCGGCCCGGCAGCTCGTCACGCAGCAGGCGCTGCGGATCGGCGTGCTCATCGAGAGCGCCGTGGAGTTCGGGCCGTCGAGCATCCTGCGGGCCATCGAACGGTCGGCGCGCGACGGCGGCTACTCGGTCGCGTCGTTCGCGCTGCGCGACGAGGAGGATGCGACGCCCGAGGAGGCCGTGCGCCACCTCACCGGCCAGGGCATCGACGCGCTGTGCGTGGTCGCGCCGCGCTCCTCGTCGGTCGCCGTGCTGCGCACCATCACGACCGGGCTGCCGACGCTCGTGGTGAAGGCCGAGAAGGATCCGGCGTTCCTCACGGTCTCGGTCGACCAGTCCGCGGGCACGCGGCTCGTGGTCGACCACCTCGCGAGCCTCGGCCACCGCGACGTGCTGCACGTCTCCGGCCCGCTCGACTGGCTCGACGCGCGCGCACGCGAGCGCGCCTTCCACGCGCGCACCCGGGCGTGGGGCATGCGCGAGCGGCCCATCGTGATCGGCGACTGGTCGAGCGACTTCGGCTACGACTTCGCGAAGGGGCTCACCGCGGTGCCCGAGTACACGGCCGTGTTCGTGGCGAACGACGAGATGGCGCTCGGCGTGATCCACGGGCTGCACGACCGCGGGATCCGCGTGCCGGAGGACCTCAGCGTCGTCGGCTTCGACGACCTGCCCGTCTCCCGCCACTTCCTCCCGCCGCTCACGACCGTCCGGCAGGACTTCCCGGCGCTCGGATCGCTCGTGGTCGACGTGCTCATCGCCGCGATCGAGGGGCGCGAGATCCCGCAGGCGACGCGGATCCCGGCCGAGCTCGTCGTGCGCGACTCCAGCGCCGCCGCCCGCCACGTGGACTGAATCCGACACCCGGGGGATCCGACGCCCCCGTCCCTCGCCGGGGCCGATCCCGGCCGCTACAGTCGAGCCAGCCGGCACCACCCGGCACGCGGCCACGACGGCCCGGAACCCGAGGAGCACCAGGTGCGTCACGCACGGGGATCGACGACGATCCGCCCGACCGGCCCCACGGCCGCGGGCGCGCTCCCGGACGCGCACGCCGACGCCGATCCCGTCGGCCCGCGCCGCGGCGCGGCCACCGGCCCCACCGTGCGCATGACGGGCATCACCGTGGCGTTCCCCAACGGCACCGCGCTCGACGGCGTCGACCTCGACCTGCACCCCGGCGAGGTGCACGCGCTCCTCGGCGAGAACGGCGCCGGCAAGTCGACGCTCATCAAGGCGCTGCTCGGCGTGCACCGGATCGAGGCGGGCGAGATCCTCGTCGACGGCGAGCCCGTGCGGCTCGGCGGGCCGGCGGATGCGCGCGCCCTCGGCATCCAGGCCGCGTTCCAGGAGTCGCACCTGGTCGAGAACCTCAGCGTCGGCGAGAACGTGATGCTCGGCCACGAGGTGAGCGGCCGGCTCGGCATCTCGTGGCGCCACACGCACGCGCGCGCCGCCGCCATGCTCGCGGAGCTGGGCCTCGCGGATCTGGATCCCCGCGACCGCCTCGCCGACCTCTCCCCCGCCAGCCGCCAGCTCGTCTCCATCGCGCGCGCCATGGTCGACCGGCCGCGCGTGCTGGTGCTCGACGAGCCGACCTCCAGCCTCGACGCCGACGACGTGGCGCGCCTCTTCCAGGTGATCCGCCGCCTCCGCGACCAGGGCGTCGCGATCCTGTTCGTCTCCCACTTCCTCGAGCAGGTGCTGGCCTTGAGCGACCGCATGACGATCCTCCGCGGCGGCGTGAAGGAGGGCGACCACCTGCCCCACGAGCTCGACCGGGCCGAGCTCGTCGCGCGCATGCTCGGGAAGGACGTCGCGCACCTCAAGCGCATCGGCTCGGAGCGGCGGGCGCACCGGGTGGATCCGGTCGGGCCGCCGCTCTACCGGGCAGCGGGCGTGGGCCGGCGCGGGATGCTGCGGCCGGTGGACCTCGAGCTGCACCCGGGCGAGGTCGTGGGCATCGCCGGGCTCCGCGGATCCGGCCGCACCGAGCTCGCGCGCCTGCTCGCGGGCGCCGACCGCGCCGACGGCGGCGTCGTGACGCTCGGCGGGCGTGACATCGTGATCGACCGGCCGGCCGACGCGCTGCGGAACCGCGTCGCGCTCTCGGCGGAGGACCGCGGCGCCGAGGGCCTCATCGGCGAGCTGAGCGTGCGGGAGAACATCGTGCTCGCGCTGCAGGCGCTGCGCGGCTGGGCGCATCCGCTCGCGAAGGCCGAGCGCGAGGACCTCGTCGAGCGGCACATCGAGCACTTCGGCATCACGCCGGCGGATCCGGCGACGCCCGCCGGCCAGCTCTCCGGCGGCAACCAGCAGAAGGTGCTGCTCGCGCGCTGGCTCGCGATCCGGCCGCGCGTGCTGATCCTCGACGAGCCGACCCGCGGCGTCGACATCCGGGCCAAGGTCGACATCCAGGCGCACATCGCGCAGCTCGCGCTCGAGGGCGTCGCCGTCGTGTTCATCTCGAGCGCGTTCGACGAGCTCGTGCGCGTGAGCGACCGGATCGTCGTGCTCAAGGACCGGGAGAAGATCGGCGAGCTGTCCAACGGCCCGGGCGTGACGGTCGACACCATCGTCGAGCTGATCGCGGCGCCGCGCGATGACGAGGACGAGGACGCGTTCCCGCTGCCGGAGCTGCCGTTCCCGCCCGGCCCGCCGACGCGTCCACCCGCGCACTGACGCGGGTGTTCCCGGTAACAGGGTCTTGCGCCGACGAAGTTGTTACCGGTAACATCACGAGCACGCGGCAGCACCCCGCGCAACCGCAGCAACACCGGCCCACGAGGGCCGTCAGGGACGAAGTCGTCCCGAACATCTCAAGGAGGAGATACATGTCCACGAAGAGGCGCATCGCCACCATCGCCGCGGCCGGGGCCATCGCCCTGGGCCTCGCGGCCTGCTCGAGCAACTCGGGCACCGGATCCACCGCGGGCGGCGCCGCCGACAGCGGCGGGGAGACGGCCACCGTCGGCTTCGTCGCGGTCGGCCCCGAGGGCGCCTGGCGCCAGGCCAACGAGAAGAACATCCAGGACACGTTCACGAAGGAGGCCGGCTTCGACCTCAAGTACGCGCCCGCCACCAACAACGACCAGAAGTCGCAGATCGACGCGTTCACGTCGTTCGTCGACGAGGGCGTCGACGTGATCCTGCTCTCGGCCACCGAGGGCTCCGGCTGGGAGGACTCGCTCGAGCGCGCCAAGGAGGCCGAGATCCCCGTGGTCCTCATCGACCGCGGCATCGAGCCCGACGACACCTCCCTCTACGCGACCCGCATCGCGCCCGACAACATCGCCGTGAGCGAGTCGGTCGCCGACTGGGCGAAGACCGCGCTGCCCGAGGGCGGCAAGTACTTCACGCTCGAGGGCCCCGCGGGCGTCTCCGTCGTCAACGAGCGCAACGAGGGCTGGAACGACGTCATCGGCGCCGACACCGCGTTCACGAAGGTCGGCGCGCAGACCGCCAACTGGTCGACCGAGGAGGCCAAGAGCGTCTTCGAGACCGTGCTCAAGTCGAACGCGAACGACGTGCAGATGGTGTTCGCGCAGAACGACGAGATGGGGCTCGGCGCCGTCCAGGCCGTCGAGGAGGCGGGCCTCACGCCCGGCGAGGACGTGAAGATCGCGACCATCGACGGCACGAAGGGCGCGCTGGAGGCCCTCGCCGAGGGCAAGCTCAGCTTCGTCGCCGAGTACAACCCGCTGTTCGGCGACACGGCGCTCGAGGCCGTGCAGAAGCTGCTCGACGGCGAGAGCGTCGAGGCGTCGATCGTCGTCCCGTCGGACACGTTCGACTCGCCCGAGAAGGCCGCCTCCGCGCTGCCCGACCGGAAGTTCTGACCCGATCGCACGGACACCCGCGGCGGGGCGGACCATCCGCCCCGCCGCCCCCACCCGCAGGCGACGACGCCGGCGGAGGAACGGAGCACGCGCCATGCAGGCACCCAGCCCCATCGTCGAGATGCGGGGCATCACCATCTCCTTCCCGGGCGTCAAGGCGCTCGACGGGGTCGACCTCCGGCTCTTCCCCGGTGAGGTCCACACGCTCATGGGCGAGAACGGCGCCGGGAAGTCGACCCTCATCAAGGCGCTCACGGGCGTCTACGGGATCGACTCCGGCCGGGTCGTCGTCGACGGATCCGAGCGGCGCCTCTCCGGCACCGCCGACGCACAGGCCGCCGGGATCTCCACGGTCTACCAGGAGGTCAACCTCTGCGGGAACCTCACCATCGGCGAGAACGTCATGCTCGGCCACGAGAAGCGCGGCCGCTTCGGCATCGACTGGAAGGGCACGCACGCCGCCGCCTCCGAGGTGCTGGCGCGCGTGGGGCTCGGCCACCTGGATCCGCGCACGCCGCTCTCCACCATCAGCCTCGCGCTGCAGCAGCTCGTGGCGATCAGCCGGGCGACCGTGCTCGACTCGAAGGTGCTGATCCTCGACGAGCCGACCTCCAGCCTCGACGCCGACGAGGTCGAGGGCCTCTTCCGCGTGATGCGCCGCCTCCGCGACGAGGGCGTCGCCATCCTCTTCGTCTCCCACTTCCTCGACCAGGTCTTCGCGATCAGCGACCGGCTCACGGTGCTCCGCAACGGCAGGCTCGTGGGCGAGCACCTCACGCGCGACATCGACCGGGCCGGGCTCATCGCCGAGATGATCGGCAAGGACCTGCAGACCCTCCGCTCCCTCGACCGCGAGCGCGCCAGCCGCCAGGTGGCCGCGGGCGAGCCCGTGTACCGGGCCACCGGGATCGGCCGGAAGGGCTCGCTCGACGCCACCGACGTGGAGCTCCGCCGCGGCGAGGTCGTCGGCCTCGCCGGGCTCCTCGGCTCCGGCCGCACCGAGCTCGCGCGCCTCCTCTACGGCGTCGACAAGCCCGACACCGGATCCGTGACCATGGACGGCGCACCCGTCGCCATCTCCTCCCCCGCGAAGGCGCTCGAGCACCGCATCGCGTTCTCGAGCGAGAACCGGCGCGACGAGGGGATCATCCGCGACCTCAGCGTGCGGGAGAACCTCGTGCTCGCCGTGCAGGCGAAGCGCGGCTGGGCTCGTCCCCTGCCGCGCAAGGAGAAGGACCGCATCGTCGCGAAGTACCTCACCGAGCTCAACGTGCGGCCCGCGGATCCCGACCGGCCCATCCGGAACCTGTCCGGCGGCAACCAGCAGAAGGTCCTGCTCGGACGGTGGCTCGCCACGGAGCCCGAGCTGCTGATCCTCGACGAGCCGACCCGCGGGATCGACGTGGGCGCCAAGGCCGAGATCCAGGAGCAGGTCGCCGCCCTCGCCGACACGGGCGTCGCCGTCGTGTTCATCTCCTCGGAGCTGGAGGAGGTGGTGCGGCTCAGCGACCGGATCGTCGTGCTCAAGGACCACCGCAAGATCGCCGAGCTGGAGGCGGGACCCGACGTGACGGCCCAGTCGATCGTCGCCGCCATCGCGGAGGAGGGCGTCTCCGACATCGCGCTCGAGACCGTGCCCGACACCGTGCCCGAGGAGGCAGCCCGATGAGCGACCCGACGACCACCCCGATCCGCCGCCCCAGCGCGCGCGGCCTCGGCGACGTGCTGCACCGGCCCTGGTTCTGGGGCACGGTCGCGATCGTCCTGCTGCTGGCGATCAACGTGGCGAAGGACCCCGGCTACCTGGCGCTCTCGGTGAACCCGGACACGGGGAACCTGGTGGGCAACCTCGTCGACATCCTCCGCGCCGCGGCGCCCGTGCTGATGATCGCGGTGGGCATGTGCCTCGTGGTCGCCACCGGCGGCATCGACCTGAGCGTCGGCTCGATCATGGTGGTCGCCGGCGCCGTCTCCATGGAGTTCCTGAAGGCGGCCGGATCCGACTCGCTCGGCGTCGCGCTCGGCGCGATGGGCCTCGCGCTCCTCATCGCCGGGATCCTCGGCGCGGTCAACGGCATGCTCGTCTCCGTCGTGGGGCTGCAGCCGTTCATCAGCACGCTCGTGATCATGCTCGCCGGCCGCGGCCTCGCGAAGGTCATCACGGCGGGCCAGAACACGGCCGCCGCCAACGAGCCGTTCCGCTGGGTCGCCAACGGCTACCTCGTGGGGCTGCCGGTGGTGTTCCTGCTGGCCGTGCTCATCACGATCGGCGTCGCCGTGCTCGTGCGGCGCAGCGCCCTCGGGCTCATGATCGAGGCGATCGGCATGGATCCGCAGGCCGCGCGCCTCGCGGGCCTCGACCGCCGCGCGCTCCTGTTCACCGCGTACATCGCGAGCGGCCTGCTCGCGGGCGTCGCCGGGATCTTCGCCACGGCGAGCGTCATGACGGTCGACGTCTCCCGCACCGGCTACCAGCTGGAGCTCGACGCGATCCTCGCGGTCGTCATCGGCGGCACCTCGCTCGCGGGCGGCAAGTTCCACCTGCTCGGGGCGGCCGTCGGCGCGCTCCTCATCGCGACCCTCGACAAGACGGTCGTGTTCCTCGGCATCTCGTCCTCGGCCACGCCCGCCTTCAAGGCCATCGTGATCGTCGCGATCGTGCTCCTGCAGTCCCGGCGCGTCCGCGCGCTGTTCACGAGGCGCCGCCCGCCGGCGCCCACCCCCGTGCCGACCGAGAAGGAGGCCGTGCCCGCATGAGCGCCACGACGATCCAGCAGCCCGCCACGCCGACCCCCGCACCGGGACCCGGCCCCGCTCCCCGGCCGGCGCGCCGCCGCATGCGCCTCCGCCTCGACTCGCTGCCGACGGTCGCCGCCCTGGTGATCCTGCTCGTGATGCTGGCCTACGGCGAGATCGCGTACGGCCGCATCCTGCAGGCCGCGACTCTGTCGAACCTGCTGATCAACAACGCGCACGTCATCGTGCTCGCCGTGGGGCTGACCTTCGTGATCCTCACGGGCGGGATCGACCTGTCCGTCGGCGCGATCGTCGCCGTGAGCAGCGTCGCGGGCGTGCTGCTCGCGAACGCGGGCTGGAACCCGTGGGTGGTGATGGTGCTGATGATCCTCATCGGCACGGCCTCCGGCGTCGTCTCGGGCGTGCTGATCCAGTTCTTCGACGTGCAGCCGTTCATCGCGACGCTCGCGATGATGTTCCTCGGCCGCGGGCTCGCCTCCATCCTCAGCACCGTCCCCGAGCGGCTCGACGACGAGTCGCCGCTGCGGTCGCTCGCCACGAACATGAAGGTCGTCGACGGCCCGAAGGTCAACGACGTCGTGACGACGCCGGGCGTGCTCATCGCGCTCGTCGTGGTGGCCGTCGCGTTCTTCGTGCTGCACCGCACCCGGCTCGGCCGCACCGTGTACGCGATCGGTGGATCCGAGCAGTCGGCCGCGCTCATGGGCCTGCCCGTGCGCCGCACCAAGCTCGCCGTCTACGTGATCAGCGGCACGCTCGCCGGTCTCGCCTCGGTGATCTACACGGCCCGGCTCGGCAGCGCGCAGAACATCACCGGCATCGGCTGGGAGCTCGACGCGATCGCCGCGACCGTGATCGGCGGCACACTCCTCACGGGCGGCGTCGGCTTCGTGCTCGGCTCGGTCGTCGGCGCCCTCGTGCTGGGCCTGATGAACGTGCTCATCACGCGCGACGGCGGCATCCCGCCCGAGGCGACCACCATCATCACGGGCGGGATCCTCCTGGTCTTCGTGCTGCTGCAGCGCGCGGTGATGGCGAGGCGGCGGCGGACGTAGATCCCGTCGGCGGTCCGCGGGACCATGGGGGGACCGCGCCCGCCCGCCACGTCAGGACCCCGATGACCCACCCGCTGCCCCTGCACGTCACCGACGCCGACCTCGACGACCTGCGCGACCGGATCCGCCGCACCCGCTGGGCGCCGGAGTGGCCGGTCGAGCCGTGGGAGGCCGGCACGGACCAGGCGACGCTGCGCCGCCTCGCCGCCGTGTGGGCCGACGGGTTCGACTGGCGGGCGCGCGAGCGCGAGATCCGCGCACTGCCGTGGGCGGTCGCCGACCTCGACGGCACGCCGGTCTCGTACCTGCGCTTCGAGGCGGAGCGATCCGGCGGGCTCCCTATCGTGCTCACGAACGGCTGGCCGAGCTCCGCGCTGGAGCTGGTGCCGATCGCCGAGCGGCTGTCCCAGCCGTCGCGCTCCGGCGGCGACCCGGGAGACGCCGTCACCGTGATCGTCCCCGCGCTCCCCGGCTTCCCGCTCTCGCCGCAGCGCCCTCGGATCGACGAGCCGACGCACGAGCTCTGGCACCGGCTGATGACCGAGGAGCTGGGCTTCGCGCGCTACGCGGCGCACGGCGGCGACCTCGGTGCCGGGATCACGTCGCGGCTGGCGGAGGCCCACCCGGAGGCGGTCGCGGGGATCCACCTGATGGCGGTCGCTGCACCTCGCGACCTCGACGAGGCGACGCTCACGGACGAGGAGCGCGCGCACATGGAGGAGGTGCGCGCGTGGGAGTCGGCCGAGGGCGGCTACGAGCACCAGCAGCAGACGCGTCCCCTCACCCTCGCGCCCGCGCTGCAGGACTCGCCCGTGGGCCTGCTGTCGTGGATCCTCGAGAAGCACCGCGCGTGGAGCGACTGCGGCGGCGACGTGTCCCGCGCCTTCAGCGACGACCACCTGCTGACGCTGGCCTCCCTCTACTGGTTCACCGGATCCATCGGCACCTCGCTCCGCCCGTACTTCGCGCACGGCTCCGGACGCACCGCGCCGGTGGAGCGCGTGCGGGTGCCGACAGCGGTCGCCGTCTTCCCGCACGACCTCGTGCACCCGCCCCGGAGCTGGGCCGAGCGCACCTACGACGTAGTGCGGTACACGACCATGCCGCGCGGCGGCCACTTCGCGCCGCACGAGGAACCGGGGCTGCTGGCGGACGACATCACGGCGTTCCTGCGGATGCTGCGGTAGCGCGAGGCCCCGACGCGCCTCAGCTCGCTGCGTCCGACCCGTGCGGCATGAACGCCGGATCCATGTGCCCGACCTCGATGACGTTGCCGTCGGGATCCGTGAGCTGGCGCTGGTAGACGAACCCGTGGTCAGTGGGCGGGCGCGCCTCCGTGCCGCCCGCCGCGAGGCCGGCCTCGGCCGCCGCGTCCACCGCCGCCCGGCTGGGCAGGTCGACCGCGGTGATCGCCGACACGGTGCGGGCGGGATCGCCGAGCGGCTGGTCGGTGAACGACTGGAAGAAGTCCCGCACGAGGAGCATGAACGCGCTGTGGCCCTCCTCGATCGTGAGGCACGCGGCCTTCTCGTCGCTGAAGTCGGGGTTCACCGTGCAGCCGACGGCCTCGTAGAAGGCGATCGCCCGGGGCAGGTCCGTGACGGGCAGGTTGACGAAGATCATGGTCATCGGTCTCTCCTTCGAGACGGTCGGCATCGATGCGCTCAGCGTCCCGTGCACGTCGGGCCCGGTCAAGGCCCGCGACCACCGGTCCCGCCTATCGCCCGCCGCGCTCCCGCTTCCGTCGCAGCGACCAGCGGAGCAGGATGCCGCCGACCACGATGAACAGACCGCCGGCGACGTAGCCCAGCACGCGCTGCTCCGGATGCAGGGTGCCGTAGACGATCGCGACGACCCCGGTGATCACGAGGTAGAGGTACTGGTCGCGCATGATCGACGAGGCCAGGCCCTCGTCCCGGTCGTCCGCCATGCCGACAGCTTGGCAGGGTGCGGCGGTCGGGCACATCTCCGGGCCGGCGGACGGGCATGCTCACGATGCACGAGCGACCCCGTCACGGCCGACGACCACCGGCCCTCTGCGGGATCCGGTGGCCGTCGTCGAGCGCGTGGCGGATCAGCGCTTCTTCAGCGCACCCGTCGACCAGAGCGCCAGCCCGATGAGCACCGGCTGGAAGAACAGGCGGCGGAACCGCTTGGCGTCGGTGTCGAGGCCGAACGCGTCGCGCTTGTGGACGTACTGCGCGATGTTGCCCGGGAAGATCGCCGTGAAGAACGCGGCGGCCGCCCAGCCCGCGAGGCCGCGGCGCGAGCGCGCGAACAGCAGGGCCGAGCCGAGTGTGATCTCAGCCACACCGGATCCGATGACGGTCACGTCCTCGGGCACCGGCAGCGACTTCGGGACCTGCGCGCGGAACTCCTCGCGCGCGACCGTGAGGTGCGATACCCCGGCGAACGCGAGGAACGATCCGAGCACGACGCGGGCGGCCGTGCGCGGGAAGGACGTGCGGGCGAGGCCGGCCATCAGTCGTCCGAGACCGTGACGACGACCTCGATGTTGCCGCGGGTCGCGTTCGAGTACGGGCAGACCTGGTGCGCCTGGTCGGCGAGCTCCTGCGCGAGGTCGTGCTCGACCCCGGGGATGACGACCTCGAGGTGCACGGCCAGCTGGTAGCCGCCCTGGCCGTTGGATCCGATGCTCACGCGGCTGCCCACGCTCGAGTCGGCGATCTTCACCTTGCGCGCGCGGGCGACGCCCTGCAGCGCGGAGTGGAAGCACGCGGCGTAGCCGGCGGCGAAGAGCTGCTCGGGGTTCGCGCCCTCGCCGGATCCGCCCATGGCCTTGGGGATGGAGAGGTCGAGCGCGAGGTCGCTGTCGCTGACGGCCACGCGGCCGTCGCGGCCGGCTCCCGTGGCGAGGGCCTCCGCGGTGTAGAGGGCGTCCATGTCGGTTCCTTCCGTTCGTGGCCGCTCGTGGCGGCCGTGGGTGGGGATGGGGGTGGTGCGGATCAGGGGGTGCGGGTGCGCGCCGACGCCTCGGCCGGCCGGGTCGCGGGCTGCGCGAGCGCCTCGGCCGTGGCGTCCTGCATCCCCGCGGTCAGCAGGTGCAGGGTGGCGAGCAGCTGGCGCGCGCGGTCGAGGTCGAGGCCCATGCCGCGGATGATCGCCGCGGGCACGTGCGCGAGCTCGGCCCGCACGGTGCGGCCGCGCGCGGCGAGCGACACCGTGACCACGCGCTGGTCGGCGGAGATCCGGCGGCGGGTGATGAAGCCGGCCTCCTCCATCCGCGCGAGCAGCGGCGAGAGCGTGCCCGAGTCGAGGTCGAGCTGCTGCCCGAGCTCGGTGACCGTGCGGTCGTCGCCCGACCACAGCAGCACCAGCACGAGGTACTGCGGGTAGGTGAGCCCCCATGGCGCGAGGAGCGCGCGGTACGCCTGCGTCGTGGAGCGCGAGGCCGTGTAGAGGGAGAAGCAGACGAGCTCGTCGGCGATGCGCGCGGGCGGCGCGGTCTCGTCGGCGGGGGCGCAGGGCTCGCGATCGGTCATGACTCGACCCTGCCACGGAACTAGGTTGTGCGCAATCCAATTCGGGTGATGCCCAGCGGACGAGCGCCGCCGCGTACCCTGGACCGACATGATCACGAGACGAGAGGCCGCGCTGCGGCTGGGCATCCCGCTGGAGATGGCCACGCGCCACGGCATCCCGGGGCGCGTCCCGGAGTCCGCGATCGCCGCGATGGACCAGGATCCGCCCGCCTGGCTCGCGCAGTCCCGCGCGAACGCGACCGGCAAGCGGCCCGTCTGGGTGCAGCTCACGTGCGAGGTCTGCGGCTTCACCGAGGCCGTGCGCCCGAAGAAGTGGTGGCCGGAGTTCTCCTACCTCTCCTGCGAGCGCCACTCCCCCGACGAGCTCCCCGAGCCCGCGCTGGGCCTCGCCCGCCGCGAGGTCGACGGGATCGGCAGCCGGTTCGTGGGCGTGGTGGACGAGCGGCCGTAGCGGACGACGCGCATCCCCGCCCGTTCCCGTGGGATCCACGCCGCGTTCTCCCGCGGAGGCGGGGCCGGATGCGACCCTGGGGCATGGTGAGGTGGATCCGGATCTCCGTCGTCGGTCTCGTGGTGGTCGCCCTGGTCGGCAGCGCGTTGGTCGTCCTCGGGTGGACGATCGACGAGAGGCACTTCGCTCGCCCGGATGCGGGCTTCGACCGGTTGACGACGCGCATGGACGCGCTGGCCGGGGTGGACGTCCGCCACGCCGAGCGCTGGGTCGAGGCGCCGACGTTCTCCGACCCCTCGTCGTGGATCGAGCTCGAGGTCGACGCGGCCCACCTGCCCGAGGCGCTGGCCGCCGTCTGCGCGGCCGAGCACCCGGATGCCGTGGCGTTGACGCTCCTGGTCGATGCCGGCGCGAGCACGACCGTCACCGTCCACGACGAGGTCCCCGAGGCGGGCGACGCGAGCGGACCCCGCTGCTTCGATCCCGGGTTCGACGTCGTGGGCCTCGCCGACGCCGCGGGCCGCCTCGTCCCGGGCATCGACCTGCAGCCGACCCTGTGGGAGGACGGCAGGTTCGCGCTCGCGTCGCTCGAGTACGACCTCGGGGACATAACCGACATGCTGCCGCTCGTCGCGCACGCCGACGAGCTGCGCGATGCGGCCGGGCTCGCCCCCGGCCAGCCCGTGCAGATCGACTCGATGACCGTCGGGGTGACGGTCTGGCCGGACGAGCACGAGCGCTGGCCGGCCCTGCTGGACGAGCTCGTCACCGAGCACGGCGTCACGAGCGTCTACGCCGATGACGGCAGCACGCAGACGGACGGCGTCGCGAAGGTGCAGGTCTCCGCGCCCGAGGAGGCGCACGCGGCCGTCGAGGCCAGGATCCGGGCATCGGCCCTGGCGATCGCCGAGTACCCGGTCCGCTTCCTCCCGCTCGACGGGTCGGAGATCAGCGACGAGTAGCGCGCGCGGCCGACTGCGGGCGGCGGGCGGCGGGCGGATCAGGCCGCGATGGACGCCGCGTGCGCGTGCGCCGCCCCGCCCTCGCGCAGCGCCGGGCAGTGCTCGGGCGTCGGATGGAGACAGATGTCGATGACGCGGGTGAGCTCCTCGCGGGCGCGCTCGAGCTCGGCGATGGCCGCGGTGATCCGGTCGCGCTCGGAGCGGAGCAGCGCGAGCGACTCGGGCGCGGCGACGCCCGAGTCGACGCTAGGGAGCAGCTGGCGGATCGTGCGGCTCGGGAGTCCCGCGGCGAACAGCTGCTGGATCAGCTGCACGCGCTCGACCGCCGCCTCCGGGTACACGCGCTGGCCGCTCGTGGTGCGCTCGGCCGGCAGCAGGCCCTGCTCCTCGTAGTAGCGGAGCGCCCGCGTGCTCACGCCCGCTCGCCCCGCCACGTCGCCGATCCGCAGCATGTCGCCCTCTTCCTCATGGTGGTGGTGGTGATGCCGTCGATCCGCCGGGCGGACTTGCCCTTCACGTCGACGTCAACTCCTAGCGTAGGCCGCGCCGCACTCCGCGAACGACGCGGGCGGCAGGAGGAAGAGCACGCATGGACATCCAGGATCAGGTCGCCCTCGTCACCGGCGCCAACCGCGGCATCGGCCGCACCTTCGTCGAGGAGCTGCTCGCGCGCGGCGCCCGCAAGGTCTACGCGACCGCGCGCCGCCCCGAGGCGATCGACATCCCCGGCGTCGAGGTGCTGCGCCTCGACCTCGCCGACCCGGCGTCCGTGGACGCCGCCGCCGCGGCCGCGTCGGACGTGACCCTCGTCGTCAACAACGCGGGCATCTCGACGGGCGCCACGCTCGTCACGGGCGACATGGCGGAGATCCGCCGCGAGATGGACACCCACTTCTACGGGACGCTCGGCGTGATCCGCGCGTTCGCGCCCGTGCTCGCGGCCAACGGCGGGGGCGCGATCGTCAACATCCTGTCAGCGCTGTCATGGTTCTCGACCCGCGCGAACGGCGGCTACGCGGCGGCGAAGGCGGCCGAGTGGAACATGACCAACGCCGTGCGGCTGGAGCTCGCCGGCCAGGGCACGTTCGTGCAGGGCGTGCACCTGGGTGCGGCGGACACCGACATCATGGCCGGCTACGACGGGCCGATGATCGACCCGCGCGACGTGCCGCGGGCGTCGCTCGACGGCCTGGTCACCGGATCCGTCGAGGTCGTCGTCGACGACTGGAGCCGCATGGTGAAGGACTCGCTGGCCGGCGATCCCGCGCCGTTCTACGAGAAGATGCGCGCGATCCTCGGCTGATCGACGGGCGGGCGCCGGGCTGACGGGCGGGCTCGGCGTCAGAGGGACTCGAGCACGTCGAGCGCCCGCCGCACCCCCTGCTCCCGCCGCATGAGCGCGCCCACCTCGGCCGCGCGCTCGCGGCGGGACAGGGCGTCACCCATCGCGGTCACGAGCGCGTCGACCGACAGGCGGCGCAGCGGGATCGGCGCGGCGGCCACCCCCTGCCGGTGCAGCTGGGCGGCCCAGAAGGGCTGGTCGGCGGTGACCGGCACGACGACCGCGGGCACGCCCGCCCGGGCGACGGCGTGGGAGGTCCCGGCCCCGCCGTGGTGCACGGCGAGCGCGGCGCCCGACAGAACCTGATCGAACGGCGCCGCCCGCACCGCCAGCACGTCGGATCCGCGGCAGTCCGTCGGCAGCGTGAGCCCGCCCCACCCCGTGACGAGCAGCACCCGCAGGCCGTGGGCGCGGGCGGCCGTGACGATCGCCCGCCCCCGCGCCGCCGCATCCCCCCTGGTCATGGATCCGAACGAGGCGACGATGCACGGTCCGCGGCCGAGGAAGTCGCCGACGACCGGGTCGGTCGACGCCGTCGGCGCCGCCTCGTACCAGGCCCCCGTCTGGTGGATCCGCTCCGGCCAGTCGTCCGGCCGCGGCAGCAGCTGCGGGCTCACGGCCATGAGCGTCGCGCGCGACGACGAGCGCGGGCCCGCACGCCCGCTCGTCGGCAGCTCGAATGCCGCGCGCGCCACGTCGCCGTCGAAGAGGCGCGCGGCGGCACGCGGCACGGCGTAGGTGGACCGGTTGCGCGGGCCGAGGTCGCGCGTGGCCGTGGGTCCGCCGGCGGCGGGGAAGCGGTCGCTCGGGGTGGCCACCGGCGCGAACTCCACCAGCACGCGGGGCACGCCGAGCGCGTCCGCCACCATCGGCGCGCTGAGGATCAGGGGGTGGTGCACCACCACGTCGGGGCCGAAGGCGACCGTCTCCCGCACCGCGGCGGCGAGCATCCGCCGGATCGCCGGCCGCACCTCCGCGCGCACGTGGCGCGCGAGAGCCCATGGTGTGCGACCGCCGGGCGACATGACCCGCTGCGCGTCCAGGCCGAGCGGCACGGTGTCCACGCCCTCGGGCGCGACCGAGTCGTCGGGCAGGGCCAGCCGGACCTCGTGACCGCGCGATGCCGCGTGTCGCGCCAGGGCCACGAAGGGCTCCACGTCACCGCGGGAGCCGGCGGTGAGCAGCATGATGCGCATCCACCCAGTCTGGGCCCGACGCCGTCAGGCCGGCGTAAGCGCGAGCGGCGTACGCTCGTGCCCGTGACCGACGGCAGCGAGCGGATGTCGCGCATCGCACCGTCGGGGATCGGCGTGGCTGTGCGCCGCCTCGTGCTCATCTCGCGCCCGGTGCTGTGGATCAACACCATCGGATCCGGTCTCGTCGCCGTGTGGCTGACCGGCGCGCTGTTCGACATGCGGGCCCTGCCGATCATCCTGTGGCTGACGCTGCCGTTCAACCTGCTGATCTACGGCGTCAACGACATCTACGACCAGGACACGGACGCGGCCAACCCCCGCAAGGGCTCCATCGAGGGCGCGAGGATCCGCCAGTCCGAGGTGCGGCTCATCGCGTGGGCCGTCGCCGCCGTCAACGTCCCGTTCCTCGTCTGCTTCCTCCTCGTGCTGCCGCCGCTCGCGAACGCGGCGATCCTGCTCTACGCGGGCGTGTTCGTCTTCTACTCCGCGCCCCCGCTGCGCTTCAAGGCGCGGCCCTTCCTCGACTCGCTGAGCAACGCGGCCTACGCGCTGCCGCTGGTGATCGTGCCGGCGGCCCTCGAGGTCGCGCCGGTCTGGCCCGCCGCCCTCGGGCTGATGGCCTGGAGCGTGGCCAAGCACGCCTTCGACGCGGTGCAGGACATCGTGGAGGACCGCGAGGCGGGCATCACGACCACCGCGGTGCGGCTCGGTCCGCGCGGGACGGCTATGTGGAGCGGGGCCTGGTGGATCCTCTCGGCGGCGCTGTTCGCGGTGGTGAGCGTGCCCGTGGCGGCCGTCGACCTGCTCATCGCCGGGATCCTCGTGGTGGGCCTCCTGCGCGACCCGACGCCGCAGACCGGGCACCGCCTGTACCGCCTGTCGGTCGCCTTCCCGTACATCGCGGGGACGTTCGCCGGGGTGCTGCTCATGGTCTCGATCGTGCTGGGAGGCACCCCGTGAGCCGCGTCGTCGTGGTCGGCGGCGGGATCGGCGGGCTCACCGCCTCCGCGCTGCTCGCGCACGCGGGCCATCGCGTCACCCTGCTCGAGGCCTCCCCCGAGCTCGGCGGCAAGAGCAGGCGGATCCGGCTGGGTGACGACCGCATCGACACCGGGCCGTCGCTGGTGACGTTCCCGGCGGTCTGGGACGAGCTGCTGCGGCGACTCGGCGACGGCGGGCGCGCGCCCGAGCGGACCCGCGACGACGGCCGGCTCGACCTGGTGCGGATGCCCGAGGTCGGCCGCTACTACTTCGATGGGGAGGAGACCTCGCTGCCGGTGGCGCCCGATCACCCCTGGTACCCCGCCTGGAAGCGGTTCTCCGACCTGCACGCGCCCCTCGCCGACGACGTGACCGAGCTGCTGCTCGCCGATCCCCTCGACCGGTCCGCCCTGCCGGCGCTGCGCCGGCTGCTGGACGTCTACGGCACGCGCCTCACCACGCGCGCCTACCTCGACGGCCTGCCGTGGCTGCCCGACGGGCTGCGCGAGATCATCGCGATCCACACCCTCAACGCGGGCGTCTCGCCCGCGCGCACCCCGGCCCTCTACGCGAGCATGCCGGCGATCATGGCGGAGACCGGCGCCTGGGTGCCGCGCGGCGGCGTGTACGAGATCGTGCTCGCGCTCGGTCGGCTGGCCGAGGCAGCCGGGGTCGACGTGCGCACTGGCGAGGCCGTCACCCGGATCGAGCGCGGCTCGGTCACCACCGCCGTCGGGCGCCACCCCGCCGACCTCGTCGTCAGCGCCCTGGACGCCGACCGGCTGGCCGCGCTGATGGGCCCGTCGCGGATCCCGACGCTCCCCCGCCTGCGCCCCCGCACCCTCTCCTGCTCGGCCGTCGCGCTCTACGGCGTGCTGCGGGAGGAGCTGCCCGCGGGGATCGCGACGCACAGCGTGGTGCTGCCGACGAAGCCGGCCGCGCTGCACCGCAGCCTCGAGGCGGGCGACGAGCCGGCGGACACCATGGTGTTCGTCAACCAGTACCGCGCGGGCGAGGTGTACCCGAACCCGCGCAGCACCGTCGGGATCCTGCTCACCGCGCCCGCCGACGGCGGTCGCTACACGGCCGAGCACCCCTTCGTGCGGCGCGAGGTCGACCGCGTCTCCGCGGCGATGGGGCTCGACGGGCCGCTCACCGACCTCCTCGACGAGCAGACGGTGCTCGATCCGCGCTACTACGGCGAGGGCGGCGAGCCGCACGGCGCGCTCTACGGCGCAGCGCGTCCGCCGTGGCTGAGCGGGCCGTTCCACCGCCCCTCGTACAACGACCCCTGGCGGCCCTGGCTGTGGCGGGTCGGCGCGTCGGTGCACCCCGGCGGCGGGATCCCGGCGGTGGTGGGCGGCGCGATGATCGCGGTGACCCGGCTGCTCAACTCGAACCCGGCCTGACGCGGGGGCCCGACGCTGCGCCTAGCCCGCCGTGACGCCTAGCCCGCCGTGACGCGCACGGATCCGCCCTCGAGCACGAACTCGAGCGCCGTGCCCTCGGGGAACTCGTCGCGGAGCTCGGCCGGCATGTCGCCCGTGACTGTGAGGACGCCGCGGGCCGGGAACGAGCCGGCCGCGCATCCGCCGACCGGGTTCGTGCCGCGGGCGAACTGCGGGGCGACGACCGTGACGCACGCGGCGTCGTCCTCGGGGTTCTCGAGGCCGATCACGGTGAGGCCGTGGAACTCGCCGACTCCCGTCGCGACGTCCTGGTACCAGTCGTCCCAGCGGCCGGGGACGGGACGGTCGGGATCCAGCGCGATGGTCCCGACGTCGCGGCCCGTCATCGTCGCGAGGCCCGAGGTGAGCGCGACGGTCGCGCCGACCGCGACGAGCACGGATGCGGCCCAGAGGATCGCGGTGCGACGGCGGGACGCGGGCGCGCGGGATGCGGGGGCGTCGCGCTCGTCGGCGTCGCGCTCGTCGGCGTCGCGCTCGTCGAGGACGGGATCCGCGGGAGCAGGACCCGCGGGGTGGGCCGTGGACGGAGCGACGGGCGAGGCCGCGCCCTCCGAGTGCGAGCGCGACGCCGACGCTGCGCCGCCCTGCCGCCCCTCGAGCTCCCGCAGTCGGTCGAGATCGGCGTCGTCGAGATCGGGGGCTGGTCCGTAGGCACGACGGCGGAGCTCCCGGAGCTCGTCGCGCTGCACCTCGTCCATGCGCCGATCCTGCCACCGTGCGGCGCCCGCGTCCCGGGCACCGCAGCGCCCCTGTCCGCCGGCCGCACGCGCGCCTACGCTCGCCCCATGCTCACCGAGACGGATCTGCGGCTCCCCGACGGCCGCGCGCTGCACTGCTACGACACGGGCCCCGGCGACGGTGCCGACCTCGTGGTCGTCTACCACCACGGAACCCCGAACGTCGGGCCGCCGCCCGCGCCGCTGGTCGAGGCACCGGCGGGCCGCGGCATCCGGTGGATCTCGTACGACCGACCGGGGTACGGCGGATCCACCCGGCACCCGGGCCGCGCGGTCGCCGACGCGGCAGCCGACGACGCGGCCGTCGCGGACGCGCTCGGCGTCGACCGGTTCGCCGTGCTCGGTCACTCGAGCGGCGCGGTGCTCGCGCTGGCCGCCGCGGCCGCGCTCCCGGGGCGCGTGCTCGGCGCCCTCTGCGGGGCCGCGCTCGCGCCGATCCGCGCCGAGGGCCTCGACTGGTTCGCGGGCATGCACGCGGGCGGCGAGCGCGAGCTGCGCGCCGCGGTGGCCGGGCGTGAGGCGCTCGAGCAGGAGCTGGCCGCGTCCGAGTTCGACCCGGCGAAGTTCACCGACGGCGACCTCCGCGCGCTGGAGACCGACTGGGCGTGGTTGGACGGGGTCGCATCGCACGGGTTCGACGCGGGGATCGGCGGCATGGTCGACGACGACCTCGCGCTCGTCGCCGACTGGGGCGTCGACCTGGCGGCCGTCCGCACCCCGGTGATCCTCCTGCACGGCGACGCCGACCGGATCGCACCGGTCGCCCACGCGCGCTGGCTCGCCGACCGCGTGCCGAGCGCGCAGCTCGTGATCCGCCCCGACGACGGCCACATCTCGGTGCTGCACGGCGCGGCGGACGCGCTCACCCGGCTACGGGAGCGCATCGCCGCCGCATAAAAAGAGGTACGCACCCGCGGAAACGGCTCTCGCCGACCCGGACGGATCCGGATCGGCGAGAGGTGGAGCGGGAGGAGCCGCGCGGGTCAGTGCCCGCGCGACACCCGCCGCGGCAGGGCGAACACGAGCGCGAAGGCGACGACCGCGAAGATCGCGCTGACGCCCATGGCCGAGGCCGACGCGTCGGTGAACGCCTGCGGCAGGTCCTGGGGTCCACGGATCCCGGCCCCGGCGACGCCCGCGAACAGCACGCTGCCGATGACCGCGATGCCGACCGCCGAGCCGACGCGCTGCACGGTGCCGATGACGCCGGACGCGGCACCCGCCTCCGCCGGATCCACGGTCGCGACGATGAACTGCGCGTTCGGGGCGATGAAGAGGCCGTTGCCGATGCCCGCGAGCAGCAGCGGGACGAGGAGCATCCAGCTGGTCAGGTCCGCGGCCGCCGTGTTCAGCAGCACGAGCCACAGCCAGATCAGGCCGACGCTCACGAGCGCGGTGCCGATCACGAGCACGGTGCGGCCGAGGCGGTTCGTGAGGCGGTTGCTCTGCGACGAGCCGACGATGCTGCCGATCGCGAAAGGGATCGAGACGAGGCCGGACTCGAGCGCGGAGTTGCCGAGGCCCGACTGCCACAGGATCGAGATGGTGAAGAAGATGCTCGTGAAGGCCGCGAAGTAGACCATCGCGAGGATCACGCCGCCCGTGAACGCCGGGTGCGAGAACAGGTGCGGCGGCACGAGCACGCCCTTCGAGCGCTTCGTCTGCATGACCTCCCACGCGCCGAACAACGCGAGGAGCACGACGCCGCCCGCGAGCGAGAGGTAGGTCCAGAGCGGCCAGCCCTGGTCCTGGCCGTCGATGAGCGGCACGAGGAGGGCCACGAGGCCGGCGCTCACGAGGAGGATGCCGACGAGGTCGACGCCCGAGGCGGCGGGGGCCGCGGGCTTCGCCTGCGCGCCACCGCCCTGCGCACCCGGGCGCTGGCCGGACTGCGCGCGCACGTCGCCCGCGACCTCCTCGGCCACCTTCCGGCTCGGGAGCAGGAAGATCGCGGCGATGACGGTCGCGAGGCCCACGGGCAGGTTGACGAAGAAGACCAGGCGCCAGCCCGACTCCTCCCCAGCGGCCTGGATGATGAGGCCTCCCACGATCGGGCCGAGCGCGGACGAGACGCCGATGACGGCGCCCATGATGGCGAACGCCTTGCCGCGCGCCTGCGGCGGGAACAGCAGCTGGATGAAGGCGGTCACCGCGGGCACGAACAGGCCGCCGGCGAGCCCCTGCACCACGCGTGCGATCACGAGCTGGAGGTCGTCCTGAGCCACACCGCACGCGAGGCTGGCGAGCGTGAAGAGCGCGATGCCGGTCACGAACACCCACTTGTGCCCGTAGCGGTCGCCGAGGCGGCCGGCGGGGATGAGCGCGAGGCCGAACGCGAGCGCGTAGCCGGAGATGATCCAGCTCAGCGTCGACTCGGAGGCGTCGAGGCTCGTGCGGATGGTCGGCAGCGCCACGTTCACGATGGTCGTGTCCAGCAGCGCGATGAACATGCCCGCGAGCAGCACGATGAGCGCCTGCCAGGCGCGGCGGGAGACGACGGGGGCGGCGGGCCGGCCTGCGTCGCCGGGCGCGCCGGCGCTGCCGGGCGCCGGGCGGGCGGATGCGGTGGTGTCGGACATGGGGTCCTTTCGTGCCGACGCGAGCGTCGGCGGTGGTGCGAGCGGATCCGGCAGGCGAGCGCGCGAGCGCGGACGACGAGGGCGCGGGACGGGAGGTCGAGCGCACCTCGTGCGGCGGGCGGGCGGCGCACGGAGGAGGATCCGCGGCGGTGCGGGAGAGACGGCCGGGCGGATGCGCCCGTCGCGCCAGTCTGGCACCGGTTGACCCGTGCGGCCTATCTCGATGTCCGGCCACAGGCTCCCGTCATCGGCGGGCGTTCCGTCATCCGGCGGATGCGCTGCGCCGGGCGGCGTCGATACCTTGGGCGGATGAGCGCCGCATCCGCCCCCGACAGCGTCGACCGCTTCTGGGTGCGCCCGCGTCCCGACCGCGCGGGGCTGCGCTTCGACGTGATCCTCGCGCTCGTGATGCTCGTGCTCACCACGTTCAGCGTCATGCAGTACTACGCGCTCGGCATGTACCCGTCGCGGCCCGCCATGTGGGTCATCGTCGCCTGGATCGTGCTCATGACGCTCCCGCTGGCACTCCGCCGCGTGCAGCCCGAAGCCGTGACGCTGGTGATCGCCACGGTCTTCATCGTCGGCGCCTACCAGTTCGTGCCGGAGGTGCTGTTCTCCAACATCGCCATGTTCATCGCCATGTACTCGCTGGGCGCGTGGGGGCGGAGCCGCCTACGGGCGAACATCACGCGCGGGATCGTCGTCGTCGGCATGTTCGCGTGGCTGTTCAGCGCGCTGCTGCAGACCTCGGGCTTCTACTCGATCAACGCCTCCGTCTTCAAGAACGCCCCGGCGGACTCGTGGATCCCCGCGCCGGTCGCGTCCGGCCTCATCACGATCATCACGAACCTCCTCTACTTCGGCGGCGCCTGGTACTTCGGCGACCGCGCGTGGGCGTCGGCGCGCGACCGCTGCGCCCTCGAGACGCGCACGGCCGAGCTCGCGACCGAGCGCGAACGCGTGGCCGAGCAGGCGGTCACGCTCGAGCGGGTGCGCATCGCGCGCGAGCTGCACGACGTCGTCGCGCACCACGTCTCGGTCATGGGCGTGCACGCGGGCGCGGCCCGGCGGGTCCTCGCCCGCGACGCCGACAAGGCCGCGGCGTCGCTCGGCATCGTGGAGGACAACGCCCGCAGCGCCATCGAGGAGCTGCACCGCATGCTCGTCGCGTTGCGGCAGGACGAGGAAGGCGCAGGGTCCGCCGGCCACGACGCCGCCGAGGACCCCACCCGCACCGCGTCCACCCGCGGCGTCGAGCAGCTGCACGAGCTCGTGGCCGATGCGTGCGGCGCGGGCCTCGCGGTCGCCTACGACGTCATCGGAACCCCGCGTCCGCTGACTCCCACGGTCGACCTCATCGTCTACCGGGTCGCGCAGGAGTCGCTCACGAACGTGCGGAAGCACGCGGGCACGGGTGCGCGCGTCGACCTCCGGCTGCGCTACCTCGCCGACCGCGTCGAGGTGGAGGTGAGCGACGGCGGGCCCGCGGGCGCGGCGGCGTCGGCGGCCTCGGGTCCCGTGCGGAACGGGCCGGGCGGCCTCGGCCAGCGCGGCATGCGGGAGCGCGTGGCGGCGGTGGGCGGATCCATCGAGATCGGCCCGAAGGCCCGCGGCGGCTACCTCGTGCGGGCCTCGGTGCCCACGGGGCGCGCGCCGGTCGTCCCGCCCGTGCCGCTGCCCGAGCCGCTCGACGCGTCGATCCCCGCCCCGACCCCCGAGGAGACCCGCGCATGAGCGCCGAGCCGACCGACCCGACCGCACCCGCCGCACCCGCATCCATCCGCGTCCTGCTCGTCGACGACCAGGCGCTCGTGCGCGCCGGCATCCGCGTGATCCTCGAGAGCGAGGACGGCATCGAGGTGGTCGGCGAGGCCGCCGACGGCGAGGAGGGCGTGCGCCTGGCCGCCGCGCTCGCGCCCGACGTGATCTGCATGGACGTGCAGATGCCGCGCGTCGACGGGCTCGAGGCCACTCGGCGCATCGTGGCGGATCCCGCCATCGGCGCCGCCGTCCTGATGCTCACGACCTTCGACCGCGAGGACTACCTCTTCACCGCGCTCGACGCGGGCGCGAGCGGGTTCGTGCTGAAGAGCGCGTCGCCCGAGTCGCTCGTGGAGGCCGTGCACGTGATCGCGCGCGGCGACGCGCTGCTCTCGCCCGACGTCACGCGCCGGGTCATCGAGCGCTTCGGGCGCGGATCCGCCGACGCCGCCTCCACCGCGCCGATCCCCACGATCCCGACCGACCCGCGCGTGCTGACGCTCACCGACCGCGAGCTCGAGGTGCTGCGCCTCCTCGCCGAGGGGCTGGCGAACGCCGAGATCGCCGAGCGCCTCTACCTCGGCGAGGCCACCGTGAAGACGCACGTCTCGCGCCTGCTGCTCAAGCTCGGCGTGCGCGACCGCGTGCAGGCCGTGGTGTTCGCGTACGAGCGCGGGATCGTGGTGCCGGGCGCGAGCTGATGCTGTAAGGGCGGTCAAAGAAAGTCCGATACACGTCGGCTAGATGCACATGTGCACATAGTCGACTTACTCGCAGTTCTACCCTTTCTACAAAGAGCCGCGGACAGATAAATCAGAAAGTCGCGCACCTCTTTCCCTCTTAATAGACGCAGGCGGTTATTACTCAGCCTCCCGGACCGGCTAATCGGCAAATCCTGCAGTAGAAGTAACGAACCAGTTGCGCCCTCAACAAGTTCCAGAATATCCGCCGCTCATTGCAGCGATTGAGGAGTAACGTTGTCAGGTTTCTCGAGAGACCACGCCCGCCAACACCCGAAGGTTCGACCCAGGGATTAACGAACGGCCCGAAAGCGCCGTGACGGGAGACCAATCTTGGGGTACACTACGATCACCGCGCGTGGCTAGGAGGGCGACAATGGGACGTCAAACCGCCATAGCGGCCGACCTTCCAAGTATCTTCTCGTCGACACTACTACGCGAGCTGGTGCGAACTCGTAAATCAGTAAGGCTCGTTCGCATTCTTGAACAGTCCGCTTTTCTAGAGCAACTAGACCCTCGCTCGACGTTGGGTGACGTGTATGACTCAGCTTTTGCATACTTGAAGATCCTGGGGCGAAGAGACGAATACATCTATCGATCAGCGATCAGCCAGAAACTGGTGATGGGTCGCCATTCCTTAAGGACCGCAACCCTACTTAATGAGGTACGCGTAGCGTCAAGCAAGGTGGATATGGTCGTACTCAATGGAACGTCAACCGCCTACGAGTTAAAATCTGAACGTGATACCCTGAGTCGACTAGCTGGACAGCTTGCAGATTATTCGCGCGTGTATGCGAGTACGTACGTAGTCACCAGCCCGGCACAGGCTCCAGAAGTACTTGCAACCACCGCAGAGAACGTGGGCGTCTTAATTCTTACCCCGCACTTCACCCTTGCGACCGAGCGGGCAGCCGTAAATGATACGTCGCGACTCGACCCTGCATTGATGCTCGACACAATGCGCCTCAGGGAAGCACTTGAACTGATTGCGCGCCTAGGACTCGAAATACCGAATGTTCCTAATACGCAAATGCGATCGACACTCCAACGCCTGGTCAAGCAGTTCGATCCGCATTCAGTTCACGCGGCGATGCTCGGCACCCTGAAGTCATCGCGCTCTCAATCAGCGCTGCAAGCCACTTTGAATGAGATTCCGCGGTCTCTCCACGCAGCAGTTCTGAAGATGTCCTTCAATCGGGAGGCGCTGGGCAATATGCGCGACGCGATGGCGACGCCGCTTCAACACGCAGTACATTGGAGATAAAACAATGTATCATCCATATTTCAGAGGCAAACAGTTTGAATTACTCGCCCTGCGCGAATCGGCTTCTGTTTTAGCGGAATCACAGTTCATTCCTATCATTGAACCGGTCCGTTCTACTTTAACAGGCCTTCAGCGCGCATTAGAGGCGGTTACCAATGCCGGCGGGCGAGCAATTGTTATTGTGAACCCGCGCCATGGAGACCACCGCGTGGACGGCTCGATTATCACTGAGTTTCTAAATAATGAGTATCGGGGCAATGATGCCATCATTGCAGGCGCCCTTCTAAGGAGTGACCACACGGCCTCAGACGCAATCTCACTTCTAGAGGCTCACCGAGGGCATTCGGAAGCCGTCATACACGCGGGTTTTCTTGACGCCGCACCAATTGCCCACCGACTTCAAGATGACCTTACCAACGTCAGTAACATTTTCATTGAAGACCAGGCCAGCATGCTCTATCGACGGCATTTTCCTCGCCCGCCACGCATTTTAGTTCGCGATGGATTCGAGCAGAAGAAGAACGCAGATTATGCACCTGTTGAGTTCTTTTCGGACCTTCATGCCACGTATGGCGATTTGGGCATGCAGGGTTACGGCGACTTTCTGACGGTTGGCGATCGATTTAGCGAGGGTGGAGGACCGGCATACGCCGTGGCCATACACCTTACCTTTATTAATAGCCGTCAGGACAATGCAATGTTTGTGTATCACTTTATATCCGATACCAACGACACCCCCACAGACCCCGCGGGTAAGTTTGCTCAAGCACTTTCCAAACTTATTTTTGCGCTAGACTCCGGTCAGTCCCAACTCCTCGAGACCACTGCGGTAACCGAATTGCGACGCCTGCACAGGGAGGAGCACTTCCCCGGTCTGGGATATATAAAGAAATTGTCGATTAACCATCATATAGAGACACTTTCCCACTATCATCACAGCACGTATGCCTGAACGCCGATGCTGCCCAACGTGCTTTGGAGATGCAGGCCTTAGAGATAATATCTTTCCGGACCTCGATCGTAACGTTGGTACATGTTCGTTCTGTGGCGAAATTTCGTCTCAACTCGTCGAGCCGGAACAGCTCCGGGAGTACTTTGAGACGCTTGTGGAGATATACGACGTAAGTGAAGATGGTCAGTTTTTGCCGACCCTACTTCGGCAGGATTGGGGCCTCTTCTCGCACACGCGAATGGATGACCCACGGGTCAAAGAACTGCTTGCCGAAATACTTAATGACGGCGACATTGTCCGCCGCACATTCATACCCTCGCCTGCCTACCAAACACAGTCACTGACCCTGTGGGACGACCTGCGCGACGAAATGATGCACAACAATCGGTGGTTTTTGGATCATAAAATCGACTTCGACCGCTTAGGCGAACTTCTCGACCTCTTAATCACGGACCCGAGGTCGCTCGGCCGCGATTGGTTTAGGGCCCGACTTAATACCGAAGACACGCCATTCCCACCTGACAAGATGGGGGCCCCACCTCGGCGCCTGGCGGCCCACGGACGCGCTAACCCCGCCGGCATACCTTATCTCTACATTGGCTCGACGCCCGAGACGGCGGTTGCCGAAATCCGGCCACATACAGGGGAGCACGCATCGGTGGCTCTATTTTCAATAGATGCGGAACGAGTAGTCGATCTTCGGAACCCAAGAGAACGTGTATCGCCATTCATTCTTGAAGAAGCGAATCAGATTGGGCAGCTTTTAGCAGACCTGCCCTTGCTAGAACGGCTTGGAAGCGAGTTGACCCGGCCAGTACTACCGCAAAGCGCCCCTTACGAATACATTCCAAGCCAGTACTTATGCGAATTTATCAAAGTCAGCGGATTTGATGGCGTTCTCTACCGAAGCTCCGTAAGCGCAGGTGTGAATCTTGCGCTTTTCAAGCCTGAATCAGCGCAAATTCTGGCAGTGAATTCCTACAACGTCAATCGAGTTAGCGTAAGCATTGCAGTTGACTAGGCGACCAGTCACATAGCCTCAACCCGCAGCGATTGGCTCACAGTAATTGCCCGTGATGTCCGGTCACCTGGCTAGAAGTGCCGTGATCAGAACCCCCCGCGCTGCGACATCGGCGACAGCACCAGCTCGTCGATCCGGACGTGCGGCGGCGAGGCGAGCACGAACATCGCGGCGCGGGCCACGTCGTCCGGCGTGAGCATCGCGGCGCGCTCCTCGGCGTCGGGGACGGTGGGGCGGAGCGCGAGGAAGTCGCTGTCGATGGTGCCGGGGCAGAGGTGCGTGGCGCGGATCCCGGCGCCCGCCTCCTGCGCGTTGAGGTCGCGGACGAGCGCCCCGAGCGCGGTCTTCGAGGCGCTGTATGCGACGCCCGCGCCCGGGGAGTGGGTCCAGGCCGCGTACGAGGAGACGAGCACGACCGTGCCGCCTGTCGCGCGCAGCAGCGGGAGCGCGGCGGCGACCTGGTGCGCGGGTCCGGTGAGGTTGGTCGCGACGATGCGGTCGAAGTCGGCGATCTCCTGCTCGGCCCACGAGCGCCGCGGGGCGTTGAGGCCGGCCGCGACGACGATCCCGTCGAGGCGGTCGAGATCCGCGACCACCGCGGCGAGCGCGGCGTCGTCGGTCACGTCGAGCGGGGCGACGAGCGCGGTGGATCCGAGGTCGTCCACCAGCGCGCGCGTCTCCTCGAGCGCCTCCCGGCGGCGGCCCGACAGCACGAGGCGCCAGCCGTCGCGGGCGGCGGCCACCGCGGTCGCGCGCCCGACGCCGGATCCTGCGCCGCTGATCCACAGCGTCCGCGGGCTCGCCGATCCCTCCCCAGGCGCGTCGCCGTCGTGGTCGTGGTGCTGGTCGTGCGTCCGTGCTCCGGACATGGCGGTCTCCCCTACGTTGAGGGAAACGCTATTAGGACTGTGGGGAACACGCATGCTCATCGACCTCAACGACAGGGTCGTCGTCGTCTCCGGTGCCGCCCAGGGCATCGGCCGCGCCATCGCCGAGCGCTTCCTGGAGGAGGGGTGCCGGGTCTTCGGGCTCGACCTCCGCTTCCGCGATGCGCTGCCGGAGGGGATCACCGCGATCGTCGCCGACGTCACCGACCAGGCGTCCGTGCAGGCCGCGATCGCCCAGGTGGTCGAGGCTGCCGGCCGGGTCGACGTGCTCGTGAACAACGCCGGGATCAACGTCGAGGGGTCCGTCGAGACGCTCGAGCCGGCGCGCTTCCAGGCCGCGTTCGACGTGAACGTGGGCGGGGTGTTCCTGCTCTCGCAGGCGGTCATCCCGGCCATGAAGGCGGCGGGAGGCGGGAGGATCATCAACGCGGCGTCGTTCGCGGCCGTCGTCCCGAGCGTGGGCGCGGCCGCCTACGGGGCGTCGAAGGCCGCGGTCGTGCAGTTCACGCGCGTGCTCGCGAGCGAGCTCGGGCCGTGGGGCATCACCGTCAACGCCTACGCGCCCGGCATGATCCCCACCGCCATGAACGGCTTCGCCGAGATGCCGGAGCCCGCGCAGGACCGCCTGCTCGACACCCTCAGCATCCGCCGGTGGGAGCGGCCCGACGACGTCGCCGACCTCCTCGTGTTCCTCGCGAGCGACCGCGCCGGCTACATCACGGGCACGCTCGTCGACGTCAGCGGCGGCAAGCTCGCGACGCAGATGCCGCAGCGCGCCTACGAGGGCGAGGGCGCGCCGGAGCGCGGGCCGCGGGACGGCGCGCGATGAGCGTCGCCGTCTGGGACGCCGTGCCGCTCGACACCGTCCGCGCCGAGCACGCCGAGGCGCCGCTGTGGGATGAGTCGCGCGGCACCCTGCTCTGGGCCGACCAGTACGTCGGCATCGTCCGCGAGGCCACGCTGGATCCGGTCACGCTCGCGGTCGGGCCGGTCCACGAGACGCGCGTGGGCGGCCCGGTCGGCGCGGTCGTCCGGCACGCGGACGGCGGCCACGTGCTCGCCGCGCGCGACGGCTTCGTCCGTCTCACGGCCGACGGCGAGCTGATCCCGATGGTCGACGTGCTCCCGGCCGACGGCATCCGGCGCCGCATGAACGACGGCGAGGTGGATCCGCGCGGCCGGCTCTGGGCGGGGTCCATGGCCTTCGACAAGACGCCCGGCGCGGGCGCGCTCTACCTCCTCGACCGCGGCCGCGCGACGACCGTGCTCGAGGGCGTCACCATCTCCAACGGCACCGCGTTCTCGGCCGACGGCTCCGAGATGCTGTACATCGACACGACCACGCAGCAGGTCCGGCGCTTCCGGGTCACGGACGACGACGGCAGCGGCAGGCCGGGGCTGGCGGATCCCGAGGTGGTGGTCGAGATCGACCCCGCCGACGGCCACCCCGACGGCATGTGCGTCGACGACGAGGGCTTCCTCTGGGTCGCGCTCTGGGGCGGCAGCGAGGTGCGCCGCTACTCGCCGACCGGCGAGCACGTGGGATCCGTGCGGGTCGACGCGCCGCAGGTCTCCAGTTGCGCGTTCGTCGGCCCCGGCCGCGACGTCCTCGTGATCACGACCTCGCAGGAGGGCTACTCGCCGGAGGACTCGGCCCGCCATCCGCGCGCGGGGATGCTGTTCGCGGTGCGGCCGGGCGTCACCGGTCCGGCGGCGAGCGCCTACGCGTAGGCGGTGATGGCGGCGGAGTCGACGAAGCCCGTGCCGCTGCCGACACCCGATCCGCGTCCGGCGCGACGGGCGGCACCTCCCGCGAGCGCGACCGAGGTGACGCCCACGACGACGCCGACGATCGCCGCGGTCGCGACCGCCCCGACGGACGAGTGCGCGAGCACCAGCCCCGCGACGAAGGCGAGGCACTGCACGAGCCAGAGGGCGTGGATCCAGCGGGTCCACGCACCGCGGCCGCGCCCGACGAGCGCGAGCCGGCGCCGCGCCCACACGATCGCGACGACCCGCACGATCGCGGACAGCCCCAGCAGCGCGAGTCCGGCGATCGCGAGCGGCGCGGTGCCGATGCCCGTGGCGATCAGCGCGAAGAGCACGCACCCCGCCGCGGAGGCTCCGTCGGCGACGGCCTGGACGAGGGTGGGGAAGCGCATGCCCCGACCCTAGGAGGAACCGGGCCGCGGATCACCGCCTGCCGCGCCCCCGTCCGCGGCGACCGCGCCCCCGTCCGCGCCCCATCACCGCGACGCACGACCCATCCCCCACCCGGTTCCCCCTCATGGCGGACTCCCCCGCGCACCCCCGCACCTAGCGTGAGCAGCACGGATCACCCACGCCCACCGAGGAGGCCATTCGTGCTCGAAGTCCAGAACGTCACGCGATCGTTCGGGGACCGCAAGGTCCTCGACGACGTGTCCTTCACCGTGCGGCCGGGGAGGCTGACCGGCTTCGTCGGCGGCAACGGCGCCGGCAAGACCACGACCATGCGGATCATGCTCGGCGTGCTCACCGCCGACTCCGGCACGGTCTCGCTGAACGGGAGCGACCTCGGCACCTCCAGCCGCCGCACCTTCGGCTACATGCCCGAGGAGCGCGGCCTCTACCCGAAGATGAAGCTGCAGGAGCAGATCGTCTACCTCGGCCGCCTGCACGGCATGAGCGCGGCCGACGCGACCACCAACACGGAACGACTGCTCGAGCGGCTCAGCCTCGGCGAGCGGCGGAACGACCCCATCGAGTCGCTGTCGCTCGGCAACCAGCAGCGGGCGCAGATCGCCGCGAGCCTCGTGCACGACCCCGAGGTGCTCGTGCTCGACGAGCCGTTCTCGGGCCTCGACCCGATCGCCGTCGAGACCGTGCTCGGCGTCCTCACCGAGCGGGCCGCGCAGGGCGTGCCCGTGCTCTTCTCCTCGCACCAGCTCGACATCGTGGAGCGCCTCTGCGACGACGTGGTCGTCATCGCCGAGGGCCGGATCCGCGCATCGGGCGACCGCGAGGAGCTGCGCGACCAACACAGCCGCCCCCTCACGGAGCTGCAGATCGACGGCGACGGCGGCTGGGTGCGCGACGTGCCCGGCGTCGAGGTCGTCGAGTTCGACGGCGGCTACGTGCTCTTCGAGGCCGACGAGGAGGCGCGCCAGCGCGTGCTCGCCGAGGCCGTCTCCCGCGGATCCGTCGCGGGCTTCACCCGTCGCCGCCCCACCCTCAGCGAGATCTTCCAGGAGGTCGTCCAGTGAGCACCACCAGCACCACCCGACGGGGCACGGCCCCGACGTTCGCCCAGTCCACGATGCTCGTGACGGGCCGCGAGGTGCGCATGCGCCTGCGCAGCAAGTCGTTCCTCATCAGCACGGGGATCCTGCTCGTCGGGATCCTCGCCTCCATCATCGTCAGCGGCTTCCTCACCGCGAACGGCGGCCCCGGCGGCGGCAGCGAGACGACGCGGGTGGCCGTCGTCGGCTCCGCCCAGCAGGCGGTGTCCGGCGCCGAGTCGCTCGAGGGCGTGCCGGCCGACAGCGTCGAGGACGCGCAGGCGATGGTCCGCGACGGCGACGTAGAGGCCGCGGTCGTCCCCGACACGCAGGCCGACTCCGACGGAGCCGTGCTCGTGATCGGCGACACCTCCGCCCCCGACGGCGTCGTGAGCGCCCTCACCGACACCCCGCGCGTCGAGCTCCTCGACGAGCCGACCACGAATCCCGCCATCGCCTACATCGTGGCGCTCGCGTTCGGCGTCGTGTTCTTCATCTCGGCGCTGACGTTCGGGCAGATCATCGCCCAGAGCGTCGTCGAGGAGAAGCAGACCCGCGTGGTCGAGCTGCTCATGTCGACCATCCCCGTGCGGGCGCTGCTCGCCGGCAAGGTGCTCGGCAACAGCATCCTGGCGTTCACGCAGATCGCGCTCATCGCCCTGATGTCCGGGATCGGCCTCCTCGTGACCGAGCAGACCGCGCTCCTCGCGATCGTCGGCCCGGCCGTGATCTGGTTCGTCGTGTTCTTCCTGTTCGGGTTCGTGCTGCTCGCGTCGCTCTTCGCGACGGCGGCCTCGCTCGTCTCCCGCCAGGAGGACGTGGGAGCCGTCACGGCCCCGGTCACGTACCTCGTGATGATCCCGTACTTCGCCGTCATCTTCTTCAACGACAACCCCGTGGTGATGACGGTCATGTCGTACATCCCGTTCTCCGCCCCGGTCGGGATGCCGATGCGGCTGTTCCTCGGCGAGGCCCAGTGGTGGGAGCCGCTCGTCTCGCTCGCCGTGCTCATCGCGACGACCGCGGTGGTGGTGGCCCTCGGATCGCGGATCTACAGCAACTCGCTGCTCCGCACCGGATCCCGCGTGAAGCTGCGAGAGGCGCTGAAGGGATGATCGACGCGCTGCAGGACTTCACGAACGGGCTGCCGGAGCTGCTCCGCTGGTTCGGGGTCATGGTCACCGCGATGATCCCGTTCCTCGAGGTCGAGTTCGCGGCCGTGGTCGGCGTGATCAGCGGCCAGCACGTGGCGGTCGCGGTGCTCGCGGCCGTCGTGGGCAACGTCGCGATCGTCGCGCTGATCGTGCTGGTCGCGTCGCGCACGCGCAACCGGATCACGCGCGACAGCACGAGGGAGGAGACGCCGAGGCGTGCCAAGATCCGCCGCACGTTCGACCGCTACGGCGTGCCGGGCGTCAGCCTCCTCGGCCCGCTCCTGGTGCCGACGCACTTCACATCGGCGGCGATGGTCTCCTTCGGCGCCCGCCCGCGCGCGGTGCTGATCTGGGAGACGATCGCGATCGCCGTCTGGGGCGTCGCCTTCGGGGCGCTCGCGGTGCTGGGGCTCACCGTGGTGTGATCCGGCGTCGACCCCGCGCCGCCGACCGCCCGGCCGCATCCGCTCCCCCGCGGATGCGGCCGGGCCCGCGTACGGTCGACGCATGACCGACGCGACGCCGCCCGGAACCCGCCCGACCCTCGAGCTGCCGCTGTACGGCGCGTCCTGGCAGGAGGCGATGCGGAGGTTCTTCCTCAAGTACGCGACCTTCCGCGGGCGCGCCAGCCGGAGCGAGTTCTGGTGGTGGATCCTCACGAGCGTCGTCGGCACGTCCGCCCTCCAGACCCTGAGCAGCTTGAACGCCGACCGCCGGGAGCCGCTCGGGGGCCTCGGGCTCCTCGACGAGCTGACCATCGTCGACTCCTGGAGCGCCGTGCTCGCCGTGCTCCAGCTGGCCGTGTTCGTCCCGGCGCTGGCCGTCTCGTGGCGTCGGCTGCACGACGTCGACCGCAGCGGCACGTGGATCTTCATCAACTTCATCCCGGTCCTCGGGACGATCGTCTACGTGGTCATGACCGCGGGGCGGTCGCGGCCGGGCGGCGCGCGGTTCGACTGACGCAGCGGATCCCCGGCGCGGGTCCCCCGCGCGGAACTCGCGCGCGCGGGCGAGCGGCGACGCTACGGTGAGCCGATCCGCTCCCCGAACCCGAGGACCCCCATGGCCGTCGCCGCCCGCCGCATCCTGCCCTCCGCGTTCGCGGCCGTCCTCCTCGCCGCCGCGCTCAGCGGGTGCTCGCTGCAGCAGCTGGCCGACCTCGTCCCGCACGCCGAGACGCGCGATGACGACGGATCCATCACGGCCGGCGGCACGACGGACGTCTTCACGCTGCGCCAGGGCGACTGCCTCGACGACGCGGCGTCAGCCGCCGTGATCGAGCAGGACGCGGCCGACGCGCACCCCGCGAGCGACGACGACTCCGCGCACTCGCACCAGGTGGGCGACGTGAGCACGGTGCCATGCTCCGAGCCGCACGACTTCGAGGTCTACGCGGCCCCTACGTTGACGGGCGATGGCTTCCCCGGCGACGACGCCGTGGACGCGCAGGCCGACGACCTGTGCGGCTCGGCGTTCGGGCCCTTCGTGGGCTTCGACTACCAGGACTCGATCTACGACTATCAGGGGTACAAGCCGACCGGCGACAGCTGGAGCACGGGCGACCGCACCGTGGACTGCATCATCGGCGATCCCGCGGGCAAGACCGTCGGCTCGCTCGCGGGCATCGGGCGGTAGCGGCGCGGCCCGGCCCGCCGACCGCTAGGAGCGGTCGGCGTCCTCGTCGTCGTCCCGGGACGCGGCCTCGCCGTCGACCTCGACGCGCTCGCCCTGGACCTCCACCGTGGCGGGGCCGTCGACCTCCACGCGGGTGGTGCCGTCGCCGTGCCCGTCGACGACCACGGTGACCTCGGGCGCGGATGCGGCCTCCGTCGCGTACGTGTCGAAGTCGGCCGCGTCGTCGACGGCGCCAGCGGCGGCGCGCTCGTCGCGCTCCTCGGCCGCGTCCCGGGTCTCCTCGACGTCCGCCTTCGCGGAGTCGGCGAGCACGGCGCCCGCGGCCTTCGCGCGGTCGGCGGCCTCGGAGCCGATCTCCTTCGCGGCGTCGGCGACGCGCGATCCAGCGTCCTGCGCGCGGGCGGCGGCGGCGGCGGACGCGTCCTGGATCCGGTCGCCGGCCTCGCGGGCGCGATCGGCGGCGTCGGATCCGGCCGCCTTCGCCTTCTCGAGCCCTTCGGATCCGGCCGCCTCGGCCGTGTCCAGCGCGTCCGATCCGGCATCCTTGGCCTTCTCGAGCGCGTCGGATCCGGCGTCCTTCGCCCTCTCCAGCGCGGCAGCGGCGGGCGACTGCTCGTCGTCGAAGGGGCCGTGCACGTCGGTCACGCGGATGTTCACGCGCACCGCTCCGGGCGCGATCTGCCGGGCCGCACGGGCGACCTGCTCGCGCGTCTCGTCCACGACGTCCTGCACGGGCGTCGGGTACTCGACCACGAGGTCGATGTCGATCACGGTGCCGCCGGCCTCCTCGGAGACCGTGACGCCGGGGCCGGTGCTCGTGCCGCGGATCGCCCGGGACGCCGCGTCGAGCGCCCGCGCGGCCGTGCCGCCGAGGTGGTGGACGCCGGTGATGGCCGCGGCCGTCTCGGCCGCGGCGACGCCGACGCGGTGCGCGGTCGTCTCCCCCTCCGGGTGCGCGGCGTCGATGCCGGTCAGGTCGATGGGACGGATGGCGGGTGCGGCGTCGTTCACGGCGGTGCTCCTTCGGTGGTGCGGTGCGGGATGGGTGCGGGTAGGTGCGGCCGGGCGCCCCGGGCGCGGGCCTACGGGTCCGCACGCGGCGACGGGACCGGGCGTGCCCGGTCCCGTCAGCGGGCGGTGCTACTGGACGCGGCTCTTCGAGTCGTCGTCGTCCTTGTCGTCCGACGGGATGTGCACGTCGGAGACGGTGACGTTGACCTCGGTGACGTCCATGCCGACGACCTGCGAGATGGCGTCGGTGACGGACTCGCGGATCCGGTCGGCGAGGTCCTGCAGCGCGACGGGGTACTCGGCGACGACGACGATGTCCGCGGCGACCTGGGTCTCGCCGACCTCGACGGAGATGCCCTGGCCGCGGTCCTGCTGGCCGATGACGTTGCGGATCGCGCCGACGGCACGGGCAGCGCCGTTGCCGAGGTCGTGGACGCCGGGGACCTGGCGGGCCGCGATGCCGGCGACCTTCTCCACGACGCCGTCGGCGATCGTGTTCTTGCCGGCGGCGGAGTCGGCGGGCGTGTGCTTCGCGGCGGCGCGGCTGGATGCGGTGGCGGGGGTGACGTCGGTCATGTGGTGCTCCTGATGCTCGGTGGCGCGATCCCGGATGCGGGTCCGCGGTGCCGGCTGGTCGACCGGCACGTCAAGGAGACGGCGGAGGCGCCCGGCTCGTCCCGGACGTCCAGCGTTCCTCCAGGCGGGAGCGGCCGGGGTTCGCTGGGCGGCCACCTGGCGGCGTCCGGCGTGCGCATTCCGGCCAGGGCACGAGCCCGGCCCAGGGACCGGCCAGGGCACGGGACCGGCCAGGGCACGGATCCCGCGGCGCGCGTCGCCGGTCGGCCGGACGACGGCCGGACGGATGCCGTGCACCCGGCCTAGGTTGAGCCCATGACCGATGCCCCCGGCACGACCCCGCACCACGACGTCCTCGTCATCGGCGGGGGGAACGCCGGCCTGTCGGTCGCGGGTCGGCTCCGGCGGTACGGCGTCGACGACGTCGCGGTCATCGAGCCGCGCGACACGCACTACTACCAGCCGATGTTCTCGCACGTGGCGGGCGGCACCGCGCGGGCGTCGCAGGCCACCCGGCCGCAGGGATCCGTCACTCCTAAGGGCGTCACGTGGATCCGGGACCGCGTCGCCGGCATCGACCCGGTCGCGAAGACGGTGTCGCTCGAGTCCGGCACGCGCCTCTCCTACGGCCAGCTCATCGTGTGCCCGGGCATCCAGAAGGACTGGGACCGCGTGCCCGGCCTCGCCGAGGCGATGGACTCGCCCGTCGGCATCTCCAACTACGAGCACAACTACGCCGCCAAGGCCTCGAAGGTGCTGCGCGACGTGCGCTCCGGCACGGTCGTCTTCACGCAACCCGACGGCCCCGGGACGTGCTCGGGGGCGTCGCAGAAGCCCATGTACCTCGCGTGCGACCACTGGCGCGCCATCGGCGTGCTCGACGACATCCGCGTCGTGCTCGTGGTGCCGACGCCCACGATGTTCGGCATGCCGCTCGTCGACGCCGAGCTCGAGCGCAAGGTCGCCGAGTACGGCATCGAGGTGCGGTATGGGCGCGAGCTCGTTGCGGTGGATCCCGTCGCCCGCACCGTCGATATCGCCGGCGTCGATCGCGCCCGCGCGCTCCTCGGGCCCGACCACGCCGCACAGCAGGGCCTCGAGGACGCGGAGCGCGAGACCATCGCCTACGACGTCCTGCACGCGGTGCCGCCGCAATCGGCGCCCGACTGGCTGGCCGGCACGGGCCTCGCGGCGCCCGGCGACGCGGGCGGCTTCGTCGAGGTGGATCCGCTCACCCTCCGCCACCCGCGCTTCCCCGACGTCTGGGCGCTCGGCGACGCGGCCGCCACCACGAACTCGAAGTCCGGCGGCGCGCTCCGCAACCAGACCACCGCGGTCGCCAAGAACCTCGTCGCGGCGCGGAAGGGCAAGCCGCTGCCGCAGACGTACGACGGCTACTCGGTGTGCCCGTTCGTCGTCTCCCGCTCGACCGTGGTGTTCGCCGAGTTCGACGACCGCTACCGCCCGAAGCCCACGATCCCGGGCTGGAAGGGCCTCGCCAAGGAGCGCCGCATCACGTTCCTCGCCGACCGCCACGTGCTGCCGTGGGTGTACTGGAACCTGATCCTGCAGGGCCGCGCCTGATCCTCCGAGCCCGCCCCGCGCCTGGATCCGGGGCGCCCGGCGACGGGATTCCGCCATCCGACGGACGCGCCGCCGCTGCCCGGGCCGCCACGATGGGTCCATGACGCGCCCCGGTGAGACCGCCCCCGACTCCCGCGGCCGCACCGGCCTCCACCTCCGCGGGACGGACCTCGATCGCAATCCCGACGTGGTCGTCAAGCGCGTCGAGGTCACCTCCGACGGCTGGCACGTGCTCCGCCGGACCACGCTCGACCTGCGCCTGCGCGACGGATCCTGGCAGGAGCAGCAGCGCGAGACCTACGACCGGGGCGACGGCGCGACCGTGCTCCTGTACGCGGCCGACACCCACCGGATCCTCCTCACCCGCCAGTTCCGCTATCCCGCCTACGTCAACGGCCACCCCGACGGCATGCTGATCGAGGCCGCGGCCGGCCTCCTCGACGAGGACTCCCCGGATGCCGCGATCCGCCGCGAGGCCCGCGAGGAGCTCGGCGTCGAGATCGTCGCGCTCACGCACCTGTTCGACCTCTTCATGAGCCCCGGATCCGTCACCGAGCGCGTGCACCACTACCTCGCGTCGTACACGCCGGCCGACGTCGTGGGCGCGGGCGGCGGCGTGGCCGAGGAGGGCGAGGACATCGAGCGCATCGAGGTGACGCTGGACGAGGCGCTCGCGATGGTCGCCGACGGCCGCATCGCCGACGGCAAGACGGTGATCCTGCTGCAGCACGTGGCGCTGCACGGGTTCCCCGCATAGGCGGACGCGCACGGGCGGCACGGCCGGTAGGCGAGGATGGATCCCGTGACCGACGCCACCGCCGCCTCCCCCGTCTCCCCGCTCCAGCTCCACGACACCGCCGCCCGCGGGTTCGCCTCCGACAACTACTCCGGGATCCACCCCGAGGTGCTCGAGGCCATCGCCGCCGCGAACGGCGGGCACCAGGTCGCGTACGGCGGCGACGCCTACACGGCACGGCTCCAGGAGGTCGTGGGCGAGCACTTCGGCCGCGGCGCCGAGGCGTTCCCCGTCTTCAACGGCACGGGCGCGAACGTCACGGGCCTCCTCTCGATGCTGCCGCGCTGGGGCGCCGTGATCTGCGCGACCACCGCCCACATCAACACCGACGAGGGCGGCGCCCCCGAGCGCGTCGCCGGCATCAAGCTGCTGCAGGTGCCCACGGAGGACGGCAAGCTCACGCCCGAGCTCATCGACCGCGAGGCGTGGGGCTGGGGCGACGAGCACCGCGCGCAGCCGCTCGCCGTGAGCATCACGCAGACCACCGAGCTCGGCACCGTCTACACGCCGGCCGAGGTCCGGGCGATCGCCGACCACGCGCACGAGCGCGGCATGCGCCTCCACATGGACGGCGCCCGCCTCTCCAACGCGGCCGCCACGCTCGACGCGCCGTTCCGCGCCTTCACGTCGGACGCGGGCGTCGACGTCGTCAGCTTCGGCGGCACGAAGAACGGCCTGCTCTACGGCGAGGCGATCGTGGTCCTCGATCCCGAGGCGAGCGAAGGCCTCACCTACCTGCGCAAGCTCAACATGCAGCTCGCCTCGAAGATGCGGTTCGTGAGCGCGCAGCTGCTGGCGCTGCTCGGATCCGAGGTCGACGGCGTGCCGCTCTACCTCCGCTCCGCGCGCCACGCGAACGGCATGGCCGCGCGCCTCCGCTCCGCGCTCGACGGCGTGGACGGCGTCGAGTTCACGCAGGAGACGCAGGCGAACGGCCTGTTCGCGATCCTCCCCGAGGGCGTCGCCGACCGCCTCCGCAGCGAGTTCCGCTTCTACGACTGGGACCCGGCCCGCCGCGAGGTGCGCTGGATGTGCTCCTTCGACACCACCGAGGACGACATCGACCGCTTCGCGGCGGCGATCCGCCGGGAGGTCGGGGCGGGGTAGCGCCGCTCGGCATCGTCTGGGACGGGGCCTCCCGGTAAGGAGGTCCCGTCGTCGATGTCCGACTCGTCATCCATGCAAGGACTCCGGCAGATGGGCACCGAGGCTCATCGCTGCATCCGGAAGGGGATGGCTACCCGGACCGCTGACCGATGTCGGTCCGTGACTAGGAGCGTGAGGCCGAGCCCTTCTTGCCCGAGTTCTTCCTGCGAAGCGAGCGCGTGAGAAGAAACCCGCCGATGACGACGAAGGCTCCGCCCGCGACGAACCCCAGGACCCGTTGCTCCGGGTGCATGGCTCCGTAGATGATCGCCACGATCCCAGTGACGAGGAAGTAGAAGTGCTGGGTGCGCATGAAGGATCCAGACGCATCGGCGTCCTCGGACTTGCTCATGCCGCCAGCCTTGCACGCCGGCTGCCCGGCGATCCAGGACGGGTACGTTCCTGTTCGACGTACGACGCGGCCGTGCCCATGCATGCTGGGTCGCCCGAATGCGCGTCTCAAGACGAGATCCCTACCCGGATCATCGAGAATGTCGGCTGCTGCACTACCGACTCGCCCCGCCGTCGATGCAATGCGGAGCTACTCTCCGCGCTTCTCGCGGCGGCGCTGGAGGAAGGCGAGCACGAGCGCGAAGGATGCGAGGACGACCAGGAATACGGCGACTCCCCAGATCGGCAACCCGAGACTTCGCCTCGCAGGCTCGTCGGAACCCGGAAGGAAAATGCCCACGATGCCGGCGACCAGCAGGACGGAGAAGAAGACGATGGCATGCCGTGCCGATTTCCAATGGTCGGTCGTGAACAGCCACTTCATGAGTTCCGCCTTCCGATGCGCTTACCCCGAATCTAGGGGATCGTCGCAGTCGGCGCGGAGGCGCCAGCTTCGTTCGACCCACTCGCCGCGTGTCCGTCATGGAATCCCCACCGGACGCGGATCGGAGTCCAGCAGGCAGCCGCCCGTCCGTGCGCCCGGTCATACTGAACGGGTGAAGCGACTCCTGAGTGCCATCGGTCTGGGAGTCGTGTTCGCGCTCCTGCAGATCGGGGTGTTCGCGGCGGCGCAGGCATCAGGTCAGATGCTGTCGGTGGTGCTCTTCCACGTGTTCGCGTTCGTGAACTTCGGTTCCGCCTGGGCGGTGGTCGGCATTGCGGCGGGTGGGATCATGCTGCGGCTGAGGGGCTCGATCGTGGCCGGAGCGCTGTCGTTGCTCGCTGCGGTGTGGTGCTACTACGGCACGGCCTGGCTCTCGACGCCGGGGTCGCGGTGGCTCCTGGACTCGGTCGCCTACTGGTCTCTGGCGGCAGTCGCGGGAGGCCCGTTCCTCGGCGCGGTCGGTGCTCTCGGGCGTCGTCGTGACGGGTGGTCCCTGATCGCCTGGGTCGGCGGCCCACTGCTCATCGTCATGGAGACCGGTCAGCAGGTGCTCGTGGGAGACGAGCCCGGCTACGTGCTGCTGCACATCGTCGCGTGGATCCTGACCGCGGCAGGAGTCGGGATCGGCGTGCGACGGCTGCGTGCGACGCCACGCATCGCACCTGTCTAGCGCGGCATGGGGCAGTTCGGGGCGAGGACCACGGGGAGATCGAGCACCGCTCGGCGGCGACGCCTACAGCGAAGCGGACATGACCCGATGAACGGGTCGCTTCGTCGCCCTGGTGGCGGTCGCCCTTCCGCCCCTAGACTGCGGCAAGCGAAACGGGAGGCCCGGAGATGGCCAAGATCATCAGCATCAGCGCGATGACGGTGCTGGTCATCGCATTGGCTGCCCTGGTCGTATTCCAATGGCTACCCGCACTCCTCTTCTTGCCCGTAGGGGCAGCCGTGCTCTTGCTGGATGGCGACAAGCTGTCCGCCAGCAGGAAGACCGGCGCCAACACCTGGCCGAAGTAGGCAATTCTTCGTGGCGTCTCGTAGAGGCGCATGCCTGCGTGCAGCGGAAAGCGGTCCCCGTCACTGGGGGGTTCGCGTCACGCGGTCTTTTGGATATGTTGCCGAGCACCGGGACGGTGGCGGCCCGTCACACCGGCGGCTCCGACGTCGGATCGCCCCGCACGCCGATCCAGGATGGAATGTCGATGACCATGACGAAGCTGTATGCGGCCGCTACCGCAGGTGCCGTGCTCCTCGCTTTGTCCAGCTGCTCTCCGTCCGGCGCGAGCACATCCGCTTCGACGGCCACAGCCCGCATGAGCCCCAGCACGAGCGCACCCGCTCCGACGGCCACGCCGCGCATGAGCTTCGACGACGGCCTCCTGACCGTCCAGCAGTACCGGGCCGCCGACGGCAGCTACAACTCAGCCACCGCCCGGCTCGCCGGCCCCCTGTCGTTCGAGGACGGATGCATCCGCGTCGGCGGATACACCGTCGTCGTGCCACGCCCCGCGAGCTGGGACGGGAAGACGCTCACCGTCGGAGAACAGAGCTTCGCCCTCGGCGACGAGCTCGAGATGGTCGGCGGATACGCGCAGTACCGCCAGCCCGGACAGCCCGACGACTGCCCCGGTGAGACGTTCTTCGCCAGCGGAGTCGAGCCCCTCGCAGACGGACGGTGAGCAGCGACTGCTGATCTGCAACCGCAGCGGTCAGCCGCGCTGGCGCTTGCTCCAAGGTGTTCAGCAGGGGACCCTGCCCGGACGCCTGCGATGCCGGCGCGCCCATGTCGAGACCTCTCAGGAGAGACAGCCCCTTCGAGGGCTACAGGCCGCGCTTGGCCATCCATCGGTACACGAAGAACGCGATGACACCGAGGACCATGAGAGCCGGGCCGATGATGAGGAAGATCGATCCGAGTTCGCCCGTCGCGCCCCGAAACGTCGCGACGGCCCCGCCGAGCACCGCGCCCACTGCGGGAATGAGTCCCGCGGCCCGATGAGCCTGATTCGAGCTCTTCTTCGAGGGCTGATTCGCTCCGTCGCTCATGCGGCCAGGCTAGTCGACGGCTTCACGGCGCGGGGCATCCACGAAACCTCGACTGCTGCGCCGCCCTGGCATCCGATGAGGGACCGGTCACCGAATTCCATGGGTGTCTGATACGCGAACGCGGCCGTCCTCGAGAACGGTCGGGCACGAGCCATCCCCTTCTCGATCCTCGACGCCATGTGCCGCGTTCTGCATTGCCAGCCAGGCGACATCCTCCCCTGGGAAGACGACTGGATTCCCGCAAGGCGAACCTAGATGCAGCGTTCGATGCCCGGTGAGGGATCGTCTGCCGGACGGCATCGACGTCAGGTCATCCGAAGAGGATGAACCAGTTGAACACGCCGCCAGCCAACCCCGCGAAGAACGCCGCGAGCGCAGGGAGCACTCCGAGCCCACCGAGGACTGCGGCGATCCACGACGGCGTGAGCGCCCACCCACGGCCTCGACGCGCCAAGATGGCGCTCAGGCCGAGCAGCAGCGCGGTGATGGCGACCGGCAGTGCCAGGACGAGCATGATCGCGATCTGCAGGTCGACGATCGCGACGTCTCGAGGGGGATCAGCCAGCGGATCAGGGTCCTGCATCGCGTTCGACGATGCCTGGTACGCGTCGTGCACCGGAGCCGCGTGCGCGAAGACGGCGATGGTGAAAACCGCCCAGAACGCGACAGCGGCGAGTCCCACGACCCCGGGCACCCATGCCGCTCGGGGTCCCCCGTATCCACCCCACCTCATACCGCCAGCTTCGCGCACTTCCCCCGGACGGTCACCGGAATCGCATCCGCACCGGCTCAGCCGTCCCGTTCGCCGATCCCCTCCCGGACGGTCCTCGGGGCGACGCGGATGCGCCCGCCGACCTCAGGGAGCTGGCGCTGTCGTGACCGTCAGGGGGACTTCGACGTCGATCGCATCTCCACTGTGCGAGCGCAGAGCGACGACAGCGGGGCCGATGGGCAGGTCCGCGGGGAGGTCGAAGGACTCGTCGACCGTGGACTGCTCTCGTCTCGGCGTCGGGCGGCCGAGTAGCACCTCCTCGCCGCTCCCGGAGTGAGTGATGAGGATGGTGACATCCGACGCGGCTCGGCTGGCGCCTCCCGTGTCCTCGCACGTCTCCCATACGAAGGCCGCGCTGACTCGCACGGACCCTCCGGGGTGAAAGGACGAGTCGTGGAGCTCGAGCGTCTTGGCAGCCCAGGATCCGCCCGAACCCGACCCTCCGGCAGCGCAGCCACTCACGCTGAACACGATGGCGGCCGCGACGAGGACTGACATCGGACCTGGTGTCCGCGCCCGCCTCATGCGGGTCAGTGAAGCACGACGCACTGCTCCTCGCACCACGAGCGCTTCGAACGTCACCCACCTGTTCTCCCCTGTGCCGCCGGCTTCGCGCACTTCCCCGGACGGTCACCGGGACCGCAGCCGCACCGGTCCAGCCGGCTCGCTCGCCGATCCCTCCCCGGATGCCGCTCCCGGAGCTCCCGCCCCTCCCTCGTGGGGTGGCCGCGATCGCCTATCGCGCCCTGTCGGGTCGATGTCGGGTCGATGTCGGCTGGATGTCGTGGCCGGCCCGGACGCCCGTCCGTACCGTGGAGAGCATGAACGAGACACGCATCGTCGACCTCCGCACGCAGCGCGGCTGGACCCAGGAACGACTGGCGGAGGCCAGCAGCATCACCGTCCGGACAGTGCAACGCCTCGAAGCCGGCAACGACGCCAGCCTCGACACGCTCACCCGCGTGGCCACGGCGCTCGAGGTCCAGGTGCGCGACCTCTTCACCACCGTGGATGAGAGCGGCCATGGACGCGCCGTCACAGCCCTCGACACCCGCGCCGCACGACAGCAGGAACGTCGCGACACGATCACCGACGGACTCGAAGCCCTCTACTACGGCGTCGGCGCGCTGCTCACGATCGCCGTGATCGTCGGCATCACGACGGACGCGTTCGCGAACCACGCGATCTTCCTCATCCCCGCCTACTGGATCGCCGGATGGCTGCTCGCGATGTTCCTGTTCCTCGTGGTCCTCAGCCCGCGCCTGGATCGCCGGTTCCCGCTCTCACGCGACCGCACGGAGCCGAGACCCAACGGCCGGACCTGATCCGAACACGTCGGAACGTCGACAAGGCACGCCTGCTAACATTCTTTTGTTAGCGGCCGCATGGTCGCTGCTCACCCAGAGACAGGACCGACATGGCTTCCACGACGATCTCGAACGTCCGCGTGTTCGACGGCGAACGCACCCACCTGCACCAGACGGTGCGGATCGAGGGGACCGACATCGTCTCGGTACGCCCCACGGCATCGGACGACGCTCCCCGGAACAAGGGCGATGAGGTGATCGACGGGGCCGGCCGGACCCTGCTGCCGGGGCTCATCGACTCCCACACTCACTCGTCCCCCGAGGCGCTCCGCCTCGCGCTGCGGTTCGGGGTCACGACGGAGTTGGAGATGGGCGGGGTCCTCACCGCTCCTCGGCGAGCCGAGCTCGAGTCGGACGACGCCCTCGCGGACGTGCGGTCCTCCGGATTCGGGCTCACCCCTCCCGACGGGCACCCGTTCGAGATCATCCCGGAGGGCGCCTTCCCCGGCGAGGGCGAACCGGGCTTCGGCGACATCGTGATGCCGCTCTCCACGACGCCCGCGCAGGCCGCGTCCTTCATCCCGGAGCTGATCGCGTCGGGATCGGACTACATCAAGTTCCTAATCGAGGACGGGTCCACGGCGAACGCCCCCGGGCTCCCCATGCTCGACCAGGCGACGCTGGATGCCGGCGTCGCCGAGGCGCGGCGTCTCGGCATGCTGACGCTGGCGCACACGCTCACGGTCGGGGCGACGCGGATGGCCCTCGCCGCGGGGATCGACGGCCTCGCGCACCTGTTCGTGGACGAGGCGCCGACGCCCGAGATCATCGACCTCATCGCGTCCGCCGGCGTGTTCGTCATCCCGTGCGTCGTCCTGAACTCCTCGATCATCGGCATCACCGGTGCCGAGTTCGCCACCGACACCCGCGTGAGCTCGCGGCTGGATCCGCACTGGCTCCTGACGCTGCGGAGCTCGTTCGACCACTACCCGGACGGCAGCGTCGACGACGTCCTGGCGACGGTCCGCGCGCTGCACGAGGCCGGCGTCCCGATCCTCGTCGGCACGGACGCATCCGCACCGGATCCGTCGCTCGGCGGCCTCGCGCACGGCGCCAGCGTGCACCACGAGCTCCAGATGCTCGTGCGCGCCGGCCTCAGCCCGGCCGAAGCGCTGGCCGCCGCGACGTCGGTGCCCGCTCGCCACTTCGCCCTCACCGACCGGGGCCGGATCGCGGAGGGCCTCCGCGCGGATCTGCTGCTGGTCGACGGGGACCCGACGTCGACGATCTCGGACACGTTGAACATCGCGGCGATCTGGCGCCGCGGCTCCCGGGTCGGGGCGTAGCGAGGCGTGGGCCAGGCGCGCCCCGGCGACGAGCTCGCCGCGGTCGCCTGATGGGACGGCCTATCTGACGAGGCGGTCGAGCCAGTCGCCGAAGAGGGCGCGCTCGTTCGCCGTCAACGCCGTCGTGTCCTCGAGCCGATGCCGGAGTCGCATGGCGGCGCCATCCCGATCGTCGCCGTCCACCGGTTCGGCGAGGATCGCGATGAGCATCGCCTCGCGAGCCCGGGTGGACAGGGTCATGTCGCGAGAGCCCTCCGGCATCGCGAGGAGCGTGAACACGACGCCCACACCGGTGGCGCGGATCAGGTGGACGGCGTCCGCGACGGGGACCGCCAGCAGGCCGTCCTTCGCCGCGACCTCGAACTGGGTGCGGAGGATCGCGTCGATCGCATCCGCCGCCGGCGACGAGGAGCCCGTGCGCGGTCCGCCGTAGGCGATCGAGTACACCTGCGGGTGCTGCAGCCCCCAGTCGATGTGCATGTCCCAGCCCTGACGGAGCGAGTCGATGGGATCGGCGCCGGGCGTCCATCCCGTCCAGGTCGCGAGGTGGGCGGAGAAGCCGTGGAGCGCGACCTGGTCGAGGAGCCCCTGCTTGTCGCCGAAGATGCGGTAGATCGTCGGCGCCTGGATGTGCAGGGCCGAGGTGAGCGCGCGCGTCGTGACCGCGTCGCGGCCCTCGGCGTTCAGGAGATCGTGCGCGGTGTCGAGGATGCGGACGCGCATCTCCTCCGAACGGGTCAACGCTCGCCTCTCGTGGCAGGGGGCAGGTGAGCCGGCGGGATCGCGGCTCGCGTCCATGATCTCACCGGCTCGGGTGCGTCAGAGGTGCTCGACCGGCTGCCCGACCCGGAAGAGGGTCGCCTCGTCGAAGACGGGAGGGAACGCGGGACCGCGGTGTCGTCCCCCGCGAGCGGCGGCGGCCGGCCCACTCGAGGACCAGCCGCCGCCGTGTTCCGTGCGGGCGCGGATCAGCCCGACAGGTGTCCGACAGGCGATCCCTCCCCGGCCGCGCCTCCGCGCGTGAGGGCTGCTCCAGCGCGAGTGCCGTGGTCTCGCAGAGTCGTCCGGCATCGGATGGCGCGCCGACTACCCGTGATGAGGACAGCCCACCCGTGTCCTCTGCGCCGAGTCCTACCGTGTGCGGCGCCGGCTCCGGCGCTCTCGGCGAGGAACGCGCGACTCCCCTCAGAGCATGCAGCGCACAGAACAGAACGGGACACACATGATGAACCGCACATCCCGCGTCACGACGACACGAGCCCTCCTCCTCCTCGGCGCCATGAGCGCGGCCATGGTCCTCACGCCCATGTCGGCGCAGGCCTCGACCCACGGACTCGAGACCGACGGCGTCCGGCACCACTACCCCGAGGTCCGTCCCGACCCGTGCTACTCCGGGACCCCGACCTTCGATTGGCCCCCGCGCGTCCACTGCGGATCCGACGACTAGGCACCCCCACGGCGCCGTCTTCACCCACGTGGAGGCGGCGCCGTAGCGCGTCGGCGACGAATGCGCCGCTCCCGGAGAGCAGCGCGGGTCGGACCCGCGTCACGTCTCGCGCGGTGGATCCCGCGACGCATCCAGTCCGACTGAGGCGCGTCAGGAGCTCATCCGACCGTCACATGGACCCGTGCCACCTATCGCACGACCATCGCTGCGCCTGCGATCCGGAGCGGCCGCTGCGCTATCCCGCGAGGCGCGGGAACAGCGCTTCGGCGGCGGAGCGGTCGACCTCGCCGAGCCGCTCCGCCCCGGGGCCGTCATAGATGTCCAGCTCGTGGTCGAAGCGCGCGCTCCATTCCGGGTCGGCGTACGGGAAGTCGCTCCCGTAGAGGATGTGACCCGGCTCCGCGAACGCGAGGAGCGACGGCAGGGACGTGGGCGACGCGGACAACGCGGTGTCGAAGTAGAACTTGCGCAGTCCCGCCTGGATGCTCTCCGGCGTGGTGCCGGGGTTGAACATCGCGGCCGCGCTGAAGCGGCTGGCGGCGTAGGGCAGGAACCCGCCCGCGTGCGAGAGGATCACGCGCAGGTCCGGGTGCCGGTCGAACACGCCGTGGGCGACGAGGTCCACGGCGGTGCGCGTGGTGTCGAACGGGAAGTCCAGCAGCGCCGTCGGCATCCCCGGCAGCTGCGCGATCGGGGGCGACGTGGGGTGCACGAAGACCACGGCCGAGCGCGCCGCGAGCTCCACCCACAGCGGCTCGTAGGCGGGATCACCGAGGTAGCGCCCGTTCGCGTTCGACAGCAGGAGCACACCGTCGGCGTGGAGCTCGTCGAGCGCCCGGACGGCCTCGGCGACCGCGCCGTCGAAGTCCGGCAGCGGCAGCACGGCGAAGTGCCCGAACCGGTCCGGCCGCGACCGGACCAGCTCGGCCTGGTAGTCGTTCAGCTCGCGCGCGAGCGCGCGGGCTGCGGCATCGTCACCGAAGTGGACGCCGGGTGCGCTCATCGACAGGATCCCGGTCTGGATGCCGGCCTCGTCCATCATCGCGATGGCCGCGTCGGGGTCCCATTCCGGCATCTGCCAGCCGCCGATCGTGCGCGGACCCTGTCGCGGTCCCGTGTCGCCGTTCGGCGCCCACGGATTCCACTGCGCGGACCCGCCCGACACGGCTGGGGCGCCCCCGGCCGACCCGGCCCCGCTCCCCATGGCCCGTTCTCCTGCCGCCTTCAGCGCCTCGAAGTAGAGGGGCGGGAGCAGGTGCTGGTGGACGTCGATCTTTCCTGGCATGTCAAGAACCTCCGATTGCGTTGGTGGATGTCACGTGCGAGTGGTGCGGGTCATCGTCGTGATGGCCGCCGGTCAGGTGGAGCCGTGCTGCTGATCGCGTCGCGGTCAGGGTGACGGCGTGAGCGGAAGGTATTCCGAGCTGGTGGTGACGGCGGCGTGCGGGGCGTGGGCGGGCGAGGGCGCGGCCGCCGCGCGTGTCCCCGACTCGGGACGCCGCGCCTCCATCGCGCGGGCCGCGGCTTCCCGACGGGTGCGGATGAGCATGGCCGTCAGGGTCAGCAAGATGCCCGCGACCGCCCAGATCCCCAGCCGGATGATCGGAGCGGTCACGGCCGCGCCGTCGAAGTACTGGACCGACCGCAGGAGGTCGAGCGCGTCCCCCTGGGGGAAGACGTAGTAGAGGGTCTGGAAGAAGTCGTTGAGGACGTGGATCCCGAGCGGCCCACCGGAGGACGTGTTGCCCAAGATCACCAGGGCCAGCGTCATGGCCAGCGCGGCGATGGTGCCGCCGAGGGCCGCGACTCCCGTCACCGCTCCTCCGATCGCGACTCCCGTCAGCCAGAGGACCCCGAACACGCCCCATGGGCCGACGGTCACGGCATCCAGCGCGGAGTCGATCCAGAGCGTGATCAGGCCGGCGAGCAGGCCGGAGTAGATGACGAGGACGACACTGCGCTCGACGAACTTCGGCGCCGTGTCGACCGTGCCGAGGATGCGCCCGAACACCGTCGCGCCGAGAGCCGCGCCCAACCCCGCGAAGAGGATCGCGTAGAACTCGATCGATCCGACCGGGTCCTCCTCCGGCAGAGGGGCGAGGTCGGTGGTCTGGTTCGTGGACTGCGCCTTCGCCGCGATCGAGGCGCCGATGCCGGAGACCGCCTGGGCGACGGCGCGGCCTCCGCCGCTGGCGGTGTAGGTGGAGACCGTGCCGCCGGTACCCGGTGCGGGCAGGACGACAGCGCCGTCCACGTCACGGTCGAGCACGGCGGCCCGGGCCTCCTCGGCGGACGACACCACGGTGAGCTCCAGCGACCCCTGCTGTTCGAGCGCGACGATCGTGTCGGCGTCGCCGGTCACCGCGAGGTGGATGTGGTTCGGCGTCGGGTCGCCGAACGCGGTCGAGTAGCTGACCAGCATCGCCATGGCGAGGAGCAGGATCGCGACCCCGCCGAGGATCAGGTTCCGGTAGCGATGGATGGAGCCCGGCCCCTCCGACGTGAGCGCGCCCCCCGCGACCGCCGCCTCGAAGTCGGGGTGCTGCGGGGAGTCTCCGCGGTGATGTGCCGTCTCGGTCACGTGGGTCATCATGTCCTTTACAGTTGTCCAATAGATGACGACTGTACACAAGGCCTCGGCCTCTGGCAAGATGGATGCATGACGGATCGGAGTGGCGCGGTACCGGACGGCGCGTCCCGTGTCGACCCGCGGGTCGTCCGCACCCGCTCCGCCCTGATCCAGGCGCTCACAGCGCTGGTGTCCGAGGCGCCGAAGGGCGAGGCGATCTCGATGAGCGCGGTGGCGCAGCGGGCGGGCTTCAGCAGGCAGGCACTGCACAACCACTACGACAACGTCGGCGACCTCGCGACGGATGCCTGGATCAGCCGGCTCCTCCAGGACTGCCCACCCGCCGCCGACGGCGCGGCGAACCTCGCACTGGCGCTCACCGACGCCGTCCGGGAGCACGGGGTCGAACCGCTGCTGGCCGCCGGGCGAGCGGATCGCGAGTTCTTCGACAAGCTCCGGGCCATCCCGCGCGGGGAGCGGGTCGCCGAGGTCATCGCGGCGGTGGTGAGCACCTGGTTGATGGAGTCGCATCACGACGACGCCCGACCGGGGATCGCCCTCAGCGACGACGCACGGACCTTCGCGATCGGCGGGATGGTCGCGCTCGTGTCGACCTGGCAGATGGCCGACGCGCCGCCGAGCACAGCCCAGCAGGTCGCGACGCTCCGCGCGTTCGCCGCCGCGACCACCACCGCGACCGCGACCGCGGCCTCGTCCGACTAGACGGCGCGGTCACCAGGGCCCGGGAGCCGCACGCCGACCCGCCCGAGCCGCGGAGCCCGGGCGGGAGGCGCGTCAGGCGTCGTAGGCGACGTAGTGCAGCTCGGCGTCCCGTCGCTCGTCGTGGAGCGTGACGTACGCCTGCGCGATGACGTCGGGCTCGGCATCCGGGCGGCCACTGCCGATCAGCGCGGTGATGGCGACGAACGCCACGTAGACCCCGCGCTCCGCGAGGGCGGCATGGAGGTTCAGCGTCCAGTTCCGCAGTCCCGCCGCGGCGATGTTGATGTTGCCGCGGGCCGGCGTGGGCGCGAGCGAGCCACCACCCGTGGTCACGATGACCGTCCCGGAACCCGCGGCGATCATGTCCGGCAGCACGGCGCCGATCGCCGCCACGGCACCGCCCAGGTAGAAGTCGATCTGCGGCTGCAGGTTCTCCATCGTCACATCCAGCGCGTCGACCGACTCCAGAGCGCGATCCGCCGGGGAGAACTCGAGCACGTCGATCGGACCGAGCTCGTCGCGGATCGAGCGGAGCGCGTCCCTGATCGTGTCGGGCCGGGTGACGTCGGCAGTGAAGCCCCGAGCGGTGATGCCATCGGCACCGAGCGTGCGCTCCAAGCCGTCCAGCTTCGACCGGTCACGCGCCACGAGGGCGACGTCGAAGCCCTTCCGCCCGAAGGCCCGCGCGATCTCGAGGCCGAGTCCCGGCCCCGCTCCGATGATGGTGATGAGGGGCATGATGCGTCCTTCCCGTGGCGCGCTGCCGAGCCACGTGTCCTGATGCGATAAGTTGAGTAGGTCCTCAAGTGCGCCCGAGCCTATGTTGAGGATGCCCTCAAGATCAAGTGGAGCCCCCATGAGTCCTGCACCCGGCCTGCGCCGAGACGCTCAGGCGAACGTCGAGAAGCTGCGCGCTGCCGCCGTGGCGGTGTTCACCGCACGAGGGCTGTCCGCTCCGCTGGAGGACATCGCCCGAGAAGCCGGCGTGAGCATCGGGACGCTCTACAACCGCATCGGCTCACGGGACCAGCTCATCGACGCCGTCGTGCCGGACATCGCCGGCGCGAAGCTCGCGACGCTCCGGGACCGGACCTTGGCCGAGGGCTCCCCGCGCGCGCAGCTGGAGACCTTCATCGCCGAGATGATCGATCTGCAGCGCAGCGATCCCGCCATGAACGACGCGATGCTCCGCCGCTATCCCGACGCGGTGCTCCTCATCAACGCGTGCGAACGATCCGTGGCGCTCGGGGCGGAGCTCATCGACAACGCCCACGACGCCGGCGTGCTCTCGCCGGACTTCACACCGGATGACCTCATGAGCGTGCTGTGGATGGCCGGGATGGCCAGCCACGACCCCACCGCGCCGGACGGATGGCGTCGGGTCGTCGACCGCAGCATCGCCGCGGCCTGGACCGCCGGGGGCTGACGCCGGCCTCCGCGAGCACCCGCCCGTCGACCCGGAGAGGACCACAGCGACGAGCTCACCGCCCGCTGCGGCGTTGCGCTCCTCGGCTCCCACCGATTTCTGGCCTGCACCGCCCCTCTGAGCTCGTCATCCCCTCGCGCGGAACGGCGGCGGCCGGCCCCCTCGGGAGCCGGCCGCCGCCGTTCGTCGCACGGGCAGCGATCAGCCCGTGTTCTGCAGCCCTGCCGCGATGCCGTTGACCGTGAGGAGCAGGAGCCGGTGGTCCGGATCCGTCGGGTCGGCCTGGCCGGGAGCGCCCTGGCCCGCCGCGTCGGACGCCGACGTGCGCAGCGCCCGGAGGGCCCGCAGCTGCAGGAGCGACAGCGCGTCGACGTACGGGCTGCGGAGGCGCACCGCGCGGCGCAGCACCGGCCGGCCCTCGAGGATCTCGTCGCGGCCGGTGGCCTTCCGCACCCACTCGCGGGTGAGCTCCATCTCCTCGGTGACGAGCGCCGCGAGATCCGGGCGGTCCCCGAGGGCGAGGTAGCGCTCCGCGAGGCGGCCGTCGGTCTTGGCGAGAGACATCTCGACGTTGTCGATCATCGAGGTGAACAGCGGCCACTCGTCGTATGCCTTGCGGAGCACCGCCTCGTCGCCGACGGCGGCCAGCGCGGAACCGAGGCCGAACCAGCCCGTGAGGTTGATGCGGGCCTGCGTCCACGCGAACACCCACGGGATCGCCCGCAGGTCCTCGAGCGACTCGACCGACAGGCCGCGGCGGGCAGGACGCGAGCCGAGCGCCAGCAGCCCGATCTCCTCCATGGGCGTGACCTGCGCGAACCACGGCGCGAAGCCGGGCGCCTTCACGAGCTCGAAGAAGCGGGCGCGCGAGGCCTCGTCCATCGTGCGCACCATCTCGGCGGATCCCTCCGCGGCCACCGCGTTGCGCTCCTCGTTCGAGGGCGCGGAGGCCAGCAGGGTCGCGGCGGCCATCTGCTCGATGTGGCGGGCGGCGATGCGCTTGTCGCCGTAGTGGGCGAAGATCACCTCGCCCTGCTCGGTGAGCTTGAAGCGGCCGTCGACGGATCCCGGCGGCTGGGCCCGCACGGCGCGGTCGGCCGGTCCGCCGCCCCGACCCAGAGCCCCGCCGCGGCCGTGGAAGAGCGTGAGCTCGATGTCGTTCTCACGCGCCCACGCGGCGATGCGGGCCTGCGCGTCGAACAGCGCGAACGTCGCGGAGACGGGCCCGACGTCCTTCGAGGAGTCGGAGTAGCCGAGCATGACCTCGAGCTTCCGGCCCGTCTGCGCGAGGCGGGCGGCGACCTGGGGCAGACGGATCATCCCGTCGAGGATCTCGGTGCTCGCATGGAGATCCGCGAACGTCTCGAAGAGCGGGATGACGTCGAGGACGGGCGCCTCCTCCGCCGAGCCGAGGGCCAGCGCGGCCAGCTCGTGCACCGTGCGGATGTCGTCGGCCGACTGCGTGAACGAGACGATGAAGCGGGAGAACGGCGCGACGCCGTGCCGCTCCTGCAGGCGGGCGAGCGTGCGGAACACGTCGAGCACCTCGACCGTCATGGGCGCGAGCTCGGGCGCCTGGTCGCCGGACGCATCCGCCGCAGCGACGGCGAGGACCTCGCGGAGCGCCTCGCGGTGCACCTGCGAGTGCTGCCGCACCTCCATCTCGGCGAGGTGGAAGCCGAAGGTCTCCGCCTGCCAGACGAGGCCCTGCAGCTCGCCGCCCGCGATGCGGTGCGCACCGGCGCTCCGGAGCGAGGCCTGCAGCACGCGGAGGTCGGCGAGCAGCTCGGCGGCGGACGGGTAGGCGATGGGGTCGTCGTGGCGCTCGCGCGTGGCGGCGAGACGGCCGGCGATCACGAGCAGCACGCGGCGGTGCAGCTCGGCCGGCGCGCGCGTGCCGATGCGGGCGGTGAGGTGCGGCGCCAGCGCGTCCTGCGCGGCGGCCAGCTCGCGGAGCTCCGCGCTCGGCGGCGTGTCGGCGTCGCCGAGCGTGAGCGAGCGTCCGACGCGGAGGGCGACGCGCTCGAGGCCGAGCAGGATGTGCTCGCTCGCGATCCCGGCGGCCTCCTCGGTGACCGCCGCGGTGACGTACGGGTTGCCGTCGCGATCCGCGGCGATCCAGTTGCCGAGCCGGAAGAAGGCGGGCGCCACGGCGTCGCGCACGCCGGCCTCGTCGCCGAGCAGCCAGTCGTCGAGCAGGCGGTAGACGCGCGGCACGACCTCGAACAGCGTCTGGTCGAAGACGCCCATCGCGGTGCGCACCTCGTCGAGCGGCGTCGGCCGCGTGGTGCGCAGCGGCGACGTGCGCCACAGGCCGTCGATCTCCTCGAGCAGCCGGCGGTCGACGTCCGCTCCCGTGAGCGTGCCGGCCATGGCGCCGTCGCGCTCCGTGAGCAGGTCGCCGATGCGGCGGATCCCCGTGGCCACCGCCCGCCGACGCGCCTCGGTGGGGTGCGCCGTGAGCACTGGGTGGAACCGCATCTCGCCGAGGCGGCGCATGGCCTCATCGCGGCCGAGCTCCTCGGTGAGCTTGCCGACGGCGTCCGGGATGGAGTCGGGCACGAAGCCCGCGGCCGCCTCGCGCTCGCGGAGCACGCGCACGCGGTGGTGCTCCTCGGCGAGGTTGGCGAGGTGGAAGTAGCAGGTGAACGCGCGGGCGACCTGCTCGGCGCGCTCGGGCGTGAACGTGGCGACGAGGCGCTCGGCGTCGTCGATGGAGGCGTCGCGCGCGCTCTCGTACGCGTCGATCACGAGCTCGCGGAGCCGCTCGACGTCGCGCAGCAGGTCATCCCCGCCGGACTCGCGGAGCACCTGCCCGAGGAGGCCGCCGAGATGGCTGACGTCGGACCGGAGCGCCGGCTCGACGGCGTCGCGGGTGCCGTCGCGGGTGGAGTCGTGCTCGAGGGGAAGCGGCTTCTTCGGGGGAGTCGTCACGGTGTCGAGGATACGGAAGCCGTGCGGCGGATCCTGCGCATGACGTCCGAGGACGGATGCTCCGACCGCGGATCCGGCTGTGGAGGGTGGGCGGGGCGACCGGATCAGCTCGCGGCGGCTGCCACCGCGCGCTCGTCCCGCGGCATCCGCAGCAGCGCGTACGCGGAGGCGGCGAGCAGCAGCACGGCGCCCGTCGCGAAGGCGACCGGGTACGAGAACGCGTCCGCGAGGAATCCGGCGACGAGCGGGCCGACGATGGCGCCGAGGTCCGACACCATCGAGAACACCGCGACGGGCCGGCCGCTGCGGGCGCCCGCGGCGTCGCCCACCGCGGCCGCCGGCGCCGTGCCCATGAACGAGGCCGCCGCTCCGTAGACGCAGAGCAGCACCGTGAGCACGACCATGTCGGGCGCGAACGGGATCGCGATCATCAGCAGCCCGGCGACCCCGTACGCCCCGATGATCGCGGGCCGGCGACCGACCGTGTCCACGAAGCGCGCGGCGAGCGCGAGCGCGAGCGCCTGCACCACGGCGGCGCACGCGAACGCGATGCCGGTCGCCGACGGATCCGCGCCGATCACGGCGACGACGAGCAGCGGGATCAGCGCGCTGCGGACGCCCATCGACGCCCACCCGTTGCCGAGGTTCGCGAGGAGCGCGGCCCGGTAGCGCGGGTCGCGCAGCACGCGGCCGAACGGGATCACGACCTCGTCGGCGCCGGTCGCCTGGACCTCGCGCGTCCGGGGCCGGAGGAGCAGCAGGCCGATGACGCTGGCGACCGCGAGCGTGGCCGCGTAGAAGAAGAAGGGAGCGGTGAGCGAGATCCGCGCGAGCAGGGCGCCGAGCGCGGGCCCCGCCATGCCGCCGATGAGGAAGCCGCCCTGGTAGAAGCCGATCGCGCGGGCGCGGCGGGTGGGATCCGTGGAGCCGAGCAGCAGCGTCATCGCGGCCACCGAGAACATCGCCGACCCGATGCCGCCCGCGCCGCGGAGGAGGAGCAGCTGCACGTAGTCCTGCGCGAGGCCGGCGAGGCCAGAGGAGACGGCGACGATGCCGATGCCGACCGCGAGCACCGTGCGCTCCCCGCTCCAGTCGATGAGGCGCGCGACGAACGGGCTCATCACGAAGCGCATGAGCGCGAACGCGGAGATCACCGCACCGACCTCGAAGCTGCCGACCCCGAAGCTCTCGGCGTAGACGGGCAGCACGGGCACGACCACGCCGAAGCCGACCATCACGAAGAAGGCGATGACGCCGAGGACGAGCACGTCGCGCGGGAGCTTCGCGCGCGGTGCCCGGGCGGGGCCGCGGGTGTCGGGCATCGAGCCGTCGCCCGGCCCGGGGGTGCTCGCGGATCCCCCACGTCGGAAACCGCGCATGCGTTCAGATTACGCGCTGCGCGGGACCCGTCCCGCCGCCTAGGCCCTGCTGTGCTCCACGTCGAGCTCGACGCGGTCGGCCGCGAAGCGCGTGACATTGATGAGCAGCGGCGTGCCGTCGGGCAGGGTGTTGAGGGCGCGGACCACCAGCACGACCGCGCCCGACGGCAGCTGCAGCTCCGCGGACTCGGCGGCCGTCGCGAGGCGGCCGGTGACGGTGGTCGCGGAGCGCAGGTAGTCGTCGACGCCTACCGCGCGCAGGGCGTTCGTCATCGACCCGTCGGGTCCGTAGCGCTCGACGATCCCGGGCACGAGCTCCTCCACGAGCCACGACGTGCCGCGCACCACGGGCCGGCCGTCGACGAGCCGCAGCGTCTCGAGCCGCAGGGCGGGGCGGCCGGCGAGGGCGAGGCGCTCGGCGACGTCGGCGGGCGGATCCTCGACGGCCCACTCGAGCAGCTCGCCCGTGGACGCGGATCCGCGGCCGGCGAGGCTGTCGCCGAGCCGCGTGCGCAGGCCGATGCGGTGGACGATGACGTCGTGCGCGGTCACGAACGTGCCGCTGCCGCGCCGCGAGACGACGAGCCCGTCCGTCGCGAGGGCCGCGACGGCCTGGCGCACGGTGTGCCGGTGGACCTCGAAGCGCTCGGCGAGCTCGCTCTCCGACGAGAGCTTCGCCCCGGCCGGCACGGTGCCCTGCAGGATCTCGGCGCGCAGCTCCTCCGCGATGAGCCGCCAGGCGGAGTACCCGCTCGTGGATCTGCTCTGCGTCGCCATGTCCCTTCGACCCTACCGGGCGGTCGCGGCGACGGATGCGGTCGCGGTCGCGGATCCCCGGCCCACCGCCCGCCCGGCCCCCGCCCGCGTTCCCCACCTGTTCACCTGCTCGCGTCCGACTCGTCGCGCGCGGGCGGGTTCCGGCCTGCCGTCGGCCGCTAGGTTCGACTTATCTAGATCAGCAGACAACTTGGAGGGATCGCGGCCATGACGACGACCACGACCAGCAGCACCGGACGGGGGGACGTCGCCGCCCGGCAGCGCTGGATGCGCGTCCTCTCCGCCGCCGACGTCGGCGCGCTCGACGCCGCGTGGACCGCCTGGGAGCCCAAGCCCGAGGTGCAGCACATCCGCGGCCCCGAGGCCGGGCTCGTCATGGTGCGCGGCCGCGTCGACGCCGGCGGCGCGCGCTTCAACCTCGGCGAGGCCACCGTCACGCGCGCCACGCTCCGCCTGCACGGGCCGGCCATGGCGGCGGACGCCCTCGGCAGCTCCTACGTCCTCGGATCCGACCTCGAGCACGCCCGCCTCGCCGCCCTGTTCGACGGGATGCTCCTCGACGCGGGCCTGCACGACCGCGTGCTCGCCGAGGTCGTCTCGCCGCTGGAGCGCGCACGCGCCGAGGCGGACGACGTCCGCGCCGCCGAGGCCCGCAGCACGCTCGTGGACTTCTTCACGGTCGCCCGGGAGAACGGGTGACCGCGGCGACGGGCCGCGCGCCCGGCGTCCCCGCGCCCGGCATCCCCGCTCCGGGGTTCGGCGACGCGACCCGCGGCGCGCAGGCCGCGTTCCGCGCGCTCCTCGACGCGCTCGCGCACCCGACGCGGATCCACCCGCTCACGGGCCCCGCCGAGGCGCCCGCCGGTCTCGGCCCGGGGCTCGGCGCCGTCGCGCTCACCGTGCTCGACGAGGAGTCGGCGCTGTGGCTCGACCCGCGTCGCGCGGCCGACGCCGAGGTGACCTCCTGGCTCACCTTCCACACGGGCGTGCGCCTCGTCACCGCGGCCTCGGACGCGGACTTCGTGCTCGCCGACCCGGCGTCCCTGCCCCCGCTCGCGGAGCTCGCCGCCGGCACCGACGAGGAGCCGCACCGCTCCGCGACCGCGCTCCTCGACGTCCGCGACGCCGCCGGCACCGTGCGGATCCTGGCCGAGGGCCCCGGCATCGACGGCCACGCGATCGCCGACGCCCCCTGGGCCGACGACGCGTTCCTCGACGCCTGGCGGGCCAACGGCGAGCGCTTCCCGCGCGGCGTCGACCTCCTGCTCGTCGACGCGGTATCCGTCGCCGCCCTCCCCCGCACCACCCGCCTCCGGGCGGCCGACCCCCGATCGGAGTCCTGATGTACGTCGCCGTCAAGGGCGGGGAGAAGGCGATCGCCGCCGCGCACGCCCTGCTCGCCGCCGAGGGCCGGGGCGCCCCCGGATCCGCTCGCATCGAGGCCGGCCAGGTCACCGGCCAGCTGGGCGTCCTCGTCTCCCGCGTGATGACCGAGGGCTCGCTGCACGACCCGGAGCTCGCCGCACGCGCCCTCATCCAGGCGCAGGGCGACGTGCTCGAGGCCGTCACCCTGCTGCGCTCGTACCGCACGACGCTCCCGCGCTTCGGGTACACGCTGCCGGTCGACACCGCCGGGCTCCCGCCCCAGCGCCGCGTCTCCGCGACGTTCAAGGACCTGCCGGGCGGCCAGCAGCTCGGCGCGACCTTCGACTACACGCACCGCCTCTTCACCGACGCCGAGCCGGCCGCGGTGACGTCGCGCGCGGCCGACGCGGGCGCCACCATGCCGCGCGTGGCCGACCTCCTCGGCCAGAGCGCGCTCATCGAGCCCGACTCGCACCCCGGACAGGACGACGAGGAGCCCGCCGACATCACGCGCGAGCCCACCGTCCACCCGATGACGCGCGCCGAGCGCCTGCAGGCCCTGGCCCGCGGCGACGAGGGCTTCCTGCTCGGCCTCGGCTACTCCACGCAGCGCGGCTTCGGCACGACGCACCCGTTCGCGGGCGAGATCCGCGTCGGCGAGGTCGAGGTGGAGATCGACGCCCCCGAGCTCGGCTTCGCGGTGCCGCTCGGCCGGATCGAGGTCACCGAGTGCCAGATGGTCAACCAGTTCACGGGCAGCGCCGACCGGCCGGCCCAGTTCACCCGCGGCTACGGGCTCGCCTTCGGGCGCAGCGAGCGCAAGGCGATGTCGATGGCGCTCGTCGACCGGGCCCTCCGCGCCGACGAGCTCGGCGAGCGCGTGACCGCCCCCGCGCAGGACGAGGAGTTCGTGATCAGCCACTGCGACAACGTGCAGGCGACCGGGTTCGTCGAGCACCTCAAGCTCCCGCACTACGTGGACTTCCAGGCCGAGCTCGTGCTCGTGCGTCGGCTGGCCCGCGAGTGGCGCGAGCGGCAGGAGGCGCCGGAGGCGTCGCCGGCCGACGCGACCGACGCCGCGACCGACGCCGCGCCCACCGCCGTCCCGGCCGGAGCGGGGGCCCGCGCATGAGCGCCTCCCTCATCGGCTACAACCTCGGCTACCTCGACGAGCAGACCAAGCGCATGATCCGCCGCGCGCTCCTCAAGGCCGTCGCGATCCCCGGCTTCCAGGTGCCGTTCGCGAGCCGCGAGGTGCCCATGCCGCGCGGCTGGGGCACGGGCGGCGTGCAGGTCACGGCGGCCGTGATCGGCGAGGACGACGTGCTGAAGGTCATCGACCAGGGCGCGGACGACACCACGAACGCCGTCTCCATCCGGCAGTTCTTCGCCTCCGTCGCCGGCGTCGCGACCACCACGCGCACCGACGAGGCCACCGTGATCCAGACCCGGCACCGGATCCCCGAGACCCCGCTCGCCGAGGGCCAGGTCGTCGTCTACCAGGTGCCCATGCCGGAGCCGCTGCGCTTCCTCGAGCCCCGCGAGACGGAGACCCGGCGCCTGCACGCGCTCGAGGAGTACGGGCTGATGTACGTGAAGCTCTACGAGGACATCGCGCGCTACGGGCACGTCGCCAAGACGTACGACTACCCCGTGATGGTCGCCGGCCGGTACCTGATGGCGCCGTCCCCCGTCCCGAGCTTCGACAACCCGAAGATGCACATGAGCCCGGCGCTGCAGCTGTTCGGCGCCGGCCGCGAGAAGCGCATCTACGCGGTGCCGCCGTACACGAGCGTCGAGAGCCTCGGCTTCGAGGACCACCCGTTCGAGCCGCAGTCCTTCGAGGACCCGTGCGCGATCTGCGGATCCACGGGCGTGTACCTCGACGAGGTCATCACCGACGACCGGGGCGCGTCGATGCACGTCTGCTCCGACACCGACCACTGCGAGCGCACGGTCGAGGCCGCCCGCGCCCACGACGAGGAGGCGCGCGCATGAGCGACGACGACCGACCGCTGCTCGAGGTCCGCGGGGCCGCCCACCGCTACGGCGACCGCTACGGCTGCCGCGACGTCGACCTCGACCTCCACCCGGGCGAGGTGCTCGCGGTGGTGGGCGAGTCGGGATCCGGGAAGTCGACCCTGCTCGGCACCCTGTCCCAGCGGCTCGCGCTCAGCGAGGGCAGCATCCGCTACCGGCTGGCCGACGGCGAGGTCGTGGAGCTCGCCGAGCTGTCCGAGAGCGCCGTGCGCCGGCTGTGGCGGAGCGAGTGGGGCTTCGTGCACCAGGATCCGGCCGACGGCCTGCGCATGCACGTGAGCGCGGGCGGCAACGTCGGCGAGCCGCTCATGACGAACGGGTGGCGGCACTACGGGCGGATCCGCGAGACGGCGGCCGAGTGGCTGCGGCACGTGGAGATCCCCGTCGACCGCATCGACGACCACCCGACGACGTTCTCCGGCGGCATGCGGCAGCGGCTGCAGATCGCCAGGAACCTCGTCGTCTCGCCGCGGCTCGTCTTCATGGACGAGCCCACGAGCGGCCTCGACGTCTCCGTGCAGGCGCGCCTGCTCGACCTCATCCGCGGCCTCGTCGCGGAGCTCGGCCTCGCGGTCGTCATCGTCACCCACGACCTCGCCGTCGCCCGCCTCATCTCGCATCGCACGCTCGTGATGAAGGACGGCCGCGTCATCGAGTCCGGCCTCACCGACCGGGTCCTCGACGACCCGCAGGCCGCCTACACCCAGCTGCTCGTCTCCTCGATCCTGCAAGGATGATCCGCCCCATGACCGGAAGCACCCCCGGACCCGTGCCCGCGACCGCCCCGATCCTCACCGTCGACGGGGTGGGCAAGACCTTCACGATGCACCTGCAGGGCGGCCAGCGGCTCGCCGTGCTGGACGGCCTCTCCTTCGTCGTCGGCCGCGCCGAGGCCGTCGTCCTCGGCGGCGCCTCCGGGGCCGGGAAGTCCACGGTCCTGAAGCTCGTCTACGGCAACTACCTCGCCGACCGCGGCCGCATCGTGGTGCACGCTCCGGGCGGCGACGTCGACATGGCGACCGCCCCGCCGCGCGCCGTCCTCGCCGCCCGCCGCGACGCGGTCGGCTACGTGAGCCAGTTCCTCCGCTGCGTCCCGCGCGTCGGCACGCTCGACGTGGTGGCCGAGCCGCTCGTCGAGCGCGGCGTCGACGCGGTGGACGCGCGCGACCGGGCCGCGCGCATCCTCACGCGGCTGTCGATCCCGGAGCGGCTGTGGTCGCTGCCGCCCGCGACCTTCTCGGGCGGCGAGCAGCAGCGCGTGAACGTGGCGCGCGGGTTCCTGCCGGAGCTGCCCCTGCTCCTCCTCGACGAGCCGACCGCGTCGCTCGACGCCCGCAACCGCGACGTCGTGGTCGAGCTGATCGCCGAGAAGCGCGCCGCCGGCGTCGGCATGCTCGGGATCTTCCACGACGCCGAGGTGCGGGCCGCGGTCGCCGACCGGGCCGTGGACGTGGAGGCGTTCGTGCCGGCCGTCGCGGTGGCCGCCCGATGACCCGCGTCGCGGTCTACGCCATCCCCGGGATCGGCTCGGACGACCCCGTCGGGATGCTGCTGCGGGAGCGCGCCGAGTCGTGGCTCGGGCGGTCCGTGGTCGGCGGATCCGCGGCACCCGAGCCAAGAGCGCCCGCCGGCTGGACGCGCGCCGAGGTCGACGCGATCACGATCGACGCCCGGCGCTACGGCTTCCACGGGACGCTCAAGGCGCCCTTCCGCCTCGCCGACGGGCGCGACGTCGACGAGCTCGAGGCCGCGGTCGCCGAGCTCGCGGGCTCCCGCGACCCCGTCGTGCTGCCCGGCCTCCGGGTCGCCTCGCTCGGCGGCTTCCTCGCGCTCGTGCCGACGGGGCCGGTCCCCGCGCTGGACGCGCTCGCCGCCGACGTCGTCATGCGGCTCGACGGGTTCCGCGCGCCCCCGACCGACGCGGAGACCGCCCGCCGGGATCCCGCCTCCCTCAGCCCGCGGCAGCGCGAGCTCCTCGAGACCTGGGGCTACCCGCACGTGCTCGACCGGTTCCGCTTCCACCTGACCCTCACCGACCGGATCCCGACCGCCGACCGCCCCCGCGCCGAGGCCGCACTGGCCGCCTGGTTCGCCGACGGGACGGACCGGCCGGTCGCCGTCGACGCCCTCGCCCTCCTGATCGAGGACGCCCCCGGCGCCCCGTTCCGCCTGCGCTCCGTCCACCCGCTCCACCCCGACACCCCGCCCCACCCCCGCGCCACGCTCGATGACACCTCGCACGACCCCCGCACCCCGCCCCACCCCCGCGCCACCCCGGCGCCCGAACCCGAAGGACCCCGATGAGCCGCGAGACCGTCCTCCGCAACGCCCGCATCGTCCTCGACGACGAGGTGCTGCACGGATCCGTCCTGATCCGCGACGGCCTCGTCGCCGACATCTCCCCCGGCACCGTCGGCGAGGTCGGCGGCATCGGCGACGACCTCGACGGCGACCTGCTGATCCCCGGCCTCGTCGAGCTGCACACCGACCACCTCGAGTCGCACGCGCAGCCCCGCCCGGGCACGCGCTGGGACCCGATCCCCGCCGTCCTCGCGCACGACGCCCAGCTGAGCGGCGCCGGCGTCACCACGGTCTTCGACGCGATCCGCATCGGCACCCTCGAGGGCCGCGACGACGCCACCACGCTGTCCCTCTCGCTCGCGGAGGCCATCGAGCACGCCGTGGCCGCCGGGCTGCTGCGCGCGGAGCACCTCATCCACCTGCGCTGCGAGGTCGCGGCGCCGGACACGGCCGCCGAGTTCCGCGAGTTCGACCGCATCGCGTCGGTGCGCCTGGCCTCCCTCATGGACCACACGCCCGGGCAGCGCCAGTACGCGGACGTCGAGGCCTTCTCGCGCTACATGGTGGGCCGCGGACGCGTGTCCCAGGCCGGGATCGGCGCCCTCATGGAGGAGCTGCAGGCCGTCGCCGCGGAGCACTCGACGCCCAACCGCATCGCCATCGCCGAGCTCGCCACCGCGCGCGGCGTGACGCTCGCGGCCCACGACGACGCCACGGTCGCGCACGTCGAGGAGTCCGCGGCGCTCGGGGTGCGCATCTCCGAGTTCCCGACCACCGAGGTCGCCGCGCGCGCCGCCCGCGAGCACGGGCAGCTGATCGTCATGGGCGCGCCGAACATCGTGCGCGGCGGCAGCCAGTCCGGCAACGTCGCGGCCGCCGAGCTGCTCGCGCTCGGCCTGCTCGACGTGCTCTCCTCCGACTACGTCCCCGCGAGCCCGCTGCAGGCGATCGTGCAGCTCGACGCCGACGGGATCCTGCCCCTCACACGCGGCGTGCGGCTCGTCAGCGGCGACCCGGCCCGGGCGGTCGGGCTCGACGACCGTGGCGCGATCCGCGTGGGCGCGCGCGCCGACCTCGTGCGCGTGCACCGCCACGTCGTGCCCGCGAGCGAGCGGCACCCCGGCGGCCGCACCGTGCCCGTCGTCCGCGGCGTGCACCTCCGGGGAGCGCGGGTGTCGTGAGCGACGCCGTCCCCGCGGGCTCCGCTCCAGCCGCTGCCTCTCCGGCCGCTCCCGCTCCCGCTCCCGCTCCCCTGGGCCCCGGCCCGTTCGTCGCCGTCGTCGGCGCGAGCGGGGTCGGCAAGGACGCGCTGCTCGGCGCCGCCCGTGCGCGCAGCGGACCGGACGCGCACTTCCCCCGCCGCGCCATCACCCGCCCGCCCGGGCCCGGCGAGGACTTCGACGCCGTCGGCGACGAGGAGTTCGCCGCGGCGGCCGCGCGAGGCGACTACGCCGTGACCTGGCGCGCGCACGGCCTCTCCTACGGGATCCCCGCCACGGCCGACGACGCCGTCCGCGCGGGCGCGGCCGTGGTCGCGAACGTCTCCCGCAGCATGCTCGAGGTGCTCCAGGCGCGCTATGCCCGGCTGGTCGTGGTGCGGATCACGGTGTCCGAGGACGTTCGCGCCGCCCGGCTCCGGGAGCGCGGACGAGAGGCCGCCGACGACATCGCCCGGCGGCTCGCCCGCGCGGATCCGGCGCCCGACAGGCTGGCCGACCACGAGGTGCGGAACCACGGCACGGTCGCCGAGGGCGGCGTGGCCCTGCTCCGCGCCATCCGGGCGGCCCGCGCGTCCGCCCTGGCCGGATCGGCACAGGCCGGATCCGCGCCGGCCGCCTCCGCACCGACCGCCTCGCCGCTCCCCCACCCCATCGACCCCGCGCGCCGCGGACGGACGGAGAACCCATGACCGCGAAGCTCACCGAGGAGCCCCTGATCGGCCCCGACGTCGTGATGTCCGGCAGCGAGCTCGGCCGCTGGACCCAGATCGGCGCGAGCACGCGCCTGCTCGACACCGTGATCGGCGACTACAGCTACTGCGACCGCCTCTGCGACTTCGCGCACACCGACGTGGGCCGCTTCTCGAACATCGCGAGCGCCGTGCGCGTCGGCGCCACCGACCACCCGCTCGACCGCGCGACGCTGCACCACTTCATGTACCGCAGCACCATGTACTGGGACGACGTCGAGGACGACGCGGAGTTCTTCGAGCACCGCCGCTCGCGCCGCACCTCCATCGGGCACGACACCTGGATCGGGCACGGCGCCATGATCAAGCCGGGCGTGCGCGTCGGGGACGGCGCCGTCGTCGCGTCGGGCGCCGTCGTCACGCGCGACGTGCCGGACTACGCGATCGTCGCGGGCGTCCCCGCCACCGTGATCCGCTTCCGCCAGCCGCCGGAGATCGCCGCGCGCCTGCGCCTGCTCGCCTGGTGGGACTGGGACCACGCGACCCTCCGCGCGCGCCTGGACGACTTCCGCGCGCTGCCGACGGAGGCGTTCCTGGAGCGGTACGAGGGCTGAGGCGTCGCGACGGGCTCGGGCTCAGCCGGGTCCGTCGCCCGCCGCCGCCAGCAGCGGCACGAGGACGTCGCCGATCGGCGTGGGCAGGCCGTGCGCCCTGGCCCGGCGCAGGATCACGCCGTTGCGCGCCTCCCACTCGAGCGGCCGGCCCGCCTCCCGGTCGGCGAGGATCGAGGTGCCCTGGTCGGCGGGGGCCGCGGCGAAGTCGTCCACGATCCGGTCGGCCACGTCATCGTCGAGCACGGCGCCCTCGGCGCGAGCGACATCGAGGCACTCGCGCGCGTAGGCCCGGGCGAGCGTCGCCACGTCGTCCCGCAGGAACACGCCGGCCCGCCTGCCGGTGGCGGCCATGATCCCCGCGACCGCGTTCTGCACGAGCTTCCGCCAGGCGACGGTCCGGAAGTCGCCCGCGAGCTCGACCCGGCACCGCCCGCCGGCGAGCGCGTCCACGGCCACGCGCGAGGCCGGCACGTCCGGCAGCGTGAGGCGCGGGTCGCCGCGGAGGAGCACGGATCCATCGCCCCGCGCCTCCGCGGGGAACCACACCACCGCGGGCACGACGGGACAGCCCGGGACGTGCGGCGCGACGTCCCCGACCTGCTCGATCCCGTTCTGCAGCACCACGACCACCGTGCCCGCGTGGCACAGGGCGGCGAGCCACGGTGCCGCCGCCTCGACCTGCGTCGCCTTCACGGCGAGGAGCACCAGGTCGACGGGCGCGCTGATCCCCGCCGGATCCGTCCGCACGGGCCCCGGGACCACGACGGTCGCGTCGTCGGCGACCAGCACGAGCCGATCGCGCGCATTGCGCCCGCAGAGGACGACGGGCACCCCCGCCTCGTGCAGCGCCGCGGCGACGGACGTGCCGATCGCGCCCGGCCCGACGACGGCGACGGCGGGTCGGTCCGCCGTCACCGGAACACGCGGCGCAGCCAGGCGGCGAGCGCCTCGACCGCGAGCACGCTCACGAAGACCATCGCCACGAGCGTCGTCACCTGCCCGTGCAGCGTCATCACGGAGGAGGCGTTCGTCAGGTGGAACCCGATCCCGCTGCCGCCGACGATGCCGAGGATCGTGGCCGCCCGGATGTTCGTGTCCACGAGGTAGAGCGAGTTGCCGACGAGCGACGGCAGCCCCTGCGGCCACGTCGCCGCGAGGAAGCGCTGCCCGCGGGTCGCGCCGACCGCGGTGAGGGCGCGCTCGGGTCCGGCGCCCACCTCCTCGAAGGAGTCGGCGATGAGCTTGCCGAGGAGCCCGACGCCGCCGAACGCGAGCGCCACGACGCCCGCCTGGTTGCCGAGCCCGGTGATCATGATCAGCAGGATCGCGAGCACCAGCTCGGGCACCCCGCGGAACACGACGAGCACGGTGCGCGCGGCGTTCCGCACGGCGGGGCTCGGCGCGACGTTGCGCGCGGCGAGGGATCCGACGACGAGCGCGAGCACGACCGACAGCAGCGCCGCGGCGAACGCCACCTGGATCGTCACCAGCAGCGCCTCGGCGAACTCGCCGAACGTGTGCGACCCGGTGCTCGGCGGCCAGAAGCTCTGGAAGGTGGGGAAGACGTACTCCCACGTGATCTGGCCGAGGTCGATGTCGGCCATGAGGTAGCCGCCCACGATGACCACCACGGCGAGCGCCGACCACGCGACGGTGCGCACCCGGTCGGGCGTCCACGGCCGCCGCTGCATCGACTCGACGGTCACGGCGCGCGCGGTCCCGGCGCTCCCGGCCCGCTCGGGCAGGGCGCGGTCCCGCGTGAGGCGCCGCACGATCCGGTCGCCCAGCCCGCGTCCGGCCGGCCGCACCCCGAGGGCGCTGCGGCGGATGGACGACGACACGACCTCCAGCAGCACGCACAGCGCGAAGATGACGATCGCGATGCCGATCCCGCGGCCGTAGCCCTCCGGGAACTGCCCGAACGCGACCTTCATCGCGTAGCCGAGCCCGCCCACGCCGGCGTAGCCGAGGATCGCGGAGCCGCGGAGGTTGATGTCGAAGCGGTGCAGCACCGTGGCGATCCACGACGGCAGCACCTGCGGGAAGACGCCCGCCCAGAACTCCTGCGCGCGCGTGCCGCCCGTGGTGCGGATCGCGCGCTGCGGCCCCTCGTCGACCTGCTCGATGGCGTCGGCGAAGAGCTTCGAGATCATGCCGATCGAGTGGATCCCGATGGCGAGGATGCCGGGCAGCGGGCTCCCGAGGGCGAAGGCGAGCGCGAACGCGAGGGCGAGCAGCACGTCGGGGACCGCGCGCGTCACCACGCCGATCGTGCGGCCGAGGCCGCGCAGCCACGGCGCCGGCGTCGTGTTGCGCGCGGACGCGTACGCGACGGGCACGGAGACGAGCGCGGCCGCGAGCGTGCCGAGCACGACGATCCCGAGGGTCAGCCCGATGAGGTACGCGAGGTCGCCGGGCGCCGGGAAGCTGATCGGGTCCATGCGCGAGAACACCTTCGCGGCGTTGCCGACGCTGCGGAGGACGTTCGACCAGGTGAAGTCGAGCGTCGTCAGCGCGTGGATCGCGAAGGCGACCATGGCGAGGACCACGACCAGCGCGAGCGCCTTCTGCCGGTCGGGCCGCCGGCGCGGCGCGCGCTCGTCGACGCCGGGTCGGACGCCGGGCGGGGCCTCGCCCGGGCGCTCGGCGACAGCGGTCACCGGGTGCCGTCCGCGCGCCGGCCGCGGGCGAGGCCCTGGTCGCCGACCGCGCCGACGGAGCGCACCCCGACGGGCTCGTCGAGCGGCAGCACGTCGCCGAGCTCGGTCGCGATGGCGGCGAGCGCGGACGTCGTCGACGCCACGCGGCCGTAGATCTCCATCACCTCGGCCTTGCCGATGCCGCGCGTGGGGGTGTCGAGCACGACCTCGCCGTGCCGGAGCCCGACGATGCGGTCGCCCCAGCCGAGCGCGAGGTCCACCTGGTGCAGGCTGCACACGACCGTGAGGCCGTCGTCGGCGGCGATCTCGCGGATGAGGCGCATCACCTGCTCGCTGGACTCGGGGTCGAGGCTCGCGACGGGCTCGTCCGCGAGCAGGATCTCGGGCCGCTGCATGAGCGCCCGCGCGATCGCGACGCGCTGCTGCTGGCCGCCGGAGAGCTGGTCGGCCCGCTCGTAGGCCTTCTCGAGCAGGCCCACGCGGTCGAGGTGGCCGAGCGCCTCGGTGCGCGCGGCTCGGGGGTAGGTCCAGATGCCGAGGCGCGGGCCACTGAGGCGGCCGAGCGCGCCCGTGAGCACGTTCTCGAGCACGGTCAGCGAGGGCACGAGCTCGAACTGCTGGAAGATCATCGCCACCCGGCCGCGCAGGGCGCGGAGGTCCTGCTGGCCGAGGGATGCGACGTCCTGGTCGAAGACGCGGACGCTGCCCGCGGTCGGCAGCTCGAGGCCGTCCAGGTGCCGGAGGAGGGTCGACTTGCCCGAGCCGGACAGGCCGAGGAGCACCACGACCTCCCCGCGCTCGACTGTCAGGTCGACGTCGTGGAGCGCCCGCGTGCCGCCGAAGTCCTTGGTGACGCCGGAGACGGAGACGAGCGGGGAGGTCGTGGTGCCGGTCATGGTCGGATCAGTCCGTCCGGGTCACTTCGCGCACTTGGCGGCGGCGATGGAGTCGCAGAGGTCCGCGATGCCCTTGTAGTAGGAGACGTCCTCCGGCTGGGCGCCGAAGTAGCCCTTCGTGAAGCCGTCGGTCAGCGGCACGCCTGAGGCCGTGATCGCGTCGAGCGTCGCGCCCTGGAGCGCCGTGGTGAGCTTCGCCTTGACGTCGGCCGGCAGAGCCGACGAGATCGAGAGCGGCCCGCCGGGCACGTACTCCTTGCCGATGACGGTCAGCTTGCCGGCGGCCGCATCGGGCTCGACGATCGAGTCCTCGGCGAACCCGACGTCGCACTGGCCCGATGCGACGGCCTGCGCCGACTTGTCGTGCGCGCCCGCGAAGTAGGGCGTGAAGTCCGCGAACTGCGGGTTGCCGTTGGCGTCGGAGCCCGTGCTCGTGACGTCGAGGCCCGCCTTCTGCAGCTGGTACAGGCCGAAGAGGAAGCCGGAGGTCGAGTTCGGGTCAACGAAGCAGACGGTCTTGCCCTTGGCGCCCGCGAGGTCGGTGATCGAGGAGCCCTTCGGCACGATCGCCTCGGAGTAGTAGCCGGGGTCGGTGACGTCCTTCGAGGTGAGGGCCGCGGCGACGGGCTCGATCTCGGCGCCCTTGTTCGAGGCCATGACGTACTGCAGGGCACCCGAGCTCATCAGGTCGATCTTGCCGGCGACGGCGGCCGCGATGAGCGCGGTGTAGTCGGCCGTGGGGTAGTACTCGACCTTGAGCCCGGTCTCCTTGGCGATGTAGTCCTCGAGCGGCTTGTTGTTCGAGTCGGAGCCGGCCTGGTCGGGCGTGGCGCCGAAGACGAGGGTGCCCTCGGTCTTGGCCCAGGTTCCCGAGGTGTCGGCGGATGCGGCCGACGCGTCGGAGCCGCCGGCGGAGCAGCCGGACAGCGCGAGGGCGGCGACGAGCGCGGACGCCGCGAGGGCTCCGATGCGGGTGCGGGGGGACAGGGACATGGACGTGCCTCTCGAGTCGGTACCCGCGAGCGGTGAGGGGGATGCGCGGGTCGATCTCGAAGCTAGGAACGCGGGATGGAACCGCCGTGGTGGTCAGGTGGCGGATCCGTGAACTTGTCCGGAAGAGCAGACATCTCCGTCCTCGGCAGCCGCCCTCAGCCCATGTCGGATCCCAGCTCGACCTCCGTGAAGATCGACCCGAGCAGCACGCCCGCCGGCGGCGACGTGTCCGCGCCGAGCTCCGGGAAGCGGTGCGCGAAGACCTCCGCGTCGTCCTCGGGGTGGTAGCCGATCGCCTCGCCCGCGGCGAGCGACACCCAGCGCCGGGTGTTCCGCGAGACGCCCCACACGATGCGGTGGCCGGGCTCGTCCCACCGCAGCACGGCCTCCACCAGCCGCGCCGCGTCGCCCGCCGAGAGCCAGGTCGAGACGCTGCGGGCCTGCGACGGCTCGGGCTCGGCCGTCATGATCCGGACGCTCACCACGACGTGCCCGTGCCGGTCGGCGTAGAGGCTGCCGAGCCCCTCGAGCAGCACCTTGCTCAGGCCGTAGAAGGTGTCGGGGCGCGGCGCGGGCACGTCCTCGCGCGCGGCCTCGGTCGCGGGGAGGAAGCCGACGGCGTGGATGGAGCTGGCCGCGAGGATCCGGGGCACCCCCGCACGCACGACCGCCTCGTGCACCGCATGGGCGCCGTCGTTGTTCACGGCCTGGATCGCCTCCCACGGCCGCTCGGCCGCGTGCGCCGCGAGGTGCACCACGAGGTCGGATCCGCGGAACGCCTCCGTGCACGCGTCGACGTCGGTCGTGTCGACGATGGCCGAGGTCTCCCCCGACGCGAGCGGCGTCGGCGGCGCCACCACGTCGAGCAGCCGCAGCTCGTGCCCGGCTGCGACGAGGAGGGGGCGGATGCTCGTGGCGATGCGCCCGGATCCTCCCGTGATCGTGATCGTGGCCATGCGGACTCCCTCGTCGTCGACGCGCCGCGCTCCCGCGGCCGTCCTCCCATCCTGGGCGACGGGCGGGGCCCCGCCTAGAGCGGCGCCGCGTCGAACAGCACGCGCGAGCAGCCGGCCGCCGCGTCGTGCGTCACGACCGCGCGCACCCCGTAGACGTCGGCGATGAGCTCCGGCGTGAGCACCTCCCGCGGCGGCCCGGCCGCCACCACGCGCCCCTCGCGCAGCACCAGCACGGCGTCGCAGAACATCGCCGCGAGGTTGAGGTCGTGCAGCGCGATCACCGTGGTCACGGGCAGGTCGCGCACGAGCGCGAGCAGCTCCAGCTGGTGGCGGATGTCGAGGTGGTTGGTCGGCTCGTCGAGCAGCAGCTCGCGCGGCTCCTGCGCCAGGGCGCGTGCGATGTGCGCCCGCTGGCGCTCGCCTCCGGAGAGCGTGCGCCACGCGCGGTCGGCCTTCGCCTCGAGCCCCACGTGCGCGATGGCGCGGTCGATGGCCGCCGCATCCTCCGCCGTGTCGCCGCCGAGCAGCGTGCGGTACGGCGTGCGGCCGAGCCGCACGACGTCGCGCACCACGATGTCGACCTCGGTCTCGCCGTGCTGGGTGACGGTCGCGACCCGGCGGGCGACGTCGCGGCGCCGGAGCCCCGCGAGGTCGTCGCCGTCGAGCGTCACGCGGCCGGAGTCCGGGGCGGCGGCACCCTGCAGCAGCTTGAGCAGCGACGACTTGCCCGACCCGTTCGGCCCGAGCAGCCCCACGGTGGATCCGGGCGCCGGCTCCACCGTGACGTCGTCCACCACGATCCGCCCGCCCCGCGACCAGCTGACGCCGTGCGCCTCGAGCGTCATGCGCGCCCCCGGTTGCGCATCAGCAGCAGCATGAAGACGGGCACGCCGACGAGCGCGGTGCCGACGCCCACGGGCAGCGGCGTCGGCGCGAAGGCGAGGCGCGAGAACGCGTCGACCCACACCATGAAGACGGCGCCGAGCACGATCGTGGCGGGCACGACGCGCGCGTGCCGCTGGCCGAGGAGCAGGCGCGCCGCGTGCGGGAGCACCAGGCCGACGAATCCGATGGCGCCCGCGATGCTCACGAGCGTCGCCGTGAGGAGGGCGGTGACCACCAGGAGGATCGTGCGGGTGCGGCCCACGTGGATCCCGAGCGACGACGCCACCTCCTCCCCGAACGCGAAGGCGTCGAGCGAGCGGGCGTACGCGAGGCAGACGACCGCGCCGATCGCGACCACGGAGACGCTGAGCCCGACCTCGTCCCAGCGCATGCCCTCGAGCGATCCGAGGAGCCAGAACGTGATGCCGCGCGTCTCGTCGGAGTCGGCGAACGCGAACACGACGAGCGAGGTGAGCGCGGAGAACAGCTGCGTGCTCGCGACGCCAGCGAGGATCACGCCGGCCGTGCCCGCGGACGAGAACCGCGCGAGCAGGAGCACGAAGCCGAACGCCACGAGCGCGCCGATGAAGGCGCCGCCGGACATGCCGATCGCGCCGCCGCCGAAGCCGAGCACGCCGATGAGCACCGCGCCCGTGGAGGCGCCGGACGAGACGCCGAGCACGAACGGATCCGCGAGCGGGTTCCGCAGCAGCGACTGCAGCACGACCCCGCAGAGGCCGAGTCCCGCGCCGCACGCCGCCGCGACGAGCGCGCGCGGGAGGCGCTCCTGCCAGACGATCGCGTCCTCGGAGACCCGCACCGGGATGCTCGCGAGCCCGGCGTGGTTGAGCAGGATGTCGCGCACGTTCACGAGTGACACGTCGGCCGGTCCGAGGGTGACGGCGACGCCCACGGAGAGCGCGAGCGCGACGATCCCGAGCACGACCAGCAGCACGACGCGGAGCGCGTGCGGGAGGGCGCGCACCCGTGCGGCGGCGGCGGACGCGAACGGCACCCGCTGGGCCGCCGCGCTCAGAGCTTCCCCCCGCGCGCGTCCCACCAGGCGCGGATCTTCTCGAGCCCGTCCACGAACCGGATCGACGGGTTGAGCTCGGCTCCGTGCAGCGCCACCATGCGGTCCTCCTTCACGGCCGTGAGGTCGCGCGTCAGCGGGTCGCTCGTGAGGAAGTCGATCTTGTCCTGCAGCCGGTCGCCCGGGAACCGGTCGCGCTGCAGGTCGCCGAGCACGAGGATGTCCGGGTCGCGGTCGACCACGGTCTCCCACCCGGTCGCGATGAAGTCGTCGCGGACCTCGGGGAAGGAGTCCGTGGCGCCGATCTGGCGCGACAGGAGCGACGTGGCGCCGAATCCGCCGCCCATGTACGGCGTCTTCGTGTCGGCGAACCAGTACATGATCTTCGCCCCGCCGAGGTCCATGCCGTCGGTCGCCGCGGCCGCGCGCTGCTGGAGGGAGGAGACGAGCGCCTCGCCGCGGTCCTGCACGTCGAAGACCTCGGCCATCTCGCGGATCTCCTGGTACAGCGCGTCGACCGTGAGCGCGGTCGTGCGCTGGCCGCCGCCGTTGATGCTGATGTCGGAGTCGCAGTCGGTGGGAGAGAGGTACGAGGGGATCCCCGTCTCGGCGAGCCGGTCGCGCGTGACGACGCCGCCGGTGCCGTAGTGGCGGCCGAAGGAGGCGGTGACGAAGTCCGGATCCGCGTCCAGGAGCACCTCGTAGGTGGGCGCGTTGTCGGCGAGGCGCGGCACCTGCGCGTTCGCGTCGGTGAGGGAGTCGAGCACGGGATCGGTCCACGAGGCCGTGCCGACCATGCGGTCCTGCAGGCCGAGCGACAGCAGGATCTCCGTGGAGTCCTGGTCGAGCGACACCACGCGCTGCGGCGCCCGGTCGATCGTCACGTCGTGGCCGCAGTTCGAGAGCGTCAGCGGGTAGGCCGTCGTCCCCTCGCCTGCGTCGGCGACGGATGCGGCCGGCACCTCCTCGGAGGCGCCGCACCCGGTGAGGGCGACGAGCACGAGGCCCGTCACGGCGGTGGCGGTGAGGCGGGCGAGGGCGCGGGGCATGGGTCTCCTGGGGTCGAGGCCGGCGTCGGCCCGGCGGGGAGCCCGGGCCGCGGGTAAGCATAGCCTTACCTCACCGGCCGCCTCGACCTGTCTCCACGCCGAGTGGGCCTACCGCCGCGGTCGCCGGGACACGACGCGGTAGACCACGGCGATGCCCAGGTGAGGACGGCGAAGAGCACGAGCGACCACTCGGATCTGACGAGCGCGAAGCAGATGACCTCGCAGACGCCGAGGACGAGGACGGCGATCCAGGTCGGGACGGGCTTGCGGTCCATGTCCGTGCTCCTCCTGATCTGCGACACGATCCGGGCGACGGTTCGCACCGGCGGCTGCTCGTTGGCGCCCGCCCGGCGACCACCGGCACCCTATCCGGCCCCGTCGCCCGGCGGAAGGCCGTCGCCGACCCCGCGGACGGCCGCGCGTCAGGCGACCGCGCCGCCCTCCGGCAGCCGCACCTCCACCGCCGCGCCCTCGCGCACGAACACGGGGATCACGTGCAGCGGCGCGTCCGCGACCACCCGCTGGCCGCCCGCGTGCCGCGCGCCCGTCGACGCCTCGATCCACGACGTCCCCTCCGGCAGGTGCACGCTCCGCGACCGCGCGCCCGCCTCGAGCACGGGCGCGACGAGCACGTCGGCGCCGAGCATGTACTGGTCGCCGAGCGACCAGCTCTCCGCGTCGTCCGGGAAGACGTGGAACATGCCGCGCATCACCGGCTGGCCGTCCTCGTGAGCCTCGCGCATCACGTCGCGGAGGTACGGCCGCATCCGCTCGCGCAGGTGCACGTAGCCGGCGAGGATCCCGTAGACCTCCTCGCCGAAGCTCCAGAGCTCGTTGCCGGATCCGCTCGGAGCCCGACGCGACCCGTCCGCCGCGCGCACCTCGACGCTCGGCCCGCGGTCGCCGTGCAGCCGCATCACGGGCGAGAAGGCGCCGAACTGGAACCAGCGCACGAGCAGCTCGTGGAACGCCGGGTCGTCGGTGCGGGCGCCCGCGAACCCGCCGATGTCGGTCGTGAACCAGGGGATGCCGGCGACGCCCATGTGGATCCCCGCGGTCACCTGCCGGGCGAGCGCCTCGAACGTGGAGTGGATGTCGCCCGACCACACGAGCGCGCCGTAGCGCTGGCTGCCCGCCCACGCCGCGCGGACCAGGTCGACGCCCGGCTCCTGCCCCGCCTGGATCCGACCCTCGTGCATCGCGCGGGAGAACATCTGCGGGTACACGTTGCCGACCCGCACGTTGGGGCCCGCGTGGTACCGGTAGTTGTCGTAGTCGTAGACGCCGTACTCGGGCTCCGCCTCGTCGAGCCAGAACAGCCGGATCCCGTGCGCGCCGTAGCCCCGCTGCGCCGTCTCCCAGAGGTACCGGCGCGCGTCCGGGTTGGTCACGTCGACGAAGGCGCTCGGCCCCTCGAACTGCATCTGCACGTCGATGCCCCGCTCGCTGCGCACGAGGAGGTTCTCCTTCTTCATGCGCGCGTAGTTCTCCGACTCGAGCGACACCTGCGGCCAGATGGAGACCATCAGCTCGATGCCCATGCCGCGCAGCTCCTCGACCATGGCGGTCGGATCCGGCCAGAACTCCTCCTCGAAGCGGAGGTCGCCCATCTTCGGCCAGTGGAAGAAGTCGGCGACGATCACGTCCATCGGCAGCCCGCGCCTGGTGTGCTCGCGCGCCACCTCGAGCAGCTGCTCCTGGTTCCAGTAGCGCAGCCGGCACTGCCAGAAGCCGAGGCCGTGCTCGGGCATCATGGGCGCGGATCCGGTGGCCCGGGCGTACGCGCGGCTGATGTCGGCCGGGGTGTCGCCCGCGGTGATCCAGTAGTCGAGCTGCTCGCTCGTCTCCGCCGTCCACTCGATGCGGTTCGCCGCGAAGGTCGCGCGGCCGATCGCCGGGTCGTGCCAGAGGAACCCGTAGCCGCGGCTCGACATCACGAACGGAACGCTCGCCTGCGAGTTGCGGTGCGCGAGCTCGAAGGTGGATCCGGCGAGGTCGAGGATGTCCTGCTGGTACAGGCCCATGCCGTACAGCCGCTCGTCCGGCCCGGTCGCGAACGAGGCCGTGATGCGGAAGTCGCCGCCGAGGTGCGGCCGCTGCTCGCGCGCCCGGAGGTGCAGGGCGCCGCCCGTGCCGATCTCCTCGAGCAGCACCTCGCCGTGCCGGTCGAGGAACGTCACGTGGCAGCGGTTCTCCTCGTACCCCGTCTGGTAGCCGTAGGAGGACTCGGAGACGAGCACGGCCGTGATGCCGCCGTTCGTGATCCGGGCCGTCGGGCCGTCGACCTCGATGCGCGGGTCGGCCGCGGGCTGCGGCAGCAGCGCCCAGTCGGCGTCGGCCACGGGCGCCATGATCCGGGAGCGCACGCGGAGGCTGTCGGGCCCCCACGGCTCCACGACGAGGGTCTCCCCGTCGCCGCGCCAGACGAGGCGCGTCCCGTCGGTCGTGAAGTGCTGGTCGTCGTCGATCATGCGTGCTCGTCCTCGGTGTCGTCGTGCGTCGTGTCGTGTCGTCGTGCCCGGATGCGGCGCCGGGCGCGCCCCGCTCAGTCCTTCACGGCCCCGGCGGTGACGCCCGCGGCGACGAACCGCTGCGCGACGACCAGCAGGACGGCGGCGGGGATGGACGCGATGACGGCGGTCGCCATGATCCCGTTCCAGTTCGTCGTCGTGGACCCGATGTAGCGGTAGAGCCCGAGCGTGAACGGCACGATGCTGTTGCCCGAGGTGAGCGAGTTCGCGTTGAGGAAGTCCGCCCAGGCGAACAGGAACGAGAACAGCGCGGCCGTGACGATGGCGTTCCGGCTGAGCGGCACGACGATCGAGACGAACGCGCGCCAGCTCGAGGCGCCGTCGATGCGGGCGGCCTCGAGCAGCTCGTCGGGGATCCCGAGCATGAAGGCGCGCAGCACGATGACCGCGAACGGGACGGACGCCGTGGCGTCGGCGAGGATCAGCCCGGGGTACGTGTTGAGCAGCCCGAGCGCGTTGTAGATCGCGAACAGGGCGGTCACGAGCACGATGCCCGGGATCATCTGCGCGAGCAGGAACACGAACATCACCGCGCCCGTGCCCCGCACCCGGAACTTCGCCATGGCGTAGGCCGCGGGGAGCGAGATGAGGAGGGTGAGGATCACGCAGCCGATCGAGATGACCAGGCTCGTGACCAGGTTCGGCAGCTGCGTCGAGATGGCCTGCGCGTACCCGTCGAGCGTGGGATCCGCGGGGAACAGGCTCGGCGTGCTCGAGATGAGGTCCTGGGGCTTCGTCAGCGAGACGTTGAGCATCCAGTAGAGGGGGAACAGCAGGACCGCGCAGATGACGAGGCCGATGGCGGCGTTCGTCCACCGGCGGACGGGGGTGTCGACGGTGTTCACGACTGCGCCTCCTTGCGCTGGGCCCGGACGTAGATGAGGCCGAAGACGAGGGCGACGACCACGAGGATCTCCCCGGCCGCGGCGCCGACGCCGAAGTCGAGGTCGGTGAACGACTTCTCGTAGGCCCACGTGCTGAGGGTGTGGGAGCTGTTGGCGGGGCCGCCCTTGGTGAGGATCCAGATCACGTCGAAGACCTTGATCGTGTAGACGAGGCCGAGCAGCAGCGTCACCGCGGTGACGGGGCGCAGCAGCGGCCAGGTGATGCTGCGGAAGGTGCGCCAGCGGCCGGCGCCGTCGAGCGCGGCGGCCTCGTAGAGGTTCTCGGGGATGCCCTGCAGGCCGCCGTAGAGCAGGATCATGTTGAACGGGATCCCGAGCCAGATGTTGGCGATGATGACCGACCACAGCGACACCGACGGGTCGCTCAGCCAGCCGATCGGCGTGCCGAGCACCGAGTTGATGATGCCGAACTGCTGGTCGAACATCCACCGCCAGGCCGTCGCCGAGACGATGAGCGGCAGCAGCCACGGCAGCAGGATGAGCGACCGGAACGTCGTCGACAGCGGGAACCGGCGCGTGAAGAACACGGCGAGCGCGAGGCCGATGGCGAACTGCCCGGCGAGCGAGACCACCGTGAAGACGACCGTGTGCCACGCGATGGTGGCGAAGAGGCTGTCGCTGAGGATCGTCACGTAGTTCTGGAAGCCCACGTAGGGCGCCTCGCCCGTCACGAACGCGCGCGGCCCGTACTCCTGGAGGCTCAGCAGGAAGCCGCGGATGATCGGGTAGACGAAGAAGATCGCGAGGAACGCGACGACCGGGGCCATGAACCCGATCGCGGCGACGATGCTCACCGTCCGGTACGGCCGGCGGCGCGGGGGCCGCTCCTCGGCCGGGCCCGCCGCCCCCGCGCCCCGGGTGGGGGCGAGGGGGCGGTCGATCACGCGGCCGCTCACTTCTTGAGGCTCGCCGCGGCGTCGTCGAGCGCGGCCTGCGGCGTCTTGCTGCCGGTCAACGCCTCCTGGATGGCCTGGTACAGCGCCTTCGAGGTGTCCGGGTAGGCGATGCCGAGGTCGGCGGTGCGGCCCTGCGCGACCGAGACGGCGTCGACCCACGGCACGAGCTCCGGATCCGTGGACGCCTGCTGGGCGGCCGCGTCGGCATACGGGGAGATGTACGACTGCCCGGCGGTCCAGTCGGCCAGGTTGGCGGGGTCGATCATGCACTGCGCGAACTTCGCCGCGGCGTCCTGCTTCGCCTTGTCGCTCACGACGACCTCGACGAACTCGCCGCCGAGGGGGCTGGGCGCGGCGCCGCCGTCCTCCGCGGGGAGCGGCACGACGCCGTAGTCGACGCCCGCCTGGTCGAGGGCGGAGAGCTGCCACGTGCCGTTGACCATCATGGCGAGCTTCCCGGCGAGGAACTGGTCGCGGATGTCCTGCTGGTTGGCGTTGACGTTGGCGCTCGACGCCTGCCCGTCCTTCACCATGTCGGTCCAGAGGGTGAGCGCGCGCACGGCGGCGGGCGAGGAGATGTCGGACAGGTCGGCGCCGGCTCCCCAGAAGAAGGGCAGGAACTGGAAGGTGCCCTCCTCGGTGCCGATCGCGGAGAAGCCGAGGCCCTTCACGTCGCCCTGCGTGGTCTTCGCGGCGGCGTCCTGGAGGCTCGCCCAGTCGGTGGGCGGCTGCACGCCGGCGGCCGCGAGCTTGGCCTTGTCGTAGAACAGCGCGAGCGTGTTCGCGCCGATCGAGGATCCGTAGGTCTTCCCGTCCAGCTGACCGGCGGCCAGCACGTTCGGCAGCACCTTCGAGGTGTCGAGGCCCGACTCGTCGTTGGCGACGAGGAGGCCCGTGTCGGCGAAGCGGGCGATGGCCGGGTTGTCGAGCACGATGAGGTTCGGCGTGGTCTTCGACGAGGCGGCCTGCAGGAACTTGGTCTCGTTGTCCGGGTTCTGCGTGCGGTCGATGGTGATGCCGGTGCTGGTCTCGCAGCCGCTGATGAGCTTCCCGTACGGCGACGACGCGTCGTACTGGGTGAAGCTGTCCCAGAGGGTGAGCGAGTTCGCATCCGACGAGCCGCCTCCCCCCGTTGAGCAGCCGGTGAGGGCCAGGCCTGCGGTGACGACGACGGTGGCCGCCAGGGCGGCGCGGGTGCGCGTGTTGATCACGGTATTCCTCTCTGAATACGTACCGGTGCGCCGGGAGCCGTCTCCGCCCACGGCGGCGGTGCCGGGAGGAGCGGCCCGTCACGGCGGCTTCGCGGCGAGCCTAGGCGGTTTGGAGAACCGGTTCAACACTTTCGGCGAACCGGTTCTCCGATCGTGATGATCGTGAGTCGGGAATCGGTGCGCCGGGCGCGCGGGTGCCGGGCCGCGGCTCAGGCGGAGGCGCCAGCGGGGCGGAACGCGGATCCGCTCGCGCCGGGCACGTGCGGCCCGGTTGATCCGAGCTCGACGAGCACCGCGGGCAGCAGCTCGAGGACGCCGGGCTCGGCCGTGCCCGCGAGCTCGTCGACCGCGAGGCCGGTGGCGCGGCGCACCATCTCGTCGCCGGGCAGGTCGATCACGGTGAGCGGCAGCGCGGCCTGGCGCATGACCGCCTCGGGCGCGACCGTGATGAGGGAGCAGTCCCGGGGGATCCGGATGCCGCGCGCTCGGAGCGCCGCCGCGATCGGCTCGAGCTCGCCGGGCGTGTGGGCGACGATCGCGCTCGCGTCGGGCAGGGCCGCGCGGGCCGCGTCGAGCCAGCGCTCGGCCGCGTCGTCGCCGCCGCCCGCGGCGGGGACGACCGCGCCCCGGATGCCGTGGTGCGCGCATCGCTCGGTGAAGCCGCGGCGGAAGCGCACGGCGAAGCCCATCTCCGTCCGGGCGGCGGGCGCGCCCGATCCGAGCAGGGCGATCCCCCGGTGCCCGAGCGCGACCAGGTGGTCGACGGCGACGCGGCCGGCCTCCTCGAAGTCGAGGTCCACCGCGCTGAACGCGGACGAGCGGCCCGGATGCCCGACGAGGACGGTGGGGAGGCCGATGGCCTGGAGCACGGGGATCCGGGGGTCGTCGTCGCGGATGTCCATCACCACGAGCGCGTCCGCCAGCACGTCCCCGCGCAGCTCGTCCTCGCCCTTGCCCATGATGAGCAGGTCGAACCCGCGCGTGTTGGCCTCGTACATCCCGGCCCGCACGAAGCGCATGAAGACCTCGATGTCGGACTCGCGCGACGCCGGGTCGATGGAGGCGAGGAACCCGAGGATGTTGGTGCGCCGGAGCGCGAGCGCGCGGGCGGCGGGATCCGGCCGGTAGCCGAGCTTGCTGACGCTCGCGAGCACGCGCTCGCGGGTGGCGTCGGGCAGCTTCTTCTTGCCCGAGAGGACGTAGGAGACCGTGCTGCGCGCGACGCCCGCGTCGGCAGCGACGTCGCGGATGGTCACCATGCGCTCAGGGTACCCAGCATGCGCGGGCGCGCTCGGCCAGCGGACGACGAGCGCCTCGATCCGCTCGGCCGACCTCGCCGGGGCGCGCGCCCGCCGCCGAGGGCCGCGCACGACGAGGGGCCCGGACGATCCGCCCGGGCCCCTCGCGTCGTGCGTCGCGTCCGCTACGCGGAGACGGCCTGCAGGTTCTTCTCGATGTGCGCGTGGAACGCCTGCAGCCAGCCGACGAGGAACTCCTCGGTGCCGGCGTTCGAGATCTCGCCCTCGGGCGAGATGAGGCCCTCGGTGGTCTGGATGTACGCCTCGGGCTGCGAGAGCTCGGGCGACGCGAGGAACGACAGGATGCTGCGCAGGTGCTGCTGCGCGACGGCCGTGCCGACCGCCCCGATGGACGTGCCGATGACCGCGCTGGGCTTGCCCTGGAACGCGTTCTCGCCGTAGGGGCGGCTCGCGAAGTCGAGCGCGTTCTTCAGCACGCCGGGCACCGAGCGGTTGTACTCGGGCGTGACGATCATGACGGCGTCGACGTCGGCGATCTGCGCCTTGAACGCGTTCGCGACCTCGGGGTAGTCGCCGTCCATGTCCGCGCTGTAGAAGGGGAGCGGCTGGATCGGGATCTCGGTGAGCTCGAGGTCGGCCTGGGCGCCGAGGCGCTTGAGCGCGAGCGACAGGGCCCGGTTGATGGAGGTGGACGACAGGCTGCCGACGAGGTAGCCGACGCGGTAGGTGGTGCTCATGGGGTGCTCCTTCTCGCACGGATCACTTCCATGCGCGCGCATGGAGCTTAGCGCCGGCGGATGGGCGTCGCCACGACGCTCACGGCGCCCGCGGTCCGCGGACAGCGCGGGCTCACCCCAGCAGCACCTCCCACGTGCGCAGCGACGGCCAGAGCGCGTGGCGCGGCAGCACGTCGGGGCCGCACGCGCGGGATCCGAGGCCGTGCTGGGCGTCGTCGAGGAACAGGTGCAGGCCGTCGGAGGCGGGCAGCTCGTGCGGGTGGCCGACGCCGGTCATCTGCTGCGGCGTCCAGCGGGAGAGCTGGAAGCCCGCGCGGTGTCCTGATGCGTCGGGCACCGTCGTCACGGTCAGCGGCGTCGCGGATCCGTCGCCGATCGCGAGCGACCGCAGCTCCGGCCGGTGGCCATTCTCCTGCGGACGGGCGTAGGCGACCGCGAGGCCGTCGACGCTCGACGCGAAGCGGCCGACGCGCGAGGCCGTGCTGCTGTCGGCGTAGGACTCCCCCGGTCCGGTGCCGTGCCAGGCGACCGGATGCTCGGCGAGCGCGGCCGGCAGATCGATGCGCACGCCGACCCGCGGCCACGTGCAGTCCCAGGTGCCGAAGGGCACGACCTCGGTGGCGAGCAGCAGGCCGCGGTCGGTCGCGGTCCAGCGGAAGGCGACGTCGACGCCCGCGCCCGAGTGCGCGGCCTGCACGCGCATGCGCGTCTCCAGGCCGACGTCGGTGCGGCTCGTGCCGAGGAGCCGGTGGGTGAGGCGGTGCAGCCCGCGCTCCCGCCAGCGGTCCGCCGACGGCGGAGTCTCCTCGGCGCCGCGGCCGCGGGTGAGCTCGGGCTCGGCCAGCTCGTAGGATCCCTGGCCGGCTCCGCGGTCGTTCTCGGTGGGCGCGCGCCACAGCTCCAGCCGCGGGCCGCGCACGGGCACGCCGTTCCACGCGACGAGGTCGCCGCGCGCGTCGAAGGTCCCGGCGCCGAGGGCGTCCCCGCGCCAGCGCCCGGCGGGACGCGGCCGGGGCGCGGGCCGGTCGCGCACGAGCGCCTGGTGCGACGACACGACGTGCCCCGCCTCGGCCCAGGGCGCGTCGTGGCGCGTGACGACCTGCACGGTAACGTGCGCCTCCTCGGCGTGGCCGGCGGCGCGCGCCTCGACGGGCAGCGGGATCGTCGCCGCATCACCGGCGTCGAGCGGCGCGTGCTCGAGGATCCCGCGGGCGACGGGCCTGCCGTCGTGGGCGAGGATCCAGACCAGGTCGACGTCGTCGGTGGATGCGCTGTGCCGCCGGTTCTCGACGCGCACGCCGGAGCCGTCGGCCGCGACCCGCACGCGCACGGGCGCGATGACCGCCGCGAGCTCGGTGAGGCCCGGCGTGGGCGTCCCGTCGGAGAGCAGCAGTCCGTCCATCACGAAGGGCCCGTCGTGCACGGGCTCGCCGAAGTCGCCGCCGTACGCGTGGAAGGGGCGCCCGTCGGCCGTGCGCGCGAGCAGCCCGTGGTCGCGCCACTCCCACACGAAGCCGCCGTGCAGGCGCGGCCAGCGGTCGATCGCGTCCTCGTAGTCGGCGAGGGATCCGGGGCCGTTGCCCATCGCGTGCCCGTACTCGCACAGGATGAACGGCTTCGCGCGCTGCTTCGCGCCGGTCGCGCCCGTGGTCTCGTGGATGCTCGCGACGGGCGTGCCGCACACCGAGTCGATCTCCTCGAGCGTCGGGTACATGCGCGAGTAGACGTCGGTGTGCTCGCCCGTGAGGTCGCCCTCGTAGTGCACGGGCCGGGTGGGATCCGCGCGCCTGACCCACGCCGACATGGCGGCGATGTTGCGCCCTGTGCCGGACTCGTTGCCGAGCGACCACATCACGATCGACGGGTGGTTGCGGTCGCGGCCCACCGTGCGCGCGATGCGGTCGAGGTAGGCGTCGCGCCAGCGCGGGTCGTCGGAGGGGTTGTCCCGCCACTCGACGTCCCAGAAGCCGTGCGTCTCGAGGTCGCACTCGAGCACGACCCAGAAGCCGAGCTCGTCGGCGATGTCGAGGAGGCGCGGGTGCGGCGGGTAGTGGGAGGTGCGGATCGCGTTCACGCCGTTCCGCTTCATCAGCTCGAGGTCGGCGCGCGCCTCGGCCTCGTCGAACACGCGACCGCGCTCGGGGTGCGACTCGTGCCGGTTGACGCCGCGGAAGGTGAGGAGCCGGCCGTCGACGAGGAGCGCGTCGCCGTCGATGCGCACCGTGCGGAAGCCGATCCGCAGGCTCGCCGTCTCCCCGGGCGACGACACGGTCGCGTCGTAGAGGCGCGGCCGCTCGGCGCTCCACGCGTCGACCGCGGGGATCGCGACGGGCCCGACGTCGGCCGCGGTCTCCCACGTCACGTGGATCCCGAGCTCCGGCACGCGCACCATGACGGGGAAAGCGCCGTCCACCTGCACGTCGAGGCGGCCGGATCCGTCGGCCGGGTCGCGGTCGGCCCGCACGCGCACGTCGTCGAGCGCGCCGGCGGGCCGCGCGAGCAGCTCGACCGGGCGGAAGACGCCGGGCAGCCACCACTGGTCCTGGTCCTCCAGGTAGGAGGCGGCGGACCACTGGTGCACGCGGATCCCGAGCACGTTCTCGCCGGGCACGAGCAGCTCCGTCACGTCGAGCTCGGTCGCGAGGCGGCTGCCGGTGGTCCAGCCCGCCTCGACGCCGTTGACCCAGAACGTGGCGAGCCCCTCGATCCCGTCGGTGCGCAGCAGCACGCGCTCGGCGTCCGCGAACGACGCCGGCAGCTCGAAGGTCCGCCGGTGCTCGCCGGTCGGGTTCGCGTCGGGCACGTGCGGCGGGTCGATGGGGAACGGGTACTGCAGGTTCGTGTACGCGGGAGATCCGTGGCCGTGCAGCACCCAGTGCGACGGGACGGGCAGCGTGGTCCAGCCGGCCGCGTCGAGCGCGGCGTCGTCGAGCGCCGGATCCGCGACCTCGGGCGCGCGGTCGGCGGCGTCGACCGGAGCCTCGGGCAGCAGGCGGAACCGCCAGTCGCCGTCGAGGGAGTGGACGGGCGCATCTGTCGCGAACCGGGCGCGCGGCTCGAGCCTCGAGGCGGATCCGGGGGCGACGTCGTCGAGGTGGGACATGCGGTCTCCCGTGCAGGTCGGTGCGCCGAGGCGCGAGGGGCGGCGGGTGCGGATCGGCCGGTGCTGTGCCTTGCAGTGCGGTGAGGGTCAGGCGAGCGCCACGAGGCCCGCGAGCGCGGCCCGGTCGGCGACGACGGTCACGCGCGGGTGCCGCTGCAGGATCGAGGCGGGCACGTCCTCCGTGACCGGCCCGGCGAGCGCCGCCGCGAGCGCGTCGGCCTTCCGCGCGCCCGAGGCGACCAGCAGGATCCGCCCGGCCGACATGATCGTCGCGATCCCCTGCGTGATGGCGTGCGTCGGCACGCGGCGGGGATCCCCGCCGAAGTACCGCGCGTTGTCGCGCCGCGTGCCCTCCGCGAGGCGGACCACGCGGCTGACCCCGTCGAACGGCGACCCCGGCTCGTTGAAGCCGAGGTGCCCGTTGGCGCCGATGCCCACGATCTGCAGGCCCGCGCCGCCGAGCCGCAGGATCCGCCGCTCGTGCTCGTGCGCCGCCTCGCGCGGGTCGGCCGCCGTGCCGTCGGGCACGATCACGCGGGCGCTCGGCACGCCGAGCGGCCCGGCGATGCGCGCGAGCACGAACGCGAGGTACGACTGCGGGTGCCTGGCCGGGAGCCCCACGTACTCGTCGAGCGCCACGAGCGAGAGGCCGTCGGTGACGAGGCCGCGCTCCCGGTGCCGCCGGGCGAGCTCGGCGTAGAGCGGCTCGGGGCTGGATCCGGTCGCCACCCCCAGCACGCCGGCCGGGTCCTCGCCGAGGAACGCCTGGACCACGTCGGCCGCCGCGTCGCCGAGGGCCGCCTGGTCCTCCACGGTCACGATCCGCGGCGGCCGTGCCGACGCCGCCGTCACTTCAGCGCGCCCTTCGCGATGTCGCCGATGAACTGCTTCGCGCCGATGAGGAACACGACGATGAGCGGGATCACCGCGAGCAGGGCGCCCGCCATGACCATGCCGTAGTCCTTGCCGTGGGCGCTGTTCAGCTGGCTCATCGCCACCTGCAGCGTCAGCGTGCCCGGGTCGTTCAGCACGATGAGCGGCCAGAGGTAGTCGTTCCACGCGGCGATGAAGGTGAAGATCCCGAGGAACCCGAGGCCCGGCCGGATGAGCGGCAGGCACACCGTGAGGTACTGCCGGAAGAACCCGGCGCCGTCGATGCGGGCCGCGTCGATGAGCTCGTCCGGCACGCTCGAGATGATGAACTGCCGCAGCCAGAAGATGCCGAACGCGTTCGCCGCCGCCGGCACGATGAGCGCCTGCAGCTGGCCGACCCAGCCGAGGTTGATCATCGTGACGAACTGCGGGATCACCGACAGCTGCGCGGGCAGCATGAAGGTCACGAGCAGCAGCGCGAACAGCGCGCGCCGGCCGGGGAACTCGTACTTCGCGAACGTGAACGCGGCGATCGAGTCGAAGAACAGCACGAGCACCGTGACGGAGACCGCGACGATCACGGTGTTCATGAGCGATCCGCCGAAGTCGATCGTGCGGAACACGGCCTGGATGTTGTCCCACAGGTACGGCCCCGGCACGAGCACCGGAGGCGACTTGTAGATGTCGCTCGTGGTGTTGCTCGCCATCACGACGAGCCAGTACAGCGGGAAGAGGCTGACGATGGATCCGGCGAAGAGGATCCCGTGCAGGATCACCCGGCCGGGCGGCAGCTGGCGCCGACCCGCGGGCCGGCCGGTGCGCTCGGCGCGCGGACGCCCGGATGCCTGGTCGGCGACCCGGGCCGCGGCGGATCCCGCGGCGTGGACGGTGGCGCTCATGCGCGGTGCCCCTTCCTCGTGCCGGGCGCGCGCACGACCTTCTCCTTCTTCTCCGACCCGAGCCGGAAGCTGATGATGGAGAAGATCACCACGAGCAGGAAGACGCCCCACGCGATGGCGGCGCCGTAGCCGAAGCGGTTGTAGTTGAAGGCCTGCTGGTAGAAGTACAGGACGGTCGTGAGGCCGGCCTGGCCCGCGCCGCCCGAGTTCGGGTTCGTCGTGCTGGACGAGGCCGTGAGCACCTGCGCCTCGGTGAAGCTCTGCAGGCCCGTGATGGTCGAGACCACGAGCACGAAGAGGATCGTGGGGCGCAGCAGCGGCAGCGTCACCGACCAGAAGGTGCGGATGGCGCCCGCGCCGTCGAGCTTGGCGGCCTCGTAGACCTCGGTGCCGATGGCCTGCATGCCCGCGAGGAAGATGATCGCGTTGTAGCCGGTCCACTGGTACGTGATGAGGATCGCGATGGTCACCTGGATCGCCCACGGCGTCGAGAGCCACGCCACCCCATCGAGGCCGATCGCGCGGAGCCCCGCATTCACGAGCCCGAAGCTGTCGCCGAAGATGGATCCGAAGAGCACCGCCATCGCGACCACGCTCGTGACGTTCGGCACGAAGTAGCTGATCTTGTAGAAGGTGCTGAGCCGCTTCGCCGAGTTGAGCATGGCCGCGACGACCACGGCGATCGCCATCATCGGGAACGTCGACAGCGCGAAGATGATGAGCGTGTTCTTGATCGACAGCCAGAACGTGGCGTCGGCCGCGAGGGCCTGGAAGTTCGCGAGGCCCACCCACTTGGCCGTGCCGAGCCCGTTCCAGTCCTGGAACGAGAGCACGAGCGAGTAGAGCGCCGGGAACAGGCCGAAGATCGCGAACAGCACGAAGAACGGCGCGATGGCGACGTAGTACGGCCACGTGCGGCGGAGCCCGCGGGTGCCCGCGCCCGCCCGGGAGGGCGCGGGTGGACGCCCTCCCGGGCGGACGGCGACGGGGATCACTGCTTCGCGGTCTTCAGGGCGGCCTCGCCGGCGGCGACGGCGTCGGTCCAGGCCTGGTCGGGGTCCTTGCCGAGCGACGTCACGTTCTGCAGCTCGGTGACGAACGCGGCCTGCACCTGGTTGTCGTAGGGGCTCGTGTAGGCGGTGGGCATCTTGGCGGCGGCGTCGGCGAAGATCCCGACGGTCGACTGGCCGCCGAAGAAGTCGTCGCCCTTCTGCAGCTCCGGGGAGTCGTAGGCGGCGGTGGCCGACGGGAAGATGCCCTTGTCGGCGTACGCGGTGACCTGGTTGTCCTCGCTCAGCACGTCCTTGATCACGGCGAAGGCCGCCTGCGGGTCCTTGGTGCCGGACGGGATGGAGAGGAAGGAGCCGCCGATGTTGGCCGGGCCGCCGGGCATGGGCGCCACGCGCCAGTCGCCCGAGGTGTCCGCGGTCGCGCTCTTGAGGTCGGCCTGGTACCAGGAGGCGCCGAGGAGCGCGGGGAGGGATCCGTTGCTGATGGCCGAGGCCCAGTCCGGGCTGCCGTCGGTGACGTTCGCGGTGAGGCCGTCCTTCCAGGCGAGCACGGCGCGGTCCCAGGCGGTCTTGACGGTGTCGCTGTCGCCCGTGAAGTCCCCGTCCTCGTCGACGAAGCGGGTGGTGCCCTGGCCGAGCGACTTGGTGAACACGTCGGACGCGTCCACGAAGATCGCGCCGCCGGTGGCCGCCTTGAGCTTCTTGCCGAACGCGAAGTAGTCGTCCCAGGTGGCGGTGGCCGCGGCGACGTCGGCGGGCTCGCTCGGCAGGCCGGCCTTCTTGAACACGTCCGCGCGGTAGTAGAGGGCGGTGGGGCCGATGTCGATGGGGAGGCCGATGAGCTGGCCGTCCTTCGTGGTCGCCTCCTTGAGCTTCCACGCGGGGTACTGGTCGGTCACGTCCTTCGCGCCGAGCTGGTCGAGGTCCTCGAAGAGGCCGTCCTCGCTGAGGAAGTACGGCATGTCCTCGCCCTTGACGCCCGTGACGGACGGGAGGCCCGAGCGGCCCGTGAACGTGGTGACGAGCTTCTGCTTGAAGTCCCCGCCGATGGTGGACACGTTGAGCGTCGTGCCGGGCACCTCGGCGGGGACCTTGTCGAGCACCGTCTGGCTGAGGCCGTCCGGCCAGATCCACAGGTCGAGCTGGCCGCCCGCCGAGGACCCCGACGTGGACGAGCAGGAGGCGAGGACCGGCGCGAGGAGCGCGAGGGTCGCGACGCCGACGACGATGCGCCGGGCGCGGGAGCGGCGAGTGGGGGGCAGGGACATGGTGGTTCTCGATTCGGTGGGGATGAGGGTGTCGGGAGCGGGTGTCGGAGGGGTGGGCCGCGCGGGGCGGCCCGCGTCAGGCGAGGAGGCGGGCGCCGTCGGGATGCTCGAGGGCGTCGGCGAGGTAGTCGTAGCGGCCGGGCTCGGCGGCCTCGGGATGCGCGCGCAGCCAGGGCACGAGCTCGTCGAGCCGCGGGGCTCCGGACGCGCCGCCGGGGCGCGTGACCGTGATCCCCGCCACGAGGCACGCGAAGTCGATGCGCTGGGTCAGCGTCCACGGCGCACGGGCCGAGGCGGCGAGCGCGGCTCCGAACACGTCGCCCGCGCCGGTCGCGTCGATCGCGCGGACGGCGAGCGGCGGCCGCACGACCTCCTCGCCGCGGGCCGCGTCGACGGCGACGACGCCGCGGGATCCGGACGTCACGACGCTGAGCGGCACGCGGGCGGCGAGCGCCCGGGCGGCCTGCACGGCAGAGCCGGTGCCCGTGTACGCGGCGGCCTCGAGCTCGTTGGGGATGAAGGCGTGGCAGTCGTCGAGCTGGTCGAGGATGGCGGGGTCCCAGCGCTCGGACGGGTCCCAGCCGACGTCGGCGTAGACGTCGGTGCCCGCGGCGGCGGCACGGCCGATCCAGGAGCTGCGGTGCGGATCCAGGTGCACGAGCGCCGCGGCGGCGGCCGGCACCTCCCCCGGCACCAGCTCGTCGGAGTCGAGCGGGCAGGGCACTCCGCCCGTGACGAGCGCGCGGTCGTCGTCGTAGCTCAGCGACGCGGTGACGGGCAGCGCCCAGTCCTCGAGTGTCACCAGGTGGTCGAGCGTCACGCCCTCGGCGGCGAGCGCGGCGCGCACGAGGAGGGAGAAGGGATCCCTGCCCACGGCGGCCGCGATGGCGGTCGGCACCCCGAGGCGCGCGCCGGCGACCGCGAAGTTCGCGATGCCGCCGGGGCCGTGCCCGAAGGACGATGTCCAGATCTCGTGGCCCGGCCGCGGTCCGCCCGGCAGCTCGCCGAACACGACGTCCGCGAAGAGCTGTCCGACGACGAGCAGCCCGGCGGGGGTCCGGTCGGCGGGAGCCTGCTCGGTACGCGTGGCTGCGGGCACGAGGACCTCATTCCTTCGGGTGGGCCGCGACGCTGCCTCGGCGGCGAGCGGTGCGGGTCCGCCGACGGCGACGCTGCCAGCGGGACGAGGTCGACGGGTGCCCGCCGACCGGTAGTGACGTTTCTAGCCCATGTGAGCACATGGATGGAAGACCTTGTTCATTACGAGATTGTTTCTGACTGATCCTGCGCGCTAATGTTCACTTCATGAGAGACGCCCGAGAGTTCGTGATCCTCGACCGGTTGCGCGCCACCCGCAGCGCCACGGTCGCCGAGCTCGCCGAGGCCGCCGGCACGAGCGACGCGACCATCCGCCGCGACCTGGCCCGCCTCGACGAGCAGGGCGCGCTCCGGCGCACCCACGGCGGCGCCGTGCTCGTGGAGGTCGACGCGCCCTTCGCCGAGGTCGAGCAGGTCAACCGCGAGGCCAAGGAGCGCATCGCGCGGACCGCCGCGGCGCAGATCCAGGACGGCCAGTCGGTCGTGCTCGACATCGGCACCACCACGCTGCACCTCGCCGAGCAGCTGCGCGGCCGGGCCCTCACGGTGATCACCGCCAACGTCGCCGCGTTCGACGTGCTGCGCGACGACCGGAGCGTCCGGCTCATCCTGCTGCCGGGCGATTGGGATCCGGTCTACCGCTCGGTGTCCGGACCGCTCACGGCCGAGAGCCTGCGGATGCTGCACGCCGACCACGCGTTCGTGGGCGTGAGCGGCATCGCCGACAACGGCGACCTGCGCGACACGACGATGGCCCAGGTGCCCATCAAGCGCGCGATGGCCGAGATGAGCGACCGGGTCACGGTGCTCGCCGACTCCTCCAAGTTCCCGGGCACCGGCGCCGGCCGTGTCGCCCCCACCGCGTCGTTGACGCAGCTGATCACCGAGGCCGCCCCGCACGAGCGGGTGTCGCAGGGCCTCGCGGACAAGGGAGTGTCGGTGACCGTCGCATGAGGCTCACGATCCTGGGCGGGGGCGGCTTCCGCGTCCCGCTCGTCTACTCGGCGCTGCTGCGCGACCACGAGGCCGGTCGCGTCGACCACGTGGCCCTCTACGACACCGACGAGGTGCGCCTGACGGCCGTCGCGCGCGTGCTCGCCGAGCAGGCGGCGGCCTACGCGGACGCCCCCGTGATCACGCTGCACACCGACCTCGACGAGGCGCTCGCGGGCGCCGCGTTCGTGTTCTCGGCGATCCGCGTGGGCGGCATGGCCGGGCGCTCGTGCGACGAGCGGCTCGGCATGGCGCACGGCGTCATCGGGCAGGAGACCGTCGGATACGGCGGCATCTCGTACGCGCTGCGGACGCTGCCGGTCGTCATGGACCTGGCCGAGCGGATCCGCGTGCAGGCCCCCGACGCCTGGGTCATCAACTTCACGAACCCGGCGGGCGTCGTCACCGAGGCCATGTCGCGCGTGCTCGGCGACCGCGTCATCGGCATCTGCGACTCCCCCATCGGCCTCGCCCGCCGCGTGCTCGGGGCGCTCGGCGTCGCGGGCGACGACGTGGTCATCGACTACGCGGGCCTCAACCACCTCGGCTGGCTGCGCGGCCTCCGCGTCGACGGCCGCGACGTGCTGCCGGACCTCATGGCCCGGCCCGACCTCATCGGCACGTTCGAGGAGGGCCGGCTCTTCGGCGCCGAGTGGGTCACCGAGCTCGGCGCCGTGCCGAACGAGTACCTGCACTACTACTACTTCAAGCGCGAGGTGCGGCACGCGGATCAGCTCGCCGCGCAGACCCGGGGCGCGTTCCTCGTGGAGCAGCAGGGCCGGTTCTACGAGCAGCTCGAGCACCGGCACGACGTGTCCGCGCTCGCGCTGTGGGAGCGCACCCGGCTCGACCGCGAGACCACCTACATGGCCACGAACCGGCAGTCGGCCGGCATGGGCGACCGCGACGAGGACGACCTCGTCTCCGGCGGCTACGAGGACGTCGCGATCGCGCTCATGCGCGGCATCGCGTACGACCAGAGCGCCCGGCTGATCCTCAACGTGCGGAACCGCGGCACGCTCGCGGCCCTCGATGCCGACGCCGTGGTCGAGGTGCCGTGCGTGGTCGACGCCTCGGGCGCGCATCCGGTCGCCGGCACGGAGCTGCCCGACTTCGGCGTGGGCCTCGTGACAAACGCCAAGTACGTGGAGCGGCAGACCATCGAGGCCGGCCTCGGCGGATCCCGCGCCGCCGCCGTCCGCGCGCTCGCGCACCACCCGCTCGTCGACTCCGTCACGGTCGCGCGCTCCCTGCTGGAGGACGCGATGCACGCGTTCCCGGCGCTCTCCTACCTGCGCTGACGCCCGGCCCTCCCGGCCCGCCGCGCCCACCCGACTGCCTGCATCCCGACCTCCCGAAGGACACCCCATGCACCAGAACCAGAAGCTCGTCCAGGAGCGCATCCTCCGCGCGCTGGACGAGCGGATCACACCCGCCGTCTACTCGTCGAAGACGCCCGTGACCCTCCGCGCCTGGATGGCACCCGACGAGCCCGTGCCCGTCGCCGAGGCCATGCAGCAGGAGTACGCGCCCTTCGCGCTCGGCGAGCCGTGGGGCCGCGCGTGGTCCACGTGGTGGTTCGAGGTGACCGGCGAGATCCCCGCGGAGTGGGCCGGCCGCACGGTCGAGCTGCTCATCGACCCCGGCTTCATCGGCGACTGGCCGGGCAACCAGGCCGAGTGCCTCGTGCACACCATGGACGGCGTGCCGGTCAAGGGGATCCACCCGCGCAACACCTACGTGCGCCTCGCCGACGAGGCCGCGGGCGGCGAGCAGGTGCGCTTCCTCGTCGAGGCCGCGGGCAACCCGGACATCCTCGTCAACGAGTTCGTGCCCACGCCCTACGGCGACAAGGCGACCGCGCCCGCCGAGCCCATCTACCGCTTCCGGCAGGCCGAGCTCGCCGTGTTCGAGCCCGAGGTGTGGGCGCTGCGCTTCGACGTCGAGGTGCTCTACCAGCTGCTGATGGAGCTGCCCGAGACCGAGCCCCGCCGCCACGAGGTGCTGCGCGCCATCGAGCGCGCGCTCGACGTGCTCGCGATGGACGACATCGTCGGCACCGCCGCGGCCGCCCGCGCCGAGCTCGCCGACGTGCTCTCCCGCCCCGCCGTCCCGAGCGCCCACACGCTGAGCGGCGTCGGCCACGCCCACATCGACAGCGCGTGGCTCTGGCCCATCCGCGAGACGAAGCGCAAGACCGCGCGCACCTTCTCCAACGTGCTCCGGCTCGCCGAGCAGTACCCCGACTTCCGCTTCGCGTGCTCGCAGGCGCAGCAGTACGTGTGGGTGAAGGAGAACTACCCGACGGTGTTCGAGGGGATCAAGCAGGCCATCGCCGACGGCACCTGGTACCCGGTCGGATCCATGTGGATCGAGCCCGACGGCAACCTCCCGGGCGGCGAGGCGATGATCCGCCAGCTCACCCACGGCATGCGCTTCTTCCAGGAGGAGCTCGGCGTCGAGACCCACGGCGTGTGGCTGCCGGACTCGTTCGGCTACACGGCGTCGTTCCCGCAGATCGCGAAGCTCGCGGGGCTCGACTGGTTCCTCACGCAGAAGCTGTCCTGGAACCAGACGAACACGTTCCCGCACCACACCTTCTTCTGGGAGGGCATCGACGGGTCGCGGATCTTCACGCACTTCCCGCCCATCGACACCTACAACTCCACGCTCGAGGCCGAGGAGACGCACCACGCCGTGCGGCAGTTCCGGGAGAAGGGGAAGGCGACGATGTCGCTCGCGCCCTTCGGCTACGGCGACGGCGGCGGCGGGCCCACGCGCGACATGATGGAGCGCCAGCGCCGCACGGCCGACCTCGAGGGGTCGCCGAAGGTCATCGTCGAGCACCCGGACGAGTTCTTCCGCAAGGCCGAGGCCGAGTACCCGGACGCGCCCGTGTGGGTCGGCGAGCTGTACCTCGAGCTGCACCGCGGCACGTTCACGTCGCACGCGCGCGAGAAGCGCGGCAACCGCCAGGCCGAGCACCGCCTGCGCGAGGCCGAGCTGTGGTGGACCATCGCGGCCGTCCGCACGGGCGCCGAGTACCCGTACGCGGCGCTCGACCGGCTCTGGAAGCAGACGCTGCTGCAGCAGTTCCACGACATCCTCCCCGGCTCATCCATCACGTGGGTGCACCGGGAGAACGAGGAGGACTACGCCCGCAGCCTCGCCGAGCTCGACGCGCTCGTGGCCGACGCCATCGCGCGCGTCACGGCGCAGGCGGTCGCGGACGGCGAGGGCGACGGATCCGGCGCGTTCGCGGTGAACTCGACCGGCCACGCGCGCACGGCGCTCGTGGAGGCGGCGGACGGATCCGCGTCCGCGCTCGTCGCGGTGCCGGGCAGCGGGATCGCGCCGCTCGTCGCGGTGGAGCCCGTCTCGCCGGTCGTCACCACGCGCGCCGACGGCGGCACGGTGCTCGACAACGGCCTGCTGCGCGTCACGCTCGACGCGCACGGCCTCATCACCTCGATCGTCGACCTGCGGCACGCCGACCGCGAGCTCGTGCCCGAGGGCCGCGCCGCGAACCTGCTCCAGCTGCACGAGGACATCCCCACCGCGTGGGACGCGTGGGACGTCGACGCGCACTACCGCGCGAGCCGCACCGACCTCGTCGAGGCGGCGTCGGTCGAGCTCGTCGAGGACTCGCCGCTGCGCGCGACCGTCGAGGTGGTCCGCCAGTTCGGGCGCTCGCGCGTCGTGCAGCGGGTGTCGCTGCACGCCGACGACGCCCGGATCCACGCCACGGCCGACCTCGACTGGCTCGAGGACGAGAAGCTCCTCAAGGTGACCTTCCCGCTCACGATCCACGCGCAGCACCACAGCGCGGAGATCCAGTTCGGGCACGTCCGCCGGCCCACGCACACGAACACGTCGTGGGACGAGGCGCGCTTCGAGGTCATGGCGCACCGCTTCGTGCACGTGGAGGAGCCCGGCTACGGCGTCGCGCTCACCAACGCGGGCAGCTACGGCCACGACATCACGCGCTCGGTCGGCGCGACGGGCGAGGTCGAGACGGAGCTGCGGATCAGCCTGGTCCGGGCCGCGCGCTCCCCCGACCCCGTGCAGGACATCGGCCACCACCGGTTCGAGTACGCGCTCGTGCCCGGCGTCGGCATCGAGGGCGCGGTGGACGCGGGGCTCGAGCAGAACCTGCCCGTGCGCGTGGTGCGGCCTGGCGACGCGACCGAGGCGGCGCCCGCCGTCGCGGCCGCCCCGGCCGCCGGCGTCGTCCCGACCTCGCTGCCCACAGCCGCGGGCCTCGTCTCGGTGCACGGCGGCACGGTGCGGATCGAGGCGCTCAAGCTCGCCGACGACGGCTCGGGCGACGTGATCGTGCGGCTCTACGAGTCCACGGGCGCGCGCGCCGCCACGCGGCTCGAGGCGCACCTCGCCGCCGACCGCTTCACCGAGGTCGACGTGCTGGAGCGCCCGCTCGGCGAGGGCTTCCCGCGTTCCATCGCATTCGAGCCCGAGGCCGACGGCCGCGGCGTGCGGCTCGTGCTGCGGGCGTTCCAGGTGATCACGGTGCGGATCCACCGGGCCTGACGCGCGATCCGCTCATGCGACGAGGGCGCGATCCGGCAGGTGCCGGGTCGCGCCCTCGTCGTCGTCAGGGGCGGCTCGAGGTCCTCCTGGCGAAGCATCGCGCCCCCTCCGGCTGAGCATCCGCCGCCCGCCGACACACTGCGCGATCCCGGGCGTAGCGTCCAGCTCACAGACAGCGGTCGCCCGGCGGGCGGCCACGACGACGACCGGGAGAAGCACCATGTCAGAACGCAACACCGTCATCAGGAGCATGCACGACCTCGGCCTCGCGGCCTGGTTCGGCGGATCCCTCATGGGCGCCGTCGGCCTCAACGGCGCGGCCGCGAAGGCGAAGCAGCCGCAGGAGCGCGTGCGCCTGGCGTCCATCGGCTGGGCCCGCTGGGCGCCCGTGCAGCTCGCCGCCCTCGGCGCGCACGCCATCGGCGGGCTCGGCCTCATCGCCGCCAACAAGGACCGCCTGAAGTTCCAGGGCGAGGCCCGCACCAACACGAAGGCCAAGACCGTGCTGACGCTCGGCGCAGCGGGCGTGACGCTGTACTCCGCGCTCGTCGGCGCGCGCATGGCGAAGCACGCCGACGAGGGCGCCGCGGGCACGACCGAGCCCGGCGCCGGCACCTCGGACGAGCTGGCCAGCGCGCAGAAGCAGCAGAAGGCGCTGCAGTGGGCGATCCCCGCGCTCACGGCGGTGCTCGTGATCCTCGCTGCTCAGCAGGGCGAGCAGCAGCGCCCGATCGCCGGCTGGGTCGACCGCTTCCGCAGCTAGTCGCGACACCGGACGGCGGCGGGGTGCCCACGGGCGCCTCGCCGTCGTGCTGCCGGGGCGCCACCCCCGGACGCGGGGCCTGGCCCCGCATACCGGTAGCCCGGGATCGGATCCCAGCAGAAGGCGGGGGCTAAGCCATTGCGCACAAGAAGATTCGGGCGGATCGTGAGCACCGCGGATGCCCTTGGACTAGCCAGGCGCACCGCCGACCTCCTCGGAGCGTGCCCATGTTCGACAAGCAGTTCATCACCCAGGCCATCGACCGGAGCGCGCAGTCGCCCCTGGATCGCCGTCGCTTCTTCAGCGCCGCGGGCATCGCGGGACTCGGCGTCGGCGCCGCGGCCCTGATCCCCGCCACCGGAGCCCAGGCGGCCGACGCCCAGGCCGAGGCCGACGCGGGAGCGGTGACGGACGCCGCCGTCCTCAACTTCGCGCTCAACCTCGAGTACCTCGAGGCCGAGTTCTACCTCCGCGCCGTGACCGGCAACGGCCTCGTCCCGAACGACACCACGGGCGTCGGCACCCTTGGCGCCGTGACCGGCGGCCGCGCGGTCCAGTTCCAGGACTACGCGATCCGCCAGTACGCGTACGAGATCGCGCAGGACGAGAAGGCGCACGTCAAGTTCCTGCGCGCCGCCCTCGGCTCCGCGCGGGTCGCGCGTCCCGCGATCAACCTGGATGCCGCGTTCACGGCCGCGGCCCGCGCCGCCGGCCTCATCAGCGGCACCCAGACCTTCGACGCGTTCGCCAACCAGGAGAACTTCCTGCTGGCCTCCTTCATCTTCGAGGACGTCGGAGTGACCGCGTACAAGGGCGCCGCGCCGCTCATCACGAACAAGACCTACCTCGAGGCGGCCGCCGGCATCCTCGCGGTCGAGGCCTACCACGCGGGCATCATCCGCTCGCAGCTGTTCGCCCGCGGCCTTGCGGCACCCGCCAACGCGATCTCGAACGCGCGCGACTCGCTCGACGGGCGCACCGACCTCGACCAGGGCATCACGGTCTCGGGCGGCGCGAACCTCGTGCCCACGGACGCGAACAGCATCGCGTTCAGCCGCACGACCGGCCAGGTGCTCAACATCGTGTACCTGAACAGCAAGGCCGTGAACCGCGGCGGGTTCTACCCGGCCGGCATCAACGGCAGCATCACCACCAGCGCCGCGAACTAGCGGCAGCGCGCCGGTCGGGACGCCGTCTGGGCGTCCCGACCGGCCGCGTCCGGCCCGACCGGTGGACGCGGGACCACACCGAGAAGCGTGACGAACGCGCCGCCGGGAACGTCCACTCCATGACACGCGATCGGATCCCGGTCGCGCAGGACGGAGGATCCATGAGCACCGCCACCGCGCCCGACGGGCGTCACCGCACCGCGTCCCCCCTGCACGCCCTGCACGCGCTGCCCGCATCGGACGACGAGCGGGCCGGCGACGACGCCGGTCAGGCGACGCCGGGACGCCCCGGACGCCAGGCTCGCCCGCAGGACGGCCACGCGACCGTCGACACCATCGCGCCCCACGAGGGCGGCGCGCGCTCCGACGAGCGGACCGCCGACCTCTCCGACTGGGCCGCCGAGGCCCCCGCGCCCGCGCTCCGCCGGGGCCACATGGCCGGCACGGACATCGACGAGGCCGTCGCGCGCTACGGCGCCCTCTTCCCCGGCACCGACTTCCGCGCCGCGAAGGGACCCGGCGACTTCTCGTACCGGTACTCGTTCGTCGGCGACGAGAACGTGACCCTCCGCTCGTCGGTGTTCCCGGCCGAGCACTGGGGTCGGATCCCCGTGCTGCCCGACTACGTCGTCGCCTGGTGGCGCGAGGGGTCGGGCGCGGTCGACGTCGGCTCGCACGAGGTGCGCTCGAGCGGATCCCGTCCCTTCCTCCTGCCCTCCGGCCGGTCGTTCAGCTTCCGCTCGGAGCCGGCCGTGCAGAACCTCGTGCACATCGACGCGACCTTCCTCGAGGAGACAGCCGCGGAGCTGCACGAGGGCCGCTCGCGCCCCCTCGTCTTCGACCACACCCGTCCGCCGTCGCCCGAGCAGACCGCCGCATGGCGTGGCGCGGTCGGCGAGGCCAGCCCCGTGCTGCAGGACGCCACGTCGAGCCCGCTGCTGAGGATGCAGGCCGGCCTCCTCGTCGCGCGCGCCACCCTCCAGCTGTTCCCGTGGCACGACGTGCCGTTCAGCGCGGAGATGCGGGCGCCACGCATGAGCGCCGTCCGCGCCGCCATCGAGTACCTGCACCACCACGCCGACCGGCCCATCACGCCGGCGGACGCGGCCCGGGCCGCGGGGATCAGCACGCGCGTGCTCCAGCTCGCCGTGCGCCGCCACGAGGACACGACCCCGAGCGCGCTGCTCCGCGGGATCCGGCTCGACCGCGTGCACGCCGAGCTGCGCGACGCGTCGCCCACCGCGACCACCGTGCGGGCGGTCGCCGAGCAGTGGGGCTTCGGCCACCTCGGCCGGTTCGCCGCGTCCTACGCGGAGCGCTTCGGCGAGCTGCCGAGCGCGACGCTGCGCGGCTGACGGGTGTCGGCGCGGTGTCCGCTCCCGCCCCGATCGGTGTCCGGGAGGCGAAGCGGTGATCGCGCTCCCTGGGAGTCACCTGAACCGCGTGCCGAACCACCCGGCGCATGCGTCTGAATGACGAGGCGGGATCGCGGGGCACCCTCGGATCCGCGCCATGGAGCAGCAGCACCATCACCGTCCGACCACCACGAGAGAGAGACACCATGTCGAGCATCACCCCCACGTCCCCGTCCACCGGCGTCACGGGCACCGGGACCACCGGCGGCAAGAACACCATCGCCGACGGCGTCATCGAGAAGGTCGCCGGCATCGCGGCGCGCCAGGTGGCCGGCGTCCACGACCTCGGCAACGGCGCGGCCCGTGCCGTCGGCGCGATCCGCAACGTCATCGGCCAGCAGGACCGCGGCCAGGGCATCTCCGTCGAGGTCGGCGAGACCCAGGTCGCCGTCGACGTCACGCTCATCGCCGAGTACCCGGTCGACCTGCAGCAGGTCGCCGACGACGTGCGCTCCGCCATCACCGACGCCATCGACCAGGTCGTCGGCATGGAGGTCACCGAGGTCAACGTCACGATCACCGACGTGAACCTGCCCAACGACAAGTCGTCCGACGACGACGCGGCCGAGAAGCGCGTCCAGTGACCCCCACCGTCACGGGCCTCCTCGTCGGCGCGGTCCTCGCGCTCTCCGGGCTCGCATTCGGCTTCGGGGGCTTCCTCCTCGTCCTGATCTTCATGGCCGTCGGCTTCGGCGTCGGCCGCGTCCTCGAGGGCAAGCTGGACGTCCGCGGCCTCGCCGACGCCCTCCGCGGGCGCCGGTCGTCGTGAGCTCCGCGATCGCGGCCCCCGGGACGCCCGGCACCGCGTCGCAGGCGACCCGCGGCCGCACCACGATCACGTCCCGCGCGGTGCGCCGGGTGGTGTCCGCCGTCACGGCGGACGCCCTCGAGGTGCCGGCCGGCGACGTCTCCGTCACGCTGACGGACGCCGGCGGCAAGCTCACCGTCGAGGCGCGCACCCCCATCCGCGTCCCCGCGCTCTCGGACCGCCCGGTCCGCGAGGGGTCGCTGGTGGAGCGCCTCACCGCAGCGCAGACCGAGGTCCGCGAGCGCGTGCTCGGCCTCACGGGATCCACCGTGGGCCGGGTCGACCTCCGGATCACGGGCGCGCGCATCCAGGAACGCAGGAGGGTCTCATGAGCACCGACAGCACCTACCGCCGCCTCGTGCGGCGGGAGACGCACTCGTCGCGCGCCGGGATCGCCATCACGCTCGCCGTGCTGCTGATCCTCGTGCTGGCCTGGCTCGGCACCGAGTCGGTCCTCGCGGCCATCGGCACCGCGCCGCTGCTGCTCGCGCCCGCCGACCTCGCGTCGGCGACCCTCGACGCCGCATCGGCCCCGGCCGGCGCGCTCGTCGCGATCGGCGTCGTGGTCGCGATCGTCGGCCTGATCCTCGTCATGGTGGGGATCTCGCCCGGCAGCCGCGGACGCCGCGGCGCGAGCCTCGGACGCACGGCCGCCGTCGTCGACGACCGCGTGATCGCCCGCTCGGTCGCCCTCACGGCGAGCTACGCGGGCGAGGTGTCGCCCGACCAGGTCGACGTCTCCGTCTCCAAGCGCCAGGTGCTCGTCCGACTCACCCCCTCATCGGGATACACGCCGGACAGGGCCGCCATCGAGCAGGCCGTGCGCGCCGAGCTCGACGGCTACGACTACACGCCGAAGCTCACCGCCAAGGTGACGCTCGCGAAGGACGGGAAGGTGGGCTCATGACCAGCACGAACAGGGCGCTGAACCGCCTCCTCGTCATCGTGGTCGGGCTCGTCCTGATCGCCGCGGGCGTCGCGCTCGGCGCCGGCAGCCTGCTGCCCGACGTGCAGTCGACGGTCTCCGGGGCGGCGTCCGACGCGAAGCAGCCCGTCGCCGACGCGATCTCCGGCGGGCAGCCGTGGATCCTCTGGGTCGTCGCCCTCGTGGCGCTCGTCCTCATCGTGGTCCTCGCCTGGTTCGCGCTCCGCCAGGGGCACGGCCGCACCGGCACGCTCGTGCGGCTCGAGGGCGGGCGCGACGCGTCCACCCCCACAGGCGGATCCGTCGTCATCGACGCGAAGGTCGCCGAGCAGCTGCTCGGGGACGCCCTGCGCGACGACTCCGCGATCGTGTCCGTCGACGTCACCGCGTTCGAGGTGGCGCACGCCACCACGCTGCGCGTCACCGCGGTCGCCCGCCGCGGCGTCTCGCCCGTCGCGGTCCGCCGCACGGTCGACGAGGCCGTGACCCGGCTCGACGCGGTGCTCGGCACCGAGGTGCCGGTCGTCATCCAGATCACCGGCGGCCTCCGCTCGAGCATGTCGAGCGAGACCCGCCTGGCCTGATCCATCCCGCGGCCGCCCCGGCACGGATCCTCCGCGATTCGCACCGGGGCGGTCGTCTGCTACGCCTGCACGAGAGAAGAGACGCACCATGACCGACGACGACAGCTCCTCCCGCGGCAGCTGGCTGGGCGGATCCTTCGCCCAGAAGGCCATCGACCCCCTGCTCCGCGCGGTGCGCGCCGAGATCGACTCCGCCAAGCGCGAGATCGGCGAGCGCGCCAGGTCCGCCCGCTCGGGCGCCATCATGCTCGGCGCGGGCGTCGCGCTCGCGCTCGTCTCGCTGGGGCTCCTCGCCGCGGTGATCGTGGCGCTCCTGCTGCTCGCGCTGCCGCTGTGGGCGGCGACGCTGATCACGCTGGCGCTGTTCGGGATCGCGACCGCGGTCGTCGTGCGGGTCGGCATCGCGCGGCTGTCCCGCGGCGTGCCGCCCGTGCCGTCGGACACGCTGCACCACGCGCGCGACCGCATGCGCCCGGGCGACCGGGGCACGGGCGACGGCGCACCCGACGGGCCGGCCGGCCCCGCGGCATCGGCGCCCTCCGCCGGCTGACGCACGCCGCACCGCGCGGCACCGCCCGCGCCGCCCGCCCGCGCCGCCCCCCCCCCCCCGGCTTCCCCTGTGAACGCCGGGAGGCCTCGCGCATCGGCCTCACGTACGGTGGCCGTTCACGCCCGCTCGGCCCGGCGGCACCACGCGTCGCCATCAGGCCGTCGGACAATCGCAGACCGCCATCCACCGGATCCATCGCCCGCCTCGCGGGCGGTCTGCTCGGTGGTCCGGCATGGGAGGCACACGAATGAACCAGTCCCGACGCTCCGTCCTGTCCCGACGCTCCGTCCTGGGCGGCGCACTCGCCGCCGTCCCCGTCGCCCTGGTCGCCGCGGGTCCCGCGCACGCCGACGAGGCCACCACCCCCGCAGCCCCGATCCCCGAGGTCCCGCTCGCGTCGAACGGCCGCCCGGTCGTCCGCGACATCCAGAAGCAGCTCGTCGCGCGCTACGGCGCCCGCACCGGCTTCCCCGCCGTCACCACCGACGGCGTCTGGACGGGCGACTCGCACAAGGCCCTCATCCACGCGCTCCAGCTGGAGATGGGCATCGACGAGGCCACCGCCAACGGCGTGATGGGCCCGCTCACCCGCACGACGCTGCAGAAGCAGGCGACCCTCACCGTGGGATCCGCCGACACCACCGGCTACCTCGTGCACCTGCTCCAGGCGTCGCTCGTGGTCATGAGCACGTGGGACGGGCCGGTCGACGGCACGTTCTCCGCCGAGCAGGGCGTGCGCATCTCCCAGTTCCAGCGCACGGTGGCGCTCCCCGAGACCGGTCGCGGCGACTACCGCACGTGGTCCGCGCTCCTCGCCAGCAACGGCGACCCGACGCGACCGGGCAACGCGGCCGACGGCATCACCGTCATCACCGCCGAGCGCGCCAAGACCATGAAGGACGCCGGCTACACGATCGTCGGCCGCTACCTCACCGACTCCGACCGCCCGGACGCGCTGGCGAAGCGCATCGTGGACGGCGAGCTCGACGCGATCTTCGCGGGCGGCCTCAAGGTGTTCCCGATCTTCCAGGAAGGCGGCACCGACACCACGTACTTCTCGTACGACCTCGGGGTGCGCGCGGCCGGCCGCGCCGACGACGCGGCCCGCCGCCTCGGCTTCCTGCCGGGCACGCCCATCTACTACGCGGTCGACTTCGACGCCACGGGCGACGAGGTCGAGACGTACCTCGAGCCGTACTTCCGCGGGATCCACGCGGAGCTGAAGCGCCGTGGCAGCGCCTACCGCGTGGGCGTGTACGCCGGCCGCCGCATCTGCTGCACCCTCGCGGCCGCGCACCTCACCGAGCTCAGCTACGTGGCCGACATGTCCACCGGCTGGGGCGCGAACCTCGGCGTCAAGATCCCGGAGAACTGGGCGTTCGACCAGATCCTCGAGCACACCATCGGCACGGGCGACCAGGAGTTCGACATCGACACGAACGTCGTCTCCGGTCGCGACGCGGGCCAGGTCCGGGTCGAGCCGCGCGGCTGATCCGCCCCCGCCAGCAGGCGACCCACGGGGCCGTCCGGACGATTCCCCCTCCTGGGGGACGCCCGGGCGGCCCCGTTCCCGTCTGATGGACGCATGGCCTCGTCACCGCTCCGACCGACCCGTCCATCCCGTCCGCGCCGTCCCGCGCGCGCCGCGCTCGCCCTCGCGATCGCCGCCGTCACCGCCCTCACGGCCGCGTGCTCGGCGTCCCCCGCGGATCCCGCGGCGTCGACGCCCGTCGCCCAGCCCGTCGTCCTTCCGGGATCGCCCGTCGGCCAACAGGCGCAGTGGCTGCTCGACACCGTCAACGCCGATGACGCGGTTCCCGTGCAGGAGACCGGCGAGCGCCTGGCGCAGGTGATGCTCGACGCAGCGTCTGCGGAGGAGCTCGCCGCCGTGCTCGAGCAGGTGCGCGCCGGCCGCCCGTGGACCGCGACCGCGCACGAGGAGCAGGGCGGGCAGTCCGTCACCACCATCGCGAGCGAGGCCGCGGGCACCTTCGACATGGAGGTCGCGGTCGACGATGCCGGGCTCATCGAGGGCCTGTTCTTCGGCGAGCCGGAGGGCGACCGGGAGCCCGCGACCAGCTGGGCCGAGCTCGAGGAGCAGGCCGCGGCTCTCGGCGGCGACGTGTCGCTCACGGTCACGCGCGCATCCGACGGGGAGCTGGGCGAGCGGGTCCTCGAGGTGCTGCCCGACGGCGTCGCCGCGACCGACGCGCGGCCCATCGGATCCATCGTCAAGCTCTACGTGCTGGGCGCGCTCGTGCAGGCGGTCGAGGAGGGCCGCATCGGCTGGGACGACCCGCTCACCGTGACCGACGACGTGCGCAGCCTCCCCTCCGGCGAGCTGCAGGACGCCCCGACCGGCACCGTCGTCAGCGTCCGCGACACCGCCGAGAAGATGATCGCGATCAGCGACAACACGGCCACCGACATGCTCATCCAGGCCGTCGGGCGGGAGCGCGTGGAGGCGGCGCTCGCGGACCTCGGCCACTCGGATCCGCCGCGGAACGTCCCGCTCCTGAGCACGCGCGACCTCTTCCGCATCGGCTGGCAGGACGGCGGCGCGCTCCGCGACGACTGGGCCGACGGGGACGCGGCCGAGCGGCGCGCGCTCCTCGACGCGATGCCGGGCGGTGTCGTCGACGTGCCCGTCACCGCGCTCACGGACGTCGTCTGGACCGAGGGCGCCGACTGGTTCGCGACGCCCGACGACATCGCCCGCGCGCACGTGCGCCTCGCCGAGCTGGCGGCGACGCCCGCCGGGGAGCCCGTGCGCGGGATCCTCGGGGCGAACCCTGGCCTGCCCGAGCCGGAGCGCTTCGACCACGTGGCGTTCAAGGGCGGCAGCTCGGTGGGCACGCTCGCGCTCTCGTACCTCGTCGAGGACGGGGACGACGCATGGACCGTGGTGGTGCAGGCCGCGGCGCGCGAGGCGTCGGGGCTCGAGCGGCAGTCGGCCTACGCGGGCCTGGCCGCCGACGCCGCGGCCCTGCTGGCGGGCGGATCCCGTGGTTGACTCCGAGTGCGGCGGGGGCCGCGCGAGGGGAGCACGATGACGAGCGCTGACGCATCCGGCACGGGGGACGAGGGCGGCCCGGCCGAGGGTGGCGGAGACGAGGCCGCTGCCGCCGAGGTCCTCGAGGCGCTGCTGGACGCCGGCCCGCGCCGACCCGTGCGGCGGACGGTGCGCGCGCTCGGCGCGGTCGCGCTCACGGTCGTGGGCCTGGGCGGCGAGCTCGGCCGCTTCGGCCGGGAGGCGCAGCTCGTCGTCCGCCGGATCGACACGGGCCGCGAGGTCATGCGCACGGACGCCGGCGACCTCGACGAGGCGGACCGGCTGCTGCAGCGCGTGCGGCTCGACCTCGAGACCATGGGCGTCCGCGACTTCGTCGCCGAGTGGCGGCTTGTCGACGCGGGGCCCGGATCCACGCCGGGCACGAGCACGGGACCGACCGGTGCGTGAGCGCGCGGGGATCCGCGCCGGCCGCGCCGCCCGGATCCGCCTGGCGGTCGTCGCCGCGCTGCTCACCGCGCTCGCGATCCCGCTCGGGCTCGCCGCCCCGGCGCACGCCGACGTGGACGACTTCTCCTTCCGCTCGTTCGACGCCGTCTACCGGCTGTCGGCCGACGCGGACGGCCGCTCGGTGCTCCGCACCACCGAGACGCTCGTGGCGGAGTTCCCCGACCGGGACCAGAACCGCGGGATCCGCCGCGAGCTCGTGCGCGACTACGACGGCCACCCGACCGGGCTCCGCGTGCTCTCCGTGACCGACGGCGCCGGGGATCCGCGCGCCTACGAGTCCGAGACGGACGACGGCGCGCTCGTGCTCACCATCGCCGACGACGACGCGTACGTGCGCGGCGAGCAGACCTACGTCATCGAGTACGAGCAGCACGACGTGACCCGCGCCTACGCGGACACGGCGGCCGACGAGTTCTACTGGGACGTCAACGGGCTCGGCTGGGCGCAGCCGTTCGGGCGGGTGACGGCGACCGTCGAGATCGCGCCTGAGCTCCTCCCGCGGTCGACCGGCGGGGCGGACGCGGCGGCCGGACCCGCGGGCGCGGACGGCCCGGCGGACATGCAGCGCACGGAGACCGGCTTCACGGCCGTCGCTGATGATCTCGGCCCGCGCGAGAACCTCAGCTTCAGCATCGGGTTCGAGTCCGGCACGTTCACGCCGCGGGACTCGTCGTTCCTCGCCGCGCCCTGGCCGAGCCTGTCGCTGGCGGGCGCGCTGCTCGCGCTGGCCGCCGCCGCGGGCGCCCTCGTGCTGCGACGCCGCCGCCTGTCCGACGCGCCCGGCCGCGGCACGATCGTCGCCCAGTACGACCCGCCCGAGGGCGTCGGCGTGCTGGTCGCATCCGTCATCTCGGGGAACTCCGCGCGCGCGACCACCGCGCTCCTGCTCGACCTCGCGGTGCGCGGGGCGGTGCGGATCCTGGAGCGGGATGGCGGCCGGAAGAAGCCGACGTTCTCGCTGGAGCTCGTGGATCCGTCGCGCGTCACCGACCCCGACGAGCGGCGCTTCGTGGCGGCCGTCTTCGGCGACGGCGCGGGGCCCGGCGCGGTGAAGGACCTGGCGCGCACCGACGCGAAGGCGACCGCGCGGATCCAGAAGCTGATGGCCGCCGTCACGAAGCGCACGGTCGCGGACGGCCTGCGGAAGCCGCTGCCTGTGGGGTCCATCGTCCTGCTGATCGTCGCGGCCACGCTCGGCATGGTCGCCGCGATCGTCTTCGCGGTGCTGTCGCTGGTGGACGCGTACGGCGGGCCGGTCGTGATCGCGTTCCTCGTCGCTGCCGTGCTCGCGCTCGGCGTGACGATCGCGGCGCTCGTGAAGCACCCGCTCACCGAGCGCGGCGTGGTGCTGCGCGACCACCTCGCGGGGCTCCGCGAGTTCATCCGGCTGGCCGAGGCCGACCGGATCCGCATGCTGCAGTCGCCCGAGGGCGCCGAGCGGCGAGACCTCCCGCGCGACGACCGCGACGTGCTGCGCCTGACCGAGGAGCTGCTGCCGTACGCCGCCATGTTCGGCCAGGAGGAGGAGTGGGCCGACGAGCTCGGCCGCCGCTACGAGCACGCGCGGGACCGGCCGGGCTGGTACGCGGGGCAGACGCCGTTCGCGCCCGCCGTGTTCGCCTCGAGCCTCGGCTCGGTGTCGTCGAGCATGCACGGCACGTACTCCGGCTCCAGCTCGAGCGGCGGATCCACGGGAGGCACGACCTCCGGCGGCGGCGGTGGAGGAGGCGGGGGCGGCGGGGTCTGAGCCGCGGAGCCGTCACCGGCCGGCGGCGGCTCCCCGCGGAGCGCGGGCGCGGGCGCTCGCGCTCGCGCCCGCGCCCGCGCCGAGGTCGCCCGCATCCGCCGCCGCCGCCTGCGCCGCGCGGCCGGGTCCCGGGTCGCGCACCACGTGGTCCGCGATGCTCGCCAGCTTCTCGCGCGTCTCCTCGAGCTCGCGAGCCGGAGACGAGGCCCCCACGACGCCCGCGCCGACCTGCAGCCACGTCGCCTCGCCACGCCGGAAGAGCGTGCGCAGCACCAGGGCCGCGTCGAGCGCGCCGTCCGCGTCGATCCGGAGGACCGCGCCGGCATAGAGGCCGCGGTCGTGCCCCTCCAGCCGGCGGATGAGGTCGAACGCGGCGCGCTTGGGCACGCCCGACGCGGTGACGGCCGGGAACAGCGCGGCCAGAGCGTCCCAGCACGTGAGGCCTTCCGCGAGCTCGCCCGCCACCCGGGAGCCCAGGTGCTGCACCGTGCCGCGCTCCTCCACGACCATGAACTCCTCGACGCGCACGCTGCCCGCGCGGCACACGGGCGCCATCTCCTCGACCGCGAGCTTCACCGAGATCGCGTGCTCGTGGATCTCCTTCGCGTCCGACAGGAGCTCCTCGCGCAGCCGCCGGGACTCGACGGGGTCGGCCACGAGCGCCCGCGTGCCGGCGAGCGGCTGGGTGCGCACGGTGCCAGAGGCGTCCACCGCCACGACGATCTCGGGGCTGAAGCCCACCGCCTCGATCCCGCCGAGGCCCAGCAGGTAGGAGCGGGCGGGCGTGTTCGCCCGGCGTCCGCGCACGAAGGTGGCGGGCAGGTCCACCTCGCCCGTGACGGGCACCCGGCGCGACACGACGACCTTCTGCAGCTCCCCCGCCTGGATGGCGGCGACGCCCGACGCGACCGCGGCGAGGTAGCGCGCACGGCCGTCCTCGGGATCGGCGATGCCGGGGCGGTCGGGCGCGGGCTCGGGCACGAGTGCGGCGGCGGGCTCGGGTGCGGGCGCGGGCGCGGGCGCGGGCTCGGCCGCCCCGAGGATCCGCGCGACCTCCGCCGCCTCCCGTGCGTCCCCCGAGCGGACGGTCGCGAGGCCATCCGCGATGATCACCTCCGTGCGCGGCAGGATCACGTGCAGGAGCTCCCCCGCACCCGCGGCGACCGGCATGCCCGCGTGCGCGCGCGCCAGCTCGAAGCACGCGGTGCCGTAGGCGCGCCCGCGGTCGGGGCCGAGGCCCGCGAGCAGGCGGCCCACCACGCGCAGGGGCTCATCCCGCCACGACACGACCACCTCCTCCTCGCCCCGGACGCGCAGGCGGACGACCCGCCGGTCGACCACGACCTCCGCCCACGCGCCGATCCCGCACGAGAACCGCCCCGCCTCCTCGAGGATCACGTGCGGCTCGTGCCGGAAGGCGCGCGCCAGGTCGGCGACGGCGCCGAGCGGGTCGCGGGTGATCCGGAGCTCGGCTACGCGGGTCACGGGGGCTGCGGGCATGGGGTCTCCTTCAGGCGGGGCGGGGGACGCTGGGGCGGGCGACGGCGGACGGGATGCGGGGGACGGCGAGCCACGCGCACGTGAGGACGAGGCCCTCGGTGACGCACCAGCCGCCGCGGTAGGCGGGGAACGGGATGGGGCCGGGCGCGGACCGGCGCGCCGTGAACGCGCCGTCGGGGTGGAGCGTCACGTGGAGGTCCGCGAAGCCGAGCCACTCGCGGTACCGGGCGAAGTGCGCCTTGCCCACCGACTCCTTGGCGCTGAAGAGCACGCAGTCCGCGTGCACGTCGGGCCCGAGCGGCGGATGCGGATCCAGCTCGCCCGCGAGGCCGACGATGTCCCGGGCCTCCGGGGGCAGGGGCGCGTGCGGCTCGGCGTCGATCCCGATGGTGCGCAGCGCGTCGATGCCCGCGACGACGGCGGCGCGGTACCCCGCGCAGTGCGTGAGGCTGCCGACCACGCCGCGCGGCCAGACGGGATCGCCGCCCCGGCCCTTGGGGATCGCGACGGGAGAGGGGCCGGGGGCGTCTGCCGCGGCCCGGGAGGCGCCGCCTCCGCGCGCGGCCTCCGCGACGAGGGCGGCGAGGGCGGTGCGCGCGCAGGCCCGGGTGGCGGCGAACTCGCGCCGACGCGACGGCACCGCGCGGGCCACGGCGCCCGCCTCGGCCGGGTGCATCGCGTGCTCGCCGGCGGGACCGCGCTCCTCCGCCAGGACGGCCCCGGCGGGGAGGATCGCGTCAAGCACGGGTGTCCCCGTCGGTGGCCAGCAGCGCCCGGACCTGGCCCTTGTCGATCTTGCCCACGGCGGTGAGCGGCAGCTCGGGCAGCACCACGACCCGGTCCGGGTGCTTGTAGGCCGCCACCCCGAGCGCGCGGAGGTGCGCGACGACCTGGCGGCGATCGGGAGCGGGCCCCGCGCAGGCGATGACCGCGACGGCGCGCTCGCCCAGGTCGGGATCCGGCACGGGCACGATCGCCGCCGCGCGCACCGACGGCAACGCCAGCAGGTAGCGCTCCACCTCCGCGGCGGCGTACTTCTCGCCGCCGCGGTTGACCTGGTCCTTCGCGCGGCCCGTGACCACGAGGTGCCCGGACGCGAGACGCCGCACGACGTCGCCGGTGCGGTAGAAGCCGTCGGGCGTGAAGGCCGTCGCGTCCGCATCGGGGGCCGCGTGGTAGCCGCGGAGGGTGCACGGCCCGCGGGTCTCCAGCTCGCCCGCCTCGCCGTCGGCCGCGAGGGAGCCGTCGGCGGCGCGCAGGCGGACCAGGTCGTCGGGGCTGATCGGCCGCCCCTGCGTGCTCCAGCGCAGCTCGGGCGGATCGTCGAGGGCGGTCATGCAGACGAGCCCCTCGGCCATCCCGTAGACCTGCTGGAGCGTCGCGCCGAGCGCGGGCTCCAGGGCGCGCGCCGTGACGTCGTCGAGCCGGGCGCCGCCGACCTGGACGACGCGGAGGCTCGAGAGGTCGGCGGTCGTGTGCGCGGCCTCGTCGATCCACGCCCGCGCCAGCGTCGGGGTCAGGGCCACGTGGGTCACGCGCTCGCGGGCGACGAGCGCGAAGGCCGTCGCGGGATCCGGGTCGGGCGCGATGACGACGGTGCCGCCCACGTCGAGCACGCCGAGCGCGCCGGGGCACGCGAGCGTGAAGTTGAAGGCCACGGGGAGCACGGCCAGCAGCACCGAGTCGGGGCCGACGCGAGACGCCCGCGCCGCCGCCCACGCGTTGTAGGAGTACTCGGCGTGGTGGCGCGGGATGAGCTTGGGCAGGCCCGTGGTGCCGCCGGAGTGCAGGAGGAGCCCGAGGCGGGGCGCGCCGTCGGGCGCGACCGCGTCGAGCCGCGTCCGGGGTGCGGCAGCGGCAGGATCCGGCGTTCGCCCCCGCTCGCGGACGTCCTCCCAGGTCAGCGCGCCGTCGACGCGGCCCGGTCCGTGCAGGATCACGAGGTCGAGCCCCGGGCAGGCGGCGCGCACCCCGGCCCCGAGGTCACGGCCGTCGTCGCGGCCCACGCGCTCCGCGACGACCAGGCCGCGCGCGCCGCTACCCGCCACGAGGTGCACGAGCTCCATGAGCCGGTGACCCGGCATGGCGTGGACGGGCACCGCTCCCGCGCGCACGAGCGCGCACCACGCGATGAGGAAGGCGGCGCCGTCGGCGAGCTGCAGGAGGATCCGGTCGCCGGGCAGGACGCCGGATGCGGCGAGGCCGCGCGCGGCGAGGTCGACCTCGGCGTCCAGCTCGGCGTGGGTCCAGCGCCCGCCGACCCCGACCAGGGCCGTGCGGTCGGGCACGCGCTCGGCGCTCCGGCGGAGGATCCCGTCGAGCCGCGCGTCCGGCTCCCTCCCCGCGCCCCGGGCGTCCCGGGCCAGCCCGTCGGCCCAGTCGTCGTATCCGCGACCGGTCCCATGGCCCGGGTGCTCCGCCTGCTCGCGCTCGTGCATCCGTCGGCGTCCTCCTCATGCCGTGGACGGATCTCGTCGCCGGCGCGTCAGCGACCATATGATAACCATTCTCAACAAGGCGAGTCCGAGGAGCGTGCACATGACCGAGCGGATCCCCTCCGTCCCCGCCCCCGCGCTGCTCCGCGAGCAGGTCGCGCGCGCCCTGCGCCTCGACCCCGCCGACGTGGGGCTCGACGACGACCTGGTGGACCTCGGCCTCGAGTCCACCGCGCTGATCCGCCTCGCGGGAAGCTGGCGGCGCGACGGCCTCGCCGCCGACTTCTCGCGGCTCGCGGCCGACCCGACGATCCGGGCGTGGGCGCGCATGCTGGGCGAGGCCGCCGCGGACGGCGACGGCGCGGGCGACGCCGCGGATCCCGCCACGCGCCCCGCCGCTCCCACCCTCGACCCCGCGTCGCCCTCGCCCCTCACCCCGCTGCAGCACGCGTACTGGCTGGGCCGGCAGCCCGGCCAGCCGTCCGGGTCGGTCGCCGCGCACTTCTACGTCGAGCTCGACGGGGCGGATCCGGATCCCGAGCGGCTGCGCGCGGCCCTCGCCGCCCTGGTCGCCCGGCACGCCTCCCTGCGGACCCGCTTCCGGGACGACGGCACGCAGCAGCCGCTGCCCGCCGGCGAGGAGCCGCCCGCCGCCCGGCTGCGCGTCCACGACCTCCGCGCGCTGCCCGCCGACGCCGTGGACGAGCGGCTGGCGGAGATGCGCGACGAGGGCACGCACCGCCGCATGGCCGTCGAGCGCGGCGAGGTGCTCCGCGTCGACCTCACGCTCCTGCCGTTCGGCCGCAGCCGCCTGCACGTCGACCTCGACATGCTCGCGGGCGACGCCATCAGCCTCCGCGTGATCCTCGCCGACCTCCGCGACCTCGTGGCTGGGCCCGGGCGACCGCTGCCCGCGATCCACCGCGACGTGCGCGCGGAGCTGGCCGCCCGGGCCGCCCGCGCCGACGCGTCCCGGGCATCGGAGGATGCGCGCTGGTGGCGCGAGCGCGTGCCCGACCTCCCCGCGGGCCCGGCGCTGCCCGTCCGCGACGACGCCGAACGCGCTGACGCCGAGCCGCGCTCCCGCCGGCTGCACCACCGGATCGGGCAGGACGGGCTGCGCATGCTCGAGGCCGCCGCGCGCGCCCGCGGGCTGACGGTGGCCGCCGTGCTCGCGACGGCGTTCGCCGAGGTCGTGGCCGCCTGGTCGGCCGACGCCCGCTTCCTCCTCAACCTCCCCGTGCTCGACCGCGGCGACGAGGAGGGGCTGGAGCTGCTCGTCGGCGAGTTCAGCACCTCGATCCTCCTCGACGTGGACCTGCGGGAGGAACGGTCGTTCCGGGACGACGCGGCGCGGATCCAGCAGGGGGTGCGCGAGGCGGTCGCCCACGCGGGCTACGGGGGCGTCGATGTGCTCCGCGACCTCGCGCGCCGCGACGGCGGGAGCCCCGTGCTGGCGCCCGTCGTGTACACGAGCGCCATCGGCCTGGGCGAGCTGTACGACGCGTCCATCCGGCGCGCGCTCGGGGAACCGGTGTGGATCATCTCCCAGGGCCCGCAGGTCTGGCTCGACGCCCAGGTCACCGAGCTCGAGGGCGGACTGCTGCTCAACTGGGACGTGCGGGTCGACATCCTCGAGGAACGGGCGATGGAGGACGCGTTCGCCGCGTACCGCACGCTCGTCGACGACCTGGTGCACGAGCGGGCCGGAGCCTGGGACCTGCAGGCGCTCGCGGTCCCCGCCCCGGATGACGCGCGGGCGCGCCACGAGCTCGAGCGGCCGGCACCCGGCACGGCTGCGTCGGGCGCGGGCGACGGGCTCCTCCACTCCGCGTTCCTCGCGCGGGCGGCCGCGGATCCGGACCGGCCTGCGGTCATCGGATCCGACGGCCACGTGGTCGCGTACGGCGAGCTGGCCGAGCACGCGCGCCGGGTCGCCGGGCTGCTGCGTGCTCGCGGCGTCGGCCCGGGCGCGACCGTGGCGATCACCGCGCCGGCCGGGCCGGACCGCGTGGCCGCCGTGCTCGGCGTGCTGCTCGCCGGCGCCTGCTACGCCCCCGTCGGCCCGGACCAGCCGCCCGCGCGCCGCGCGATGGTCCTCGCGCGGGGGATCGACTGCGTCCTCGCCGACGACGGCCTGGTCGACGGGATCGCGGCGGGCCTCGGTCCCGGCGGCCCGCCCGTGGTCGCGCTCGGCACCGTCCGGGATGCCGCGCCGCTGGCGGATCCCGTCGCCGTCGCCCCCGGTGACCCCGCCTACCTGCTGTTCACGTCGGGATCCACCGGCCGGCCGAAGGGCGTGGAGGTCGCCCACCGTGCCGCCGTCGCCACCATCCGGTCGCTCGCGAGCGTGGCACCCGTCGGCGCGGACGACCGTGCCATCGCGCTCTCCGCGCTCGACTTCGACCTCTCCGTCTACGACCTGTTCGCCGTGCTCTCGGTGGGCGGCGCGGTCGTCGTGCCCGCCGAGCACGAGCGCCGCGACGCCGACCGCTGGCGGGATCTCGTGCGCGCGCACGGCGTGACGGTCTGGAACACCGTGCCCGCGCTCCTCGACATGCTGCTCGCCGCGACCGGCGACGGATCCCTGCCGCTCCGGCTCGTGCTGCTCGGCGGCGACGTCGTCGGGCCGGATCTGTCGGCGCGCCTGGCCGCGTGCGCGCCCGCCGCCCGGCTGCTCGCGCTCGGCGGGATGACGGAGGCGGCCATCCACTCGACCGTGCACGAGGCGGGCGCGGGCGCCCCCGCGGATCCGGCATCTCCCGCGCGCGGCCTCCCCTGGGGCGCCCCGCTGCCCGGCGTGCGCCTCCGGGTCGTCGACGAGCGCGGCCGCGACCGCCCCGACGGCGTGCCAGGCGAGCTGCTGGTGGGCGGGCACGCGCTGGCCCGCGGCTACCGCGGCGAGCCCGAGCTGACCGCCCAGCGCTTCCCGGTGGTCGACGGCGAGCGCTGGTACCGCTCGGGCGACAGAGCCCGCTACCGGCGCGACGACGCCGGGCGGCCGGTGCTGGAGTTCCTCGGGCGCGCGGATCACCAGCTGAAGATCCGCGGGCACCGCGTGGAACCCGGCGAGGTGGAGGCCGCGCTGGCGTCCTTCCCGGGCGTGCAGCGCGCCGTCGTCGTCGCCGTCGCGGGCGCTCTCGCCGCGATGGTGGTGCCCCAGGCCGGCCGCATCGTCGCGCCCGACGACGTCGCGGCTCACGCACGGGCACTGCTGCCGCCCTCCATGCACTGCGCGCGCGTGGTCGTGCGGGCCGGGCTGCCGCTCACGGCCAACGGCAAGGTCGACCGGGCCAGGATCCGCGCGGAGCTCGCCGAGCCACCCGCCCCCGCCCTGCGACCGGACGACGACGCCCCGCGCACGCCCGCGGAGCGGCTCGTCGAGCGCGTGTGGAGCGAGCTGCTCGGCACCCCGTGCGGTCGCGGACGCTCCTTCTTCGCCGCGGGCGGCGACTCCCTCCAGGCCACCCGCAGCGTCGCCGCCCTGCGCGCCGCGGGCGCGGCCGACGCGAGCGTCGCCGCGCTCTTCCGGCACCCGGTGCTGGCGGACTTCGCGGCGACCTTGCGCCTCACGGCCCCGGAACCCGCGGACGCGCGCCCCCGCATCGTGCCGGATCCCGCGCACGCCCACGACCCGTTCCCGCTGACCGACGTGCAGCGCGCGTACGCGGTCGGCCGCGATCCCCGCATCCCGCTCGGCGGCGTGGGCACGTACCACCACACGGAGTTCGACGGGCGCGACCAGGACCTCGACCGGCTCGCCGCCGCGTTCGACGAGCTCGTGCGGCGGCACCCGACGCTGCGGACGGTCATCGACCCCGACGGCACCCAGCGGGTGCTCGCGGACGTGCCGCCCGTGCGCGTCGACGTGCGCGAGGTGCCGGCCGACGCGGATCCGGATGCCGTGGCCCGGGAGCTCGCCGCGTTCCGCGAGCGCACCTCGCACCGTCGGCACGACCTCGCCGTCTGGCCGCTGTTCGACGTCGACGCGCTGCGCTACCCCGACGGCCGGGGCGGGATCCGCACGCGCATCGCGATCGGCATCGACTACGCCGTCGTCGACGCGCTCTCGATCATGATCCTGTACACCGAGCTCGACCTCCTCGTGCGCGGCCTGCCGCTCCCGCCCGCGCCCGCCGAGCTGACGTTCCGGGACTGCGTGCTGCAGACCCGGCCGGACCCGGGGCGGCAGCGCGCCGACGAGGAGCACTGGCGCGCACGGCTCGCCGACATGCCCGACGCCCCGCGGCTGCCGCTCGCGACCGCCGACCCGGCGCCGCGCTTCACCCGCCGTGCGCACCGCTTCGACGCCGCGTGGTGGACCGCCTTCCGCGACCGCTGCCGGGCGGCCGGGCTCACGCCCACGAGCATGCTGGCCACCGCGTACGGCCACGTGCTCTCCCGCTGGACCGGGCAGCGCGACGTCACCATGACGCTGACGCTCTTCGACCGGCGCGACGTGCATCCCGACATGCCGCGCCTCGTCGGCGACTTCACCGGGCTGACCCTGCTCGACCACCGTGCCGCGGACTCCGCCGTGGAGGCGGCGCGCGGGCTGCAGGAGCGCCTCGCCGGCGACCTCGACCACCGCGAGGCGCCCGCGTCGTGGATCCTCCGGGAGCGCGCGCGCCTCCAGGGCACGGCCGTGGCGCCGGTGCCCGTGGTGTTCACGAGCGCGATCGGCGTCGGCGACGGCGGCAGCGATGGCCACGGGGTCTCGGCCGACGTGTCTGGCTCCTTCGGCGAGCGGATCCACGGCGTGTCCCAGTCCCCCCAGGTCCTCCTCGACGTGCAGGTGCTGGAGGACCACGGCGGGCTGCGGGTCGACGCCGACGCCCGCGAGGACGCGTTCCCGCCGGGCCTCGTCGACGCGCTCTTCGCGGCGTACGTGGCCACGCTCGAGCACCTCGCCACGGCCGGCTGGGACGCGCCGCTCCCCGTGGGTCCCCCCGCCGACCAGGCGAGTGCCCGGGCCGCGGAGCCCGCGGCCACCGCGACCCGGCGACCGGGCCGGCTCCTGCACCACGCCGTGCACGAGGCCGCGCTCCGGGCGCCCGACGCGCCCGCGCTCATCACCGGCACGGGCGCGTCGACGCGCGTCGTGACGCACGGCCAGCTCGCCGACCGGGCCATGCGGATCGCGGGCGCGCTCCGTCGGCGCGGGATCGGACCCGGCGACCTGGTCGGCATCACGCTGCCGCGCGGTGCGGACCAGGCGGCGGCCGTCATCGGCGTCCTCTCCGCGGGCGCCGCGTACGCGCCCGTCGGGATCGGGCAGCCTCCCGTGCGGCGGCGGGCCATCCACCGGGCGGCCGGGATCCGCCTGGTCATCGCCGACGACCCGGCCGCGGCCGGCGGCGACGAGCCCGACGCACCCGCCCTCCTCCGCCCGGCTGACGCGGCCGCGGAGGAGCCGCTCGCCGAGCCGGTGCGCCCGCCCGTCGAGGCGCTCGCCTACGTCATCCACACCTCCGGCTCCACGGGCGAGCCCAAGGGCGTCGAGATCGCTCACGACGCCGCGTGGTCCACGGTCGACGCGGTGGGTCGGATGCTCGAGATCGGCCCGGGCGACCGGATCCTCGCCCTCTCGGCGCTCGACTTCGACCTCTCCGTGTTCGACGTGCTCGGCGTCCTCGGTGCGGGCGGCGCGCTCGTCATCCCCGAGGAGGGCGAGGAGCGCGACGCCCCGCGCTGGCTCGACCTGGTGCACGAGCACGGGGTCACGCTGTGGGACACGGTGCCGATGCTGCTCGACATGCTCCTCGTCGCGACCGACGACCGGCCGGGGAGGCTCGGCACGCTGCGCGCGGCGCTCGTCTCCGGCGACCGCGTGGGCACGGATCTGCACGGGCGCCTGATCCGCGCGGCCGAGCCGGGCACGCGGCTCGTCGCGCTGGGCGGCGCGACCGAGGCGGCCATCTGGTCGAACGCGTGGGAGGTGGACGGCCCGCTCGACGGCTGGGCGTCCGCGCCCTACGGCCGACCGCTGCCCGACCAGGCGTTCCGCGTGCTCGACGCGAGCGGCAGGGACTGCCCCGACTGGGTGCCCGGCGAGCTCGTCATCGGCGGTCGCGGGCTCGCCCGCGGCTACCGCGGCGACCCCGCGCGCACATCCGCCGCGTTCGTCGAGCTCGACGGCGGCCGCTGGTACCGCACGGGCGACACGGGCAGGTACCGGCCGGGCGGGATCCTCGAGTTCCTCGGCCGGACCGACCGGCAGGTGAAGCTCGGCGGGCACCGGATGGAGCTCGGTGAGATCGAGGCCGCCCACGCGGCTTCCCCCGGGGTGCGGCGCGCGATCGCGCTCGTGGTCGATGGGACGGCCGGACGAAAGCACCTGCACGTGGCGATCCAGCCGGACGACGGGCACGACGGGGCCGCCGTGCTGGCCGCGGCCACCGCGACCGCCGCCGACCGGCTCCCCGCGTACGCCGTGCCGCACCGCGCCCACCTCGTCGACGCGTGGCCGCTGACCGCCAACGGCAAGGTGGACGTGGCGGCGCTCGGCCGCGCGCTCGTGGACGCGGAGCCCGATGCCGCCGCAACCGCCGCCGATCTCGCGTCCGGATCCGCATCCGGCACCGCGACCGCGCCCGGCACCGCGACCGAGGCCGCCCTCGCCGAGCTGTGGGCCGGGATCCTCGGCACCGCGCCCGCCCCCGACGCCGGCTTCTTCGCTGCCGGCGGCGACAGCCTCGCCATGCTCCGGCTCGTGACCGCCGCCCAGCGCCGGTTCGGCGTCGACGCGGGCGTGCGCCGCTTCCTCGAGGAGCCGACCGTGCGGGCGTACGCCGCCTGCATCGACCGGCTCCTCGCCGCCCCCGCGACCACCACCCCCGCGCCCGCATCCCCCGCGGACGCACCCGCCCGACCGCCGGCCACGACCGGCGCCGACCTCTTCGAAAGCGGAGACCTGTGAACGCTGAACAGCTCATCGACGACCTCAACGCCCGCGGCGTCCGGCTCTGGGCGGAGGACGGGCGGATCCGGTTCCGCGGGCCGCGCGGCGTGATCGACGACGACCGGCGCGAACTCATCCGCCGGCACCGCGACGACGTGCTCGCGATCCTCGACGGACGGGCCACGACCGGCGCCGACGCCGCGGGCCCGGACGCCACGGCCCACCGCGCCGACCCGGCCGCCGCGCACGACCCGTTCCCGCTCACGCCCGTGCAGACCGCGTACCTCCTCGGGCGCACCGACGCGTACCCCTACGGCGGCGTCGCCTGCAGTGCCGACCTCGACCTGTCGTGGCCGGCGGACACCGACCCCGCGCGCATCGTCGACGCGTGGATCCGCCTGGTCGGGCACCACGGGATGCTGCGCGCCGAGATCCACCCCGACGGCTCGCAGCGCGTGCTCGCCGACCCCGGCCCCGTCGAGGTGCCGGTCGACGACCTCCGCGGCCTCGGCCCGGCCTCGATCGGGCACCGGCTCGACGCCGTGCGCGCGGACCTCGCGCAGGGCACCGGCCGCGACCCCGGCTGGCCGCGCGTGCGCGCCGTCGTGACCCGCGCCGACGACGCCGTCCGCATGCACCTGGCGGTCGATCTGCTCGTGCTCGACCACGCCAGCCTGCAGCTCGTGCTCGACCAGCTGCGCGCGCTCGTCGAGGATCCGGCCGCCGCGCTGCCCGGCACGTCCGACGGGCCCGGCTTCCGCGACTGCGTGCTGGCCCGCCGCGCGCTCACGGCGTCGGCCGCGTACGAGCGCGACCGCTCCTACTGGTGGCGGCGCCTGGACGACCTGCCGCCCGCGCCGGAGCTGCCGCTCGCGGACCACGATCCGATGGCCGCGCCCGCGCGGTTCCGCCGACTGTCGGCCGTGCTCGATCCCGCCGCCGCCGCGCGCCTCGACCGCGCCGCCTCCGACGCCGGCGTGACCCCCACGAGCGCCCTGCTCGCCGCCTACGCCGAGACCGTGGGCCGCTGGAGCCGCAGCCCGCGCTTCCTGCTCAACGTGCCCGTCTCGGATCGCGGCGGCCTGCCCGACGGCGCCGCGCACGTGGTGGGCGACTTCACGTCCGTGGAGCTGCTCGAGGTCGACCTCACCGAGGACGTGCCCGCCGTGGAGCGGATGCGGGCGCTCTCCGCCCGCCTGCTCGAGGACCTCGCCCACCCGCTCTGCGGCGGCACCGAGCTCCTCGCCGAGCTCACCCGGCGACGCGGCGGCGACGCGCGCGACGTGGCGCTCGCCCCCGTGGTCTTCACGAGCGCGCTCGCCGGCGACGCCGCGAGCGCGCCCACGGGCGACGGCGGGCGGATCACCGCGGCCGTCACGCGCACGCCGCAGGTGTGGATCGACTGCCAGGCCCTCCGCGTGCCCGACGGCCTCCAGCTCAGCTGGGACGTGCGGGAGGGCGTGCTCGCCGACGGCGTGGCCGACGCCGCGTTCGGCGCCTTCCTCGGCGCCGTGCGCGCCCTCGCCGACGACCCGGCCGCGTGGCACCGGCCGGTCGCGGTCGACCTGCCCGCCGACCAGCACGCGCGGCGGATCCGGGTGGGCGACACCGGGGACCCGGTCGCCCCCGCGCTCGTGCACGAGCCGCTCCTCGCGGCGGCCGAGGCCGCGCCCGACGCGCCCGCGGTCATCGCCCCCGACCGCACGCTGACCCACGACGAGCTCGTGCGCCGCGCCGCCGCCGTCGCCGCGCGCCTCCGCTCCACCGGGCACCGCCCGGGCGACCGCGTGGCCATCGTCGCCGCGCGCGGCTGGGAGCAGGTCGTCGCCGTCGTCGGCGTTCTCCTCGCGGGCGGCGCCTACGTGCCCGTGGACGTGGCCCAGCCGAGGATCCGCCGCGACACCGTGCTGGCGGACGCCGGCATTCGGCAGGTGCTCACCCAGCAGGCCCTCGTCGGCGCGCCCGCGGACTGGCCCGCGGGCGTCGAGCGGATCGCCGTCGATGCGCTCGAGCCCGCCGCCGCCCGGCCGGCCGCCGACGCCGGGCGGGACGGCGTGGATCCGGCCGACCCCGCCTACGTCATCTACACGTCCGGCTCCACGGGCACGCCCAAGGGCGCGATCCTCTCCCACCACGCCGCGCACAACACGCTCGTCGACATCCGGGAGCGCTTCGGCGTGGGCCCCGACGACCGCGTGCTCGCCCTCGCCGGGCTCGGCTTCGATCTGTCGGTCTTCGACGTGCTCGGCGTGCTCGGGGCGGGCGGCGCCATGGTGCTGCCGGACCCGCGACGACGCGACGACCCCTCGCACTGGGCCGCGCTCATCGCCCGCCACCGCGTCACCCTCTGGAACTCCGTGCCCGCGCAGGCGCGCATGCTGCAGGACTACCGCGACGCGGTCGTCGCCACCGGCGGCCCGGCGGACGGGGACGCCCCGAGCACGCTGCGGCTCGCGCTGCTCTCGGGCGACTGGATCCCCGTGACCCTCCCCGACGCCATGCGCGCCGGCCACCCCGAGCTCACGGTCGTGAGCCTCGGCGGCGCGACCGAGGCCGCCATCTGGTCGGTGCACCACGTGATCGGCGAGGTCGACCGGCTGCTGCCGAGCATCCCGTACGGCACCCCCCTGCGCGGCCAGCGCCTGGCGGTCGTCGACCACCTGGGTCGCGACCGGCCCGAGGGCGTGCCCGGCGAGATCCTCATCCGCGGCGCGGGCGTGGCGCTCGGGTACCTCGGAGATGCCGAGCGCACGCGCGAGCGCTTCGGCGTGGATCCCGCCACGGGCGACCGCGAGTACCGCACGGGCGACATCGGCCGCTACCTCCCCGACGGCAGCATCGAGCTGCTCGGCCGCGAGGACGCGCAGGTGAAGATCCGCGGCTACCGCATCGAGCTGGCGGAGATCCAGGCCGCGGTGCTCGCCCACCCGGGCGTCGCCGACTGCGCCGTGCAGGTGGCGGAGGGGGCCGCGGGCCGGCACCTCGTGGGGATCGTGCAGCCCGAGCGGATCGCGCCCGTCGCGACGCCGGAGGACCGGGCAGCCGGCGAAGCCGCAGGCGCCGCGCTCGCGGTCGCCGCGGCCGACGTGGACACCGACGCCCTCGGCGCCTTCCTCGCCCAGTTCGACGAGCACGCGCTCCGGGTGATCGAGCGGACCCTCGCCGCCGCAGGCGCGCTCGTCGACCCGGCCGTCCCCCTCACGGACGACGAGGTCGCGCGGCTCCTCGGCGCGAGCGACGCCCACCGCGTCGTCGTGCGCCGGTGGCTGCGCGCGCTCGCCCGCCGCGAGCGCATCGCCCACGACGCCGACGGGTCGTACCGGGGCGCGCTGTCCGCGGATCCGGAGCGGGTCGCCCGCGCCTGGGCCCGCGTGGAGGAGGCCGAGCGGGAGATCGGCTGGAGCGCCGAGCTGCTCCGCCACGTGCAGGCGTCGAGCCTCGCGCTCGCGGACCTCGTGAGCGGCGACCTCGACATCGCGGAGCTGCTCTACCCGGGCGCCCCGAGCGACGCGATCGGCGCCGCCTACCGCGACAACCTCGGCGTGCGCCTGCTCACCGCCGCGCTCACGGCCGCGGTCGTCGCGCTCGCCGACCGGCACGACGCCCGGGGGCACGGGCCCGACGAGCCGCTGCGGATCCTCGAGGTGCGCGGCGGCGTGGGCGGCGCGGCCGACCAGCTGATCCCCGCGCTCGCGGGCCGCGCCGTCGAGTACGTCTTCACCGACCCCTCGATGTTCCACGTCGGCGAGGCGCGCGAGCGCCACCCCGACCGCCCTGGCGTGCGGTTCCAGGCCTTCGATCCGGCCATCGACCCGCTGCCGCAGGGCCAGCGCCCGAACTCCTACGACGTCGTGATCTGCTCCAACGGCCTGCACGGCGTGCCCGACGTGCCCGCGGCGCTCGAGCGTCTGCAGGGCCTCCTCGCCCCGCACGGCCACCTCGCCGTGATCGAGAGCACGCGCGAGGACAACCCGCCGCTCATGATCGCCACCGACTTCATGGAGGTGCGCGCGGGCGGTCCCGCCGACGCGCGGCTCGCCGGCGACGCCCTGCTCTTCGCGGCCGCCGAGTGGCGGTCGCTGCTCGGCGACCTCGGCGCCCGGGGGATCCAGCAGGTGCCCGCAGACGAGGATCCGCTCTCCGGCCTCGGCCAGCACCTGCTGCTCGCGCAGGTGAAGGCCGACCGCGCGCCGCTCCGGGCCGCATCGCTCCGCCGCCACACCGCCGACCGCCTACCGGAGTACATGGTGCCGCGCCGCTGGCAGGTGCTCGACGCGCTGCCGGTCACCGCGAACGGCAAGGTCGACCGGGCGGCCCTCGCCCGTCTCGCGGAGGACCGGGCGCCCGCGGCGACGGTCGCCGCCGGATCCGACGCGCCGCGCGACGACGTCGAGCGCCGCCTCCAGGAGCTGTGGGCGGAGCTGCTCGGCCGCCCCGGCATCGGCCGCGACGACGACTTCTTCGCGCTCGGCGGCGACTCGCTCCTCGTGGCGCGCCTCGTCGGCCGGATGCGGGAGCAGCTCCCCGAGGTCGTCGACCTCGAGTGGGACGTGGTGCTCCGCCACATGCTGCGCCGCCCCACCATCGCGGGACTCGCGGGCTACGTGCGCCAGGCCGGCCAAGGTGCCGCGGGCGAGCGCGACGCGCCCGCGACGCCGGCCGTGAGCCTGCTCTCCGGATCCGGCCGGGGCCCGGCCACCGTGCTCGTCCACGCCGGGATCGGCACGATCATGCCGTACCGCGCGCTCATGACCGAGATCCGCCGCCGGTCCCGCGGCACCGGCTCGCTGTACGGCGTGGAGGTCCCCGACCTCGACGCCTTCCTCGACGCCGACCCGCACGGGCTCATCGACCGGATCGCCGCCGAGTACGCCCGCGAGCTCCTCGCGACCGGGATCCGCACCTTCCACGTCGTCGGCTACTGCCTCGGCGGCCTGGTCGCCACCGAGGTGGCGCGCGCGCTCACGGAGGCGGGTGCCGACGTCGCGTCGTTCACCGCCATCAGCAGCCACAGCCCCGCGTTCCGGCTCGACGACGAGATGGTGTCCGAGTACTCGTTCGCGATGATGATCGGGATCGACCCCGTCGACCTCGGCTTCCCGGCGGACCCGTGGCGCATCGCCGCGGCGGGCGCGCGCATCCTCGAGAGGACCCCCGGGGTCATGCCGGTGGACGGCTACGCGTCGCTCGACGGCGAGTTCGCCGACATCGGCCGGGCGTTCCTCGACCTGTCGCGCATCCCGCGCCGGGCCCGCATCGCCCGCATGTGCGAGGTGGTGCCGCCGGCGTCCGGCAGCTACACCCCGGAGCAGATGACGCGCTTCTTCCGCACCTTCCGGCAGAGCGTGTTCGCGATCACGCGCTACCGGCCGGATCCGTACGCGGGCGACATCACGTTCCTCCGGCACAGCGGCGCGTACCCGTTCCCGGGCAGCAGGGAGGCGGTGACCGACTACTGGGAGGAGCTCGCGCTCGGCGAGCTCGACATCGTCGACATCCCGGGCGACCACTACGACTGCCTGTCGGTCGAGCACGCGCCGCGCGTGCTGTCGATCCTCACGCGGGTCACGGGCGGGGCGGTGATCGCGTGATCGCGGTCATCGGCGCGTCCGGCGCCGTCGGTCGTCCCGCGGTGCTCGCCCTCCGCGCCGCCTCCGACGAGCCGCTGCGGCTCGGCGGGCGGCGCGAGGCGCCGCTCCGCGCGCTCGCCGAGGAGGCGGGCGGCGAGGTCGAGACCGTGACCGTCGACCTGATGGACGACGACGCCCTCGCCCGCTTCTGCCGCGGCGCCGACGTGGTCGTGCACTGCGCCGCACCGGCCTTCGCGTTCGGCGACCGGATCGCGGCCGCGGCGCTGGAGGCGGGCGCCGACTACGTGGACGTCTGCGGCGAGGAGCCCGTGCGCGCGGGCCTCGTCGCGCGCGGCCTCGCCGACGCCGCCGTGCGCGACGGCCGCCGCGCGGTCGTGTCGACGGGCGTGGTCCCGGGCCTCTCGGGCCTCCTGCCGCGGCTCGCCGCCGAGGGGCTGCACGGTCCGCTGCGCCTGCGCGGCTGGGTGGGCGGGGTCGAGGCGTGCTCCCCCGGGGTCGCGCTCGACGTGCCGCTGTCGCTCGCGGCCGGCGGTCCCGGATCCACCGCGTACGGCACCCCGCTCGCCGCCTGGTCGGGCGGTCGACGCGTCGAGCGCGCGCTCCGCGCGGAGGAGGACGCGACGGCGCCCTTCTTCCCGGGCCGGGTCGCGCTGCAGCCGTACCTCTCGGCGGAGACCGAGCGGATCGCGCGCGGCGCGGGCTTCGCGGATGCCCGGTGGTGGAACGTGCACCCGGGGCCCGCCGTGCGCGACGCCCTCAACCGCCTGCCCGCGCTGCTCGCGGGCGACGACGGCGCGGCAGCGGCCGCCGACGCGCTCATCCGCGCGGGCGACCTCGACCTGCTCGGGAACCGGCCGTTCCACGTGCTCGCCGTGTCCGTCGACGGCACGGACGACGATGGCGCTCCGGTCGAGCGCGCCATCGTGCTGCACAGCGACGACAGCTACCTGCTCGCCGGTCAGCTCGCGGCCATCACCGTGCAGGAGATCCGGGCGGGTGCCGTGCAGCCCGGGGTCGGCTTCGCGCACGACGTGCTGGATCCGCAGCGCGTCCTCGACCTCGTCGCCGCGTCGGGCGCGAGCACCGTCACGCGCATCGACGACGCCGGCGACGCGGGCGAGATGGTGGAGGAGGACCTGTGACGCACGACGCCGCCGCCCGCCCGCTGCGGGTCGTCGTCTGCGGCACCGGCTTCGGCCGCATCCACCTCCGCGCGATCGGGCTCGTCCCCGGGCTCCGGCTCGCCGGCATCCTCGCCCGCGGCGGCGACGCCTCCCGCGCCCTCGCCGCCGCGCACGGCGTGCCGCTCTGGACCGACGTCGCCGAGCTGCCCGCCGACGTCGACGTGGCGTCGGTCGCCGTCGGCTCCGCGGTGCAGGGCGGACCGGGGACCGACCTCGTGCTCGCGCTCCTCGCCCGCGGGATCCACGTGCTGCAGGAGCACCCGGCGCACCCCGACGAGATCACCGCCGCCGCCCGCGCGGCCCGGAAGACCGGCGTGCGCTACCGCCTCTCGACCCACTACCGGCACGTGCGCACGACCCGCGGCTTCCTCGACTCGGCCGCCCGGCTGCGCGCCCGGAGCCCGATCGTGCACGTGGATGCCGCGGGGCCGGTGCACCTGCTGCAGCCGCTGGTCGACGTCCTCGGCCTGGCGGTCGGCGGGCTCCGGCCGTGGGCGTTCGCGGATCCCGTCGAGCGCCCGCGCGAGCTGACCGCGCTGGAGACGCGCGCGTCCCCGCTCACGGCGATCGAGGGCGTGGTCGGCGGGATCCCGCTCTCCCTGCGCGTGCACCACGAGCTGCACCCCGCGGACCGCGACAACCACGCGCTGCTCTGGCCGCGGATCTCCCTCGCCTCGGCGGCCGGCGTGCTGACGCTCGCCGACGTGCACTGGCCCGTCACCTGGAGCCCCGCCCTGTTCACCCGGCGCGACGCGGCCGGCCGGCTCGACCTCGACGGGGATCCCGCCCGGCGCGCCCTGCCGCGCCTCTCCTCGTGGCCGGACGCGCCCGCCCCTACCGCGGGCGACCTCTTCGACGAGGTGTGGCCGGACGCGGTGGCGCACGCGCTCGCGCAGCTCGTGGCGGAGATCCGCGCGGGCGACGGCGACGCGCTCCGCGCGGCGCAGGCGGACATCACGATGGCGCGCGCGTGGGTCGACCTCACGCGGCGGCTCGGTCCGCCGCGCAGCATCCGGCCGGGCGAGCCGCCGCGCGTGACGGCGGCGGCGATCCTGCCGGCCGCGGAGCCGGGACCAGCGAGCGCGGAGGACGAGCGCGCGTCCGGCGGATCCTCGGATCCCGCGCCGGCCGACCCCTACGGCCCCGCGGCCGAGCTCTTCGACCTCGCCGCCGCCGCGCACGCGGAGCTCACGGCCGCCGCCGTCTGCCGCCTCCTCGACGGCCGGGACCTGTCCGCGGCGCCCGTGCTCGACATCGGGGCTGGCACGGGCGTCATCGCGCGGGCCGTCGCGCGCGCGCATCCCGAGGCGCGCGTCGTGGCCGCCGAGCCGTCCGAGCCGCTGCGGGCGGTGCTGACCGCGCGGATCCTCGACGCCCCGGGACTCCAGGACCGCGTCACCGTGACCGCAGGATCCGCACCCGACCTCGACCTGCCCGATCGCATCTCCGCGGTGCTGCTCTGCGGGGTCCTCGGCCACCTCGATGCCGGGCAGCGCGCCCGGCTCTGGGAGCGCATCGCCGAGCGGCTCCTGCCGGGCGGGGTCGTCGTCGTCGAGACCATGGGGCTCGAGCCCGGGGCGCGCGTGCCCGAGTCGCGGCTGGCCCGCACGCGCGTGGGCGACGACGAGGTCGAGTGGTGGTTCCGGGCGGATCCCGCACCCGGCGGCCTGCTCGACCTGCGCACCCGCTGGCGCAGCCGCGAGCCCGGCGGCCGGGAGCGCGAGGTGCACGACGCGTACTCGTGGGATCCGGTGGGCCTCGAGGAGCTCGCCCGCGAGGCCGGCATGGACCTCGTGCGCCTGCCCGCCGCCGCCGGCGCGTCGCTCCCGCTCGGGGCGCTCGTACCGCGGCGGGCGGGCGGCGTCACCACGTGACGAGCATCTCCTCCACGCCGAAGGACGCCGACTCGTGCTTCAGCTCGACCTGGTCGAGCGGGGTGGCGAGGCGCAGGTCCGGGTAGCGCGTGAAGAGGGCCTGGAGCAGCAGGCGGATCTCCATCCGCGCGAGGCTCGCCCCGAAGCACGCGTGCGCGCCGTGCCCGAAGGTGAGGTGACGCGGTGGGCGCGACGGGTCGATGGCGTAGGGGTCGGGGAACCGCTCCGGATCGTGGTTCGCCGCGCCGAGCAGGAGGATGACGCCGTCGCCCGCGCGGATGAGCGCCTCGCCGACCGCGATGTCGGCCGTCGCGACCCGCAGCGGCAGCGCGTCGCTCACCGCGGTGCGGCGCAGGAGCTCGTCGACCAGCCCGGGCAGAGTCTCCGGGTCGACCAGGGCCGCCGCCACGAGCTCCGGCCGCTCCAGCAGCTGCAGCGTCGCGAGCGCGATGCTCGCCGTGGTTGTCTCGCGCGCCGCGATGACCACCATCGCGATGGCGGAGAGCACCTCTTGCCGCGCGAACCCGCCGCCGACGAGGTGCTTCTGCACGAAGCGGCCGAGGAGGTCGGTGCTCGGCTCGGCGAGACGGCGCTCGACGAGCGCGTCGAGCAGCTGGAAGAGCGATCCGATGGCACGCCCCACCTCCTCGGCGGTGCTGTGCCGGGATCCGGAGACCCGGACGACGTCGCGGAAGAACTCGGTGTCGGCGTCCTCGACGCCGACGAGCTCGCAGATCACGCCCGTCGAGACGGCGTTCGCCACGTGGCGCACGAAGTCCACGGGCGGTCCGACGGCCGGCAGCCGGTCGAGCGCGTCGTCGATGACGCGGGTGACCGCGGGCTCCAGCTCGCGCACGCGGCGGGCGCTGAACTCGGAGAGGAACGCGGTGCGGTACCTCGTGTGGTCGGGGGCGTCCATCCGGATGAACGGCCGTGCCTTCGCCGCCGCCTCGCGCTCGCCCACGCCCATCGCGGGGAAGCGCTCGTCGCGCGCGTCGGAGCTGAGGTCGGGCGAGGCGAGGAGGCGCCGCACGTCGTCGTAGCGCGTGACGATCCACGCGTCGCCGCCCGTGGGCAGGCTCACGCGGGTGAGGGGGCCGTGCTCCCGGATCGCGTCGTACTCGGTCGGCGGGTGGTACGGGCACGCGCGGCGGAACGGGAATGCGGGGGGAGTGACGGCGGACACGGCTTCTCCTTGCGGGGATCGGGCCGGCTCGGTCGCACGGCAGCGGCCACTATTGCACATGGTTCTCAATAAGGACTACGCTCCTCCCCGACCGCCCACCGCCGACCGACGACCGACGACCGCAGCGAGGAGCCGCGCCATGATCGAGACCCCGCGCGCCGAGGGCGGCTGTCTGCGGCGCATCGCCCCGGCACCGGATGCCCGCGTCCGCCTCCTCTGCCTGCCGCACGCCGGCGGCGCGGCGACCGCCTACCGCGGCTGGGCGCCGTTCGCGCCGCGGGGCGTCGAGGTCCTCGCGGTGCAGTACTCGGGCCGCGGCGACCGCTACGGCGACCCGGTCAGCCCCGACCTCGACACGCTCGCCGCCGAGGTCGCGGAGGCCGTCGACGCGCTGCCCGAGCGCCTGCCCGTCGTGCTCTTCGGCCACAGCATGGGCGCCCTGGTCGCCTACGAGACCGCGCGCGTCCTCGCCGCGCGCGGCCGCCCCGCCGCCCGGCTCGTCGTGTCGGGACGCCGCGCGCCGACCGTGCGGTGGGGCGGCACCCTGCACCGGCAGGACGACGCCGCGCTGGTCGCCGACCTCGAGCGGCAGGGCGGGACCGCGCCCGAGATCCTCGCCGACGACGACATGCGCCGCACCGTGCTCGCCTGCCTGCGCGACGACTACCGGCTCGTGGAGACGCACCGCACCGCACCCGGGCCCGGGCCCGGTTGCCCGGTGAGCGTGTTCAGCGGCGACGCGGATCCCGAGCTGCGGCCCGCGGAGGCCGAGGCGTGGCACCTGCTCGTGGCCGGCGGCGGCCCTGACTCCGGCGCCGACTCCGGCACCGGCCTCCGGGTGTTCCGCGGCGGCCACTTCTACCTGGCCGAGCGGCCGGCCGAGGTGGTCGAGGCGATCGCGTCCCTGCTGGATCCCGCGCTGGCGTTCCCCACCCAGGCGGAGGCGATGTTCCCGTGACCCTCGACCTCCAGGACTACTCGCCGGGCGCGGAGTTCTACGACCTCGTCGCCCGGCGCCACACGGAGGCGCTCGCGGGCGTGCTCGCCGAGGCGCTGGCGGGCGCCCCGGCGGGCGCGGCCTCCAGGAACTACGCGGACGACGATCCCGACGCGGACGACGCCGCAGACCCCGGCACCGTCGTGGAGCTCGGCGCCGGCACCGGCCGCGTCACGCGCCTCCTCGCCGACCTCGTGCCCGGCGCGCCGATCCTCGCCGCGGAGCCCTCCCCCGTCATGCGCGCCGTGCTGCGCAGCCGCGTGCACGAGGATCCCGACCTCCGCAGCCGGGTCACCATCCGCCCCGAGACGGCGCAGGAGCTCGTGCTGCCCGAGCGGATCCGCGCGGTCGTCCTCATCGGCGTCGCCGGCCACATCGGGAGCGACGATCGGGCCGACCTCTGGCGCCGCTGCCTCGAGCGCCTCGTCCGCGGCGGCGTGGTCGTCGTCGACCTGATGGGGACGAGCGCGCGCTCCCTCCCGCCGACGCGCCTCCTGCGCGAGCGCATCGGCACCCAGGCATACGAGTGGTGGACCACGGCCGAGCCCGGCCGCGACGGCGCCACCCGCTTCACCACCCGCTGGCTCGTGCTCGACGGCGCGAAGACGGTACGCGAGGTCCGAGGAGGATACGAATGGCACAGCCTGGACGCGGAGACGCTCGCACGGGAGGCGGGCCGGTCGTGGAGCCTGCTCCGCGGCGGGACCGAGGACGCGGCGACCGAGATCGCGGTGCTGGGCCGGTGACGGACGTGCCCAGCGCGACCGACGTGACGGACGCAGCCGACGCGACGGACCCGCCCGCGACGGTGGCCGCGGCCGTCCGCGCGGTCCGCGGCCGTCTGGTCGCGGCCGTGCTGCTGCAGGCCGCCGCCTCCGCGAGCGGGCTCGCCGCCGTCGTCGCGGTCGCCGAGATCGGCCGGACCGCGGTCGCCGACCCCGGCGGTCCCCCGGCGTGGGGCGCGGTGATCCTCGCCGCCGTCGCCGGCCTCGCGGGCCTCCTGCTCGCCGCGGCCGCCGACACCCTCACGCACCTCGCCGACGCCGACCTCCAGCTCGACCTCCGGCGCCTCGTGGTCGCGCGGCTCGGCCTGGTCCCGCTCGCCTGGTTCGACGACCACGACGCAGGCAAGGTGCGCCAGTCCGTGCAGCAGGACGTGGCCGCGCTGCACGCGCTCGTCGCCCACACGCTCCTCGACGTCACGCGGCTCGTCATCGTCACCGTCGCGTCGCTCGTCTACCTGCTCGCGCTCGACGTGCCGCTCGCGCTCGTGTGCCTCCTGCCGCTCGTCGCCGGCGTCGTGCTCTTCGCGCGGGCGATGGCGGGCGCGATGTCGTCCATGGCGGAGTACGGGCGCGCGTCGGCCGAGATCGCGGGAAGCGTGGTGGAGTTCGCCGACGGGATCCAGGTGGTGCGCTCCTTCGGCCTGCCCGGCCGCGCGCACGCGCGCTACCTGCGCGCCGTCGACGCGTTCGCCGCGTTCTTCGGCGCATGGGTCGCGCGCACCACGGCGGCCACGACCGCGTCCTGGCTGACCGTCTCGCCCATCGGCGTGCTCGCCCTCGTCGTGCCCGTCGGCGGCGCGATGGTCGCATCCGGCGCGCTGCCCGCCGCGGACCTCGCCCCCTTCCTCCTGCTCGCGCCCGCGATGGCGGCGCCCGTGGGCGCCATCGGCCCGCGCGTGCAGGCGATCCGCGGCGCCGTCGACGCGGCGGCCTCCGTCGACGAGGTGCTCCGCGCGCCCGTCGAGCCCGAGGTCTCCGACCCGCGCCTGCCCGACGTCAGCCGGGGCGCCGGCCTCGCGCTGCGCGGCGTCTGCTTCTCCTACGACGGCCAGCTCGATGCGCTCCGGGACGTCGACCTCGACCTGCCCCCGGGATCCGTGACCGCGATCGTCGGCCCGTCCGGCTCGGGCAAGTCCACGCTCGCGGCCCTCGTCGCCCGCCTGCGCCTGCCCACCCGCGGCACCCTGGAGCTCGGCGGCGTCGACGTGCGCGACGCGACCCCGTCGGCCTGGCACGCCCAGGTCGGCTGCGTGCTTCAGGACACGGTGCTGCTGCGCGACACGGCGCTCGAGAACCTCCGCCTGGGACGCCCCGATGCGCCGCTCGACGAGGTGCGCGCCGCCGCGCGGGTCGCGCAGGTCGACGACGTCATCGACGACCTGCCCGACGGGTACGGCACCGTGCTGGATCCGCGCGGCGGCCTCTCCGGCGGCGAGGCCCAGCGCATCGCCCTCGCCCGCGCTCTCGTCGCCGACTGCCCGGTGCTGGTGCTCGACGAGCCGATGGCGCACGCCGACCCGAGCACGGCCGCGCGCATGCAGCGCGCCCTCGCCTCCGCGACCCAGGGCCGGACCGTGCTGGTCGTCGCGCACCGGCTGGAGACGGTGGAGCACGCCGACCGCATCGTCGTGATGGAGGCCGGACGCATCGTGGAGCAGGGCACGCACGCGGAGCTCCTGGTACGGCACGGCCTGTACGCGCGGCTCCTCGCCGCCGGCGGGACCACGCCCGCGCCCACCGAGACCCATGAGGAGGTGCGCTGATGCGCGCGATCGACGATGCCCGGCGCACCCTGGGGCCCGAGGGCGTGCGGGAGCTGCGCCCGGTCGTGGCGCGGATGGCGGCGGCCTCCGTCCTGCACGGCGCGGCGGTGGTGGCCCTCGTGCCGGTGCTGGAGCGCCTCTTCGGCCGGGATCCGTCGTCCGCGTGGCCGTGGATCGCCCTGTTCCTGCTCTTCGCCGCCGCCCACCTCGCCGTGCAGGCCCGGGCACAGTCGGCCGCGTTCGGGGCGGGGGTCCGGGCGGCGAACGCGCTGCACCACCGCCTCGGCGACCACGTGGTGCGCCTGCCGCTCGCCTGGTTCGACGCCACCCATCGCGCGGAGCTCACGGCCGCCGCGGGCGGCAGCGTGCTCGCGTCGATGGGCGTGCCCGCGTACCTGCTGCGTCCGCTCATCACCGCGACCGTCGTGCCCGCGGTGATCGCGGCGAGCCTCCTGGTGCTGGATCCCCCGCTCGGCGTCGCCCTCCTCGTGCTCGCGCCCCTCCTGGTGCTGGCCCTCCGCGTCGGCGGCCGGATCGTGGCGCGCGCCGACGCCGAGCGCGCCGCCGCCGACACGGGGATCGGCGAGCGCGTCGTCGAGTTCGCCCAGGCGCAGCACGTGCTGCGCGCCCACGGGCGCACCGGGCGCGACGCGGGCCTCGTCGACGCGATCCTCCTGCGGCACCGCGCCGCGTCGCGCGCGCTCATCGGCCGCACGGTCGCGGGGCTGGTCGCGTTCGGCGCCGCCGTGCGCGTCGTGCTCGTGGTGGCGCTCGCCATCGTGGTGACCCGCGTGCTCGGCGGCCCCGTCGACCCGGGTCGCACGGTCGCGACGCTCGTGCTCGTCTTCCACGCGGCCGACCTCGTGGGCCAGGCGGCGGAGCTGGCGGTCGGCGTGCGCGCGGCGCGGCGCGACCTCGGGGTTGTGGCCCGGATCCTCGATGCCGCCCCCCTCCCCGAGCCGCAGCCCGGCGCGGCGCGCGTGCCGGCCGGCGCCGACGTGGAGCTCGACGGCGTGTCCTTCTCCTACCCGGGATCCGCGGCCGAGGCCGTCTCGGGCCTCGACGCCGCGCTACCCGCCGGCGGCATGACCGCGCTCGTGGGGCCGTCCGGATCCGGGAAGACGACGGTCGCCCGGCTCATCGCCCGCGCCGCCGACGTGACGGGCGGGGCCGTGCGCATCGGCGGCGTCGACGTCCGCGACATGGCGCTCGCCGACGTGGCCGCGCACGTGTCCACCGTCTTCCAGGACGTCCACCTGCTCGCGGGCACGCTCGGCGACAACGTGCGCATCGCGGATCCGGACGCGGACGACGCGGCCGTGGCGGACGCGCTCCGCCGCGCGGGCCTGCCGCTCGGCGACGGCCTCGACCTCGACACACCGGTGGGCGAGGGCGGCCGACAGCTGTCGGGCGGCCAGCGCCAGCGCGTGTCGATCGCCAGGGTGCTCCTGAAGGACGCGCCCGTGGTCGTGCTCGACGAGGCCACGGCAGCGCTCGACGCGGAGAGCGAGGCGGCCGTGGCCGAGGCGATCCGGCTCCTGCGCGGGCGCCGCACCCTGCTCGTGATCGCCCACCGGCTCGACACCGTGCGGAGCGCCGACGAGATCCTCGTGCTCGACGGCGGGCGCCTCGTGCAGCGCGGGACGCACGACGCTCTGGCCGGGCAGCCGGGCGTCTACGCGGGGTTCCTCGCCGACGTGGTCGCGGCGGACGGCTGGCGGGTGCGCGCCCAGTACTCGTAGCGCGAGGCGGGCACGAAGCCGAGCCCCTCGTACAGGGCCAGGGCCCCGTCGTTCTCGGCGACGACCTGCAGCCAGAGGTCCGTGATCCCCCGCTCGACGCCGGCCCGGACCGCCGCTGCCATGGCCGCCCGCGACAGCCCGCGGCGGCGGGCCTCGGGGCGCGTCGCGACGGCGAAGAGTCCGCCCCAGGCGCCCACGAGCGCGAGCCGCGCGGTGGCGAGCACGCGGTCGCCGTCGCGCACGGACGCGTACACGGCGGGGCCGCGCTCGAGGATCCCGCGCGCGACGGCGAGCTCCGCGGATCCGCCGCGCCCGTCGACGCTCCACCACGCGTCGAGCCAGGCGTCGTCGGGCGCGTCGGCGACCGTGACGGCGAGCGCGGGATCCGCGGGCCGCGCACCCACCAGCCGCTCCGCCACCGCGGCGGCGTCGGCGACCTGCACGAGCGTGCGCGCCTCGGCGACGTAGCCGCGGGCGGCCAGGCGGGACGCGAGGTCGGCGGGCTCGGACGCGGGCGACACCTGCACGCAGGCGTCGATGCCGTGGTCGCGCGCGAAGGCCTCGACCGCGTCGAGCGCGGCGTCCGGATCGGCGACGGGGCCGGCCGGGAGCGCCGAGTTCGCGCGCTTGGTCACTCCCCCGGCGGCACGCAGGATCCAGCCCCCGTGCCGCTCGCGGTGCTCCGCCGGCCAGCCGTGATCGGCGAGGTCGTCGAGCAGGGCGGCCGCGGCGCGCGGGTCCATGGCGCGCACGGCGGCGGCTCCGGACCCGGCGTCGGATCCTCCGCTCACGCCAGCGCCCCCGCGTCCGCCGCCCCGCGCGACACGTCGTCGTCCGCGTCCGCCGCCCGCAGCACGCGCAGCGCGTTGCCGCCCGCGAGCGCCCGGAGGTCGTCGTCCGACCAGCCGCGATCGGCGAGCGCCGCGATCAGGGCCGGGTAGCACGAGACGTCCTCGAGCCCGTCCGGCGTGCGGTCGACGCCGTCGTAGTCGCCGCCGAGGCCCACGTGCCGGGGGCCGGCGACCTCGCGGATCCGCTCCACGTGCCGCACGACGTCGGCGAGCGTCGCACGCGGCCGCTCCCCGGGCCGGCGGGCGGCGACGGCCTGCACGCCCTCGTGGTCGCGCGGGTCCACGCCCTCCGCCACGGCGAGCGCCAGCGTCTCGTCGTGCCACGCCGCGACCGCGGGCGACACGAACTGCGGCACGAACGTCGCCATGCAGACGCCGCCGTTCGCGGGCAGCGCGGCCAGCACGTCGTCGGGCACGTTCCGCGGCACGTCGCACTCGGCGCGCGCGCCCGAATGGCTGAACAGCACGGGCCGCCGGGCGATCCGCAGCGCGTGCCGCATGACGTCGGCCGACACGTGCGACAGGTCGACGAGCATGCCGATCCGCTCCATCTCGGCCACCACGCGCTCGCCCGCCGGGCTCAGCCCGTGGTGCACGGGCGCGTCGGTCGCCGAGTCGGCCCAGGCCACGTTCGCGTTGTGCGTGAGGGTCATGTACCGCACGCCGAGCGCCCGCATCGTCCGCAGCGTGCCGAGGGATCCGCCGATCGAGTGGCCGCCCTCCATTCCGAGCAGCGACGCGATGCGTCCGGACGCGACGACGCGCTCGACGTCGTCCGCGGTCACGGCGAGCGCGAGCCGGTCCGGGTGCGCGGCGACGAGGCGGTGGACCACGTCGATCTGCTCGATGGTCGAGCGCACGGGGTCGATCCCGGGCAGGTCGGGCACCCACACCGACCAGAACTGCGCCGCCACCCGACCGCGCGCGAGGCGCGGCAGGTCGGTGTGCAGACCGGGCACGGCATCGTCCACGGCCAGGCGCGCGATCACGTCGTCGCCGACGGACGCGCTGGGCCCGCCCTCCCGCACCGCGCGCTCGCGCAGCGCCCAGGCGAGGTCGTCATGGCCGTCGACGATGCCCTGCGTGTCGAGCAGGCGCGCGACGCGGTCGGCGAGCGCGGGCGAGGGGGCGGGTGCGTCCGTCATCCGCGGATCAGCGCCCGGAGCCGTCGACCGCGAGCGGCTCGATGGCCGCAAGCTCGTCGTCGGTCAGCGCGGGAGCGCCCGCCGCGGCCACGTTCTGCTCCAGCTGCTCCACGCTCGACGCGCCGATGAGCGCGCTCGTGATCCCCGGGTGCCGCAGCACCCACGACAGCGCGAGCTGCGCGAGCGTCTGCCCGCGCCCCTCGGCCACGGCCTGCAGGCCGCGCGCCCGCTCGAGGTAGACGGAAGAGACCGCCGACTCGTCGAGGAACCCGCTGGTCGCGGCGCGCGAGTCCGCGGGGACGGATCCCGACAGGTACCGGTCGGTGAGCAGCCCCTGCGCGAGCGGCGAGAACACGATGCAGCCGGATCCCACCTCCTCGAGCACGGGCAGCAGCCCGCCCTCGACGTGCCGGTTGAACATCGAGTAGCTCGGCTGGTGGATGGTCAGCGGCACCTTGTGCTCGGCGAGCGCCGCCACCGCGCGCTCCGTCTGCTCGGGCGAGTAGTTGCTGATCCCGGCGTAGAGCGCCTTGCCCTGGTGCACCGCGGTCGCGAGCGCGCCCATGGTCTCCTCGATGGGCGTCTCGGGATCCGGACGGTGCGAGTAGAAGACGTCCACGTACTCGAGGCCCATGCGCCCGAGGCTCTGGTCGAGCGACGCGAGCATCGACTTGCGGGATCCCCACTCGCCGTAGGGGCCGTCCCACATGAGGTAGCCGGCCTTGGAGGAGATGACGATCTCATCGCGGTACGGGCGGAGGTCCTCCGCGAGGATCCGGCCGAACGCCGTCTCGGCGCTGCCGGGAGGCGGGCCGTAGTTGTTCGCGAGGTCGAAGTGCGTGATGCCGAGGTCGAACGCGCGGCGCACGATGGCGCGCTGGGTGTCGATCGGGCGGGCGGTGCCGAAGTTGTGCCAGAGGCCGAGCGACAGCTCGGGGAGCTTGAGGCCGCTGCGGCCGGAACGGCGGTACGGCATGGACGAGTAGCGATCGGGATGAGCGACGTAGGTCATCCGCCGAGCGTACCGAGGGCGGCTCGCCTGCCCGGCGCGCGCGGCGGACCCTCCACCCCCTAGCCGCCCGCGGCAACCCCCTTGGCGGGCGGCGGCGGAGGGCCTTCACTGAGAGCGTGCACACCATCCACTACGCCGACGGGCGCTATCTGACGGGCGACGACATCGCCCGGGCCGTCGTCGAGTGCGCGCAGGCGCTCGCGCGCGAGGGCATGGCCGCGGCTACCGTGACGGTGCCCGTCTGGCTGCCCGAGGGCGGCGTGGGCGAGGTCGAGATCCTCATCGGCCCGGCCAGCCAGATCGTGGTCGAGCCGGCCGGCCCCTCGGAGGACGAGCTGCGCGACCCGGAGGCCGTCGACCGGATCCGCGCGCTCACCGTCCGCGCCCGCCAGTCGCAGTCGAGCACGAGCGTGACCGCCGACCGGCAGGACGGCACGGCCGTCCCGGGGCTCGAGGACCTGGACTGACGGCACGCGCGCCTCCTCGGCGCGCGCACCCGCGTCGGCACGGGAGGATGGATCCGTCCCCACCCGCATCGACGCGAGGAGCACCATGCCCGACACCGCCGTCCCCTCCGCCCTCCTCCACCTCCGGGCGTCCGGCGTCTCGCTGGTGCTCGACCTCACGGAGGGCCGCCTGCCGGCCGTCGTGCACTGGGGCGCGGATCTCGGCGACACCAGCGAGGCCGACCTCGCGACCCTGGCGCTCGCGGCCGTCGAGCCGATCGCCGGCAGCGTGGCCGACGATCCCATCCGCCTCGCGATCCTCCCCGAGGCGCACACGTCGTGGACAGGCAAGCCCGGCCTCGAGGGCCACCGCGACGGCGCGGACTGGTCGCCGCTGTTCCGCGTCACGTCCGCCGCCGTCGACGGCGACCCGCTCCCCGCGGGCACCGACGGCCGGCCCGGATCCGCGTCCGCCGGCCCCGCCCTCGTGCACGTCGACGCCGTAGACGAGGTCGCGGGTCTCGGCCTCGCGCTCGACGTCGAGCTGCTGGCGTCCGGCCTCGTCCGCACGCGCGCCGAGGTCACGAACCTGGGCGAGGGGACCTACTCCGTCGGCGGCGTCACGCTCGCGCTGCCCCTGCCGGCCGAGGCCCGCGAGATCCTCGACTTCGCCGGACGCTGGGGCCTCGAGCGCACTCCCCAGCGCCGGGAGCTCGTCGTCGGGATCCACGAGCGGGAGGGCCGCAAGGGCCGCACCGGACCCGACGCCGCGACGCTCCTCTCGGTCGGCACCCCCGGCTTCGGCTTCCGGCAGGGCGAGGTCCGCGGCGTGCACGTCGCCTTCAGCGGCAACCACCGCCACTACGCCGAGCGCCTCTCCACGGGCCGGCAGGTGATCGGCGGCGGCGAGCTGCTGCTGCCCGGCGAGGTGCGCCTGGCCCAGGGCGAGGCCTACGCGAGCCCGTGGGTCTACGCCGCGTACGGCGACGGCCTCGACGACCAGGCCGCCCGCTTCCACCGCCACCTGCGCGCGCGGGACACGCACCCGCGCCGGGACCGGCCCATGACGATCAACGTGTGGGAGGCCGTCTACTTCGACCACGACCTCGCGCGCCTGACGGACCTCGCCGATCGCGCCGCCGCGCTCGGCGTCGAGCGCTACGTGCTCGACGACGGCTGGTTCCGCCACCGCCGCGACGACCACGCGGGCCTCGGCGACTGGTACGTCGACGAGGATGTGTGGCCGGACGGCCTCGGCCCGATCATCGACCACGTCACGGGCCTCGGCATGGAGTTCGGCCTCTGGTTCGAGCCCGAGATGGTCAACGAGGACTCCGATCTGGCGCGCGCCCACCCCGAGTGGATCATGGCCACCGGTGGCCGCCTCCCCCGCCGGGCCCGCGACCAGCAGGTGCTCGACCTCGCGATCCCCGAGGCGTACGACCACGTGCTCGAGCGGATGACCGCGATCCTGACCGAGAACGACATCGCCTACATCAAGTGGGACCACAACCGCGACCTCGTCGACGCCGGCATCGCCCCGCGCGGCGAGGCGGGCGTGCACCTGCAGACGCTCGCCGCGTACCGCCTCATGGACGAGCTGAAGGCGCGCTTCCCCGGGCTCGAGATCGAGTCGTGCTCGTCGGGCGGATCCCGCGTCGACCTCGGCGTGCTCGAGCGCACCGACCGCGTCTGGGTCTCCGACTGCATCGACCCGCTCGACCGCCAGACGATGATGCGCTGGACCATGCAGCTCCTCCCGCCGGAGCTGATGGGCTCGCACATCGCGTCGGGCGTGAGCCACACCACCGGCCGCGCGCACCGGCTGGCGTTCCGCGCGGGCTCGGCGCTCTACGGCCACCTCGGCATCGAGTGGGACCTCGCGCAGGCCACGGACGAGGAGAACGCGGACCTCGCGGCGTGGATCGCCCTCTACAAGGAGGAGCGCGCGCTGATGCACACGGGCACGGTCGTCCGCGCGGACGAGAGCGACCCGACGCTCCTCGTCTACGGCACTGTGGCGTCGGACGCCGACTCCGCGCTGTTCTTCCTCGCGTCGATCGGCCGCTCCGAGGTCTCCCCGCGCGGCCGCTTCCTGCTGCCTGGCCTGGATCCCGAGCGCCGCTACCGCGTGGAGCCCGTGCGCGTCGGCACCCCCGAGCCCGGCTTCGCGGCGCCGGCCTGGTGGGACGGCGTCGAGCTCACCGGCCGCGCGCTCGCGGCGTCGGGCCTGCACGCGCCGTTGATGCTGCCCGAGTCGATCGCGATCCTGCGGGTGACGGCGGTCTGATCCCGGCCGGACACGACGACGGCCCGCCGCGAGCACCCGCCAGGGAGCGCGCGGCGGGCCGCACGGGGATCAGGCTCCTGGCGCCGCATCCTCCGGCTCGTCGCTCCACGCGCGGCTGACCGTGAGGCTGTCGCCGTCGGGCGCCAGGTCGACCCGCACCGCGTCGCCGTCGCGGATGTCGCCCGCGAGCAGCTCGCGCGCGAGCCGGTCGTCGATCTCACGCTGCATGAGGCGGCGCAGCGGCCGGGCGCCGTACAGCGGGTCGTGGCCGCGCTCGGCGAGCCAGCGGCGGGCGTCCGGCGTGACGCCGAGCGAGAGCCGGCGGTCCGAGAGCCGCACGCCGAGCCGGTCGATGTAGAGCTCCACGATCTGCGCGAGGTCGTCCATCGACAGCGTCTGGAACACGACGATGTCGTCGAGCCGGTTCACGAACTCCGGCTTGAACGTCTGGCGCACGAGCTGCTGCACGGCCTGCTCGCGCTGGTCGAGCGGCAGCGCGGCGTCGCTGATGAACTGCGAGCCGAGGTTGCTGGTGAGCACGAGGATCACGTTGCGGAAGTCGACCGTGCGGCCCTGGCCGTCGGTGAGCCGGCCGTCGTCGAGCACCTGCAGCAGCACGTCGAACACCTCGGGGTGCGCCTTCTCGACCTCGTCGAGCAGCACCACGGAGTACGGGCGCCGCCGCACGGCCTCGGTGAGCTGGCCGCCCTGCTCGTAGCCGACGTACCCGGGAGGCGCGCCCACCAGCCGCGAGACGGCGAACTTCTCGCCGTACTCGCTCATGTCGATGCGCACCATCGCCTTCTCGTCGTCGAACAGGAACTCCGCGAGCGCCTTCGCGAGCTCGGTCTTGCCGACGCCCGTGGGCCCGAGGAAGAGGAAGGACCCGGTGGGCCGGTCGGGATCCGAGATGCCGGCGCGCGTCCGGCGCACCGCGTCCGCGACGGCCCGCACAGCCGGCTTCTGGCCGATGAGGCGCTTGCCGAGCTCCTGCTCGAGGTGCAGCAGCTTCTCGGTCTCGCCCTGGAGCAGCCGGCCGACGGGGATCCCCGTCCACGCCGCGACGACCGCCGCCACGTCCTCGGCGGTCACCTGCTCGTTCACCATGCGGTCCTCGGCCGACGGCACCGACTCGGCGGCCTCCGCCTGCGCGACCTCGCGCTCGATCACTGGGATCTCGCCGTACAGCAGGCGCGATGCCTTCTCCAGGTTCCCCTCGCGCTGGGCCCGCTCGGCGCGGATCCGCAGCTCGTTCAGCTCGTCCTTCAGCTTGCCGACGCGGTTGACGCTCGCGCGCTCCGCCTCCCAGCGCCGCTGCAGCTCGCCGAGGGTCTGCTCGCGCGCGGCGACGTCCTCGCGCAGCTTCGCGAGCCGCGCCTTCGACGCCTCGTCCTTCTCGCGCTTGAGCGCGAGCTCCTCGAGCCGCATCCGGTCGACCGCGCGCCGCAGCTCGTCGATCTCCACGGGCGACGAGTCGATCTCCATCCGCAGGCGAGAGGCCGCCTCGTCGATGAGGTCGATGGCCTTGTCCGGCAGCTGTCGCGCCGGGATGTAGCGGTTGGAGAGGGACGCGGCCGCGACGAGCGCCGCATCCGTGATGGGCACCTGGTGGTGCGCCTCGTACCGGCCCTTGAGGCCGCGGAGGATCGCGACGGTGTCCTCGACGCTCGGCTCGCCGACGTACACCTGCTGGAAGCGGCGCTCGAGCGCGGCGTCCTTCTCGATGTACTGGCGGTACTCGTCGAGCGTGGTGGCGCCGATGAGGCGGAGCTCGCCGCGCGCGAGCATGGGCTTGAGCATGTTGGACGCGGCCACGGATCCCTCGCCGCCGCCCGCGCCCATGAGCGTGTGCAGCTCGTCGACGAACGTGATGATCTCGCCGTCGGCGTCGTCGATCTCCTTGAGCACCGCCTTCAGCCGCTCCTCGAACTCGCCGCGGTACTTCGCGCCCGCGACGAGCGCCGCCAGATCCAGCGACACGAGCTGCTTGCCCTTGAGCGAGTCGGCCACGTCGCCCGCGACGATGCGCTGCGCGAGGCCCTCGACCACGGCGGTCTTGCCGACGCCGGGCTCGCCGATGAGCACCGGGTTGTTCTTGGTGCGCCGCGTGAGCACCTGGCTGATGCGCCGGATCTCCGCGTCGCGTCCGATGACCGGGTCGAGCTTGCCGCTCTTCGCGATCTCGGTCAGGTTCACCCCGTACTGCTCGAGCGCGGTCTTCGCGTTCTCGTCGGTGGCGGGTGCGCCCTGCATGTTGGCCACTGCGTTCCCTTCGGTCGTACTTGAGTCGTGCTGGCTCAAGTTTACTTCGGGATGCGACTCAGCGCTACCGGGCGGCGGCGGCCGGCATCGCCGCGACGGCGATCGCCACGTCCTCGGTGACAAGGTCGGCGTTCGCCATCGCGCCCGCCATGGTGCCGGCTGCCATGGCCACCGGCACGTTCGCGGACGCGCTGGCCGCGTTGCCCGCGACGAGGAGGCCGGGCACGCTCGTACGGCCCATCGGATCCACGGCGACGAAGGGACCCCAGGGCGTGTCCTCGATGGCGGCGCCCAGCTCGCGGGCCAGGCCGTCGCGGGGCGCGACGCCGGGCATCGCGAAGAGCGAGTCGAGCGGGAGGTTCCGCCCGTCGGCGAGCTCCACGCCCTCGAGCGCACCCCGCTCCCCGAGCACGCGCACGACCGCGGCCTCCTCGACGCGGATCCCGCGGGCGTCGATCCCGGCGCGGGTCGCCTCGTCGATCGCGAGGGGCGCGCCATCCGCCGTGCCGCCGGCCACGAGGAACGTGATGTCGGCGGACCACTGTCGCAGCATCTGCACGTGGTGGAGGCTGCCGGGTCCGGTCGCGAGCACGCCGATGCGCCGGTCGCGCACCTCGTAGCCGTCGCAGTACGGGCAGACGACGACGCCCGCGCCCCAGTGGGCGGCGAGGCCGGGGATCTCGGGCAGGACGTCGGCGAGTCCGGTCGCGAGGATCACGCGGCGGGCCATCACCTCGGCCCCGCCGTCGAGCGTCACGCGGAAGCGCGGGCCCGCGGGATCGTCGAGCGCCACGATCCCCTCGACCCGCCCGTCGACCACGACGCCGCCGTAGCCCTCGACCTCGCGGCGCCCCTCCGCGACGAGCTGCCGCGGCGGCTTCCCGTCGTGACCGAGCACGCCGTGCATGTGCGACGCGACCGCATTGCGGGGCTGGCCCGCGTCGACGACGAGCACGCTGCGGCGGGCGCGCGCCAGCATGAGCGCCGCGCTCGATCCCGCGACGCCGCCGCCGATGACGACCGCGTCCCACTCGTGCTGACCTTCGTTGCGCTGCGTGATGTCCATGGTCCGAGCCTGTCGCGTCCGGTCGCGCGACGCATGGCTCCTTGCGAGAACGGCAAGGCCGCGGACGAGGCGGACGAGGCGCGTCAGTGCCGGTGCTCGGTGTCCCAGACGGGGAACGGATCCGCGTAGCCGTGCCACTCGGCGGGCCCCGCGACCAGCTCGGCCGCTTCGAGGAGGCAGGCGCCGAGGATCTCGTCGAGCAGGGCGCCGTCGAGGCACTCGCCCACGAGCGCGATCTCCTGCCCTGCCGGCGAGTCGGCGTCCCAGCTGCGCATGGCGGTCGGGTCGAGGCTCAGCACGTCGCCCGCGGTGGCCCACGCGCCGACTGTCGCGGGCCGGGTCGCGAGGCGCACGAGCCCGCGGGAGCGGACGATCCGTCCTACCGGGCCCGGGACGAGGTCGTGCGCGACGGCTCGGTGCAGGCGCCCGGGATGGAACGGGCGGGGGTCGCGGAACACGTGCACGCCCATCCCGTCGGCGGAGGTCGGCGCGGCCTCGCCCGCGAGCGCGACCTGCCAGCCCATGCCCGCGGCGAGCCCACGAGCACGCCCCCGGCCGATGCGCAGGGGCGCAGGCGCGAGCGACGCGCGGTCGGCCGTGGCGACGACGCGGGCGTCCGGGGCCAGGAGCGCGAGCAGGGCGACGGCGCGACGGGCGTCCGGGGTGGGGAGGTCGGGATCCAGGTCGGGGAGCACCACGACGCTCGCGCACTCGAGCCGCCCGGCCAGCCGCTCGGCCGCGTCGAACGGCGTCGCGTCGGCATCGCCCGGATCGAGCAGCAGCTCGTGGATCTCGGCGACGGAGGAGACGGCGATCACGTCGAGGATGCCGATGGGCGTGGATCCGGGATGCCTCGCCTCGACGACGTGCTCCAGCACGAGCGCGACCTCGAGCGGATCCGCCGCCGGCTCGAGCGCGACGACCGCGAGCCCGCGGCGCCCGTCGTCGACGTCCGCGATGAGGCCGTCCGCCAGGTCCGCGCCGAGGTCGCCGCTGTCGCTGCCCGGCGCCTCGACGACGGCGGGCCGGTCCGACGCGGGTGCGCCGACCGCGGCCGCGGCGACGCGCGAGGCGGCCTCGAGGCCGCTCGCGGAGACGAGGGTGACGGCCAGGCCGCCGCGGGCGACGGACGGGCGGGCGTTCCGGTGGGGATCCATCCGCCCAGCCTAGAAGAGAATGATTCTCATCTGCGCCGCGGGCGATGTCCGTGCGGCGACCTAGGCTGCCGGAGGGGGATCGAGAGCTCGAGGAGACGGCATGACCGACGACGTGGATCCGCGCGACGACGACGAGCGCGGCGACGCGACGCGCGGCGCGACCGGCGGCGCGACACCCGGCGCGACCGAGCCGGTGCGCTTCGGCCTCGACGGCATCGTGCACGAGATCGACCTCGACCCCGTCGGCGCACGCGCCCTCCGCGCGGCGCTCGCGCCGTACGTCGCGGCCGGGCGGCGCACGACCGTGACCATCACGCCGATCCGCGACGAGCCCGCGCGCCCCGCAACCGGCGCCGCCCCGACCGGCGAGCGCGCCGCGGCCCGCGCCTGGCTCGAGGCGAACGGCCACAAGCTAGGTCCTGGCGGCCGCATCTCGGCGACGCTCATGACGCTGTACCGGGGCCGCGACGGGCGCTGATCCGGACGCGGCGGTCGCCGCCTGCGCGCGGCACGATGGATCCATGAGCGCCGAGCCCCGCCTGTCCCCCGCCGTCCCGCGCCTCGAGGGCGAGCGCGTGATCCTTCGCCCCTTCTCCCCCGCGGACGTCGACGCGATGGGGCCCGTCCTCGCCGATCCCGACGTCATCCGCCTCACCGGGTCCGCGCACACGAGCGCCGAGGTCGCGGAGATGGCCGCGCGCCCCGAGCTCGACGACCGCACGCGCACCTGGTACGCGACGCGCGCCGACCAGCCCGACCGCCTCGACTTGGCGCTCGTCGACCGCGCGACCGACGCGTGCGTGGGCGAGGCCGTGCTCAACGAGTGGAGCCCCGAGGACCGGAGCGCGAACCTCCGCATCCTCATCGGTCCCGCCGGCCGCGACCGCGGCCTCGGCTCGGAGGCCGTGCGGCTGCTGGTCGACCACGCGTTCGCCGCGACCGACCTCGAGCGCGTCTCCCTCGAGGTCATCGCGTTCAACCCCCGCGCCCGCCGCGTCTACGAGCGCGCGGGCTTCGTCGAGGAGGGCCGTCTGCGCGCGGCCTTCCGCTTCGACGGCGAACCGGTCGACGTGATCGTGATGGCGGTGCTGCGGTCGGATCCGCGGGGCTGACGCCGGACAGCACGACGCCCGCCGGCCGCAGATGCGGCGCGACGGGCGCGTGGTGGTGCGGATGCGCGATGCGACTAGCCGAGCGACACGGCCGTCCACGACACGGGCGGCAGCGTGATCGTGAGGGTGCCGTCGACGAGCGACGCCGAGGCGTTCGGCGTGAGGCCCACGCGCTCGCGGTCCTCGAACGTGTTCTTCGCGTACACGTCGTCGTCGTGGATCCCGACGGCCTCGAGCACCTCGGAGACCGCGAGCCCGGCGACGTCGACCTCGATGGTGAGGGCCTCGGACAGGCTGCGGTTCACGAGGAAGACCGCGGCGCGGCCGGTGGCCTCGTCGAAGGTCGCGACGGAGTCGACGAGCGGCGCGGTGCCGTGCACCTCGGTCTCGTACGTGCCCACGTCGATGCGCGGGCGCAGCACCTCGCCCTGCGCGAGCCGGCTCGTGACCGAGAAGGGGAAGAACGTGGTCTGGCGCCAGGCGCCGCCGCCGGTCTCCGTCATGATCGGCGCGATCACGTTCACGAGCTGCGCGAGGCTGGCCGACGTGACGCGGTCGCTGTGCTTGAGCAGCGTGATCATGAGGTTGCCGAGCACGACCGCGTCGGCGACCGAGTAGACGTCCTCGAGCAGGTGCGGCGCGTAGGGCCAGCCCTCGGTGATGACACCGGACTCCTGGTGCTCGTCGAGGTACCAGACGTTCCACTCGTCGAACGAGATGTTGATCGTCTTGTCGCTCTTGCGGCGGTACTTGACCTGGTCGGCCGACGCGACGACCGTGCGGATGAAGTACTCCATGTCGAGCGAGGAGGCGAGGAAGCTGCCGAGGTCGCCCTTGCGCTCCTGGTAGTAGGCGTGGGCGGAGATGAAGTCGACGTTGTCGTAGGCGTGCTCGAGCACGGTGCGCTCCCACTCGCCGAAGGTCGGCATGCCGGATCCGCTGCTGCCGCAGGCGACGAGCTCGAGCGTGGGATCCACCATCTTCATGGCGCCGGCGGTGCGGTTCGCGAGCTTGCCGTAGTCGTCGGCGGTCATGTGGCCGACCTGCCACGGGCCGTCCATCTCGTTGCCGAGGCACCACATCTTCACGTTGTGGGGCTCGGGGGATCCGTTGGCGATGCGCTGGTCGGAGAGGGCGGTGCCGCCCGGGTGGTTGGAGTACTCGAGGATGTCCAGGGCCTCGAGCACGCCGCGCGTGCCGAGGTTGACGGCCATCATCAGCTCGCTGCCGGTGAGCTCGCACCAGCGCGCGAACTCGTCGAGGCCGACCTCGTTGGTCTCGAGCGAGTGCCAGGCGAGGTCGAGGCGCTTCGGGCGCTCGGCGCGCGGGCCGACGCCGTCCTCCCAGCGGTAGCCGGAGACGAAGTTGCCGCCGGGGTAGCGGATGGTGCTGGTGCCGAGCTCCTTGACGAGGTCGACGACGTCGCCGCGGAAGCCGTCCGCGGTCGCGGTGGGGTGGCCGGGCTCGTAGATGCCGTCGTAGACGCAGCGGCCGAGGTGCTCGACGAACGAGCCGAAGGTGCGGCGGTTGACGGGGGCCACGACGGCGGTGCGGTCGATGGCGATCCGGGCGTCGGGTGCGGGGCGGGCGTCGGCCGCGGGGCGGGCGTCGGTCATGGAGTGGTCCTTCACTTCATCGGGAGCGGGGCCGATCGACGCCGGACTTCCGCCGGCGGGATCTGATGCCATTACAACGTTGTAAGAGCAACGTCACCCCATTGTCCCGGGGGCGCGGGGGACGTGTCAACGCGAGGGGAGGCGCGACGGATCGGACGGGCGGCAGCGCCGCAGGCGGCCCCCAACCTCCGGCCGTACGGTCACCTCATCCGCGCGGACGGCGCGCTGGCCCGGCCCGCCGCGACCCACCTCGACCACCCGGGAGCCCCATGTCCGCCTTCCATCCCGACCTCGCCTCGGCGCGGTTCATCCCGCGCTTCACGCTGCCCCTGCCGCTCGCGACGCTGCTCGCGCGGGTCCCGCCGAAGCGGAGGCCCGCACCCGAGGACCTGATCGTCGATGACGTGCGGGTGCCCGGCCCCGAGGGGGCGCCCGCGGTGGAGCTGCGCGTCTACCGTCCGCGGACGGCCGTCGGGGCTGTGCCGGCGCTCCTCTGGATCCACGGCGGCGGCATGATCGTCGGCGACCACCTCCAGGACGAGGCGTCGAACATGGCGTTCGCCCGCACCCTCGGCATCGTCGTCGCGTCCGTGCGCTACCGGCTCGCCCCCGCGCATCCCGCACCCGCCGCGGTCGAGGACGCCCACGCGGCGCTGCTCTGGCTGCTCTCCCATGCCGAGGAGCGCGGGATCGACGCGGGCCGCATCGCCGTCGGCGGCGCGAGCGCGGGCGGCGGGATCGCGGCGGCGACCGTGCTCCTCGCCCACGACCGCGGCACGCCCGCCCCGGCGTTCCAGCTGCTCGTCTACCCGATGCTCGACGACCGCACGGTCACGCGCACCGACCTCGACACCTCGAACGCGCGCATGTGGTCGCCCGGGAGCAACCGCGTGGGCTGGACCGCCTACCTCGGCGGCGCGCCCGGCGGCGACGACGTGTCGCCGTACGCGGCGCCGGCCCGTCGCGAGGACCTCAGCGGCCTCCCGCCCGCCTGGGTCGGCGTCGGCACGCTCGACCTGTTCCACGACGAGGACGTGCGGTACGCCGAGCGGCTGCGGGCGGCCGGATCCGAGGTGGAGCTCGAGGTCGTCGACGGCGCGTTCCATGGCTTCGACACCGTGCTCCCTGCCCGCGAGGTCTCGCGGCGGTTCTGGCGCGCGCAGGCCGCGGCGCTGCGAGGAGCGCTGCTGCCCGGGGCGTGAGGTCGCCGGCGACGCGAGCGGCGTGCGAGGGTGCCCGGTCCTGGGCCGATCGAGGCGCACGCGTGCGACGCTGGCCGGATGGACTCCGGATCCCCCACGCAGGCCCTCTTCCTCGGCGGTCGCTCGGGCGTCGGCAAGTCGACGGTGGCGACGGAGGTGGCGCGGATCCTCACGGCCGCCGACGTCGCCCACGCGCTCATCGAGGGCGACGCGCTCGACCAGGCGCACCCGGAGCCGTGGCGGCAGGGGATCCCGCTGGCGGAGCGGAACCTGGCCGCGATGTGGCGGAACTACCGCGAGGCGGGCTGGACGCGCGTGATCTACACGAACACCGTCAGCGTGCTCGAGCTGCCCGGGCTCACGGCGGCACTCGGCGGCGAGGTCGAGGCGGTGGGCGTGCTGCTCACGGCGGAGGACGCCACGGCATCTGCGCGGCTGGCCGGGCGCGAGATCGGGTCGGGGCTGGCGGAGGCGATCGCGCGGAGCGCGTCGGCGGCGCCGCGGCTGGAGGCGGGTTCCGCCGACGCGGTGCACCGCGTCGCGACCGACGGGCGGACGGTCGCGGAGATCGCGGCGGAGGTGGTGGCGCTCAGCGGGTGGATTCCGAGCTGATGGCGGCACACCGGCAGCACGTGATGAGGGCCGGAGGACTCAGCCGATCCGCGGCCACCCGCTCGTGAGGTACGCCTCGATCGCCCGGTGCCGGAAGCCGTACACCGTGCCGCGATGGATGATCCCCCGCACCGTGTCGAGACGCCGCGCGGTGGTGCCCGCCTCGGTGGCCTTGGCGTGACCCGCCTCCGCGGCGATGCGGGTGAGCGTCCTCTCCTCGGCGGGGAGTCCCGCCATCGCCTCGACGAACGCGCGCTCCCGATCGGGCAACCGGTCGAGGATCCGCTCCACGTGCGCGGTCGCCTCCCGCTGGGCGCCCCGCCAGCCGCTGAGGACGTGCTCGCGCGTGATGACCGCGCCCGCGCCCGTGTACCAGGCCCGCTCTCCGGCTAGCTGGAACAGGAAGGGCTCTCCCCGGCAGACGTCGACGATGGCGGAAGCGGCATCCGCCTCCATCCGGATCCGTCGCGTGCCGCCGCGCCCGTCGGGCACTTCCCATCCCGGCACGACGAAGTCCTGCAGTGCGGCGCGGATGTCGTCGTCGTCGATCGCCGCGAGAACGGTGGTCCTGAAGCGCCGTGCGAAGGTCGCCCCCTTGTGCGCTCCGGCCCGGTCCTCGAAGTCGGGTAGGCCGGTCAGGTAGACCGCGATGGGCAGGGACCTCGCGACCTTCGCGCCACCTGGCAGAGTGACCGCCTCCTCGTGGGTGTTGGCGTCGCCGAGAGCGATGAGGAGCTGGGAGAGCGTGCTCTCGTCGGTGATGTTCTGGATCTCGTCCACGTGGATGAGGGCGACATGGTCATGGCGCATCGCCGCGCGCCCCACCTCGACGACCAGCTCGGTCAGCGCCGCGTAGGGCTCCGGCCCGGAACCAGCCGCCGACCCACCCAGCGTGAGCGAGATGCCGTGGACCGCCACGGTCTCCACGCGGCTGATGGCGTCCTTGATCCGCCTCTCCCGCGCGGCGGCCAGGCCCGCGGTGTCGGCCAGCTCGAGCACCGCCGTCGCCACCGCCTTCAACGGGTCGGCGCCGAGCGGGATGCGCAGCTGCGGCGTGACCCAGTCCCCGTCTCGAGCAGCGGTCTGCGCGATGCGTCGCACCAGCGACGACTTGCCGAGCCCTGGCTCACCGAGGATCGTGCGGCCCCGCTCGGGGAGCCCCCTGGAGATGCGCGGGCGCACGACGTCGCGCCAGTCGCTGAGCTGCTCCGTGCGGCCGGCCCAGACCTCGGGGACCGTGTCGGAGCCGGGGCTGAAGGGGTTGTCCGTCGAATCGCGCATGCTGATAACTTTATCAAGCCACTCATGCGCTGATAAAGTTATCAAGGCGCTGTGACACTGAGCGTTATGCCGGCCCGATGTGCCGCCCCGGGACCGGGCTCGAGTACACGACGTGGGTCGTGATCCCGCCGAGGGCGGCGAGGCGGCCCGTGATGCGCTCGAGGTCGCGCATCGAGCGGGCGTGGACCTTGATGATGAAGCAGTCGGCGCCCGTGACGTGGTGCGCCTCGACGATCTCCGGCATCTCCGCCACCAGCGCGTGGAACGGGCGGTAGTCGCCCGACGGGTAGGCGAGCCGCACGAAGGCGGTGACGGCCCAGCCGAGGGCCTCGGGATCCACCGTGATGGAGTAGCCGGTGATGATGCCGGCCTCGGTGAGGCGACGCACCCGCTCGGCGGTCGCGCTCGCGGAGAGCGAGACGGCCCGGCCGAGCTGCGCGACGCTCATCCGGCCGTCGCCCTGGAGCTCGGCGATGATCGCGTGATCGGTGGCGTCGAGCGTCAGCGGCGGATTCGTCGGCATGCGGCCGAACCTACCGGGCGATCCGCGGCGCGACGGCCCGGATGCCGCGCGACAGCCCTTCTCCGGCCCCCGGCCCTGGCGCTTCGATGGAGGCATGCAGACGAGCCTCTCCGCCATCGACTTCCTCGCCGCCAAGCTGACCTACGAGACCGACCCCGCTGACCTCGCCGCCGACCGGGCGAGCGGCGCCGCGCCGCTCCTGGTCGACGTCCGCTCGGACGCCTCCTGGGCGCAGGGGCGGATCCCGGGAGCCGCCCACATCCCCGGCGCGGAGCTCGCCGCACGTGCCGCCGCCGAGCTGCCCGACCGGGACGCCCGCATCGTCGTCTACTGCTGGGGCCCCGGCTGCAACGGCAGCACGCGCGCGGCCCTCACGCTCGCGACGCTCGGCTACACGCGCGTGCAGGAGCTGATCGGCGGGTTCGAGTACTGGGCGCGCGAGGGGTTCGCGGTGGCCACGGACGCCGGACGGACGCGGCGGGAGCCGGATCCGCTGACGGCGCCGGTGGCGTGACGCCCCTGGTCAGCTGAGCCTGCCCGTCAGCCGGCGGCAGACGCCGCGTCCGCGACGGCCGCGACGGCTTCGACGGCCAGCTCGGCGAGCCGGTGGTCGCGCTCCTCCTCGTGGGCCGTGACGGTGACGACCGCGTCGCGGGATCCGTCGACCAGCACGTACTGGCCGTAGCGGCCGTCGAGGCGCCAGGCGTCGCCGGGTCCGTCCCAGGTCGCGAGGCCGTAGCGGGCGAAGGGGGCGGCGGGGTCGTCGGCGCCGGTCGGGACCCAGGATCCGTGCATCCGGTCGATCCACTCCGCGCTCACGAGCTGCCGGCCCTCCCACGCGCCGCGGTCGCGGAGCAGCCGGCCGATGCGCGCGAGCTCGCCGGTCCGGAGCTCCAGGCCGCTGCCGCCCACGATGAAGCCGAGCGGGCAGCGGTGCCACTGGGGGTTCTCGATGCCGAGCGGCGTGAAGAGGCGCGGGAGGAGCCAGTCGCGCACGTCGCCGACCGCCGCGGCGAGCATCCGCATGGCGACGTAGGGGCTCGCGTCGCTGTACTGGAAGGCGGTCCCGCGGCCGCGGCTCGGCCGCCCGAGCATCGCCTGCGCGAGGTCGGGGCCGGGCACGGGCTCGTCGCCGAACCAGGCGAAGTCGATGCCGCTGGTCATGGTGAGGAGGTGCTCGACGGTGACCTCGTCGATGCCCGCGCCGAGGTCGAGGTCGGGCAGCAGTTCGGGGACGCGGGTGCCGAGCCGGAGGATCCCCGCGTCCACCGCCATGCCGACGGCAAGCGCGCAGACGCCCTTGGACACCGAGTAGAGGTTCTCGCGGTCGTCGCTGCGCCAGCGGTGCGCAACCTCGTCGGCGCCGATCCGCACGACGACGCCGTACGCGCTCAGCCGCTCCCGGTCGATCCCCTCGACGAGGCGGGCGAGGGCGTCGGCGGCGGTGCTCATGGATCCAGTGTGGCGCGCGGCCCGGCGGGGGCACGCCCCTTCCCCGGCCGGGGGAACCGTGCGAGGGTGGCGGCTCGGCACACGGTAGGGGACGGCATGAGGCTCGCGACGCGCATCACCATCGGGATCCTGGCCGCGGAGCTCGTCGCCCTCGCGGTGCTGCTGGTGATCGCCGACCGGTCCGAGGACATGGGCTGGCCCCCGCTCGGCATGGACCACTGGGCCATCGGCCTCGGCTTCGCACTGCCGCCGCTGATCGTGGTGACCGCGGTCGCGCTGGTGCTGCTGGCGGGGACGCGGATCCTCGTGGCGGAGGCCGGCGCGTGCCGGGCCCGTCGCGCGCCGGTCGCGGACGGGATCAGCGCATCGTCGCGTCCCGCTGCGCGTCGGTGAGGGCGCGGTCGGCGTAGACGAGGCGCATCACACCCGGATCGGGGTTGCCTGGATCCGGCCCGCGGTGCACGAGCGTCAGGCCGGCCTTCTCCGCCACGGCCGCCGACGCGCGGTTGTGGGCGACGAGGTACGCGACGACGGGCAGCGCAGGGCGGAGGATGCGTGCCCGCGCGATCGCCCGCGACGCCATCTCGGTCGCGAAGCCGCGGCCGTGCACGGTCGGCGAGAAGCGGTAGCCGAGGTTCCAGAACGCGTCGTTCGCCATGTTGCAGCCGCCGAACCCCACGACCGCATGGGCGTCCCGCTCGCGCACGATCCACGTGCCGAGGCCGTCGCGCTCCCAGCCCTCGGCCCGCGTGCGGAGGAAGCGGTCGGTCTGCGCGGGGTCCGTCACGCGCAGCGACGGGTAGTGGGTCCAGACGGCGGGGTCGGCGAGGATCGCGTGCACCTCGGCGGCGTCGTCGGGCGACGGGCGGTGGAGGTCGAGCCGGGCCGTGCGGTCCTCGGGGGCGGGTTCGGCGCGGCGGTCGGACGGCATGCGTCGACGGTAGCGGCCGCGCGGATCAGCCGCGGGCGACCAGCTCCGCGAGCCGGTCGAGGTCCTCCGCGACGAGCGCCGCGTCCTCCGCGAACGCGACGTCGGTCGTGCCCGGTCGGCGGTAGAGCGTGAAGACGACCTCGCTGCCGTCGTCGTTCGGGAGGACGCGCAGCGGGTTGCGGACCACGGTGCCGTCGGGGAGCGTCACGTCGTGGTCGAGGATCCCGAGCTCGCGCGGGCCCGTGAACGCGATCTCGATCGCGCCCATCGGCGAGTCCGACAGCCAGCGCCCGCCCTCGAGCCGGATCCCTGAGCTCACGCCCGCCGCCCACTCGGGCAGCCGCGCGGGATCCCCCGCCACGGCGACTACGGACGCCACGTCGGCGTCGACGGAACGGGTGATGTGCAGCGCGGGCCAGGTCACGCTCCGACGCTACCCGGGGAGCGACACGACCGCCGGAACCGGATCCGTCGCCAACCGCGCGTGCGTCTCCACGTCGAACCGCTCGTCGCCGTAGCGGAGCTTGGCGCGCTCGATCCCCTCGGCGGCGAAGCCCGCGCGCGTCGCGACCCGGCACGACGCCGGGTTGTTCACGCGGTGCCCGAGCTCGAGGCGGAACAGGCCATCGGCGAAGGCCCATGCCGCCGCGCCCGCGAGCGCCCGCGTAGCGAGGCCGCGGCCCCGACCGGATCCCGCCAGCCAGTAGTGCAGCCACGCCGTGTCGTGCCGTCGGTCGATCGCGGAGACGCCGACGCTGCCGACCGCGACCCCCGCGTCGACGATCGCCCAGACGCGGTGCGCGTCGTCGGAGGCGAGCGGTCCGGCGATGTGCGCCTCGGCCGCCGCGATGCTCGACAGGTCGGCGCCGCCGAGCTGCGCCACGAGATCCGGCGTCGTGAGGAACGCGTCGCGGAGGGCGGGGGCGTCCGCGACGGTCCAGGGGCGGAGGCGGGGGCCGGTCATGCCCCCACCCTGCCAGCGCGCGCCGGCCTCAGTACTCGATCCGCCCGTGCCGGCTGTGGAACTCGCCCGTCGGCCCGTCCGGCCCCACGAGCGCCATCGCGACGGTCGCGTCGGTGCCCTCGGTGACGGTCTGGTGTCCGGTGTTGCCGTTGAACTCGGTCGCCGTGTAGCCGGGGTCGGTCGCGTTGATCCGGAAGCCGGGCAGGTTCTTGGCGTACTGCACGGTCGCGGTGATGAGGGCGGCCTTCGAGGTCGCGTAGGGCACGGTCATCACGTGGCGCTCATCGGTGTCCTCGCCGCGGAGGGCGCGCGGCCAGCCGACGCCCGAGGCGACGTTGACGATCACCGGGGCGGCGGATGCGCGCAGCAGCGGCAGCGCGGCCTGCGTCACGCGCACCACGGCGATGACGTTGGTCTGCAGCACCGCGAGCATCGCCTCCGGCGTGAGGTCGTCGACGCCCTGCGAGGATCCAAGGATCCCGGCGTTGTTGACGAGCACGTCCAGGTCCGGCAGCGAGGCGATGGCGCGGTCGACGCTCGCCTGGTCATCGACGTCGAGCTGCACGGGGTGGGCGCCCACGGCACGGGCGGCGTCGCCGTCGGCGGTGTCGCGCATGCCGGCGTGGACGGTGTGGCCGGCCTCGACGAGGCGGCGTGCGGTCTCGAGGCCGAGGCCCCGGTTGGATCCGGTGATGAGTGTCGTGGTCATGGGTCGAGCCTGCGCCCCGGCAGCCGCATCGCCCAGGCACCGGTCGACGGGAGGACCGGCGGTACCAGGGTGATCCGCCCGCCGACGCGGAGGATGGGGGCATGACCGAATTCGCGAGCGTCCTCCGCTCCTGGCGCGAGCGCGTGCAGCCGGCCGACGTGGGCCTGCCCGCGGGATCCCACCGCCGCACCGCGGGCCTCCGCCGCGAGGAGCTGGCAGCGCTCGCGGGCGTCAGCGTCGACTACGTGGTGCGGCTGGAGCAGGGCCGGTCGGTTAACCCGTCGCCGCAGATGCTCGGCGCGCTCGCCCGCGCGCTCCGCCTCACCGAGGACGAGCGCGACCACCTGCACCGGGTCGCCGGCGTCGCCCCGCCCGGCCGCGGCGAGGTGCCCCGGCACATCACGCCGGGCGTGCACCGGATCGTCGACCGGCTCGGCGACGTGCCCATCGCGGTGTTCACGGCGACGCACGACATGCTCCTCTGGAACCCGCTATGGGCGGCGCTGAACGGGGATCCGTCGACGCGCACCGGCTGGGACCGCAACCTCGTCTGGACCTACTTCACCCAGGGCCACGGGGGCACCGACTTCGACGCCGTGCACGAGGAGGAGTTCGCGCGCGACCTCACGGCGGACCTGCGCACGGCCGTCGGACGCTACCCCGCGGATCGCGCGCTCGCCCGCCTCGTCGCCCGACTGCGCGCCGAGGCGCCGGAGTTCGAACGCCGCTGGAGCGAGGCGCGCGTCGCCGAGCACCGGTCGAGCCGCAAGACCGTCACGAGCACCGCGGTCGGCCCCATCACGATCGACTGCGACACTCTCTCCGTGCCGGGCAGCGACCTCCGCATCGTCGTCTACACGGCCGAGCCCGGCAGCACGGACGAGGCGCGGCTGGATCTGCTGCGGGTCACGGGGCTGCAGGCGCTGACGACGGCGCCCGTCGAGGTCGCGGGGGCCTGAATCCGCGCGCCGGCCCGCCGCGTGACAGAGCCCCGGCCGCCGCGCGTCGAGGGCGCGGCGGCCGGGGCTCCGGTCGGACGTGGGCGGGATCAGCTCGGCTCGAGCACCCGCTCCGGCACCGCGGACGCGTCCGCGGTGACCCCGGCGCGCTCGACCGACGTGCCCACGTACCGCTCGTCGGCGATCGTGACGTGGTGCGCGGATCCGGTGACCTCGATCGCCGCCTCCGTCTCCTTCACCGAGCTCGACGGGCCGACCCACAGCTCGACCGCGCCCGGCTCGACCACGCGGCGGTACCGCAGGTCGGTGAAGGCGAGGCGGGTGGTGGGCACCCGGAACGTGACGCGCGCGGACTCGCCCGCGGCCAGATCCAGCCGCAGGTAGCCGAGCAGCTGCGCGACGGGCCGCGTGACGCTGCCCTGCACGTCGCGCGCGTAGAGCTGCACGACGTCGGTGCCGTCGCGGTCGCCCGTGTTGCGGACCTCGACGGTCGCGGTGAAGGCCTCCCCCGCCGCCACTTCGGCCGATGTCACGGAGAGATCCGTGCGCGCGAACGTCGTGTACGACAGGCCGTGCCCGAACGGGAGCACGGGCGTGGGATCCGCGCTCGTCACCTCGCTCGGGCCGCCCAGGATCGGGTGCAGGTACGAGAACGGTTGCGCGCCCGCGGAGCGCGGGAGCGAGACGGGCAGGCGACCCGAGGGCGACACCCGGCCGGAGAGGACGCCCGCGATCGCGGATCCGCCCTCCTCGCCCGGGAAGAACGCCTGCAGCACGGCCGCCGGAGCCGCATCGCCCTCGACCGCCCACGCCACCGCGTACGGCCGGCCGGTGAGCAGCACCACGACCACGGGGGTCCCGGTGGCGCGCACGGCCTCGACCAGCTCGCGCTGCACGCCCGGCAGCTCGAGGCTCTCGACGTCGTTGCCCTCGCCGACCGTGCCGCGGCCGAACAGGCCCGCCCGGTCGCCGACGACCACGACCGCGAGGTCGGATCCGCGCGCGGCCTCGACCGCGGCGGCGAAGCCCGAGCGGTCGTCGCCCTCGACCTCGGCGCCCGCCACGAGCACCAGCTCGCTGTCGGGCAGCTCGACGCGCAGCGCCTCGGCGACCGTCGGGATCGCGAACCCGAGCGGCGTGCCCGGGTGGTGCGCGAGCACGTGGTTCGCGAACGAGTAGCAGCCCATGAGCGCCTCGGCGCTGTCGGCGTTGGGGCCGATGAGCGCGATGCGTCCGGGCGCCGTGCGGCCGGCGCCCGCGAGCGGCAGCGTGCCGTCGTTCGCGAGCAGCACCACGGACTCCTCCGCGAGCCGGCGCGCGACATCCCGGTGGGCCGGTGTGTCGAGATCGATCGACGTGGGCGGATCCTCGAACGTCGCGTCGAGCAGCCCCAGCTCCTCCTTCTCGTCGAGCACGCGGAGCACCGCGCGGTCGACGAGCGACTCGTCGGCGAGCCCGGCGCGGATCCGCTCCGCCAGCGGCGCGAGGTACGCGTCGCCCGTGGGCAGCTCCACGTCGATGCCGGCCGCGAGGGCCAGCGCCGCCGCCTCGCCGCGGTCGCCCGCGACGGCGTGCATCACCTGGAGGAACGCGACGGAGAAGTAGTCGGAGACCACGACGCCGTCGAAGCCCCAGCGGCCGCGCAGCACGTCGGTGAGGTACTCGGGGGTGGCGCCGACGGGCGCGCCGTCGATCTCCGCGTACGAGTTCATGACCGACCGCACGCCGCCGTCGAGCACCGCCATCTCGAAGGGCGGCAGCAGCACGTCCTCCACGAAGCGCGGGCCCACGTGCGCGGGCGCGTGGTTGCGGCCGGACTGCGAGACCGAGTAGCCGACGAAGTGCTTGAGCGTGGCGTGGATCCCGGCCGACTGCAGCCCCTTCACGTACGCCGTGCCGATCGTGCCGACCACGTACGGGTCCTCGGCGATGCACTCGTCGACGCGGCCCCAGCGGGCGTCGCGGATCACGTCGAGCACGGGCGCGAGGCCCTGGTGCACGCCGAGCTCCTTCATCGACCCGCCGATGAGCGCGGCCATCTCCTCCACGAGACCCGGGTCGAAGGACGCGCCCCACGCGAGCGGCGTGGGGAAGGTCGCGGCCTGCCACGCGGCGAGCCCCGTGAGGCACTCCTCGTGCACGAGCGCCGGGATCCCGAGCCGCGTCTCCTTCTGGAGGCGGCGCTGCTCGGCCCACAGCCAGGACGCGCGCTCGACGGGATCCACCGGACGCGTGCCGTACACGCGGGTGAGGTGCCCGAGGCCGTGCTCGGTCGCCTCCTCGTAGCGGCCGGTCGTCGCCATCTCGCCCTGCATGGGCGCGACCACCTCGCCGCCCTGGTCGACCCAGTAGCCGACGATCTGCGCGAGCTTCTCCTCGAGGGTCATGCGCGCGTGCAGCTCGCGCACGCGCGCCGAGACCTCGGGCAGCGCGACGGCGCCGGGCGCCGGGGACGTCTCCGCCCCGGTCACCCCTTCACCGCGCCGGTGAGGCCGCCGACGATGCGGCGCTCGAAGATCGAGAAGAAGATCAGCGCCGGGATCATCGACAGCGACGTGAACGCGAGCACCTTGGCCGTGTCCACCGAGTACTGCGACGAGAACGACTGCACGCCGAGCGGCAGCGTGTAGATCGACGCGTCGCTGAGGAGGAACAGCGGCAGCAGGTAGCTGTTCCAGCTGCCGATGAACGCGAGGATGCCCACCGTGATGACGCCCGGCATCGACAGCCGCACGACCATGCGGAAGAAGAACCCGATGCGGCTGCACCCGTCGATGAACGCGGCCTCCTGGATCTCGTCCGGGATCGCCCGGAGGAACGGCACCAGGATGATGATCGTCGTCGGGAGCGCGAACGCGATCTGCGGGAGGATGATCCCCGGCAGCGAGTTCGTGAGGCCGAGCGAGCGGATCACGATGTACAGCGGCGTGATGGCCACCGTGATGGGGAACATGAGCCCCGACGCGAACAGCGCGTAGAGCGCTCCCCGGCCGAAGAACGTGTAGCGCGCCAGCACGTAGCTCGCCATGAGCCCGAGGACGACCGCGCCGACCGTGGTGCCGATCGCCGCGATGAGCGAGTTGCCCACCTGCCGCCAGAACATCGAGCCGCCGAGCACGTCGAGGTAGTTCTGGATCTGGAACGGCGACGGGAAGCCCGCCGGATCGGTCGTGATCTGCGCGTTCGTGCGGAACCCGCCCAGGATGATGTACGCCACCGGCGTCAGCATCAGGGCGATCAGCACGACCGCGACGAGGTAGGGGACGGGGTTGTTCCCCTGCCCGGGCACCTTGGCGCGCTTGGGCTTCGGCGTCTTCGCCGAGTAGGTGGGATCGAGGTCCGCGTTGCGCGGAGCCGCGGTGACGGCGGTCACTTCTTCTTCCTTCCCGCACCCGTGAGGGCGCCGGCGGTGTCGCGGTTGAGGACGAACCGCTGGTAGATCAGCGCGACGACCAGGGAGATGAGGAACAGCACCACGGCGACGGCGTTGCCGTACCCGTAGTTGCCGGATCCGCGCCCGTTCGCCACGAGGTACGTGGCCATGGTCGAGGTGCCCGCGGTGGCCGAGATGTACTGGCCCCAGATGATGTACACGAGGTCGAACAGCTGCAGCGAGCCGATGATCGACAGGAACGCCCAGATGCGCAGCGTCGGCGCGAGCAGCGGCAGCGTGATGCGCCGCTGGATCTGCCAGTACGACGCGCCGTCGATGGCGGCCGCCTCGGACAGCTCCTCGGGGATGCCCTGGAGGCCCGCGAGGAAGAGGATCACCGCGAAGCCGATGTACTTCCACGTGATGATCGTCATGAGCGACCAGATCGCGATGTCCGGGTTGGCGAGCCAGTCCTGCCGGAGGTCGCCCAGGCCGACATTCGCGAGGAAGCCGTTGAGCGCGCCGGAGCCCTGGAGCATGAGGCTCCAGCCGGTGCCGACGACGACCTCGGAGATCACGTACGGCACGAAGATCAGCACGCGGATGATCGACTGGCCGCGCAGCTTCCGGTTGAGCAGGAGCGCCACGAGGATCGCGACCGGGCCCTGGAGCACGAGCGACAGGATCACGATGACGGCGTTGTGCATCAGCGCCTCGTGGAACGTGGGGTCCTGGAGGATCGTGATGTAGTTCCGGAAGCCCACGAACACCGTGGGCGGGCCGAAGCCCTGCCAGCTGAAGAAGCCGTAGTAGGCCGCCATCACCACGGGGTAGATGACGAAGCCCAGGAAGAAGAGGAGGGCCGGGCCGACGAGGATCAGGACCTCGAGGCGACCGGACCAGCCGAGGCCGCGGCGTCGCGCACGGACCGCCGAGGGCGGCGTCGTCACGACGCCGCCCTCGGGGTGTGCAGGATCAGCCGCGGGACGCTGCTCGTCGAGCGAGCTCTCGCGGATGGCCATGTCGGTGCGCCTAGGCCTTCTTGGCCGCGTCGCCGACGGTCTGGATGAGCTTCTCCGGGCTGCCGTCGCCCGCCATGAGGTCGACCACGCCGACGTTCATCGCGTTGCCGACGTTCAGGCCGTAGACCGTGTCGAGCCACTGGGAGACGTAGGGCGCGTCGTTGTACGCCGCGATGATCTCCTTCAGGTACGGCTCGGTGACCGCGGTCTGCGCCTCGGTGTTCACGGGCGGGGCGTTGAAGGCCGCGTAGTACTCCTTCTGCACGTCGGCGGTGCCGATGTAGTTGAGGAAGTCGACGCACGCCTTCGGGGCCTGCGCGGAGCAGGAGTACCCGTCGATGCCGCCCATGATGGAGCCGGGCTCGCCCTTGCCGCCGGAGATCTCCGGGAAGGGGAACCAGGACAGGTCGGCCAGCGGCTTCGTGTCCGGGGTCAGGCCCGCGATTACTCCCGGGTCCCAGGCGCCCATGAGCTCCATGGCCGCCTTCTTGTTGGCGATGAGGCCGGCCGACGAGCCGGCGCCCTGCTGCGCCGCGGTGGTGAGGAAGCCGTCGTTGAAGGGGTTCGTGCCCACGAGGTCCTCGACATCCTGGCCCGCCTTGATCCAGCAGTCGTCGCTGAAGTCCTTGTCCGTGGCGGCCTTCTCGAGCGTGGCGGAGCTGCACTCGCGGAGCGCGAAGTTGAAGTACCAGTGCGCGGCGGGCCACGCGTCCTTCGCGCCGAGCGCGATGGGGGCGACTCCCGTGGCCTTGAGCTTGTCGACGGCCGCGTCCAGCTCGTCCATGGTCTTCGGCGTCTCCGTGATGCCGGCCGCCGTGAAGAGGTCCTGGCTGTAGAAGATGCCGCTCGGGAGCACGGCGACGGGCATGGCGTACGCCTTGCCGTCGATCGAGTTCGCGTCGAACGCGCTCTGCGCGATGCCGGCCTTCGCGTCGGCGGAGATGCCGTCCGTGATGTCCATGACCTGTCCCGCCGCGACCGTGGCGGCGAGCTTGCCGCCACCGCGCTGCAGGAAGATGTCGGGCGCGTCGCCCGAGTTGAGCGCGGTCTGGAGCTTGCCGTCGAGGTCCTCGTTCTGGACCGACGTGGGCGTGACCGTGACGCCCGGGTTCGCGGCGTTGAAGTCCGCGGTCGTCTTGTCCCAGAACGCCTTGCCCGGGCCGGTGGTGGAGTTGTGCCACAGCGTCATCTCGACGGGGCCGCCGTCGTCGCCGCTGCCGGATCCGCTGCCGCTGCAGCCGGTGAGGGCGAGGGCCCCCACGAGCAGGGCCGCGGATCCCGTGAGGATCTTCCGTGCCTTCATGTCGTTCTACCTGTCTCTTCATTGAGCGCACCCTGGCGGGTGTCGGGGGGGGGACGTGCACGAGCCGCGTGCCTGGTGCTGTGGGGTGCGACTCGGTCCGGGCCCTCTGTCGCGTCGTCGCGTCGTCGCCTCGTCGTGACGGGGGGCCGGTCGGGCCAGTCTCGGTCGCGGCCGGATCTTCGTCAAACGTTTTCGAAATCCTTTTCTCCGGGCGTAGGGTCCAGTCCATGTCCCGCCGCCCCACCATCCACGACGTCGCCGCTGCCGCCGGCGTCTCGGTGTCCACCGTGTCCAAGGCGGTGAACGGGCGCTACGGGATCTCGGCCGAGACGTCGCGCCGCGTGATGGAGGTCGTCGAGCGCCTCGGCTACGAGTCGAGCCTCGTCGCGAGCAGCATGCGGTCCCACCGCACCGGCGTGATCGGCGTGCTGGTGGCGGGCTTCGAGCCGTTCAGCGCCGAGATCCTCAAGGGCGTGGGCGCGGCCCTCCGGAACTCGCGCTACGACCTCCTGGCTTACAGCGGCTCCCGGCAGGTGGACAACACGGGCTGGGAGCGCCGGTCGCTCAGCCGGCTGAGCGGCACCCTCATCGACGGCGCGATCATGGTGACGCCGACGGTCGTGACGGCGCAGACCGACATCCCCGTCGTCTCCATCGACCCGCACACGGGTCCCGCCGACCTGCCGAGCGTCGAGTCCGACAGCCTCGGCGGCGCGCTCCAGGCGACGCGGCACCTCCTCGAGCTCGGGCACCGCCGGATCGGCTTCCTCGCGGGCCGGCCCGACCTCCGATCCGCGAGCCTGCGCGAGGCCGGCTACCGGCGCGCGCTGCAGGACGCGGGCATCGCGTTCGACCCGGCGCTCGTCCGCGCGGGCCTCTTCCTCACCGCGGCCGCGCGGGACCCGGCGCGCGCCCTGCTGTCGATGCCGGATCGGCCGACCGCGATCTTCGCCGCCAACGACCTCTCGGGCATCGCGATCCTGCAGGTGGCGGCCGAGCTCGGGATCCGCGTGCCCGAGGACCTCTCCGTCATCGGCTTCGATGACATCCCCGAGGCGTCGCAGATGACCCCGGCGCTCACCACCATCCGCCAGCCGATGCAGCGCCTCGGCACGACCGCGGTGGACCTGCTCATGTCGCTCATGGGCGGCACCGGGCCCGACGCGATGCACGTGCAGCTGCCGACGCGCCTCGTGCGCCGGGCGACGACGGGGCCGCCGCCGACGCGGACGCGGTGAGCGGCGGGCCGCCCGACTGGCAGGCTCGACGCATGGGTGATGACGTTGCGGAGCAGCCGGAGCGACCCGAGATCCCGGTGTCGCACTGGATGCGGCGGTCGACGCCGGATGAGGCCCGGGAGCGCGACGAGGTCCGCACGGACACGGCCATCGTGCAGTTCTACGCGCTGATCCCGCTGATGGTCGTCGCGATCTTCCTGCCGGCCGGCCCGATCCGGAGCGCGTGGGTGGCACTCGTGGTGATCGGGTTCTCCGTGTGGCTCGTGCTGCGCGCCACACGATCGTCGCGTCGGAAGCGCGCGGCTGCGGCCGCGCCGGATCCGCGGCCGCCCGCCGCGGAGGACTGACCCGGGCCTGCCAGGCTGGGCGCATGGATCACCACGACGACTGGGACGCCCGGGTCGCCGCCTTCTGGGCGAGCGCCGACGACGAGCAGGCGGACGAGACCGTCGCCGGGATGCGCGCGCTGGTCGCCGAGCGCCCGGCCGACGATCCGCGGGCGCTCTACGAGCTGGCCAGCGCGCACGACTTCGTGGGCCGCGAGGCCGAGGCCGTGCCTCTGTACCGCGCCGCGCTCGACGGCGGGCTGGATCCGGAGCACCGGCCGCTCGCGGTGATCCAGCTCGCGAGCTCCCTGCGCAACGTGGGCGAGGCCGCCGAGGCCGTCGCTCTGCTCGAGGCGATGCCCGATGACGTCCACGGGCCCGGCCGCGACGCCTTCCTCGCGCTCGCGCTGCACGACGCCGGCCGTCCGACGGAGGCGCTGGCCGTGGCGCTGCGCCGGCTCGCGCCGACGCTGCCGGAGTACGGCCGGGCCGTCGCGGCGTACGCGGACGAGCTCACCGAGCGCGACGGGACGGATCCGGCGGCGGGCTAGGAGCCGGGCGTCACGCGCGCCGAGTCGACCGCTGTCGTGGCGGGTCCGTCGGCATCGGGATCCGCATCCCCCGCATCCGCCTCCGCCTTCTTCTCGCGGGCGATGCGGATCGCCGCACGCCCCGACGGCAGCGAGATGGCGACCGTGATCACCACGACCGTGATGATCCCCGCCGCGACCAGCAGCGTCTGGACGCTGAACACGTCGGCGAGCGGGCCGAACGCGACCGCGCCGATCGGGGTCGCGAGGGCCATCACGATGCCGACGTAGCTGAAGACGCGGCCGTGCATCTCGGGCGCGACGGTCTCCTGCACGAGCGTCATGAACGGCGCCGAGAACAGCGGCACGAACAGGCCGATCGCGAACATGAAGCCGTAGAAGACCCAGAGGTTGGGGCTGAGGCCGAGGCCCGCGGTGAAGATGGCGAAGCCGAAGCAGCTCACGAGGATCAGCGTCATGCGGTCGGACTTCGCGAACAGCGTCGACACGAGCGCGCCGCCGCCCAGCATGCCGACGCTGAAGGCGATCTCGAGCACCGTCACCATCCACACCTCGGTGCCGTAGGTGCGGGCCACGAGCAGCGGCGTGATGAACGACGGCGCGACCGTGAGCAGGAAGATGATCGCGAAGACCACGAGCAGCCAGCGCACTACCGGGTTGCCGCCGATGTAGCGGATCCCCTCGACGAGGTCCTCGCGGTACGTCGACGTCTTGTCGGCGATGGACGCGAGGGTCGGCACCGCGACCGAGAGCAGGAACGCGATGCCGATCGCGGCCGTGATCGCGTCGACGAAGAAGAGGGGCACGAGGCCGTAGGCGGCGAAGATCGCGCCCGCGGCGGCTGGCGCGAGCAGGGCCATCGCCGACTGGATGGTGCCGAAGATGCCGTTGATCCGGAGCAGCTGCTCGGGCGGCACGATCTGCGGGATCATCGCCTGCACCGCGGGCGTCTGGAACCCGGCGCCGACGGAGCGCACGGCCACCGCGAGCAGGATGATCCAGAGGTCGGTGACCCCGTTCATCATGAGCAGGGCGAGGGCGAGCGTGACGATCGCGATGGTGCTGTCGGACGCGATGACGAGCACGCGGCGGTTCATGCGGTCGGCGAGGGTGCCGCCGAAGATCGAGACGATGCCCTGCGGCAGGAACGCGCAGACCGCGTAGAGCGCGACCGCGAGGCCCGAGCGGGTCTCGAAGGTGACGTACCACATGACCGCGTACTGGACGAGCATCGAGCCGAAGAGCGAGACCGTCTGGCCGCTGAGGAAGAGGGTCGCGTTGCGCTTCCAGCGGGCGGCGACGACGGCCGCGTCGGCGTCGCTCATCGCGGGCACGTCGGGCGCGTCTGCCTGCGCTGCCGGGTCGCTCATCGGGTCCTCGCCGCTTGCTTTTCCTCAGGTGTGGGACGCCAGGTTACGGCGCGGCGCGGGCGGCGCGCCAGGGGTGCGACGGGGACTTCCCTCCGTCAGCCGATCATCGGCCGGGGCGGGGTCTCCGGGCGGTCCGGGAGCCCGACCTCGATGATCCTCGTGACGAGCCTCTCGGCCCGTGGAGAGAGGCCGTCTCCCGGGTAGTACGCCTCATGCACGTCCTCCAGTTCGGAGACCGACGACAGCCCGCAGATGACCATGAGACGGGCGATGTCCTGCCCGTCGCGTCCGGGGCGCCCGGCGCGAAGCTTCATCGCGAGCAGGGCTTCGGCCGACGCGATCTCGACCGCCAGGCCGTCCTCCTCGAAGATCGAGGTCCATTCCACATCGCGGCCATACGCCGGGAGGAAGAAGGCCCCGTCGTCGTTGACCCAGTCCGAGCCCCAGCCGTGCCTCTCCGCGATGAGGGTGACGGAGTCCCGCACGTCCGCATCGAATCGCAGCCTGGCGTCGATGTCGACCGTCGTCCCACGATCGAAGTGGCACAGCGTGAGTGCCGCGCCCCCGAATATCTGCATCCGTCCGGTGACACCACGGAGCCGCAGCTCGGCGATGAGCTCGGATAGCGCGGCCATCAGTGCGCTCCGGTCGAGTGCGTGCATCAGACGCTCGCGAGCGTGGCGGGGTCCAGGAGCACGCCATGACGGCGGAAGGCAGGGACCGCGCGGTCGGGTTCCACCGGCAGGTCGTAGACGCCGTCTCCGAAGATCCAGCTCCTCCGCAGCCGGCGATCATCGGAGCCGACCCACGACGGGAGGGGGAAGCCCTCCTCCTCGAGCCGGTGCTCGACGAGACCGGCGATGGCCGCATCCCAACGCTTCTCCCCGGTCCGAGGCGGCTCCGCGATCGTCAGCGCGAACCGGACCTCGTCGTGGACCGCGGCCAGGTCGTCCGCGAGCTGGATGAAGTGACGGACGGCGCGCTCGCGGTCCCCTTCGGCCAGTCGCGAGGCGATCTCGGCCGTCGCGCTGGCCGCCGTGTGCCGTCGGGTCGGGATCGAGATGAGCTGATGACCGGTCGCGAGCAGGAGCCGATCGACGGTCTCGGCGCTGGGACTCCGCTTCCCGGACTCGAGGTCCGACAGCGTCGACTGCGCGACGCCGGAACGTCCGCTCAGCTGGCGCTGCGTGTATCCGCGGCTCCGCCGTGCGGCATGAACCAGTTCACTGATGGACATGATGCACCCCCCTCTGACATGGCGGATGCTATCAGGATGAGCACTAGAGGTCCCTGCTCGCCAGCACCACGTCGGAGTCGGAGGGCGTGATCTGCACCGTGCGGATCCGATCCATCGGGAGGCTCGAGGTGGCGGCGAGCAGCCGCGACTCCGCCTGTCCAGCGCCCCAGGTGGCGACGACCGTGCGCGTGCCGTCGTCCTCGATCGCGACCAGGTCGTAGGCGCCCTGGCCGACGCCGCCGCCCGCGTACTCGCAGCTCCAGTCGAAGCGCGTGCCCCACGGCTGCGAGGTGAGGGCGAGCTTCGCGGTGACGCCCTCGTCGAGATCGGAGCGCATGCTCACGGCGTCGGCGGGCAGGCCCTCGGACAGATCCCCGGACGTGTCCCCGGCGGGCGAGGAGGAGGCCGGGGACGGATCCGCGACGGGCGCGCTCACGCCGGCGCGGAGCGCGGAGCCGAGGCCCGCGCCGCCGACGAGGAGCACGACGGCGGCGGCCGCGAGCAGCCACCCGCCGGTGCGACGGGACAGCGGTGCGCGCGCGGCACCCGAGAGGGGGCGACGGCCCCGGCGCGGCACCCGGTGGCCGGGCGCGTCCTGCGCCGGCGCGACCGGCTGCGGCACGGCGGGGGCCTCGGGCTCGTCCATGAGCGCGATCGCCTCCTCGACGGGCAGCATCCGCAGCACGCCGGGCAGGCCGGAGAGCTCGGCGAGGGAGCGCATGCACGCGTCGCAGCCCTCGAGGTGGGCCTCGAAGAGCGCGCGGTCGGTGGCGCTCAGGCTGCCGAGCACGTACGCGGCATCCCACTCGTGGATGTCGTCGGCGCGGTCGTTCATCGGGTGACTCCTCGTTCCTGCAGGGCGAGCCGGAGCGCCTTGAGCGCGTAGTGGAGGCGGGACTTGATGGTGCCGGGCGGGACGCCCTCGCGTTCCGCGGTCTCCACGACGGTGCGGCCCAGGTGGTAGCAGCTGACGACCGCACGGCGGTGCTCGGCGGAGAGCGAGGCGAGCGCCTCGGCCACGAGCAGGCGGTCGATGATGGCGTCGGACGCATCCGCGACGGGATCCTCCGGCAGCACGTCGGTCGGCGTCTCGCGGCCGCGCCAGGCGCTGCGCCTGTCATCGATCACGAGGTTCCGCACGACGGTGAAGAGCCAGCGGCGGGCGGACTCGTCGTCCTCCGCCAGGATCGCGGGCGAGCGCCAGGCCCGCAGCAGCGCCTCCTGCACGACGTCCTCGGCGAGCGCCGGATCCCCCGTGAGCCGCAGCGCGTACCGCTGCAACGCGGGTGCGTGCGCATCGTGCAGCGCCCGCATGCGGGCCGTGCTCTCCGTGGTCATCCGTGCCTCCTCCCTCCACGACGAGATGGACGGCCGGATGGTTCATCGCGATGGGGAGATCATCTCAGGAGACGCCGCGCACCCCCCGTTCGGGTCGACCGTTCCGAGAACGCCTCCGGGACTATGCGCGATGCACATGCGTGTGCATGATTGTCCTTGGCCGGCTCTTACCCGATTGTCGGCCCTCCCCCGCGCTCTCCCGATCCGAGCCGCTCTCCCACGTTCCCGCGTGGCGGCCACCGGCGTGAGGTCGCGCCTCACCCGAAGGCACCGCACCCGCATGTCGCGCTCCTCCAACGAGCCTCCGCTCGCCGTCACCCGTCCGAACCCGAAGCACCGCGCGGCCGCATCCGGCCCGCTCACGTCGACCCGCTCGCGCCTGCGCGCCGCGGCCGTCGTCGTCGCCGGAGCCGTCATCGCCGGCACCGTCATCCCCGCCTCGTCGGCCTTCGCGGCCGACACCAGCGCACCCTCCACGCCGGGCAGCGTCTCGGCCGAGTACTCGGGCGGCGTCGGCACGGTCATGAAGTGGGGCAAGGTCTCCGCATCCGACCTCGCCGGCTACCGCGTGTACCGGAGCGCGACCAAGACCGTGACGGCGTCCGCCGCGTCGCGCGTCGCCACCACGACCTCGCTCACGGCGACGGACGCGGCCATCGCGGGCGGATCCACCGGCTACTACGCCGTCACCGCCTACGACACGACCGGCAACGAGTCGAAGCCGTCGAGCGTGAAGCAGGTCACCGCGAAGGACCAGGACGCCCCCGACTCGCCGTCGAGCGTGAAGGCCACCGCCTCCGCCTCGGGCGTCGCGCTCGACTGGGCCGACTCCGACGAGATCGACCTGAAGGGCTACGTCGTCGCGCGGTCCACGTCATCGAGCGGGACCTACACGACGCTCACGGCCTCGCCGATCGCGGCCTCCGCGTTCACCGACGCGCAGGCGCCGGGCGGCGTCACCTCCTACTACCGGATCACCGCGGTCGACCTCACGGGCAACGCCTCGTCGGCGTCCACCGCATCCGCGAAGCGGCCCGCGGGCGCGCCGACCGCCCCCGCGGCGCCCGGCTCGCTCACGGCCAAGGCCTCCTCCTCCACGGGCGCCGTCACGCTGACCTGGAGCGCCGCGACCGGCGCGACGGGCTATGTCGTCGCGCGCGGCACGAGCGCGGCCGGTCCCTTCACGCGCGTCAGCGGATCCGCCCTCACCGCCACCACGTACACGGATCTGCCGCCCGCCGGCGCGACCGCGTACTACCAGGTGACCGCGGTCAACGCCGTCGGATCCTCGGCCGCCGCCACCGCGTCCGTCGCGATCCCCGTCGACAAGACCGCGCCCAAGACCCCGTCGAGCCCCAAGGCCGTCGTGGTCGCGAACGGCGGCGGCATGACGATCTCGTGGAAGGCGAACGCCGAGGCCGACCTCGCCGGCTACATCGTGTCCAAGCGCGGATCCGACGACGTCTACCGCCAGCTCCTCCCCGCCGCCGGCACCCCCGCGTACGCGACGACGACCTTCACGGACCCCTCCGCGACCGAGGGCACCACGACCTACTACCGGATCCGCGCGGTCGACCACGCAGGCAACACGTCCGCGTACGTCGCCGTCACGGGGAACAACCCGAACGTCGCGCCCGCCGCGCCGTCGAGCCTCGCCGTGAAGGCGAGCCCCGCCGCCGGCCTCGACCTCACGTGGACCGCGCCGAAGGACACCGACGTCGCGGGCTACAGCGTCTCGCGCAGCACCACGAGCAACGGCACCTTCGTGCTGCTCTCCACCATCACGACCGCGGCCGCCGGATCCCCGCCCCGCTTCACCGACACGAGCGCGCCCCAGGGCGTCCCCGTCTTCTACCGCGTGACCGCGCGCGACCTCGTGGGCAACGTCTCCAAGGTCTCCAGCACCGTCTCCGGGACCTCCACCACCGCGCCCGTCGCGATCCCCGTCGAGTACACGGTCCTCACGGTCGGCGCGGGCAAGCAGTTCCCGACCATCGCCGCGGCCGTCGCGTCGATCCCGAAGACCGCGCTCGCGAACCACCGCATCGACATCGACCCGGGCACGTACCGCGAGTCGTTCTCCCTCGACCGGTCGAACGTGATGCTGCACGGACTCGGCACCGACCCGTCGCAGGTCGTGATCTCCGCGGCGCAGGCCAGCGGATCCACCGACCCCGACGAGCCCGAGGAGACCCTCGGCACGGCCGGCAGCGCGGTGATCCGGGTGACCGGCACCGACGTGACCCTCGACAACCTGACCGTCGAGAACGCGTTCGACGAGAAGGCGCACCCCGAGATCACGAGCGCGCAGGCCGTGGCGCTCCGCGTCGAGGGCGACCGCTTCATCGCCCGCGGCGTGCGCCTCCTCGGCAACCAGGACACCCTGCTCGCCGACACCCCGAAGCCCACGACGCGCATCCGCCAGTACTACGTGGACAGCTACATCGAGGGCGACGTGGACTACCTGTTCGGCGCCGCCACCGCGGTGTTCGACCGCGTGACCTTCCGCTCGCTCGACCGCGGCAAGGCGAACAACGGCTACCTCACCGCGGCCAGCACCGACGAGGGCAGCAAGTACGGCTTCCTCATCACGGGCAGCAAGATCGTGAGCGACGCGGCCGACGGCACCGTCAACCTCGGTCGTCCGTGGCACCCGAGCGCGGATCCGAAGGCGCTCGGCTCGGTCGTGATCAAGGACACCTGGCTCCCCTCCGCCATCGACACCGCGGCGCCGTGGGACGACATGTCCTCCACGAACTCCTCCGGCGTGAAGGTCCCCTTCGCCTGGCAGGACGCGCGCTTCGCCGAGTCGCAGAACATCGGCCCGGGCGCGACCGTGAACGCGAACCGCCCGCAGATGACCGCGAAGGACGCCGCCAACGCGACGCCGGAGAAGTACCTCGCGGGCAAGGACGGCTGGAACCCGGTCGTCGCCGCCTCCGCCGCCGTGCCCGCCGTGCCCGCGAACGTGGTCGCGGCTGCCGACTCGAGCGTCGTCCACCTCACCTGGGGCGACGACACGTCGGCGAGCGTGACCGGCTGGACCGTCTACCGCGCCGACGCCACGGGCGCGTTCGCGAGGATCGCCTCGACCGACTCGCCCTCGTACAGCGACACGACCGTCGTGAACGGCGCGCGGTACCGCTACGCGATCACGGCCGACTCCCGCACGGGCGTCTCCTCCGCGCCGAGCGACGCCGTCGAGGTGACCGTGCAGGCCGCGGCCATCGTCGTCGACATCACGGTGGATCCGCGGGCCGAGGCGAACGGCGCGACCGTCTTCCCGACGCTGACCGCCGCCCTCGCCGCAGCTCCCGCCGGCACCGCGACCGACCCCACGGTCATCTCCCTCGTCGCCGGCCGCTACGCCGAGTACGCCACCATCGCGAAGCAGCACACGATCCTCGTGGGCGCCACCGGCACCGCGCAGGACGTCGTTATCACGGGCGACCGCGCCGCGGGCACGCCCACCGGCACGACCACCGACGGGGTCGCAGACACGTACGGCACCTCGGGCAGCGCGACCCTCGTGATCACGGGGAACGACGTCTCGCTCCGCGACCTCACGGTCGAGAACGCCTACGTCGAGGGCACCTACGCCAACGGCCAGGCCGTCGCGCTCCGCACCACGGGCGACCGGCTCGTCTACGACGGCGTGCGCCTCCTCGGCAACCAGGACACGCTCTACGCCAACAGCCCGAGCGCCGCCGTCCCGGCCCGCTCGTACTTCCACGACAGCTGGATCGAGGGCGACGTCGACTTCGTCTTCGGCCGCGGCACCGTGGTCATCGACCGCAGCACGCTCAACGCGCTCGACCACGGCACCACCCCGAACGGCGCGGTCACCGCGGCGAGCACCGACCGGAGCAACGCGCACGGCTTCCTCATCACGGGCAGCCGGATCATCGGCACCGCGCCCGACGGCTCGCAGAACCTCGGCCGCCCCTGGCAGCCGGGCAAGAAGCAGGCCGACGGCACATCCATCGCGGACCCGGACGCGAACGCTCAGGTCGTCGTGCGCGACACCTGGCTCGGCCCGGTCGTGAGCAAGACCGCGTGGACCGACATGGTCAACAGCGGAGTGACGACGAAGTGGCAGTCCGCGCGCTTCGCCGAGTACGCGAACACCGGCCCGGGCGCGAGCACGGGCGCGGACCGCGCCCAGCTGACGGACGCGCAGGCGGCCGAGAGCACGTCGGCGGCCTACCTCGCGGGATCCGACGGCTGGAACCCCGTCGCCCCGCTCGACGCCGACGCGGCCCCCGCCGCCGTGACCGGCCTCGTCGCCACGGGCGCCGAGAAGCAGGTCGGCCTCTCCTGGTCGACCGGCGCGGAGAGCGACGTCGTGGGGTACCGCGTCCACCGGGCGACCGGATCCGACGCGCTCGTCGCCGACGCCGCGCACCTCGTGGCCGAGGTCCAGAAGCCCGTCTTCCTCGACCGCGGCCTCGTCGACGGCACCGCCTACCGCTACCTCGTCGTCGCGGTCGACCGGGCCGGGAACGCGTCCGCCCCGTCCGCCGTCGTGACCGGCACGCCCGCGGTGAAGCCGCTCGTCGCCGACATCACGGTGGCGGCAGACGGATCCGGTGACGTGACGACCCTGCAGGCGGCCCTCGCGGCCATCCCGGCCGGCACCGCCGCGGCGCCGAAGGTGATCCTCGTGAAGCCCGGCACGTACCGCGAGGCGGTGTCGTCGGCCAAGGCGAACATCGTCATCGCGGGCACCACCGGCGAGCCGCGCGACGTCGTCATCACGTACGACAACGCGAACGGCACCGCCAAGGGCGCGACCACGTGCCCGGCCGTCGTCGCCGCCACGTGCGGCACCGCCGGCAGCGCGACCGCGACCCTTTCGGGATCCGGCGTCCAGGTGCGCGACCTCACCATCGAGAACTCGTTCTCGAGCGCCGCGCACCCGGAGATCGGCCCGAACAACACGCAGGCCGTCGCGCTCCGCGCGCTCGGCGACCGCCAGACGTACCGCCACGTGCGCCTCCTCGGCACGCAGGACACGCTCAACGCGGACGCCTCGGGCAACATCACCGCCGACGGCGCGGGCTACCCGCGCCAGTACTACGTGGACAGCTACATCGCGGGCAACGTCGACTTCGTCTTCGGGCGGGCCGCCGCGGTCTTCGACCGGGTCACGATCCACGCCACCACCCGCAACGGCGGCACCGTATTCGCCCCGAGCACCGCGTCGAAGAGCCGCGGCTACCTCGTGGTCGACAGCCGCATCACCGCGGACAACGACGCGCCCACCATGGCGCTCGGGCGCCCGTGGCGCGGCTGGGGCGACGGCACGCAGGCCGACACCTCGCGCGGCCAGACGGTGATCCGGGACAGCTGGCTCGACGGCGGCATCGCCGTCGCGCAGCCGTGGACCGACTTCGCGCCCAACGTGTGGACCGACGGCCGCCTCGCCGAGTTCCGCAACACCGGACCCGCGGCGACGGTCAACGACAAGCGCCCGCAGCTGAGCGCCTCCGACGCCCTCGCCCAGACGCCCGCCGCCTACCTCGGCGGCACGGACGGCTGGGACCCGACCGGCGCCCCGGCCATGGATGCGGCCCCCGTCGCGCCCGCCGGCCTCGTCGCCGCGCCGGGTGCCGCGCAGGTGTCGCTCGACTGGGCGGAGAGCACCGAGTCCGACGTGCGCGCCTACCGCGTCTATCGGGACGGGCAGCTCGTCGCCACGACGGCCACCTCCTCCGCGACCATCACGGGCCTCGTGAACGGCACCGCCTACGCCTTCACGGTGCGCGCGGTGGACGCGGCCGGCCAGGAGTCGCCCGCCTCCGCGAGCGCCTCCGCGACGCCGGCCCTCAAGGTCGACGCCACCGTGCACGCCGACGGCAGCGGCGACTACCCGACGCTGCAGAAGGCCGTGGACGCCGCTCCCGGGAACGGCGAGTGGGTCGTGAGCGTGGATCCCGGTTCCTACGCCGGCACCACGACGGTCGCGAAGTCGAACGTCACGATCGTCGGATCCGGCGCGACCGCAGCCGACACCGTGCTGACGAACGCCACGGCGACCGCGACGCTGGGCATCACCGGCTCGAGCGTCACCGTTCGGAACCTCTCGATCGCGAACACGACGGCCACCGGCAACGCCCCCGCGGTGTCGATGACCGGCGACAAGGTGCTCCTCGCGGGCACCGCGATCTCGAGCTCCGCTGGCCGAACGGTCTTCGCCGACACGTCGACCTACACCGTCGCCGCACGGCAGATGATCACCGGCTCCACCATCGCCGGCGGCAACGACGTGATCCTCGGCCGCGGATCCCTCGTGGTCCACGACACGACGATCTCCGTCCGCACAAATGGCACGGTCCTCACCCCGAGCACGGCCGAGAACGCGAAGGGCTTCCTGCTCATCGGCAGCCGGGTCGACACGACCGGCGCGACCAACGTGCAGCTGGGACGTCCGTACCGCGCGTGGGCCGACACGTTCACGCCGCGCTCGATCGGCCAGGCCGTCGTGCGCGACACGGTGCTCGGATCCGGCGTCAAGACGAGCCAGCCCTGGGGCACCGGCCCGTCCGGCGAGCCGTGGACCCTCGGCCGCTTCGCTGAATACGCGAACACGGGCGAGGGCGCGGCGCAGGACGCCACCCGCCCGCAGCTCTCCCCCGCGGAGTCGCTCGGTGCGACCGTGGCGCAGTGGCTCGGGGCGCCCACGTGGTACCCGGCGGTCGCGGATCCCGCGGCCCCGGCGGACGTGACCGCCCCCGGCGTGCCCGCCGACCTGGTCGCCACGGCAGGGGACGCCTCGGCGTCGCTCGCCTGGACCGCGTCGACGGCCGCCGACATCGCCGGCTACCGCGTGTACCGCTCCACATCGGCCACGGTCTCGATCGCAGCGGCGAACCTCGTCGGCACGGTCGGCACCACGCCGGCCTTCGCCGACCGGGACCTCGCGAACCGGACGACGTACCGGTACGCGGTCGTCGCGGTGGATGCGGCGGGCAACGCCTCCGCACCCGCCACCGCCGAGGTGCGCCCCGTCGACACGGCGCCGCCCGCGGCACCCGTCGGCGTCTTAGCGACCGGCGCCGACGGCAAGGTCCTCCTCTCCTGGACCCCGAACGCCGACGCCGACATCGCCGGATACGACGTCTACCGCGACGGCGAGAAGCTCACGAGCACCCCGCTCACGGCTCCCGCCTTCACGGACACGGGCCTCGTCAACGACACCGCGTACGCGTACACGGTGACCGCGATCGACGACACCGGCCTCGTCTCGGCGGCCTCCGCGGTCGCCACCGGCACCCCGCGCGCCGGCGACGCCGTGGCCCCGGCCGTGCCCGCGAAGGTCCAGACCGAGCTCGGCCGCGGATCCGTGACCGTGCGCTGGACCGCGTCGCCCGACGACGACGTGACCCGCTACGACGTGCTCCGCTCGACGGGCGACGGCGCCCCCGGTGTCGTCGGCACCGTCGGCCCGGGCACCACGAGCTGGACCGACTCGGCGGTCACGATCGGCACCGCGTACGCGTACACGGTCGTCGCGACCGACGGCTCCGCCAACTCCTCCGCGGCCTCCGCGGTCGCGAGGGCGACGCCGATCAAGGTCGACATCGTGGTGGCGGCCGACGGCTCGGGCGACGCCACGAGCCTCGCGCAGGTGCTCGGATCCACGGATCCCGCCACCGGCACGCTGCCGAACAATGCCGACTACTCGGTGCAGGGCTTCCGCACGATCCTCGTGAAGCCCGGCACCTACGCAGGCGCCGTCGTGTCCGGCAACCGCTACGGCGTCAACGTCGTCGGCGCGACGGGCGACCCGGCCGACGTCGTCCTCACCGCTCCCGGCGGCGCGGTCGCGACGCTGACCATCTCGGCCCCGCTGTGGACCCTCCGCGACGTGACGCTCCAGAGCGTCGCGACGGCGGCGGGCGCGCAGGCGACCGCGGTGCAGGTGAAGTCGGGCGACAAGCAGGTGCTCGACCACGTGCGCCTGCTCGGCGACAAGCAGACCCTGCTCGTCTCCACCGCCAACGTCACCACCTACAGCCGGGTGTACGTGAAGGACTCGTACCTCGAGGGCGGGGCCGACCTGATCCTCGGCCGCGCCGTCACCGTGGTGGAGCGCAGCACGATCCACGTGCTCGACCGCCCGGGCGCATCGCTGACGGACTCGTCCATCGCGGCGGGCTCGACGTACGGGTTCCTCATCGCGGACAGCGAGATCGTGACGGACGGCGCCGCCGGATCCATCGCCCTCGGTCGCCCGTACTCCACGACCGGCAAGGCGCAGGTCGTGGTGCGGGACACCGTCCTCGGCGCCGGGATCAACACGGCCCGGCCCTGGAAGGACTGGGACGCCGTGACGCTCTGGACCGCCGGCCGCTTCTCCGAGCACCGCAACACGGGCGCGGGAGCCGCGATCGTGGATCCCGCCACGCGCCCGCAGCTGTCGGACGCGGACGCGGCGGCATTCACGACGCAGCGCTACCTCGCGGGCACGGACGGCTGGAATCCCACCGGCCGCTGATCCGCGGAGCCTCGCGAGCACGACCGGGACCGCCCGCCGACGCACGTCGGCGGGCGGTCCCGTGCGTGGGGAGCGCACCCGCTGACGCGCCCGCCGAGGCCGCGAACCTGGCAGGACGCTGAGCCCGTGAACGATCCTCCTCGCTGGTCCGTCGTCCCTGATGTCGGCGCAGCCTCTCGCGGCGATCAGATGAGCACCATCCGGATCAGGAGACCCCCATGCAGAAGAAGACCAAGATCATCCTCGGCACGAGCGCGGCCGTGGTGGTCGTGCTCGGTGTCAGCGCCGCCGCGTTCGGCCCCGCCTTCTACCGCGACGTGATCGTCGGCGCCCCCGCGGCTGCCCCGTCCGTCTCGGCCGCCCCCGCCGACTCCACGCTCGACACGAGCGACCTGTCCGGCGAGTGGCAGATCGGCACCGGCAGCACCGCCGGCTACCGCGTCGCCGAGGTGCTCAACGGCACCGACGTGACCGTCGTCGGCAAGACCGAGGACGTGACCGGATCCATCACGGTCGACGGATCCACCCTCTCGGCCGCGACCGTGAAGGTCGACGTCGCGAGCATCGCCACCGACGCGGCACCGCGCGACGAGTACTTCCGCGGCACCGCGATGGAGGTCTCCAAGTACCCCGACGCGACCTTCACGCTGACCCAGCCGGTCGACGCGGCCGTGCCCGCCGACGGCCAGGTCGCGACGGTCCAGGCGACCGGCGAGCTGACCATGCACGGCGTCACGCAGACGGTCACCGTGCCGCTGCAGGCCGCGCTCTCGGGCGACGGCGTGCAGGTGAGCGGATCCATCCCCGTCACCTTCTCGGACTACGGCGTCCAGGCCCCGAGCCTCGGCTTCGTGAGCGTCGAGGACCAGGGCACGGTCGAGTTCCTGGTGAAGGCCACGCCGACCAAGTAGGCGTCGTCGCGGCCCTCGGGGCCGCACGGCCGAGGGGAGGGGGAGCGCATCCGGGTCGCTCCCCCTCCCCTTCGTCGTGCCCGGGTCAGTGCGCGTGCAGTACGGCCCAGGCGATGAGGCCGTCAATGCGCCGGATGTCGGCGCCCTTGCCGAGCTTCACCTTGATGTGACCGGCGCGGGTCCAGAGCTCGAGTTCCGCGTTGAGGTCGAAGGTGCCCGCGTTCTCGGTCGACCACATGTTGATGGCGCTGTACGGCAGCGAGTACAGCTCCACCTTCTTGCCCGTGATCCCCTGGGCGTCGCGCACGATGAGGCGCTTCGTCGTGAAGGTGGCCGAGTCGCGGAAGGTGCGGAACGAGGCAACCGCCTGCTCTCCTTCCACGAGCAGCTCGTGCACGTCGGCGGGGACGGGGATCTCGGCGGCCAGGGTCCAGGTCAGCAGGGGTGCGGTGGCGTCCATGCTCCGAGCATCCCAGCCGGGCGTCGATCGCGCAGGCCCCCGTCAGGGCGACTCACGCGACCGGTCGCTGCCTACTCGTCGTCCATGTCGGCGGCGAAGCGGCGGAAGTCGCCGCGCTCCTCGTGCATGGACCAGAGCGTGTCCGCGAGGACCCGGGGGTCCTTCTTCTCGTGGCCCGGGATGATCGCGCCCGGGATGATCAGCTGGCCCACGTGGATCCCGTCGCCGGCGAGCGCCTCGTGGATCATCTGCCCGTAGGCGCTCTCGCCCGCGAAGGCGATGGACGTGCCGGCGTACTTCGGCAGCGGCTGCACGGCGGTGCCGCCGTTGATGAAGAGGACGGTCCCGCGGCCGAGCACGCGCATGCCCTGCAGCACCTGGTGCACCGCGGCGACGGGCGCCTGGATGGAGAACTCGAACGCGCCGACGAGGTCGCCGGGGGTGGTCTCGAGCACCGGCCGCAGGAACTCCTTCTGCGGCAGCGGGCTGTACTGGAGCACCTCGACAGGGCCGAGCTCCTGCGCCGCCCGGTCGAGCGCGGCGGCGAGCGCCGCGTGGTCGCGGACGTTCGCGACGTACCCGCGGGCGGTGATCCCCTCGTCGGCGAGGGTGCGCGCGAGCTCGTCGACGCGCTCCTGGCTGCGGGAGATGAGCGCGACGGCGAAGCCCTCGGCTCCGAAGCGGCGGGCGACGGCGGCGCCGAGGCCGGCACCGGCCCCCACGATGGCGATGGTGGTCATGGTTCTCCTCCTGCGGATCGGACGGATGGGCGGCCGGGCGTCGGGTGCGCGCTCGGCTCGTGCCTCCGACGCTAGGCCGGGTCGGGCTGCGGCGTCCGGGTCTCAGGATCTCCCCGCCGACGAGCGGACAGCTCCTCGCGCAGCAGGCGCGCGAACGGCAGGCGCTCCTCGGGCGACGCGAAGCCGGGCAGCGGCGCGGATCCGTACAGGTCGTCGCCCTCCGCGCGCGGGAAGACGTGGACGTGGAGGTGCCACACGTCCTGTCCGCCCGCCGACTCGTTGTGCTGCCGGATCGAGATGCCCGCGCAGCCGTACGCCGCGCGCATCGCCACGGCCACCTCCTGCACGAGGTCCATCACGGCGTGGAGGTCGTCGGGCGTCACGGAGTAGAGGTCGCGGACGTGGGCCCGCGGGATCACCAGGGCATGCCCGCGATTGCGCGGCCACCAGCGCGGCGCGATGACGGCGACCGCGCGATCGCGCTCGGCGACGACGTCCTGCGGCAGCGGCGCGACCAGCGGCTCGTCGCGGAGCAGCGCGCAGAAGGGGCAGGGCGCCTCCTCGCTCACCGTCCCGCTCCCATCGACGACGACGCCTCGAGCAGCGCGCGCGCCGCATCGCGCGCGACCGCCATCGGGTGCGCGAAGGTGCCCATGCCGAGCGTCACCAGGCCGCCCTCGTAGACGAGCATCAGCGTTCGGGCGGTGGACGCCGCATCCGGGATCCCGGCCTCGCGGCACAGGTCGCGCAGCAGCTCGTGCAGCCACGCCTTCTGCCGCATCACCTCGGGGAGCACGTCATGGCCGTCCTCCTCGTCGCCCAGGTGGCCCGCGCCCAGCTCCGCGCGCGCGTTGATCGCGCTGCAGCCCTTGGGCGTGTTCGCGACGGCCCACGTGATCGCCGCGTCGAACACCGCGAGCACCCGGTCGATCCCGGGCTCCGGCGTGCCCGCGAGCCGCGCCGCGAGGTGCTCGCGCCAGCGCGCGTCGCGGTGCTGCAGGTACGCGACCACCAGCTGCTCCTTGGAGCCGAAGCGGTCGTAGATCGTCTTCTTGGTGACGCCCGCGGCCGCGGCGATCGCGTCGACGCCGACCACGTGGATCCCCCGCGCGTAGAAGAGCTCGGACGCCGCGTCGAGCACGCGACGGGCGCCGGGGGTGAGCGCGGCGAGGTCGGGGACGGGGGTCTTCACACGCCGACTATACCGTTCTGTATAGTCGGGCCCATGCGCAGTAGACAGATCGGTTTACCTCGACCGCTCGTGACCGTCGTGGCGGCCGCCGGGTTCGTGCTCGCGTGGAGCTCGGGGTTCCTCATCGCGGCCGTCGGCACGGTCGAGGTGCCCGCGACGACGCTGCTCGTCTGGCGGTTCGCGCCGCTCGCCGTGCTGCTCGTGGGGCTCGTCGGCGCGACCGGCGCGGCCCGGGGGATCGCGCCGCGGACGCTCGGGCGGCAGGCGCTCATCGGCGCGTTCGCGCAGCTCGGCTACTGCGCGTTCGTGTACGCGGCGATCGGCGCGGGCATCGCGACCGGCACGACGGCGCTCATCGACGCGGTGCAGCCGCTCGTCGTCGCGACGCTCGTCGGGCCGCTGCTCGGGCTGCGCGTGCGCGGCGCCCAGTGGGCCGGGCTCGCGCTCGGCGCCGTCGGCGTGGTGCTCGTGGTGCGGTCGCAGGCGGGGGCGGCGGACGCGGATCCGGTCGCCTACCTGCTTCCCGCGGCGGCGATGGCGTGCCTCGTCGCGGGGACGTTCCTCGAGCGCCGCTCGCACGGACGGCCTCCCGCGCTCGTGACGCTGACCGTGCACGTCGACGTCACGACGGTGGCGCTCGTGGTGGCCGCGGTCGCGACCGGGACGCTGGTGCCGCCCGCGGATGCCGTGTTCTGGATCACGACAGTTGTCGCCGCGCTCGTGCCGACCCTCGGCGCCTACGGCCTGTACTGGTGGCTGCTCGAGCGGGTCGGGATCACGGCGCTCAACGCGCTGCTGTTCCTGGTCGCGCCGACGACCGCGGCAGCGGGCGCGCTGCTGCTCGGGGAGCGGATCACGCCGGTCACGCTCGCGGGGTTCGTGCTGTGCGGCGCGGGCGTGGCGGCGGTGCTGGTGACGGAGGGGCGGCGGGCGGGCGCGGCGTCCGACGCGGACCACCCCAGTCCGGGTGCGGATCGCCGCGAGCCCTCCGTCCGCGCCGCGTGACCCCCTAGCGTCGGGGCATGAGCGCTCCGCGGACGACCGTCGCCTGGGCGGGACTGTGCGCCGCCGCCGTCCTCACGCTGAGCGGGTGCGCGGTGCCCGGCGGGGCGGGCGGGCTCGCGCCGGAGGAGCCGCCGATCAACCTGCCGACGTCCGTCGCGACGCCGACGCCGACGGCCGACCCCGACGCGGGCGGCGTCACGGACTGCGCGGACGCCTCCCCCGCCGCGCTCGCGGCCGTCAACGCCAGCATCGCGGCGGATCCGGGGCCCTATCCGGACCTCCAGCTCGACGGTCTCGAGACCGTCTGGGACGACGACCAGAAGGTCTGGACCCTGGCGGGGCAGGTGGTGCCGCCGATCGAGGACGGCGTGCAGCCGGAGCGGTTCGTGGCGCTGTGGGCGACGGACCAGGATCCGACGCGCGAGGACTTCGCCGGCACCATCTGGGCGGCGGTCAACGGATCCGACATGGTCTCCGCCGCGCCACCGCTGGAGTCGTTCCCGCCCCTGACGATGGACGGCCCCGGTCCGATCGGCCTCAGCTGCAGCGACCTCTACCCCGCGGCGGACGGCGGCACGGGCGGCTGACCCGCGCCCGGCAGCCCGCGCAACCACACGTCGACCTCGCGGGTCGACCGCAGCCGCACGATCCGGAGGTGCGGGTGCTCGACGGCCGCGAGCACGACGCGCTTCCGCGTCTTCGCGCGCCCCCGCCACCCCCAGCGGACGATGTGGTCCGGATCGGTGAGGACGGTGCGCATCGGCGGCTCGACGTTGCCGTGCCACAGCCGCTCGCGGCGCCAGCGGCGGACGACCGTGCGGCGGATCAGCCGCCCCATCTGCACCGCCACGGGCAGGTCGAGCCAGACGAGGGTGTCGGCGCGCGACGGCAGCAGCTGCCCGAGCTGCGTCGTGTACTGCCACTCGGCGACCCAGGCGTCGCGCGACGAGAAGGCCTCGACGTCGTCGCGGAAGGTGGGCAGCTCGGTCCAGTCGGGACCGTGGAAGAGGGCGTCCATCTCGGTGTGCGGGAGGCCCGTGCGCTGCTGGATCCGCCGGGCCAGCGTGGTCTTGCCCGCTCCCGCCGGCGCGCCGATGAGGATGCGCCGGGCGGGGGGATCGAGGCGCTGGAGAGGTCCGAGCATCCCGCGATCCTAGGGCGAGCGGGGAGGGCGCCGTCGGGATCCGCCCCCGCCCTCCGCCCGGGACGGCCCGCCCGCCGCCGCGGCGCCGCTCGCTACCGTGGTACCGCCCACGACGCACGGCCGACCGACCGACCGGAAGGACCCGATCATCCGCTCGATCTCGCGCGACGACGCGCACCTCACCCACTCATTCACGACCGCGACCGCGGCGCCGACCTGGGAGGAGGGGATCGTCGTCGGCAGCGGGCGCGTCGGCGCCGTCGCGCACGGGCCGGCCGACGCGATCACCGTCTCCCTCGCGCACGAGCGCTGGTTCCCGCCGGTGAACCCGCGGCCGCACGCGCCCGACCTCCGGCCCCGACTCGACGCGATCCGCCGCGCCCTCCTCGCGGGCGACCCCGACACGGCAAGCGCCGAGCTCATGGCGGGCGCGCGCGACAGCGGCTACGGCGACGACCTCGTCTGGACGGATCCGCTGGGCATCTGCGCGACCCTCGTGATCCGCACGCCGGGTGGCGTGGCGGACATGCGTCGCACCATGGACCCGGCCGGCGGCGAGTCCGCGATCTCGTGGACGGATCTCGCGGGCGGCCGGCACGCGCTGCGCCTCGTCGCGCCGCGCGACGGATCCGCCTGCTGGCTGGCGCTCGAGTCCGACCGGGACTCCGTGACGGCCGTCGAGCTCGGCCTCGGCGCGGGAGACACGACGGCGCTGCACACGGGCGGGCCCGACGCCTCCGCGGCGGTGCGCGCGTCCGTCGCGGGCGGTGCGCGCGGGATCCTCACGGCCGAGGCCGGCGCGGGCGATGACGCGCTGCGGTCGGTCACGGCGGTCGACGCGCTGGGCACGGGCGGCACGAGCGGCGCGGGCGACGCGAGCGGCGCGTGGGACGTCGACGGCGGATCCGCGCGCACGATCGTCCGCACCGGCCCGGGCGCGACCCCGCTGCTGCGCCTCGCGGTGGCCGTCGGACCCGCATCCGCGGCACCGACGCCCGACGCCACTCCGGCGACGACGCCCGCATGGGACGACCTGCGCGACGCCCAGCGCGCGACGCACGGCCGGCTCGTCGCCGCATCCGCCCTCGACCTCCACGGCCAGGCGCCCGCGCGCGACGCGGACGCGGACCCCCGCCCCACCACCGAGGACATCTGGGCCGCCGCCCGCGCGGGCGACCCCGCCGCCCGCCGCCGCGTCGTCGAGATCGCGTACCTCAGCGGGCGCGCGGCGATCATCTCCTCCACCGGCGAGCTGCCGGCCACGCTGCAGGGCGTGTGGCAGGGCACCTGGCGCCCGGCCTGGTCGGCGGACTACACGCTCGATGGCAACGTGCAGAACGGCGGCATCGCGAGCCTGATCCCCACCGGCACGCCCGAGCTCGCGCGCACGCTGCTCGAGCTGGTGCTCCCCCACCTCGACGACTTCCGCGAGAACGCGCGCCGCGTCCACGGCGCCGAGGGGATGCTGCTGCCCGCGCGCATGTCCACGCACGGCCGGGCTGACCACTTCGACGCCGACTACCCGATGCCGTTCTGGCAGGGCTGCGGCGGCTGGATCCTCCGCGTCGCCGCCGACGCCGTCGCCACCACGGGCGACCGCGGCATCGTCGACGACCGGCTGTGGGAGCTCGCCGAGGGCGTGCTGCGCTTCGCCGAGACAGCCACCGTGCTGGTCGACGGGGTGCGCCGCCTCGTCCCCTCCTACTCGCCCGAGAACACGCCCGCCGGCGAGCGCGTCCCGGCCGCGACCGACGCGACCATGGACGTCGCGATCCTCCGCGACGCCGCCCGCGCCACGGCCCTGCTCGGCCGGGCCCGCGGCGACTCCTCGCTCGACGCGCGCTGGGCCGCCGTGATCCGCGACCTGCCGCCCTACCGGGTGGCCGACGACGGCACGCTCGCCGAGTGGCTGGATCCGCGCTGGCCGGAGCGGATCCAGCACCGCCACGCTTCGCAGCTCCACCCGCTCTGGGACGAGATCGATCCGGCGTTCGTCGGCGACGGGGACGAGTCCGTCCGCCTCCGCGCCGCGGCCGCGCGGACCGTCGCCGCCAAGATCGCCTGGCGCGCCGAGGATCCGACCCCGCCGCCCGGCCGCATGGGCATGGCGTTCGGCCTGGTGCAGGTGGGGCTCGCGGCCGCGGCCCTCGGCGACGGCGAGGCGGCGCTCACGTGCGTGGAGTGGCTCGCCGTCGACCACTGGAGCCCCGCCCTCACGAGCCGCCACGACGCCGGTCGCCTCTTCAACCTCGACGCGAGCGGCGGCCTGCCCGCGCTCGTCGCGGCGATGCTGCTCGGCTCCGATGCCGCCGCGCTCGCGGTCCTCCCTGCGCTGCCGGCGGCGTGGGCGCGAGGATCCGCCACCGGGCTCCGCGCGCGCGGCGGGCTGGTCGTCGACCGGCTCGATTGGGATGCCGACGGCGCCTCGCTCGTCGTGCGGCGCGTGCCGGGCGCGGAGTGGCTGGCGCCCGCGGGCGGGACTGCGCTGCGGCTGCCGCGGGCGGCGTCGGTGCGCGTGGACGGGCGCGAGCACCACGCCGCCGAGCGCATCGCGTTCGGCGAGGACGCCGTGCGCGTCGACCTCGCGTGGCTGCACGAGCCCGTACGGTGAACCCCGTGACCCCCGCCGCCGGATCCGCCGCCGCCCTCCTCGCCGCCTACGACGCCCAGCTCCGCACCGACGCCGAGACGCCGAGCGCGCTCGACGTGCGGCTGCTCGGACCGCTGCGCCTCATCGTCTTCCTCGGCGGACGCGGCTTCATCACGTACGCCGACCTCGGCGGCCTCGACGAGGCCGGCCTGCGGGAGCTCGTCCCCGCCGCGCTCGCGCGCTTCCGCGACGACCCCGCGATCACGACCGTGGAGTGGAAGACCCGCGGACACGACCACGCGCCCGGGCTCGACGGGATCCTGCGGGAGAACGGCTTCGTGCCCGAGGAGCGCGAGTCGATCATGCTGGGCGAGGCCCGGACGCTCGCGGTCGACGTGCCGCTGCCCGCGGGCGTGACGCTCCGGCGCATCACCGCGGAGGCCGACGTGCGGGCGATGAGCGCCATGCAGGACGAGGTCTTCGGCGACCAGGTCTCCTCCGACCACGCCGACGCGATCCTCCGCCGCCTCCGGCTCGACGACGGCATGGAGCTCTGGGTGGCCGAGGCCGACGGGCGGATCGTCTCCGCGGGGCGGCTCGAGCCCGTCGCGGGATCCGACTTCGCCGGCCTCTGGGGCGGCGCGACCCTGCCGGAGTGGCGCGGCCGCGGCATCTACCGCGCCCTCACCGCGGCCCGCGCGCGCTCGGCCCTCGCGGCCGGCCGCACCCTGATGCACAGCGACTCGACCGACTACTCCCGCCCGATCCTCGAGCGCTCCGGCCTCATCGCCTGCTCCACGACCACGCCGTACGCCTGGTCGCGCTGACCGCTCCGCGCCGGCCTCCCCGCGCCCGTCGGAGTTGACTGGCCGGGTGCAGACGTTCCTCCCCTACCCCGAGCTCGACGCGAGCATGGCCGTGCTCGACGACAAGCGGCTCGGGAAGCAGCGCGTCGAGACGCTGCAGGTGATGAAGGCCGTGACGGTCGCCGGCTACGGCTGGCAGAGCCACCCCGTCACGCGCATGTGGCGCGGCTACCGCCCCGCGCTCATGGAGTATCAGGAGGCGACGTGCGCCGAGTGGATGCGGCGCGGGTTCGCCGACACGTGCTTCGAGAAGACGCTCGCGATCATCGCCGAGGTGCCGGCGGACCTCGCGGCCTACTCGGAGGGCCGCATCGTCCGGCCGCCGTGGTGGGGCCGCGCGGAGCTGCACCTCTCCCACCGCTCGAAGCTGCTGGCGAAGGCGCCGGATCTGTACCGGCCGGCGTTCCCGGGGGATCCGGACGACCTCGACTACGTGTGGCCGGTCGCCAGCGCGTGATCGATTCCCCCGCCCGGGGTACCGTTGCCGCGTGAGCATCACGAGCAGCACGGCGCCCTCGGGGCGTGGGGAGGTCGTCGGCGGCACGTCCGTCGGCACCAGGTAGCCACCGGATCCGTCGCCGTGCCCCGCGAGGGCCGGCCGCACCCGGCGCGCCGTCGATCCCGAGGATCCGGCCGCACCCCCGACACCCGTTCCCGCGGCACCGCCGCGACCCCGCACGAAGGGCACCACATGCTCCCCCTGACCGAATCCGACATCCGCGACTCCCTCGTCAACGCCTCGCAGCGCGAGAAGCGCGACATCCACCTCCCCGAGGGCTTCGCCGACCTCGCCTGGGACCGCCTCGACTTCCTCGGCTGGCGCGACCCCAAGGCGCCGCAGCGCGGCATCGTCGTCGCGCCCGTCGGCGACGAGCTGATCGGCGTGCTGCTGCAGCAGTCCGCGACCGCGCCGCGATCCCGCGCCCAGTGCACGTGGTGCCAGGACGTGCGCCTGCCGAACCCGGTCGTGTTCTACGGCGCGCGGCGGGCAGGCGCGGCCGGCCGCAACGGCAACACCGTCGGCACGCTCGTCTGCACCGACTTCGAGTGCAACGCGAACGTGCGGAAGCCCCGGCCGATCCCCTACCTCGGCTTCGACCCCGCGGCGGCCACGGCCCAGCTCATCGACGACCTGCGGAACCGGGTGGCGGCGTTCGCGGCGGACATCGCATCGACCGCCTGACGGCGGCCCGACGGACCGACCCGCGCGTCCGCATCCGCGTCCGGCTCCGCCATGCTCGGAGCATGCTGCTGCGCACCGTGATCCTGTTCGCCCTCGCCGCGGTCGCCGAGATCGGCGGCGCGTGGCTCGTCTGGCAGGCGGTGCGCGAGGGCAGGCCCTGGTGGTGGGCCGGGCTCGGCGTCATGGCGCTCGGCGCGTACGGCTTCATCGCGTCGCTGCAGGCGGACGCGTCGTTCGGGCGGATCCTCGCGGCCTACGGCGGCGTGTTCGTCGCGGGCTCGCTCGTCTGGGGCGCCGTCGTGGACGGCTACCGTCCGGATCGGTGGGACGTGATCGGCGCCGTCGTCTGCCTGCTCGGCGTCGCCGTGATCATGTTCGGCCCGCGCGGGCAGGGCGCCTGACGCGGACCACGCGCAGACGCGCGCGTCCGCCTCTGTGGGCGGACGCGCGCGTCACGTGGGTCGGCCGGGTCAGCGCATCGGGGCAGCTGGCCCGACCGGGTCGGTGGGGCGGCTCAGGACTCCGGAGTGCAGACGGTCGCGAGAGCCGTGCGGAAGGCCTTGCGGTGCGCGTCGTCGAGGCCCTGGCCGAGCTCGCCGCGGGCGTCCTTCACGAGGTGGCCGCACGCCGGGTCGGCGAGGGCGGCGGACGCGGCGCCGATGGCCGGGACGAGGCGCGCATCCACCGCGTTGATGCGCGGGCGGACGCTCGTGGTGAGGTCGGGCGCGGTCGTCGGCGCCTGCGCGGGGTTCGCGCGCCAGTAGGCGATGAGCGCGTTCTGCACCTGCTTGCTCGCGGTGATCTGCGCCCGCATGATGCGCTCGGCGGCGACCGGGTCGACCCCGTCGGCCTTCGCGGCGGCGATCGTCGCGTCGACGACGGCCTGCTCGCGCGCGGGATCCGCCACGGCCTTGCCCGACAGGTACTTCGACGCGGCCACGTCGTCGGCGATCTCGAGGCGGTCGAGCGCGGCGGACGCGACGGCGGTGACCGCCTGCTGCTCCGCCGGGTCGCGCGGGCACGCCTGGGCGGGGGCGGCCGCGCCGAGGAGCGCGGCGAGGGTGACGGCGAACGCGGACGTGGTGAGGAGGGCACGGCGGGGCATGGCGGATCCGTTCTTCAGGAGCGGGCGGATGGGGTCGGGCGCGGCGATCGGGTCAGGCGATCGGGTCGGTCGGTCGGGTGCCGCGAGCATAGGCAGACGACGCGCCCGGGCGGACCCCGGAGTGCACAGGCCGTCCCGATCGGGGGCGCGCGCCCGCGACGACCGCGTCGCTAGCGTGGGCGGATGACGACGCCCGACACCGCGCCCGGCACGACCCTCGACCGGCCCGCGGATCGTGCGATCCCCGGCGTGCGCGGCGCGCTCCTCGCCCTGGTCGTCGGCATCGCCGCCGCGGTGCTCGGGCTGCTGCCGTGGATCATCGCCGGGGTGCGCGTGCTGCCGACGGACCTGTGGGCGGAGGATGTCGCGTCCGCGGCCGACATGCCGATCGCGCTGCTGCCCTTCGACCCGTACACGGCCGGGCTGCTGGCCGCGGTCATCGTGGTCGGCGGCGGCATCGCCGGCACCGCCGCGCGCCTGCTACGGCCGCGGCTCCCCCGCGCGGGCGCCTGGCTGGTGCTCGCGGGGCTGCTCCTCGTGCAGGTCGTCGCGCTCGTGCAGACCGCGGCGGTCACGGCGGACGGGCTCGGCGTCGACGACCCGCAGCCGGCCGGCGTCGACCGCACGGGTGCCGGCATCAGCGAGGCGCAGGTCTACCTCGTGGCGTTCGTCGCGGGCACGATCGCCGCGATCCTCGTGGCCGCGGTCGTCGCCCTCCTCCTGGCGCTCGCGCCGGCCGGGGTCGCCGTGGTCGCGGTCGCCCTGCCCGCGGTGCTGATGGGTGCGTGGATCCTGGGCGCCGTCCCGCCCGTCGAGGGCTTCGTCCGGCCACCCGGGACGACCCTGCTCGTCGTCGCGCGCTGGATCCCATCGGTCGTGCTCGGCCTCGCCATCGCCGCGACGGGGCTCCGCAGCGTCGGCCGCATCGTCGGCGCGGTTCTCGCGGCCGTCCTCCTCTGGCTCGGGCAGGCCGCCGTCACAGGCGTGACCTCGGCGCTCGGCTCCCGCGCCCTCCTCCGCTACCCGCTCGAGCTGGCCGACTTCGCGAGCGCAGTCTTCGTCGCGGCCCTCGGCCCGTGGACGCGCGTCCTGCCGGAGCTCGCGGTGCTGGTCCTGGTCGGGATCCTCGGCGCGCTCGTCGTCCGCCTGGTGCGGCGGCGGGCCGTCAGAGCGGGGTGACCGGATCCTCGTCGGCCGACCGGTCACGATCGGCGGCCGCACCGCCGCGAGGGACGCCCCGCCGGGCCGCGCGGCGGAGGCACAGGACAGCGGCGGCGGCGCAGACGACGGCCGCGAGGATCGCGCCGGGCCAGCCGAGGGCCGGCTCGGACGTGCACTCCCCCGGGAAGGCCGCGTAGTCGACGCACGTGCCCGACCAGACGCCGATCGCGAGCGCGCCGACGACGAGCAGCACCGCGGCGGCGGCGCTCCAGCGGGCGCGCGACGCGGCCGTCATCCCCGCACGCGAGGGGATCCGTCGCCGCGCGTGCCGCCGTCGCGCGCGGCCGCCCGACGCTCGACGAGGTGGGCGGCGAGGAAGCAGATCGCCCCGAGGGCGAACAGGCCGGCGACGACCCAGCTCGCGCCCGCGGTCCCGTCGATGGCGGCCCGCACGGCGTTCGCCACGGCGATGAACGCGAACACGCCGGCGAGGAGGAGGAGCGAGATGCGGCGCCGGCGCTCCGGCGCGGGCCCCGGGGTCGGGGTCGTCATGGGATCCAGCCTAGGCGCGCCGGCGCTCGTCCGGCCTAGGCCGCGAGGTCGCGCAGCAGCCGCGGCAGGTCGCGCATGTCGTCGAAGACGAGGGCACCGGCGTCGCGCAGGCGGTCGGCCGGCGTGAGCCCGCCCGCGTAGCCCAGCGCGCGCATGCCCGCGGCGAGCGCACCCTGCACGCCGTACGGGCTGTCCTCCACGACGACGCAGCGCCCGGGATCCACGCCCATGCGCGACGCCGCCAGGAGGAAGAGGTCGGGCGCGGGCTTGCCGTGCGCGACCTCCGTGGCGCTCGAGATCCGACCGTCGAAGCGCGGGAGCAGGCCCGTGCGCGCGAGGTTCGCGCGGATCTTGGGGTGCCCGCCGCTGGACGCCACGCACGTCGGCAGGGCGATGGCGTCGAGCGCATCCGCGATCCCGTCGACCGGGCGCAGGTGCGCCGCGAAGGCATCCGCGTACCAGTGCACGTAGGGCGCATCCCAGTCGTCGGCGAGGTCGCGGCCGAGGTGCGCGGCGACCTCCGCCGTGAACGTCGCGTGCGACTTCCCGACGAAGCGCTCGACGATCTCCTCCGTCGTGATGTCCCAGCCGAGCTCGGCGAGGACGCGCTTGTCGACCTCGACGGCGAGCACCTCGCTGTCGACGAGCACGCCGTCGCAGTCGAGGATCACGAGGTCGACCGGTGCGCTCACGCCGTCGTGCGCTCCGCGTCGGCGGCGGCGCGCATCACGGCGGACGGATCCACGAGCACGCGGGCGAAGGCCAGCTCGGCCGCGCCGATCATGAGGCGGTCGGGGCCGAGGGCAGCGCGGCGGATGCGCAGGGCCTCGCGCGCGCCCGGGAGCGCCTGGGCCGTGGCGCGGGCGAGGATGCGGTCGGGATCCGCCGCGTGCAGCGATCCGAGGAACCCGCCGAGCACCACGAGCGACGGGTTGAAGATGTTGACGACGTTGCGCAGCGCGACCGCCAGGTTGTCGATCTGCCGCTCGACCTCGGCGGTGACGGCCGGATCCCCCGCCGCGAGCGCCGCCGCGAGCACCTCGCCCAGCTCGTCGGCGCGGGCGCGCTCGAGGCCCGTGACCGCGAGCAGCGCGTCCTGGCCGACCGTGGTCTCGAGGCAGCCGACCGCGCCGCAGTGGCAGAGCTCGCCGCCGGAGTCGACGAGGGTGTGGCCGAGCTCGCCGCCGTAGCCCTCCGCGCCGCCGAACGGGCGCCGGCCGATGAGCACGCCTCCGCCGACGCCCGACGCGCCGCCGTTGAGGTAGACGAGGTCGTCGACATCCCGGCCGGATCCGAACCGCCCCTCGGCGACGGCCGCGAGGCTCGCGTCGTTGGCGGCGAGCGCCGGCAGCCCGGTGGCCTCGGCGAGCAGCGCGGCGAACGGCTCGTCGACCCAGCCGAGGTGCGGCGCGAGGCGCACGAGCCCGCCGTCGAAGCGGACGAGGCCGGGGACCGCGACGCCGATGCCGAGCACGCGCGCGTCGGGCCGGGTGGCGCGGAGGTCCGCCCGCAGCTCGGCGATGATCGTGCTGGCGAGCTCGGCGGCCTGCGCGGCGGTGGGCACGCCGTCGGTGTCGCGGCGCACGCGCTCCTGCACCACGCCGTCGAGGCCGACGAGCCCCACCGTCACGGCGTCGATCTCGGGGTTCACGGCGAAGACGACCACGCGCGGATCCGCGGAGACGATGGGGCTCGGCCGGCCCACGCGGTTGGTGCCGGGCGGCTCGGACTCCACGACGAGGCCGAGCTCCTGCAGCTCGCCCACGAGCGCGGCGATGGTGGATCGGTTGAGGCCCGTCTCGCGCGTCAGCTCGGAGCGGGACGCGGGGCCGGTCTCGTGCACGATCTGGAGGACGGTCGCGAGGTTGGAGCGGCGGACGTGGTCGGGCGTGGTGCCGCGGGAGCGGGGATCCGGCGCGAGGGGGACGGACCGGGCGGGGCCCGGGACCGGGGCTGGCAGCTCGGGCGCGCGCGCGGCGTCGCCCGCCTCGTCGCCGGTCACTGGATCCCCACCCGACGAGGCTACCCGGCGGCGGCCGGGCGGGCGACGGCCGCGGCGCCCACGACGCCCGCGGACGTCGACGGCCCCTGGAGCGCCTCCCGCACCCCGCGCTCGCGCCACGCCTCGAGCCGCGCGCGCACGTCGTCGCGCCGCTCGTCGGCGAGCGCGGTCGCGTGGGCGCGCTCCAGCACGTCGTCGATCACGAGCCGTCGGCCCGTGTCCTTGGACTCGATCGCCGCCTCGACCATCGCGAGGCTCATCACGTTGCCGTGCACCTCGCCGTGCGGTCGCTCGCCCGTGCGGAGCGCGCGGACGAAGGCGCGCAGCGAGCCGGCGATCTCCACGCCCACCGACTCCTCCGGGGCGGGCTCCGCGGGCGGGCCGCCTGGTGCGTCCGGGATCTCGCTCGTCGGGTCGTGGTCGCCGTCCCAGAGCGCGGTGCCGTGCGCGCCGCTCAGCCGCCAGGATCCGTTCCACGACGTCTCCGCGCCCGGGCTGCACCAGCTGCCCGTGTAGACGTAGCGCACGCCGCCCTCGAACGCGAAGACCGCGGTGGCGCCCGCGTCGCCGCGGTACCAGCTCCACGCCGGGTCGTACGACTCGCAGTAGACGCTCACGGGATCCGCGTCGAGCAGGTACCGCACCGCGTCGAACTGGTGCACGGCCATGTCGAGCAGGAGCACGTCGTCCATCTCCTCGCGGAACCCGCCGAAGCGCGGCGCCTTGAAGAACTCCGTCGTGACGATGCCGACGCCGCCGAGGTCGGCCGCCCGCCGCTTGAGGGCGACGAGGTGGTCGTTGTACCGGCGCGACTGGCTGACCATGAACAGCTCGCCCGTGATCTCCGCTGCCGCCGCGAGCGACAGCCCCTCGGCGACCGTCAGCGCGACGGGCTTCTCGCCGAGCACGGGGATCCCCGCGAACAGCGCCTGCGTGGTGACGGGGTGGTGGGCGCGCGGGATCGTGACGTCGATAACCGCATCCGGTCGCACGCGCGCGATGAGCTCGCCGAGGTCGGTGGACGCCTCGGCCGACGCCCCGTGCGCGGACGCGCCCGCCCGAGCCGCCTCCTCGTCGAGGTCGACCACGCCCACGAGCTCGACGTCGGGATCCTCCGCGATGGTCTGCAGCCACTGCCGTCCCATGCCGCCGGCGCCGACCTGCACGACCCGCAGGCGCGCGCCGTCGGCGGGCGCGACGATCCGGTGAGCCGGGCCCGTGCGCTCTTCGATGGCCGTCATCGCTCGAGTGCCCCGGCGTAGTCGGTGCCGTCGTAGTACTCGCCGAGCTCGTAGCGCAGCAGCGTGGGCGTCTCGCGGCGGTCGGGCCGCGCCCACTCGCACGCGTTCGCGATCACGCGGCGGACGTCGCGGTGGTGGTACACGGGGAAGTCCTGGTCGCCGGGCGAGAAGAAGAAGATCCGGCCGAAGCCGCGGCGGTAGGTCATGCCGCTGCGGAACACCTCGCCGCCCGTGAAGCCCGAGATGAAGACCAGCTCGTCGGGCGTGGGAACGTCGAAGTACTCGCCGTACATCTCCTGCTCGTCGATGACGATCGGGTTCGGCACCCCGCGCGTGATGGGGTGCTGCGGGTTCACGGTCCACACCAGCTCGCGGTCGTGCTCGCTGCGCCAGCGGAGCGTGCACGTGGTGCCCATCAGCTTCGTGAAGATCTTCGACCAGTGCCCGGAGTGCAGCACGATGAGGCCCATCCCGTCGAGCACGTGGCGGTGCACGCGCGCGACGATCTCGTCGTCCACCTCGGCGTGGGCCGCGTGGCCCCACCAGGTGAGGACGTCGGTGCGGGCGAGCAGCTCCTCGGTGAGGCCGTGCTCGGGCTGGTCCATGGTCGCGACCTCGACGTGCGCCTCGGGCAGGTTCTCCTGCACGCCCTCGGCGACGGCGCCGTGCATCCCGGTCGGGTAGCGGTCGCGGACGTGCTGCTCGATCTGCTCGTGGCGGTTCTCGCCCCAGACGGTGACGCGGAGCGGGGATGCGGTGTCGGTCATGCTGTCTCTCTCTCGGAGGGGTCGTGCGGAGGGTCGGATGGGGCGCGGGCCGCGTCGGGGTCGGGCGCCCGGATGCTGACGGGCCGGATCACTTGACCGCGCCGCCCGTCGCACCCGCCGCGATGAAGCGCTGCGCCGCGAGGAGCAGCACGATCGCCGGCAGCGACGCGAGCACCGCCGTCGCCATCACCGTGCTCCAGTCCGCGGTGTACGTCCCGATGTACTGGTAGATCCCGAGCGTGATGGGGCGCACGTCGTCGGTCGTCGTGAGCGTCAGCGCGAAGAGGAAGTCGCTCCAGGTGAAGAGGAACGTGAAGAGCCCGGCCGTGATCACGGCGTTGACGCTCACGGGCAGGACGATCGAGCGGAAGGCCCGGAAGTCCCCGGCGCCGTCCACCTTCGCGGCCTCGATGATCGACGGCGGGATGCCCGCCATGAACGCCCGCATGATGAGGATCGCGAACGGGATGCCCGCCGTGGAGTCCGCGAGGATCAGGCCCGGGATCGAGTTGAGCAGCCCGAGGTCGTTGTACGCGGCGTAGAGCGCGTTCGCGACGACGATGCCGGGGATCATCTGCGAGATGAGGATCCCGAACAGCACCACGTCGATCCATCGGAACGGGAACTGCGCCAGCGCGTACGCCGCCGGGGTCGCGACGGCGAGGCTGAGCACCACGCTGCCGAGCGCGATCACGAGGCTCGTGCCGAGCGCCCGGCCCTGCTCCGAGAGCGCGGTCGCGTAGCCGTCGAACTGCGCCTCGAACGGGAACCACGCGGCCTGGATCGCCGGTCCCGCGGGCTGCAGCGAGATGTTGACCATCCAGTAGACGGGGAACAGCATCACGGCGAGCAGCAGGATCCCGACGACCGTGCCGATCCAGCTGCGGTCGGCGCGCGGGCGGCGGGAGCCGACCGGGTGCGGCAGGCGGCGCGGCGCGGGTCGCGCGAGGCGCTCGGCGGTGTCAGTCATCGACGGCCTTCCTGTTCGCGCGGAGGTAGACCACCGCGAACACCGCCGAGATGGCGATGAGGATGTTGCTGAGGGCGGCACCCGACCCGAAGTCGAACTGCTGGAACGAGAGCGTGTACGACTGCGTCGCGATGGTCTGCGTCGAGTTCGCGGGCCCGCCGTTCGTGAGGCCGAGGATGATGTCGAGCACCTTGATCGTGTAGACCACGCCGAGCACGAGCACGACGCCCACCACGGGACGGAGCAGCGGCCAGGTGATGTACCTGAACCCGCGCCAGCCGGTGGCCCCGTCGAGGGATCCGGCCTCGTACAGCTCGGGCGGGATGTCCTGCAGGCCGCCGTAGAGGATCGTCGTGTTGAACGGGATCCCGATCCAGACGTTCACGGCGATCACCGTGATCAGCGCGAAGGCCGGGCTCGTGAGCCACGGCACCGGGTCCTGCACGAGGCCCGAGCCGAGGAGCGCCTGGTTGAGCACGCCGGAGTCCTGGTCGAGGATCCACTTCCACACCGCGCTCGAGACGATGAGCGGCAGCAGCCACGGCAGGAGCAGCAGCGCCCGCAGCAGGCCGTTGAGCGGGAAGGACCGGCGGAAGAACAGCGCCAGCACGAGCCCGATCACGAACTGCCCGGCGATCGACCCGGCCGTGAACAGGAACGTGTTGAGCAGCGCCGTCGAGAAGATCCCCGACGAGAGCACCGACGCGTAGTTCGCGAACCCGACCCACGGCGCCTCGCCCGTGTAGAAGGTGGTCGTCGTGTACTCCTGGAAGCTCATGACGATGTTCTTCACGACGGGGAAGCCGAAGAAGAGCACGAGGTAGACGACCGCCGGCACCAGGAACATCACCTGGAAGAAGCGCTCCCACCGGAAGCGGGGACGGCGGCGCACGGGACCCCGCGCGACGGCGGCGTCCCCGGCGCCCCGGGCCCGCCCGGCCGCCTGCGCGGTCGGGCGGGCGGGGACGGCGGTCGTCGCCATCAGCCCTGCTCGGCGTTCTTCAGCGCGTCCTCCGGCGACGACTGCCCGGTGAGCGCCGACTGCACGGCCGTGTAGATCTTCGTGGCGGCCTTCGGCCACTCGGCCCCGAGCTCGCCGGTGCGCGCGCGGGCGTCGGCGACGAGGTCGACGAACACCTGCTCCGCGGGCACCTGCTGGCCGAACGCGGTCGCGACGGCCGTCTTCGACGGGATGGTGAAGCGCTTGGTGGCCATGTCGAGCTGGTTCTCGTCGGAGTTGAGGCACTCGACGACCTTCGCGGCCGTCGCCTGCTTCTCCTTGTCGCCCGTCTGCGGCACGGTCCACACCTCGCCGCCGAGCGGGGCGACGGCGGTGCCACCGGCCTCGGGAGCGGGGAGCTTCGCGATGCCGTAGTCGACGCCCGACTCGGTGAGCGCGGGGATCTGCCACGGGCCGTTGATCATCATCGCCGTCTTGCCGGCCATGAACTGGTCGTTGACGTCGGACTGGGTCCAGTTGACGACGCTCTGCGACGCCGAGCCGTCCTTCACGAGGTCGGTCCAGAGCTGGAGCGCCTCCGCGGTCTCGGGGGTGGCGATGTCCTTCTCGTCGCCGCCGTTCGACCACATGAAGGGCAGGAACTGCCAGGTGCCCTCGTAGGTGGCGTTGGCGTCCATCGCGATGCCGTAGCGGTCGCCGTCCTTGAGCGCGGCGGCCGCGGTCTTCAGCTCGTCCCACGTGGTGGGCGGCTGGATCCCGGCGTCGGCCAGCATCTGCTTGTCGTAGAACAGCGCGATCGTGTTGACGGTGGGCGCGAGGCCGTACGTCTTGCCCTCGTAGGTGCCCGCGTCGACGACGCCCTTCGCGTAGCCGTCGGTGGAGATGCCGAAGTCCTCGAGCGGGGCGAGCGCGCCGGTCGCGGCGATCTGCTGCAGGTCGGGGTTGTCGAGCATCAGCACGTCGGGCAGCGTCTTGGACGACGCCTGCTGCAGCACCTTCTGGATGAGGCTCGAGCCCGGGATCGACGTGCGCTTGATGGTGACGCCGAGCGACTCGCCGCACTTCGTGAGGGTGTCGCCGATGACGGCGTCGTCGTTGCCCTCGTTGTAGTAGTCGGTGACGTTGACCGTCGTCGGATCACCGCCGGACGAGGATCCGCCTCCCCCGCCGCCGGAGCAGCCGGCGAGCACGAGGGGGACGGTGGCCGCGAGGGCGGCGGCGCCGACGAGGCGGCGGCGGGCGGCGGCGGATCGAGGGGACATCGCGTGGTCTCTTCCTTGAGGTGGCGGTGGATCCGGGGCGCGACGACGCCGTGATCCGCAGCTCGCACGCATCCGGTGGCGTCGTCGCTGACCCGATGGCGGCGACGCTAACACCGCGCCACCATGCCTGTAAAGCGGTTAACCGCAGATGCGCTCGACGCGCCCGTAGACGCCGCGGACGACAGCGCGGATCATGGCGACCACACCCGCAAGCTCGAGGAGGAGCCCGTGAGACGACTCACCGCAGGCCTGTTCACGTCCGTCGACGGCGTCGTGGAGGCGCCGAACCTGTTCCAGTTCGACAGCTTCGACGCCGAGCTCGGAGCCGGGATGACCCGTCTCATGGAGACGGTGACCACCGCCGTGCTCGGGCGGCGCGGCTACGAGGACTGGTCCTCGTACTGGCCGGCGGCGCCCGCGGACGACGCCTTCGGCGCGTTCATCAACCCGATCGAGAAGCTCGTCGCGTCACGGACCCTCACCGGCGGGCTCGACTGGAACGCGACCCTGATCGAGGGTGACGTCGTGGACGCCCTCGCGGAGCTGAAGCGCACGGACGGCGGCGACATCGGCGTCTTCGCGAGCATCTCCCTCGTGCGCCAGCTGCTGTTCGCGGGCGTGCTCGACGAGCTGACCCTGATGATCCACCCGGTCGTCGCGGGCGCCGGCCGCCGCCTGTTCGAGCCGAGCGATCCGGTGACGCGGCTGGAGCTGCGGCGCTCGGAGATCACGAGCGCGGGCAACGCGCTGCTCACCTACGCGCTGCGCGCCGCCGGCTGATCAGCTCGCCGCGCGGACGCCGGCCGGACGCGCGCGACGCCCCCGATGCGGCATCGGGGGCGTCGGGCGAGCGCGGCGGGCGGCTAGTGCAGGGTCGGCTTCGGGTTGCGCGACGTGTAGACGGCCCAGTTGCGGAAGACATGGGTGTCGATGTAGCCGATCGAGCCGACGTACGCGGACTCGGGCGAGCAGGCGAAGTCGTTGTACGCCGTCGCCCGGTAGCTGCCGCGGTACACGCGCACGTCGAGCCCGACCCACCGGTCCTGGCCCGACTGCGGCAGGTCGACGCAGCGCGACCAGCCCGGTCGTCCGTTCTCCGGGCTCGGCCCCTGGAGGAGGACGGAGGTGACCACGAACCCGCGACGGAACATCTGCGTCTCGAGGTGCAGGGTGATGCGGTCGGGCCGCCATGCGGATGCGGACGGATCGCCGGCGGGCGCGGCGGATGCGGTCCCGTAGTCGACGGTGGTCGCGGAAGCCGGTGCGGCGACGGGGGCGGCGGACGCCTGCGCGGCGGGTGCGGTGCCGACGCCGACGAGCGCGGAGCCCGCGATGACGAGGGCGGCCAGGGCGACGCGGGTGCGGCGCGGACGAGGAGCGGTGGTGCGAGCGTGCACGGGGTTCTCCGATCGGGTGGGGGATGCGGGCGGCGACCCGCGGGACGACGGTAGGGCCGCGACCGTGCTCGCATCGGTCAGCCAGACGAACGTCTGGTGAAGAGGGGGTAGGTGGCGCACCGGAGGTCGGGCCCGAGCCTCGACGGGGACGGGCGGGCCGCCGATAGGGTCGCGGGATGCGGATCTCTGTGCTCTTCGGCGGCGAGAGCGAGGAGCGCGACGTCTCCATCGCGAGCGCCGCGCAGGTCGTCCCGGCGCTCCGGGCGCTCGGGCACGATGTGGTCGCGGTCGACACCGCGCGCGGGGCGCTGGACGCCTCCGCCGAGACGCGGATCCTCACGCCCGACGTCGGCCTCCGCCCGCCGACCTCCGCGGAGCTGGCCACCGCGAGCGCGGGCGGATCCGGCGCGGTGCTGCGCCTGCCGACCGACCTCCGCGACAGCGACCTGGTGTTCCTCGCGCTGCACGGCGGATCCGGCGAGGACGGCCGCCTGCAGGCGCTCCTCGAGCTCGCGGGCATCCCGTTCACGGGCTCCGGCTCCCTGGGCAGCGCGCTCGCGATGGACAAGGACGTCGCCAAGACGCTGCTGCGCGCCGGCGGCGTGCGGACGCCCGACTGGCTGATCGACCCGGAGCCGGATGCGGTCGAGCCGGCGCTCGGGTTCCCGGTGGTCGTGAAGCCGACCGGGCAGGGATCCACCGTCGGGCTCTCCGTGGTGCGCGCCGCCGCGGATCTGCCCGCCGCGCTCGAGCTGGCGCGGCGGCACGGGACCGTGATGGTCGAGCGGTTCGTGCGCGGCCGCGAGCTGACGGTCGGCGTGCTCGACGGCGACGCGCTCGCGGTCGGCGAGATCGGCGTGCCGGTGGACGAGGCGTTCACCTACGCCGCGAAGTACCAGGCGGGCGCGATCGCGGAGACGTTCCCGGCCGACCTGCCCGACGCGGTCGCGGAGGAGGCGCGCGGGGCTGCGCTGGCCGCCCACCGGATCCTCCGGCTCGCCGGGTACAGCCGCTCCGACTTCCGCCTCGACGACTCCGGCGTCCTCTGGATCATCGAGGCCAACAGCCTCCCCGGCCTCACCGCGACGAGCCTCCTGCCGCAGTCGGCGGCGGCCGTCGGCGTCGGGTACGCCGACCTGTGCGAGCGGATCGCGCGGGTCGCGCTGCGGGGGCGCGCGGGCTGACCGGTCCCGCTATCCCGCCGGTGCGACGGGCGGCAGCAGCCCCTGCTCGGCGGCGGCCGCGCGGGCGATAAGCAGGGTCGGGTCCTCGATGCCGCCCGCGGCGATGAGCGCGTCGAGCTCCGCGACGGGCATGCGGACGAGGCGCACCTGCTCGGACGGGTCGGAGCGGTCGGCGGTGCCGGCGGTGGTCGGGGTCGTGCAGGCGAAGACGTGCACGAGCCAGGACGCGCGGCCGGGGTTCACCGCGTAGGTCCGCAACGGGTGGAGGTCGGGCGCGACGAGGCCGAGCTCCTCCTCGAGCTCGCGGCGGGCGGCGTCGACGGGGTGCTCGGAGGCGTCGCCCGCGCCGCCGGGGAGGTCGAGGATCCACCGGCCGAGCGGGTGCCGGTACTGGCGCGACAGGATCACGGCGTCGCCGTCGATCACGAGCGTCGCGACCGCGAACGGCACGCTCTCGTCCACCTCGTAGCGCGACGCGGACCCGTCGGGCAGCAGCACGTCGTGCTCGACGAGGACGACCCGGCCGCGGTGGAGGTCGCGGCGGGCGGTCGTGGCCCAGGTGCGCTCGGGTTCGGGCTGGGCGTCCGCGCTGCTCATCCGGCGAGCCTAGGCGCGGGCGTCCGTGCGACGGCGCGCGACGATGGCGAGGTGCGGCCGCTGCCGGGTCGAGATGCGCGTGTGCACCTCGTCCACCTCGAAGCCCGCGGCGTCGATCCGCGCGGCCAGCTCATCCGGCGACCAGCGCCACGCGCGCGTGACGGCGTGGTCGAACGGCTCGGCGTCCGCGATCCCGTCGGGGCCCGCGAACGCGCCGACGAGCAGGCCGCCGCCCGGCCGGACGACCCGCGCCAGCTCGGCGAGCGGCACGTCGATGCGGTCGGGCGCGTGGTGGATGAGCGAGTACCAGGCGAGCGCGCCGCCGAGCGCGCCGTCCCCGGCGTCGAGCGCGTCCAGGTCGCCGACCTCGAACGGGACGCGCGGATGCGCGGCGCGGGCGTGCGCGACGAAGGCCGGCACGAGGTCCACGCCGCGCGCGTCGAGGCCGCGGGAGGCGAGGAGCGCGGTCCAGTGGCCGGGTCCGCAGCCGGCGTCGAGCACGGAGCCCGTGATCCCGTGCGCCCACGTCGTCACGAGCGCGAGATCGGCTGGGTGCACGGCGTCGAGGGTGCCGAGGCGCTCCGCGTACTCGGCGGCGCGCGCGGCGTAGGCATCGGCGACGGGGCCCGTCACCCCCGGCGCTCCGGGTCCGCGGCCGATCCCAGCGGGCGCGACCACGCGACCTCGCGCGCCAGCTGCCCGCTCGCGCGGAACGCGACGACCTGGCGGGCGTCCGGCAGCACGGCGGCGAGCGCGTCGCGATCGGCCTCCTGGAAGCCGAGGCCCTGCCAGAACGGACCGGACCTCCGCGAGAACAGCCAGGCGCGCCCGGCGCCGGCGGCGGCCGCCTCGGCGAGCGCGTGCCGGGCGAGCGTCGAGCCGAGGCCCGCGGACCGCAGGGCGGGATCCACCGCGACGCTGCGGATCAGCGCGTGCCGCCCGTCCGCGCTCAGCTCGAACCCGGTGCTGCCGGTGATCCGCCCGTCGGCGTCGCGCTGGATCCAGAGCCGCACGCCGGGGTCGTCGAGCCCGGTGACCGTGAGGTCCGCCGCCGCGAGGAAGGCGTGCAGCGCCTCGTCGTCGGCCACGGAGGCGACGGCCGACAAGGCCGTCACAGCGCCCCGCCCACCGCGATCCCGAGGCCCGCCGCCGCGATGCAGACGACGAGCATCCCCAGTCCGTTCGCGAGCGCCGCGCCGACCCTGCCGGCCTGCGCGAGCCGCACGGTCTCGAGGCTCGCGGTGCTGAAGGTCGTGTATCCGCCCATCAGGCCGCCGCCGAGGATGAGGAGGAGGTCGTGCGGGAGGCCCGCCTGCGCGGCGGCGCCCGTGAGGAGGCCGAGGCCGAGGGATCCCGTGACGTTGATGACGGTCGTGCCCCATGGGTACGCGGCGCCGAGGCGGCCGCGGATGGCGCCGTCGAGGAGCAGGCGGAGGGCGGATCCGACGCCGCCGGCCACGCAGATGAGCGCGAACACGAGCGGGCCGGTCACGACGCCGCCCCCGTCGCGCGGCGGGCAGCGGTGCGGCGGTGGATGGCGGCGCCCGCGGCGATCCCGGCGGCGGACGCCGCGGCGCCCAGCACGAGCGAGAGCCCCGCGTACGCGAACGCGACGCCGAGCGCGGATCCCGTGAGCGATGCCGCGTCGGTCGCGAGCGAGCTGTAGGTGGTGAAGCCGCCGAGCACGCCCGTGCCCACCAGCAGGCGGATCGCGCGGCGTCGGCCCTCGTCGGGCCCGCGGCGGGCGAGCGACTCCAGCAGGGCGCCGAGCACGAAGGCGCCGACCACGTTGATCAGGAGGATCGTGACGGGGATGCCCCCGGCGGGCGCCGGCCACGTGAGCGCGAGCGCCTCGCGGACGCCCGTGCCGACGGCGCCGCCGATCGCCACGAGGCCGAGGGACGACCAGCGGAGGTGGACCGGGCGGCCCGGGTCGTCGTCCACCTCGACGTCGCTGTCGAGGGGCGCGTCGTCGTGAGGCGCCCTGTCGCGGGGTGCGCCGCGGTCGGGCTGCGGGTGGTCGGTCATGGGGTCTCCCATCTCGGATGGCATGGCTAGCCAAGAGACAGGGACTGTCGTCGACGAGGGTGTCGAGGTTCGGGTACGGCGAGCCCCACCGCCGTGCCTCCCGCGGGAGGCCCCTCCCGCGGGAGGCGGGACCATTGAACCACGAGGGTCGGGCGGGTCCCGGCGCGTAGCCTGGGCGGATGCGGACCCGCCCCCTGCTCGTCGCGATCGGGGCCTCCGCCGCGGTCGCCTTCGTCGCCAGCGAGGTCGCGCACCGCCTGGCCAGCACGCGCGGGCTCGACCGCAGCCGGCCGGGCGCCGAGGTGGGCCGGGAGGCGATCGTGGTGCTGGGCTACGGCAACCGCGGTCCGCGCGCCAACGCCATCAACCGGTACCGGGTCCGGGCGGGGCTGCGCTCGATGGATCCGCGCGCCACCTCGAGCACCCTCATCCTCTGCGGCGGATCGGTCATGGGCACCGAGCCCGAGGCGCGGATCCTCGCCAGGTACGCCCGCGACGAGCTCGGCTACCGGGGCCCGCTCGTCCTCGAGGACACGAGCACCAGCACGCGCGAGAACATCGCCAACGCGATCCCGTTCCTCGAGGACGCCGACACCATCCGCATCGTCTCCGACTCGGTGCACGCCGCGAAGGCCCGCCCCTACCTCCGGGAGCTGCGGCCTGACCTCGCCGAGCGCCTCGCGCGGGCCGAGGAGTACCGCGTCGGCGAGGTGCCGTGGATGAAGCCGACCGTGCTCGTCGTGCTCCTGCTGAAGCGCTGGGGCTGGGCGTAAGCGGACGGCGGGATATCCGTCCCCCGCTCGAATCGCCCGCAGGTGTTGGGATTTTCCACAGGGGACGACGCGGGATGCGATGCGTGCATTCCCGCAACCTGCGGAAACAGGCCGGGAATGGCCTGCGACGCACGACCGTGATGTCCCCGTGACGTCCTCTCGGGCGCCCTCTAGATAGTTTCCCTATCATTCGAGGATGACCGCCCTGCCCATATCCGAGCTCGCCGAGCGATCCGGCTGCTCCGTCGCCACCATCAAGTACTACCTGCGCGAGGGGCTGCTCCACCCGGGCGTCAAGGTCAACGCCCGCCGGACCGCGTTCGACGAGACCCACCTGGCGCGGCTGCGACTCGTCCGCGGCCTCATCCACGTGGTCGGCGTCACCGTCGAGCAGGCAGGGACGATCCTCGACCTCGTCGCGGATCCCGACCAGAGCGTGGTGGGCGCGATGCGGAAGGCCACGGCCGCGCTCCCCACCGGCGACCGCTCGAGCTCCGCCGCCGGCGAGGCCGCCCCGGCGCGCTCCACCGCGGCGACCGAGGCCCTGCTGGACCGCCTGGGCGTGCAGCACACGGCCGATTCCGTGCCCGTCGCGCAGCTCGATCGCGCCCTCGAGCTCGCGGAGGAAGCGGGGATCCCGCTCGACGAGTCGCAGATCCGCACCTACGTCGACGCGGTGCGGGACATCGCGGACGCCGACTTCTCGCGCGTCCCCTGGTCGGACCCGCAGGGCGCCGTGGAGTTCGCGGTGCTCGGCACGGCGCTCTACGAGCCCGTGCTGCTCGCCCTCCGCCGCGTCGCGCACCACGAGAAGGGCCTCACCCTGGAGCGCGGCGAGGCCTGACCGGCCCGGCATGCGCCCCCGACCGGGGCACGGAAGACTGCTCCCACGCCACGTGCATTGGTTGCATCACCATGCAATACCCCCAGAACGGGGGACATTGGACAGCGTCTGGAAATAGCGCCCCGAGATGCGCTCGTCGAACGTCGGGAATCGCTGCATCCGCGTTCCGCCAGGCGATCCCCAGGGTCCTGTGCCCTCGCGTCGGATCATGAGCCCACTCGTCGTCGGGCACCGCTCACGATCCCGTCCACAATCGGACCTTTAGCGTTCAACTACCACGTTCCATGCGTTCGCATGACCCCTTGACAGCCTCGACCTACCATCGGTTAGCTTCGTGCTCGAAGCCGCCGGCACCCGCCGAGGCACCTCCCGGAGAACGACACAGGAAGAGGGATGCGGGAAATGGTCGAAACGCACGAGGTACGAGAATGGCTGATCGAGAAGATCGCCGTGCGCACGGGCTCGGAGAAGCAGGACGTGCGCCCCGACATGTTCTTCGACGAATTCGACCTGGATTCCACGGAGGCGCTGGTGCTCGCGGGCGAGCTGGAGGAATGGCTGGGTTTCGCGCTCGCCCCCACGGCCCTCTGGTACTTCCCCACCATCGAGAAGCTCGCCGAGCACGTGGCGAGCTCCTCCGAACCCGAGTCCGTCCCCCGCTGAGACCGTGTCCACCGACACGCCTCCCCCGGGGCGCCCCCGGGTCCACGTCATCCACCCCGGCACCGTCCCGGCGTCCGTCTACGGGCCGCTGGGCGAGGCGTGCACGGGGGTCGACTGGGGCGTGAGCGACCTCGGCACCCGCCGCGACTACGCCCACGCCGGCTTCGACCCGGCCGCATCCGACTCGCGGATGGATGACCTCGTCACGCGCCTACTCGACGACGACGGGGCCCTCATCGAGCAGGCGGATCTCCTGGTCGGCTGGTCATTCGGCGGCCTCGTCGCGCTCGCCCTCCGGGAACGCCTGCCCCGGGATCCCGCCGTCCTGCTGCTCGACACGGTGGCGCCCACCATCGACGTCCAGGGATCGCGGGCGCACCTCGCGCGCTGGTTCGCGGACTACCTCGGCTCCCGCGCGGGCCGCCCTCTGGCCGCCCCTCCCGCCGATGCCGACGACGGCAGGGATCCCCTCGCGGCCCTGCACGGACCCGCCATCGAGGCAGGCGCCATCGCCCCCGACGTGAGCCGCGGCGGGTTCCTCGCCCTGGCGCGCGCGTACACGGGCGGACTCGAGCGAAACGTGCGGATGACCGCATCGTGGGAATGGCCGAGGCCCGACGGGATATCGCTCGTGAAACCCGTCGACGGCCTCCTCCCGGAAAGCGCGGCGAACGGCTGGGAGGACGCGGCGGATTCCGTCGAGGTGATTCCCTGCGCGGGCGACCACTATTCCATGCTCTCCGACCCGGCGAGTCGCGCGGTGATCGCGGAGGAGATCCGCGCACGCGCCTCGGGAATGCAGCCGGCGATGTCAAATGAATTCACCTCGCGCCCGTCGGGCGTCGAGCGGACGTCATCATCTCGATTGGGAGAAGAATGAACGAGAATACCGACGACGCGGAACTCGACCGTCGCCTGGCGCGCACCCCGCTCGCCGTGGTGGGCATTTCGAGCCTGTTCCCGGGATCCTCCGATGTGGAGGGCTTCTGGAACGGCATCGTCGATCGCGTGGATTCCATCCGGGACATCCCGGAATGGCACTGGGACGTCGACGACCACTATTCGGCGGACCGGTCGGCGCCGGACAAGACGTACGCCAAGCGCGGCGGCTTCATCGACCCGGTGCCGTTCCACCCGATCGAGTTCGGGATCCCGCCGGCACAGCTCGACGTCACCGACGTGCTGCAGCTGCTCAGCCTCGTCGTCACCCGCGACGTGCTGGAGGACGCGCGCGCCGAGGGCAGCGGCTGGTACGACCGCGAGCGCACGGGCATCGTGCTCGGCGTCACGGGCGCCAACCAGCTGACGCAGCCGCTCTCGGCCCGCCTGCAGACCCCCGCCGTGCGCCGGGCGGCGCGCTCGATCGGGCTGAGCGAGGCCGACGCCGACGAGCTCGCCCGCCGCTTCAGCGCCGGGTTCGCCCCCTGGGAGGAGAACTCGTTCCCCGGGATGCTCGGCAACGTGGTGGCCGGCCGCGTGGCCAACCGCTTCGACCTCGGCGGCATGAACATGACGGTGGACGCGGCCTGCGCCAGCTCGCTCGGCGCCCTCCGCGCCGCCGCGGCCGAGCTCGTGGACCACCGCGCCGACACGATGATCACGGGCGGCTGCGACGCCGAGAACACGATCTTCATGTACCTGTGCTTCTCGAAGACGCCCGCGTTCAGCCCCACGGGCGACGTGCGGCCGTTCGACGCCTCCAGCGACGGCACCCTGATCGGCGAGGGCATCGGCATGCTCGCGCTGCGCCGCCTCGACGACGCCGAGCGCGACGGCAACCGGATCTACTCGGTGATCCGCGGCATCGGCTCCGCGAGCGACGGCCGCTACAAGTCCATCTACGCGCCGCGGGCGAGCGGGCAGCAGCTCGCGCTCCGCCGGGCGTACGAGGACGCCGACTGCTCCCCCGCGTCGGTGTCGATCATCGAGGCGCACGGCACGGGCACCGCGGTCGGCGACGCCACCGAGCTCAGCGCGCTGGCCGAGGTGCTGGCCGACAGCGGGGCGTCGGAGTCGTCCATCGGCATCGGATCCGTGAAGTCGCAGATCGGGCACACCAAGGCCGCGGCGGGCGCCGCCGGCCTCATCAAGCTCTCGCTCGCGCTGCAGCACCGGATCCTGCCGCCCACCATCAAGGTCGAGAAGCCCGCGGACTCGTTCACGGGCAGCCCGCTGCACGTGGCCACGCGGACGCGGCCGTGGTTCCGGACGCCCGAGCGGCCCGTGCGCCGCGCGGGCCTGTCCGCCTTCGGCTTCGGGGGCACGAACTTCCACATCGTGCTCGAGGAGCACCCGAGGTCGCGGGAGCTCGGCAACGCGCTCGACCGCCCGACCGTGTGGCTCTGGACCGCGCCGACCGCCGAGGAGCTCGCCGCCGCGCTGGATGCGGGAGCGGCGCCCACGCCGTCCGGCACCGCCATCTCCGCGGACGCGCCCCGCATCGCCGTGGTCGCCATCACGGAGGCCGAGCGCGACGCGCTCCTGCCGGCCGCCGCCAGGCGCCTGCGCGAGTCGCCCGGCAGCGCGTGGTCCGATCCGCGCGGGATCCACCACCGGCCGTCGGCCCTCGGCGGCGGCGTCGGGATCCTGTTCTCGGGCCAGGGCAGCCAGCACGTCGACGCCGGCCTCGGCGCCGTGCTCCGCGAGCCCCTGCTGATGGACGCGCTGGAGGACGCGTACGCGACCCCCGGCCTCGAGCACCTGGCCGCCGTCGCGTACCCGCCGCCGCCCGCCGACGCGGAGGCCGCTGCCGAGGCCGAGCGCACGCTCCGGGCGACCGAGAACGCGCAGCCCGCCATCGGCGCGCTGTCCGCCGCCCACCACCGGCTCCTCGGGGAGCAGGGGCTGGGGCTCGCCGCATCCGGCTTCGTCGGGCACAGCTTCGGCGAGCTGGCGGCGCTGTGGGCGGCCGGGTCGTTCGACCACTCGACCTTCCTCACGCTGGCCCGCGAACGCGGCCGGGCGATGGCCGAGGCGGCGGGCGCGCACGGCGACGCCGGATCCATGGCCGCGGTGCTCGCCGACCGGGAGACCGTCGACCGGCTCATCGCCGCGAGCGAGGGCGCGCTCCTGTGCAACGCCAACAGCCCGCGCCAGCACGTCGTCGGCGGACCGGTCGCGGCCGTCGCCGAGCTCGTGCGCCGGGCGGAGGCCGACGGGATCCGCGTGGTCGAGCTGCCCGTGTCCGCCGCGTTCCACACGCCCGCCGTCGCGGGCGCCGTGGGCGCGTTCGGGCAGGCGGTGCGATCGCACGGCGTGGGCGCCCCGACGCGGGGACGCGTCTACGCGAACACGGCCGACGAGGAGTACGGGGAGGACGCCGAGGCGAACGCCCGGATCCTCGCGGACCAGCTCGCCCGGCCCGTGGAGTTCGAGCGGGCCGTGCGGCGCATGCACGACGACGGCATCCGGATCCTCGTGGAGTGCGGCCCCGGGAACGTCCTCGGCCGCCTGGCCACGAGCATCCTCGCCGACGACCCCGACGTGCTCGTCGTGAGCGCGGACGGCGGGGACCCCGAGACCGCACAGCACGCGCTCGCCACCGCTGTCGCGCAGCTGGCCGTCGCGGGGGCGCTCCCGCGCTGGCAGAGCGCCGGCCTGCGGGCGCGACCCGCGGCCCGCCCGGGCAAGGGCCCCGCCGTGATGCTCGCGGGCGTGAACCACGTGTCCGCCGACCGCGCGGCCGCGTTCGAGGAGCTCCTCGCCACCCCGTACGCGCTCCGCACGGACGCCCCCCACGAGCAGGACGCCTCCCCCGCGCCCCTGCTCCCGTCGACCCCGGCCGACGACCCCACGAGCCCGCGCCCTCGCGCGGAGCTCGTGCCCACCACCCCCATCCCGTACCTCCCGCGAAGCGAGTCATCCACCATGAGCGTCACCACCGCATCCACCGCCACCCGGACCGCCCCCGTCACCGCCGATCAGCTCGACCTCGCGAAGGAGCAGCTGCACGTGCACGCCGCGTTCCTCTCCGGGCAGCAGAACGTCAGCGAGTCCCTGCTCGCGATGCTCGACGGGGGCGCCGGCCGCCTCTCCGTGGACGGCATGCGCGAGATCGTCGCGCAGTGCATCGCCGTCGGCGACGCGCACGTGCAGGTCAACCGGCTGATCACCGGCGTCGGCGACGGCGGGGCGTCCCCCGCGCACGGCCTGCCGACGTCGATCGACGGCGGTGCGCTCCTCGCGCGGCCGCGGGTCGAGGCGACGGTGGGGGCGCCCGCGCCGTCGACCGACGCGGGCGCTCCCGCGGGTGCCGACGCTGACGCCGCTCCTGCCGCCGCTCCTGCCGCCGGGCTGCACCCCGTCCCCGCGCCGGCGCCCGCTTCGGCCCCGGAGCCCGCTCCCGCGCGCGTCCCCGCTCCCGCTCCCGCTCCCGTCGAGGAGCCGGCCCCCGCGGCCGCGTCGGCCGCGTCGGCACCCGCCGCCGCGGATCCGGCCGCCGAGGTGGACGTCGACGCGCTCGTCCGCGAGATCGTGGCCGAGAAGACCGGCTACTCGGCCGACATCCTCGAGTCGGACATGGGCATCGAGGCGGACCTCGGCATCGACTCGATCAAGCGGGTCGAGATCCTGGGCGCCATCGGCGAGCGCTTCCCCGGCCGCGCGCCGTTCTCGCCCGAGGAGGTCGCCGAGCTGCGCACCCTCGGCGACATCGTGGAGGCCCTGCGCGGCCAGACCACAGGCACCAGCCGCGAGCGCCGCGCGTCGTCCGCCGCGGACGACGAGGAGGCTGCGCCAGGGATCCGCAGGTCGACGGTGCGCTGGGCCCCCATCGCGGGACCCGACCTCCCGGTGACCGTGGCGCCCCGCGTGGTCCGGGTGCGTGACGGATCCGCGTCGGGCATCGCGCCCCGGCTGCGGGACGAGCTCCGGGCGGCAGGGCACGACGTGCGGATCGACGGGGACACCCCCGATCGCCCCGACGACGCCGACGCCGCCGCCGACCTCGTGCTGATCGTCGGCCCCCGCCCGGACGCCGACGCGACGGAGACGCTCGTGGACGCGCTCGACGCGGTCCGCGCGTTCGCCGTGACCGTCGCGGATCGCGCGGCCACCGGGCCGGCCACCGGGCCGGCCACCGGGCCGGGCGCAGACGGCACCGACGCGGCCCCGCAGCTGCTCGCGGTCGGGCTCGTCGACGACCGGGACAGCACCGACGCGCGCGGCATAGCCGCGGCGGGGCTCGCGGGCCTCGTCCGCACGCTGCGCATCGAGCACCCGGGGATCCGCGCCCGCGCGCTGCTCCTCGATGGCGGCGCGGACGACACCGCGGCCGCCCTCATCGCGTGGGAGCTCGACGACACCGCCGACGGGCTCGACACCGTCAGGTGGCGCGACGGCCGGCGCGAGGCGCCCGTGGTCGAGCCGGAGGCGCCCGCCCACGACGCGGGCGCCCCCGGCCGGGCCGCGTACGCGGACCTCGGATCCGACGACCTGGTGCTCGTCACGGGCGGCGCGCAGGGCATCACGGCCCGCTGCATCCGCGACCTCGCCGCCGCGCGCCCCGGCCCGGGGCTCGTGCTCGTCGGACGCACGCCGCTCGAGGACGAGGACGGCTGGTCGCGCGACCTCGCCGACGAGGCGGATCTCCGCGCCGCCGCCACCGAGCACCTCCGGAGCACCGACCGGCGCCCCACGCCGCGCTCCGTGGGCGCGCTCGTGGCGTCCGTCGCCGCGCGCCGCCAGGTGCGGGACCAGCTCGCCCGGCTCCGCGCGGGCGGCACCGAGGCGCACTACGCGAGCGTCGACCTCACCGACCGCGACGCCACCGCCCGCGCCCTCGCGCCGTTCGCCGACCGCATCGTCGGCATCGTGCACGGCACCGGCGCCATCGCCGACCGGCTGCTCGTCGACAAGACCCGCGAGGACGCCGCCCGCGTCGTCTCCACCAAGGTCCGCAGCCTCGAGAACGCGATCTCCGCGCTCGGCGGCACGGATCGGCTCCGGCACGTGGCGCTGTTCTCCTCGGTCGCCGGCCTCTTCGGCAACCGCGGCCAGTCCGACTACGCCATGGCCAACGCCGTGCTCGACCGCTGGGCGGAGGCGCTCGCCGACCGCCTGCCCGACGCGCACGTCGTCGCCATCGACTGGGGCGCGTGGGAGGGCGGCATGGTCTCCGACGCGGTCCGCGAGCTGTTCCGCTCCCGCGGGTACGCGCTCGTGGGGCAGGACGACGGGGCGCGCCTGTTCGTCGAGCAGTTCGGATCCGCGCGCACGGGCCAGACGCACGTGCTGCTCGGGCCGGCCGAGCCGCTCTCCGGGGATCCGGCGCCGCTGCGCCCCACGCGCAGCGCCCTGCCGATGGGCGAGCTGCTCGACTCCGAGCTGGTGCGCGCCCACGCGCTGGAGGGGCGGCGGATCCTGCCCACGGCCGCGGGCGTGTGCCTGCTGGCGGGCGCCGCGATCCGCCACACCGGACGGGGCATCGCGCGGATCGAGGACATCCGCGTGACCGCGGGCGTCGAGGAGGGCACTGGCGCCTCCTTCGCCGTCGCGCTCTCGGAGGGGCCGGCCGCGGCGGACGGATCCGCCACCGTTCGCGCGGTCCTCGCGAGCGTCGGAGATGGGCCGGCGGGTGCCGACCGGCCCCGGTTCACGGCCGTGCTCGTGAGCGGGTCGGCCGGAGCGGCGGGCCTCGCGGGATCGGCCCCGACAGGTCAGGTGGGCGCGATCCCGCCGCTCCGCCCGATCGACCCCTACGCCTCCGGGCTGCTCTTCCACGGCGACGCGCTGCGCGCCGTCACGGGGATCGCCCGGGACGGCGCCGACGTGATCGTCGGGGCGGTGGATCCGCGGATCCCGCGGCCGGCCGAGACCACCGGCGCGCCCCCGCTGGACGCCGCGACGCTCGACGTGCTCCTGCAGGCCGCGCTGGTCGCGGCCCACGAGGCGACCGGGATGCGGACGCTGCCGTCCGCCATCGGCGCGCTGCGGTGGACGGGGGAGGCCTCGCCGGGAGACCCGCTCACCGTCCGCGCCACCCGCATCGAGGAGCGGCCGGACGGCGTGCGGATGGACCTCGAGGCGCGCGCGGGCGGCCGCCTGCTCGCGGTGCTGGACGGCGTCGTCGTCACCCGCCGACCGGAGCCCTCGCCGGAGCCCGTCGCGGAGGCCGCCGCGGCCGCCGCCTCGGCGACGACCGCCGAGATCCACGCCACGACGACGCAGACGGCGATCCGCGCATGAGCACCCGGATCGCCGTGGTGGCGATGGACTGCCTGCTGCCGGGCGCCGTCGGGGTGGACGCCTTCGCGGAGCTGCTGACCGACGGCCGCGACGCGCGCGGCGCCGACGACCCGCGCCTCCCGCGCGCCGACTCCGCCGCGGGCTCCGCCTTCGCGTCCCGCCGCGGCGGCTTCCTCGACGCGGACGACCGGGCCCGGGCCCGCGCCGAGAGCGGGCTCGGCCCCGACGCCGACGACGCGCGCTGCTGGGCCACCTTCGTGGTCCGCCGCGCCCTCGCCGGGGTGGGCGGATCCACGCCGGACCGCTCGCGCACCGGCCTCGTCCTCGGCTGCTACACCTTCCCGACCGAGCGCTCCGCCGCCGTCTCCCTGCCGCTCATCGAGGAGGAGGTGCGCGCGGGGATCCGCGACGCGGGCCTCGCCACGGTGCCCGGAACGGTGCCCACGAGCGCGGATCCGGGCCACGTCGACGCCGCGGGATCCGTGGCCGACGCGGTCGCGGACGCCGCGGGCCTCGGCGGCCGGCGCCTCGTGCTCGACGCGGCGTGCGCATCCGGCCTCTACGCCGTGCGCCTCGCCTGCGACGCGCTCGCGCTCGGCACGGCCGACACGGTCGTCGCGGGCGCGGTCTGCGCGCCCGACCTGCCGCTGCTCCACCTCTCCTTCTCCGACCTCGGCGCGTACGGGCGCGGCGCCTCGGCGCCGTTCCGCGCGGACAGCACGGGGATCCTCACGGGCGAGGGCGCCGCGGTCGTGGTCCTCCGCCGGCTCGACGACGCCCTGCGCGACGGCGACGAGGTGCTCGCGGTGATCGAGGGATCCGCCCTCGTCAACGACGGCGCCGGCCAGCACCCGCTCGTGCCGGGCCAGGCGGGGCAGCGCACCTGCTACGACCTCGCCTACGCCGACGCGGGCCTCGCGCCGACCGACGTCGACTACATCGAGTGCCACGCCACGGGCACGCCCGTGGGCGACCGCACCGAGCTGGCGTCGCTCACGGCGGCCTTCGGCGAGCGGATGCCGCTGCTCGGATCCGTGAAGGGCAACATCGGCCACCTGCTGACCGCCGCGGGGATCACGAGCCTCATCAAGGTCGTGCTCGCGATGCGCTCGGGGACCATCCCGCCCACGGTCGGCGGCGCGACCGACGCCCCGTTCCTCCACCCGCGCGTGGTCGGCGCGCCCACCCCGTGGCCCGCGACGGACGGACCGCGCCGCGCGGCCGTCTCCGCGTTCGGGTTCGGCGGCGCGAACGCGCACCTCGTGGTGTCGCACGACCCGGCGGGCGAGCGGGCGGCTGGCGCGGCCGAGGCGACCGCGGACGACGCTGCGCGACCGACCGGATCCGGGCGCCTGCCCGCCGTCGCCGTCACGGGCGTCGGCGCCTACGTGGGCGCAGGTGCGCGCGTCGCGGACCTCGCGCACGCCGAGGGCAGCGGCGACATCGCCGCTCTCGCCGGTGCCGACACGGTCCCGCGCCTGCACGGCACTCCCGCCGACGGCCGCGCCCTCGGCCCCATCGCGCTCGACCCGATCGGCGACCGCATCCCGCCGCGCGACATCCCGCACCTCAACCCCGCGCCGCTCGCCGTCGCGCGCGCGGTCGGCGACGCGTTCGCCGACGCCGACCGCATCGAGGGCACGGCGGAGGGCGCCGCGCGGCGCTTCGGATCGCGCACGGCCGTGGTCGTCGCGCTCGACCTCGACGCCCGCGCGCACGAGCGCCTCGCCCACCTGCGCGCCGACGAGCTGCTCGCGCGCATCCTCGACGCAGACGAGGACGACGTCGACCCCGCCACGGTGCGGACGGTCCGCGACGCCCTGCACTCGCCCCTCAGCGCGACCGAGGTGATGAGCTACATCGGCAGCATCACGGCGTCGCGGATCAGCTCCACCTGGAACCTGACCGGGCCGTCGTTCACGGTGTCCGGCGGGCCGCTCGGCGTGATCCGCGCCGTGGAGGCCGCGCAGCTCCTCCTCGCCGATCCGACGATCGAGGCGGTCGTCGTGGCGGGCGTGGATCTCGCGGTCACGGCCGAGCGCGCCCTCCTGCCCGGCGCATCCGCCCGGCCGCTCGACGCCGCGACCGCGTTCGTCCTGCGCCGACCCGAGGACGCGGAGGACGCGTACGCGCTCGTCGACGTCCCCGCCGCAGGCGAGGGCCCCGGCGCGGATCCGGCCCCGCAGGCCGTCGACGTGCACGCGCCCACCGCCGCGGAGCGCGCCGCCCTCGTCGCCGACGTCCTCGACGCTCACCCCGGCGCCACGGGGATCGCCGTCACGAGCACCCGCGAGACCTGGGGCGATGCCGCCAACGCCGCCGCCGGCCTCATGCTGCTGCGCACGGTGCTCGGGATCCACGCCCGCGTCACGCCCGCCACGCTCGCCGACCTCGACCTGCCCGCCGACCTGCGCCTGCGCCTCGACGCGGCGTCGAGCGGCGAGGCGGTCCCCGGCACGCCCTGGCTCGCCCGGCGGGACGCGCCCCGCAGCGGCCTGATCCGCGTGCTCGGCCACGACGGCGCGACCGCCGCCCTCCGGGTCGTCGAACCGCCACGACGACGGCAGGTGGATCCCGGTGCCGCCTGGCGCGCGGGCGGCGGCCGACGCCTCGTGCGCCTCGACGCCGCCACGCGGGAGGACCTCGCCCGGGCGCTGGGCCGCCTCGCCGACGGCGTCGCGCCGGAGGATCTGCCCGCGACCCCGGGCGGTCCCGAGCGCCTGGTGCTCGTCTGCCGCGACCGCGCGACCCTCCCCCGCGAGGCCGCGCGCGCCCGCGACGCCATCGCCTCCCTCACTCCCGGCGCACGCTGGGCGGCTCCGGGCGGCAGCAGGTACGCGACCGTGGATCCGGCGGACCCGCCGCGCATCGGCTACGCGTTCCCGGGCGCCTTCACCGCCTACCCGCGCTTCGGCGCCGACCTTCTCCGGATGCTGCCCCGGGCGATGGACGCGTTCGACGCGATCGTGGCCGAGTCGTCCGAGGAGGTCCGCCTCGGCCGCCTGCACCCGTGGCGCCACGAGGCCGCGTCGCCCGCCGAGCTGATGCGCTACGAGGAGGAGCTGCAGCGCGACGTGCCGTTCATGCTCGGCGTCGGCACGACGTTCGCCATGGTCTACGCCGACCTGCTCACGGGCCTGACGGGCACGCCGCCCACGTCGACCGTCGGGTACTCGCTCGGCGCGTCCTCGATGCTGTTCGCGACCCGCCGCTGGGACCGGCACCGCCGCGCGCTCCGGCGGATCATCGCGTCGCCCGTCTTCCAGGACGAGCTGGCCGGGGAGCTCCTCACCGTCCGCCGCGCCTTCGGCATGGACGCGTCCACGCCGCTGTCCGAGGTGTGGCGCGCGGTCGTCGTGCTCGCGCCGGCCGACGAGGTGGCGGCGCGCGTCGCCGGATCCCCGCGGCTGCACGTCACGCACGTCAACACCCCGGGCGAGGTCGTCGTCGCGGGTCCCGCGGCGGACGTGCACGCCCTCGTGCACGAGAGCGGCTTCCGCACCGCGCCGTCGCCCGTCGTCTCCCCCCTGCACTCCCCGCTCGCCGAGGAGTGGGCGGACGAGCTCGTGGCGCTGCACCGCTTCCCGCTCGGCGAGGGCACGGATGCGCTCCTCCTCGACTCGGTCGACGGCCGGCCCATCCCGCCCACGGCCGACGAGGAGGAGCTGGCCCGCTCCATCGCCCGCTCGGTGATCGAGCCGGTGGACTTCCCGCGGCTGGTCGAGGCGATCGCCGAGCACGCCGACCTCGTGCTCGAGGCGGGCCCGGGCGGCACCTGCGCGCGCTGGATCACCGACACCGCGGTCCCCGGGCTCCGCGCCCTCGCTCCCGACCACCGCGGCGCGCCGTTCGGCAGCACGTGGCCGGCGTTCCTGGCCGAGCTGATCACGCAGGGCGTCGACGTGGAGATCGACGCGTTCGGCCTGGATCCCGTCCCCGCGCCCCCGACCGGACCCCTCGTCGGGCGCACCACGTCGATCCGGCGGGACGTCGCCGCCGCGTTCGCGCGCGGGCGGGCGCCGCAGCAGGAGGCAGCGCCCGAGCCCGTGCCCTCGCCGACGCCCGAGCCCGCCGTCGCGCCCGAGCCCGCGCGCCTGTCCTGGGATCCCCGCGCCGCCGCCCTCGGCCCGTGGTGGAGACCGGGCACCGCCGCGCCCGCCGTCCCGACGGGCCCGCGCGGCGAGATCGCGGACCTCGTGCTCCACGGCCGCCAGCAGCTCGTCCGCCAGGTCATCCGCGCCCACCGCGACACGCTGCGCTTCCAGCACGCGATGCTCGTCGAGGCGGCGCGCGCCCTCCCGGAGGACCCGCGTGGCCGGCCGGCCGTCGCACCCTCGGCAGCCGCGCCCGATCCGGCCCCCGCGACCGCGCCGGCAGCCGCTACCGCGTCCGACCCGGCGACCCCGACCGCCATCTGGGACGAGCAGGACCTCCTCGAGTTCGCGACCGGCGACATCGCCCGGGTCTTCGGCCCCGACTACGCCGAGATCGACGGGTTCGCGACGCGCGTGCGCCTCCCCGCGCCGCCGTACCACTTCGTCTCGCGCGTCGTCGACGTGCAGGGCGAGCGCGGCCGGTTCGAGCGCTCGACGATCACCACCGAGTACGACGTGCCGCTCGACGCCTGGTACCTGGTCGACGACGGGGTGCCGGCGGCGGTGACGATCGAGGCCGGGCAGGGCGACCTGCTCCTCGTCTCCTGGCTCGGCATCGACGCGGAGAACCGCGGGCTCCGCACCTACCGCCTCCTCGACAGCACGCTCGTCTTCCACGGCGACCTGCCGCGGGCCGGGCAGACGCTGCGCTACGAGATCACGATCGAGCGGTTCATCCGCAACGGCCCGACGACCCTGTTCTACTTCGGGTACCGCTGCTACGCCGACGGCGTCCTGATCCTCGAGCTCACGAGGGCGACCGCGGGCTTCTTCAGCCGGCAGGAGCTCGAGGCGCCGCTCGGGATCCTGCCGGAGCCCGCCGGACCCGAGGTCCCGGCGACCGGGCCCGACCGCCCGTGGCGGAAGCCGGTCGAGCAGACCGACCACCACGAGCTCGACGCCGCCGACCTCGCCCGGCTCGCCGCGGGCGACGTCGCGGGCGTCTTCGGCCCGCGGCACGGCCAGCCCGCGGGGACGAATCCGGGGCTCCGCCTGCCGACCGCGCAGCTGCGCATGATCGACCGCCTCGAGATCGATCCCGAAGGCGGCACCCACCGGCTCGGCAAGGTCACCGCGCACCTGGACCTCGATCCCGACGGCTGGTACTTCCGCTGCCACTTCACCGACGACCCGGTGCTCGCCGGATCCCTGGTGGCGGAGGGCGCCGTGCAGGCGCTCCAGGTGCTGCTGCTGCACGAGGGCTTCCACCTGGTGCTGCCGGATGCGCGCTTCCAGACCATCCCGGGCATCCACACCGACGTCGCCGTGCGCGGCCAGATCGTGCCGGGCGACGCCCGGCTCCGCTACGAGCTCGACATCCGCGAGCTCACCCTGCTCCCCCGACCGACGGTGATCGCCGACGTGCTCGTGTTCCGCGACGACCAGCCGGTCGTGCGCATGCGGGACTTCGGCGTGCAGATCCGCGAGAAGGAGGGCTCCCCGTACCGCCCGGGGACGGGTGGTCGTTCCCCGTTCCTCGGGCGCCTCTCGAGCCGCGGCGTGCCCACCGTGGTGAACGAGCTGCAGCTGGCGCACGCCGCGCGCGGCGACCTCGGCACCGCGATGGGGCCCGAGTTCGACGTCTACGGCGACCGGCGCGCCCCGCACATCCCGAACCGCGACTTCCAGTTCGTGGACCGGATCGAGAGCGTCACCGGCGAGCGCGGCCGGCTCGCGCCCGGGATGGTGATGGTGAGCGAGTACGACGCGCACGCCGACAGCTGGTACTACCGCGAGAACCCGGCGGGGATCATGCCGCACGCGGTCATCCTCGAGTCGTCGCTGCAGGCCGCGATCCTGCTCGGCTACTACCAGGGCGCGACGCTCGACCAGCCGACCGTGGAGTTCGCGATCCGCAACCTCGACGGATCCGCCGAGCTCACCGGCCCCTTCCCCGCGCTGGGCAGCACGATCCGGCAGACCACGACGCTCCTCTTCAGTTCGGCCGTGGAGGGCAACGTGCTGCAGAAGTTCCGCTACGAGCTCGCGGGCCCTGATGGGGTGTTCTACCGCGGCGAGTCGATTTTCGGGTACTTCTCGGAACAGGCGCTCGCGTCGCAGACCGGCCTCGACGCCGGCGCGCGCACGGTGCCGCGGTCGCTCGCCGCGGGATCCGACGCCCCCGACCTGGTCCTCGACGCCGCCGCCCTCGACGCCCGCCACCGGCAGCGGCCCGACCGGCTCGCGCTCCCGGGTGGCCGGCTCGCGCTGCTGGACGAGGTGCGGATCCACCTCGACCAGGGCCCCGCCGGCCTCGGCTCCGTCTGGGGCCGCCGCGACGTGACGCCCGACGACTGGTACTTCACGCGCCACTTCCACCGCGACCCCGTGCAGCCCGGCTCGCTCGGCATCGAGTCGATGCTGCAGGCCCTGCAGGTGCTCGCGGTCGAGAAGGGGCTCGTCGACGGGTTCCGGGATCCGCGCATCGAGCTCGCGCAGGGCGTGTCGACCACCTGGTCCTACCGCGGCCAGGTCGCGACGACCGACACGGACTGCCAGGTGGAGGTCGACATCACGCGCGTCGACCGCGAGCCGGGCGCCGTCACGGTCGTCGCCGACAGCTCGCTGTGGAAGGGCGACCTGCGCATCTACGCCGTCACCGGGCTCGCGATCCGCATCCACGACGGCACCACCGACACCCACGGCATCCCCCCCCACCGACCGCACCCTCGAGGAGACGAACCATGACTGACACCTGGGGCTGGACCGGCCCCGACACCCCCGAGCCCTCGCCGGAGGCCCTCGCCCGGGCCCTGCACGACGTGGAGCGACCCGTCTTCGTGGTCGACACGCCCGACGGTCCGGCCGTCGCCTCGACGGGCGGGCTGTCGGCCCAGCCGACCGCGCGCCTGCTCGCCGCGGCGGGCCGGGTGGATCCCGACGCCCTCGGCTCGGCCGCGTTCCGCGCGGACCACGGCGTGCGCGCGGCGTACATGGCGGGCGCGATGGCCGGCGGGATCGCCTCGGTCGAGCTCGTCGCGGCCCTCGCGAACGCGGGGCACCTCGCCTCCTACGGCGCGGCGGGCCAGCTCCCCGCGCACATCGACGACGCGGTGGAGCGGATCCGCCAGGCCGCGCCCGGGCGCCCCTTCGCCGTCAACGTGATCCACAGCCCGAGCGAGGCGGCCCTCGAGGACGGCGTGGTCGACGTCCTGCTGCGCCGTGGGGTCCACCTCGTGGAGGCGTCGGCGTACCTCGAGCTCACGGAGGCCCTCGTGCGCTACCGGCTCACGGGCCTGCACCGCACGGCCGACGGGCGCGTGGTGGCGCCGAACCGGGTGATCGCCAAGGTGTCGCGGCCCGAGACGGCCCGCCTGTTCCTCCAGCCGCCGCCCGCCGCGATCGTGGGCCGCCTGGAGGAGCGCGGCGCGATCACGGCGGACGAGGCAGCTCTCGCCGGCCACGTGCGCATGGCCGACGACATCACCGCCGAGGCCGACTCGGGCGGGCACACCGACCGGCGGCCGCTCCTGCCGCTGCTGTCGAGCATCATCCTGCTGCGCGACCGCCTCACGCCAGCGGGCACCGTCGGCCCGCGCGTGGGAGCCGCCGGCGGTCTGGGCACACCCGAGGCGCTCGCGGCGGCGTTCGCGATGGGCGCGGAGTACGTCGTCACCGGATCCGTGAACCAGTCGTGCGTCGAGTCGGGCACGAGCGACGCGGCCCGCGCCATGCTGGCCGGCGCCGAGCTCACGGACTTCGCCATGGCCCCGGCGGCCGACATGTTCGAGCTCGGGGTGGAGCTGCAGGTGCTCAGGAAGGGCACCATGTTCCCGATGCGGGCGTCCCGCCTGCTGACCATGTACCGGGCGGCCGCGTCCCTGGAGGGGCTCGCCGCTGAGGACCGCGAGTGGCTCGAGCGCGTGGTGCTGCGGGCGCCGATCGAGGAGGTCTGGGCGAGCTGCGTGGAGTACTTCACCCGGCGGGATCCGGATCAGCTCACGCGCGCCGCAGGCGACCCCCGGCGCCGGATGGCGCTCGTCTTCCGCTGGTACCTCGGCATGGCGTCCCGCTGGGCGACCGTCGGCGAGCCGGGTCGCGAGGCCGACTACCAGGTCTGGGCGGGACCGGCCCTCGGCGCCTTCAACGCGTGGGTCCAGGGCACGCCGCTGGAGCGGCCGGAGGGCCGACGCGTCGCGCTCGTGGCCGACGTGCTCCTCCGCGGCGCCGCCGTCGCGACGCGCGCCACCGTCCTCACGGCGAGCGGCGTGCGCACGGGCGCGGTGGACGCCCGGCGGCTCCTCGACGCGGTCGGCGCGGTCGGCGCGCCCGCCGCAGGCCCCGATACCGTCCCCGATGCAGCCGCCGCCGCCGCGAGCGGAGCGCACCGATGACGCTCACCGCTCCCCCGCCCGAGACGCGCGCCCCGAACACGGACCTCGGCTGGCTCGGCGACCCGTTCGCCCCCGACAACCCGGCCGGCTTCGCCCAGGCCGTCGCGCGGTCCCGCCGCGGGGTCCGGCCGGTCAAGGTCCTCGAGCGCGCCCGCCGCGCCGGCCTGCACCTCATCTACACGCCCCGGATCTGGGGCGGCGCCCTCGAGGATCCCGTCGCGGCCGGCCGCATCGCCCGCACGCTCGTGGCGCGCGACGCCGACATCATGACGAACCTCCTCATGTCGCTCACGCCCGTGCTCATCACCGGCCTCCTCGGCGACGACGCGCAGCGCGCCGACGTGGTCGCCACGGTCGTCCGCGGCGGGCACGTCGGCTACGCGCTCTCGGAGCGGCGGCACGGATCCGACCTCCTGAACCTGGAGACGCGCGCCGAGCACGACGGCGAGCGCATCACCCTCACCGGCCGCAAGTGGTGGGTCGGCCAGGCGCCGACCGCCGAGCGCTTCGTGGTCATCGCGCGCAGCGGCGAGCGCGGCCCGCTGGCGTTCTCGGCCTACGACGTGCCCGCCCCCGCGCTCGGCCTGGCGGTGCGCCCGCCGCACGCCACCGCCGGGTTCCGCGGCACCGAGTTCAGCGACGTGGACCTCGACGGCGTGGTCGTCCCCGGATCCGCCCTCCTCGGCGAGCGGGGTGCCGCGCTCGGCGCCGTGCTCACCTCCCAGTCCATCGTGCGGACGCTGAGCCTGCCGGCCGCGCTGGCCTGCATGGACGCCGACCGGCTGCTGCTCACCCGGCTCTCCCGCGAGATCCGCGGCGGCAAGGCGCTGCGCGACGACGTCGTGTTCCTCGCCGAGGTCGGGCGGATCGCCGCGCGGGTGCTCGCCGCCGAGGCGGTGGCCGAGGCCGCCCTGCGCGAGATGGCGACGGATCCGGCCTCCGCGGTCCTCCGCTCCGCGTTCGCCAAGCACGTCGTCTCGCGCTGCACCCAGGAGGTGCACGACCTCGTCGGCGACGCGCTCTCGACCCGCGGCATCGCGGGCGACGGGGCCTGGGGGATGCACGACAAGGTCGTGAGCGACGCGCGCGCCATCCGCGTCATCGACGGCAGCCCGCTGGCGACCCTCCGCACGGTCGCCGGGTTCCTCCCGCGCTGCGTCGCCGACGCGGGCGACGAGCCGCCGACCGGCGACCGGGACGCGGATCCGCGCCGGTTCGACCCGGCCCGCGTCGCGATGACCCCGCCCCGTCGGGACGAGGCCGTCGCGCTCCTCCGCCGGGACGAGGACGCGATCCGGGCGACGCCGGACGGCGCGTCGCGCGCCCCCATCGGCGCGCTCGTGGCCGCGCTCGACGACTCGGCCCGCCGCATCGGCGCCGCGGCCTCCGCCGCGCGCGAGCTCCGGCCGGCTGCCCTCCTCGCCGAGACAAGGCGCCACGCCTGGCTGTCGAGCGCGGCGAGCGCCGTGGTCGCGCGCCGCTCCGGGCTCGTCGGCCCGGTCGCCGCGCGCATCGGCGGATGCAGCATCCCGCTCGCCGTCGCCGCGCTGCTGGAGGGCGCCGGTATCGACGGCGTCGAGCCCTCCGTCGCGGAGGCGGCCGACCTCGGCCGCGCCCTCCTGGACGCGGGCGACGACGAGCTGCGGGAGTGGGGCGACGATGCCTGAGCCGGCCCCGACGCCCGAGCTGACCCCGATGTCGCCGCCCGCGGATCCCGACGGCCGCGCCAGCCGCCTCGCGCTCGGCCGCGCGTTCGAGTCCGCGATGGGCGATGCGTGGGGCGACGGCCCGTTCGGGTTCCCCGCCGCCCTGATCCGCGACGAGACCGAGCGCGAGGCGAGCCCCGAATACACGGCGCTCCTCGCGACGGGCTTCGTCCGCTGGACCGTGCCCGCCTCCGCGGGCGGCGAGGCGGTCGACGTCGACGAGACGTTCCTCCTCGCCCGCCTGCTCTCCCGCCGCGACCAGACGCTCGCGGTCACGGCAATGGCCACGACGGTCGGCTACCTCCCGGTGTGGGTGGGCGGCACCGACGCGCAGCGGGCGGACCTCGGCGCCCGGGTGCTCGCGGGCGACCGCGTGGGCTTCGCGCTGTCCGAGCGCGCGCACGGCAGCGACGTGCTGGCGAACGCGACGGTCGCGACGCGCGTCCCCGGCGACGGCGACGGCGACGGCGACGGCGACGGCGACGGCCGCGACAGCCGAGGCGGCGGCTGGAGCGTCACCGGATCCAAGGAGGGCATCGGCAACGCCGAGCACGCGCGCTTCTTCACGTGCGTGGCGCGCACGGGATCCCGGCCCGGCCCCGGCAGCATGTCGATCCTCCTGGTCGACCGCGACCGCGCAGGCGCCGCCGACGCCGTGCGCGACGCCCGCACCTGGCGGATGACGGGCCTCCGCGGCTTCGCCCTCGGCGACGTGTCGTTCCACGACGCCCGCGTGCCGGACGGTGCCCTCGTCGCCCCCGAGGGCCACGGCCTCGAGACGCTGCTGCGCTCCGGGCAGGTCGCGCGGGCGCTCATCACCGCGCTGCCCCTCGGCGGCACCGACACCTCGCTCCGCCTCGCGCTCGACTTCGCGCGCCGGCGGCGGATCTTCGGCGGGCGCGTCTCCGACAACCCGTACACGCGCCGCCAGCTCGCCGAGTGCTTCGCCCGGCTGATCCTCGCGGAGAGCGGCAACACCGCGGCCATCCGCGGGATCCAGGCCTTCCCCGGCCAGGCGGTCGTGCTCAGCAGCGCGGTGAAGCACGCGATCCCCCGGCGGCTGACGGCGATCCAGGACACCCTCACCGACGTCATCGGCGCCCGCCACTTCGACCGCGAGCACCCCCGGTTCACCCCGCACGCCAAGGCCGTGCGCGACGGCCGGGTCGCGCACTTCGCGGACGGCAACGCGGTCGTGGTCCTCAAGGCCGTCGCGGCGGCGCTCGACCGCGTGCTGCCCGGGGATCACGCGATCACCGACCCCGGGGATCCGTCCGCCGACCCGACCGCCGACGCGCGCGACGCCCTCGCCCGGGTCGCCGACCTCTCCGCGGAGCTGCCCGCCTTCCACCCCCAGCGCCAGACGATCGCCCCGCAGGGCGCGGACGTCGCGACCGCCGCGCTGGCGGGAGCGGCGCGCCGCCTCGCGGCGCTCGCGGCCGTCGCCGCCGATCCGGTGGAAGGCGACAGCGACACCGCCGGTCCCGCCCTGTCCGCCCTCGCCCGCCGCGCATCCGACGACCTCGCCCGCATCTGGGAGCGCGGCCGAGCCGCCCGCGCGCGCCACGCCCAGGCCCTCGCCGCCGAGGGACCCCGGTACCTCGCCTCGGCCGGGCCGCTGCGCACGGCCGAGCTCGGCTGCGGGATCGTCATGGCCGGCTGCGCGGCCGCCGCCTGGTCCGGCAACCCCACCGCCCTCGGCAGCGAGCGCGACACGCTCGCCGTCCTCGCGCTCGGCCTCGCCCTCGACGCGGGCACCGCGGACGACGTCGACCCGGGCGTCGTGGAGCTGGTCGCGCGCGTCGCCGAGCGCCTGCACGACGAGGGCCGCCTGTTCTCGTACCTGCCCGTCGAGCTCGCGCCCGAGGCCGAGGAGCCGTCGTGGGCCTGATGCGCGGCCGCTCCGCGACCGCGGCCGCCGCGCCGCAGTCCGCCCCCCGCGCGTCCGTCCTGCTCGCGGGCGCCGCCGAGATGCGGGAGCTCGCCCGCCGTCCGCTCGCGCACGCGGCCGATCGCGAGCGGCGCGACGCGATGCGGTCCGAGCGCGCGCGCACCCGCTTCACGGCCAGCCGCGCCCTCGCCGCCGAGCTCCTCGCCCGCCGCGGCATGCCCGGCACGCCGCGCATCACCGCCGACCGCCGCGGCCGACCGCTGCTCCCGGAGGGCTGCGGCCTCTCGGTGAGCATCTCCCACACCGACACGTGGATCGCCGTGGCCGTGTCGTCGAGCCCGAGCTGCGGCGTCGACGTGCAGTCGCCCGTGGATCCCGCGCGCTTCCCGCCGGTGATCCTCGAGAGCTTCCTGCCGCCCGGCTGGATCGGCCACCTGGATCGCGGCCCCGACCCCACCCGCCGCTTCACGCGCATGTGGGCGTCTGTGGAGGCCGGCCTCAAGTGGCACGGCACGGGCTTCGCCGTGGGGGTCGACGCCCTCGCCTGGCGCACCGACGGCCGCGGCTCCTCGGTCACGGATCCCGCGACGGGCCGCTCGGCGCGCATCCTCGTGCACGACCTCGACGACGGATCCGCCCTCGCCTTCGCCACGGCCCCGTGCGCCCCCCACGAGGTGGAGGTCGGCACCCTCCGCGACCGCCTGCGCCTCCCCGACGAGACCCCCCGATCCCCCGCATCCCCGACCCTCCCAGGAAGAGGCACACCATGACCGACGCACTCCCCCGGCTCGCGATCATCGGCGCCGGCATCTCCGGCATCGCGGCCGCCTACGAGGCTCGCCACCGCGCCCGCATCGTCATGTACGAGGCGGCCGACCAGCCAGGCGGGCACGCGTGCTCCATCGACGTCGACCACGGCATCGGCCTCGACACGGGCTTCGTGGTCTTCAACCGCCCCAACTACCCGCGCCTGTCCGCGTTCTTCGCGGAGCTGGGGGTCGAGACGACGCCGCACACGGGCGAGTTCACCTTCTTCGACCACGTCGGCGGCCGCGTGTACGGCTCCCCGGAGCTCGAGTCGGAGACCGAGCCCGAGGATCCGGAGCTGGCCCTGATCTGGCGCGAGTCCGAGCGCTTCGGCCGGGAGGGCCGCCGCGACTTCCTCCGCGGCCAGGCCGACATGCCGCTCCGCGAGTACCTCGACACGCACGGCTACGCGCGCTCGTTCCAGGACGGCTACATCGTGCGCCTCAGCACGGCCGTGTGGTCGGCCCCCTTCGACCTCATCTGGGACATGCCCGCCGCGACGGTCATCGCGTACTTCCTCGCGCACGGCAACAGCTCGCTGGGCGGGCGCGGCGTGGGCTGGGAGACGGTCACGGGCGGATCCCGCCGGTACGTCGACGCCGCCATCGCCGCCATCCGCCCTGACCTCCGGCTCGCGACCCCGGTCTCCGCGGTCGCCGAGGACGCGGACGGCGTCACCGTCACGACCGCGGCGGGCGACGTCGAGCGCTTCGACGCCGTCGTGGTCGCGACGCACGGCGACACCGCGCGGGGGATCCTCGCCACGCCGACCGACGGCCAGCGCCAGGCGCTCGCCGACATCCGGTACTCCACGAGCCGCATGGTGCTGCACACCGACACGAGCGTGCTGCCCGCGGATCGCGCGCGCTGGACGAGCTGGAACTACGGCGACGCCGAGGGCGCGGACGGGCCCGTGCCCTACGTGGCGTGGTACCTCAACAAGCTGCAGGGCTTCGAGTCGGCGACCGACTACGTCGTGACGCTCGACTACGCGGGCGAGATCGGGCCCGAGCACGTCATCGCCGACCACCGGGTCCAGCACCCGATCATCGACCTGCCGCTCCGGCAGCTGCAGAAGGAGATCCACCGGCTCACGACGAGCGACCGCGTGGCGCTGGCGGGCTCGTACTTCCACTCCTCCGACCTCGGCTGGGACGTCATCGGATCCCACGAGGCCGGCTTCACCTCGGGCACGCGCGCGGCCCGCACGCTCCTCGCTGCGCGGACCGCGGCAGCCCCGGCGGCGGCCCCCTCGGACGCCGTGCCCGCCTGATCCGCGGACGCACGCGAGAGGGGCGGCGGGCTCATGCCCGCCGCCCCTCTTCCGCGCCCGTCGCGCGCTACCGCTCCGCGAGCCTCGCGTGCACGCGCGTGCGCGCCTCCGGCCACTCGGCGGGGAGCGACGCCTTCGGCGCCTCCCAGAAGACGAACACGCTCGACTTCATGCTCGCCGTCTGGCTCCGCTGCGCCGTGGCGTGCTGCTCCTGGCGCGCGTAGGCGTAGATCGCCTCCTTCGACTCCCACGCGGACAGCGTCCAGAACTCGCGCTTGAGCGGCAGGGCCTGGAGCGCGACACCGACGTTGCCCGCCGCGCGACGCGCCTGGAGCCACGCCCTGATGGAGTGGACGAAGAACGCCGGCACCGCGCGCACGGTCGTCAGCTCGAACCGCGAGGCCATGATCACGACCTCGGCGGAGGCGGACCCGGACGCGGACGCGGTGCGGGATGCGGGCCCGGAGGTCCAGGGGATCATCGGCATGGTCGTTCCTCCTTCACACGGTGGCGCCCGCGCGGGCGGGCCGGGCCGGATCGGCGACGGCGTCGCCTCCGGTGCTGCTCGGGGTCGGTGCGGCCGCGGACCTGGCGGTGCGCGGCAGGGCGAACATCGCGATGGCGCCCACGCCCGTGATGATCCCGCACGTGATGAGCGCGGGGCGCATCCCGTCCACGAAGGGCTGGCCGGGCAGGTAGTCGCCGTTGCCGACGAAGATCGCGGTGGCCAGGGCGATGCCGACGGCCATGCCGAGCTGGCGGAGCGTGCTGTTCACGCTCGACGCGATGCCGTGCTCGGAGTCCCGGCGCCCCATGAGCACCGCGTTGGCGAGCGGCGCGAGGGTGAGCCCCATGCCGATGCCGGCGACGACCATCGGGATCACGACGGTGCCGTACTCGGTCTGCGCCTCCACCACGGAGGCGATGACGAGGATCGCGCCCGCCTGCAGAGCCAGCCCCGTGATGAGCACGGGCTTCACGCCGAACCGCTGCACGATGAACCCGCTGAGCGGCGCGACGACCATGGGCGCGAGCGTCCACGGCGCCGCGCGGAGGCCGGCCTCGAGCGCGCCGTAGCCCATCGACACCTGCAGGAACTGGCTGAGCAGGAAGATCGCGCCGAAGACGCCGGCGCTGAAGAGCAGGCCGCCCACGTTGGCGAGCGCGAACGCCCGCTCCCGGAAGAAGCGCAGCGGCAGGAACGCCCGCGGGCTCCGGTGCTCGTGCCAGATGAAGGCGGCGAGACCCGCGGCCGAGACGGCGAACGCGCCGATGATCTCCGGCGCCGACCAGCCGCGCTCCTCCCCCTCGACGACCGCCCAGATGAGCGGGAGGGTGAACACGATGCCGAGGACGGATCCGGCGCCGTCGAACCCGAGGCCGGTTCCCTTCGACTCCCGCAGCGCGAGCGCCACGAGCGCGATGGTCACGACGCCGATCGGCACGTTCAGCCAGAAGATGCCGGGCCAGGTGAAGCCCTCCACCACGGCGCCGCCGATGATCGGCCCCGCCGCGATGCCGAGGCCGTTGACGCCGCCCCACACGCCGATCGCGATCGGCCTGGCCTTCGGCGTGGTGGACGCGGAGACGAGCGCGAGGGAGAGCGGGACGATGCCCGCGGCCCCGAGGCCCTGCAGCGCGCGCATGGCGATGAGCATGTCGGAGCTCGTGGAGAGCGCCGCGCCCATGGACGCGAGCGTGAACAGCGCGACGCCGGCGAGGAACACCCGGCGGCGGCCGATCCGGTCGCCGAGCGCGGCGACGGGGAGCATGAACGCGGTGAACACCACGCTGTACGAGTTCACGAACCACTGCAGCTGCTCGACGGTCGCGTCGAGGTCCTGCTTGATGATCGGCAGCGCGAAGGTCATGACGAGGCTGTCGAGGGCTGCCATGAACATCGGCAGTGAGGCGGCGGTGACGGCGAGGACCACTCCGCGGGGCGGTCGCTCTGCAAGGTCGCGAGACATCGGTTTCCCATCGATGAGGGGTGGATGAGGCGGTGGACGAACAGCTGGATAGTAGCACTTCCTAGTGAAGGCCGACAGGGTCGGGTCGCGCGCCGGGGCGGACACCCGCCCTGGCCGCGACCGGGCGCCGCAGGTACCGTCGCAGCATGAGCCCGCACGGCATCGTCGCCCCGCCCCCGCCGCCCGACGGGCAGAGGGCGAAGGGGCCCGCCTCCTACTTCCCGAGCATCGAGACGACGTACGGGCAGCCGGTCCAGCACTGGATCGACCTCGCCGACGCGCGCCTCGACGTCGAGCCGCACATGCCGGTGGTCGCCTGGCTGAAGGCCGAGCACGGCCTCGGGCACGGGCACGCCAACGCCGTCGTCGCGTTCGTGAAGGCGGCGCGCTCCGCCTGACGCGCGCCCCGGTCGGCGCGGGATCCCGCTGGCGCGCGTGCTGGCGCGCTTGCTTGCGCGCGTGCTGGCGCGCGTGCTGGCGCGCGTGCTGGCGCGCGTGCTGGCGCGCGTGCTGGCGCGCGCCGCAGTACCAGATCCGTCGCCCGCGCGCGCGGATCATCCCGAATCGGCCGCGTCTCCCCAGGCGTCCGCCGCTTCTCCTCGCGGACGGTTAGCGTCAGCCGCGATGAACACCCTCCGACCCCTCCTCGTGATGGACTACGCCTTCTCCTACCTCGGTGGGGCCCAGACGGCCGTCGTCCAGCAGGCGCTCGCGCTCGCGCGCGCGGGCCACGCGGTCACCGTCGCGGCACCCGACGCGACGTCCGTCCGCGAGCTGCACGGAACGGGCGTCACCCTGCACGACGTCGCGCCCACCCTGCCCGTGTGCCTCCTCGGCCTGCCGGTGATCCGCGCCGACGCCGCCACCCGCCGGGACCTCGGCGCGCTGATGGACCGGTCGGGCACCGACCTCGTCCTCACGCACTCCGAGCACGGGCTCGCGGCGACCGCCCTGCGGCTCGGGCGCGAGCGGGGGATCCCGACGATGCACACCGTCCACACCTTCTTCATGCGCGGCCCGGCCTGGGGCGGGTTCCTCGCACCCGCCGTCACGGCCGTCCACCGCGCGATGACCGGGCTGCCGGATCCGCGGGTGCAGCTGGCCCCGCGCCGCCTCGACAGCGCCCTCCGCGGCATGACGCTGGCCGTCTGCTGCGAGGCCGACCTCGTGCTCTCGCCCTCCGCCCACCAGGCCGTCGCGCTGCGCCGTGCGGGCCTGCCCGCCGTCGAGGTGCTCTCGAACACGAGCTGCACCGCGCGCGGGGCGTCCGCCGAGCTCCCCGCGAGCGGCGCGCTGCGGCTCGTCTGGGCGGCGCGGTTCGCGCCCGAGAAGCGCCTCGACGTGATGCTCGAGGCGATGGCGCTGGTCGCCGAGCTGTCCGGGCCGGACGCCGTGCACCTCGACCTCGCCGGAGGCCGGCCGCGCGGCGCCGTCCCGCCCGGCGTCACGGCGCACGGCCGCGTGTCGACCGCCACGGTGACCGCGCTCCTCCGCGGGGCGCACGCGGCCGTGATCACGTCGCTCGGCTTCGACAACCAGCCGATGATCGCCATGGAGGCCTTCGCGGAGGGACGCCCGGCGCTCGTCAGCGATCCCGTCCTCGCCGCGGAGTTCGGCGGGGCGGTGCTGCTCGCCGACGACACGGACGCGGAGGGGCTGGCCGCGTCGATCCTCCGGCTGGCCGCGGACCGGCGCCTGCTCGACGGGCCCGCCCGCGAGGCCCGCCAGCTCGCGGCCGAGGTCGCCCCCGCCGCGCACGCCCGCGGCGTCGAGGAGGCCTGCCGTCGCGTGGCCGGCGCCCGACGCGGATCGACCCCGGCGTGAGCGACCCGACCGCCCGGCCGGGGGCGTCCGGCGTCGGCGAGGGCGAGATCGTGGGAACCTCATCCGTGCGCATCCTCTTCTCCGTCGTCCGCATCGCCACCGCGATCGCCGCCGTCATCGGCGTCATCGCCCAGTACCACGTGAACTACGCCTACTGGCAGGACCTCGGCATCCCGGGCATCGCCGGCAAGTCGCTCGACTTCGCCCTGTTCTTCACCGTCGACGCGAACCTGCTCGGCGCGGTCGTGCTGGCCGTCGGCGGCGTGCGGCTCGCGCGGGGCCGCCTGGCGGATCCGGGGGTCGGCTGGGTCACGCTGCGCCTCGCGTCCACGGTGTACCTCGTCATCACGGGCATCGTCTGGAACCTGCTGCTGCGCGGCCAGCCCCAGCCGGAGCCCCTGAAGCTCGACTGGGCCGACCAGATCGTGCACGTCGCCGTGCCGCTGATCGTGCTGCTCGACTGGATCCTCGCGCCCGACCGCCGGCCGCTCCGCGCGGGCGCCATCGGCCGCGTCATCGCGTTCCCCCTCGCGTGGATCCTCGTCACGCTCGTCCGCGGCCCGTTCACCGGCGACGAGGTCTTCCGCACCGCCACCTATTACCCGTACGGGTTCCTCAACCCGGACTCGTCGCCCGGCGGGTACGGCACGGTCGCCGCGTACGTGGTCGGCCTCACGCTCGCCGTCTGCGCGATCACGGGCGCGCTCATCCTCGTCTCGCGCCGGCGCTCCCCCACCGACCCGCACCGCGCCGCGGCCTCCGCTATACGCTGAGCACGCGCCCGGCCGCTGCCCCGCCCGGCGCCGCCCGACCGCGAGGAGCCGCCATCCCGACCATGCGAGAGGTCGCCGCGCGCGCGGGGGTCTCGATCGCCACGGTCTCCTTCGTCGTCAACGGCACCAAGGCCGTCTCCGAGCCCACGCGCCGCGCCGTCACCGAGGCGATGCGGGAGCTCGGATACCGCAACAACGTCGTGGCCCGCGCGCTCGCGAGCAAGCGCACCCGGATCGTCGCGCTGCTGTTCCCCGCAGACGTGCAGCGCCTCAGCCGCATCGCCCTCGAGATCTTCATGAGCGCCGCCACGCGCGCATCCGAGCTCGGGTACCACCTCGTGCTCTGGCCCACGGGCACGTCGCCCGACGACGTGTCCGACCTGGTGAGCGGCCGTCTCGTCGACGGCGTCATCGTGATGGAGGTGCGCATGGACGACTCGCGCATCAGCGAGCTGGCCGCGCTCGACGTGCCGTTCGTCTCCATCGGCCGCACGGCGGACACGCACGACCTGCCGTTCGTCGACATGGACTTCGAGCGCACGGTCGCCGACGGCCTCGACCACCTGCAGGGCCTCGGCCACCGCCGGTTCGGGCTCATGGTGGAGGACCTCGAGGGCGGGCCGCTCCGCGGGTACGGGCCGACCACGCGCACCGAGTCGGCGTTCCTCCGCGAGACGGCGGCGCGCGGGCTCGGCGGCCACGTGGTCCGGTGCGCGCCGACGCCGGTGGGCGGACGCGCGGCGGCGGGCGAGCTGCTGGCGGCGGATCCGGGGATCACGGCGGTCATGCTCCTCAACGACCAGGCGGCGCGCGGCCTGATCTCGGGGCTCGACGCGGCGGGGCGGCGCGTGCCTGACGACATCTCGATCCTGTCGCTCGCGTCGTCCACCGAGGTGGGCGCGCTCGTCGAGCCCGCCCTCAGCACCATGGACGCGCCCGGCCCGGAGCTCGGCCGCCTCGCCGTCGAGATGCTGCTCGCGCGGCTCGACGGCACGTCCACGGAGCTGCCGCACGCGCTGCTGCCGTGCCTCCTGCACGTGGCCGCGTCGACCGGGCCGGCGCCGGCCGCCCGCTGAGTCGCGGGCGACCGGGCCTCCACGGGCCGGCACGGGTGGACGGGCCGGATCAGGCGGGGGCGCCCGCCCGGTGCACGCGCGCCGCGGTGATCAGCGCGTCGAGCAGCACGAAGCCGACCAGCGGGATCCCGACGAGCGGCAGGAACAGCCCCACGCCGACGCCGACCGCGACGACCACCGCGATCCCCCACCACGGCGCCCGCACGAGCGCGCCCGCAGGAGCCGCTCGGCCGGGGCGTGCGACACCCGGCCGGCGCTTCCACCACATCAGGTAGCCGAAGACGACCATCGCGGCGATGCCGAGCGCGGTCACCGCGAGGAGCAGCTGGTTCGGCAGCCCGAACATGGATCCCTGGTGCGTGTCGATCCCCCAGCGCGCGAGCTTCGCGGGCAGCGGGTAGTCGGCGAAGTCGGTGCGGCCCACGACCTGGAGCGTGCTGCCGTCGACGGACACCTGGTCGACCTCGGTCGGGAAGCTGCGCTGGATCTCGCTCACGGTCCACGCCTGGCCGGCATCCGCGGGCGGCTTGATCTCCACCAGGCCCGTGTTCACGTTGACGCCCTGCGCGACCCGGAGGACCTCGTCGAAGGTCGCGGGATCCACGGCGGGCGTCGTCGAGGGCGCGGCGGACGCGTGGTGGCCGGCGTGCGGATCCGCCGCGGAGACCGCGCCGGCACCCGCGCCCGGGAGCGCTGTCGCGAGGGCCGGCGTCTGCCAGCTGAGGGCGGCGCGCAGGTCGGTCACGTTCTGCCCGCCGAACTGCGACCACGTGATGCCCGTGGCGGACAGGAACAGCGCGCCCGCGACCAGCCACACGCCCGTCGACGCGTGCCAGGAGAGGATCCGCCGGTAGCCGGTGGCCCGCGCGTCCGGCCGCACGAGGTCGCGCTTCCGCGGCGACCGGCGCCAGCGCGCGACCCACAGGCCGAGGCCCGCGAGCGTCACGATGCCGAGCCAGCTCGCGGCGAGCTCGCTGTAGATCCGGCCGGCATCGCCGAGCCCGAGCCGGCGGTGGAAGTCGCTGATCGCCGTGCGCAGCGGCAGGGCGCCGCTCGTGCCGTAGACGGGGAGGTCGCCGCGGATGGACGCGTCGGCCGGGTCGACGAAGATCGCGCGCGTCTGGCTCGGGATGAGGCCCTCGCCCGTGAACATGACGCGCGTCGTGTCGCCCGACGCGGGGGCGGGGCGGACGGCGACGAGCGTGCCGGATCCGCCGACCACGGCCTCCGCGGCCTCGACCTGCTGGGCGAGCGGCACGGTGGATCCCGTCGCGGGCGCGTGCAGCTCGTGGGCGTAGACGACCTGCTCGGCGGTCGGCGCGAGCGCGTAGGCCGCGCCGCTCAGGGCCGCGGTGAGGATGAACGGGCCGACGAGGATCCCCGCCAGGAAGTGGAGGCGCAGCAGCAGCGGGATGAACCAGCCGCGCTGCGGGCGGGTGACCGCGGGGGTCGCGACGGGCGGGCCGACCTCGGGCGTGGCGGCGGGGCCGGCGGCGTCCGCGCGGTCGTCCACGGCGGTCATCGACGGCCGCCCTGCTGCGGGCGGCGCATGCCGATGGTGAGGAGCATCACGGCGACGACGCCCACCACGAGGGCGCCGAGGCCGAGGAGGCGGGCGACCGGGTCGACCGGCGCGGCGGCGGGAGCGGCGGCCTGGGCCTCCGCGGCCGTCGCCGAGGATCCCATGCCGGCCATGCCGCTCTCGGCGTCGGTGAGCGTGATCGCCGGTGCCGGGTGGTCGGGCTCGGTGCCCGCGGCGGGCGCCTCGGCCCAGTCGGTGGATCCGGCGACGCAGGTCTGCAGCGTCGGGAACGTCACGACGTCGCCGGCCGCGCCGTCGACGGGGAGCAGCGCCTCGACCTGCACGGTGGCGCGCAGGGCGTCGGGCAGCGGGGTGTCTGCCGTGTAGGTGACGGTCGTGCCGTCGGCCGCCTCCTGCTCGGCGACCGACCAGCCGGGCGCGAGGGTCGGCTTCACGGCCTGCACGTCCGCGGGGAAGCGGATCGCGAGCGACGTGGTGGCGGATCCCTCGCAGCCGTGGCCGACCGCGAAGGTCAGGACGCTGAGCGTGGCGGGGGCGGTGGACGAGGCGTCGAGCTCGACGTGCGCGGACGCGGCGAGCGGCGCCGACAGGGCGAGCGCGAGGCCGACGGCGGCGCCCGCGAGGATGCGGCGCGTGGCGGTGGTGGTGCGGGAGGGCATGGCTGTCCTTCGGTGGAGGCACGGGTGTCCGTGCGGGATCCGGGCGTGCGGGAGGCGCGCGGCGGCACGACGACGGACACCCGCGGCCGCGGGGTGCGCGGCATGCGGGATGGGCGGGTCGGCGCGACGGCGCGGGACCGCGCCCGGGCTCCGAGGGAGCGGCGGCGGGCGCGGATCAGGCGGCGAGCGCGCCGAGCGGCGGACCGCGGCGGCCCTGGATCCGCACGGCGAGGAGCGCGACCGGGCGCGCGGGACGGAGGTCGATCTCGAGCCGGCGCGGCCGGGGTGCGGTGGCCGGCTCGGCGAGCGCGGCGGCCAGCGCGACCGCCGCTCCGACGAGCGCGCCGAGGGCTCCGGTGAGCGCGCCACCGACCCGCAGGGCGAGTGCGCGCACGACCCGGCGGAGCGCGTCGGCGCCGGCGCGGAGCGAGCAGACGCTGACCAGGCCGGCGATCACGTGGGCGAGCAGCATGGCGCCGTCGTGCTCGGCGGGCATCCCGGCCATCGCGGAGGACCCGGCGAGGGCGCGCGCGGCGTCGGCCGCGGCGTGCGCGTGGGAGTGCCCGACGGACGCGGACGCGGCAGCGGAGGCCGCGCCGCCCATGTCCATGCCGGATCCGGGGACGGACCCGATCGCGGATCCGCCGAACGTGAACGCCGCGTGCAGCACGCCCTGGGTCGCGCCGATCGCGAGCACGAGGTGCGCGAGCGTCACCCGGCGACCGCCGAGCCCGAAGCACAGCGCGACGCCGAGCACGAGGGCGAGCGCGAGGACGAGCGGATGCGGGATCCCGCCGCCGGCCGCCGCGTGCAGCGTCGCCGTGACGAGCGTGCAGACGGATGCGGACAGCGCGGCGCGCAGCGTCCGCTCCTGCCGTGCCTGCACCCGTCCGCCTCCCGGTCGTCCGCTCCAGGGTACGGGAGCGCCCGGGCGCCGCCGCGACGGCACGGGACCGGCACCGGGACCCGGTCCCGCTCAGCCGAGCGCGTGATCCGCGGCGACGCGCTCGGGCAGGACGTCGCCCTGCTCGTGGTCGATCCGCGCGAACGTCGCCGACGACCCCGTGGCGCCGTCCGCCTGCACGCCCGCGTCCGGGGCCGCGAAGATGCCGGCGGAGCCGCCCGTGACGAACGACTGGGACGCCGCGTCGCCGGGCAGTCGCGAGGGCCGCAGGTAGAGGAGGTACGCGGATCCGCTCGCGAGCATCGCCGCCGGGCCCGGCTCCGCGGCCGTGCCGATCTGCCGCACCTCGATCTCGTCGCCGACCGTGACGCCGCGCGCGGTCTTCGCGACCGACGTGACCCGCACCGTCGAGACCGTGGCCGGGGCGCTCGGCCCGAGGTCCGCCACCTCGCGCTGCGCGACGACGGCGCCCGTGACGATGTCGATGCTGTCGTCCGCGAGCGCGGCGAGCGAGCCGTAGAGGGTGTGGCGGGATCCGTGGGTGTGCGACCCCGGCCCCGCCTCCATCGGCATGTCCATGCCGGGATCCATCGGCGCCGTCGTCGAGGCGTCGTCCGCGGGAGCGGCCGGGGAGGCGTCCGTCGGCGCCGCCGTGCAGCCGGCCAGCAGGAGCACGCCGGCCCCCAGGGCGAGGGCGGCGAGGCGGATCGTCGGTGCGGTCGTGCTCGTGCTCATGTGCGTGCCCATCAGTAGAGGGAGTCGATCCCGGCGACCTCGTCGTCGGTGAGGCCGTCCACGCCGTCGTCGTACGCGTCGGATGCCCGGTAGTACATGACGTGGTCGATGCCGGGGACGTGCGCGAGGCCGAGCACGTGGCCCGTCTCGTGCTCCCACACGACCTTCAGGCGCGTGGTCGGCATCGAGTCGTCGAGGTACTCGGTGTTGAGGTGCATGGACGCCGTGTAGGTGAGGTCGCCCCCTTCGTATCTCCACGTCGAGTAGCCCTCGTAGCCGTCGTCCCCGGCGTCGATGACCTGCGCGCTCCACGGCGAGCCCGTCGTGTCCTCCGTGGTGACCGACGCGTGGGTGCGCGCGGTGTACTCGGCGGCCGCGTCGGCGAGGGCGTCGTGGAACGTGCCAGCGGGGACCGCGGTCGTGTCCACGGTCAGCTTCGCGGTGGGCCAGTGCGGGCCCTCCCGGTTGAAGGCCTGGGCCGGTGCGGCGACGGCCAGGGCGGCCAGCGATGCCAGGCCCGCGGTGGCGAGCAGGGCGACGCGACCGCGTCGGCGGGCAGGGGCGGGTGATCTCATGGGACCTCCGGGAGCGATGGAGCGGGTGCATCCCGACGTCCCCGCCCGTGCCTCCCCGCGCGCCGAAGGTAGAACCTGCCCGCCCTCCCGCGCGCAGATCGCTCCCAGGCGATCGTCTGACGAGGCCGGCAGGCGGGGAGCCGGCCGACCCCGCGCGCCGGATCAGCCTCGGGTGGAGTCCACCTGCACCCACGCGCTGCCGTCGGCCGAGCTGCGCTCCACGGCGTCGAGCACGCGCTGCACGCGGAGTCCGTCGGCGAACGAGGGCTGCGGCTCGCGGCCCGCGGCGATGTCGTGCACGAGGTCGCGCACCTGGTGGGTGAACGCGTGCTCGTAGCCGAGGCCGTGGCCGGTCGGCCACCACGCCGCCGCGTAGGGGTGCTCGGGCTCGGTGACGAGGATCCGGCGGAAGCCCAGCCGGTCGGCGGGCGCGGTCGCGTCGTACAGCTCGATCTCGTTGAGGCGCTCGAGGTCGAAGGAGATGGCGCCGTCGGATCCGCTGAACTCCAGCCGCAGCGCGTTCTTGCGGCCGGTGGCCATGCGGGTCGCCTCGAAGCTGGCGAGCGCGCCGCCCGCGAGCTTCCCCGTGAAGTAGGCGGCGTCGTCGACCGTCACCTTCCCGCGCTCGCTCGACGCGACGCCGCCGAGGCCGCGCGTCTCGGCGAGCAGCGGGCGCTCCTCGACGAACGTGCGGAGCAGGCCGCTCACCGCGTCGAGGTTCTCGCCCGTGATGAACTGCACGGCGTCGACGATGTGCGCGCCGATGTCGCCGAGCGCGCCGGATCCGGCCGCCTCCTTGTCGAGGCGCCACGTCATGGGTCCCTCGGCGTCGGTCAGCCAGTCCTGCAGGTAGAGCGCGCGCACCTGGCGGAGCTCGCCGACGGCGCCCTGGGCGACGAGGTCGCGCGCGAACGTGATGGCGGGCACGCGGCGATAGCTGAAGCCGACCATCGCGCGGATCCCCTTCGCGGCGGCCTTCTCGGCGGCGGCCGCCATGATCTCCGCCTCCTCGACCGTGTTCGCGAGCGGCTTCTCGCACAGCACGTGCTTGCCCGCCTCGAGCGCGGCGACGGCGATCTCCACGTGCGTGCTGCCGGGCGAGCAGATGTCGACGACGTCGATGTCGTCGCGCTCGATCGCGGCGCGCCAGTCGGTCTCCGCGCGATCCCAGCCCCAGCGGTCCGCGGACTCCTGCGTGCGCGCCCGGTCACGGCCGACGATCGAGACCATGCGCGGCGCGAGCGGCAGGTCGAAGAACGCGGGGGCGACGCGCCAGGCCTGCGAGTGGGCGGCGCCCATGAACCCGTGGCCGATCATCGCGACGCCGAGGGCGCCTCCGGTCTCCGTGGGCGTCGCGGCGGGCTGCGTGTCGGACATGGGACTCCTTCGTCTCATACGGGGTGCGGATCCGCGTGCGGGTGATTCGTTGCGGGTCACGTCAAACCTACGGGGAGGGCGCGGGGCGGGACAAGGCGGGGCGCGGACGCGACGACGGCCGGATCCCCGCGGGGATCCGGCCGTCGTCGTGCGTGATGCGGGTGGTGCCGTTCCGCTACTCCGCGGGGCGCAGGCGGCGGCGGGCGACGAGCGTGCCCGCGCCGGCCAGGGCCAGCAGCGCGCCGAGGCCGCCGAGGCCGAGGGCCGCGGCGCCGTCAGTGCCCGTGACGGGCAGGGTGTCGTCGTGGTTCGCGGCCGGCTTCGTGATCGGCTTCGCCGGCGTGCCCGCGGGGTCGATCGACGGCGTGGTCGGCGCCGGGGTCGGGACGCCCGGTATGACCGGTCCGCCCGCGTCCTCGCCGGTCAGCTCGACGGTGCCGCCCTGCGTGAGGCCCGACTCGAGGCCCGCGACGGACACCTGGTAGGTGCCCGGCTGGATGTCGCCGAACAGGATGATCGGCTGCGCGAACGTGCCGTCGACGTCGGCGCGCACGAGGTCCTTGAGGGAGCGGGTGCTGACGCCGACGCCGCCGTTCTCGTCGCTGATCTGGATCATGCTGCCGTCGGGCGCCGTGACCGTGACCTCGACGGCCTCGTAGCGGAGGTAGCCGGTGGCGTTGACCTTCAGGCCGCCGAGGATGCTGGTGGCCTGGGCGACGGAGATCGGCGAGATGGTCGAGAACGAGGCCTCGGCGCGGACGAACGGGCCGACGGGCGCCTCGGCGAAGCGCACGAGGCCGCGGATCTCGCCCTTGATCGTGAGGTCGAGGCCGACCTGCGTCAGCGTGACGCTCGCGGTCTTCGAGTCCTGGAGCAGCTCGGTGAAGCTCGCGGGGAACGCGTACGTGCCGTCCTCGCCGACGATGCCGATGCCGGCGATCGACTTGACGCCCACCGCGTTGAAGTAGCTGGCCGTGACGATGCTGCCCGCGGTGCCGGTGCCGGCGAACGGCACGGCCTCGTTGACCGGGAGGGCGACGCCGCGGTCGGGCGTGGTCCAGGTGAAGGGCAGCTCGACGACGGGGACGGTCGGCTCGAGCGTCGGGAGGCCGGTCGTCGGCGCGCCGGGGGTGGTCGGGACGGCCGGGGTCGGCGTGGTCTCGACCGGGGCGTCGGCGACGGGGGCCGTCTCCTCGGCGGTCTCGGTGGGCGCGGGGGTCGGCGTCGCGTCGGCGGCGGGCGCCTCGACGGCGGGCGTCGGCGTGGCGGCGGGGGTCTCGACCGCGGGGGTCTCGACGGCCGGCGTCTCGACGGCGACGGGCGCGGATCCGACCGGGGCCGTCTCGGCGTGGGCTGCGGGCGCCATCGCGAGGGGCAGGATCACGAGCGAGGCCGAGAGGCAGGCGCCGGCGGCCGCGCGACGGAACGACCTGCCGCGACCTGCGGCGGGGGTGGGACGGGTCATGACAGCTCCAGTGGTGCAGGACCGCCCGGGCGCGCCATTGCTGTGCCGCGATCGTGCGGTGGAGGGGACGCGCTCGGGGGTCTCGAGGACGCGTCGGGGAGGTTCAGCTCCCCGGTCCCGACTGTAGGGACATCCGCTACTCACCTGGGGAAATTATTTGCGCAGTGTGACGCGTGTGACTCGTGATCCCCGGAGTTGCGGGGGTGACTCGCCGCACCGGCCCCCGGATTGGGGTGACCACGGACCGGCCGTTCGGGCGCCGCGGCGTCAGAGGCGTCGGCCCGCGCGTCAGACGGCGGGCGCGAGCACCAGGTCGTCGCCCGCCACGGCGAGCAGCGCGACCTGGTCGCGGCCCGCGCGGCGGCCGGTCACGGACGGCAGGTCGAGGAGCGCGCGCGGGGCGACGAGGTCCCAGCCCGCGTCCGTCAGGCGGTGCACGAGCTCACGGCGGGAGAGCCGGCGCGTCGGCTCCTCGGCGAGCGCCTGCACGACGACGAGGTCCATCGGATCCAGTTCCAGCGGCACGCCCGCGAGCCACGCCTCGCCCGTCGCCGGGTCGAGCACGAGGTCGCCCGCGGTGATCGTGGCCGGGGCGAGGCCCCGGCGGCGGAAGAGCACGCGCAGCGTCTCGACGACCTCCTCGAGGCCGAACGGCTTGGTCACGTAGTCGTCGGCGCCCGCGCCGAAGGCCGCGAGCCGGTCCTCGAGCGAGTCGCGCCCGGTGAGGAACAGCACGGGCGTCGCGACGCCGGCCCGCCGCAGCTCGCCGACCACCTCCACGCCCGAGACGTCGGGCAGCGTCATGTCGAGCAGGATCGCGTCGGGCGCGGCCTCGACGGCGGCGTCGATCGCCGCACGGCCGGTGGCGAAGACGCGCACGTCCCAGCCCTCCATCCGCAGCGCGAGCGACAGCAGCTGCGTGATGGGCGCCTCCTCGTCGACCACGAAGACGCGCAGCACGCGGGGCGCGTCGCCGGGCACCGCCTGCTCGTCGTCGCGTGCGGCGGAGCTCAGCGTGCTGGCCATGCGGATCCTCTTCCGTCGTGTGCGCCGCCGGCCCGGGGGGGACGGGCCGGCGGCGGATGCTCCTCGCGGAGCGCGCGGCCGGGGGTGGGCCGCGCATCCATCCTCGCGACCGGGAGGCACCGGGTCGTCATCCCCGGGGACCGTCACGGGTAGTCCCTACGGCGCGCACGGGCGGAGCACCGGAGATGGCGAGGAGGCGCACGGCGCGTCCGCAGGCGGGCGGTGCGTCCGCAGGCGGGCGGTGCGCCTGCGGTGGGCTGTCGCGCCGGCCGCGGGATCCGCGAGACTGATCCGCACGCCGACCTCACGGATCACCCCGCCCCGGCGTCTACCCGGTGTGGAGATGATGCAGCCGTTCGACAGGGTCGTGACCGAGCACGGCGCCGTGGTGCTCCGCGTGTGCCGGGCCGTGCTCGGCGGGCACGCGGACGCCGAGGACGCGTGGTCGGAGACGTTCCTGTCGGCGCTCGTCGCGTACCCGCGGCTCGGGCCGCGCGCCGACGTGCGCGCCTGGCTCGTGACGATCGCGCACCGCAAGGCCCTCGACGCGATCCGCGCCCGCGGCCGCCGCGCGCTCCCCGTGGACGAGGTGCCCGAGCGGGTCTCGGACCTCGGCGTGCCCGACTCCCGCGACCCCGACCTCTGGCGCGCCGTCGCCGCCCTGCCCGAGCGGCAGCGGCTCGCGGTCGCGTACCGGTACCTCGGCGGGCTGCCGCACGCGGAGGTGGCGTCGATCGTCGGCGGGACGCCCGAGGCCGTGCGGCGCGCGGCCGCGGACGGGGTGGCGAGCCTCCGGCGGACGATGGGGGCGGATCCGCCCTCGTCCGTGCGCGAGCCATCACCCGCACCCGCACTTGCACCCGCACCCGCACCCGCACCCGAAGACGCCCGAGGAGGACGACCGTGACCGATCCCGACGACACCGCCCCCTTCCTCGACGCCGACGCGCTCGAGGCCGCCGACCCGACCGCACCCGCCCTCGACGCCCTCCGCCTCCGCCTCGCCGACCGGGCCGAGGCCGACGGCGCCCTCGATGTCGGCTTCACCACGATCGACTCCCCCGTCGGCCCGCTGCTGCTCGCCGCCACCGAGCGCGGCCTGATCCGCGTCGCCTACTCCCGCGAGGACCACGACACCGTCCTCGGCGACCTCGCGCGGCGGCTCGGCCCGCGGATCCTGCGCGCCCCCAAGCGCCTCGATGCGGCCGCGCGCGAGCTCGACGAGTACTTCGCCGGCCGCCGCCGGGCGTTCGACCTGCCGCTGGATCGCCGCCTGTCGACCGGCTTCCGCGACCGCGTGCAGCGGCTGCTGCCGGAGATCCCGTACGGATCCACCCGCACCTACCGCGAGGTCGCCGAGACCGCGGGCAGCCCGGCAGCCACCCGCGCGGTCGGCACGGCGTGCTCGACCAACCCGCTGCCCGTGGTGATCCCCTGCCACCGCGTCCTCCGCTCCGACGGCACGCTCGGCGGCTACATCGGCGGGCTCGCCGCGAAGACGACGCTGCTGGAGCTGGAGGGGCGGATCTGACCGGCATCCCCCATCCGGCGGACGCGACGGCGCGCGCCCGCGCCTAGCGTGAGGGCATTGACGATGCGACGGGACCCGGCGACCGCGCCGCGACCGGCAGCCTCACCCGTCCCCGGGATGCGGCGCTCGGGATCCTCTTCGCGATCGGCGTCGTCATGACGCTCGCCCGCGACGATCTGCGTCCCCTCGGGCTCCTGCTGATGGTCGTGAGCGCGGTCGTGCTCCTGGTGTCCACGGTCGTCCGGTGGCGTCGCCGGGGCGCGAGGCGCTGACCGGGCACGTCTGCGGCGTGTACACCCCCTGTGCGGCACGCTTACGGGGCGCCGGGGCCGCGCACTAGATTCCTCGCGCATCCGTCCGCGTCCGCGACCGGGAGACGGGGATCGATCCTCGAACGCCCGCGAAGCCCGGGCGACACCCTTCGAGAGAACAGGATCCCCATGCCAATCAACCGCACACGCTCCACCGCCGCGCGCTCCGCGCTCGCCCTCGGCACGCTCACCGCCGCGCTCGTGCTGTCCCCCGTCGCGGTCTCCGCGGCGCAGGCCGCGCCCGCCCACCACGGCGCGGTCACGGAGACGACCGCGCGAGCGGCGCACTGCTACAGGACCATCGGCGGCGGCGCCGACGATCCCGGCCATGTCGGCGTCCGCATCTCCCACTACTGCGGCGGCCACGGACAGGCCTGAACCCGGCCGCGTGCCCGCGTCCCCCACGAGGCGGACGCGGGCGGGCAGCCCTGCTGCCTAGCGTGAGGGCATGAGCGATCCGACGACGCCCGGCGGCCCCGTCGATCCGCCCGCGGAGGACGACGACGCCGCCGACTCGAACCCGAACATCGCGCTCGGCATCGTCTTCGGGATGCTCGGCCTCGTGCTGATACTCACCCTCGACGACACGCGAGTCGCCGGGCTGCCGTTCCTGATCCTCGGCGTCACCTTCTTCGTGATGGGCGTGCGCCCTGCCAAGGCGAAGCGCGACGGCCCTGCAGCGGACGGCACCCCGCCCCCGCCGGCGTAGACAGGGTCATGACCACCTCGCCCGACCGCCCGCGCCTGCTGCAGACCGTGCTCGACGCGCCGGATCCGCGTCGCCTCGCCGAGTTCTACCGCGAGCTCCTCGGCTTCCGGTACCGGCCGGGCGACGCGCCCGAGGAGACGGGGCCGGATCCCGACTGGCTGGTGCTCGTCGACGGCGACGGATCCCGCCGCCTCGCCTTCCAGCTCGCGCCCGGCATGCCCGCGCCCCGCTGGCCCAAGGGATCGCCGCCGCAGATGCTGCACCTCGACCTCACCGTCGGATCCGTCGCCGACCTCGAGCGCCAGCGGTCGCGGGCGGTCGCGCTCGGCGCCGCGGTGCTGCAGGACCGGTCGGCGGATGAGGACGAGCCCCTCTACGTGCTGCGGGATCCCGCCGGCCACCCGTTCTGCGTCTTCGTCGCGCCGGAGCCCTCGGGGGCCCAGGACCTCTAGAGCGTCACGGTGTCGTGCAGCTCGACGGTCGACACGATCCCCGGGTGCCGCAGCGTCGCGAAGTAGAGGTCGGTGTGGGCCACGATCTGCGCCGCGCCGATCGCGACGCCCTCGTGCAGCGCATCCGCCGTGGTGTGCGCATCACCGACGAGCGTCACGTCGAACCCGCGTGCGGCGGCGCTCTGCAGCGTCGTGCGCACGCAGTAGTCGGTCTGGGCGCCCGCGACCACGATCCGCGTGGTCCCGAGCCGCGCGAGCACCTCGGCGAGGTCGGTGTCGGCGAAGGAGTCGCGATGCGCCTTCCGCACGAGCGGCTCGCCGGCCGCCCGCGCGAGCGGCGGCACGAGCGCCCAGTCGGGGTCGCCCACCGCGAAGCCGTGGTGGTCCTGGATCCACACCACCGGGGTCCCGTTCGCGCGGGCGCGCCCGACGAGCGACGAAGTGCGCGCCACCACCCCGTCGGCGTCGAGGCAGCCGGGCAGCACCCCGACCTGGAGATCGATCACGAGGAGGGCGGTGGATGCGGTCATGCGGTGTCGCTCCCGTCTCGTCAGCTCGCGTCGTACGCCGTCGACCGGCTGCGCTCCGCCCACGCGTCGACGTCGGCGCGCAGGTCGTCGAGCGCGCCCGTGACGATCTCGACCGCGTCGCCGCCGAGCAGGAGATAGAAGGGAGCGCCCTGCTCGACCGCGTCCACGAGGACCTTCGCGCCGAGCGCCGGATCGTTCGGCTGCGTGCCGTCGGTGGTGTCGTTCTCCTTGCGGCGCTTGCCGGCGGTCTCGGCGTAGTCGTCGATCACAGTGGACGACTGCGTGAGCGAGCGGCCGGAGAAGTCGGTGCGGAAGGATCCGGGCGCCACGACCGTCGCGACGATCCCGAGCGGCGCGAGCTCGGTGCGCAGCGCCATGGTCATCTGCTCGATGGCGGCCTTCACGGCGCCGTAGTAGCCGGATCCGGCGCCCGTGCGCGCGGCGCCGATCGACGAGAGGTTGACGATGGTGCCGCTGCGGCGCTCGCGCATGCCGGGCAGCACGGCCTTGATCATGCGGACGCTGCCGTGGAACTGGGTGTCGAAGAGGCGCGCGACATCCTCGTCGTCGCCCTCCTCGACGGCCGCGCGGTAGCCGTAGCCCGCGTTGTTGACGAGCACGTCGACGCCGCCGAAGCGGGAGGTCGCCTCGTCGACCGCGAGGGACACCTGCGCCTGGTCGGTCACGTCGAGGTCGAGCGCGAGGGCGTGCTCGGGGTACGTGTCGGCGAGGTCCTGCACGTTCGCGGCGTCACGCGCCGTGACGACGACGTCGTGCCCGCGCTCCAGCGCCTCGACGGCGAAGGCGCGCCCGAGTCCGGTGGAGCATCCCGTGATCAGCCAGGTCGTCATGCGCGTTCCTCTTCCTCGTGGATGCGGCGGGCGCGACGGTGCGGCGCCCCCTCATCGAGGCTAGGCGCATCGCGCGGCGGCGACCGGCGAGCGGGACCGGCATGCCGTCCTCTGGCCGCCGGCGCGGCGGCGACCGGTCTACTGTCGGGACGGATGAGCGACGACGCCCCGCACCCGGATCACGACCCCGACCCGCGGACGTCCTGGACCGCGCGCCGCGGACCGCTCCTCACGGTCGCCCTCATCGTCGGCATCTCGCCGTTCGCGACCGACCTCTACATCCCCGGCCTGCCCGCCATCGCCACCGACCTCGACGCCTCGACGGCATCGGTGCAGCTGACGTTGACCGCCTTCCTCGTCGCGTTCGCCGTCGGCCAGCTCGTCATCGGGCCGATCAGCGACGGCGCAGGCCGCCGTCGCATCCTCCTCGCCGGGACCGCCCTCTTCACCCTCGCCAGCATCGTCTGCGCGATCTCGCCCGACGTGACCACGCTGATCCTCGCCCGCGTCGTGCAGGGCCTGGGCGGTGCCGCCGCCGCGGTCTCGGCCCGCGCCATGGTCGGCGACGCCTCCACCGGCGCCCTCCGCAGCCGCCTCTTCGCGACGCTCGCGGTCGTCAACTCCGTCGGCCCGGTCGTCGCCCCGCTCGTCGGCGGCGTCGTGCTGACGGCCTGGTCGTGGCGCGCCGCGTTCGTCGTGCTGGCGGCGCTCGGTCTGGGTCTCACCCTCGCCGCGGCTCGCCTGCTGCCGGAGACCCTCGTGCGCACCAGCACGGGCGGCACATCACTCCGCGCCGTCCTCGGCCGCATGGCGGAGCTGCTGCGCATCCCCCGCTTCCGCTGGTACCTCGTCACCGGGTGCGCCGCGACCATCGGCTTCTTCTCCTACATCGCCACCTCGTCCTTCGTGTTCCAGGACCAGTACGGCTTCGGCGAGGGCCTCTACACGCTGGTGTTCGCCTCCAACGCGTCCTGCATGATCGCCTCGACCCTCGTCTTCCGCCGCCTCATCGGGCGCTTCGACGAGGACCGCCTCTTCACGATCGGCCTCGCCACCTGCGCGATCGGCTCGGCCCTCGTGCTCGTCGGGGCGGTCGGGGGGATCGGCCCCGCGCTGGTCTGGCCGGCCCTCGCCCTCGTCACCGCGGGCTGGGGGTGGGTGATCCCGGGCTCGATCACCCTCACGCAGGCGCTCGGCCACCGCCACCCCGGCACGGCCTCGGCGCTCGTCGGCGGCCTGCAGTTCGGCCTCGGTGGGCTCGCGACGCCGCTCGCGGGTGCCCTAGGAGGGACAGCGACCGCCATGGGCGCGCTGATGTCGGGCTTCATCGTGGTCGGGCTCGCCGCGCAGCTGTGGGCGTCCCGGGCGCGGCGCGGCGGCTGACACCCCACCTTGAGCGCGCAGGCAGCCGCTCAGCCGTCTGCTCGCATCGCCCCGCGGATCCGTCACCCGAGCCATCGCCGTCCTCGGCCGGAGCGGACAGGTGCCGAGGGAGCTGCGGCGCCGTCCACCAGGCGATGTCGGAGGGACGCCGGTCCGGCGCGGGCCGCCGCTCCCCTCGTACCCTGCATCCATGCCCGTACTGCTGGACCTCGACAACACCCTCGTCGACAGGGACGGCGCCTTCTCCTCGTGGGCTGCCAGCGCGGTCGTCGAGTGGGGCGGCGATGAGAGCGACGTGCTGTGGCTCATCGACGCCGACAGGAGCGGATACACGCCGCGACGGGAACTGGCGCAGATGATCCAGGAGAGGCTCACCCCGCCCTGTTCGACGGACGCCATCGTCGATCGACTCCTCTACGAGCACGTGGACGTCATCGAGTGCTACCCGGGGGTGGTCGATGAGCTGGAGCGCATGACCCGCGCCGGCATCTCGCTCGTGGTGGTCACGAACGGCGAGTCCGAGCAGCAGCGCATGAAGCTGCGACGCACCGGTCTCGACCGCGTGGTGGCCGCCAGCGTCATCTCCGCAGAGCTGGGTGCCAAGAAGCCCGACCGGCGGATCTTCGACGCCGCCCGAGCAGCCGCACCCGACGACGGCTGCGCGTGGATGGTCGGCGACCATGTCACGGTCGACATGGCTGGCGCTCGCGCCGCGGGTCTCTCGACCGCCTGGGTGGGCCACGACAGGCCGTGGCCGGAGACGTGGATGCCCGACCTCGCGGCCAGCAGGCCCGACGACGTCGTGAGCCGTGTGCGGGACCGTGTGCTCCGGCGAGGCGTCCCCCGCTGAGCACCCCGGACCCGCCCTGCTGCGACGATGGCCGCATGACCCTCGAAGTCGCACGCGGGCGAAGCGGCACCGACGTCCGCCGCATCCTGCAGGCCCTGCGGGACTGGTTCGGCGACCCCGAAGCGATCGAGGGCTACGTGGCCGCCTCCGAGAGCGACGACTACGACAGCTTCCTGGCGACCGATGGCACGAGCGTCATCGGTGTCGCCCTCGTCCGCCGGCACTTCGCCGAGGCCGCGGAGCTGCACCTCATCGCGGTCGCGCCCGACGCACGGGGGCGAGGCGTCGGCCGGCTCCTCGTGGAGCACGCGGCGGGCTCTCTCGCGACGAGCGGATGCGCGCTCCTCTCGGTGCACACCGTCGGCCCGTCGTTCGAGGACGAGCCGTATGCGCAGACGCGCGAGTTCTACCGCCGGACGGGATTCCTGCCGCTCGAGGAGCACACGGGGCTGGACTGGGCCGGGCCGACCCTCATCCTCGTCCGCCCCCTCCGCCAGCTCCGCTGAACGACGGCGCCGTGCCGCAGCGGCTGGCGGCAGTAGGCCGTTCGACGGCGGCGGACGCGGCGCGGGCGCGTACCCGCGAGGATCGACCCATGGACACCGACGACGACCGCCGCCTGTTCCTCGAGCACCTGCGCGCCGGGGAGCCGTCGTTCGCCGATGCCCGCTTCACCATCTCCTCGGTCGTCCTGGAAGGCCGCGCCGACGGCCAGCCCGCCGTGCGCTGGGACCTCCCGCGCGGATCCGTCACGCGAGCCATCGCCGTCCTCGGCCCGAGCGGCCGCGGCCTCTGGCGGCACGCGAGCCCGCGGACGGCCGCCTTCCGCCTGCTCGCCATCCACATGGAGGAGTGGATCAGCGTGCCCGACACGGATCCCGGCGCCGACCAGGAGCGCCGCTTCGTGCTCGTCGACGGCCACTTCGATCCCGTGCCGCCGCGCTCCTGACCTCCCCGCGTCATCCGCGAACCGTCCCCCGCATGACCGCACCCTCCACGCCCACCCGCCTCCCGCCCGGAAGTGGCACGATGGGCCGACGATGATGCCGGGCCCGACCGTCGCATCCGCGAGACGGGGTCCCGGCGCCGCCTCAGGAGGATCCCCCGTGCACTGCCCGGATCACGGTCAGATGACGTCCCCGCTCCGCTCCGCCACCTCGGCGGCCCGGTCGTGAGCGCGCCGAAGCTGCTGCGCGCGCCCGAGCAGCGGCGCGCCCGCGCCGGGATCACCGCGTGGCTCCTCGACGGACTGCCCGGCGCGTCCGGCTCCCACCCCGGCCCGCACGCCGAGACCGTCGAGAAGACGCACTCGTGGTGGCGCGTCATGTGCCTCACCGGCGTCGACTACTTCTCCACGCTCGGCTACCAGCCGGCCATCGCGGCGGTCGCGGCGGGGCTCCTGTCGCCGCTCGCGACGCTCGTCCTCATCCTCCTGACGCTCCTCGGCGCGCTCCCCGTCTACCGGCGGGTGGCGCGCGAGAGCCCCCGCGGCGAGGGATCCATCGCCATGCTCGAGCGCCTCCTCCCCTGGTGGGGCGGCAAGCTCTTCGTGCTCGTGCTGCTCGGGTTCGCGGCGACGGACTTCCTCATCACCATCACGCTCTCGGCAGCGGATGCGACCGCGCACGCCGTCGAGAACCCGTTCGCGCCGGACTGGTTCCAGGGCAACGAGGTGCTGCTGACGCTCGTGCTGCTGGCCGCGCTCGCGTTCGTGTTCCTGCGCGGGTTCAAGGAGGCGATCTCGATCGCGGTCGTGCTGGTGGGTGTCTTCCTCACGCTCAACGCCGTCGTGATCGTCGTCTCCCTCTTCCACGTCGCCGGGAACCTCGTCGTCATCGACGACTGGTGGGCGGCGCTCACGGCGCAGCACGGCAACCCGCTCGTGATGGTGGGCATCGCGCTCATCGTGTTCCCGAAGCTCGCGCTCGGCCTCTCCGGGTTCGAGACGGGTGTCGCGGTGATGCCGCAGGTGCGCGGCGAGGACGACGCCGACGGGGTGCCGCGGGCGCGGATCCACGGCACGAAGCGGCTGCTCGCGACGGCGGCGCTCATCATGAGCGCATTCCTCATCACGTCGAGCTTCGTGACGACCCTGCTGATCCCGCAGGCCGAGTTCCAGGACGGCGGCAAGGCCAGCGGCCGGGCGCTCGCCTACCTGGCGCACCAGTTCCTGGGCGACGGCTTCGGCACGCTCTACGACATCAGCACGATCTGCATCCTCTGGTTCGCGGGCGCCTCCGCGATGGCCGGGCTCCTCAACATCGTCCCGCGCTACCTGCCGCGCTACGGCATGGCGCCGCACTGGGCCGCGGCCGTGCGCCCGCTCGTGCTCGTCTTCACGGCCATCGCCGTGATCGTGACGCTCGTCTTCCAGGCCGACGTGGATGCGCAGGCGGGCGCCTACGCGACCGGCGTGCTCGTGCTCATCACCTCGGCGTCGGTCGCGGTGACGCTGTCGGCGAGGAAGGCCGGGCAGCGCAAGCGCACGATCGGGTTCGCGGTCATCGCCGCGGTCTTCGCGTACACGACGGTCGTCAACGTCATCGAGCGGCCGGACGGCGTGCGGATCGCCGCGCTGTTCATCCTCGGGATCCTCGTGGTCTCGATCGTCAGCCGCGTGCAGCGCTCGTTCCAGCTCCGCGCGACCTCGCTCACGATGGACGAGCGGGCCCGCGCATTCGTCACCGAGGACGCCGAGGACTACGGCGCGGTGAGCATCATCGCCCACGAGCCGGACGAGCCCGGCGAGGCGCTGACGGAGGAGGAGCGCATCGCCGAGTACCGCCGCAAGGCGAGCGACGAGCGGCGCGACAGCGGGATCCCGGCGCGTGCGCCCGTGATCTTCCTCGAGGTGACCCCGGGCGACTCGTCGGAGTTCGAGGAGGACCTCGTGGTGCGCGGCATCGTGCGCTGCGGCTTCCGCGTGCTCCAGGTGACGAGCGGCAACGTCCCGAACACGATCGCCGCCGTGCTCCTCGCCGTGCGAGACCTCACGGGCGTGAAGCCCGGCGTCTACTTCGAGTGGACGGAGGGGTCGCCCCTCGGCAACCTCCTCCGCTTCCTCGTCACGGGCACGGGCGAGGTCGCCCCGGTCACGCGCGAGGTGCTGCGGAGGGCGGAGCCGGTGCGGTCGCGGCGGCCGGATGTGCACGTGAGCTGAGGCACGCGCTCCCTGTGGAGCGATCCTCCGTGACCCGATCTTCCGTGTCCTAGCATGCGGGCGATGCCGATCTGCATCCCCGACGAACGGACACCCCATGCCCATCCGCCCGCGGAGCGCCATCGCGCTCCTGGCCCTCACGATCGCGGTCGCCGCGAACGGCCTCACCGCGGAGGCCGCCTCGGCGGCGGACACCGCAGGGGACACCTCGACCCAGGCGCTCGTCGCCCGCGCGCTCGACGCCGTCGGCCAGGGCGCGGAATCGACCGCCGACTGGACGGCACCCGACGCGGTGGATCCATCCGCGCTCCCGCACACGGCCGGCGGCGACGTCGGCGTGACACCCTCGGACACCGACGACTCCCTCGTCCGGGTCGCACCGGGAGAGACGCAGGCGGTCACGGTCCTCCGGGACGGAGCCGACGTCACGTCGTTCGCCCTCGACCTCCCGGATGGCTTCCGGGCCGTGCCCCGCGGGGCGGGCTACGACATCGTCGCCGCGCTCGGATCCGGCTCGGGCAGCATCAGCGCGGGGCACATCGCGGACCCGTGGGCCGTGGACGCGGCGGGGCGCCCGATCCCGACGCGCTTCGCCCTCGAAGGCGACACCCTGGTCCAGACCATCGACGCGGAAGGCGCCGCATACCCTGTCGTCGTGGATCCGCTCGTCACCTTCGGCCTGGCCAACGCACCCCAGGGAGTCGGGTTCTACGTGAACCTGCTCGGCTCCCAGATGCGGGAGATCGCCGCCGTGGCGGCCCTCCTCCTGAGCTCGGGATACTTCGGCATCTGCAAGGCCGCCGGTCGTCTCGCAGCTCCCGCGGCGAAGCTCATCGGGTGGCTCTGCGCGGCCATCGGATCTCCCAACGTGTTCTCGATCGTCGACCTCGTCCACCGCATCTACCAGTCGAACAGGTTCGGCTTCTACGCCTGTTACCAGACGCGGATCGGCAGCGGTCGCGCGTTCGTGTGGACGGAGCACGCGAATTGCGCATGAGGGCGGAGCCATCCCGGATCCTCTACTACCTGACGCTCGCGACGACGGCGCCACTGGGCCTCGTCATGTCCGAGAGGGTGTCCCGGGTCATGGCGCTCGGTGCGTGCTGGGCTCTCGCGTCCTTCCTCCTCGACGCGCGAGAACGCCGACGAGGGCAGGGCGCCACGACGTCAGGGTCGGGAAGGTCCACCGTCTACCTCGAGCTGCACCCGCTGATGCTCGCCGCCGCGGGTGTGATCGCCTTCGTACGACGCGACGACGTGGCAGTGGTGCTGATCACCACGGGGATCGCAGCGGGCCTGTCGACCGTCCTCGACATGCTCGAAGGACGCGCGTCGGCGGGAGCGCGATCTCATGGACGAGAGCGGCACCTCGACGGCTTCCGCCATGCCCGGCGATCCCCCCTCGTCCTCGCGGCCGTATTCCTCATGGCGATGGGAGGTCTCTGCGTCAGCATCCCCGACGACCCCGGCGCGGTCACGGCGGCGGCCAGCGGAGGGTTCGCTGCGCTGCTCCTCCTGACAGCGCTCGTGGTCCGTGATCGACGGCACCGCCTCGCGACGACGGGCACGGGCGCGGGCGTCGGCGAGGGCTGACAGGAGCGGAGCGCGGGGCTCCCGCCGCGCCCCCGCATTCGCCACGGGCTGACATCTCGCCTATCGTTCACCTGAACGATAACGAGGAGGGCCCGTCCCGATGCCATCGATCGTCACCACCCGCACCGCATTCGCGGACGCGAGCTCCCGCACCATCCGCATCGCCGACCGTGCCGCGCGACCCGGCCACCCGAGCACCCCCAGCCGCCGCGCCGTCCTCGCGGGCACCGCCGGGATCGCCGGCCTCGGCCTGCTCGCGCTCACCGGATGCAGCACGGGCGCGAGCAGCACCACCATCCCCGAGGCCGCCGCGACCGGCACGCCCGTGCAGGGCGGTCGCCTCCGCGTCGCGCGTCCGGCCGCATCCGCCGCGGAGACCCTCGACTCCGCGAGCTCCCTCTCGGCGTACGAGTACCTCGGCGCCCTCTACAACCGGCTCGTGAAGCTGGACGAGAAGGGCGTGACGGTCCCCGACCTCGCGGAGGAGTGGTCGGCGTCGCCCGACGGCGTCACCTGGACCTTCCGCCTCCGCCGCGACGTGCGCTTCCACGACGGCACGCGCTTCACGGCAGCCGACGCGATCGCCTCCATCCAGCACGTCATCGATCCCGCGACGGCCTCCCCGCAGGGCGGCGTGCTCGGCGACATGCTCGATCCGGGCAGCATGTCGGCGCCGGATCCGCACACCCTCGTCTTCCAGCTGAAGACCCCCAACGCGGAGTTCCCGTCGCTGCTCACGGCGTACCAGTGCTACATCGTGCCGGCCGACGCGATCGCCACCATCGGGAGCACGGGCATCGGCACGGGGCCGTTCCGCCTCTCGTCCTTCCACCCGGCGGGATCCGGCAGCGTCGAGGCCTTCGAGGACCACTTCGCCGGCCGGCCGGTGCTCGACGGCATCGACTTCTCCTCCATCCAGGACACGACCGCCCGCGTGAACGCGCTGCTCGCCGGGCAGATCGACCTCATCTCGCAGACCAACCTCGACTTCGCGACCGCCCGGGTCGTCTCCGCGTCGAGCCGGGCCACGGTCGCGCGGGTCGAGAACGCGCAGTGGTACACGATCCCGATGCTCGCCACGAGCGCCGAGTTCCAGGATCCGCTCGTGCGCCAGGCCATGAAGCTCGCGTACGACCCCGAGCAGATCCTCGCGACCGCGCTGCAGGGCACGGGCACCGCGGGCTGGGACAACCCCGTGCCGCCGTCGCTCGCCGCGTTCGTCGACGTCGAGCGCGCGTACGACCCCGACCAGGCGAAGGCGCTGCTCGCGAAGGCGGGCGTGCCGGGGCTGCGGACGACGATCCACACGTCCAGCTACGAGTCGGTGTTCACGCCCATGGCGGTCGCCTACCGCGACCAGGTGAAGGCCGCGGGCATCGACCTCACGGTCACGAACGCCTCCTCGGACTCGTACTACACGGAGATCTGGATGCAGAAGCCGCTCATGGTGAGCTACTGGTTCACCGGCCGGCCCATCGACCAGCTGCTCAACCAGATCTTCCGCACCGGCTCCTCCTACAACGAGAGCGCGTGGTCGAACCCGACCTTCGACGCGCTCCTCGACGACGCCCGCGCCACGATGGACGACGCGAAGCGGCTGATGCTCTACCAGGACGCCCAGCGGATCGTCGTGGAGGACAGCGCCGACATGACGCCCATGTTCGGCGACCGGCTCGTGGGCATCTCCCGCGACGTCGTGAACTACCGCGAGTTCGGCTTCGAGTTCGACCACCTCACGATCGGATTCCGCCGATGAACGTCTCCGCGCAGGTCGCCCGCCGCCTGGGCACCGCGATCCTCACGATCGTGCTGGCCTCGCTGTTCGTGTTCCTCGCGATCCAGCTGCTGCCCGGCGACGTGGCCCAGCAGCTCCTCGGCCAGGACGCGACGCCCGAGGCGGTCGCGACGCTGCGCGAATCGCTCGGGCTCGACCGGAACGTGTGGCTCCGCTACGGCGACTGGCTGCTCGGTGCCGCGCGCGGCGACTTCGGCACCTCGCTCGTGAGCGGGGATCCGGTCGGGCCGGCGCTCCTCGTCGCGTTCCGCAACAGCATGCTCATCGCGGTGCCGGCGATGCTCGTCGGCGTGACGCTGTCGCTCGTGCTCGGCGTCGTCGCGGGCGTGCGCCGCGGACGCACGAGCGACTCGGTGATCAGCGTCGTGAGCCTCGTGGTGATGAGCGTCCCCGAGTTCATGGTCGCGACCGTGCTCGTGCTGCTGTTCGCCATCACGATCCCCGTCTTCCCCGCCGTGGTCCTCCGCGGGAGCGACGCCACGATCGCCGAGCTGCTGCCCTCGGTGGCGCTGCCGGTGATCGTGCTGACGCTCGCCATGGCGGCCTACATCGTGCGCACCATGCGCTCCTCGACCATCGACGTGATGGCCTCCGAGTTCGTCACGACGGCCGAGCTCAAGGGGCTCACGACCCGGCAGGTGGTGTGGCGGCACGCGGTGCCGAGCGCGCTGCTGCCGACGCTCAACGTCGTGGCGCTCAACGTCGCGTGGCTGCTCGGCGGCGTGGTCGTTGTGGAGAACGTCTTCAACTACCCGGGCATGGGCAAGCTCATGCTCGAGTCCGTCTTCACGCGCGACCTGCCGACGATCCAGGCCATCGCGCTGCTGAGCGCCGCCGTGTACGTGATCTGCAACCTCGCGGCCGACCTCATCGCCCTCGCGCTGGATCCGCGGCTCCGCACGAGGCAGAGCGCGCGCCGCACCCGGCCCGCCCGATCCGCCGCCCGAACCAGCCCCCGACGGAAGGCCCGCGCATGACCGCGACGCCCCTGCCCACCCGCCGAGGCGGCCGCCTACGCGGGTGGATGACACCGCTCGGGGCGTCGACGGCGCTCTCCGTGGGGCTCGCGATCATCGCGATCCACGTCGTGCTCGCCGTGCTCGCGCCGTGGATCGCCGGGCACGACCCGGTCGCGACCGACTCGACCGACGTGCTCTCCGGCACGACGTGGGCGCACTGGCTCGGCACCGACCAGTACGGCCGCGACGTGCTCTCCCGCACGCTCAACGGCGGCCGGTACGCGCTCGTCGTGACCTTCCTCGCGACCACGATCGCCGTCGCGGTCGGCACGGTCGTCGGCTGCGTCACGGCCTACGCGGAGGGCTGGCTCGACGAGGTCGTGATGCGGATCGTGGACGCGCTGCTGAGCGTGCCGTCGATCCTGGCGCTGCTCGTGGTGGTGACGGTGTTCGGATCCGGCCTCTGGGTGATCGTGCTCGCGGTGACCGTCGTCTACGCACCCGCCGTGACGCGGGTGGTGCGCGGTGCCGCGCGGACCGTGATCACGCAGGACTACGTCACGGCGGCACGCGCCCGCGGCGAGCGCCCGCTGAGCATCGTGTTCCGCGAGATCCTCCCGAACGTGCTCGACGTCGTGCTCGTGGAGTACGCGATGCGGGCCTCGTGGATCGTGCTGCTGATCTCCTCGCTCTCCTTCCTCGGCTTCGGCGCGAACCCGCCGACGCCCGACTGGGGGCTCATGGTGCAGGAGAACCGCACCGCCCTCACGGTCGTGCCGCTCGGCACGCTCGCGCCGATCGTGGCGCTCGCGACCCTCGTGGTCGGCCTCAACCTCAGCGCCGACGGGCTCAGCAAGTCGCTCGGCGTCGACCGCGCCCAGAGGGGGATCGCATGATGCCCGGCAACGTCGAAGACACCCTGACCGGCCAGGTGCGGCTCGGCACCGTCGTCCGCGTCGCCGACCTGGCGATCTCCTACGCGGCCGGGAGCACCGCCGTGCCCGTGGTCCGCGGGGTGAGCTTCGAGATCCGCGCCGGGCGCGCGCTCGGGCTCGTCGGGGAGTCGGGCAGCGGGAAGTCCACGGTCGCGCGGACGCTGCTCGCGCACCTGCGCCGCGGATCCCGCATCGTGGGCGGATCCGTCGAGGTCGCCGGCGACGACGTGTTCGCCCTCTCCCCCGCCGCGACGCGAGAGCTGCGCGGCGGCACCGCGGCGGTCGTCGCGCAGAACGCCGGCCAGGCGCTCACGCCCTCCATGCGCGTCGGCCGCCAGCTCCGCGAGGCGCTCGAGAGCCACGGCCTGCCGAGCGAGGACGAGCGGGTCGAGGAGCTGATCCGGCTCGTGCGCCTGCCCGACCCCGCGACCATCGTGCGGCGGTACCCGCACCAGCTCTCCGGCGGGCAGCAGCAGCGCATCGCGATCGCCATGGCCGTCGCCGCGCGCCCCCGGGTGCTCGTGCTCGACGAGCCGACGACCGCCCTCGACGTCGTGACGCAGGCGGCGGTGCTGACCCTGATCCGCGACCTCGCCCGCGAGCTCGGCATGGCGGTGCTGCTCGTCAGCCACGACCTCGGCGTCGTCTCGACGATGGTCGACGAGATCGCCGTGATGCGCGACGGCGTGATCGTGGAGCACCGGCCGACCGCGGAGCTGTTCGCGTCGCCGGAGCACGCGTACACGCGGGAGCTGCTGGCGGCGATCCCGGGCGGCCCCGGCGCCGCGGCCCCGGCCACGGCCCCGGCTGAGGGCCAGGTGGCCCCGATGGTCGTCGCCGACGGCCTCGTCGTCCGCTACGCGCGCGGCCTCCCGCCCGCCGTGTCCGACGTGTCGTTCACCATCGCGCCGCGCGAGACCCTCGCGGTCGTCGGCGAGTCCGGCAGCGGCAAGACCACGCTCGCGACGGCCCTCGCGGGTCTGGTGCCCACCGAGTCCGGCACGTTCCGCTTCCAGGGCGACAGGGTCGAGGGCGACCTGACCTCCGCGGTCGCGGGTCGCTCGCCCGCGCTCCGGCGCGCGGTGCAGCTCGTCTTCCAGAACGCGGACACCTCGCTCAACCCGCGGCGGACCGTCGGCGCGGCGATCGCGCGGCCGCTCAAGCTCTTCACGGGCCGGGCCTCGGCCGAGCGCGTGGGCGAGATCCTCACCGAGGTCGGGCTGTCGCCGGACTTCGCGGCGCGGCTCCCGAACCAGCTCTCGGGCGGGCAGCGGCAGCGCGTCGGGATCGCCCGCGCGCTGGCCGCGGATCCGCAGCTCGTCATCGCGGACGAGATCACGACCGCGCTCGACGTGCGCGTGCAGGCCGAGATCCTGGATCTCCTCGCCGGCCTGCAGCGCGACAAGGGCCTCAGCTGCCTCTTCATCAGCCACGACCTCGCCGTCGTGCGCGGCGTCGCCGACCGCGTGGCCGTGATGACCGGCGGGCGGATCGTGGAGATCGGCCCGACCGAGCGCGTGTTCGGCGGGCCGAACCACCCGTACACGCGGCAGCTGCTCGCCGCGACGCTCGAGCCCGGCGCCACCGAGCTGCCGGCGGTCGAGGACGTGACGGCCACCTGGCGCGACGCGGCAGGCGGAGGGTGGCGGGAGCTCGGCGACGGGCACCGGATCCGGGACTGGGAGGACGCACGATGACCGACGCCGCACACGAGACGAACGCGACCGAGGCCGAAGCCGAGGCCGGCGACGGCGTGACGCATCGCGACGTATGGATCCCGATGCCCGACGGCACGCACCTCCACGCCCGCGTCTGGGCGCCCTCGAGCGGCGAACCCGTCCCCGCGTTGCTCGAGTACCTCCCCTACCGGCTCGACGACTGGACCGCCCCGCGCGACAGCGAGCGGCACCCCTGGTACGCGGCGCACGGCTACGCGTCCGTCCGCGTCGACATCCGCGGCACCGGATCCTCCGACGGCCTGTTCGTCGACGAGTACTCCGCGCAGGAGCTCGACGACGGCGTCGCGGTGATCGAGTGGATCGCCGCGCAGGACTGGTGCACGGGCGCGGTCGGGATCTTCGGGATCTCCTGGGGCGGCTTCAACGGCTTGCAGCTCGCGGCCCGCGCGCCCGAGGCCCTGAAGGCCGTCGTCACGGTGTGCTCGACCGACGACCGCTTCGACAACGACGTGCACTACATGGGCGGCGCGGTGCTCGGCATCGACATGGCCGCGTGGGGCGCGACGATGTTCGCATTCAACTCCCGTCCGCCGCGGCCCGAGGTCGTGGGCGACGGCTGGGTGGAGCGCTGGCGCGAGCGCCTCGAGTCGAACCGGCCGATGACGCCGACCTGGCTCGCGCACCAGGAGCGCGACGACTACTGGCGGCACGGCAGCGTGTGCGAGGACTACTCCTCGATCGACGCGGCCGTGCTCGCGGTCGGCGGCTGGGCGGATCCGTACCGCGACGCCGTGCTGCGCCTCGTGGAGAACCTGCCCGGCCCCGCGAAGGGCATCGTCGGCCCGTGGTCGCACCAGTACCCGGACCGCGGCCTCGCGCCGGGCCCGTCGATCGGCTTCCTGCAGGAGACGCTGCGCTGGTGGGACCGCTGGCTGAAGGGCGTCGACACCGGGGTGGAGGCGGATCCCGCGCTCCGCGCCTTCCTCAGCGACTCCGAGCCGCCCGCCACGAGCTACCCCGAGCGCACCGGGCGCTGGGTCGCCGCCGAGTCGTGGCCGCCGCCCGCGTCGGTCGCCGCGCAGCCCGTGCTGCCGCTCTCCGCGTTCCACGGGCCGGCCGCCGCGGGCGACGCCGTCGTGGTCCGCTCGCCGCAGCGCACCGGGCTCGACGCGGGCCGCTTCTTCCCGTTCGGCAACCCGACCGACCTGCCGCCGGACCAGCGCGCCGAGGACGGCCTCTCCGTCTGCTTCGACCTGCTGCTCGACGAGCCGCTCGACGTGCTCGGCAACGTGCTCGTCCACCTCGCGGTCACGAGCGACCTGCCCGACGCGAACCTCGTGGTGCGGCTCTGCGACGTGGCGCCCGACGGGTCGTCCACCCTGATCACGCGCGGCGCGCTGAACCTGAACACGCGGATCGACCGGGCCCGGATCGACCCGATGGTGCCGGGCGAGGAGGAGACCGTGCGCGTGCCGCTCGTCTCCACCGGGCACGCGTTCCCGGTCGGGCACCGGCTGCGGATCGCGGTGTCGTCGGCGTACTGGCCGTGGATCTGGCCGCACGCCCGCGAGGCGACGCTCGCCGTCGCGCCCTCCCGCAGCTCCGTGACCCTGCCCGTCTGGACGCGCACCGAGGACGACGGCGTGCGCTTCGAGGAGGCCGAGCAGTCGACGCCGATCGCGATCGAGCGGATCCCCGACGACTCCGGCCTGCCCGAGCGCAGCGTCACCCACGACGTCGCGACCGGCGAGTGGACGCTCGACGTCGACCCCGGCTACGGCGGATCACGGATCTACCCCGACGGCCTCGTCTTCACCGAGTCGAGCCGCGAGACGTACCGGATCACCGACGGCGACCCGACCTCGGCCGTCGCCGAGTCGCGCTGGGCGATCGGGCTCGAGCAGCCGACCTGGCGCGCGCGCCTGGAGACGACCTCGCGCGTGACCGCCGACGAGGACGCGTTCCGCGTCGTGAACACGCTCAAGGCCTGGGCGCGCGAGGGCGGCCCGGATGCGCCCGAGGTGCTCGTCGCCGACCGCGTGTTCGACGACCTCGTGCCGCGGACCTCCGCGTGAGCGCGGGCACGGGCACGAGCTCGACCGCCGGCACGACCGCCGCGACCGCGACCCGCCGCGGCGGCAAGCGCGAGAAGCCCGAGGTGCGGCGCGCGATGATCGTCGAGGCCGCGCGCGCCGTGATCCTCCGCCGGGGCCTCACCGCCACCGGGCTCCGCGACATCGCGGCCGAGGGCGACGTCTCGGTCGGCACCGTGACGTACCACTTCTCGAGCGTGGCGGAGATCCTCGACGAGGTCGTCGTGCTCGAGACCGACCGCTTCTACGCCTCGATCGTCGAGGAGGTGGACGCCGAGCCGGATGCCGTGCACGGCATCCGCATGCTGGTCGAGCCGCTCTTCGCCGGCACCGACGCCTCCGAGGCCCACTGGCGCCTCTGGTCGGACTACTGGACCGCCGTGGCGCGCCAGCCCGGGCTGTCCGCCGACCGGCTGGAGCGCATCCGCGTCTGGGAGGCGTGCCTCGTCCGCACGATCCGCCGCGGCGTCGTGGGCGGCGTCTTCCGGACGGTGGACGCGGCCGAGGTCGCGCTCAAGCTCGCGGCCTACAGCGACGGCATCGCCACGCAGCTCTCGCAGAAGGTGCCCGGCCTCGACCACGCGCGGGCGCTCGAGTGGATCTGGACCTTCCTCGACCACGAGCTCGCCGATCCCGCCGCCGGGGAGCCGCTCTTCCGCTGACCGGGGCATGATGAGCGAGGCGACGCGGCCCGACGGCACGCGGACGCCGACCCGCCCACCGCCGAACGCCCGGAGGATCCATGCTCATCGAACCCGTCGACGCCGCCCGCGCGCACGTCAGCAGCCACGTCGACCCGGACGACTTCGACGCCTTCTGGGCCGAGACCCTCGCCGAGGCCGCGCAGCACGACCTCGACGTGCGGCTCGCGCCGGTCGAGACCGACCTCGCGCTCGTCGACGTGCAGGACGTGACCTTCGCGGGATCCGGCGGCACGGACGTGCGCGCCTGGCTCCGCACCCCCGCGGGCGCGACCGGCCCGCTGCCCACCGTCGTCTCCTTCGTCGGCTACGGCGGCGGTCGCGGTCGCGCCGAGGAGACGCTGATCTACGCGGCCGCCGGCTTCGCGCACCTCCAGATGGACACGCGCGGCCAGGGCTCGTACTGGAGCGCCGGCGACACGGCCGACCACGGCGAGGCCGGGCCCGCGATCCCCGGCTTCATGACCCGCGGCATCGCGTCCCGCGAGACCTACTACTACCGCCGCCTCTTCACCGACGCGGTGCGGGCGGTCGACGTGGCGCGGTCGCTCGACGTCGTGGATCCCGCGCGCATCGCCGTGCAGGGCGGCAGCCAGGGCGGCGGCATGGCCCTCGCGGTCGCCGGCCTGCGCGACGACATCGCGGCCGTCTCCGCCTACGTGCCCTTCCTCTGCGACATCGAGCGGGCGACGCACATCACCGACGCGTACCCGTACCACGAGGTCGTCGACTACCTGAAGACGCACCGGGGTCGCGGCGCGGACGTGCACGCCGTGCTGCGGTACTTCGACGGCGTCGCGTTCTCGCGCCGTGCCACCGCGCCCGCCCGCTTCTCGGTCGGCCTCATGGACGCGACCTGCCCGCCCTCCACCGTCTACGGCGCCTTCAACTCCTACGCCGGCGAGAAGGAGATCGTCGAGTGGGAGTACAACGGCCACGACGGGGGCGGCATCGACGACGAGCTCGGCACGCTCGCGTTCCTGCGGCGCCGGATGGGGTGACGGCTGCCGGACGCCGATCACCGGTGACGCCCGCGGATCGGCACGGGGATGGGGGCGCGGCCCGCCCCGACGTCGGCCGTTCCGCGTAATCTGGGAACACCTCGCCGGTGGAGCGAGCGGACCGGGAGGACGTCATGCCCCGGCCCCGCATCCGCCCCGCCAAGCCCTCCAAGCCCGGTGCCCCGCCGCCGTCCGTGGCCGCCCGCGTCGCCGCGGATCCGGCGCAGAAGGAGGTGCTCGTCGAGGAGGCGCTGCTCCTCGTGGGCGTCGCGCTGCGGATCCAGATGGTGAACCTGATCATCCTGCGCACGCTCCGGGAGCGCCGCCCCTACGACGAGGAGTCGCTCATCGAGGCGCTCCGCGGCGAGCTGGCCGAGCTCATCGGCGAGAAGCGCGGCGAGGCGGAGCGGCTGCGGATGGCCCGCGACCGCGCGGCGCTGCGCGACGGCAAGGGACGCCGGCCCGACGACTACCGCGAGGGCGACGTGCCCGGTCTCCGGCTGCGCGCCGAGATCGCCGAGGAGATGGTCGAGCGGCTCGGCGCCCTCGCGCGCGACCCGGAGGCGCTCCGCGAGGTGCTGGTCATCGCGCGCGACTCGGCGCTCGAGCAGATCGTGCGCGCGCGCCTCACCCCGCAGCTGCTGCCCGGCGCGTTCCCCGAGGAGGGCCGCGACGACCGCGTCGGCGAGCTGCGCGCCGAGCTGGCGCGGCTGGCGGCGGGTCGGGATCGGGCGGCCGAGCGCGCCGAGGAGCGGGCTCCGGCGCGGACCCGCGTGCGCACCGGCGGCCGGGGGCGCCCGCAGAAGGTCTGACGCTCCGCGCTCGGGTGGCTGTCGGCGACCCAGCCCCTCAGGGCGCGAGCGCGAATCGCGGCTCGACGCGCTCGCCGGTCGCCGCGTTCGCCGCGAGGCTGCCGATGAGCGGCGCGAACTTGGCGCCGTGGCCGGAGCAGGGCGAGACGATCGTGATCCCGTCCACCCGGTCGATCAGGAAGTCCTCGGTGGGCGTGCTCGTGAAGAGGCACGTCGCCTCCGCGTACGGCACGGGCTCGACGCCCGGCAGGTTCCGGCGCACCCAGTCGACGACGCGGGCGCGGTTGGCCGGATCCACGCGGCCGTCCTGGTGCGCGGCCGACGGGATCACGCGCCCGCCGTCGAACTCGGCGACCTTGTGGCCGCGGTGGTCGGCGTCGCGGCCGCCGGGCAGCGCGTAGACCTGCATGCGCTCGTCCATGTGGATGGAGGTCGGGACGGCCCGCGCGGGCGGCCCGTCCACGTACGGGAAGTGGAACACCTGCTCCTGCCGCACGCGCAGCGGCGGGATGCGGTCGAGCGCGGCACGCGGCAGCGGCAGCGCGCCGCCGAGCAGCTCGGGCAGCCAGGCGCCGGCGCCCACGACCACGCTGTCGCCCTCGACCCGGCGGCCGTCATCGGAGGTCACGGCGAAGCCCGCGCCGATCCGCTCGACGGACACCGCCTCCCAGCCCCCGTGCACGACGGCGCCGTGCGCGACGGCGAGGTCGAGCATCGTGCGCACCGCGGTCTCGGCGTCGATCACGCCCGCGGCCGGGTGGAACAGCACGTCGGAGTCGAAGGACATCTCCGGCCAGCGCGCCTCGGCCTCGCGCGCGGTCATCAGCTCGTGCTCGATGCCGACGCGCTCCAGCACGCGCGCGAGCTCGGCGGGGCGGCGCACGAGGCCGGAGTCGACGGATCCGGTCGGGGTCACGAGCCGCGCGCCCGTGGTGCGCTCGAGGCGGTCCCAGAGGACGCGGGCGTCGCGCACGAGGCGCACGTAGAAGGGGTCGTCGTAGGCGTAGCGGAGGATGCGCGCGGATCCGTGCGAGCTGCCGAGCATGCCCGCCGGCCGGTCGCGCTCCAGCACCGTGACCTCGTGCCCGCGGCTCGCGAGCTGCCAGGCGGTGGCCGCCCCCGCGAGCCCCGCGCCGATGACGACATGGTGCGATGCGCGCCCGCGCCCGGTGGATCCCGCCATGCCCCCAGGCTACGTGCGGCCCGCGGCGGTCGGCTGGGCCCGGCGGGAGCCGTAACCGGTGGTGCCACTGACGGGCAGCCGCCGACGGCACGCCCCTTAGGGCAGGAAGAAGCCGATCAGCAACGCGCCCCAGCCCACCGCGCCGAACGCGAAGGCCGTGAGGTACATGCGCCTCGTGGGCGTCCTGTTGTCGACCATCCCGTACGCCATGACGCGGACGAAGCCGATCATGAAGCCGACCAGGCCGACGATGCCCACCACGAGGAGCACCTTCTCCACGACGTCAGGCACGGGTCCGCCTCCGCAGCCGGACCGCGCGGACGACCGCCCATCCCAGTCCCGCGAGGCCGAGGATCGCGAAGAGGCACGCGCCGAACCAGGCGGGCGTCCCGCCCGCACGACCGCTCGGCGTGGACAGGTCGGGGACGAGCCCCACGATCAGCAGCCCCAGCATCAGCGTGAAGCCGGCGATGCCCGCGAGCGTCCGGCCCCTGGCCGCCTCGGCGTCGTCGTCGCGCATGCCGTCCCCCTCGCGTGGTCGCGCCCGACGCCGGCCGCTCCCCCCATCGTGCCCGACGCGTGGAGGTCCGTCGCACGGGTCCCGCGTCAGCGACCCGCGAGCGCCTCGAAGGCCGGGAGCGCCTCTGCCGCCGGGGGCAGGGCCGCGATCTGGTCGCGGATCCGGCCGGCCGCGTCCGCGAAGGACGGCTCGTCCCGGATCCCGCGGACCGCGTCGGCGATCTCCTGGGGCGTCGCCGTCGCCGCGTCCAGCATGCGGCCGACCCCGAGCTGCGCGATCCGCTCGCCGTTCAGCCGCTGATCGGCGCCCATGGGCAGCACGACGAGCGGGACCCCGGCGGCGAGCGCGCCGGCGACGGTCCCGGATCCGCCGTGCGTGATCACGACGTCCACGCGATCCAGCACCGCGCCCTGGGGCACGTAGTCCTCGAGGCGGCGGCGCGGGGTCGCGCCGGGGAAGGTCGCGGGATCCACGCACGGCCCGACCGTCGCCAGCACCCGCGCCTCGGTGGTCGCGAGGCCGTCGAGGATGCGGTGCAGCAGGTCCCCCGAGCGCGTGTTGAACTGCGTGCCGAGGGTCGCGTAGACGCGCCAGGGCTCGTCGCCCGCGGCGAGCCAGCGCACGGCCGGGTGGTCGTCTGCCGTCTCGGGCGCCTCCGGTCGCACCCGCAGCACGGACCGCGGCGCCTGCTCCGCGCCGGACGCCGCGCCCTGCCCCGCACCGGCCACGGACTCCGGGAACGGCACGACGAGGAGGTCGCCCGCGAGCATGGCGAGCCCGGGATCCGGCGCGAGCCCCGCCTCCGCCCGCAGCGCATCCAGCGCGTGCGCCACCGACGGCCGCCAGCCCGCGTACGCCGAGGCGGTCACCTCCACCACGACGACCGGCACCCCCGCGCGCTCCGCGGCCACCATCGCGCCGAAGTCGAACTCGTCGCAGACGACGAGGGACGGGGCCCAGTCGGCGATGGCATCGTCCACGCTCCGCGCGGCCGTCCGCGCCGCCTCGCCCAGGAACACCTCCTCCACCCGCGCGTACGGCCGCCGCGGATCCGCGACCACGAGGCGACCGGTGCCCCGCTCGGTGCGCGCCGCCCCGGTGTCGCTCGGGAACAGGGGCGCGAAGTCCGCCCGCCCCGCCACGTTCTCGCGCGGCCCGGCGAGGGCCGTCTCGTGACCCCGCGCGCGTGCGGCGCGGGCGAAGGGCAGCAGGGGGTTCAGGTGGCCCTGACCGCGCGCGAAGGAGAACAGGATCCGGAGCGGAAGGGGCATGGCACCACGATCGCCCGTGCTCGCGGATACGGGAGCACCCTCTCCACATCGGCTCGCCGTCCGCCCGTCCGCGAGACTGGACGCATGTCCTCCCCCGTCACGCTCACCGCCCGCGCGCTCCTCCTCGACATGGACGGGACGCTCGTCGACTCGACCGCGCTCGTCGAGGAGATCTGGACGATGCTCGCCGTGCGCTTCGGCCACGACCCGGCCGACCTCCTGCGGCGGATCCACGGCGTGCGCGCCGCCGACAGCATCGCCCGGTTCGCGCCCGCCGGCAGCGACGTGCCCGCGCTCCTCGCCGAGCTCGACCGGCTCGAGCTCGACGGGAGCCCGGCGACCGTCGAGATCCCGGGAGCCCGCGACCTCGTGGCCGCGCTGCCGGCGGGATCCCACGCCCTCGTCACGAGCGCCGGCCGCGAGCTCGCGCGCGCCCGCCTCGCCGGCGCCGGCGTCCGCGTGCCCGACCTGCTCGTCACCGCCGAGGACGTCGCGAACGGCAAGCCGCACCCGGACGGCTACCTGCTCGCGGCGGAGCGCCTGGGGGTCGACCCCGCGGACGCGATCGTCTACGAGGACGCCGAGGCCGGGATCCGCGCGGGCCTCGCCGCGGGCATGCGCGTGGTCGTCGTCGGCGACCACGCGAGCGACGCGACCGTCGGCCTCCCCCGCGTCCACGACCACCGCGGCACGACGGTCGAGGTCCGCGACGGGATCCTGACGCTGACGCTCGGCACCGCCGACTGAGGACCGAGCAGTCTCGTCAGTCGTTCGTCTGACGTTGGCCGGCTGGACACCATGACCCCCATCCGGGGGGCACGGGTGCGCCCTAGGTTCCGAGGGCGGCGATGTACGCCGCTCATAGAGAGAGGAACCGCATGTCAAGCATGCGCCGGACCCGCACCACCCGCTCCATCTTCACCGCGGTCGCCATCGGCGCCGTCGCCGCCGTCGGACTCGTCGTCGCCGCTCCCGGCAGCGGCGCATTCGCGACCGGCAACCCCAACTCCCCCGAGGCCCGAGTCGGCCACTCGATCGAGAGCGGACACCTGCTCGACGACGTCACGTCGGGCAGGATCACCGAGGCCGACGTCCTCCACGCGGCGAAGACCGGCATCGAGGTGAACGGGCAGCACATCGACAACTGGATGAGCCTGTCGCCCGAGCAGACCGCCGCAGCCGACGCGCAGACCGCGAGCCTCCGCGCTGCTGCCGCGTCCGACCCCAAGATGGCCGCCTCCCTGGAGAGCGCGAAGGCCGCGCTCCACGCCTCGCCGACCGCGGACGACATCTCGGCCTCAGCCACCACCGGCGGCTCGATCGCGGAGTCGAAGCACTGGTACAACCACCTCACCCACTGGACGACGCTGTACATCAACCACGACTGGCTCCGTGGCCTCATCGGGGCCGGCGCCGCCGTGGCCACCGCTGCCGTCTGCTCCTTCTTCGCGATCGACGGGCCGGCCTGCGCGCTCGTCGGCGGGTTCATGACCGGCGTGATCGTCGCGGTCAGCACGGGCCACGCTCCGTGCAGCAAGGGCATCTACATCAAGCTCCCCGACACCTGGAACTCGCACTGCGAGTAGTGGCGAGCGGGCGATCGGTGCGCTGATCCGCGGGCCACGGCACGGCGACGACGCCGTTCCCGACGCCGACGGACAGCACCACGGAGGGCCGGGCGGCAGGATCATCTCCCGCCCGGCCCTCCCGCGTGCCACCACCCGTCCGGCCTCTCGGCCCTGGCACCATGGCCGCATGGGGTGGACGGACGCGGGAGACCCGCAGCGGTACGGCGCGGGGATCCTGCAGGGCGAGCGGATCCGGCTGCGGGCGCTCGAGGACGCCGACCTCCCCGACCTCGTGCGCTGGTGGCGGGATCCGGAGTGGGCGGTGCTCCAGCAGCTCACGGTGCGCCCGCGGCCCGAGGGCGACGTCGCGGAGATGTTCCGGAAGTGGAGCGACAACGAGCCCGCCGGCGCGGTGGGGTTCTGCGTGACCGACCGGATCTCCGGCCGACTCGTCGGCCACGTCACGCTCTTCGGCGCGAAGCTGCTGACGCGCGCGGCCACGCTCACCGTCATGATCGGATCCGAGCACACGGGCTCCGGCTACGGCACCGACGCCGTCCGCACGCTCGTCGACTACGGCTTCCGCGAGATGGGGCTGAACCGGATCGAGCTGCACGTCTTCGCGTACAACGCCCGCGCCCGCGCGACCTACCGGAAGGTCGGCTTCGTCGAGGAGGGCGTGCTCCGCGAGACGGTCTTCCACGACGGCGCGTTCCACGACGAGGTCGTCATGTCGGTGCTGGCGCGCGACTGGTTCGCCGATCGCTCCTGATCCGCCGCCTCGTCACTGCGGGTGCGGCGTCTCCCCGCGCTCGAGCATCGCGACGAGCTTCGCGAGCCGGTTCGCGCGGACGGTCGGGTTCGGCGCGGTCGACACCCGGTGGATCACGGCGTAGCGGTTGACCTTGGACAGCGTCGCGAAGGTCGCGGCCGCGGCGGGCGACGCGGCGAGCGCGGCCGTCAGGTCAGCGGGCTCGGCCGCCGACGCCTGGCCCGCGTAGGCGCGCTCCCACCGGCCGTCGGCCTGCGCGCGCTCCACCTCGCGGACCCCGGCCGGACGCATCCGGCCCTCCGCGGTGAGCGTCGCGACGAGTCCGATGTTGCGCTCCGACCACAGCGACGCCTTCCGCCTGGGGGTGAAGCGGCGGCGGAAGATCCGCTCGTCGATGCTCGCGGTCTGCCCGTCGATCCATCCGCTGCACAGCGCCTCGTCGAGGGCCTCTGCGTAGATGAGCGAGGTCGGATCCGTCGTGCCCTTCTTCGCGAGCACCAGCCACACGCCGTCGGACGTCTCCTCGTGCGCGTCGAGCCAGGCGCGCCACGCGGCCCGGTCGGGGACGGTGAGGAGGTCGTGCGCGGCGGCGGGCATGGATCCGCCTACGAGCAGTCGACGGGGTGCCCCGCGGAGCTCCACGCGCTCGTGCCGCCCTCGACGTCGACCGCGTCGATGCCGCGGCCCGCGAGCGCCTCGGTCGCGCGCGCGCTGCGCCCACCGGACTGGCAGATCACGTGCACGGGACCATCGGTCGGCACCTCGTCGACGCGCGCGTCGAGCTGCGACATGGGCAGGTTGACTGCGCCGGGCGCGTGGCCCGCGGCGTACTCGTCGGGCTCGCGCACGTCGATGAGGACGGGCGAGTCCAGGGCGGCGAGCTGGTCGACGGTGATGCGGCTCATGCGGGTGCTCCTCGGGTGTCGGTGTGCCCAGTCTCGCGCGTCCTCACCAGAGCAAGCCAGGGAGCCCCGTCGACGGACGACGCGGCGGCGGGGGACGGCGATGGCCCTCAGCGCGATCCGGCCTCCGATCGCGCCTCGTGGTGAGTGAGGTCCACGACACCGTGGCGGACGGCGTGGATGAGCACCTGCACACGGTCCCGCACGTCCCACTTGGTCATGACCCGACTGAGGTTCGCCTTGATCGTGGGCTCCGAGAGGTGCAGCTCGCCGGCGATCTCGGCGTTGGACATGCCCCGGCCGATGAGGCGGACGATCGAGTCCTCGCGCGGCGTCAGCGGCTCATGGGCCGAGGTGGACGGGGAGCCGGTGGCCGGTTCGTCGCGGAGGGATAGGATCAGGTCGCGCGTGATCCGCGGCGACATGACGGAGCGGCCCGCCCGCACCTCGCGGATGGCATGCAGGATGTCGTCCGGCTCGCTGTCCTTGACCAGGTAGCCGGAGGCCCCGCCCCGCAACGCGGGCACCACGTGCCGCTCCGACGAGAACGTCGTCACGGCGAGTACGCGCGTGTCGGGCAGCATCGCCGTGATCCGCCGGGTCGCCTCCATGCCGCCCATGCGCGGCATCTGCAGGTCCATCAGCACGACGTCCGGGCGCAACTCCTCCGCCGCGCGGACGGCGAGCACGCCGTCGCTCGCCTCGCCCACCACGGTCATGCCGGGGTCGGACTGCACGAAGATGCGCAGCGCATGCCGCACCAGCGCCTCGTCGTCGGCGATGAGGACGCGGATGGGATCCATGTCGCGAGTGTATGCGGCCGCTCGTCGCCGACCGCCATACGCAAGTCTCGCGATCCGCGACCTTCGGATGCATCGCGGTCGACGCCCCCGCAGCCACGCTTCTCGAGAGCCACGGAGAAGGGGACGACGATGCAGGCACTGCTGGCGCTCATGGAGATCATCCGGCCGACGGGATTCTGGAACGAGGCGTGCAAGCTCCTCGGGATCTGCAAGTGAATCGGGCCGACGACCCGTCATGATGGGCGGGTGACGAGAGCCGCGGACCTCCGACGCCGCATGGCCGGGCTGCCGGACGCCCTGCGCGGGGGCGAGGCGGGCTTCTCGTCCCTGCCGTTCGGTGGACGCATCGCGCTCGTGGCCGTGATGACGCTGGTGCTGATCGTCGACCTCGTCGGCTTCATCGACGACCCGGCATCGTCGTGGCGCGTGCTGGTCGCGCAGGAGGCGCCGACCGTGGCCGTCGCGCTCTTCGCGTGGTCGCCGCCCGCCGCATCCATCGGCCTGCTCGTGGCGGCGCTGCTGGAGACCGCCGGGGTCCAGGGCGGCGGTCTCGCCGTCTACCTCGCGGCCGCCATGGGGCTGGTCGTCTACACGAGCCCGCGCTGGTTCAGCACGCTGTACGCCATCACGGCCACGACCCTCATCGTGCTGCAGTGGTCGACCACGGAGGAGCTCACGACATCGGCGCTGCCCGTCGTCCTCCTCATCGGAGCGCTCGCGGCCGTCGTGGGGTGGACTCTGCGGTCCTCGTTCCGGCGTGAGCTGCGCCTCGCCGTCGACCTCGAGGACCTCGAGCGCATCCGCGCGACGGAGCTCGAGTCCGAGCGCCAGCGCATAGCGGACGAGCTGCACGACATCATCGCCCACGACGTCACCCTGGTGGCCATGCACGTACGCGTCCTCGAGCGGGTCGATGATCCCGCGCTGCAGGCGCAGTCCGTCGCCGCGATCCGGGACAGCGCCGACCAGGCACTCGCGGACATCCGGCGCGTGCTCCGCGTCGTGCGCGACGATCGCGCTGCCGTCGCCGGGGAGGACCTGGGAGGAGACGGGGACACCCTCGCCGAGACGGTCGACGCCGTCCGACGCGACCTCGAGGCACTCGGAGCGCGGGTGCACATCGGCTCGCTCCGCGGGATGGAGGTCTCGAACGCCATCGAGAGGACGATCGTCCGTCTCCTCCGGGAGGCGGCCACCAACGTGGCGAAGCACGCGTCCACCCGCCCGGACGTCCGGGTGGACTTCGAGCCAGGTCCCGCCGACGTCGCGGTCTCCGTCGCGAGCAGCCTGCCCTTCCGCAACGGCGGGAGCCCGATCCCGTCGTCCGGCTACGGGATCCACCGGATGCGCGAGCGGGTCACGCTGCTCGGCGGCGAGCTCGACGCCCGGGTCGTCGACGGATCCTGGGTCCTGCGGGCCCGCCTCCCGCGCTGCTGAGCCTCGCGGCGAGCGCCTGACGCGGCCTGCCGCTAGAGCGCGACCACGAGCTTCCGCGCCGAGACGCCCTGGCGCAGCCGGTCCATCGCGGGCTGGATCGCCTCGAGCCCGGTCCCGACGACCTCGGCCGCCGGCGCCGCGACGTAGCGGCCCTCGGCGAGCGCGGCCGGCAGGAAGCGCTCCCAGAGCATCGGGCCGACCTCGTCGTGCATGAGGGCGCTGCCCCAGATGAAGGTCGCCCGGATGCCGCGGACGCGCGCGCGGATCATCAGGGCCGGGGTGGCGGTGCCCATGCGGATCCCGAGGCGCACGAGCGGCAGGCCGATGCGCCCGCCGCGCGGGAGGGTCTCGAACGACACCGGCGGGCTCGCCATGCTGACCCGCGTCGCGCCCGTGGCGATGGCGATGTCGACGGCCGGGCCGCCGGATCCCGTGCCGATGGCGAGCACGCCCGCCACCTTCCTGCCGCTCGCCGCGAGGTGCGCCACGATGTCCCGCACGGCCGTCGGGCTCCGGTAGTCGAACGCGCGGCTCGCGCCGAGGCCCGTCACGAGCTCGTGGTTGCGCGGCGAGGCGGTGGTCACCACGTCGTACCCGGCGGCGACCGCGAGCTGGATCGCGTTGAGGCCGACGCTCGTGGATCCGCCCCACACCACCACCGTCTCGCCCGTCGGCGGCGTGGTCGCGTCGGGCATGCGGAGACCGAGCTGGCCGGCACCGAACAGACCGGAGGCGGCGGTGGAGATGCCGAGCGGCAGGACGGCGGCGTCCTCGAAGCGCATCGCGTCCGGGATCGGCGACGCGAGTTCGGTGCGGACGATGGCGCGCGTCTGGAACCCGCCCTCCGCCTGGTGCCGACGGCCCTTCTCCATGCCGACCGCGTACGCGACGACCCGGTCACCGACGGCGAAGCGCGTGACACCGGGGCCGACCTCCTCGACGACGCCCGCGACGTCCTCGCCGAGCACCGCGGGGTGCGGGAGCCAGCGGTACATGAGGTCGCCCATGTGCTGCTTCATGCTGTCCAGCGGGTTGATCGCGACGGCGCGCACGCGGATCGCGACCTCGCCCTCGCGGGGTGCGGTGCGCAGCGCGGATCCGACGGTGAGGTCGGCGGCGGACGAGGCGAGCCAGGCGGCGGTTTCGGTGGGCACAGCAGATCTCCGATCTGAGGATCGCGCTGCCCGATGACATCGCGTGTCATCACCATACACAGTCATGGCATGCCGTGTCATCACTAGGATCGACGCATGAGCAGATGGCAGCCGGACGCACGCGAGCGCCTGGCCGCCGCCGCGCTCGAGCTGTTCCGCGAGCGGGGCTTCGCGGAGACGACCGTGCCCGAGATCACCGCCCGCGCCGGCCTCACGACCCGCACCTTCTTCCGCCACTTCGCCGACAAGCGCGAGGTGCTCTTCGCGGAGGAGGACGAGCTGCCGGCGCTCGTGACGCGCATCATCCGCGAGGCGGCGCCCGACCGCTCGCCGCTGCAGGTCGTCGAGGACGGCTTCCCCGAGGTCGTCGCGTCGCAGTTCGCGGAGGGGCGCGACACCCTGCTCGCCCGCAAGCGCATCATCGGCGCCGACGCCGGGCTGCAGGAGCGCGAGATGCGCAAGGTCCAGGCGATGCAGGAGGCCGTGCGCGCGGGCTTCGTGGAGCGCGGGTCGGATCCGCTCACCGCCATGCTCGTCGCCCACGCCACCGCGACGGTCTTCGGCGTCTCCATCGGCCGCTGGCTCTCCGACGAGGGCGGCACCACCGACCTCGCCGAGGTGTTGCACGAGACGCTCGACGCGTTCCGCCGGGTGATGGGGGCGGGCGCGTGATGCGGGTCACGTACGACGCGGTGGCGGACGCCGCGTACGTCGAGCTCGCAGGTCCGCTCGGCGACGGTGAGGCGGCCACGACGATCCACTCGATCTCGACGCCCGGCGGCCGCGGCGAGGTCGCCCTCGACTTCGACGCCGACGGCCGCCTGCTCGGCATCGAGGTGCTGCACGCGAGCGCGGTGCTGCCGGCGGCGGTGCTCGCGGAGGCCGTGCGGATCGGCTAGGAAGCCCCCGCGGGTCGAGGCACGAGTGGTACGCTTTTCGGTACCACCCTGAGGAGCCGCGCCATGTCCGCCATCACCGCATCCGACGCGCGTCGGAACCTGTTCGGCCTCATCCAGCAGGTCAACGACGATCACTCCCCCGTGGAGGTCGTCTCGAAGCACGGCAACGCCGTGTTGATCTCGAAGGACGACTTCGACGCGATCACGGAGACGGCCTACCTGCTCCGGAACGCGAAGGGCGCGCAGCGGCTGCTGGGCGCCCTGGAGCGGGCACGCCGAGGCGAGTTCGAGACGCACGAGCTGATCGACGAGTGAGCCGGCAGCTCGCCTTCGACGCCGACGGCTGGGACGACTACACCTACTGGCAGGGCCAGGATCGCAAGACCCTCAAGCGGATCAACGCTCTGATCCGCGATGTGATGCGCGATCCGTTCGAAGGGCCCGGCAAACCCGAGCCCCTGAAGCACATCCTCTCGGGCGCGTGGTCGCGGCGCATCGACGAGGCGAATCGCCTGGTGTACCTGGTCACGGACACGCACATCGTGATCCTCCAAGCGCGCGACCACTACTAGCTCCGGCCAGGGACGCGCCAGCTCTGCCGTGAGTTGCGCAAGCCCACTCCTCGCCAGCACGAAGGCGCATGCAGTGACGACCCTGATTTATTTCAGGTAAACACCCCGTCAGTTGAAGCTGCCCAAGGAGTTGCGAGGAATGGACCAGCCAGTCGACCAGGTGACGAATGACGCAGGGTCAAAAGCTGAGTCCAAAATTTCCACAGAGACGATCTGACTCGCCAGCAGGGAGAGCGTGTGAGTCCGCGGGCCGTCACTCTGCCAGTCCCAGAAGTGGTACCGCGGAGTTTTGTCGAGTGCACGGCTAGCGGGCGCGTAGTCCATAGGTGCACACCGACGCACGAGAACCGCGCCGCCGTCCTCCTTCGAGCGGAACGACACTCGCACCTCGCGCAGATCCTCGATGGCGGCCACAATCTGATCGTGATTAGGCAGTTGCATGCCGAGCACCTCGTTGAGTCACTGGAGGTCCACCGGCGGCGGAGCTTCCTAAGATGAACCTAAGCCGCCGGGCCGTTGGGCCGCGAGGATCGACCTGCTTTTCGATTACGCACCTTTTGCTCGACGCCCGCGCGGTGCTGCCCTCACGGGGCTGGCGGATGTGCTGCGAATCGGCTAGCCCCGCAGCACCTTCTGCATCGGCCGGCCGCGCGCGATCTCGTCGACGAGCTTGTCGAGGATCCGGATCTCCTTCATCAGCGGGTCCTCGATCTCCTCGATGCGGACGCCGCAGATCACGCCGCGCACCTGGTCGGCGAGCGGGGTGAGGTGAGCCGCCGCGAAGAAGTCCTGGAAGGTCGTCTCCACGTCGAGGTGGCGCTGGAGCTCGGCCTGGTCGAAGCCGGTGAGCCAGGTGATCGCCTCGTCGACCTCCGCGCGCGTGCGGCCCTTGCGTTCGACCTTCTTCACGTAGAGCACGTGGACCGACGCGAACGGCGTCGTGTAGATGCGGTGCATGTCCGGAGCGTAGGCGCGCGTCGCGGCGAGGTCCAGAGCGGCCGGCGCGGGAATAGACGGGCGCGGGGCCGCCGTTCACTTCCATGCAGACGCATCCACCCGGATGCGCCGCCGTCGAGCACCGAGGAGCGCCCCATGGCCACCAAGATCGGCTTCCTGTCGTTCAACCACTGGCAGGACGTGCGGGGATCCCGCGTGCGCACCGCTCAGGAGTCGCTGCTCCAGTCGATCGACCTCGCGGTCGCGGCCGAGGAGATCGGCATCGACGGCGCGTACTTCCGCGTGCACCACTTCGCGCCGCAGCAGGCATCGCCGTTCCCGCTGCTGGCCGCCATCGCGAGCCGCACCAGCCGGATCGAGATCGGCACCGGCGTCGTCGACATGCGCTACGAGAACCCCCTCTACATGGCGGAGGAGGCGGCCATGACCGACCTCATCTCCAACCGCCGGGTGCAGCTCGGCATCAGCCGCGGATCGCCCGAGCAGGTCGAGGCCGGCTACGAGTCGTTCGGCTACGTGCCCCTCGACGGCGAGACCGACGCCGACATGGCCCGCCGCCACACCGGCCTCTTCCTCCGCGCACTCGAGGGCGAGGAGCTCGCGACCGCGGCCCCGCAGCGCGGCATCATCGCGGGCGGTGTCGCGATCACGCCGCAGTCGCCCGGCCTGCGCGAGCGGATCTGGTGGGGCGCCGGCACGCGCGCCACCGGCCAGTGGGCGGCCGAGCAGGGCATGAACCTCATGTCGTCGACGCTCCTCTCCGAGGACACCGGCGTGCCGCTCGACGTGCTGCAGGCCGAGCAGATCCAGCTGTTCCGCGACGGCTGGGCCGCCGCCGGGCACGCGTGGGAGCCGCGCGTGAGCGTGAGCCGCAGCATCATCCCAATCGTGGATGACGAGTCGGAGATGTACTTCGGCGTGCGGTCGCAGATCGAGGGCCGCGACCAGGTGGGCGAGGTCGGCGGCGAGAAGTGGCGCTTCGGCCGCTCCTACATCGGCACCCCGGAGCGCCTCATCGAGGAGCTCGGCAAGGACCAGGCGATCGCCGCGGCCGACACCCTCCTCGTCACGATCCCCAACCAGCTCGGCGTGGACTTCAACCTGCGCTCGCTCGCCGCGATCAAGCAGATCGGGGAGGCGCTGGGGTGGGACCGGTCGGATGTGGCAGTGGGGGCGTCCGCCTGATCCGCTGACGCCTGCCCGTCCGCGCGCTCAGTCTCCGGTCGGCCGCTTGCGCTGCAGCTTCGTCGCGGAGCGCTGCGTCTTGGCCGCGAGGCGCCTCTTCTGGGATCCCTTCGTGGGGCGGGTCGGACGTCGTGGCGCGGCGTCGGGCGCGAGCGCGTCGGCGACGAGCTGACGCAGCCCGTCGATCGCGGCGACCCGGTTGCGCAGCTGCGACCGCTGCTCGGAGACCGTGACCGTGATGGTGCCGGCGACCAGGCGCCGGCCGAGCTTGTCGAGGATCCGCTCCCGCTGCCGGTCGCTGAGCACGAGCGATCCGGCGACATCCCACGTGAGCTGCACCCGGCTGTCCGACGTGTTGACGTGCTGACCGCCGGGCCCGGACGACCGCGAGAACCGCCACTGCAGCTCGGCGGCGGGGATGGTCAGCGCGGGGCCAACCTCGAGATCCATGCGGCAAGGTTCGCACGGAGCGACCCTGGCGCGTGCGGGCTAGCGGTTCCGGCGGAGGTTGCTGCGGCGCATGACGACCCGGCCGATCAGCACGAGCACCAGCATCACGACGATCATCAGGACGATCCGCGTGACCGACTCGAGCTCGACGAACGCGAGGGCGGACGCGGACATGAACGCGGTCACCGCGATGAGCACGAGCACCTGACGCGCGGACAGCTCACCCGTCAGCCGCTGCCGTGCCGCGGAGTCGTCCTCGAACCTGCGCCTGTCATCCATCTCCCCACCGTCCCACAGGCCGGACGGATCACCGGGCCCCGACGACCGACGCCGCGTCCGGCCGCCGCGCCGTCAGGTACAGCCGATGCGCCGTGATCACCAGCGACAGCCACGCGCCGCCGAGGAAGAAGGCCGCGAGCACGTCGGTGAACCAGTGGTGGCCGAGGTACACGCGGGTGGCGCCGATGGTCAGGGCGAAGATCACGGCGACCGCGACCGAGAGCACGCGGGTCGCGCGGCGGTGCTGGCGGAGGAGGAGCAGGTAGGCGAGGATCCCGGCGATCGCCACCGCGTTGAGCGTGTGGCCGCTCGGGAACGACGGCGACGTCTCGTACGGCGGCACCGCATCGGCGAGCGCGGGGCGGGCGCGGTCGATGATGTCCTTGCCCGCGATGGTGAGCAGCAGGGATCCGCCGCCGGCCGCGAGCACGAGGATGACCGGGGTCCACGAGCGGCGGCGCACCGCGAGGAACAGCATCGTGACCACGGCGATGATCGGCATGCCGACGACGCCTGCGACGTCCGTGTACGCGGTCGCCGCGTCGTTCAGCCACGGCGTGCGGATGCCGATCATGAAGGCGAGGAGCGGCCGGTCGAGGCCGGCGACCCCGTCGGCGTCGGTCACGTTGTCGTAGACCTGCCCGGCGATCGCGACCAGTCCGAACGCGAGCACGAGGCCCACCAGCAGCGTGATGACTAGGGCCGCGTACGGGCCGAGCGCCCGCACGATCCGCTGCACGAGCCGCACCAGCGCGCGGCCGATCGGGGTGGCCCAGCGCGTGAGGTCACGGCCGCCGAGGAAGCGGTCGCGGCGGAGCTCGCCCGCGACGCCCTGGTCGGCGGGGTCGAGGGGATCGAGGGGCCGGCGCCTCGGGGTCTCGCTCATGGGGTCCTCCTGCTCGGCGGAGGGATCCGCTCCTCGACGCTACCGAGTGCCGGCCGGGGATGAGCCGGGCAGGCAGCCGCGGGATGTCCGCTGGCCGCACGCGCGGCCCGACCGACGCCGCCCGGTGATTCGCTGGAGCGGACGCCGCACGCGGGACCCGCCCGCACCGCACCGCACCGCGCGTCCGCCGACGAAGGAGTCCGCATGCCCGACATCACGAAGGTCACAGTCCTCGGAGCCGGGGTGCTCGGTGCGCAGATCGCGTTCCAGGCCGCGAACCACGGCAAGACCGTGACGAGCTACGACGTGGACGACGCCGCGCTCGAGGCCGCGCGCGGGCGGCTCGACGCGATCGTCGCGCAGTTCGTGTCCGAGTCCGGCGAGGAGACCCGGGAGTCCGCCACCGCGGCGGCCGCCGGGATCATCCTGACGAGCGATCTCGCCGCCTCCGTCGCCGACGCCGACCTCGTGATCGAGGCCGTCCCCGAGCGCCTCGACCTCAAGCAGGACGTCTACCGCCGCATCGCCGACGCCGCGCCCGAGCGCACGGTCTTCGCGACCAACTCGTCGACGCTGCTCCCGAGCGACATCGCCGACTCCACCGGCCGCCCCGACCGCTTCCTCGCCCTGCACTTCGCGAACCACGTGTGGGTGCAGAACACGGCCGAGATCATGGGCACCGAGCGGACGTCGCCCGAGGTGTTCGACCGGGTCGTCGCGTTCGCGGAGGAGATCGGCATGGTCCCGATCCCGCTGAAGAAGGAGCAGCCCGGCTACGTGCTCAATTCGCTCCTCGTGCCGCTGCTCGCGGCGGCCTCAGGTCTCGTGCTGACGGGCGTCGCGGATCCGAAGACGGTCGACACCACCTGGCGCATCGCGACCGGCGCGCCCCTCGGCCCGTTCCAGATCTTCGACCTCATCGGCCTCCGCACCGCCTACGCGGTCTCCGCCGCGAGCGACGACCCGGGCGCGCAGGCGTGGGCGGCCCACCTCAAGAGCGAGTACCTCGACAAGGGCAAGCTCGGCAGGGAGTCGGGCGAGGGGTTCTACACGTACGGGTGATGCGACGGGCGCCGCGCCGGCCCCACTCCGCGCATGCGCCAAGCTGGTCCCTCCGGCCGCGGACCACCCGCCGCCGATCCCTCGAGGAGGACCCGGATGATCACCCTGACCGCCGCATCCGCCATGGCCGTCGTCGCCCTCGGCATGGTCCTCACTCCGGGCCCGAACATGATGTACCTGGTCTCGCGCAGCATCAGCCAGGGGCGTCGCGCGGGGCTCGTCTCGCTGGCCGGCACCGGTCTCGGCTTCGTCATCTACATGACGATGGCCAACGTCGGCCTGGCCGCGGTCTTCGTCGTGGTGCCGTGGCTATACACGGGGCTCAAGGTCGCCGGCGCGGCCTACCTGCTGTGGCTCGCGTACTCGACGCTGCGACCGGGCGGCTCCTCCGTCTTCGACACGCGGGACCTGCCGCGCGACTCCACCGCGAAGCTCTTCCGCATGGGGCTGGTCACGAACCTGCTCAACCCGAAGGCCGCGATCATGTACCTCGCGCTCATCCCGCAGTTCGTCGACCAGGGCGCGGGCGACGTCGTTGCGCAGGGCTTCCAGCTCGGGGCGGTGCAGATCTTGGTGAGCATGGCGGTCAATGCGGGGATCGTCCTCGCGGCCGGCTCGATCGCCGTCTTCCTGCGGGGCCGACCGCGGTGGATGCGCTGGCAGCGCTGGGCCACCGGCGGGCTCCTCGGGGCGGTCGGCGTGAAGCTCGCCGTCGAGGCGCCAGCGCCGGCCTAGGCGCCGCCGCCACCCAGCACGAACCGCACCAGCCGCGTCACGCTCTCCGCGTGGTCGCCCTTGCGGCCGAGCACGCGCAGCACGATGACGCCGAGGATCGCCTGGCCGAGCTCGTCGACGGGCGCGTCGGCGGGGAGCTGGCCCGCGCGGATCCCCGAGGCCAGGCGCTCGGACAGGTCGCGGTCGACGCCGAGGCTCGCGCTCAGGCTGTCGCCCACGGCCGCGTCCTCGGCGGCGGCGGCCACGAGCGAGCGCACGAGCGGACCGCCGGTGGGCGCGTCGATCTCAGCGAGCACGTGGGTGAGCCAGCGCTCGATGTCGGCGAGGAGGTCACCCGTGTCGGGCACGGCGAACTCCACGGGCATCAGGCGGCCCTCGGTCATGCACTCGGCGATGAGCGCGCCGCGCGACGGCCACCACCGGTAGATCGTCTGCTTGCCGACGCCGGCCTCCTTAGCGACGCCCTCGATCGTGAGGTGGTCGTAGCCGACGGCGTGGATGAGGCGCACGGTCGCGCCGAGGATCGCCTCGCGGGCTGCTTCGCTGCGGACCCGTCCGGTTCGGTGCTCGTTCACCTGCACAGGGTAGCTCCAGAAACTAGACGAGACGTAGCGTATCGTCGAAGCGTCTGAGGGAGATGACATGGCGTCAGTGCTGTACCGGCTCGGTTCGATGGCCGCGCGTCGCGCGTGGCTCGTGATCGTCTCGTGGGTGGTGATCCTCGGGATCGGCGTGGGCTCGTTCCTCGCGTTCGCCGGCACCCTCGGCAACAGCTTCGACATCCCCGGCACGGCATCCGGCGCGGTCACCGACGAGCTCGCGCAGACGCTGCCCGACACCGCGGGCGGCACCGGCACGGTCGTCTACCGCACCACCGACGGCTCGGCCTTCACCGCGGCGCAGGAGCAAGCGATCTCCGCACTCGCGGCGAGCGCGGGCGACCTGCCGGGCGTCGCGCGCGTCGTGGATCCGTTCGCCGTCACGCAGCAGCGCGCCGACCAGGCCGCGCAGCTCACCAGCGGCGACGCGCAGATCACCGCGGGCCGCAGCCAGCTCGACGCCGCGCAGCAGCAGCTCGACGCCGGGAAAGCCCAGCTCGACGCGGGCCAGCAGCAGCTCACCGCCGCGCGCCAGCAGGCCGTGGCCGCAGGCGCGCCCGCGGCGCAGATCGCCGCGCTCGACGCGCAGCAGGCCCAGCTCGACCAGCAGACCCAGGCCCTCCAGCAGCAGCAGGCGACCGTCGACACCAATCGCACGCAGCTCGAGTCCGGCGCCGAGCAGGCCGAGCTCGGCCGCACGCTCCTCGGCCTCACGGACGGCATCGGCGTCGTCTCCGCGGACGGCTCGACGGCCATCGTCAACGTCTCCTTCACGGATCCGCGCCTCGAGCTCTCCGAGGAGACCAAGGAGTCCGCGATCGCGCACTTCCAGGACTCCCCCGTCGCCGGCACGAGCGTCGACTTCGCGACCGACCTCGCGCAGGGCGTGCCCGAGATCTTCGGCATCGGCGAGGTCGTCGGCCTGGTCTTCGCGGCCATCGTGCTCATCGTGATGCTCGGCACCGTCATCGCCGCGTCGCTCCCCATCGTCACCGCGGTGGTGGGCGTGGGCGTCGGCGTCACGGCCTCGCTCGCGTTCTCGGGGATCGTCGACATGGCGTCGGTGACCCCGGTGCTGGGCGTGATGCTCGGCCTCGCGGTCGGCATCGACTACTCCCTCTTCATCGTCAACCGGCACCGGAAGCAGATGCTCGCCGGCACGGGCGTGCGGGAGTCGATCGGGCTCGCGAACGGCACGTCGGGCACGGCGGTCGTGTTCGCGGGATCCACCGTCATCGTCGCGCTCCTCGCGCTCAACATCACGGGCGTGCCGTTCCTCGCGCTGATGGGCACGGTCGGCGCGGTGTGCGTGCTCGTCGCCGTGCTCGTCGCGATCACGCTCACGCCCGCGGTGCTCGGCCTCGCCGGGACGCGCGTGCTGCGGAAGCGCGATCGCGCCCGCGCGGCGGCCGCCGACCCGGCCCGCCCGCAGGACGCCGCGAAGACCCTGAAGCCCATGTCGAACGCGCGCGCCGTGCTCACGGTGCTCGGCACGGTCGTCGCCCTGCTCGTGATCGCGATCCCGAGCCTGTCGATGCGGCTCGGCCTGCCCGACGGATCCAGCGAGCCGGCCGGATCCACCAGCGAGCGCGCCTTCTCGACGGTCGCCGACGAGTTCGGCGAGGGCGCCAACGGCCCGCTGCTCGTGGTCGCCGACGTGCCGGCCGGCCTCGCCGACGCGGACCTCCTCGCCACGCAGGTCGCCGTCGCGCAGGCGCTGCACGACCTCGACGACGTGGTCGCCGTGGCGCCCGTCGCCAACACCGACGACGGCACCGTGCTCGCGTTCCAGGTGCTCCCGCAGGAGGGCCCGAACAGCGCGTCGACGGAGGAGCTCGTGCAGGACATCCGCGCGCTGCCCGCGCTCGACGGCGGGATCACGCTCGGCGTCGCCGGGCAGGCCGCCACCAACATCGACATCTCGGAGGCGCTGGCCGCCGTGCTGCCGCTCTACCTGCTCGTGGTCGTGGGCCTGTCGCTGCTGATCCTGATCGTGGTGTTCCGCTCGATCCTCCTGCCGCTCATCGCGACCGGCGGGTTCGTGCTCTCGCTGTTCGCGACCTACGGCCTCATCGTCGCCGTGTTCCAGTTCGGCTGGGGCGCGAGCCTCATCGGGCTGGAGAGCAGCGGCCCGATCCTCAGCTTCCTGCCGGTGATCCTCGTCGGGATCCTGTTCGGCCTCGCCATGGACTACCAGCTGTTCCTCGCGAGCGGCATGCGCGAGGCGTACGTGCACGGCGCCGAGGCGCGGCTCGCGGTGGTGCAGGGGTTCCGGGCCGGGCGCGCGGTCGTCACGGCGGCGGCGCTGATCATGGTCTCGGTGTTCGGCGGGTTCGTCTTCTCCGAGTCGACGATCATCCGCTCGATCGGCTTCGGCCTCGCGTTCGGCGTGCTGCTCGACGCCTTCGTGGTGCGGATGCTGCTGATGCCCGCGCTCATGCACCTGCTGGGCCGCTCGGCCTGGTGGCTGCCGCGCTGGCTCGACCGGATCCTGCCGGACGTCGACATCGAGGGCGCCGCGCTCGAGCGCACGCACCCGCACGCGTCGGCGTCGGCGCCGGATCTCCCGGCCGGCCTCCCGGCGGACGGCGGGCACGGCGCGCACGCGGCCCCGCCCACGGCGTCCACCATCGAAGCCGAGACGGCGGCGGCCCCGCGCGACTGAGCGCACGCCCGGTATCGTCGGAGCGGGCTCGCCGTCGTGCCCGGGAGGCGAGCACCATGACCACGTCCGATCGCCGACCGGGGGCCGCCGACGGACCCGCATCCGACCGCCTGCCCGTCGTCGTGGTGGGCGCCGGCGTGATGGGCGCGCTGTGGATCCGCATGCTCGCCGATTCCCCGCACGCCGCGCTAGTGGGCGTCGTCGACCTCGACGTGCCGCTCGCGGAGTCCGCCGTGCGCGCCGCGGGGCTCGAGGGGATCGCCGTGGGCGCGTCCGTCGCCGAGGTCGCCGCACACTCCGGCGCCCGGGCCGTGATCAACGTGACCGTGCCGCAGGCGCACCGCGTCGTCAACGAGCAGGCACTCCGCGCGGGCCTGCCGGTCCTGTGCGAGAAGCCGCTCGCGCCGACCGTCGCGGAGGCGCTGCGCCAGGTCGCGCTCGCCGACATCACCGGCGGACTCCTGATGGTCAGCCAGTCGCGCCGCTACTTCACCCACCTCACGGCGTTCCGCGAGGCGGTCGCGCAGGTCGGGCCGCTCGCGGTCGTGCACGCGCAGTTCCTGCACGAGGATCACGAGCCCGGCTTCCGCGAGCAGATGGCGCATCCGCTGCTCGTCGACATGTCCATCCACCACTTCGACCAGCTCCGGTACGCGACGGGCGAGGAGCCCGTGGCCGTGCGCTGCAGCTCGTGGAACCCGCCGTGGAGCTGGTTCGCGGGCGACGCCGCGGCCACCGCCGACTTCGAGCTCGCGTCCGGTGCCCGGTTCGCGTACGTCGGCAGCCGCTGCACACCCGGCATGCCCACGTCGTGGAACGCCGACTGGCGTGCGTACGGCGAGCGCGGCGCCGCGCGCTGGGACGGCGACGAGGTCGTCGGGCTCGACGTCGCGGGCGGCCGGTTCGACGTGCCCGAGCACCCCGAGGGCATCGCCGCGTCGCTCGAGGAGTTCGTCGGATCCCTCCGCGCCGGCACGAGCCCGCCGACGGAGGTGCGGCACAACGTGCTCAGCCTCGCGATGGTGGAGGGCGCGATCCGCAGCAGCGAGCGGGGCGGCGAGCGCGTCGTCATCGCCGACCTGCTCGAGGACGCGCTCGCCCAGGCGATCGCCGACGAGCGGAGCGCCGACGTCGCCGACCTGCTCCGCTCGTGGACGAGCGCGGCGGACGGCATCCGCAGCCCGGCCTGGGGATCCGCGCCCGCCGCCACCCCGTCCGCTCCGACCGCCCCGCGCGACGCCCGCTGACCGACGCGCCCGCCTCCCGTCCGGCGCCGTCCCATCCCGCCGCGGCAGGCTGGCATCGACCGCACCTCCCCTCCGTCTCGACAGAAGGAAGCCCGATCATGACCGACAGCACCGCGACCACGACCGCGACCGCCACTCCCGCGATCCCCAAGCCCGAGCACCCGCGCCCGCAGTCCACGCGCCCCGACTGGCTGAACCTCAACGGCCCGTGGCAGTTCGAGCGCGACCGCGGCGACAGCGGCCTCGAGCGCGGGCTCCTCGAGCGGGATCTGGCGGAGGAGATCCTCGTGCCGTTCGCGCCGGAGTCCACCGCGTCGGGCATCGGCGACGTCGACTTCCTCACGGCGGTCTGGTACCGCCGCACCGTGCGGATCCCCGCGGGCTGGAGCGGCCGCCGCGTCCTCCTCCACTTCGGCGCCGTCGACCACGACGCCACCGTGTGGGCGAACGGCGAGGAGGTCGCCCGGCACCGCGGCGGCTTCACGTCGTTCACGGCGGATCTCGGCGTGCGGGCCGACGAGGAGGAGCTGACCATCGTGGTCCGCGCCCGCGACACCCGCGACGAGCCGCAGGCCCGCGGCAAGCAGGCGACCTGGTTCGAGAACACGTCCTGCTTCTACACGCGCACCACCGGGATCTGGCAGACGGTGTGGCTGGAGCCCGTGCCCGAGGCGCACATCCGCTCCGCGCACATCGAGCCGCAGCGCGCGGACTCGTCGTTCACCGTCACCCCCGAGCTCTCGCACCGGACGGCCGGCCTGTCGTTCGAGGCCGTGCTCGCGGACGCAGCCGGCGAGATCACCCGGGCGCGGATCCCCGCGGCCGACCTGGGCACGCGCGTCACCCTCCGCATCCCCGAGGGCCGCGTGCGCCTGTGGTCGCCCGAGGACCCGCACCTCTACGACATCACGCTGCGCCTGGTCGACGGGTCGGGCGTCGACGACCGCGTGGTCGACGAGGTCGCCTCGTACGGCGGCCTCCGCTCCATCGCGATCGACGGCCGCGACGTGCTCCTCAACGGCCGGCGCGTCTTCCAACGGCTCGTGCTCGACCAGGGCTACTGGCCGGACACCCTGATGACCTCGCCCGACGACGCCGCCCTCGTCCGCGACATCGAGCTGTCGATGGCCGCGGGCTTCAACGGCGCCCGCCTGCACCAGAAGGTGTTCGAGGAGCGCTTCCTCTTCCACGCCGACCGCCTCGGCTACCTCGTCTGGGGCGAGTTCGGCGACTGGGGCGCGGGCGGCGGCCTCGGCAAGGACGCGCAGCAGCCGACGGCGTCCTTCATCACCCAGTGGATCGAGGCGGTCACGCGCGACCGCTCGCACCCGTCGATCGTCGGCTGGTGCCCGCTGAACGAGACGTACCAGGCGATCCACGACCGCATCACGCAGCTCGACGACGTGACCGCCGGCATGTACCTCGCCACGAAGGCGGCGGATCCGAGCCGTCCCGTCCTCGACGCGTCCGGCTACTCGCACCGCGTGCGTTCCTCCGACGTCTACGACTCGCACTCCTACGAGCAGGACCCGGACGCGTTCCGCCGCGAGCAGGCCGGCCTCGCCGAAGGTCGCCCGTTCGTCAACGAGCTCCAGGGCCGCGCGATCTCCGTGCCCTACGCGGGCCAGCCGTTCTTCGTCTCCGAGTACGGCGGCATCTGGTGGAACCCCGACGAGATCGACCGCCCTCAGGCCGACGCCAGCGACCCGGCGCGCGCCGTCTCCTGGGGCTACGGCGAGCGCGTCGCGAGCGTCGAGGAGTGGCACGCCCGCTTCCGCGGCCTCACCGAGGTGCTGCTCGAGGATCCGCTCATGTTCGGCTACTGCTTCACGCAGCTGACCGACACCTTCCAGGAGCAGAACGGCATCTACGACTTCCACCGCCGCCCGAAGTTCGACATCGCGCGCATCCGCGAGGTGCAGGAGCAGCGGGCGGCGTACGAGGCGCGGGACGATGAGGCGTAGCCGCACGCTCCACGCACGACGAGAGCCCGCCCCCGAGATCCATCCGGATCACGGGGGCGGGCTCTCGTGCGGGACGCGGCCTCACCCGCGCCCCGGCCGCATCACCTCCCGGCGAGCGACCCGCCGATCCCGCCGACGCTGAAGTACTTGTTCAGCAGGGCGAAGATCAGCACGGGCGGCAGCATCATGATGACCGCGACCGCCATCACCGAGCCCCAGTCGGCCGCGTTCTGCTGGAAGAACGTGTTGAGGCCGATGGGGAGGGTGTACTTCGTGAAGTCCTGCAGGAACAGGAGCGCGATCAGGTAGTCGTTCCAGGCCAGCAGGAACGAGAAGATCGCGGTCGACAGGATGCCCGGCAGGGAGTTCCGCAGCACCACGTGGATGAATCCGCTGAACACGCTCGCGCCGTCCATCCACGCCGCCTCCTCGAGGGTGATCGGGATGGAGTCGATGTAGGCCGCCATCATCCAGATCGCGACCGACATGGTCGACCCGATGTAGATGATCGCCACGCCCTGCAGCGTGTTGATGAGGCCCATCGCCGAGAACGTGATGAACAGCGGGATCGCCGCCGTCACCACCGGCAGGGCCTGCACCACGAACAGCACGAGCGAGTACCCGGAGACGAGCTTCGACCGCGAGCGGCTGAGCACGTACCCGGCCGGCGCCGCGATCACGACCGAGACGAGCACGGTCACGAGCGCGACGATCAGGCTGTTGCCGAGCCAGATCATCACGTCGGTGCCGCCGAGCACGCGCTCGAAGTTCTCGAACGTGAATCCGGTCGCCGTCGAGTTCTGCCCCGGCTGGGTGGAGAGGAACAGCACCGCGAGGATGGGCGTGATCACCACGAGCGTGATGACCGCGATGAGCAGGAACCGCCACCACTGGCCCTTCTGCTCGCGCTGCTTCGCGGAGGTCCGCTTGACGTCCCCGACGGTCGCCGATGTGGCGCCGCCGACGGCGAGTGCCTGGCTCATTCGATGTCCGCCTTCTTGATCTGCCGGTACAGCAGCGTCGACACGATGACGAGCACGGCCGTCATCATGAAGGCCACCGCGGTCGCCGGGCCGGTCTGCAGGTTCTGGAACGCCTGCTGGTACGCCAGCACGATCAGCGACGTCGTCGCGTTCACGGGACCGCCCTGCGTGAGCAGGAAGATCGTCGGGAAGTCGTTGACGCAGAAGATCGTCATCAGCACCCAGCTGATGTACGTGGTGCGGGAGATGATCGGGAGGGTCACGCCGCGGAACGCCTGCCAGGCGCTCGCGCCGTCCATCTTCGCCGCCTCGTAGACGTTGGTGTCCACCGACGCGAGCGCCGAGGACATCATCATCAGCATGAACGGGAAGCTGATCCACACCTTGAATACGCAGACCACGACCTGCGCCAGCACCGGATCCCCGAGGAAGTTCGCGTCCGGGAACCCGAGCCTCTCCAGGATGATCGGCACCGGGCTCTGCGGCGTCGCCACGAGCCAGTTCCACGAGGTCGCCGAGACGACCACGGGGACGATCCACGGCAGGAGCAGCAGCACCTTGAAGAACCCGTTCCCGGGGATCCGGGTGCGCAGCAGCAGCGCCAGCGCGAGCCCCACGATCCACGACCCGAACACGCCCACGACCGTGAAGACGATCGTGAAGGTGGTCGCGTTGCGGAACGACTCCGAGGTGAGCACGTTCGCGTAGTTCTCGAACCCGACGAACGGCGTCTGCCACGGCAGCGTCGACGGCGTGCCCTTCTGGAGGGACTGCAGGAACGAGTAGACGACCGGGTAGACGTTGAGCAGCACGAGCAGGAGGAGGGACGGCAGCGCGAACAGCGCCAGCGTCTTCCCCGCCCGGCCGAGCGGCGTCTTCCCGCGGCCCTTCCGCGGCGCGCTCGGCGGCCGGCCGGGGCCGGCCACGCCGACGCCGCGGCGGGCCAGCCCGATCTTGTCCGCGACGCGGGTGTCGCGGGTGTCGACGGCCATCAGATCATCCCGTCCACGTCACGGCCCGGGGGACGACGCGGGTCACGCGCCGGCCTCCAGCTCCTTCTGCAGGGTCTCGAGGGACGCCTTCGCGGTGACCGTGCCGCCGAGGACCGCCTGCGCGAACGAGATCGTCGGCTGCGTGCCGTCGACCTTGGTCACGTTCTGGAAGACCGTGTTCGAGCCCGGGGCACCCCAGGTCTTCGAGATGGGCTGCCAGTCGTTGAGGATCTTCAGGGTGTTCGGGTCGTCGGCGTAGGCCTCGTCGGCGATGGACTTGAGCGGCGGCAGGCCGATGCCCGTCTGCTTCGTCCAGAGCGACTTCATGTTCTGGTAGTAGTACGTGAGGAACGCCTCGCTGTTCTCCTGGCTGGGCGTCGACTTGTACATCATGATGTTGTTCGGGAAGTAGAGCGCGCCCTTCTCGCCGCCGGGGCCCACGAGCGGGTCGCCCACCACCATCTGCGCCGCGGTCTCGGGCGTCACGTTGGCCGTGGCCCCCGCGCCGTCCCAGAACATGCCGAAGGTGCCGGCGTCCATCTGCTGGTACGCGTTGTCGGAGGTGTAGGTGGCGCTGCGGGGATCCACGTAGCCGTTCTTCACCATGCCGAGCACCCACTCGACGGCCTGGATGTTGGCCTCGGTGACGACGTCCGGGTTCTGGTCGGCGTCGAAGAGGCCGCCGCCGTTGTTGATCATGTGGGCGACGATCTGGTGGAAGCCGGTGAACGCGCCGGCGCCCGAGCGGGTGCCGTATCCGTAGACGCCGATCTTCTTGAGCGCGGCGCACGCGGCCTCGTAGCTGTCCCAGTCGGTGGGCACGTCGGCGCCGGCCTTCTCGAGCAGGTCCTTGCGGTACCAGTACATGCGCATGTCGAGGTTGTACGGGACGGCCGCGTAGCCGTTGGCGGTCTTCAGGGTGTCGACGAGGCCGGGGAGGAAGTCGTCGTAGATCCCGTTGCCCTTCCACGTCTCGATGAGGTCGTCGGCGTAGGCGATCTTGCCCTGCGACTCGAAGAGGAACGCCGTCGTCCCGCCGCCCGAGCTCACGGCGGGGCCGTTGTTGGCGGCGACCGCGGTCGAGAAGGTCTGCGTGAAGTTGGCCCACTGGACCTGCTGGTAGCTGACCTTGCCGAACCCGCTCGCGGGCTTGTAGGCGGCGGAGATCACCTTGTCCTCGGTGAGGAACGCGGGCGCTCCCCAGGGCATGTTCCAGAACTTGAGATCGCCGGCGGCGCCGCTCGCGCCTCCGCCGCCGCCGCTGCAGGCGGCGAGGAGACCGACCGCCGCGGCGCCGACGCCCGCGCTCAGGAGGGATCGTCGGGTGAGGCCGTTGCCGAAGGCGCTGGATGACTGCTGTGGCATTTCTGACTCCGTTGTCCGGTGGTGCTGTGTGTGGTGGAAGGGAAGGGGCTGGGTCTAGGGGCGCGCGTCGGCGGCGAGCGCGGGCGCTGCGGCGAGGAGCGAGCGGAGGTCGGCGACGTCGTCGGGGACGCATCGACCGTGGGCGGCGTCGCGGGCCAGGCGCATCGCCGTGCGGTGGCCGGACTCGAAGACGACCGGGAGGTCCTCGCGGCCGGCGGCGTCCGTGACGCTCGCGCGCCCGGGTGCTGCCGTGCCCGGCGCGGGGAGGACGACGTGGGCGGCGCGGTCGCCGACGACGAGCCGGAAGGTCGCGCACGCGTGGGCGTGGGCGGTGACGACCGCGCTGACGATCACGTGCACTCCGGACGCGGTGCTGCCCGAGAGCATGTAGTGGTCGGGCGTCTCCGCGAGGGGCGCGAGCTCGGTGAGCGGGGATCCGACGAGCACCTGCGCGGTGAGGGCGAGCGCGCGGGCGGAGCCTGCGAGGTCGTCGGTCGACGCGACGGTGGCGCGCGCCTCGAACAGGGCGCCGGGGGCGGCCAGCCGGTGGATCCGCGGGGCGACCCGGCGCACGGCCTCGTCGTGCCGCCACGGCACGTCGAGCACGACGGGGACGCCGGCTTCGGCCAGATCCGCGAGCTCGGCGTCGGCTGCGGGACCGGGCTCGAGCACCAGGATCGCGCGGACGCCGGATCGGGCGGCTGCCGTCGCGCGGCCCGCCCAGCCCGCGCCGCCGGCGACCACGACCACGTCGCCCGCGTCGTCGGTGCGGCGGAAGGACTCGGGCAGGCTGGCGAGGGTCGCGACGGCCGCGTGCGCGTGGGTCGCCGACCCGCCGCCGTCGATGCGGAGGGTGAGGGCGGTCATGCCGCGACCTCCGTCCGGGGTGCGTCGACGGTCGTCGCCGCGGGGACGGCGCCGCCCGAGCGGATGATCGCGGCGCTCTGCTCCGCGATGTCGGTCGCGAGGTCGAGGTCGGCGAGCTGCGCCCCCATCGGAACAGGCGCGGCCCGGCCCGTGATCACGTCGTGCACATGCTCCCACTCGCCGACGTAGCCGTTGTCCGGATACGGGCCCCAGCCGGTGGTGCCGCGGGTGTCCGTGAGCGTGGCGGTGCTGGATCCGGCGTGCACGTAGGAGAGGGAGAAGTCGAGGTGGAGGGAGCGGTCGCGCGCGACGGCGTCGAGCGTCCACTCGGGATCCCACGAGGCGCCGCCGATGCCGTGGATCTCGAGCACGCTCTCGCCCACCATCGCCACGATCTCGTAGCCCCACGGCCGGAGGGCGCGCGCGCTGATCACGCGCGGACGCTCCTCGGGCAGCAGGCGGCGCGCGAGCGGCAGGTCGTGGATCGCGAGACCGAGCACGCCGCCGGTGACCGCGAGCGCCTGCGCCTCGACGTCCGGCTCACCGGCCACGCGCGGTGCGGGGCGGCCGACGATCTCGGTGGCGGAGTCCTCGGAGTCGGGGTTCGGCGGGATGACGGCCGAGATGCGGACGGTGTGCGGCGCGCGGCCGGAGGCGTCCCAGGCGTCGGCCGCGGCGATCCAGGCGGGGTCGAACGCGTGCATGGTGCCGACGATCACGGGGACGCCGTGCTCGGCGGACGCGCGGGCGATGGCGCGGCCCTCCTCCGCGGAGATGGCGAGCGGCTTCTCGCAGAGCACGGCGCGCTTGCCGGCGCAGCACGCGGCGACGACCTGCTCGGCGTGGAAGCGGTTCGGGCTGCCGATGACGACGACGTCGACGGCCGGGTCCCGGATGAGCGCGTCCGCGTCGGTCGAGTGCCGGGCACCGGCCCGTGCGGCGACCCGCTCCGCGACGTCCGCGTCGACGTCCATCACGTGGACGACGCGGAACCGGTCCGCCATGCGCGCCAGGGTCGGCAGGTGGATGGCCTGCCCGACCGGCCCGGCCCCGACAAGGCCCACACCGAACACCTCTTCGCCCACGACGCCCTCGTCCCTAGCAATGATCACCGCAGAACGAATACTGACGCTTCGTTTACGGTTGAGTCACTGTACGTCCGGGTCCATGGACGCACAAGAGGGAGGATCTGCATCGTGACCGAGTCGAGGAGCGCCGCCCCGCGACGCCGCGCATCCTCGGTCACGACGGAAAACTTTCCGCGTGCTGGTGCGGATGCGGGCACGGCTCCGGGCCCGGGCGAGCCCCCCGGATCGACGGCTCGCGGCCTCTACTCCACGGGCGTCCGCCGGCGCGCGGAGATCGTCGCCGCAGCCGTCCGCGTGTTCGGTGTTCGCGGCTACGGTGCCGCCACCATCAAGGAGATCGCCGACGAGGTGGGCGTCTCGCCCGCGGCCGTGCTCCGCTACTTCCGCAAGGAGGAGCTGCTGACGGAGGTGCTGCGGCAGTGGGACCGGCAGCAGCCGTTCGTCTCCGAGGCCGCCCCGGGCCTGCCCGCGCTGCGCGCCTTCGTCGACCTGATGCGTTACCACGTGGAGCACCGCGGCTTCCTCGAGCTGTACCTGACCTTCGCGACCGAGACCAGCGACGCGACGCACCCGGCGCACGAGTACATGCGCGGCCGGTACGCGCGCACGATCGCGCAGATCCGCCGCCGCCTCGGCGAGGCGGTCGCGCTCGGGCAGGTGCCGCCGATGGACGACGCGACGCTCGACTACGAGGCCGCGTGCTTCCTCGCGATCCTCGACGGGCTCGAGATCCAGTGGATCCACAACCCGACGCTCGACCTGCCCGCCCTCGTCGGCGAGTACGTGGAGCAGTCGATCGCCCGGTGGCGCGGCGGGACGCGGGCCGCGGTCCCGCCCGGCTCGGCGAGCTGGGGCTGAGGTGGGCGACGTGCGCCGCCGCGATCCCGAGCGCGGGCCCCGGATCGTCCGGATCCTCTGGATCGCCGGCTTCGGCATCGGCACCACCACCCACGTCCTCGACATCGTGATCGGCGGGGCGGACGTCTACGCCGGCTTCCCGCTCGCCCTCCGCGCCTTCTGGCTGTCGCTCACGGTGCTGGATCCGCTCGTCATCGCCCTGCTGGCCCGACGGCGCCGCACCGGGGTCGCGCTCGGCATCGCCGTGATCGTCGCCGACATCGCGGTCAACTGGACGGTGTTCACGACGATCGGCGGCCTCTCGGTGTGGGGCGTGGTGGACCAGACCCTGTTCGCGATCCTCGTGCTGACCACCGCGCCCACGCTGCTCCGGCGGTGGCGACGCCCGGAGGCTGCGGCCCGCTAGCGCCGGCGATCGGCGGCGACGCCCGGTCGGCGACGCCGCGTCAGCGCACGCCAGCGCGGCTGCTCCGTGACCACCACCGCGACGCACAGCGCCGTCACGGCCACGGCGATCCACGTCGGCCAGATCGCCCACGCCGCCACCGACGCCGCGACCAGCTGCAGCAGCACGAGCAGCATCGTCACGATGCCCGGCGCCTGGACCGGGCCGTCGCCGCCGGGCCGGTCGCCCGGGGTGCTGAAGATGGCGGGCAGGGCGATCAGCAGCACGACCGCGCCGACGGCGAGCGGGATCGAGTGCGGCCACAGCGCCCACGGGGTCGCGACCCACGCGATCAGCTCGGCGAGGAAGCGCAGGCCGCCGGCGAGGGTGTCGTGCCCAGGCGGACGCGTGCCCGGCCGCGCCGCCGTCCGCGTCCCCGGTCGGCCGCCGCTCACGACGCGCGCCCGCCGCCGGCCGTCGCCCGCAGGCCGCCGTCGAGGAACGCGACGATCCATCCGAAGCTCACGTCCATGTCGGTCGCCATCTGGAAGTCGTCGGCCACCTCCAGGGTCGCGAAGCCGTGCAGCACGCTCCGCAGCATCCGGAGGGCGTGGATCCGGTCGTCCTCGCCGAGCCGGTACCCGTGCAGCACGGCGGACAGGGCGTCGAGGGCGCGCTCGCGGGCCGGGTCGAGCGGATCCCCGGCGCCCGTCGACCGCGCTCCGACCGTCGCGGCATAGCGCCCCGGATGCCCGGTCACGTAGTCGCGCAGCGCGTGCGCGGCGCCGGTCAGGGCCTCCTCGCCGGATCGCCCCTGCGTGGCGTCGCGCATCGCGTCGCCCGCCTCGGCGGTGGCGAGCACGGCGATCCGATGCTGGAGGTCGGCGAGGGAGGCGACGTGCTTGTAGAGCGACGGCGTCTTGACGCCCAGCCGCTCGGCGACCGCGCCCATGCTGAGGCCCGCGAGGCCGATCTCGTCGGCGAGCGCTGCGCCCGCCTCGGTGACCGTCGCGGCGTCGAGCCCGGCCCTAGGCACGGGCGCCCGGGGTCGTCGCGGCGAGGGTGCGGCCGAGGAACGGCAGCAGCAGCGCCAGCACCGCATCCGGCGTCTCGGCGTGCGGGTAGTGCCCGGCGCCGTCGATCACCGCGAGCTCGCCGAGCCCGGCGGGGAGGTCCGCGATGATGCGCCCGCCCTCGGCCCGCGGGTCGGCCCAGTCGGGATCCGCGCCGCCCTCGATCACGAGCACCGGGCACCGCACGTCGGCGAGCCGCGCGCCCGCGTCCGCCGGGCTCGTCTTCGCCATCGCCCGCAGCACGGCCATGCGCTCCGGTCGCTCGAGGGTCGTGCGGATGCGGTCGCTCTCGGCAGCCCAGTCGGCGGGCTTGGTGGGGAACGCGAGGTCGAGGTACCGCATCCAGCCGGCGAGGCTCCCGGCGAGGAGGACGCGGGCGAGCTGCACGGTCGCCGCCCGGTGGGCCTTCGCGCGCAGGAGGCCGCCGATGTCGGCCGACTGCGCGCGGGTGAACGGAGCGAGCTCGACGACGCCGGAGATGACGTCGGGGGCGTCGGCCGCCGCGATGGTGGCCGCGCCGCCGCTGATCGACTGGCCGACGACGACGGCCGGGCCGCCGAGGTGCAGCACCAGCGCGACGAGGTCGCCCGCGATGTCGGCGCGGCTGTAGCCGGTCCAGCCGGTGCTGGACTCCCCGCAGCCGCGGATGTCGACGTTCGCCACCCGGTAGCCGGCGGCAACGAGGCCCGGCACGAGGAAGCGGTAGGAGTGGCGGCTGTCGCCCATCCCGTGGGCGAGCACGACGAGCGGGCCGTCGCCGTCCAGGTCGTAGGCGAGGGTCTCCGCGCCGATCCTCAGGGTCTCGCTCATCGTGTCCTCCCGGGCAGCTAATCGTCGTAGCTAGAAGCTAACACGATTAGCCGACGGGGGGAAGCGCGGCGGCCGACGGGTGGCCTAGTGCGCCGCGACGCCCTCCGGCAGCGGCTCCGCCGGGCGACGCACGAAGAACGACGCGACGATGGCGGCGAGCGAGATGAACCCGCCGATCATGAAGGCCGCCTGCACGCCCGCCGCGGTGGCCGTGACCTCCGACTGACCGTCGGCGAGGCCCGCGACCGTCGTGGTGGTGAGCACCGTGACGAACAGCGCGGTGCCGGCGGCGCCCGCGAGCTGCTGCATCGTGGATACCGTCGCGCTGCCGTGCGAGTAGAGGCGCGGCGGCAGGGATCCGAGGGCCGAGGTGAGCAGCGGCGTGAACATGAACGCGAGCCCGGCGTTGAGCACCAGGTGCACCGCGATGACCCAGCCGATGGACGTGCCCTCGTGCAGCATCGTGGTCATGCCCCAGAGGGCGATGCTCACGACGATGGCGCCGGGGATCACGAGCGGGCGCGGCCCGACGCGGTCGAACAGGCGGCCGACGATGGGCGACAGGATCGCCATCAGCGCGCCGCCGGGGAGCAGCAGCAGGCCGGTCTCGAGCGTGCCGAGCTGCAGCACGTTCTGCAGGTAGAGCGGCAGGACGATGAGGCTGCCGAACAGCGCCATCATGCTGACGCTCACCATGATGATCGCGACCACGAACGGGCGGCTGCGGAAGGTGCGCAGGTCCATCAGGGCGCGGTCCTGGCGCTGCAGCGAGATCTGGCGGGTGATGAACGCGGCGAGCGCGAGCACGCCGACCGTGATCGGGATCCACAGCGGCAGCGGCGCGTCGCCCTCGGCCGACTCGCCCAGGCTCGAGAGGCCGAAGATCAGGCCGCCGAACGCGAGCGTGGAGAGCACGACGGAGAGGATGTCGAACGGCAGCTTCCGCGGGGTGGTGAGGTTCGTGATCTTCCAGAGGCCGAGCGTGAGGGCCACGAGCGCGATGGGCAGCACGATCCAGAACATCCAGCGCCACGACAGCGAGCTGAGGATGAGGCCGGACACCGTCGGGCCGATCGCCGGGGCGACCGCGATGACGATGGAGATGACGCCCATGAGGCGGCCGCGGCGCGCGGCGGGCACCAGGTTGAGGACGGTCGTGAACAGCAGCGGCATCATGATCGCCGTGCCGCTCGCCTGCACGATGCGGCCCACGAGCAGGATCCCGAAGCCGGGCGCGATCGCGGCGATGAGCGTGCCGAGCGAGAACAGCGTCATGGCGGCGCCGAAGACCTGGCGGGTGGAGAAGCGCTGCAGGATGAAGCCGGTCGCGGGGATCACGACGGCCATCGTCAGCATGAAGCCGGTGGTGAGCCACTGCGCGGTCGCGGTGGTGATGTCGAGGTCGGCCATGAGGCTCGGCAGCGCCACGCTCATGATCGTCTCGTTGAGGATCACGACGAAGGCGGCGACGACGAGCAGGCCGATGACGAGCGGGGCGCCGTGCGGCAGGCGCTCGTCCTCGGGGGAGACGGCGCGATCGGACGCGGCACGGGACGCGGCGGGCAGCGTCTCGTCGCGAGAGGTGGCGTCGCGCCGGGTGTCGGCGGTGGGCGGCGTGGTCATGGGGTGTCTCCGGGGAGTGGATGGCGGGGCGCACGCGACGCTGCGGAGCGGGGACGATCCAGATGTCAGACTCGGACCATGTGGCAGTCTATGACACGAACGGCGGATCCGGCAGGTCGGATCCGCGGGAGGCGGACGACGGCATGGGCACGGTGAGCGAGACGGCGGACACGGCGGACGCCGAGAGCGCGGGCGGCACGGCTGACGGCGCGACCGGCGCCGCGACCGGCCTCCGCGAGCGGCGGCGCATGGCGACGACCACCGAGATCAGCGAGGCGGCGCTCGCGCTCTTCGAGCAGCGCGGCATGGCGGCCACGACGATCCACGACATCGCGCAGGCCGCGGGCGTCTCCGACCGCACGTGCTTCCGCTACTTCCCGAGCAAGGAGGAGTCGGTCCTCACGCTGCACCCCGTCTTCGACGCGCCGCTCGACGCCTGGCTCGCCGAGGTCGACCGCGGATCCGCGCCGCTCCCCCAGCTCGAGGCCGTCTACGAGCAGGTGCTCGCGAGCCTCGACGGCGACCTCTCCGCCATCGCCCACCAGCAGCTGCGCGTGCGCCGGCTCATGGCCGCGGAGCCGCAGCTGCGGTCGACCGCGGTCTCCCTCGACGCGACGCGCTCGTGGGAGCTGGCCGAGCGGATCACGACGGCGTTCGGCGGCCGCATCACGGCGCAGGAGGCCCGCCTCGTGACGGAGCTCGCCGGCGTCGCCGTGCGCGCGGCCTTCGACGAGTGGGCGGATGCGCGCACGGCCGGCCTCGACGCGACCCTCGTCGCGTCCTATGCCGCGGTGCGCCGCCGGCTGCGCGACATCGCGGGCACGGGCGCGGCCTGATCGGCCGATCCCGACTGCTCAGTCCCCTGCCGGATCGCCATCGCGGAATCGACCGAGCACGGTTTCGTCCGGGGCAGGCGGGCCCTCATGTGGGCGTCGCACCGCCGTATCGACACCACCGACGCGGTTGCTCCGCTCACTGAGGGCCACGAGCGCGAGATGGCGATCCGCCGTCCAGCAGACGAGGCGCCCCTTCTGGTCCTTGTTCCGCGCGAGGACACCCGCGTCGGCCAGTTGGGTGAGCGCCCGGTGCGCGGCGACTCGTGACACACCATGGGTGCGTGCGGCGCTCTCCTCCGTGAGGACCGGGTCGGTGGCCAGCCGACCGAGGATGCGCAGGACGACCGCGTCCGCTCGAGGTCGCGCAGGGGCCCGGCCCTCCTGGCGCCGATGCTCCACGAGTCGCTCCACGCTCTCCCGGTCGAGCCGGGCGACGTCCTCCGCGAGGCGCACCGCGGTGCCGGCGGCCAGCTCCGCAGCCTCGGCGAAGGCACGCACCCACTCGTCGACGCGGCCCGCTCGGAAGGCGGTGAGCCCCGCGATGTAGGCGCCCGCGTCCGCGGAGAGGACCGTCGAGATGGGGATCAGGATGTCCCGCACCGCGTCACCCCGCCGCAGGACCGTGTGGATGAGCGCGCGACCCGTGCGGCCGTTCCCGTCGATGAAGGGGTGGATCGTCTCGAACTGGGCGTGCGCGATGGCCGCCCGCACGACCGGGTTCCCCTCCGTGGACGTGCAGAAGCGGGCGAGATTCTGGAGGAGACGGCGGACCTCGCCCTCCGGCGGCGGCACGAAGTCCGCACGCAGCGGGGACCAGCCGGATCCCCCGACCCAGTTCTGCTCCGTCCGGATCCCCTCGGCGAGCGAGGGCTCGATGACGTGCTGGAGCGCCTCGAAGTCCGGGACGGTGATCCTGCGCTGTCGATCCGCGAGGGCGGCGATCGCGTCCTCGGTGGCCCGCACGTTGGCGATGACGTCGAGGGCGACCCGCGTGCCCTGCTGCAGCAGCTCGGCGATCGCGAGTCGCTTCGGAGTGACGCGGTTCCCCTCGATCCATGACGAGGAGATGCTCTCCGACCGGATGAGCAGGTGGTTGAGGTAGCCGGCTCGGCGACCGATCCGCTCGTCGGCTCTCGCCAACACCGCGAGGGCGTCGGTCGCGGCATCCTCCGCTTCGCGCCCGAGCTGCGGGAGGGAAGTGGGGAGCTCCTCGGGCACGAACGCCCGATAGACGCCCCGCGCGCGATCACGGCGGCTGAGGTGGGCGGAGTCCTGCGGATCCCAGACGAGCTCGACGTACGACACCTGCGGCCCCCTTCCGTCTCCCCCTCGTCGTGGTTATTAACTTTAGTACTAATAGAAGTATCAGCAGCCGACGCGATGCATGCCTACCGCCTCAGCCGAAGAGGTTCGCCCGCAGGCCGCCCGACGCCAGCTCGTCGCGGAGGATGCCGCGGCGGCGGAGCACGGGCACGAGGTCGTCGAGCATGCGGTGCAGCGTGACCGGGTGCAGGTCGCCCGAGAAGAGCAGGCCGTCGTTGTCGGCGTCGTCGCCGAGCTCCTCGACGAAGTCGGCGAACGCCTCGGCCGTGCCGACGAACCCGGCGCGCTCCGCGACGAGGCCCTTGCGCGCCTTGCGGGTGAGCAGCTCGCGGAGCGGCGCATCCTCGGTGCCGCCGTAGAGGCCCGCGATGGTGCCGTGCGAGACGTGCTCGCCGAAGACGCCGCGGTCCACCGGCCGGTCGAGGTCGAGGCCCGTGAGGTCGGTCTCGAGATCGCTCGACCAGCCGAGCGCGATCGCCCGCAGCTGCGCGTCGGTCGGGTGGCGCGACGCGTCCACGACCCGGCGCGCCTCCTCCTCGCTCGCCACGATCTCGGGCTTCACGACGAAGAGGATCCGCATGTCGCCCGGCCCGCGCCCGTGCGCGGCCGCCGCGTCGAGCACCTTCGCGCGGTAGGCGAGGAGCTTCGCCGGCTCGAGGGGCGCGAGGCCGAGCTGCACGTCGGACTGGGTGCCGGCGAAGGACAGGCCGCGCGGGGATCCGCCGGGCGAGACGATCACGGGGTCGCCGAACTCGGACGGCACGGCGTTGAGCGGCCCGTCGACGGAGAAGTGCGCGCCGCGGTGCTGGAACGCGTCGAGCAGGGATCCGTCGGCGAAGCGGTCGGTGGCCGGATCCTCGACGAGCGCGCCGCCGTCCCAGCTGTGCCAGAGGCGGCGGACCACCTCCATCCACTCGTCGGCGCGGTCGTACGCGCCGTCGTGCGGGAGCGGCGCGAGGCCCACGTGCCGGGCGCTGCCGACGTCGGTGACGAGGTTGATCCCGAACCGCCCCGCGCTCAGGTGCTGCAGCGTCTGCGCCTGCCGGGCCGCGAGGTACGGCGGCGTGATCCCGGCGTTGACCGTCGGCACGAGGCCGATTCGCGAGGTCGCCGCGAAGAGCCACGGCGCGAGCAGCAGCGGGTCGTGCTTGGGGCCGCCGTACGCGCCGCGGACCCGGAGGTCGAGCGTCTCGGGTGAGCCGAGGGAGACGGCGTCCTCCATCACGATGAGCTCGAAGCCGGCCTGCTCCAGCTCGCGCGCGGACTGCTGGTAGAGATCCGGGCGGGTCCAGTCGTGGTTCCACTCGCGGTACGGGTGGCCCCAGCCCTGCGGGCCGAAGCCGCGGGACAGGAACCAGCCGAGGTGCTGGCGGCGGGCCACTGTCAGGATCCGATCGCGCGCGCGGCGTCGAGGCCGCGCTCGAGGTCCCGGAGGATGTCGGCGATGTCCTCGATGCCGATGGACACGCGCAGCAGCCCCGGCCAGATCCCCGCGGCGTCGCGCTCCTCGGGCGTGCGGCCGGCGTGCGTGGTCGACGCCGGGTGCAGCACGAGCGAGCGCACGTCGCCGAGGTGCGTCATGCGGCTGAACAGCCGCACGGCGTCGGTGAAGGCCTCCGCCGCGGGCTCGCCGCCCGCGAGCGTGAACGAGAACACGGATCCCTGCCCGTCGGGCAGGTACGTGAGCGCCAGGTCGTGCGACGGGCTCGACTCCAGCCCCGCGTAGTCGACCGACGACACCTCGGGCCGCGCCTCCAGGAAGCGCGCCACCGCGAGCGCGTTGGCGGAGTGGCGCTCGACCCGCAGCGACAGCGTCTCGATCCCCTGACGCAGCAGGAAGGAGCTGAACGGCGCGGGCGTCGGGCCGAAGCGGGAGGCCACGATCTCACGGGCGTACGCGATGAGCGCGCCGCGGCCGAAGCGGTCGGCCCAGCTCGCGCCGCCGAAGGAGCGCTCGGGCTGGTTCAGGTGCGGGAAGAGGTCGGGACGGGCGGCCCAGTCGAAGGATCCGCCGTCCACCACCACGCCGCCGAGCACCGAGCCGTGGCCCGCGAGGAACTTGCTCGTCGAGTGCACGACGACGTCGGCGCCGTGCTCGATCGGCCGCAGCAGGTACGGGGTCGCGAGCGTGTCGTCGACCACGAACGGCAGGCCGTGGCGGTGCGCGACGTCGGCGATGCCCGCCAGGTCGAGCAGGTCGTTCTTGGGGTTCGGGATGGGCTCGCCGAAGAGCACGCGCGTCTCCGGCGTGATCCGGCTGGCCCACTCGTCGAGGTCGCCGTGGTCGTCCACGAAGTCGACCCCGATGCCGAGCCGACCGAGGTTCTGGCGGAAGAGGCCGCGGTTGCCCTCGTAGATGCTGCTCGAGGAGAGGATCCGGTCGCCGGCCTGCAGGATCGACAGCAGCGCCGTGGTGGTCGCCGCCTGGCCGCTCGCCAGGAGGATCGCCTCGGTGCCGCCCTCGAGCTCGGCCAGCCGCTTCTCGACCTCGTCGGTGGTCGGGTTGCCGTTGCGCGTGTAGAGGTAGCCCTCGTCGACCCCGGCGAAGCGGTCGCGGGCCTCGGCGAAGCTGTCGAAGACGAAGCCGGCGCTGAGGTGCACGGGCGAGACGCGGGCGCCGTGGTCGCCGTCGATCGCGGATCCGGCGTGCACCTGGCGCGTGGTGAAGCCGGCGGCGGCCGGGGCCTCGGCGACCGGGGCGGCGGCGTCGACCGGCGCGGCGGCGCGGATCCCGTCCAGCACGCTCATGCGCCGAACGCCCGACGCGAGGCGATGGCCGCGCCCTCGACGAGCGCGCCGAGCTTCGCCCACGCCACGTCGGTGGCGACGAACTCGTAGCTCGCGAAGGTCGAGAGGCCGCAGTCGGTGCCGGCGATCACGCGGGTCGGGTCGCCCACGGCGTCGACGACCTCGAGGATCCGGTTGGCGATCACCTGCGGGTGCTCCAGGTAGTTGGTGGTCACGTCCACCACGCCCGGGATGAGCACCGCGCCCTCCGGCAGCGGGTGCGCGCGGAACGACGGCGCCTCGTGCTGGTGCGCGGGGTTGCCGAGCGGGAAGCTGAACGCGCCGACGTTCGCCCGGTACAGGTGCGGGAGCAGCACGTCGACGGGCACGTCATCCTGGTGCGGGCCCTGCCAGTTGCCCCAGCAGACGTGCAGGCGCACCCTCTCGCGCGGGATGTCCCGGATCGCGTGGTTGAGCGCGTCGACGTGCAGGTCGACCGCCGCGAGGAACTCCTCGAGGGTGGCGTCGCCGAACTGGATCACCCGCTCCATCGCGAGGTCGGGCGCGTCGAGCTGCAGGGTGTGGCCGCGCGCGACGATGGCGTCGTACTCGAGCTTGAGCTGGTCGGCGAGCGCGAAGACGTAGGCGCGGTCGTCGCCGTAGTGCGGGTTCGCGGCGTCCAGCAGCAGCGTCGTCGAGACGATCCCCGGGGTCGCCGCGGAGAAGAAGGTGCCCGCGGGCCGGAGTCCGTGCCCGGCCTGCACGGCCAGCTCGCGGTCGAAGCCGTCGAGGTCCTCCGTGATCCCGGCGAGCGCGGGGTCGTACTCGAGGAGGCCCTGGGCGACCGGCGGATCCCACACCCGCGCCACATCCGCGCCCTCCACGATCTGCTTCGCCTGGAACGCGGCGTACTCGGGGAACTTGATCGAGTCGAGCGTGGGCTTCCGGTGCCCGGCGCCGCCGAACCCGTCGATGCGCTCGAGCACGTAGGTCGAGAAGCCGACGCGCGGCACCTCGCCGTCGTTCACGATGTCGAGCCCCGTCTCGAGCTGCCGACGCACGGTGTCGGCGACGGCGGACGCGGCGACCTCCGCGAGCTCGTCCGCGTCGAACGCGCGCCGCTGGTCGCGGGCGACGAGCAGCCGGGTCAGCTCGGGCGTGCGCGGGAGGCTGCCGGCGTGCGTGGTCAGGATGCGGTCGGTCATGCGGGTGCTCCTCGGTGGGTGGCGACGTGGGCGGGGATGCGGGCGGGGGCGGATGCGCACAGGGGGTCGGGCGGGGCGTCGGGCGCGGGCGCGGCAGCGACGAGGGGCGCGGCGCCAGCGGGCGCGGAGCCAGGATCCGGAGCGGCCCCGGACCCGACGACCGCCGAGATCCGCCGCACGGCCTCCCGCAGCACGTCGGGATCGCAGGCGAGGTTGAGGCGGGCGTGGCCGGCGCCTCCGGTGCCGTAGCAGTGGCCGGCGTTGAGGGCGACTCGAGCCCTCTTGAGCAGCACCTCGGCGGGATCGGCGCCGAGGTCGAGCGGGCGGAGGTCGAGCCAGGCGAGGTAGCCGGCGGCGGGGCGGTGGTGGACGACGCCGGGCAGGTGCTCGGCGAGGAGGGAGGCGAGGAGCTGGTCGTTCGCGACGATTCGGGCGATGGCATCGTCGAGCCAGTCGGTACAGGAGAACGCGACGACGTTCGCGTGCAGCCCGAGGATGCTCGTGCGACACGCCACCTCCTCGACGAGGCCGTCGAGCAGGGCGTGGGTGCGCGGATCCCCCGCGATGACGAGCGAGCACTTGGCGCCCGCGAGGTTCCAGCCCTTGCTCGCCGAGGTGACGCACACGGAGCTCGCGCCGAGCGCCTCGGCCAGCGGCGCGAACGGCGTGAAGGTCGCGCCCGGGAGCGTGAGCGGCGCGTGCACCTCGTCGCTGATCACGAGCACGTCGTGGCGGGCGGCGAGCCGCGCGACGGCCGCGAGGGTCGAGGCATCGTGCACGAGCCCCATCGGGTTGTGCGGGTTGCAGAGGAGGAACGCGTCGACCCCGGACGCGAACGCGCGCTCGAGCCCCGCGAGGTCGAGGGACGCGCGGCCGTCCGCGACGAGCATCGGCACCTCCTCGACACGTGCTCCGGCCTCCTCCACCAGCTCGAAGAACGGCGGGTACACGGGCGGCGTCACGACCACGCGTCCGCCGCGCGGCACCGCGAGCCGCAGCGTCTCGACGATGCCGACGCTCACGTCGGTGGCGATGCGCACGCGCGACTCGTCGACGATCCACCCCCAGCGCTCGCGGGCGAACCGGGCGAAGGCGGGGGCGAGCGGGCCGGGCCCGTCGAGGTAGCCGACGTCGGACGCGCGCACGCGGCGCACCAGCTCCTCGACGACGGGCTCGGCGATCGCGTAGTCCATCTCGGCCACGAACAGGGGCAGCACGTCCGCGGGGAACCGCGTCCACTTGATGCTCGTGCGCTGGCCCCGGATCTCGTCGATCGGCGCCGTCGTGACCTCCACCATGGCGGCCATGGTGACGCCCGCGGGGCAGCGGCCGCCAGCGAGCGCGTCACACGACGACACGCGCCGGCGTCGGCGCCGCCTCCCGGTCACGCCGCGGTGCGCTGCGTGTGGACAGATCCGCTGACATCCCGGGACCGCTCGCTACGGTGCACCACCTGACCGCGGTCTCCCCGCGCACCCGACCGAGGAGTCCCCGCATGCGTCGTCCCCTGCACCGCCGGCTGCCGCTCGTCTGCGCGGCCGCCACCCTCGGTGCCGGGTGCGTGGCCGCCCTGGTCGTCGGCACGTCCCTCGTGTCGGGCACGGTCGGGCTGCATCGGCTCCTGCTCGCGGATCCGGTCGAGCCCGAGCCCGTCCTGGCCGCCTGCACCTGAGTCGCGGTACCGCCCACCTCCACCTGCCCCGCCACGCCACGCCACGACGACGTGCCCGACCGGCGCGCGCCGCCTTCGAACGGAAGCCCCGACATGCCCTCCTACCTGCTCTGCGCCCCGCCCATCTACGGCCACGTGGCGCCGCTCGTCACCGTGGGACGAGGACTCGTCGCCCGCGGGGCCGACGTCACCCTGCTCACCGGGGAGAAGTACCGCGAGCTGGTCACCGACGCCGGCCTCACCTTCGCCCCGCTGCCCGCCGACGTCGACTTCGACGACGCGCAGCTCGAGGGCCTGCTCTCGGAGGCCTCGGCCGCGCGAGGCGTCGCGGCGATCCGGGAGGGCATGCTGGCGATGTTCGTACGGGTCATCCCCGGGCAGCACCGTGCCCTCCGAGCCCTCCTGGATGCGGGCCGCTTCGACGCGGTGCTCAGCGAGTCGGCGTTCACCGGGCTCTCTCCCTACCTGGCCCTGCCGCGGGCCGAGCGGCTCCCCGTCCTGGGGCTGGCGACCACGCCCGTGACGCTCACGAGCGTCGACGCGGCGCCGTTCGGCGCGGCCCTCCCACCTGGCCGCGGCCCGCTCGGCCACCTCCGCGACCGGGCCCTGAACGCGGCGATCCGCCCGGGCCTCACCCGCCCGCTCCGTCAGGCGGTCGACGTCGTGATGGCCGAGATCGGCGCCCCGCCCGCCCAGACGGACACCTTCGACTTCGCCTACCTCTCCTACGACGGCGTCTTCCAGCTGAGCGTCGCCGAACTCGAGTACCCGCGCCGCGAGCTGCCCGACACGGTGCGCTTCGTGGGGCCGCTCCGCCCGACGACCGGCGGCGCGCACGACGCGGAGCTGCCGGACTGGTGGCCCGACCTGGTCGGCGACCGCCCTGTCGTGCACGTCACCCAGGGCACCATCGACAACGTCGACCTCGGCCGGCTCATCGTCCCGACGCTGCGCGCGCTCGCCGACGAGGACGTGCTCGTGGTCGCGGCCACGGGCGGTCGGCCGGTCGAGGAGGTGGAGCGCGCGTTCGGCGGCCCGCTCCTCGCCAACGCGCGCGTGGCGGAGTTCCTCCCCTACGACCTCCTGCTGCCCCTGTGCGACGCGGTCGTGACGAACGGCGGGTTCGGCGGCGTGCAGCGGGTGCTCGCGCACGGCCTGCCGCTCGTGGTCGCGGGATCCACGGAGGACAAGCCCGAGGTCGCGGCACGCGTCGCCTGGGCCGGGTGCGGCAGGGACCTGCGCACGGGGAAGCCTCGCCCGAGCGCCATCCGGAGCGCGGTGCGCGACGTCCTGACCACGCCGTCGTACCGCGCGCGCAGCCGGGAGCTCGCCACCGCGATCGCCGCGCTCCCGGATCCGCTGGACGTCATCGCCGCCGGGCTGGACGCGGCCGTGGCGGCGCGGCGGGGCCCGTCGGCGACGCACGGCGCGTGAGCGGGCCGGGCGCAGCTGCGAGCTGACTGGCCGGCTAGCTGGCTAGCTGGCTAGTACGGCCGGTACTGCGAGAGCGCGTAGAGGATCCCGCCGATCGCGAGCACCACGGCACCGGACGCGAGCAGCCCGACGGAGGACACCGCGATGCCGCCCCCGATGAGACGCGGCCGCTCCGCCGGATGCCGTCGCGCCTCGCCGATCCCCCGCCTGACGCCCACGATCCCGATCACGAACGTGGCGATCGACACGGCAGCGAACAGCACCGCCCCGATCAGGAGCTGCGGTTGGGGGACCAGCCAGGCGCCCGTGATCGACGCGGCGACCCCCGCCGGCCCGATGAGGCTGAGCCAGTCGAGCCGCCAGGCACGGGATCGGGGGCGGAGAGCAGCGTCGTGCGGATCCGTCACGGGTGAAGGGTATTCGCCGCCCGCGCCTCACGGACGGCTGCGCGCCCCCGCCGCGGCCCGTGCGCCGACGCCCGCCCGCGCCTCACGCGATGCGGATCAGCTTCCGGTTCGCGAACTCGTCGACCGCGTGGCGGCCGAGCTCGCGGCCCGAGCCCGAGCGCTTGACTCCGCCGAAGGGCAGCTCGGCCGCGTCGCCCAGCACGAGGTTGACCCAGACCATGCCCGCGTCGATGCCGTCGGCCACCCGCAGCGCCTGCTCCGGATCCGTCGTGTAGACGTACGAGCCGAGACCGAACGGGGTGTCGTTGGCGAGCGCGACCGCCTCCTCCTCGGAGCGCACGCGGTAGAGCGCGGCGACCGGGCCGAAGAACTCCTCGCGATAGGCGTCCATCTCGGGGGTCACGTCGGCGAGCACGGCCGGCGGGAAGAGGTTGCCGACGGGCTCGCCGCTCGCGAGGAAGGTCGCGCCCTGCGCCACCGCGCGGGACAGCTGCTCCGTGAGGCGCTCGGTCGCGGCGCGCGAGGAGAGCGGGCCGAGCAGGGTGCCGTCGGCCATCGGATCCGCGGGCTGGGCCGCCGTGAGCTGCGCCGTGAATCGCGCCGCGAACTCGTCGTAGAGGTGGTCGATCACGATGAAGCGCTTGGCGCCGTTGCAGGACTGGCCGTTGTTGTCGAGGCGCGCGTTGACGGCGTCCGTGACGGCCGCGTCCAGGTCGTCGGTCGACAGCAGGATGAAGGGGTCGGATCCGCCGAGCTCGAGCACGACCTTCTTGAGGTGCCGGCCGGCGATCTCCGCGACGGCGGCGCCCGCCCGCTCGGATCCCGTGACGGAGACGCCCTGCACGCGCGCGTCGGCGATGACGCCCTCGATCTGCGCGTTCGACGCGAGCACGCTCACGTAGACGCCCGCGTCGGCGCCGAGCTCGGCGGCCGCGTCGCGGTACATCCTCTGGATCGCCGCGGCCGACTCGGGGCACTGCGGCGCGTGCTTGAGCAGGATCGCGTTGCCGGTCACGATCGCGGGTCCGACGAACCGGGCCACCTGGTAGTAGGGGAAGTTCCACGGCATGATCCCCAGCAGCACGCCGAGGCCCGAGCGGCGCACGAACGCGGATCCGGTGCCGTCGGCGAGCTCGATGGCCTCGTCCGCGAGGAACTCCTCGGCGTTGCGCGCGTAGTAGCCGAGGATGTCGGCGGCGAAGTCGACCTCGCCGAGGGCCTGGTCGAGCGGCTTGCCCATCTCGCGCACGATGATCCGGGCGAGCTCGTCGCGGCGCTCCATGTGCAGCTCGGCGACGCGCGCGACGAGGGCGGCGCGCTCGGCGATCGTGGTGCGGCGCGACCAGCCGCGGTACGCGCCCTCGGCCGCGCCGATGGCCTCCTGCAGCTCCTGGTCGGTGATCTCGGGATGCTCGGCGACGGTCTCGCCGGTGGTCGGATCGGTGACGGCGTAGCTGCTCATGGGGGCTCCTCCTCGAACGCCGCGCGGGTCACGCGGGTGGGCCCACGATATCGAGCGGCCCCGGTTCCGCCGGGGTCGCGCCGGTACGATCGGGCATCGAGGATCGGAGTGCGGATGCCGGAGGATCGGGATGGCGCCGGGCGCGAGGAACGCCGCCGTCGTGTGGAGGACGCCGCGCACAGCGGCGAGATGGAGGGGCTGCACCTCACCCCCGGCACGTCGGAGGACGCCGGCGAGTACGTCGCGGGGCGCATCGACGCCGCGGAGCTGCGCGAGCGCGTCCGCGCCCGATACGGCATCGGCTGACCCACGCGCGATGGACGGCTTCGTCGATCCGTACGTGGACCCGGCGACGGGGATCCTCCGCAACCGCGTGGGCGCGCGGACGCGCGCCGAGCTCGACCGGGCGGAGGGCGACCTCTCCTTCGCCGCGATGATCGAGCTCCTGACCCGACCGCCGCGTCCGACGGGAGACCTCACGGAGCTCCGCGCCATCCACCGGGGTCTGTTCGCCGACGTGTACGACTGGGCCGGGGAGATCCGCACCGTCGACATCCGCAAGGACGCGGAGGGCGCGGAGTTCTTCCTCCCGGTCTCGATGATCGACCGGGCGGCCTCCTTCACGGCGGAGGAGCTCCGCGCGGACGGCATGCTCCGGGGACTCGACCGCCAGCGGTTCGTGCAGAGGCTCGCGCATCACTACGACCAGCTCAACTACATCCACCCCTTCCGCGAGGGGAACGGGCGGACTCAGAGGCTCTTCTGGGATCGCGTGGCTCGGGATGCCGGGTGGCAGCTGGACTGGCGTCGCGTGTCCGGCGCGGAGAACGACCGGGCGTCGCGCATCGCGTCCGAGAGCCGTGACCTCGGTCCCCTGTGCGCGATGCTCGAGACGGTGGTCGTCCCTGCAGCTCCCCGGCCCCGAGCGGCCGCCGCTGCTCGGGATCGGAGCAGGCCGGGTGGCCGGGGCCCGGCTCGGGACACCGACCGCGGGCGCTGACCCGGGTGCGGGAACGGGGAACCCCCACCGCCCCGTTCACGTCCCTGCCCTTGAGCCGGGCCCGGGTCTGTGGGACGTTCATGGAGGGGAGGACGCATCGTCGTCGCCCCGCGCGCATTCCTGGGGGGGGATCCGATGAGCGACGTCCGGGGTGCCGAGCAGACGAGGGCCATGCGCCCGGGACAGCCGCTGGGGCTCCGGCTCGACGCCCGCGTCGACGAGTTCCACGCGCTGCTGCTGCAGTGCCCGCTCGACGAGGTCCGGCCCGCCGGCCGTGACTGGCTGCGGCTGCGATACGAGGAGATCGTGCCGCTGGTGCTCGGATCCGCGCTCTCGTCCGTCGAGCACGGCCGCCCGCTCCCCGCCGCCTGCCTCGACGACCTGCGCGAGGTCGCCCGGCGGAGCGCCGCCGAGCCCGACGTGGACCTCTCCGTCGCCCTCCGCGGGGCCCTGCCCGCGCTCCGCGTCTTCGCGCTAGTGATGCAGGCTGCCGTCGCCGAGCGGAACGGGATGCTCATCGTCGCGATGGCCCGGGCCTCGCACGTGGCGCACGAGCTCGGCACGTGCTGGGTGGAGGCGTGGGCGCAGCACCGCGCGGAGGACGCCGCCCGGCCTGCGGTGCCGGCCGCCGTGCCGGTCGTCGTGACCGTGCCCGGGCCGGCCGCCGCGGATCCGGCAGCGGAGCCCGAGCTCGACCTCGTGGCCCGCGCCCCCGACCTCGACGACGTGGAGGAGCGGATGCTCGCGCTCACCGCGTACGGCATGTCGAACGACGAGATCGCGCGGGCCACCTCGTACAGCAGGCAGGCCGTCGCCTGGCACCTCGGCCGGCTGATGCGCAGCTGGAACGCGCCGAACCGCACGGCGCTGGTGTCGGTCGCGTTCGTGCGCGGGGTGATCCGGTCGCGGCGCGTGCGGCGACCCCGCGGCGCGGCGGCGCAGCCCCGGGCCATCACGGGCACGACGGACGACCGCCCCGCCATCCCAGGAGGATGACGGGGCGGTCGCGGTGCAGCGCTCTCGAGGGGATCAGCCGCCGTTGATGCTGATGACGTTGTCCGTCTTCACCTGGTTGCCGAGCACGCCCCAGTTCAGGAAGCCGCCGTCGCCGTTGTTGGTGACGCGACCGGGCCCGTCGAACCAGTAGATGACGTAGCTGCCGCCCTTGATGTCGATGGGCTGCGCATCGACGATCGCGCCGGTGACGTCGATGGGCTGGTTCTTGTTGACGACCGCGACCGTGAGGCGGTCGGGGTTGCCCGCGTTGTAGTAGCCCACGTCGAGCGCGGCGAGCACGGCGCCGTTGCGGTCGCCCTGGTCGTTCACCGCGGCGCTGACCGCGGCGATGATGGCGACGGGATCGAGGTTGACGCTGCCCGTGATGGGGCTGTTCACCTCGCTGGACGCAGCGGGCGCCGGCTCAGCGGCCTGGGCGGGGGCCGCGGCGAATCCGCTGAGCCCGGCGATCAGGGCGCCGCTCAGGGTGGCCGCGGCGATGGTCTTCGTGGTCTTCGACTTCAGCTTGCTCATGATTTCGTCCTCTTCCATAGGGGTTCGGATTGATCTGTCGTGTTGTCGAAACGGTGTTGCCGACGAGGAAGAGACTGCGGCAGCGGATGCGCGGGCGCACGCGTCCGGGGCGGTCGTTGGTCGGTCGTCCAACGTCCGGCCGGACCCGGCCCGGCCGGGTGTATCGGGGCCAGCCCGGGTCAGTGCCCCGCGCCGAGCTCCCCCGCGAGGCGGCCGTGCATCGCGGCGGATGAGGCGTTCATCCCGCTGATGACGGCCCGCTTGCCGTGGCGCTCGTACTTGTGGGTGATGGCGTCGAGGGCGGCGACGGTCGAGGCGTCCCACACGTGGGATCCGGTCATGTCGATCACCACGCGCTCGGGGTCGCCCGCGTAGTCGAACTGGGTGGTGAGGTCGTTGCTGGAGGCGAAGAACAGCTCGCCGACGACGGCGTAGTGCGCGACCGGGGCACCGTCCTCGTCGGTGCGCTCCGTGCGCTCGACCGTGGCGAAGTGGGCGACGCGGCGGGCGAAGACGATCATCGCCGCGATCACGCCGACGATGACGCCGATCGCGAGGTTGTCGGTGAGCACCACGACGATCACCGTGAGCACCATGACGAGCGTCTCGCCCACCGGCATGCGGCGCAGCGTCGACGGCCGGATGCTGTGCCAGTCGAACGTGCCGACCGAGACCATGATCATCACGGCCACGAGCGCGGCCATCGGGATGATCGCGACGACGTCGCCGAGGCCGACCACGAGGATCAGCAGGAAGACGCCCGCGAGGAACGTCGAGATGCGGGTGCGGGCGCCGGAGGCCTTCACGTTGATCATCGTCTGGCCGATCATCGCGCAGCCGCCCATGCCGCCGAACAGGCCCGAGAGGATGTTCGCGCCGCCCTGGCCGAGCGTCTCGCGGGTCTTGCGCGACGGGGTGTCGGTGATGTCGTCGACGAGCTTGGCGGTCATCAGCGACTCGAGGATCCCGACGAGTGCCAGCGCGAGCGCGTACGGCGCGATGATCCGCAGCGTGTCGAACGTGAGCGGCACGTCCGGGATGAAGAGGGTCGGCAGGCTGTCGGGCAGCGCGCCCTCGTCGCCCACGGTCGGCACGGCGAGCGCGGTGACGACCACCGCGACGGTGACCACGACGATCGCGACGAGCGGCGCCGGGACGACCTTCGTGATCCGCGGCATCAGCACGATGATCGCGATGCCGACGGCCACGAGCGGGTAGACGAGCCACGGCACGCCCACGAGGTTCGGGATCTGCGCGGAGAAGATGAGGATCGCGAGCGCGTTGACGAAGCCGACCATCACCGAGCGCGGGATGAAGCGCATGAGCTTCGCGACGCCGAGGAGGCCCAGCACGATCTGCAGGAGCCCGCCGAGGATCACGGTGGCGATGAGGTAGTCGAGGCCGTGGTCGCGGACGACCGGCGCCACGACGAGCGCGACGGCGCCGGTGGCGGCCGTGATCATGGCGGGCCGGCCGCCGAGGAACGCGATGGCGACGGCCATCACGAAGGAGGAGAAGAGGCCGACGCGCGGATCCACGCCCGCGATGATCGAGAACGAGATCGCCTCGGGGATCAGCGCGAGCGCGACGACGAGGCCGGCGAGCACCTCGCGGCTGAGCAGGCGGGGGCTCCGCAGCGCCTGGAGGACGGTGGGGCTGGGGTGGCGCACGGGCGGCGCGGGGACGGTGGGGATGGCTGTTCCTGAGGCCATGGAGGGGCTCCGTTCTGTCGCGGGCTGCGCGCCCGCTCTGATGAGGTTCGAGGGCGCGGCGTCGCGCGGGTGATGGGCGGCCGGTCGGGCAGCCGGAGGGGGAAGGGGATCGGAGCGGGGCTCCTGCGACCAACCCTAACGTGAAGGGAGGGTTGGCGTCGCCCCGGCTCCCGGAGCGGGCGCGCGGAGTGCCCGGGCGGACTCCCCGCCCCGGGCATGGGAGACTCGACCCTGACCGCGCATCGCGCGCCGCCGCTCACCACCGCGACACGGACCCCAGCCCACACCGGCTGGTCCCTGATCCGACCGGGAGCGAGACGGCATCCGCACGACGCGCATCGCCCCCGTCGCCCGCGACCCGGCGCCGCACCACCCGTCCTCCCGGACGGCCCCCTGAACATCACCGGAGGCACCGTCTCCACGCACGAACCGCGCGAGCACGACCCGCGCACCTCGGCATCACCTGCACGACCTGACCAGAAAGGCACCATGCCTCCCACGTCCCACGCCCACGCCCTCGACATCGCCAAGCCCGGGCGCCTGCCCCGCGGCGGCCTGCGCGTCACGCCCCTCGGCGGCCTCGGCGACGTCGGCCGCAACATGACGCTGTTCGAGTACGAGGGCGAGCTGCTCATCGTCGACTGCGGCGTCCTCTTCCCCGAGGAGAGCCAGCCCGGCATCAACGTGATCCTCCCCGACTTCAGCACCCTGCGCGGGCGCCTCGACAAGATCACGGGCATCGTCCTCACGCACGGCCACGAGGACCACATCGGCGGCGTCCCCTACCTCCTGCAGGAGCGGCCCGACATCCCCGTCATCGGATCCCGGCTCACGCTCGCGTTCATCAGCGCGAAGCTCGAGGAGCACAAGATCAAGCCCGTCACCCGCCAGGTGAAGGAGGGCGACCGCATCACCGCGGGCAAGTTCGACCTCGAGTTCGTCGCCGTGAACCACTCCATCCCGGACGGCCTCGCCGTCGCGATCCGCACCGGCGCCGGCATGGTCCTGCACACGGGCGACTTCAAGATGGACCAGTTCCCGATGGACCGCCGCCTCACCGACCTCGGCGCGTTCGCACGCCTCGGCGAGGAGGGCGTGGACCTGTTCCTCACCGACTCGACCAACGCGGAGGTCCCCGGCTTCACGACCGCCGAGAAGGACCTCACGCCCGCCATCGAGAAGGTGTTCCGCACGGCGCCCAAGCGCATCGTCGTCTCCAGCTTCGCGAGCCACGTGCACCGGATCCAGCAGGTGCTCGACTCCGCCGAGCAGTACGGCCGCAAGGTCTCGTTCGTGGGCCGCTCGATGGTCCGCAACATGAAGATCGCGTCCGACCTCGGCTACCTGCGCATCCCCAAGGGCCTCGTCATCGACCTCAAGGCGCTGAACAAGCTGCCGGACGACAAGGTCACGCTCATCTGCACGGGTTCGCAGGGCGAGCCGATGGCGGCGCTGAGCCGCATGGCGCGCCGCGAGCACATCATCGAGGTGGGCGAGGGCGACACGATCCTCCTGGCCAGCTCGCTCATCCCCGGCAACGAGAACGCCATCTACGGCGTGATCAACGGCCTGATCCGCTGGGGCGCGGACGTCGTGCACAAGGGCAACGCGAAGGTGCACGTCTCCGGCCACGCCAGCGCCGGCGAGCTCGTCTATTGCTACAACCTCGTCAAGCCGCGCAACGTGCTGCCCGTGCACGGCGAGTGGCGCCACCTCGTCGCCAACGCCGCGCTCGCCGAGAGCACGGGCGTGAAGAACGCGCTCGTCATCGAGGACGGCGTGAGCGTCGACCTGGTCAACGGCCGCGCCTCCATCTCCGGCCGCGTGCCCGCGCCCTACGTCTTCGTCGACGGCATGACCATCGGCGTCGCGACCGAGGAGGCCCTCGAGGAGCGCCGCACGCTGGCCGCCGAGGGGCAGATCACCGTGCTCGGCATCTTCGACGAGAAGGAGCAGAAGCTGATCCACCCGGCCGAGCTCATCACGCGCGGCTTCGTGGAGCACGACGGCTGGATCCCCGAGGCCGAGGCCGCCATCAGCACCGCGCTCAAGAACGCGGCCGCCAAGCGCCACCTCGACGGCGTCGCCGCCGAGCGCGCCATGAGCGACGGCCTGCAGCGCTGGCTCCAGCGCCGCCACCGCCGCACGCCGGTCGTCACGGTGATCGTGGTGGACGCGGACTAGCAGGAGCCGCTCCTCGCCCCGGCGCCGCATCGGTAGCGTCGGGGCATGGACGACGAGAGGCACGCGGGGCTGACGGCCGCCGTCGCCGACCTCCTCGGCAGGCCCGTCACGGCGCTCGATGATGTGGTGCGCGAGCCGCTCGAGTACGACGCGTTCCTCGCGCACCGGTCGGTGACGCGGATCGGCGGACTGGCGCGACTCGCCGATGGGGCGGCTCTCGCGTGGACGCTCGTCGAGAAGCGCACGGAGGGGCCCGCGCTGGCCGTGCCGTACCTCGTCGCGAACGGCGCGCGCGAGCTGGCCGCCTACCGGTCGGGGCTCCTCGACGCGCTGCCGGCGGGGATCCGCGCGCCGCACGCGCTCGGGACGCTGCGGGACGCGTCCGGGGGCGTCACGCTCTGGATCGAGGAGGTGCGGCACCTCGGCCCGCGGCCGCTCGACCGCCCCGCGCTGCTCGACGCCGCGGAGGCGCTGGGCTCGCTGGCCGGGCGCTGGCTCGGTCGGCCGCCGGTGGATCCGTGGCTCTTCACCGGATGGATCGACCGGCACGCGCAGCCCGAGGCCGCCGCCGACGGCACGCGGATCCTCGCGGCACCCGGGCCCGCAGCGCGCGCCCGGCTCGGCGCGCGCATCCCCGCCGCCGCCAGGCTGCTCGCCGAGCAGGACCGCGTGCGCGGCGTGCTCGAGGCGCTGCCTCGGACGCTCTGCCACCACGACGCGACGGGCGCCAACGTCTTCCGGGACGCGGGCGGGATCGTGCTCATCGACTGGGAGTCGCTGGGGCCGGGGCCGGTGGGCGCCGACCTCGCGTCGCTGCTGTGCTCGTCGGTGCGGCGGGGCGATGCGTCCGTCGCGGACGTGGCGGCTGTGCTCGACGTCGCCGTCGACCGCTACGCGCGGGGGATCCGCTCGGCCGGGTCGGCCGTGCCGACGGACGTCGTGCGCCTCGGCCTCGACGCGTCGATGGCGCTGCGATGGAAGCTCGCGGCCGACCTCGTGGCCGCTCTCGACTCCGGATCCGCGCCGCGACGGGGCAGCCTCCCCGACGAGCCCGGCGAGGTGGCGATGGCGGAGCTCGTCGCGCTGCTCGACCTGGTGCTCGAGGCGGCGGAGCGCGCTCGGCTGACCGCCGCGGGCACCCCCTCGTACGATGCAGGGTGACCACCCGCATCCGTCTCGCCGCCTCCTCCGACCTCGATGCGCTGCAGGGGATCGAGGACGCGGCCGACCGTCTGCTCGTCGACCTGCTGGATCCTGAGGGCTGGCCGCCGGCGCCCACCGGTGCGTCGCGCGCTGCGGAGCCCGGGTTCCTGCTGGTGGCGGAGGAGGAGGCCGGGGGATCCGACACCGGGCTCGTCGGCTTCGCGCACGTCCTCGAGGTCGACGGCCTCGCGCACCTGGAGCAGGTCTCCGTGCCGCCGGAGCACGGCCGCCGCGGCCACGGGCGCGCGCTCGTCGAGGCGGCCGCGGATGAGGCCCGACGGCGCGGCCACCGGCGGATCACGCTGCGCACGTTCGCCGACGTGCCATGGAACGCGCCCGCCTACGCTCGCGCCGGCTTCGTCGAGGAGCCGCCCGCGACGCCGTTCCACGTGGCGCTCGTGGAGACGGAGGCGCGGCTCGGCCTCGACCGGCTCGGTCGGCGGATCCAGATGGGGCGCGAGCTGGACGCATGATCGACCCGACCGACCCGACGCTCGCCGAGGGTGACCGCAGGCGGCTCATCGTCTGGGCCGCGGCATGCGGAGCCCGGCTCCTCCCGGTCTTCTCCGCGGAACGCCCGGACGACGGCCGACTGCGCGACGCGATCGCGGGAGCGGCGGCCTTCGCAGACGGAGCGCTGGGCGTCGGCGCGATGCGCTCGCTCGCCTTCGCGTGCCATGCCGCCGCGCGCGACGCCGTGTCACCGGAGGCGACGGCCGTCGCACGAGCCGTCGGGCAGGCCGCGGCCGTCGCGCACATGGCCGCCCACAGCCGCGTGATCCCGCGGTACACACGGCGGGCGTTGTCGGGCGAGGCGCTCGTGGCGGAGCTGGAGTGGCAGCGCGAGAACGTGCCCGCGGACTTCGCGTCGTACGTCTTCGGGTGAGCCACGCGGATCCGCGGCGGACCCTGGTGCCCGCCTTCCGCGTCCGGCACCATGGACGCATGTCGTCGAGATGAGCGCCCGCCCCGCTCCCCCTCCACCCGCGCCCGGCCGATCCGCCCGGCGCGCCTCGACGACAGGACTCCGCATGCCCGCGCACCCCGCGCCCACCATCCGCGCCTACTCCCCCGCTGACGAGTCCGGCTGGATCCGCTGCCGCGCGCTCTCGTTCCTCGGCTCGCAGTACTTCGACGACGTGCTGCCGCGGCGCCCGGAACCGGCCGAGCCGTCGGTCGCGCTCGTCGCCGCCGATCCCGACGGCACGATCGTCGGGATCCTCGACATCGGCGTCGAGGACGCCCTCGCCACCATCGACACGGTCGCGGTCCACCCCGACCACCAGGGCCGCCGCATCGCGACGACGCTCCTCGAGACCGCCGTCCCGCTCCTCGCGGGCACCGGCGCCACCGAGCTCGACGCCTGGACCCGCGAGGATCCCGCCGCGAACGCCTGGTACCGCGGCGTCGGCTTCGTCGAGCAGACCCGCTATCTCCACGTCTTCGTGGGCGACGGCGACGACACGAGCGGCTTCACCACGCCCGAGGGCCTCGGCCGGCCGGTGCTCACGTTCCTGCACGCGGCCGTGGAGCGCGAGGCGGAGATGCGGGCGCGGTTCCGGCGCGTGCACGTGTGCCGGAGGTACGTGCAGCCGCTGGGGGGCTGATCCGGGCGGCTAGCGCGAGCGCCGCAGGGCGACGGCGAACAGGATCGCCAGAGTCGCGGAGGCGACGGCACCCAGGAGCATCACGATGCCGAGCGCCCGCGTGCCCTCGGAGGCGTCCGTCACCGTGAACGCCAGGACGCCGACCACGACCTGACCGACGGCGAGGACGGCGTGAACGCCGACGAGGACCCGGCGCGTCGTCCGGATGCGGGCGGCGGGGTCGGAGACGGGACGGGTCATGCCCCGACCGTAGAGGAGCGCATCAGCCGAGGTACGCGAGCACGGCGAGGACCCGGCGGTGGTCCTCGCCGGTGTCCTCGAGGCCGAGCTTCACGAAGATGCTCGTCACGTGCTTCTCGATCGCGCCCGTGCCGATGACCAGGGCCCGCGCGATCGCCGCGTTGGTGCGGCCCTCGGCCATGAGCGCGAGCACCTCGCGCTCGCGCGGGGTCAGCGCGGTGAGGGGATCTCGTCGTCGGGCCATGAGCTGCGTCACCACCTCCGGGTCGAGCACGGTGCCGCCGGACGCGATGCGGCGCACGGCGTCGTCGATCTCCTCGAGCCGGGTCACCCGGTCCTTGAGCAGGTAGCCGATCCCTGCCGTCCCGCTCCGGAAGACCTCCTCGGCGTAGGCGGCCTCGACGTACTGGGAGAGCAGCAGCACGCCGATCCCCGGCACGCGCCGCCGGGCCTCGACCGTGGCGCGGATCCCCTCGTCGGAGAAGGTCGGCGGCATGCGGACGTCCATCACCACGACGTCGGGGGCGTCGGCGGCGAGCGCCGCGAGGAAGCTGGCGGCGTCCGCGTGCTGGGCGACGACGTCGATGCCGGCCTCGACGAGCACGCGCGCGAGCCCCTCGCGGAGGAGCACGGCGTCGTCGACCACGACGGCCCGGATGCGCGCTGCATCCGGGCCGTCGTCCATGGTCCCGAGCGTAGTCACGCGGTGGGGTCGGGCGAGGCGCCGACCGGGCCGCCCGCGCCGGTGCCGGTGCCGGTGCGGTCGGATCCGTCGGTCGGTACGCCGTTCAGCGTCACGAGCGGGACACGCGCGGTGATCCGCGTGGGTCCGCCCTGCGGGCTGGAGATGCTCACGTCGCCGTCGAGCGCGCCGATCCGCCCGACGAGCCCCTCGAGGCCGTGGCCCTCCTGCACGGACGCGCCGCCCCGGCCGTCGTCGGTCACGCGGGCCACGAGGATCCGCGCGCCGTCGAAGTCCCGCATCAGCACCAGCGTGACGTCCGCGCGGGTCGCCTCGGAGTGCTTCGCGACGTTGGTGAGGAGCTCGCTGACGGTGAAGTAGACGTTGCGCTCGACCTCGGTCGGGAGCACCAGCTTCTCGGGCAGCTGCACGTCGAGCGCCACGGGGACGGTCGCCCGGGACGCGAGGGCCTCCAGCGCCGCGACCAGCCCGCGGTCGAGGAGGATCGGCGGGGCGAATCCGCGGGACAGCGCGCGCAGCTCCTCGAGGGTGTCGTGCGCGTGCTCGGAGGCCTCGGCGATGAGCGTCCTGGCGCGCTCCGGATCCGTGTCCAGCGCGCGCTCGGCGGCCGCGAGGTCCATGCGCAGCCGCACGAGGCGCTGCTGCGGTCCGTCGTGCAGGTCGCGCTCGATCTGGCGGAGCGTCTGCCCCTCGGCCGTCACGGCACCGGCGCGGGACTGCTCGAGGCCCTGGACGCGGCGCTCGAGGGCGTCCGACTTGAAGCCGCCGAGGAGGGCGTGGTCGACCCAGTAGTGGGCGAGCACGGCGCCGCGCGCCCAGAGCGGGAGCAGCACGACGGACAGGACCATCGCCACCACGCCGATCGCGACCGCGAGGGCCTCGGTGCGCCCCGTGTCGAAGCCGCGCTCCGTGAGGTAGGGGTCGATGCGCCAGTCGAGCGCCATCAGGGCGAAGACGCCCGCGATGGGCCCGAGGAACCCGGCGAGCAGGATGGCGCCCGCGCCGAGCGTGACGATGGCCACGAGCGGGTAGACGACGACCGCGTGCAGCAGGTGCAGCCAGTAGTGCGGGTTGGCGACCGCGGACAGGAAGCGCATGGCCCGGTTCTGCGTCCACCGCGGCGTCCAGTCGACCGGGCGGATCGGCCGGGGCTCGGCCCACCCGATGCGGATCCGCTCGACGGCGCCGAGCCCGCGCGCCGCGAACAGCGCCCCGAAGAGCACGACGGAGAGCGCGAGCGCCGCGAACAGGCCGGTCGCCGACCAGAGGAGCTGGTCGATCAGGCCGAAGACGATGTTGGGGAGCGCGAGGTAGACCGTGGCGCACAGCGCCGCGGTCAGGAGCAGGTACCCGATGTCGCGGGGGAAGCGCCGCCAGGCGGAGGAGTAGAAGGAGCGGCGGCGATCGCGGGGAGCGGGGGCGTCGTCCGGATCCACGTCCTCGCTCCCGCCCGCGGCATCGGACGGAGGCCCGCCGGCGTCGGACGCGTCGGACGCGTCGGCGGCTTCCGGGAAGAGCTCTTCGGGTGGCACGGGCGTCGATTCGGCCTCGGTCGCGGATGGTGTGGTGTTCATGTTCCCAGCCTCGCGAGCGACGGGCACGTCGCCCATCCTGCTCGCTCCCGGATCGGGGGTGGGGAATGCCCCCGTACGGTGGGGCCCCGCCGTACGACGGACGGGCGCCCGTAGGAGACGGACGCCCGTGTGGAGCCGGGCGGAATGATCCCCGCCCGGCCCCGTCTCAGTACCGGATCGCGTCGATCACGGACACCCGAACCGCGACCAGCGCCGGCAGCAGCCCCGCGATCGCGCCGACCGCGAGCGACACCCCGAGCCCGAGGAACGCCGCGGAGAGCGGGAACGGCGGGAACCGGGTGACGCCCGAGGCGACGTGCGAGAGGATCCACGGGTTCTTCACGATCGCGACGGCGACCACGACGCCGATCACGCCCGCGGCGACCGTGGCGACGATGCTCTCCATCATCACGGCGAAGAAGATCCGGCCCGCGCTCGCGCCGAAGCTGCGACGCACGCCGATCTCGCGGATCCGCTGCCGCACGGTGACGAGCGAGATGTTCACCAGGCTGAGCGCCCCGAGGAGCATGACCAGGCCGGCCACCGCGCCCACGAGGATCTTCAGGGACTGCAGCGGGTCGTAGGAGAAGACGCCGCGATCGTGCCGCTCGACGTCGACCTGCACGCCGTCGGGGACGGAGGACGCCAGGTCGGAGCGGATCGCCGTCGCGAGCCCGGGGGCCTCGTGCTCCGGGACCCAGAACTCCATCTGCGGGAGCATGGCGTCCAGCGCGTCAGTCGTCAGCACCTGCGTGGCGGTGTCGGGCAGCACGTACATCGACGGCGGCTCGGTGGCGTCCTGGGCGGGGATGACGCCCACGACCACGGCGGTGCGCTCCCCCTGCGCCCCCTGCAGGACGACCGTCGGATGGGTGGCGACGTCGGGCGAGCCCAAGGTCGCGAGGAAGGCCTGGTTGACGACGATGCTCGGGGCGAGCGCGTCGGCGTCCTGGTCGTCGAACCACCGGCCCTTGGTGACGTCGACGCGGTGGATCTCGCCGTAGTCGGCGTCGACGATGGTGGTGCGCACGTCCGTCGCCCCCTTCGGGAGCTCGACCTGGACGTCCGAGTAGCCGACCGTGGTCGATCGGGTGATCCCGAACCGGCCCGAGGCCTGCGCGAGGAGGGCGCGCTGGTCCGCGTACGGCAGGCTCACGTTCCCCTCGGGCTTCATGGTCACCGAGAGCGTCGCCGGCTGGCCGGTCTGCCGGTCCATCTTCTCGGTCTGCGCCTGCTGCACGACCGCGCCGAGGCCGACGACGGAGGTGATCGCGGCGACCGCGACCGCCACGCCGATGAGGGAGAGGAGGACACGGGTGCGGTGGATCCGCAGCTCCGTCCAGGCCTCGACGACGGCGCCGACGAGGCCGGTGGCCATGCGCTTCAGTGCTGCGTTCATGCGCGGCTCCCGCCGGTGAGGGCCTCGGCGCGGGCGAGGACGCCCATCTCGAGGCGGTGGTGCCGATCCGCGCGGGCCGCGACGGTCGGGTCGTGCGTGATCGTGACCAGCGCCGCGCCGGACGCGTGCGCGACCTCCGCCAGCAGGGTCATCACCGTCGCGCCGGTCTCGATGTCGAGCGCGCCGGTCGGCTCGTCCGCCAGGATCAGCCGCGGCGACCGCACCAGGGCCCGCGCGATCGCGACGCGCTGCTGCTCGCCGCCGGACATCGTCTCCGGCATGGAATCGATGCGGTGGCCGAGGCCGACCCGCTCGAGCATGTCCGCCGCGATCGACGCCCGGCGCCAGAACGAACGGCCCGTCGAGTAGAGCAGCGGGGTCATCACGTTCTCCCGGGCCGTGCGGCCCTGCAGCAGGTTGAACTGCTGGAAGATGAACCCGATGTCGCCCCCGCGGGCCCGGTCGCGCCGGGAACCGGACACGCGCGCCATCGGGACGTCGTCGAGGTAGACCTCACCTGTGGTCGGGGTGTCGAGCAGGCCGAGGATGTTCAGCAGGGTCGACTTCCCGGATCCCGAGCGGCCCACGATCGAGACGTGGTCGCCGACGGAGACGTCGAGGTCGACGCCGTGGAGGATCGTGAGCGGCTCGTCATCCGGACGCTCGACCGTCCGGGTCACCTGCTCGAGACGGATCAGGCTCATCCGCCGTACCCGCCCGTCGTGCTCGCGTCGTCGGTCTTCGGCGCCGGGGCGCCGGGGACGAACTCGAGGACCTGGTCGCCCTCGTTCAGGCCCGAGGTGATCTGGACGACCGTGCCGTCGCTGATCCCGAGGCCGACGGCCCGCTCCTCCGGTGCGCCGGTCGCCGAGGGCAGCCAGACGTTGCCCGTGTCGACGAGGCCCTCGACCGCGGTTGTCGGGAGGGTCAGCACGTCGGACGCCTGCCCGGCGGGGATCGTGATCTCCGCGGCGAGCCCCGGGAAGACCCGGGCGCCGGCGGGCACGGCGCAGGAGACGACGCCGCTGGAGGAGCCGGCGTCGCCGCCGCTCGCGGACCCAGCGGATCCGGTGCCGGTGCCGCCCGACGTCCCCGTCGCGGTGCCGGTCGATGCCGCCGGCTGGCCGATCCGGAGGTCGGTGCAGTCGAACGGGGCCGGGCCCGAGGTGATGGCGACCTTCGCGGCCGTCGGCTGCGTGACGAGCCGGTACTGCTCCTCGGCCGTCAGCGGCGCGGTGGCGCGGAAGGTGGTCGGCGAGACCTGGCCGACGGCGTCGCCGACGGCGACCTCCTGGCCGACCAGCACGCCGAGCGAGGAGAGGGTCCCCGCGGCGGACGCGGTCACGGTCTGCGTGACGACCTTGGGCTTCGGCTGCGTGACGCTGCCATCCGCGGCGACCACCGGGTCCGCCGCCGTCTCCTGGCGGATGACGAGGATCGGGTCGCCGGCCTTGACGGTCGCGCCCTGACCGGCGACGAGCTTCGAGACCTTGCCCTGCAGCGTCGCCTTCACGGCCACGTCCGGATCCGGCTGGATGCTGCCCTTCACGGTCACGTCGTTGACGACCGTGCCGATCTTCGCGGCCACCTGCGACTGCACCACCGAGCCCGTCGGCGTCTCGGCGGTCTCCTCCGTCGCCTGGCCGACGAACGCCATGCGGACGAGCGCGACCGCGATCGCCGCCAGCACCACCAGCCTCGTCATCGGGAATACCCACTTGCGCCAGACGCTCACCATCGCTCCTTCTCCGGCGGCCCGTGGTGGTCCGCTCGGTCGCTTCCGACGCTACGAACGGGGGTGCTCGCGCGGGATCGGTCGAACGGCCAGGACCGTCAGCCGGATGGCCATTCCCGCGTCCCGCCGTAGGTGCGCCACGAGCGGGGACATACGGTTGCCCCTGTGATGAGGTTCTTGACGAGCAGGAGGTCCTGGCGGCGCGATGCCGGCCTCGTCCTGCTCGCCTTCGGGGCCATCTCCGCGGGGAGCCTGCTCGCCATCGCCCTGGGCCTCCGGGAGGCCCAGGTCCTCCTCATCGCCGTGGCCGGAGCCCTCGCGGCGGGAGCCTGGTTCACGACGGGACGATCTCCGCGCGCCTCCCTGGTCCTCATCCCCGTGCTCGTCTACGCCCTGGAATGGCAGGTGGACCTCACGGACCTCGAGGCGCTGCTGCTCCGGTCGCTGGCCGTCCTGGTCGTCGCCTTCCGCGCCGCGATCGAGGGCGTCCGCTGGGCGGTGCTCCTGCCTCTCGTCGCCTTCGGCGCGTTGCTGTGCATCTACGACCCCGCTGCGAACTACTCGGGGCTGCTCGATGTCCCCCGGCATCTCCTGGACGATCCCGTCCCGCGGACCCTGCTGATGGTGCTGCTGGCGGTCGTCATCGCACTCGGCAGCATGATCCACCGGCAGCGCGAGGCGGCTCTAGTCGCGACGCGGCGCGACGAGGCGCTGAAGGAGACCGAGCGCGAACGCGACGCCGCGAAGGTGCGCACCGCCGTGGCCCGCGACCTCCACGACACCGTGGCTCACCACGTCAGCGCCATCGTCATCCGCGCGCAGGCCACCCTCCGCACCTCCTCCGACGATCCCGACGCGCTCCGCCGGACGCTCGAGGCGGTCGTCGCCGACGGCGGCGAGGCGCTCACCTCCATGCGCCGGGCCGTCACCCTGCTGCGCTCCCCCGACGCCGCGACGACGCGCCCGCAGGGATCGCCCGTCGAGCGGCTGGATCGCGTCGTCGAGACGGTGCGGTCGACGGGCGTCTCCGTCGAGGTGTTCGGCGCGCTCGAGGGACCCGAGTACGCGCAGAACGCGCTCGTCGAGGTCGCCAGAGAGGCGCTCACCAACGTCATGAAGCACTCGGAGGGACGGCACGTGACCATCGACTTCCGCCATCGGGACGGATGGTTCCACGCCGTCGTCGACGACGAGGGTCCCGCCCGTCACCGCGAGACGGGTGCGCCCGGCTTCGGCATCGTGGGCATGTCCGAGCGCGCCATGTCCCTCGGCGGGAGCCTCCGCTCGGGGCCGACCGCCGAGGGCGGCTGGCGGACCGTCCTGTCGATCCCCCTCGAGGAGACCCGAGAGGCGGCCGACCGATGAGCGGGACGATCACGATCGTCGTGGCCGACGACCAGCCGGTGATCCTCTTCGGGATCCGCGCGATGCTCGAGTACGAGACCGACTTCACCGTCGTCGCGACCGCGGCCAACGGGCGGCTCGCGGTCGAGGCCGCGGCCGAGCACCGGCCGGACGTCGTCGTGATGGACATCCGCATGCCCGAGCTCGACGGCATCGCGGCCACCCGCCGCATCCTCGACGCGCAGACCGCCGGCGCGGTGCTCATGATCACCACCTTCGACGACGAGGAGTACCTCCTCGACAGCGCGCGGGCGGGCGCATCCGGCTTCCTCCTCAAGGACGCCGGCGCCGATGTGCTGGCCGCCGCCGTGCGCAGCGCCGTCCGCGGGGATGCGCTCATCGACCCCGCCATGACCCGCGGCCTCCTGCAACGCCGCATCGACGCGACCCGCGTCTCCGATCCCGTGAAGACCGCTCAGCTCGACACGCTCACCGAACGCGAGCGCGACGTCCTCGCGGCGCTCGTCGACGGGCTCAGCAACCTCGAGATCGCCGGCCGGCTGTTCATGAGCGAGGGCACCGTGAAGTCCCACGTGAGCGCCATCCTCGCCAAGTCGGAGTCGCGGAGCCGCGTCGGCGCCGCCGTCTTCGCGTACGAGAGCGGCTTCGTCGTGCCCGGGGAGGGCGACCGCCGCGGAGCGTGACCTCCGCGCGGCCGGCTCGACCGATCCCCGCGTCACGCGACGCGGACGCGCCGGTCGAGCCGCAGCACCAGGCGCTGGGCGGGGATCTCCACGTAGCGGTGAAGGATCCACGCGAGCGAGAGCGCGAGGAGGAACGCGCAGAGCATCAGCGCGGTGGCCTCGGGCCAGGGCAGGACCGGCTGGCCGTCCGGCCACGGGGACGACACGGACCAGATGACGAGCACGTGGACGAGGTAGAACGCGAACGACACCTGGCCGAGCACCTGCCACCGCGGGCCCGCGAGGAACGTCCGGCCGCCGCGGGCGTCGACGTGCGCGAGGGAGGCGATGAGGAGCGCGTAGGCGCCGACCTCCACGACGTGCCCGGGCTGGATCCAGCTCCCGTCGTTCGCGGGGAGCATGGCGAGGATGGAGGCGGCGTAGCCGACGACGGCCAGGAGGACCGCAGCGCGCAGGCGCGGCGGCGCCCACCGGTGCTCGCGCATGAGGACCGCCGCCGCCATGCCGACCACGAACTCCGGAAGGCGCAGGAGCGGGGTGGAGTCCCCGTCCATCGGCAGCGGCGACGCGGCGCCGATCCCCGGCGCCAGGAGCGCCACCGCGAGGCACCCGACGACCACGAGCCCCAGCGTGCGCGCCGACCGGCCGGACAGCAGGCGCATCAGCACGGGGAAGAGCAGGTAGAAGAACGCCTCGCAGGCGAGCGACCAGCTCACGGGGTTGCCCGCCTGCCACCAGTCGCGGCTCCACGGGTTCACCAGCAGCACATTCGCCGCCAGGGGGACGGGCCCGTCCGTCCGGATGCTCGGCACGAGCGTCGCCGCGACCACGAGCGCCAGCACGATCCCGACCAGGTGCAGCGGGTACACCCGCGCCAGCCGCCGGATGTAGAAGGAGCGCGTCGAGCGACCCGCGACGTGACCCCAGGCGAGCACGAACCCGGACAGGACGAAGAACATGGTGACGCCGGAGCGGCCGCCCGTGAAGGCGCCCATCCAGGGCATGGCGGCCGGATCCGCGAAGTAGCGGACGACGAGGATGTGGAAGCCGAAGATCGTCACCGCGGTGACCCACCGCAGTCCCGTCAGGGAGGGCAGGAGCGGCGCCGCACCGGGCGCCGCCTGCGGCAGCGGGAGGGCGGTCGGGAGTCGGAGGGAGGACATGCTCCGAGCGTGATCGCGCCGCTCCCGCCGCGGATCGGCCGCGCGACCACGGGTCCGGGCCGCTCGACCAGGCCTCCCGAGCCGGACGACCGATCCGGCGTCGGCTGCTCGGGGGACCCCGGGACCCGCGCCGGACTACCGCCCGCGAGCCGCCCGCCCGCGCCACAGCAGCCACACGAAGTACGGCGTGCCGACGAGCGCGGTCACGAGGCCGGCGCCGAGCTGGCCCGGGGCGATCTGGCCGGGGCGTTCACGGTGCGGCCGAGCGGGTCGAGAGATCGAGCCGGCGCGGCGCACCGGCTCCGCGTGAGGCGGACGGGGTGCCTACTCATCCAGCTCAGCACGCATTCCGGGAAATCGGCGTGATCGACCGCGGGGAGCACCTCACCTTGGACGCATCAACACTCGTAGTACCACTCCTTGCAGTGCGCGGCCGAGCAGTAATTGCACCATACGGCGACGCAGGCTATGAAGACCGGGATCTCGGGGAAGGTGAACGCACAGGGTCCGCAGCATTCGAACAGCCCTTGGAAGTCATATCGGCAACACGTGCCGATCGCGTTGCCGAGGACGGTGCAGCAGCTCGAAGCCGCGTCCGCCGCCTCTATGCTGCCCGATTCACCGGAGGCCATCATCTTGGCGTGAGCCGCCGGTACGAGGTCTCGGACGATATCGTCTGCGCCGGCCCAGAGCGTCTGCACCGCCTGGCGATTCAGATGCCCCGTTCCGAACTCCTTCGTCAGCACGAACACGGCGTGCGCGTCCAAGATCAGGGAGCACTTGCCAACCCTGTTGCCGCGAGTGTTGACCGACACGGTGGCCTGCGATACCGCCGAGGCCACCACGTCCGGCGCATACCCCTCCTGTATCGCCGCCGCTGTTGCCGCCCGATGGAGGACCGTCAGGTCATCGGCACCTGCCGTGGCAGTCGCCGCGAGCGGCTGCAGGTACCAGGGATGGTCTGACTCACGGATGGGTGACGCCGAAACCGGTGAGGCGGACGCCGCGAATGATCGGACCTGTCCGGTTGCCGTGAGCGCCGCTGCCCCGATGAGGCCCCTCAAGATGCTGCGTCGAGTCGACATGCGAATACCTTTCGATCTGAATGGTGATCATCTTCCGATTGCACGATACGAATGGGAGCTGATTGCGACGACAAGGAGGCACCCGCATGTCACGAGGATGATCTCGCCGGAATACTCCGGCGCCGCGGATGACATTCCAGCCACCGCCAGCGAAGCGAGAATGACATTGCGGACGATGAGGATCGGTGAGACGCGACCGCTTCCCGCGCAGCCGCAATCGTTCTCGAGGCCACGGAGCAGAGAGGATGCGATGGCGACAGTGAATGCGGCGAGCAGCAGGAGCAGGACGCACCCCGTCCCGGCGGGCCATAGCCCAGCGGCGAAGAACAAGCCGGCGACGAACTCGACGGGAGGCAGCGTTGCGGCGAGGAACCTGGCTTGACGCGGTCCGACGATCTTGTAACCCATGATCTGAGACCAGAAGTGTCGAGACCGGCTCAGTTTCGCGCTGCCCGTCCAGACGAAGAATCCACCTGCGCACATGCGGGCGATGACCAGCAGCGTCCCCAGCATGAGCGTCCCCACAACACGGGCGAGGTAGGCGAAGAGGCCCGCGCACGAGAAGCTAGGTCATCCCCAGCCGCCGTGACGTGTCCTTCCACAACCTCGAGGTCGGCCGTGCCACGATCGCCCCGCTACCGCCCGCGCGACGCCCGCCCGCGCCACAGCAGCCACACGAAGTACGGCGTGCCGACGAGCGCGGTCACGAGGCCGGCGCCGAGCTGGCCGGGGGCGATCACGGTGCGGCCGAGCAGGTCGGCGAGGGTCACGAGGGCGGCGCCCAGCAGGATCGCGACGGGCACGACGCGCACGTGGCGGGATCCGACGAGCGCGCGGGCGGCGTGCGGCGCGACCAGGCCGACGAAGCCGATCACGCCGACCGCGGCGACCGCCGTCGCCGTGAGCACCACCGCGATCGAGAGGGCGAGCAGGCGCGAGCGGCCGAGCGAGACGCCGAGCAGGCGCGGGGTGTCGTCGTCGAGGGCCACCAGATCCAGCATCCTGTGGCGCGGGGCCGCGACCGCCACCGCGAGCACGAGGGCGGCGAGCACCGGCAGGGCGTCGTCGAAGCCGCGGCCGTAGGTGGATCCGGAGAGCCAGGTGAGCGCCTTCGCGCCGTTGAACGGGTCCGTGAGCACGATGATCATGCTGATAGCCGCCGCCGTGCCCGCCGAGACGCCGACGCCGATGAGCACCAGCCGGTTCTGCGGGAAGCCGCCGCGCGCCGCGAGGCCGAAGACGACGACCGCCGCGGCGAGCGCCCCCAGCCCGGCCGCGCCGGCGATGCCCCAGCCCGACGCGAGCGGCGCGGTCGTCACGAACAGCACGGCGCCGAGGCCCGCGCCGCCCGAGACGCCGAGGATCGCGGGATCTGCGAGCGGGTTGCGGGTCACGGCCTGCACGAGCACGCCGGCGAGCGCGAGCGCCGCGCCCGCGAGCACGGCGGCGAGCACGCGGGGCACGCGGGTGTCGAGCACGTAGCTGACGACGGGGCCGGCGGTGCCGCGGATCCCGTTGACGAGGTCGCCGAGGAGCAGCTTCGCGTCGCCGAGGAGCACGGACGCGAGGAGCAGGCCAACCAGGACGAGCACCAGCGCGCCGACCACGAGCGCGGCGCGCCGGCGGGTGATCACGCCGTGGCGCTCGGTGGGCGCGGGCGTCGCGCTGTCGCGGGTGCGCACGGCCAGCACGACGAGCACGATCGCGCCGATGAGGGAGGTGACGAGCCCGGTCGGCACCGCGACCGACGCCTCGGCGCCGACGACCGCGCGCAGCAGCACGTCGGCGAGCAGCACGACGGCCGCGCCCATGAGGCCGGCGATGGGGACGAAGACCCACGAGCGGCGCACGCCCGGCACGAGCCGGCGCAGCGGCCGCACGAACGCGGGCGCGTAGAGGCCCACGAAGCCGATGGGCCCGGCGACCGTCACGGCGGCGGCGGCGAGCAGCACCGAGGCGAGCACGGCGATCACGCGGGTCGCACGCACGTCGACGCCGAGGCTGCGGGCGGCGTCGTCGCCGAGCCCGAGCGCGTCGAGCCGGCGGGTGATGAGGAGCAGGATCCCGAGCGCGACGACCACGACGGGCGCCATCTGCGCGACCGCGTCGAAGCCGTTCTGGCCGATGCCGCCCTGGCCCCAGCGGTAGAGGCCGGAGGTCTGCTGCGGGAAGAGGAGGAGGAGCGCGCTGGTCACGGATCCGAGGCCCAGCGCGAGCGCGCTGCCCGCGAGCACGAGGCGCACGGTGCCGGATCCGAGGCCCGAGACCGCGAGCACGATGGCCGCCGCGACGAGCCCGCCGACGAACGCGACGCCCGCACCCGCGAGCACCGGCAGCGTGAGCCCGGTGACCGCCGCGACGGCGAGCGCCGCGTAGGCGCCCGCGTTCACGGCGAGCGTGTCGGGCGAGGCGAGCACGTTGCGGCTCACCGTCTGCAGGGCGGCGCCGGCCGCCCCGAGGGCGAGGCCCACGAGGATCCCCGCGGCCATGCGCGGCAGCCGCGACGCGACCACGACGGATGCGTCGCCCGGCGTCGCGCGCCCGGTGAGCGCCTGCCACACCTCGCGCGGGCCGACCGCGGCGGTGCCCTGGGTGACGTCGATCACCGCGAGCACCGCCACGACCAGCGCGAGGAGGGCGACGACCGCGACCGCCCGCACCGGGATCCGGCCGGCCCCGTCGGCGCGCGTGACCGCGGCGAGCGACGGGGCGGGGTCCGGGATCGACGCCGCGGCGGCGGACGCGGGAGGCGCGTCGGCCGACGGGGGCGCGGTGCGGACGGGAGCGGTCATCGGTTCAGCGGGATGCGGGTCGGCCGGGCGCGGGTCAGCCGGCCAGCAGGTCGGTGACGGCCTTCGCGTACGCCGTCATCGACGCCGGGCCGCCGAACGCCCAGATGCCGTCGGGCATGCGGTGCACGTCGCCCGCGGTCACGAACGGGAGCGACTGCCACACGGCGTTGCCCGCCAGCGTGGAGGCGAACGGGTCGTCGCCCTGCGTGGAGTTGGAGTTGTAGAGGAACTGCACGTCGCCGACGGTCGTGAGGCCCTCGACGTCGGTGGATCCGAGGCCGTAGGCCGGGTCGACCTCGCCGGTCCACGCGTTCTCGAGGCCGAGCTCGGTGGTGACGTCGCCGATCAGCGAGCCCGTGCCGAACGGGCGGATGGTGACGGCGCCGGCGTCCACGTACGCGTCGGCGAACAGGAACTTCGAGCCCGCGAGCCCGGCCGCGTCGAGCTTGGCCTTCGCGTCGGACACGGCCTGGTCGTAGCCGTCGATGACCTTCGTCGCCTGGTCCTCGGTGCCCGTCGCCTTCGCGATCAGCTCGAGGTTGTCCTCGCTCTGCTGGATCTGCTTGCTGCCGTCGGCCGAGTTCACCTGCAGCACGGGCGCGATGGCCTTCAGCTGCGTGAACGCGTCGGCCGGCAGGTCGGTGGTCGCGACGATGAGGTCGGGCGCGAGCGACGCGATGGTCTCCACGCTCGGCTCGCCGCGCGTGCCGATGTCGGCGGGCTCGTTCACGAGCGGGACGGCGGACGACCAGGCGCTGTAGCCGGCCACGTCCGCGACGCCGACGGGATCCACGCCCAGCGACACGAGGTTCTCCACGACGTTCCACTCGGTGCCGACGACCTTGGTCGCGGGCCCGTCGAGCGTGACCTCCGCGCCGGTGCCGTCGGTGAGCGTGATCTGCTCGCCGGCCGGCGTCGCGCCGGCGCCGGTGGACGCCTCCTCGGTGGTGCCGCATGCGGTCAGCGTGAGCGCTGTCGCGGCGGCGAGGGCGGTCATCGCCAGGGTTCGTCGTCTCGTGATCACGGGTGGAGCCTCTCGTTCCTGTGGTGGTGGCGGGCGACCGCGCGGGTGCGCAGGCTGCCCGTCGTCGGGTCCGCGTGGACCTCGACGGGGATGCCGTAGACCTCGGTGAGGAGGTCGGGGGTCAGCACCTCGGATGGGGTGCCGGTCTTGACGATCCGGCCGTCGGAGAGCAGCGCGACGGTGTCGGCGAGCGCGGCGGCCTGATCGAGGTCGTGGAGGACGACGCCGACGGCGATCGATGCGTCATCGGCGAGGTCGCGCACCAGGTCGAGGAGCTCGACCTGGTAGCGGAGGTCGAGGTACGTGGTGGGCTCGTCGAGGAGCAGCACGCCCGTCTCCTGGGCGAGGCAGCTCGCGAGCCAGACGCGCTGGAGCTGGCCGCCGGAGAGCTGGTCGACCCCGCGGTCCGCCAGGGCGACGAGGCCCGTGAGGTCGAGCGCGCGATCCACGGCCGCCCGGCCGTCGGGATCCGCCCCGCCGAAGCGGCCGCGGTGCGGGTAGCGGCCGAACTCGACGACGTCGCGGACGCTCAGGCCGCCGGGCGTCGGCCGGCCCTGCGTGAGGAGGGCGACGCGGCGGGCGAAGCGGCGGAGGGAGAGATCGAGGGCGTCGGACTCGCCCGCCTCCGCGCCTTCCTCGCGCAGCACCAGCGATCCGGAGCGCGCCGCCTGGAGGCGCGCCATCGTGCGCAGCAGCGTCGACTTCCCGCTGCCGTTCGGCCCGACGAGCGCGGTGACGCAGCCCGGTCGGATCTCGAGCCCGGCGCCGTGCACGACCTCCGTGTCGCCGTACGCGACCGTGATGTCGCGGGCCTCGAGGGCGGAGGCGACGGGTGACGCGGGCGTCGGGTCCGGGTCCGCGGCGCGCGCGATCGGGGCGGTGGAGGCGGCGGAGGTCACGATAGGTGAGGTTAGCCTAACCTCACGTCGAGGGACAACCCGTGGTCGGCGGAAGGGTGCCGTCGGCCGCTCATGCCCGCCGCGGCAGGTCCACCGCACCCAGCCGGTGCGCCCCGCGCAGCCACGCCACCAGCTCCCCGGCGGTGGCGTCGGCGGACGACGGCAGCGGATCCGCGTTCGCCAGCGCGTGCGCGATGCCGCCGGGCGCGCTGCCCAGCACCGCGTCGAGCAGCGCCGGGCCCCGCAGCCCGACCTCGCCGAGCAGCTCGACCTCCCGCGCGTTCAGGCCCACCGGGAGGTCGCCGTTGCCGAGGTCGGTGCCGTACGCGGTCCGGCCGCCGAGGGCGACGTACCGGCGGGCGTTCTCGAGGGCCGTCGCGAGGTCGGCGCCGTCGTGGATCGACAGGGTCGAGATCCAGAGCACGTCCCGCGTCGCGGACTCGCGCAGCGTGGCGTCGTCGAGCCGCTCGGTCCACGGCACGTGCACGAGCACGTCGGCGCCCGCCCGGATCGCGCGCGCCGCCTGCCCCGCGCCCTCTGCGTGCACGGCCGCGGGCAGCCCGGCGGCGTGCGCGGCGTCGACCAGCGCGGCCAGCACGTCGTCGGCGAGGAGCGGACCGCCGTCGTGCAGCACGATCTTCACCGCGCCGGATCCGCCCGCCCTGGCCTCCGCGACGGCCGCCGCCGCGTCCTCCGCGCGCGCCACCTCGCGCACCGCGGCCGCGTGCGCCCACGCGCGATCCGACGGGTAACCGCCCAGGGCGGTGTGGAACGGACCGGCGTAGCGGACCGCGACTCCCTCCGGCGGACGGGCCGCGATGCGGGCGATCTCCGCGGGGTCCCACCCGAGGTCGACCACCGCCGTGACGGGCGATCCGGCGAGCGCCGCGTGATCCACGAGCCCGAGGTGCACGTGCCGGTCGACGACGCCGTCGCTGATCGCCAGGTCGAGCCGCCCGAGCACCGCCTCGGCGGGGTCGGCGAGCGTCACGCGACCGCCGGCGATCCACACGGCGACGTCCCGGTGGATCCGCTCGAGCCGCAGCTCCCGCACGCGCCACACGCCGCCGCGGGCGTCGCGTGCGGCTTCGACGGCGTCGTGGTCCATGCGCCTCCCGGGTCCCGCCGAACCTAGCGCGCCGCGGCATGTGCAGGAGCCGCGCCACCGGATCCGCGCGGCCCGTAGCCTCGTGCCCCTCCCGTCCGAGCCGCAGCACGAGGTCCCATGCCGCACGCCCCGCACCCGCGCACGCCGCCCGGCGTACGCCCGGCGCACCCCGGCCGTCGGCGCCGCACGCCCCCGGGAGCCCGCGCGTGCTGAGCAGCCCCGACCGCGACGACGACCTCCTGCAGGAGCGGCTCCGCGCGCTGCACGACGTGTGGCCCGGGGATCCGGGCGACGACGACCCGCTCCGAGCGATCCGACGCACGACGGCCGCCGCGGACGCCGGCGGGCCCCACGCGCCGCGACCGGCCGGCCCGCTCCGCCTGGCGTGCCGCGCGATCCTCCGCCGCCTCGGCGCCAGTGCGGCCGGCCTGCCGCTGGCGCCCGCCGCGGATGCGCCCGACGCGCATCCCACGCCCCCCGCGGATCCGCCGCCCGCCACCGATCCGGCGCCGCACCACCCCTGACCTGCCCCTCACGCCGTCCCCGCATCGCTACCGTGGACCCGTGCCCACCGCCGCCCCGCACCCCGCGCCGATCCCCGTCCCCGCCGCGCACGTCGCGCCGCTCGCCCCACGGATCCGCGCATGAGCCGCCCCGGCGCAGCCCCCACCATCCACGACGTCGCCGCGCGCGCGGGAGTCTCCAAGTCCGTCGTCTCGCGCGCCCTCTCCGGCGCGCCGGGCGTGGCCGCCGCCACGCAGCAGACGGTCCGCGACGCCGCGGCCGCGCTCGGCTACGTCGCCAACGCCCACGCGCGCGGGATGTCGGCGCACCGCACCCACACGCTCGGCGTCCTCGTGCGCGACGCATCCACCCCCTTCTACGGGCACCTGCTCACGGCGCTGCAGCAGCGGGCGTCGGAGCGCGGGTACCGGGTCGTCACGGCGACCGGGTTCGGCGCGTTCGACGTGGTGGAGGAGCGCAAGGCCCTCGAGACCCTCGTCTCGCTGCAGGTCGAGGGGCTCATCGTGTGCAGCGGCGCGCTCCCGGTCGCGGACATCCTGCCGTCCGCGCGCCGGATCCCCACGGTCGTCGCCGGCCGCCCCGAGGTGGACGCGTCGCTCAGCAGCGTCTACTGCGACGAGACGGCGGGCGGCCGCGGGCTCGCCGACCACGTGGCGTCGCTCGGCCACCGCCGCGTCGCCGTCCTCACGCTCCCGCCCGCCATCTCCCTCACGATGTCCGCACGCACCCTCGCGATGCTCGACCGCCTCCGCGAGCTCGGCCTCGACGCCGTGCACGTGCGCGGGGAGGAGCACCGGGGCGGGCACATCGAGGGGGCGGACAGCATCGCGCAGGCGATCGTCGACGCGGGCGGCATCACCGCGATCATGGCCCCGAGCGACGGGTGGGCCCTCGCGATCCTCGACGGCCTCGGCCGCCGCGGCGTCACCGCCCCCGACAGCGTCTCCATCACCGGCTACGACGGCCTGCCGCCCTTCACGAGCGCGCTCCTCGACTTCACCACCTGGCGCCAGCCGATCCCCGTCATCGGCGCCCTCGCCGTCGACGCCGTGGTCGACCGCATCGACGGCACCGTCACGGGCACCCGCCACACCGCGGTCGACGGCGAGCTGATCCCGGGCCGCACGGCCGTCCCCCTCCGCGCCTGACGCAGGTCGCCCGGACGCCGTGGGGCACCGGCCCCTCGCCCGCGCACCGCGCGTCCACCCGCCGTTCACCCCGCGGCCGTCCTCGCCGATCCGCGATGTGGAACTATCGTCGTCGCCACGTAGGGAACGTTCCCTGCGCTCGCTCGACGCCTGGAGGATCCCCATGGACCACGACGACCCCACCGCCTACGCGCTCGCCGCCCCCGACACCGCGCCCGCGTCGGCCAGCCGGGTCGAGATGCGTCCGTCGCTGCTCCCCCGCGACGACAGCGACCCCTTCCGCTACGGGATCTTCCTCCGCCCCGACCCGCGCACCTGCCGGGCCGTCACCGTCATCACCGACCAGATCCGCGCGCAGTACGGCCTCGTGTCCGCCGGCGCCTTCCCCCCGCACGCGACGCTCATCGGCAGCCAGCCGTTCGGGCACGACGAGGCACGGGTGATCGAGGCGGTCACCGAGCTCCTCGCCGACCGCCCCGCGTTCCCGGTGCACAACGCGGGCGTCCGCGAGCACGGCTTCGGCTTCGTCTACGACGTGGACGGCCTGGCGGACGGCAGCAAGAACGCCGCGCTGCTCGCGCTCGCGGCGGACATCGACCGCGTCGCGGCCCCGTTCCGCCGACCCATGGACTCCCCCGAGCACCACTCGTTCGACCCCGCGCGCTTCCGCGCGCACCTCTCGCTCGCGTCGCACGACCTCCTCGTCCGCCCCGACCTGCACGACGAGGTCGGCGCCTTCATCCGCGAGCTCGACGAGCCCGTGCCGACCGGCTTCGTCGGCGACACGGTCGTCATGTACCGCACCGCCAGCCCGGACTGGTCCGGCCGCTGGTGGAACACCCTCACGTGGGAGCACGTGCGCACCTGGACGCTCGGCGGCGGCTCCCGCTGACCCCGGATCCGCGGCGGGCGGGCCCTCTCACCCTCCCCTCACCCTCGGATCACCCGCCGTTCGTGCACGACTTGTCCTCCAAAGCGAGGACATGCGTCGTAGAGTCGTCGAAGTACAGCGGATTCCCCCCGATGCCGCCGTGCGAATGGATACCCGAGGAGCGCCCCGCCGCGTCCCCCCGCCCAGCGGGGCAGCTCTCAGATCCCTCCGCGATCCGACCCGAACGGACGCGGCAGCAGCAGGAGCCCGGCGCGCGCCGTACCCGCGGACGCGCCGGGCTCTTGTCACCGGTCCGGCCGGCCGCATGCCGATGGATCCCCGGCCCCGCGATGTCCGCCCCGCGCCGCGCGCGCATCGGGGGCGCGGTGCACGCCCGCGACGCGCGAGGATGGGGAGGACAGCACCAGGGGGCACCATGCGGACGACCGTCTACACGAGCACGGCCACACGGCACATGACCGACGACGACCTGGCCGAGCTCCTCGGCCAGTGCATCCACAACAACGAGCGGACCGGCCTCACGGGCCTGCTGCTGCACCGCGACGGCAAGTTCATGCAGGTGCTCGAGGGCCCGCACGACGCCGTGGAGTCGGTGTTCGCCGCCATCGAGGCCGACGAGCGCCACACCGACGTGCGGCTGCTGCTCGACGAGGAGATCCCCGCCCGGCAGTTCCCCGCCTGGTCGATGGGCTTCCGCACGGTCGACGACGCGACCCTCCGCGAGCTCCGCGGCTACGACGACTTCCTCGACCGCCCGGCGTCCGCCGCCGCGCGTCCGAACGCGCCGTCCCGCGCCCGCTGGCTGCTGGAGTGGTTCCGCACGCACCCGGCGTGATCCCCCGCCCCCGGGCCTCGACAGCGGGCCCGACCGCGTGCCACCATATCGACATTCGTTGTAACGATGATCGATAGGACGCACCATGGCACGCACATCCATCGCCGGTACCGGGTCGGCCGCGCGCATCACGCGCGGCGTCCTGTGGGCGGCCCTCGCGATCGCCGTGCTCGTGCTGCTGGCGGTGGCCGCGGCGGCCGTCGTGAGCGCGGTCGAGACCGTGCGGACCGGTGTGGTGCACACGTCGCTCGAGATGCGCGGATCCCTTCCCGCCGAGGCCGACGCCGGCCCCGCTGACCTCCGCTCCGGCGCGTACCGCACCGCCGAGGTCGCGGTGGGCGAGCTGTCGGGTGGCATCGTCGCGCTGCACGTCGTCCGCATCGCGCTCGACGCCTCCGTGGGCATCGCGCTCGCGGCCACAGTCGCGATCCTCGCGCGCCGGCTGCTCCGGCCGAATCCGCTCGCCCGCCGCCTCAGCCTCGTGGTCACGCTCGCGGGCGGCACCGTGATGATCGCGGCGCTGCTCTCGCTCGCCGCGCGCACCGGCGTGGCCTGGATGGTCGGCGACGCGCTCAACGACCCCGCCGACGGGCTCGACGGCTTCTGGCCCGTCGTCGCGGAGGTCGACGCGTCGACCATCGCGCTCGGCTTCGCCCTGATGATCGTCGGGCTCGTGGTCGAGCACGGCGAGACCCTGCAGCGCGACACCCGCGGCCTCGTCTGATGGGCGCAGACGACGACGGCCCCACCGGCGTCCACTGCCGACTCGACGAGCTGCTCGCGGCGCGCGGCATGACGCTGACGCGGCTGAGCGCGATCGTGGGCGTGAGCCAGGTCAACCTGTCGGTACTGAAGAACGACCGCGCCCGGGCGATCCGCTACTCGACCCTCGTCGCGGTCTGCCGCGCGCTCGAGTGCGAGATCGGCGACCTGCTCGTGCTGGATCCGCCCGCGCCCTGACGCGCACGACCCGCGCGTGCGATCCGCGTCAGCCGCGCAGCGCCGCCAGCGCCTTCTCCACGCGGCGCGCGCGGGTCTCGTCCGTCTTCGCCTCGGCGATCGGATCCACGAGGGCGCGCTGCCGGCTCGATGACAGCGCGCGGAACGCGTCGGCCAGGGCGGGCTCCGCGGCGAAGGCGGCGGCGATCTCATCCGGGATCACGGCCTCGCGCGGCTGCTCGTCGAGCTCGATGGTCACCTCGACCTCGTCGTCGGCTGCGACGCCCGACGCGGCGCGATGCGCGGCGCTCAGCGGGATGAGGTGCTGGCCGCCCATCGCGCCGACGCTCGTGCGGTACGTGTAGCCCGCGACGGTGACGACGACCGCGGGCCGCTTGCCCGCCCCCAGCTCGTCGAGCGCCTCCGGCGGCACGGGCAGGCCGCTCGCGTTGACGCGGGCATGCATGACGCGGGTGCGGAAGGTGGGCATGTGGGCTCCTCGGCGAGCGGGCGCGGCTCGGGCGGCCGCGGTGGATCCGAGGCTAGGCCCGCGCCTCGGGCTTCGTCGAGACGGCGACCGTGAACTTCGCGTTCCGACCGGCCTCGCGCGTGGGCCCGACGATGCGGGTCAGCTGCGGCCGGTAGCCGAGCGGGCTGTTGTAGACGGTCCAGAGCTCGCCGCCCGGGCGGAGCATGCGCGCGGCGGCGGCGAAGAGGCGCGGCGCGAGGCCCGCGTGCACCGTGGCGCCCGTGTGGAAGGGCGGGTTCAGGAGCACGAGGTCGGCGGATCCGTCGGGGACGGTGGATCCGGCGTCGTCGCGCACCACGGTCACGCGGTCGGCGAGCCCGTTCGCGTCGACGGTCGCGCGCGCCGAGTCGACGGCCGCCCACGACTGGTCGGTCGCGATCACGCGCAGGTCCGGCCGGGCGAGCGCAACGGCCGATGCGATGACGCCCGTGCCGCAGCCGAGGTCGACGGCGGTCGCCGCGCCCGCCGGCAGGTCGGGCAGGAAGGAGAGGAGGAAGCGCGTGCCGATGTCGATGCGGGCGCCCGCGAAGGCGGCTCCGTGCGCGCGCACCTCGAGGCCGAGGTCGGGGTGCGACTCGCGGCGGGGGTAGGCGTCGGCAGCGTCGCCGCCTGCCGCGCGCACGGGCTCGCGCGCGACGAGGATCCGCGACTTCTGCCGCGCGAGCGTGGCGTGCACGTCGCCGAAGCGGCGGCGGAGCACGTCGGTCATCGCGGGGGTCATGTGCTTGACGCGTCCGCCGGCGAGGACGGTCACGTCGTCGGCGGCCGCCCGCGCGACCACGCCGGCCCACTCGTCGAGCGCGTCGAGGCTGCGGGGCAGGCGCGCGATCACGACGCGGGCACCGGCCGCGAGCACGTCGTCCAGCCCGTGGTGGGCGATCTCCGCGGTCTCGCCGATCAGCTCCGCGTTGAGGCGGAGCGCGGTCTCGGAGGCGAGGGCGTCCTGGTGCACGCGGATGCGCACGGGATCCGCCGCCCCCGCTCGACGCAGCGCGGCAGCGGCGCCCAGCGCGAGGGCGCCGTACTGGTCGCCGATCACGACGAGCTCCTCGGGCCGCACCGGGCGGCCCGCCTCGGCCGCGGCGGCGAGCACCGCGACCAGCTCGTCGAGCAGCAGCCGGTCGGCCGCGTCCACGGCGAAGAGGTTCTCGGCCTCGACGTCCGGCCGGCGGCGGAGCGCGCCCAGGTCGAGCAGGTCGTCGGCGGCGGATGAGGCGGCGTCGTCGGGAGCGGCGCTCACCGGGCGTCGCGCCCGGAGCCGTCGCGGTCGTCGCCGGGCATCGCGAGCGCCGCCCGGTACAGCACGACCTCGGTGGGCCGGGACGGACGCACGCCCGCGCGCAGCGACACCACGTCGCCGTCACCGCGCGCCGCGAACACGCGGCGGCCGGGCCGCGACAGCAGCTCGTCGGCGAGCGCCGACTCCAGCTGGCGCACGCGCCCGCGGAGCTCGGTCACCTGGTTCTCGAGCTCGAGGATCCGCGCGATGCCCTCCAGGCTCACGCCCTCCGCGCCGAGCCGGGCGACCTCCCGCAGCTGCACGATGTCGCGCATCGAGTAGCGGCGGCTCCTCCCGGCGGTGCGGGTGGGCGACACGAGGCCGAGGCGGTCGTACTGCCGGAGCGTCTGCGGGTGCATGCCCGAGAGCTCGGCCGCCACGGAGATCACGAAGACGGGGGCGTCCTCGTCCATCGTGTCGCGGGGATCCACGTCAGCTCCTGGCCCGCTCGATGAGCTCCCGGCGCGGGTCCTCGCCGGGTCCCGAGCTGGCGAACGCGTCGAGCGCCACGCGCTGGGCGTCGGTGAGGCGGGACGGCACCGCGACCTCGATGCGCGCGAGCAGGTCGCCCGTGCCCTTCGGGGTCGTGACGCCGCGGCCCTTGACGCGCAGCACCTTGCCGCTGGACGTGCCGGGCGCGACCTTCAGCCGCACCGGATCGCCGCCGAGCGTGGGCACCTCGATGGTCGCGCCGAGCGCGGCCTCGGGGAACGTGACGGGCACGTTGACCCGGAGGTTCAGCCCATCGCGCTCGAACACGGGATGCGGTCGCACGTGCACGGTGAGGATGATGTCGCCCGACGCGCCGCCGTCGCCGGACGGCTCGCCCTTGCCGGCGAGCCGGATCTTCTGCCCGTCGGAGACGCCGGCCGGCACGCGCACCGTGAGGGGGCGGCCGTCGGAGTCCTGCAGGCGCACGACGTCGCCCTGCACCGCGGTGAGGAAGTCGATCGTGGTGGTGGCCGTGACGTCGCGGCCCTTGGTGGGCGCGCCGTAGCCCCGGTAGCCGCCGGACGACTGGCCGAAGCCGCCGTTGCCGAACATGCCGCCGAGGATGTCCTCGAAGCCGCCCTGGCTGTACTGCGGCTGGCCGGATCCGAACCCGGCCGCGCGCCGACCGCGGCCGCCGGCCTGCTGGCCGAACATGCCGCCGAACACGTCCTCGAAGCCGCCCGCCTGGCCGCCGCCGGCACCCGGGGCGGTGAAGCGCGCGCCGGATCCCATGGCCCGCATCTGGTCGTACTCGCGGCGCTGCTCCTTGTCGGCCAGCACGGCGTGCGCCTCGCTGATCTCCTTGAAGCGCGCCTCGGCCGACGGATCCGGGTTGCTGTCCGGGTGGTACTGCCGCGCGAGCTTGCGGTAGGCCTTCTTCAGGTCGGCCTCCGAGACGTCCTTGGACACTCCGAGGACCTTGTAGAAGTCCTTGTCGAACCAGTCCTGGCTGGCCATCAGACGCCTCCCTTCTTCTTCGTCTCGTGGTGGGGGCCGCACGACCCAGTCCGGGCGCCCGCGCGTGCGGACGCCCGGACCGGGGTGGGTGCAGCCGGATCGATGCTGCGGTTGATGGCGCTACTCCGGCTTGTCGACGACGACCTTCGCGGCCCGCAGCAGCGTCTCGCCGATGTAGTAGCCACTCTCGACGACGTCCGCGACGGTGTCCACCTGGACCTCGGGGTTCGGCTTCTGGAAGATCGCCTCGTGCACCTGCGGGTCGAAGGCGTCGCCGACGGCGCCGACCTTGACCAGCCCGATGCGCTCCACGTTCGTCCGCAGCTTGGCGACGATCGCGGTGAGCGGTCCGCCCTCCGCGAGGTCGCCGTGCTTCTCGGCCCGGTCGAGGTCGTCGAGCACCGGGAGGATGCCCTTGACCACGTCGCCGACCGCGCGCTGGCGCTCGATCTCGCGGTTGGCCTCGGTGCGCTTGCGGTAGTTGGCGTACTCGGCGGTGACGCGCTTCAGGTCCGCCAGGTGCTCGGAGTCGCCCTCGACGGGCTCCGCCCGGGTCTGCTCGATGAGGTCCTGCAGCTCCTCGTCCATGGCGTCGGTCGTCTCGACGTCGGGGCCCTCGGCCTCGACGAACGCGCCGTCGGCGCCGGGGACGGAGGCCTGGTCGGCCGCCTCGTCCGCCGTGGCGTCAGGTCCGTCCGAGGACGCGGGGGCCGACTGCTCGGCTCCCTCGTCCTCGGGCACGCGGCCCTCGCCGTTCGCGGTGTCCTCGGTCATCGGTCGGTCTTCTTGTCCTCGTCGTCCTCGTCCACGACCTCGGCGTCGACGATGTCCTCGTCGTCCTTCTTCGCCTCGGACGCGCCCTCGGGGGTCTCGCCCGCGGCCTGCTCCTGCTGGCCCTGGGCGTAGATGGCCTCGCCGAGCTTGGTCTGGCTCGCGGACAGCTTGTCGAAGGCGGTCTTCACGGCCGTCTCGTCGTCGCCGGCGAGGGCGCTCTTCAGGCCGTCGACGTCGCCCTGGACCTCGGACTTGACGTCCTCGGGCAGCTTGTCGTCGTTCTCCTTGATGAGCTTGTCGATCGAGTAGGCGAGCTGCTCCGCGTTGTTGCGGACCTCGGCCTGCTCGCGGCGCGTCTTGTCCTCCGCCGCGTGCTCCTCGGCCTCGCGCACCATGCGCTCGATGTCCTCCTTGCCGAGCGAGGATCCGCCCGTGATGGTCATCGACTGCTCCTTGCCGGTGCCCTTGTCCTTGGCGGACACGTGCACGATGCCGTTGGCGTCGATGTCGAAGGTGACCTCGACCTGCGGGATCCCGCGGGGCGCCGGCGCGATGCCGGTGAGCTCGAAGGTGCCGAGGTTCTTGTTGTCGCGGGTGAACTCGCGCTCGCCCTGGAAGACCTGGATCGCCACGGACGGCTGGTTGTCGTCTGCCGTGGTGAAGGTCTCGCTGCGCTTGGTCGGGATGGCCGTGTTGCGCTCGATGAGCTTGGTCATGATGCCGCCCTTGGTCTCGATGCCGAGGCTCAGGGGGGTGACGTCGATGAGGAGGACGTCCTTGCGCTCGCCCTTCAGCACGCCTGCCTGGAGCGCGGCGCCGACGGCGACGACCTCGTCCGGGTTGACGCCCTTGTTGGGCTCCTTGCCGCCCGTGAGCTTCTTCACGAGGTCGACCACGGCGGGCATGCGGGTGGATCCGCCGACGAGGACCACGTGGGCCACGTCGCCGACCGAGACGCCGGCCTCGCGGATGACGTCCTCGAAGGGCTTGCGGGTGCGCTCGAGCAGGTCGTTCGTCAGCTCCTCGAACTTGGCGCGGGTGAGCGTCTCGTCGAGGTTGGCCGGCCCGTTCTCCGTGAGGGAGAGGTACGGGAGCTGGATCGAGGTGCTGGTGGAGGAGCTGAGCTCCTTCTTCGCCTGCTCCGCGGCCTCCTTGAGGCGCTGCTTGGCGATCTTGTCGTTCGAGACGTCGACGCCCGTCGACTCCTTGAAGCGCTTGACGAGGTGGTCGACGATGCGCTGGTCCCAGTCGTCGCCGCCGAGGCGGTTGTCGCCCGCGGTGGAGCGGACCTGGATGGTGCTGAAGTCGTCATCCTTGCCCACCTCGAGGAGGGAGACGTCGAACGTGCCGCCGCCGAGGTCGAAGACGAGGATGAGCTCGTCCTCCTTGCCCCGGTCGAGGCCGTAGGCGAGGGCGGCCGCGGTGGGCTCGTTGATGATGCGGAGCACGTTGAGGCCCGCGATCTCGCCGGCCTCCTTCGTGGCCTGGCGCTCGGCGTCGTTGAAGTACGCGGGGACGGTGATGACGGCGTCGGTGACGGAGTCGCCCAGGTACTGCTCGGCGTCGCGCTTGAGCTTGCCGAGGATGCGGGCGGACAGCTCCTGCGACGTGTACTTCTTGTCGTCGATGCCGACGGTCCAGTCGGTGCCCATGTGGCGCTTGACGGACGAGATGGTGCGGTCGACGTTGGTGACGTTCTGGCGCTTGGCGGTCTCGCCGACCAGCACCTCGCCGTCCTTGGTGAACGCGACGACGGACGGCGTGGTCCGCGCGCCCTCGGCGTTGGCGATGACGGTGGGCTCTCCGCCCTCCAGGACCGAGACCACCGAGTTGGTGGTACCCAGGTCGATTCCTACTGCACGAGCCATGGGGTGTTCTCCTTCTGTTGCCGCGAGGCCCCGGATCACGGGGTCGCTTCGTGTGGTGACGCGGGTGTCCCGCGGAGTCTGTCTCGCGGTGCCGCTTCGTCAGCGGCGTGCTACTTGAGCCGCGATGACTCAACTCTACCCGGACCTCGCCGAGCGTCAAGTCGCGGCGGCAGGAGTTGAGCGATGTCGGCTCAACTCACAGGATCCACGGGTCGCGGACCGCCCCCGCGCAGGCGGTGTGCCCCGGCCGGGGGGCCGGAGGGCCGAGACGGGGGCTACTGGTTCACCTAGATCGCTACTGGGTCCCTTTTCCTGCGTCGACCTGCTGATTTAGCGTTGCCGACGCGAGGCCGGGGGGCCTCGTGACGCCCTTGACGAGGACGTGGTCTCCAGGGGGTGGTCGAAGTGGTGGGTACGCGTGCGCGCCATGCCGCCGGACCGGATCCGGTCGCCTCCGGAGCGCGCTCCCGCCCCGGGATCCGCCGCCTGGCCGCGCTCGCCGCAGCGGCCGTCGCCGCCGCCCTCCTCGTCACCCTGCCCGCGCAGACCGCGACCGCCGCGTCGCAGCTGGTCGCCGAGTCGTTCAGCGGGACGACCGTGGCGGACGCCGCGTGGAAGCCGCTCGGCAGCGCGTGCCTCACCCGCGCCACCTCCGCCCCGACGAGCGGGTCGAGCCTCGGCGTGTGCTCGAGCAGGAACCAGTCGCTGCCCGCGAGCGCGAACCCGGGGGCCCTCCAGCTCACCGACAACCGCGCCAACGCGGTCGGCGGCGTGGTCTACGACAACGCGATCCCCGCCACGGGCGGCCTCGACGTCAAGTTCGACCAGTACCAGTACGGCACCTCGTCCGGCGGCGCCGACGGCATCGGCTTCTTCCTCACCGACGGATCCGTGCCGCTCACCGCAGCGGGCCCGTCCGGCGGAGGCCTCGGCTACGCCCAGACCACGACCGCGGCGGGCGTCGCGGGCGGCTACCTCGGCGTCGGACTCGACGCGTTCGGCAACTTCTCGAGCCCCACCGAGGGCCGAGGCACCGGCTGCACCACCCCGAGCGCCGGCGTCGGCCAGCGCCCCAACGCGATCGCCCTGCGCGGACCCGGCACGGGCCTCACCGGCTACTGCTACCTGACGGGCGCATCGCCCGCGACGAGCCTGCGCGCGACCACCACCCTGAGCACGCCCACCGCGGATCTCGGCCGGACGGTCCGCATCACGGTGTCGTCGGCGCGGCTCCCCGTCGTCACCGTCTACATGGGCGCGGCGGCCGGCGCATCCACCGCCTCCCTCACGCAGGTCCTGCAGTACACGATGACGACCCCCGCCCCCTCCTCCTACAAGTTCGGCTACCTCGCGTCCACGGGCACCTTCACGGACACGCACCTGATCCGCGAGGTGAGCGTCTCGAGCCTCGTCGACCTCACGACCCTCACCCTCGTGAAGCAGATCGACCGGTCGACCGCGCAGCCGGCGGCCTACGCCGAGGGGCAGCAGATCCCGTACCAGTTCGTGATCACCAACACCGGCGGGCTCACGCTCTCGAACCTCGCCGTGAACGATCCCCTGGTCTCCTCCGTCTCCTGCCCCGGCGGCCTGCTCGGGCTGGGCCTGTTCCTCAGCGGCAGGTCGGTGACCTGCACAGGGATCCACGTCGTGACGCCCGCGGAGGCCGTGAACGCCTCACTGACGAACACTGCGACCGCGACCGGCGTCAACACGCTGCTCGCGGGAGTGACGAGCAACGCGAGCTCCGTCACGGTGCCGATCGTGGCGCCCGCGCCCGCGCTGTCACTCACGAAGACCGGCGCGCTCACCGACTCCAACGGCAACGGCAAGGCGGACGTCGGCGAGCGGATCGCCTACTCGTTCGTCGCGCGCAACGCCGGGAACGTGTCGCTGCGGCAGGTGGCGGTCGCGGATCCGCGCGTCACCGGCATCAGCCCCGCCTCCGTGACCCTCGCGCCCGGCGCATCGCAGACCTTCACCTCCACCTCCTACGTCGTGACACAGGCCGATGTGAACGCCGCGACGCCGATCGTGAACACCGCCACCGTCTCCGGCCAGACCTTCGCCGGCGTGGCCGCGCCGACCGCGAGCTCGTCGACGAGCACGCCCGTCAACGGATCCGCGGCCCTCACGCTCACCAAGGGCGCGACGCTCACGGGCGGATCCAAGGCCGGCTCGACGGTCGCGTACGCCTTCTCCATCACGAACACCGGCACGGTGCCGCTGACCGGCGTCGCGCTCACGGATCCGCTGCCCGGGCTGTCGGCCATGACGTACACGTGGCCGGGCACGGCCGGGACCCTCGCCGCGGGCGCCACCGCCACGGCGACGGCGAGCTACACGGTGCGGCAGGCCGACGTCGACGCGGGGCAGATCGCGAACACCGCGAGCGTGCGCGGCGCGACCTCGAGCGGCACCCAGGCGCAGGCCACCGCGACGCGCACGCTGACCCTCGACCGCACGGCGACCCTGGCGTTCACGAAGACCGCGACGCCCGGCAACGTGCCGGCCGCGGGCGGCGTCGTGACGTACGCGTTCCGGCTGCAGAACACCGGGTCGACGACGCTCACGAGCGTCTCCATCGCGGATCCGCGCACCGGCGTCTCCGCGCTCGCCTACACGTGGCCCGGCACCGCGGGCACGCTCGCGCCCGGCCAGGTCGTCACGGCGACCGCCACGTACACGGCCACGACCGCGGATGTGGCGGCCGGATCCATCGTCAACACCGCGACGGCCACCGCGACCGCGCCGACCGGGCAGGTCAGCGCCACCGCGACGGCGACCGTCCTCGCCGTCGCCGACCCGCTGCCCGACTCCGCGACGACGCCGCAGGGCGTGCCCGTGGTGATCGACGTGCTCGCCAACGACGGACGCGCCGCGACGGGCGCGACCCTGAGCCGCGGGCAGCTCTCGGCGACGCCGACCCTCGTGGGCGGCGCGGCGGGTCCCGTGCCCGCGTCGCCGACCGCCGGCAGCGCCACGTGCGTCGCGACGGGCACGGATCGCGGCAAGTGCACGTACCGGTCGGCCGAGGGCTTCACGGGCGTCGACGTCTTCGACTACGCGCTGCAGAGCGGCGCGGGCACCTGGAACGTGCGGGTCACGATCACGGTCACGGCCGTCAACAGCGCGGCCGTCGCCCGGGCGGACCGCCTGGTCGCGACGGTCGGCGGGCCGGCCGTGACGGTCGATCCGCGCGCGAACGACACCGACGTCGACGGCGACGCGCTCGCGATCACGGGCGCCACCCCGCCCGCCGCGCTGCCCGGGTCCTTCGCCTGCACGGCCGTCCTGTGCACCTACCAGCCGCCGGCCACGGGGACGCCGGGATCCTCCGTCGTCGCCTACGCGATCACCGACCGTCCCGCGGCGCCGGGCACCGGGATCGCCGCGTCGTCCACCATCACCGTGTTCCTGGATCCGGCCCCGCTCGTGCCCCGCGGCTTCACGCACCGGGACGACGCCAGCCTCGGCGCCTCCACCGGCACCTGGACGAGCACGACGACCGTCACCGGCGCGACCGCGAGCTGCGTCGCCGGCCGCCCGGTCACGGCGCTCGCCTGGACCGCGGTCCCCGGTGCCACCGACCAGCTCGTCGAGCGGCGCGTCGCGGGCACCACGCCCGGCGCCTGGATCACCGTCGCCCGTCTCGCCGGCACCGTGACGTCGTTCTCGGACGATCGGCTCGGCGAGTCCCGCTCCTACCAGTGGCGCGTCCGGCCCGACCTGCAGCGCTGGGTCGGCATCCCGAGCGCGCCCTCCTCCGCCGTCGCCCAACCGGCGACCGTCTCCGCGGTGGGCTGCTGATGCCCGCCCCGCGACCACCCAGGCCGCATCCGCCCCCGGATGCGGCGACCCACCTCGACCGACACGCCGATCACCGCACCAGCAGGAACAGCACCCGCACGACCCGCGCGCACCGCGCACCGCGAGACCCATCGAGAGGAACCACCATGAGCACCACCACAGCACCCCAGCGTCGTCGCCCCTGGAAGAAGATCGTCGCCACCGGCGCGGTCGTCGCCGTGGGCACGATCATCACCGGCGGCGCGTTCGCCATCTTCACCGACTCCGACACGGCGACCCTCCAGGCCGACGCGGGTCAGCTGGACATCGAGCTGGCGACCGGCGACTACACGATCACGGACATCGCGCCGGGCGACACCATCCAGCGCCCGATCGTGCTCTCGCTGCCGAACGCGACCAACGACGGGAACCTCGTCGAGTCGGTCACGTTCGCGTACGAGGTGACCGGCGAGACGCTCGGCACCGAGGACCCGGCGGTCCCCGGCCCGAGCGAGTCGCTGGTGTCGGGCACGGACGGGCTGCGCTACACCCTGCAGACCTGCTCCACGGCGTGGACGCCCTCGGCCGCGGACCCCGTGGGTCCCTACACCTGCAGCGGCACCACGTCCACCACGGGCACCGGCACCCTCGCGTCGCTCACGGGCGCGGGGACGACGTTCACGCCGGCGGCCTTCGGCGTGGCGCCCTCGGCCGACGGCACCTTCCCGAGCGACACCGCCGACGTGACGCTCAACACCCTGATGGTCCTGCAGCTGCCCGACACCGCGGACAACGACTACGAGAACGCGGCCGCGACGCTGACGTTCACGGCGTCGGCCATCCAGCGCGACGGCCTGCAGCGCTGATCGCCCCGATCGGGTCCCGGCACGCGCCGGGGCCCGATCGCCCGGCGTCGCGCCCGCGCGTCGCCCCGCTCCATCGCACCACCCCCCATCCGTCCCGCCCCCGGAGGACACGACCATGCGCGCACACCACGGCACCGGCAGCATCGCCGCCGCCGCGCTGTGCCTGACGCTGGTCGCCTCCGGTGCCGCGGCCCCCGCTCGCGCCGACGCGCTCCCCACCGCCATCGACTCCCCCTCGCTCGAGGTCCGCGAGCTCACCGGCCCCGACATCCCGCTCGACGACCTGGCCCCCGGCGACACCGTCGACTGGGCGGCCGACGTCACCAACGTCTCCGACGACTCCTCGCCGCTCTCCGTCCGCCTCGACGCCATGCGCTCGATGGCCCTCACCGGCGACGCGCTGGGCGGGATCCAGCTGTCCGTCCGGCTCTGCGAGGACGGCTTCGAGACCCTCACGGCACCCATGCGCTGCCGCGGGCCCGTCGAGCCCCTCGGATCCGGCCCCGCCGCCACCCTCGACAGCGTCGTCACGCGCACCCCGCTCGCCGCGGGCGAGACCGTCGGCATCGCCGTGCGCGTGCGCTTCCCGTCCGGCGCCGACAACGGGATGGAGTCCACCGCCGGCATGGTGCGCATCGGCTTCGCCCTGGTGGACGACGGCGGCACCGGCACGGAACCGTCCACGGGCGGCGGCACCGGGAACGGCTCGGGCACGGGCACCGGCTCGGTCACCTCGCCCGCCGGATCAGCCCCGGCCGCCGACGCCCCGCGCGACCTGCTCCCCGTCACGGGCCGCGACATCGCGTCCGCCCTCGCCGGCGCCCTCCTCGCGCTCCTCGGCGGCTGGATCCTGCTGCTCGCCGGCCGCCGACGCCGCCGCACCACCGAGGCCGCCTCGTGATCCGCGACCGGGCCGCGCGCACCGCCGAGCCCGCACCCGCGGCCCCCGCCGGAGCCGACGCCGCCCCCGCCGCAGCGCCGAATCGCCGCAGCCCGGCCCGTCGCGCCCTCGGCGTCCTCGGCGGGCTCCTCACTGCCGCCGTCGGTCTGGCCGTGATCGCGGTCGTCGCCCTCTCCGCCCTCGGCGTCACCCGCTTCGTCCCCGTCCTCTCGAACTCGATGGCGCCCGGCATGCCGGTCGGCTCCCTCGCGATCACCGGCCCGACGCCCCGCGGGGAGGTGGCGGAAGGCGACGTCGTCGTCTTCACGGCCCCCAGCGGCCCGCGCGTGCGGGTGATCCACCGCGTCACGCACGTCTTCGGCCCGGAGGACGCGGAGCGCCTCGACGGCTGGTCCGCCGACCGCCTCGCCATCCAGACCAAGGGCGACAACAACCCCTCTGGCGATCCGTGGATCGTCACCATCGGCGACGACGCCGTATGGGAGCGCACGTCCGTCGTCCCGTTCCTCGGCTGGCCGTTCGTCTGGCTCGGCGACCCCGTCACCCGCGCGATCGCGTTCGCGGTCGTCGGCGCGACGGGCACCATCTGGCTGCTGACCGTGATCTGGCGCCGTCCACCGCGCACCGCCGGCGGGCCGGCCTGATGCCCCGCCATCGCGCCGCACCCGACGCTCCCGTCCGCCCCGTGCTGCACGGCCGCCGCGCCGCCCGCCACCCGGTCCGCCGCGCCCGGACGCTGCTCGTCACCGCGATCGCGGTGACCCTCGCCCTCGCGGGCGCCGGCACCGCGTACGCCGTGCTCGCCGACCGCGCCACGTCGCGGGTCACCGTGCGCGCGGGCGCCGTGGAGCTCGACTGGGGCGGAGGCGGAGCGGATCAGCTCGCCGTCCCGATCACCGGGCTGCGGCCGGGCGACGCCCAGGTGCGGCTCGTGGACCTCGCCAACACCGGCACCGTCCGAGCGTCGGAGCTCATGGTCACGCTCGGCGGCACAGCCGTCGCGAGCACGTCCGACGGCCTCCAGGTGGCGTTCGACCGCTGCCCGGTCGCGTGGACCGGCGCGCCCGGCACCGCCACCTGCTCGGGCACGATCACCTCGGTGGTGGCCGACCGCCCGGCCGTCGGACGCGTCGCGCTGCCCGGATCCCCTGCCCGCGCGGTCGGCGGCCGGGACCACCTGCGCCTCACCGTGCGGCTGGCCGCGTCGGCGCCCACGACCGCCCAGGGCGCGACCGGATCCATGACCCTCCGCGTCGACGGCAACCAGCGCCCGGGGCTGCAGCGGTGACCCCGAACAGGACGCCCAGGGTCACGAAAGCATCACGGGACCCATCGGCCCGGCGACGGGCACCGAAGCACCATCCGACTCCAACCGGCGACCACGTCGGCCGCCCTGAGAACAAAGGATCCATCATGCGCAACCTCACCAAGTCCGTCTTCGGCCTCGCCACCGCGGGCTTCCTCGTCGTCGGCCTCGCGGCCTGCTCGACCCCCGCCGAGACCCCGTCGTCCTCGACCTCCTCCAAGCCCGCCGCGACCGCGACGACCGAGGCCAACCCCACGCCCCTCGCGACGATCCCCACCCTCACCGGCGTCGACACGAAGGTCACCCTCGACTCCGGCTTCACCGGCGCCCTCACGACCCTGGGCCTGACCCCCGGCGTCATCGGCACCGCGACCCTCGACGGCGCCACCGGCACCCTCGCGTTCCCCATCACCGGCGGCAACGTGAAGTACTTCGACCCCGAGCAGTCCTACCGCCCCTACGTCCAGGGCGAGATCGACCACTCCGGCTCCGGCATCAGCCTCACCGCCGGCTCCACCGTCGTGAAGCTCACCGACTTCGTCATCGACCCCGGCACCAGCCGCCTCACCGGCTCGGTCCAGGTCGGCGACGGCGCCGTCATGAACGACGTCTACATCTTCAACCTCGACGGCACGACCCTGAAGCCCCTCGCCATGGAGGGTGACAACGCCGTCCTCGAGGGCACCACGGTCAAGGTCAGCCCCGACGCCGCGTCGCTCCTGAACAGCACGTTCGGCACGACCGCCGTCACCGACCAGCTCGTCGTCGGCATCGCCAAGATCACCGTCAACACCAAGTAGCACCTCTCCCGGGCTCGACCCCGGGACAGCACCACGACGAACGGCCCGGCCCACGACGCCGGGCCGTTCGTCGTGCGCCCGGGAGCCGGCGAAGACGACGGCGACGGCGGGCGGCGCGGCGCGCACGCGGCAGGATCCCGGCCCCGGACGCAGGGAAGCCCCCTCGCATGCGCAACGAGGAGGCCCCTGCCAGGTGACTCGGACCCGACGGATGGGCTTCGGAACGGAGGGGCGATCGGGCGGGCGGGCGGCCCCGCGAGCTCGTGACCGGATGACGCGCCCCGCGCGTGGCCTAGCAGGAGAAGCCCGCGAGCGCCGCATCCATGCACATCGGAGGCTCCCAGCCGCGGGTCGCATCGTACGTGCATGAGCGTTCAACGAATCCCCGTCTCCCTGCTCGCCCGCGGCACCGCCGCCCTCGCCGGAGTGGTCGTCCTGGCCGGATGCTCCGCTCCCGGCGCGGCCTCGGCCGCCTCCGACACCACGCCCGACGCGACCACCGCCGTCGCCACCACCGCTCCCAGCTCGGCGGGCGACGGCGGCACGACGGCCGACCGCACCGACTCCGACACGGAGGACCGGAACGCGACGATCATCTCGACGCTGTTCACCGCGGCCTTCCCGGATCCCGCCTCCGCCGGCGCGCAGGCCGCCGTGCTGGCGGCCGTCGCCCCCGACTCGACCGCGAACGGCTCCGGGGCGAAGGCCGGCCCGAGCGGCGTGCTCGACGAGTTCGCCACGGCGCACCAGCGCGTGCCCGGCGCGCACGCCGTTATCAAGCACATCGCCGCCGACGGCGACCTCGTGGCCGTGCACTGGCAGGTCGCCTCGAACCCCGACGACGAGCGCACCGGCGAGGCCGCGGTCGACCTCTTCCGCCTCGCGGACGGAAAGGTCACCGCGCGCTGGACGTTCGACCAGCCGATCCCGCAGGGCAAGCCCGCGAGCGGCAACACGAACACGATGTTCAGCGACCTCTACGAGGGCAAGGCGGACGCGCCCGAGCTGACCGAGCAGCAGGAGGAGGCGAACCGGCAGCTGGCCGTGGGCGCCTACGACACGCTCTTCCGGGATCACGACGCGAGCGTGCTCGACCGCTCGTTCGACCCGGCGTACCTGCAGCACAACACGGTCGCCGCGAACGGCACGGCGGCGCTCAAGGCCTTCTTCTCCGGGGGCGCGCAGTTCCCGGCGCAGCAGTCGGTGATCTCCATCGCCGACGACGACCTCGTCTGGACCTTCTCGCAGCCGGTCGGCGCGAAGGCCGACGACCCGTTCCTCGCCGCCGACATCTTCCGGGTCGACGGCGGGCTCATCCGCGAGCACTGGGACGTGGTGCCCGCGAGCTGATCCATCGCACGCACGGACGACGGGACGGTCACGCGACCGTCCCGTCGTCGCGTCAGCGGCCGGCGGCGTAGTGGTTCTGGACCTGCGCCGCGGTGAGCGCCGTCTTGTACACGGCCGCGAACCGCATGCTGCCGACGAAGTAGGCGGATCCCGCGTTCGGCCAGCCCGACACGTTGTCGTAGCCGATGCGCCAGTAGCCGCTGTTGCTCTCCGGCGCGGTGAAGCCCGTGTTCTGCGCGACGCGGGCGCCGTCGAGGTACAGGGTCATGCCCGTGCCCGGCGACATCGTGGCCACCACGTGGTGCCAGGCGCCGTCGGCCACGTTGGCCGAGCTCGTGATCGTCTGGTACCCGCTGTTGTAGGTGCCGAAGGCCAGCTGACCCGTCGTGGAGACGTAGGTGTGGCGGTCGTAGGCGGAGGAGGAGCCGGCCTGCGAGTTGCCGTAGCCGATGAGCTTGCCGCCCTTGACGGTCGTCTTGAACCACACCTCGGTGCTGAACGTCGCCGGGCCCTGTGTCTGCAGCGCGTTGGTCACGAAGTCGGAGCCGTCGAGCACGTATGCACCGCCGGTGTCGCGGGCGCAGGCGCGCGCGCTGGTCGTGTCGCTCATCATCGCGCCCCGGTAGGTGCCGGGGTACGCGCCGCTCGCGGCGTCGACGGCCCGGGTGGATCCGCTCGCCTCGTTGAGCGGGTACGCGAACAGCGCATTGGCCTTGTCGGCCGCGAAGGCGCTCGAGCAGGTGAAGAAGGCGGCGGACGACGCGGCCGTGTTGTTCGTGTTCGTGATGGCGGCGGTGTACGCGCCGCTCGTCCCGGGCGCGAGGAGGAGGACGGCGCCGAGGGCGACCGCGGAGACGGACGCGGCGATCGCGGCGAGGCGGGCGGCGACGGTCATGCGCGGCGCTCCTCGCGCTCGGCGGGGAGGCCGACCGAGAGGGTCCAGATGAGGGGGAGCGCGCAGAGGACGGAGAAGAGGACCCAGCCCCAGAGCGGCAGGTCGAGCGTGGACGTCACGTCGTGGAAGCGGCCCGCCTCCGCCGCGGGCGCGGTGATCGTGCCGACCTGGCCCGCGGCGAGCGTCGTGTGGGTGCCGCCCTCGGCCGCGATGCGGATGGGGAGCATGCCGGTCGACACGACGGTCGCCTCCACGTCGCTGCCGCGGGTCGCCGCGTCGAGCACGACGAGGCCGACGAAGGGCTTGAGCAGGAAGACCGTGAGCGCGGCGACGAGCGCGCCGCCGAGCATGCGCAGGGAGGCGCGGTGCGTCGGCGAGCCGATGGGGCGGGTGAGCACCATGACGATGACGAGGCCGGCGAGCAGCAGCGGCACGCCCTTCGCGAGCCAGCCGAAGCCGGGGAGGATCGTCGTGGCCTCGCCGACGAGGTGCGCCTGGTCGGTCTTCCACGGATCCACGGCGCCGTTGATGTCGCCCCGGGTGGTGATCCCGTCGGCGTCGACCGCGATGACGCGGTGCGTGTAGGTCTCGTCAGGCGTGGTGGAGGGGTGGAAGCTGACGACGTCGCCGACGTGCAGGTCCTCGAGGAGGACGGGGGTCGTGAGCAGCAGCGTGCCGACGGGGGCCGTGGTGCCCATCGACGGGGTCTGCACGACGAACCAGCGGCCGCCGGACGCCTGGAAGAGGAGCGTCACCGCGACGAGGGCGGTGAGGAGGACGGTGGCGGCCCACATCAGGACGGTGCGGCGGCGGATCGTGCGGGAGGTGCGCGCGGCGCGGCGGGTCGCGCCGCGCACGGGGAGGACGGAGGCGGTGAGGCCGGAGTCCGGGAGCACCGGGGCGGCCGGGTCGAGCAGGAGCTCCTCGGCGAGGAGGTCCAGCTCGAGGTCGAGCTCCAGGTCGAGGGGGAGCTCCAGGTCGAGGGCGAGCTCCGCCTCAAGCTCGAGGGCGTCGATCGGAGCGATGCCTGCCGTCGGGGCGGGCGAGCGGTCCTGGATGTCGGTCATGGGGCACCTCCCGGGTCGAGGGGTGCGGGGCCGCCTCTCGGCGGCCCCGCGGGGGATCCAGCTGGGTGGGCTGGCGGACTGGGGGACTAGGCGGCGAAGGTCCAGGTGAGGGGCAGCGAGGCGCCGAGGCCCTGGTACGTGTTGCCGGCGGAGGCGTCGAGCGTGACGGCGAAGGTGAAGTCGGTGCTGCCGTTGGCGGCGAGGGCGGTCAGCGTCTTGGCGGAGGATCCGGCGAGGGCCGCCGCGGTGCCCGAGTAGACGGGGGTGGCGCTGCCGGCCGCGGTGATGACGACGTTGAGCTTGGCGCAGAAGTCGGTGGCCGACCCGTTGACGGTGCCGTTCTTGGTCTGCGTGCAGGCCGCGCCGGGGGTCAGCGTGAAGGTCGAGGCCTTGGAGGTGCCGACGTTCTTGATGTTCACGACGCTCGTGACCGTCTGGCCGGGGGTCATCGTGGTCGAGCCGCCGAACTTGTTGATGGTGGAGCAGGTGGCGGCGTTGGAGTCGACGCCGGACGTCGCGCTCGTGCTGAGGCAGGTGACGGTCGGGGCGCCGGTGGCGCCTGCCTGCGACTCCTGCATGACGAGCGAGCCGGAGGCCGCCGTGTTGGTGTCGTTGGTGATCGAGGCGACGAAGCCCGACAGCGTGCCGGACATCGAGACGGAGAGGAGGACGGCGGCGGCGACGCCGCCGGCGATGGCGAGCGGGGCGAAGCGGACGCGCTTGGTCTTGGCGGCGGCGGCGATGTGGTGCGACATGGTCTGACTCCGGGTCTGTAGGGGGAGGGAGGGGCTGGGTGAGCCCCTGAGGAAGGAAGCTCGGTGACTCGCTGTGCGAGTAACTCGAATGTACAGCTACTCGCATTCCGCGCAATCCCCCCACTGCGGGGGGCAACGCGTTCGCCGAGGGGATGCGGCCGCCGTGGCGGCCGCCCTGGCGCGTTACAGTCGCTGGACCGCCCCCGGATACACCCGATCCACCGACGCAGGGACACCCGAGATGACCCCGGAGAGAACCGCACGCCGCCGCGACGACGCCGCGGCCGTGGATGCCCTCGCCAACGCGCTGCACATGATCGAGACCGCGCAGCGCCACCTGCGCACGCGCATCGCGCAGGACATCGGGATGAACGCCACCGACCTGACCGTGATCAGCGTGGTGGGCGACCTCCACCGCATGACCCCCAAGCACCTGGCCTCCGAGATCTCGATGGGCACGGGCGCGGTGACCGCGGTGATCGACCGGCTGGTCGGCGCCGGGCACCTCGACCGCGTGCCGAACCCGCGGGACCGCCGCAGCGTCTTCCTCGAGCTCACCCCCGCCGGCCGGAAGACGCTCGCGCGCATGGAGGCCGACTACCGCGAGGCGGCCGCCGTGGCGCTCCGGGCCTCCCCCGCGCTCGGCACCGAGGAGACGGCGGAGGACATCGCGCGCGCCGCGATCGCCATGACCGCGCACACCATCGACGGACCGGACGCGGGCGCATCCGCGTGAGCGAGGGCTGCCAGGTCGTGCTCGTGGACGCTGCCGGGCGGATCCTGCTGCAGCTGCGCGACGACATCCCGACGATCCCCTTCCCCGGCATGTGGGCGATCCCCGGCGGCATGCTCGAGCCGGGCGAGACGCCGCTCGCGTGCATCGTGCGGGAGGTCGAGGAGGAGCTGGGCGCGCGGATCCCGCCGGCCGAGGTGGCGCACCTCATGACGCGCACGCGCTCCTACGGGATCGAGCACACGTTCACCGCACGGCTCGACGTGGCGGTGGAGGACATCCGGCTCACCGAGGGGCAGCGCGTCGCGTGGTTCCCGGTGGGCGACGCGGTCGGGATGGAGCTGGCGTACGAGGACGCGGACGTGCTGCGGGAGGTCGCGGGGCGGATCGCGCGCGGCTGAGGCGTCAGGCCGGGCCCGGCTGCGCGCGCTCGGCGTCGAGGATCCCGTGGAGGAACGCGGCATCGGCGGAGTAGTGGGCGGCCTCGTCGCGGAGATGCGGCTTGCCCAACTCGGCGGCCTTCTCGATCGACATCTCGGCGAGGTCGTGCAGGCGGAGGATCGCGATGCGGAGGACGTCGGCCCAGGTCGCGTCGGATCCGTACGCGTCGAGGAGCAGCGCGACGCGGCGGCGGGCGTCGTCCATGCCGGGCGCGCCGTCCTGCGCGGAGCCGGAGAGCGGCACCGCGCGCGTCGCGAGGTACGCGAGGTCCCAGATGCGCGGGCCGGGCGAGGCCATGTCCATGTCGATCACGCCCGTGAGCCGGCCGTCGGCGAAGACGAGGTTGTGCGGCGCGAAGTCGTTGTGGCAGATCACCTCGCTCGGCACCTTGGTGACCGACTGCCAGACCGCGCCGTCGAGCGCGAAGCCGATGCTCGCGTCGTGCAGCTCGCGGAGGCGGCGGCCGGCCTGCGCGAGCACGTCGTCGGCCCAGATCCAGCGCGGCAGCGGGTAGACGGGCACATCGCCGTGCATGAACGCCAGCCGCTCACGGCCGCCCTCGATGCCGAGCGGCTGCGGGATCCCCTCGACGCCCGCGAGCGCGAGGTGCCGGAGCCAGCGGTGCACGGTCGGGGTCCACGGGCCGGCGTCGCGGGTGACGGTGTCGCCCTCGCGCTCGACGCGGTTCATGTTGCCGCCTTCGAGGGGTCCGTCCATCGGGCCAGCGTAGGGGCGGGCTCCGCGGCCGCGCGACCCTGCCGCGACACGTCCACCGACTAGGTTGCGACCATGAGCACCACCGCGCCCGCCGCCGTCGCCGAGCCCGAGCCCGCCGCCCCTCCCCGCCGACGGGTCGCCGCATGGGCGCTGTGGGACTGGGGATCCGCGGCCTTCAACGCCGTGGTCACCACCTTCGTCTTCAGCACGTACCTCGCGAGCAGCCTGTTCGTGGATCCCGCGATCGTCGCTGCCGCGGGCGACGACGCGCGCAACCCGGCGCTCGTGGCCGCGAAGGCCGACACCTCGGGCGTGATCTCGCTCGCGCTCACCATCGCCGGGCTCCTCATCGCGGTGCTCGCGCCCGTGCTCGGGCAGCGCTCCGACGGATCCGGCCGCCGCCGCCTCTGGCTCGGGATCAACACCGGAATCGTCGTGCTCGCGATGCTCGGCATGGTGTTCGTCGAGCCCGTGCCCTCCTACCTCTGGCTCGGCGCCGTGCTCCTCGCCACCGGCAACGTGTTCTTCGAGTTCGCGAGCGTGAACTACAACGCGATGCTCGTGCAGGTGAGCACGCCGCGCACGGTCGGCCGCGTGTCCGGCCTCGGCTGGGGCATGGGCTACGTGGGCGGGATCGTGCTGCTCGCGCTGCTGCTCGGCCTCTTCCTCTTCGACTTCGGGACGCCGGGCGCATCCGGCCTCCTCGGCCTGCCGTCGGGAGCCGAGGGTGGCGCGCTCGACGTGCGCATCGCGATCCTCGTGGCCGCGATCTGGTGCGCCGTGTTCTCGATCCCCGTGCTGGTGGGCGTGCCCGAGATCCCGGCGGCGCCGGGGCGGAAGCGGCAGGGCATCCTCGCGTCGTACGGCACGCTGTTCCGCCGGATCGCGGAGCTCTACCGGGAGTCGCCGCGCGTCATCGTGTTCCTCGTCGCGAGCGCCGTGTTCCGCGACGGGCTCGCGGCCGTCTTCACGTTCGGGGCCATCATCGCCGCCCAGGTCTTCGGGTTCACGACCACCGAGGTGCTGCTGTTCGGCGTCGCGGCCAACGTGGTCGCCGGCATCGGCACGTTCGCGGCCGGCTGGTTCGACGACCGGTTCGGCGCGAAGCCGGTGATCCTCGTGTCGCTCGTCTGCCTCATCCTCGGCGGATCCGCGGTGCTCGCCGTCGGCGACGCCAAGGCCGGCTTCTGGGCGACGGGCCTGTTCCTCTGCCTGTTCGTGGGCCCCGTGCAGTCGTCGAGCCGCACCTTCCTCGCGCGGATCTCGCCGGCCGGCCGCGAGGGCGAGATGTTCGGCCTCTACACGACCACGGGCCGCGCGGTCTCGTTCCTGGCGCCGGGCCTGTTCGGCATCGCGGTGGCCATCACGGGCGACACGCGCTTCGGGATCATCGGCATCGTGATCGTGCTGCTCGCGGGGCTGCTGCTCATGCTGCGGGTGCGCGGGGCGGACGCGCGGGTGGCGTGACGCGTCCGCGCCGTCAGGCCAGCACGAAGTCGTAGAGCTCGGATCCGGCCCCGGCACGGCCTCGCGCGGCCTGGCGGTCGGCGAGCGGCATGATGACCCGATCCCGCACCGCGGCGCCCACCGTGCCGAGGAGCTTGATCCGATCGAGCCACCGGCCCTGCTCGATGACGTATGCCACCCTCTCCTGGCGCCGCCGGGCGAGCTGCGCCACGACGTCGACCGGATCCGCGCCTCCGGCCAGGATGCGCCCGAGCACGGCGGCGTCCTCGAGCGCGAGCGACGCGCCCTGGCCGGACGACGGGGAGATGGCGTGCGCGGCGTCGCCGACCAGGACCACCCGGCGCGCGCCCCACGCGGGAGGCGCCTCCCGGCGCGGGAAGCGGGAGTCGAGGTCCGGCGTGGCGGGGATCAGCTGCTCGAGCGGCAGCGCGTCCCGGGCGCCGAGCCGCAGCAGCAGATCCGCCCAGTCCTCCGACGTGAGCGGCGCGCCCGGGGCGGACCCGCGCCGGGAGACGGGGACGCGGGGGTTCGCGAACCATCCGGTGGTGCCGTCCTCGAGGATCGCGTACGCGAGGAAGCAGTCGCGTCCGAAGCGGAACTGCAGGGTGCCCGGCGTGGACGCGGAGGCGGGCAGCGCACCCGCCCGGGCCGTGCCGCCGACGTAGACCAGACCGGTGACGCGCTCCGCGGGGCCGGCCGCCTGCGCACCCAGACCCGCCCGGACCGCCGAGCCCACCCCGTCCGCGCCGATGACCAGGTCCCCCGCGTGCCGTTCCCCGTACTCCGTCACGAGGCTCGCTCCCCGCTCGTCCTGCGCGACGGAGGTCACGCGCGCCGCGTGCACCGTGCGCGCCCCGACGCGCGTCGCCTCCTCCCGCAGCAGCGTGTGCAGCTCCGCCCGACGCAGCGAGCGGGTGACGAGGCCCTCACCCGGCTGCGGGCCGAGCGGCAGGTCCGCCGTCCGGCGCCCGTCGGCCGCGGAGATGCGGACCCGCGGGGTGGCCTCGCCGAGAGAGCTCGCCGCGTCGCCGAGCCCGATGGAGTCCAGCGCGACCATGCCGTTGCTCGCGACCTGGAGCCAGGATCCCGTCACCTCGGCGGCGCTCCGGCGCTCGAGGACGGTCGCCTCGTGCCCCGCACGACGGACGGCGATGGCCGTGGCGAGACCGGCGATGCCGCCGCCGGCGATCACGACGTGCATGCGGGTGTCCCGATCTCGATCATGCGGAGCCTCTCGACCGCCCCGGGATCCGTGGTCGGCGCGCGCACCGCGATGCGCGACACCCGCGTCACGGGATGGGGTGGTCGAGACCGGACGGCCGCGACCCGCGTGACCGACTGCCAGGGGGATGCCGCGAGGGTAGGCGGCGCGCCCGGGGAGCCGCCGCGCCGATCCCCAGGCGCGGACGCCGGGAGACCGGGGGCCGTGCCTCGCTCAGCGGATCAGTCGAGCGACCCGCCGCCCACCTTCACGTCGGTCGCGTTCGCGAGCGTCGCGCGGACCACGGCCGTGAGGGCCGTCGCGATCTGCTCCATGCGCATGTAGGGGCGGTCGGTGCCGATCGCCTCCTCCGTCGAGTACGGGATGTGGACGAAGCCGCCGCGGGTGCCGGGGCGGTCGCGCAGCTCGTGCATCAGCAGGTAGAAGACGTGGTTGCAGGTGTAGGTGCCGGCGGTCTGCGAGACGACCGCGGGGATCCCCTTGGTGCGCACGGCCGCGACCGCCGCCTTGATCGGCAGGGTGCTGAAGTACGCCGCCGGGCCGCCGTCGACGACCGGCTCGTCGATGGGCTGGAACCCCGTGTTGTCGGGGATGCGGGCGTCGTCGACGTTGATCGCGACGCGCTCCACCTCGAGCGTCTCGATGCCGCCGGCGAGGCCCACGGAGATCACGACATCGGGATCCACCTCGGCGAGCGCCGCCCGCAGCGCGTCGTCGACCTTCGCGAAGTCGACGGGCAGCTGCCGCACCTGGATCTCGGCGTCGCCGTCCCAGCGGTCGCGGACCTCCTGGACGGCGGTCCACGACGGGTTGCTGGTGTCGCCGTCGAAGGGCTCGAAACCGGTGAGGAGGACGGTGGGCATGCGGGGGCTCCTGTCGGTGCGAGGCGGGTCCCGTCCACGGTACGCCTCGTCCGGGGGCGGCCCGGAGGGGGGGATGCGCGGAGTCCACCTCAGCGAGAACCATGGGCACGGGCGACCCGGCCCGCACGGAAGGAACGCACATGACCCGCACCTCACCGAGACGACGTCTCCCGCTCACCGCCCTGGCCGTCGTGGTCGCCGCCGGCACCGCGTTCGCGGGCGTCGCGCCCGCGCAGGCCGCCGACGCACCCGCGCCGGCCGCCGACTCGACGAGCGGCGCCGCGGCCGCCGCCATCCGCATCCCGGCACCCCAGGTGCGGCCGAGCTCGTTCGAGTTCGGCTCCACGCCGGTGTTCCACGGCTTCGTCACCGCCGACCTGTCGGGCCTCCCCGACGGCGCCGACCGCGACCTCCGCTACGAGTACCAGGTCGACGGCACCGGGACCTGGCGCTCCGCCGGATACACCAGCGTCTCCGGGCTCGCCGACGACGAGGTCTACCTCCCCGGGGCCGCCGGGACGCACCTGCTCAGCGTGCGCGTGGCCGGGACGGTGGACGGCGTCGCCGTCACCGGAACGGCCTCCGCACCCCAGGAGGCCCGCTTCGTCGGCGGGACGATCGAGACCACGCCCGAGGTCGTCGTGGACGGGCCCTCCGTCACCTTCCGCTGGGACGTCCGCGAGGCCCTCAACGGGGTCACCCCCGAGGAGAGCCGCATCTTCTACCAGCTCGACGACGGCGCGTTCGTGGAGGTCGGCGGCGTGGGATCGGTCACGGTCACGCCCGGCTACGGCAAGCGCGTCGGCTTCGACCTCACCTACGGCTTCATCGCCGACACCTACCTGACCGTCCACGTCGACGGCGTCACGGCCGACGCCCCCGGCGCGCAGCGCCTGACGGCCGCACCCCTGCCGTCGATCGTCGGCTCGGCCGACTTCGGGCAGACGCTCTCGGTGCGCACGGGCGCCTGGCAGCCCGCACCCGTGACGCTCGAGTACCAGTGGTACCGCGACGGCGTGCGGACCGGCGTCCAGACGCCGACCTACGCGGTGGGCGGCAACGACATCGGGCACCGCATCACGGTCTCGGTGCGCGGATCCCGCGACGGCTACGTCTCGCAGACCCGCACCTCGGGTCCGACCAAGAAGGTCGCCGAGCCCGTCGTCACCGCGGGCACGCCGCGCGTCACCGGCAACCCCGTCGTCGGCCGGACGCTCACGGCGCAGCCCGGCGTCTGGAAGCCGTCGACGCTGGAGCTCGGCTACCAGTGGAAGCGCGACGGGAAGGTCATCCCCGGCGCGACCGCGAAGACGTACACGCTGACGGAGGCCGACCGCGGCCTCACCGTGCACGTGGTCGTGAGCGGCGTCATCTACCTGTACGACCGCGCCGCCGTGGCGAGCGCGGGCGTGAAGGTGCGCTGACCCGCGCATCGCACGCCCGACGGGCCCGGCTCCTCCACGGGGCCGGGCCCGTCGGCGTCCGCCCCCATGCGGGCGGCCCCTCGTGCGGGAGCGGTCCCGGCCGATAGCTTCGGGGGATGATCTCCAACTCCGGCGCCGGGATCGGCATCGCCCTCTACGTCCTCGTGATCCTCGCCCTCGCGGTGCTGTCGATCGTCGCGACCGTCGTGCTCATCCGGCTCGCGCTCGTCGCGCGCCGCACGCTGCTCGTCACCACCTCGCTGCAGGAGGCCCGGCTCGAGCTCATCCGCGAGCAGACCGCGCGGCTGCAGGCGGATGATGATGGCGACGGGAACGGCGGGCCGTACGGGCCCGGCGCCGGGCCCTCCGATCCGATCGCCTGAGCGGATGCGCGACATGGAGAGCACCGAGCCGCCCAGCATCCTGCTGCCCGCGGCGTACGACGTGGTCTGGTCGGTCGTCACGGTCGCCGTCATCGTCGCGATCGTGATCGCCCTCGTGGCGCTCGTCCGCTTCGCGCGCGCGGGCCGACGGGCGCGGGCCGCATCCGCCGCGCTCGACGAAGCCCGGCTCGAGCTGGTGCGCGAGCGCACGGCGCGCCTGCGGGCGGGGCTGCCGGATGCGGGCGGCAAGGGCCCCGAGGATCCGGCCGCCTGACCCGCGCACGCGCCGCGCGGATCAGCCCACGGGCTCCGCGAACACGACGCGGTTGTCCTCGTAGTGGCCGACGCTCCGGTCGAAGATCCCGCCGCAGGTGATGAGGCGGAGCTGGTCGGTGGGCTGCGCGCCGAACACACGCGCGGTCGGGAAGTCGGCCTTGGCGAAGTCGGCGACCTCGGTCACGGCGTAGCGCGTGGATCCGCCGTCGACGTCCTGCACGGACACCTCGTCGCCCACGCCGAGCTCGGCGAGCCGGCCGAACGCGGCGGGTCCCACGCGCGAGTCGACGTGCGCGGCGATCACCGTGGGCCCGCGACCGCCGGGACGCCCGCCGCCCGTGAACCAGCCGACGTCGTCGAAGTCGACGGGCACCTCCATCCGGCCGTCGGCGGCGATCCCGAGGTCGATGAGCGGCTGGTCGAGGTCGATGGCGGGGATGGCGACGCGGGTGGGGACCGCGCCGAGGCCCTGCACGACCGTGGGGGAGGTCGTGGGCGGGGCGCTCGACGCGGCGGCCGGTGGGGCGGACGGCGCTGCGGGCGACGTCGCGGAGCGAGCACCCGGTGCCGCTCCGGGCTCCGCGGGCGCGCAGCCCGCGAGCGCGACCAGCGGGATCAGCGCGGCCGCCAGCACCACGGCCCGGCGGGCGCGCCGCGCGGGCGACGCGCCAGCCGGGCTGCGGTGCACGGGGATCAGGACTCCTGCGCGCGGTGGCGGCGCATCAGCACGACGCCGGCCGCGGCGAGCGCGACGGCACCGCCGCCCGCGACGAGCGGGAGGGCCGAGGTCGTGGTGGCGGATCCGCCCGCGCCCGTGTCGACACCGCCGACCGGCACCTGGGTCAGCTGGCCGCGCACGGCACCGGCCGTGAACGACGCGGTGTGGGTGTCGGCCGCGAACGAGGCCGGGTCGGCCTCGATCTGCGCGACCGTGAAGCCCGTGCCCGTGTCCTGGTTCTGCGCGTTCATGATCCCGGTCGTGAAGGGGCCCTGCATGCAGCCGGAGCTGGTGCGGGTGCCGTCGCCGGCGTCCACCGGGTTGGGGAAGGCGATGCGGGGTGGGCCGGCCTTGCCGACGGCGGCCTGGTGGATGTGCGTGGCCGTCTTCGCGGGGCTCTTGTACTCGCCGGTGACGCCCGTGAGGGTGATGTCGTAGCAGATGGTGTTCGACGCGGAGTCGAGGCGGAGGTCGAATCGGCCGGTGGCGCCGGGCTCGCCGGGGGTCGCGACGCCGTCGGCGTTGAGCACCTGGTCGGGCGTCGCCATCACGGTGAACGCGCTCGTGAAGCGGTCGGGCTCGGGGACGGTGGTCTCGGCGGACGCGGGCGTCGCGGCGAGGAGGGTGAGGGCGGCCGCGGCGGCGCCCCCGATGGTCATGTTCCGGACGAGTCTCGTGTGCGTCATCGCGTGCAGCCTCTCGTGGTGGGGCACCCGGACGGGCACCGCTTCTGACAGGGCATACGCACGGCGGGCGGCAGGCGTTCATCGGTCGCGGAAATTCGTCCGGGAGGCGTGTCGCGGCGATCCGCGGTCCCTCCCCACCCGACGGATGAACGCCGGGCCCCCCGCCGACGTATCCCCCGGTGAGGGCGCGCACCCGCCGCCTAGGCTGAGGGGATCACGATGGCGCTCGTCCTGACGCGTCCGGCCCCTGCACCCGAGCGGAGCACGATGAGCGCGTCCCCGCCCGGGTTCGACGTGCGCGAGGCGTTCGCGGAGCACGGCGGTGCTCTGCTCGGGTTCGCGGTCAACGCCCTGCAGGACCGCCAGCTCGCCGAGGACTGCGTGCAGGAGACGTTCCTCCGCGCCTGGCGCGCCCGCGACTCCTTCGACGGCGAGCGCGGCAGCGCGCGCACCTGGTTGTTCGCGATCGAGCGGCGGGTGATCCTCGACGTGCACCGCGCCCGGGCCCGCACGCCGCGCATCGTGGCCGAGGACGAGGCGCCCGAGCAGGCGACGCGGGAGGCGGATCCGCTCGACCGGCTCGGCATCGTCGAGGGCCTCGCCCGGCTCAGCGACGCCCACCGCGAGGCCGTCGTCGCGGTGCATCTCACCGGGCTCAGCTACCAGGAGCTCTCCACGGCCACGGGTGTGCCCGTCGCCACCCTGCGCACGCGCGTCTTCCACGCGCTCCGCGCCCTCCGCACGCATCTCGACGAAGTGGATCCCGCATGACCGACGACCGCACCCCCGATCCGCACGGTCTCGAGCCCGACGACCGCCGCGGCGAGCTCATCGCGGCGGCCCTCGCCGACGACCTCTCCCCCGCCGAGTCCGCGGAGCTGGATGCGCTGCGCGCGGCCGACCCGACGATCGACGAGGAGCTCGCGCTGCTCGGCGGGCTGCCGGCGGCGCTCGGCGGGCTCGGTGCGTGGCAGGTGGCGGAGCCGAGCGACGAGCTGGCTCGCCGGATCGGCCTGATCGCGGACGGGAGCGGCGAGGCGGAGGACGAGCGCGGGTCCGCGGTCGCGAGGTCGGACGAGCGCGCGTCGGCGTCGGCATCTGCCGGCCGCGCGACCGCGGATGGGCCCGCCGACCTCGACGCGCACCGCGCGCGCCGCGGATCGCGCACCCGCCGGACAGCCCTCCTCATCGCGGGCGCGGCAGCCTGCCTCGCCGTCGGCGCCGCAGGAGGCGCGTTCCTGGCGACCCCGCGCGCCGACGTCGCGTCCGGCCCGGCCGGCACGCTCGGTGCCGTCGAGGGCGTGTCCTTCGCGGGCGCGCCCGCGGGCGTCGACGTCACGGGCGAGGTGGTCGCGCACACCTGGGGCACGGAGACGCTGCTCACGGTCGACGGCCTGACGGTCGGCGACAGCTACTCCGTGGTCGTCGTCGACGCCGCGGGCGGGGAGCACTCCTCCGGCACGATGCTCGGATCCGCCGTGCGCATCGACTGCCGCCTCAACGCCGACGTGCTGCGCCAGGATGCCGCGTCCGTCGAGATCCGCGACGCCGCGGGCGACCGCGTCGCCGTGGCGGAGCTGCCGCCCGTCGGCGCCTGACGCGACCGACCTTCACCGCCTGACGCGACCGCCGAACCCGAGAGGACGCGCCCCGGGACGCGTTACCCGCCCCCTGCGAAAGCTGCCCGTAGCTCGCGGCGCTAACGCGGCCCACCGGCGGCATCGCGCGCCCTGAGCACCCGGCGGCGGAGTGTAGTGCGCCGCACGTGACCCGGGAACCATGGAGGAAGCGGGGGTTTAGTTGTGTCAGTGCAACTACTACCGCGGAACCCCTGGGGGCGACTCCTCCCGGATTCCGTGGTCGTCGCGGCAGCCGACCACGACGTGGACGGAGGCCTGGCCGGCGACGAGGGCGACGCCGTCGCGACCGCGCTCCCGGGCCGCCGCGCGGAGTTCGTGACCGGTCGCGTGCTCGCGCGGCAGGCGCTCGCGGCCCTGGGCATCCGACCCGGACCGATCCCGGTCGCGCGGAGCGGAGCTCCCATGTGGCCGGCCGGGGTCGTCGGCAGCATCACCCACTGCGCCGGGCTCCGCGCGTGCGCCGTCGGACGACGCGACGAGCACGCCGGGATCGGCATCGACGCGACACCCACACGTCCCCTCCCGGGAGGCGTGCTGGCGCGCGTGGCGGATCTCGGCAGCCCACCCGTCGCCGCGGGCCTCGACGCGCTCCGGGCAGCCGGGGTCGCGAGTCCCGACAGCGTGCTCTTCGCCGCGGCCGAGGCCGTCGCGAAGGCGCGGACCTCGGCGCACGGCGGCTGGCACGGCATCGACGGCGCGGACATCGCGCTCCACGCGGACGGCTCATTCGCCGTCCGCGCACGCCGGGGTCCGGCGTTCACCGGCACCGGCCGGTGGGCGGTGGCCGGGGGGCTGGCGCTGGCGGGCATCGCGCTCGACGAGCACTGAAGCCGGCGCGCAGGGGCGCGCCGGGACGAACGACGAGAGGACCGACACATTGGGGACTGAGCACATGGGGACCGAGCACATGGGGACCGAGCACATGGGGACCGGAGACATGAGGACTGCGCACATGGGGAGCCAGCACGACGACACCTCGATCGAGGCGATCTTCGCGCAGCACGCCGAGCGGACGGCGCTGCGGCAGCGTTCCGGGCCGGAGGTCACGGACATGAGCTTCGGGGAGCTGTGGGACCGGGCGAGCGCGCTGGCCGCGGCGCTCGGCGAGACCGTGTCGGCCGGCGATCGCATCGCGGTGCTCGGCACCGCGACCGCGGACGCCGTCACCCTTGACCTCGCCGCGTGGATCCTCGGCGCGGTGAGCGTGCCCCTCCAGGCGAGCGCGCCCGTCGGGACCCTGCAGCGGATCGTCGAGGAGACGACGCCGGTGTGGATCGCGGCCACCGCCGAGCAGGCCGCGACGGCCCGGGCGGTCGCCGAGGCATCGGGCGACGGCATCCGGACGATGCTGCTCGACACCGGCACCGGCACCGGCACCGCCCTGACGCTCGACGCGCTCGTCGCCCGAGGCGCCGGCCTGCCGGGAGCGAGCCCGTGGCACCCCGCACCCGGCGACGACCCGCTCGCGCTCCTGCTCTACACGTCGGGCAGCACCGGGACGCCGAAGGGCGCGATGTACACGCGCTCCATGGTCGAGCGGATGTGGCACGCCATGCGGACCTACCCGGCCATGGGCCCGGACGCATCCACGCCCGCGCACGACGGATCCGATGACGCAGCCGACGCCATCGTCGGGTACGCGTACCTCCCGATGAGCCACCTCACCGGCCGCTCCTCCCTCCTCGCCACGCTCGGCCGCGGCGGCACGGTCGCGCTCGCGACCTCGACCGACCTGTCGACGCTCTTCGACGACCTGCGGACCTTCGCCCCGACCGAGTTCGTCTTCGTGCCGCGCGTCGCGGAGATGGTCCGGCAGGAGGGCGACCGCGAGGAGCAGCGCCGGCTCGCCGCCGGCGGCGCGGACCCGGACGCGGTCCGCGCCGAGGTCCAGGCCGACCTGCGCGTCCGCGCGTTCGGCGGCCGGATCCGCCGGGCGATCTGCACCAGCGCCCCGCTGACGCCCGAGCTCCGCACCTACATCGAGGGATGCCTCGGGCTGACGCTGCACGACCTGTACGGGTCGACCGAGGCCGGCGGCATCCTCCACGACGGGGTGATCCAGCAGCCTCCCGTCACCGAGCACAAGCTCGTCGACGTGCCCGAGCTCGGGTACCGCACCACCGATCTGCCCCACCCGCGGGGCGAGCTGCTCGTCAAGAGCGCGTCCGTGATCGCCGGGTACTTCCGCCGGCCGGACGTCACCGCCGCGGTGTTCGACGAGGACGGCTTCTACCGGACCGGCGACGTCATGGCGCAGACCGGACCCGGCACCTACGAGTACGTCGACCGTCGGAACAACGTGATCAAGCTGTCGCAGGGCGAGTTCGTCGCGGTTGCGTCCCTCGAGGCGACCTACGGCGGGACGCCCGAGGTGCACCAGATCGCCGTGCACGGCGACAGCCGGCACGCGTTCCTCGTCGCGGTCGTCGTCCCGGCAGAGGCCGGGGCATCGGAGCGCGACATCCTCGCGGCCCTCCAGCGCACCGCCCGCGAGCACGGCCTCGCCCCCTACGAGGTGCCCCGCGGCGTGATCGTCGAACCCGAGCCGTTCACGGTCGACGGCGGCATGCTCTCCGACGCCGGGAAGCTCCTGCGCCTGCGCCTCACGCAGCGGTACGGCGAGCGCTTCGCCGCCCTCTACGACGCGCTCGAGGAGCAGCAGAGCGGCACCCTGGTGGCCGCCCTCCGCGAGCGCGCCGCCGACGAGCCGACGGTCGACACGGTGGTGCGCGCCGCCCTCCAGCTCCTCGGCGCCGAGGTGTCTCCCGCAACCGCCGCCGCGGCCCGGTTCCAGGACCTCGGCGGGGACTCGCTGTCCGCGCTGACGTTCTCCGGGATCCTCGAGGACGTCTTCGGCACCGAGGTGCCCGTCGGCGTCCTCACCGACCCGACCAACGACCTCGCGGCCGTCGCCGCGTTCGTGGAGCGCTCCGCCTCCGACGACCGGCCGACCGTGACCCGCGTGCACGGCGCGGGCGCATCCACCCTCCGCGTCAGCGACCTCCGCCTCGACCGGATGCTCGGCGGCATCCCGGCGCCGGTCCCCCGCGCCTCGGCCGCCCGCCCGGGATCCCGGACAGTCCTGCTCACCGGCGCGAACGGCTACCTCGGCCGCTTCATGGCCATCGACTGGCTCGAGCGCCTCGCCCCGGAGGGCGGCACGCTGGTGTGCGTCGTGCGCGGCGCCGACGACGCCGACGCCCGGCGCCGCCTCGAGGCCGCGTTCGCCGCGGATCCCGCGTTCGCCCGGCGCTTCGCCGAGCTGTCGGGCTCGCTCGAGGTGCTGGCCGGCGACGTCAGCGAGCACCGCCTCGGCCTCGACGACGAGCGGTGGATCGACCTGGCCGCCCGGGTCGACCTCGTCGCGCACGCGGCTGCCCTCGTGAACCACGTCCTCCCCTACCAGGCGCTGTTCGGCCCGAACGTCGTCGGCACCGCCGAGGCGATCCGCCTGGCGATCGCCGCCGGCAGCGTGCCCGTCACCTTCGTCTCGAGCGTCGCCGTCGCGGGCGGCGCGCAGCCGGGCGCGGCCGCCGACGCGGAACCGTCGGCGCCCGCCGCGCTCGACGAGCACGCCGACATCCGCGCCATGATCCCCGAGTGGGCCGTCGGCGACGAGTACGCCAACGGGTACGGCGCGAGCAAGTGGGCGAGCGAGGTGCTGCTCCGCGAGGCCCACGAGCACCACGGCGTCCCCGTGGCCGTGTTCCGGTCCGACATGATCCTGGCGCACCCCCGCTGGCGCGGCCAGGTGAACCTCCCCGACGTCTTCACCCGGCTGATCTGGAGCGTCCTCACCACCGGCCTCGCGCCGGCCTCGTTCGTGCGACGCGGCCCCGACGGCGAGCCGCAGCGGTCCCACTACGACGGTCTGCCTGCCGACTTCACGGCGGCGGCGATCGACGGGATCGGCGCGGCGCTCACCGAGGGGCACCGCACCTTCAACGTCGTGAACCCGCACGACGACGGCGTCTCGCTCGACACCTTCGTGGACTGGCTCCGCGAGGACGGCCACGACATCGAGCGCGTGGAGGACCACGCGGAGTGGGTCGACCGGTTCCGCGCGGCGCTGGGATCGCTCCCGGACGCCGATCGCGCCCGGTCCGTCCTGCCGCTGATGCACGCGTTCGCCGCGCCCGAGGAGCCGCACGCCGGCTCGGCGATCCCGGCGGACGCGTTCGCCGAGGCCGTAAGGGCGGTGCGCCCGCTCGGGTCGCCGGACATCCCGTCGCTCGACCGCGCGCTCATCGCCAAGGTGGCGGACGACCTCGCGTTCCTCGGACTGCTCGCGCCGGCGCCGGCGCGGGCGGCAGCCGCGTGACACCCACGCGCGAGGACTGAGATCGAGGGGCCGGCAGCCATCAGCTGCCGGCCCCTCCGCGCGTGCCGGCGGCCGGCGACCGCGACCGGATCCGTCGCGCCGGAGAAGATACACGCCGGTAACACGAGGGAAACGGCGGCGATACCGGGCAGAACCACACTGGACGGAAATACCTATCGCTCGATAGATACTCCGACCGGGCAACCGGATCTCCGGCGCACCTGCTCCACCGCGCCCTCGTGAGAGGCCAGAACATTGAGCACCCCGAACCTCCCCTCGCCGGCCGCGGCACCCACCACGGCCCCCGCTCCCGTCATCCCGCCCGGCTACGCCCAGGAGCTCCACCGCGGCGTCGGCCCCTTCTCCTCCTTCGCGGCCGGGTTCTCCTTCGTCTCGATCCTGACGACCGTGTTCCAGCTCTTCGGCCTCGGCTTCGGGCTGGGCGGCGCCGCCTTCTTCTGGGCCTGGCCGATCGTGTTCGTGGGCCAGCTGCTCGTGGCGCTGAACTTCGCGCAGCTCGCGGCGTCGTGGCCGATCTCGGGAGCGATCTTCCAGTGGTCGAGCCGGCTCGCTGGCACCACGTTCGGCTGGTTCACCGGCTGGACCATGATCGTCGGCCAGATCCTCACGGTCGCCGTCGCGGCCATCGCGGTGCAGGCCGTCCTGCCGTCCATCTGGGCCGGGTTCCAGATCGTGGGCGGGCCGGACGCGGATCCGTCCGTCGCCTCCCCCACGGGCTCCGCGAACGCGGTGCTGCTCGGGATCATCATGCTGGCGATCACGACGGTCGTGAACATCCTGAGCGTGCGGCTCATGGCGCGCGTGACGACGGCGGGCGTCGCCATCGAGATGGTCGGCGTCGTCGCGCTCGTCGCCGTGCTGTTCCTGCTGCCCAAGCGCGGACCCGAGGTGGTCTTCACGACCGCGGGATCCGCGAGCCAGGAGCCGTACGTGTGGGCGTTCCTCGCCTCCTCCCTCATGGCCGCCTACGTGATGGTCGGCTTCGACTCCGCGGGCGAGCTCGCCGAGGAGACCCACAGCCCGCGGAAGACGACGCCGCGCACGATCATCCGGGCGCTCACGGTCTCCGGGCTGGGCGGGGCGCTCCTCATCGTGGGCGCGCTCGTCGCGGCGCCCAGCCTCACCGACGGGAACCTCGCCACGCAGGGCCTCGCCTGGGTGATCACCTCGGTCGCCGGCGAGGTGGGCGGCCGCCTGCTGCTCTGCGCGGTCGCGGTGGCGGTGTTCGCGTGCACGCTCGCCGTGCAGACCTCGGGCACCCGCATGATCTACTCGATGGCCCGCGAGAAGGCGCTGCCGTTCCACCGCCAGCTCGCCAAGGTGTCGCCTCGCACGGGCACGCCCGTGCTCACCTCCGTCGTGGTCGGCGTCGGCGCGGTGCTCGCCCTCGCGGTCAACGCCGGGCAGTCGGCGATCTTCACGGCGCTGTCGAGCCTCTGCATCGCGATGCTGTACCTCGCCTACCTCGGCGTCACCGGCCCGCTGCTCGTCGCCCGGATCCGCGGGCGCTTCCCGGCCGGCGGCGTCGACGAGGACGGCAAGCCGCTGTTCACGCTCGGCCGCTGGGGGATCCCGATCAACGCCGTCGCGGTGCTCTTCCAGGCGGCGATGGCGGTGAACCTGATCTGGCCGCGCCCCGAGATCTACGACCTCACGGGCGAGTCGTGGTGGCTGCAGTACAGCGCGCTCCTCTTCATCGGCGCGACCCTGCTCGTGGGCTGGGGCTACCACGCGTGGCGGCACCGCTCCGACGGGCCCATCCAGCTCACGGAGGTGCCGACAACGGCCACGATCCCGGTGGTCGAGCCGGCGGGGGCGGCCATCCGATGAGGGACCTGCGCACGACCGACAGCGTCACCGCCTCCCGCGCGGACGCCCGCGCGCAGGCCGACCGCCGCAGCGACTGGATGCCGTACGTGCCCGCGTCCTCCTCGCCGCACCGGCCGGAGGGCGTCGCCGCGGACGAGCTCACCTGGGCCGAGACCGTGGCGCCCGGCGGGTACGCGCACCGGGTGCTGGCGCGCGGATCCCGCCTCCGCCTCGACGACCCCACGGGCGACGCGTGCGCGCACCTCGTGCTCTACGACGCGGAGGCACCGTGGGAGCGGCTGAACGTCGCCGACACCGTCAAGATCCCGTGGCAGGCGTACCTCGGCGAGGGCTCCCCGCTGCTGAGCGGGGACGGCCGGATCCTCGCGAGCATCGTCGAGGACACCTCGGGCCACCACGACGCGCTCTGCGGCACCTCCACCGACGCGCTCAACGACCGGCGCTACGGCGGATCCGCGCCCGAGGGCCCCACGCCCAGCGGCCGGTCGCTGCTCGTGAAGGCCGCCGCGAAGCACGGCCTCACGCGACGCGACCTGCCACCCGGCGTCTCCCTCTTCCAGGGCGTGCGCGTGGAGGAGGACGGCGCGCTGCGGCCCACCGGATCCGCCGGGCCGGGCACGCACGTCACGCTCGTGGCCGAGATGCCGCTGATCGTGCTGCTCGCGAACGTGCCGCACCCGCTGGACCAGCGGCCCGACCACGTCGTCGGCCCGCTGCGGATCCACGCCTGGCGCGGCTCCCCCACGGGCCCGGACGACGCGCGCTTCCACGCGACCCCCGAGCTCACGCGCGCCTACCTGAACTCGATCGACCACTGCGAAGCGAGAGGAACCCGATGACCCCCACCGTGGCATCCCCCGTCCCGACCGGCGCCGTCCACGCGCCCGACGCCGTGCTCGACTGGGGCGCGTCGCTCGTCGAGGGCGCCGTCGTGCGCGACGACCGCGTGGCGCCGCTCGCGCCCTGGTCCGCCGTGGTGCGCGCCGGCGAGGTGCTCACGATCGTCGACGTGGGCGGCAACCAGTCCGCCGACTGCCTGGTCTACGACGCCGACGACCCGGAGGAGCGGTACAGCGTTCCCGACACGATCGTGGCGCAGGGCAACGCGTACCTCGGCACCGGATCCGTGCTCATGTCGAGCGAGGGCCGGGCGCTGATGACCGTGGTGGGCAACGAGATCGACCGGCAGGACACCCTCGGCGGCGCGTGCTCGAAGGAGTCGAACACGCTCCGCTACGGCCACCACACCGCGTACCAGCACGGCTGCCGCGAGAACTTCCTGACCGAGGCGTCGCGGCACGGGCTGGGCGCGCGCGACATCGTGTCGAACATCAACTGGTTCATGAACGTGCCGGTGGAGGAGGACGGATCCCTCGGGATCGTCGACGGGCTCAGCGCGCCCGGGAAGCGGGTCGCCCTGCGCGCCGAACGCGACGTGCTGGTGATCGTCTCCAACTGCCCGCAGATGAACAACCCGTGCAACGACTTCAGCTGCACGCCGCTGCGGATGATCGTGGTGCAGCCGTGAGCGCGCTCGTGAGCGGCGCAGCCGGCGAGCGCCGCGCGCTCGACCTCGACACCGTCCTCGTCGCGAACCGCGGCGAGATCGCGTGCCGCGTGATCCGCACCGCCAAGGCCATGGGGATGCGCACGGTCGCGGTCTTCTCCGACGCCGACCGCGCGGCGCCGCACGTCCGCGAGGCCGACGAGGCCGTGCGGCTCGGCCCGGCGGCGCCGCGCGAGTCGTACCTGCGCATCGACGCGATCATCGAGGCGGCCCGCTCGACGGGCGCCGGCCTCATCCACCCCGGCTACGGCTTCCTCAGCGAGAACCTCGAATTCGCGTCGGCGTGCGAGGAGGCGGGGATCCGGTTCGTCGGGCCGACCGCCGACCAGATCCTCGCCTTCGGCGCGAAGCACACCGCGCGCGAGCTGGCCGAGGCGGCCGGCGTGCCCCTGCTCGCCGGGACGGGCCTCCTCGCCGACGCCGACGAGGCCGTCGCCGAGGCCGAGCGCATCGGCCTGCCCGTGATGCTCAAGGCCACGGGCGGCGGGGGCGGGATCGGCATGCAGGCGTGCGCGACGCCCGCCGAGGTGCGGGAGGCGTTCGGGAGGGTGACGCGGCTCGCGGAGTCTGCGTTCGGATCCACCGGCATCTTCCTCGAGCGCCTCGTGCGCCCGGCCCGGCACGTCGAGGTGCAGCTCGTGGGCGACGGCCAGGGCCGCGTGGCCGTGATCGGCGACCGCGACTGCTCGCTCCAGCGCCGCAACCAGAAGGTCATCGAGGAGGCGCCGGCGCCCGCGCTGCCCGCCCGGGTGCGCGCGCAGCTGCACGACTCGGCCCGCGCGCTCGCGGAGTCGGTCTCGTACCGCAGCGCCGGCACGGTCGAGTTCGTCTACGACCCGGTGCGCGAGGAGGCCGCGTTCCTCGAGGTGAACACGCGCCTGCAGGTCGAGCACCCCGTCACCGAGGAGGTGCACGGCGTCGACCTCGTGGAGCTCATGCTGCGGCTCGCGCGCGACGGCGCTGCGGGGCTGCCCGACGACCTCTTCACGCGCGAGTGGATCCCGGAGGGCCACGCCGTCGAGGCCCGCGTCTACGCGGAGGACCCGGCGAAGGGATCCCTGCCGTCGAGCGGCCTCGTGACGCAGGCCGTGCTGCCGGCCGGGCCCGGGATCCGCGTCGACGGCTGGATCGAGACCGGCCTCGAGGTCTCCGCCTCCTACGACCCGCTGCTCGCCAAGGTCATCGCCACGGGCGAGACCCGCGACGACGCGCTCGACCTCCTCGGCGAGGCGCTCGACGGCTCGCGGATCGACGGCATCGTCACGAACATCGGCCTGCTGCGGGCGCTCACCGACGACATCGAGCTGCGCACGGCCACGCACTCCACGTCGACGCTCGACGAGACGGACGACCCGGCGCCGCGGATCGACGTCCTCTCCCCCGGCACCATGACCACCGTGCAAGACCTGCCCGGCCGGCTCGGGTACTGGCAGGTGGGCGTGCCGCCGAGCGGCCCGTTCGACCCGGTGTCGCTCGCGGAGGCGAACCTCGCGGTGGGCAACCCGGAGGGCGCGCCCGGCCTCGAGATCACGGCCGACGGACCCGTGTTGCGCTTCTCGACCGCGTCCGTGGTCGCCGTGACGGGCGCGCCCGCCCCCGTCACGGTCGACGGCGAGCCCGCCGCGATGTGGGAGCCGCTCGAGGTCGCCGCCGGGCAGACCCTCGCGATCGGTCGCGCCGACGGGCCGGGGCTCCGCCTGTTCCTGGCCGTGCGCGGCGGGATCGACGTGCCCGCGTACCTCGGATCCGCGTCCACCTTCACGCTCGGCCGCTTCGGCGGGCACGCGGGCCGGGCGCTGCTCGCGGGCGACGTGCTGCGGCCCGGATCCCCCGACTCCGACGCCGACCACCCCGCGTTCCCCGCGGGCGCGCGCCTCGGGATCATCGGCGGCCCGACGCCCGCGCACCGCCGGCCCGCCCTCACCTCGGCGTGGGAGATCGGCGTCACCGAGGGCCCGCACGCGGCGCCCGACTTCTTCACGCGCGCCGACATCGACGTGCTCTACGCCACCGACTACGGCGTGCACCACAACTCGGCGCGCACCGGCATCCGGCTCATCGGCCCGCGGCCCGGCTGGGCGCGCGAGGACGGCGGCGAGGCGGGGCTGCACCCGTCGAACATCCACGACACCCCGTACGCGGTGGGCGCGATCGACTTCACGGGCGACACCCCGATCATCCTCGGACCCGACGGCCCGTCCCTCGGTGGCTTCGTGTGCCCGGCAGTGGTCGCGAGCGGCGAGCTGTGGAAGCTCGGCCAGCTGCGGCCCGGCGACACCGTGCGGTTCGTGCCCGTGACGGAGGCGGCCGCCGCGTCGCTCGTGGACTCCCGCGCCTCGCTCCAGGTGATCCGCGCGGGCGGCGACGGCGACGACGGCGTGATCGGCCGGCTCGAGCCCACCGACGCGCGTCCCGGCGTCGCCTACCGCCGCGACGGCGACGACAACGTGCTCGTCGAGTACGGCGACATGACCCTCGACATCGCGCTGCGCATGCGCGTGCACGCGCTCATGACCCGGCTGCAGGAGCACATGCCGCCGGGCGTGCTCGAGGTGACGCCCGGGATCCGCTCGCTCCAGGTCCGCACGGACGCGCGCGTGCTCAAGGCCACGGCCGTCACGCGGCTGCTGCAGGAGCTGGAGGACGAGATCCCGCCCACCGGGCAGCTCGTGGTGCCGTCGCGGAAGGTGCGGCTGCCGCTCTCCTGGGACGACCCGGCGACGCGCCTCGCCATCGAGCGCTACATGGCGGGCGTCCGCGACGACGCGCCCTGGACGCCGTGGAACATCGAGTTCATCCGCCGCATCAACGGCCTCGACTCGGTCGACGACGTCTTCCGCACGGTCTTCGACGCGAGCTACCTCGTGCTCGGCCTCGGCGACGTGTACCTCGGCGCGCCCGTGGCCACGCCGCTGGATCCGCGCCACCGCCTGGTGACCACGAAGTACAACCCGGCGCGCACGTGGACAGCCGAGAACTCGGTCGGCATCGGCGGCGCGTACCTCTGCATCTACGGGATGGAGGGGCCGGGCGGGTACCAGTTCGTGGGCCGCACGGTGCAGATCTGGAACCGCTTCCGCCGTGGCGGGCTCTTCCAGGAGGACCCGTGGGCGCTGCGGTTCTTCGACCGCATCGAGTGGTACCCGGTCGGCGCCGAGGAGCTGCTGGAGCTGCGCGCCGAGACGGACGCCGGCCGCGGGCGCTACGAGACGGAGGACGGCGAGTTCTCCATCGCCGACCACCACGCGTTCCTGGCCGCGAACGACGCGTCGATCCGCGACTTCCGCGACACGCAGACGCGCGCGTTCGAGGAGGAGAAGGCGCGCTGGCGTCTGTCGGGCGAGTTCGACGTGCGCGACGAGCCGCCCGTCGTCGAGGCCGCGACCGTGCCGATCCCGCCCGGCGCGACGGCCGTGACGGCGCCGTTCACCTCCACCGTCTGGCGGGTGGACGTGCGCCCGGGCGATCTCCTCGGCGTCGGCGACGCGGTGCTCGCGGTGGAGGCCATGAAGATGGAGTCCGTCGTCGGCGCGCCGGTCGCGGGGCGCGTGCTCGACGTCCACATCCGGCCCGGCGAGCAGGTCGCGCCCGGGCAGGTGCTCGCGGTGATCGGCGCCGCGTCGTGATCCGCGTCGTGCACCGCGTCGCGCGCCGGCCGTCCGCGCGGGTCGCCGCGTGATCCCCACCTGCGAGGATGGCGGGATGGCCAAGGACGACAAGCCGGCCCGCGTCGGCCGCCCTCGAGCGGTGCCCGACGCCGGGTCCCCGCTGAGCCCGCGCGAGCAGATCCTCGACGCCGCCGCCGCGCTCTTCGCCGAGCACGGGCTGAGCGGCACGTCCACGCGCGCGATCGCCGAGCGGGTCGGGATCCGCCAGGCGTCCCTCTACTACCACTTCGCCGGCAAGGACGACCTGCTCGTCGAGCTGCTCACGCGCTCGGTGCGCCCCAGCCTCGACGTGGTGCGCGGCATCGAGGACCTCGTCCCCGACCGCGCCTCCGCGGCCGCCGCGCTGCACGCGCTCGTGATGGTCGACTTCCGCACGCTCGCCGACACCCCGCACAACATCGGCACGCTCTACCTGCTGCCCGAGGTGCAGGGCGAGCGCTACGACGGCTTCCGCCAGCAGCGCCGGGAGCTGCAGGACGCGTACGGGCGCATCGGCACTGCCGCGGCGAGCGCCGACGTCCGGTCGCTCATCGGGCCGGATGCGCTGGGGGCCGTGCTGATCCAGCTGGCCGAGCTCGTGATCCAGCTCCGCCGCCGCGGCGAGCCCGGGGACGCCGACCGCGACGCCATCGCCGCCACGTGCCTGCGGGCGTGCGGGCTGGGGACGGCGGAGATCGACGGGGCGCGGCGCGAGGCGGAGGGGCTGCTGGCGACGGTGCCCGCGCTCTAGCCCGCTCGGGTCACGCCGCCGGCGGCAGCCCGGCCTGCTGGCGGACACCGGCCAGAAGCAGGTCGAGCCCGGAGCGGAACACGTCGAGGTCGTCGTGCGTCGCCATCTCGCCCGCGGCGTCGTGGGCGAACGGGTACTCCTCGGGGTCGAGCTCCCGCCAGCGGTCGGCGAGCGTCCCCAGGAAGCCCTCCCGGTCCAGCCCGCTCTCCAGGAACTCCTGCGGCGGCGGCTCCGCGAGGTCGGCCGCGACCCCGACGACGTAGCTGACGATGGACGACACCGCGTGGAACCGCTGCCGCGACGTGAGGTCGAGCCCGAGCAGCTGCTGGCCGATGCGCTCGTACATCATCATCGAGTTGGGCTGCAGCCCGTTGTTCCTGAGCATGTACTGCCCGAACCACGGCCGGCGCACGAGCTCGTCGAAGAGCGCGAGGGCGACGGCGCGCACGTTGTCGACCGGGTCGGATCCGTGGGTCAGCGGCTCCGTCTCCGTCAGGACCCGGCCCATCACCTCCTCGGTCACCTTCTCGAGCAGCTCGTCGCGGCTCGCGACGTACCAGTAGATGCTCGCCACGCCGCCGCCGAGCCGTGCCGCGAGGGCCCGGAAGGTCAACGCCCTCTCCCCCGACTCGTCGAGGATCGCGATCGCCTCCGCCAGCACCGTGTCGAGCGAGTGCGACGCGCGTTGCCTGCCTCGTGCGCGGGCGGGCGGCGTGCGGGCGCCCTCCGTCTTCGGGGATCCATTCGCGGCCATGCCTTGCATCCTACCGAACGTCGTTCCATACTATCGAACGTCGTCCGATACTCGTACGACGTTCGATGAGAAGAGGACCCCGATGAGCACCCCCACGACCACCACCGCCCCACCCCGCGGCTACGCCTCCCTCCGGGCCGCGGCGATCCCGCTGGCCGCGCTCTGCCTGGCCTTCTTCGTCGAGATGGTCGACAACACGCTGCTGTCGATCGCGCTGCCCACGATCGGCCGGGCGCTCGACAGCGGCACGACGGGGCTCCAGTGGGTGACGGGCGCCTACTCGCTCACCTTCGGCGGCCTGCTGCTGACCGCGGGATCCGCCGCCGACCGGTTCGGCCGCCGCCGCGTCCTGCTGATCGGCCTCGCGGCCTTCGGCCTCATCAGCGTCGCCGTCGTCCTCGTCACCGACATCGGCCAGCTCATCGCCCTGCGCGCGGAGCTCGGCGCTGCCGCCGCGGCCATGGCTCCCGTCACGATGTCGCTGATCTTCCGCCTCTTCGAGGACGACAAGCTGCGCATGCGCTCGATCACCATCGTCATGGTCGTCGGCATGTCCGGCTTCGTCCTCGGCCCGCTCCTCGGCGGATCGATCCTCGGGGCCGTCAGCTGGCAGTGGCTGCTGGCGATCAACGCCCCCATCGCGCTGCTCGTCTGGATCGGGGTCCGCCTCGGGGTCCCGGCCGACCGCCGTGAGGACCTCACCTCCGAGCGGCTCGACCTGCCCGGCACCGTGCTCACCGTCGCCGCGATCGGGCTCGGCTGCTACACGCTCACGAGCGGCGTCGAGCGCGGCTGGCTCGCGCCCTTGACGCTCGCCTGCGCGCTCGGCGCCGTCGCCGCGGTCGCGGGCTTCGTCCTCCGCGAGCGCCGCGCGGCCGCGCCCATGATCGACCTCGCGATCTTCCGCGCGGGGCCCGTCCGAGGCGCGGCGCTCACGCAGCTCGGGGCGTCGGTCGCGTTCGCGAGCATCCTGTTCGGGCTGATCCTGCACTTCCAGTACGCGTACGGCTGGAGCCCCATGCGGGCCGGCCTCGCGAACCTGCCCATCATCGTCACGATGATCGCCGCGAGCCCGATCGCCGAGCGGTTCGCCAGCCGCCTCGGCCACCGCATGGCCTGCCTCGTCGGCACCGGCTTCCTGGTGGCCGGGCTGCTCGGCCTGGCCTGGGCGGTGGAGCACGGCTACCTCGCCATCATGGCGTCGATGATCGTGTTCACCGTCGGGCTGCGGACCATCATGACCATCTGCGCGGTCGCCCTGGTCGAGTCGATGCCCGCGAACCGCACCTCGATCGGCGCGGCCCTCAACGACACCGCGCAGGAGCTCGGCACGAGCCTCGGCACCGCGGTCGTCGGGACGCTCATCGCGGCGCTCGTCACGACCGCGCTCCCGGCGGGCGCGTGGAGCGCCGACCTGGTCCACTCCTTCTTCGCAGGTGAGCGGACCGCCTACATCGTCGTCGCCGTCGGGGCCGGCGTGATCGCGACCGTGGGCTCGCTGTCGCTCACGGACTCGCGCGCGACGGAGGAGCGGACCCCGTCCGACGACGCCGCGCACATCGCCGCGTGACCGGTCGCGGGGCCCGGGCGGATCAGCCGAGACGCGCGAGCAGCTCCAGCGACCGCTCCAGCACGAGCGCGGTGGCGACCGGATCCGACGACGGCAGCGACGCGTCCGTGAACAGGTGCGCGTCGCCGTCGTAGACGAAGACCTCGGCGAGCTCCGGGCCGACCTCGGCGACCAGCTCGCGGGCCGCGTCGAGGTCGCCCTCTCCCGCGAAGAACGGATCCCGCGCCATGCCGTGGACCTGCACCGGCAGCCCCGCCGGCCACGGCCCGAAGGACCACTCCGCGGAGAGCGACACGAACGACTCGTAGAGGAGCGCGCCGCGGGCGCCCGGGCGGGTCTGCGCGAGGCGCTGCGCGATGGATCCGCCCCAGGAGGACCCGGCGTAGACGAGCTCCGCGGGCAGACCGTCGAGCGCCCGGTCGGTGCGCTCGGCGACGACGTGGTCGGCGAGGCCCGCCATCAGCGCGAGACCCGCCTCGATGGACTCGGGCAGGGCCCCGTCGAAGAGGTCCGGCACGTGCACGGTGTGCCCGCCGTCCCGCAGCGCGTCGGCGAAGGCGTGGACCCCGGGGGTCGCGCCCTGCACGTGGTGGAACAGCACGATCTCGGCCATGGGCGCGCCTCTCGTCGTCCGCGCGCGGGCGCGGATCCGGGCGCTCCCGTCGCGGGGCGCCGTGCCGCGAACCTACTCCGCGGCTCCGCGACGGGATCGGCCCGGCCGCGGGGATCGGCGGGGCCGACGCCCGCTCACCGCGCGGGCGGCCCCCACACCACGAAGTCCATGGCCAGCTCCATGGAGCGGAGGCGGGCCGGGGAGAAGTCGTAGGGCATCTTCGCGAAGGCGTCCATCGTGCTCAGGGACCGGGCCGGCCGGCCGGATCCGCCGCGGGCGTCGTCCTCGTCGCCATCGCCGTCGGGGTGCAGCTCGTCCCAGGCGGCGACCAGCTCCTCGTCCTGCTGCGGGAGGTCGGACCCCTCGATCGCCGCCTGCAGCGCCTCCTCGAACGCGCGCCGCTCGGCCGCGACCTCCGCCACGCGCGGGTCGTCGACGGAGACCGTGTCGTCGAGCGCCTCCTCGGCGGCGTCGACCCGGTCGGACGCCTCGCGCAGGCCGGGCAGCGTGGCGACGGCGATGTACCGGGTGGCGTTGAGGGCCGCGACGAGGGTGCCGAGGCTGCGCTCCATGACCAACAGGGCGTCGAGGTCGGCCTGGCGGAGGGATCCCTCGGGCAGGCCCTCGAGGCGGCGCGCGACGAGGTCGGAGAGGAGGCCCAGCCGGCTGCCCCGGGCGCGCAGCCGGCGCACGGCGTCCCGCTGCCGACGCAGCTCCGCCTCCTGGGCCGCGAGGGTCGCCTCGAGGCGGCCGAGGACGTCGGCGACGTCGTCGTCCACAGCGGCGGCGCCCGGGGCAGCGGGAGCGGCGCGGGCGGCGCGAGCGGCGGCATCCGCGGCAGCACCGGCACCCTCCCCCGCCTCCGGGTCGGCGAAGGCCGCGCGGATGTCCTCGAGGGCGATCCCGGCGTCGGCCATGCGCCGGATCCACATCAGCCGGACCATGTCGGCGTACCCGTAGCGACGCCGGTCGTCGGTGCCCCGCTCGGGCTCCGGGAGCAGGCCGATCTGGTGGTAGTGGCGGATGGTCCGCGGCGTGACGCCGACGAACGCGGCCGCGTCGCCGATCCGGACCCGACGGGGCGGGGTCGGCATGGGGATCGGGGAGGCGGTCACGACGGGGTCGTCCTCGGTCGGGTGGGTCTCGGCGGGGTGGGTCATGGGACCACCCGATCACATGACGCTACGGGAGGTGCAAGCCCGGCCGCCGGGCGAGGTGCGCGCCGAAGGAGGTGCGGCGGGCCTCGTCCATCGCGTCGTCGAAGCGGAGCTCCGGGTCGGCGAGCTGCGCGAGCACGGCGAGCGCGTGGATCCGCACCCGGGCGTCCGCCGCGCGCCGCGACCGCTCGAGCACCGGCATCGCCGCCCGCCCGACGCTCGCGAACGCGCGCGCGAGGCTCGCCTGGGTGTCGCGGCCGCCGCGGCCGAGCTGCGACGCCAGCTGCTGCGACAGCCAGCGCCCGCCGGCCGGATCCCGGTCGCCGTCGACGAGGCCCGACGCCGTGCGCCACGCGGTGCGCGCGACGTGGTCGTCCGGATCCCGCAGGAGCGCGGGCGTGATGGCGGGCAGCGCGCGCCGGTCGCCGATCTTGGAGAGCGTGTGCAGCGCCTGGCTGCGGGCCTGCGGGATGGGCGACGTCAGCTCGGCGATGAGCGGCGGGATCGTCTGCTCGGGGTCGTGGCGGATCAGCGCCCACGTGAGCATCTCGCGCACGTTGAGGTCGGGCTCGACGCGGCAGCGGTGGATCAGGCCCTCGACGAGCGCGGGATCCGGCCGGGTGCCCGCGGTGAGCGCGGCCTGCAGCCGGGCGGACGCGTCGGGCGCGCGGAGGGCGGCGGCCAGCCGGGCGGCGATCTCGGCGTCGGCGGGGCGGTCGGAGGGTGCGGGCACGGGTCCAGTCTCCCCCGCGCGACGCCCGGCGCCGAGCGCGAGACGGCCCCGCATCCACGGAGGATGCGGGGCCGTCGGTCCGAGCGGACGCGGCGCTACAGCGTCGCCGCCGCCGGGTCCCAGTCCTCGGCCAGCGGCGTCGGCTTCGTGACGCTCGACGCGACCTTCACGACCTCGCGGCTGTCGGCCGCGTCGCGGATCGCGAGCAGCACGTCGAGCACGTGCGCCGCGACCTCGCCGGATGCGCGCACGGGGTCGCCGCCGCGGATGCTGCGCGCGAGGTCCAGCACGCCGGAACCCCGGCCGTACGTCGATCCGTGAGCCGTCAGCGTCTCCGGCTCCTGCTGCCCGAAGCGCCACAGCTGGCTGTCGCCCTCGAACGTGTTCGGGTCGGGGAGCACGATGGTGCCCTCGCTGCCCGAGATCTCCACGAAGCCCATGCGCGGCAGCGCGTTCTGGAAGCTGAACGTGGACTGCGCCGACTGCCCGCCCGCGAACGAGATGAGCGCCGCGTGGTGCGTGGGCACCTCCACCGGGAAGTCGGTGCCCGCGCGGGGTCCGCTGCCGATCGTGCGCGTGGTGCGCGAGGTCGAGGAGACCGCGCTCACCGTCTCCGCCGCGCCGAACGCGTGCACGAGCGTGGTGACGTAGTACGGGCCCATGTCGAACAGGGGTCCGGCGCCGCGCGCGAACAGGAACTCGGGGTTCGGGTGCCAGGCGTCGGGGCCGGGCACGTGGAAGAGCGTCGTCGCGGTGAGCGGCTCGCCGATGTCGCCGCGGGCGATGGCGCGCATGGCCGACTGGATCCCCGCGCCGAGCACGGTGTCGGGCGCGCACGCCACCTGCACACCGGCCGCGCGGGCCGCCTCGAGCAGGTCCTGGCCGGACTCGTGATCCAGGGCCAGCGGCTTCTCGCTCCACACGTGCTTACCGGCCGCGACGATCCGTCGGCCGACCTCGGCGTGCGTGGCGGGCAGCGTGAGGTTCACGACGATCTCGATCTCGTCCATCGCGAGCAGCTCGTCGACGGTGCCGTGGTTCGGCACGCCGTGCTCCTCGGCGCGCGAGCGGGCCCGGTCGAGGTCGATGTCGGCGACGAACAGGACCTCGAGGTCCGGCATCGCCGTCATGTTCTCCAGGTACGTGCCCGAGATGACGCCCGCGCCGATGACGCCGACGCCGACGCGGCCGGTGCCGCCGGTCACTTGTCGTTCTCCTGCAGCCAGGCGAAGGACGCCGCGATGCCGTCGAACACGTCGCCTGCGTAGTCGTCGAACTCGACGACGCGCAGCGCGTGGGGCGCGGCCGCGAGCACGGCGGCGACGTCGACGTCGCCCTGGCCGGCGGGCTCCTGCATCTTGAAGGCCTGCGCGAGCTCCGGCGGCACGACGAGCGCGGACTCGGCGCTCGGCAGCACCTTGGCGATCGCGTCGGAGATCTTGCCGTCCTTCACGTGCAGGAACTTGACGCGGTCGCCGAGCTGCTTCAGGAGGGCGGGCGTGTCCATGCCGCCGACGGTCGACCAGAACGCGTCGAGCTCGAGCACGACGTCGTCGTTGAGGCGCTCGACGAAGAGCTCGTAGATGGGCCGGCCGTCGACCTTGTTCGCGAACTCCCACTGGTGGTTGTGGTACCCGAAGGCCAGCCCGCGCGCGGCGGCCTGCACCTGCAGCTCGTTGACGCGGTCGGCGATCTTGTGCGCGTCGTCGGCGGTCTGCCAGCGCTCGGAGGGGATGAAGGGGTCGATGACCGTCTGGATCCCGAGCTTCGCGGCGGCGTCGAAGGTGCGGGAGGCCTGGTCGTCGTCGCCGTCGATGACGGGCGCGTGACCGGAGGGCGCGGTGACGCCGGACGCGGCGAAGGCGGCGGCGAACTCGTCGGCGCGCTCGACGAACGCGTACGGCTCGACCTGCGTGTAGCCGATCTCGGCGACGCGGGCGACGGCGCCCTGCAGGTCCGCGGAGACAGCGTCGCGGACCGTGTAGAGCTGGACGGAGGGGGCGGTCATGGTCGCTCCTTTCAGGAGGTGACTGGTGGCCCGACGGCCACCGCACGCTCCCGCCGTCGCGTACGACGGCTGAGCCACGATGCCCGCAGGGTGTTCCGGCGCGAGACGCGCCGTGTCGTCAAACCTACCGGTGGTCGGGGTCCGGATCCCAGGGGCGCGGGCGGCGGATCCTGGTCGGTGTCGGACGCCGGTGCCAGGCTGGCAGCACCCGCTCGCCGACGAGAGAAGGACCGCGCATGAGGATCCGGCAGACGATCGTGGTGCTCGACGCACCGGACCTGGCCGCGGAGAGCGCCTTCTGGGCCGGGCTCCTCGGCGGCGAGGTGCACGCGGAGGACGACTGGCACAGTGTCAGAGTCGACGGCGACTGGAGGATCGGGATCCAGCTCGCCCCCGACTTCGTGCCGCCGGTGTGGCCGGGCGAGGGCCCGCGCCAGCAGCAGCAGATCCACCTGGACTTCTATGTCGACGACCTCGCCGAGGGCCGCGAGCGCGTTGTCGCCCTCGGCGGCCGCCTGCTCCAGCCGGCCGCGGACCCGACGGCGCCCGACCGCTTCGACGTGTACGCGGATCCGGCGGGGCACCCGTTCTGCCTGTGCGTGTCGGGCGGGGACGCGCAGGGCTGAGACCGGGCGCGTCGCGCTAGGCGGGTTGCGTCCGCCGGGGGACGCGCGCGCGACGGGCGACGAGGACGGCCGTGACGACGCCGAGCACCGGGGCCAGGAACGCGCCTGTGACGGCGACCACCATGCCGGCGAACGCGGCGATCCCGACGGCGACGCCCACCACGAGGATCCCGCGCACGACCCGGCCGCCGGAGAGGACGGGCAGCAGGAGCGCTGCCCCGGCCGCTCCCACGAGGACCGCGGCCACCTCCAGGTAGCCCGGAGCCGCGGCGTCGAGGCCCGGCACCGCGTACGACGCCGCGATGGTGGCGAACGCGGCGCCCAGGGACACCGCCGCGGGGATCACGACGCGTCCCAGCCGGGGTCGGAGGGCGGCCGCGCCGGCGGCGACCGGCAGGAGCGCCACGACCGAGCCGACTGCGATGCCGGCCCTCATGGCGTCCGTCGCGTCGCCCACGGCGGGCAGCCAGGCGCTCCCGGCGAGCGCGAAGGCGGCGCATGCGAGCCCGAGGGCGGATCCGATCAGAGAGGTGATCACGACGGCCCGGCGCCCGGAGGCGGACAGCGGGGCGCGGGCGGCGGACACCGAGGCCGATCCGTCCACCGCGAAGCCGACGTCGCGCCCGCGGCCTCGCATGCGATGCCGCGCCGACGCGATCAGCGCGGCCAGCGCGAGCGCCAGGGCCCCGGACGTCAGCGCGACGCCGCCGACGAGGAGCGCGCCGGGCACGGCCACGACGACCGCGACGATCCAGCGCGCGACGGCCGAGCGGATCCCGAGCAGACCTGCGAGCACGACCGCGAGCGACGCCGCCCCGAGCAGCCAGGCGGCCAGCGCGAGCGCGGCGAAGGCGGACGAGAACGCACTCCGAGACTCCCCGGCGTCCGCCTCGTCGAACCCGATCGACCACGCTGCGGCCGCGACCGCGCCGAGGATCCACGACGGCACGGCGAGCACCGCCGCCGCCAGCGCCGAATCGGCCCGGAGCACGCCCGACCTGCCCACCAGTCCGATCAGCGCGAGGGTCGCGAGGAGGGCGGCGGCCCACGGCATCGCGAGGAGCACGGGCGATTCGAGGAAGAGGGAGGAGAGCGCCGCGGCCGGCAGCGCCACGGCGAGCACCAGAGCGGCCGCCGCGACCACGAGGATCGCCCGCGGGGTCACACGCTCGAGCAGCCCGTGGGCGCGCAGGGACCAGGCATCGCCGCGCGTCGGCATCGCACGCCCCTCGGCGTCGGCATGCTCCTCGAGGGTGTCGAGCATCACGTCGCCGTCGGCCCGGCGCCAGGCCGCGGGGTACCAGCGGAGCAGCCGGGCGTGGGCCTCCCGCCGGGACGCGGTCATGCGCGGGCCGCCGTCGCGGTGGCGCGGGGTGTCGCCACGGGACGCGAGCGCGCGGGTGCGGCGGCAGCGATGCTCGCCCGGGCCGCCGCGGCGCGCGCCTGCAGCCGGTCGGCCTCGGCCTGCAGCTCCCCGCGACCCGCGTCGGTGATCTCGTAGTAGCGACGGGCACGGCCGTCGACGACCTCCTCGCCCGCGGTGCGGATCCGCCCCTCGCGCACCAGCCGGTCGAGCGACGCGTAGAGCGTCGTCACCCGCAGCGTCACCTCGCCGTCGCTGAGGCGCGTGACGTCGGCGAGCACGGCGTACCCGTGGCGGCGTCCCGCGGCGAGCGCGGTGAGGATCCAGAAGGCTGTCGCGGTCATGGACGGGACTATACCCACCATGGGAGCATCAGCGCGAGACACGAGGGCGGGAGGACTCGGCGGACGTCCGGCGGCCGTGCCCTAGCGTGGACGCCTCGCGGATCGCGCCCGACGACCCGTCCGCCGCAGGAGGCACCGCATGACCGAGCACGGCCGCCCCGCCACGACCGTCCGCGTCACGCGCCTCGTGCATCGCGGCCTCACCGTGCGGATCAGCACCCTCGGCAGCCCCGACGGCCGCGCGTTCGTGCTCGTGCCCGGCATCGGCGTGAGCTCCGACTACTTCGAGCGCCTCGCGCCCCGCCTCGACGGGCACGGCACCGTGCACGCCCTCGACCTGCCCGGGTTCGCGGGCGTGCGCCACCCCGGGCGGGCGCTCTCCATCCGCGAGTACGCCGACCTCGTGGGCGCCGCGATCGACGAGCTCGGCCTCGACGACCCGGTGCTCGTCGGCCACTCCATGGGCACGCAGATGGTGGCGGATCTCGCGGCCAGGCGCCCCGGGATCAGCACGCTCGTCATGATCAGCCCGGTGGTGGATCCGGCGGCGCGCTCGATGCCGGTGGCCGCAATGCGGTTCCTGCGGTCGTCGCTGCACGAACCCCGCCGGATCCAGGTGCTCGCCATCCGCGCCTACCTCGTCTGCGGGGTGCGCTGGTTCCTCCGCGTGCTCCCGCGCATGATGTCGTTCCGGATCGAGGCGCGCCTGCCCGGCATCCGTGCCAGCGCCCTCGTGATCCGCGGCGAGCACGACGCCGTAGTCCCGCGCGCGTGGGTGGAGGAGATGGGGCGGCTCCTGCCGCGCGCACGGCTGTGGGAGATCCCCGGCGCCGCGCACTCGGTGATGCACGACCACGCCGACGAGGTCGCCCGCCTCTGCCTCGCCCACCTCGAGCGGCCGCCGGCCGAGGGCTCGTCGACCGAGGACGCGTCGGCGGAGCTGCGGCGGTTCCCGGTGGGCGAGGAGGAGCGGGACGAGGAGCACGCGGACTTCGCGCCCACGTTCCGCGACTCGATCCGGGCACTGCGCGCGCAGGTGGCCGAGGGCATCGCCATCCGCCGCGACGACGATGCTGCGATCGGCCGCGCCAAGACCGCGCACGCGGAGGCCATGGCGGATGCGGCGGAGCGGGCCCGGCGACGCGGGGTGCGCCGCGACGCCCGATCCCGCGGCTAGCGCGGCGTCGCGTCCGGACGGGCGTCCGTCGCCTCGCGGCCGGCCGTCGACGCATCGCGCGACGAACGCTCCAGCGCATCCAGCCGCTTCTCGATGCGCTCCGTCGCCCGTCGAGTGCGCACGACCGACACCGCGATGACGATGCCGAGCACGACGGCCGCGAGCGGGAGCAGCAGCGATACGAGGCCGCCGAGCACGAGCCCGGCCATCGGTCCGCCGGGGCCGCCCGGGCCGCCGAAGTCCTCCATCGTGGGCGGGTCGAAGGTGAGGAGGGCGATGAGCGCGAGTGCGGTGGGGTCCTCCAGGGTCGACGGGCGCGTCCGGGCGACGCTACCCGCGCACGGGCGCGGCCGGAAGGGGTCGACGGGAGCGCCCGGTCCGTGCGAGCGGATCGCGGCCCCGGCGCCTGCCGGGACCGCGACTCCGCGGAAGAGGGTGTGGCCCGGCCTCCGTGCACGGAGAGCCGGGCGGTCGGACCCTCTCCCCCGAGAGGCCGACGCTGCGCGAGGACGTCCCACCCGAAGGGCTCGTCCCGCTGATTGACAACGTAGGCCAACGGAGAACCGCATGCATCTGCATCGACGTTCCGCGGCTAGTCCGGCTGGTCAGCCGACGGTGTCGCGCGGGTCCGTTCCGGCCTCCCGCGCCCGCCGCGCGTCCCGGGAGACGAGCCGTTGGAAGAGCACCGCGAGCACCGCGATCCCGATCGGGATCCACCCCCGCGGATTCCCGACCACCAGCCCGGCGACACCCGCGAGCCCGATGGCGATCGCGGTGCCGTAGGTGATCCAGCGGCTGCGGTGCAGGAAGGAGGAGGTGCATGGGGCCACCCTCGCAGACGCCCGCGATCAGGCCGGCTGCAGGAGCTCCCCCTCCTCCACGAGCCTCCGCGAGAGCACGCGGTACCCCTCCTTCTCGAAGAAGACGGTGATCCGGTCGTCCTCCGTGCTCATCACCGTGCCTGGTCCCCACTCCGCGTGGGTGACCCGCGACTGCGCGGGGAACGCCTCGTCCGAGGCGGCGGGAGCGGCGGCATCGGCGTCCGTCGTCCCCATCGCCTCCTCGTGCGCGTCGTCCGCGTCGAGCCGGTCGCACGCGTCGCAGTTGCCGCACCGCTCCGGCGACTCCTCGCCGAAGTACCCGAGCAGGAACTGGCGGCGGCACTGCTGCGTCTCGGCGTAGCCGCGCATCATCTCCAGGCGCGAGACCTCGATGCGCTCGCGCTCCTGGGCGACCTCCTTGGCGCGGGAGGCGGCCTCGCGCGGATCCAGCTCCTCGCGCACGAACGCGCCGTCGCGGTCGGATCCGAGCACGCCCGCGTCCACGAGCAGGTTGAGCACGCCGCCCACCGTCCGCGCGGACATGCCCGCGCGCTCGGCGACCGCGGCCGGGCGCACGGGACCGTCGACGCCCGCCACCGCGACCGCCGCGTACACGTCACGGAGGCTCGCCGGCCGGGGCGTGCGCGCCGCGAAGAAGCGGCGGAGGCCGAGGTCCTCGGCGCGGTAGTGCAGGATCCCGACGGCCGGCTCCCCGTCGCGGCCCGCGCGCCCGACCTCCTGGTAGTACGCGTCCACCGACTCGGGCGGCGCCGCGTGGATCACGTACCGGACAGTCGGCTTGTCGATCCCCATGCCGAACGCGCTCGTGGCGACCACCACGTCCACGTCGTCCTCGTGGAACGCCGTCTGCACGCGCTCGCGCTCGGCCGCGGGGAGGCCCGCGTGGTACGCGTCGACGCGGAGGCCGGCGGCGCGGATCTCGTCCGCGTAGTCCTCGGCGTCCTTGCGCGTCGCGACGTAGACGAGGCCCGGCTGCGTCTGCTCCATCACGTGCGCGACGATCGCGCGCCGCTTCTCCGACTCCTCGGTGTGCCGGCGCACCTCGAGCCGGATGTTCGGCCGGTCGAAGCCGCTGGAGAGCACGAACGGGTCGCGCAGCCCCAGCCGCTCCTCGACCTCGGTGCGGATGGGCGTGGATCCGGTCGCCGTCATCGCGACGGTCGGCGGGTGCCCGAGCGCGTCGATCACGCCGCCGAGCCCGAGGTAGTCGGGCCGGAAGTCGTGACCCCACGACGCGACGCAGTGCGCCTCGTCGATCACCACGAGCGACACCCCGCGCGCCACCAGCCGCTCGACGACCTCGTCGCGGGCCAGCTGCTCGGGCGTGAGGAACACGATCCGGGCGCCCGGCTCCTCCACGATCGCCCACGCCTCCTCGAGCGCCGCCCCGCGGATCGTGCTGTTGATCACGCGCGCGGGCGGCGCCGCGGGCGCGTCCTCGAGGTTCTGCACCTGGTCGGCCTGCAGCGCGATGAGCGGCGAGACGACGACCGTGAGGCCATCCATCAGCACGGTGGCGACCTGGTAGATCGCGGACTTGCCGTAGCCCGTGGGCATCACGACGAGCGCGTCGCGGCCGCGCACGAGCGGGCCGATGGTGCGCACCTGGCCGTCGTGCAGCTCGTCCCAGCCGAAGGACTCGCGGGCGACGCGGAGCGCGTCCTCCGGCTCGGGGCCCGGCGCGGGCTCCGGGACGATGGCCGGATCCTCGGCGGCGGGCCGGTCGGCATCGGGCCGTTCGTCCGCCGGGCGGTCCTGCGCGGTGCGTGTGGTCGTGCGGGTGGTGCGGGTCGTGCCCGCCGCGGTGGGGTTCTGCTTCACCTCCCCACTGAACGCCGGGCGCCGAGCAGTGACCAGGCGCGCGGATCCGCTCTCGGCTGGCCGTCACGGTCGCGGGTCTCCGGGCGCGCCGCACGTGGGCCGGCCCCCGCCGCGGGAGCAGACGCCGGCCGCGCGGCGCCGTCAGCCCGCGTCCACCCGGGGGAACGGATCCGCGTACCCGACCCAGGCCGCCGGCCCCGCCGCGAGCTCCTCCCCCGTCAGCACGGCCCGGCCGATCGCCCGCCGCAGCACGGCCGGCCGCAGCCCCACGCCGAAGAACGCGATCTCCGTGCCGTGCGGCGCGCCCTCCTGCCACGGGTCGATCCCGGTCGGCTGGAGCGTCAGCATGGACCCCACGCTCGACCACCCGCCCACCTCGCCCGGCCGCGACGCGAGCGACACGAAGCCCTTGGACCGCAGCACGAGGCCCGCGCGGTCGGGCCGCAGCTCCTCCTCCACGGCGAGCGCGAGCCGCTCGGGGTGCAGCGGTCGCGGATCGCTCACGACGACGGATCCCACGGGCCCGTCCAGCCGGTCGATGTCGGCGGGCCGCGACGCGACGCCCGCCGCGGTGAGCTCGCGCATCCACCCCGCGGAGGCCGCGAGCCCCGCCACGTCGCCCCAGCGCGGCAGCCGGTCGAGCGCGAGCGGCCGGCGGGCGTCCAGCACGGCCGCCCGGGGCGCCAGCCGACGCACGAGCGCGAGCAGCGCGCCGCGCGACTCCAGCGGCACGCGCGCCATGCCGGTCAGCACCACGACGGTCGCGTACTCGACGAGGTCGGCGAGCGTCTCGGCCTCGTCGAACGCGTCCTCGATCCGGCCGAAGGCGATGGCGTGCAGCCGGTCGGCGGGCACGACCGAGACGACGTGGCGGAGCCCGAAGCCGGATCCCGCCCCGCCGAACGCCCGCTGCATCTCGTGCTCGCGGCGCAGCAGCAGGTCGAGCTGCATGCCGGTCGCGCGCGCGTCGGCGGTCGCGGGGATCCCCACCACGGCCTCGACGCCCGGCCGGCGCTCCGCGAGGTCGTCGAGGAACCGCGCGATGGGCTCGACCGGATCCGCCTCCTCGGGCGGCAGCACGAGCAGCGTCCCGGCGATGTCGTCGACGGCGTCCCGCAGCACGGAGCGCAGGCCGGATCCCTCGCCCACCACGAGGACGACGCCCGACGGCGGCTGCGGGTACACGGGGAGCGGGAGGTGGTCGCGAGCGGGCATGCCGCTAGTCTATTGAGAACTGTTCTCGTGAAAGGACCATCCCCATGAAGGTGCGCAACTCGATCAAGGCCCTGAAGAAGCTCCCCGGCGCGCAGGTCGTGCGCCGCCGCGGCCGCGTCTTCGTCATCAACAAGCAGAACCCGCGGAACAAGGCGCGGCAGGGCTGATCCGCCGCTCGGCCGGCGCCCCTCATCTGGGGCGTCGCCGCCGAGCTCCGCGTCGATACGGTGGAGACCAGCCGAGCGCCGGGGGGGTCGCCGCATGATCGTCGCCGTCATCATCGCCTGCGAGATCGGCTTCTGGGCCGTGCTCGCCGCCGGCCTCGCCGTCCGCTACGCGCTCCGCCGCCCGCGCCTCGGCGCCGCGCTCCTCGCGTGCGTGCCCGTCGTGGATCTCGTGCTGCTCGTCGCCGTCACCGTCGACCTCCGCGGCGGGGCCACCGCCGACTGGACCCACGGCCTCGCCGCCGCCTACCTCGGCGGATCCGTCGCCTTCGGCCACTCGATGGTCCGCTGGCTCGACGTGCGCTTCGCCCACCGCTTCGCCGGCGGCCCCGCGCCCGTGCGGCCGCCCGCATCCGGCCGCGCCAAGGTGCGCCACGAGTGGCGGCTCTGGATCCTCACGGTCGTCGCCTACGCGATCGCCTGCGCCCTGCTGCTCGCCGCCATCGCGTTCGTCGGCGACGCCGCCCGCACCCAGGCGCTCGAGGACTGGATCGCCCGCCTCACGGTGCTCCTCGGCATCTGCACGCTCTGGGCGATCGCGTGGACCATCTGGCCCGGCCCGGAGCCCGCGAGCGAGGCCGAGCCGGCCGCGGCCGCCTCCTCGGCGGCCGGCCGCTGACCCGCGCGGGCGCCGACCCGCCGACCCGCCTCAGAGCGGGAACCGCAGCCGCAGCAGGTGGGATCCGTCGGGCCGCGTCTCGGCCGTGAGGCTCCCGCCCAGCAGCTGGGCTCGCTCGCGCAGGCCGGTGAGCCCGTGGCGCCCGCTCGGCAGGTCGAGGAGCGGGAGCGTCGCCCGGCCCGCCTCCACCTCGAGCACGACGTGTCCCGCGTCCAGCCGTCCGGTGATCCGCACGGCCGCGCCGGTCGCGTGCTTCCGTGCGTTGGTGAGGCCCTCCTGCACCGTGCGGTACACGGCGCGCTGCGCGGCCGCGGGCAGGTCGGCGGGGAGGTCCATGTCGGTCGTCGCGCGGATCCCGCTGGCCGCCACGAGCGCCGGCACGTCCCCGAGCGTCGGCTGGGGCGCGAGCTCCCGCCGCTCGCCGCCCGCCGCGCGCAGCACCTCGACCATGCCGCGCAGCTCCTCGAGCGTCACCGTGCTGAGCCCGCGGATCGTGCGCGCGGCCTCCCGCGAGCGCTCGTCGGCCGCGCCCACCTGCAGGGCGCCGGCCTGCACGGCGATGAGGCTGACCTGGTGCGACACCACGTCGTGCATCTCGCGCGCCAGGACCGCGCGCTCCCGGGCGAGCGCGACCTCGGCGGCCTGCCGCTGCCCGAGCGTCTGCGCCTCCCGCAGCTCGCGCAGCTGCGCCGCGGCCGTCCGCCGCTCCCGGAGGAAGGCCCCGAGGAGCGCCGGCCCGACCGTGTAGAGCGTCGCGTCCACCAGCGGCTCGACCACCGACTGCAGGTCCTCGGGCGGCGTGATGGGCAGCAGGTACGCGAGGACGGACACGCCGGTCGCGACGCCCACGCGCCACCGCGCGGCGCGCGAGAGGCCGAGGTCGAAGAGGGCGACCACGAGCGGCACGTACGCGATCCCGATGTAGAAGGCCGGCATCGCGGCGAGGAGGCTGAGCCACGGCCAGCGACGGCGCAGCAGCAGCCCGAGGCAGGCGACGACGCCGGCGACCGCGTCCCACGGCGACTCCGCGTGGGCGAGGAACGTGTACGAGGCCGCGGTGGCGATGCCGGCCACGAGGAGGTCGACGAGCGCCGCGCGGATCCGGTCGGCGCCGGTCGCGGCTCCCGCGGCGGTCACCGCGTCGGCCCTGCTCACGCGCATCGTCCGCTCACCCGCGGGGCACGAGCCCGGCGCGGTCGGCGACGACGGCCGCCTCCACGCGCGTGCCGACGCCGAGCGCCTGGACGATCGAGCTGACCGTCTCCTTCACCGTGCCGAGCGTGAGCCCGCACTCCGCGACGATCTCCGCGTTGGACAGGCCGCGCGCGAGCGCCTTCAGCACGATCGTCTCGCGGTCCCCGAGCCGGGCGACGCGCGCCCGGGCCGCGTCGTCCTCGAGCGAGCGGAATAGCCGGCCGGGCCGGAGGCCGGGCGCGAGCACGATGCCGCCGGACGCGAGCGTGAGCACGTGCCGGGCGAGCTGCTCGGGATCCGTGTCCTTGAGCAGGAAGCCCGACGCCCCGCGGTGCAGCGCCTCGAGCACCTGGTCGTCGGTGTCGAAGGTCGTGAGCATGGCGACGGCGGGCGGCCGGGGCTCGGCCATGAGCTCGGCGAGGATCGCGAGCCCGTCGGGCGCGGGCATCCGGATGTCGAGGAGCACCACGTCGGGCACGTGCTCCCGCACGGTCGCGACGGCAGTGTCGCTCGAGACGGCCGCGCGGACGGCGATGCGCGGGCTGGCGCCGAGCACCATCGCGATGCCGGAGCGCACGAGCGACTCGTCGTCGATCACGACCACGCTCACGACGGGTCCCGCCTCGGGGGTGCCGTCGCCCGCGCCAGGTCCCTCGATCACGCGTCCCGCCTCCCGCCGGTGGATCCGCCGCCGTCGCCGTTCGCGGCACCGCGGTCCCCCGCGTGGCCGAGGCTAGCGTCCTGTGCCGCGCGCCTGGCTGCCCTGCCGGCCCGGCGCCCGGCGCGGGCCGCGGCCCGCGCCGCCCGCAGCGCGCCCGCGAGCTGGCGGATCCGCAGGGTCGGCACGTACGCGGCCGTCAGCGCGCGACCGATCGGCGCGAGGTCCGCCGCCGTGGGGCAGGCGAGCCAGAGCGTCTCGTAGCGCGGATCGAACTTGGCCTTGAAGCGCAGCAGGGAGGTGAAGCCGTAGGACGGCTCGAGCACGCGCCCGGTCGCCTGGAGCAGGCGCGCCACGACCCGATCCACCGCGCCGGCCGGCCGTGTCGCCCCGACGCCCGCGAGCGGCGTCCCGGAGAGGCTGAGCGTCTCGAGCCCCTCCTCCTGGAAGGCGCGCGCGGCGGTCGCGATGAGGAACTCCATCACGCCGGGCATGGGGTCGGCGCCGCGGCGCATCACGTCGAGCGTGCGGCCGACGAGGCGCCCCTCGCGGAAGACGGGAAGCCAGCTGGTGACGCCGTGCACGCGGCCGGCGGCGTCGACCGCGAGCAGCATCCGGACCTCGGGGTCGTCGAGCTCGCGCAGTCCGCCGAGCGTGAAGCCCATCTCGGGCAGCGCCTTCGCGTCGGCCCAGTCGCCGCTCAGGGCGTCGACGGCGGCGCGGAGGTCGTCGGGCAGGCCGCGGTAGGTCCCCCGCAGCGCGTCGACCCCGTCGCGCGCGGCGCGGTTGGTCGCCGTCCGGAGGTCCTGGCGGCGCTTGCCCGAGGTGGAGAAGCCGGGGAGGTCGATCACGGCCTCCTCGGCGACCGGTGTCACGCTCCAGCCGAGCTCGGCGAAGACCGGCAGGTGGCGCGAGTGGATGCTGTAGAAGGCCGGCACGAGGCCGCGGGCCGAGCAGTGCCGGGCGAAGGCGCGGATCGTCGCGGGTGCGTCTTCCGCCGAGGCGAGCGGATCCGAGACCGTCAGCGCCACCCCGTGCGCCGCGCGGTATGCGACGGCGCCGCGGGCAGCGACATCCCCGTCGTCGCCGGCGAACCAGTGGCTGCTGCCTGTCCACGTGCCCATGAAGCCGAGGGATCCGGCGTCGGAGCGCATCAGCTGCGCGAGGACGCGGTCGCGCCCCGCGGACCGCCCGTCCGCGACCGCGCGCACGGCGAACGACCGCCGCCGCACCACGAGCACGACGAGCGCCGCCGCGGGCAGGAGCCAGGTGGTCAGCACCAGCAGGGGCAGCTCGAGGTCGATCCAGGAGTCGATCGGGAACGCGAACCAGTCCTCGGCGAGCGGGATGACCGTGTAGTACCAGCCGAGCAGCCCGGTGACGAGCAGCAGCGCGGCGATCCCGAGCACGAGGCCGAGCCGACGGCCGCGCAGGAGGAGCGCGACGGCGACGATGAGCACGCACAGCGCCGCGACCGTGGGGCCGGGATCCAGCAGCGAGCCCATGGCGCTCAGCACGCCGATCGCGTCGCCCGAGACGGCGGCGATCCACCAGCTCAGCGTGACCGTGCCGAGCACGGTCGCGGCGACCACGCGGGCGCTCGACGCCGCACGGTCGTGCCAGGCAGGACGAGCGGAGAGCGGCACGAGGATCCGCCCGAGCCCGAGCCCGATGAGGAGCGCCACGCCACGCGTGAGGTCGACGCCGTGGCCCCCGGCGAGCAGCCCCGCGAGGACGGCCGCGAGGACAGCCGCGCGGAGGCCGTCGCGGTGGGCCGGCGCGAGCCCGCGGCTGGCGGCGGCGGCCACCGCGACGAGCACGACGGACGGCGCCCACAGCCGGTCGGCCGCGTCGAGCTGCGAGTAGAGGTCGCCCAGCGCGACGCCCGCGGCGAGGAGGAGGGACGCGACGGCCACCGGCGCCAGCGAGCCGAGCGCGGCGACGAGCGCGGTGCGGAGGATCCCTATGCGGCTCTCGGACCACGCCAACACCATCACGGTGACGGCGATGCCGATCGCGGTGGCGGCCGGATGCGCGAGCTCGCCGAGGCCCGCCATGAGCCCGATCCACGCGCTGCCGCCGAGCACCGCGGCGATCGCGAGCGGGTGGCGGGCCACGGCGCGGCCGACGGCGCGGAGCGCACCGCGAGCGCCGGACCTCGCGGCTCCGGCGGCGGCGTCATCGTCGGCGGGCCGCCGATCCGCGGGGTCGACGGGGAGCGGTCGGGCGGCGGGGGCGAGCGTCGGGTGCGTCACGTCCCCAGTGTGCGGAGCGCGGGTGCGCCGGGGCATCCACCGGGGGATCCGATCGGTCCGCCCATCGGCTGAGACCGCCCGCCGATCGGCTGGGCCCGGAGGACCGCTCCCGTCGACGCCGCGGGGGCGACGCGAAGAGGCCCCCGGGTGATCCCGGGGGCCTCTCGTGCTGGTGCGCGAGGGGGGACTTGAACCCCCACGTCCTCACGGACACACGGACCTGAACCGTGCGCGTCTACCAATTCCGCCACTCGCGCCAACCGGACGACATTATCACGCCCCGAGGCCGATCCCGCGCCGCGGCGAGCCCGGACGGGCGCCTCCCCGGCCCGCAAGACGACCCCGCGAGCGGCCGTCGCGCACCCGCCACGTGGCCGGTGTCCAGGGCGGCGCCTCCCGAGTTGGCTACGATCTCCCTATTCATCCGCGGAAGGACCGCGCGAGGACGGATCACACGTGGGAATCCTGGACAACTTCGAGAAGGGCCTCGAGCGCGCCGTCAACGGCGCCTTCGTGAAGACCTTCAAGTCCGGCCTGCAGCCCGTGGAGATCGCCGCGCAGCTCCGCCGCGAGCTCGACACCCACGCCGCGGTCGTCGACCGCGACCTCATCCTCGTGCCCAACTCCTTCACCCTCCGGGTCTCCCGGGCCGACGCCGAGCGCATGGCGAGCATCGGCACCGCGCTCACCGACCAGCTGCGCCAGGCGGTCGAGAAGCACGCGTCGTCGCAGGGCTACCAGTTCGCCGGAGTGGTGCAGGTCGGCTTCCGCGAGGACGACGCCGTCTCCGAGGGCGTGCTCGAGATCGACAGCCGCACCGCCGAGGGCACCGTCACGTGGATGCCCGTGGTCGACGTCGCCGGCACCCGCCACCCGCTCCCCGTGGGCCGCACGGTCATCGGCCGCGGGAGCGACGCCGACATCACGGTCGACGACCCGGGCACCTCGCGCCGCCACGTCGAGATCGCGTGGGATGGATCCCGCGCCCAGGTCCGCGACCTCGGCTCCACGAACGGCTCCGAGCTGAACGGCGCGCCCGTCACCAAGGCGCCGCTCCCGCCCGAGTCCGTCATCCGCATCGGCCGCACAGCCATCACCTTCCGCGTCGTGCCGCAGGCCACCGAGGAGCGCGGCGGACGCGGCACCCGGGGCCAGCGCCACGACGACGGGTTCTGGGGAGCGTCGTGACCGAGCTGACCCTCCTCGTCCTCCGCCTCGCGTTCCTCGCGGTGCTGTGGCTGTTCATCTTCGGCATCGTCTACGCGCTGCGCTCCGACCTGTTCGGCCAGCGCGTGCGGAAGCTCCGCGAGGAGACGGGCTCGGCCGGCGGATCCCCGTTCCCGCAGTCCCCCTACGCCTCGGCCGCCGCCGCCCCGCCGAGGTCCCCGCAGCCCGGCGTGCAGCCGCCGCCCATCTCGTCGATGCCGTCCGGCGCCAACTCCGGCGCCGTCCCGTCCCGCGCGAAGGCCACCACCTCCACCGCCCGCCACCTCGTCATCACCTCCGGCGCCAAGGCCGGCACGGAGATCCCGCTGGGCACCGAGCCGCTCACCATCGGCCGCTCGAGCGAGTCGGGCCTCGTGATCCGCGACGACTACACGTCCACCCACCACGCGCGCCTGCTCCTCTGGAACGACGAGTGGATGATCCAGGACCTCGACTCGACCAACGGCACCTTCCTCGACGGCAAGCGCGTGAGCGTGCCGACGCAGGTGCCGCTCGACACGCCGATCCGCATCGGCGCGACCAGCTTCGAGCTCAGGCGGTAGCGGCGTGGCGACAGTGACGCAGGCCGCTGCCGTCTCCCACGTGGGCAAGGTCCGGTCGAACAACCAGGACTCGGGCTACGCGGGGCGGGACCTCTTCGTCGTCGCCGACGGCATGGGCGGGCATGCGGGCGGCGACGTCGCCTCCGCGGTCGCCCTCACGCGGATCATCGAGGCCGACAAGCCGTACGCCTCCGCGCACGACGCCGAGTTCGCGCTGCAGGCGGGCCTCGTCGCGGCCAACCAGCTCCTCGCCGAGACCGTGTTCGAGCACTCCGAGCTCACCGGGATGGGCACGACCGTCAGCGCGCTCGCCCGCGTCGGCCGCCACGTCGCCATCGCCCACATCGGCGACTCGCGCATCTACCTCTTCCGCCGCGGCGAGCTCAGCCAGATCTCCGCCGACCACACCTTCGTGCAGCGCCTCGTCGACAGCGGCCGCATCACGCCGGAGGAGGCGCTCGTCCACCCGCGCCGCTCCGTGCTGATGCGCGTGCTCGGCGACGTCGACGCGGCGCCCGAGGTCGACACCCAGGTGCTCGACACGCACACGGGCGACCGCTGGCTGCTCTGCTCGGACGGCCTCAGCAGCTACGTCTCCGAGGAGCGGATCACCGAGATCCTCGCGACAGCGGGCACCCCCGACACCGTCGCCGACGCGCTCGTGAAGGAGTCGCTCGACCACGGCGCCCCCGACAACGTCACGGTCGTGGTGGTCGACGTGCTCGACGAGGACGACGAGACCGCCGCATCCCGCCCCGCGCCGGAGCCGGTGGTCGTCGGATCCGCCGCGCAGCCCCTCGCGTTCGGCGACGAGCCGGCGAAGCGCGCCGTCCGCATCCCGTCGCTGCTGCTGCACCCGCTGCGCGCCACCACGGCCGCGCGCGACGCGCAGTTCGAGCCGGAGTCGGACCAGTACCTCGAGGCCCTCATCGCCGAGGACAAGCGCCGCGCCCTCCGCCGCCGCGTCACCTGGCTGGTCGGCGTCGCGCTGATCCTCGCGGGCCTCGTCCTCGCGTGCGTCCTCGGCTACCGCTGGACCCAGTCCCGCTACTACGTGGGCGAGTCGGACGGCGTCGTCGCGGTCTACAACGGCGTGCAGCAGACCATCGGCCCGATCGAGCTCTCCCACGTCTACGCGCGCACCGAGGTGCAGGTCGACGACCTCCAGCCCTTCTACCGCCAGCAGGTGGAGCAGACCATCAACGCCGACTCGCTCGCGGGCGCCGAGGAGATCGTCGACCGCCTGCAGGAGGCCGCGGGTGGCTAGCGCCGGCGTGGCGGACGCCCCGGCGCGCCCCCGCGAGCGCGCACCCAAGGTCCCGCGGATCCACGTGCCCCGACGCCTCAGGAACCTCGAGCTCGCGCTGGTCGTGCTGGCCTCCGTCATCAACGGCGGCGCCCTGTACCTCGTGCAGCTCGGCGTGCTCGGCGCGTTCGACCAGAGCTTCTTCATCCCCGCCACCGGCCTCGCGGTCCTCGTGCTCGGCATGCACGTGGCGCTGCGCTGGCTGGCGCCCGACGCGGATCCCTTCATCCTCCCCATCGCGACCGTGCTCAACGGCCTCGGGATCGCCGCCATCTACCGGCTCGACCTCGCCGCGGGGCTGTCGGGCTGGGACAGCGTGGCCGTGCGGCAGATCGTCTGGTCGGGCCTCGCCATCGTGTGCGGGCTCGCGGTCATCGTCCTGCTGAAGAACCACCGCGTGCTGCAGCGCTACCGCTACATCGCCATGTTCGTGGGCCTCATCCTGCTGCTGCTGCCGATGCTCCCGGTCCTCGGCCAGAACATCAACGGCGCCCGCGTCTGGATCCACATCGGCGGCTTCTCGTTCCAGCCCGGCGAGATCGCGAAGATCTGCCTCGCGATCTTCTTCGCCGGCTACCTCGTCACCGCCCGGGACAGCCTCTCGATGGTGGGCGTCAAGGTCCTCGGGATGCGGTTCCCGCGCATCCGCGATCTCGGCCCGATCCTCCTGGTCTGGGCCGTGTCGATGAGCGTGCTGGTCTTCCAGCGCGACCTCGGAACGTCGCTGCTCTACTTCGGCCTCTTCATCGTCATGACCTACGTGAGCACGGGCCGCATCGGCTGGGTCGTGCTCGGCCTCGTCCTGTTCCTCGGCGGCGCGTACGGCGCGAGCACCCTGGGCTACGTCGGCGGCCGCGTCGACGCCTGGTTGAACCCGTTCGACCCGGCCGTGTACGACGCGAACGGCGGCAGCTACCAGCTCGTCACGGGCCTGTTCGGCATGGCCGACGGGGGCCTGTTCGGGCGCGGGCTCGGCGAGGGGATGCCCAACCTCACTCCGCTCGCCAACAGCGACTTCATCCTCGCGAGCCTCGGCGAGGAGCTCGGCCTCACGGGCGTCTTCGCGATCCTCGCCCTCTACCTGCTGCTCGTCTCGCGCGGCTTCCGCATCGGCTTCGCGGGCCAGGACGACTTCGGCAAGCTGCTCGGCATCGGCCTCTCGTTCGTCATCGCGCTGCAGGTCTTCATCGTCATCGGCGGCGTCACCCGCGTCATCCCGCTCACGGGCCTGACGACCCCGTTCATGGCGGCGGGCGGATCCTCGCTGCTGGCCAACTGGATCATCGCGGCCCTGCTCCTCCGCCTCTCCGACACCGTCCGCAACCAGCCCCGATTGGTGGTCGAGTCGTGAACCGCGAGCTCAAGCGCGTCTCCGTGTTCGTCCTGGCCATGTTCGTGGCCCTGTTCGTCGCGGCGTCGGTCATCCAGGTCATCTCCGCGCCCACGCTGCAGGCGGATCCGCGGAACAGCCGCACCATCATCGCCAGCTACTCGGCCGAGCGCGGCTCGATCCTCGTCGACGGCACGCCCATCGCCTCCTCCGTCCCGGTCGACGACCGCTACAAGTTCCTCCGCACCTACGCGCGGCCCGACCTCTACAGCGCGGTCACCGGCTACTACACGCTCGGCCAGGGATCCACCGGGCTCGAGGACTCCATGAACGACGTCCTCAGCGGGACGAGCGGCACGCAGTTCTTCGACAGCCTCACGCGCACGTTCACCGGGCAGGACCCGAAGGGCGCGTCGGTCGAGCTCACGATCGACCCGAAGGTGCAGCAGGCGGCCTACGACGCGCTCGGGTCGCTGCAGGGATCCGTGGTCGCGATCGAGCCGAAGACCGGCCGCATCCTCGCGATGGTGTCGAAGCCCGGCTACGACCCGAACACGCTGGCCTCGCACGACCGCGCCGCCGTGCAGCAGAGCTACTCGTCGCTCCTCGCGGACAAGTCCAACCCGCTCATCAACCGCGCGGTGAACAGCCTCAACCCGCCCGGATCCACGTTTAAGCTCATCACCGCGGCCGCCGCCATCGAGTCCGGCCAGTACACGCCCGACTCGCTGCTCCCCAACCCGCCGACGTTCACGCTCCCCGGCACCGGCACGGTCATCACCAACGCCGGCGAGGGCGCGTGCGGCCCGGAGGCCGAGGTCAGCATCGCGACCGCCCTGCGCCTCAGCTGCAACATCCCGTTCGCGCAGCTCGGCATCGCGCTCGGCTCCGAGCGGATCGCGAAGATGGCCGAGGCGTTCGGCTACGGCAAGTCGATCGAGGTGCCCATGGCGAGCGCCAAGAGCGTCTTCTCCCCCGACCTCGACGACGCCCAGACCGCGCAGTCCGCGTTCGGGCAGCTCGACGTGCGCGCCACCCCGCTGCAGACCGCCATGGTCACCGCCGGGATCGCGAACGGCGGCGAGGTCATGAAGCCGTCCGTCGTCGACAGCGTCCTCAACCCCGACCTGAGCGAGCTCTCCGGCTTCTCCCCCAGCCGCTTCGCCGACCCGATCTCGAAGGAGACCGCCGACACCATGACCCGGATGATGATCGACGACGTCCAGAGCGGCGTCGCGTCGAATGCGAGAATCAGTGGCGTCGACGTGGCCGGCAAGACGGGCACAGCCCAGAACGGCAGCGACGACCCGTACACGCTGTGGTTCACCGGCTTCGCGCCGGCGGCGGACCCGCAGGTGGCGGTCGCGGTCCTGGTCGAGGACGGCGGCGGACGAGGACGATCGGGCTCGGGGAACACCCTCGCCGCCCCCGTGGCGAAGAAAGTGATTGAGGCGGTGCTGGACAGATGAGACCCACGAGCGGACTGACCTTCGGAGGGCGTTACCAGCTGGGCGATCGCATCGCCATCGGCGGCATGGGCGAGGTGTGGGAGGCCACCGACCTCGTCATCGGGCGCAAGGTCGCGATCAAGATCCTCAAGGACGAGTACCTCGGCGACCCCGGGTTCCTCGAGCGCTTCCGCGCCGAGGCCCGCCACGCCGCGCTCGTCAACCACGAGGGCATCGCCAACGTCTTCGACTACGGCGAGGAGGACGGCAGCGCCTTCCTCGTGATGGAGCTGGTACCCGGAGAGGCGCTCTCCACCATCCTCGAGCGCGAGCGCGTGCTGTCCACCGACAAGGTGCTCGACATCATCGCCCAGACCGCGCTGGCCCTCCACGCCGCGCACCAGGCCGGGCTCGTCCACCGCGACATCAAGCCGGGCAACCTGCTCATCACGCCAGACGGCCGTGTGAAGATCACCGACTTCGGCATCGCGCGCATCGCCGACCAGGTGCCGCTCACCGCCACGGGCCAGGTCATGGGCACCGTCCAGTACCTCTCCCCCGAGCAGGCGAGCGGACACCCGGCATCACCGTCCACCGACGTGTACTCGATGGGCATCGTCGCCTACGAGTGCCTGGCCGGCCGTCGCCCCTTCACGGGCGAGTCGCAGGTCGCCATCGCCATGGCGCAGATCAACGAGCTGCCGCCCGAGCTGCCGGTCACGGTCGCGGAGCCCGTGCGCAACCTCGTGATGTCGTGCATCGCCAAGAAGCCGGCCGACCGTCCGCAGAGCGCCGCGCACCTCGCGCGCGCCGCGCAGGCGCTCCGTCGGGGCGACGTCGCCACCGCCACCATCGCGGTCGCGGCCGTCGCGGGTGCCGCCGCCCTGGCGGATCCGGGCACGCCCACGCAGGCCACGCAGCTCATGCCGTCCGGCCGCCGCGCCGCCGACACGGGCGCGACCACGGTCCTGTCGTCGTCTGGGCCGCGCGCCGGCGCAGCCGACCCCTTCCTCCTGGAGGACGCGGACGACGAGGAGCCCGAGGAGCCGCGCGCCCGCAAGCGCGCGATCTGGATCTTCGTCGTCGTCGCGATCCTCGTGATCGGCGCCATCGTGGCGGGGGCCATCGCCCTCACCGCCGGCCAGCGCCGCGACGATGCGACCCCGGCGCCGGTCGAGACCACCGCCACCCCGAGCGCGAGCCCCTCGCCGAGCCCGTCCCCCACCCCCTCGCCCACGGCCAGCACGGTGGACGTCAACCGCGACGACTACATCGGCCGCGACCAGAAGACGGTCACGGCGGAGCTCACCGCCCTCGGCCTCAAGGTCACCGTCGTCACGGGCAGCGCGGCGCCGTCCGGCGAGGAGGAGGGTCGCGTCACCGCCATCACCCCTACCGGAACCGTCGCGAAGGGCGCCACGATCCAGATCACGGCCTACGGACCGCCCACGCTGCCCACCGCGGCACCGGGCACGCCCACGGTCACCCCGACGGACGTCCGCGCCGGCCAGACGGTGGACATCTCCTGGCCCGCCTACTCCTGCCCCGCCGGCCAGACGCTGAACGGGTACCAGATCCAGGCGGACTCCGTCTCGCAGGGCGCCACCGGCACCTGGGGCGGCAGCACGAACCCGACGAACGCGCAGACCACGTCGGGCGAGATCAAGGTGGGCACCAACCCGGGCACGTTCACCGTCAAGTACCTCGCCATCTGCGGCACCAACGAGTCGCCGTACAGCAGCACCGTGACCGTCACCGTCGAGGCCGCCCCGGGCGGCACCGGCACGGGCGGCGGAGGCACGGGCGGCGGGACGGGCGGCACAGGCGGCACAGGCGGCGGCAACGGCGGCACCACCGGCATGGCGCCGACGCCCGCGCCGGGTCGCACGGACGAGCGCTCGCTCGTCTCCAGCTCCCACAGGAACCCCTGACCGGCCCTGTCCGAGGGGGCGGGCGGCGGCGGGTCGCCCGCCCCCGTCCGTGCGTCGCGGTGCCGCCCGGATCCCCAGCGGACCCCCGGTAAGCTCATCCCCGTTCGATTCCCGATCCCGACGAGAGGCAGTCCGTGACCGACACGCGTGTGCTGGGCGGCCGCTACGAGGTCGGGGCGCTGCTGGGTCGCGGGGGCATGGCCGACGTCTTCGAGGGCGTCGACTCCCGACTCGGTCGCCGGGTGGCCGTCAAGGTGCTGCGCCGCGGCCTCGCCGAGGATCCCGCCTTCCGCAGCCGCTTCCGCCAGGAGGCACAGGCGGCCGCGCGCATGTCGCACCCCACCATCGTGCGGGTCTTCGACGCGGGCGAGGACGTCGTCACCGACCAGGACGGCGCCTCGCACACGGTCCCCTTCATCGTCATGGAGCGGGTCGAGGGCCGCCTCCTCAAGGACGTCATCACCGACGGCCCGCTCGATCCGGACGAAGCGGTCCGCATCATGGGCCAGGTCCTCACCGCTCTCGAGTACTCGCACCGCGCGGGCGTCGTCCACCGCGACATCAAGCCCGGCAACATCATGGTCACGTCCACCGGCCAGGTGAAGGTCATGGACTTCGGCATCGCGCGCGCCGTGTCCGACACCTCGGCCACCATCGCGCAGACCACCGCCATCCTCGGCACCGCTCGCTACTTCTCCCCCGAGCAGGCCAAGGGCGAGTCGGTGGATGCGCGCACCGACCTCTACTCCGCCGGCGTCGTCCTCTTCGAGATGCTCACCGGCCAGGCGCCGTTCCGCGCCGACACGGCCGTCGCCGTCGCCTACCAGCACGTCAGCGAGACGCCCGTCGCGCCGAGCACCGTGCAGGACGCCGTCTCCCCCCAGCTCGACCAGGTCGTCCTGCACGCCATGGCGAAGGACCGCTACGCGCGGTTCCAGACGGCGGGCGACTTCCGCACCGACCTCGATCGCGCCGCCGCGGGCACGCTCGCTCCCCGCGAGGCGCCGACCAACGACGTGGGTGCCACGCTCTTCGGTGCCCCCGCCGGCCCGTCCTCCTCCCAGCAGGCGCTCCGTCAGCTCGGCGTCGACGACGACCGCACCGTGCGCACCCAGAGCCGCCCGCCGGTGCCCTGGATCTGGGCCGGCGTCACCGTGGTCGTCGTGATCCTCATCGCCGTCGTCATCTGGGTCACCAGCCTCAGCAACATCGCGCCGCCCGACATCAGCCCGACCGTCCCCGACGTCACGGGCTCCACCTACGCGAGCGCGGCCGCGGCCCTCGAGGAGGCCGACCTCGTCCCCCTCGAACGCGAGGAGGCCAGCACCTCGGTCGCCGAGGGCATCGTGCTGCGCACCAACCCGGACCCGGGCGAGAACGTGGCCGCCAAGACCGAGATCGACGTCTTCGTCTCCTCCGGCCCGCCGGAGGTCCAGGTCCCGAACGTCATGAACATGGACGAGGGCACCGCCACCGCGGCCCTCGAGGCGGCGGGGCTCAAGGTGGGCGAGGTGGTCCGCCAGTCGTCGCCGACGGTCCCCGACGGCGTGGTCATGCAGACGGAGCCGGCATCCTCCCAGCAGGTCGACCAGGGCTCCGCGGTCAAGCTCATCCTGTCCAACGGCAAGGTCGCCCTGCCGGACGTGCTCGGCCAGCCGCTCGTGGACGCGCAGAAGCTCCTCGAGGCATCGGATCTCGTCGTCACCACCCGTCGCGACCCGTCCTGCAGCCGAGCAGACGGATCCCCGGTGAGCCAGCAGTCGGTGCCGCCGGGAGACGTCGCCCAGCGCTCTACGGTGGGCCTCACGTACTGCACGGGCGCGGTCCGCAGCACGCCCGCGCCCACCACGGGCACGCCGACCGCGGATCCCGCGCGCGGCTGATCAGCGCACGCGCCTCACCGCGCATGACCCGCCCGACCTCGGTCGGTCGCCACGCCGCAGGCCACCGCTACGCACTCGTCGGCTCGGCCAGGGACAGCTCGGTAGACGAGAGCGTCCTCCAGGAGCGCTGGCGCCCGGCGGCCGCCGCTGGACGGCGTCCTCGCCGGACGGCTCAGGCCACGCGGACGAGCGGCGACAGCCGCGAGGCGGTGTCGCGAGCCCCGGCGAGCCCGGCGCCCTCCAGCCAGTTGCCGAGCATGCGGTAGCCGCCCTCGGTCAGGACGGACTCCGGGTGGAACTGCACGCCGACGATGGGCGCCGCCTCGTGACGCAGGCCCATGATCACCCCGCCCTCGGTGCGCGACGTGACCACCAGGTCGGACGGCACCGTCCCGTCGACGACCGCGAGCGAGTGGTAGCGCGTCGCCGTGAACGGCTGCGGCACTCCGAGGTAGAACTCCCCGTCGTCGTGCGTCACGAGCGAGGTCTTGCCGTGCATGAGCTCCTCGGCGTTGGTCACGGTGGCGCCGAACGCCTCCGCGATCGCCTGGTGCCCGAGGCAGACCCCGAGCAGCGGAGTGCCGGATGCGAGCGCCGCCGTGACCGTGGGGATCGAGACGCCGGCCTCGGAGGGCTTCCCCGGCCCCGGCGACACGAGCACCGCGTCGTACTCGGAGATGACCCCGGCCATGTCGGCGGCGGCGTGGTCGTCGTTGCGCATCACCACGGTCTCGGCGCCCAGCTGCTGCAGGTACCCGTTGAGCGTGTAGACGAAGCTGTCGTAGTTGTCGATGACGAGGACGCGTGTCACTGATGCACCGTGACTTCCTGGGTGTTGACGATGGAGTCGACCCAGGGGAAGACCCAGGTGACGAGGGAGAAGAGGACGGCCGCGAGCAGCACGAGGACGATGAGCAGTCGGACCCACACCGGGCCGGGCAGGACACGCCAGAAGGCCGCGTACACGCTCAGCCCGCCTTCGCGAACGACGTGCCGGCCAGCGCCGCGGGCGTGGACGCATCCGAGCGCGGCTGCCAGGACTCGAAGACGCTGTACGCGACCACGCGCTCGGCGGCCGAGAAGAGCGGGTTGCAGCTCGTCATCGTGAGGATGCGGTCCCCGGGCTGCGCGTCCGGTGCCTGGGGCACCTCGTCGAGCACGTCGACTCCGGTGGGCTTCACGTACTCGAGTGTACGGAAGCGGTAGGTGTACCAGCCGTCCTGCGTCTCGACGACGATGGCATCCCCCACCCGCAGATCCGTGATCTGGTTGAAGGGCTTGCCGTACGTCGTGCGGTGCGCGGCGACGGCGAAGTTGCCCACCTGGCCCGGCATCTGCGTCTCGCGGTAGTGCCCGATCTTGCCGAGGTTCAGCACGTTGCCGAGCCCGACGCCCGTCGCGACCGGCACCACGTAGTCGGATCCGAAGCGCGGGATGTAGATGTTGCCGAAGTCGGTGGCGTCCGACGTGGGCGCGGTGGTGATGACGGGATCCCCCGGTGCAGCGGGCGTGGCGGCCGGGTCGGGAGAGGCCGCCGCGTCCGGCGCGGCCGTGGCCCAGCTCCGGCTGTTCTCCAGCGCCTGGTCGCGCTGGCCGCTGCTGACGACGATGTCGTTGAACCACAGCTGCCACCCCAGGAACAGCATGATGAGCACGCCGGCCGTGAGGAGGAGCTCGCCGAGGACGCCGACCGTGCCGAGGAGCGCATCGCCCCGCCGGCCGCGTCGCCGCATCGCGCGGCGCGAAGGGGCGGGTTCCTGAGCGCTCATGTGCCGATTGTAGGTGTCCGGGATGTGCGCGACGCCGCCACAGGCGCCCCGTGCAGCCGGGCATCCTCCCGGCCCGGTGGAGGAGGGTACGGCTAGAATCTCCGCATGGCCCGCGACAAGACGACGAGACCCTCCCGCCAGGAACGCGTGCGGGACGAGGACGCCCCGAACCCCGTGTGGTTCAAGCCCATCATGTTCGGCTTCATGCTCGTCGGGCTCGCGTGGCTGATCGTGTACTACGTCAGCCTCAACGCCTTCCCCATCCCCGACCTCGGCGTCGGCAACATCCTCATCGGCTTCGGCCTCATCCTGGTCGGCTTCCTCATGACCACCAGGTGGCGCTGACCCGAGCGCGATCAGAAGAGCCCGTCACCATCAGCTGGTGACGGGCTCTTCTGCATCCGGCCAGGGGCACCCTGGTGCCCTGCGTTGTCCACAGACGTCCTGTGCACAACCGTCCACACATGTGGAGAACCGAGCTGAGCGCTCCGCCGGATCCCGCCGGCACGACGGGTTACCCGTGGAAGCCCACGAGCGTCGCGATCCGCTCGGATTCGACATGGCGCCGTGCCGTCAGCGACCGACCCCCCTCGGCTGCTAATCACACGCGTGTAACTATCCCCACTGTGGACTGGCCTGTGGATAACCCCGCTGCTGCCCGCGGGCATGAGGATCCGCTGACGGCAGCAACGACGAACGCGCCGCCCCATCCAGGGCGGCGCGCGAGTGGGTGTCGGTCAGAGGGCGACGGGGAACACGGCCGCCGCGACGACGATGGCCACCGCGATGCCCGCGAGGGAGCCGATCTGCGCACCCCGCTGGCGGGCGTCCCGCGTGCGCAGGAGCACGAGCGCCACGAGCGCTCCCGTCACCAGCCCGCCTACGTGCGCCTGCCAGGAGACGCCCTGCACGACGAAGCCGAGCAGCAGGTTGATCACGATGATGCCGAGGAGAGGGCCGACGTTGCCGCCCAGCTTGCGGGCGAGCACGAAGTAGCCGCCCATGAGCCCGAAGATCGCTCCTGAGGCGCCGACGACGGCTTGCAGCGGCTCGCCCATGGCGGCGCCGATGACCTCGACGGCCAGGGATCCGCCGAGCGCCGAGATCAGGAAGAGGGCGAGGAAGCGGGCGCGTCCGAGCATGGGCTCGAGGACGCGGCCGAAGACGAAGACCGACAGCATGTTGAACACGATGTGGAGGATGCTGTCGGGCGAGTGCGTGAAGGCGCTCGTGAGCATGCGCCACGGCTCGTAGGCGTCGGACGCGACGCTGCCGTAGACAGGGGCGAACCACAGCGACGTGGTCACGTACCCGCCGACGACGGGCAGCACCTGCAGGATCCATATGACGGCGCAGACCGCCATGATCCCGTACGTCACGACGGGGGCGGAGCTCCGCGTCATCCGCGTGACGAAGGACGCCCGGGAACGGGGAGCGGTACGACGCTGCTCCTTCATGTCCTCGGGGCAGATCACCCCGACGGCGGCCGGCGTCTGGCACTCGGGGCAGATGGTCCGCCCGCATCGCTGGCACAGCACGAAGCTCTGCCGGTCGGGGTGCCGGTAGCAGCGGTCGGCCGCCGTACGGGGTGAGTCGGTCATCAGACCTTCTCGACGGTGACGCTCTCGATCACGACGTCCTCGCGGGGACGGTCGCGGCCGTCGGTCGGGACCGCGTTGAGCGCGTCGACGACCTTCTTGGACGCGTCGTCGGCGACCTCGCCGAAGATCGTGTGCTTGCCCTGGAGCCACGTCGTGGGCGCCGTGGTGATGAAGAACTGCGAGCCGTTCGTGCCGCGGCCGCCCTGCGTGCCGGCGTTGGCCATGGCCAGGATGTAGGGCTTGGAGAAGTCGAGGTCGCGGCTGATCTCGTCGTCGAACTGGTAGCCCGGGCCGCCGGTGCCCTGGCCGAGCGGGTCGCCGCCCTGGAGCATGAAGTCCTTGATGATGCGGTGGAAGACGACTCCGTCGTAGAGCGGGTCGGTCGACTTCTTGCCGGTCTGGGGGTGGGTCCACTCCTTCTCGCCCGTGGCGAGGCCGACGAAGTTCTCGACGGTCTGGGGCGCGTGGGACCCGAAGAGGTTGAGGACGATGGTGCCGTGGTTGGTCGTCATGGTGGCGACGTGAGTGTGCGCAGACATGGAGCAATGGTCTCATGGCGGAGCTGGGACTCGGCGGACGCACAGGCTCCATCGTGTTTGCCCGCAGAGGCACCCGTGCCAGACTGGGGATTCCTGGCGAAATCATACCGATGGAGGTCCCCTTGGGTCTGTCACGCAAGAACAAGAAGGAGTTGGCGAAGCTCCGCACCCACGCGGCCGCCGTCCTCAAGGAGCAGCGCGAGGTCCTCGACCGGGCCAACGTCGTCGTGGCCGAGGCCGCGCACACCGCCCGCAAGCTCTCCGACCAGCATGTCGTCCCCGCCGTCAAGCGCGGCGTCGACGACCACATCCGTCCGGGCTACGAGGCCGGTGCCGAGCGCGTCCGCACCGCGGCAGACTCCGCATACAAGGGCTTCACCCACACGGTCCTCCCTGCCGTCGCCGGGGCTGCGGGATCCGCGGTCGCCGCGACCGAGGGCATCCGCAACAGCAAGCAGGTGAAGGACGCGGTCAAGAAGGCCGGCAAGGTCTCCTCCAAGGCGCAGGAGTTCGGCAAGCACTACGTCGACAACGGCCGCTCCTACGTGGGCCGCTACGTGCCGCAGGTGGCGCCCGCGAAGAAGGGCCTCGGCTTCGGCGGAGTCGCCCTCATCGCGCTCGGCGTCGTGGTGGTCGGGGGCGTCGGCTACGCGCTGTACCAGACGTTCCGCGCGGACGACGACCTGTGGATCGCCGACGACGAGCCCGAGGCCGTCGACGCGACCGCGAAGGACCAGCCCGCGAGCTGATCCCCGTTCCGCGATCGCCCCGCGATCCGACGAAGGCCCGGACACCGAGAGGTGTCCGGGCCTTCGTCGTGCGGTCGAGCTCGACGCGAGCTCGGAGAGGGGCAGAGGCCCTGTGACGGGCGAGATGTGGAGTCACGGGGAATCGAACCCCGGACCTCCTGCTTGCAAAGCAGGCGCTCTACCAATTGAGCTATGACCCCGATCGGCGAGCCTCGGATCGCCTTGCGATCTACCGACTCGCTTCCCGCCATGCCCCCGGATCATGCGGATCCGGGGGTGTTGGTGGGGATACCAGGATTTGAACCTGGGACCTCTTCATTATCAGTGAAGCGCTCTAACCAACTGAGCTATATCCCCATCGGGCAGGTACACGTTACCGTACGCCTGCCCGTTTCTCCCAATCGGCTACGCGTTGGTGAAGCCGACGAGGACGCCGCCCGTGATGCGCACGCTCAGGTTGTAGAGCAGCGCGGCCACGGCGCCGAGCACGGTGCCGACGACGATGTTGAGCACGGCCACGACGATCGCGAAGCCGAGCACCTGGCCGAGGCCGAAGACGTCCTGGAGGGAGAAGTCCGCGGATCCGGACACCTCCTGGAACAGCTGGTCGACCGTCCCGAACACGTTCGTGGTCTGCAGCACGACGTAGATGAGGAACGTCGCGACGACGGTGATGATGCCGAGCACCACGGAGAAGAGGAACGCGAGCTTCAGCGCCGACCAGAAGTCGACGTACACGAGCTTGAGCCGCACCTGCTTGGTGGTGGTGGCCCGCGACGACTTCTTCGCGAGCTTCTCGGCGACACTACTCATCAGGTGTTCCCTTTCCAGCGGCGGTACCGTCGGACGCGTCGGGCGCAGCTTCGGGGACCACCAGGTTGCGTTCGGAGTTCTTGGCCAGTGAGATGATCCTGTCGTCGTCCGCGAACCGGGCGAACACGACACCCATGGTGTCGCGGCCCTTAGCCGGGACCTCGGCCACGACAGACCGTACCACCTTGCCGCTGGCGAGCACGACGAGGATCTCGTCCTCCTCGCCGACGATGAGCGCACCCGCGAGGTCGCCTCGGGCATCCTGCAGCTTGGCCACCTTGATGCCCATGCCGCCGCGGTTCTGCACGCGGTACTGGTCCGCGGCTGTGCGCTTCGCGAAGCCCCCCTCGGTGACGACGAACACGTAGCCCTGCTCGCCGACGACGGATGCGCTGAGGAGCGTGTCGTCCCCGCGGAACGTCATGCCCTTCACGCCGGACGTCGACCGGCCCATCGGACGGAGCGCCTGGTTGTCGGCGGAGAACCGCAGCGACATGCCCTTGCGCGACACGAGGAGCAGGTCGTCGTCCTCGTCCACCAGCAGCGCCGACACGAGCGCGTCTCCGTCGCGGAGGTTGATCGCGATGATGCCGCCGGTGCGGTTCGTGTCGTACTCCGTGAGGGCCGTCTTCTTCATCAGGCCGTCGCGGGTCGCGAGAACGAGGTACTGCGCCACCTGGTAGTCGCGGATGTCGAGGACCTGCTGGATCTCCTCGTCCGGCTGCATGGCGAGCAGGTTCGCCACGTGCTGGCCCTTGGCGTCGCGGCCGGCCTCCTGCAGCTCGTACGCCTTGGCGCGGTAGACGCGGCCCTTGTCCGTGAGGAAGAGGAGCCAGTGGTGCGTGGTCGTGACGAAGAAGTGCTCGACCACGTCGTCCGCCCGGAGCTGCGCGCCGCGGACGCCCTTGCCTCCACGGTGCTGGCTGCGGTAGTTGTCGATGCGCGTGCGCTTGATGTACCCGCCGCGCGTGACCGTGACCACCATCTCCTCCTCGGGGATGAGGTCCTCCATGCTCATGTCGCCGTCGAAGCCGAGCATGATCTCCGTGCGCCGGTCGTCGCCGTACTTGTCGGTGATCTCCTGCAGCTCGGTGCTGATGATCTCGCGCTGCACGGTGGGCGTCGCCAGGATGTGCTTGTACTCGGCGATGCGCTGCTCGAGCTCGGCCGCCTGGTCCTGGATCTTCTGGCGCTCGAGCGCGGCGAGGCGTCGGAGCTGCATCTCGAGGATGGCGTTGGCCTGCAGCTCGTCGATGTCGAGCAGCTTCATCAGCCCGCTGCGCGCGACCTCGACCGTCTCCGACCGGCGGATCAGCGCGATGACGTCGTCGAGCGCGTCGAGCGCCTTCAGGTATCCGCGCAGGATGTGCGCACGGGCCTCGGCCTCGTTGAGTCGGTACTGCGTGCGGCGGACGATGACGTCGATCTGGTGGTCGACCCACGCGGAGATGAAGCCGTCGAGCGCGAGGGTCCGTGGGATCCCGTCGACGATCGCCAGCATGTTCGCGCCGAAGTTCTCCTGCAGCTGCGTGTGCTTGTAGAGGTTGTTCAGCACGACCTTCGCCACCGCGTCGCGCTTGAGCACGATGACGAGGCGCTGGCCGGTGCGGCCCGAGGTCTCGTCGCGGATGTCGGCGACTCCGCCGAGCTTGCCGTCCTTCACGAGCTCGGCGATCTTGATCGCGAGGTTGTCGGGGTTCACCTGGTACGGCAGCTCGGTGACCACGAGGCACACGCGGCCCTGGATCTCCTCGACCGCGACGACCGCGCGCATCGTGATGGACCCGCGGCCCGTGCGGTACGCGTCGATGATGCCCTTGGTGCCGAGCACCTGCGCACCCGTCGGGAAGTCCGGCCCCTTGATCCGCTCGAGGAGCGCCTCGAGGAGCTCCTCCCGGTTCGCGTCGGGGTGGGCGAGCAGCCACTGGGCGCCGGACGCGACCTCGCGGAGGTTGTGCGGCGGGATGTTGGTGGCCATGCCGACCGCGATGCCGACGGATCCGTTGACCAGCAGGTTCGGGAAGCGCGACGGCAGGATCTTCGGCTCGAGCGTGCGGCCGTCGTAGTTGTCCTGGAAGTCGACCGTGTCCTCGGTGATGTCCCGGACCATCTCCATGGCCAGCGGCGCCATCTTGGTCTCGGTGTATCGCGGCGCGGCGGCGCCGTCGTTGCCGGCCGAGCCGAAGTTGCCCTGGCCGAGCGCCAGCGGGTAGCGGAGGCTCCACGGCTGGACGAGCCGCACCAGCGCGTCGTAGATGGACGAGTCGCCGTGCGGGTGGAACTGCCCCATGACCTCGCCGACCACGCGGGCCGACTTGAAGAAGGAGCGGTCGGGACGGTAGCCGCCGTCGTACATGGCGTAGATCACGCGGCGGTGCACGGGCTTGAGGCCGTCGCGCACCTCGGGGAGGGCGCGCTGGACGATGACGCTCATCGCGTAGTCGAGGAACGAGCGCTGCATCTCGAGCTGGAGGTCGACCTGCTCGATGCGGTCGTGCGTGACGACGACGGTGGCATCGGGGTCGACGATCGCACCGGGCAGGGAGTCGGATGCCGCGGCGGCGGCGGACGCCGGCGTCACGCCCTCCTGGGGAAGGGCGTCGTCGGTCGACGACGCCTGCTCGTCGTCCGGGGTCGCCCCCGTGCCCTGCTCGTCGTCCGGAGTGTTGTCGTCGGCCATGGAGGTCCCGTTCAGAGGTCGGTGGATCGTGGGGTCGGCATGGGGCGGCGGTGGGCATCGTGCCGTGCCGCCGCCCGGTCGATCAGATGTCGAGGAACCTGACGTCCTTGGCGTTGCGCTGGATGAAGCTCCGGCGGGACTCGACGTCCTCGCCCATCAGCGTCGAGAACACCTCGTCGGCACCCGCCGCGTCGTCGAGCGTGACCTGCATGAGCGTCCGGGTGGCCGGATCCATGGTGGTCTCCCACAGCTCCTTGTAGTCCATCTCGCCGAGGCCCTTGTAGCGCTGGATGCCGTTGTCCTTCGGCATCTTCTTCCCGTTGGCCTGCCCGTGCACCAGCAGGGCATCGCGCTCGGCATCGGTGTAGACGTACTGGTGCTCGGCGTTCGACCACTTGAGCCGGTACAGCGGCGGCTGCGCGAGGTACACGTAGCCGAGCTCGATGAGGGGCCGCATGTAGCGGAACAGCAGGGTGAGCAGGAGGGTCGTGATGTGCTGGCCGTCGACGTCCGCGTCGGCCATCAGCACGATCTTGTGGTACCTGACCTTCTCGGCGTTGAAGTCCTCGCCGATGCCCGCGCCGAACGCGGTGATCATCGACTGCACCTCGTTGTTCTGCAGCGCGCGGTCGAGCCGGGCCTTCTCGACGTTGAGGATCTTGCCTCGCAGCGGGAGGATCGCCTGCGTCGTGGGGTTGCGCCCCTGCACCGCGGATCCGCCGGCCGAGTCGCCCTCGACGAGGAAGACCTCGCTGAGCGCCGGGTCCTTGCTCTGGCAGTCCTTGAGCTTGCCGGGCATGCCGCCCGACTCGAGGAGGCCCTTGCGTCGGGTCTGCTCGCGCGCCTTGCGAGCGGCGAGACGCGCCTGCGAAGCCTGCATCCCCTTGCGGATGATGTCCTTCGCCTGCGAGGGGTTCTTCTCGAGCCAGTCCCCCAGCTGCTGTCCGACGATGCGCTGGACGTAGGCCTTGGCCTCGGTGTTGCCGAGCTTGGTCTTGGTCTGGCCCTCGAACTGCGGCTCGCCGAGCTTCACCGAGATGACGGCGGTGAGGCCCTCGCGGACATCGTCGCCCGTGAGGTTCTCGTCCTTCTCGCGGAGCAGCTTGTTCTCGCGCGCATAGCGGTTGACGAGCGTGGTGAGCGCCGCGCGGAACCCCTCCTCGTGCGTGCCGCCCTCGTGCGTGTTGATGGTGTTGGCGTAGGTGTGGACGCTCTCCGTGTAGGAGGTGGTCCACTGCATCGCGACCTCGAGGCTGATCTTCTTGACCGTGTCCTCGGACTCGAAGGCGATGACGTCGGCGTTGACGACCTCGGTCTTCTTCGCCTTGACGAGGTGCTCCACGTAGTCGACGAGTCCCCGCTCGTAGAGGAACTTCTCGGTGCGGTGCTCCGCGGCGTCGCCCGAGCGCTCGTCGTGCAGCGTCAATGCCAGGCCCTTGTTGAGGAAGGCCATCTGCTGGAAGCGCGCGCGCAGGGTGTCGTAGTCGAACTCGACGGTCTCGAAGATCTCGCGGCTCGGCCAGAAGGTGATGGTGGTGCCCGTCTCGGTGGATCCCTCTCCCTTCTGGAGCGGTGCGTCCGGCACGCCGATGGTGAAGCTCTGGCGCCACACGGCGCCCTGGCGGCGGACCTCGACGTCGAGGCGCTCCGACAGCGCGTTCACCACGGAGCTGCCGACGCCGTGCAGGCCGCCGGACACCGCGTATCCGCCGCCGCCGAACTTGCCGCCGGCGTGCAGCTTGGTGAGGACGAGCTCGACCGTGGAGATGCCCTCGACGGGGTGGATGTCCACGGGGATCCCGCGACCGTCGTCGACGACGCGGATCCCGCCGTCCTTGCGCATGGTGATCTGGATGTCGCTGGCGAACCCGGCGAGGGCCTCGTCGACGGAGTTGTCGACGATCTCGCTCACCAGGTGGTGCAGACCGCGCGGGCCGGTGGACCCGATGTACATGCCGGGCCGCTTGCGCACGGCCTCGAGGCCCTCGAGCACCTGGATCTCGTTGGCGCCGTAGTCGTTGCTCACCTGCTGGCGGGTGATGTGGTCGGAGTCGTTGTGCGTCTCCTCGACCTCCACCTCGTCGGGGGTGGAGTCGTCGGGGAGGTCCTGAGTGGCATCCGATGTCATGAAGTGGTGGCTCCTGCCGCGTCGACGCGCCCCTGCCCGACGGCGGCCGCGCGCGGATCAGGAGATGAACCGGGGACCGTCGTCCCTGGACTGCGGGCGACCCTTCATTCTATCGCAGTAGTAGGCTCCGCACCTCTCTATCCGGCCCGCTGACGCGCTTTCCCGACGGGGGTGACCTGATTCGCCTCCCTAGCCGTAGGTATCGCGCGGGCCCCGCCCTGGGATCGACCTGGGACCCTTTTTCCAGGACGGGGCGTTGGGCCCCTGGAAGCGGATCGACCGGATGCCCGCGTCGGGGAAGCGCTCGGCGATGCGCGTCGTGATCTCCACGCGCATCAACCGCAGCTGGGTCGCCCACGCCGTCGACTCGCACTCGACCGTGAGGAGACCGTCCTCGATGCCGACGGGGGACGAGTGCACGGCCGTCTCCTCGCCGGCGATCGTCGTCCAGGCAGCCATGAGCTCGGCCTGCGACAGCGAGGACGTCCAGCCCATCCGCGAGGTGAGCGAATCCATCACGTTCCCGAGGGAGTCGGGATCCCGTCCGGGCTGGAAGGGCGAGCTGCCGGCCTTCTGCTCCCGGCGCTTCCGCGCAGACGGCGACCGCACGGACGCGTCGCCGAACACCTTGCGGAACCGGCGGTACACGGCCACCGCCTCCGACTCGGGCATGGGACCGCCGTCGGGTGCGCGGGGGATCACGCCGCTCCCCCGTCCTCGGCGTCGGATGCCGGCGCAGGCGTCGGAGCGTCCACGATCTCGCCGGCCCGGATGTGCACGGCGTTCGCGGCCAGGTGCGCGGGCACGTCCTCGAACACGGCCGCGGTGATGAGCACCTGCTCGAAGCCGGTGACGGCCTCCGCGAGGCGCCCGCGCCTGGCCTGGTCGAGCTCGGCGAACACGTCGTCGAGGATCAGCACGGGATCCCCCGTCTGCGAGTCCCGTCGCAGCAGCTCCGCCGACGCGAGCTTCACCGCGAGGGCGAACGACCACGACTCCCCGTGGCTGGCGTAGCCCTTCGCGGGTAACCCGTTGAGCCGGAACAGCACATCGTCGCGGTGCGGGCCGACCAGGGTCAGACCCCGCTCGAGCTCGCGCGGTCGCATGCGCGCGATTGCCGCGGTGAAGACCGGCACGACGTCCTCGGTCCGCGTGAAGCGGGCGCCGTCGCGCGCGCCCGTCTTGTCCGCGACGTCGTCCTCCCCCGGGTCGTCCGCGAGGATGCTCAGCTCGGGACGTGCGGAGGGACCGTGGTCGGATCCCGCCACCGCCAGGTACGCGCGTGCGAGCTCCGGCTGCAGCGCCTCGACCAGGGCGCCGCGCGCCGCGATGATCTGGGATCCGATCGCGACGAGCCGCTCGTCCCAGATGTCGAGGGTCCCGAGCTGGTCGCCCTTCATCCCACGCGCCCGAGCCGACTTGAGCAGGGTGTTGCGTTGCTTCAGCGCCCGGTCGTAGTCGGACAGCACGCCGGCGAGCCGCGGCGTGCGCAGCACGAGCAGCTGGTCCAGCAGCCGGCGGCGACCCGATGGATCCCCCCGCACGAGCGCGAGGTCCTCCGGCGCGAACAGGACGCTCGAGAAGTACCGCGGCAGCTCGCGCGGCTTGGTCGGCGTGCTGTTCACCTGCGCGCGATTGGCGGCGGACCGGTTGATCTGCACCTCCACCCGGAGCTCCCGGCCAGCATGCTGCAGCAGCGCCCGGATCACCGCGGATTCGGCGCCCTGGCGGATGAGCGCCTGGTCGGTGGAGACGCGGTGCGACCCGAGCGTGCTCAGGAAGCCCAACGCCTCCACCAGGTTCGTCTTGCCCTGCCCGTTGCTCCCCACGAAGAGGGTGGCACCCGGCAGGAGCGCGACGTCCGCGCGGGTGTAGTTGCGGAAGTCACCCAGGGAGAGGTGACGGACGATCATCCGGTGGTCAGGACTTCTTCTGCACCGAGTGACCGCCGAACTGGTTGCGCAGCGCCGCGACGGCCTTCATGGCCGGGGAGTCCTCCTGGCGGGAGGAGAAGCGCGCGAAGATCGACGCGCTGATCGCGGGCATCGGGACGGCGTTGTCGAGCGCCTCCTCGATGGTCCACCGGCCCTCGCCCGAATCCTGCACGAAGCCCTCGATGTCCTCGAAGCCCGGGTCCTCCTTGAGGGCCTTGACCAGGAGCTCGAGCAGCCAGGAGCGGACGACAGTCCCGCGCTGCCACGCCTCGAAGGTGCCGGTGACGTCCTTGATGATGTCCTTGCGCGCCGCGAGGAGCTCGTAGCCCTCCGCGAACGACTGCATCATCGCGTACTCGATGCCGTTGTGGACCATCTTCGCGTAGTGCCCCGCGCCGGAGTCGCCGACGTGGACGAAGCCCTCCTCGCGGGGTCCCTCGGGACGCAACGCGTCGAAGACGGGCATCGCCCGCTGGACCTGCTCGACCGGACCGCCGACCATGAGGCCGTAGCCGTTCTCGAGGCCCCATACGCCTCCCGAGACGCCGGCGTCGACGAAGTCGATGCCCTTCTCCGCGAGCAGTCCCGCGTGCGCGAAGTCGTCGGTGAACTTGGAGTTGCCGCCGTCGATCACGAGGTCGCCCGGCTCCAGGATGCGCGCGAGGTCGCCCACGACGTTCTGCGTGACCTTGCCGGCCGGGACCATGACCCAGACGAGGCGCGGGGTGGGCAGCGCGGCGGCGAGGTCGTCGAGCGTGGCCACGTCGGAGACGTCGGGGTTGGTGTCGTAGCCGGTCACCTCGATGCCGTTCGCCTCGAGGCGCGCGCGCATGCGGGCGCCCATCTTGCCGAGTCCGACGAGTCCGATGTGCATGTTCTCTCCTTGATCGCGGTCTAGCGCAGCAGCAGGTTCGGCTGCAGCAGGTACCGGTAGTTGTCAGCGCCGGCCTGGTCCTTGGAGGACTGGCTCGTGATGAGCACGGGGCCGGGCTTGTTGGGGTTGTCCGTCTTCGTGAACGAGAGGCGGACGAACTCGGAGTGGACGGCGCCGAGGCCGTCCAGCAGGAACTGGGGCTTCAGCGACACCACGGTGTCGACGCCCGTCAGGAGGGCGTCGATGCTCTCCGATGCCTGCGCGTGCTCGGATCCGATGGCCTCGAGGGTGAGGCCGTCGATCGTGAAGGTGAACCGGAGGGCCGCCTCGCGCTCCAGCACGAGCTGGACGCGCCGGGTCGCCTCGATGAGGTCGGCCGTGTTGATGACCGCGTAGTTGTCGACCGTCTCGGGGAACAGGCGCTTGACCGGCGGGAAGTTGCCGCGGATCAGCAGCGACGTGACGGTCTTCCTGTCTGCGCTGAACGCGATGAGCTGGCGGTCGTCGGTGTCCGTGATGGCGACCGAGATGGTGCCGCTGTGACCGAAGGTCTTGCCGATCTCCTGCAGGGTGCGGGCGGGCACCAGCGCGGTCCGGCTGCTGCCGTCGGTCGTGGAGTCGCCGCCGTCCCAGTCGATCTCGCGCACGGCCACGCGGTAGCGGTCCGTGGCGATCAGGCCGAGGCTCGTCTCCCCCACCTCGAGCTGGACGCCGGTGATCACGGGCGTCACGTCGTCGCGCGATGCAGCGACGGCGACCTGCGAGACCGCGGCGGCGAACTGCTCGGCCGGCAGCAGGCCGGACTGCTCCGAGATCTGCGGCAGGGTCGGGTACTCCTCGACGGGCATGCTCAGCAGCGTGAAGTGCGCCGATCCGCACGAGACCGTGATCTTCGAGTCCTCGGTGGTGAACCGCACGGGCGCGTTGGGGAGCCGGTTGGCGATGTCCGCGAGCAGACGGCCGGAGACCAGCACGCGGCCGGGCTCCTCGATGTCCGCCTGGATCTGGGTGCGCGCCGAGACCTCGTAGTCGAACGACGACAGCGTCAGTCCGTCCTCGGTCGCCTCGATGAGCACCCCGCTCAGGATCGGGAGGGTCGTGCGCTGCGGCAGGAGCTTGACGGCGAAGGACACCGCCTCGCTGAAGACGTCCCTGTTGACTTGGAACTTCACGTTGTGGACCCCTCGATGAGCGGAAGATTTGTCGGTCAATGCTAGCCGTGCCGACGGGGGACCCCACGACCGTCGATCCCTCCACACCCTGAGGTTCTTGGGCGACATCCAATGAAGGGTTTAAGGATCAATAGTCTTAACCGCTGTGGAATCTGTGGACAACTCCCGGAGTCCCCGTCATCGAGCGGGAACTACACGTCTGGAAGTTGTGGGACGGGTGTGGAGCGGCCTGGGGACTCGGCGGGATGCCACCGATGCGACGACGTCGGTTCCACAGGCCGGGTCCTCGAACCCACATCGGCTCCGGCGGTTCTCCACAGTTATCCACACTCTGTGCACACTGTGGGGAACGGCGCATCCAGCCCCTCTGACGCTCTCTCACGAGCCGGGAGGCACGCTCCAGGGCCCGCGGGCCGTCCTCGCCGGAGCGGTCGGCGCCGTGCCGCTGCCGCCTGCGCACGCAGAAGGGGTCGGACCTGGTGGTCCGACCCCTTCTCCTGCCCGATGTCGTGCACGCGCCTCAGCGGCGCGTGCAGACGGCGTCACATCTTGCCGTAGCGGTGGTTCTGCTTGATCCGGCTCGTGAGCTCCGTCACCTGGTTGTAGATGGAGCGGCGCTCCTTCATGAGCTCGGTGATCTTCTTGTTCGCGTACATGACCGTCGTGTGGTCCCGGTTGCCGAACAGCTGGCCGATCTTGGGCAGCGAGAGGTTGGTCAGCTCGCGGCAGAGGTACATGGCGATCTGGCGTGCCGTGGCCACGGCCTGGGACCGGGACGAGCCGTAGAGGTCGTCGACGGTGAGCTTGAAGTAGGCCGCGGTGTGGTTGATGATGTCGACCGGCGCGATGACGTTGTCCTCGTCCAGGGTGATCAGGTCCTTCAGGACCGTCTGCACGAGCGCGAGGTCGACCGGCGTCTTGTTGAGGCTCGCGAACGCCGTCACGCGGATGAGCGTGCCCTCGAGCTCGCGGATGTTCGACGTGACCTTGGTAGCCATGTACTCGAGGATGTCGTCCGGCACCTGCAGCTTCTCGCTCTGCGCCTTCTTGCGGAGGATCGCGATGCGCGTCTCGAGGTCGGGCGCCTGCACGTCGGTGATGAGGCCCCACTCGAAGCGCGAGCGCATGCGGTCCTCGAAGCCCGTGAGGTGCTTCGGCGGCAGGTCGCTCGTGATGACCACCTGCTTGTTGTGGTCGTGCAGCGTGTTGAAGGTGTGGAAGAAGGCCTCCTGCGTGGAGTCCTTGCCCTGGAGGAACTGGATGTCGTCGATCAGCAGGATGTCGTTGTCGCGGTAGCGCGACTGGAACAGCGAGGACCGGTTGTTCGCGATCGAGTTGATGAAGTCGTTGGTGAACTCCTCCGAGCTCACGTACCGCACGCGGATGCCGGGGTAGAGGCTGATGGCGTAGTGGCCGATGGCGTGCAGCAGGTGGGTCTTGCCGAGCCCGGAGTCGCCGTAGATGAAGAGGGGGTTGTAGGCCTTGGCCGGCGCCTCGGCCACGGCGACTGCCGCGGCGTGGGCGAACCGGTTGGACCCACCGATGACGAAGGTGTCGAAGCCGTACTTCGGGTTGAGACGCGAGTCGCCGCGAGACGGCGAGGCAGGCAGCCCCGGGTTGTCGGTGGGCGCCGTGATGGTCGGCGTCTCGATGTACGGCTGCTCGGCGGCCGGCTCGGGATGCTGGGCGAATGCGTCCTGCGCGATCTCGGGGTTGACCACGATGGCGAAATTGCTGACGCCCGCCGCCTCGTCGAGCGAGCCGATGGCGTTCAGGAGCGGCACGCGGATGCGCTGCTCGAGCATCCCGCGGGTGAGGTCGTTGGGGACCTCGAGGTACAGGGTGCCGGTCATGACGCCCTTGGGCTCCACCAGGCTGATGAAGCCGTGCAGCTGCGGGGTGATCCGATCGTCCGCGGTGAGGGCGGCGAGCACCTTCTGCCAGATCGCGTGCGTCGGGTCGGAGCGGTCGGACAT